>NZ_CANMYE010000003.1 GCF_947502065.1 uncultured Pseudoteredinibacter sp.
TGCAGGTGCAGGTGCAGGTGCAGGTGCAGGTGCAGGTGCAGGTGCAGGTGCAGGTGCAGGTGCAGGTGCAGGTGCAGGTGCAGCAGGATTTTCGACCTGAGATTCTGTGTTTGCAATAGAACTGTTCGCGTCTACGGTATTTGTAGCGGCGTTCACCGCTGCAGCGGGCGCACTGTTTGCTAAAGGTTTATTAGGCACTTTAGGAACGCCCTGCGGCTTAAAAGCCAGCATCCGCAAAACCGCCATTTCAAAGCCACCACGTGGATCAGGAGACAGCGGCAGGTCACGGCGGGCTAGCAAAGCCGTTTGGTAAAACAATTGCACATCTTCAGCCGCCATTTGCTGGGCTAATGCAATAACCTGATCTTTATCGCCGGCGCTATTATCCACCGCATCTGGAACCGCCTGGGCAATAGCCACCCGATGCAGCAAGGCCAGCAACTCGGCCAAGGCCGAATCATAGTCAGGGGCCTGTTCGGCCATTTGAGCAACGACCGCCAGCGCTTGACTACCATCGGCCACAGCGAGCGCCTGGCAAATAGACACGATATGGGACTGATCCAATGTCCCCAACATGGCTCGCACTTCAGCTTCGTGCACTTTGCCACTGCCAAATGCAATGGCCTGATCGGTTAAACTCAAGGCATCGCGCATACTGCCATCGGCGGCCCGGCCGAGCTGCCATAGTGCCGGCTCTTCAAAGGGCACCATTTCTTTATCTAGAATAAACTGTAGATGGCCGACAATGCGCTCGGGGTTCATGTTCTTTAGGTTGAACTGCAAACAACGCGACAGCACAGTTACCGGTAGCTTTTGAGGATCGGTAGTGGCCAGTAGGAATTTAACATGCGGGGGCGGCTCTTCCAGTGTTTTTAGCAGCGCATTAAAACTGCTGTTGGAGAGCATATGCACCTCATCGATAAGATACACCTTGTAGCGTCCTCGGGTCGGCGCATATTGCACATTATCGAGCAGCTCACGAGTATCTTCCACTTTGGTTTTTGAAGCCGCATCCACTTCAATAAGATCTACGAATCGCCCCTCGGCAATTTCAATACAGGCCCCACATTGACCACAGGGTTCTGACGACACTCCCTGCTCGCAGTTTAAACACTTCGCTAAGATACGAGCGATAGTGGTTTTACCCACACCGCGGGTACCGGTGAATAGATAAGCATGGTGCAAGCGGTTATGGTCTAGGGCATTGATCAAAGCCCTGAGCACATGCTCTTGCCCAACCATTTCACGGAAAATACGCGGGCGCCATTTGCGCGCCAATACCTGATAGCTCATTGCGGTTGCTTATTCCTATTCTACGATTACGCCATTATATCCCAGACCAGCCAGTGGCCACTACGTTAGTAGCGCTTTATTTGCCAAGCAAATCAAATATCTAGCCCACAAAGACAGATAAGGCGGGCTCAGAATTACATTACCGGCTAAGGTGCTTCAGCAGAGAAGTATTAAGGGGGAGATTTAAACGATAAGGAAAGCTTGGGTGGCGGCTCAAGCCAGCCACACCCCGGCACATGATGTCACTACTACCGTTGCTCCCTTCCGGGCCTGGCGGGGTTCGTAGTTAATCATTGCGAGGGGACCGACAAGAGCCACCATTGCAAGAGCGCGGCATTATCCGCGCTTTTTGAGCAACATGCAAGCCCAGCTTTTACGCTGCTCAAAGGCCAATCAGGCTGTTGATATTTAAACCAAATTTCGACATTAAGCGAGCACTTAAGCCTCGCAAACCTGCTGATAGGCCCAAGCCAACCAAGGTAGCATCTTAGCCAAATCGGATGCTTCTACCGTGGCGCCACACCAAATGCGCAGCCCAGCTGGGGCGTCTCGGTAAGATTCAATGTCAAAGGCGATATTCTCTTCGGCTAATAATGCACATATACCTTTGAGTTGCTCATTACTCGCTTTGAGAGTTAAGCAAACACTCGTACTCGATAAAGTTGCAGGATCCTGTGCGAGAAAATCGACCCAGTCATAATCTACAACAAACTTTTGTAATACTGCCAAATTAGCTTCGGCTCTTGCGATAGCCCAAGGCAAGCCACCGTTTTCTTCAACCCAATTTAGGGCATCTAGATAATCGGCCACCGCCAGCATAGAGGGCGTATTAATGGTAGCCCCCTTAAAAATACCTTCGATAAGCTTACCGTTTTTCGTCAATCGGAAAATTTTCGGTAATGGCCAAGGTGGTTGGTAGTTTTCTAGTCGCTCAACAGCCCTAGGGCTCAGGATCAGCATGCCGTGAGCACCCTCCCCCCCCAGAACCTTTTGCCAAGAAAAAGTTACAACATCCAACTTATGCCAAGGCATATCCATGGCAAATACCGCCGAGGTTGCGTCACAAATCGTAAGCCCCTGACGTTCATCAGCAATCCAGTCGGCATTGGGAACTCGCACCCCAGATGTCGTCCCATTCCAAGTAAACACAATGTCGTGATCCGAATTTGCCTGACTGAGATCGGGCAAGAGACCATAATCCGCATCAATCAAACGCACATTGTCTAAGCGCAATTGTTTGGAGATATCGGTCATCCAGCCACGGCCAAACGACTCCCAGGCCAACACATCGACAGGCCGCGGCCCCAGTAGCGACCATAGCGCCATTTCTACAGCCCCCGTGTCGGAAGCTGGCACAATCCCTACTCTATAACCCTCTGGCAGCCCCAATAATTCAGCAGTTTGCTCACAGGCCTTTTGCAGAGCTGCCTTACCCACGCTAGAACGATGAGATCGTCCTAAAGTACTAATGTCTAAGGCCGAAACAGAGTAAGCTGGACGTTTACTACAGGGGCCAGAAGAGAAGTGTGGATTAAGGGGTTTATCGGTTGGTTTTAGCAAAGCGCTCATGCACAGCCTCGTTACATCGGAGCCTATCAATAGGCAAATTGATCAGGTGGCGCATTATGCCAGAATTCAGCATTTCAGGTATTGTTCTTTCTTATTATCAAGCACATACCTTCGACTGATAGCACCTAAAGAAGATTCACGTTACTTTTTAGCACTTTGTCCTATATAGAATCGTCCTGCGGTTTGTATAACGCCAAAAAAAGGCTAGGCTAATAGAAGTAGCGGTCCAATCGAATGGTGCCAATTTGGCACATGAAATAACACTTTGAAGCATCTTGCCGCCTAGTGGGCAACTGTTTTCATAGCGTATTCGATGACACTGGAACATCTATCGCTTAAATGCCTGACAAGGACCAAGAAATAGAACCTTAGATAACACCCTCTTGCAGGAATAGAAGGTCAGGCAATCCGTCAGGCAAAAGTTGGCAAGCAGATGAACAGGCGCAAGGAATAAATGGACATTGCAAATAAGCCAGTTGCTACCACAGCAAAACCTAAGGCCCCCAAACAGTTGGCACCTGAGTCGTCCTCAGGCTGCCCTGCGGCTGCAGTAATAGGTAAATAGCCATAATGATAAAAGACGAAGAAGCTAACAAGCTGAACTCGCAAGCAAGCTATGAGCAAATCGAAGCGTTGGCTGAGGCCAACCGACTGCTCAATGAAGACCTAAACCGCTGGAAACGCATCGAGCAGAAGCTCCAGCGCAGCGAAGAAAAGTATCGCATTTTATTTGAAGCTTCCGGCGACGCTCATTTTGTACTGCAATCACGTGCGGTAATGGATTGCAACCAAGCCGCCCTCAAACTATTTGGCTACAGCGCCAAGCACGATGTTCTCGGCATGGGTTTAATGCAGCTTGTACGCATTAGCAAAACCGAAAGCTCCCTAGGCCTGGAGAAATTCCAGGAGATGATCTTTAAAACGCATAGCCAAGGTAGCCACACTTTTGAGTGGCAGGCTCGCACCAAAGACAATTATGCTATTCCGGTAGAAATTCTACTTACCGCGCTGCCCATTGAAGGTGGTGAAGTCTTACAGGTTGTTTTTCGTGACATCAGCGAACGCAAACGCGCCCAAGAAGAAGCGATTTATCTCGCTTACTATGATGCCTTAACTGGCCTGCCAAACCGCCGCCTGTTTTTAGATAGGCTAGAACAGAGTTTTGAAAACTCTCGCCGCCGCTCACATAAACTTGCCTTGCTGTTTATCGATCTTGATCGGTTTAAAAATATTAATGACTCGCGCGGCCATGCGGCGGGCGATGAACTGCTGCAATTGTTTTCTGCTCGCCTTCAGGGTTTAATTCGCAGCCAAGATACCCTTGCACGGCTTGGCGGCGATGAATTTGTCGTGCTCATGGAAGATCTAGACAGCAATATTGAAACCGCCACCGCTCACGCCAGCCACTTGGCTGATAAACTGCTGCAATCATTAGAATCCCCCATTCCCCTTGAGTCCGGTGACTGCCACATTACCGCCAGTATTGGTGTTATGGTATTTCCACTTGGCGACGAATCCAGTGAGTCGGCCTTACAGAAAGCCGATATGGCGATGTACCTTGCCAAACAAGATGGCCGCAATCGCGTACAGGTATTCCACGCCTCTATTTACGAGGCCGTAGATCGACGCATTGCCATGGAGAATGAGTTGCATAAAGCACTCGCCAATGAGCAGCTCGATTTGAATTACCAATTGCAATTTGACCGACACTATCGACCGGTCGCGGTTGAAGCTTTATGTCGCTGGAACCACCCTGAATGGGGAGATATCAGCCCAGGAACATTTATTCCTATTGCCGAAGAATCAGGCATTATTATTGAGCTTGGCAAACGCGTGCTACAAAATGCCGTAGCTGAGATTCATAAACTTAACCTGCGCCTGCACCCCGATCATCGCATTCGCTTGTCGGTCAATGTAAGTCCACAACAACTGGAACACCCGAGCTTTATTAAAATTATTGAAGCGCTCTGTGAAAAGCACGATTTGCCGCCAGGCTTCTTAATGCTAGAGATTACTGAAAACACATTCATGTCAGATCTCAATAGCATGGTAGAACTGATCAACCGCTTGCGCGATATGGGCATTTACACCTCACTGGATGATTTTGGAACCGGTTTTTCCTCGCTGAGTTATTTGAAAAAGCTGCCTATACGAGAGCTTAAAATTGATACCTCCTTTATCAGCGAGCTCGAGCACAATAACGATGACGTCGTGTTGGTAAAATCCATTTTAGCGATTGGCCAGCACTATCGCCTGCAAGTTGTCGCTGAGGGTGTGGAACTCAGGCATCATCTGCTACTTCTAAAAACTTATGGCTGTGATTTATTTCAAGGCAGCCTATTTGCGCGCCCCATGCCAGCACCGCACCTTGAAGACTTCATTCAAGAGCAGCACCGTCGCTTACTGGACCCAAGCTTTGATATCACCCGCTCTATTGGCAAAGAAGACAACGATGATAATCAAGGTGAACTCAATCTAGGCTCTAACTAAAGTACGCCAGCGCCAAAAGTGCCACTTTAGCAGCCTTTCTCGCAACGTCTTGAAGAAAGAAACTTAAACGTAGCTCGCAAACCTTTCAAGCGCAGGATTTCTATTGTTTCTCGATATTTGAAGCTCTACTATAAGCTGAAAAACCCAATACAGGATCCAAGCATGAAAATATTCGAAACCAAAACCACCCCCAATGGCCGACGCGTACGCATGTTTTTAGCTGAAAAAGGTATCGACATCGAGTATGTACAGGTAGATATTGTGGCGGGTGAAAATATTAGCCCTGAGTTTCTAGCCAAGAATCCTGGCGGCAGAATCCCTGTGTTGGAATTGGACAATGGCAGCTACATCAGCGAAACCGTATCGATTTGCCGCTACTTTGAAGAATCTGACCCTAGCAATACCCCTCTAATGGGTAGCACTCCAGAAGATAAAGCCCGTATTGATATGTGGCAGCGTCTTGTGGAATTTAATCTTATGATGAACGTCGGCTTTTGCTTTAGAAATGTGACCGGATATTTTAAAGATCGCGAAACACCGGTAAAAGAATGGGGCGAGGTCTGCGGCGAGCAAGCGATTAAGTTTTATGATGTTTTAGATCACCAACTTAGCCAAAATGAGTTTATCGCAGGTGACAGCTTCAGCATTGCCGACATCACTGCAATATGCGCTATTGATTTTGCTCGCGTTATGAAGCTAAACCCAGAAGAGCGTCACACTAATTTGCTACGCTGGCGTGAAGCTGTTTCAGCGCGTCCAAGTGCGCAAGCTTAAAAACGGATAAGCAAACACAAATAAGGCTAAATTTGTTTGGCCTAAGTTGCCGCCCCTAGCCCGACATTAATATTTATGTCGGGCTTTTTAACTCCTTGTATTCTAGCCAGACTCGAACTCGGGCTAGTGATTTTCCGCTCCAACGCTGCGCGGATTGGTAACATCCAGTTACTCACCCTGCGGGCAAGCCCTATTTTGCTCCGAGCACAATAGTCATGCAGCTACCCGCTCCATCCAGGAGCCTAGTCGCCAAATCACCAGCCCAAGTTAAAGTCTTACTATGCGGCTGTTATGATGTTTAAACTACTGCTACTCGGTGATCTATCTGCTAAAAGGCCTTATGCACCCTAGTAAAGCAAGCTAAAAACTTGACGTTGATATTTGATCGCCAAAGGATCAGCTTTACCCAACGCAGCGATAATATCTAAGGTGGTCTTCTTTACCTCACCTTCTTTGCAGTTAATATCTTTACGCAACATGCTCAACAACAGCTCCAGCGCCTCTTCAGAATGCTGATGCTGGGAATACTGAATGGCTAACTGCAATTGCAAGTCGATATTTTCAGGATCTGCTGCCAAGGCTTCTTCTAGTGCCGTAACTTCTGGGGATTTAGCCGCATTCTGTTTTAGATCCAATAGTGCTAGCAGCTGCTCATATTGTGCATCCTGTTCAGCCATTGGAATGCTTTGAATAATAGCTTCGGCTTCAGCGCAGCGATTCAGCTCCAGATAAACACGGGCCAGTGTTTTACCAATAGCGATATCTGACGATGATAATTCATACGCTTGGCGCAATAGCTCTAGTGCTTCGGCCCACTGTTCTTCTTGCAGTAAAGGTGCAGCCTGCTGTAACAGTGCATCCCAAGGTTTGGGCAGGTATTTCGCTAAAACCTCACGAACCTGCACCTCGCTTTGCGCCCCTTGAAAACCATCGACTGGCTGGCCGTTTTGCATCACCACTACCGTTGGCAGACTGCGCACTCCAAATTGAGCGGCAATTTGTTGTTGATCATCGGCATTAACCTTAGCCAATAAAAAGGCGCCGGCGTATTCATTAGCCAAGCCTTCCAGTATCGGCATAAGACTTTTGCAAGGGCCACACCAATCCGCCCAAAAGTCGATGACCACTGGCCGCTGCATAGACTCATCAATCAGCAACTGCTGGGCATTTTCCATCGTGATATCAACAATAAACTCGCTCATTTAAGGCTTCCAAGAATAGTTTGAGACATTAGCTTGCACAGAGAGGCATTCCACGGCAAGGCTTCTTATATATTGGAAATGGGGTTAAGTATACTGAAATTCAAGGAGAACAAGAGATTTGAACGAGCCTCAATACGAGAAGCTTGAAGCTCGCTGCTTTAGACTTGCCTGGATGGTAACCTTACTAAGCGACGGCGGCCGCCCCACTTAACATGGCTTCGACATTCGGCGCTTTATCCAAGGGGTAGAATTGCTGAGTGCAAGATAAGCTATACGCTTCACCTAGCCCATCAACCGCCTCCTGAAGGCGTTGACTCAATAACTCAATTTCCTCTGGGCTATTCGCTAAGGCTACAACAACAAAGCTGTCATCGCGCATGCGAGCGACCACGTCTGACCCCCGCAAACGAGTTTGGATAGTATCACCTATCGCTGAAAGCGCTTGTTCATAGCTGCCATCTTCACTCTGGCTTAAGCCTTCAATGCTGACACCGATTACGCCGATATCAAAACCATAGCGTCGAGCAAATTGCATACAAGACTGCCCCAATGTACTTAAGCCCTGGGCGTTATACATATCATCAGGATGGTCTTTAAGCGCCATTTCACGCATTAACTCGAACTGATCCCATAATTGCAGATCCTGTTCAATCAAATCGCGCAGTTGCACCATCAGACGCATAAAGGCATCGCCATAGGCCGTAATGGAATGATCCATAACGCAGATACAACCAAAGGCCGTGCCATCAGGCCATAGAATGGGCATCCCAAGAAAAGAGCAAAAGCCCTCTTCTACAACCTCAGGGTTATCGGACCAGCGCGGGTCAGCCTGGGCATCGGCCACGTATAAAGTTTCACCGCTATCAACAACGGTTTTTGCAAACACATTGGCATCCTGTGCATAGGTCATACCCGCTGGGTAAGGCCCCCGGTTTCCAAAGTTAGATGCGGTATATTGAAAACCCTGGCCATTGGCCTGGATTATTAGACCTACAGGGGCGTCGTATAGCTCAGCCATGAGGCCTACGGTTTTTTGCCATTTATTGAGACAGAAATTTGCAGAGTCTGACTCTAATAGCCATTGATCCTTATTAATCACTCGTGTAACCCCTTTGTTGGGCACTTTGCGGAACAAACTGCCTGGAGTGCGCAGCTAATACCTCTAGCAGAGTTTATGAGCACATAGCTCGCCAAGATCGAGGTGCCATAACATCCGGTAATGGACAACCTCTATAAAACATAGCATTGCCTATTCATCCCTCAAGTTTCAAAAGCAAAAACTACGCTACAAGACAAATATCGGTGA
The DNA here is from genome assembly GCF_947502065.1 of uncultured Pseudoteredinibacter sp. Lineage (GTDB taxonomy): Bacteria > Pseudomonadota > Gammaproteobacteria > Pseudomonadales > Cellvibrionaceae > Pseudoteredinibacter. Next base: position 8,635 of record NZ_CANMYE010000003.1, read on the forward strand.
TAAACCTCATAAAGACAACTAAATCACCTAGTACTTTTGATTGGTTTTCTAGTGATAATTAAGTTTTTATTGTTTTTAGTCAGGCTAGGTTCAATTAAGCACTATTTATTAGGCAATTAAGACAGGAAAACGCAGGGGATAACACTAGGATCTATGAAGAGACAAAATAGGCGCAGCTATAGCTGCTTAATGAGTTTTCAGAGACAAGAACTAAAGGAAAAGCCCCTATAAAAGGGGCTTTTTTAAGCAGACCTACAAGCTTTGATAAACAAACTGCAACCAAAGGTCGGGCTTGATAAAGCCACCGCCATAACGCTCATTAAGATGCGCAAGAGGTTTGGCGGCTTGCACATCTTGCAGGCTCTTTCCAGACTTCTTTAAAGGTGCCACTGCTGCAATAGAAGCTTTTAACATATCACGGTATTCACTTAATTCAGCTTTATTACTCAGGCTACCATGACCTGGGATGACTTTCGTCTTGTCGTCCATACGCCCTAATGCCGCTTCTACCGCAGCCAAAACACCAGGGACGGAGCCCCCACTACTAAGATCAACAAATGGAAAGACGCCTTTGAAATACAAATCGCCCATATGAACAACATTACTATTTTTAAAGAAGACTACCGCATCTCCATCGGTGTGGGCATTGGGCGCGGCTAGGGCTTCAATATCCTCACCAGCGAAATACAATTGCATCCGCTCTTTAAAGGTCAGTTCTGGCAGTGCTTCTTTCTTGGCCGGTGGTATCTTGGCGTTGAAGGTTTTGATTTCACCGCCACTTAACATACGGCTGCGTACATTATCTTGGGCAATCAGCAAGGCTTCCCCGGTATTAAACTCGGCATTGCCACCGGTGTGGTCGAAATGCCAATGGGTATTCAATACATAACGTACAGGTTGCTGACTCAACTTGGCAATGGCTGCTTTAATTTTAGGCGCCAAGGGCTCATATTGATCATCCACCATCAAGTTGCCCTGCTCGCCCACCAACAAAGCAATATTTCCACCTGAGCCTTGCAACATAAAAATAGAACCAGCAACAGGCTGATGCGTAATTTCAACCTTTGAAAAGTCTTGCTGGGCCGATACCATGGCGCTTACACTTAGCAAGGCAGCTACGGTACTGACAGTTTTGATAAATTTGGCGGGCATAATTTCCTCTCACTGAGTCGCTATGAACTATTATTAGAGCCAAAGGCCTATGACTCGATAGCCTGCTAAGGTAACAAAAAGGCGAATGCCTGTTAACCATCCAGTAACGTAAGGCTGCTCAAATTACCGCATACGCCCATGTTAATACCAGCTTAGCGGGATGAAACCTTGTCAGCACCGCCACATAGACCTATCATCGCCGCCTTTATTTTAAGCGTCACCAGCATAAAACAGGATTTCTCTTGTCAGATTTATCGATACACAGTTTTTGCCCCGGCCAACGCTGGGTAAGTAATACCGAAGCTGAGCTAGGCCTTGGCATCATTGTCGACGCCGACGAGCGTATGGTAGAAATCAGCTTCCCGGCAGTTGGCGAGCGCCGTCACTACGCCATTAATAATGCCCCCCTTAACCGCGTGATCTATCACAAAGGCGATGAAGTCAGCACCATTGACAATCAACGCTTTACTATCGAGCTGATTGAAGAAGACGAAGGTATATTATTGTATGCCGGGCGCAGTGAAAACGGTGATGAGGTCAATGTCAGTGAACTTGAACTTACCAGCTTTATTCAGTTTAGTGCGCCGAAAGATCGCTTGTTTGCTGGTCAATTGGATTCCCCGCGTAGCTTTGCCCTGCGTTACCGAACCCTGCAAGAGCTTGAGGCGATTGGCAATCAACCTGTACAAGGCCTATCTGGCGCTCGTGTGCAGCTTCTGCCACATCAGCTCTATATCGCCGAGCAGGTCGCCAGCCGCTATGCGCCGCGCGTGCTACTGGCCGATGAGGTTGGCCTAGGTAAAACCATTGAAGCCGGCATGATCATCCACAAGCAGCTATTTACCGGCATGGCCGAACGAGTGCTGATTGTGCTGCCAGACAGCCTGGTGCATCAGTGGCTGGTCGAAATGCTACGCCGCTTTAATCTAAGCTTTAGCATTATCGACAAAAGCCGCTGCGAGGCGATCGAAGAAGATGAAAATCCCTTTGAAAGCAGCCAGCTGATCATAACTCAGCTTAGCTTTCTAAAAGAAAACCCAGAACGTTTGCAAGATGCCTTGGCCTGCGACTGGGACTTATTAGTGGTCGATGAAGCTCACCACCTAGAATGGAGCGAGACCGGCCCAAGTCAAGAATACCAATGCGTGCAGCAGCTGGCTGAACATAGCCGTGGCTTACTGCTATTAACCGCAACACCAGAGCAACTTGGCATTGAAGGTCATTTTGCCCGCCTGCAACTATTGGACCCTGACCGCTACCCAAGTCTTGGGCAATACCTTGCTGAAGAAGACGACTACACCGCCGTTAATCAGCTGGTGGTCGCCCTGCAAAATGCAACGACGCTAAGTGAAGAGCAAACACAGCAATTACAAGACTGGCTGGGTGAGCATCAATGGAGCCACTATCAGCAGCTCGATGCTGAGGCAGCATCGCAATACGCTATTGCTAGGATTCTTGATCAACATGGTACAGGTCGGGTGCTAATGCGTAACACCCGTGACAATATAGCGGGCTTCCCAAGCCGCAAGTTAATACCCTACTCGCTCGAAAAACCTCAAGGTTGGGTTGATCAACATAGCGAGCTTGAACAGGGCTTAGATGGCGTTTTACAAGCCGAGCACCAATGGGGGCTTAGCTGGCTGAACCACGACGCGCGCGTGCAGTGGTTGAAAGATTGGCTAAAACAGCATCGCCATGAAAAAACCTTACTGATTTGCCACCATGCTGATACCGCATTGGATTTAGAGTCCCATATTCGTTTACGTATGGGTTTGGCCAGCGCCGTTTTCCACGAAGGCATGAGCTTGCTAGAGCGAGATCGCGCGGCCGCCTACTTTGCTGATCAAGAAGACGGCGCCGATATACTGATCTGTTCTGAGATTGGCAGTGAGGGCCGTAACTTCCAGTTTGCCCAACATTTAATATTGTTTGATCTGCCTAGCAACCCAGATTTACTAGAACAGCGCATTGGCCGCCTGGATCGCATTGGGCAAGAAAATACTGTCCAGATACATGTGCCCTACTACCAAAATACGGCACAAGAAGTCTTGCTCAACTGGTACCACCAAGGCCTGAATGCCTTTGAACATGCTTGCCCTGGCGCCCACCATCTACGCCAGCAATTTGCCGCAGAGCTCGATCAAGCATTACTTAAAGCCGATGCCGATCACCACGAGCTGCATCAAAAAACCTTTGAAGCACGCGAGGCTCTGAATGCCAAGCTAGCCGAAGGGCGCAACCACCTACTTGAACTGAGTTCTTTCAATAAAGAACACGCCACAGAGCTTGTAGACAACATTAGCGAACATGAAAACGACGGCGAACTACTCGATTATCTTGAGAAAGTGTTCGACAGTTATGGCGTAGAGAGCGAAGCGCATAGTGAAGCGACCTTGATCATGCGCCCAGGTGACCATATGCGCGAAGGCCACTTTCCTGGCCTGCCCGAAGACGGCTTTACCGGCACAGTAAGCCGACAAAAAGCCCTCCATCGCGATGATATGCAGTTTCTAAGCTGGGAGCACCCAATGGTAGTCGGCGCGATGGATATGATCCGCAGCGGCGATAAGGGCAACACTTGTATTTGCAGCATAAAGCTACCACCTTTAAAAGCTGGCAATTTGTTGCTTGAAGCTATTTTCACCATGAGCTGCCAAGCACCAAAGCATTTGCAAATTAATCGCTACTTGCCCGTACAAGCAGTTCGCATTGTGGTAGATGCCAATGACAAAGACTTTTCCAATATCATTAAAATTGAACACTTTAATCAGTTGGGCCAGAAAATACCGAAGCGAACCGCCCAAGAAATTGCTCGCCAAGGACGCGACGCCATTACCGCTTTGATCGATAAAGCCGAGCAAATGGTCTCCCCCGAGCAAGAGCGCCAACGACAGGCCGCTTTAGATAGAGCCAATGTTCAACTGGGCGAAGAAATTGAACGTTTGCAGGCATTAGCCCAAGTGAACCCTAATATTCGACAAGAAGAAGTTGAACACTTGATTCAAAAACGCGCGTTAATTTGCGAAGCAATCGGTACCGCCAAACTCAATCTTGATGCTATCCGCATTGCTTTAACGACTTAAAAACTAGGGTACTTCTATAACTAGGGCACTTCTGAAAAACCCAGTCATGCTCAGCGGGATCCTAGCGAACATTGTATTAATTTTTAGACCTACAACAGTGCCGCAACTTTTTGCGGCCTTGGATTTATTATGTTTATTTTCTCAGCAAGCGCCAAATCAAAAAAAGAACAGCCAGGATTTAAAATTGGCGACAGCATTCCTTTTATCGTTTACATCGACTTTAAAGATATGTTTGGCGCCGAAAAGCTAGCACAAATATTTTTATTCAAAGAAGGCTTTCACGATATTCACATCGAAAAAAGAAAGCTAATCCCCAACGAAAAGCTTGATGCTGAGATGCTTAAAAACGATAAAGCGCTGGCCGAGGCATTGGACAGCGGTTATATGATTCAAATGTTCGACGCTCACTAAGCGAACAAGCGGCAACAGCATGAGCGAGCCAAAAGAATTCCATATAACGATATCAGAACAAGAAAAGTCCGCTCGCCCATTGGATTTGTTAAGCCACTACACAGGGCTCTCACGCAGCCTAATCAAACAAGCCATGACTAAAGGCGCTGTCTGGCGACAGCGCGGCAAAAAAGTCATTCCTATGCGGCGTAATAGTGAGCACTGTCAAGACATCTCACAACTGCACTTTTACTATCACCCCACCATCTTGGCTGAACAAGCCCTATCCACTGAATTACTTGCTGATAAAACAGACTATAGCGTTTGGATAAAACCTCGTGGAATGCGTAGCCAAGGAAGCCGCTATGGCGATCACTGCGCCTTAGTCAGAGTGGCCGAACAGCAACTTAGCCGTCCCTGTCGTATTGTTCACCGCCTAGATCAAGATGCCTGCGGGCTCATTTTGCTGGCCCACAATAAAGCCGCCGCACGCCATTTGAGCGAGCTCTTTGCAAATCACGATATTGATAAGTGCTACCATATTATTGTTGAAGGATTATTTCCAACAGCCCCAAAGGTAATCGATGCGCCTCTCGATGAAAAAACAGCGCACAGTGAGTTCAGCCTGCTAAAAACTCTAGACGGTAATCGCAGCCTTGTTGCCGTAAAGATTCTTAGCGGCCGTAAACATCAAGTAAGACGCCATGCAGCTTTATTGGGTTATCCATTGATTGGCGACCAACGCTACAACCCCAGCCCCTCAAGCGCACTTTCAAACCTGCAATTATGCGCGCAGAAACTGGCCTTTCAAGATCACCGAGGTGATCAACAGCTATTTGAAATCGATAGCAAAAACTGGCTCAAATAATTATTTCTATAAAGCCAAAGCTAATGCTCAAATCGCTGCAGCGAGCAGCAATAAGGGCAAGATATACAACATGGACCAGCCTAAAAAGCGAATCGCATAAAAGCCAAACGCTACCACCACCACATCCGAGTAAGAATAAATAGCACTGCTCAGTACTGGGTGAAAGAAACTCGCCAATAACAAACCGACAACCGCCGCATTGACCCCAGCCACAACGGCCGCTAATTGACGATTATTCATTACTTTTTGCCAATACGGCAACACCGCCATTAACAGTAAAAAACCCGGTAAAAATATAGCGAGCAAAGCCACGACAGCGCCTTGCAAAGACAAGCTCTGTGCACCGGCAACAGCACCAAGGTAGGCCGCTATACTGAACATAGGACCAGGTACTATCTGAGCCGATCCGTACGCACTTAGAAATTCGGCCTCACTCAGCAAGCCAGGCTGTAATACGCTGCTTTGTAACAAAGGCAATACCACATGGCCACCACCAAATACCAAAGAGCCAACTTGATAAAACTCACTGGCCAAATACCATAACAACGCCTGCTGATCTCCCCCAGCAACATCCGGCTTTGGCAGCATCGTTAGTAGCAAAAGACCCAAAAAGGTAGCTAGGCAAACTACCGAGGAGCGCTTGATGGTAAACTTTGATCTATCTGGCGCCAGCTTGTTGGTCACAGGGATAAACAACAGCCCGAGCAGCGCCGCCAGCAACAGTAGCGGCCAAGGCCCAATACTGCCAATAGATAAGGCCAAAGCCACCGCAAGCGCTAAGATGCGCTTAAAAAGGCTATTACACAAGCTCTGCCCCATCCCCCAGAGCGCATCCGCCACAACTACAACAGCCAGCAACTTTAGAGCGCCAAACATATTGCTATATAGCCATTGGGGCAGATAAGGCGTAATAGCCACGAGGCAAAGCAAAATGAGTACGGAGGGTAAGGTAAACGCGAAAAAAGCAGCCACCGCGGCCCAAAGCCCTCCGCGCTGAAGAGCAATTGCAAAGCCCAATTGGCTACTGGCAGGCCCGGGTAAAAATTGACACAAAGCCAGTAAGCTTGCAAAGCGCTTTGCATCTAGCCAAGCCAGTTGATCAACAAAACGCCGCTGAAAAAAACCAATATGAGCAACAGGCCCACCAAATGAAGTAAGCCCAAGCTTTAAAAACTCCACAAAAACTTCAGACGTAGAAGCCTTTTGGGAGGAGCTAGGATTAGAATTCGCGGAGCTCATAAGGTTTGCTTACCATTCGACTAAAGTATTGATTCTATGTCGAATAGATGACAGTACCAAGGCAATAGCCGATGTTTATGCCATCGTGTCTAACCCCCATGCAATGTAAAAACACTACTGATACTTTTCAGGGTTACTGGCGTAATCCGCTGGTTTATCGAGCTTTGCTTTATGAAATGGTGCTTTTAGCTGCCCTGTAAAATCTTTGGGGTAATCGGGGTTTAATAAGCCTATTTCGGCCACATCTCGATCTTTAGGCCAATAAAAGGTGCCAAACACTAGATCCCAAATAATAAGATTATTGCCATAGTTGGTATTGGATTCCCGAATGATTTTCGAATGGTGGAATCGGTGTAATTCAGCCATGGCAAAAATGTAATTCAAGGGCCCAAGCTTTAAACGAATATTGGAGTGCTGAAACAAACCGTGGATGCCAGTTGTTACAAAGTACAAAGCCAATACCTCAGCGTTCACACCCAGAAGAATAAACGGCACCGTTTCAGGAATATGAAGAAGTATTTTCTCTACCGGATGAAAGCGTGCGGCATTTAGCCAATATAGCCTCTGAGCACTATGATGTACCGCATGAAAGCGCCACAGTAACGAAACCTCATGCGCCCAACGATGCACCCAATAGCGACCAAACTCAGCCAGCACCAGCGCTAACGTTAACTGCAAGACAAGAGGCCACTCATGAGGCCAAGGTTGACCCGCAAATAGAGTAATGTTTTCACTGAACCAAATCGTCGCCGAGGCTAAAAGGCCAATCCAAACAGCAGACAGCAAGCGTGGCCATAGCGATTGAATAAACAATAGATATAAAGTATCGGTTAATACATCGTTGTGGCTTTCAGACCACTTACGGCGAAAAGGTGTCCACCACTCCAACAACAACATCCAAGGGATAGTCCACAATAACATCACCACAAAGGGCGCTATTGCAGGCTCGCCCAAAGGAACAAATAAGCCATAACACAAAAACAAGCCACCGATTAAAACCAGTGGGAAAGCCATATAGGGCATTAGACGTTGCATAATTTTTATCGTTACTCGATTTTCTTTATTGTTGTCTCGTTCTGCAAACAGCCAAAGCAAGCAGAGGAAACAATGTTACCCTTTAATTTAGCTACTGGTCAAACGGCGATAAATGGATGACATTTTAATGGCTAAACCATAAGATGCGCCCCTTGAGTACAGGAGCCCCTTGTGAAGATCGACATAGCGACCTGGTCGCGCAATGAACATTTTGAGTTTTACCGTAGTGCGCAAGAGCCTTACTGGGGTGTCTGCGTGGAACTACAGGTAGCAAAGCTCTATCAGCAAAGCAAAGCTAATGGTTTCTCTTTCAGTGCCGCCCTCCTCTTCTTGGCCACCAAAGCGGCTAACCAAGTTGAGAATATGCGTTATCGTATCGTAGGCAATGATGTCTACCACTTCGAGACAACACATATATCAAACGTTTTTCTTCGCGAAAATAAATTATTTAGCTTTGGATTTATCGAGTTTAACGATAATTTCGAGCAACACTGCCAAGCTTATAAAAACAAAGCTGTGCAAGCCTTAAACGCTCAACAAATCCAGCTTGACGAAGACTCTGCCCGCCCAGACACACTGCATTTTTCCGCGCTTCCCTGGCTAGGATTTAGCAGCATGAGTCATGCACGGACTTTTAAAGCAGAAGAAAGCTGCCCCAAAATTTCCATAGGCAAGCTTAACAAGAGCGCAGAATCCTTAAGCCTCCCCTTTTCTGTTCATGTGCACCATGGCTTTGTTGATGGCTACCACATGGGTATTTTTATAGAAGCGCTACAAGATTTGATTAACCGCTTTTAGAATTAAAAAACGGGCTAAGTAACCTTAACCCGCAAAGCTAAAACAACGAGAGCACTAGAATAATAGTAGGTAAAAACAAAAAATAAGCCGTGAATTTAGTTAACGCAAGAGCCAGTATTCAGCAAGGCCTTAAAAATCGAACATTTGAACTTTGGCACACATTACCCGCAATCGAATCTTCCAAGCCCCGAGCCAGTCGCTATCGTCAGATGCATTAATCATCCAGCCGGAACCATCATACGACGGCATAAAATAACTGACTCGACCTTGTTTAATTGCTCCAGTTTTATCCAATACCGCCCAGCCCGCACCCAAGGCCCGCTTACCCTCAGGACACTTTACAATCAGCTGTTGCTCAAAGGGTGCATCGCTTAAATCTGTTTCTCCAGTAACAATCTCGTAGGCCGCCAGGGGTGCCGATTCCTCTGCCTGTGCAACTGCACAGGCAGTTAAGAACACGAGCGCAACAAGCCAAGTTAGACAATGTATATTCATAAAAGACCTCATGTCAGATAAGTATTCCTTCAACCTGAAGTTATTGTCAGTAACAGCGGCGATCTTTCCGATTACATTCGCTTACCAAGCTCTAAGGGTGCTCATATCGCTACGGCACTTAACGACGGCTGGCCAGCACACCTAGCACTTTCTGCTTATTTTCAAGCCCCGATTGGCCACTCAGCTCAAATACAGCTTTTTTGTGATAGATTTCACATTATTGCATTTAGGGCAAAAGCACCTATTTTTAATAATACATTGAGAATTTAGCACTAGTTCTGGTACCGCTGAGCACCTGAACTACGCGGGAGAAATGGGAATTATGGCAACTAAAGGATTGAGCAACTCAAGCCAAAAAGAACCGCAAGATCTTGATCTGGAAGAGTTTTCTTCGATTAACAAGATCGAGGAGCTGCTTGATCAAGGCGAAGCATTAGAAGATATTCTGAACCTTGATCCATCAGCCGCCGGCGCTCAAGGAGGAACAGGCTCAAGCCTGGCCAATGCTGTTCGCTTTACTTTAAGTGGACAAGAAGTTGTACCACTAGCCGGGTTTGAGACCCAAGCAGGTGAAGCGGTAACCTTTAATGCCCTAGATAACTCAAATAATAGTGATACTGAGGTTCTGGCCGAACTAAGCATTGAGATTCAGGACGGCTCTGACGGAGTTTTGAACCAACAAGAAGTGGCAGCGGTAATTATTAGCGGCTCAGCGTTGGGATATGAGGCCACTGCGGGTAGTTTGATTCAAATTTCTGTTAGCAACCAAAATGGTCAAACGGTTTCCGGTAGCGCCCTGCTCGAGGCAAACGGTAATTATCAAACGTCATTTGACCTCAGCGCTTTCAATGATGGCGACACCCTAACGGCAACAGCAACCCTGACGGATACCGCTGGCAATCAGCTCAATAGCGAAGACAATAGCCTAATTGACCTTGCGGTAAGCGGTACACTCAACGTAGTCATTAACGATGGCGGCGATGATATTATTAATGCCAGCGAACAAGCTCCTTTAACAATCAGCGGGCAGTTTCAAGGCTCCGAAAACATCGCCAATCAGCAAGTTATCCTACGAATTACGGATGAGGAAAATCATGTTATCAATACTACCGCGATACTCGAAGAAGATGGCAGTTACAGCATAGACGTTGACCTCACATCATTTACCGGAGAAGTAACTGCCCTCGCTACCGTTGTTGATACAGCCGGTAATACCTTAACGGCTACTGACAAGAGTTTTATTGATAGTGACGTTGCAGGTCTTGTAACTATAAACATTGATGACGGCGGTGATGAGTTATTGAGCGCTGATGAACTAGGCCGTGTTCGTCTACATGGCATAGTAGATAGCAACGAAATTCAAACTGGCGATACCGTCAAGCTGATCATTCGTGATGAGAGTTCAAATGAGCTAGAGCTTAACGCCACAGTCGATGCTTCTGGCCGCTATGAAGCATTTGTTAATCTAACAAGCTTTCGAAGTGGTGATGCAGTTTTGGCCACTGCGACAGTAATGGACAAGGCCGGTAATAGCTTAGATGCCAGTGATAATAGCCGCATTGATGCTCTCAATGAAGGTAGCATTTCCGTTGCCATTATTGATGGTGGTGATGGGCTAATTAATATTGCTGACGCTAGTAATACCAACATTATCGGCCAAGTAGAACGAGAGGCAGGCGCCAATAATTTCGTTCAACTTACCATTCAAGATCAGAGCGGTAACCAAATTCAAACTCAAGCCAACCTCAATGGCAGTGGGCAATTCAATCTTAATGTAGATTTAAGCTCGTTTAATCAAGGTGATACAGTAACAGTTATAGCGACAAACCTTGATTCTGCGGGCAATGCTATTAGCAGTAATGACACATCAATATTAGAACAGCTTATCGTCACACCCGCATTGCAAGCCAATGACGATAGCACTGAATTTCACGGTCAATTGATCACAGGAAATGTGCTGACCGGCCAAGGGGCTGACACTTTTAGTGGCCCTGTTAGAGTAAGCCAAATTTTGTATCGCGGCAGCCAAATTAGTTTAGAGAGCGCAGTAAGCAACCAAAACAGCACTACCAACAACGGCCAAACATATAACTATTCAGTGAGCGCAAGCGGCACCTTAACCTTAACGAATCAAGACGATCTAAGCCAATTGATATTTAATCGCGACGGCAGCTATCAGTTTCAGGCGGCCACTCAGAATATTGATAGCGATGAGCAAATTGGCTACACCATCAGTGACAGTTTTTCCCAGAGCAGTGACGCGACCCTCACCTTAATCGTACCCACAAGTGGGGCCAATATTATCGAAGGAACAAACTTAAGTAATGGCGACAATCTTTTTGGGCTCGACGGTAATGATCAGATCAGTGGCTTTGATGGGAACGATACCATCGACGGCGGTGGCGGCTGGGATACCCTATATGGTGGAGATGGGAATGACACTATTTTTGGCCAAACTGGATTCGACGAATTACATGGCGGCCAAGGTGATGACGTTTTAAATTCTGGAAACGGAAAAGATAAAAACTATGGTGGCCAGGGACACGACACCATCGACGGTGGTAGTTGGGATGACCTGATTGATGGCGGCGATGGCAACGATACCTTAATCGGTAACACAGGTATGGATATCATTCTAGGCGGCGACGGTAATGACAACATAGACGGCGGGCGTTGGGACGATAGCATATCAGGCGGCGATGGAGACGACATTATTCGCGGCGGGCGTGGTTTAGATGTTATGGATGGCGGCGCAGGTAACGATACTTTTGTATTTTCTCAAGCTGATAACTTAAGCAGTAGCAGTACAAATCAAGATACCATTTATAACTTTAATACTACCGAAGATGTGATCAATTTATCCGATCTTCTGGTTAACTACGATCCAACAGCTGGTGACGACATTACCGATTTCTTAGATATTCAATTTATCAGTACTGATCAGATGCTCCCCAATACCAACCACCTAAACTCCATCGAAGGAAATGTACGCCCAACTCTAGACAATGGCATCACCGATACCGTCATACGCATCGACATTGATGGTGACGGATCTTTTAATGGCAATACTCAGGAAATTGTACTCGTTGATCTCGATCTAAGTAGCCTGGCAAGTGGTGAAGCTGCTATTCTTCAGGCCTTAATCAATAATGGCATTATCACCTTTGATCCTTAAGTGTTGAGTTGCAAACTTTGTTTAGCCTAAAGATAATTTCAAGGCCCACATGCGCTTAAAGTGGGCCCTTTATAGCACTAAACACCTAGACCACTTAAAGTGGTATCTGCAATCTCCCACAACTCTTTTTCATTATGCACCTGCATAGATAAGGTATTGATACCTGTAGCTAAAGACTGTAAGCACAAGGCTAGCGCCCGGCTATTTTGGGTTGGGCTGATCAGGCCTTCTGACTTCGCACGCTCAACGCTTGCTTCAAGAGCACTTATGCTATTGTCAATTTTAGCCTGCAAGGATTTGGCAGTCTTTGGTGGCATTGCATAACTTTCGTTTAAGTTATTTATGATTAAGCAACCGCGATGCTGCTTGTCTTTCGCCCGTAGCTTACACAGCACTTTAAAACAACGCCGGATTGCTTGGGCCGCCGTTAAATTCTGATCGTCAAGCTCTAGCATTGGGTTATAGCTAAGATAAAGCGACATCACCTCCTCAAACAAGGCATCCAGCGAGCCAAAACTATGATAAAAGCTTGAGCGAGTAATACCCATCTGTTCACACAGAGGTTTAACCGACACAGCACAATAACCTTTACGCCAAAACTCATTCATGGCCAAGTCTAATGCCGCTTCGCGATCAAATTGCCTAGCCCGAGCCATAGTTACCACCGCTTAATTCATATTGCAGGTGATTATAGAAAAACCTTGTCAAATTTGCCTCTATTTTTCCCACATTGCTTTTGTTTTAATCCAATTGTACACACATGTACAATTAATGATATTGAATATTACAAACAGTTCAAATAGAGAGAGTCAGCATGGCAGAGTTTACTTTTCATACCACCGAAACAGACCATCCCAAACGCAAGGCACTGCTGGAAAAAGCTCAAGCTGGTTATGGCATGATTCCCAATATGATCGCGGGGCTTTCAGAATCACCCGCTGCGGCCGAAGCCTATATGGCGCTTTCAAAAGCTGTAGTCAAAGGTAGCCTCAGCAAAGAACAACAACATGTTATGTGGTTTACTGCCAACGCCGAGCACGGCTGCGAGTACTGCATGACAGGCCATACCGGCCTAGCCATGATGGATAATATAGACCCAGGAGTCATTGATTCGGCGAGAAATGTAACAAGTTACAAAGATTCCAAGCTAGAAGCTCTACGCCAATTTACGCTTATTATGATCCGCCAACGCGGCTGGGCTGATGATGATCAGGTACAGGCGTTTTTGGATGCAGGTTATAACAAAGAAAATATTATGGACGTCATCATTGGTATCGCCCATAAAACGATATCCAACTACGCCAACCACCTAATGCAAACCCCCTTGGATAAAGGCTCTGAGCCCTTAGCTTGGAAAAAGCCACAGGCATAGCATTCAAACAGGCAAAGCACGTCAATGCTTTGCCCTCTTGAGCTAATTCTAGGCTATACGAATTTTGCGAGGCAGGTAGAGTTAAAACGATCACTTAATGGTCAACAGTGAAAGGAATAAGGTCGTAGTTACCGGTATATGTTAGACTCTAGCGCCAGCTAATCGACCAATTTAGACCATGCCTCCATTATTTGAAGAAATTGATCATCAAATATCCCCTTTAGGAGATATCAGCCTACGCCGCCGGAAAATCCCTGCTCTAGGTGACCGGGATATCTACGAAGTAAAACTCAACGATGAGTTCCTAATGTCCAGCATGTTTGTCGATGCCGAAGAAGCCCTTGCAGATCTCGGTCTAGCGGCAAGCGGCAAACAACAACTTTCTGTCGTAGTTGGCGGGCTTGGTTTGGGCTACACCGCCGCCGCCGCTTTGCGTGATTCGCGGGTGAGCGAGCTACTGGTGGTTGATGCGATAGAAACCGTTATTGAATGGCACCAAAAAGAGCTCGTACCACTTGGTAAAGAACTCAATGCCGACCCGCGCAATCGCTATATTCTAGGCAGTTTTTTTGAGCTCGCCAGTGACCCCGCGCTGAACTTTGACCCAAATGATCATAGCAAAAAGTTCGATGCGATATTGCTTGATATCGATCATTCCCCAACAGAGTATTTAAACTCCGAAAATGCCAGTTTTTACAGCACGGAAAACCTAGCCAATATGGCGAAGAAACTACAGCCAGAAGGCGTATTCGCCATGTGGTCGCAAAACCTTCCCGAAGCCAGCTTCGAAGCTCTACTAAGAACGGTATTCCCAGAGGTCAATTCTCATATTGTCTCTTTTTACAATCCCTTTATGAACCAAGAGTCCACCAACTCCGTTTACGTTTGTAAGCTGGCCTAAATCATAGCCAGCTGATTTAGCACGAGGTACCCATGGAATATTCCATCAGTCAAAATGAACAACAGCAAATCGCCATAGATTTTTCCATGGGGCACGAAGCTTTAGGGCGCTGGTTTAATGATGAGCTTGGCAGCCACATCGAGAACATCAACAAGCTCCTAGAAACGGTGTTAAAAATTGAAGCGAAAGAAAGCCTGCAACATCAGCAGCAAGGCCGAGAATTTCGCCTTCTAATCAGTGATGATGAAGTAGAAATCTTGGCCAATAGTTTAGACATGGAAACTGAGTTACCTGAAAACACTGAACTCTATGAAAGCGAGCTTCGCTCAGCCTGTGGTTTAGCAGATTTTAAAGATGTTTTGCTGGAATGGCGGCATTTTATTAATACGCATGGTTCTAACTAGACTCGATGCACCTTTATCTTAACTAATGCTAGACTCGGCCAAAAGCCAAACAGTGGCCATTTGAGCGCCCTGTTTGGCTACTTAGGATTTAGATTATTGCTTTTTATCTGAATCTTGTGAAGAACTAATTTCCTTCATTAAGCGCTTGGCGTACTTATGATTGCCCGAGCCTTCATGGGTCCAGTTTGCCACAGACTCTGCTTTGGCATAGGCCTCGGATTTCTTTCCTGCCCATGCCAATGCCCTTGCAAAATTAAGTCTAATTTGCAGGTTAGCAGGCAGAAAGTACTCCGCCTCAGCCAACATATCTATTGCCTTCGCCGAGTCTTTACCCTCAATGAGATACAGCTTCCCATAGTAAAAATATACTGCTGGGGATTCCTTATCTTGCTTCCAAGCCTTCAACAAATAAGCCCTAGCAAGCGCGATCATATCTGGATCACGACTCCTAGTTGCTTGAAGGTAATCAACAATATTTCTGGCCTGCTGAATCAAATCTTCAAAATCACTCAGCTCTTCGGAAAAGTCATCCAGTGAGTATTCACTTAATTTTTCGCCATCTTTCCTATTTTTCCCGATAGATAGTTTCTTCTCTAAAAGCTTAACCTTTACCAATTGATCAGGGTTTTTTCCGGCTTCTTCCAACCACTTTCCAGCCAAATTATTTTTCGACGCCACTGCAAACTCAGACAAAACCATTGCTGCTTCAGCCTTTGGCATAGAGTGCATATTGACGCTAATCCCGTTTAGCAAAATAGCTTTATCGTACTGGATGGCTGTGGCTCTGCCTCTACGGAAATAGCTCTTTAGCCTTGCATTTAGGCGGCTAACCTTTATTGAAAAGGCACTTTCAAAAGCATCTATATTGTCGACACCCTGATTCTTCAATTTAAAGTACTTGCTTAGACTTTCAGAAAGCCGTCCTTTAAAATCAGGGTGATTATTTAAAAAGTGTACTAACAACCAAGCGTTCGCATAGAATTGAGAATACTTTTCATCTGACCACTGATCCATTTTTATTGGGTTGATTACACTTCGTACATTTAACCAATCGCCATATTGCAGGCTCGACAGCCTGTGTTCGGCAATTTGCCCCACCTGGAAATGCTTGTCAGTTGTTTTTACAGAAGCCAAGTATTCAGCAAAGCCCTCATCATACCAACGAGGATAACGTTGCTGGGAGTGATTCCTCAATAGAAAATGCACGTACTCATGATAGATAACGGTACTACCATCAAATCTTGGGCTATGGGAAACAAAAATTGTATTTTTATCAACTTCAGGCCGTATGTACCCTGCGATATTCCGAGAGATGTCTAATTCCGAAAGGTGCGACTTCTTTACTAAATAAATTTTGGTGGGGACTCTGGGCTTTGCCTGATGAATATTAGTAAGCGCCAAAGCAGCACGCCTAAATGCTTCAAGGTTTAATACAATCTCCCTCGACTTCTTTTCGCCCAAAGCGCTATACACCGTAAAGTGATTACTCTCAATACGGAGCCAATCCTCTTCTAGCAACTCAGCATTAACTGCCGTTGCAGAGATCAATGAAAGTCCCCAAAAAAATAAGGTAAAAAGCCCTACTTTAGATTTATTAAATAGCATGTAACTACTCCCTGCTTCCTTGTTTTACTACATATTCCAATTGTTAGGCAGATTTACTCTCTAAACTCAAGCAAATCACCAGGTTGGCAATCCAAAACCCGACAAATTTTTTCTAGTGTTTCAAGACGTATGGCCTTTGCCCTGCCCGTCTTAAGCACCGATAAGTTTTGCGGTGTAATCCCAATTTTTTCAGCCAGCTCTTTTGAGCTAACTTTGCGTTTAGCCAACATCACATCTAGATTTACCACTATAGGCATAGCTTTTGTTCCTATATGGTCAATTCATTTTCGGATCGTAATGCCGTGCCATAGCGCAGCAGCGCGTTGAATAAAGACAATGCCAATAAGCTAATCAGCACAGTTAGCGTGTAACCATCGAAGTTGAAATTTATCTTATCAATGCTCTTATACAGCATAGCAATTAAACCGTTCAATAAACCACCACCCAAAAAGTAAGCTGCGGCGGCATATAAGATCAGATTGGCAGACTTAATATTCTGTTCAACAAATATCAAGCCTTGTTTGAACTGCTTAAATAAGCTCAGCAAGGAAAAATAGGCCACTAGGCCACAAGTAAGATTAAACAAACTAATAATGCTTACTAGGTAATAATCTCTAGTCAACTCACCACTAATCGAATCGAAACTACTACATAATTGCGTATTGGAAGATCCCGATTCACTCGTAACCGTGCAATGCTTATATTGCCCTCCGCCATCATCAACCAAGACCAACTTCCCCAATGGCATACTCAAAAAGCTTAGATAGACAATGATGAGTAGCGGCAATAGCAAGCCCAATAAATACATCAGGCGAACCATCCACTTAGACAAGCCCTGAATTCTGTCTCGAATATTTACACTCTCTTCCATGTTGTACGCTCCAATACCGAATGAGCTGTTGCCAAGCAAGCTTCAAAAACAAAATAGCAACAACAGAGTAACTGGCAGCAAATATATTATCGCTTTACGATAACTTCAACACCCAAATCGATAATTCAATCCATAGCATTATATTCCCGTTTATTATAAGCTTATTCCATAATTGACATAAGAAAACAGGAGGAATAAGCTAGGTTCTACGCGTATATTAGGATCTTCAAATGTCTAGCACACTCAATTCCCCCCAGGTTCGCGGCTTTTTCGACCCAGATACCTATACCATCAGTTACCTGGTGAAAGACCCTGCAAGCAATGCCTGCGCCATCGTTGATTCAGTGTTGGATTACGATCCAGCCTCTGGCCGTAGCTCAACTCACAATGCCGATAGTTTAATTGCATTAGTTAAAGCGGAAGGTTTACAACTTGAATGGCTTTTAGAAACACATGTACACGCCGATCATTTATCGGCTGCGCCTTATCTTCAAAAACAGCTAGGCGGTAAAATCGCTATTGGCGAGCACATTACCCAAGTGCAAAATGTGTTTGGTGATTTATTCAATGCCGAGCCCGAGTTCAAGCGTGATGGCAAGGAGTTCGACCAGTTGTTTTCTGACGGAGATGAATTCACCATTGGAAAGCTAAACGCAAAAGTTATTCATACCCCAGGTCATACACCAGCTTGTGTTAGCTACTTGCTTGCAGATGCACTCTTTGTCGGCGATACACTCTTTATGCCCGATTACGGTACTGCGCGCTGTGACTTCCCAGGCGGAGATGCTCGCACTCTTTATCAATCCATTCAGAAACTGTTGCAACTCGATGGCAATACCCGCGTATTTCTCTGCCATGATTATCTTCCTGAAGGTCGCAGTGAATATCAATGGGAAAGCACCATTGCAGCCCAGCGAGACAATATTCACCTGGCCCAACAAAGTGAAGCCGAATTTGTCAGCATGCGCCAAAGCCGCGATGCGCAATTGGCGATGCCAAGGTTGATACTACCGTCGGTACAAATCAATATGCGCGCCGGCCATAAACCGCCCCCCGAGAGTAATGGCAAACGCTACCTCAAAATACCTTTGGATGCTCTATGAAGCAAAACAGCTGTAAACATCAATAGGGCCAACAAATGAACGCTAAATCTTTCTGGCCAAAACTCGTACCTTGGCGTAAAGACTATCGTAAAGCAGATCTTCCTGCCGATGCCCTTGCGGCCATTATCGTCACAATCTTATTGATCCCGCAAAGTTTGGCCTATGCGATGCTCGCTGGCTTACCAGCGCAAATGGGCTTATACGCTAGTATTTTACCCTTATTGGCCTATGCTATTTTTGGCAGCAGCCGAGTGTTAGCCGTCGGCCCAGTGGCAATTATTTCACTTTTAACGGCCAGTACCATTAGCCAATACGCTGGCGAGCAAGCCATTGCGGCCGCTTTGCTATTAGCGTTTCTGTCTGGTGCAGTATTACTCACAATGGGCCTGTTGCGCCTAGGTTGGCTAGCCAGCTTGCTCTCGCAACCGGTAATGTCAGGATTTATAACGGGCTCAGCACTACTGATTGCCATCAGTCAGTTAAAACATTTTTTAGCTATTCCCGTAAGCGGCCACAATTTACCAGAAATGTTTTCTACATTTTTACAAGCCAGCGATCAATTTAACGGTGTAGCGCTGCTCGTCGGCCTTTTAAGTTTAGGTTTATTGCTATTGTGCCGCCGATATTTTTCCACATTACTAAAGCACTTCGGGCTATCGACTGACACTGCCAATTTATTAGGTAAAGCTGGGCCCATTTTAGCGGTAGCACTCGCCATTCTAGGCGTTCAACTGTTTAAGCTTGATCAAGCGGGTCTTTCAATCGTGGGCCAAATTCCCGCTGGCTTACCCACGCTACAACTACCTGAAACCAACTGGCCATTGATTCAGGAGCTACTCCCAGCAGCCATAATGATCAGTTTGATAGGCTTTGTTGAATCGGTTTCTGTCGCTCAATCTTTAGCAGCGAAGCGTCGTCAACGTATTGAAGCCAACCAAGAGTTAATGGGCTTAGGTGCAGCCAATATTGCAGCAGCCTGCTCAACAGGATACCCAGTTACTGGGGGCTTTGCTCGTTCTGTTGTAAGTTACGAGGCAGGAGCTGTCAGCCCGATGGCAGGCGTTTTTACCGCCTTCGGCATTGCCATTACCACCTTGTTTTTAACGCCTATTTTCTTTTTTCTGCCCCATGCCACTCTCGCGGCCACTATCATCGTCGCTGTCAGCACCTTGATTGAATGGCGCTCCATCATAGACACATGGCGTTTTAGCAGGATTGATTTCGCAGCCCTGCTTTGCACTCTGCTATTTGTGTTACTGCAAGGTGTAGAGGCTGGCATTATGGCCGGTGTTGGAATTTCCCTAGCGTTACATCTTTGGAAGACATCCCGCCCTCACATTGCTGAGGTTGGTTTGGTACCAGGCACCCAGCACTTTCGCAATAAGGATCGACATAAAGTGATATGCAGCGGCGCTGTATTAAGCGCTCGTGTTGATGAAAGCCTCTACTTCGCCAATATCCGCTACTTAGAGGATGCGCTCTATGGAGAAGCCATTAGTCGCGAGGGTATCGAGCATGTGGTACTGATGTGTTCAGCAATAAACAGCATTGACTACTCCGCTTTAGAAGGGCTTGAATCTTTGAATGAGCGCTTACATCACGCTGGCATTCAGTTTCACTTATCCGAGGTTAAAGGCCCTGTGATGGACCAGCTCAAGCAGTCAAACTTTCTAAGCGATATCAGCGGCAAGGTGTTCTTAAGTCAGTACCAAGCCTTCAACCAGCTCTGTAATGAACTCGACGCCACACTCACTCCTAGAATATAAGCCCGCGCCAATTGCTCGGCGTAGAGACTTGAGGAACTAATTGCAGAAAAGAAGGCCCAACAACACTATCAATCATAGAGTGATAGTGCCGTGGGTCTGGGTAAGTGGATTTAGATAAGGATCTTTCAATAGCGATAGATAATCGCCATATAGGTGCTGACCTTGCTAGGCTAGGCTTCACTGTTCCCGAATATTTAGCCACTGCAGATCCAGATTTTTGCCCCCCGAAGAATCTCGTATCACCTTGGGATGGCGCCGCACTCGTCAGCAGCCTTGCGGCATTTGTTATTTTTATCAGCCTCGCCTTGTTGAGCCAGCCAGACTTTGAAACCACTGAAAAACATGCGACATTGAGCGTTAGATTGCAAGAAGCAAAGCCATCCGTCAAAAAGCCCGAGAAAGAAAAAAGTATAGCAGAGCAAGCATCGGAGGCCATGAGCACTGAGCTCGAAAAGATTCAGGATATTGAATCAGCGCCTTCCATAGAATCTCCTCAACACAAAGAAACCACAGAGGAAATTGAATCCAGTGTTAAGGCGACAACTCTTGACTACGATCTTATTCAATCAATTATCAAAGAAGAAGAACTGTATTTTGACGGCAGTATCAAGCAACATGAGAGCAAAAACACCGAAGCCCATAACACCGTATTCGATAACCGTTTAAGGCAGCAGCTTCACAGCGAGAAGTTGAGAGATTTTAACCGAAGACGTCAAAGCATAGACGTTGGCAATTACATCGATCAAAGCGGTGTTGAACATTTTAGCGATGGTAAAGGCAACTGCTTTAAGATTATAGATAATGCCGGAGAAACCATGTGGGTCAGAAAGGCCTGCCTTAAAATTCAAGAAAGGACCTTTGAGTTCGGCCGTTTAATTACCAAATAATTTGTTTCGCTATATGGTTTCTTAATTATTTGGTTACTTATTTAGCTAAGTACGTAGCAATGAAGAAAAGCGGGACCATAGGTCCCGCCTCGGGCAGGCAAACAATTACAGTTTATATCCCATCTCTTCATGCAATACGATGTCTAGACCTTCGACTTCTTCTTCATCGCTCACACGAATACCACCGGTTAGTTTGGATACGATCTTCAACAAAATAAAGCTAACAACAGCGGTATAGATAAAGGTCGCAGCAACGCCAACAAATTGCACCCAAACTTGGGCCACCATAGTTTCAATACCATCAGCATAACCCCAACCAGAGAACACTCCGAGTTCTTGTGAAGCAAACACACCGGCCAATAATGTACCAATAATGCCACCTACCCCGTGTACCGGGAAAACATCCAAGGAATCATCAATTAACAGCTTACGCTTGATCCATTGAGTAGCGTAAAAACACACGACACCCGCAACTAAACCAATAATAAGCGCACCGCCTGGCCCAACGAAGCCTGACGCCGGGGTAATGGTACCAAGACCGGCAACCATACCGGTTACAATACCGAGAACACTGGGTTTACCATGGCGCAGCCATTCGATAGTCATCCAAGCTAAGGAGCCAGCTGCAGCAGAAATGTGAGTTACTAGCATGGCCATCGCTGCATCGCCGTTAGCCGCCAAAGCAGAGCCGCCATTAAAACCAAACCAACCAACCCATAACATGCCTGCACCGGTCACTGTCATGGTGAGATTGTGAGGAGGCATTGGCGTACGTGGGTAGCCTCGACGATTACCAATCACCATCGCGGCTACTAAGGCACCAACACCCGCAGTAACATGTACCACCGTGCCGCCAGCAAAATCTAACAAGCCCATTTGCTGTAGCCAGCCACCACCCCACACCCAGTGACACACAGGTGCATAAACAAATATCAACCAAGCCGCACTAAATAGCAGCATCGAAGAAAACTTCATGCGTTCTGCGAAGGCACCCACAATCAATGCTGGCGTAATCACAGCGAAGGTCATTTGGAAAATAAAGAATAAAGGCTCTGGAATATCACCGCTGAGTGTTTGTGCATTAATGCCATACAAAAACGCTTTACTGAAGTCACCAATCCAGCTATTTCCCTCTGCAAAGGCGAGACTATAGCCAAACATCAGCCAGAGTATTGACGCAATGCAGGCGATCGCAAAGCACTGCATAAGAACAGACAAAACGTTTTTACTGCGGACCAAACCCGCGTAAAAAAGAGAAAGCCCTGGCAAAGTCATAAACAACACCAAGGCGGTAGCCGTTAAAATCCAAGCAGTATTCGCGCCGTTTAAGCCCTCAGCGTATACCGTATTGGGCAAGACTCCCCCGAGTAAAGCCAATGGTAAAAATCGTTTCATAAAGCACATCTCATTAATTGCTATGGTTGTTATAGGCCCTAAAAGCCACTTCACAGCTGTATTGCAGAAATCGTGCCTACACGACTAAATATTTTGAGATGCCTTGTGATAAAGCATATGCGGGGAGAGACGCACCAGTGAAGGGAATGATTAGCTTGGAGCAACGCACTAATAGATAGCAAAATAAAGCGAAGATCAGAAGGGCTGCACCACAATGATGCGCCCCATAAAATCGCCTTAGAAAATGCCTATATCAGCAATATAGAAAAGATTAACGGCCGAGCTGCTCAGAAAGACGAAAGCGATAATCGAAGGTGACATCTTGATCGTTGATCATCAAAGCAAAAGCGCGCCATTTATCATCGTTATCTCGATAAAAACCCGCCAAGCTGCTAATTCGAAGCATGGTGCCTGTCTTTGCACGAATATGCCCCCTAGCGCTTGGCAATAACCAGCGCCATGGGCGTAAGGCTTCAGCAACCGAAAGTAACTGTTTAGTGCTTAAACGGTTTTTGCGCGATAAGCCAGCACCGTCGTATATTGCAAAGTCCTGCCAGCCAAACCTTTCCCGCAATGTTTTACTCGCGTAATCAATCGCGGCTTGTTCGGAAACCACCCCACCATTCGCTTCAGCACCTAATAACAAAAACAACTGATTCGTGGTGTAATTGTTGGAGTACTCGAGTAACTGCTCAACGACTCTAGCGATGGTTAAGGAGTTTTTGTGGGTGTAGATTTTATCGGCAGTTGCCGGTACTACAGCAATTTCTATAGGCAGCTGCCTAGCAAACACTATCTGACTAAAAACTTGTGCAAAATATTGTGCGGCCTTATCTCGCCCACCGGGCAAGCTCATACGATAGCTCCCTTTTACCCAGCGCCCAAGCTTCTTGGCCATGGGCGTCATTGGTGTTTGGGCCTCACCGGAATACAAGCCACGGCGATCACGCTTTAAATAAACGGTATTGTAGTTAACACCCAAAGCTGAATTCGCCGCGTCATAAGGGTTATTAGATTTACCACGTCCGTCCAGGCGAATCTCAGGAAAGAAGCTATGATCAACCGCCAACTTTTTCACTTTACTCAGATCTATTGTTTTATCCAAAGCAAGTGCAACCAACTCAAGCTCTTCAGAAGTTAAGTTAGGGTCTCCTAAACCTTTCACCCAAAGGGTATCGCCCTCAAGATAAAAGTCCGTGCTAAGGCGATGATCCTCGCCCCAATGATCTAAGGCCAAATAGGCAACCAGTAATTTCATGGTAGATGCTGGAATTAGAAGCTTATCGCTACGAATATCGACAGCCCCCTCACCTTTGGCTGTCAACAAGCTAGCCTCAGGCATCGCCTTAACTTCTTTTAAGTAATCGGCAAGTGGCTTTGCGTATGTATAAGCCGGCATGAGCGTTGCTGCTATGGGAATCAAAATCAGTTTGTTAAGGATGTCGTGGTTAAGAAAATCGCGCTTAAGAAAACCGCTGCCTATCAATTGGCGCATATAGCTTATGGCTAAAAACACATTTCTGATCATTATTTCAACTATCTATTCAATACTATAATTATAACAAGCTCAGTGGCTTGCTAAGGCTGCTTGGTACTTGCTAGTTAGAGCGCTCGTACGATGCGCTCCATCGCACAAAATTTTCCCGGCAACATTAAGTTAGTGCAGGATTCTGCCATCGAATGCTAGGCAATAAAAGGCATATTATCGCCATTCTTTGAGCTCTATACTCGGATAGAGTTTCGTAAGCCAGCTAGATCTTTTAGTAGCTGCTGATGCTGATCTGAGCCAATTGGGGTATAGAGTAAAGTATAGGCCATCTTGGTATAGCGCTCTAACAGGACTTCCAAGTCTGGTCTTTGCCCAGCAATACGCAAAGTGAACTGCTGCGGTGTTTCACCTGGCTCTCTATTCCAACCCACTGCGGCCAGCTTTTTCTCCAGCTCTAGCCAAGGCACTAATTCAGCCGCAGGTGCTTCTGGACGCGCGCGCCACCATAACCACAAGGCCAGCAACGCCAACATGAACGTTGAAGCTCCCATTAATGCAGCTACGATACGCCAGTGCTCCTGCCCACCTAACACTTTTTGGAAAAAGATCATTTGCTGATCCTGGTCGTAACTGAGCACCCAGCTCTGCCAACTGTAATTTATGGCATCTAATTGCATCTGTAACTGCATCAACAAAGGTGATTGGCGTAACTCTGCAAAACCGTTTTGCTCAATTGATGTGCTGCTCTGCTGGATATAATCGCGAAAGCCCAATTCTATTCGTTCAGGAGCAACCGCGCTGGTTGGATCTACCCTAGTCCAACCCTGCTCTGGCAACCAAACCTCCGCCCAGGCGTGGGCATCTGCTTGGCTTACCAACAAATACTTTTCTTCGTCGTTCCATTGTCCACCCTGATAGCCTATCACCACCCTCGCCGGAATATCCGCAGCTCGCATTAAGACCACAAATGCACTGGCATAATGCTCGCAATAGCCGCGCTTTCGACTAAAGAGAAAATCATCGACAGGATTTAGCTCACTTAATAATGTATCTTGCAAACTATAAGTAAACTCGCGCTGGAATAGCCTCATCGCATTTGCGATCACCTTGCGATCACTATCACCCGCACTGCGCCATTGTTGAGCCAACGCGGAAGCTCTAGGATTACTGCCCTTTGGTAACAACGTATTTTGATAACGTTCACTCGGCCCCAGGGATTGACTCTGCCTCTTAAACTCCGGGTAAGAACGAGCCTGATATAAAAATCGCTGTGAAACCGGTCTTTTACTTAAAAACAAATAATCAGGTGTATTCAAAACATCTTTAGCCGTAACACTGGCGGTAGTTAGAGCAAATAGCCAAGGCTGAAAGCTGGCCTCCATCATGACCTGATAATCAATGTAAGGCGAACTATCTTTTCTGCGATAACTGGCGAAATCAACTTGCCAATCATAGTTGAGCTTTTTCTGCTCTTGGGCAATTCTCCTATAGCGTATATTGTCATCGCGATCTTGAAAAGGAAGCTCCCAACGACGGCCATCAAAACTGCTCAAGCTTAAGCCCCGCCAGTACAAGCTGCTTTGAACAGGCGCTTTCTTATCCGTAAAATCTACTCGAAAAGCCGGCGAGTAATCTTTGCTAAGCTGGCTTATATTGCCCGGCTCCATAGAGTCGCTAAAACCGGTTTTAGCGCTTCCATCCGATAAAGGCACGGTCCACAACGAACCAATCCTAGGCATGATAAAAAATAACACCAAGGCCAAGGGTATCGCTTGTAAAGTAATCACTGATGATGTTTTGAGACTATGCCAAAAAGAGTGCGTGGCGGTCGCCGTATGCAAGGCCATAAAGGCAGCCATCAAAAAGGTAAACGAAATTATGGCATACAAAAAAGCAATAATACTGGTAGAAAACAACAATTGCGTAGATGCTACAAAAAAGCCCAGCAACAATAAAAGCAATACATCTCGCTGTGACTGCAGCTCTAAAAGCTTTAATAAAAACGCCAATAGCAGTAAGGCTACCAGAGGCTCTAAGGCAAATAATTTGCCATAACTCAACACCAAGGCGGCGACCATACAAAGCGCCAAGGGCACCTTTACCATGACCTTGGGAGCATCAAAAACTCCGCGAACTACCTGTATGCGCCAGCCAACACAAAGGGCCCATACCGCCAGCAACCATAGCGGCAAATACTGCATTAAAGGTAAGATAACAGCGGCTTGTGCCAGCAAAAGCCACCAAAGCGCAGGACGCGGAATCTGATAAATTAAACTCATAACTTGCCTTCCAAGTAGTAATTGCTACTTAGACTCGCTAGTTGATTAGCTTCGAAATTTGCTAATGCACGTAAACAGTTTAAGCGATGAGACATGCCGATAGCAGGCGCAATTGTTTGCCCCGGTAGTCGCATACCGAATGGCTGACTGCCATCCGCTAAGATTAACAACCAATCACACAAACGCTGTAAACGTGCTTCACGACCCATTCCCGGCAATGCGTCCCAATCTACCCAAAGCTGTTCATCGGCATAGGATTGAAAGTCTTTCACGAACATTCCTTTACCCTGGGCGTAATGTTTCCAAGAGACATGCTTTAGAGATTCGCCGTCACGGTAACTATGAAAGCCGCTGAAATCCTCGGCGCCATCCAATAACACAGGCTCACTGTCACCGCTACCTTCATCACTCGCCGTTGCAGGCAGTGGGCCTGCCTCTATAGGTTTAGGGTAAACCAGCACTGAGGTATCAAACTTCAACCAAGCCCAACAACGCAATAAGCCCAAAGGATAGCGACTTTCTACACAGAGCAGTGGCGGTTCGATAATGCCTCGACGTACAGCATTAATGCTTAATGAGACGTAGCTAGCATCCGCTTGGTCTACGGTTACGGCTTTAGGATATTGGCCGGCCCAGAATAATCGTACATCGTGGTATTTTCGTTTTCCTTGGCGGCTTAAACGTAACTCAGCGCCTAACTCATCGCCAGCAAACCCCTCTTGTAACTTGGAGACTTCGATTTTTAAGCCTGCCAAACTGGCATGTGTATGCAGAATACAACTAATGAGAATACTGGCGAGTA
Organism: uncultured Pseudoteredinibacter sp.; assembly: GCF_947502065.1. Lineage (GTDB taxonomy): Bacteria > Pseudomonadota > Gammaproteobacteria > Pseudomonadales > Cellvibrionaceae > Pseudoteredinibacter. The sequence goes on from NZ_CANMYE010000003.1 coordinate 35,744, forward strand.
AAAATGCCAGAGCCAAAACTAAATTATTATCGTAGTTGGTACCCAACAACCACATCAGAAAGATTATCAGTAACAGCGCAAAACCGGCTCCGGTTGGAAAGATAAAAAGGTTATTTCTGTCCAACACAAACGAACTTTGCGCGGGTCGACGTTTCAGTGCCCAACGCCTAACTCTACGACGCCAAGCCGCTAGCCAGCCCGTTTGAATTGAATCGCGCTTTTGCAACACAGGATTCTTTTTAGTTGTTGCATTAAGGCTACTAGGCATGGTGCTAGCCCTGTATCACATCCACAGCATTCAAGACGATATCAACGAGAGCCTCAGCTGCCGCCCCATGGCTGCTCGCCCGCAAACGATGCTCCATAACCGCTGGCATAACCGCTTGTACATCTTCGGGAATTAGATGCTCACGCCCTTCAATAAGAGCCCATGCTTTAGCTGCGGAGATCAAAGCTAAGGCACCGCGTGGAGAAATGCCGTAGCTAAAGCCTTCGTACTCGCGGCTAAACTGAATAAGGCGCTGAACATAATCTAAGACATGATCACTGGCATGAATCGCTTGCGCTTGCTCTTGCAAATCTGCCAACTGCTGCAAACTCATGGTGGATTGCAGACTTTTCAATAAGCTCCTTGGGTTTATACCCTTTAAAAGCATACGCTCCGCTGCAGCACTTGGATAGCCGAGTGAGATTCTCATTAAAAAGCGATCGAGTTGAGATTCTGGTAATGGAAAGGTACCCGACTGGTGCACAGGGTTTTGAGTTGCCAATACAAAAAACGGCTGTGGTAAGGGCCTTGTTTCACCCTCAATACTCACCTGCCCTTCTTCCATGGCCTCTAGTAAGGCGCTTTGCGTTTTAGGGGTACTGCGGTTAATTTCATCGGCGAGCATTAACTGGGTGAAAATTGGGCCAGGATGAAAATCAAACTTGCTATTTTGAGCATCAAAGACAGAAATACCCAATAAGTCGGCCGGTAACATATCGCTGGTAAACTGTACTCGCTGATACTGCAAACCCAACACCGCCGCTAAGGCATGGGCTAAAGTTGTTTTTCCCATGCCCGGCAAATCTTCTATAAGTAAATGCCCCTTTGCCAGCAAGCACGCCATGGCTAATTTTATTTGAGGTTCTTTTCCCAATACGACTTTGCCAAGCTGCGCAATGGATTGCTGCAATACCAAGTGGCTCAAGGGCATCTCCTTTTTGGCCATGTAAAACGAAAGCATCTGCTGAGGCACACATTGTTACGCCATCAGCATATCGTATTTATAGAGCAGTTAAACCACGCTCCATATCAACGATCAAATCATTAATATCTTCTAAACCGACAGCGATGCGTATTAAGTTTTCACTAATCCCCGCTTCTACTTTTTCTTCATCACTCAAGCGCGAATGAGTCGTGGTTGCCGGGTGTACGATGGTGGTTTTAACATCGCCTAAGTTAGCTGTCAGCGAAACTAGACGGGTGGCATCAATAAAACGCCAAGCTGCCGCCCTGCGCTCAGCTTCATCGCTCACCTTCAATTTAAACGATAACACCCCACCAAAACCGCGCTGTTGTTTCTTGGCCAGCTCATGCCCCGGATGATCCGCTAGGCCTGCGTAGTAAACTTGTTCAATCGCATCCTGACCTTGCAGCCACTCAGCCAGCTTTTGAGCATTCTGGCAGTGAGCGTCCATACGCAAACGCAAAGTCTCAAGGCCTTTTAAAAATACCCAAGCATTAAATGCCGACATGGTTGGGCCAGCGGTTCGCACAAAGCCCAAGACTTCTTCCATATCAGCTTTATTACCAACAGCAACCCCACCAACACAGCGCCCTTGGCCATCGAGATATTTGGTTGCTGAATGCACAACAATATCGGCGCCAAGCTCAAGGGGGCGCTGTAGGGCTGGCGTACAGAAACAATTATCGACCACTAGCCGACAATTATTAGCTTTTGCCAAAGCCGACAAGGCTTCAAGATCAGCAACATCGCACAAAGGATTTGAGGGTGTTTCCAGAAACAGCATTTGAGTTGCAGGGCCTATGGCCGCCTGCCAATCTTGCAGCTTAGCAAGCTCGACAAATTTTACTGAAATACCAAATTTAACTAGAAACTTACCAAACAAATTGCTGGTAGTGCCAAAGACGCTACGCGAAACCAGAACTTCATCACCCGGCTTTAGCAAAGCCATGCAAACCGATAAGATTGCCGCCATACCCGACGATGTGGCTACCGCCGCCTCTGCCCGTTCCAAGGCCGCAATTCGGTCCTGAAAGATCTTAACGGTGGGATTGGTATAACGAGAATACACATTCCCCTCTACATCACCAGCAAACTTGGCAGCGGCATCCGCAGCCGATTCAAATACATAGCTAGATGTGTTGAACAATGGCTCGCTGTGCTCGCCCTCGGCGGTACGCTGATGTCCAGCTCGAATACCTAAGGTGTCTAACTGACACAAATCTAAAAATTCTTGGTTCATGGGATTGCCACTGTTTAAGTCGAACTCGAGCACAACATTGTGTCGAGCGTTAATCTGTATAGGATTCTAGTTTAGGATGATGATTAAACTTGGCAGCATAAAACAAGGGGCTTGCTTAAAGTTCAACCAAACAAAAAAGCCCAGGGCATCACCCTAGGCTTTACAAAGACTAAAAGCCACAAAAGGCTTTAGTTTAGCCCGAGCACAGCTCGGATACCAAATAACAGCTACTTATATAGCTATTACCTAAAACGGCAGCTGCTTACTCTACTGCACCGTTATGAATACCGATTACCGCAGTATCATCCGAATTATCGATTTTTTTAGCTTTGGCACTATCGCTGCGAGCCGCCTCTAACCTTGCGAAATAACTATCATCAATATCGCCAGTTAGGTACTCACCGGTGAAAACCGAGCATTCAAACTGATCGATATCCGGGTTACCGTCTTTAGATGCGGCTACCAGGTCGTCCAAGTCTTGATACAGCAGCCAATCAGCGCCGATCTCTTTGCAAACTTCTTCATCGGTTTGGCCACTGGCAATCAATTCACTGGCCGAAGGCATATCGATACCATAAACATTAGGGTATTTAACCGCTGGTGCTGCAGAGGCGAAATAAACCTTATTGGCACCGGCATCACGGGCCATTTGGATAATCTGCTGACAAGTCGTACCACGCACAATAGAGTCATCAACCAACAATACGTTTTTGCCCTTAAATTCAAGCTCAATGGTATTGAGCTTTTGGCGCACGGATTTTTTACGCTGCTGCTGGCCGGGCATAATAAAGGTACGGCCGATGTAGCGGTTCTTAACCAGTCCTTCGCGGAATTTAACATTCAGATTGTGGGCCAAGGCCTGCCCTGCCACACGACTACTATCCGGAATTGGGATCACCACATCAATATCATGATCGGGGCGTTCACGCAGAATTTTATCCGCCAAACGCTCACCCTGGCGTAAACGCGACTTGTACACAGAGACACCATCTATGATGGAATCAGGGCGCGCAAAATACACATGCTCAAAAATACACGGCGCCAAGCTTACTTCCTCAGCACAGACCTCGCTGTAAAGTTCACCCTCTCTGCTAATGAAGATCGCTTCACCTGGTGCCACGTCACGCTCGATGGTAAAACCACTAACATCCAACGCAACACTTTCAGAGGCAATCATATACTCAGTGCCATTGGCCGTTTCGCGACTACCGTAGACTAACGGACGAATACCCTGGGGATCACGGAAGGCAATAATGCCGTAGTTAGCGACCAGGGCCACACAGGCATAACCGCCACGCACACGTTTATGTAGCTCACGTATAGCGTTGAAAAAGTCAGCCGGCAATGGCTTGGCTTTGTTTTGCTCTAATAATTCATGAGCGAATACGTTCAGTAGCAACTCCGAATCGGAATCGGTATTCATATGGCGCAAGTCATTTTGAAGCAAATCGCGCTCAACTTCCTCGGTATTGGTAAGGTTACCGTTATGGGCCAGTGCAATACCATAAGGCGAGTTCACGTAAAATGGCTGTGCTTGCGCAGGGCCTGAACTACCGGCCGTAGGATAACGCACATGACCGATACCATAGTTGCCGACTAAACGTTGCATGTGGCGAGTACGGAATACATCACTCACCAAACCATTTGCCTTGTGCTGGGCTAGACGCCCCTCGTGGCAAGTCATGATACCGGCGGCATCTTGGCCCCGATGTTGTAACATGGTCAATGCATCGTAAATCTGCAGATTGACATCACTTTTGCCGACTATACCAACGACACCACACATAAAGCCTACGCTCCAAAACAATCACGGCGCTACAAACGAATTTGCAGCGAATTAAAACAAAGATTTAAACCAGTCAAAGGCCTGTTCTGCTGTGCCAATCGCCCAGCCTTCCATACCTTTAAAATACTTAATCATGGCAGATGCCTGCCACCAAGGATCCTGCTCAACAGGGAGAATTTTTGGAATAATTATGATCATGGCCAGCACTATTGCCACACCGCGTAATGCACCAAACAGCACACCTAAAAGACGGTCAGTACCCGAAAGCCCAGTCGCTCTCACCAGCTGACCCAGCAGATAGTTAAGCAAGGAGCCGGCAATCAAGGTAAACAAAAACAAAATCGCAAAAGCGGCAAGCTCTCTAAGCGATGGCGTGCTCAACCAACCGCCCAACATAGGGGCCAGCTGAGCCTTAAAACTCATAGCGACTAGAAATGCAGCGGCCAGATTGACCAATGAAAGCGCTTCTTTGACTAGGCCGCGAATCAGACCCACCAAGGCCGAGGCCCCAATAATGCCCAAGATCAACCAATCTGCCCAGATAAGTGCCATATTTCTACTCAATAACGCCCCGCTACAGGGCTAAACTGCGCGCATTCTACCAGAGCTTAGCTCAAGGCTGAAAGCGTAGAATTAAGGCATCGACTTTTAATAGCTTATCCAGCTCTCGCTTCAACTGCTCAGCTTTTCGACGGCTGATTTTTGGTCCGACAAAAACCCTATAGATCAAACCTTTGGGGGTTTTAGCAGAGCGATAATACGCCCTATAGTCCTTATCCTGCAGTTGCTTAACAATGCCTTTAGCCTTGGCCTCAGAAGAGCTGCTGATAAGCTGCAAAACCCAGGCGTTAGGAGTGCCATCGGCATTTAAAATATCGTTACTTGAGGTCGGCTGCACTGCTGGCTTTTGGCTGCTCGCCTTAGCAGCCTTATCAATTTGGCTTGCGGCAAGGTTTTGCGATTTAGGACTTTGGCTATTCTTTGCCGCAGGTTCAGATGAACGAAGCTGTTTCGGCTTGGTAACAAAGGGCGCCTCTTCAGCCCCACTGGACGCTATTACAGAAGCCGTATCGTCTATGAGCTGCTCACTACCACCTTCTGGAATAAACATCTGCTCGGGTTTTGGGGCCGGGTCGATACCCTCAACTTTGCTAGGCGATTGATAATTTACAGGCTCAACATCTGGCATGGCCGGGATCTGGCTTACGGTATCAACTTTGTGTTTATCGTGCTGATCAAAGAGCACTGGTACGAAAAGCACCGCCACCGCGGACAGTACCACCGCACCAACTAATCGCTGTTTTAAGCCGTCATCCACTGGAATACTTAACCTCTTAATTGTTTTAATACGTTGAACTGCAGCTTAGAGTACAGCTGGACCCATTAAATCCCAAGCCTATTACTTTATTCAACGGCGTATTTTACGAATTCACGCTTTACTTAATCGCGGTTAGATATCGCAGCGCAGCTGCCACCGTGAAAAAAGAGCCCATAATGATAATACGATCCTCTTCTTCGCTACAATTCAATGCCTGCGTAAAGGCCGCATCAAAGTCTGCAAAAGCCTGGCTTGTTATACCTGCTGCCTGCAGTTGAGAGTATAAAAGCTCGCTAGTGGCAGCCCTAGGGGTATCGGGCAAGTCACAACAAAAAGCCTGCTTCACCGAGCCCACCCAGGGCTGTATGATACCGGCCAAATCTTTATCCGCCATGGCGGCAAGCAGTAGAAAATCGCTCCTTGTATCTTCTAGTTGAGCACGCAAATGTGCACTGGCCGCAGGGTTATGCGCCACATCCAACACCAATTCCCTGCCCTGCCATGAAATACGCTGACAACGACCCGTTAGCTGCACCTTGGATAATGCCTCTGCAAAAGCCTCATCCCCTGGCCACAACCCCAGCAAGTCCACCACCAGAGCAGCCGCAGCGACGCTAGGAATAGGCAAACCAGGCTTTGCAATATCCAACTGCTGAGCGGCCAGCCTTAAATGCAAACGGCCATTCTCTAGGCGGTAGCTATAGTCCTGCTGAACCTGCCAATGCTTTGCCCCGAGTTGCCTTGCCGTCTCAGCTACCCCATTTGGCATTTCTGCACTGGCACTGATGGCGATTTTCTCAGCCCTAAAAATACCCGCTTTTTCACGTGCGATTTGCTCTAAATCGCTCCCCAGCCAATCTTGGTGGTCAAGCGCAATGGACGTAACAACTGCGACATCAGCATCAATTATATTAACCGCATCCAGACGTCCACCCAGGCCCACCTCTAGAACGATATAATCGCAACCTGCAAGCACAAAAACCTGTAAAGCCGCTAGGGTCGCGAATTCAAAATAACTTAGGCTAATCTCTTCGCGGGCCGCCTCGATTTTGCTAAACGCTTGGCAAATGACAGCATCATTCGCGTCCTCGCCATTTAAACGAATACGCTCGTTGTATGCGATAAAATGAGGGGAAGTATAAGATCCATAGCAAATGTTCTTTGAGGCTTCGCTGCCATCGTTATAGGCTTTAAACAAAGCCTCGAGACTGGCTACACAAGAGCCCTTACCATTGGTACCGGCGATGGTTACTATTTTTCGCTGAGACAACTGCTCGGGCAAGGCCATACGTTCTGCAACTTCGCGCACACGCCCAAGCCCCATGTCGATTTCACTCGGATGCAGCGCCTCGATATATTGCAACCACTGGCTTAATGAACGCTCGTTGGGGACATCGGACATAGAGTTATCTTATAGACAAATAAAACTTCAGAAAGAATATGGGTATCTGACTACATATCATTATATAAAACGCAGTCGCCGCTTAGCGCTTCTCAAGCACATTAAGCACATTAACATTGAAAAGCTGTTTATGACTGCAAATAGCGGGGCCAGATAAATGAAAACCCGCTCTAAAGGTAGCGGGTTTTGCTAGCACGACAAAGCAAAAAAGTTAGGAATCCTCACCCTCTTCAGGGGCCTTCGCCTCAACAAACTCTGGCTCTTCATCAATCTCGGTTTCTTCCTGCAACGGCGACTCTTCCAAACTGAAGTTGGTAAACTTAGCCAATAGGGACGCCAAGCGATCACGCATCTCGTTACGATGAATAATCATATCAATCGCACCATGCTCCAGCAAAAATTCACTGCGCTGGAACCCCGCAGGCAGTTTTTGCCTGATGGTTTGCTCAATAATATTTGGACCAGCGAAACCTGCACGAGCGCCTGGCTCAGCGGCATTAATATCGCCTAATAGGGCCAAACTCGCCGATACACCGCCGTATACCGGATCGGTCATAATAGAAAGATATGGGGTGCCTTGCTGCTTTAAGCGCTCGATAATGGCCGATGTTTTTGCCATTTGCATCAATGATATAAGCGCCTCTTGCATACGCGCACCACCGGTAGCGGAAAAACACACCAACGGGATATTTTCATCCAAAGCAACTTTTGCGGCGCGAGTAAACTTTTCGCCCACAGCATAGCCCATTGAGCCCCCATGGAACGCAAATTCGAAAGCGACAGCTACAATTGGCATGCCTTTTAAACTGCCACGCATAGCGACCAAGGCATCTTTTTCACCGGTGGCCTTTTGTGCAGTACTTAAGCGCTCTTTATACTTTTTAATATCCTTAAACTTGAGGCGATCGACCGGCTCGACCTCAGTGGCCAACTCTTCGCGACCTTCTTTGTCCAAGAAGATATCTAAGCGCTTGCGAGCACCAATGCGCATATGGTGGTCACATTTAGGGCACACATCATCATTGCGCTCAAGCTCAGGGCGATAAAGTACCGACCCACATTTGACACATTTCTTCCAGAGCCCTTCTGGCACCTTGCTGGCCCCATCACGACGCCCCTCAGAGCGCACAGAATTAGGAATAATCTTGTCCAACCAACTCATATTTGTCTCGCTGATTCATTGTCACCGATAAACTCGGTTACGGTATCGTATTTCTCACTAGGCGGCGTAGGCTTCGGGGCAGGCTCTATGTGCCATTTGTCACCAATTTGGCGGCCTATCCAGCTCTTACACTGCCTAGATTTTAACCAGCCAAGCCAAACTACTACCGGCTGAGTCATCATTAATTCTCAATGCGCTATGATAAATAATGGGGCGCGGAAGTGACACTAAAATATTCATTCAGTGGCAAAATCCCCCTTATTTTTTCCAATTTGTCTGGTCTAACAGCAATAGGGTAACTAAGCTCCCATCGAGAGTGCAATCTTAGCCCTTAATCTTAGCTGAACTCCTGCGTAAATCGCTGACCTAGGCCCAAGCAAGAACGCTGCTTTGGCTGAAGTCTTAGCGAGCACGCACCGCTTCCAGAAACTGCGCAATCTTGGACAAACACTTATCCCCTTTTGCTCGCTCAACTCCGCCACTTACATCAACGCCATAGACAGCCGTTTGCCTTATCGCCTGTGCAACGTTATTGGCATCCAGCCCCCCCGCTAAAACAATAGGCACAGCTGAATCCTGGGGCACCCTCTGCCAATCAAACTTCTCGCCAGTACCACCCGGTACCCCTGGACGATAGGCATCAAGTAAAATAGCACTCGCCCCCTGATAGCGATGAATCTCTGCCTGCAAATCAAGGCCCTCACGCATGCGGATTGCCTTCATATAACGACGCCCAAAAGAGGCGCAATACTCCGGGGATTCATCACCATGAAACTGCAAGATATCCAAAGGTAATTCGTTAAGCAGCTGCTTAACGACGGTTTCTTGTTCATCCACGAACAAACCAACTAGACTGCAAAACGGGGCGACAACAGCGGCAATCTCTTGGGCTCTCGCCATATCCACACAACGAGGACTTGGACCATAAAACACCAAACCTAGGGCATCAACTCCCATTTTTGCCGCCTGCCTAGCTTGCTCTACTTGGGTGAATCCACAAACCTTTACCAAGGTTCTATTGCTTGCCTGTGGTTTATCTGCCGACGGCTTGTTAGCACTCATCTTTGCCTCTAGTTTTCAATATTATTGCTTGGCTGCTTGCCGATGCCCCACCAGGTTCAGATCATCAGGCAGCCACAAAGGCCCCTTTTCGATCGCCGGTATGGCTAAGTGCTCAGGGTAGTGAGCCGCAACAAAATACAAGCCCGAAGCAGGAGCCGTAACTCCCGCGGCACAACGATCCTGAGCATGCAATACTTCTCGAGCCCAACGAACGGGCTTATGGCCGCCACCAATTGCCATTAGCACACCGACAATATTCCGCACCATATGATGTAAAAATGCATTGGCTTTTATCTCCATAACAATCATGCCGCCATGTAGACGATAGAATTGAATGGCTTGCACTTCACGAACGGCATGGCGAGCCTGGCATTGGGCAGCTCGAAAGGAGGAAAAATCATGCTCGCCAATTAATGCGTCGGCTGCCGCCTGCATAGCTGCAATATCAAGCGGAAACTTTGACCAGGTAATTTGCCCCTCTAACAAAGCTGAGGAAACACTCTGATCTGAAATAAGATATCGATAACTGCGCGCAGTTGCACTAAAACGTGCATGAAACTGAGCCGATACTTGATCGGCCCAGCGAACTCGAATATCGCGACTCATTGCAGTGTTGACACCCTGCACCCATGCCTTGCTTGGGCGCAGCGCTTTACTATCAAAATGCACCACTTGCGCACTTGCATGAACCCCCGCATCGGTACGGCCTGCACAAACCAATGAAATATCTTCATTAGCTACCTGACTAAGCGCATTTTGTAAGGTTTCTTGAACGGTTTGCTTATCGTGCTTTTGCAGCTGAAAACCGCGGTAACGAGCACCATTGTATTCAATGATTGCCGCGTAGCGCTGCACACCCTCTGGTAAGCTTTGTCCGGGCAGAATTTCACCATTTGTTTTATAGGCTCGAACCATTCTTTTGCTTAATTCTCTATCGACTGGAAATCGCAGGCATTGTAACTGAGCCAAGCCATTGAAACAAAGCAAGGCAAATGGCTAGACGACAAACCTCGAGCATTAAAAAAGGCCCTTTCGGGCCTTTAGAAGAAGCATAACTAACTTACTATCAAGCCATACGGTCGATAAGCTCTTGGGCTTCCTTTTGCTGCCCCTCATCACCTTCGTTGACAACTTCCTCTAGGATTTCTTTGGCGCCCTCTTTGTCTCCCATATCCATATAGGCGCGAGCGAGATCTAACTTAGTCGCCACCTCATCACTATCAGCCAAAAAGTCCAGCTCATTACTAAGCTCACTTGCCGCCTCAGCAGGCTTCTCTTCCAGCTCGCTATTGATGGCAGGCTCATCTCCCAAAGAGATATCCAGCGCTGCTAAATCATCACCCAATTCTTCAGTACCGCCAGCCAAATCACCAACTGAAAGATCGGAAGCTGGCAAATCCATATCCGTGGCAGCCAAGGCATCTAAATCTTTAGCTTCCTCACCAAAATCAGAACTAAAGTCATCATCTGCTGACAGCTCCACTGAAGGATCCGCATCCAAATCCAGCTCAGCATCCAAATCCAGTTCATCATTAAGGCCTAACTCGGAATCCAGTTCTTTATCAAGCTCTGCTAAATCTAACTCACCGCCAGCACCCAAATCGAGATCGTCTTCTGCATTCGCATCGAGCTCTAAACTCAAGTCAAAATCATCTGGCTCATCAAGGCTTTCAGCTTCGGCAGCTTGCCCAGCTGACTCCGCCCGAGACTCTGGCTCGTCATGCATGGTTAGACTTCCAACCACCGTTGCGCCCAACGCGGCGGCGCCAGCTGCTGCAACAGCCGCTGTTTTCTCATCCAACTGCAACGCTGGCTCTTCAACTTCATCCGACGCTTCTGTGCTATCTAAGTCGTCAGACGTCGACAAATCCAAATCAACATCTTCTAACTCAGCCAAGCCCTGCTCTGCATCATCTTCTAAACTAAAATCATCCAATGCAGCTAGGGCATCTTCAGCACTATCGACCGAGCTTTGCGCACTGCTATCTTCTAGCTCTTCGGACACGGTCTCGAGCGGCTCATCAAGAGCTGTCTCAAATTCAATATCGCCAAGGCCGTCAATTTCATCTTCCAATCCAGAGGTATCGAACTCAGTTTCTGTTTCTGATTCGGTCAAACTGACTGGCGTATCTTCCGTCGCCTCATCCAAACCAAGCGCCAGATCAAACTCAATATCCGATAATTCATTGCCATCTTCTGCATTGCCATCATCAAGATTCAAATCGTCTAGGCCTTCAATAGGCTCAATAATTTCATCTTCTTGCGCTAATGAATCTAAACCACCTGCATCTAGGCCTTGCGAGTCTTGATCTAAGCTAAAGTCCATATCTGAAAGATCAAATTCATCGGCATCAGCATCTAACTGCAGATCATCCAAACTTTGCTCTTCATCGTTTATTTCCAAGCCAAGAGCGTCGAGCGCATCAGTCGCGTTTTCAGGGCCTCCCATGCTGTCACGCAAGCTAGCAATTTTAGCGAGCGTGGCATCATCGGCAGACTTATCTAAGATTTCAGCCTGCTCATCAAAAGCGGTGTAATTTTTAGCTTCACTGAAGACTTCTAGCAACTTAAGTCTCGCAGCGCTGTCTTCGGACTGCTCAGCTAAATGCCCCCGCAATAAGCTTTCAGCCTGATCAAATTTGCCGTAAGCAATATAAACATCAGCTTCAGCTAAAACGTCATTCTCTTCTTGCTGAGCTTGAGCCTCTTCAGCTTGACCTTCTTGATTGTCAAAAGAAGTGACATCCAGTTCAGGCTCAATGGCTTCTTCATCCTCATCTTTTCGACGGCGCAATATCGCCCAAGCAGCTAGTAAAATTGCCAACAAAGCACCGCCGATATAGAGGATGTTATCCATCAACATATCAACTATGCCAGGTTCAGCTTTTGGTGTACTGACTACAGCAGCTACTTTCTTCTTGGCTACAGGCTTGGCTTTAGCCGGTTCAGGATCGGCCTTGACCTCAGCTTCAGCCTCTTCATCGGCTACAAGCTCGGCTAACTTTTCGGAATCCTGCGAAGTGCTTTCAATGCTATCTTTATAGGCGTCGTTAAGCGGATCAATAACGTCTTCTTGAGGTGTATCTGCAAGCTGCGAATCACCTTTCTGCGCAGCCAACTGCAAGGCACGCATCTGCTCGCTACTCACCTCAACCAGTCGTTCCATGGTTTCGATTTGGGCTTCTAGATCCGCAAGACGTGATTTTAGCTCATTATTTTCGCGCTGCGATTTATCCAACTGCTCCAGAGCTTGGCTTAGCTCCGCTTGGCCGCTTCCCGCACCACGACTAGCCGACCCAGCAGTTTCACTGCCGCTCGCCAAGGTCACCCGGCCACTCGCTTGTTGAGCACTGCTGTCACGACGAGCTCGACTGGCCACCGCATCAATTGGGGCACCCACATCACCATTAGCATTACCGGACCAGTCAGTATTTTGCTGGGCTACTTCAGCAATCGCTTGACGCGCTGTTAATCGAGAAATTTCAGATTCTGTTGGGATTCTTAAAACTTGCCCGCGACGCAGGCGATTGATATTGCCGTCGATAAAGGCTTCGGGGTTAAGACGCTGAATGGCCAGCATTGTTTGTTGGATGCTCGCGCCTCGGCTAGGTCGAACCTGGCTGGCAATCCCCCACAATGTTTCGTTGGCACCTACAGGGCCATAGCTGCTAGTCGACTCAGCTTCATTTTGAGGGGGCTGTGTGCTTGGCTCTACAGGCTCGGCTGGTTCTGCTACCGGGCGAGTTACTGGCTCACTCGGCTTTGGGCGTCGCTGAACCCTATTTTGTGGTTTTGGTGCCGCAGGTTTAGCCGCTTGGACAGCTGGCGCAGCATCTTCAGTAAACACCGGCAGGTCCATTAACAAGGTGTATTCACGTAAAATACGACCTGCAGGCCATCGAGTTTCAACCAAAAAGTTTAAATAAGGCTCTTGAACTTGACGATCACTCCGTACTCTCAGCACGGGTCCGCCAGGGGCTTTTAAATCGACGGTAAACTTTAAGCCTGTTAAGAAGTAATTGCGCTCAATCCCAGCACGCTTAAAGTCATCACCTGATGCCAAAGCCGCTATAATTTCACCTTTATCCAAATCACGAGTTTGCAGTAGTTTAATTTCTGCATCTAGAGGTTGGTTAAGTGTGGAGTGTAATGTTATCTCCCCGAGGCCTAAAGCACTTAAACCCGGTGACGACATAGCTGTAACCAAACCGATAGCTACCGCCAAATTACCAAGACGCATAGGATGATCCTTTAATTTTTTGCTTGGTTCGAGGAGTAAAACCCCTATCTCTCTTTGTGTTTAAAGCCGTATTGCCCCTGTGCTAGGCGCCATACAATAAACACAAAGCACAAATCCGCCGACCTTTAGGTTTGTCACCTAAAACGCTCAGAGGATAATGTGCCAACTCTGCAGTGAAACATAAGCGCCCCTTTCGAGCCGCCCGAGTGCTAAGGCATCATTCCTATCATTTCGGCTAATTCGCTTTAGAGTTGAGCTGCATAAGCGCCCAGAGCCAATTATTAAGAAATGTGAATAAAGCCTAGAATAACTCTTCACAATTGCACGTAAGTATTCAATATAAATAGGCTTTTCGCAACTATTCGCCCAATTTTAGAGGGCATAATTCGAGCTTTAATTGAGCGAAACCGCCTAGATTGAAAGATTCAGATAAAAAATGAGAGGGCTATCACAGGGGGACTGGGACATTGAACCAAAGAGAAGCGAGGCAGCGGCTCAGCGCAGCTGCCTGCTTTTGGCGCTTTAAGCTTCTCGCAGTATCGCCAACATGCGGCGTAAGGGCTCCGCAGCCCCCCACAACAGCTGATCACCCACTGTAAAGGCCGATAAATACTGCGGCCCCATATTCATCTTACGTAATCGGCCCACCGGCACAGAAAGTGTCCCTGTCACGGCGGTTGGGGTTAAATCGCTCAAGGTTTGCTCGCGGTTATTGGGCACAACTTTAGACCACTGACTGGCCTCATCCAACATCGACTCAATATCAGCCAGCGGCACATCCTGCCTAAGCTTGATAGTCAAAGCTTGTGAATGACAGCGCATCGCACCGACGCGGACACATAAACCATCAACCGGAACAGGCTTGGCATCCAAGCCTAGGATTTTGTTGGTCTCCGCCTGCCCTTTCCATTCTTCACGACTTTGGAAGTTATCTAGCTGACGATCAATATAAGGCAGCAAGCTCCCCGCCAGAGGGACACCAAACTCATCTGTTGGCAAATCTTGGCTTCGCATATGCTCAGCCACCTTACGATCGATCTCCAAAATCGCGCTGGCAGGATCGGCCAGCTCTGGGGCTACCGCATCTCGAATACTGCCCATTTGTGAAATCAACTCACGCATATTTCGGGCACCAGCACCTGAGGCCGCCTGATAGGTCATGGCACTAACCCACTCCACCAGGCCTGCTTTAAATAAACCGCCTAAGCCCATGAGCATTAAGCTGACGGTACAGTTACCACCAATGTAGTTTTTAACACCTTTTGCCAAACCATCTCGAATCACTTTATTGTTCACAGGATCCAAAACAATAATGGCATCATCGGCCATCCGAAGACTTGAGGCAGCGTCAATCCAATAGCCCTGCCAACCCGTCTCGCGTAATTTCCCATAAACCGCCGAGGTATAATCTCCGCCTTGGCAGGTCAAAACGACATCCAGCTTACTTAAACTTTCAATATCGTAGGCATCTTGCAATGGCTCAATATCGCGACCAATATCCGGCCCTGCACCACCCACATTTGAGGTGGTATAAAAAACCGGCTCTAAATCTTGGCCACTAAAATCATTTTCAGCGCGCATGCGTTCCATCAAAACGGAACCCACCATGCCTCGCCAACCTACAAAACCTACACGCATTGTTTTCTCTCTTTCACGTACTGTGATGTGCTATATGTGCTGCTATTGTGGTGCTTAAGCGGAGCTAAAAATCCGCGTTTAAGCTTTTAATTCTAGCCGCCCTATTTGCCAACAAAAAAATTAACAATGGGCGATCTTAAATCCCAAGGCATTCCTCTTTTTGAGTTTACGCCTTCAGGTTTTTACGAGCATATTACTTTGTGCTACAACTATGGTGCTCGCGGTTTTAATTTTTAGAAATCTCTAAAGAGCAGCTACTACAGCATCGCCCATTTCACTGGTGCTCACCTTTTTCATACCGTCAGTATAAATATCAGCGGTACGCAGCCCTTGATCCAATACCTTAGATACCGCTTCTTCGATTTGCTCTGCAGCCTCTGACATGTCGAGTGAATAACGCAACATCATAGCTACCGACAAAATAGTCGCCAGTGGATTAGCAATACCCTGCCCAGCAATATCGGGGGCCGAGCCGTGACAAGGTTCGTACATGCCACAACCATTTTTATCCAACGATGCCGAAGGCAACATACCGATAGAACCGGTCAACATGGCTGCCGCATCCGATAAAATATCGCCAAACATATTGCCTGTAACAATCACATCAAATTGCTTTGGCGCACGAACCAATTGCATCGCGGCATTATCAACATACATATGACTTAGCTCGACATCTGGATATTCAGCAGACAGACGATCCATTACCTCTCGCCACAATACAGTAGCTTCCAGAACGTTAGCCTTATCAACTGAACACACTTTCTTGCCACGTTTACGTGCCATTTCAAAAGCATTGCGGCCAATACGCTCGATTTCATGTTCGGCATACACATAGGTGTTATAGCCTTGGCGCTCACCATTCTCTAGGGTACGAATGCCACGAGGCTGACCAAAATAAATACCGCCAGTCAGTTCTCGAACAATCAAGATATCTAAACCAGAAACCACTTCCGGCTTTAAAGTAGAAGCCTCGGCCAGTTGAGGATACAAAATTGCTGGACGCAAATTGGCAAACAACTCTAACTCAGAGCGAATCTTCAACAAACCTTTCTCAGGGCGAATTGCGGCATCGAGCTGATCCCATTTAGGGCCACCAACCGCACCTAACAAAATCGCATCAGACGCGCGCGCTAGAGCCAAGGTCTCGTCGCTCAGTGGCACACCGTATTCATCGATAGAGGCACCCCCAAGCTTGCCATGGCTAAACTCGATACCTAGCGAACCACTGGTGTTAATCGCATCGAGAACCTTTTTTGCCTCAGCGACTATCTCAGGCCCAATTCCATCACCGGGTAAAATCAATACCGTTTTTGACATGCTAAATTCCAATTAAATTCTTGGTGTTGCTTTCTTTTTAAAAAGTCAGCAATTCAACTTATAAGTCTTGAAACAACCAAGGCGAGCTGGCTCGACGCTGCTGTTCAAACTTTTTAATATCTTCACTATGCTGTAGGGTTAAACCAATATCGTCCAAACCATTTAGCAAGCAGTGACGACGGAAGGAATCGACTTCAAAGCCATATTCACTACCATCTGGGCTGATTACTTTTTGCGCTTCTAAATCGACAACGATACTGTAGCCTTCCTTGTCATACATTTGCTGAAACAAGCTATCAACAACATCTTCAGGCAACACCACAGGCAATAAGCCATTTTTAAAACAGTTATTAAAAAAGATATCGGCGAAGCTTGGGGCAATAACACAGCGAATACCAAAATCATCCAGCGCCCAAGGCGCGTGTTCACGACTAGAGCCACAACCAAAATTCTTACGCGCCAATAATATCTGGGCACCCTGATAGCGCTCTTGATTTAAGGCAAACTCTGGGTTTATTGGGCGCTGGCTATTGTCTTGACCAGGGTAGCCCTCATCCAAATAACGCAGCTCATCAAATAAGTTAGGGCCAAAACCACTACGCTTAATGGATTTCAAAAATTGCTTTGGGATAATTAAATCCGTATCCACATTGGCGCGATCCATCGGTGCAAGCAAACCCTGCAAACGAGTAAAAGCTTTCATAATATTTTCCTTTGCCTGGCTTAGTGCTGCATCAATTCACGTACATCAATGAAATGACCTGCAATCGCAGCTGCCGCTGCCATCTCAGGGCCAACCAAATGGGTGCGACCACCATAACCTTGACGACCTTCAAAATTTCGATTTGAGGTGGAGGCGCAATGCTCACCTGCACCGAGCTTGTCAGCATTCATGGCCAAGCACATAGAACACCCCGGCTCACGCCACTCGAGTCCCGCCTCGATAAAGATTTTATCGAGCCCCTCTTCTTCGGCCTGCGCTTTAACCAAGCCTGAGCCCGGCACAACGATGGCTTCTTTGACGTTATCAGCTTTTTTGCGGCCTTTAACAACGGCGGCTGCAGCGCGCATATCTTCAATACGGGAATTAGTGCAAGAACCAATAAACACTCGGTCAAGCTGTATATCGGTAATGGCCTGATCGGCATTTAAGCCCATATATTCTAAAGCGCGCTCAATACCTTCTTTCTTTACTGGGTCATTTTCATTGCTTGGGTTAGGTACGGTGGCCGACACTGGCAGCACCATTTCTGGCGAAGTTCCCCAACTCACCTGTGGCTCAATACTGGCGCCATCGATTTCTATCACGGCATCAAAATGCGCGTCCGCATCAGAATGCAGGTCTCGCCATTGGGCTTCAGCCATTTCCCACTGCTCACCAGTAGGGGCATATGGGCGCCCTTTCACATAATCCAAGGTAGTCTGATCAACCGCGACCATACCTACTCGAGCACCGCCTTCAATGGCCATATTGCACACTGTCATGCGGCCTTCCATAGACATGTCTCGAAATACTTGGCCGCCAAACTCGATGGCGTAACCGGTTCCACCTGCAGTGCCAATTTTACCTATAATGGCCAACACAACATCTTTTGGGCTAACACCAGGGCCAAGCTCCCCATCAACTTTAACCAGCATGTTTTTCATTTTTTTAGCAACCAAACATTGGCTTGCGAACACATGCTCAACTTCTGAGGTGCCAATACCGTGAGCTAAAGCCCCCAAAGCACCATTAGTCGAAGTATGGGAATCACCACAAACAATGGTCATACCTGGCAAGCAAGCCCCGCTTTCAGGGCCGATCACATGCACAATACCTTGGCGCTGATCGTTAATTTTGAACTCTCGCACACCAAAATCCGCGCAATTATCATCAAGAGTTTGCACCTGTATACGGGCAACATCATCTTTGATACCTGCTACCCCAGCACTGCGTTCAGCGGAGGTGGTTGGGACATTATGGTCTGGTGTAGCAATAACAGAGTTAACCCGCCAAAGATCACGCCCGGCCAAACGCAGACCTTCAAAAGCCTGGGGCGAAGTCACTTCATGAATTACATGGCGATCAATATAAATTAGGGCCGAGCCGTCATCGCGTTCTTTCACGAAGTGGCTATCCCAGAGCTTGTCATACAAGGTCTTGGCGGACATATTCTTGTCTCTCATTGCAACAGCTTGTTGTGCAAGGCTGTTTGGGTCTACTTATCAGGTCTTATTACTTCGCAAGCCATTTAGATAGCTGGCGAGTAAAGCCCCAGCTTTATTGCGGGGTATGCATTGCATTCTATGCCCCCAAAATGTATAAATCCAATTTATATTTTTCATACATTCGATTCCATTTTGGAATTCGAGAAAACTGTGTTAAACCCTTAAGCGAGGACTGTAAACGAGACCTATGGATACACAATCACTTAGCGCTTTTTGTGCGGTAGCTGAGCTGCGCTCTTTTTCAGCCGCGGCGCAAAAGCTTCACCTAACCCAGCCGGCTGTGAGCAAACGCATTTCCGGCCTGGAGGAGCAACTTGACTGTAAACTGTTTGACCGAATTGGTCGTACTGTGGATTTGACTGAAGCCGGCCGGACACTGCTTCCTAGGGCCAATAAGATTTTAATGGAAGTTGAGGAAACTCGCCGATTAATCAGTGACAAAAGTGGCGAAATCAGTGGCACATTGAATATGGCCACCAGCCACCATATTGGCCTTCATCGGCTGCCTCCGGTATTGCGCCAGTTTTCTCAGCAATACCCTAAGGTAAAACTGGCCATTGACTTTATCGACTCGGAAAAAGCCACCGATAAGATTCTACACGGGCAGCTGGAACTTGCCGTGGTAACACTCGCACCACAAAAACACGAAAAGATGATAGCCCAGCATATCTGGCACGACCCTTTGATCTGTGTCGTTGCCCAAGAGCACCCGCTCAACAACGGCCAGGCCATCGAGCTAAAAACCCTTAGTGAACACCCAGCCATATTACCGGACTTGAGTACCTTCACAGGGCAAATCCTCAAACGACAATTTGATCAGTTTCATTTACCTTTGGATGTCAGCATGGCGACCAACTATTTAGAAACCATCAAAATGATGGTTTCAATTGGTCTTGGCTGGAGCGTTTTACCTGAAAGCTTGATCGATGGGCCACTGACGTCTATTGATGTCCCACAACTTGAAGTCAGTCGAGAGCTGGGCTGCATCTACCATGAAGGGCGCAGCTTATCCAAGGCTGCACAGGCGTTTATTCAGGCTTTGCAGCGCTCAACTGACTGAGCCCCCAAAGATTTTCGGCCTGCGCCGCAAAAGAATCACCGTTTCCAGAGTATCGGCGAGTTGAAGATGCAGCCTTACTGTAACGGCTGGCTGCCTGGGCACGATAGAATTTCCATATTCTAGGCTTGGTGCTTGCCTCCAATAACTGCTCTGCTCTATTAGCGGCGCGCTGCCAAGCATTAGCCGCAGAATCAAACTCTGCCAAAGCATCTAGCAGCAACCCCTGCGCTTCAGCCATATTGCCACTGTATCGCGAGAAGCGTCTTGCCAACTTAAGCTGCCCGGCATTAGACATGGCCGCCGACCAAGCCAAAAAGCGATTTTCCTGATCAGATAAGCTACCGCGTAGTTGGTCTAGCGCTAGACTTCGCGCCTCCTCATCCTCTAACTGTCGATACAAACTAAGCAACACCAAGCCTTGGGAAATCGCAGAGCTCGCCTGCTTATCAACACGCTTTGCAATCGCTGCAGCCGACTTTACATCGCCCCCACTGTAGAGCTCTTGACTGCTATTAAAGTCCTGCTGCATTGACCACAGCTTGGAATTAAAGCTAGTTTTTGCTTGCTCTAGCTGATCAGCTCGATAGGCCTTTGCGGCTTGTAAAGAAGACAAAACCGATGGAAAAGCATTCGGCCCCTGCCAATGGCAGTAACGGCTTATTTTTCCTTCATTTTCGGAACACTGCTCTATTAACTGACTTTCCTGTGTCTTGCAGGCCTCGCCCCATACATTCCACAAACCATCACATCGACAATCAATCTTCTGACATTGCTGGATGTTTTGCGCAGACACTTGAACAGCACCCACTAAAAGAAGGAAAACGACCGATTGAGAATACAGCAAGACAGAGCGCAGCTTAGCTGACATGAGAAACCCCCGTACAAAATTCGCCCGAGTTGTTATATTTGTGAACATCCTTGTTGCCGACGGGCAAGACTGACAACACGCTACTCTTGCCGCTTAAAGACGTCAAGTAGAAGCTGCAGCTAAGCCTAATCGAGTTGAGCTTGACGCATTCCCCAATAAGACAGTAAAAAACCAATAAATGCCGCCGCCGCACAAAAAGCGAAACACCAAAACGGACTAATATCCCAGAGGTAGCCACAAAGGATCGCACCGATCGCACCACCAGCCCCAAAACACATTGCGGTATACAACGCCTGCCCTTGGCCATGGCTACTGTTTGGAAAAAAGCGGTGCACCCACTCAATAGAAACGGCGTGCGCCGCACCGAAGGTTAGAGCATGCAAGCACTGCAATAATATGAGCGCAAGCAATGAATCAGCCAATACAGGGGTTAACAACCAGCGCCCAGCAGCAGCCAGCAAAGCCGCCCAAAACAGCAAGCGAGCCCCAAAACGCCGCAGCAATGACGGCATATACATAAATAAAATAATTTCAGCCAGTACACCTAACGCCCAAAGCAGACCTATGGCGAAGCCTGAATAAGCATGCTGCTCCAGCAAGACCGAAAAAAAAGTGTAGTAAGCGCCATGACTAATTTGTAGAAAAAATGACGCGGTAAAAAAGACCCAGACTTCACGTCGGCGCACGATGTCGAGAAAGCGCTCCAATGCAACATTATCACTACTTTTGCTAACTAAAGATCGCGGCTTAGCTTCAGTCACCGTTAAACTCGATAACCAGATCGCCAACAATAAAACCAGCATAGCCACAGGCAGTAATGCAATAGAAAAGGCATCAAACAATGCCCCTAAAAGCATCACCGCCACAATAAAACCTACTGAGCCCCATAGACGAATGCGACTGTATTGCTCGGTGTTTTCAGTAAGATGATCTAGGGTGACCACCTCGAACTGAGCCAATACCGCATTCCAAAAAAAGCTATAAGCAATAACCACAGAAAACATGGCTAGATAGCTACTTTGCCAAAACACGCCTAAAAAACAGAGCGCGGCCAAACAGCTGCCCCAACGAATAATTCGTAAACGCTGGCCAGTTTTATCAGCCAGATATCCCCAGATGTTCGGGGCAACAATACGAGAAATAGCCAGCGCAGCCATGACATAACCGATCTGCTGGGCGGAATATGACAGGCTTTGCAAATACAAAGCCCAGAACGGAACCAATGCGCCTAATACGGCAAAGTAAAAGAAATAGAAGGTCGATAGGCGCCAGTATGGAGTATCCTGACCGGAAGCCGACGCAGCTTGCGCTCTGAACCTATCGAACATCTTAAATAGCGACCTTTAGGCCTGTGGAGGGATGACAGGAATATTGTGCTTTATCGAGCCATTCTGCCCACGGTGGCGCAGCAAGTGATCCATTAACACCAGCGCCATCATCGCCTCAGCAATGGGGGTTGCGCGAATGCCTACGCAGGGGTCATGACGCCCCTTGGTCACCACTTCAACCGGCTCGCCCTGCACATTTACACTGCGCCCAGGAATATGCATGCTGGAGGTTGGCTTGAGCGCTATATGAGCAACCAGGTCTTGGCCCGTTGAAATTCCACCTAAAACACCACCAGCGCGGTTACTTAAAAAACCTTCAGGCGTTATTTCATCACGATGTTCAGTGCCAAGCTGCTCGACACAATCAAATCCAGCGCCAATCTCAACACCTTTCACAGCATTAATCCCCATTAAGGCGTGGGCCAGATCAGCATCCAAGCGATCGAAGATTGGTTCGCCCAAACCTGGAATCATGCCGGAGGCTACAACTGAAATTCTCGCGCCGATAGAGTTACCCTTTAGCCCCGCCATAAAAGCTTCCATCTCAGGAACCTTATTAACATCAGGACAAAAGAAGGCATTGTTTTCGATCTCGTCCCAATCAAAGCTTTCAATTTTAATCGGGCCAAGCTGGGATAAATAAGCACGCACTTGAATGCCGCATTCTTGCGCCAAATACTTTTTAGCCACTGCACCGGCAGCAACACGCATTGCTGTTTCTCGCGCCGAAGAGCGCCCCCCGCCACGATAATCGCGCACACCGTATTTTTGCATATAGCTGTAATCAGCGTGAGCTGGGCGATATAAATCCTTAATATTGGAATAATCTTTAGAGCGCTGATCGGTATTCATAATCTGCAAACCAATCGGCGTACCGGTAGTTTTACCCTCGAAAACACCCGAAAGAATCTTAACTTCATCCGCTTCTTTACGCTGGGTCTCATAGCGGTTTTTACCTGGGCGACGACGATCCAAATCACCCTGTAGATCAGCTTCTGATAACTCTAAGCCCGGCGGGCAACCATCAATGATAGCCCCCAAAGCTAAACCGTGGCTTTCACCGAAGGTGGTTACCGTAAACAATTTTCCGAAACTATTACCGGACATAAGATTAATTACCTTGAACTTTCAATTGCTATGCATAACGACTCTAAAAGGTCGTCTTTTATCAAACTAAGGGCGTTTAATTGCCGAAGCCGAAAAGCCCCGTTACTTTATTTGCGTAAGCTGCTCTTTGAATAACATAAATACACCGTGGCCACCATGCTCGAACTCCAGCCAAGTAAAAGCGACTTCTGGAAATGCCTGTTCAAGTGCTGGCCAGCTATTACCCACCTCTACAATCAATACACCGCCATCATTAAGCCTAGCCGCTGCCTCTTTGAGCAATCGACGAGTAAAATCCAAGCCGTCAGCCCCAGAACCCAAAGCGATTTCAGGTTCCTGTTGGTATTCCGCTGGCATAGTAGACAAGTCTTCGGCGTTTACATAAGGCGGGTTGCTAACGATCAAATCGTAACTCTGGTCTTGCAGGCCTTCAAATAAGTCACTCTCGACGGCGCGAACTCGATCCTCTAATTGATGACGTTTTATATTTTTCTCAGCCACCGCAATCGCCTCGGCTGAAATATCGCTGAGGTCAACTTCAGCCCACTCAAATGCGTAGGCACAGGCTATTCCGATACAACCACTGCCGGTGCACAAATCCAACACAGAGTTAGGTGGGCTCGCCAACCAAGGTTCAAAGCCATTTTCAATGAGCTCGGCTATCGGCGACCTTGGCACCAGAACATGTTCATTAACATCAAAACACAAGCCACAGAAATAAGCCTGGCCTGTTAAATAAGCAAGCGGCAAACGCTCGTCGATACGTCGACCGACCCTCTCAACAATTAACTCACGCTCAACCAGCGTCAGCCTTGCTGATAAGGTGTCCTTATCGCAATCCCAAGGCAGGTGAAGGGATTGTAATACCAAGGCTGTGGCCTCATCCCAGGCATTATCCGTACCATGGCCAAAAAACAGCCTAGCTTCGCTAAAGCGCGATGCAGCCCAACGAATATAGTCTCTGATTGTGTACAGTTCTTGTTCAACAGCCATTAGGAATAGGGTCTTAAGGGGCAAAGGGGCCATATTGTACGGGAATTGACGAGCAAGCATAAGCTTTTTGGCCAGAGCCTCAAAGCCACCCACACACTGTGCGCTAACACAAATTAAATACCTATATTTTGTAGGCCTATAAGCCCCTACCGAACCGCAGATCGGCCATTGGCAAAGCGTCACCTAAAGCCTCCTGCAAGCTTGTAAAGCCACAGCATTTTGCTAAACCTTTATATAAGGTATCAATCTGGGGCAGTAAATATGATTGGCTTTATACCCTTCAAAGGAATGAACTGCCTGCCCCAACTACGGATCGCCCGGCATCATTCATAGCTTCTTAGCCACATAAGGCTGCCTGTAAAAGATTGGCCATGCCGGAGGGATGTCTCGTGTTCAACATCGGTTTTAAAAACAAAATTCTTAGCAACCTTCTGCTCGTCGGCCTTTTGCCTGCATTACTTGTAGCAAGCTTCGCCCTCTTTCAAGCCAGCGACTCGTTAACGCAGCAAACCTTTCGGCAACTGGAATCTTTGCGCGAAACAAAAAAAGTGTCTGTTGTTAATTATTTGAACAATTCAGCACATCAAATCGCCTCTTTGAGTCGTAGCGAGCTAATTGTCAGCGCCACTAAAGAGCTTGCACTGGCCTATGAAGAAATCAGCTCCCCCAGTGAACAAGCGAGCAATGTAAACAATACGCGTGCAGAATTAGCAGAATATTACAGCCGGCATTTCCTGCCCAAACTGAAGCAGCTTGAGCCAGACAATCAAGTCAATGTCGATGATTTGTTATCCAACCTCTCCGCGAATGCCATCGATCTTCAACAAGCCTATATTAGTAACAATCCCAACCCTGTTGGCAATAAACACTTACTTGATGAAGCCAGCATTTTTTCGGATTACGACAATGCGCACAAAAACATCCACCCCTATTTGCGTGATTACCTAGAGCGCTTTGGTTACTACGATATATTTCTTATCAACTCTGCAGGCGATGTTATTTATTCGGTATACAAAGAGGTAGATTTTGCAACCTCACTGTTAAATGGCCCATACGCCAGCAGTGGCTTAGCTGACGCTTTTCGCAGCTCAGAAAGTGCCAATGAAAGACAGTCGGCAATTTTTATCGACTTCAAAACCTACCTTCCCTCTTTTAATGCGCCAGCAGGCTTTATCGCACAACCTATCTTTTCCGAGAGCGAACGCATAGGCACTTTAATCTTTCAATTTCCAATCGATAAACTTAACGCCATCATGACAGAACGCTCGGGGCTCGGAGAAACGGGCGAAAGCTACCTAGTAGGCCCAGATAATTTGATGCGTTCAGATTCCTATTTAAGCCCTATCGACCATTCAGTAGTAGGTTCTTTTCGAAACCCTGAAAAAGGTGCGGTTCGAACTCAAGCAACCGAACTTGCGGCACGCGGGCAAAGTGGTGCCGAAGTCATTCAGGATTACAATGGCAATCCAGTGTTGTCGGCCTTTTCACCGCTGGGTTTTAACGGGCTAAACTGGTCAATCTTAGTAGAGATCGACGAGGCCGAAGCCATGGCAGCCGTTGATAAATTGCAATTATTACTGCTAGCTACCGTACTGTTATGCGTTGTACTGATCGCGATTGTTGCTTGGACTTTAAGCAATTCAGTGATGCGCCCCCTAGGTGGCGAACCAAAAGAGATGCAAAGCATCACGCAAAAGATTGCCGATGGCGATCTAACCATTAAAATGAAAGAGATAGACAGCCAAGAATGTGTTTACGGCTCCGTGAAAAATATGGCTAGCAATTTAAGAAGTATTATCGGAGAGATCAATACCGCATCACAACGACAGGCCTGTGCAGCCGAAGAGTTGGCCACAGTAACCAGCCTAACGAGCAGCACCATTTCTAAACAATCAGAAAAAACACAAAGTGTAGCGGCATCTGTGCAGCAAATGTCATCATCAGTCAATGAAGTATCCAGCACGACTGAATCTACCGCTCAGGCAGCAAACGATGCTCGCATACAAGTTAATGCCAGCTCAACGGCCGTAAACGATGCCGCGAAAAATGTAAGAGCTATGGCAAGTTCAATCAGTGCTGGCCAAAAGAAAATTGAAACACTTCAAGCAAATACCGATGAGATCGCTGGCATTTTGCAAACCATCACAGGCATAGCCGACCAAACCAATCTACTGGCGCTCAATGCGGCAATTGAGGCGGCTCGAGCCGGAGAGCATGGTCGTGGGTTTGCTGTAGTTTCTGAAGAAGTGCGAAGCCTAGCAGGACACACACAGACCGCCACCGAACAAATATCAACGGTAATTGAAGGTTTAATTTTAGCGGCCAGAGAAGCTGGCAGTGCAATGAATGACAGTGTTGAGCTCGCTAACCGTATCTCTACCGAATCCACCGAAACCTCAGAGCGACTACAAGGTGCCGCTCACGCTGTCGATAGAATTGCCGACATGACCTCACAAATCGCATCGGCTTCTAGCCAGCAAAGCCAGGTTGCCGAAGAGGTTAGTAAACGAATCGATGAAATAAATATAATGTCAGCGGAATCAGGAGGTTCGATTGGCCAAATATCTGCTGCCAGCGAAGAGCTAGCAGGGCTTTCAAGCAAGTTACAAGGCCTGGTTCATAAATTCAAATATTAGAATGTTAGAATGTTAGAATGTTAATTTAAAAAAGGGGCTTTAATAAGCCCCTTTTTGTTCAACCCTGCTTGCCATTCGACTCGATTATTTAAGCTGACTGAGTAAATACGCATAAGCCAGAGCACTGAGCTCTGCGCGCTGCTTAACATCGGCAGCACCGGCATGACCACCCTCGATGTTTTCAAAGTACAAAACATCGTGGCCTTGGCTTTCCATCAGCGCCACCATTTTACGAGCATGACCTGGATGTACTCGGTCGTCACGAGTCGACGTGGTAAAAAATACTTTAGGGTACTTTTTATCTTTACTGACATTGTGATACGGCGAGAAGGTTTTAATGAAATCCCACTCTTCAGCAATATCTGGATTACCGTATTCAGCCATCCAACTCGCGCCTGCAAGCAACTTGTTGTAGCGCTTCATATCCAATAATGGAACCTGACAAACAACAGCATTGTATAAATCTGGACGACGAGTAAAGGCATTACCCATTAGCAAACCGCCATTGCTACCGCCTTGTATACCTAAATGTTTTGATGAGGTAATCTTGCGGTCAATCAAATCTTCAGCAATGGCTTCAAAATCTTCATAAGCCTTATGGCGATTTTCTTTCAACGCAGCCTGGTGCCAAGCCGGACCGAACTCACCACCACCGCGAATGTTCGACAGCACATAGACACCGCCCTGCTCTAACCAGTTTTTACCGATGGTTGCTGAATAGCGAGGCAGCAGTGAAATCTCAAAGCCACCGTAACCGTACAATAAGGTAGGATTTTTGCCATTAAACTTCAGCTTTTTATCCATCACCACAAAGTACGGCACCATAGTGCCATCCTTAGATTTAGCCTTGTATTGCTCAACTTTAAAACGAGAACCGTCGAACATGGCTGGCGTAGATTTTATTTTCTCCTTGCCAGTTTTTCCGTCGTTAAATTGATAAAGCGTAGACGGCTCAATAAAGCTTGAATAGCTCACCAGAAAATCGTCATAGCGATCATCGACATCAACCAAACCAACAACCGCTTTATCATCAAGCTCCAGGCGGTGCTCTTGCCATTTGCCTTTCTTAGTTGGTGTATAACGTACTACTGAGCTTCGCACATTATCCAACCAGCTAATCAACAAACTGTTTTTAGTAAACGCCACGCCCTTAATGGTTTTCCCAGTACTTGGAGCCTGGAACAATTTAAAGCTTGCTTTGCCAGCTTTAATATCCGACAAGCTAGAATACAGCAAGGAACCTTGCTTAAAGCTATTGCCCTGGTGTTCCCAATCAGATTTCAGCAAGAGATAAACATTGCCTTTAAACAAGCCTTCAACATCGGAGTCGCTAGGCACATCAACCGCTAATAGTTTGCCTTCGTTGTACACGAAGGTTTTGGCATTATAGAAGTCAGTAGCATCGTGAATAAATACTGTGTTTTGCGCGCCCTTACCCATGGTATAAGATGCAGCCGAAACAGAGGCTTTATCGGCTTCATAAACCGTCTTACCGCTCTTATAACCCTTGCCACGATGCCACATTTTTAATACACGTGGATAACCTGAGTCGGTAAGGCTGTTACCATCACCAAAATCTGTACCCACGATCAAGGTATCTTTATCAATCCAGGTCAGGCGAGATTTAGCTTCTGGAAGATAAAGGCCATCTTTTATAAATTTGCCACTAAGCAAGTCGAATTCTCGATACTCAACTGCATCGGCACCACCGCGCGAAAGCGCTACCATGCACTGGGTATATTCTGGTTGCAGGCAGCTCATGCCCTTATAGACCCAATTGACCTCTTCTTTTTTACCCAGTGCATCGATATCCAATACCGTTTCCCACTTAGGCTGATCTTTCTTGTACTCAGCGAGTGTGGCTCTGCGGTAGATGCCTCGGGGGTGAGTGGCGTCCTTCCAAAAATTGTAATAGTAATCGCCATTTCGGCCAGCATAAGGAATACGGTCTTTATTATCTAAGACCTCCAAAGCGTTATCGACCAAACCTTGAAAGCCAGGATATTGCTTAATTTCTGCAAGGCTTCGCTCATTCTTTTGAGCGACCCAATCTAACTGCTTTTTGCCCTCAACATCTTCTAGCCACATGAATGGATCTTGCTCGGCGGCAGAAGATACCGCTGCAGATAATGCGCTGACGCCATAGACAATGGCCGCCCCAAGGTATTTATTCATAACATTCTCGCTTCTTGTTATCGCTTTTTTTGACTACATGAAATTATAACGAGACAGAAGCAAGCCACCTCAGTGAATGCGGGCGAGAATTAGGAATGGATAGGGTTTAAAACGAGGAAAAGGCGTTGAGCCGAGCTGTTTTTAGGCTTAAAAACAGCTCCTAAGCTCTAAGCAGGATTATTTATGTAGCAGCAAATCCAATCTAGCCCCTTCCAAGCGGGAGTTAAGAGGCGCCAAATTTTCTAAGTTATGAAGCGTAATGCGCCCCTGTGACACGCCCTCCGACAACAAGCCAGCTTTCAAGGTTTCCAACATCGCCTCTGCTTCAGCTTTAGCCGCCGGCCCCGCACCTGGTCGAGAACCAGGCAAGGCATAGGAATGACCCACCACATCCAACCTTGCTTTAGGGTGCTCTCGCATCAACTCTGATATCAGCTTTAACCAAGCCGGAAGCAATGTCCCCTGCTGATCTAGCTGCCCCGTAGATTGACTTAATCTTAGCAAGCCCGTGCTTTGCCACTGCTTCCAAACTTGCTCTTTACTCGGCAGCACCGCCGTACCAGCAAGGTCGCTTGTTAAGCTCAGCAACTCTTGCTGAAGATAAATACGCTGATTCCCACGCCTAACCAAATACAGCAATGCAAAATGATCCTGCCCACCCGACTGCCAAAAGTAGCTGCTTAAACGCTGAGAGTCTTCACGCCCATAGAGCTGATAGATGTTAAAAAATCGATTGGCCCAATTATTACTCTGGCCACAATCACGTCCGAGACAACTGAATAAAAGCTGGGCGCCTTGTTTTTTCAATAGCTGCTCATATTCCTTGAATAAACCAGCCTCACTGTTCTCGGCTCCAAATTCTAATGTACGACGTCGCAGCTTTCCCTCAAGTTGACGCGATTGCTCTGGTTGCCATAAGCCATCGATGCGCTCTATAGGGCCTTGGGGTAGTAGCCATTGCTGTGCCTCAGCTTTTGAGTCGTAGACTACCCGGCTCACCTTACTATTTTCAGGATCGATCCAGCTTTGAGCCTGAAGATTGCCTGCCAACAACAGACCGAGCATTAAGCTAAACGCCAAGCTAAGATGGTTTTGTTTTGCCAGCACTTTTAATATATTCATGGCGTCCCTTTATAGAGCTGCTATAGAACTGCAGTTTAGGTTTATAAGCACAGCTAGGGTTTGGGGCCGAAGCTTAGGGCCTTAGGATAGCATCTATTAGCCTAGCAATATCATATTGATGTTCTTCCATATGAAGAAAATGACCACCATCAAATAGATGCTTCTCGATATGGCTAATTTTACCTAACAAGCCCTCTTGCTTAGCAATGTACTTTTGCAAACCTAAACTTGCAGCGATTAAACAACAATTGGCTGAGATGCGCCCTAAAAAAGCTTCTATCTGCTCCTGACTGAGCTTAAAGGCCGATGCAGACATCAATCGTGGATCACTACACCATGTATAACCACCCGCTACCGGCTTTATACCCCGCTCCACAATCAAGCGTGCGGCCTGCTCTGAAATCTTGTGCATGCCTTTTTGTCTGGCAACTATAGCGGCATCGGCATCCTTAAAAATACTTGTAGCCCTATCTTGTCGACGAGCCACATCAACGATTGATTTAGCTAATTGCGCCGGAGAATCTTCAGCCGAAATTGGCGGCGGAGCTAAGGCATCGATTAAACCTAAGCCTTTAATACGCTCTGGAAAAGTCCCCGCTGCAAGCGCTGCAATAATAGCGCCTCTGGAATGACCAATCAGATTAAACTCTTGCCAACCAAGGCTGTCGGCAATCGCGAAGATATCCGCAATGTCCTGCCAAATGTTGTAGGCTAAACCTGGAGCAATATGGGAGCTGTGACCATGCCCTGCAGTATCTAAAGCAATAAAGTGTACATCTTCTAAATGATTACTCATTGGCGCAAAGCTGGCACTATTATCTAGCCAGCCATGGATCGCCAGAACTTTTCGACCACCAGGTTTGCCCCACTCTTGGGCCGCAATCACACGATCGAATACATCGAAGTGTATATCACGACCGCGACTTAACTGCTCTTTCATATCATGCCTTGGGTTATGAATGTTTATTGATGACTACGGCTGCTGCAAAGACAGCAAATCCATACAGGCTGGCAAACAGTCTTCACCCTCCAAACAGGCTAAAGCACTGGTTCCCATCATATAACGCCCAGGATTCAAGTTCGCCAAACTATTTATTAACTGCCCCACCAATGGCTGATGGCTCACACAAAGTAAATCACGCTCACTATTGTTAGCAAACCACTGTGATATTTTCTGAATTGTCTGATCAGGAGAGCTTTCGGAGCGCAGCTCAAGCCAAGGAGATTGATGAATTTTTTCGATTGAAGCAGCATCAAAAGCCAGCTCTTTGGCAACAATTTCGGCCGTTTGCTGTGCTCTAATATATGGGCTACTTACAATAGTTATAGGTCGCTCTGATGTCGCTAAAAACTGACGAATAATGGCTTGGGTTTCAGATCGACCTCTATCGGTTAGCTCTCTTTCGGCATCAGTCGCAGCCTGATAGGAGGCCTGCCCATGCCTTAATATATACAAGCGCATTTCACCTTCCCTTGTTACCTAGCAAACTAAATTAGACCGCTGTTATTGCATTACAGCTCATTACCATACCGCGGTGCGAATCCAATTAAGATGGCCAATCACGAAATGGAAAGGGTTTTTCTTCACTCGCAAAGCTCAGGAATAACCATGATTGCAGTACAAATTCAGACGTGGATTTACTGACCGCCAAAAGTGAATTGTTAACAGCTCCCGTAAACAACACAATAATAAATTGCACTACCACAAAAGCAGTTAAAGCCACGATAGCCAGCTTCAAAGCTAAAGCGAAAATCACCATAAAAGCGAGGCGTAACCAGATCTCAGCGCCTAATATTGAATATTTTTGATCGTTCGGAGAATCACTCATATCGCCACCTTTTGATTTTTGTCTTAGCGTCAAGAACGATTAGACTATCAGATTTATCAATTATGCTTAAAAGATTCAAAGATCTTTTTGGGAGTATTCAACATCGGTATTCTGCTCGCCACCCATTAATTTATCGGCGACATCGCTAATGCTGTAATCCTCAAATAAAATGCCATGCAAGGCACTCGCCAAAGGCATATAAACATCGAGTTCATCAGCTTTTTGCTTTACCAAGCGTAAGGTATTGACACCTTCCACCGCCTGGCCAATATCACTTTCTGCCTGTTCCAAGGACTTACCTTGGGCAATGGCCATTCCTAAACGATAATTTCGGCTTAAATCTGATGTACAAGTTAAAATTAAATCACCCACCCCTGCCAAGCCTAAAAATGTCATAGGATCAGCATCCATATGTTTAGCAAAGCGCCCCATTTCTGCTAATGAACGGGTTAACAACATTGCTATAGTATTGTGGCCGCAACCTAAGGCCGTTGCCAAACCAGTGACAATGGCATAGATATTTTTCAGCGCACCGCCTAGCTCAACACCGTAGCAATCACTATTGGCATACAAACGAAATGTACTGGAACAAAGCAATTCCTGAACACAGGCTATCAATTCGTCATCTGAACTGGCGATTACTGAGCCTGTTTGTTGATGGGCGACAATCTCTTTGGCAAAGTTTGGCCCACTCAAAACACCAATGCGGGCATCACTTAACTCTTGTTCCAGCACTTGGCTCATCAAAGTAAAGCCTGTGGGCTCAATACCCTTAGTGGTACTGATAACCATAGTCCCAGCTTTTAGTAGTGGCGACACTAAGCGAGCCACATCTCTAAACGCTTTACTGGGAATGGCGATAAAAACCACATCGGCAGCACTAACCGCCTCAGCAAGATCGGCCGTTGCAGATAAGTTGTCGCTCAGCTGATAACCCGGTAGGTAGTCACTGTTTTCACGAGCCTGCTGTACTTTGGCAGCCTGCTCTTTGTTTCGCATCCATTGAAAGGTTTTATGACCATTAGTTGCTGCAATATTTGCAATGGCAGTACCAAAACTGCCACCACCTAGAACCGCTACATGTTGTGGTGTTGTCATAATGCCTTATCAACCTTTTAACTTGAACTTATACTTTTATATACAGGCTTATTGCTTGCCCGCTTTTATCAGCTAATGTCTTTGCACTTTTGTATGCCGGGCCTCGCAATTAGAAGCTGAAAACCCATCGTCAAAGCAAATGCACCCCATGCCAATTACCGCAAGGAGTGCAACACAACAAAAGCTACTATAGCAAAAGCTTAGTGGCTTAGCTCTAACAAGAGCTTATTGAGCTTTTGCACATAATTGGCAGGGTCTTCCAATTGCCCACCTTCCGCCAAATTGGCTTGGTCAAATAGAATGCCCACCAAATCAGCAAAGCGATCTTCATCGGCTTCTTGGTCAAGCTTCACGACAAGCGGATGTTCAGGGTTAAGCTCAAGATTCGGATTACTATCTGGTACATCTTGCCCAGCCTGCTCTAGCAGGCGGCGCATTTGAGCACCCATATCGTGCTCATTGACCACTAAACAAGCGGGTGAATCGGTCAAGCGGTGTGTAATGCGTACTTGATCCACACGCCCCTCTAAAGCAGCCTTGGCGCGATCGATTAAAGACTCAAACTGCTTTTCCGATTCTTCTTGAGCTTTCTTGTCTTCTTCACTTTCCAGCTCACCTAGATCTAAGGCGCCTTTACCCACATCTTGGAATTGCTTACCTTCAAATTCCATCATATGACTCATTAGCCAATCGTCTACACGATCGCTTAGTAGCAATACTTCAATACCCTTCTTACGGAATACCTCTAAATGCGGGCTGTTTTTCGCAGTATTGAAATTCTCGGCAGCCACGTAGTAGATTTTATCTTGGCCTTCTTGCATACGCTCAATATAGGCTTCAAGAGATTGATCTTGATCGGCTTTATCTGTGTGAGTGCTAGCAAAACGAAACAGCTTAGCAATCTTCTCTTTATTGGCGAAATCTTCGGCCGGGCCTTCTTTTAGCACTTGGCCAAACTCGGTCCAAAATTCTGCGTATTGCTCAGGCTCTTTGCTCGCCATTTTGCTCAATGTGTCCAAAACACGCTTGGTCAATGCTGAACGCATCGCATCGATATTTGGATCTTTCTGCAAAATTTCGCGACTAACGTTCAATGATAAATCGTTAGAATCGACAACACCTTTTACAAAACGCAGATACATCGGCAGAAACTGCTCCGCATCATCCATAATGAAAGTGCGCTGCACATATAGCTTTAGGCCTCGCGCAGCCTCACGGTTATACATATCAAAAGGCGCTTTAGCAGGGATATACAGCAAGCTGGTGTAATCCAACTTACCCTCTACCCGGTTGTGGCTCCACTTAACTGGATCTGCAAAGTCGTGAGAGATGTGCTTATAAAACTCCTTGTATTCCTCATCGCTCACTTCACTACGAGAGCGAGTCCATAAGGCGGTCGCCGTGTTAATCACTTCGTACTCTGGGGCTTGTGCACTATCAGCTTTCTCTTCGCCATCAACAGCCGGCGATTCTTGCTTAAGCATCTCCACTGGCAAAGAAATATGATCAGAGTATTTCTTAATAACCGAACGCAGACGCCAATCATCGGCGAACTCACTGGCATCTTCTTTTAGATGCAAAACAACTGTAGTACCGCGCTCAGCTCGATCTATATTTTCAACGCTAAATTCCGCTTCGCCGTCACATTCCCAGTGTACCCCTTGCTCGCTGGATTCCCCTGCTTTACGGGTAAAAACTTCAACTTTATCAGCAACAATAAAGGCCGAATAAAAACCAACACCGAACTGACCAATCAGCTGTGAATCCTTCTTTTCATCACCAGATAGATTCGAAAGAAAATTAGCCGTGCCGGACTTAGCAATGGTGCCTAGGTGCTCAATCACGTCGTCACGGTTCATACCAATGCCATTATCGGCAATAGTGACGGTTTTAGCGTCCTTATCAAAATCAACTCGAATTTTTAGCTCGGCGTCACTTTCATATAAGTCGCCGTTCGAAAGTGCCAAAAATCGCAGTTTATCGGCGGCATCTGAAGCATTAGATACCAGCTCACGAAGGAAGATTTCCTTATTGGAATACAAAGAGTGGATCATCAAGTGAAGCAGCTGCTTGGCTTCGGTCTGGAATCCCATGGTTTGTTTTTGTGCATCAACGCTCATCTAAGCATTCTCCTTGGTCAGTCGAGTCACCATTAAGGTGTATAAACCCTGTTATGGGGTTCAATTTCGACTTTTAAAGGGGGAAAGGAGCGGATCAAAGAGATTCTTTGCTAGGGCCCCGTCTTTAGTTAAGAGGCCCCTTCAGGACGAGATAAGGACGGTTAAAAAGCGCCTTAATCGACTAAAAAGTGAGCTCGAGCGGTAGCCACACTCTCATCGCGGGATTTATGCCAGCAATTTACGGAAACATTCACCAGCTTGCGCCCTTGGCGAACAACGGTGCACAGAGCATAAAGGGGCTCAAGCCTCCCAGGACGCACATAATCCACCGAAATATCTACGACCCTGGGGGTGACCTGGGTTGGCAAGGTCATCATGAGGTGCAAACTCGCAGCGAGCTCCAAAAAGCCACCAATAGCTCCACCATGGAGCGCGGGCAAGGTTGGGTTGCCTACATTACCTTTGCTCGGCGGCAAAACGAAGAATAGCTCATCGCCCATATTGTGCGTTTCGATGCCAAGCAGCTTGGCGTATGGGATTTGCTCGATAATTAATTCCGGCTTCCACTCTGCTCTGGCCTGTTCGCAGGCCTTTGAAATTGCACTCATTCGTCTATCTCCACAGCATCAAGGAAGGGCCTAAACTGTTCGCTCAAATTTTTCAAAACCTCATCATCTAAGCGAATAAAATTAGCTATACAGTGGGCAACGGGGCGATCTTCTTGGCCTTTGGTGTAAGCACGCCCGCGGGCGAATAAGACACTTTGTGAACTGCGATAAACATCGGCACGGGCATAGATATCCTGACCCGGCTCTGCCACACCCATATAATCGATGCGAAGATCCATAGTTGGAGTCAAGCCAATATCCTCCAAAACTGACGCACAGGCCATACCACAACAAGTATCAAGCAGAGCGGTAATCGCTCCTCCATGAACCACTCCGGTGTCTGGGTTACCGACTAAGCGATCACTATAGGGGAGAAGCATCTCGCAGGCACCAGTCTCCATATGGGTGAATTCCAAACCAAGCTGATGAAAGTGATCGCCTTTATTGGCTGTTACCATCAGCTTACTGAGCTTTTTCACTAAAACGATATCGACGGCCATAAGCCTAGTTATTCCTATTTTGGCGCCCAAGAGTTAAGACAGCCGGGCTGCCTTATTGTCGTATCAGAGTATAGCGAGTTTTATGCCTTAGCCCAAAATGACTTTTGGCACTGATTGCCGTTTTCTTAGCTTTGTAAACTGAGTCCATACTGAAAACTAGGGTAACAACATGAATATACTAAGCGGCACCCCAGTCTGGGTATTCCCTTTATTTGTACTATTACTGATTTTCTCCGTTTGGCAAAGCCGAGCGAGAAGCGCAAGTCTAAAACAGCTGGCGATACTGCCGTTGATTTTTATCTCTGTTTCGCTAGCTCGATTAGCCAGCATCGATCATTTATTGAGCGCAAACTATCTGCTGACACTGCTTGCAGCTGCGGCTTTGTTCACAGCGATGAGAAGCACCAAGAAAATAACACGAGATGAAAACAGCTCAAAACTGCTGCTTGCAAAGGATTACCTAAGAGGGACGGGTATAATGTTAATCTTCTGCTGCCAATATTATTTGGCAGCGCGTCATGCCATTGTCGGGAGCGCCTTGAGTTTTAGCGAGTACACAATGATTAGCGCTGCACTCGCAATTGCCACCAGCCCGATGTTAAGCTCAGTTATAGCCGCTGCAATTTTGCAGCAAAGGACGCTAACGGCCCGCCTATAAAAGCCCTATACGTCTAAGTTGAGAAATCAGCATAGTTTTGCGCGCGCCCTGTAAGGCTTTAAAACTATCCGCTTCCATATTAAGGGCAAAATAGTAATTGGATTTCGCCGATTGCAGATAGCCAACATACCAACCTATATAGCGCCCTTTTCGAATTGGGCCGCCACCTGTTTTTGCAAACAGTTTAACGTCAGGCCCGAAAGCTCGAATAGCATCGGCAAAGCCTTTACTCTCTTTATCAAGATCAACTTCCATAATCCGATTGAAGATTGTAAAGGTTTCGTCCTTCAGTGGCAGCTCGTGACGTGCCAAGCGTCTAAGAAAACACAGCTGCTCTACAGCGCTAATCTGTAGACTTCCATTAAGCCAAAAGCTATCTAACCCAGAACTTATATCACTATTCCCATAGTGCAGGCCTTGCAAGCGTGTACTCATCGAGTCTTTCCCGACATCAAGGGCTAATTGACGGTATAGCGGTAACGCCGAAGCATGAAAGGCCTCACGAATACTCAATGGCGCTTGATACCAACTTTGGGGCCACCACTTCTCAATCGGATAGCGACCCTGATTAAGCTGCAGAGTGTGATCTAAGCTTTTGATGAGCCCTTCTTCTAAGGCAATGAGAGTATTCACAACCTTGAAGGTAGAGTATGGCGTGAAACGTTGCTCTGCTCTTTGACGGTTACTAAAGTGAAACTTACCATCAGCTTCACTTAGCAGAACAAAACTACAGGAATCATCGCAGGACTTATCAACCACTGACGTTTCAGATATTGCTGCCTGTGAGCACAGGCCACATAGCAGAACCAGAATTCCTATTAACTTAACTTGCAACATATTGGATTATTACCATTACCGAACCGTGCAACAGCGCTCTTCGCCTTAATTGATCAAGATAAACGAACTCTACCTTGTACTCGGATTATATGACACTACCATGAAGGACAATAGAGAAGGCATAGCAGCCTGGGAGTTGGTGAAGGAAAGACAAATGAAATTGTTGCTAGCTGCTAAAAGATCCTTAATACAGAAAGACAAAAATTAAGACAGGAAGAGCAGCTAGCGTTGAAGTCCTGCTCAAACCAAGAGGTCTACCCCTATAGCCTGCAAAGAGAAACTTCAAGCAAAGCTGCAAATCAATTGGCACAGGGGCACAATAGGCGATCTACTTTGCTCCACAAAACTCGATTTTGTTATCCATCTGACACAATAAGGCTCGCATCCTCTCACCACCTTGCTGGTAGTTATTTGCCAATAAAAACTGAGCAATCTCTACCATAGGTTCGAGTGAGTGGCCTTGTTGTTTTACAAAGTAGTTTAGCACGGGCTGCAATTTGGCTTGCTTATCTGCTTCTTCAGAAATTGCATAGGAAGCCGCCAAACGCTGCAATGTCTCCATCGGTATATCTTCAGTAAAGCCATACTTCTCAAGCAGCCCATTATAGTGCGCTTGTAAACTTTCCAAACCTCCCTTCTTTACCTCTCTGCTTGGGTTCCAAGCTGAAAAGCTCTTGCTCAAAGCAAAGCGAAGTGAAGCGTGGCGAGTGGTACTGTGACTTTCTTCAGGGAAGTGCTTGGAGTTTAAGTTGCCCTTAGGCAAAGCGGCCAACTTTTTCGATATTTCCTGAAAAGGGCTCAGCATATGCTCGCCCTCATCAGCCATAGTCAGAGTTAATGGTGAGCGCCCATTAGCATCAAAATTTTCTGCCATAATTAGCTTACTTAAATAACCATCATCTAAAGAGGGGCTGAACGCATAGAATTCACTAAATGCCTTTCCGTCATGCAGCCACATATCGAAAACAAATCGACCGGCATTGGAATGACCAGACAATATACTATAAGGCGCTATTCGATAGTTTTTGTTCACATAGGGTATCAACTCACTTAAGACGAAATGATAAAACGGGCTTCTCTCTTCGCTTCCTGCAGGCTTAAGCTCTGGCCCGCGCCCCTCGATACCAACCACAATGAATTCAGGCAATAAATTTTCCAGCAGCGAAAGTGTTGCAACAGCTGGCAGGGTATCCCATTGGCCATGCAACACATAAATTACCGGGTAAGAGCTGCTTCCGTTTGAATAAGATTCAGGAAGGCTAACTTGAACCGAACGTTTTTCAGCCAGCACCGTAGAGTCTATATCCACCTTTTGGGCGTAACTTAAAGGCTTACAGTGCGCTAAGCATGTCAACAGCGACAAACACAAAAACAGAACATACTTCATAAGTATCACCTATCTTAAAATTTTGATTATTGTTATTCGCAACTTAACTCTATCCTTGTATAAGTTGAGCTGGGCTTGGAAAAATTATATTAAGAAGTAAGACTAGCCTGCCTAGTGTGGCGATGTAAATAAGAAACCTTAGAATACAAGCTCTTACATTTTTGCAACAATCAAGTTTTTACAAGCAAAAACACAGAAAACTGAGAAGGGGCTTTTCATAGACATTGAGCAACACTGTAAAATGAAGCCTGTATCTGCAAGCCAATAGAAATAAAAAAGGCGAGCATATAGCCCGCCTTTTTCATCAAGAGTTTAAACTTACAAACGCTCGATAATAGTACTAATGCCCTGCCCTAAACCAACGCACATGGTCGACAAACCATAACGTCCATTGTTTTGCTGCATAACATTTAACAAGGTGCCGGTAATACGAGCACCAGAACAACCAAATGGATGACCCAATGCGATTGCGCCACCGTGTAGGTTTACCTTTTCATCCATGCAGTCAAGTAAGTTTAAGTCCTTCAATACTGGCAAGGCTTGCGCTGCAAAGGCTTCATTCAGCTCAACATAATCGATGTCTTCGATGCTAATGCCAGCACGCTCTAGCGCTTTCTGAGTTGAAGGTACTGGACCGTAACCCATGATAGAAGGA
The DNA here is from genome assembly GCF_947502065.1 of uncultured Pseudoteredinibacter sp. Lineage (GTDB taxonomy): Bacteria > Pseudomonadota > Gammaproteobacteria > Pseudomonadales > Cellvibrionaceae > Pseudoteredinibacter. The sequence goes on from NZ_CANMYE010000003.1 coordinate 75,330, forward strand.
TCAACACCGGCAACCGCCATCGCACGAATAACCGCCTGCGGTTGAATACCTAGCTCTTCAGCCTTTTGCGCTGACATAACGATCATGCACGATGCGCCATCGGTAATCTGAGAAGAAGAGCCAGCCGTTACAGTACCACCCTTAGGGTTAAATACAGGCTTCAGCTGCGACAGACCTTCCACGGTAGTTTCAGGACGAATCGTTTCATCTTGCTCAACCAACACTAGAGCACCATTGGCATCATGGCCCTGAATTGGAATAATTTCGTTATCAAAACCACCTTCAGTACGAGCTTTGTGGGCTAGACGATGAGAACGCTCAGCGAACTGATCTTGTTGCTCACGAGTCATGCCGTGCATTAAACCCAACATTTCAGCGGTTAAACCCATAGCGCCTGCGGCTTTTGCTACGTGCTTGGCTAAGCGCGGGTTAGGATCAACACCGTGATCCATAGCAACGTGCCCCATATGCTCAACACCACCAATAACAAACACATCACCATTATTGGTTTGAATGGCTTGAGCTGCGGTGTGCAATGCCGACATGGAAGAGCCACACAAACGGCTAACGGTTTGGGCCGCAGCAGTGTGAGGAATATCGGTCATTAAAGAAACCATACGAGCAATGTTCATGCCCTGCTCTTTGGTTTGGTTTACACAACCCCAGATCACATCTTCAACCAAAGCGGGATCTACTTTAGGGTTACGCGCCAATAGGCCGTTGATCAAATCAGCCGAAATATCTTCCGCACGACGGTTACGGAAACAACCATTTTTGGAACGACCCATTGGGGTACGACCAAAGTCAATAATTACTGCATCTCTTGGATTTAAGCTCACGTCTTAATCTCCTATTATTTGGCAGGTTCTACCTGCCAATTGCTATTCGGATTCAGGTCTTTTAAGCGTGGCTTAAAAGAAGGTTTCGCCATTTTTGGCCATTTCACGTAAACGCTCGGTCGCCTGATACATTTCGCCGATCTCAGCGTATTTGTCAGCGCGAGCAACAAACTCAGCCACACCCATATCATCGATATAGTGCAATGCACCGCCGCGGAATGGAGGGAAACCTACACCGTAAATTAGGGACATATCAACGTCGTTTGCACTGTCGGCAATGCCTTCTTCCAAACAACGAACCGCTTCAAGACACATTGGAATCATCAAGCGATCAACAATGGTTTCGGCATCGAAATCCTGGCGCGCATCAACATGATCAGCCAAAAGATCCCAAACGGTTTCATCAGCGACTTTCTTCTGACGACCACGGCGATCCAATTCATACTTGTAGTAACCCGCATCGTTCTTCTGACCATAGCGACCAGCTTCAAACAACACTTCGGAAGCACTCTTATAATCAGCTGACATACGAGTCGGGAAACCTTCACGCATAACCGCGCCTGCTTTCACACCCGTGTCGATACCAACAACATCACACAAATAAGCTGGACCCATCGGCCAACCGAACTTCTCCATAACCTTATCGATCTGGACAAAGTCAGCACCTTCTTTAACAAGGCCCATAAAGGCACCCATGTAAGGGCTTAAGATACGGTTTACCAAGAAGCCTGGACAGTCATTAACAACAACCGGTTTTTTGCCCATCGCCAAAGCGTAAGCCACGGTACGAGCAACCGCCTCATCATTGGTTTTCTCACCACGAATAACTTCTACCAAGGGCATTTTGTGCACAGGGTTGAAGAAGTGCATACCACAAAAATCTTCTGGGCGCTTTAGCGCTTCAGCCAAGTAGCTAATAGAGATAGTTGAAGTGTTAGAAGTCAGTACAGCACCTTCTTTCAACTTAGTTTCAGTTTCAGCCAATACAGCATGCTTAACCTGAGGGTTTTCTACCACCGCCTCAACAACAATATCAGCTGTTTCCATACCTTCGTAACTAAGAGCAGGATCAATCGCATTTAAAACGCCAGCCATTTGTTCGGCTGTCATGCGACCACGCTTAACGCGAGTGGACAACAACTTAGTGGCTTCACTCAAACCTAGGTCGATACCCTCTTGAGCGATATCTTTCATAATAATTGGCGTGCCTTTAAGGGCTGACTGGTATGCGATACCGCCACCCATAATACCAGCACCCAACACGGCCGCTTTTTCTACTTTAGCGGTAGATTTCTTGGCCCAGGTTTTACCGGTTTTAGCCAACTCTTGGTCACCCAAGAACAAACCAACTAAATTCTTCGCTACTTCGGTTTTCGCCAGTTTGGCAATACCTTTCGCTTCTTCCGCCAATGCACCATCACGATCCAATTTAGCGGCTTTTTGCATAACCTTAATTGCCGTTACAGGTGCTGGGTAATGAGGGCCCGCTTGACCGGCAACGAAAGCTTTAGAGGTTTCAAAGCTCATCATCATTTCGATGTCGTTCAACTGTAATGGCTGAAGCTTCTCTTGACGCTTAGCTTGATAATCAAGTTTACCGGCAACCGCCTGCTCTAGCATGGCGATACCCACTTCTTTCAATTTAGCAGGCTCTACTACAGCATCCACAGCACCGGCTTTAAGTGCAGCATCTGCACGCTGTTCTTTACCAGAAGCGATCCACTCAATGGCATTATCAGCACCAATAACGCGAGGCAAACGCACGGTACCACCAAAGCCAGGGATAATACCCAACTTAGTTTCTGGCAAACCGATCTTGGCTGCGGTCGACATCACTCGGTAGTCGCAGGTCAAAGCCATTTCTAAACCACCGCCCAATGCGAAACCGTTTACACAGGCAACACTTGGGAAAGGTAAGTCTTCGATAACATTGAAAACTGACTTATTGGTTTCTAGTACACCGGCAGCAATATTTTCTTCGGATTCAGAAAAGTTGTTACCAAATTCAGAAATATCTGCACCGACGATAAATACGTCTTTACCACTGGTGACCAATAGGCCTTTTACATTATCTGCAGAGCGTAAGGTTTCCGCAGCTTGACGCAACTCATCGGTGGTCAAGGCATTAAATTTATTAACTGAATCGCCTTCGAGATTGAAATTCAACTCAGCAAACCCGTTATCTAGCTGGGTTACTGTTATGGCCTTTCCTGAAAAGATCATCTATCAGCCTCACTTTGTGAATGGAATAAAGTTTGAACACTTTTGGCGCCTAAAGGCACGCTACGCGCCCAACTTTAGGGTGTAACAAGGTTAAGGATTCGCCCAAAAACGGCCAATGGTAAATCCGACCACATTGCCTGACATAAAAGCGCCCAGTATTTCGCCTCACGAATCATTGCTGGTAATAATAAGCCCCACGACTATCACCTCTGTGAATCATTTACCATTCAGCATGATATGTTGGGAATAGGCAAAGCCTGTGACATGCTAAAGCCCAATATTTACCATCATATTAGGCTGCCAGCAGCCCAAAATGACATAACCTTTGAACTAAAATAATAAAGCAATTGAGAACACCATGAAGCTAAACGATAAAATCATCGTCATTACCGGCGCAGCCAACGGAATTGGTAAGGCCCTAGCACAGCGATTCGCCCAGGAGTCACCTAAACGATTGGTCCTTGCAGACATTGATGGCGATAGTCTAAACGCCATCTGCCAAGACCTGCCAATGGCCGAGGCCAAAGTCTGTGATATCGGCACCGAGGAAGGCGTACAAGAGCTGGTAAACAGCACCCTAAGTAAGCATGGGCACATCGATCTATTTTGCGGCAACGCCGGCATCTTGCGCCTCGGCGGCGTAAATACCAGCGAAAGTGACTTTCAAAAAGTATGGGATATCAACGTGCAATCCCATATATGGGCTGCCAGAGCCGCCCTGCCTAGCATGCTAGAGCGCGGCAGCGGTTATTTTTTAATCACCGCATCCGCTGCAGGGCTACTTACTCAGCTTGGCTCACTAAGCTACTCGGTCAGTAAACATGCCGCGCTTTCCATTGCGGAATGGCTGGCAGTAACCCACGGCCACCAAGGCATCAAAGTTTCAGCCCTTTGCCCACAGGCGGTTGAATCCAATATGACCGCCGGCACCGACGGCAGTGTCGCGGGAATTGATGGCATGTTGCCTGCCGAAACTGTCGCTGACTGCGTGCTTGAAGGCATAGACAGTGAAGAATTCCTAATCTTGCCACACCCTAATGTTAAGCAGTATTTTCAAAATAAAGCCAACGACTACGGCCGCTGGCTAGGCGGCATGCAGAAACTGCAACAGCAATTTGCTGCACTCATGCCTGAAAATGTACTCGATGGTAGTCAGGACTTAAAGTAAAAGGGTTTACAAGATGGCAAATGTATTGGCGACAGAGCACTTAGGCTATGGCGTGTATTGCATTGATACTGGCATGGGGCGCCCTGGGCTGGCGAGCTGTTATTTAATCGTAGACGGTGAAGAAGCTGCCCTTGTTGAAACCGGCACACATTTGTGTGCCGCCACCATCATTGCGGCAATTAAGGAATTGGGCGTTGAGTTAACGCAGTTACGTTACATTATCCCTACCCATGTTCACCTTGACCACGCTGGGGGCGCAGGTACCTTAATGGCGCAATGCCCTAATGCCACGCTATTGATTCACCCGCGCGGTGAAAGGCATATGGTTGAGCCTGAAAAGTTAAAAAATGCCACCATTGCGGTTTATGGCGAAGAAATATTTGCCGCCACTTACGGCGATCTCATTGCGGTGCCAGCAGAGCGAGTCATTAGCGTTAATGATGGTGAGTTTCATATGCTCGGGAAAAGAAAGCTCACTTTCTTAGATACCCCAGGACATGCGCGTCATCATTTTTGTATTTATGATGCGCAAAGTCGTGGGATTTTTAGCGGTGATACTTTTGGTGTTTCCTACCCGGCGCTCAATCAAAGCTGCGATGGGAATTTTATTTTCCCACCAAGCACGCCAGTACATTTTGACCCTCCAGTATGGAAACAGAGTATTGAGCGATTAATGTCACTGCAGGCCGAGCGAGTGTACCTTACCCACTACGGCATGGTTGAGCAGCTCGACAAGCTCGCTGAAGATTTAATAGTTCAAATCGACTGCTATGCTAAATACGCTGAACAGCGAAGCGAAGCGCTGGAGAAAATAGAAGCTGACATCTGTGAAGACAGCATCCGTAGATTGCGGGCAATGAACTGCCAGCTAAGCGATCAAGATATTCTTAGCATTATTGGCTTGGATCAAAAGATCAACGCCCAAGGCCTAGCCCATTGGGTTACGAGTCGTTAAAACCATTCCATCTTCGGCTAGCGGAGTTTTCCTCTCCGCTAGCACTCTTCACACCCTGCTATTAATCTTGGTAATCCACTCAAATACCCTTATTTGTGCCGATACAGGCAATACGTCCAACTACCAATCAGTAGACACATCACAATTTAAATAAAACTGTCATATTAATATTGGATGCTAACGAGCCGGCAGGATGCCATCTGGTAGCAAGAAGCTATTTGATGTGAGTTAACAATATGCGTGGCGAATTACAAAGTATTATTGCCGATAAGTCGGTAAATAGTTTATTCCAACCGATCATAGATAAAGCAAGTGGTGAAATATTTGCCTATGAGGCATTGAGTCGCGGCCCATCAGACAGCATTTTACATTCCCCCACCCAACTGATTGAGCAAGCTCAACAACATGGGCTTTTAGCGGCTATCGAGCATCTATGCCGACAAAGAGCTATTGAGCGATTCTGTGACTTATCTTTACCGGGAAAACTATTTCTAAATGTTTCCCCGCAAACCATTCAGCAAGTTGATCACCAACAAGGGCGAACCCTAGAACTACTTGCTGAATACGACATTAGTCCAGACCAAATCGTAATTGAACTAACCGAACAACACCCCGGCAGCGACGAAGGCGCTGTTATAAAGGCCCTGCAATACTATCAAGAAATGGGATTCGCCATCGCCCTAGATGACCTTGGTGCCGGCTATTCATCCCTACGATTATGGTCACAAGTAAAACCTGAATTTGTCAAAATTGATCGTCATTTTATCGAAGGCATAGAAGCCGACCCTACCAAGCAGGAGTTTGTTCGCTCTTTTGTTGAAATAGCACAATCCATGCATTGTAAAGTTATTGCTGAAGGCGTAGAAACGGAATCAGAGTTTGAGTACCTATGCCAATTAAAAGTGGATTATCTGCAGGGCTATTTTTTCTGCCGTCCCAATGCACGACCACCTACGACCATTCGCCTTAGCCGTGTCGTTCGCTCACATGCCGAAAGGCGCAATGGACATGGCGTTTATGCTCGCAATCTTGCAATACACTCAATCAATGTCACAGAAGAAAATACGGTTGAGGAAACGGTACAACTGTTTCTGAATCGACCCAGCATTAACTCAATCGCTGTAGTAAAAGATAAAAAGGTGATTGGCATAGCAAATAGAAGCCGACTACAAGGTCTACTCGCCAAACCTTTTGGTCGAGACCTTTACGCCAGCCGATTGATATCCTCTGTTATGGAAAAAGCTCCACTGATTGTAGATGCTCAGCTTAGCATTGAGCAGGTTAGTCGCATGGTTACCTCTAGAGCCAGATACCATCAAGAGGATGACTTTGTTATCTGTGATCAGGGGGAATTTTTGGGTATTGGTCATGTTATCGATCTCCTCAAACAGGTTACCGAACTGCAACTTAAGCAGGCCCGCCACGCCAACCCCCTTACCCAGTTACCTGGACTAATCCCCATCAACGATTGTATAGAACAGCTGCTCGCAGGCCAGCGTGATTTTGTTGTTTGTCATTTCGACATAGATAACTTTAAACCATTTAACGATGTTTATGGCTTTTCAAAAGGCGATGAAGTTATTTTAGCCCTGGGACAAAGCTTGAAAAGTCACGCCGATAACGCCAGCGATACCGTGGGTCATATTGGCGGAGATGACTTCGTGGTACTGTGGAACAGTGAGGACTGGCAGCAGCGACTTAAACGGGTAGGACAAAGTTTTAGTAACATCAGCCGAGATTTATATTTGCCAGAGCATGTTCAGGACGGAGGTTTTGAATGCAAAGACCGCTACGATGAAACTCGCTTCTTCCCTTTGACGAGTATTTCCGTGGCCGCCTTGAATGTAAAAACCAATCAGTTCAATAATGCCTTTGAAATATCCAGCGCGCTATCACCTCTCAAAGCCGCCGCTAAACAAGTACCGGGCAATTCCCTAGTTATTAACCAGGCGGGAAATGCCCAGCAATTATAAGAGGCCATTTAGAAGCCTCTACCATCTAATAAGCCACCATCACTTTTAAGCCACTGCCAACCTATTCTTATGCTCAGCGCAAACAATCAGCAATATTAAAAGCAAGCTCCAATACCTGCTGAGCATTTAGGCGTGGATCACACTGGGAGCGATAGCAGTTTTCAAGATCTGCTTCGCTAACATGGTAGCTTCCACCAAGGCACTCCGTAACATGTGCTCCTGTCATCTCCAAATGCACACCGCCTGGATGTTGCCCCTCAGCTTCAAGCACCTGAAAGAAATTTTGAATTTCTTTCAAAATCTCATCGAATGAGCGGGTTTTAAAACCATTTCCAGAGGTTACCGTATTGCCGTGCATAGGATCGCTAGACCACACTACTGAGCGTCCTTCACTGGCAACCTTAGCGGCTAAAGCCGGTAGCTTTTCGGCTATTTTATTTGCCCCCATACGGGTAATTAGAGTTAATCGACCTGCTTCATTTTCAGGATTCAAACGATCAATCAAGCGAATCAAATCGTCGCCATCGACGCTTGGACCAACCTTAACGCCAATAGGATTTTGAATGCCCCGCATGTACTCAATATGGGCGCCATCGAGTTGGCGTGTCCGCTCACCAATCCAAAGCATATGGGCAGCACAGTTGTACCACTGCCCGCTGAAGCTGTCTTGTCGTGTTAAGGCCTGCTCATAATTAAGCAATAAAGCCTCATGGGAGGTATATAGATCGGTTCTGGCTAAGGCTGGATGAGTTTCACTGCTGACACCACAAACTTCCATAAAATCCAAGGTGTCCTGAATACGCCCAGCCAATTCTTGATAGCGAGCACATTGCTCATTGCCTTCAACAAAGTCTAAATTCCAACGGCTAACCTGGTGAAGGTCCGCCATGCCACCTTGCACCATAGAGCGAAGCAAATTCAAGGTTGCCGTTGATTGGTGATAAGCCTTAAGTAATCGCTCTGGATCTGGCGTTCTAGCGCCTGCGGTAAAATCCGTCGCATTTATGATGTCTCCGCGATAGCTAGCAAGGCTAACACCGTCACGCTGTTCGGTATCTGAAGACCTTGGTTTAGCAAATTGTCCCGCGATGCGCCCTACTTTCACCACCGGCTTTCGTCCGGCATAGGTAAGTACAATCGCCATCTGCAATATGACTTTCAGAGTATCGCGGATTTGATTTGCAGAAAAATCCCGGAACGACTCTGCACAGTCGCCACCTTGCAGCAAAAAAGCCTTTCCATTGGCAACATCAGCTAATTGCTGCTTTAGACGCTCAGACTCCTTTGCAAACACCAAAGGCGGTTGCTGAGCTATTTGCTCTAGCACCGCTTTGTGAGCGTCAAGATCAGGGTATGTGGGTTGTTGCAGGATTGGGAATTGCTGCCAACTATTGGGGGACCAATTCATGAATGGGGTTCCAGCTAATCAAATAAACAAAGGCTGGGATTGTACCGCATTCACAGAGACTGCAAAGCGCTATTTAATTTACTTATAAACTGTCTCTACATCACGTCGCTACAACAGCTTAAAAACTATTTCTGATTTTCACAGACAGTATCAATTGCACAAGTAATTACGGTGACATTCTGATAGCCCAAGCGCTTTAATTGCTCAGCGGCAAGAGTCGCACGTGCGCCTGAAGCACAATGAATGTAGATAGTCTGAGCTGGGTCTGGGTGGCTAGCGGATAGTTTCATTTCCAGTACCCCTCTAGGAATATGCACCGAATTAGGTGCTGGCTTATCGGCTACCTCAGCCGCCTCGCGCACATCGATAACAATTCCATCATTGGTACTTTGCTCAGCGAAAGCATCTTCTGCACTAAGACAGCGTAGCTCTTGTCTAGCCTCACTGATTAATTCGGGTATTGAGCGCAACATAGGGATTCCTGAAGTACAGCCATAAAACACAATATTAGCTTATACTTATATTAAATCAAAGTGCTTAATGGCAATCTTCTGCCGGAAAAGCTGTGATTTGCTGAATCAAAGCTCTGGGCGCCCACCAACATAGGTTATGAAAATTTGGCTCACTCTCAAGGAACGGGTTTTTTAACACAAATAATTTAGGCTGCTTCTTTTCAAGCCAGTCGATTTCTTCTTGGAAGTGCTTTTTAAACAGGCTTCTCATGCGGCCATCTTGCATGGCACGAAAAAAGCCATAATTGATGCGCTCCATTATCCATTGATAGTCCTTATGCATATAAAGGTAGATGGGATATGGGTAGTACCAAGCATATTCTTCAAACACTTGAATATCAGGAAAACGGCTTTGCCAGTATTGCTCTTCTATAAAAATTTGATTTAAGCCCCGTGGAATAGCATCAAATCGATCAGCTTCCAACATAGGAAATAAATTACTGTAATGAGGTGTACCAACCAAAGTTAAGTCATTCGCTTGCAATACCGAGTAATCCCGCCAATGCTGACCAAAACCAATACGTAACTTTGTCCGCATTTGCTCAATAGATTGAATGCCTGAAAGCTTTTCTAGATTTTGCTTATGGCTTAACAACATTCGAAACCCCATCAAGCCCGCCACTAAATGACTTTCTGTGCGTATAAGCTCAGGAAGTTGAAACTGGCGATGTTCAGACAGCGTGGCAAACATCGGGAATTGCCCATTGCGCATAATAGAAACAGCACGTTGCTGAGTCAGGGGGCGAGTCCATGGTTGTAAACGCAGGGAAGGTTTTTGTTGAGCTGTATAACTTAAGATCAACTCCATAGCTTCAGTTCGAAAACGATGGCGAACATGGGTTTGAAAATACCAAAGATCGACAGCGACCGTTTGGGAGACTTCGCTCGAAGCACTAGTATGGGCGTGAAGGTGTTTAGAATTAAATAGGAAGAAAACAGCGATACACGCAAGTACGGATACAAAACGAGGATTTCGAGTGAGAGAAAGTTGCCTGAACAATGTGATATTCCTCAAGGTTATAGACAGCCCGGCGTCCATACATCAAGGCAATATTCTATAGCTAGCGTGCTACACAAACCAGAGTTTGTTCCAAAGCTCTCTAACTTGTAAAGCAAAAACAAAAAAGGCGGGCTATGCCCGCCTTTTCAAGCAATAAAAGTGCTTACCAACCGGTAATTTCTTTCAATGCTTCACCGATATCCGCCAAAGAACGAACGGTTTTAACACCCGCGTCCTGTAGAGCAGCGAACTTCTCATCAGCCGTACCTTGGCCACCAGAAATGATCGCACCGGCGTGACCCATACGCTTACCTGGAGGCGCAGTAACACCTGCGATGTAAGATACAACAGGCTTAGTAACATTGGCCTTGATGTAAGCAGCAGCTTCTTCTTCTGCAGTACCACCAATTTCACCAATCATCACAATCGCTTCGGTCTTATCATCGTTTTGGAACATTTCCAAAATGTCGATGAAGTTAGAACCTGGGATTGGGTCACCACCGATACCAACACAGGTAGACTGGCCGTAACCAAAGTCAGTTGTTTGCTTAACGGCTTCATAAGTCAAAGTACCAGAGCGAGATACGATACCCACTTTACCAGGCAAGTGAATGTGACCTGGCATAATACCAATCTTACATTCACCTGGGGTGATAACACCTGGGCAGTTAGGGCCGATCAAACGTACGCCCAACTCGTCACACTTAACTTTAGCGTCAAGCATGTCTAGAGTAGGAATACCTTCAGTGATACATACGATCAACTTAACGCCAGAGTGAGCTGCTTCCAAGATAGAATCTTTACAGAATGGCGCAGGTACGTAGATTACAGAGGCATCAGCACCAGTAGCTTCAACCGCTTCACGCATGGTGTTAAATACCGGTAGACCAAGGTGAGTCGTGCCACCTTTACCTGGGGTTACACCACCAACCATGTTTGTGCCGTACTCAATCGCTTGCTCAGAGTGGAAAGTACCCTGGGAACCGGTGAAACCTTGACACAAAACTTTAGTGTTCTTGTCGATTAATACGCTCATTTATTTGCCCTCCGCAGCTTTTACAACCTGCTGAGCAGCATCGGTCAAGCTAGTTGCCGCAATGATGTTCAAACCGCTGTCGGCTAGAACTTTAGCGCCTAGCTCAGCGTTGTTACCTTCTAGACGTACAACCACAGGAACTTTTACGCCTACTTCTTCAACTGCACCGATTACACCTTCAGCAATCAAGTCACAGCGCACGATACCACCGAAGATGTTGATCAAAACAGCTTCAACACTTTCGTCAGACAAGATGATCTTGAACGCTTCAACAACACGCTCTTTAGTCGCGCCGCCACCTACGTCAAGGAAGTTTGCCGGTGCACCACCGTGCAATTTAACAATGTCCATGGTACCCATGGCCAAGCCAGCACCGTTCACCATGCAACCAATGTTACCGTCTAGTGCAACGTAGTTTAGCTCCCACTTAGCCGCATGCGCTTCGCGCTCGTCTTCTTGAGTAGGATCGTGCATTTCTTTGATCTTAGGCTGACGGTACAAAGCGTTAGAATCGATGTTGATCTTACCGTCTAAGCAGTGCAAGTTACCCTGATCAGTGATTACTAGAGGGTTAATCTCAAGCAATGCGAAATCGTGGTCTTGGAACATCTGCGCCAAGCCTAAGAAAATCTTAGTGAACTGCTTGATTTGATCGCCTTGTAAACCCAACTGGAACGCCAAGTCACGAGCCTGGTATGGCTGTGCGCCTACCAATGGATCAATCTCAGCCTTCAAGATTTTCTCTGGAGTTTCTTCAGCAACTTTTTCAATCTCTACACCACCTTCGGTGGAGGCCATGAAAACAATGCGACGAGTAGAACGGTCTACTACTGCACCCAGGTACAATTCCTGGTCAATATCGGTGCAGGATTCAACCAAAATACGGCTAACAGGCTGACCATTTTCGTCTGTCTGGTAAGTTACCAGGTTGTTGCCTAACCACTGTTTGGCAAACTCTTCGATTTCCGCTTTGTTATCAACCAGCTTAACACCGCCAGCTTTACCACGGCCACCTGCGTGTACCTGAGCTTTAACTACCCACTTATCACCACCGATAATAGCGGCAGCGCCTGCGGCTTCAGCTGGTGTCTCTGCAGCGACACCTTTGGAAACCGGCAAACCGTATTCGGCAAACAATTGTTTGGCCTGATACTCATGCAAATTCATGATGCTTTTCCGTTAATTGATCCAATGCTGCGAACAGCATATTTCTGTTTATTTACGCCTATGCATTATTGCCTAGAACGTCCTAATTAAATGCCACATTCGAGCGATTGCTGCTGTCTTTTCGTAAACAGAACCGCCTAGCTATTCCCGCCAAGTTCGAACACGGCCGGGGACAAACCCCTCAATTCCTTTTGTTTTGTTGTTATTCCTTTTGCCCGTTAAATCAAGTGCACTTAATTTAACGAGCTAATTCCTGCGTCTATATTACTTACGACGCTTGCGGTTAGGCATGTGGATAGCATGGCCATTTACAGCCAAAGCCGCCTCTTTAACCGCTTCTGAGAAGGTAGGGTGACCAAAAACAGTCATGCCAATATCTTCCGCTGTGGTACCAAATTCCATCGCCAAGGCAACTTGCTGAACCAAGTCCGCCGCATTAGGGCCAACAATATGGCAACCCAGAACGCGATCGGTCTTAGCATCGGCGATCATCTTCACCATACCTTCGGCTTCATCAGCCGCGACTGCACGGCCAATAGCAACAAATGGGAAAACGCCCACATTGTACTCTTCGCCGTCAGCTTTAATCTGCTCTTCGGTGCGCCCCACAGCCGCCACTTCTGGGTGGGTGTAGATTACACTTGGAATAATGTCATAGTTTACCAGAGGCTTCTGGCCAGCAATACGCTCAGCGACCATTACACCCTCTTCGGAACCTTTGTGCGCCAACATTGGGCCACGAACCACATCACCAATAGCCCATACGCCAGGAGCACTGGTAGAACAAAGATCGTTAACGTAGATAAAACCACGCTCATCTAAGTTTACGCCGCTATCGCCAGCCAACAGGCCTTCGGTGTATGGACGACGCCCAACACAAACAATCAACTTATCGAAGGTTTCTTTCTGTTCATTGCCATCAGCGTCGGTGAAGGTAACTTCAACCTCTTTACCCTTAACTTCACTGCCAGTTACACGACAGCTAGTGCGGATGTCCAAACCTTGTTTGGTCAAGATCTTGCGGGTTTCTTTGGCAATCTGCTGATCCATATTGGCCAGGAAGCTGTCTAAAGCCTCTAAGCAAACCACTTTAGAACCCAAGCGGCCCCATACAGAACCCAACTCCAAACCGATAACGCCTGCACCAATAACACCTAAGCGCTCAGGTACCTCTGTTAATTCTAGCGCGCCGGTAGAATCAATAATGACATCACCGTCAACAGGAGCTACTGGAATATCAACCGGCACAGAACCCGAAGCCAAGATGACATTTTCTGCATCAAGAATTGAAACATTGCCATCGTTGTCGGTCAGCTCTACTTGACGACCCGCTAGCAACTTACCACTGCCATATAAAGACGTCACTTTATTAGACTTGAACAGACCCGCAATACCACCAGACATCTGCTTAACGATCTTCTCTTTACGAGCAATCATAGCAGGTACATCAATGGTTACTTCACCAGTTGCAATACCATGTGATTGGTAGTCATCTTTTGCAGCGTGGTATTTGTGAGAGGAATCCAACAGAGCTTTGGATGGGATACAACCTACATTCAAGCAAGTACCGCCATTAACGCCGGCACCCTTTTTATCCTTCCACTTTTCGATACAGGCGGTCTTCAGACCTAGTTGAGCAGCGCGGATTGCTGCAACATAACCGGCGGGGCCGGAGCCAATGACAATCACATCGTATTTGTCTGACATAGATGATTCCCAACTTGTTCTTTTCTAAATATGAAAAAGCCCAGTGCGAGGCTTTGCCTGCTTACACTGGGCAAGAGTGTTTACAATCAGATTACAGTTCTAACAAGATACGCGCTGGGTCTTCCAGCATGTCCTTGATGGCCACCAAAAACTGAACCGCATCTTTACCATCAACCAAGCGGTGATCGTAAGACAGCGCCAAGTACATCATTGGCAGAATTTTTACTTCACCATTAACCGCCATAGGACGCTCTTGAATTTTGTGCATACCCAAGATTGCTGTTTGTGGTGGGTTAATGATTGGAGTCGACATCAAAGAACCGAACACACCACCATTGGTGATAGAGAAGGTTCCGCCAGTCATTTCGTCCATGGTTAGCTTGCCTTCGCGAGCGCGCAAACCGAAATCGCGAATCGTGTTTTCTACTTCAGCTAGGCTCATGTGCTCAGCATTACGCAATACCGGCACAACCAAACCTTTATCAGTTGAAACCGCAACGCTCACATCTTGGTAACCGTGGTAAACCACATCATCACCATCGATTGAAGCGTTAACCGCTGGGTAGCGACGCAAAGCTTCAGTGGCAGCTTTCACAAAGAAGCCCATAAAGCCAAGACGCGTACCATTGTGGCTCTTTTCAAACATATCTTTGTACTTAGAGCGCAAAGCCATCACTGGCGCCATGTTCACCTCGTTAAAGGTGGTCAGCATGGCGGTGCCCTGAGTGGTTTCCATCAAACGCTCAGCAATACGCTTACGCATACGCGTCATTGGTACACGCTTCTCGATACGCTCACCGGCGGGTAAGTTAATCGCAGCAGCAGGAGCGGCTGCCGCTTTCGCAGCTGGGGCTGGAGCAGCGGCCGGTGCTGCAGCTGGGGCAGCACTGTGGTTAGCTACATCTTCTTTAGTGATGCGACCATCTTTACCCGTACCTTTTACAGTAGCCAGGTCGATACCTTTTTCATCAGCTAACTTGCGCGCTGATGGGCTAGCAATGGCATCACCATCACTGCTTTCTTCAGCAGCTGCAGGAGCAGCAGCGGCCGCCGGTGCTTCGGCAACCGCGCCAGCTTCAATAATCGCCAGCACATCTTCAGAAACAACTGTGTCGCCTTCGGCTTTCATGATTTCTTTTAAAACACCATCAACCGGAGACACCACTTCTTGGGTCACTTTATCGGTTTCAATATCAACGATGGGCTCATCACGAGCAACTGCTTCACCAGGCTGTTTGTGCCAAGTTGCCACTTCACCGTCTTGGACAGACTCTGGAAACGTAGGAGTTTTAATTTCAATAGTCATTGTGTCGTTTTTCCTTCTAAGCCAGGGCCCCTGCCCTGGCGCGGTCAATATCTGGGTTACTAATTAAATTTTTAATCCGAGTGTTATTTATCGAGGTTAAGCGCTTCGTCAATAAAGCGATTTTGCTCTTCAATGTGCTGGGACATATAGCCCGCTGCTGGCGCCGCTGACGCTGGACGACCCGCAAAGCTCAATGGCAAGCTTGCATTAACCTGTTCGATAATTCGGCGGAAATGATGCTGACTACTGTACCAAGCACCCTGATTCTTAGGCTCTTCCTGACACCAAATCACTTCCTCTAAGTTCGGATAATTGGCCAATTCGTTTTTCAACTCTTCATCTGGGAACGGATATAACTGCTCCAAGCGAACCAGAGCCACATCTTCTTGACCGCGCTCCATACGTGCTTCCAACAAGTGGTAATAAACCTTACCGGAACACAATACTACGCGCTTAATCTTAGATTTATCTTCAAGATTATCGCCAATCACATTCTGGAATTGGCCTTCGGCCAACTCTTCCAAACTGGACGTCGCTAATTTGTGACGCAGAATCCACTTAGGCGACATCACCACCAGCGGACGACGCATTGGTCGAATCGCCTGGCGACGTAACATGTGGAATACCTGCGCCGGTGTGGTTGGGATACACACTTGAATATTGTGCTGAGCACATAGTTGCAAATAACGCTCCAAACGTGCTGATGAGTGCTCTGGCCCCTGACCTTCATAACCGTGCGGCAACAGCATAGTTAGACCACATAGGCGGCCCCACTTTTGCTCACCCGAGGTAATAAATTGATCGATCACAACCTGAGCACCGTTGGCAAAATCACCAAACTGCGCTTCCCAAATCACCAAACCTTTCGGGCTGGTGGTGGCATAACCATACTCAAATGCCAGCACAGCTTCTTCTGAAAGATATGAATCGTACAATTCAAAAGGAGGCTGATCAGCGTATAAGTTTTCTAAAGGAAGATAAGTTTCTGCATCTTTCTGATTATGAACCACCGCATGGCGGTGGGAGAAAGTGCCTCGACCTACATCTTGACCCGTAATTCGAATCGGGAACCCCTGCTCTAGCAAAGTTGCATACGCTAGGGTTTCACCCATGCCCCAGTTGATAGAAAGAGCACCTTGGGCCATCTTGCTGCGGTCTTCGTAAATTTTATTTACTTGACGCTGAACTTGAATGCCATCAGGAACATGAGCAATTTTATTGGCCACTTCCTGCAGTTCTTTCATGTCATAGCCGGTGTTGCCATCAGTTTGCCAGTTGTGGCCAATGTATGGACTCCAGTCAACAAACATCGAAGAATCTGGCTCGCTAACTAAGCCGTGTGCCACATGCTCACCGCGATCAAGACGTGCACGATACTCATTCGACATATCGTCAGCTTCGGCCTGACTCATAACACCTTCAGCAACCAGCTGATCGGCGTAAATAGTACGGGTCGACTTGTGCTTACGAATCACCTGGTACATTAGCGGCTGAGTTGCTGATGGCTCATCGGTTTCATTGTGACCACGACGGCGGTAACAAACCAAATCGATCACTACGTCTTTGTGAAATTCGTTACGGTAGTCAGCCGCTAGCTGCGTCACAAATGCAACGGCCTCTGGATCATCACCATTGACGTGCAAGATCGGACACTCGATCATCTTCGCAACATCAGTACAGTACTCAGTAGAGCGCGAATCCTCACGTTTACTGGTGGTAAAGCCAACCTGGTTATTCAGTACAATATGAATAGTACCGCCAGTGCCATAGGCGCGGGTTTGTGACATCTGGAAAGTTTCCATGACCACACCCTGACCTGCGAATGCCGCATCACCGTGAACAACGATAGGCACCACGGTGTTACCTTCGTTATCATCGCGTCGATCTTGGCGAGCTCTTACCGAACCCTCAACCACTGGCGAAGCAATTTCCAAATGAGACGGGTTAAAGGCCATGGCCAAGTGTACTTCGCCACCTGGAGTCATCACGTTCGAAGAGAAACCCTGGTGATATTTCACATCACCGGAGCTATCGGACAGCAAACGCTTACCTTCAAACTCTTCGAAAAGCTCGGATGGGTTCTTACCTAAAACATTAACCAAGGTATTCAAACGACCACGGTGAGCCATACCCAGTACAATTTCTTTTGCACCGAAATGACCACAACGTTTAATGGTACCATCCAAAATAGGAATTAAGCTTTCCGCACCTTCTAGACCAAAGCGCTTGGTACCGGGATACTTAGAATCCAAGTGACGCTCAAGCCCTTCAGCTGCGGTTAAACGCTCTAAAACTTCTTTCTTGATTTGCTCACTGAATACCGGCTTTGAACGTACGCTTTCTAAGCGCTGTTGGAGCCACTGCTTTTCCGCAAAATCAGTGATGTGCATAATTTCTGGGCCAACTGAGCCACAGTAAGTCTGCTCAAGAGAATCGACAATCTCTTTTAGCGTGCACTCATCTTTGCCTATAAACAGATTACCCGTTTGGAAAACAGTATCTAAATCGGCAGGCGTTAAGCCGTGAAAGCCTAAAGCAAGATCAGGCACCTCATCACGAATCATAATCCCTAGGGGATCTAGCTTCGCCTTCTTGTGGCCGCGAAAACGATAAGAGCTAATCAGCTGAACCACACTAATCTGCTTAGTTTCGTGTTCGATATCCACACCACCGGAGCCTGGCGCGGCCAGTGGGCGTGCACGATTTTTACCCAGCAATTCAAAGTGCTGACGAATCGTAGAGTGAGGGGTATCCTGAGTTACAACGCCATTAACTCGAGGCAGTTGGTCAAAATAACTGCGCCACTCTTCCGGCACAGCATTTGGATCGTGTAAATATGTATCGTAGAGTTCCTCTACATAGGCCGCATTGCCCCCAGAAATATGGGAGGTGCTCCACAGTAGCTCCATGATGCTTTCTTGCATTTATTGCCCACCTTTAAAAGGGGCGTCCCATCTGCACGGGATACAAGATCACTGATTTCTTCTGATTGTTTACAATCGTCCATCACAGCCATACCACAGCCGCAATGCACCAAGGCGATCAGCACGTCAGTTCTTGCCGTCGCTGATTCGGAAAACCGAATCGCTGCACGTGTTACCCAAGCCGATAAATCGACCTAATACAGATAGTCTGGGCATAACCCAGATTACCCCTGCTACATACCATTAGCTTTTTGCTATTCCAAGGTTTGGTCTTGTGGACCTCCCCCTTCATCATTTCTTCCGGTTCTTCCCCGGTGCTGCAAGGCTTGATGAGCCACTACAACATATCGCCCTGGCTTATTTATCAAACAGCCACAGGCACTTAACTCTATTGGACAGTCGCCGGAGCGATATCCGCCACGCCACTCAAGGCTTGGCTTATTTTTGACTACCCTGCCCTTGGCTTTCGCCGGTTAGCAGCAGGTGGCTGGGTAGCTGGGTTCCCGCACGTTTTATTAACTCCCTAAGGAGCGAGCTCTTTATTGTTGACGACTTTATTGGCGCCTTTTACATCTTGTTGAGCTCTTATCACTCGATCCGTGACTACGCTGAAAAGTTTTTTCAACGGATCTTGAGTTTTCTGGTGCCTTTAACCTTGCCTTCAGCTCGGTTTAGAGGCCTTTTACCAGAAATCAGCGGTAATTTCGTGCAAAATCGCACTGAAACACTCGCTTATTAATCATTTAGAGCAATAGTGTAGAACAAAATCACCACTTCGCCCTATTGGGCCTTAGTCGATAGCCTAAGCTAGCGATCAAAGGCGCGATATTTTAACCCTATTTGGGTGAAAATTGATAAGACATTGTTGTTTTTTTACAACGATATTCTATCAAAAGAAAACCTTGGCAGGCCGAAACCTCCAAGGTTTTCTGTAAACCGCTTGTAAGCCGCCCATTTTAGGCGGCTAAAGCCCACAGTTATGTGGCGCTTTGGATTAGCATATTTCGAATATGACCAATCGCGCGGGTTGGGTTCAAACCCTTAGGACAAACCGATACGCAGTTCTGAATACCGTGACAACGGAATACACTGAACGGATCATCTAGATTTGCCAAACGCTCTTCGGTTGCGGTGTCACGGCTATCCGCCAAGAAACGGTAAGCCTGTAACAAACCAGCAGGACCAATGAACTTATCTGGATTCCACCAGAAAGACGGGCAAGAGGTTGAACAACAAGCGCACAAAATACACTCGTACAAACCATCCAACTTGGCACGATCTTCTGGAGACTGCAAACGCTCAATAGCAGGTGCCGGCTCATTATTCTGCAAGTAAGGCGTGATTTTCTTGTACTGCTCATAAAACTGAGACATGTCGATCACAAGATCACGAATCACCGGCAAGCCAGGTAGCGGACGCAACACCAAGGTGTTGTTTTCCACACACTCAGACAAGGCCATTACACAAGCCAAGCCGTTCTTACCATTGATGTTCATGCCATCTGAGCCACATACACCCTCACGACATGAACGGCGGAACGCCAAACTTGGCTCCTGAGCCTTCAACAACTCAAGCACATCCAAAACCATCAGGTCTTTACCCTGAGTGTCCACCTCATAAGTTTGCATGGATGGCTCAGCATCAACGTCAGGGTTGTAACGATAAACTTCTACTTTCAACATGATTCCAAGCCCCGTTTAGTAGGTACGAACTTTAGGTTCGAAGTGGTCCATGGTTTTCGGCGCAAAGTTAACAGCACGCTTACCAACACGCTTGTCCTCTGGGTAGTACATGGAGTGACACAACCAGTTTTCGTCATCACGATCTTGGAAGTCTTCACGAGCATGGGCACCACGAGATTCTTTACGCTCTTCCGCTGCAATCGCTGTCGCTTCTGCAACTTCTAGCAAGTTTTGTAGCTCAAGAGCTTCAATACGGGCGGTATTAAACGCATTGGACTTATCATCCAACTTAACATTTTCAATGCGCTCGCGCAGATCGGCCAATTTCTTGATGCCTTCTTGCATAAATTCGCCTTTGCGGAATACACCAAAGTGATTCTGCATAACGGTCTGCAATTCTTTACGAAGTACCGAAGCGTTCTCGCCGTCGTTCTTGTTGTTTACACGATCCAAACGGGACAGAGCCGCTTCCAAATCGGAATCAGTGGCTTCACGGTGCTCAATACCTTCACGTAAAGCCTTCTCAATAAACAGACCAGAAGAGCGGCCAAATACCACCAAATCAAGCAATGAGTTACCGCCCAAACGGTTAGCGCCGTGTACCGATACACAAGCCACTTCACCACAAGCGTAGAAGCCATCAATAATCTGATCGTTACCTTCCGCATCAACGGTCAACGCCTGACCATCAATGTTGGTTGGAATACCACCCATCATATAGTGACAGGTTGGCACTACAGGAATAGGCACTTTAACTGGGTCAGCGTGAGCAAAAGTACGGCTCAATTCAAGGATACCTGGCAACTTGGCGTTAAGGGTTTCTTCACCCAAGTGATCCAGCTTCAAGAATACGTGATCGCCTTCTGGGCCACAGCCACGACCTTCAAGAATCTCTTGAACCATTGAACGCGCAACAACATCACGGCCAGCCAAGTCTTTGGCGTTCGGCGCATAACGCTCCATGAAACGCTCGCCATCTTTGTTAATTAGGTAGCCACCTTCACCGCGACAACCTTCAGTAACCAATACACCCGCGCCTGCGATACCGGTAGGGTGGAACTGCCACATCTCGATATCTTGTACCGGGAAACCAGCACGTAGTGCCATACCAACACCGTCACCGGTATTGATGTGAGCATTAGTGGTAGAGGCGTAAATACGACCTGCACCGCCCGTGGCAAATACGGTTGCCTTGGACTTAACGTAAACTACTTCGCCATCTTCGATGTTCATGGCGATCACACCAACCACAGCGCCGTCTTGGTTTTTCACGATATCGATCGCAAACCACTCATTCAGGAAAACCGTGTTGTTTTTTACGTTACCTTGGTACAAGGCGTGCAAAAGCGCGTGACCGGTACGGTCCGCCGCTGCACAGGTACGAGCGGCCTGGCCACCCTTACCGAAATCTTTAGACTGGCCACCAAAAGGACGCTGATAAATACGACCTTCTTCAGTACGAGAAAATGGCAAGCCCATGTGCTCTAGCTCAAACACCGCCTCTGGACCTACTGAACACATATATTCAATAGCATCCTGGTCACCGATATAGTCGGAACCTTTTACGGTGTCATACATATGCCAGCGCCAATCGTCATTCGGATCATCCGATGCGATTGCACAGGTGAT
Source organism: uncultured Pseudoteredinibacter sp. (assembly GCF_947502065.1). Classification (GTDB taxonomy): domain Bacteria; phylum Pseudomonadota; class Gammaproteobacteria; order Pseudomonadales; family Cellvibrionaceae; genus Pseudoteredinibacter. The sequence goes on from NZ_CANMYE010000003.1 coordinate 96,859, forward strand.
ACCACCCTGCGCTGATACTGTGTGTGAGCGAGTTGGAAATACTTTGGTAATTACCGCAGTCTTATAACCAGACTGGGCCAATTGCAGGGCAGCTCGCATGCCTGCACCGCCACCGCCAATAACGATGCCGTCAAATGAAATCGTGCGCATATTCGCCATGTGTTAAACCCCCCAAAGAATCTCTATGCCCCAAACGACATAGGTAACTGTGATCAAACCAAGAACCATCTGCATCAATACGCGCAAGATAGTCGCCTTGTTGCCCATCAATCGGTTGGTTAAGTAATCCGTCAATACTGCCCACAAGCCAATCCAGGCATGCGCAGCAATTGATAAAAGAGTAATTAAGGAGAAAACACGCATCCACAATGTGGAGTACAAGCCCTTCCAAACCTCGTAGCTCAACTCTGGAGTTAGCACAATAAAGGCTGCCAGAAATATTGTGTAAGCCGCCATTACCACAGCGCTAACACGTTGAATCATCCAGTCGTAAAGGCCACTGCGACCAAAACTTGTAACTGCAGTTACCATACCCAAACCCCCGCAAGTAGAATCAATACAGCGATGACGGCAATGGCGATTTTCGCGCCCTTCTGGCCACCTTCAAGGTCTTCACCAATACCAGCATCCATAATCAGGTGTCGAATACCTGCCACCATGTGATAAATCAGTCCAGCCAGCGTCAACCAAATAATGAATTGGCACAGTGGACTGCTCAGGGTGTCTTGCATCTCAGCAAAGCCTGCAGCTGAAGATAAGCTCTTATCGAGCATCCAAAGCAAAATGGCTACGCCGGCAAACAAGGCCACACCGGAAACACGGTGAAGAATGGAAACGTAGGCGGTGATGGGTAGTTTTATCGTTGAAATGTCGAGATTGACAGGTCTGTTTTTTTTCACGGTTGTATCACACCTATTGTGCCCGGTTTTTGCTACACGCTATGGTCGCTAAACACGGGGGCGGGTTTGAGACAGCTCAGCGGGCCTAACTTAGACCGTTTGAATCCACCTCCCTAGCATAGGTAAACAGCACGTTTATTGCCATCTACCCCCCTGCAAGATCGCGCGGAATTATAGAGATCACACTGTAAAATTACAAATGAAAAGGGGTTTATATGGCCAAATGTCTAAGAAAAATATGAACTTACTGAGAACAGTTCACATGTAAGACAGAAATTCGTACAAACAATAATCAAAGCTCAAAAAATGTCGCCTGAAATCGTTTTTAAGCTTCACATCCAGCAAAGCAAGCAAAAGCGCGCCCTAAGACAGCCTGTAGCAATTAAGAGACTATACTTAAGTCGAAAAAGCCACGGTTTATCCGCTTTAGATCATTGACTTTGACACTCCGGTGCTTATAGTTGTCCACCCAATTAGAGCCAAAGTGAAGAATTTTCGCGAATTTTTAACTAAAAAGGCCGCATAAATGTGCAGTGTTGTTCTCGTACGGATAGCAATTATGGCATCGCCATACACTGCGAAATTGAAGCAGAATTTACAGCAGAAATAGGAGCCCGTAATGACTGATAAGAAAGCTACCCTTTCGGTCGACGGTTTAGAGCAAACCATAGAACTGCCAATGTACTCTGGCAGCGTCGGTCCTGATGTGATCGATGTTAGCAGCTTAACTTCAAAAGGTTACTTCACTTACGATCCGGGCTTTATGGCCACCGCAGCCTGTGATTCTAAAATCACTTACATCGATGGCGGCGCCGGTGTTTTATTGCATCGCGGTTACCCAATTGATCAGCTAGCCGAGCACTCTGACTACCTAGAGACTTGCTTCCTTTTATTAAACGGCGAGCTACCTAGCAAAACCGAGAAAGAAGAATTTGTAGACACCATTACCCACCACACCATGGTGCACGAGAACATCTCTCGCTTTTTCCGTGGCTTCCGCAGCGACGCCCACCCAATGTCTATTATGTGTGGCGCGGTTGGTGCATTAGCCTCTTTCTACCACGACTCCCTAGATATTACCGACGAAGAGCATCGCAAAATTTCTGCGCACCGCTTAATCGCTAAGATGCCAACTTTGGCGGCTATGTGCTACAAGCACCACATTGGTCAGCCATTCATGTACCCACGCAACGATCTGAGCTACTCAGAGAACTTCTTGCACATGATGTTTGGCACACCTTGCGATGAACCAAAGGTAAACCCAGTATTGGCGCGCGCCATGGACAAGATTTTCTTGTTGCACGCTGATCATGAGCAGAACGCCTCTACCTCTACCGTTCGCTTGGCAGGCTCTTCTGGCGCCAACCCATTTGCTTGTATCGCTGCGGGCATCGCTACTTTGTGGGGCCCGGCTCACGGTGGTGCGAACGAAGCTGTACTAACCATGCTTGAAGAGATTGGCACTGTAGATCGCATTGATGAGTTTGTTGCCAAAGCGAAAGACAAGAACGATCCTTTCCGCTTAATGGGCTTCGGTCACCGTGTTTATAAAAACTTTGACCCACGCGCCAAGGTAATGAAAGAAACCTGTGACGAAGTATTGTCTGAGCTAGGTTTGGAAAACGATCCACTATTGGCTATCGCCAAGCGTCTAGAAGAAATCGCTTTGGAAGACGAGTACTTCATCGAGAAGAAACTGTATCCAAACGTTGATTTCTACTCTGGCATCATCATGAAGGCGATCGGAATCCCAACCGATATGTTCACCGTGATCTTCGCAACTGGCCGTACCGTTGGCTGGATTGCACACTGGCACGAGATGATCTCTAACCCATACAAAATTGGCCGTCCGCGCCAGTTGTACACCGGTTACGAGTCTCGCGACTACCAGCCAGTGGACAAGCGCTAATCCTTGCGATTACCGCCTACAAAAAAGCCCGAGCACTGCTCGGGCTTTTTTGTTTCTGCATTTTAAAACTGCCTAGCCTTACGGCCAGTTATTGCTCATAAGCTCTTGATATCAGGCAGTAAAGAGACTTGATAAACATTGGCTTGACGAGCCGCATCGGCGATAGCCACATAAGTTTTAGCACTGGATTTTCCATCAGCCTTAATCACAACTGGCGCCTTTGGGTTCTCGGCATGCAGCCTTGCCACATTAGCGCGTACAGCACGTATGTCTACCCGGCGGCCTTCCATCCAAATTTCATCGCTGGCAGCTACCTGTATCAAAATAGGCTCATTAGTACTGCTAATGTTTTCTGGGGTCGAATCAGGGGTATCAACGGCTATGCCCACCTCCTTGATAAAGGACGCCGTTACGATAAAGAAAATCAACATGATAAAGACGACATCAAGCATTGGAGTTAAGTCGATTTCAGCTTTATCAGTGCCATCACGCAAGGGTTGTTTACGTCGAATCATCGTATCACCTCTTTCTTTGCTTTATGTGTTAGAGCTATTTAAGAATAGAGGTGAATCGAGCCAATTGACAGGCCAACTATGCGAAAAATGAGCAGTTAAGACCAAAGTCTACATGACTTCGGCGAGCAATTTTTCATTGAGTTTACGCCATTGCGGTAGGCTTTTTTGGCTGCTTGCTTTTAGCTTCTTCCCACGCGCCTTCGCCAGCCAAAGATTTTCACCATTAAAGCTGTAGACCGGCAGGAGATCATTGCGCTTTGACGCCGGCAATATTCGCAAGTTTATGTTATCCATAATAAGGGGCTCAGCGTCAGGCGTTTCATAATAAGCGAGCACCATATGCGCCTGATTGTATTCAATCGCCTTTACATAGGTAATACGCAATTTGCCTGTTGATACATGGGTATCTTTCAAAGTGAAATACTTCGCGATGGAGTAATCTTCGCAATCTCCGCCATTGGTTCCAAGCATTTCGATGGGCGTTGCCCAATAATCTTCCCGCCCCCAGTGGCGCTGATCACTTACCCATCGAACCTTATTAAAAAAGCTATTGGAGCTTTTTAGCTTCTTACTTTCACTGACGGCATTTTGGGGATTGGCATTTCGATCCATCAACTTCTTCCAGTCTGCAACCCTGCCCCTGGCTGAATTACCGTATTTCGACTCGACTTTGCTTAAAACTTGCTCATTGATACCATCAATATATTGCGCAGTAGCCAGCTGTGGCAGCAGGATTACAGGCAAGCTGCATATTGCGTACTTAAAGCGAGACAAAACGTCCTCTCCTTGATTCAATTCGGGTTTCTTCAACGATGCTTGATCCAGTACGTCAAAATACGGATTTCCATATGACATACTTAAGCTTTGTAGCGGCAAATTTATGCAAATCTAAAGCGCCACCACTTGTTTTAGGTTTAGCTCAATATCCCAAGCTTAGCCAGTTGTATGAGCTACCGATCGAGCATTGGGCGAAGGCGAAATATTCGTCTTAAGAAAGGGAATTTATAGCGATAGCCGCAGTCGAAGCATTCAGTGCCAGCTATGTCATTCGCCTGACGAGAGTTGGCGCTTAATTCGTGATAGGAGTCGAACTATGAAACCCATGAAATCTCTATGCCTCAGCATGTGCTGCGCAGCATTAGCCGGGCTGATGAGCCCAATGAGTTTTGCTGAGCTACAAGCTTCCAGTAATGCCGAAGAGATGTCTTTGATCGTCGACCAGTCGCGCCTGCAAATTCACCGCAGTAAGGATCTGGAAGAATCCCCAAGGGCCAGCAGCGCATTCAGTCAGATTCAAGTACATCCTGCCAGCGTGAAATTTCGCCGCAACTGGCGACGAGATTACAACTTGGACAGGAATTCCTTGATGGATCACATCAGTAAGCAGGATGAAGAGAAACTGCTCGCAAGCGCCACCGAACTGTTTAATGAGGAATTTCTCAAAGTCTTACCAAAGCACAGTCGCTTTACCCTAAGCTCGAACAGCGACAGTAAGACTTTGATTCTAAAACCCAAGATCGTAGATCTTGTGATAAACGGGCCTGATCTAAAGCACGGCCGCGCCAGCCGCCAGGTTAAGGTTTACTCGGCCGGTAAAGCCACTCTTGTCCTAGAGGTAGTTGATGGCGCTACTGGGACATTGCTAGGCACCATTAAATCTCGTCGAGAGAGCCCCGACTATCACGAGCTTCGCAATGCAAGCAGTGTATTTAACCGCAGCGAAGCAAAACGCATGATCAATCGCTGGGCTAAAGACCTAGACAGAAACTTAACCACGTTGCTTGACGGCACCTCCGTTTAAGTCGATGCAAATCTAGCGTGTTGAGGCAGAGCGCGTTTCTACCCTGCCTCAACAAGCCTCACCCTCGCCTGCACACTACAGAACTGTAACTTAACGCCTCCCATTTCCTTCGCTATCCCCGCCCCAGATTTGAAGCTACAATAGCAAGCTGATTTATCGACAGGCCAAGCCAATGCAATTCCACCACATCAACTGCAAAGACCTTGCTGCTCGCCTAGAAGAAAGCGAGTGTCAACTGGTAGACATAAGGGACCCACAATCTTTTCAACTTGGTCATATTCCCGGTTCTATTCATTTGAGCGATCAAAACTTAGATGAGTTCTTAATGGCTGCAGATCCAGATCAAAGCACGATTGTTATTTGCTACCATGGCAATAGCAGTCAACAGGCCGCCGCTTTTTTAGCGCAAAAAGATTTTACCGATGTCTACAGCCTAGATGGCGGAATGGAACATTGGCGGAGCTTATTCCCACAACAGGTAGACCAATCTTAAGCAGTGGATAGCCTAAGTTTAAGTCAATATCTCTTAATTGCCTTAGTATTTGTTTGGAGCGGCATTGTTCGCTCTGGGCTCGGTTTTGGCGGTGCCGTATTATCACTGCCCTTTCTATTATTGATCGATGACCGACCTCAGGTATACCTCCCTATCATCTCTGTGCACCTATTACTCTTTGGCGGCCTTACCGTCCTACGAGGACAACAGAAATTCAAGAATAATCAAAACGAACACTTAAGTCCGATTGATTGGAACTATCTAAAGAAAGCAATGGGGGTTATGTTAATTCCCAAAATTATTGGGGTTTTAGGCCTCGTCAGCTTGCCCAATAATGTTCTTAGCGGAATCATTTTTGTGATCGTTTTTGCTTACTCCCTGAGCTATATTTTTAACAAGCCCTTTAAAAGTCAGCACCCCTGGATTGACAATACCTTTTTGATACTAGGGGGCTATATCAGTGGTACATCGCTTATTGGTGCCCCTCTCATTATTACCGTTTTCAGCAAACACGTTCATAAAAACCAACTGCGCGATACTCTATTTGCCTTATGGGTTATTTTGGTCTCCATCAAAATGGCCGCATTTATATGGGTCGGCCTAGACCTTCAATTGAAACACGCCCTCTACCTATTGCCGCCTGTTGCACTGGGGCATTGGATTGGCTTAAAACTGCATCATCGCCTACAGCAAGCTGAGCCTGTCATGTTTTTCCGGGTAATCGGCTTGGCGCTACTGTGTATTTGCTTGATTGGCTTCTATCAGGCCCTGCAATCATTTTTCTAATTAAGTTCAAATTACCACTAAAAAGGGATAGTCAACTCAGAACATTCAGGTAGAATCTTTTATCAGGAGTAGCAATCACAATTGGAGGTGAATATATGTTCAATAGCACTACTTTATCCAAATTTATTCCCACAAAACGAGCCACTCTGGCCAGCTCGGTTTTATCCGCTTGCTTCGTCTATTCAAGCACAGTACAAGCTCAAAGCAATTTGGAGAACCCCGTTGCCCTGAAAGTAGAATCGGGCATTTCTGTAATCAGTGGTTGGCATTGTGATGCAGATGAAATCGAAGTTTTTATCGACGGACAGAGCATTGGTTTAGCAGGCACGGGAACACAACGCCCTGATACCCAAGAGCGCTGTGGTCATCAAGACAGTGGGTTTTCCCTTCTCTTTAACTATGGCGCACTGAGCGAAGGAAGACACAGCATTAGTGTTTACGCCGATGGTGAGCTGTTTGCACAACGAATTTTTAACACCCTGCGCCCCGCTGGCGCACTGACCGATTTCACCAGCAGCCTCTCTGCGGTTAGCTATGTTTACGATTTCCCTAAAGCTGGAGATATTGTAGAACTGGAATGGGAAACCGCTAAGCAATCTTTTACTGCAAGGCGGAGTTTTCGAAACGCATTAGATGAAGGCTTTACGGTCGTCAGGTTTAATCGCTCATTCTTAGGTCATGGTAGAGGCCTTAAACAAGGTGACATCCTAGTCGCTGAACGTGACCCTTCTGAGTTTATATTTGACATCAATCGACAGGATTTTCAATTGACCCGACACAGTGAAAATTTTGGACAATGCGATTATTCAGGCAATATCACTTTTAGTTTTTCTGGCTTACTCAGTGAAGGTCAGTACAGCTGCGAACACGAGCAAGGTAAGTACAGCGCCAGCTTGGGAGTAAGTAATAATGACGGTTTTTTCAGCGGTCGATTTTCTCTCACTCCTAACGGCAGCCAAGAGAGTTATAAAGATGTTGTGATAGGTATTGCGAAATAGACACGACAAACAAAACACAGCAAAAAAAGGGCTAGATAGCCCTTTTTTTGCTGTGTTTTTTTGTTCTGATTGCTAAAATTTTTCTTAACGAGTTCAAGCAGTGAGCTCTCCAAGACACATATCCAAACACTCTTGCAGCGTCATTATTTTAATATTGCCAATATAGTTTTTGTGATACACAAACCACAAACCATCACTATTTACCGACTCTGGTAGCTGATAGGGAATCTCTAGCAAATTCTTATCAGCTTTAGTTTTAAATTCTGCCATTAGCCCAATTCCCATCCCCGCACGTATTGACCAATCCAAATCCGAAAAATGATTGCTTTGCACTACAACACTCTGCGCGGGCACCTGCTCTACCAAATGTTTTACGAAGGGAATATGGTGTTTATCCGGTGATGGTAATAACCAGTCATGCTCAGCAAAATCGGCCGCCGTGTTTGGCATCCCTCGTTGCTTACTATAGTCACGATGACAATACAGCCCCATTCTAAAATTTAGTATACGGCGAGCAATAATGTCTGCCCCTTGGGGCTCACTGCCAGCTCGTAATGACACATGAGTAATACCAGTGGCCGGAGAAATAATCTCTTCGGTAGTTAGCAGTCGAATGCTCATGCCCGGAAATCGCTCCCGCATCATTTTGATAGCTGGGGTTATTAAGGAGACATGATCTGGCAAACAGGTAATTTTGAGCTTTCCGCTGGCTGCATTAGTTACCGCCTCCATTCGACTGTCGAGCTGAGAAAATAACTCCTGGATATCAGGCAAGCCCTGCATCAGCACCCTCCCGGCATCGCTCAATTGATAACCACGCTGGTGCCTAAGAAAGAGTTTTAGGTTCAAGCTTTCCTCAAGTCGGTTAATATCCCTAAGTACTGTAGCGTGACTGGTGCCAAGCGCCCTCGCCGCTTTATTCAAGGAGCCCGATGTGGCAACCTGATAGGCAACCCGATAGAGATCCCAGCTAATTTCTCGTCGACTCAGCCCGATACCTTCTGCTTGTTTCCCGCTCATCTCCACCCACCCAGCAAACAACTTGTTCAAATATGAACATCTATTTTATAAATAATTGAATAGCCTTCAAGCCCAAAGCTGGTTAAAGTACGTCTTTCTTGGAGGTAAGAATGATTCGCAACACAACAGAGAGCTATGGCTGGATAAGCATCCTTTTGCACTGGCTAATGGCTTTAAGTATTTTTGGTCTGTTTGGTCTGGGCCTATATATGGTAGAACTGGGCTATTACGACCCCTGGTACCGATCTTCCATGGATTTACACAAAAGCATAGGCTTGGTGTTGGCCTTTGTTTATGTTTTGAGGCTGTTGTGGAAACTGCAGCAAGATTGCCCCGAGCCTATTGCTGATAAAGCCTGGCAAAGAATTGCAGCTCAACTTACTCACGGATTGCTTTATCTCGTATTGCTGGCCATCATGGTGAGCGGTTACTTAATATCGACCGCGGACGGTCGCAGTATTGAGATTTTTGCCTTATTTTCGGTGCCAGCGCTACCATTTGCCTTTGAGCAACAAGAAGATATTGCCGGTTATATTCACTGGCTATTAGCCTGGAGCCTGATGTTTATTGTCGCTGTACATGCCCTAGCCGCGTTGCAGCATCACTTTTTATTGAAAGATAACACCCTAAAGCGCATGCTGCGGCCACAATAAGCCGCATTTAGCCAACGCTTAATTTAAGGAAACATTATGTTAATTAAAAATCTCGTTAAATTTACTGCTATTGCCGCCACCGCTGTTGCCAGCATTCAAGCTAGCGCTGCTGACTACCAGGTAGATATTAAAGGCGCCCATGCATTTATTAACTTCAAAATTAAACATCTTGGTTACAGCTGGTTAACTGGCCGCTTTAACACCTTTGACGGCCAGTTTACTTGGGACAAAGATCAACCTAACGCCAGTAAAATCAATATTGAAATCGATACCGCTAGTATCGATTCAAACCATGCTGAGCGCGACAAGCATTTACGTGGCAAAGATTTCTTGAATGTTAAAGACTTCCCCAAAGCGAGCTTTGTGAGCGAGAAGATCGAATTTAGCAATGCCACAGAGGGTACAGTAACTGGCACCCTAACCTTACACGGTGTAAGCAAAACCATCAGCTTTCCTGTAGAAAAGCTTGGTGAAGGTAAAGATCCTTGGGGTGGTTACCGTGTTGGTTTCGAAGGTAAAACCACATTGAAGTTGGCCGACTATGGTATGACTTATAACCTTGGCCCGGCCTCTACTCATGTTGAGCTAGAGTTGTTGGTTGAAGGTATTCGTAAGTAATAACCTGCAGCTAAAATGAAAAAGGCCAGCGATATGCTGGCCTTTTTTGTATCAATATAGAAAGGAGCTCTAAGAGCCCCACCCTATTTATTTCTTTGCAATTGCTCTCAAATCAATCGCTTGCCAATGTGGGAAATGCTTACGTACTAGAGCATTTAATTCCAACTCGAACTCAGAGAATTCCTGTTGTTGTGCAACTGCCTCGCCTTCTAGCAATTCAGTTACCATGCCTGCGCCTACGGTAATATTACTAAGGCGATCGATCACGATAAAAGCGCCAGTGGCACGATTAACTTGATAGGCATCGGCGACAACTGCTTGCTCCAATTGCACATCAACTAGGGCAATATCGTTTAAGGCAAGCTCATCGGCAGCAAGCTGCTCTTGAGTATTCACGTCAATGCGGTGCGTAATATCACTGATACGCCCAGGGCTTACTTTACTGGCGAATTTAAATAAGTACTCGCGCCCTGGCTGCATAGCGCCTTCAGCCATCCAAACCAAATGCGCTTTTAAGCGATTGCTTTGAATACTGTCGCCATCAGTATCGGCTTTAACAAGGGTATCACCACGGGAAATATCAATCTCATCTTCCAAGGTAATGGTGATCGCTTCACCCGCGAAGGCTTGGCTTGGTGAATCACCGTGCACCACGATTTCTTTTACCTTGCTTTGCTTACCAGAAGGCAGCGCTTTTAAGCTGTCACCCACAGCGACTTGCCCCGAAGCCACGGTACCGCAGAAGCCACGAAAATCGAGATTTGGACGGTTAACATATTGCACGGGGAAGCGAAAATCTTCGAGATTTTTATCTTCTGCAATAGATACCGATTCCAAAACTTCCATTAAAGTTGGGCCTTTATACCAAGGGGTGTTTTCGCTGGCGTTCACAACATTGTCGCCCTCTAAAGCCGACATAGGAACGAACTGAATATCAGCGCCCTGCTCGCCCTGAATGTTAGCCAGCTCTTTAGAGAACTCTAGATAATCGCCCTTAATGGATTCAAAAACATCTTCGCTAAAATCTTTTAAATCCATTTTATTGACCGCAACCACCAAGTGCTTAATGCCCAACAAAGAGGCAATATAGCTGTGGCGACGGGTTTGTGGCATTACGCCATAGCGCGCATCAATAAGAATCACCGCCAGATCACAGGTAGATGCGCCAGTGGCCATATTGCGAGTATATTGCTCGTGCCCTGGGGTATCGGCAATAATGTATTTACGTTTGGCGGTTGAAAAATAGCGGTAAGCTACATCAATAGTAATGCCTTGCTCACGCTCAGCCTGAAGGCCGTCCACTAGCAAAGCTAAATCAATTTTCTCGCCGGTAGTACCATGCTTTGAGGTGTCGGCCTGCACGGCTTCTAATTGATCTTCATAGATCATTTTGCTGTCGTGTAGCAATCGACCGATTAACGTCGACTTACCATCATCAACGGAGCCACAGGTTAGAAAACGAAGCAGTTCTTTGCGCTCGTGCTGGGCAAGATAGGCGAGAATATCTTCTGCAATTAAATCGGATTGGTGGGACATTAGAAATAGCCCTCCTGTTTTTTCTTTTCCATCGAGCCAGAACTATCGTGATCGATAACACGGCCTTGACGCTCTGAAGTCGTCGTCAGTAACATTTCCTGAATAATTTCAGGCAAGGTATTCGCCTCAGATTCCACCGCGCCGGTAAGCGGGTAACAACCTAGCGTACGGAAGCGCACCATTTTTTCTTGCACTTGTTCGCCTTCTTCCAATGGCATGCGATCATCGTCAACCATAATCAAGACACCATCGCGCTCAACCACAGGGCGCTTTTCAGCCAAATACAACGGCACAATTGGAATCTCTTCCAAATGGATATATTGCCAGATATCTAACTCGGTCCAGTTCGATAATGGGAAAACACGAATACTCTCGCCTTTATCAACTTTGCCGTTATAAATATTCCACAGTTCTGGACGCTGATTTTTAGGGTCCCAGCGGTGATGTTTATCTCGGAAGGAATAAACACGCTCTTTTGCTCGAGACTTCTCCTCGTCACGGCGCGCACCACCAAAAGCCGCATCAAAGCCATATTTATCTAGGGCCTGCTTTAGCGCCGCGGTCTTCATAATATCGGTATGCTTAGCACTGCCGTGGGTAAAAGGCCCCACGCCCATATCGACGCCTTCTTGATTGATATGAACAATCAAATCCCAACCTAGGTCTTTAACACGCTGATCGCGAAACTCAATCATCTCGCGAAACTTCCAGGTGGTATCCACATGCATCAATGGAAACGGCGGCTTGCCTGGGTAGAAGGCTTTCATCGCCAAGTGCATCATCACAGCGGAATCTTTACCCACTGAATAGAGCATTACGGGGTTATCAAACTCCGCGGCTACTTCGCGGATAATATGAATACTCTCCGCTTCTAACTGTTTTAAGTGCGTCAATTGCGCTTTAGAGGCTGCTTCGGACATGGTCGTCTCTTTCAATTGCTATCTTTCATGCTATGCAGGCTGAATAATCTTCAGCTGGGGCGGGACTCTTCAGGAGAACTGTACCCGCACCTAGGCGGGCACATTATAGAAAATCTTTTACCGAAAGGTTAACGACTCTTTACTTCTAAGCTTATGCCGGAAGTCTGAGCCAATTCGACAAAAGTCGGGAAGGATGTTGCCACATTGGCGGTATCATTCACCACAATGGTATCGCTAGCGCGCAGGCCAGCAATGGTGAAGGACATGGCGATACGATGATCGTGATGACTTTCAACCTCTCCACCACTGAACACCTCAGTTTGAGCGCCCTTACCCTGGATAATAATACCGTCTTCAGTGGCCTTTGCATCGATACCTAAGCTCACCATACCGTCAGCCATTACCTGGATACGATCGCTTTCTTTAACACGTAACTCTTCGGCGCCGGTCAATACGGTCTCGCCTTCAGCGCAGGCCGCCGCAATAAACAAGGCTGGGAACTCATCAATGGCCAGTGGCACCTGATCTTCTGGAATACGGATGCCTTTTAACGGCTGGTAGCGAATACGCACATCAGCCACGGGCTCACCACCCACTTCACGCTCATTGTGTAACGTTAGATCAGCACCCATCTGACGGAGAATATTTACTACACCTACACGGGTTGGGTTCATACCAACATGCTGTAAAGTGACATCAGAGCCTGGAGCTATCGCGGCCGCCACCATAAAGAATGTCGCCGAAGAAATATCGGCCGGCACTTCAATCTGGCAGGCTGTTAATTTGCCGCCACCTTGTAAACTGATGCGATCACCCTCTCGCTTCACCTCATAACCAAAGCCGCGCAGCATACGCTCGGTATGATCACGAGTAGGCGCAGGCTCGCTCACTGAAGTTTCACCATCCGCGTACAAACCGGCTAACAAAACACAAGACTTCACCTGGGCACTGGCCATCGGCATATCGTAGTGAATGCCGCTTAGCCCCTTATTTGCACTGATTAGCATGGGCGGGTGACCATTTTCGGCAGTACCCACCTCAGCACCCATTTCACGCAACGGGATGGCCACGCGGTTCATTGGGCGCTTATTTAGTGATACATCACCACTCATTTCGCTGGCAAACTGCTGTCCAGCCAAAATACCGGCCAATAAACGCATAGAGGTCCCGGAGTTTCCAACGTAAAGCTTACCCGGGGGCGCCTCTAGACCATTCAAACCGACACCGTGGATGCGAACACGCCCTTGATCCGGGCCTTCAATAACCACCCCCATATCACGGAAGGCTTGCAAAGTTGCCAAGGCGTCCTCGCCTTCGAGAAAGCCTTCCACCTCGGTTATCCCTTCTGCCAGCGAGCCAAGCATAATGGAGCGATGCGAAATGGATTTATCACCTGGTACTCTTAAAGTCCCTTTAACACTGCCGCCAGGCTGCACATGGTAATCGATAATGTCTTGCTGTGAATCTTGCATGGTTTGGGTATACGCTCTTTGTTCTAGTAGGGTCGTAAAATGATCACGAGCGGCTTTCGCTCTTGTAAATACGCCCAATAAATGTTCGCTGTTTTCGGTTTCAATGGCATGACGCAGACGGTTTAAATTGTCTGAAAACATCGTCAAGGAATCTAAAATACTGCGCTTATTGGCCAGCATAATATCGTGCCACATCACCGGATCACTGGAGGCAATGCGAGTAAAGTCTCGAAAGCCACCGGCGGCATAACGGAATATATTTTCGTTTTCTGAATCGTGAGCCAAGGTATCCACTAAGGAATAAGCAATCACATGGGGCAAATGGGAAGTCGCCGCCAGTACCTCATCATGCTCAGCCACGTCCATTTCTAAAACTTCAGCACCCACTGCCTGCCACAATTCGCGGACCCGCCGAATGTGGCCTTCGCCGGAGTTAGCATGGGGGGTCAGAATGACACGATGATCAATATAGAGCTCAGCATTAGCAGCGGTGACGCCACTTTTTTCAGCACCAGCAATGGGATGACCGGGCACTAACTGGCTAGGCAGCTCACCATAAACCTGCTGGGCGGCTTCGATAACGCTACCCTTAACACTGGCACCGTCAGTAATAGTGACCTCAGGGGATAACTTCGCTTTGATATCAGCCAAAGTGGCCTCAACCGCCAAAGTCGGTACAGAAACAAAAACGACATCCCCTGCTCCTAAGGCAGGCTTGATGTCAGCAAGATCAGTAAAAGCTTCATCGACAACAGCCAGCTCAACGGCATCAAGACAGGTTTGTTCCCGTCTCGCAATACCGATTACGCAATCACAGAGAGATCGCTCTCGAGCTGCTTTCGCTAAACTGCCGCCGATTAAACCGATACCAATGACCACCAAACGTTTACATTGGCTCATAGTAACCTCTTTACTGAATGCTCTTACAATACCGCTTCAGGGTATGAACCAAGTACACGAAGATCAGCGGCTTTTGCACCAACTTCATCCAAGGCTTTTTTCACTACAGCATCTTCAACATGACCGGAAAAATCGATAAAGAACACATAGTTCCAAGTGCCAGATGCCGCAGGGCGAGTTTCGACGCGGGTTAAATCGATACCGTAAATATGAAATGGTTGCAGCAAATCATGCAATGCACCTGGCTCGTTGCGCATAGCCACAACAACCGAAGTTTTGTCTTTACCGCTCGCCAGTACTTTTTGAGTACCGATAATTAAGAAACGGGTAGAATTGTCTGGCTGATCTTCGATTTTTTCTGCGTGTACTTTTAAGTCGTACAAGTCGGCAGCCATCTGGCCAGCAATAGCCGCAGCATTCCACTCACCTTTTAAACGCTTCGCGGCATCGGCATTACTGCTAACCGCAATACGCTCCGCATTTGGGTAATGGGCATCTAACCATTTGCGACACTGCGCCAAAGATTGCGAGTGGGAGTATATGCGCGTAATGCTATCAGTTTTGGTGACATCCGAAACCAATAGATGCTGGTGAATACGTAGCTCAACCTCACCACAAATCTGCAGATTCGAGCCCATAAAGTTATCAAGGGTATGATTTACAACGCCTTCGGTAGAGTTCTCAACGGGAACAACACCATAGTTGACCGCGCCCGCTTCAACTTCACGGAATACTTCATCAATGGCCGAAAATGGCATGGCCACTGCAGAGTGACCAAAATGCTTTAAAGCCGCCTGCTGGGTAAAAGTTCCCTCCGGGCCAAGATAAGCAACCTTTGTAGGCTCTTCTAAGGCCAAACAAGCTGACATGATCTCGCGAAACAAGCGCGCCATTTCTTCATCATCAAGCGGGCCATTATTCATCGCCATCGCTTTGCGCAACACTTTGGCTTCACGCTCTGGACGATAATAAACTACAGACTCGCTGCTCCCAGACGCTTCTAACGCCGCCTTTTTAACATCGGCAACATTTTGAGCACAGCGCGCACGGTCGCTGATAAGCTGACAAATTTCATTATCGATACGATCGATTTCATCGCGCAGCTGACTTAGCTGGGCTTCATTAGCGGGGTTATTTTCTTGCTCTGACATGATATTTACTTTGCTATTGTGCGGCCAAAACCGTGTTGCTTAAGCCGTGATTTCTATGGGTTTTGCTTTCTATATTTCTATCTATTCTTTCTTTAAGTACGTTCTATCTTTACCTTCTATGATCAAGCTATTCATTCTACGACTACACTGAAAATCACTTTAATGATTTACAAATAACAGGCCATAGAATTTAAATAGCCCGATCAGTCTTCACTGTCGGGCTTTTTATTTTGCAGCGAGAGCTGGGCCACTGGGCCCAATTCCCTATTCTTCTTCAGCGCCAGACTCCTCTTCGTCTTCAGCATCAGATTCTTCGATGCGCTCTACTCCGATCAGGTGCTCACCTTCTTTCAGTTTGATCATACGCACACCCTGGGTGTTACGGCTCATAACTGAAACTTCATCAGTGCGAGTGCGAACCAAGGTACCCTGATCAGAGATCAACATAATCTCATCACCTTCGAACACCTGAACACCGCCCACTAAAGGACCATTACGCTCAGTAACCTGCATAGCGATCACACCTTGGGTGCCACGACCTTTAGTTGGGAAGTCATCAACCTTAGTCTGCTTACCGTAGCCGTTTTCACTCAAGGTCATTACACGACCATCATCTTGCGGAATTACCATGGAAATAACAGTTTGGCCTTCTTGCAAGCGAATACCGCGAACACCTCGAGAGGTACGTCCCATCGCACGAACATCAGATTCTTTAAAGCGCGCCGCTTTACCCGCAGAAGATAGCAATAGCACATCATTGCTGCCTTCAGTAATCGCGGTGCCGACTAGCTCATTACCCTCTTCCAAGTCGATCGCAATCAAGCCCGAGCTACGTGGACGTGAGAATTGCATAAGAGAGGTTTTCTTCACGGTACCATTGGCTGTGGCCATAAAGATAAAGTGATCTTCATCGTATTCTTTAACCGGCAGAATCGACGTAATACGCTCATCATCTTCAAGCGGTAATAAATTCACCATTGGGCGACCACGTGATTGACGGCCCGCCACAGGAATTTGATAAACCTTCAGCCAATACACTTTACCGGCATTGGTAAAGCACAAAATGGTATCGTGGGTGCTAGCAATCAAGAGATGCTCAACAAAATCTTCGTCTTTAACCGATGTCGCGGCCTTACCCATGCCACCACGGCGCTGAGCTTGATAATCCGTCAGCGGCTGCGTCTTGGCATAGCCACCGTGAGAAATCGTCACAACGCGATCTTCTTCGGCAATCAAATCTTCAACGGTGAGATCTTCTTGGGAATGCTGAATCGCAGTACGACGCTCATCACCATAATTAGAAACAACCTCTTGTAATTCTTCGCGAATCACTTCCATCAAGCGGGTAGAACTGCCTAGAATTTCTAGGAACTCAGCAATCTGCTCTAAACGCTCTTTATATTCAGCCAGCAGCTTGTCGTGCTCCATACCGGTTAAACGGTGTAGGCGCAATTCCAAGATAGCTTGAGCCTGAGCTTCTGATAAATAGTATTTACCATCACGCAAACCAAACTCAGGGCCTAGGCCTTCAGGCTTACAAGCGCCCTGCTCTAAACGTTCGATAAAGTCGCCAATTTCGTTAGTTTCCCAGCCACGAGCCATCAATCCCTGCTTCGCTTCAGCGGGTGAAGGTGAGGATTTAATCAACTCAATGACAGGATCGATATTGGCAATAGCTACCGCCAAACCTTCCAAGATATGGCCACGCTCACGCGCTTTACGCAATAAATAAACGGTACGACGGGTAACGACCTCGCGACGATGCAGTACAAAATACTCCAACATCTGCTTAAGGTTTAATACGCGTGGCTGACCATCGACTAGAGCAACAATATTAATGCCGAATACCGACTGCAATTGTGTCTGTGCGTATAAGTTATTCAGCAAGACTTCACCGGATTCACCACGCTTCATTTCAATAACAACGCGCAGACCGTCTTTATCCGATTCATCACGAAGGCCGTCACTGGCAATACCTTCGATCTTCTTGTCTTTTACCAGCTCAGCAATTTTCTCAATCAAACGCGCCTTATTCACTTGGTAGGGGATCTCGTGAACAATAATAGTGTCGCGATTGGTTTTCTCGTTATGGATAACCTCGGCTTTGGCGCGCACATAAATGCGACCACGACCCGTGCGGTATGCCTGAACAATACCAGCACGGCCATTAATAATGCCGGCGGTTGGGAAATCTGGTCCAGGGATGATTTCCATCAGTTCATCGACATTAATTTCAGGATTGTCGATCAATGCCAAACAACCATTTACCACTTCGGTAAGGTTATGGGGAGGAATATTGGTCGCCATGCCCACTGCAATACCGGATGAGCCGTTCACTAATAGATTAGGAACACGAGTTGGCAAAACCTCGGGAATTAATTCGGTATCGTCGTAGTTAGGTACGTAGTCGACAGTTTCTTTATCGAGATCGGCCAGCAGATCATGGGACATCTTCTGCATGCGGATTTCGGTATAACGCATAGCCGCCGCGCCATCACCGTCAATCGAGCCAAAGTTACCCTGGCCATCTACCAGCATATAGCGCAAAGAAAAGGGCTGAGCCATACGAACAATAGTGTCGTAAACAGCAGAATCACCATGCGGGTGATATTTACCGATAACGTCACCGACTACACGAGCCGACTTTTTGTAGGGCTTATTCCAATCATTGCCCAATTCATTCATGGCGAACAGCACGCGGCGGTGTACCGGCTTTAAGCCATCACGCACATCGGGCAGTGCTCGCCCAACGATAACGCTCATGGCGTAGTCCAAATAGGACTGCTTCAGTTCGTCTTCAATATTGATCGGTGATATATCTTTTGCCAAATCGCCCATAAACGATCGCTTTCCTTATTATGCCTATCTTGTCATGCCCGACTGCGGGAGTACGGCCACTCTTGTGGTCAGTCTTTGCTTGGGCTTTAAACCTTTTCCATTCGACATAGATTCACGCCGAAATGTGAAACGCTTAAAAATTAAGCAAACACTGCCTGGCTTAGTATTTACCTGCCATTTGCACTTAATCGCCACCCCCAATTTATGGAGCATTTAAGCCCCTTTAGCGGCGTGTCATTTGGCAGGCACATAAAGCCGTAAATCTTACCATAAAATCATGCACTTGGGGCATTTGTGGGGCGCTCAAGGTCATTTCCAAAGGAATCCCTAAAGATTTGATAAAATTGACATAATTCTACGCCCATAAGGGGCGTATAATGGCCCTCAAATGGCATAAAATCGCCATACAAACTCGCAGCCCACCTTCGCTGCAAGAACACCCTATAATGAAGCTATATACAACGAGCCTAACTTTTAGCGCTCGACCTAGGGAGCCTCTGAATAAGTCCCGTCAGTTCTCTGCGGGCAATAAAGCGGCCAGCTACGCGAAAGACAGTGCAGTGAATGGCCGGGTCCTTTGCAAGCTGGCTGACAAAGTAGATGGCCGCTTTAGTGCCCGCCCTTCGGGGCGTTCAGAGCAATGTAGCAGTGGAATTAATGAGTTTCGCCGGGCAACCGGCCCACCTGTATTCATTGCCTAGCTGCCGCACTGCTCTGATCGCCAGAGGCGGGCGGGACTTAATCAGAGGCTCCCTAAGCATATACTTACAACAACGAGGTCGACCACTTTTTATGTCACAGCCGATTGATACCCTTATTCAATGTCGCTGGCTAATCACTATGGATAGCAAGCGTCGCGTACTTGAGCACCACAGCATTGCTGTTAAAGACGGCAAAATTACCGCCATCGTGCCAAATAGTGAGGCCGAAGATTTATATCAAGCCAATGAATGTATAAAACTTGAGCAACACATTGCCCTTCCAGGCCTGGTAAATACCCACGGCCACTTAGCTATGAGCCTTTTACGGGGCTATGCCGACGACTACCCGCTGCACGACTGGCTAAATGATCACATCTGGCCGGCAGAAGGTAAGTTTGTGAGTCACGAGTTTGTGGCCGATGGCGCTCGACTAGCAATGGCCGAAATGATCCGCGGTGGTACCACCGCCTTTAGCGACAACTACTTTTTCCCTGAAGCTGTTGCTGAGGTTTGCGCGGAAGTCGGCATGCGTGGAAGCTTATATAGCCCAATCTTGAATTTTCCAACCGCTTGGGGCAGCGGCCCTGAAGAAACCATTGCCAAAAGCTGTAAGCTAATCGAGCAGTATCAAGAACACGCCTTGGTGAATATAGGCTTCGGACCGCATGCTCCTTATACGGTCAGCAATGAAGCGTTCTCTGAGATTGCCAAACAAGAAGCCAAATACCAATGTGGCATCATGGTTCACCTGCAAGAAACCCAAAAAGAAGTTGATGACTCGATTGAGCAATATGGCCAGCGCCCCACCGAGCGCTTACAGTCATTGGGCGTTATGAATGAGCGTACCCAGTGTGTCCACATGACTGCCGTTAGTGATGAAGACATCAGTATTTTACAAGCCAGCAAGAGCCATGTGGTGCACTGCCCCGAATCCAACTTAAAACTTGCCAGCGGTTTTTGCCCAACAGAGAAGCTGCGCCAAGCCGGTGTTAATGTTTCTCTCGGTACAGATGGTGCCGCCAGCAATAACGATTTGGATATGCTCAGTGAAATGCGCACCGCCTCGATGCTCGCCAAAGCTGTAGATAACAACGCCAGCGCCCTAAACGCGATGGACAGCTTAGCCATGGCCACGATTGATGGCGCCAAAGCATTAAATATTGACAGCTACACAGGGAGCCTTGAAGTTGGCAAAGCCGCCGACATTACCACTGTTGAGCTGAGCGCCCTAAATGCCCTACCCATGTATGACCCTGTAAGCTACTTGGTTTACACCAATTGCAGTCACCAAGTCAGCGATGTGTGGGTTTCAGGCGAGCGCCTATTAGCTGCAGGGTTGTTGCAAACCATTGATGAACAAGCACTACGTGACAATGCCATAGAGTGGCAAAGTAAAATCAGTGCCGATTAATACATGAAGCCACACTAGCGAGCCCGTAAACCACGGCTCGCTAGTAGCATCAACATTGCTACAAACATTAGCCAATGAGGCATCGGCACGCTGGGAACAGCTCTAGCACTCATCGCGAGCAATGCCCGCACATCGTTATCCGCAGCGCGATTATTACTTAAATCGCTATCCTCATTTTGAATCGTACTCAATGGCTGCAGCGGTAAATTTGCTTCAGCAGATACCAATAAATCTCCACTAAAATCGGCAGCAAGTGTAAAGCTCAATTCAAACTGCAAACTCGCAGAAACCGGCAAATCAATTTCTGTTGAAAAAGCCCCCACCCCGCTCGCCTGACGGCAAACAGCACCCAACTGCTGCGCCCCGCATTGCCAGCTAAGCGCACTAATAGCTGAAGGGAGTAGCGCCGAAACAGAAACATTATTGGCCGCTGAAATTCCCTGATTACGCAGCTCTATTGTATAACTGAGCGTTTGTCCACGGCGGTATTCTGTTTGGCCATTATCTATACTGACGGCCACATCAGGGCCAAATATTGGCGGCCTACTTGAACAACTCGCACCATCATTAAAGGCGGCTCCAGCAGAATCAGCCACCCGGGTGGCCGCGCCTGTATCCAAGTCAAAACGATAGAAGCCGGCTCCATCATTGGCTTTTCCATACAGTGCGTTTGGCGATCCCCACAGAGCACCAAACTTTACATCCAGGCCAGTAGGCGCAGCGGCTAAGCGAACCTCTCCGCTCAGCGTATCAACCTCGGCCAAATACCATTCATTGAGCGCGTTGCGATGCAAACCCCACAGCTTCCCTCCCGCTACGGCAATATCACCGCTATTAATTTCTCTCGGGCTTCCACTGCCATCGTGCATTGAAATTCTTGTCGCCGTAGCACTTGCCCCAGCAAAAGGCTCGGGCCCCAGGTCAATTGCAACTAGGGTAGTTCGTGCTGTCGCGGACAAAACAAAATATCGACCATCAGGAAACATATCTCCAGCAAGATAAAAGTCATCAGGCATATCATCTATTGCCCCCAGATCTTCCACCTCAGCATTGGCACCAATGCGCAACAGGCGCGCATTTGAGCCCGGTGGTAATGCCGAGCTGGTTACCGATTGCAAGCCATATAGAAAACCATCACCTTCCCTAAAGGCTAACGCGTTGTAATCCTGCATCGCTGCCTGCGGCGCAGCTACTTCTGTAAAGGCTACGGCAGGGCTAGCATCTGGCTCACCCTGAAAAAGCCTTATGGCATCCCTATCCCCCTGGCTTAAGAAAAAACCATTTGGGCAACTGCCAAAAGAGATGGGTGCCGCTTTTACTGAAACGGTAAAACATAAAACAGAGAAAGCCATCAAGGAATGGAAAGACTTCATACCACAGTCCGAACTGCAAGCTAATGTGGGTGCGAGAAGGAGAAGTCGTTGAGCGCTGGCGAAAAGCAAGCACTTCGAATATCACTTACAAGCACGGCTAAAGGCTCGCATCTTAGTCGGCCATCAATGTAAAGTTGATCCCGCGCTAGAACTAATTTTTATAATTTGAAAATAGTTACTTCGATGGATACAAGACCAAAATACCGTTACTGATAAAAATGACTTTTGGCAAAGTGCGGAAATTAAAGCTAACAAACGCTCGAAAATAGAGTGCTTAAGGGTTGGCGCTATTGAATATAAGCAGCCGAAAAGAATGTAAATAAAGCCTATACCGCATAACAGTGCGTAACACTGCTAGCGATAGAGGCCGAAACCCGTCCTTACAAAACTGCGATCATTCTATTGGCCGCGAAAACGACCGGGCTTAAGTTTTCTTACGCCAAGTAGCAGCAAAAATAAGCCCTGTATCGCAATCACCCACATAGGAACAGGCACCGCTTGCGGCCCCGCTGGCGAACTATCACGGTCAGTCGCGCTATTATTGCTCGTGTCGCTGTCTTGGGCCTGTAAAGGAGCCCCGGCATTGTTTGGCAAGGTTGCCGTTACAGTATTGACCAAATCTCCACTAAAACCTGGATCTAAGGTAAAGCTTAACTCAAAACGCACACTGGAACCTGCTGGCAAGTCTACAATCGCGTTAATAGCGCCACTTCCGCTTGCTGCTCGACAGACCCCATCGCCAATTTGCGACGTACAAGTCCAAGTTGCGGAGTTAACATTGGCTGGCAAAGGGTCTTCCACTTGCACCCCCACTGCACCAAACAAGCCCTGATTACTCACATCAATGGTATAAACCACCGTTTGCTCTGGGGTATATTCACTCTGACCATTATCTTTAGTGATCGCGATGTCGGCTGGAAAGATCGGTCGATTAGAAACACAGCGCGCGGCATCATTTCGCGCAGCACCATTAGATGTTGCAATCTGTGTCGCTTTACCGGTGTTTAAATCAAAATAGAAAAACCCCGCCCCATCATTGGCATTGCCATATACTGCATCAGGTGTACCCCAAAGCGCACCAAAGGGGTTGCTGATTCCTGTTGGGTTGGGCGCGAGGGTTATCTCACCTGTTGTCACATTAATTTCAGCTAGATACCACTGTCCACTGCCGGACAAGTGCAGCCCCCACAAGCGGCCATCAGCAAAAGCGATATCACCACTATTGATTTCTAGAGGCCCGCCAGCACCGTCATTTAATCCTACCGTAGTCACCGTGGTTGCCGCACCAGAAACAGGCCCCGCTCCCAAATCTAATGTCACGAGAGTACTTCTAGCGGTAGCAGAAAGGACGTAATATTCTCCCGTTGGAGACATATCGCCAGCTAGGTAAAAGGCGTCGGGCATACCCGCTATAGCACCCAAGTCCTCAATCTCAGCATTAGCACCAATGCGAATTAAATGGGCATCCGGGCCAGTAACGGCCGAGCTTGAATTTGAGCGCAAACCGTACATAAAACGGTCAGATTCTCTAAAGGCAATTGCATTGTAATCTAGCTTTGGCGCCTGCGGCGCATCTACTTCAGTAAATGCCACCCCTCCCGAAGCATCCGGGTTACCACTAAAGAGCTGGATACTATCTCGACTACCTTGACTCAGGTAAAAAGGGCTTGGGCAGACTGCAAATTGTGTTGCTTGCCCGGCGGCAAAAGAGGACAAAAATACAGCCGCTACAGAGACTGCGATATGACAAAGGCGGTGATAAAACATGAGCACTTCCTACTCACCAATTGATTTGCGCGCGATTTTACAGGCAGGAGCTGAACAAAAGCAAAATATAAGCGAGCGCTAATTACCCCAGCATGCCCAAGGCGGTGTTATAATTCCTGAAATTTACTTGAGTAAGGTTGCACAATCCATGAGCTCTTCTGCCTCCGCCAACGTCGATCACGCCGAGGTCGCCAAATTCGAAGCCCTTGCCAGCCGCTGGTGGGACCGAGAAGGCGAATTCAAGCCGCTACATGATATCAATCCACTGCGAGCAAACTATATAGATGAACGAGCTAAAGTCGCCGCTAAAAATTACTTAGATGTGGGCTGTGGTGGTGGAATTTTAAGCGAAGCGATGGCGCAACGTGGCGCCATTGTCAGCGGAATTGATATGGGGGAAGCCCCACTGCAAGTTGCCAAACTCCACAGCTTAGAATCTGGTGTCGAGGTCAATTACCGCCGCTGTACCGCCGAAGAGTTAGCTGAGCAAGAAGCCGAGCAATATGATGTCGTAAGCTGCCTGGAAATGCTTGAACATGTGCCAGACCCTGCATCTGTAATTGCTGCTTGTGCAAAACTGTGTAAGCCCGGTGGTGATTTATTCTTTTCCACAATAAACCGCAGCCCAAAAGCTTACGCCCTAGCTATTGTAGGCGCTGAATACCTATTGCGCTGGTTACCCAAAGGCACCCATGAGTACAGTAAATTTATTCGCCCTTCTGAATTGGCCAGCGGCTTGCGGGCAGCCGGGCTTGAGCTTGTTGACCTAAGCGGCATGACTTACAACCCTTTACTAAAACGTTATAAGATCAACCCAAATGACGTTGATGTAAACTATCTGGTTCACGCACGAAAACCTGCTTAAGAAAATCGTTATGTCAAAACTAAAAGCTGTGCTATTCGATTTAGACGGCACCTTGATTGATACGGCCCCAGACTTCATTCGTGTGGTCAATCAGTTATTAGCGGAGGATAAACGTCCAGCAATTTCTGATGAGAGTATCCGGGCAACCGTTTCGGCCGGATCAAGAGCACTTGTACAACTGGCTTACAATTTGAACGCTGGAGACGAGCAGGTAGAAGCGATTCGTGAACGCCTGCTAAAGCTATACGAACAACAACTCGCCATTGATAGCCGACCATTCGAAGGAATCAATGAGCTGCTAAACAAACTAGGCGAACACAATATTGCCTGGGGCATATCCACTAATAAGCCTGAATATTACACTCGTCTATTAATGGAACAACTGCCTCTGGATCCAAGCCCAGCAATTGTTTTATCACCCGATCAAGTTCCCAATGCAAAGCCGGCTCCTGATTCATTACTGATTGCCTGTGAATATATTGGCTGCTCTGTGGAAGAAGCGATTTATATTGGCGACCATGAACGCGATATAGAAAGCGGCAAGAGGGCCGGCATGCCCACAATCGCAGCCGCCTATGGCTATGTCCCAGTAGGCGAAAGCGCTGAGGACTGGAATGCTGATTACACCATTCAATCAGCCCGAGACATCTGGCCAATCATTAGAGAACTCATTTAACTAATCCCAACCTTACTCAACACACAATGAGTAGTAGCACTGAGATAACTATGGATCAAACACAATCACCCCAAGAATTAAGCCTAACAGCAGCTGCATTTATTGCCTCTGGGGATGCTTTAAAAGATAAAGTCATTGCCATCACTGGCGCCGGAGACGGAATCGGAAAAGTAGCGGCGTTAAGCTGTGCTGCTCACGGTGCAACAGTGATCCTATTAGGCCGCACTATTCCAAAGCTCGAACAGGTTTATGATGAAATTGAAGCGGCCGGCCATCCACAAGCGGCAATATTTCCTATTAATCTTGAAGGTGCTGTTGAAAAAGATTACAACGACATGGCCGATGCAATAGACGCAGAATTCGGCCGTCTAGATGGCCTGCTGCACAATGCCGCGCAACTTGGCCCACAAACCCCCTTAAGCAATTATGAGATCGATACTTGGCAGAAATTGATGCAAGTAAATGTCACCGCCGGATTTATGATGACAAAGGCACTATTACCTTTGCTTGAAAAATCCAGCGCGGCAAGCGTCGTCTTTACCAGCTCATCTGTTGGCCGCAAAGGTCGCGCATACTGGGGAGCCTATGCCATCAGCAAGGCGGCCGTAGAAAATATGGTGCAAGTTTTTGCCGATGAAATGGATGGCATTAATAAAGTACGGGTCAACTGCATCAATCCAGGCGCGACACGAACTCAAATGAGGGCCTCTGCTTACCCGAGTGAGAATCCAGCGACCTTAAAAACCGCCGCCGAAATAATGCCGAGTTACCTTTACCTGCTAAGCCCGAAAAGTGAAGCTTTAAATGGCATCTCTATTGATGCGCAACCTAAATAATATTCTTATCAGCCAGATTCACGCCCCTGCCTTATCAGAAATGATTCGGCAGGCAACTCAAGAGCTTACACTCACTAAATCTAAAACCGCAATTGTTGACAGCGGCCGATAATTTCAGTCAACGCCAAGCTCAAAAGTACGCCGCGCTTGGACATATTGCTGACAGCTCAACACTGAGCTAATCAGCCTGGATATAACTAAAGCTCTCACACATTGGCATATCTTGGGCTGCACCGCTCATACTTAACTTAAAAGATTCGGATACCCTAGCCATGGTTTCTGCCGAATTTCCACTCCACATAGCGCTGACGATGTCGTCAACTAAAAGCAGCGATAACTGGCAACGGCTTTTGATACGCTCGTGATTACTATAAAGCAGAGCAACTTTAGTGCGCGAGCGACGAATCTCATTGAGATCATAGCGCCAGATTGATTTTCTCTCGCCATAAGCCTCTACTTCGCTCGCCAAGCCAATATTATTTAACAGCCAACGACTATTGGTTTTGCCTGGACGTATATCTCGCAAGGCCTGAGCCGACACTGGCTGAGTCGCTGTGGAATACTGTACATCTTTGGATAAATCTACCACGGTGCAAGCCGTGAGATAGAAGCTACTAAGCAGTAGCAGAATATGACGAGACATATGGACTCCCTATTACCCGAATATAGATGATAATAGGGTTATCGGCCGCAAGGCCCTTAGGCTAAAGCAAATTTACTCATATTTTTATGCATGGTTGCCATCAGTTTTATCTCGGCTTTAGACAAGCCGCTTTGACGCTCGATTTCGTCCAGATCAAGACCTTCATCTAACATTGATGAAGCTCGCGTATAAGGTGTCTGTTCCAAGTCAGGCTCTGGCTCATCTTCATAGCTGTAGGGCGCTTGCAGCACCTCTTCAGCTTCTGCTGACTCTAAGGTCGGCTGTTCAAAATGCTGCTCGGACAATGCCTTCTCTTGCAACTGCGCGCTTAAGCTGTCTTGAAAACTAGGCTCAGCGTGATCGTCAACAAAAGACGGTTCGTTGTGAATAAACTGCTCTGACACTGCACTGTGTTCAGGCAACGCCGCTTTACTTAAGCCAGATTCTTGTTCAAGAGCGGCCAGACTGGCCAGTAAGCTTTGCTGCTGGGCCTGCAGTTCTCTTAGATCCTTTGCCACCACCGTGTCGGGTGTTTCAGAGACAACCGATTGCTGCTCATGGCCATATTCTTCAACGGGCTGTTCGGCTTGGGCAAACTGACTAGGCTCAACTAGATTTAGGCGTGGGCCGCCGTCAGCCTCTAAAGACTTGATTCTGCGACCCAGGCCAATATTACTCGCATTGATAGATTTAAGCTCTTGTCGAGCATGCTGCAAATCCTGAAGCTGTCTTTGAATTTGACGGTTTTGACGCCAATAGCTGACGCACAGAAGGAATACTCCCAATGCTAAGCCAATACCTATATAGACGGTAGGATGCAACATTGCTGCGAACATATTAAATGCCTCATTGCTAGCGGTGTCGAGTATGGCGCCGGGCCTATACCGCCACCTCTTCATTGTTGAGTTCTGCCCACTCTTCCTCAGTAAGCAACTTATCTAGATCAACCAAAATGAGTAGCTCGTCATTTTTATGACAAACCCCCTGAATGTACTTGGAACTTTCATCGTTACCGACATTCGGAGTTATCTCGATTTCGGATTGGCGCAGATAAACTACCTCGGCTACCGAATCCACCAAAATACCCACTACGTGACCATCGGCTTCAACAATCACAATACGTGTATTGTCGGTAATATCGGTAGATTCAAGATTAAAACGCTCACGGGTATCAATAACGGTGACGACGTTACCGCGCAAATTGATAATCCCTAAAACATACTCAGCAGCTCCAGGAACAGGCGCTATTTCAGTATAGCGCAGCACTTCCTGCACCTGCATAACGTTGATTCCATATACCTCACCGGCGAGCTTAAAGGTCACCCATTGCAAGGTAGGATCATCATTTACATTCTCATCAATGGCATTGGCCGACATAATTTCGACTCCCTCAATACGATTTTTAACCACTATGGGCCTGACAGGCATTATTTCGCGTCAAAAAATTCACGCACCTGTTTTTAAATATAGTCGTTTGCAGGTTCTGTGCCAGGAGTAAACTGTAAAAAGTACACCCCTTGGTCGGAACATTAAACGACCACCCAAGGGGGTTATCGGCGGGAACTCAGATTTATACAGCCTCAGCCCAATAAGCTTTTGTGGCATTATCAGCGCTAGCGTACAACTCATCCTCACTACTCACGCTACGCTGACTAGAAATACGCTGTTCTAGGTAGCGAAACAGAGCACCGTAAGCCTGCACACCTTTGGCCGCAGGTTGATACAAATTGGCTGGCACGCCCAAACGACTCGCGTCTCGAAGCTTAGTATCAATAGGGATATGGCCAGGCCAAAGATCAACAGGAAACTCATTGCGTAGAGACCTTACCGTTTGTTGGCAGGCTTGGGTGCGACGATCCACCATGGTTGGCACCACTACCCTATCAATTACGGTATCAAGCGAATGCTGCACCATATCAACGGTCTGCTGCATTCGAGCGAAGCCTTGTAATGATAGAAACTCGGCCTGCACAGGTATAATCAATCGCGTACTTGCTACCAATGCATTGATCATCAATACGCCTAAAGCTGGTGGGCAATCGATCAACACCAGATCAAAGTCCTCTTCTAGTAAACTGAGAACCTGGCCTAAAATCAAACCAAAGCCACGTTTGTTCTGCGACGTTCGCTCCAAAGTAATCAAGCTGGGGGAAGATGGCAGTAAGCTCAAGCCCTCATAGGGAAGCTCAACCACAATATCTTTGATTAGCTCTCGGCTAATCGGCCCTTCATGATTCATTAACTCCGCCGATGACTGCCGAAGCGATTGGGGTTTAAGCCCAAAATAGCAACTCATTGAGCCCTGTGCATCTAAGTCCACCAGCAATACGCGTTTTCCCGCCTGAGCGGCATAGCCGCCCAAAGTTACTGCACTGGTTGTTTTTCCTACGCCACCTTTTTGGTTGGCCACGGTCCAAACTTGCATGATTGAATCCTCTCATTGCCACGACGGTAATGACTTGCCGCCTGCATTTCACCCTATAGGCCAAAGCTTGCCCTTTGACCACCTATTAACCACCTAACACCCTATTCGGGAAATACGTCGTGGATTACCTAGGCATAAGAGCAAGGGCTGTACCAATGTTTTAAATTCGAGTGAATGTGAAGACAGATGGTTGATTAGGGACGGGGCAACAATGTAGAGCGATGGCTCAAGGGCAAAAATACAATTTATTGAACGTCGTCATTGCTATAAAGAATGCCCTCTTCGGTAGATTGTGGCTGAAGAATCAGAGGCGGCAAATTTTGCTCCTGCGCTTGTGCGGCCGCTTCAGCTTCGAGTTCCCTCAATAATCGTTGCTCAGCCATTTGCCTAATCTCGGCGATCGCCGATGCACGGCTTGCCGCTCTATTGAGCTCACTTTGGCTTAAGAAAGTTTTTCCATCTTGACTGGCCATCTCCATGGCTGTGCGAGCATTAACGGTAATTCTTTGGGGGGGGCGACGCGAAATCATCAGTACAACGCGTCTATTTTGCTGTCGCCCTTCAACAGTATTATTATCCGCGATCGGCTGGAACTCTCCATAGCCGACCGCCGATAGACGCTGTGGTCGCACACCGTAGCTGATCATTAATTTTACAATTGCAGCAGCACGAGCTGAGGATAACTCCCAATTACTTTCATAACGAGAAGAGCTAATCGCTTGATTATCTGTATAACCTTCTACTTGAATTTGGTTTTCATAGCCACGCAACTTCATCGATAGCTGTTCAAACAGTGATTTTGCCGCATCAGACGGATTGGCACTTGCGCTGGCAAACAATACGTTCGAATTCAGTTTTAACTCTAACCACAGTTCATTGCTGTCCAACTCTATAAGTTCATCATTGATTAAGTCCGCGAATTCGCTGTTCAGCTCACTTTCCATTTGGCTTAAATCGGCCACTAAAGAAGGGCTAGTACTTGCTGGGTTCGAGGCTATATTTTCACTGGCGACAATTGATTCGCCTGCAGACTCTAATGCTATTGGATCGGGATTACGTGGAGGTGAGGTAAATATCGCATTTAGGCTGGTCGATAGTTCTTTATACTTCGCTTCGTTAAGCTGTGAAATAGAATACATCACAACAAAAAATGCAAATAACAAAGTGATAAAGTCCGCGTAGGAAACCATCCAACGCTCGTGTTTTACTTCGATACCCACTTGCCTGCGTCGCATATCAACACCTATACGCGCTTTTAATTGCGCGGCAAAAATCCTTGCAGTTTAAGCTCGATACTACGAGGGTTTTCACCCTCGGCAATGGCGACAATACCTTCGATAATCAACTCTTTAAAAAGGGAGTCGGCATTAACCGACTGCTTAAGCTTACTTGCTATAGGTAATAGAAACAGATTAGCAAAGGCTACCCCATAGATGGTAGCCACAAAAGCAACCGCAATCCCTGGGCCCAACTGATTTGGGTCAGACAGGTTTTGCATTACATGGATCAAGCCGATAACCGCACCAATAATACCTATCGTTGGTGCATAGCCACCCATTGACTCATAAAATCCTGCGGCATTTTGATCACGCTGCTCTTGCGCAATCAGGTCTATTTCTAAAGTTTGTCGTATCGATTGGGTATTACTGCCATCGATGAGCAGTAGCAAAGCTTTACGGGCAAATCGATTCTTTTCTTTATCGGCCAGCGGCTCTAAACCTAGCAAACCATCGCGCCTAGCCACTACGGCCCAATTAACAACCTGCTTAATACCACTATCAAACTCCGGGGAGTCGGCTATAAAAATTCTTTTACCTAGGCGAATTGCGCGCTTGAGGTTATCTTGGGGGGTCTGTAATACGGCGGCGCCTATGGTACCACCCAACACAATCAAGGCGGCAGGGCCATTGAGCAATGACTGAAGGCTACCGCCTTCAAGAAAGTTCCCTCCGAGCAATGCTGCCGTACCTATGGCAAGCCCGATGAGAGTCAATAAATCCATTAGCTAACCTCTGATAACTGCGAAGCAAACTGATGCAATGGTAATACGTGGTCACTCAAGTTTGCCCTAGCAACTGCCATCGGCATACCATAAATTACAGAGCTAGCTTCGTCTTGGCTCCATATAATGCCGCCGCGATTTTTAATCGCCCTAGCACCTTCGCAACCATCGCTCCCCATGCCTGTGAGCACAACACCAAAAGATCGGCTAGCAAATGCCTCTGAAGCCGAAGTAAAGGTTAAATCTACCGATGGTTTGTAACTGATCGAAGCATCGCCATCGATCACATCCAACTTAAGTGGGTTTGATTTATTAAACAACAGCTGTTTGCCACCTGGGGCAAGATACGCTGTGCCAGGCTCCATATTTTCGCCGTGCTCAGCATGGCGAACTTTGATCTGGCACTCCCTATCCAGTCGCTCAGCGAATGCCATCGTGAAATTAGCTGGCATATGTTGTACTAAAACAATGGGAATAGAAAAATCTGCGGGCAAAGCTGACAACACTTCTGTCAACGCTACCGGGCCACCGGTCGAGGCACCAATAACTATAACTGCAGGCTTTTGCGCTGGGGCATGACTCGTTAAAGTCTTTTTAAAAGCACTATCCGACGTACTAAAGCCTGTCGCTGGAGCTGCACTTGCAACGGCGGTATCGCCACGCATTGCCACTGCCAAAATGCGATCTTGCAATGTAGTACTCAATTTCTTTGAATCGCGGGAAAACTCAGCAAAGTTCTTCGCCATAAAATCAACAGCACCAGCCGATAAGGCATCCAGTGTAACCTGGGCTCCCTCATAGGTTAGAGAAGAAAACATGATAATGGGAATGGGATTATTCGCCATAATTTCACGTACCGCTGTGACGCCGTCCATTTCAGGCATCTCGTAGTCCATGGTTATGACATCCGGTTTTAATTCAGCGGCTTTTGCTACTGCCTCTTTACCGTCATTAGCCACAGCCACAACTTCAATATCGGAGTGAGAACCGATCATTTCCTTCAAACGGTTTTGAAAAAACAAAGAGTCGTCGACAATTAGTACTTTAACGGACATTACGCCCTTCCTCTTATAGCAGACCCAATCAATCCAAGTAGCAACTGCTAGCAAAGCACTTAAACGCCTTGAACAGCTGTTGGCAGAGGCAGACTTGGCTCTCTATATCATTCGACAGAAAAATAATTGCCAGCGAGACTGGCAATCATTTTTTAGGCATAGCGTTTCAACATGGCTGGCACATCTAGGATAAGCGCCATGGTGCCATCACCGGTAATAGTTGCACCGGCCATTCCTGGTGTTCCTTGTAGCATCTGACCAAGTGGTTTAATAACCACCTCTTCCTGGCCAATCAATCGATCCACAACAAATCCCACTCTATCGGTGCCCACACTGACAATAACGACATGGGATTCAGCTAAAGGATCAACCTCATCTTCAACTAGCCACTTTTTCAGGTAAAACAGCGGTACCGCTTTATCACGAATGGTGACGCATTCTTGCGAATCCACAATATTGGTTTTGGTTAAATCCATCTGGAAGATTTCATTAACACTCATTAATGGCAGAGCAAAGGTCTGATCACCAAGCATAACCATTAAGGTAGGCATGATCGCCAAGGTTAGCGGAACCTTAATAACTAAGCTGGTGCCTTCACCTAGGCGTGACTTAATATCTACCGAGCCATTAAGCTGGGAGATCTTGGTTTTAACCACGTCCATGCCCACCCCTCGACCAGATACATCTGAGATCTCTACCTTGGTAGAAAAACCTGGTGCAAAGATGAGATTAAATGCTTCTTCATCTGTTAATCGCGCAGCGGAATCTTCATCATAAAGCCCTTTTTCGACTGCTTTTTTGCGCAATGCATCTGGATCCATACCGCCACCATCATCAGTGATGGACAATAGGATATGGTCACCTTCTTGTTCCGCAGCCAGTGTCACAGTACCCACTCGGCTTTTTCCTGAGGCTTCACGTTTATCAGGTGATTCGATGCCGTGATCGACTGCATTTCGAACCAAGTGAACCAGTGGATCAGCCAAGGCCTCAACTAGATTTTTATCTAAGTCAGTATCTTCACCAACCAGTTCTAGTTTGATTTCTTTGCCTAAGTTTCTAGCCAAATCTCGCACTACGCGAGGGAATCGACCGAAGACTTTCTTAATGGGCTGCATGCGCGTCTTCATCACCGAAGATTGCAAATCTGCAGTTACTACATCTAGGTTAGCGACAGCTTTAGACAAGGCTTCATCTTGAGACTTTCCGCCAATTCGAACCAGCCGATTGCGAACTAAAACCAGCTCGCCCACCATATTCATGATTTCATCTAAACGCTGAGTATCAACTCGAACTGAAGCCTCACCCGAAGCGGGTGCATTTTGACCAGAATTGGCTTTCTTAGCGTTAGCGATATTAGTCACATTGGCTTTGGCAGCTGGTTTGGCGGCTTCTTTCGGCTCAGGCTTTTTAGGGCTTGCCTTGGCCGGTTCAATCTTGCTCACCTTCGGCTCGGGCGCAGCGGCTTTCGCTTCGGTTTGCGCGGTTGGGCCTTGCCCCTTACCATGCAAATCATCCAATAATGCATCAAACTCAGCGTCTGATATTTCATCGCCGCTTTTGTTCGTTGCTACGGCGGCTTTGGATTCAGCAGCTGGGGCTGAAGCTGCAGCAGCCGGCTGAGGTGCGGCACCATGCAAACCATCCAGCAGAGCTTCAAATTCAGCATCGGTAATTTCTGGATTATCAGAATTGATTATCTCATCGACATTACCGCCAGCGTCAGGTTTGGCTTTAGCGCCATCCAACTCATCGAGTAAAGCATCGAATTCCGCCTCGGTAATTTCATCACCAGCAGCCGCTACCGGCTCTTGCACAACAGGCTCTGGGCTTTCAACGGCTGTCGGCGCAGCCTCTGCTGGCGCTTCAGCTGCACTTTCACCTTCAGCTTCAGGAGTGGCAAGTTTACCTAGTTCTTCTAACAGCTCAGGGCTAGCAGAACTTGGGGTTTGCCCCGCACTCAACTCGGCAAATTGCTGATTGACCATATCCAGCGCTTGCAGCACCACATCCATTAATGCCGGTGACACTTTACGCTTTCCGTTGCGCAGAATATCAAACAGATTTTCAGTTACATGGCAGCACTCTACCATGGCATCAATCTGTAAGAACCCGGCCCCACCTTTTACGGTGTGAAAGCCACGGAAAATTGCATTTAGTAAATCTGTATCTTCAGGGCTATTTTCCAAATCAACTAATTGTTCAGAAAGTAGCTCTAAAATTTCACCAGCTTCTACAAGAAAATCCTGGAGTATTTCTTCGTCGTCCCCAAAGCTCATATCTCACCTCTTAGAATCCAAGGCTGGACAGTAGGTCGTCAACTTCATCCTGACTACTAACAACACCATCTGTCTGCTCGGGATTGATCTGTGGTCCACTCAACTCTTCGCCTGCCTTCGCCTCAACTGCGGCTGGGGCATTTTCATCTGGAATAATTCCAGTGATATCTTCAACTTGAGAAGCTACCTTGATCAGCTCTACCAAATCACTTTCCAAATCACTGATCAGTGCCATGACACGATTCAGCACTTGGCCAGTGAGATCCTGATACTCCTGTTCCATCATAATTCCCTGGAGGTTAGAATTAATCAGGTTCGCATCATCACTCATGCGACTCAGAAACATATCCATTCTGGGGTAAAGCTTATTAAATTCTTGCGCCGACATTTCTCGGCTTTTAATTCGCATCCAATCTGATCGTAATTCAGCAGCTTCTCGACCTAAGCGATCAGCCACCGGAGCGGTTGCTTCAACTCTATCCATGGTTTTATCGGCAGCTTGCTGAGTCATCTTAATGACATAATGCAAACGGTCCGAAGCATCCTGGATTTCAGTGCCCTCTAGAGGCGCCGGCTGATTATTAGACTGCTCATCAACATGGAAATTTACGATGGCGTTATGTAGACCGCGTGTTAGGCGGCCCACTGATGTAAACAAGTGTCGATCACGCGCATCCATTAACGCATGTATCAATTGACCAGCTTCTTCCATCTGATCTGATTCCAGCTTTTCAATGAGCAGCTTCGCACACTCACGTAATTCGCAAGTAAAGCTGTCTGATTGGCCGGAAATGTATTGGGTATTCATAGACTGTCCTCAGCGTATTGCTTAGCCATTGACCCGTTCAAAGATCTTATCGATCTTTTCCTTAAGAACGGCCGCTGTGAAAGGTTTAACAACATAACCGTTAACCCCTGCTTGTGCAGCTTCTACAATTTGCTCACGTTTGGCCTCTGCAGTAACCATAAGCACTGGCAAACTCTTAAGATTGTCATCAGCACGTACAGCTTTCAGAAGATCAATGCCCGTCATACCCGGCATATTCCAGTCTGTAACCAAAAAGTCGATGCCCCCTGCTTTTAGCATTGGCAAGGCAGTCATGCCATCATCAGCTTCTTGGGTATTGTTGAACCCCAAATCACGCAATAGGTTTTTGATAATCCGACGCATTGTTGAAAAGTCATCAACAATTAGGATTTTCATATCGGTATCCAATGTAGCCTCCAGGCAGCCCAAAAGCGGGCTCATCTAACGGTGAATATATATTTGATGATAGTTGGTAATTCTCGATCTGCGCAGTTGCGTCCGATATTTATACGAATTTATTACCTCGAGTTAAGATGCGGATATCTGCACAATCCACGCTCACTCAAATACTTATATTGGTCGTATTTGGAATTTCTTTAGAAATTAAATTAAATAGCACTTTATTTAGGCAGATTGTGGAAAATTCACATAAAAACGAGGAGGTATTTATGCTTTATATCTGCCTTAGTAAGGAAAGGAATTAGTTTTTGCGGGGTTTTTAAAGTAGCTTATGTAGCATTTAGCGGACGGTTTTATGACACATAGCCTTAAAAAAAACGGCGCTGTTATTTAGCGCCGTTTTTCTGCCAGTCACCGAGTTTAGATCGCAGCCTTGCTGTAGCTTGGCTGTGTATTTGGCTAACCCTAGATTCACTGACACCAATAATTT
Source organism: uncultured Pseudoteredinibacter sp. (assembly GCF_947502065.1). GTDB lineage: Bacteria > Pseudomonadota > Gammaproteobacteria > Pseudomonadales > Cellvibrionaceae > Pseudoteredinibacter. The sequence goes on from NZ_CANMYE010000003.1 coordinate 133,098, forward strand.
GACCAATCTCCTTTAGATTGAGCTCTTCGTCATAATATAGCGCCAATATCATTCGCTCTCTTTCTGGTAATTCTGCAATTGCCTTAGCAAGCGATTCTTTCAATCCCTCACGCTGCATATTGTCATGTGGTGCAATAAACGCCATGCTGGTTTGCTCGCTACTCATGCGAGTATCTTCACCACCAAAGGCTTCTTCAAAACTGAATAGACGACTACTGGCATTATCTTTTAGAACGCTGTAATACTCGTCGAGCGTCATGTCTAACTCAGCGGCAATCTCTTGGTCTGAAGCATCACGCCCTTCACGAGACTCTACCGTATTGATTGCATCAGAAATCCTTCGATTATTACGGTGCACAGATCTTGGCACCCAATCGCCTTTACGCATTTCATCAACAATTGCACCACGTATGCGAATTCCTGCGTAAGTTTCAAAACTTGCGCCTCGAGAAGCATCGTATTTTTGAGAAGCTTCTAGCAGCCCAATCATGCCCGCCTGGATCAGGTCTTCCACTTGCACACAAGCTGGCATCCTAACCATCATATGGTGCGCAATACGCTTAACTAAAGTCGCATAATCCTCTACACGAATATTGACACTCGGTGTCTGTGTCTGGCCGTACATTGCCAAGCTATCGGATACTGCCATCTCTAAAATCCTGAGTTTGCCACATTGAGCAGCCTTTCAACGAAGAACTCCAAGTGCCCTCTTGGGTTATTGGGCAGAGGAAGTTCATCCACTTTTTGTGCCAAAGTTCGAATTGCCTGCGCTGCCTTCGATCTAGGCGCATACTCTAAGATAGGCGTTTGCTTCTGTACCGCTTTACGAACATTTTCATCAAAGGGGATATGCCCAATGTACTGCAGGGAAACATCCAAAAAGCGCTGGCAAACTGCGTTTAATTTTGCAAATAGTTTACTGCCTTCCTGGTTGCTGCGGGTCATGTTCGCAACCACTCTAAATCGGAAGGTGCCATATTCGGTATTCATTAATTTGATTAGGGCATAGGCGTCCGTGATGGACGATGGTTCATCACAGACTACCACTAGAATCTCATTAGCAGCGCGCACAAAGCTTACTACCGAATCTGATATGCCCGCAGCGGTATCTACCACTAAGACATCGAGATTATCGGCAATATCACTGAAGGCTCTGATTAATGCGGCGTGCTCTTGATCACCCAGTGTGGCCATCTGCTGCACGCCAGAGGCGGCAGGTACAATGTCTACACCACTTGGGCCTGGGACCATTATCTCTGGCAGGCGACGTTCACCTGACAGTACATCAGATAAATTATATTGAGCTTTCAAACCCAATAGTACGTCCACATTCGCCAATCCCAAGTCGGCATCAAGAAGTACTACCCGGCGATGCAGCTCGGCTAAGGCAATGCTTAGGTTAACAGAGATATTACTCTTTCCAACCCCACCTTTACCTCCGGTCACTGCAATCACTTGAACCGGTCGACCATAACTCATGGGATAATTCGCTCCTGTATCTAGCGGGAATATGGAATAACTCATTAAGTATAGATGGCTATTTCCATTTATCCTGCCGTTTGGCCAAAAAAATTAAAGTTTTCCGAAGCCAGTATTTTGTTGATTAAAATTCCGCCGACTGCTTAAGCTGTCGAGAATCCATTTGGGAAAGCTCCAATGCCGTCGAAATCAAATGCTGGCTTCTGGCAACAGCAATGTCCTGGGGAATGTTCTGCCCATCAGTGCTATAAGCAAGCGGTAAATCATGTTCGATTACTACACTTAATGCTTCACCCAAACCTGTTGTTTCATCTAGCTTACTCAGTACCGCACCGCTCAATCCACGTCCGGCGTAGGCGTGTGCAGATGCTTTTAACATTTGCCACTGACTATTTGCCGCCATCACCAAATAGCTACGCACTGCTCTGTGCTGCTGCACCAAAGCAAGCTGCTGGTGCAGCATAGGATCACCATGTCGAAAGCCCGCTGTATCAATCAGCACCAAGGAGCGCTGCTTAAAGCTATCGATAACATCCTTAAGGCTTTCATCTTCTTCGACAACTTTAACGGGCACTTTTAAGATTGCCCCTAAAGCGCGCAGCTGATCATGTGCGGCAATGCGATAAGTGTCGGTGGTAATTAATGCCACTTGCTCCGGGCCATGCTTCATAACATAGCGCGCCGCCAATTTTCCAACAGTAGTGGTTTTGCCCACCCCCGTTGGACCAACAAAGGCAAAAACACCGCCCTGCTCTGTAATGTCTTTAGGTAGCACCGGAATAGACTGTGTTAAATGTGATAGCGCTTCGTTCCAGCTATCTGAAATACTTTGCCCAGGGCTCAATCGATTGAGCAGTTGTTTACTCACACCTTGACTCAAACCTAATTTTTCTAAGCGAGCGCGAACCGCATCTTCAACGGGGTTTTTAACGCCACTTTGGTGAGTCGTTTGGGCTATTTGTTCTTCTAACAAGCTACGCATATCCGACAGCTCGGACATCAATAACTTCATTTTGTCATCAACATCCATCGCTTGAGGTTGGATGGGAGCTGGGTGTGAAGGCGCCCTTAAATCACTCTGCATAGCACGATGATCTACTCTAGCCTGTGAGTGAGGAACATTGCTGTGCTGTGGATATTGATCAACCTGCAGTTGCGGTTGAGGCATTGCTGGGGCCACATTGCCGCCCTGCCAATGTGCGGCAACATCAGCCGGGACATTATTAGCTGGGTTCATCGTTGGCGCGGCGGCCACCGCATTGGATGGTGTAAAAGCTGGCTGAGCTTTAAGCTGCGGGCGCTGGTTTCCTACTGCTCCAACTGTCGGAGTTTCGGCTCGCTGCCTTGCGGCCAACATTTTATCGCGCGCCGATGCAACCTCTTGGGCCAATTCTTCTTGGGTTTTACCGGAAGCTTGGCCTCGCATAGGTGGCTGTTCATTCATCATGCTTGCGCCAGTCATTTCCTGCGCCAGCTGCTGTGCATTCATTTGTTGCTGCCAAGCTTGATCACTGGCCATAGGCAGATCGTAATTAGCGGCCGGAGAATCCTGTAGATGTTTGGTCGGAGTCGCCGCTGGCTTTTGTGGTAACTCCAGCGAAGCCATTACCTCCACGCCCTTTTCATTACGGTGATTGGAAAGAATTACAGCATCTGGCCCCAATTCATGGCGCACTAGCTCCAAAGCACGTCTCATATCAGCCGCGACAAAACGCTTTACTTGCATTGTACTCTCCTACTCACCCAGCTAAATGAAGCAACGGGTTGTTCGTGGGTATCGATTTAAGCGGCATCAACACTGACCGCCATTTCAATCGTAATCTGTTTGTTATCTGGTATTTCGGTATACGCCAAAACACGCATTTCTGGCACAGAGAAGCGGTTAAATTTCACCATCAATTCTCTTAGCGGAGCAGCGACCAGAAGAATAATGGGTTTACCCGCCAACTCTTGCTGCTGTGCTGCATTAATCAGAGCTTGCTGTAGACGCTCTGCCAAACCTGGCTCGATGAATGCACCATCATCATTGCCAGATTTTTGTGCCTGCTGTACAGAACCAAGCAAAAGCTGTTCCAACTGTGGATCCAAGGTCATAACGGGCAGCTCTGGCTCAGAGCCCACAAGGCCTTGGACGATTTGGCGCGCTAAAGAAATTCTTGCCGCTGCTTTCAGAGCGACGGGATCTTGACTCTTGTCGGAATTAGCGGTGATCGCCTCGGCAATGCTGCGCATATCACGAATAGAAACACCTTCTTGCAGCAGCCCCTGTAATACCTTTAAGAGGACGTTCAAACTGATCGTATTGGGCACAAGTTCTTCAGCGAGCTTAGGTGACTTCTCACCCAAGATATCCAGTAACTTCTGTACATCCTCGTGCCCCAATAGCTCGTAGGCATGTTTTTGTAGAATCTGGTTAAGGTGGGTCGCAATAACAGTTGCCGCATCGACAACGGTATAACCCATGGTCTGCGCGTGATCTTTCTTAGATTCCTCAATCCATACCGCATCAAGGCCAAACGCTGGATCTTGGGTCTGAATACCTTCGAGCTTGCCAAAAACCTGACCCGGATCGATAGCCAAGAATGAATCGGGGTATACCTCAGCCTCGCCCAAGGTGACACCCATGAGTGAGATTTTATAAGCGGTTGGATTAAGATCTAGGTTATCTCTTATGTGAACCGATGGAATCAAAAATCCAACATCTTGCGATAGCTTCTTACGCACACCTTTAATGCGACCAAGCAGCTCACCATTTTGATTAGTATCCACCAGCGGAATAATTCGGTACCCAACTTCCAGGCCAACTACATCGACTGGCACAACATCATCCCAGCTAATCTCTTCATTGATGTCAGGCGGTTCAACTGCACCCGCCACAGGAACCAACTCTCCGGCCCCTCCATGTCCAGCTGCCGGTGCTGCGGCGCGCGCAACAGGCTCAGGACCTTCCTCTGCAGCGGTATTACGCTTATGAATAAAAAACGCTATGGTGCCGGTTAAAAATGCCAAGCTTAAAAAGGAAAAATGCGGCATCCCCGGAATTGAACCCATTAAAAACAGCACTCCAGCGGCCACACCTAAAGCTTTCGGGGAGTCAAACATCTGCCCCATAACTTGGCTGCGCATATCTTCAGAGCTGTTTACGCGCGTTACCATAATTGCAGCTGAGGTGGACAAAAGCAGCGAAGGTATCTGGGCAACTAAACCATCGCCGATGGTCAGCAACACATATTTCTCGCCAGCCTCAGCAAAACTAAGTTCATGCTGTGCCATACCGACGATAAGGCCACCGACAACATTGAGAACAAGAATTAAAATGCCGGCAACGGCATCACCGCGAACAAACTTACTGGCACCATCCATTGCTCCGTAAAAGTCGGCTTCACCTGCGACTTCTTCACGTCGAATTCTCGCTTGATCTTGATCGATTAGACCGGCATTCAAATCGGCATCAATGGCCATTTGCTTACCGGGCATTGCATCCAAAGTAAAACGTGCACTCACTTCGGAGATACGGCCAGCACCCTTGGTGACCACCACAAAATTAATAATCATCAAAATGATAAAGATGATCAAACCAACCGCGTAGTTACCACCAATAACCACTTCACCAAATGCCTGAATTACCTTACCGGCCGCGTCACCGCCATTATGCCCTTCCAATAAGACCACGCGAGTAGACGCCACATTAAGCGCTAAGCGCATCAAGGTTGCGACCAACAAAATAGTAGGGAAAACCGCAAAATCTAAGGGGCGTAAGGTATAAATACCCACCAGCAAAACCACAATCGATAAGGCGATATTAAAAGAGAAAAATAGATCCAAAAGAAAGGCCGGTAGCGGCAGGATCATCATGCCCAACAACATCAACAATAGCAGCGGTACACCAAGATTACCTTGACTTAAGCTGCGCGCCTGGTGGATGGCGGTATCGCGATCAAACTGCTGTGGTAAGGCTCTGATATCAGCAAAACTGGGTAACTGCATAATTCGGCTTTTTGACACTCAATGGATTGAGAATTGAGTATCGCAAGAAGTGTACCGAAATTGCCGCACAGCGGAATATTTTTGCCGACTAATGAAAAAGCCCGCTAAATAGTGACTTTAGCGGGCTTTGGGGAAGGCTCTTTAGCAAATAGCAAAGTATCTGACTGATCGATTATTGCTTGGCGCCTTTATGCGCCAATAAGTTGTCATGCTTTTTAACTCTGGCGGCAACATCTGCCATTAAACTGCTGATGTACAAATAATCATCAGTTTCTAAAACACCTGTGGTAACTGGGTATTTCCCACTAGGATCTTGCAGTGAAACTTGCACTTCACCTAGCGCATCTATCGCCACCACATGGCCATAAAACTTTGCCGCTGGGCGAACAAATGCTGGCAAGCGTTGCACTAGCTTACGCAGCCAGGGTTTATCGGCTAAGAAATCCACAATCGGTAAACGCGGTGAGACCAGACCAAACCAAAAACGACCATCTTGCCCGGTTACAATATTGTCCGGAAAGCCAGGCAAGTTATCGATAAGGACTTCCATCTGCCCTTCTTTTTCACCAGCAATCCAGTATTTATGTATTCGGTATTCACTGGTTTCATTGATTAGTATAAATTGCCCAGCCGGATCCATAGCAATGCCATTGGCAAAGCTTAAGCCATCCACAAGTAGCTTAGTGCTTTTATCCGCAGGGTTATAAACCAATACTCTGCCCGAACGCGAATGCTCCATCACGTCGAGCAAGCTAGCCTCATAAGTACCGCCGTTTACTTCAACACCAAAACGAACAGAAGCATCGGAGAAGTAAATTTTGCCGTCTGGCGCGATATCGACGTCATCGGCGTATAAGATTGGGCTGTCACCAATGTGATCACTTAATACGGTAATAGATTTATCCCTTGCGATACTTAGCAAACCGCGGTAGGCATCAGCAACAAGCAAATTGCCAGCCGCATCAAAATCCATCCCTAATGGGCGCCCTTTAGTATCCACCCAGCGCTCAAAACGATCTGAGCCACTTTCTTTTTTGAGAACCCAGCCACTGTGAACAGAAGCGTAAATTGCACCTTCTGAATCGGCATCCATATCTTCTGGGCCGTGCTCCCTAGCAATATCAAGATGCTCGAGATCGGCAAGTTTGTGGTTTTGAGCAAACACCCCTTGATAACCTAGATCTTTAGGCGCATTCCAAGCTATAGGTTCGACAGGAACTGGCCAAAAACAAAAATAGAGTATTAATAAGGTGACAATAATTGAGCTGATGCGAAACATAAGGTGCCTTTTGTTTATTTTTAATAGGGCCAGTGTTAGGGTCTTGTCGATTTACGAGCAAACAGATCAAAGCTGCTTGGCAGCGCAAAAACAAATATCGCAGCAAAGATTCTACCCTATCCGAGCTTGCCCCCACAGCTCGAAAGGCCATTCGGATCGCAATTTTATTTGTCGTAACGCATATCTGGCGGAATCGGCACATCTTTTGGAAACATTGGCTTTTCGCCTTGGCCTCGCCTAAAGTTCCTCAAGCCAAAGACATACGCTAATACCTGCGCTACCGCCATGTATAGGCCCGCAGGGATTTCATCGTCAATCTCAGTGGTATAGAAAATAGCCCTTGCCAATTGGGGTGATTCGATGATTTCTACACCATTCGCTTTGGCAATTTCCCGAATTTTAAAGGCAATGTTATCGCCACCCTTAGCAAGCAAAATAGGCGTGGACATATTGTTCGGGTCGTATTTCAACGCACAGGCAAAATGCGTTGGGTTAGTAATAACCACGTCCGCTTCTGGCACATTCGACATCATTCTATTCTGAGCCATTTCGCGCTGTAGCTGACGAATCCTACCTTTAACCTCTGGCTTACCTTCAGAGTCTTTCATCTCGTCTTTAATTTCTTGCATCGACATCTTCAGCTTACGGGAGTTATCCCATATCTGAAACGGAACATCGATTATGGCAATTAGGATAGTAGAAGCCGCAAGGATAATTGCCGCGATACCTGACAGCACCATGGAATTTTCGAGGGCTACATTTACATCTTGGTAAGCCAGGCGCAAAATATCTTCTTGTTGCGCCAGTAATATAACGATTAACAGAACGAGAATAACGGCCACTTTGCCGACACTCTTGAGTAACTCCATCAGGCCTTTAACGCCAAACATACGCTTAAGACCGGAGAAGGGGTTCATTCGGCTGCCCTTCGGTGCAAGGGACTTGGCACTGAACAGCCAACCGCCTAAAGAAATCGGGCCAATAATACTGGCAAGTGCCAATACCGAAAAAATAGGCACCAGAATATACAAGCCGTCATAGATGGATTCACCCAATTGAGTAAACATCAAGTTGGTATCGAAAACCACGTCACGATCCAAGCTTAAGTTGAAGCGCATAATGGCTTCCATGCGCTCAGTAATATAGCCGCCGAGCATGAACAAACATATCGTGCCACCCAATAACAGCACTGAGGTCGTGAGTTCCCGTGATCGCGGAACTTGGCCCTCCTCCTTAGCCTTTTCTAAGCGTTTGGGCGTGGGTTCTTCTGTTTTTTCCTGACTGGAATCTTCAGCCATGCTATCGCTGCCTCCAGAAAAGAATTAAGGGTTCTGAACGAGGTTTTGTAAAAACTGTAAAGCCTCGTACATAAAAGTATTGAAATTTGGCAAAAAACTAACGAGAGATAGCCACATTAAAAACAAGCCAAACACCAAGGTTAAAGGAAATCCAACCGCAAAAATATTCATTTGGGGCGCCGCCCGCCCCATCACACCAAATGCTAAATTCACCACCAACAAGGCGGTTAACAAGGGCAAAGCGATGACTAAAGATGAACTGAACATCCAGCTGCCCAACCCGACAATCATCAATATAGCCTGCTGATCTAATCCAACCGTTCCAATCGGGATTGAATAAAAACTGGCTGTTAATGCCTCAATAACCAATAAATGTGCATCAACAGCAAAGAACAACAAAGTAACAGTAATAGAATAGAACTGAGAAATTAAAGGTATACTAACGCCGGTCGAAGGATCATTCATAGCTGCAAAACCGAGGCCCAACTTACCCGCAATCACCTGCCCCCCCAAAACAAAGATTTGCATAAATACCTGCAGGGAAAACCCCATCGCCAAACCGATGACGAGCTGCTGCATGCTGATCACCATCATCTGCAAAGACATAAGCTTAACTTCAGGCATCGGGGGTAAAAGCGGCGTGACTAAAACAGCCAGCGCAAATGCCAAAGCCAATCTAACTCTGGCAGGAACAACTCTCGCTCCGATCAATGGCATAGCTAACAACACACCACTAATACGAGTCAGCGGCCAGATGTACTGACCAACAAACTGAAGGATTTGCTGTTCGCTGATAGGCTCCACAGCTTAGCCAATCATCAAAGGAATATTAGTAAATAGGCGATCAAAAAGATCGGTAAACTTGGTGATCAACCAGCTGCCGCCCACCATAATTGTCGCTAAGGTGATCAGTAATCGAGGCAAAAAACTCAAGGTTTGCTCGTTAATCTGAGTGGCCGCCTGAAACATACTGACCAAAAGGCCAACCGCCAAACTTGGGCCCACGATGACAGAGACAATTAATACAATGAGGTAGAGCGCATCGCCGAGTATATCCATTACGAGCTCTGGGGTCATGGTAAGCTCCTCAATATCCGTAGCTGGCAGCTAAGGTGCCAATTAACATCGCCCAACCATCGACAAGAACAAATAGCATAATTTTAAACGGCAATGAAATAATGAGCGGTGACAACATCATCATACCCATGGCCATCAAGACACTAGCGACAACAATATCGATCACCAAAAATGGAATGAAAATAATGAAGCCTATTTGGAAAGCTGTTTTTAGCTCGCTAGTAACAAAGGCCGGAATAAGTATGTTTAAGGGGATTTCAGTTGGCGTAGCTACAGGTGGCTTCTGCGCGATACGCATAAACAAGTCAATGTCAGACTCTCGAGTTTGGGCCAACATAAACTGGTGTATTGGCTCCCTCGCCGCTTCTAATGCTTGGCGAGAGGTCATCTTCTCTTCGATATAGGGCTGCAAAGCCTGTTCATTCACCACCTCAAATACCGGCGTCATAATGAACATGGTCAAAAATAAAGACAAACCAATTAAGATCTGATTCGAGGGAGATTGCTGTAAACCTAAAGCTTGGCGCAAAATTGCGAATACGATAATGATACGGGTAAACGATGTCATCATCATTAACAGAGCTGGCAACAGGGTAAGCCCTGTCATGATCGCCAAAATCTGTAAGCTCACCGTATAATCTTCACTACCGTCAGCATTGGTGGTCACGGTTAATGCGGGTAAACCAGGAATAGATTTTAAGGGGATATTCGCCGCACTAGGCTCCTCACTTTGAAGTTCTTCACTGGCGATCTTTGCTGCTGTCGCCACATCTGAGCCTTGCAATGGGGTTTCTTCAGTTTGCTGAGCAAGACTTTGTCCTACCAACATAAATGACATGGCAAAAACCAAGAAACACATTCTGCAGAATGCTGCAGCCGGTAGATTTTTTCGCTCTAGGAATGTTTTTATCATAATAAATCTATAACAATAGCGGCTCTTTAAAATATCAGTACTACCCAAGCTTTTGACAACAAGACTCTATTATTAATGCGCTATACAGGCTTCTTATTCACCGCCATTAGGCCGGCCAATTTGGCTTTGAAATCAACCACTGATTCTGGGTTTTCGGCTACCAAATCGGGGGAGTTTTGCTGTTCAAAGCTGTGCAGAGCATTAATCGAGTGCGCGGTAACGCCCAGTAAAATTTGCTGACCATTCACTTCAGCAAGTACCAGCTTTTCGCGAGTTCCCATGCTGGTACTGTTAAGCACCTTAATCGGACTAGCAGACAGGCTGCTCTGATTTGAAAAACGCTTCACAAACCATGCCAGCGCATAAATGATGGCAAGCACTAAACCCAGGGCAATAAAAACCTGAAACAACTGAGTCGATGCATTAGGCAGGTTTGAAATAGGCGGACTTACCGCAGTTTGCTCGGCAAGCGCCAATACTGGGGCGCAAGAAATCGTACAAAACAGCTTTATTTGAAGACCAAACTTATTATTTGCGAAAGTCATTTCTACTACTCCTCCAATCACGCTCACTAAGCTCTAACGTAAACGCGCTATTCTTTCTTGCGGGCTAATCACATCGGTCATGCGAATACCGAATTTCTCATTGACCACCACAACCTCGCCGTGAGCGATCAACGTCCCGTTTACCAGTACGTCCAAGGGCTCTCCAGCTAAACGATCAAGCTCAATCACTGAACCTTGGGTTAGCTGAAGTAAATTTCTAATGGAAATCGATGTTTGTCCAACTTCCATCGACATGGATACGGGGATATCCAACACCACCTGCAAGTCTGGCTGCTCTGCAGAACCACCACCTGGGGCGGAAAAATCCTGCAATGGCATAGGATCGGCGGCCACTTCAGGTTCCGGCTCAGCTTCATCCTCTTCACTGACCCCAGCCTCGGCCATCGCAGCTGCCCAATCATCTTCTACATCACCGCCCGTTTCACCGGCCTCTTCCATGGCTGCTGCCCATTCATCAGCCATGTCGCCCTGGTTTACCTCACCGGAATCATTCTGATCGTCATCACTCATGGTCTTCTCCACCTCTTAGGCAATATGCCTGTTTCACTCTTAAGCTGAAGCCTTATTAAGATCTTCGTTAAAATCATCACTGGACGTGTTAACTCCTGCAATACGCAGTAAGTCCGCGGTTTCTTCATCTTTATTCTCTACAACACCTTCGATGCGCATAGAAAGATTGCCTCTAGATTGCCCCAAGGTGCTGCGAAAAACCGGCACACCATTGGCGGTCACAACATGCTCTTCGGGCAGCTCTATAGGAATCACATCGCCAGGCTTTAGGTCCATAACCTCCCTAAGCAGCAGAGGCTTTCGGACAATGTCACATTCAAGATTAACACTGGCCTGCAATACTTCCGATTGCATTGATTTGACCCAGCGACTATCGGTTTCGTCCGTTTCGTTCTGCGCGCTATTGTCTAAAAGATCTCGAATGGGTTCTAACATTGAATAAGGAATAGTGATATGCATTTCACCGCCACCACCATCAAGTTCAACGTGAAACTTGCTCACCACAACGATCTCATTAGGACCAACAATATTGGTCATAGCTGGGTTCACTTCAGCGTTTAAAAACTCTAGCTCTACGGGCATAACCGCCCGCCAAGCTTCCGCCAAGTCCATCAAACATTGATCTACAACCATTTGTACAACGCGCAATTCCGTTGGGGTGAACTCACGGCCTTCAATTTTGGCATGACGGCCGTCACCACCGAAAAAGTTATCAACCAACTTAAACACCAGCTTGGCATCAAGAATTATTAGCCCAGTACCTCGTAATGGGCGAAACTTAAGCATGTTTAGACTGGTTGGCACATACAGCGTGTGAACATATTCGCCAAACTTCATCGTTTGCATACCGCCCACAGAAACCTCTGCAGAGCGGCGTAAAAGATTGAAAACACTGATCCGCGTATAGCGCGCGAAGCGTTCATTAATCATTTCAAGTGATGGCATGCGACCGCGAACAATACGATCTTGGGCGGTTAAGTCATAAAGAACGACATCACCCTCTTCAACTTCAACCTCTGTCTCTACCTCGCCATCATCAACACCATGCAATAAGGCATCAATTTCGTCTTGTGAGAGTAAATCTTGCATTATGAGTACACCCGCTGCTTAGTGATGGCCTATTGCATGACAAAATTGGTAAATAGAACCTGCTCAACACCAGGCTCACCAATCTCTCTATCCATCATGGTCTGAACTTCTTCCAGCGCCAATTGGCGCACCAGCTCTTTGCCTTCAGGCGTTTGTAGCTCTTCGTAAATCTGACCACTAAACAGCATAACCAAAGCATTACGAATCATCGGCATATGCAATTCCGCAGCTGATAGAGCCTGGTCGGTGCGCATCATTAAGGTAACCTCGGCCTGCAGATAACGCTGGCGACCGCGCGCCTCAAAATTTACGATAATGGCAGGTTTGAGCGGCAGGTAGATGGCCGACGGAGTCGGTTCAGCGGCTTCCATTTCATCACCTTCTTCGCCTTCCTCAGCCTCCTCTGAATTTTCTTCGCCTTCACTGTCACCCTCTTCTGTTTGTTCTGTTTTCGCTTCATCAAAGAAGCCCAATGCAAACAAGGTTCCGCCTACTGAAGCGCCAATCAATACCAAACCCAATACAATAAAGATGATGAGTTTCTTTTTTCCGCCGCCAGAGGATTCGTTTTCTTCAGCCATGGGCTCTCCGTCAATTTCCAGTCACATCTTGGATTACGCAAATATTTGAGCAAGAGCCGTGCCATTATTTTGCCTCGCGCTCTTAACTTCTTTTCAGCATAGCTCAATGAGCGAAGGCAAGCTCAACAAGGACTTAGCTGGGATATAGCGGACTTGCGAGGGGAGTCGGAACAGAATTTGGCCTCTGTTAGTGTTAGCTAAACACTAACAGAGGCTGCCGGAGCGGTTTAGATAAGCTTTAGGGTACTTAGACGTAAGAATCTACAAGAGCAAGAGACTGCAATTGTGGTTTGGGGGCAAGCTCGGTATCAGCCACATCTTCATCAAATGCTGAGCGAGTTCCTTTTTCGCCGTCTTCGGCATGCTGCTGCGCCCCGTCACCACCGACATTGACATCAGCAAGGTTTAAACCTTGCTCTTGAAACATTTCCCGTAAGCGACTTGAGCTTTGATCAAGTGCCTCACGCACACTCGCATGGGGGCTGTTGAAGCTAACCTGGGCTTGCTCTTGATTTAGCTGGATTTTGATTTGTAAGCTTCCCAATTCTGGAGGGTCGAGACGTATCTCGGCTTTTGAGATATTTCTAGCAGAAAACCAAGCTACTTTTTCGGCAATCTCAGCCTTCCACTGAGCTTGACCAATATCAGACTGCATAGTGCTACGCCCCTGTACATCAGCGCCACGCTGCAACTGGAAGTTGTGCTCCATGCCACTGGCCCGCCCAAGACTTTGGCTATGACTCACGCCGTTACTTTCGCCATAGGCGCTCGCGCTGGGGGCACTAGAAACTTCTCTAAACAACTGATTAGCCGCTAGTTTTGAGACTGGTGCCAGTTCGGCATTAGCGCTTTTTAATTTCGAATCCGTACTGCTTATTGGGATCGTTTCAGATATCAGCTCAGCGTCACCTTCTTCGATTGGCGCGACACTGGCTTCTTGTGATATCGATATACTAGGCCCCTGTCGATTTAGGCTTGCGAGTTTGCCGGCAAGTTCTGTATCGACTGTTTTGGCAACCCCACTGTCAGAGCTTTTTGCGACATTGCCTGGCAATATGGCCTGCACAGGCTCAATTTCGCCGACTATTGATTCTTTTGCTTGCTCTTCAACCGTTAGCTGCTGATCTTCCAGCAAGTCGACGCCGCTTAAATTTTCGGTTTCAAGCTCCACAGCGGCTTCGTCGTCAGTGAACATTGAAGCGTCTTCCAAATCCAGATCCGCTGCCAAGCGGCTGCCATCGCTAAGGGCATCAGCTTTTGCTACAGGCTCTGCAACAGATACCCCGAGCAAGGCCAAAATAAACCGCTCCTCAGAGCTCATATCGCCGTGATCCGCGCCATTGGGCGCCAATCCTGAGGAAGCTGCCAGGGCTTCACCGTTCACCTCACCTTCACTGTCTACCTCATTCGCATCACTGTGCTCAGATCTCTCAGAGGGACTCGCCTTTTCAAATTTTGGCTGAACTTCTCCAGTACCCTCTTGATCGGCCCGCTGACTACGATTGTCCGCACGATCACTATTTTGACGAGTAAACGACTCATTCTGATGATTATCAACACGACTTCGAGGGCGATCTTTCTCGCTAGAATTGCTACTAGAGCCACTATTGTTTCTAGCGGCTTCATTAGAGTTTCGACGCGGGTGCTCAGATGACTCCCGAGCTGCAGAATTGGACGCGCCGCTTGCCTTTTGCCCTAGCTGTGACTGTTCAGCCCAGTGCTCTGAAAAGCTCGCACCGTTTGCTGGCCCAAATGAGCGACTTGGCGTCTTATTGACAGACGGCAGAGTATTCAAAAGAAGATCACTTGTTGTCGCTGGCATGTAATTTCTTTCCTTATTAATTTTACAGCGGCAAATTTTTGCCTGTATCGAAGGCCCTAGGCATTCAAAACAGAAAAACTCTGCCACCTCAAATGACTTTTAGCGCGAACTGAGTGGTTTATTAGAAAGTACGGCTAATACTTCGTAGAAATTGCAAATCCAATGCCAAAGTTTATTAGCACTGAAATTAACTGGACAAACAGCCTTTTAACAGAGGCATCTGAAAGAGAAAAGAAAAGCTATTGGGATGGAATGTCTGCAAAATAAGCGCAGATTCGTTCAAACTCTGACTGAAGTTTAGGCAACAAATAGGACATTGAACCTTCATCGCCTTCTCGCCCGGCCAATACCAATTGGTGACACAGTTCCTCCATATTCAAAGCGCCAATATTTGCGCTACTGCCCTTAAGACTGTGAGCGGCACTTACCACCTCGGAGTAATCACAAGCGGCAATGGATTCCTGAATTTTATTTAGGCGGCTGTTAGAGTCAAAGCGATAAGTATCAATGAGCAAATCAAAATCTTCCCCCATTAAATCACGCAATTCATTCAACAGATGTTCATTTAGCGCCGCTTCCATGTTCCTGCTCCCCACCCTGGATAGACTTATGACTTGATGAATATGCCACGCTATCACTTTAACGAGCTAGCGCTCTTAGGACAAGCACTTATCAGAACAAGCATTAACCTGCAGACATTCTGCGTGAAGCCTTTTGGGTACTCAATTCATCGATAAGCTTCTGCTCTTCCTTATCAACGGCGGCCTGCTCTTCCTTCATATAACGCGCGATCAGCTCTTCCAGCTTACTAATTTTTTGGCTTTGCTGGTGCCACAAATCCATAATCGCTTCACAATGTTCATTAACTTTATCGACCATTGCTCCTTGCTGATCACAGGCTTGCTGCATCCTTTGTATGAAGCTTCTTTGCCGCTGCATGCTTTGAACATCGGTTTGTTTAAGTGAGCGAACCGAGTCTAGGTAATCATTTCGATAGCCTTCTAACTGGCTTAATTTTTCCTGTTCCTCAGAAAGTTTTTCTTTGTGATGGGATAGCTGCTGACTAATGGCATCCAATTCTTTTTGGTTTAGGCTTAGCACAATTGCTAAACGCTTACTGCGTAACTTAGCCACCAGAATTCGCCTCTGACGCCGAGAGCACTTGATCTAGCATTGCACAAGCCATGTCGTAAGCAACCGCCTCATTCATTCCTTGGCATACAAACTGACGTAATTGAGGTGCTCGATCTATTGCCAAATCCACCTCTGGATTGCTTCCAGGCCGGTAAGCACCAATATTAATTAAGTCTTTGTTTTCCTGATAGATCGCCAACAGGCGTTTAAATGCTTGCATTTTTTGAAGTTGCTCCGGCGCGACAATATTGGGCATCGCTCTAGAAATGGAAGCTTCAACATCAATGGCTGGATAAATCCCCTCCTCTGCTAAACGACGGGATAAAACGATATGACCATCCAAAATTGCTCTAGCCGAATCCGCCACCGGATCTTGTAAATCATCGCCTTCTGTTAAAACAGTATAAAAAGCCGTAATAGAGCCTCCGCCAGCCTCACCATTACCCGCCCGTTCCACTAACTGCGGTAGCTTTGCAAAAACCGAAGGAGGATAGCCTTTGGTAGCCGGCGGCTCACCTACGGCCAGGGACACTTCTCGTTGGGCCTGTGCATATCGAGTCAGGGAATCCATCAATAGCAGCACATTTTTGCCTTGGTCACGGTAATATTCAGCTACACGACAACAAAGCTCTGACGCTCTCAAGCGCATTAACGGCGCATCATCTGCTGGTGATGCAACCACCACTGCTCTTTTTAGGCCTTCTTCTCCTAAGCTATGATCAATAAATTCTTTTACTTCTCTACCACGCTCACCAATCAAGCCCACCACCACAACATCAGCATTGGTAAAGCGCGTCATCATTCCCAACAGCACACTTTTACCCACGCCACTGCCTGCAAAAAGCCCCAAGCGCTGCCCGCGTCCAACTGTCAATAAGGCGTTTATCGCTCGAATACCAACATCCATTGGCTCTTTGATCGGATCTCGCGACAAGGGATTAATCATTTCTGGCAATAGCTTTAAACGATCCTTTGCACGCAGCGGCCCATGACCATCAATGGGTTTGCCAATTCCATTAATCACCCGCCCAAGCATCTCATCACCAATTGGGATTTGAGCGGCTTGTGTTACCGGTCGAACAATCGCGCCAGGCTCGACACCGGCGAAATGAGTGATGGGCATCAAGTAAACTTTTTGGCCATTGAAACCAACCACTTCAGCCTCAATTTCAACACCCGACTGATTAACAATCTGACAGGTTTGCCCAAGACTTGTACGCAAACCCTCAGCTTCTAAGGTCATCCCCACAAGCCGCGTTAAGCGACCTTCGGCCACATAATCATAATTAAATCTGTCAGGGTGTTGAGACGGTGTTAAGGCACTTAACTCGGCACAAATATTTTTCATGGCGCTGCCATCTTTTAGATTCGCTCGCTAGAGAACAATGAAACACAAATGCTAATTAGTATTTTCCGGGGCCGGACTAAGCAAGACGTCATCTTGAGCTACTGCATCCATCGCCTGGTCTAAATCTTGGTTGAGTTCTTGTTGAACCTGAATTTGCGCAGTGTGCATTTGACTTTGTATTTCTTCTTCACTGCCCGCCATATCACCACTTGCGAATTGCTCCAATAAAGCCTGCCAGCGCGATTCAAAATCAACGACAACCCGACTGTGCTCGCTGCGTACAATACAATCCCAGTTGCCCAAACTGTCGTCAGAGGAAAAAGACAGCTGACAGTCGTCAAGCAGCAAAGCCGACTTAACGGCGCCTACTGAATTTGGGTTTAGTTTGATGCTTAACTCTTGCGGCTTACCGGGTAAGCTTGCAACCGCTTTTTTTATAAAATCGATCAGCAAACTTGGTGAGCTTTGAAATTCCTTTTCGATAAACTGGCGCGTTAGCCCTGTCACCATGTTCAGTATCAATGGCTTGAGCTGATCTTGCTGCTCTAAATGGCTTTGCTCGAGCTGCTCTACGAGCTGAGAAAACTGCTTAATTTTGCCATTTAAACTGGGCTCGAGCTCGGCTCTGATATCCTTTTCGCCTTGTGCCCGCCCTTCCTGAACACCGGCCTCCAATCCATGTTTTTGACCTTCTTCGTAGCCGGCTTGGTACCCCTCTTTATGGGCCTGCAAACGAATTTCTTCAAGCTGTTGCGCTGTTAGGGGCTCCACTTCTTGCTCAAATTCGTCGATAGATTCATCTTCACCAACTTGAGCAGCAGCTCGATCTTGGGCAAGCTTTTCTTCAGAAGCGATTATTGACGTAGAACTTTCGTCAAAAGAAGGGAGTGTCCAACTGCTGTATTCCTGATTATTTACTGACACTGCACCATCACCCATTATTACTAATACTCACCTTTCTAACGACCATGTACGTTGTCGCCAATCTTTGCCAAAAGATACAATTTTAAAGCATCTGCTCTCCGCCACCGCCAAGCATAATCTCACCGGCGTCAGCCATTCTTCGAGCAATAACCAGAATTTCTTTCTGGGCTGCTTCCACTTCAGACAAGCGCACAGGCCCTTTAGCTTCGAGATCATCACGTAGCAACTCAGCAGCGCGTTTAGACATATTTTTAAAGATTTTCTCTTGCAGAGTAACATCGGCACCTTTGAGCGCTATGATCAGCATTTCCGAGGAAACTTCACGCAGCAGGGCCTGGATACCACGATCATCAACTTCTTGTAGATTATCGAAGATAAACATCAGATCTTGAATCTGCTGCGCCATTTGCTCATCGATTTCCTTAATGGATTCCATCAACTCGCCTTCAACAGCACCGCCTAAGTTGTTCATGATTTCAGCGGCCACTTGCAGACCACCCATATCCTTACCTTGGCTGGTTGCACTGCCTGAGAATTGCTTCTCAAGAATATCGTTAAACTCCTGCAATGCCGAAGGTTGTACGGTTTCAAGTGAGGCCACGCGCATCATAATATCAAGACGTACCTTGTCGGGCATAAAGCTCAAAACTTCAGCCGACTGATCTGAATCTAGATACGCCACAACAATGGCTTGAATCTGTGGATGCTCATCACGAATGATATCGGCAATGGAACGTGGCTCCATCCAACGCAAGGTATCCAGGCCGGCTGTATTCCCATCCATCAAGATACGATCGATTAAGCTGCCCGCTTTATCCTCACCTAAAGCAGCCACTAACATCTTACGAATGTAGTCATCAGAGCCCACACCTAGACCGGTAAGGGACTTCACATCGTCAAGAAACTTACCCATGACGACTTCTACTTCTTTCTGGTGAATATAGCCCAGATCGGTCATCACCGAGCCCAAACGATGCACTTCTTTCGGACCAAGGTGCTTAAGAATTTCAGCGGCATCAGATTCGCCTAACGCCATTAATAAAATAGCTGCTTGCTCAATCTCCGTGCGTGTTGAGCTGCCTTCGATTTGATTCTGATCTTCAGCCATTACTACTCTTCCTCAGTTACCCAAGCTTTGATTACGAGTGCCACACGACCGGCATCTTCAGCAATAAGTGCTTTCACCGTATTGAGCTGGGTTTCGTAATTTTCATCCGGGCTTGGCAATGCCAAAGTTTCACCACCGGTTAAGGTCACCGCATCATCAGCAAGAGAATCAAAGCCCTCCATTTCGACAGCAGCCAGCTCAGCCAACTGTGCGGCCTCTTCAGCTTCTCGGCGCTCGCGGCCAGATTCGGCTAGGTTCTTCAGCAATGGGCGCAATAAGCCCAACAATAAGATAAGAATAATCAATAAACCCACTGCCTGCTTAGTTAAGTTACCAAACCAAGCTTGCTCCCAGACCGGAGGCTCCTCTAAGATTTCTTCATCTTTGGCAATAAATGGTGAGTTCAAAACATTGACACTATCACCCCGGGCAGAAGAAAAGCCCACTGCATCGCGAACCAAAATTGTCATGCGGTCTAGCTCATCTTGAGTCCAAGGCACTCGACTCGATTCACCGCTTTGGGCATTCATAGCCATCTTGTCGTCGATTACCACCGCAACGGTAAGTCGTTTAATATTGCCCTGCTGATGGCGAGTGTAGCTAACGGTTCGATCAAGCTCGTAGTTGCGTGTTGCTTGACTGCGCACACGGTCATTAGCACCACCACCATTGGCATCTCGAGCTTGCGCTTCTTCAGGCGCCTCGGCCATTCCCGGTGGTTGATTAGTCAACGCACCAGGGATACCGGCTACAAGATCAGCCCCGCGCTGTTCATTTAACGTTTGCTCACTGCGAATCGCGGGTAAATCAGGGTTAAAAACTTCTTCGGCTTGCTCTACTTGAGTAAAGTCGACATCGGCGCTCACCTCAGCTTTAAAGCCCTCGGCGCCTACCACAGGCTCTAGAATACTATTGATACGGCGAGTAAGATCATCTTCGACCTTGCGCGTAAACTCACGCTGTTTGGCCGCCATAAGTAGCTCTTCGTTATCTTCCCCGTGAGACAATAAACTGCCACGCTGATCAACGACCGTAACATTTTCAAGCTTGAGCTCGGGAATACTCGATGCAACTAGATTGGCAATTGCCTTAACTTGTTCAGGCTTAATACTGCGCCCGGCAAAAAGGTCGATAAATACCGAAGCTCTCGGCTCACGTGCATCTCGCACAAACACCGATCGCTTAGGAATCGCTAGGTGAACCCTGGCCGCCTTGACAGTTTTAATGGCAGTGATGGTGCGCGCCAATTCGCCTTCTAAGCTGCGCTTATAGCGAGCACTTTCCATAAATTGGCTGGTACCAAGAGGTTGTTCTTGATCGAGCAACTCAAAGCCCGTGCCATCACGACTGTCGTTGTTAACTTCCGCTAATTTAATTCTGGCCTGATATATATCTTGTTCGGCCACTAAAATTGTATTGTTCTTTTGGTCAACCTTGTACTCAATTTCGCTTTCTTCTAACAAGCGCGCAATTTCAGGGACATCAAGAATATTGCTACTGCTAAACAGCGGGCGATAGTTATCTTCTTGGGTCCATAGCACGACTGCGAACCCAATCGCCACACTGGCCGCCAGGCCAACCATGAGGCCAACCTGTCGCATTAAGTTGAGATTATTAAAGCCTTCAACTAAATCCGAGGAAGATTTTTTGGCCCCGTCGACTCCGCCTTCATCGGCGAAATCACCCATATCTGTTTCTGCAGTAGACATAACAAGCAGTCCCTAAATTACATTGGCATGTTCATAACATCGCGGTAGGCATCTACCAGCTTATTACGTACCTGCAGCATTGACTGAAAACTGACGGAGGCTTTTTGTGAAGCAATCATGACATCGGTTACATCAACCGATTTATCACCCTGCTCATAGCGCGTCGCCAGCGCTGCTGACTCCTTTTGTACGCTATTCACTTTATTGATAGCCTGGCCCATCATTTCACTAAAGGAAGGGGTTTGTTCGCTACCTTGCACCTTCACACCGGGGCGGACTGTAGAGGCGACTTGATCAACCGCACCTGGGCCATTAAATGCCTGGGTTTGTGATTTTAAAGTACGCATTTCTACTAGTAAGCGATTGATATCTACTCGGTCTGTCATGACTCGGCCTTAAGCTCGCAAAGTTATAGTGACAAAAAGCTGGCGTTAGCTGCCCTCAATATGAGTTATGCACAAAGCGGGCCAGAAATTGCCGCATGGAATGCCTAGCGGTGAAAGCTTTCCGCTAAGGAAGTCGAGCTTAAGAGAAGTGGAACAATAAAGTGCCAATTAAAGCAGCCGCAGAACTGCAGCTGCTTAACAGAAAAGATAGGCTAAGCTATTCAAAATCAAAGGGAAATTCTTGAGTCTCTCGCCTTAAGCGAGCCTCTTCAAGGCGATCTTCTAAACGCCGGCGGGCATCTAAAATCTCGACAGTAGGGCTAATAACCGTTTCCAATTGCGGGGTAAATTCTTGCTCTTGCTCTAAGACTTGATAGTTCATACCGATACTCCTGTCGCGATATGCACACTGCGCACGTTGGCTAAAAGTGGTTTTACGATGAAGACTGTCCGGCTTCTCATCGCTGCCAGCTTAGTTTGCTGTAGGGCAAAATTAACGCCCTACTACCCTCACCGTCAAGTGCAATCTACCCACTCAGAATGACATTTGCATGACAAAGGCCGCGATAGTATTGCAAAAATGGGTTAGCTAAAGCGCCTGTTTAAAGGCAGTAAAAAGACCGCCAGCCTTGAATAAAAGCTCAAAATTTGGCAAGTAAGCGAAAGTGCAAGCCTGACCGCTAAAATCAGCCACTCAGCTGTCAACGTTCAAAGAACAAAGTTCTACCACTCAAACGCTACCCCTACCTAGGAAACAAAAGCAGGTAAAACAATTAGCACTATACTATCAATTTAAGCTACCGCTTAAACCTTGACCTAATTACTAATTCGTATTTTCAGCTCAAAAGATAGAACCCGTTAACAAAACTCGTATCATCCACTTGATGATAAATACTGAGGGCATGGATTTATTGCTGCCCTGTTCACTTTCTGCGTAAATATTGGAAACTTATTATGACCACCATCGCAGCCATTCTGGATGATAGCGGCAGTATTCATGGCCAAGTCCAACACCAATCTAGTACCGATGACAGCACACTAGAGCTCACTGGCTCTGCGAACCCTGGCGAGACTGTTCGCATTTATCAAAACGGTGTTGTAATCGGAGAAACGACAGCAGACAGCCAAGGTAACTGGAGCTACACCTCTTCGCCGCTGAGCGAAGGGAGTCATAGCTTTACGGCGACCAGTATTGATACTAACGGCCAAGAGTCGCTGCCCTCTACAGAACATGTTGTAAATGTTGATCAGACCGCCGTTACCGCTAAGGCCATTCAGTTCAAAGGCGCAACGGGGTTGTTGAATAATGGCGACACCACTAGCAATGGTTTGCTTGAACTTAGCGGTCTTGCTGAAGCGAATGCCCGCGTAGACATTTACGATCAAGGCAAAAAAATTGCTAGCGCCCAAGCCAACGAGAATGGCGAGTGGAAAATCGAGCTTGATTTAGCAGACGGCAATCACGATATCAGCACAATTGTTGTGGACCAAGCAGGCAATGAAAGCGTTGAGTCCATGTCGATTAGCTTGAATGTTCAAGCCGCTCAGCAGCAACAGTTCAATGCTTCTCCGCTAAACAATAGCTCTGGCCCAGACGAAGTTATTCTGCCACCGGGCACCATTATTCAAAACGGTGGTTTCACTAACGATAATACACCTCAAATTCAAGGTACTGCTACCCCAGGCGCCACGGTAACACTCTCGGTTAATGGCGATACCTATGGCCCAGTAACCGCCAATAGTAATGGTGAGTGGACCATTCAGACCACCACTCCACTGCCAGAAGGTAAAGCCGTCTTTAAAGCCAAGGCTGTTAACGGCGCCGGAACCGATTACTCCGGTTACAGTTTAACAATTGACACCGAAGCATCGCCTGCTCCGGTAATTACTCATGGCGACGATGATGTTGGCCTGTACCAAGGCGATCTTCATCACCCAGCAATCACCGATGATGACACCATCACCTTCCATGGTACCGGCACCGCCGGAGAAATTATTACGATTTACAATGGTAATAGTTTTCTCGGTTTCACCATCGTTCAAAGTGACAATAGCTGGGAGTTTCGCCCCACCCAAAGCTTCTTAGAAGGCACCCACACGATCGCGGTATACTCTACCGACGGTGCTGGCAATACCAGCCAAAAAAGTAACGATTTCGAAATCACCGTAGATCGTTCAGTAGAACCACCTAAAATTACCCACCTAATTGACGATCAAGGTAGCAACACTGACGACGTAAAACATGGCGAGAAAACTGATGATCAGCTGCCTGTAATCGTCGGCACCGCCGAACCAGGCGCCACCGTTAGTGTAAACATCGATGGCCAATTGCTACCGCCTGTGACAGCTGATGATCAAGGTAATTGGTCAATTCAGCTGACTACCGATTTGGATGAAGGCGACCACTCAATTAACGCTACCCAATTAGATTTAGCGGGCAACCAAAGTGGTGAGTCGGATGATTTCGAATTCGAAGTGGCGCTAAACGCGGAGCCCATCGCTAACGATGATAGCTACACGGTTATAAAATCTTCCAAGCTTAATGTATTAGCGAACGATACCGACCCTGACAATGACAGCCTAAGCCTGACTCGGATCGTCAGCCAAGGTAACCACGGCTCTGCGCGGATTAACAATTCTGGGGAGTTAATTTACACCCCAGATGGCAGCAACACCCAAACTGTAAACGATACCCTTGTTTATGAAATCAGTGATGGCCGTGGCGGCTTTGATACCGCTACTGTTAACATCGAGGTACTTGCGCCGTTAATTAAACCAACAATCGATTTATTAGCCAGTAGTGATAGCGGTAAATACGATTTCGATAATTTAACCAATGACACCACCCCTACTTTTACCGGTGAAGCGACTGCAGGTTCTACCGTTGTGTTATATGCCGACAATAAAAAAGTCGGTGAAACTACCGCCAATAGTAACGGTACCTGGACTATTACCAGCAGCAATTTGGCTGACAAAGTTTATGATTTTCATGTTAAAAGCAGCTTAGCGGGCACCAGTAAAAATTCTGACGATTTGGCCGTAGAAATTGATACGATTGTAGAGGCTTCAGCTCAGCTACCATCGGCTCAAGAAAACGGCGCTTGGTTTGGTTGGGCCGGCGTAGTTAAGTTCGAAATTTCCGCTAATGAACAAGTTAGCTACCACATTAAAGATGTTGCCTTCCACTGGGGCTCAAGGGGCTGGATTAACCCAGGCACGAGTATTACCGCCACAGGCTCCACTTCCTCGGATGTAACCGTATCCGCAAAGTATACCGCTAGCTATTCCCATGGTTGGTTCACCTTTAACGCCGCCTTTACTGATTTGGCGGGTAATGAACTCGACATGGATCTTACACCGGTTGTGGTCGATCCAATCACAGCCTTAGCTGATGGCGGCTACTTGGTCACCTATCTCAAGCTTTCAGATGAGGCAGAGCTAGGCTTTGATGTCTTTGCCCAACGCTATAATGCTGATGGCAGCACTGCTGGCGACAGCTTCATGGTCAACAGCTATACCATTGCCGATCAAATCAACTCGGATGTTATCGGCTTGAGCGACGGCGGCTTTGTTGTAACTTGGCAGTCCCGAGATCAAGATGGCGACCTTGATGGAATTTACGCCCAGCGCTATGACGCCGACAACAATAAAGTGGGTCCTGAGACTCAAATTAATGTTTACACAGAATCCAATCAGCAACGCCCTGCGATCAGTGAGCTAGACGACGGTGGCTACATCATCACATGGATGAGCAATGGCCAAGATGGTAGCGGCGAAGGTGTTTATATGCGCCTATTTAATGCTGAAGGAATTGCGGTTACCGGTGATGTTCGAGTTAATGACAGCACTATCGACAGCCAAGCCAATCCAAGCATTACAACTCTCAGCGACGGACGCTTTATCGTATCTTGGGATACTGAAAACAGCGCTGGGCAAAACCAAGCCATGGCGAAAATCTATGACGATCAAGGTCGCAGCTTAAGTGGAGAGTTTGCCCTTTCTAACGTCGGTGGCGCCCAGAGCTTAAGCCATGTAACTGCGACTGCTGACGGTGGTTTTGCAGTAAGCTGGCTAGAGCAAGCGGATAAAGAAACAATCGTCAAAGTGCAGCTATTCAATAGCGATGGCAGCCCAAGCCTAAGCAATGCCATTGATGTTCATAGCTCCATCAGTGCAGGCGCCAGTAAAGCCGAAGTCGCAGGCTTGGCCAATGGTGACATTGTAGTTGTTTGGACCTCTGATGATGCTGACCAGCTGGGGGTATTTGCAACACGCTATACCGCTGCTGGCGAAATAGTCTATGAAAATAAACTCATCAATCACAATGAAAGCGGAGTTCAAACAGAGCCTCACATTGTTGCGCTTAATGATGGCGGCTACCTAATCACCTGGGGAGATCTACAAATTGAAGAAGCTCGATCTACGGTTTGGGGCCAACAGTTTAATGCCGATGACAGCGCCGCAGCCCCAGCTTTTGAAGTTGGCGAAGTTGCCGATTACGGTAATGAAGCTACGGTAGCTAGTGATGAAGAGCTAATTCCTAACGCTGTTGAAGATCAAGATGAAAGCCAGGCCTCTAGCGGCGTGGGCAGCGGTCAAGGTGGCGATGTCGATGATGACTTGATCCTTCCTCCAGAAACCGATGCGCAATTCTCCTCTTCTGGCGTTTTGACCGACGGCGAAGATCTTGCGCTAAATTACAACAGTGAAGCGGTACTCTTCAATGTTGATTTCGAGAGTTTAAGTTCTGTTGATTTTAACGATTTACTGATTGACAGCTACCTAGGCTTGGATGATGGCGTCGTATTGGGCGACACTAAATCTGCAAGCGATCCAACCGCTGATCAAGCAACATATTTCGACGGAAGTCTTGAGTTAAATGATCTATTAAGCCATGGTAATAACCAGCACTTAATCGAAGTCATCTAATCAGCACTACAAAAAAGGGGCTTTTAAAAGCCCCTTTTTTTCCAATTAGAACATACTAGCAAGCAAGTTGAGCATCAACATTTAAGCCCAAGTCCTTGAATCGGGCGATCTTATAGCGCAGCGTGCGCGGACTGATGCCGAGCTTACCAGCGGTATTCTTTTTACTGCCCCCCTCCTGCTTCAAGGTTTGCACAATAATTTCAAATTCCCGACGCTTTAGATCATCACCTAGCATTGCTGAGTGCAAGTCGTCTTCAACTTCCTCTTTAAGTTCTTGCGAGCACACAGGTTGCTGCGACTCTTCTTGAGCCACAACAACAGCTTCCAATTGTGCTGTGGGCAGAATACTTGGTTTAGGGCTGTAACTATTGGCAAATTCTAAACCTAAATCTTCAGCCACTATTTGACTGCCTGGCTGTAAGATTAAAGCGCGCTGCATAACATTATCCAGTTCGCGCACATTCCCCGGCCAAGCATAAGCCAGCATAGTTTCTTGCGCCGATGCCGTTAATTCAATACCACGTCGATGTTGTTTTTCAGCGTGTCGCTGCAGTAACTTATTTGCCAGCGGAATAATATCTTCTTTTCGATCTCTCAGAGGTGCCCACTGCAGTGGCAACACACTGAGCCGATAGTATAAATCCTCACGGAACTTCCCTTCAGCTACATAATGGCGCATATCGCGGTTAGACGTCGCAATAACACGAACATCCAGCTTAATAGTTTTTCGGCCACCCAAGCGTTCTACTTCTTTTTCCTGTAAAACACGTAATAGCTTCGCCTGTAAGCCAAGATCCATCTCAGAGATTTCGTCCAATAACAGAGTACCGCCATTGGCTTGCTCAAACTTGCCAGGCGCCGAACTGGTCGCGCCAGTATAAGCTCCCTTCTCATGACCAAACAACATAGCCTCTAGCATGTTTTCTGGTATGGCAGCGCAGTTGATTGCGATAAAAGGCTTATTGGCCCTAGGGGATTGTTCGTGAACGTAGCGTGCCAGTACCTCTTTACCGGTTCCAGATTCTCCAACGACTAAAACCGTGGAATCGGTTTGTGCAACACGACTGGCCAAATGCAGCAATTGTTGACTGGATTCCGATTCTGCAACTGGCGCACTGCTTTGATCGCAAGAGGCACCTTTAACATACTTAGCCACGGTATCGAGTAATAGCTTTGGCTGGAATGGTTTTACTAAGTAATCGACCGCACCTAAACGCATGGCCTCTACTGAATCACTCACGCTGGCATAAGCAGTTACCAATAACATGGGAATGTGGGCGTATTGCTGCCTAACCTGAACAAGCAACTCATGACCTGACATGCCACCCATATTGACATCCGAAACGATCATATGAATATCACTGTGTAATGCCAGCTCCTGTAGAGCTCGCTCGGCACTTTCAGCAGCGACCACACGATACTCAGCCATCTCTAAGGTATCGCAAAGCGCCTCGCGCAAATCCATGTCATCTTCAACTACCAGGATTTTGTGATTATCCATCGTAAATTCGCCTGTCTATTTATGTTCTATAAGTATCAATTTTTAAGAATTTTCTAATAGCGGTAAGTTGATTACCGCACAGGTGCCCTGACCTAGTTCAGAGTCCAAGCTAAATACCCCGCCATGTGCTTTGGCTACAGAGTGCACCACTGCCAAGCCTAGACCAGTACCATGGGATTTAGTGGTGTAAAATAATTCCTGTACTTTTTGTACATCAGCGCGATCGATGCCTGGACCTTGATCGTTCACTAGAATTTTCAGTTGATGATCCTGCACACAAAACTGCAGGCTCAAGCTGGCTTCACGACCTACGGCTTGAATAGCATTGTTCACTAAGTTGAGAATCGCACCAATGAGCGCTTCGCGATTACAACGTAACAATCGCTCTTCTGTCAGCGGGATAAAATCGCAGTTTGATTGGCTGCTATGCAAGGGCTCTTCCATCGCCTCACGCAAGCCTTGGTACAAGTCGCTTAAGGTGATGCTATCGTTCAACGGCAACTCACCTTTGGCAAATAACAACATGTCTTGGACTTGTTGTTCCAAATGACTCAAACGACCCATTAGCTTTTGCGCAAACTGCTGGCTTTTCTCGGCGGGTAGATTGCTAGAAGAAAGATGCCCAGCATAAAGCATCGCTGTCGATAGCGGTGTGCGAATCTGGTGGGCTAAGGCCGAAACCATTTTTCCCATCGCCGATAAACGCTCATGGCGACTCAACTCAGCTTGAAGCTTGCGAGTAGGTGTTTGATCGGTAAGCAAAATAATTTGACCACCCTCATCAATCGATGATGTGGCAATGCTAAAAAAACGACCATCTTTGGTGGAAACTTCATGACCATCAATCTGTCTTGGCGAAAAGCACTCTTTCACGATATCACGCCATAAACGCCCATCGATGCTCTCACCTAACAATTGCGTCGCTGCAGGATTGCACTGGCTGACCAAGCCTTTATCGTCCAATACCACGACGCCACCTGGCAGTACCGAAAGCAGTGTTTCTAAACGATTGGCTAGCTGTTCTCTTTCCGCCAGCTCTCGCATTCTTTGCTGGCTTACACTGTTAAGCTCATCGGTCAGCTCGGTCACTCTATCTTCTAGCAGCTGATAGGACTCCGCGAGATGTTGGGATAACTCGTTAAATTGAGAAAAAGCCTCCTGTAAGCGCTCCACATCTGGATTAAAATCAAAGGCAATATCTGACTTTGCAAATGCAGGTACTTCCATGGCAGTCGGTGAAGGCATATGAGTATCTAACCCTTTTCAATACAAGCTGAGCCAAACGCCGAAAAACTGGCGATTGATCGATTTATAAGGGTTACTGCAAAGCGAGTGCCAATTTGGCAGTGGAATAGCCCAGCGGCGATTTAATGGGAATACAAAAGAAATACCCAAGGGCCGTGGAAGGAAAAACCGTAGTGATAAAAAAGCCCGCTAGGCGGGCTTTGATGTTGATTTGCTAAAAGCAGTTAGCCACGCTGCAAGCCGTACTTACGCAGCTTTTCCACAAGTGTGGTGCGTCGAATGGTTAAGCGATCGGCCGCACGCGCTACTACACCACCGGAATCGTCCAACGCCTGCTCAATTAAGCTCTTTTCTAAATTCGCCAAATACTCTTTTAGATTGATACCCGCTTCAGGTAATAAAGTGGTATCAAACATGCTGACCACATTGGTTTGGCGTGGTGCAAGCTCTTCACTGATGCCAAAGTCTTCCTCTTCAACTTCGACATGGCGATATTTACTCGGTAAATCCTGCACGCCGACAACGCCGTAGGGATACATTATCGCCATGCGCTCTACCAGGTTGGCCAGTTCTCGAACATTACCAGACCACTGATGACGACACAGAGACAAAATAGCCGCCGAGTTAAAACGGATAGAACCACGATTTTCACTCTCTAATCTAGAGACCAGCTCATTGAGCAGTAAAGGAATATCTTCGTCCCGCTCACGTAATGATGGCATCTCGATTGGGAATACATTTAAGCGATAATATAAATCTTCACGGAAGCTGCCTTCTTCGATCATGCTTTCGAGATTGCGGTGTGTCGCCGCGATAATACGCACATTGGTGGGGATGCTCTTATTGCCACCCACTCGCTCGAAGGTTTTTTCCTGTAGAACACGCAAGATTTTCACCTGCATATTCAGCGGCATGTCGCCTATTTCATCTAAAAATAATGTGCCGCCTTCCGCCATTTCAAAACGCCCAGCGCGCGAACTAATCGCTCCGGTAAAGGCGCCCTTCTCATGGCCGAATAATTCGCTTTCTAAAAGGTCGGGGGGAATCGCGCCACAGTTCACCGGTACAAATGGCTCGTCACGACGATCTGAATGATAATGTAAGTTACGGGCGACCACCTCTTTACCCGTACCGGATTCACCAGTAATCAACACCGACACATCCTTATCGGCTACTTGTGACATCATGGTTCTAACCGTTTGAATCTCGCGTGATGTGCCTACCAAGCTTCGAAACAAATGTGAAGGTCGCTGCCCATTGCTGCTAGACGCCAAGCGCTTAGCTTCGCGATAGCGCTGGGCACGGTGTAAGGTGTCTAATAGCTGGTTGTACGTCGGTGGCGTTGTGATTGCGGCCACTAAGCTGTGCTTTAATTCCGCCGGCAGGCCTTCACGCAACTCTTCTAGATCGGCCGAGCGCTTGCCCAACATGATAATGGGCAAATTGGCGTCCCACTGATGCACTTCCTGAACCTGTTCTTGAATCGGGCTATCGGCTTGGCAATCACCTAGCAACACCGCCACAAATTCATCGGAATTCTCGCCAGAGCTATCAATAAAGGTTCGCCAACCCGATAAGGATGTGGCAACGCTGGGCTCACCAAGAAAATCCAAAATCACCTTTAGGTTGTGGCGGCGCTCTGCGTCATCATCTACCACTAATACTTTGATGTCTCGCCACATCGTTTTGCTTCCTCAATCTCCAAGGTACCCTTATATGCTCAGTCCATGGTCTATGTCACATAGTTGACCACGATTACTTTGCAGAAATCATAAGGTAATTAATAGTCAATACCTTGGCGGGAGTCAATTAAATGACATGAAAAATCAATAATTTAAGGAAGAATTTTAGAAAACGATGAAAAAACCAACAGCCGAAGGAAATTTTGGCTGCTGGTCTAGGAAAGCCCGCCCACAAGACTAAACTAGTTTTGGCTAGTTATTCTGAGCATTGAGCGCTTCGAAGTTGGCCTTGATGAAATCCAATGATGAGTTCAATTGAGCCACAATAGTATCGTAATAGGTAAACTGACGACTTAGCGATGTTCGGCGTGATTCCATACGGGTTTCTAACTCGGCCTTCTCTTCGGCAATGTCTTTCAACGATGCCTGTAGGCCAGATTCTTTTTCGGTTAAAAAGCCTGTAGCACTGAGAGCGGCCTGTAAAAAACGCTCGGTCTGTTCAGCTAAGCCTAGATTAAAGTTAACCGTACCGCGCTTTCCAATCGCATCACCGCTGATATTCAGCGCCAGGCCATAGGCATCGTTGCCCTCGGCACCGGTTAAGCGTTGCCCACTACCTACGGCGGCTACACCATTAATAGTGCCCACCACATCTTTGCCTTTAGTAACTTGGGTTTCGCTGCCATCGCTGGCCGCAATACCCAGTGTATTGGCCATGTTTTCTTCGGCCGCCGTGATGCGGAAGATATCTTCATTGTCGAAGGCGATACGCAATCCACCTTCACCGTTGCCACCTACAAAGCTCACGGTGGCATTGCTACCATCTAGGCCTGTGCTGGTGCTTTCGGCTAAGCCAAAGCCATTGGCACCAGCGGTGCTTGCTACACCATCTACCCCGAACACATCGTTAGTGGTGCTACTAATGCTTAATGCCTCACTCGCTGCGGCGGTATTACCTTCAAAATAAAGCTGGTTGGATGCATCTAGTTTGGCAACAATATCACCGGCTGAAAAGTCAGCGTGGGCGGTAAGTTGATCATTTAATAAGGTATTAATATCGGCCGGCAAGCTTAGCGGGTCAGAAAGACTACTCAAATCTAAGGTGAAGCTATCGCCATTTAGCGAGAATTCTATTTCTGCTGCAGCAAAACTGGTCGCTCCAGGGATAGTAGTGGTATCTACAGTGCCGGCATTAGTTGATGCTACGCGGCCATCGTTTATGACTTCGATGGTACCAGCTTCACCAATCGTTGAACCTTCAAGGACGAGATTGCCATTATCCAATGAAGCCGTGACGATGCCCGTACCACCTAAGGCTGTATCGAGCGCCGCTTGGATGGATTCTAAGTTCATTGTTCCCGCATTTTGATCCACCACAACGTCTACCGCAGGATCACCATTTACTGAAAGCTTAAAGCCGTATTCTTCACTGGTGAAATCAATTAGAGTCGATAAATCCACACTGCCGGCCGCTGTCTTAGCCGCCTCACCCGTGCTAGTTTGGGCGTTTATCGCATCTTGTACCGCCGTTGCCAAGGCTTGCCCGGTGGTATAGCTACCTTGGGCAATTTCGATATCTTCGTAGCTTTTACCATTTAAACTCAAGCTAAAGGTATCGTTATTGGCATCAACGGTTAATGACGCTGCCAATTGATCATTGCTGGCTAAACCTGACACTTTGCTGGTCGAAGAAACATTGGCAGTAATACCAATATCACTGAGCGCTGCATCGGCGCTAAGCACTTGAAAAGACTCTTGATTATTAAAACTAATATTAAACTGGCCACCGTCTTGCTCGCCGTTGTAGCTAACGGTTGCCGAAAGGCCTTGCTGTGATATCGCACTATCGGCATTAATCGCGCTTTGAATTGCTGAGGCTAACGCCTCACCATCACTATAACTGCCTTGGGCAATCGAAATTTCAGCACTGCTAGTGCCACCGACACTTAAGGTGAAATTATCATTACTGTCATCAATGACAACTGCGCTTTGCAGCTCTGGCGTGGTACGAAGCGCATCGCTTAAATCCAAAGTTCGCGGGCCTTGGCCTGGGCGGTAAAGGCCTAGGTCTTGGGCCATATTGCTATCGATGCTGTTAAAAGATACCGATGACTTACTGCCAAAACTGGCCGAGGTAATATTAAAGCTGTTATTGCTGCTATCAAATTCTACCGAAACAGATTTTGCATTTGCTTTTAGTTTCTCGTCCGCGTTGATTTGAGTTTGCAGTAAATTAGCCAATTCTGTCCCGCTTAAACCCGGGCTCTGATTAAGCTCAATCTGTTCTGAGTTAACGCCATCAACATTTATTGTAAATGTGTCGTTTAAAGCATTGATAATATAAGGCCCGCCTGACGTGGCATTGCCCTTAAACTCACCTTGCGTTGCCAACTCGGTAACGACAACATCGTAATCGCCCGATTTGGTTTGATTATTCCCTCGAATATATTCAACATTATCAGCACCTACACCGGTAGTACCAAATAGCTTGGTTAAAGCTTCCGGTTCATTGCGCGCATAGTTAGCAAACTCTGTTGAATCGAAGCTGATTAAACCGGTTTTTTCATTGGTCTTTATACCGATCTCAGCCAAAGAGCTCAAACTACCCCCTGCACCTGTAGGTAAAGCGCTACTTAAAATTCGCTTTAGCTGATTCTCCAAATTGCGTACAGTCGGGTCACCGGTAAAAACACTGCCCTCTTGCTCTTCTAAATTATAAGCGGTGAGGTCATTCGTTAGGGTTTTTAACTCGTTATAGGAGGTTACAAAATCCTGCATACGTTTATTAATGGTTTCCATATCGGCTTCCACCGTTAAGGTCACCGGCTCACCCACCGAGGTTTGACGTAGGTTTAGGGTTACACCATTAATAACACCCGCAATCTGATTCGATTCACGGGTAATTTCTAAGCCGTTAACTTTAAGCTCGGCGTCTACCGCGTTGGTCGCATGCAAAACATTATCAAAATTGGTTTCGTTAAACTCAAAATCATCCAAGCCATTGTTGGCGTTTTGGGTTTCAATGGTAAAGCCATTGCTTTTGCCAGTATCTTCCGATTCAAACAGCAAACGAAAGCCATCGCCGGTATCAACAATAGAAGCGCGAATGCCAATATCGGCCGAGTTTACAGCATCGCGCACACCGGCCAAGGTATGGTTGCCGGAGTTGATCGTAATACTCTTACTGGGCTGGGAAGGGTCTTCTGTAAAACTACCAAAAGTGTCGACTGACTTATCGGCATTCAGTGTGGTTTCCACTTCGCCGAACTTAAATACTAATTTACCCTGACCAACAACATCGTTCAGGTTTTCATAGGTTTTAGATGCAATGGTTTGCGAACGCGCCAACTGGGTGGTTTCAATATTGTAAACCCCAGGACTTGCCAAGCTACTTGCCGTCGCCGTAAGTTTAGTACTGTCACTGCTCGAGGTAGTATTGGTCTCAAAAGAAGATGCCAAGGTCAGCGAGCTTACCGTCGACTGCAAGCTGGATACGGCACTTTTGATATTGCCCAACTCAGAAATTTTAGTTTCGAGGTCGACCTTTTCTACGTCAAGGCGCTTATCGGTGGGCGCACGCTCAGCCTCAATCAGCTGATCGATCAAATCGTTGTTCAGTACGCCTGAACCTACGCCTACAGAGGAAATACTGGCCATGTCTAACTCCCCGAATACCGAGTGATATTCTATTTTTTCTATATCAGCTGATTGAACGTAAGAAGCCCCTCTCAGTATCACTAAGTGGGGCTTTTTACTTCAAGACCCTAGTCGGGCCAGGGGTTGTAGCGGCTCTGGGGTTTGATAAACCCCTTACCTGTTTACCTTGTGGGTAATTTAGGCATGAGCACTGAACAACCGTATCGGCTCTTCTTCATTCAATTTTCGGGCCAAATCCAAGGCTACTTCATCGGGTAATTGCCGAATCACTTCAGATGTTGCACTGTCGATCACGGTAACTACGGCTCGCCCCGTGCTTTCGTCCATAGAAAACTGCAGTTCACGCTTGCTTGACTGTACATAGTCATTTAATCGCGAAACGGCTTCTTCTAAGTTTTCTTGCACAGCCTCACTATTGTTAGCGACCTCCTTAACGATTTCTGTAGTGCCTTTGTCCATCGGAGGCAAATCTTTGCCGCCATCGGTCGGTTTTTTCACCGGCGTAACGGCAGAAGTGCTCCTAGACATCGCTGGGTTGCTGGTTTGCACTTCGTTCATAGCCTTATCCTCAGTTGCTATTGTGGTTTAGGGAGCCTGTCAGCCCCCCTTTCCATTTGCCTATTGCGAAATTACTGCAACAGTGACAATACGTTCTGAGGCAAGGCATTGGCCTGGGCCAAGATCGAAGTACCCGCCTGCTGCAACACTCGAGTGCGCGACAGCTCAGCGGTTTCCGCCGCAAAGTCCGCATCGCGAATACGAGAGTTAGAAGCGGTTAGGTTTTCCGAGGTTACCTGCAGATTCTCCACCGTGGTTTCAAAACGATTTTGAATCGCACCTAGGTCAGCCCGTTGAGCGTTTACAGCATCCAAAGCGTTATCGATGGCGGTCAGGGCGGCGTTGGCGCCGTCAACTGTCGAAAGATCAACATCTTTTAGGAAGGTGCCATCTTGGCCACCGCCATAACTACCTGCTGTAAAACCAAGGTTCGCTAGGTCGTCACTACCATTAATACCTGCCGCTACGTTAATTTCCCCTGCACCAGTCAAAGTAACCGTCGAGTAGGTAGTCTTTGCTACTAGATCAGCTTGCTCTTTTTCACTTGTACCAGCGGTAGTAGCAGCGGTAGTTAAATCGCTTTCAGAGATAGCGGTAGCATTTGGCGCTGCACCTTTGCCTAAACCGAAGTTTTCAGCAGTTACACCACCATTGTCAGCCTGATTAGTATCGAAAGCTAAAACGATATTTCGACCATCACTGGCAGTCAATGATAAGCTCTTACCATTATCACTAGCTATCACACCTGTTTGTCCAGATACTGCATTAATTTGATCAACAGCGTGAGCCCTATTTGCTCCAGAACCCGTCTGAACAGTTAAATTAACCTCTACACCATTTATCCAAACTGAACCTGTATTGCCTGCAGTACCATCAGATGATGAGCTACCACCAACATACTCGGTAGCATTAACCTCAGCCGAAACACCAGTCTCTCCTGTTGATTTATTAATAGCAGATGCTATCGCAATGCCGCTTGCCGTCTTGCTACTAGAAACCGCGGCGTCATATGAAGCGACATCATCAGCGGCTTGCGCTGCTTTGATTGCCACATTGTTGACAACTAAGTCACCCGCATCCAAGTTATGATCTGTAGCAGCAACTGCGGTAACCCCCACAGTGTCGTCGGCGCTATCTTGAATCGCACCTGTAGTCGCATTAGTAGTAACAGTACCTACGGTTGTACCACCAATGGCAATACCAGTCGCTGCCCCAGTATCGGTTGTCGTCAATAGAACCTTGCCATCTTCAGTCGAGGCGTCAGCGTCACTTATAGTTAAACCTGCAGCGGTTAATTGTGCGCTATCTAAAGCAGCAATAAGTTGAGCGTCAGTAATGGTTCCCGCTGTACCATCAACAGCATTGGCGGTGGTAAAACCAGTAGGTTCGTTACCTGGAGTGCCGTCCCCATCAACAAGTGCTATAGTCACGCCTGCACCGGTAGTTGAACTTAACACGTTGAATACGCCGTCAGTGCCGCCGACAGTTTGCTCCACTAAATTATCCAGTCCAGTGATACCCGCGCCAGTTAATTCTGCCAGCAAATCTGTATCTGTTGCAGCCGCTTGCACACCGGCAGTTGTAAGTGATTGACCACCAGAAATTGCACCCAAAGTTACATTACCAGTTGCTCCCGCTGTAGGGCTTGAAACTTTTACATTACCGTTTGCATCTGCCGCTACAGTTGCTACAGCGCTCAATAGAGTACCGCTACCGTCAACCGCATTCTGGATAACGCTGAGAACCTCAGCATCGGTATCAAGATCTGCCGCGACCCCAATATCCGCTGTGTAATCAACACCGTCAACGTTAATTACAAAAGTGTCGTTATCATTAGCTAACGCTTGGACACTTGCGCTATCAAACACAAGACCAGCATTGGCTTCAATAGTGGCAGATGAAACTGCTGCAGCGGTACCACTAACCGAATCAAAATCAGTTGCGGATTCAGCAATAGTTCCGAACCCAGCAGTGCCAGAAGAAATTGTGAATACACCACTGTCTACTGTAACAGTTACGTCATTAACTGTTTGCGCCGCAGGCAGGGCTGGCGGGTTAGCTTCATACTGAGCAATACCACTATTAATGGCATTTTGCAGAGCTGTTGCTTTAGCATCATCATCCAACGAAGACATCGCACCAAGTGTAAAGGTAATGTCAGTGCCGTCTACGGTAATGGTACCGTTAACGGTATTATCCAAAGCATCCAAATCAGCAGAGGTAATACCTGATAATCCACCGTTCACACTATCAGCTGTTGTACGGTAATCGCCTGTAAGAGTAACTGTCTGAGCACCAGTTCCATCTCCAGTATCAATAGTAAATGAAGCGTTGTTGGTACTATAATCATTTCCATAAACAGCAGACAAGTTTAGATCTACAGAGGCGCGCGTAGCTGTCGGCGTCAAAACGCCTGTAATATCAATATTATGTGTAGTAGTTGCACCAGTCGAATCTGTTACGTCAACATCAAAAGTTGTTGCTGCCAATGGGCCAGTGTCGAAATCTTTCCCGGTAAAACCACTTAAATCAATAGTTGCCGTAGCTCCTTGCGCAGTTATACCCGCGTCACCCGTCTTAGCTGAGGAATTTACAGCACTTACACCAGGTGTGTAGTCACCCTTACTCAATCCAGCGTTAGCTAAGTCACCATTACCCGTCCCATTACCACCATCCACATCGATAGATTTTGTTTCACCTGACGCAATTAGTGTGAACCCGCCGGTAAATGTACCTGCGTCAGCCAATCCAGTATTTTGAGAATTCAGCCCACCGGAATAAGTAAGCTCAATATTCCTACCATCTTCTGCTTCTAAGGTAACACCCGTGGCTGCGTCTCCACTATCAACAGCGCGAACCCCAGTACGATCAGACTCCGCATTAATCGCAGCAGCGACTGCTGCGCGAGTAGTTGCGGCATCTGAAGTTGTATCCACTTGGATGTCAACACCATTTATAGAAATCGAGTCGCCACTAACTGCTGCCGCACTCTGCTCGGTGCCACCAGCCGACGTTTTATCTACTATTGCTGTAACACCAGTTTCATCACTATGCTTATTGATTGCAGCTACTTTTGCAATCGCACTCGATGCAGCTAAATTGGTAGAAGCATCATCGTCAGCAGCTGAAGAGGATGAAATACCTACACCATTAATAACGAGATCACCATTACCTAAGG
The DNA here is from genome assembly GCF_947502065.1 of uncultured Pseudoteredinibacter sp. Taxonomy (GTDB): domain Bacteria; phylum Pseudomonadota; class Gammaproteobacteria; order Pseudomonadales; family Cellvibrionaceae; genus Pseudoteredinibacter. The sequence goes on from NZ_CANMYE010000003.1 coordinate 171,058, forward strand.
CAGCTTGAGTACCAACAGCAGAAACGCCTGACTGTTCGGAAACGCCTAGAGTATCGACACCTAGATCGGCAACAGTTACAGCAATTGTTTCACCAGCATTTGCCCCAACCTGAAACTGAGTGGTAAACGAACCATCCAATAATTTTTGACCGTTAAAATTGGTTTCTGACGCTGTGCGATTAATTTCAGCAATCATCTGCTGCGCTTCAGCATTTAGAGCTTCCCGGTCAGACGCAGAGTTAGTTCCGTTCGCAGCCTGCAGTGCCAACTCACGAATACGCTGAAGCGATTCGGTCATAGTTCCTAATGCACCTTCTGCAGTTTGCGCTAAAGAGATACCGTCGCCAGCGTTGCGAATGGCAACGGCTAGGCCCTGGGTTTGAGAAGAAAAACGAGTAGAAATTGCTAAGCCAGCCGCATCGTCTTTTGCACTATTAATGCGTAAACCTGAAGATAGGCGCTGCATGGCCTCGGCCTGCGCACCCTGCGACTTACTTAAATTACGTTGCGCCATGATGGACGCCATATTGGTATTAATGATCGAAGCCATAACAAACACCTTTTACTTTAAAAAGGCGTACACGCAAACGCGAGCACGCGACCCATTTACATCCGATTCAAATTCCTTGGCGGCCTAAATCGTTGAAAATTTAGACGGCCACTGAACCATTCATCGAATAAAACAGATCACGTTCTCTAAAGATTTTTATTTCAGTTGCTTAAACGGGTCTTTGAATCGGTGTTTGTTATGGCTAACAAATTTGTTTAACTAACTGAAAATTATGACTTTTATCGAACTTCTTAATCGTTAAATGTCTTCTTTAAAAATCCTCTTTTTAAAAATTAAAACCGCTTTTAAAAACTTCACTTCGTTTGACAAGTCAGCAAAAATAATTTAGCTGACTCATCAATAGCTGCTTAAGAATAATTATTTTAAAGCAGCTTTTTCTAAATTTACGCTTGCGCGCTGAAAAGTTTTAAAGGCTCTTCATGGTTTAACTTTTTTGCCAAATCTAAAACTACTTGATCTGGCAGCTGGCGAATGACTTCGGATGTATAACGATCGGTTACAGTAATAACTGTTTGCCCGGTCTCCTCATCCATGGAAAATTTCAAATCCCGCTGAGTGGACTGCACATAATCATTCAAACGAGAAACGGCCTTTTCCAAATCCTGCTGCACGGATTCTGAGCTTGCTACGGCTGGCTCAGAAGATGGTGCAGTAGACACCTGAGTGTGAACACCAGCATTGCTCGCTACAGACGATTGAATCGGATCGCTAGGCTTTACGCTTAGCGGGGTCGCTGTATAGGAGGTTTGCAAATCGTTCATAATGTTTTCCTCAGGCCGCTGCTTGGTTAAGGGGGCTAGTGGCCCCCTCTTCCACTAGGTTATCTACTCCAAGATTACTGAAGTAGAGACAACACCTGGTTTGGCAGGGCGTTGGCCTGGGCCAAGATAGAAGTACCTGCCTGCTGTAGAACTCGAGCACGTGATAACTCAGCGGTTTCAGATGCGAAGTCAGCATCACGAATACGAGAGTTAGACGCGGTTAAGTTCTCGGCATTAACTTGCAAGTTCTTCACCGTGGTTTCGAAACGGTTTTGGATCGCACCCAAATCAGCTCGCTGAGCGTTTACGGTATCCAAAGCGTTATCGATGGCAGTTAGAGCATCGTTGGCACCGTCTACAGTGGTAAGATCGATATCTTTTAAGAAAGTACCGTCTTCACCGCCGCCGAAGTTGCCTGCCGTAAAGCCGAGCTCGTCTAGTTTAGTGCTACCGTTAATACCGGCGCCTACTTCGATGTCACCAGCGCCACTTAAAGTCACTGTTGAGTAAGTAGTCTCAGCAACATTGTCTGCCTCACCCTGGGTGCCACCGGCCGCAGTAATGTCTGAAGACGAAATACCACTAGAACCATTTAGGCCAAAGTTTGCAGCAGTTACACCACCACTTGCATCAGCAGCATTAGTATCAAATGCCAGTACAATATTACGGCCATCGGCTGCAGTAAGCGTTAAGCTTTCGCCGTTATCAGTAGCTGTAACACCTGTTTGACCGCTTACTTTGTTAATTTGCTCTAGAGCATGTGCTCGGCTAGAGCCTGCATCTGATTGAACGGTTAAGTTAACTTCTACACCGTTAACCCAAACCGCACCAGTGTTACCCGACGCACCAGCTCCGGAGGCCGCTGGAGCAGCAGTGGTAGAGCCACCCACAAACTCGGTTGCATTAACTTCAGCGCTTACACCAGTTTCACCAGTGGATTTATTAATTGCTGCAGCGATTGAAATGCCCGATGCTTCCTTACTTGAACTCGAAGCGCCATCATAAGAAGCGGTATCATCTCCAGCCTGTGCAGCCTTAATTGCGACGTTGTTGATAACCAAATCACCAGCATCTAAGTCACGATCAGGCGCTGGAGTAGTTGGAGGCGTAGCCGCCGTACCCGCTGTACCGGCAGCAGATGCTGCCAATGGAACCTCAGAAGAACCTGCGGCTACAACCGCCAAGCCAGCGTTTTCATCAGTAGGTGTTGGACCTGTAATAACAATGTTACCGCCACTTTCACTTGCGGTGTATCCAGAATTTAAGGTCCCAGTGATACCCGCTACCGTGGTACCACCATTTAAGTGATCAACCACTTGCGCTGCAGTAAGTGCGCTACCACCGGTAAAGTTACCAGTAAATGTTATGGTGCCTACTGCATTACCACCCGAATCTTCGAGCGCAAGAATATTATCACCACCTGAGCCGGAAGTATGGTCAGCATTCACAGCAGCAAGGGCTAAAGTACCCGTACCGGCTGTACCAGGAACTAGAGCCGTTGCGCCTGTTGCAGGCGTACCAGTCTTAGCTGAAGAACTTACAGCACTTACGCCCGGTGTATAGCTACCTTTGGACAAACCAGCGTTAGCAATATCGCCATTACCAGTACCATTACCACCCTGAACATTGATCTCTTTAGTATCGCCTTCGGCAACCAAAGTGAAGCCACCTTCATAAGTGTCAGTGCCCGCCAAACCGGTATTGGCTTCGTTTAAGTCACCACCACCTAGGTTCAACTGAATATTACGGCCATCCGCGGCTTCCAAAGTAACACCAGTTGCAGCATCGCCTGTATCAACTGCGGTAACACCTGTTTGCTCAGATACTGCATTGATCGCAGAAGCTACTGCAGCACGAGTAGTGGCCGCATCGCCAGTGGTATCAATTTCAATATCTACACCATTCAAAGTGATGGTGCCGCTTTGAGCGTCGGCAGTTTGTACAGAGCCCGCCACTGTGTTTTCGTCAACAACCGCACGAACACCAGTTTCATCAGAGTGCTTGTTAATGGCCGCAGCTTTTGCGATCGCAGAGGCCGCCGCATTATCAGTAGAAGCATCATCGTCAGCAGCTGATGAAGAAGAAATGGTTTTGCCATTAATTACCAAATCACCGTTGCCTAGTGCCGAGTCAGTACCCACCGCGGAAACACCCGCCTGATCAGATACGCCCAACTTATCAACGCTTAGATCAGAAACGGTTACATCAATGGTTTCTCCGGCATTCGCACCTACCTGGAAAGCGGTGCTGAAAGAACCGTCTAACAGCTTCTGGCCGTTAAAGTTGGTTTCTTTAGCTGTGCGGGTAATTTCCGCAATCATCTGCTGTGCTTCAGCATTCAATGCTTCACGGTCTGAAGCCGAGTTGGTGCCGTTAGCAGCCTGCAGTGCCAATTCACGTACACGCTGCAAAGATTCTGTCATGGTACCTAGTGCACCTTCCGCAGTTTGCGCAAGGGAGATACCGTCACCCGAGTTACGGATTGCAACCGCCAAACCCTGGGTCTGTGAAGAGAAGCGAGTCGAGATTGCCAAACCTGCGGCGTCATCTTTAGCGCTGTTAATTCGTAGACCTGAAGACAGGCGCTGCATGGCATCCGCTTGAGCGCCCTGGGCGTTACTCAAGTTACGTTGCGCTGTCAGCGACGCCATATTTGTATTAATAACCGAAGCCATATCATTACTCCTTAGAGATTACCTGCGCTCCTGCCTAAGCAAGCTCGCGACCTTGTTGATCAAAGTGCTCAATCGTGCGTTCTGACGAAGATGATTGCTCAATCTTTGATGCATCCATAATTGGACAATCATCGGTTGCACAATCCATACCAGATTAGGTAACTGCACTTTGATCCATATTTGCCAAAGCAAAATGTTTCAATGGTCTTAACGGCACCCTAGGGAAATGCTTTAGGTTGAATTTGACCGTTTGTCGTGTTTTTAATCAAAACACCCACAAAGCTGGTGGAAAAATGATGGGAATAAGAGGATGACTTCACAAGCAAGCTCTTAAAAGTACTTTAAAAATAGTTGTTTTAGCAGCATTGCCTCATCCAACTAAGCCAAAGCAATAATTGCCTAAACTATTTTTACGGACCTTATATATAGACAAAATTTTTTAGATTGTCAGTTTTTCTAAAAAAATTAATCAGGCAAGCCCCCTGCTCTGGCTAGATACCAAGCTTACTTTTTTGCCAAATGAGAAAATGTTTAAACTGGCTATATAAAGAAGAAAGAAACAAGATAATGAAAGAATGTTGAGCAACAGGAACAGCAATCCAAAAAGAAGCCAACAAAGATTGGCCGATGAACGGCAAAGCGCTACCGCTTACAAAGAGTATTTAAGCGAAATCTTGCCGCTCGACCAGTGGTAAAACTTTTTTTCGCTTTTTGTTAAAGCCACCCCGCCTACGGCCGTAAACCTAAATATAAGACACAGGTGCGATGGTACGTCGTTAAAAACAAATGGGGTTTTTTATGTTTTACGGTTCAGGTTCTGCAGCAGCGCAATACCAGCGAAACAATAGCTATAGCGCACTAGATGCATCGCCACATAAATTGATCAGCCTTTTAATGGGCGGCGCCCTTGATCGCCTGGCTAAGGCCAAAGGTCACGCAGAGCGCGGCGAGCACGAGCAGCGCAGCCGCTTTATCGGTAAGGCTACAGAAATGATCGATTGCTTGCGTGAATCTTTGGATCACAAACATAGCCCGGAGATGACCCGCGATCTAGAGCAGCTGTACGATTATATGACCTTTCGCTTGTTCAGCGCCAATGCTGAAAATAACCCGGCGATGATCGACGAGGTATATAGCTTGCTGCATGGCATCTATACCGCCTGGCAAGAAATCGATAGCTAAGTTTGGCCTGCAATTTGCTATATCGCTAATTGCCTGAATGACATCTGCGCTGCAGGTGGAAAAGGACAGCACCGTGAAACAGAATTTAGGGCACAATGCCCCAGCACACAAAGATAGGACTTTTATGAGCGCTATTCGCAATTTGCGCCTGGCCATTATCGATGCCGCGCAAGAAGAAAGCTGGAATCAATTACTGGATATCGATCAGCAGTTGAGAACCATCCTGGATGGCGGACAGATTCCCGGCCAAGGCGCCGCTACTGAACAAGATATTCTTGAGCTAGGTAGAATTTTGGAATGTTATCAATCAGTCATTGAAGACCTAAAGCAGAGGCAAGAAGATCTAAGCAAGCAGGCCGATGCACTTAACAAAGCCAAGCGTGGCGCGATCAGTTATCTGAGCGTCGCTAAGTAGCCGAATAGGGCAAACCGCACAGACTTTACACAGACTACTCCCCCAATTGCCAATGGCAATTTTTTGCCGCAGCCTAGCCTGCGGCTTTCTTTTGCCATTTTCTGCAGCTTTAAAAGACTCCCCTCAAATATCATAAGCTATTGTTTTTAATAAACTTATAAGCAAAAACCTAAAATATCGAACAAAAACAAAGCAATTGGCAAATATTTTGCTTATTCCCAATAAGTGAATTGTGCCCTTCGTTAACTGTTAAAAATTTGGCAGCAAACTGGGTACATAAAAGAACAATGGGAAGCTAGATTGTGACACAAGCAGCGATAAAGCAGACATTAGCTAGAGATTATAGCGGGCAGCACCAGCAGCTCGACTTAAGCTCTGGGCAGTGGAAAATCCTAAATAAGCTACTGAAAAAGTCTTCAGACTGCTATGGCAAAAGCTTAGCACCAGGAATTTCACAACGGGAAGTCGCCGAGCTTCGCCAACGATGCCGTGAGTACTGCAAAAATATTCTGCATATCTATCCACAATGTGCTGATGCACTCGCCCTTTTATCACGTATTGCTTTGGACTGTAATGAACTGGGCAAAGCGAAAAAACTGATTCGCCAAGCCTTGCAACACGCCCCTGAGGCCAGCGTTTGTTGGTTTAGCTTAGGTCACATCTATTTGACCGAAGACAAACACAAAAAAGCACGCGAGTGCTTTCAAAAAACCGTCAAGCTTGAGCCTAGTCACTTTCGCGCAAAGGCTGCCTATGCTTACAGCTGCTTTCATCAAGGTGAAATTGTCAGTGCCTTTAATATCTATAAGAAACTGATTCATCAAAATCCGGATGACGCCCACGTTAAAAGCAATCTTTTTGCCTGCTTAAAGCAATTAACCGCCGACGCTGACACCGAAGATCTGGACGAACAGCTGCGCTTTTATCTTAACTTAGAAGATGTCGATCATAGCGACCTTTCACGTTTAATCGCATCCCTACTGATTCATCGCTACCAACTAAAAGACGCAGACAGCCAAGTTGACATCGCCGGACTCTGTGTAGATGAGCTTTATTTAAAGGCGCTAAGAGTTGTCATTTTTAGCAGTGATCTAATTGAAGACTTAAACAGCTCGGTCAGGCAGCATCTATTGTTCGCAAGACGCTGCAGCCTGGATGAGCTAAATCTAAAAATCAGCCTCGCGATTCAAGCCTATAACAATGAACATGTTATGGCTTACGACGACAGCGAGCGGATGATTCTTGAAAGCCGCATCCAGCAATCCGAATTAATACTGCAAAGTAGCGAAATTGGGCAATCTGAGCAGCTTGCCCTATTAGATAACTGGGTAAGCTTAATGATGTACGAGCCCAGCGCGAACTTTCCAAGCCTTTATACTGGCACCCTATTAAATAACCTTATCGATACCGCCAGCAATATCAACACTGGAGGTGAGCTGCTAAGCAACCTAGGGCAGCTGTTGAAACTGTGCTTTAGCGATGTCGAGAAAAAAATCAATATTGAAAGCCTTGGCACAATCAGTGACAGCGTCTCTTGCAAGGTAAAGGCCCAGTATGAGGAGAACCCTTATCCACGCTGGCTGGCCTTACCCTATCAGACCCCTACTGAATATCAGCATGCGCTAGATGCTGCACTGCCAGAGCATGGTTTTATGCCTAATGAACAAGGCAAAACTTTAAAAGTTCTGGTAGCCGGCTGCGGTACAGGCAAACACGCCCTACAATGCGCGCGCTACTTTCGCAACACTCAAGTAACGGCCATTGATATTAGTCAAGCTAGCTTAGCCTACGCCAAGGAAAAAGCTGAACAGTATCAACTAAACAATATTGTCTTTTTACAAGCCGACATACTTGAACTTGCCGATCTTGAAACGCGTTTTGATATAATCGAATGTAGTGGTGTTTTGCATCATATGAACTCTCCGCTTGAGGGGGCTCAAATGTTGAAACGACTGCTAAAACCTGGTGGCCTAATGAAAATCGGGCTCTACAGTGAGCGTGCCCGCAAAGAAGTCATTCGCTGTCGCGAAATGATCGCCGAGCAAGGCTTAAAAAGCCGTCCGAAAGATATGCGCGAGCTTCGTCGCCAAATCTTAGAGCGCCCTGATCAGTGGCCGGCCGTCTTGGCTTCACCGGATTTTTACAGCCTTAGCGGCTGTCGCGATCTCTTGTTTCATGAACAAGAGCACCGCTTTACGCCATTAGAGCTGGAAAATTTTTGCGAGGATCTCGACATGGATTTCTTAGGCTTTGTTCGCGTACCGGCTAAACATTATCAAGCTTATAAGAACACCTACCCCTGCGACGAAGCAATGCGCAATTTGAGTTACTGGGACGCCTATGAAAAAAGAAACCCACAAACTTTCGGGGCCATGTACCAATTTTATGTTCGTAACTAAACAGCTACGAACATAACACAGAGCAATCTGCAGTCTGTACCATTACGTTTCCGCAGTAGGAATTAATATTCTCGGAAATTTTAGCCGCTAGCTTGAGCGGCTTTTTTATGCCTGGTGTTTTTTCATAACTCGTTATCTAAGTAAGCGAGTTATGCAATTAGCGAAGGTTATTAAACAGCGATAGGCCTGCTATTTTCACATAGCTTTGCTGCGCTGCCTTCAGCACAAAAGATTCAAAGGACAACTGACTGCTGGCCTCTGCAAAATCCAAATCACGGATATTGGATAATAACTCTGTGCTGACTATTTTAAGATCTTCATGTAGCTTTCGGGTACTATCCATGGTATTGAGGCGCGCACCAATTTCGGCGCGAGTTTCAAGAACACTGTCTTCCGCCGCTTTTAAATTAGTAATAGAGTCTTCGATTAACTGGGTATAAGCCTTCTTATCTTCTTCGCTATCTCCAAGTGTTTCCAAGCCATAAATCAAACGGCTAACACTGGTTAATAAACCTTGATTTTCAGATGATTCGATTAAGAAGGTATCACCGGTATTTGGATTGCCCTCGATCTGTACCTGCACACCATTAATCTCGATAGGCTTACCCGAAATATACGGCAGGTTTTCTTGCAAAACGCGACCGTCAGACTTAGAGATAATATTGAAGTTAGCTTGGGCAGGCAGGCCTACCAACGTGCGCTCATCTGGATTTTGAAACTCGATGATAATATCTTCTGGATAGAACTCATCATAAGCTTCTTGATCAACCACTAAACCCACTGATACCGTAGCCGGAGGAACGGCCGTATTGCTGTCACTGGCAAGGGTGGTGAAGGTATTTTGAGCACTTTTGATATCCACAAAAATATCTTTACCAGAATCACTGGCAGGTATACTCACCGTATTGGATATTTTAATAAACCGTTGGCCTTCATCACCCTCAAATACGAAGTTACGATTACCCGTATCTACAAAGGGTTCGCTCTGCCCTTTATAGCCTGCAAATAAATACTCACCGGAGGTATCTTTGGTGTTCATCAAATTCTGCATTTCATCGAGACGCTGGCGAAGTTCTGCCGCAATCGCTTCCTTATCCGATGGAATCAAGGCGCCGTTACCCGCTTGGGTCGTCAATTCTCGAATACGAATCAAAGTATCATTGACCGTCTTAAGGGTCGATTCTTCTAGCTTCGCTCTATTTTCCAACAGGTTAATATCTTTTACATATTGATCTCTAGAAGTCAGCTCTTGCTCTAAATCGAGAATTTTAGCGGCATTAACTGGATCATCCGAAGGTTGAAGGATTCGAGTTCCTGCCGAGATTTGACTCTGGGTTTTACCTACCTGGCCGGTCAAATCAACAATTCGATTTACGCTGGTAGTAAAAGTTTGTATTGATGAAATTCTCATGAGTTAGATCCCGGAATACTAGAATATTCCCAGTAAGGTATCGAAAATTTGTCTTGAGACGCTAATCACCTGCGAAGAAGCGTTGTATATCTGCTCAAACTTAATGAGATTGGCGGCTTCTTCATCTAGGTTTACCGCCGAAATGCTATTACGCTGTGCCACCGATTGCTCATAGACTACCTTGGCCGCATCGCGATTACTTTTTGCCTCAAAGGTTTCTGTAGCGACTTTTTCGACGATCTGCGAGTAGGCTTTTTGAAAGCTTGCTTGGCCGCCAACGGTCTGCTCACTCATTAGATTAATAAGTGCTTGAGCATTGCGGTTATCAGAGTGGCCATCGGTATTAAAATCGACGGTAAACTCGTCGCCCTTATCGGGGTTGCCACTGATACTCAGGCCATAACCCATAAAGGCTGACTGCGCCGTACTGTTCTGACTAAAGAAGTTTCCTTGAGACGCGGCATCGGTGCTTAGTTCATACCCATCTTCCATAGTCACCGAGACATCACCAGCAAAAGTTAACGCTTGAACATTACCTGCCCCAACACCGTTAACTTCGATAATGTCATCGGGGCGAAGCGTACCCTGCCCTACCGCCGCAGCCATACCTAAAGGATCAGCCCCCAAAGGCCCCGTAACACGCAGCTGTGTAGACATATCGTTATCGACGGTATCAAAGCGAATCGTTCCATCTGCATTTTTCGCTACGATAACTTTGCCAGCTTCACCAAAGGCCTTATCAACTTGGGTCTGCACGTGCTGAAGTAGCAAATTGGTGTCGCTGAAACTGCCCTCCAACTCCACAGTTCTCGGGTTACTTGCACCACCCGGGCCATCAAATAAATCTAAATTAAAACTATTTGGGCCGCCGGCATTGAAGTTTATTGGGTTATTTACATCAACCGTACCTAAGGCCGAAGCTGGCTTATTACCTTTGAATTCAACACTGTCACCCGTACCACCTTCGACCTGAAACTTTAAATCGACACCTTGATTAGAGTAGATCTTTACACTTTTCCCATCACTGATCGCCCGTATTCCTTGGGCTTGTAAATTACCATCGGCATTGATGGCATCAGCCAAATAATCATTCGTCATTGGAGACGGCAAATCTCCTAATAGATTCGGTTGCGATAGAGTTAGCTGCTTTCCATTTAAGTACAGCTCAAAATCAGTACCCACACCGTTATCGTTAACATTCAGCTCTGCATAGCTTGATGCTGTGGCACTTACCCCATTAGCTTCGCTCAATAAAGCTGCCGCCGCCTGTGCAGATTGTCCTTGAGGAATAACTAATTTTTGAGTTTCTGTCTTGCCATTATCCAATGGTCTAGAAATCGTTATCACTTCTTCGACAATGGCATTGCTGGCTTCGGTACCAATGGGCCCGGTTTGAATTTCGGTTGATAAGGGTGTGCGACCGGCGTTAAAACCGTCGCTAATCATAAAGGTCTGCCCCGTATTCCCAGGCAATATCTCGTTACTAATACCCGGAGTGAATGGCAGATTCTCTAGTGGCGGAACTAAACTGATTGGATTCGACGGGTCAGTGTTGTCTAAGACATCGTAAGATGTCTCTGAGGTAAAACGAATTATCAGTGGCGGCGCCAACTCGCCGGCTTTTTGAAAGCTGGGTAAAAGCTCACCTGTTTTCGGATCTACCGCTGATACCACATTACCTTTTGAGATACTGCCGTTACCGGTATTTCCGGAAGAAGTACCCGTTACAATAGGCTGCGCAAAGGCTAAGCCATCGGCCTGAATACCAGTAAGGCTGATATTGGCCGCGCCATTATGAGTGGGCTTTATTAAGAATTGATCACCAGCACTGAAGTTGCCACTTTCCAGCTTAATATTAAAGCCATCCATTTCAATGGTTTGCGGGAATACACCATTAAGGCCACCCGTTTTGACAACATTGCCACTGCTATCTAGCACCTCAAAAACACTGGGAGCACCGCCCGACAAACGCATCTGAAAGTTGTCGGAAGAGAGCTTACTGGTATCGGTAATCTCGACACTCACTACTCGATCATTCGGTGATTTGTTACCGCTGTGATAGGCAACTCGCTCCAAGGTGGATTCACGGTCATTAATATCGCGAAACAACTCAGAACCATAATGCCCTTCTAAATCCAAACCACCCGATTGTATACGATTCATGGTATCGGCTATCGTAATCGCCATTTGTCCCAGCTCACTGATCGCGGGGTCTAGGAAATTTTGACGATATTCAAGCAAGCCCCCCATTTTGCCACCGGTAACATCCTTAGTGATGGTTTTTAAAGTTCCACCATCTTGAATGGCAATATCGTAACGGGATGGGTCTTCTTCACCTTGAATAGCCATGATTTCATAGGTAGTTGACCCCACCACAAGGCTCTGACCATTACCAAAAAAGATATTGGCATTGCCATTACCTTCGTTGACGACCGACACATTTACCAGGCTAGACAACTCCCGCAAGAGTTCATCGCGCTGATCAAACAGGTTATTGGGTACTTGAATATTGCTGTTGCCGGTAGATTCAACTATTTGTTGATTTAGGCTTGCGATTGCGTTCGCCAAAATATTAATTTGTTGAGTGGTGCTTTCCAGCTCATCATTAATACCATCAGCGATGTCGTTCATGGTGTTATCAAGTGTATTAAAACGTTCGGCTAGGATACGACTTTGTGCCAATACTGATTCACGTGCTGGTAAGGAAGCTGGGTCATCGGACGCAGTTGCGACAGCCGAGGTAAAGCTATTCAAAACGCCTGACATTCCGCTGGATTCATTGGCCAATAAATTATCCAGATGTGAAAGCTTGGTCGAGTACTCCTCTAACTGACTGAATGCTGAGCCACTGGTACGTACCTGCTCGATGACAAACTGATTAACAACCCGCTCGATATCAACCGCCTTGGCCCCGGTGCCAATAAAACCTGCCGAGGTAGAAAAGCTATCTTGAGTAACAACATCGACGCGCTGACGGCTATAACCAGGTGTATTAGCATTGGTAATATTATTACCCGTCGTATTTAACTGGCTCTGGCTTACTTGTAAGCCCGTACGTCCAATATTTAAAAGGCTGTTAGTCATAATCGATGCCTATCAAGACTGCTTTAATCTAGCAGCTTGAACTCCTGACGTTGCAAAATTTGTTGGATCTTTTCGGCGTACTTAGGATCGGTAGCGTAGCCGGCGTTTTGTAGCTGCTGAGCGAAAGCGTTGGCGTCACCGCCTTCGGCGAGCGCAGATTGATAACGCTGATTGCTTTTCAGTAAGCGGGCATAGTCGCTAAAGCTCTCTTGGATACTGCTGTACTTACGGAACTCCGCCTGTTCAGTTACGGGTTTTCCATCACGATACTCTACAGTACCGACTTGAACACTCGGTTCGCCCTTACGAGCTTTAATATTAAATAGATTGAAACTGCTATTGCCCGTCGAATCTTGAATAATATGTTGCCCCCAGCCTGTCTCTAGGGCCGCTTGCGCGATAATACCTTTAGCCTCGACACCAAGATAATTGGCAATTCGTTTTGCAGCCGGAGCCAGTTGCTCGATAAAATCTTGAATGCTGCTGGCAATCGATTGGGTTGAAACGCCATTTTGTAATTCCCGGGCTTTATTAGCACCGGCTTCAAAAAAGGCTCTACGAGCTTCAGCGGCTTCCGCCATCTTCACACGCATCGCATCTAGATCAACACCTTCGAAAGCCGAGCTGCTTGTAATAGCACGCCAATTAATATCCCCTGTTGGTGCAGTGCTACGATCAAGCATAGTATTGGCCAGCTTATCTTCAGGCTCGGTACTTTGCGAGTTCGTCTTGGAAAAATTGTATTGATTGTTCATCTGCTCAAAGAAAGCATCGGCCAGGCCCAAACCTCGACCGCTGCTCAAGGTTAGGCTCATCTGATCATCCAGCATGCCTTGATACATCGATGTTTCATTACTGTTTAAAAAATTATCTTTACCAAAAACCTCATTGGTTTGACGCATAGTTTTCAACATGGTTTGGATAAACATAGCCTCAAATTGCTGAGCTACCTTACGCAAGGATTCCGGATCTTTATCTCGCCCCGCCTGCTTAATATTGTTGAGAGAATTAAGATCATTGTAATTAACCCCGGCGTTCACCAAACTTGGACGTGATAAGGTATCTAGATTATTCATTAAATCACCACCAATTCTGCTTTTAAGGCACCGGATTGTTTTAAGGCTTCTAAAATTGCCATTAAATCACCAGGAGCCGCGCCGACTTTATTGACTGCACGAACAATATCTTCCAAAGAAGGACCTGGCGCGAACTTAAACATTGGGTTATCTTCTTGCTCGATGGCTACCTGGCTATCCGGAACGACCGCCGTGGTACCTGCTGCCAAGCCATTGGGCTGGCTGACCTCGACGCTTTCAGAAACAGTCACAGTTAGATTGCCATGAGTTACCGCAACGGGATCTACTTTTACGTGTTTACCCACAACGATGGTGCCAGTGCGTGAATTAATAATTACCTTGGCCGCCTCTTCACCTGGAGTAACTTCAAGATTTTCAAGCATCGATAAATAGCTAACACGCTGGGAAGGATTTATCGGGGCATCCACTTCTACCGAGGTAGAATCCATTGGGCGCGCTACACCAGGGCCTAAAGTGGTGTTGATAACATCGGCTACGCGTTTAGCGGTGGTAAAGTCCGAGCGTTTTAAATGAAACACTAAAGGCTGACCATTATTAAAATTACTGGGCACTTCTCGCTCGACGATTGCGCCACCTGGAATGCGGCCTGCTACCGGCACATTAACGGTAATACGAGATCCATCGGCACCTTCGGCGCCAAAACCACCGACAACAAGGTTACCTTGGGCCAAGGCATAGATGTTTCCATCAACACCTTTTAGCGGTGCCATCAACAAGCTGCCGCCACGAAGGCTATTTGCATTGCCTAAAGAAGAGACCGTAACATCAATAGTTTGACCGGCCTTGGAAAATGGAGGTAATTCGGCATGGATAGCCACCGCAGCAACATTTTTTAACGTTACACGCTCCCCTTCCGGTACCGTCACGCCAAATTGTTTCATCATGCTGAGAAAGGTTTGAGTAGTAAACGGAGTTTGATTGGTTTGATCACCCGTACCATCTAAACCAACCACCAACCCATAGCCAACTAGCTGGTTACTGCGTACTCCCGCCACCGAAGCCAGATCTTTAATACGATCTGCCATACTTAAAGTAGAGCTGAATAACAAAACTAATGCTAGGCCAATATGCTTCATAAAAATCATATCCACTGCCTTTAAAAGGGCCAGTATTCGCTGTTAAAGAAACGAGATAGCCAACCCATTCTAGAAGAATTCGCAACCGCACCTTCGCCGCTGTAGGTAATGCGTGCGTTGGCCAGTTTGGTAGAGGCAACGGTATTGTTCGGGGCGATATCATCCGGGCGTAAAATACCGCTGATACGAATATACTCATCACCTTGATTTAAGGTCATCCACTTCTCACCGCGTACGAGCAAATTGCCGTTACTCTGCACGCCCGAAACCGTTACCGTGATACTGCCATCTAGGCTGTTGTTTTGCTCAGCATCGCCATTACCGCTAAAGTTACGTTTGCCAATCAAATCGGTAAGCAGGCTGAGATTTGCCGCCGACACATTGCTGCCCAAGATAGTACCCACACCACCCTGAGCCTCTTGAATATCGATGGTGTTTTCCTTTTTGGTTACCAAGCTAGATGATTTTGTTGAAGTCGTCCGTTCAGACAAAATGATCTCGATAATGTCACCAATACGGTGGGCCTTACGATCGCTATATAGTGCCAAGCCGACGCCTTCACGATACAAAGAGCCAGAAGTGGGGGTTGGTAAAGGCGCTGGTACATCGTGAGCAGGCGCAAAGGCAGCCGCACCTGGCTCCGCTGGCGCTTGAATAACACAGGCTGCCAATGAGCCGCACAATAAGGCCACAGCGCTGAAGCGGAAAACTTTATTTACATTGAGCAATTTCATTGGCTTAACCATTATTCAAATTAAATATTCTGAGAAACGAACTGCAGCATTTGATCGGCAGTAGATACCACTTTTGAGTTCATTTCATAGACTCGCTGAGTGGTAATCATATTGACCATCTCTTCAACAATATCGACATTGGAATTCTCCAAAGCACCTTGCTGTAAAGAGCCCATACCGTTTTGCCCAGGAATCGAATTAATCGGATCACCACTGGCGGCCGTTTGGTAATACATATTGCTACCAATGGCCTGCAAACCTGCTGGGTTAACAAAATCTACAAGCTGAATATTCCCTAACTGCTGGCCGGTAACCTGGCCATCGGTATAAGCGGTAACGACACCATCAGTGCCAATCGTTACTCGATTGGTTCCCTCTGGAATAGTAATGGCAGGTTCAAGTAGCAAGCCGTTTACATCGGTTACTTGGCCGTCGCGATTAAGACTGAATTGGCCATTACGGGTGTATGCAATATCCCCATTGGGCTGAACTATCTGAAAGAAGCCTCGACCATTGATAGCGACATCTAAGGTTTGATCCGTCACTTGCATACTACCAACGGTAAACTCTTTACTGGTTCCGGCCACACGCACACCAGCTCCAAGCTGCAAACCCGAAGGTAGCTGGGTATCTACCGTAGACTGACCACCAGGTTGGCGCTGAATCTGATACATCAAATCTTCAAATACCGCTCGGTCACGTTTAAAACCAACGGTTGAAGCGTTTGACAGGTTATTTGAAATGGTTGTTAGCTGCTTATCTTGTGCGGCCAAACCGGTTTTACTGACATAAAGCGCTGCGTGCATATCGTTACCTTTTTCCTATTGCCTATTAGCTAAAGGCAATGCCGTACAAATTTGATTAAGAGCTCTGCAACAATCGCGCAGAAGCTTCTGAATTTTCTTTGACAGTTTTCATCATTTTCACCTGCACTTCGTACTGTCTTGCCAGGCTTAGAAGATCTGTAAACTCTTCAACGGGATTTACATTGCTTGCTTCTATATATCCCGACTGTAAACGCAGGTTTACGTCGGCATCACGTGTGGCACCATCAAGGCCACCTTCGCGCAAGCGAACTAAGCCATCTTCAAACTTCTCAAGTTCCTGATGATCAATGCTAACCATCTTGATGCGATCGATCTGAACCGGCTGATCGACACCCTGCCCTAACAGCACAGCTGAAATCGTGCCGTCGGAAGCAATTTCAATTTTTTCCGCCGGCGGAATCGCAATAAAACCACCATCACCCAACACTGGATGACCCGAGCTATTGCGTAAAATGCCGTTGATATCGATGCTAAGCGCACCATCGCGACTGTAGGCTTCGGTGCCATCTGGCGCACTGATGGCAAAAAAACCTTCGCCATTCATAGCGATATCGAGTTCGCGACCGGTATAGTCAATGGGACCGGGACGAAAGTCTGTTCCTGGGTTTTCGGTAAGAGAAAACACTCGACTGGGGTGACCTTCGCCGTAATAAACGGCCATGCTACGAGCTTGGGTGAAATCGGCACGAAAACCTTGTGTATTGGCATTAGCCAAGTTATTGGCGTGATTACTCTGTGCCAACATATTGTTCTTGGCGCCGCTCATGGCCGTAAAAAGGGCTCTATCCATTGCTATATCTCTGCTCTAGGGCATTTCTCGAAATCTTTGGCCGGCAATTACAAGCGTCACACAATCGACACTATCGCCGCATTTTTTCATTCAAGAAGTTAATTGCAATATGGATGCCAGAATTCTCCACGCTAGAATAAGCAGGAAAAAACCTATGAAATTCAAAGGGATAAAGAGCTACGCCGCAGGCATTTTTAAATTAGACTGCTAAGAAGAATGGATATATAGACAAGGAGAAAAACAGCGGCAAAGCCCCTAGGCAAAGCATTGCCGCCGCTACCTTTAACGTAGATTAATAATGGTCTGGGTGGTTTGGTTGGCCGTTTCAATGGTTTTAGCGTTTGCCTGATAGTTACGCTGGGCAATAATTAAATCCACTAATTCGGTCGATAAGTCCACATTCGAGTCTTCTAGCGCCGAGGCCTTAATGGAACCAAGACCACCACTTTTCGGAGAGGCGATACTCGGTACACCAGAATCAAAACTCTCTGCCCACATGGTATTACCCTGTGGCTGCAAGCCCTGATTATTAGTAAAGTTAGCCATCGCAACCTGCCCTAAGGCTTCTGATTCTTGGTTGCTGAATTGCGCAAAAATAATACCCTCATCACTGATAGTCACGCCGGTCAAACGACCTGTGGCAAAACCATCCTGATCTACAGACTTCACGGTGAATTTGTCGCCAAACTGGCTGGACTCACTCATATCAATGGTGAAGTTAGAGGTGGTCGAAGGCTTTGGCACTGGCGCTACCCCACCCTCTAGTACCGGTAAAGGCTTCAATGTACCGAGCTCCTGCCCCTGTGCGTCTAAGGGAGTCCAGTTGGAAATCAAAACGTCATCTGACAAGGCTGAGTTAAAATCACCATTCTCTTTGAAATGCAAATCGAATTCCGCACGAGTCGCCAGTTTATTATCAGGCGCCGCCAAAGAAGTATCCGGATCACCAACGTCTTTACCATCAATAGTAACGACCATTTTCCAGTGGTTTGGAGAACTGCCCGCCACTGCTGGGTCATAGTCCTGCTTGATAAAGTACTGGTTCATGGTGTGGGCGTTGCCCAAGCTATCAAAAACTTTAACCGCTGTTGTATGGTTATAGCTATCCGGGTCATTAGGATCAAAGGGGTTCAGCACAACCTCTTCAAAACTATTAGCATTAAATGGCTGGAACAAACCCAAGGCTGGAGGATTTAAGTTATCGACGGAATAACCATCTTCCAATTGGATGTCGATATTACCGCCCACAACAATTGAATTACCGGCCGCATTGGTTGCGGTAGCGATGGCAAGTCCACCGGCAGAATCAATTTCTAAAATTTGCTCTGGTGCATCTTCATTACCAATGACCTGAATGGACGTCTCATCGTCACCTGCCGTTAAGGCGAATTTTAAATCATGTCCTATGCTGGATTTAATCACCAGATCGCCAGCATCCATCTCAGCTGAAATACCGGAAAGCGAAGTATCGCTAAGATTATTAATCTGGGTCGCTAAACCTTCAAGGTCATCAGCATTTAGCGCAACACCATTTAACTCCAGTACCATATTGCCATTGGGGTTGTTAAAGTTGGTTGCCGTAATTTTAGCCTCTGTTGACGCCTTTGCCGTTACCCCGGCCAAAGCATTCAATTCTGCTGAGGTCGCTGCGGCGGTCGCACCCTGGGTACTTTGATAGGTGATTGTGCTGCCATCCGGCCCAGTTACATCAATGGACTGTTCTGGATAACCATTGTTTACTGCCGGCGTGCCGGAGTTATCCGTAAGCGGCAAGGTTAAACCCAGCTGGCCAACATTACCGTTACCATTATCAATAGTAACCTGCGATGGATCGCCGTCTCGTAGCGCTCTAAACTCGATATGGAAGTTACCGCCACCGTCGTTAACGGCTACCGCCTGCACATCGATAGCGGTTTGTGGTAAATCAGGAGAAGAGATTTGAGCATTAATAACATTCACTAAAGTGCGAACATCATTGTAATTATTAACGTTGTTTGGCAAACCTGCAGCGGAATTCAGATTAATGCTAACGGTACCATTATTACCGGAGTCGGCATTCGCCAAGGTGATATCGAAAGTCACATTATCGGTAGAGAAATCAAAACCACCACCAGGGAAGGCAGTACTGGCACCATCAGCCTGAGTTCGAGTCGGATTGCTTATACCCACTTGGGTAACCGCAACCGAATTGCCATCTGTTGAGAACTTTTTACCAATTCGCTCCAGCACCGGCTCATTTGCATCTAAGTTAACAGAGGAGTCTACAGAGCTTGTTTGTTGCGGTTGCTGCAAGCTTGCATCAATTTGCAAATTGCCCAAAATACCATTGGGTTTGCCGGTCTCATCAACATCAAAACCCTGCAACTTTGCTCCAGTATTACTGATAATATAACCTTCATTATCCAAGCCAAAGGTGCCTGCACGGGTATATAGCTGCTCGCCACCTTGATTAACAACAAAGAAACCATCACCACTAATCGCCATATCTAATACGTTGGAGGTCTCGTTAATACTCCCTTGGTTAAACTGCTGGGCGGCCGCCTGCAAACCCACACCTGAACCAGGACGATTCAAAGCTGAACCGAAAAGCTGATTGGAGTAAACATCCCCAAATTCCGCACGGGAGTTTTTAAAGCCAACGGTACTGGCATTGGCAATGTTATTACCAGTGATCGACAAATCAGAGTTTGCCGCACGAATACCACTTAAACCTATATTGAATGACGATGACATAATCTACTCCTGATTTTAAGTAGAGGCCTTCCTCTACTCGCCGCGGGACACTTATTGCCGCTGCGGCAAATTTTTTACTAAAAAATTTTATACCTACTGCGCTACACGATTACTGCTTTAGTGCTGCCCAGCTGTTTAGCACTCTTGTTAAATACGATTCAAAAATCGTGCCCAATTAGTAATTGAATTGCTCAACTTGATCAAACCCAACTGATCCCATACCCTTCAGATTCAGAGTAAGCTGGCTATTTGCTCCCATAGTGACACTGCTAACTTGTGCACTTAAAGAAGTATCAAATTGCTCGCTATTCCCACCACTGCTGCCAGCCACTCTAAAGCCGTATTCACCTGGAATTACGGTTTCGTTTTCCGATTGCCAATCCAATAGCTGTCCATTAAGTTCTAACTGCTTACCATCCCAACGGAAATTGTGCTCACCCGCCGGCAAGCTACCCAATGGAATTTGATCAACCGTTGCGCCCGCCTCATTACTAACAGTAAGGAAAACATCACTCGCCGCGTTTTGCATTTTGACCACACCAGACACAACACCACTAGGCGGCAACTGAGTTTCACTGGCCGGTACTGTGACATAACGGCCCACCAGCGAAGACGCTTGCAAGGCTTGATTCGATTGAAAGTTGGATTGAAAAGTATCAAAGCTGGTATTTAAGTTATCCAAGGATTCAACGCTACTAAACTGAGCCAGCTGAGCTACAAACTCACCGTTTTCAGTAGGGTTTAAGGGGCTTTGGTTTTTCAACTGGGCAACCATCAACTCTAAGAAAGCATCTTTGCCCAACTCATTATCGGCCTCTTTAGTGCCACCGGACTGAGCTGCCTGAGTCCCATTGCCTTGAATCAAGCCGCTGAGATAAGGATTGTCTTGAATACTGCCGTTCACCGTACTCATGTTAATTTCCTGCTATAAAACTTAGAGTTAAATTACTGGCCGAGGGTTAAGACGCGCTGAACCATTTGCTTAGCTGAATTCATCACTTCGACATTGACTTGAAACGAACGCGAAGCTGAAATCATATTACTCATCTCTTCAACGACATTAACGTTGGGGTAATACACATAACCTTCCTCATCAGATTCAGGGTGGTGAGGTTCATAACGGCGTTGCAATGGAGCATCGCTTTCTACTACACCTAGCACCTGCACACCCGCCGCTGCCGGCAAGCCGTCGTCCAAGGTGTCAAAATCTACATTCATGGCATCGCGATGAGCCGCAGCAAAGACTGGATGACGACCGCGATAAACCTGATCAATACTCGAACTCGCTGACTGCGCATTGGCAAGGTTACTGGCGGTAGTGTTTAAGCGAACACTCTGGGCGTTCATGCCGGAACCAGAAATGTTAAATACATTGTTTAGAGACATGATACTTCCCCTTACTCGCCACGGATGGCCGTCATCAGGCCTTTAAATTTGCTGTTTAAAAAGGTGAAACTACTTTGAAAGGCCAAAGAATTTTCCATATATTTAGCGTGCTCCACATGCGCCTCAACAGTATTACCATCAACTGAGGGGGCTAATGGGTTGCGATACATCAGCTCTTCTTCAGTGAATAAAGTCGCGCCGCCAGGGCGATGCATGTCATTATTCACATTCATTTCCAATCCACGACTTTGCAGCTGCTGCTGGTTTTGCAACATCGATTGGAAATCAAGATCTCTGGCCTTGTAGTTAGGGGTATCAGCATTGGCTAGGTTTTCAGCAATGACTTCTGCTCGCTGAGCGCGAATGCGAAGGGCCGAATCATGAATTCCTAAAGCGTTCTGAAAACTAATAGCCACGATAGATCTCCTGCTAAATAAGTTGTCCAATGGACGTTGCGTTAAACAAAGCAAGAGCTGGGCCAAAACAAAATAAAAATCTTAACCCATTGATTTATATAGGCTTTACTGAAATAACCACGCTATAAGAAAAACAAGATGGATAAACTGGAACAGCGCAAGGAGGCAAAGCGGCAAGCCATTGCCTCCGCTTTATCGTGAGAGGTATAAGCCTCTATTGAGGCTTTAAAAAATGAGCAGGGAATCGATCGGTTTATTAGACGCTCAGGGGCTTAGCTACATAGCAGATGCCAGGGCGGCAATTTATCATCTCATAGTAATCCTCTACCCCGCTGATACCTTCAGAGGCCCCCAAGAACAAAGTTCCAGAAGGGTTCAGGCAGGCGTGCAGGCGACGTAAAATATCCTGTTTCAATTCTTGATCAAAATAAATCAGCACATTTCGGCAAAAGATAATATCGAATTTACCCAAACCGCCGTAGCTACTCATTAAGTTAAGCGTTTGAAAACTAACTCGGCGACGAATATCACCATTGACCTGCCATGAGTCCTCACCCTGCTGAGTGAAGTATCGGTCTTTATATACCGGGCTTAA
Organism: uncultured Pseudoteredinibacter sp.; assembly: GCF_947502065.1. Lineage (GTDB taxonomy): Bacteria > Pseudomonadota > Gammaproteobacteria > Pseudomonadales > Cellvibrionaceae > Pseudoteredinibacter. The sequence goes on from NZ_CANMYE010000003.1 coordinate 193,210, forward strand.
GCCTCGTGCCATGGCTAAGCCATCATATTTAGCGCTCGCAGCTTGATCTAGCATCGTGGGTGAAATATCGCTAGCAACAATCTCTACAGGCATTTGTAATGCTGGGGTTTCCTCGACCGTCATACTGATCGAATAGGCTTCCTGCCCTGAAGATGCCGCTGCCGACCAGATTCTAATGCGCCCTCGTGTGGCCATCTTGCGAGCCTGAACCTCTAGCAACAAACTGTCTTTTAGCAGCTCAAATGGATAGCTATCGCGCAACCAGTAGGTTTCATTAGTAGTCATTGCATCAACCACTTCGAGCCTAAGCTGCGGTGACAAGCTTGCCCTACTAATTAACTCTGAAAGGCTAGACAACTTATTGTGTTCGAGAATTTGCTTAACTCTCGTCTGCACCAAATATTGCTTGTTTTCAGCAAGGTGAATACCGCACTCGGTTTTCAGAAACTGCCTGAACCGTTCAAATTCGATCGCTTCTTCTGGTGCTATTGCCAATGCTACTTCCATCCCTATAAACCCTATGACTGCCGGCATCTTTGGCCATGCTCACAGAGCTCCGTATCACAGAGCTCTGAATTAGAAGGCCAATCAACCCTCTTCTACAACGCCTCCACGCGCTATAACCTGGGTGCTAATCCACTTGGCAAGCTCGTTAGGCTCAAATTTCGCCAAAAACTGGTTGGCACCGGATTTCTTAACTAATTCTTCATTCAAAACCCCACCCAATGAGCTGTGCAACAGGATCGGGATCTGACTATATCGCTCATCCCCTTTCGCCTTAGTTGCAAAGGTATAGCCATCCATACCTGGCATTTCGATATCACACACAACGGCATAAATTTCAGAGTTGAGGTTATGGCCCTCAGCAGATTGCTTATTGAGATAATCCAAAGCATCTTGACCATTAATAGCCTGGACTGAGTCGATGTTCATTTTATCGGCTACACGCTTGATCTGTTTACGCGCTACTGCCGAGTCATCAATGATCAGAAGCTTGCGCTCATGCGCTTCATGCATCACTTCATCAGGTACGACATCTTCCTCAATTTCCTCATCGACGGGATTGACCTCATCAAGGACTTTCTCTACATCCATAATCTCGACAAGCTTCTCGTCTATCTTTGCTACCGCCGTCAAGTAATTGTCCTCACCGACCCCCGCAGGAGCCTTTGACAGGTCGCTCCACTGAAGAGTCACAATGCGATCCACTGAATAAACCAAGAAGCCCTGAATCGATCGGCTGTATTCGGTAACGATCAAAAAACGATCATCAAAATCTGTAATTTCGCCCATCCCAGCGGCTTTAGCTAGATCAATAACTGGGATCGTCTGTCCGCGAATATGGGCACAGCCAGGAACACTATCGTCACTGTTCGGGATGCTGCTTAGTGACGGGCAAGGCAAAACCTCTTTTACCTTAAACACATTGATGCCATAAAGCTGATCACCTGTTAGCTTAAACAGCAGTACCTCAATAGTATTACCAACCGCACTGATTGCTTCTTTATAAGCCGCATTTGATCTTGTCATTTTTGATTCCTTCGGAAACTGTGAACCTGGTACCGGGTTAATTCTCGCCTCTCAGCCGCCTTAATTTTGGGCACACTTATTGCTTTGTATTCAATAAGCCGCCCCAAAAGGGCAAAAGTGTCAATTTTTCAGCGCTTGGCTTTGCGTGGCTGTGATACAGCGATTAGCAAAGTTAGCGGCGATCAAAAGCAACACTTTAATGTAATTATTCAATAGGGCTTCAACATGGCACAGAAACTACTGTTTAGATCCGCGCTATTATGCGCAGGCCTTTTGTTTTCCTGTGTGAGCGCGGCCCAGTCTGAATACAACACGTTATTGCAGCAGCAAACCAAACTCTATTTGGAGTCCCAATACGCCAACCTCTTAGATCAAGGCTATGAGCGGGTTGATGTTCGAGTAAACCAAGTGGATAAGCGCCTGCGTTTAACGCCTTGCTCTGATCCAATTAAGTTTGAACAAAACAACCCGAGTAAGCTGCGCAATCAGACCAGTGTCAGACTTAGCTGCGCAGCACCAAAGCCTTGGGCAATATTTATAAGTGCACGTATTTCAGCTTATGCCAAAATTCTTGTGGCTGCGCAGCCATTGGTCAGAGGGCAAATCATAGAAAAGGCCGATATTTCCTGGCAGAGCCAAAGCGTAAGCCCCAGTCAGACGCTATTACAAGAAGAACAGTTGATCGGCCAACAAATGAAGCGCTCTGTTCCACAGGGTGAAGCCTTAAGAGAGATTTATGTGACAGCACCCAAAGTCATTCGTCGCGGGGACAGCTTAATACTTGCAGCACGATTAGGCAGCGCCAGCGTCAGCACCTCAGCCACTGCAATGGCTGATGGTAAGATCGGCCAACATATCCGGGTTAGAAATAACCGTTCAGAACAAATAGTAAAGGCACGTGTCGTGGCCGCCGGTCGAGTGGAGGTTGTACTATAGGCTGAATAAGCACTTGGCGATTGCCAAAATAAAAAGTAAAAAAAGTTAAAAAAACACTAAAGATTACTTTTGAGCAGCCGACAACAAGGGTAAGGAAAACTCTCAGTAGAGCAACTGAGCCCTTTATGCAACATCTAAACGAGCGAAAAACACGATACTTATCAGAGGCTTACGATTATGGTCATCAATACCAACAACGGCTTTAACAATGCCAACCAGACCAATACAACACGCGAACGTAACGGCATCGAAAGTAATGCCAAAGCACCCAGCAGCAACGCTAAAGATGGTGCCACAGCCGCCAATATGGGCGACAAAGTTATGTTGAGCTCCGAAGCTAAATCATTCGGCAAGCTATCTGCTGCAGTTGCACAGGCGCCTGAAGTGGACAGCGAAAAGGTAGCCAATATTAAAAAAGCGATCGCTGAAGGAAAATTTGAAGTAAACCCAGAGCGCATTGCAGCAAAGATGCTGCAACAAGAAGACTTATTCAGCTAAAGCCAGAATAAGCAGCTCGTGTTTACTCGTTAAATCTGAGCCGGTCTCGCTCGGCCGGCTAGACATAAAGGACTAGTGCAAGCGGCACAATTTATTGCTCTACAGGAGAGACAGATGTCACAACTACAAGCCCAACATGGCCAAGGCCAGAAAAACCGCAGCGCCTCTTCTATGGCAATTGCTGACTTGGTAGATCAGGACCTAACCAGCAGCCTTGCCCTGCTACACTTACTTGAGAAAGAACAAGAAGCGCTGCAGGAGCGTGACCACGAATATCTTCGAGAGCTGCTCGAAGAGAAAACGGCTCTGCTTAACACCCTAGACTCAGGTTCATTGCAACGCGCAGAGATTCTCAAGGAATTACAGCAGCCAAATGATCAGTTCGCGTGGGAAAGTTTAATTGACGCTATGGGGGATGCCGATTTAAAAGATCACTGGCAATCACTCAAGGACACTATTGCACAATGCCAGCAACTTAATGAAGTCAATGGCAAAATTATCGCTCGTAGCCAGCAGACCGTACGCAGTTTGATGCAACTAATACGCGGCGAAGACGGCAAGCAAGGTTTATATAATGCCAGTGGCACAACGAATCGCTCCGGCCTTATCAACAACGCCGCTATTCAAGCCTAAGCATACTTTATCGCTTCGTTAGCCGTATTTATTCCCCCCTATTCTTGGGCCCATTTTACAGGGCCCTTTTAAATTTAGCCCCAATGGTTATTTGCCAGTTAACTCCAATTACCGTTGCTTTTTTGCGCTTTGAAAGACAGAGCTTAAAACCAAAGCTTTTCATAATTTATCTTTTCAAGCAAAGCCAAATCCTCTGGGCGATCAATATCATTCAAGCCGGCTAAAGTGCTATAGCTCACATTATGACTTTGTAATTCAGCCAGGGTCCTCTCAAACAGGTGGCTCTGGCTCCATGGCATATCATCGAAGACTACATTCAGTATTGCGGCTTTAGATAAGCCTATTAGGACGTAACCACCATCAAAGGCTGGCCCCAGAACAACATCACTTGATGACTCAAGCTTTAAAAAAGCCTCTTCAATATAGTTTGGCTCGATAAATGGGCAATCACTGCCAATAATGACGACGCTACTATTTGACAGCAATCCCTCTGTTGCCGCCAATTTCATTCGCGCGCCTAAATCACCCCTCCCCTGCGAGGAACAATCAAGCGCTCGCGAGATGCCAAGCTCAGATAAAATCTCTTGCCGATCAAGCGTCGGGTCAAAGCTTTTGCCAGCCAAACAAAGTTGAGACTGCCACTTCTCAGGCTGATACAGGCGATCTGCACAGAACCTCAATAAATTACTGTGTAGCGCTTTGCTTTGCTGCACCGTGAGATAAGGCTGCATTCTTGTTTTAACTTTGCCCAATTCTGGCCATTTGGCGAACTGGATAAGCAGTCTACGATTTTGCTTAGACACTCAAAGAGGCCTCAAATGATTGTTGCTGAATTAGAGATTCTAAAGGCTGGTAACTTGGGGGGGGCTGCGCGTCAAAATTAATACCTGGGTAATAACGCTTGGCGAGTGAGTTGGGACTGACACCGCAGCGATACAAAAACCTAAACCACCACATCATGACAATGGTTTTCAGTACACCGTTTTTTTGCCAACGACGGCAGGATGTCTCTACTTTATATGATAAACAGACACCACGTGCTTGACGTTTTAATCGATCACACAAGGCCACATCTTCCATCAAAGGGATATCTTGATATCCGCCAAGAGCCATAAATTGCTTTTTAGAAAGACAAAAGACCTGATCGCCGGTTACATTCGAATTTATCCGAGAACGCCAGTTTATAGACGAGGCAATCCAATTATAGGGGAACTTTTTAGAGCTAAGGGCTAAAGTGAAATACGACCACTTACCCATTTCGGCAAGCTCTAAAAGCTTATCAAGAGGAGGCGAGCCGATAAGTTTTGAATCAAGGTGAAGGAACATTAGCAGCTCGCTTTGGGCTAAAGCTGCCCCAGCGTTCATTTGTCTAGCTCGCCCAGGGCTGCCCACAATACAGCTATCCCACAAGTTTCGATAACGCCACAATAATGCATGGCTACCATCACTACTACCGCCGTCCACCAAAATTAATTCTGCACCCAACTCTCTTAAGGCTTGGAAGCCTAGTAAGGCATGGTGGAGATTCTGACTTTCATTATAAATCGGTACTATTACCGACAAATAGGGTTTTACTCTACCCGATATGAAAGGTTTAGCTGGCCGTTTAGCTGTCACAACGCACCACTGCAGCTGCTACCTTGGCCTGCGGTACAACCGTAGCAGTGCTCAGCCACCTGGATTGGTTTACCACTAAAAGACTGCTCAAGTAACTGGCGAATATGCAGACGTTGATCACTGACAATTAAATCATTCGACGATAATGAAGTGGTCATAGGCATCTCTAACATCTGATTGAAATCACAATCATACATAAAGCCCTGCCAATCGACGCTCACCAACTGGCGACACATTACAGCGGCGAGATTTTCCGAGCTGAAGTTATCTTTTAACAATTGCAGATAATTTTCAAACTCACCCTTTGCATGCAGCACTGCACCAAAGCGACTAATAGGCATATTGGTAATGGTTAAAAGATGGTCAAAACTAATGCCATAGTTTTCGGCCAGCTCACGCTTATAGTCGGCTTCCAGGCTTTCTTGCGGTGGTGGTAAAAACGCACCACCTGGGTTATAGACAAGGTTTAAGACTAAGCCTGAGCCAGTGCCATATCCCAGTTTATTGAGCTTCTGCAGTGCCTCTATGGATTCTTCGAATACACCTTTCCCTCGCTGGGCGTCAACATTTTGCTCGCTATAGCAAGGCAAAGAGGCACAGACTTCCACTTCATTATCGGCGAGAAATTGTGCTAAATCTTCATACCCAGGCTCCTGCAAAATGGTTAGATTACAGCGATCAATAACCTTAACACCCAAGGCCTTAGCTTCGATTACTAGTCGCTTGAACTCAGGATTCATTTCTGGAGCACCGCCGGTTAGATCTAGGCACTCAATATCACCGCGCTCAAGCAATTTAATGACGATATCAATAGTGTCACTGTCCATTAATTCGGTACGCTTAGGCCCAGCATTAACGTGACAATGGGTGCAACTTAAATTACATAAATAGCCCAAATTAAGCTGAAGTATGCTCAATCGACCACGCTTTAAGCTTGGAAAATCACTGGGGAATAACAAATCACGGGAATCTTTCAAGGCAAGCCTCTTATTAATCGATAGTCATTTTTATGGCTATTAGCACATTAAAGATATGCTTTTATAAAGGGTAAGTTCGCTTAAGGTAAGGAAGTGTACTCCAGCTGAGTTGGAATTCCTCACAGAGATTTCAAAATTACGATGCTATTGATAGAATAGCCAACTTCGCCCCCGTAGTTAAATGGATATAATAGGGTCCTCCTAAGACTTAGTTGTTGGTTCGATTCCAGCCGGGGGCGCCATTTTTCGGCCCAACACATCAATATTTACAGCTATTTTAGCCAAATGAACCTTGCCCTTTTCCAAAACGAGAATATTTTATCGCAATCCGATGAGCGCATCAGGGTTTGTCTAAAAAATCGCCAACACGAGCATATTGTCAAAATTCAAAAGTTAGGGCCAGGGCGAGAAATTCAGATCGGCTTACTCAATGGCAATATGGGTCGTGGCCTGATTGTGGAACAGGATCAAGACAGCACAACGATTGAAGTGTCTCTATCCAGCGAACCACCCGCTGCCAATCCTATAAAGTTGATTCTAGCCTTACCTCGTCCACTCATGTTAAAGCGGGTACTGCAAAGTGCGGTAAGCATGGGGGTTAAGGAAATTCATCTAATTCACAGCAATAAGGTTGAAAAAAGCTACTGGCAATCACCGCAAATTAGTGATGAAGAAATATTTCAGCAAGCCCTATTGGGCTTAGAGCAAGGTGTCGATACGGTATTGCCCAAGATCAGCAAGCACCTACGTTTTCGACCTTTTGTGGAAGATCAATTACCTGAGTTAATTGAAAACCATAAAGCCTATGTTGCCCACCCCAGCGCCAATGCAAAGTCAGCCAAAGCCTGCCAGCAGGATTGCTATTTAGCTGTCGGCCCTGAAGGAGGCTTTACGGATTACGAAGTAGAAAAGTTTGAACAAGCGGGTATGCAGACCTTGTCGCTAGGCCCTAGAATCTTGCGAGTTGAAACGGCGGTTCCGGTATTACTAGCCAAGCTGGCGAACTGAATAAGCGCTATAACATGAATACTAATTAGTCACTGTTTAGATCAAGCTCTTCACCGTGAGAGCGCTTTTGGTTCTCTGTCAGTAATTGGATAAATTCATGTTCAGGAATCGGCGGACTAATATAATAACCCTGATATTGGTGGCAGCCATATTGCCTCAATAGATCCAGCTGTTCACGTGTCTCTACCCCTTCAGCCACTACGTTTAAACCCAGTAGCCTTGCCATCGCTATGATGGTTTCCACTAACACCCTATCACTACGATCCTCGGGTATATCACGCACGAAACTCTGATCAACCTTTAAGGTCGCTACAGGAAGACGCTTTAGATAGCTAATCGAAGAGTAACCCGTACCAAAATCATCTAAGGAAAAACTCACCCCCAATACCGATAATGAACGCATGGTACTGATGGTTTCTTCAACACCTTGAATAACAACACCTTCGGTGATTTCCATATCCAAGGCGCCATGGGGAATTTGAACATCAGCCAATATCTGGCTAACATCATCAACAAAGCCCTGATGTCGAAACTGTCGCGGGCTGATGTTCACACTAAGGGTCATGCCCTCCTGCCATAACCCTCGATCAAACCAATCACGCAATTTTATGCAGGCTTGCTCGACAATCCAATTACCAACCTCGATGATTTGCCCAGAAGTTTCCAGCACTGGAATAAACACCGCCGGAGAAACCATGCCATCATTAGGGTGGTGCCAACGAATTAATGCTTCCGCACCCACGATATGATTCGTTTCGGTATTAACTTTTGGCTGGAAGTAAAGTTCAAACTGATCAGTTTCGATGGCCCGATGCAGATCCCCTTCCATCGTCAACTGCCGACTAACCTGGTCGGCCATATCTTCGTTAAAAAATTCTACCGCATCACGGCCCTTATCTTTAACTTGGTACATTGCAGTATCGGCAAAGCTAAGCAGTTCATGCACAGAAGATTTAAAATCAGGGTAAATAACCACCCCTACACTGCAGGTTACCCTCAGCTCCATATCGCCATAGTAAAAAGGGGCTGATAGTTGTTGGCGGATTTTTTCGGCAACCTCACCCGCCTTAATGGCGGCGGTGCTGGCTTCGGTATCCAATACCGTGAGTATAACTACAAACTCATCACCGCCTTGGCGGGCGACCAAATCTTCCTGGCGCACCGAATCTAAAAGTCGTGCCGCCATTTCTTTGAGAACAGCATCCCCCACCGGATGCCCCAAGGAGTCATTGATATTCTTAAACTGGTCGAGATCAATAAAGAGCACCGCACCGAAATAATGGTGACGCTGAGCACGACGTAACTCATGCTCTAGACGTTCAACAAGGTGCAGACGATTTGGTAAGTTGGTGAGCGAATCATGGTATGCCATATGCTCCATTTTTGCTTGGGCACGGCGCTGCTCGGTTACATCGGTAGATACCGCCAATGAAACGACTTCATCGTAAAAGTCGAGCGGCATGATATGAGTTTGCAAATAGTGGCGTTGGCGACCATTAATCACATAGATTTCTTCAATGACTTCTACACCACTACCTGACTCAATGACTTTTAAATCCAAAGCCTGAACACGAGCAATATCCGACAGGTAATATTCAGAGAAATCATGGATGCTGCAGCCTTGCATATCCTCAACCGTGCTGCCCAAGAATTTAGCAAGAGCATGGTTGGCGAATATGTATATTCCGTCGCGATTTCTAGCGCCTACAAGAACAGGCAAGCTATCAATAATCTGGCGAACATGCTCCTCACTTTTACGAAGAGCAAGCTCTACCGCTCGGCGCTTTGCTAGCGATAGATCTACAGCATCCAATAAGCTGTTTGAACTATCGATTACCTGAGCCAATTCATGTTCACCACTATAATTAATAGGTGTCAGGCGCTTTTCCCCCGGGTGGTCAGGGTTAATAGATTTAACCTCTCTCGCCAGTCTTGCCAAGGGCTTAGCCAACACTTGATAGAAAACGGTGAACAATAAGAGAATCAACACTACATTTCGTAAAAAGCCTGCACCCGCCACCAAGCCTGAACGACGATAAAAACTGGCAAGCGCCCAATCCACGTCCACCAATAGTTCCATTTTTCCGTGGCTTTGCTTATCAAAGACCGGAAAGCGAATTAACTTTTCATAGTTCTTAACAGGCTCTGCAATTTGGCTTGTTAACCACAGAGTATTACTTTGCCTTGGAGGGCGCTCCCCCTGCGCCAAAATCATACCCATTTCATCTCGGATAACTACCCGCTGGACAAAGTCGTAACTTAAAATTCCATTGACAACTTCAGTGGCGAGTTCATGATCGAGGGTATGAATGGCTTTCGCGGTTGGAGGGCGAGAAGCCTCCATGATGCGTTCGATGAGATCGTCGAGACCAGTCACTTCTTCTTTGTAATCCAAGTAGAACTGCAAAGTTGCTGTCAGCAGGCCCAATACCATGGCCAACAGCACACTAATGCGCATCATTCGAAATGAAATACTAGAGAAAAAAAACGGCACAACAACCCTACAAAAATTAGTACTTAGTTACCAGCTAGCTATCACTAACTCTCTTTATGGCCGGCTCAAATTATAAGCGAAAACTGCCTTAAACAGCAGACAAATGAATGCTTTATTACTGTGTCGACCAAAGGAGGGAGAACATAACGTCCTTTGCACAAAAAGAACATCCCAGAACGAAAAAAACCGCCCTAATGGCGGTTTTTTTATAGATATTGCGACTACTTACTTATAAAGCGGCGCCTGGTTCAACATAGTCATAACCTAGCACATCAGCAACCGCTTTATAGGTCACTTTGCCACGGCAAACATTCAAGCCGGCCATCAAGCCTGCGTCACGCTCAAGAGCCTCTTTAACACCGCGATTGGCAATCTCAAGTGCGTAAGGCAAGGTGGCATTGTTTAGGGCCATGGTGGAAGTGCGAGCCACACCGCCGGGCATATTAGCTACGCAGTAATGTACGACACCGTCTACCACATAAGTTGGCTCTTGGTGGGTCGTTGCTTTAGACGTTTCGAAACATCCACCTTGATCAATCGCCACATCAACAACGACTGAACCGGTCTTCATACGGCTGATAATATCGCGAGTTAGCAATTTGGGGGCAGCAGCGCCTGGAATCAATACTGCACCGATAACAAGATCGGCTTCTAGTGCGTATTCTTCGATCGCAGCACCGGTAGAATAAACACACTTAACATGACCTTCATATTCGGTATCCAACTGACGTAAGCGTGGTAGTGAGCGATCCATAATGGTCACATCAGCACCCATGCCCACTGCCATCGCCGCTGCGTTATCACCAACAACACCACCACCGATAACCAATACTTTTGCCGGCGCAACACCAGGTACACCACCTAGCAATACACCACGACCACCTTGTGCTTTTTCAAGGTGATGTGCACCCGCCTGAACCGACATACGGCCAGCAACCTCACTCATAGGAGCCAATAGCGGTAAGGTGCCATCTGGTGCTGTGACAGTTTCATAGGCAACGCAGATTGCACCAGATTTAACCAGCAACTCGGTTTGACGTGGATCTGGGGCCAAGTGCAAATAGGTATAAAGAATCTGATCTGGGCGCAGCATCTCACATTCATTGGGTTGAGGCTCTTTCACCTTTACGATCATTTCCGCTTGCGCGAATACTTCTTCAGCAGTATCGATAATAGTGGCACCAGCATCGATATACTGCTGATTATCAAAGCCAATTGAGCTACCCGCTTCGGTTTCAATAATGACCTGATGGCCATTGTTAATCAGCTCTTTAACAGAGGCTGGGGTTAGACCAACACGGTATTCGTGGTTTTTAATCTCTTTAGGTACACCGATCAACATAATCGCTTCTCCAGAATAAGTAATGGCCTGCCCTTGGAGTAGGAAGACCTTAATCAACTCGGCCTCAACAGAGGATGCCGCTATTCTAAAGTGAGAAAATTAGTGTTTTCATCTGAATTTGAGTTATAGTCAGCGAATTCAACTATATAAAACCTATAAAACAACGCCATAAGCAAGACTTTATAAAACGTTGTAAACCGTGCCGAGGTAAACATGTCTAAGCGTGATCGCGAACTCAATACAATTGATCGAAATATATTACGGGTACTGCAACGTAATGGGCGCTGCACCTATGCTGAGCTTTCGAGGCAGGTCGGGCTCAGCGCGACGCCTTGCATGGAGCGAGTCAAAAAGCTGGAAAAAGATAATGTCATCCAAGGTTACTCGGCCATTATCAACCCTGAATATTTAGATGCCGCCCTGGTGGTATTTGTGCAAATTCGTCTATTACGATCTGCCCAGGATATATTTGAAGAGTTTCGCAATGCCGCAGCCGCATTGCCAGAGGTGCAAGAATGTTACTTGGTCTCAGGAAACTTTGATTACCTCATAAAAGCTCGGGTGGCCAATATGAGTGCCTACCGTAAGTTTTATGGTGAAACCTTACTTACCCTGCCGGGCGTGCAAGAATGTACCAGCTATGTGGTGATGGAACAGGTCAAAGAAACCCTAGAAATCCCTGTGCATTACAACCGCTAGCAAACATAGCAAAAAAATCAGGCTGTGCAAAAAGCGAGTATTTGAGGCCAGGAAGGCAATAGGGTAATACCGTTATTTTAAAAGCGATTATGGCCTACGCGAAGACTTAGACAACCAAGCCGCGCCAGTACTCTCGGCTACTCATCCCGATATCGCTGCGGCGGCGACCACCACCAAAACGACGCTCAGGGATTGACAAGGTATGGCGATATGCACTGCGGCGATCTGGCTGCTGGCGGCGCTTTGCTCCACGACGATCGCTATACTCCTGCCCGATTTGAAGCTGCTGCACCCAAGCTACAGCGCCTAACTCAAGCAGCATGTCTTTCAGCTTTTTAGCCAAGGCAGCTTCAGAGGCTCTTTTTACCACCAAAGGACTACTTTGAGCCAATAGTGATAAGCGGTCATTACTTAAGCCAAAACGCTTGCGTATCCGCTCTAAAATAAGTTCAGCCTCACGGCTTTGCGGACAAGTATTGTGGAAGATGACAGCGTACTCAAACTCTAGCGCACTCATGTGTTTCACAGACCTAAACTTAATTAACCTTATGGCCGATGAATCCAGCCAATGATATTAAGCTAACACAATCAGTGTGAAACGCGTCACATAGTGCCTACCGCTGGGCAAAATTAAGAAGAAGGCATTATTTCCATTATTTGTACGCCTGCTTCTTTATTATCAACTTCGGGCATTTGGGTACCAAATAGATCTTCATCCTCACGCCCAGGTCTGGCCTCACCGCTTCGATCAAGAGAAAGGGATAAGAAGTCAAATAAATCACGGTCGGCGAGCTGACTAGGAGATACTCGTTGCAAGGCAGCAAAAATGGTGTCAGTGCGGCCAGGCTGGGTTTTATCCCAGTCCTGTAGCATTTGCTTGATCGCTTGGCGTTGCAGGTTTTCCTGCGAACCGCATAAGTTACATGGAATGATGGGGAAAGCCTTTAATTCTGCATAAGCGGCAATATCACTTTCGCGGCAGTAGGCCAATGGTCGGATGATTATATTGCGCTTGTCATCAGCCAATAACTTCGGCGGCATCGCCTTCAGCCGGCCCCCGTAAAACATGTTGAGGAATAGAGTTTCGACAATATCGTCCTTATGGTGCCCCAAAGCTATCTTAGTAGCCCCAATCTCTTCAGCGAATCCATATAAGGTTCCACGACGCAGTCTTGAACACAGGCTACAGGTGGTTTTACCCTCTGGGATAACCTCTTTAACGACACTGTAAGTGTCTTTTTCGATGATATGATAAGGCACACCGATCTTTTCTAAGTAGCTTGGCAACACCTCTTCTGGGAACCCAGGTTGTTTCTGATCCATATTAACCGCCACCAACTCAAAGTTGATTGGCGCAGTGCGCTGCAAGTTCATCAGGATATCGAGCATCGCATAGGAGTCTTTGCCGCCTGACAAACACACCATTATCTTGTCACCTTCCTCAATCATATTGAAGTCGATAATAGCGCTGCCTACGTGGCGACGTAGACGTTTTTGGAGTTTATTGAACTCGATACGGGCTTGGCGCCCATCATGTTGTGCTGTACTCATAGTGTTCTGATGCTGTGCTCAAATCATCCGGCAAAAAGGCGGCATTGTACGGTGTTTAAATCTGACGCGCTATGATTCTGTGGGCTTTAAGCCGGTGCAGGAGTGCCCCACGCGCATCGTGATCTGCACCTAAAATCCTATTGTCACCCGCTTATGACAAGTTCCAGCTAAAGCGGCAATGATTTTCCTACGGCAAAAGCAACGCATTCAATTTAGCCCTAAGTACGCCCTATAAGGGCCCCCTCCCCCGCCAACTCAAAGGCTCATAAGCAATTTCCTTCTTGGCATGCTCCTTGCTGAACTATCAATACTTAGGCTTTAGGCCAACTTTATAATCCAGTTAAAATGCTAGGACTCGCTATGACTTTATGGCAAAAAATGTTTGGTAGAGCAGCTGTTGCTGAAGAGCGCACCATGCCAGGCTTTTTCAATGAGTTAAGCCAACATGAGACGGCCGATACCAGGAATATTAACCCTGAAGTAATTCGGCAGTTGCGAGTGTGGCAAAAGCAGCGCCAGTTAATTGAGGTAAAAAGCGCCCGCCAGAGTGAATATCAACAAAGCCTTATACTTTCCGTGGACCTCGCCAATGGAAGTTTTGAGATTGATGAGCTATTTCCCAGCCAATATCACGGCCAAATTAGGGCTGGCGATTCACTCCATATCCGCGTTCACAATGGCGGCCAGGTGCAAGAAATGGAATGCTCTGTGCTGAGCTATCACCACCACAGTGCCATGCCCTATTACAGCCTAGCGATTCCAGAGCGTATTGCATATGGCCAACGCCGCAAACAACGGCGCATTGCTATTGACGAGGATTTCCCTATCGCCGCCAGTTTACAAACTCCTGTGGGTCAAAAGCTGTTTGGCGGCGTGGAAAATTTATCATGTGGCGGCGTACGCTTAAGGTTTTCGGGCAACCAATTAAAAGACCTTTACCCCGGCGCTGTCTTACCCATGTGTGATCTCGCTTTTCCCGGTGGTTTTAACATTCGCTGTCGAGCCAAGCTTAAAGGCATACAATTTTTACGACAGCCGCGGCGCCATACCAGCATAAGCCTCAGCTTTTTAGATTTAGCACCCGCACAACGACAGCAACTCGAAGGGCTTATCGAAGCCATTGGCCAGCGCTGTGATGTGGCAGCTTAGAGCGCGACAAAATTAACGCCAGAAATAACATAGGGAATACAAGATGCGGCTAATATACTTTGGGTAAATATCACAAAACCATCCCAAAGAAATAAAAAAAGCGCCATTTAGTTTGCTCAACTTGCAGCATATAGAAAACAAACTAAGCTTTAAGCACTAATTTCTATATTCAGATGCCTTTCAATAAACAACAGTCTTTTGTACCTAGAGGTGGTTCGTGTTTCGTACTCCAAGGCTCGCCGCGATATTATTCAGTCTTTATTCTTGCTGGAGCATCAGTGAGCCCCTCTCAATCCAGCTAACACATCAAGGGCAGCTGCAATCGGCTCCGGGCGCAGTAATGTGGCTGCAAGCGCTCAAGCCAATCGAAATTCAACAAGGTAATACAACCGCAGCACAAGAAGCAAAGCCCCCTCATATTATCGAACAAAAAGATCGGCAGTTTTCGCCTTATATTAGTGTCACTCAGGTAGGTAGCGATATTCAGTTTCCTAACCGTGACAATACCGCCCATCATGTTTACTCCTTCTCCGAGCCGCTGAGTTTTGAATTGCCACTTTTTAAAAAGCGCACACCGGCCCCTATTCGAGTAGACAAGCCTGGACTCATCGCTCTGGGCTGCAATATTCACGATTGGATGATTGCTTATCTGCTGGTTGTAGACAGTCCTTTTTATGGTCAATTACAAGGGCACAGTGTCGAGTTCAACGATCTACCCCATGGCAAGTATCAAGCACTACTTTGGCACCCTGATATTAATTCGGCTCAGGTACTTAAGACCGAACTGAACTATCAAGGCCAAAAGATATTTGATTGGCCAATGCCTCAAAAGGTGGTCAGCAGAGCCCAAGTCCGTGCGCCCGCTGAGCGGCTGGATGAAGACGATGATTACTAGCCCCATTTAGCACTGATTGTTTATTTTAGCTCATGCCTATTAAGCCCTATAAAAGCAACAACAATAAAAACGCACCCTGGCGGGCAAGCTGGCCGCATACTTTTAAGGGCTTATGTCTTGCACTAAGTGGCATGCTTGCTGGAGCAGCCAATGCCTCCGGTGACCGTCCAAGCAATTTAAGCCAACGCATTTCGGCTAAGGGCTATATTGATTTTCGTTGGCAGCACTTTCGCGGCAATGAAAGCTGGCTAGATTCAGGGACCGGTCACTCTCGCTTTGATCGCAGCCACAACAACCGCCCTTTGCTGGCAGATTTCGCCACCGAAATTAAAGCGGACTTGAAAGCCGGGAGCCAAATCATCACTCAGATACATGCCTATCCGGAACAAAACGCCGGCCTAGAGATTACCGAGCTCTATTGGCAATATCGACCACTTCACCTTTCAGCAATGCGCAGCCGCTGGAGAGTGGGATTCTTTTATCCCAAGCTATCTATTGAAAATCGAGGCAGCGTTTGGAGCTCGCTCTACAATATTAATTACTCTGCTATTAACTCATGGATAGCCGAAGAGCTTCGTACCTTTGGAGTCGAAGGTCTCTGGAGCTGGAAAATCGATAAGCCGGTTTATGGTAAGGCCCCGTTAACTTTAAACCTCACAACCGCGGCTTTTGCTTACAACGATCCTACTGGGGCCATTCTCGCCTGGAAAGGCTGGTCTAATCATGATTTACAAAGCGGCATTGATAATGAATTACCTTTTTCGGCACCACCCGGTGTGGCAGCGGCTGATAACAGCCAAGCCAGTAACTTTCAAAGCTTTAGAGAAATTGATGATCGCCCTGGCGCTTATATAGGTATAGGTCTGTCCCGTAAAAAATCTTTTAAAGTGGAATGGTTTCATTATGACAACCAGGCTGAGGACACCGCATTTGAAAACGGCCATTACGCTTGGCATACCACATTTGATCATATCAGCGCCCACTATTTTTTAACAAAAGAGCTGGAGGCCTTCGGCCAATACCTTCGCGGTCGTACCAGCATGGGAAACGGTTTCGTCAATAACCGCTTTGAATCGGCTTTTATCGCTATCGCAAAAAACCAAGGGCCGCATCGATTGACAGCCCGCTTTGAGCGAGCCGTAATAGATGATTTGGACGATACCGTCCTGGATGATAATAACGAAGCGGGCAATAGCTTCAATTTGAACTACAGTTATTACTTAGCGCCCCACTGGAAATTTAGCGGAGAATATCAGCAAAGACGATCCCGGCAAGCTAGGCGTAGTTACCGCCAAGTGCCCAACTACGCCAAAGAAGAGCAATTAAGCTTCAGTGCGCGATATTATTTTTAACGGCAAGCACCGACCTCTATGAAACTGCATATTCGAATCTTCGCATTGCTGGCTATAACGCTGATAGGCTTGGGTATCTCAAGCATGGTATTTCTATATCAGTCTTCTAGCCAGAAAGTCGAACAAGACGCCTCAGACAAACTGCTTGTTGCTCAAAAGACCTTCTTTGATGTATTAGACAATCAGCACCATCTTCTTAATACCAGCGTGGAAACCGTTGTAAAAGATTGGGGCCTGCGCCAATCGATTGGGCAACGTGATTTTGATACCTTGCAAAGCGTGTTACAAAACCACAGCAATCGTGTAGGAGCCGATGTGGCACTCTTTGTTGATAACGAAGGGGCACTAGCCGTTAGCACCATTCGTCAAAATAAAGATCTGCCACAGCAAATCTTGGATCTAGTTAACAATAGCAGCAGCATAACCTTCCAGACCATCACAGAAATCAATCAGCGCCACTATCAATTAGTACTTACAGAGGTCAAGGCGCCCATTCGGGTTGGCTGGCTTGGAATGGGATTCGAAATTGATGACGACATGGCAAATCGCTACAGCGAAATTAGTGGCGTTAACATTAGCTTTGTTTTACCAATGAGCCATAGCTTACAATTTATCGCTAGCAGCCTCCCCCCTGAAAGATTGAAGAGCATGCCCCCTACGCCTGGAGAAATAACCGAAAAGCCATGGGTAATACAACAGGGACGCTGGGAAGATCTCGCACTTTACAGTCCCTTCGATGAGAAATCGAGTAGCGGCTTGGCTATCTTATTTCAACAGTCTCTTAATGAACCAAGAGAAAAATTTAGCCAGTGGTGGTTGAGTTTATTGTCAATATTCAGCTTGATATCTGTCTTAGCGCTGGCCTTTGGTTATATCTTTTCACGGGGCATTTCCAAACCACTTAATCAATTATTACACGTTATTGACGATGTCTCCAAAGGCGACTACAACACCCCAATTCGAATTTACCGGCGCGATGAAATTGGTCGTCTGGCGAAAGCTTTTTCTAGAATGCAAAAAGCCGTATCTGAACGAGAAGATCATATTACCTACCAAGCCAGCCACGATAGCCTCACCGGATTATTGAACCGCGAAGGCTTGATTGATT
The DNA here is from genome assembly GCF_947502065.1 of uncultured Pseudoteredinibacter sp. Classification (GTDB taxonomy): domain Bacteria; phylum Pseudomonadota; class Gammaproteobacteria; order Pseudomonadales; family Cellvibrionaceae; genus Pseudoteredinibacter. Next base: position 210,999 of record NZ_CANMYE010000003.1, read on the forward strand.
GCATCGACGAAACCATAAAAGATCTCGATAGCAATAGAGAAATTGCTGTGCTGGCTAATTTTAAGCTGAATTATTTCCAAGATATTGTAGACGCTTTGGGCTATTCCTGGGGTGATAAACTAATCAATTTAGTGTCTGAACGCTTGCGCAAGCGGCTGGACGGCCAAGTCTTGGCACACCTAAATATCGATGAGTTCGTGCTATTGGCAAAAACCAAAGATATCATGGGCGCCAAAGAGATAAACGATCAGGTTCATCACGCTTTAGAAGACCCATTTTGTGTAAGCGGTATCGATTTAACGCTAAGAATTTCAGTGGGGATAGTGCTCTACCCTTTCAGTGCTTTGGACGCTGAAGGTTTGTTACGCCGTGCTGGCGTGGCTCTAAATGAAGCCTGCCATAGCCAAAGAGCTACGGTGACCTATGATCCAATGCACGATGAAGATAGTGTCCGTAAGCTTACTTTGATGGCTGAGTTGCCCAAAGCCATTAGTGAAAATCAGGTTTGCTTGCACTACCAGCCTAAACTTAGACACATTGATGGCTGCACTCAGGTAGAGGGCGTTGAATGCTTGGTACGCTGGCAACACCCGGAGTTGGGTTTTGTCCCGCCAGATGATTTTATTGGCCTTGCAGAAAAAACCGGCTACATCGTAGAGCTGACACGCTGGGTTTTGAAAAATGCGTTAATGCAATGTATCAGCTGGCGACAGCAAGGATTTGATATTGCCATTGCGGTTAACATCTCCGCCTTGGATTTAGCTCAAAAAAACTTCGATAAAGACGTTGCGCAAATGCTAAAAGAAGCAGGTTTACCTTCAAGCGCACTGATCATTGAAGTTACTGAAAGTGCGGCTGTAGAAAACCCAGAACAAGCGATTGCCCAATTAAGCCACCTTAAAGATATTGGTATTAAGCTATCGGTTGACGACTATGGGACAGGTTATTCTTCCCTAGCCCAGTTAAAGCAATTGCCCGTGCATGAATTGAAAATTGATAAAAGCTTCGTACAAGATCTGGCAACTGATGAAGAAGATCGCACCATAGTCCGCTCTACTATCGAGCTGGCCCACAATATAGGCTTGTCGGTGGTGGCTGAGGGTGTTGAAGATGAAGCGACACTAAAGCAGCTAATTAACTGGGGATGTAATTATATGCAAGGCTATTTTATCGCCAAACCGTTGGACGAAATCGCCATGCAGAAATGGCTGCAAGCGGCAAGCTTTCCAATTAAATCTTTGCAGCAAGATGCTGCGAAAATCAATGCAGCAACAACAAATACAAGCGCAAGCAATTTAAAATCTGTTGTCGACTAAAATAAAGTTGAAGTCTTTGCTTTATTTCTTGCCATCTTCTAGCAATGCTTTCCTCTCGCGCTGATATTCAGCAAAGCTCTGTTCGTATTGTTGACGACACTGCTCTTGCAGCGCTAGCGGCTCCTTGTGGCAAGCTTGCTTTCGATTGTCTTGGGCCATTTCATAGATATCCTGCTGCGTGCAGGCCTGTACAGCCAATATCATTGTGAACAACAGCAGCGCTTTCGCTTTAATAGACATGATGCACCTAAATGCAATTGAGTTAATGATAAATACCTAGACGCTTTAACAGCACTATAGTTCACAGCTAGCACCTCACCTCTATCCTCTCACTTCACACCTCTATCCCCTCACCTCTCAACTCTCACCTCCATCACCTAGTCTCAGGCATAGCCTCATTCAAGCTCCAGTCGTATTGATACTGAAATCCTTCAACAGGCTCGTCAATGAGTCCCTGCTTTTGAAAATACTCCCACAGATTGGTTTTCTTATCACTGAAATCCCGCCAGTACCAATTGAAGATACTGGACACTTGATAAGCATTATCTGTACGCTCAAAACCTCTGAGCGACTGCAAAAATGTTTTTTCAGCAAGGTTCAATTGCTCGTTAAGTGTCTGCGCACGATAAATATCATTCGCCAGATTCGGACATCCTACGCTGGCGCAGTTTAAGGCGAAATGAAAGCGCTGGTCCTTCCAGATAGGTCTAAGGATTCGATGCTCTATATCGTTTAGAGATAATTTAATACCAGCAACTTTAATCAACTTGTCTTCCCAGGGGCCGCCATTAAACAGGCTTTTAAAGCTTAATCGAATGTCCTTAATGGAAGATACGGGATAATGTTGCAACACCAAGCTAACCACGCTCAAATTGTAACTGTTAATCCAAAATGCCTGCTGTTCACTATCGCTCCAGCCGCGCGGATCAACATTTACCAATGAGTCTTGCAGGCGATTTAAAGCAAGCTTATCGTCTTCAGTCACCGCCGCGTAGTCCACACGATTTAAGCCAGAGCTGTCTGTACTGACATAACGCTCTAAAAACGCCTGCCAAAGCGCCCAAGAGGGCCTCTCTGTGTACTCTTCGGTAGCTGATGGGCTTGGCAGCCACTCTTCCCAGAGCTCAGCCTGTGGGGCAGCCTCTAAAGTAAACGTAAAACAAAGAACGCCGCAAAGGCAAAGGTTTAGCAACAATCGAAAGGATTTACGACTCATAGAATTCCCAGTTTATGTCAATAACAAGCTTGGCCGCACACTCCGTAAACCAATATTTATGGGTGACTAAGGGCTAAGTTCTAGTTTGCCATGGCATGTGGCCCATCGATACTCTAGAATAGTTAACCAATTTATAACATTTGGTTAACATTGAGCATGAGTGACAACATGGCCATGAGCCCCGAACAACTCCAAGCCATCGATAAACAGCATATCTGGCATCCCTATAGTCAAGTAGCCCAAGATCAAAGCCCTGCCCTACCCATAGTTGATAGCGCCCAAGGCGTCTATTTAAAGCTGGCCAGCGGCGAGCAGGTAATTGATGGTATGTCCTCCTGGTGGTGCATGCTGCATGGTTATAATCACCCCGTACTAAACGCCGCCGCCAAGGCCCAACTTGATAAAATGTCCCATGTCATGTTCGGAGGCTTAACCCATGAACCGGCCGTTAGATTGGCAAAGTTACTGGTAGATATCACTCCTGCCGGTTTGGATAAGGTCTTCTTTGCCGACTCGGGCTCTGTGAGTGTCGAAGTCGCAATTAAAATGGCATTGCAGTATTGGCATTCCCTCGGCCGACCTGAAAAACAGCGTTTAATTACCATCAAAAATGGCTATCACGGTGATACTTTTGGCGCGATGGCCAGCTGCGATCCGGTAAACGGCATGCACCACCTTTTTAGTGCTAATTTGCCACAACATCACTTTTTAGAAGCACCACCGATGGGTTTTGATAAGCCCCCCTGCTCTGCTTATTTACAAGACATCAGAGATTACATTGCTAAGCATCACCATGAAATTGCCGCCTTTATACTGGAGCCTGTTGTTCAAGGGGCTGGCGGTATGCGCTTTTACTCACCAGCGTATTTACAAGAGATTAAGGTGCTTTGTGATGAGTTTGACTTACTGCTCATCGCCGATGAAATTGCAACTGGCTTTGGCCGCAGTGGTAAATTGTTTGCTTGCGAGCATGCTGGCATCAGCCCCGACATATTATGCTTAGGTAAAGCATTAAGTGGAGGCTACATGACTTTGGCGGCGACACTTTGCAGCGAAAAAATTGCCAATGGCATATGCAATGGAGAAGCGTCAGTTTTTATGCACGGCCCCACCTTTATGGCAAACCCCCTGGCTTGTGCTACTGCGCTGGCCAGCACTGAGCTGCTACTTCAACAGGACTGGGCCAGCCAAATAACGAACATTGAAACCCAGCTAAGTATTGGCCTTGCCCCATTGCGAAATGCTCCCGATGTCGCTGATGTACGAGTATTGGGCGCCATCGGGGTGGTGGAAATGAAACAGGACGTTGATAAAGAAGCCTTGCAAAGTGCATTGATTGAGCGCGGTGTATGGTTGCGCCCTTTTGGCAAGCTGGTTTACACCATGCCTCCATTTGTAAGTACCAATGAAGAGTTACAGCAGCTTTGCTCCGCAATGGTGGAGACTTTAAGCCAATAGATCGCCTTACTAATGGGCGCATAAATGCTTAGATTAAATTAGCGACAAAGGAGCAAAATCCAAGCGCTTTGTGTCCTTTTGGATTACTTGCTATGTCGCGTTGCTCACCTTAACTCTTTGCCACACAACTAAAACACCTATACAGACAATGGTTGGTATATATTGAAACAACCAATCTATTGGATTTTGCGCAAAAAGATGACTTAGCCACGAGCCTGAAGCAAGTGAAATGACAATTACGGTAATGGCTTGAATTTTATAAAGTGAACCAACACAACCACTTTCTTTAATCTGAGCTCTAACACTTAACCTAAGTACAACTGAGTAAATAATTAGAATTAAATATAGGAATGCGAATGCAGCCATATACTCAAATCTCCTTTTGCAACATGCCAGCCGTTCCATAGATTCAAATTAACACATTGATTTCAAACGCAAAAGCTAAAAAGCCCTGGCGAATGGTATATTCATCAGGGCTTTTTTTGTATTTCTAACGACGCTAGGCTAGCAGTTATTAAGACAATTTACGAATACCAACCGAGCTGCGTAGTTTATCTAACAGCGGCTCGCTATACCCTCGGGCCTTTTCAGCACCGGCTTGTAAAACATCTTCAATATAAGAAGGGTTCGCCAGCAACTCATTATATCGCTCACGCGGCTCTGCCAGCTCGGCATTAATTAGCTCAAACAGTTGCTTCTTAGCTTCACCCCAAGCGATGCCGTCAGCAAAGGCTTGACGCATTTCCGCTTGCTGTTGCTCATTGGCAAAGGCCTTCCAGATTTGAAATACCGTCGAGGTATCAGGATCTTTTGCTTCACCAGGCTCAAGCAGGTTAGTTTTAATTTTATTGATGTGTTTACGTAGCGGCTTCTCACCTAAGAACAAGGGAATGGTATTACCATAACTCTTACTCATTTTACGGCCGTCTAAACCTTGCAAAACTGCAACGTCATCATCAACAAGATATTCAGGCAAGGTAAAAACTGGCTGCTTTTTACTCGCGAACAAATGGTTAAAACGCTGTGCCATATCACGGGCCATTTCTACGTGCTGAATCTGATCGCGCCCAACAGGTACTTTATTCGCATTAAAAATTAAAATATCTGCTGCCATTAAGACCGGATAGCTAAACAAGCCCATGGTGATGCCATAATCAGGATCTTCTCCCGCTTCAGCGTTTTGATCTACGGCCGCCTTATAGGCATGTGCTCTATTCATCAAGCCTTTGGCGCACACACAATTTAGCATCCAGCACAGCTCAGCAATTTGCGGAATATCCGATTGACGATAAAAAACGACTTCTTCTGGGTTTAAACCTAGAGCCAGCCAGCTGGCGGCAATCTCTTTGGTAGATTGCGCAACGAGTTCCGGATCCTGACATTTAATAAGGGCGTGGAAATCCGCCAAAAAATAAAATGATAGGTTATCTTGGTTGCGGCTTGCCTCAATCGCGGGGCGAATGGCGCCAACATAGTTACCGATATGCGGGGTACCTGAAGTTGTAATCCCCGTGAGAATACGCTGTTTTTCTTTGCTGCTCATGCTTGGTCCAAAAATCTTATATAGGGGCAGCCTTAGCTGCCGGGCGCCGCTATGATACAGTGCCTAGGGCTAAGAACATAGAGCATGGAGCAAAGTCAGGGTGCCTGGCGGCCTTCAAGCAGCTTACGAATACAGTGTAGATACTTGGGGCCAAGGTTGGGCCAGCTGAAATCAAGCTTCGCTTGCACTTCCTCTAATGGCTGTCCCGCCGCCCGAGACAATGCCATATCCAGTACTCTAGCCGCCAAGCCACTGGCCTCTAGCTCTATACTACCTGATTGGTAACAAGCGTTTTTAGCAAACCACTCTGGATATACCAAGCGATCAGGCAGTAGCGGCAGGCAACCATAGCTACAAGCTTCCAGAACGGCTAAGCCTTGAAAATCATGTTCGGCGGTAGATAACACAATATCTGCCTTGGTCAATAGCGCATGATAGTCCTCAAGGCACTCCTGATAGCCCCATGCCACCAGTTTCATAGGGCTATCGTGAGCACTGAGCAGCTTATGAATCTGCTCAAATTCAGAGGGCACTTGCCGAAAGCTCTGCCCAACAATATACCACTCAATACTCGGTCGCTTTTGTGCTGGAAGGGCCAGAAGCATATGTTGTAAAGATTGAATTAAAGCCAGCAAACGATTGGGCCCCTTGTCGTACTCCCAACGATGGTTCCATAGGATACGTAAGGCCCCAGGCCCGGCATAAACCGCTTTATCGCTAACCTTTGCCGCTGCAATAGGTACAGGAATAAGCTCTGATTTTGAACGCAATCGCTCTAACAGCCCCTTCGGGACGTTATCCGGCATCGCTTTTAGCAGTTTTTTTGCACCATTCAAAAAGCTTTGCTGATTGTATTGGCTGTTAAAGATCAAACGGTCTGCGCATAAGGCGCTATAAATACTGGTTAACTGTGGCTCTACCAGACTGTGTTGTTTGGCGCTCTTGGGGTAAGCAAACTGATTTTCATGAAAGTATAAAATGGTAGGTAATTGAGCCAGCTCAGGCACAAATCCGCGCAGGGCAGAAAGATCAACCATCGAGGTGGCTAACAAAAATTGGTAATCTTGCTGAAGAGTTTCACGCTCATTAAAAGCCCAACTCAAACTATTACCGCGCTGACGCCAGCTAAAATAGCGTGGCGCCAGACAAAGCTGAGTCCATTGCCATTGCTTTAAGCCAGTGGTGAGTTGATTTCTCCAGTAAGCATGGCTTTGAGCATCATAGGCCGATAACAGCAGGGCTTTAGGGGCAGCACACTGTTTTTTCATAAAGCTGTCATAAATAAAGGCTTTTAACGGCTTACCGTGTTGAACGCTTTACAGCTCTACTTCTTGTACATCGCTACTGCGTAGCAGCAACACATCTAAACCGGCCTGAACCATCAGCTGCACTGCAACCTCTGAACGCCGACCACCGTAATCGCTAACCACGTACAAAATGTCTTTCGACATTTCGTCCAATTTTGGACGTAAGTAAGACAAAGGAATATTCACCGAGCCCGAAAGCTGCTGCTGTTTAAATTCAATGGGCAAACGCACATCGATTAAACGAATAGAGCGCCCTGTTTGCTGCAATTTGAAAAACTCAGCGACTGAAACGTAACTCACCAAAGGCTTGTGGAGCAGCTCGGCAAAACTCTCTTTACCTAAACACATTAACTCCCCATCGCTGCTCATTTCCACAGTAGCGTTACGGGTGGTATTACCGATTAAAGCTTCCTCACCGAAATAATCACCGGTAGATAAATTGGCTTTACAATACCCTGCCGAATCTAATACCTGTGCTGTACCGGATTTAATAACATAAAAATAGTCACCTTGAGTGCCCACCACAACGACCTTTTCACCTTTACTGACATTGCGCGGGATAAATCGCTGGAATAAAGCCTGGATATTTCCAGGGGGAATTCTGGAAAATAATGGCGCCGATAACAAAACACTCATCCAGTCTTTGCTCAGCTGCTCTTCAATAATTGGGTCAGCGTCGACCTCATCATCAGGATCAATAGGTATGCTATTTTCGACCAAGCTTGATTCACTCCAGACCATCACAAGGTCTAGAAAGTCACGCTCGATAACCAAGGCGGTAACATCAGTTTTGGCGAATGCTGATACCCTTGCTGGCTGAGTGTTGCACAAGGGGTGTCGAGCTTGTGGACTGGTGTGATTTACGCTAATACGAGACAGGTCAGCGGCCAGCAGGTCTACCCCACCTTTGAGTAGGTAAAAGGTTTCTGAGAGGTTTTTGCCGCGCTGAAACAGCACATCTCCCTTTTTAAACTCTCTTACGCTTATACGCCCCAATGCACGCTCTAGGAAATCACTAGAAAGGCTATCAAATGGCGAGAACTCTTGTAATATTTCTTTACTTATTGTCATTACTTAGTCGAACATCCATAACCGTGGAGATCACCATCGCCAGATTCGCACTGACAACGTCGCTTACACTTAATAATAGCTAGCTTAGCTAAAACGGCCACTCCATTGGCTTTTGCCCGGCCCGGTAACTCAAGCAGCTACCACTTAGGTAATTATCTCTACAACTACATTCGTAACTACATTTGTAACTACACAGTTATTACCACCATCCATGCCAAAATGTGGTTCAGGTTATACCCTTTGTCTGTCTAAAAATCTATTAAAAATGCGATGCAAGGTATAACAATCTTCGCTACCGGCGAGCTCTCTAATAGAGTGCATACCGAAGGTCGGAACACCGACATCGACGGTTCTGACACCAATTTCAGTTGCCGTAATCGGCCCAATAGTGCTACCACAGCCCATATCAGCACGGGTCACAAAGGTTTGCACCGGTAATTCCTCTGCCAATAGCTTAAACAAGCCAGAGGTTTCACTATTACTGGCGTAGCGCTGATTTGCATTAATTTTGATCACCGGGCCAGCATTGAGCTTGGGGCCATGATTGCCATCGTGCTTATTGGGGAAGTTCGGGTGGATTCCGTGGGCATTATCGGCCGAAATCATCAAGCTTCGGCTGATAATCTGCTCACGCGGGTTAATTTCTGGCCAAATTCGCTCTAAGAAGCTTGCCAGCATTGGGCCTTGAGCCCCACAGGCCGAAGCACTGCCGACCTCTTCATGATCATTACACACCAGCAAGCTGCTCTGCTCAATGCCAGCTTGCAACAACGATTCTAAGCCGATAAAGCAACTGAGTAGATTATCCAATCGAGCACTGGCTAAAAAGTCTCCGTGCAAGCCGATCCTGGCGGCCTCCTGACAGTCATAACAGCTAATCTCGAAATCTAAGATTTTATCGATATCCAAGTCAGGCTGCGAGGCTAATAACTCCGCCCTTAGCAAATCTTCAAAGCAGAGGGCTGATTCGCTCAGACATAATACCGGCGGCATATCGGTTTGTGGATTCACACTGCGCTTGTCGTTAACACCGCGATCTAGGTGTATTGCTAAGCTCGGGATGGTTGCCACTGGGCGCTTAAAATCTACTAATGCAGACTGTAACTGCTGCTGTTTATCGCTAAAGCTAACACGACCTGCCAAAGACAAATCACGATCAAACCAAGGGTTCAACAAAACACCGCCATAGACTTCAACGCCCAATTGAGCATAGCCTTGTTGATGTAAATCTGGCTGGGGCTTTACCTTTAAACAAGGGCTATCAGTATGAGCCCCAACCATTCTCAAACCACATTCGAGAGGGTCTTCAGTGCCATAAACAAAAGCGATTATAGATGAGTCGTTTCGGCACACGTAGTATTTATTGCCGGGGTTAAGCTGCCAATGTTCAGACTCATGCAATGCTGTAAAGCCGGCCTGTTCCAGTCGAGAGGTCATAGCTTTTACCGCATGGAAAGGCGTTACAGATTCATTAAGAAACGCTATACAGCGGTTTAGAAAGTCCGCCGCAGCGGTGGAGTCATGAGCAGTCATAGATCCTCAATTTAGGAATTTCACTAGAAACTAAGCTTATGGATCTTAGCAGTTTTGTCGCAAAGACTCAGCATCTGATAAATATAAAACAAAAAAAGCGGCTAAACGCTAGGCTTGGCCGCTTTTATCTTGGACTTAAAGAAAACTAGCTGCGTTTTAGACGAGCCAACAAGGACGAAGTATCCCAACGCCCCCCGCCCATTATCTGTACATCATTGTAAAATTGATCAACTGTCGCCGTCACTGGTAGCGAGGCATTAATTCGAGCAGCCTCTTGCAAAACGATAGAGAGGTCTTTACGCATCCAATCAACGGCGAAGCCGTGATTATAGTCACCGGCCAACATGGTGCGATAACGATTTTCCATTTGCCACGATTGCGCTGCACCTTTGGAGATTACATCGACAACTTGATGTGGGTCTAAACCCGCTTTTTCGGCAAAATTCAAACCTTCCGCTAAACCTTGCACCAAACCCGCGATACAAATCTGATTCACCATTTTACAGAGCTGACCTGAGCCGCTTGGCCCTAATAGTCGACATGAACGAGCGTAATGATCGATAACCGGATCGACATGGTTGAACACCGTGGTATCGCCACCGACCATCACCGTCAAACTGCCGTTTTCTGCGCCAGCTTGGCCACCAGATACTGGGGCATCAAGAAAATGTAATTTACGATTTTTCGCTTCTTGATAGAGCTCGCGGGCTAATTCCGCCGAGGCCGTTGTATGATCGACCAAAACAGAATCTACTTTCATGCCAGCAAATGCGCCATTTTCACCTAAGCAAACCTGACGCACGTCACTATCATCACCTACACAAGTGAAAACGATTTCAGCACCCTCGGCCGCTTCTCGAGGCGTAAGCGCCATCGAACCACCAAATTCTTCTACCCAGCGCTCGGCTTTTTGGCTGCTACGATTGTATACCGTCACGGTACAGCCCGCTTTTTGCAAGTGGCCTGCCATAGGGTAGCCCATCACACCCAATCCAATAAATGCGACTTTTTGATGCATAACATCCTCCAATAAAAGGCCAGTTAGCCTCGCTAGCCACGGCTTGTGAGGCTAACGACAAATTGATTATTTAATCTCATAATAGACTAGCGTAGAGGATTCGCCCTGCTTTAAGGCCCTACTCTCGCCTTCTATTATAGAAATAGAGCAAAAAGAATAGCAGCTAAAACTATTCGATATAAAACGAACGGTAACATTCCCATGCGTTCTATAACAGCCATAAACCAATAAACACAGGCGTAAGCTGATACCGCCGAAACAACCACTCCAATAGCGATTAAGTCCCAAGCTGGCGCCGGCATCGACAATAACTCTATGCCCTTGTATGCACCACTTAGAAAAATAATTGGGATCGACATTAAAAATGAGAAGCGTGCCGCCGCATCTCTTTGAAAGCCCAGTAGCAATGCGGCAGTCATGGTAATTCCCGAGCGGGAGGTGCCAGGAATTAAGGCAATAGCTTGGGCGCAACCAATTATAAACGCCGCCCAAAGACTCATTTCAATAATGGATTTACGTCGAGCACCGGTTTTATCGGCTAACAACAACAGCAAAGCGAAAACTAAGGTCGTTGTTGCAATAACCAACGGAGAACGCAATTGAGCCTCAATGAAATCATTAAAGCTCAAAGCAGATAGGCCCGCTGGCACAGTGGCAAGCGCTAAAAAAATTAGCAGTTGGCTATGCTCATTGAGTTGGCGTGTTTTTATAGTAGTCACAGAGCCTTGTGCTATGGCAAAAACTTCACCGCGAAAGAACCATACAATAGCCAGCAAAGAGCCCACATGCACTGCAACATCAAAAGCTAAACCTTGATCTGGCCAACCCAATAAAACCGAGGGAAGAATTAAATGCCCTGAACTTGATATGGGCAAAAATTCCGTTAATCCTTGAACTAAGGCGAGTAAAATAGCCTGCAAGCTATCCATATTGTCTCCTGACGATAGTGGTAAGTTGCCCTCCTAGCTGGCAACTTAGTTAGCAAATTAAGGTTGGCGAATTCGTTTTCTTTTTTCCCAGCTGATTTCGTTTCTTAAATACACCGGCTGCACCTGGCGAATATTTTCAGCTACGCCGTCCGCCCATTCTCTACAGGCAATAGTTAAAACATCGCCAGCCCAAGGTTCAATATTTTGATCCAGCCCCGTAGCTTGTTGGGAAAACACATTTAATTCAGGGTAATGCCAACCAGGCCCACCGCAATAGAGCTTTGTTGGTTTTTGGCTTTGCGCTTGCTTGGCGAGCATTTGCATCTTTTCGAGCGCTGCAGCAGGGTCATCCAAGGCATCATCCTGCAGCGCTATAAGTTTACGGCCATCGAAGCGATATCCTCCCCAATAGACTTGATTCATTCTGGCATCCAAGCAACTGAAATAAAGAGCGTCTTCACTTAACGCTTGTTCAAGCGGCTTGTCTAAGAGTTGCTGATGTTGGGCATTGGCCATAGCCGCTAATGTTGAAACAGGTATAACCGGAATGTCTAAACCAAAGGCCAAACCCTGCACCACAGCAAAGCAAATTCGCAAGCCAGTAAAGGAGCCAGGTCCTGCGCCAAAAGCGATAGCGATTAAGTCCTTGCGAGTAATATTGGCCTGTTTTAGTAACTCATCAACCATGGGTAAGAGCAGTTGGGTATGCTGCCTTGGTGCATGGCGGCGAATTTCTAATAATTGGCTGCTTGGCTCAGATGGATTCATAAGGGCCACGGAGCAATAATCCGAAGCGGTGTCCAGGGCAAGAATGTAGCTCATAGGGTATTCTAATAGGGAATTAAAAAGGTAATTTTACTCCAAATCCCCAGTACTGTTTACCCCCAATTGGCCCATATAGATGCGATCTCGCTTGCGACGCGAAGATTTAGGCCCCTATTACAGTGGTAATGTAAAAAAAGCATAAAAAAACCCGCTGCGCGTATGCACAGCGGGCTTTTGCGTGCCTAAAAGCTAAGTATGATTACTTCTTTTTAGCTGGGCGGCCGCGTTTCTTGGTTTTAGCGCTACTGGCTTTAGCTTTTGGCTTAGCTTTGGCTTTTGGCTTGGCTTTGGCTTTTGGCTTAGCTTTGGCTTTCGGTTTGGCTTTGGCCTTAGGCTTGGCCTTTGGCTTAGCTTTGGCCTTTTTAGCGGCAGCTTTGGCCTTGGCGGCAGCCTTCTTTTCAGCAGCCTTTGCTTTAGCAGCAGCTTTCTTTTCAGCAGCTTTTGCTTTGGCAGCGGCTTTTTTGGCGGCGACTTTTGCTTTAGCAGCGGCCTTCTTCTCTGCAGCTTTAGCTTTAGCGGCTGCTTTCTTCTCTGCCGCTTTGGTCTTTGCCTTCTCTTTCTTTTCAGCCGCTTTCAACTTAGCCGCTAGCTTTTTAGCTAAAGAACCAACCTTCTTCTTATCGGCCGCTTTGCGCTTAGCTTCCCATTTACTCTGGAAGGCTTTCATGGCTTTTGCTAAATCGGCTTCTGATTTAGCAGCCAATTTGGCTTCTAAATCATCAACTTTAGCTTTTGCAGCCGCTTGCGCAGCCTTGGCCGCTTCTGCTTTCTTGGCTTTTGCCAAGTTTTGCTTAGAAGTTGCCACTTTAGCACGAAGCGCTTTCGCTTTATCAGCCGCTTTACTTACCGCAGCAGCAGCTGATTTCGCCGCTCGTTTATCAGTAGCTTTTTTACTTTTCGCTGACTTCTTTTTAGCGGAAGCTGCCTTTTTACGAGCAGCAGCGACTTTCTTCGCTTGCGCGGTTAGCTCCTTTATTAATTTATCTAATGAGGTTTGAGCGCGTGCGGTTGCAGGTGATACTTCTACCTTTGTTTTGCTTGCACTTGCTTTTGTTGATGCAGCTTTACGTTTTGCTGTCTTTTTTGCAACTTTGGCCATAAGGTTTCTCCTCGATATTTGCCAGTCCACTAGCAATTAGAACAATAGCACAAAAATTCAACAGCCCAAGGGCTAAAGCCGATATTATTTAAAAAAAAACCAATTTGCACGTTTTTACAACGCTTTTTTTGCGTTTTGAAGTGAAAATTTCGTTTTTTTTAAAAAATCGGAGAGTAGAACGGGCTGTTTCTAAGAATTTTCTTGTTAAAAAAGGAATTCTGTCGAGAGCTTTTCGATAAAAGCATCAAAAAAGATCTCCTTCGTTTTAGAAAATTCAATTTATAGCCTGCACTGAGCAAGCGCAGAGCGATAATCACGGCTGGTTATTTTTGACAGCAGATAATAAACAGCAGAGACAAACGTCTAATTTAAGGCTAGTAATTCCTGAGATATCTCGGCCAAACAATCGATATGCTCTTCATTGTCATTCAAACAAGGGATATAAGAAAAGCGCCCTCCTCCTGCATTTTGAAAATCTTCGCAGATCTCTTCTGAGATTTCCTCTAAGGTTTCGAGGCAATCTGCAGCAAAAGCCGGGCAAATCACATCCAATGAAGATAACTTCTCACTTCCCCACTGCTTTACAACATCCACAGTATAAGGCTGTAACCATTGAGCTTTTCCGAGTCGGGATTGAAAACTTATTCCCCATTGATCTTCAGATAGTTCTAATTTCTGAGCAAGTGCCTGTGCTGTAGCAACGCATTGCTCATAATAGGGATCGCCCAATTCGACACAGCGCTGAGGAATACCATGAAAGGACATTAACAGTTTATCGGCTGAACCGTGTTGCTGGCGATGCCTGATTACCGACTGAGCCAAGGCGTGTATATAAGCGGGCCGCTCAAAATACTGTTTATTCACCCGTGTATCGACAATATTTCGCTGTTTTGTCTGTAGCTTTGCGAGCTGATCATAAACAACCGCTGTGGTAGTTGCCGAATATTGTGGATACAAGGGAATTATCGCAATTTTATCAATCCCCTGCCGCTGCAATTCATCAAGCTGCTCAGCGATGCTGGGCTTGCCATAACTCATAGCATGTCTAACGCTAACACCCTGCCCAGGGTAAAGAACATTAAGCTTTTTTTCGAGTGCGCTGCACTGCCTCTCAGTGATCACACGTAAAGGCGAGCCTTCGGGCCACCAGATACTCTGATAAGCTTTTGCAACTGCTTTAGGGCGTGTGGGAAGAATAAAAGCGTTCAAAATCACCCACCAAATGGGTTTGGGGATTTCCACTACCCGAGGGTCACTTAAAAAGTCAGATAGAAAACGCCTAACTGAGGTCGCATCTGGAGCTTCAGGGGTGCCCAAATTTACCAACAACACGGCGAGATTTTTGGAAATCTGCACAGCGGGGTGTTTTGTATTAGTGGGCATAGCGGCTTCCTTTAACGGTACTCATCATTCAACCTGCATACTATCGAAAAGCCATACAGCGACGCAATTATGTGGTGAATTTACTCACTTTGATCAAGCGTCAATATTGCATGGCCATTTTCGATACACATAAAAAAACCCCGCTAGGCGGGGTTTTTAGAAAAGCGATAAACTTAAGCTAAGGCAGCGAAAACCTTAGCTTTAATATCTTCCATACTGCCTACACCAGGAACATTGGCGTATTTAGTGTCAGCCTTACCAGCACTAGATAAGTCTTGGTAAAAGTTAACCAGTGGCTTAGTTTGATCGTGATAAACCGCTAAACGCTTACGCACAGTGTCTTCTTGATCGTCTGGACGTTGCACCAAGGCATCGCCAGTTTCATTATCCACACCTTCGTTTTTAGGTGGATTGTAAACTAAGTGGTAAACGCGACCAGAAGCTTCGTGCACACGGCGACCACTCAAACGAGAAACAATCTCCTCATCATCGACATCAATCTCGATAACATGATCAATATCTACGCCAGACTCTAATAAAGCTTCGGCTTGGGGAATAGTGCGTGGAAAACCATCGAATAAGAAACCATTTGCACAGTCATCCTGGGCGATTCGCTCTTTTACTAAAGCAATAATGATTTCATCAGATACCAAGCCGCCACTGGCCATAATATCCTTAACCTTCAAGCCCAGTTCGGTGCCCGCTTTAACCGCCGCACGTAGCATATCCCCAGTTGAAATCTGTGGAATATTGTACTGTTCCATAATGAATTGGGCCTGCGTACCCTTACCAGCGCCTGGAGCACCTAATAAAATGACTCGCATTACGGAGTTCTCCTAATTATGTAGAAACTTGTTCATCGCGAGGCCGCCTAGCGGCTCGGCTTCCCGAGGCTCGTCTTGGGAGCTTCTTCTAATACGGGATTGAGAGGGCCGTAACCATACACTTAGGCCGTGTCAATCACAAGGGGATTAGCGCCAAGGAGCAGCTCAACTGGTCAATATTTAAACAATTTTACAAATTGCTTAGCTATTAAAAGCTCAAGCGACGCTTTAGCTGGCATTACACGTTTACGGTAGCCCCATATGGCTGCCACTATATAAGGATAGCTCGAACTGGATTAGTGGACATTAGTCGAGCCCCTAAGTCACTTTGTAAGGCGGTCGATCTATTTCGTATCCGTGCTTTGTTTAGCCTGTTGCCAATAGTGTTCTAGCTCATCCAAGCTGTGGTCTTGCCAATCTTTCTGGCTGCTATCGACCAAGCTTTCCACCTCTGTAAAACGACGCTCAAACTTGCGATTCGCAGCGCGTAAAACGCTTTCAGCATCAAGCTTAAGATGGCGAGATAAATTGACCATACAAAACATCATATCACCCAACTCATCAGCAATGGCGGCCTGATCATGCTCAGCTAGCGCCTCTTCAAACTCCTGTCGTTCCTCATCGAGTTTGTTAAGCACAGCGCCACTATCTTGCCAATCGAAGCCAACATTAGCTGCACGTCGCTGGAGTTTTTGGGCACGACTTAATGACGGTAAAGCCACTGGCACATCGGCTAATACCGAAGCATGCCCTTTCGCTGCTCGCTCCTCGGCTTTAAGCGCTTCCCAATTGCTTTTTATATCTGACTCTTGCGTCAGTGACTCATCCGAAAAAACATGTGGATGCCGATGGATGAGTTTATCACTCATACTTTGAGCGATATCGTTGAAGTCAAACAGGCCTTCTTCTTTACCCAATTGGCTATAAAAAACCACTTGAAACAATAGATCGCCAAGCTCCTCTTTTAATTGAGACATGTCCTGGCTTTCAATAGCATCGGCCACCTCATACGCTTCTTCTAAAGTAGAAGGTACAATAGATGCAAAGCTCTGCTCTAAATCCCAGGGGCAACCACCATCAGGGTTTCTGAGCTGAGCCATAATCTCTAAGAGTTTTCTAATACCTGGTTGATCTTTCATGGTCTTCAATAAATTTCGTCTTATTTTTTACGGCTTGCTGATTCCACATTCGGCAATCGATTGAGTCGCTCTAGCACACGGCTCAACTCACTATAACTGTGGATTTCGATATCGAACTGCATACTTACGGTATGAGAATTTTTATTTGACTGCGTAAGCATTGCGGTAATGTTAATACGCTCGACATCCAACAATGCCGTAATATCACGAAGCAAGCCATGGCGATCGATAGCTTCAACAGCGATAGAAACGGCGTAAACATCTTGTGGCGCCGCCGACCAAGAAACTTCAATAATGCGGCCCGGCTCTTCCATTTGCAGCTGCAATAAATTGGAACAATCCTGCCGATGAATAGATACACCACGCCCTAGGGTTATGTATCCAGCGATACTGTCGCCAGGAACAGGGTGGCAACAACGCGCAAAGCTGGTCATCAGGTTACCGACACCATCAATGTAAACATCATCATTATTAAATTGCTCGCTGGCGCGACCAACCAGTTGGGTAGGATGGTGCTGATCGACCCCAAGCAGTTTTTGGGCCGCATTTAATACCTGCCCTACGCTAATATCACTTGCCCCAACCGCGACGTACAAGCCTTCTAAGCTTTTTAGGTTGAGCTTTTGTGCCAGCGCTTCAAAATCCAAATTTTCCACAGCCAAGCGTTTGAATTCTTTATCTAACAACGCTCGTCCGCTAGCCAGGTGCTGATCTCTCGCCTGTAATTTAAACCACTGTTGAACCTTTGCACGAGCCCGTGCGGTATTCAAATAACCCAATGCTGGAGATAGCCAATCTCGACTTGGTGACTCCCGTTTGCCTGTCAAAATCTCAATTTGATCACCGGTACTTACCGTATGATTCAAAGGAACAATACGACCATTGAGTTTCGCTCCACAACAGCGATGCCCTACATCGGTATGTATGCGATAAGCAAAATCCAAAACCGTAGAGTTGGGTGGCAAATCAATAACATGGCCATCGGGTGTGAAAACATACACTCGATCTTGTTCTACTCCACGCTGCAGGTCATCCTGCAAGGCATTGGTGCCAAGCTCCTCACTCCACTCCAGGACCTGTCGCAGCCAGGCAATTTTTTGCTCGTAACTATCTTGATTTTGATTGTCGTCAGTGCCTTTATACTTCCAATGTGCACAAACGCCAAACTCGGCTTCTTCATGCATAGCATGGGTGCGAATCTGAATCTCTAAAACTTTACGGTCCGGACCAATAACAGCGGTGTGTAAAGAGCGATAGCCATTCTCTTTCGGCGAGGCAATATAGTCATCAAACTCATTGGGGATCAGGCGCCACTGGCTATGAACAATTCCTAAGATGGTATAACAGTCACGCACTGTCGGTACTAAAACCCGCACCGCCCGAATATCGTAAACTTGTGAAAAGCCAATGTCTTTACGACGCATCTTGCGCCAAATACTGTAGATGTGCTTAGCACGACCTTGGATCTCGGCTTCAATGCGTGACTCCTCAGCGGCATCTTGCAAAAGCTGAATCACATTTTCGATATAGTCCTGTCGATCGACTCGACGCTCATCCAATAGTTTAGCGATGTGCATATAGTCATCAGGCTCGAGATAACGAAACGATAAATCTTCCAGCTCCCACTTGATATGACCAATGCCTAAACGATGGGCCAAAGGCGCATAGACATCGGCTACCTCACGGGCAACACGGCGCTTTTTATCGTCATTCGCATGTTTGGCGGCTCGAATTGCACAGGTACGCTCCGCAAGCTTTACCAAAGCAACCCGAACATCATCCACCATGGCCACAAGCATTTTGCGGATATTTTCTGCTTGCTCAGCAGACGGGCTACCTAAAACACTTTCTTCACTATCGTTGCGTAAATTACTAATGGCAGCCATTCGCAACACACCCGATATCAAGGCCGATATCTGTGAGCCATACTTTTTTTCTACAGTATTTAAAGCTAATTTGTGTTCTCGTACGGCGCGATACAAAATGGCTGCCAATAAGACATCAGTGTCGGCTTGTAAGTCAGCCAAAATTTCAGCCATTTCCAAGCCTGTGCGGAAGCAGCCTTGACTGTCAGCCCAGCTGTTCTCGGAAGGCTCTACATTGGCCTCAATTTCCTGCACAAATTGACAAACTTGGAGCAGCAGAGCTTGGTCGCCAGGGCTCAGATGCTCGCTATCATCAAAACGAGTTTGTAGGCGCCTTATCCAAGAGGGGATATCTACACTGCCGTCGGCACCAATGGGGTGATCTTCACGTACTTTGACCATATATTAAATTCACAACTGCAAGTCGAACTAGGGCAGTATTTACAAATCGCCCCGTTTTAATAAATCAGACTATAGAATTGTGCTCGCTCCTGCTGACAAATACTGCATTTACTTGTTATTGTTTTTTTCTCTTCGGTGCCTTGAAGGCACTAAATGGGTGGTCTAGAAAGTCTACCTAGACAACAGCGCCATGCATTCTACATGTTCCGTATTTGGAAACATATCCATAACAGACAATTTTTCGAGTCGATACGATGCACCGCCAAGTTTGCGTAAATCTCGAAGAAAGCTGCCTTGATGGCAAGAAATATAGAGTATTCGCTGCGGTGAAAGTTCTAACAAAGTTGGTATAAAGCCCGCTGCACCGGCCCTTGGCGGATCTAAAACGACAATATCTGGCTTCGCCTGCGCCAGTTTTTCGTGAGCACGGAGGAAACTTTCACCTGCATCAAGATTCGCCGCCACAAACTCGACATTTTCTATCCCCAAATCCGCAGCGTTTTGCGCTGCAATGGCGACCATCTCTGGACTTAGTTCTACGCCTAAGACCTGGCCGGCATGTTGCGCAAATGTAAGGCTAAAATTTCCAGTACCGCAAAACAGGTCCAGTAAACGTTCAGTACCCTCTAAAGTTAACCAGCTTAGGGCTTGTGACACCATTGCTTGGTTTAGTGAATCATTTATTTGAATAAACTTTCCTGGTTCAAAGACAATATCCAAACCATGTAAAGGGTAATAACTGTTTAAGAGCCCCTGATGGGGAGTGTAATTCCCTGACTTTTCGCTTTGAACAGCTAAGCGCCAGTTACGGGCTGCGATCAAGTCATTTAGCTCAGCAAATACTTTATCGGCGACAGGCATTACAAGCCTCATTAAAATTAGCGGGCTAGGTGCGACGTCCAGTAATTCGACATGGCCAACATGCTTCGACCATGGCACATCTTTGTGTCGAATGAAAAACTCATTCAAAGACTGCATGACTTGCTGTAAATTTGAACTTAAATTAAGACAATTGCCCAAACTTATTGTGTCGTTGCTATTCGCACGGCGAAACCCTAACTGCCCCCCCTTGCTGATCCCCAGACGCGCCCGGCGCCGATATTCAAAAGGGTCACAGGACAATAAGGAAATGTCTTCGCGGCACTTGAGCCTAGTTTGGATGACAGAGGGTATTGAGGCTTTGCTTGCTGGCTTTTTGCCTAGCTTAGGTTTGACCTTCGACTTTGTAGCTTGGCTTTTGAGGTTTAGCAAACCCTGTAAACCCGCCCACATTCGATCACGTTTAAATTCCAGCTGTCGCGAGTATGTCATATGTTGCAGCTGGCAGCCGCCACAATGAGCAAAGTGCTCACAGGGTGGTTCTTGACGTTGCTGTGAGTGGCGCACAAGCTCGACCAGTTCCGCCGAGTCAGAGCCCTCAACATAGTTAACGAGGCAACGCTCGCCTGGTAAAGAAAACGGTATCTTTATGTCTGTGGTCTGGTTTAGCCCCCCTATAGGAGCTTTTGCAATACCATTTCCTTCATCGTCCAAGCGCACAACATCTAACAACAACTCCTGCGATGGTTGCCCAGCGAGCTTACTTTTATTGCTAAATGATTTGGCCGTTTTTAGGCGAGAAAAATGTGCAGAGCGAGACATAGCAGAACAACGTGATGTAAAAGCGAATCGCATTTTACCTTGCCTGCAAGCTCAATCCAACTTGATTGAGGCTGCCGGCAATTTTACGTGCCAATCCAGTACCGATCACCTGTCAATCCAGTACCGATCACCTAAGAAAGTAGAGAGCATGGTGCAATACTAGCCAGTGATTATTTAGCCGTGTATAGGCCAGAGGATAAATAACGGTCGCCACGATCACACACCACCGCAACGATCACTGCGTTTTCCAGCTCTTGGTTTAATCGTAAGGCTCCCGCTACCGAGCCACCCGATGAGACACCGCAAAAGATCCCCTCTTCGCGCGCTAATTGGCGCATGGTATCTTCAGCTTCTTGCTGCCCCATATTGATGACCCGATCGACCCGAGTCTCATCGAAGATGCTAGGTAAATATTCCTTAGGCCAACGGCGAATACCTGGAATACTAGCGCCATCTTCAGGCTGCAAACCAATAATTTCAATATCAGCATTCTGCTCTTTTAGGTAGCGAGATGTACCCATAATGGTTCCAGTTGTACCCATTGAGCTCACAAAGTGAGTGATTTTACCCTCACTCTGACGCCAAATTTCCGGCCCTGTGCCCTGATAATGGGCCAGTGGATTATCATGGTTCGCAAACTGATCAAGTACTTTGCCCTCACCCTGCTCCGCCATTTGCGTTGCAAGGTCGCGGGCGTACTCCATACCCTGCTCTTGGCTTACCTCGATTAAGGTCGCACCATAAGCTGCCATGGCATCTTTGCGTTCTTGGGTCGAATTGGCAGGCATGATCAAAACCATTCGATAACCTTTAATGGCCGCCGCCATCGCCAAAGCAATGCCAGTATTGCCACTGGTGGCCTCAATTAAGGTATCCCCGGGCTGAATATCTCCACGAGCTTCGGCCCTTTGAATCATCGATAAAGCCGGCCGATCTTTTACAGAGCCAGCTGGGTTATTACCCTCCAATTTAAGCAAAATTGTATTACTACTCTGTCCATGCAGGCGCTGCAAACGGACCAAAGGGGTATTACCGATATAATCTTCAATGCTTGGAAACACAGGCTGGCTCTCTATGATTATTCACGTCTATGAGCTTGCATTCTAATGCCAAGCGTAAATAGGGAAAACCTTTCACTTAGAGCGATAAGGTCTTTGCTTGGGGCAATTTGTTCTAACAATGGTCATCGTTATCTTAACTAGTGACCCAAGTCTGCGGCTAAATGGAAATGCCATTGATACCGGCGGCTTATGAATAGGCAAATAAGTAGCCTTAAATTCCATTAAAAATAGCGTAATAATAGTCTGGCCTAAGTTAAGACAAAACTACAAAAGCTACGGCGTATTCTTGTTCATCGCTGAGACTTAGATGACAGCTGTTTGCACCTAGGCGCTGCATATGGAAGGAAGCCTTGTCACTTAAGAAGACCTCTGGAGCCCCAATGTCGTTATTGCGAACTTCAATATGGTGCCAGGAAACCCCTTGCCCTATACCCGTACCCAAAGCCTTGCCTACGGCTTCTTTCGCCGCAAATCGCTTAGCAAAATAATGCAGCGCTTGCTGTTCACCCGCAGCCGCTTTTATCGCATATATTTCCTGTTCGGTGGGGGTCAATATACGTTGCAGCAAACGCCCTTGAGTGCGCTCTAAACTAGCAGCCACCCTAGCAATTTGCACTATATCGGTTCCCAAACCTTTAATCATGACTCCCTTCCTTTACCGAAGCAGCGCTAGCGAGTGTAAAGGCTGAGCTCGATTTGGATTTTGAAGACTGCATCTGTCGGAAAAATTCTCTAGTTTTTAATGGCTGGTAATCAAGTAGCTGATCTATAACCTCTCGCATCAACATTTTGGCACTGCGGAGCACTGGCAGCTCAGAAAAGTCACGCTGAGAGATGGCAAGCAAATGAGTGCCAGCGTATGCATTAGGGCCTCTAGCCTGGCAAAACAGCCCGCTTTTTTGCCAGCAATAATAGCCCTCAGAACTGATGGCCTGGCCATTCTCTTCGTGCTCAAAATCTAAGCCATAACCCAAACATGTCAGTAAATCTAACTCGAAGTTACGCAGTACAGGCTGTAAAGGTTGGTCCTTTAACAAATTCTGCAAACAACTTTCATAGGGTTTAAATAACTCACTCGAACTGTCGTTCTCTGGCAATAACTTTAGCAGTAGCTCGTTCAGATAAAGCGCACTGTACAAGCGCTCCCCTTGAAGTGGAAGCGCGCTCTGGCGATACTCCCAGCGCAATAGCGTTTTTAAAGAAGTGCGCCCTTGCCAGTCGACCAATAAGGGGGTCAAAACCTGCAGGGGTTGGCGAAGTTGGCGTTTACCCGATTGTTTGCGCGCGCCTTTTGCGATGACATTAACGCGACCATACTCTGGGCTAATTAAGTTTACTAATAGACTACTGTCACGGAACGGGCGGCTGTGAAGAACATAGACTTCTTGGTTTTCGACAACTTCAAGCTGGGCCATAAATCGTCACCTAAAAAACCCGCCGATTCTTACAGGTCGTCGTAGCCCAAACTACGTAAAGCCCGCTCATCATCCGACCAGCCTGACTTCACTTTAACCCAAAGTTTCAGCATCACCTTACAATCGAACAAATGCTCCATATCTTCTCGTGCTTGAGAACCTATGTTTTTAATCTTCGCGCCCTTATCACCAATAAGGATTCTCTTTTGGCCATCACGCTCAACCAATATTAGCGCAGAAATATGCAATACATGGCCCTGCGCTGAAAATTCTTCAATTTCAACGGTCATCTGATAGGGCAACTCATCGCCTAGCTGGCGAGTAATTTTTTCTCGTACAATTTCCGCTGCCATAAACCGGGAGCTGCGATCGGTAACCTGATCTTCGGGAAAAAAGTGCATGCCTTCTGGCAATCGTTTTTCCACTTCTTTTTCCAGCGCCTCTAGGTTATGCCCCCGTAGAGCCGAAATCGGTACGACCTCTTCAATGGGAAGCTTGTCCATAAGCGTTTGCAGATGCGGAAGTAACTGTTCTTTATCTTCCAACATATCAACCTTGTTTACCGCCAATATAATGGGGCAATTGAGGTTCTGCAGGCGCTTAACGACCATTTCATCTTCTTCGGTCCAAGCCAATCGATCAACTAAAAAAACAACCAAATCTACATCGCGAATTGCCGTTGTAGCAGCACGATTCATATAGCGGTTAATTGCCCGACTATGCTGCAAATGCAAACCCGGAGTATCAACATAGATAAACTGACTCGGCCCTTCAGTTTTGATGCCAAGCACATTGTGTCTTGTAGTTTGGGGTTTACGCGAGGTTATACTGATTTTTTGCTGCAGAATATGATTCAACAAAGTGGATTTGCCAACATTGGGGCGTCCAACAATGGCTATATAGCCACAGCGTTCGGGTTGAACGTTTTTAGAAGTCATAAATCACCCTTACAACTGTTGTTGTTTGATCATATTCAAAGCATCCGCAGCAGCCGCTTTTTCGGCTTTACGGCGGGAAGTCGCTTCAGCCTTAACAGGCTCCGCCAATAGCGCAACGCGGCATTGAACAACAAAGCTCTGTTGATGGTGCTCACCTTCAACTGACACCACCTCATAAACCGGTAAAGCTAACTTGCGAGACTGCATAAGCTCTTGCAAACTGGTTTTGGGGTCTTTGTCTGTTTCCATCAACTGCTGGGCATCTAAACGGCTATCAAACCAATTTAAAACGCAAGATTTTGCTTTTTCAAAGCCAGCATCTTCATAAATGGCGCCAATAAGCGCTTCAACAGCATCGGCTAAAATGGATTCTCGGCGAAAGCCTCCACTTTTTATTTCGCCACCGCCTAGCTTTAAGCTTTCGCCCAAATCAAACTCCCGAGCAATGGCTGCTAAGGTTTCACCTTTAACCAAGGCTGATCTAACGCGACTTAACTGGCCTTCGCTGGCATCGGGAATAATTTCAAACAAGCGCTGGCCGATTACAAAACCTAAAATGGAGTCTCCTAGAAACTCCAAACGCTCATTGTTACGCTTTCCGCAACTGCGATGAGTTAAAGCCAACTCAAGCAGCTCAACATCTTCGAAGTCATGCCCGAGGCGCTGTAACAAGCGAATGCGGCTTGGGCTTTGAGTATTAGGGTTTGGCACGATCGGTACAACAAATCTCTGGGTTACGGGTATCTAAACGATGTCTAAAATGCATGACCACATCAATATTAGAAATAAGATTGTTGCGCACCTCATAATCGATAATCACAATAAAATGATCGTCAATACGCTCAATTGTCCAGTTCTTCGGGTCTGAGGCAGCACCACGAACATTATTTAAAGAGAATTGCTTCGATAAGTTATCTCGCACAGTTCGCGGTGACTTACCAACTACACTCATCGACCCATTGGTGAGAGAAACCAAAGTAGACTTTACAAAGCGGTCGTCGATAAAGGCCGGTACCGTCTGACTTAGGAACATTAACAACGAGCCAAAAATAAAGGCCACCACCAACATACTCGTTAGTGACATACCCTGCTGGCGAGACAAGTTCTTAGATGACATGTTTACTCCCAAATTAGCTTAGTTAATACCGCCGACGCGATCAAAACTGGGCAAGCTTAATAAAGATTCCCAAGTCATCCAAACGGCGAAAGCTTTACCTACGATTGCCGATTCGGGAACCGGGCCCCAATCACGTGAATCCGAGCTATTATCGCGATTATCGCCCATCATAAAGTAATGACCTGCAGGAACCACCCACTCACCGTGGCGACTTAGACGGCCTGGAATAATACTCTTGCGCATATCATGCTCGACTTCACCCAGCTTTTCTTTTACCAGCTGATATTGCGGTCGTGCCGGTGGTAATGAAGCCAATACCTTCTGAGGCATCTCTTCACCGTTAACGTACAGGACATTATTAGTGTAGCGAATATGATCACCAGGCAAGCCAACAACCCGCTTAATATAATAAGTATCGGGCTTGTGGGGCGGGAAAAACACCATTACATCGCCACGCTCTGGATCATTGATATCAAGCACCTTGCTGCGCACAACCGGCAAACGTAAACCGTAGGTAAATTTGTTGACTAAAATAAAGTCGCCAATTTTTAATGTGGGCACCATTGATGGCGACGGAATTTGAAAAGGCTCAGCAATAAAAGAGCGTAAAACCAATACAATGGCCAACACCGGAAAAAACGACTTGGCGTACTCAACGACCACCGGCTCTTGCTCCGCCGCCGCTTCCAAATCAGCCTGCTGCTCTTCACTTAGAGCCTTGGAGCCTTGTTGATTCGTTTTCACTTCAGCCAATTGACGCCTACGACCAGGCGCCAGCATCAAAGCGTCAAACAGCCAAATTGCACCGGTGATCGCAACCGCAAGAACCAGCACTAAGGGGAAATTAATATCCATTAAAAGAATTCACCAAGGTCTTATCAATTAACCGTCGACTTTAAGAACCGCCAAGAATGCCTCTTGGGGAATCTCTACTCGACCAACTTGTTTCATACGTTTTTTACCCGCTTTCTGTTTTTCTAACAGTTTTTTCTTACGGGTAACGTCACCACCATAACACTTTGCGGTTACGTTTTTACGCAGTGCTTTTACTGTAGTTCGTGCAACAACATTGCCACCAATAGCCGCCTGGATTGCCACATCAAACATTTGGCGAGGAATCAGCTCTTTCATTTTGTCAGCAAGTGCACGCCCCTTAAACGGCGCATTGTCTTTATGCACGATCAGCGCAAGCGCATCAACGCGCTCACCATTAATCAATACGTCCAAACGAACCAGATTTGCCTTTTCGAAACGATCAAAGCTGTAATCCAAAGAAGCAAAACCACGGCTTACCGATTTTAAACGGTCGAAGAAGTCCATCACCACTTCGTTCATTGGCATATCGTAGGTAACCGATACCTGCTTACCCGCATACTGCATGTCTTTTTGCACACCGCGCTTCTCAACGCAAAGGGTAATCACTGAGCCTAAGTGTTCTTGGGGTACTAAAATATTGGCTTGGCAGATAGGCTCACGCATTTCTTCGATATCGCCAAGTTCTGGTAGTTTTGATGGGTTGTCGACATAAATCGTGTCACCATCTTTTTTGACGACTTCAAATACCACGGTAGGTGCGGTGGTAATTAGATCGAGATTGTACTCACGTTCCAATCGCTCTTGGATGATTTCCATGTGCAGCATGCCAAGGAAACCACAGCGAAAACCAAAGCCCAAAGCATCAGAGCTCTCGGGTTCATAGAACAGGGAGGCATCGTTTAGCGTTAGCTTGGCCAAGGCATCACGGAAGGCTTCATAATCATCAGAACTGATGGGGAACAAGCCAGCGTAAACCTGTGGTTTGACCTTTTGGAAACCCGGTAAGGCTTCAACCTGCTCGGTTTTGGCATGAGTAATTGTGTCGCCTACAGGTGCGCCCTGAATATCTTTAATACCGGCAACCACATAACCAACTTCACCAGCTTTTAGCTCTTTGGTTGGGTGGCGCTTAGGAGTAAAGATGCCTACACCATCAACAACATGAGCCTTGCCGGTGGATTTCAGCATGATCTTGTCTTTAACGTTTAAGGTACCTTCCTTAACACGAACAAGAGACACCACACCCAGGTAATTATCAAACCAAGAATCAATGATCAGGGCCTGTAGTGGCGCTTCAGTATCACCGACTGGCGCAGGTACCCCGCTGACCAGCTCCTCTAAGACATCTTCAATACCTAAACCCGACTTAGCGCTGCAGCGCACCGCTTCAAGAGCTTCAATACCGATAATATCTTCAATCTCTTGGGCCACACGCTCAGGCTCAGCCTGAGGGAGATCCATTTTGTTCAGTACTGGAATAACCTCTAAGCCTTGCTCGATAGCGGTGTAACAATTCGCCACCGATTGAGCCTCGACCCCTTGCGCGGCATCGACAACCAAAAGCGCACCTTCACAGGCATACAAAGAGCGAGATACCTCATAGGAGAAATCCACATGCCCTGGAGTATCAATAAAGTTCAGCTGATAGGTTTCACCATCGCGGGCCTTGTAGTTCAAGGTCACGCTTTGGGCCTTAATGGTAATACCACGTTCACGCTCAAGATCCATGGAGTCCAGTACTTGGGCTTCCATTTCACGGTCAGAAAGGCCTCCACAATGCTGAATAAAGCGATCAGCAATGGTGGATTTACCATGGTCAATATGGGCAATAATCGAAAAATTACGGATATGGCTGAGGTCAGTCACGATAGTCAAAACATCCAGGGGCGCGCTTTATCAGGCGCCATAAATAAAACGGCCCCGGCAAAAGCCAAGGCACAGGAAAATTATAGGGCGCAAGTCTACCTCATTTAGCCCGGCGGCGCCATTTCAGGCGCGCGCCGGCAATGATTTACTCAGGTAGCGAGAAGCTTCTAAAGACAGGGCGACCGTTCACAAAGAAGCGAATGGGCAGCAGCTCTTTGGCGGGCAGCTCAGACATGATGCTATGGAAGCCTTCAACATCCTTAACTGCCTTAAAGCCCATCTGTACAATCACCATCCCTGGGCGCAGTCCGGCCTTGGATGCTGGACTATCAGGGCGAACGCGCTTAATAATCACACCACCATCTAGGTTCCATGCACGACGTAAACGATCACCTACTTCTTCAACCTCGACCCCAAGTCTGCCACCCATATTGGCTCGAGTGCCGGCGACCTGGTCATTTTCACCCCCAAGCGAGCCAACCGTCACCTCAAGTGTGATTTCCTTACCTTCGCGCATTACCTTGGCATCAACCTGATTACCGGGTTGAGTTCGACCTACCGCATGGGGCAAGTCACCAGAAGTGTTGATGTCGTAACCGTTAAACTTGGTAATCACATCCCCAGCACGCAAACCGGATTCCGCTGCGGGGCCTTTCGGGTCAATTTGAGAAATCAAGGCACCGACCGGTTTTGACATTCCTAAGGAAGCGGCCAAATCTGAATCTACATCTTGGATAGCAACACCCAACCAACCACGATCAACACGGCCTTTTTCGCGCAGCTGCCTAACCACTTCTTGCGCAACAGTTGAAGGAATAGCAAATGAAAGACCGTTAGACCCACCAGAGCGGGTAAAGATCTGGGAATTAATACCAATCACCTCACCCGCCAAATTGAACAGTGGACCACCGGAATTACCAGGATTAATAGCCACATCGGTCTGGATAAAAGGGACATAGTTTTCGTTGTTTTCCGTCGGAATGCTGCGGCCAATGGCACTCACTATGCCCTGACTAGCAGTAAAATCGAGCCCAAAGGGGGAGCCGATAGCCAACACCCACTGGCCTACTTTGAGTTCATCAGAATCACCAAAGCTTAGAAAAGGCAGGTCGCTCGCCTCAATCTTAAGGAGCGCCAGATCAGAGCGCTCATCCACACCAATAACTTCAGCCTCAAACTCACGGTGGTCCAATAAGCTGACACTGATTTCGTCGGCACCATCAATAACGTGATTATTGGTCAACAGGTAACCATCTTCAGAGATGATGAAACCAGAGCCCATAGAGCGAGCCTGACGCTGCGGTTGCTGCCGCTGACGCTGCTCAAAAAGGTGGCGGAAGATTTCCGGAATATCTTGTCGCTGGGGCGCAGAGCGACGACTACGAGCTTTTTCGATGGTATTAATCTTAACCACCGCTGGCGAGCGCTCTTCAATTAAATCGGTAAATTCTGGGAGTCCGCGCGCCTGCAGAGCAGCCGGTAACAACAACAGAATCATGTAAAAATAACTTTGAAAGTGTTTTAGAGACGATGCTTTGCGTCGCGTCATAGTTAACCTCAATAGCGTTTTCTAAAAACGGCTCAAGCCGTAACAGTCATAATTTGGATGTGCCTTTGACAACTTGGTTCCAAACTCAAAGGTAATTTTGTCAGTTGTACAATTTACACACAGATATCATTGAAGGAGGCGCGGCTGATAGCGAGACTGGCAATCCGCTGCGGCTAGACGGTAACGCCCCCACAAACTCCCCAACAACAAGCCCAACACCGCACCCAGAATTGAAAGGCCTTCACCACCCAACTGCTGGCCAACATAGGCCAATACAATCAACATTAGCAAAGGAATTAAATAGGCGATAGCGCTAGCTCGAACCAAAGTAGACTCTTCGATTCCAATACTCACCCTATCTTGTAGCTTAAAGTCGCGTTGCGCCCGCCCATCTAAAGGCACCTTAAGCAAGCCATGACTTTCATTAAGGTTTTGCAATAAGCGCTGGCCACACACATTACGGCCTCGACAGCTATCACAACTGGATTTTTGGGTGGTCTGCAACCACAAATGATCTTCGGCCACGGCTATTATGCGGCCTTCTTCTTCAACCATGTGTTACTTATACTCGCTAGCGCGCTTTTGGTCTCACCGATTCGGCAATCTGCCGCAGGCTGCCACCAGGAATTTCCCCAACCGCTGTCACCGTGTACAACTGCTGCCCTAGGGACATTTTACTCATAACCACGGAGGTTGCGCCACGATGCGTTGTTCCAATGATCACCTGCTCTTCTGTAGCCGGCTGAATAAAGATAGATAAGGCATTTAAACCGTCGGTATACATAATTTGATCGCCGCCGGCTTTGGAAGCTTGCTGCCCTGAAAATACAAAACCTTCGGGCAACCAGCTTGCCTCCCAAGTTTGTCGGGTTTTATGTATCTCTGGCAACTGTTCTTTATCACTACACAGATGCGAACGATCAACCTGCTCCACCTTCTCATCGGTGGCATCCGATGGTGAAAGCTCCACCTCAGGCCCCAATTTCAAGTCAACAAACTGGAAGCGCTCACGAACTTTATTGGCCCCGCCAACCAGCTCCAGCATAAGCGGCAAAGCCGTTTCACGATCGACCGCAATAACATATCCATAACGGTGCTCATCACGAGGCTTTACGCCCAGCAACAGCGCATCGCGATCAGCAATCCGCTGCCGACCTAGAATACTGTATTGATAAAGATCCCAAAGACGTAAAATACGCTCACCTAAGCGCATGCTGGCACCACGTAAAAGATGCTCACCAATCGCCGTACAACTGGCTCCACGACCAACACTGCGGACTTCACGACGTGCACCGTTGAGTTGAATCAAGCTTTCATGCTCAACCCCATCAATCACTTTATGTGAGATGCGCATACTGTCGACATGATTATCAAACTCAAAGGTCACCAAGCCTTGGTAATCCAACTCACGAACGGCGCGAGACATTTTATTGAGGATGAGCTGCACCTCTTTGTGAATAATCACTTGGCGCTCTTGCTCAGTTAAAGGACGGGTCCTCGAGCCTTGGGGGCCTTGCCCCTGTGCAGACGGTGCATCGCCGGACGATTCAAGAGGCGCGGCCGATGAAGGTATATCGGACACCTTAGCGGCGGCGGAGTTACTAGGAGAATGTTCAGGATTTGGCTCAGTTTGAGCAACAGCCATGGCGCTGAAAAGAGACAGCGCCACAGCCAAATAGCTAGCTTGCATGTTAGATCATGACCTCACACCGCTCACCAACATGCCCTATGGCAGGAACATAAAACAGCGGGTATTTACAGATTACTGTTCGATTTTTGGAACACGCGCATAAGGTAACACACCTCGACCACTGTTAGCCGCCGCATTATTGGCATGTTCCATCATTAAAATATTAAGACGTCGCTGCAGCTGCTCCTCAGTTAAGGCCTTTTGTGCGGCCTGCTGACCACTTAGCTGGCTGGGCATTAAGAAATTAGGGCTGCGATTGACGATAGCCGGATTCTGACTTCTTGGTAAGGGGCTGTTAACACCTGCTGCCAGTACGGGCTGCTCTACCAGGGTAGGCTGGCTAATAACTGGGCTGGCTTGCGCCTCGGCTACAGCAGTTTCACCAACAGGCTCCGCAAATTGTTGCCAATTTTGCTGCACACCTAAAACCACTACACAAGCTACCGAAGCGGCAATGGCAAAACGACCGGCTCCGGCCCAAAAGCCTGCTGGCTTAGCGCTGTGCGGAGCTTCTTCTGCTAAAGCCTCTTGAACACCAGGCAGCAGACTGCCGCTGGCTGTAACCGACTCACCACGCATGGCAGCGCCAATCATATGGTAACGGGACCACTGTTCCTCCAGCTTAGCATCTGACTGCTTAAGCAGCCTACGCAATTCCATATCACTGGCTTGATCGTCTACCAAAGCCGACAGTGATTCAGCCAATTGCTGACCCTGCTGACGATGCTGATCAATGGATTTATCGGTCATAGCATTTCCCCGTTAAGCACCCTATTGGCGGTGCTTTAAGTTATTGCAAATCTATTACGGCTCTTCCAATTGAAGGCCATATACGTTTTGCTGCAAGCAATTAGCTTAGTTGCAGCGATAGTGAAGCTGCGACCCCTCACCATCAAAGCCACTTAGGAGCCGCTAAACACGACGGCTAAATGACTAGTCTAACAATCATTCAATATGACTCAGTGACTCACAAAAGGTTCACAAAAAGCTCAGCCAAATTTGAACTCGCGCACATTTTGCGACCTAAGCCCAAGCCCGTACTATTTAAGCAAAGGCGCTATCGCCTTCTCGATCGCCTCTCGGGCACGGAAAATACGGGATCTCACAGTACCTACCGGGCAGGCCATCACACTGGCAATTTCTTCGTAGCTTAAGCCTTCCATTTCTCGCAAAGTTACCGCGGTACGTAAATCCTCAGGCAATTCAGTTATTGCGCGATCGACCACTTCTTGCAGCTCATCGCGAAACAGGTTGTTTTCTGGGCTATCAACGTCTTTTAAGTATTCACTACCACCATAAAATTCGGCGTCCTCTACCTCAACGTCACTTGCGGGTGGGCGTCGATTACGAGAAACCAAAAAATTCTTAGCGGTATTAATAGCAATCCGATAAAGCCAAGTATAAAACGCACTATCGCCCCGAAAATTGGGCAAAGCGCGATAGGCTTTAATGAAGGCTTCTTGGGCGACATCATGCACTTCAGCCGAGTCTTTAATATAGCGGCCGATAATAGACAGGATTTTATGCTGGTACTTTAACACCAGCAAATCGAAGGCTTTCTTGTCCCCTTTCTGAACACGCTCGACCAACTGCTGGTCTGTTGTTGGCGCCGACTGCGCTGCCATGCCTCACTCCAATCAATCCACCTTCAGATGGATGCTATATTGTTCTTTTACTAATTCACTGGCCGATTCTGGGCTTAATTTTACCACGGACGAGCCTAAGATAGCTCATAGACTGGTTAAGCTGAGACAAGTTCCCAAATCAATTAGCAATTTACTTGCTGAGGTTTTACCTAAGTTAGCCAAACTAAGCCACTGTCTTTGCAAAGATTATCCATCAGCCCCTGAAAGCTTGAGATACGGTATACTAGCGCCCAACTTCGCACTCTGTGCCAGTGGATTTTAGGAACTACAGAATGAAAACTCGACACCAATACGACGTGTTAATTGTTGGCAGTGGCGCCGCAGGTCTCACTTTAGCACTGAATCTTGCCGAAAAATTTAAAGTGGCCGTATTGAGTAAATCCGACATCAATCAAGGCTCAACTTGGTTTGCACAAGGGGGTATTGCGGCGGTTTTAGACTCTGATGATTCTGTAGAAGCTCACGTCAAAGACACACTAAATGCAGGCGCAGGGCTGTGCCACGAAGATTCTGTGCGCTTTACCGTAGAAAATAGCGCCGATGCTATCCGCTGGCTGATCGATCAAGGCGTCGATTTTACCCGCGAGGCCGAAAGCGAGGAATACCATTTAACCAAAGAGGGTGGCCACAGCCATCGACGCATCATTCACAGTGCTGACGCCACAGGTCAGGCGGTGCATTCAGCCCTTTCTGATCGTACTCTTAGCCATAAAAACATTGATGTCTATGCGCACCATGTCGCCGTAGATCTGGTCAAACAGCCAAGCCCTAATAGTCGTAAGTTACGCTGCGCAGGCGCCTATGTTTATAACCGCCCCAAAGATAGAGTCGATCTGTTTCAGGCAAAGGCGGTAATTTTAGCAACCGGCGGAGCCAGCAAAGTTTACCTATACACCAGTAACCCCGACGGAGCATCCGGTGACGGCATCGCGATGGCTTGGCGCGCAGGTTGTCGAGTAGCCAATATGGAATTCAACCAATTCCACCCGACCTGTCTATTCCACCCAAAGGCAAAATCATTCTTGATCACCGAAGCCCTCAGAGGTGAAGGCGCTTATCTACGCCTGCCAAATGGCGAGCGCTTTATGCACCGATTCGATGAACGGGAAGAATTGGCCCCGCGAGATATCGTCGCCCGCGCCATTGACCATGAAATGAAACGCCTAGGTAGCGACTGTTTGTATCTCGACATCAGCCATAAACCCGAAGCCTTTATCGCTGAACACTTTCCCACCGTAAAAGCACGCTGCCTTGAATTCGGTATCGATATCACCAAAGAATGGATTCCCGTCGTACCTGCAGCCCACTACACCTGCGGCGGTATCGTAGTTGATCACAAAGGCCAAACCGATTTACAACAGCTTTATGCGATCGGTGAAACCTCATTTACTGGCCTGCACGGCGCTAACCGGATGGCCAGTAATTCCCTACTCGAGTGTATCGTTTATGCCCAAGCGGCCGCACGACACATCAGTGATACAATTAGCGATGTCGCCGACATTCAACCTATCGCCCCTTGGGATGCCTCCCGCGTGACCGATTCAGACGAGGACGTGGTTATCTCCCACAACTGGGATGAGCTGCGACGATTTATGTGGGATTACGTCGGCATTGTAAGAACCCGTAAACGCCTGGAAAGAGCTACCCACAGAATTAAGCTACTGCAAAAAGAAATTGCTGAATACTACAGCAACTACAAAGTGAGTAACGACCAAATTGAACTAAGAAACTTGGCAACAGTGGCAGAATTAATTATTCGATCCGCCATGAGCCGCAAAGAAAGTCGCGGGCTACATTACTCTTTGGACTACCCAGAACTATCGGCAGTGGCCAAAGACACAATTTTGGTACCTATGAATTTCGCCGGGCAAGATTTAATTGTCAATAACTCTCAGAAGCTTTAAAGCGACGCAGCAGTTATTGATATTTGACTCGCTGGCACAATAGGCGCCACTTATTTGCATCATGGCAACGACGCAGCAATTGCAGGCGCCACCCTACTCTATGATCCGGTAGCAAAGACAAAAGTCGACCATATAGCTTACCGATGTTTGCCGCTTCGGCTTGATTTTGTTGCGCCAATAACAGTGCTGCAAGCCTACGAGAAGATAACCTGGCTCGCCAAATCATCATCTCATAATGCTGCCATTCCAGTTCTAACCTAACCGCATTGAGCAGATCCTCACCAACCGCCTGCAATGTAAATTCTACTCCAGCATGCTCACAAGAACAGCAACACAACTGAAAGCCAGACATGGACCAATGCTTAAGCAGCCATAAAGCACAGCTGAGTAGCAAGGTGAGGACAATAAGCCACAGCAGCCAGCTATTTAAAGGTAAAAGCCACAGAACGCAGGCGGCTATAATGAAGTGTAAAGTGCACAGCGAGAGGGCTAGCAAACGAGAAGGCTGCAAGGGCAGCCTAAAGGCCTCAACGGCTCCGCCCGAAAATTTACTTGGCGGCAACAGCTGATCCAAAATTCTAGTCTTGCAGACCAGTGTTATTGCGAATAATAGTGACGATTTTCAGCAATTCTGGGTCTTCAGGGTCCTGGCGCTTTAAAAACCAAGCAAACATATCTTGATCTTCACACTCTAAAAGAGCCCAATAACGCTCCTTATCTTCTTGTTCAAGATTAGGGTAAATATTCTCTAGAAATGGCAACAACACCAGATCTAGCTCTAGCATGCCTCGACGACTGCCCCAGAATAGGCGATTCTTCTCCATAGGTACCTCAATTTCAGCTTTGACTAATTATAATTGAAAGCCTGCGACAGCGACCACAGATGTTAAAAAATATTTTACAATATCGGGCTAATTCAATTAGGAATCACCATGAGCAACTGGTCAGAACTTAAGCAAGCCCTTTCACTCGAGCTAAGCAACAGCGAAGCCGCTAAGAGTTTTAATAGCCCGCTGCAGCTTTGCAGCTTAGATCACAAATGCGCCATTGCTGTGGTGGGCCCAGACAGCAAAAAGTTCTTGCAGGGACAGCTGACCTGTAATTTAGATGACGTTAGCCCCAGTCAATGGCAGCTGGGGGCACACTGCAATCACAAAGGACGCATGATCAGCAGTTTTCGCGCCAGCGCACTTAGCGATGAGCATATCCTTCTTACATTACGCCACAACATTAGCGACTCCGCCCTTGCCGCTTTGGCTAAATATGCGATCTTTTCAAAGGTAGAACTTAGCCTTAACGACAAACTGATGGGCTTAGGTCTTGCCGGCGAGCAAGCTGAGCAACAACTGTCCGCTTGGGAGCTGCCCATTGAAGAAGGGAATAGCGCCTATAAAGACGGTGTGCATGTGCTGAATATTGGCAAGGGGCGCTTCGAACTTTGGGCAGAGCAAGAAAATATAAAGAATTTGCTTGAACAGCTAAAGTCTGAGGCCACTTTGGTCGATAGCTCCCATTGGAAGTTATTAGATATTCAAGCGGGGATCGCTGAAGTTGAAGCGGGTGTTGAGGAAGCAATCATTCCTCAAATGCTCAATTTCAATGAACTGGACGGCATTAACTATCAAAAGGGTTGCTATACCGGCCAGGAAATTATCGCCAGAATGCAATACCGGGGTAATGTTAAACGCCACACAGTTCGCCTCGTCGAGGGGATAACCGAGTCGCAAGTTGAACTTGCAAGCTTATACAGCGGCATGAGTGTTTACGGTGCCAACAAACAAGCTGTCGGTGAACTGGTTAACTTTGCCAAAGGGCCCCAAGGCCTTGAAGCATTAGCTGTTGTCAAAGATGGTGCTGAGCAAACTGCACTAGCATTGTCTGAGGATGGACCCTGGAATTTCACGATAGAACCGCTGCCATATGCTATAACTTAAACACCGGTCGCTCGTTGGCGGCCTAAATGCAGCTTGAAACGAGACGACGCAATGAATCCACTAGCGGCCCAAGCCCGTACAGATATTCTTTCCGCCATTGATAATGACGAATTGGTACTGCCCAGCCTGCCTGAGATAGCTTTGCAAGTGCGCGAGGTCGCTGAAGACCCTGATGCCGGAGTAATGGATCTAAATAAGGTTATTGGCAATGATGTAGCGCTTACCGCCAGAATCATTAAAGTAGCCAACAGTCCGACAATGCGCGGAGCGCAGGAAATCACCAACCTACAAATGGCCCTTTCACGCCTTGGCCTACAGTTTACGGCTTCCCTAGCTATGGGGCTTGCGATGGAGCAAATGTTCCAAGCCAAATCCAAGGAGATCGATCGTCGAATTCGTGAAGTTTGGAGCCGCTCCAGCGAAATTGCCGGGATGTGCAATGTGCTGTGCAAGTTTCGTACAGA
This sequence comes from uncultured Pseudoteredinibacter sp., assembly GCF_947502065.1. Lineage (GTDB taxonomy): Bacteria > Pseudomonadota > Gammaproteobacteria > Pseudomonadales > Cellvibrionaceae > Pseudoteredinibacter. The sequence continues at coordinate 247,968 of NZ_CANMYE010000003.1, forward strand.
CCTGCAACCAGACCAAGCAACACTCGCTGGCCTGGTACATAATATTGGCACCCTACCGATATTTAAATACGCTGAAGAAAACCCAGAATCTTTAAACAACCCCTTTGTATTGGATATGCTTATCTATGATCTCGGCGCAGAACTTGGCGACAAGATTTTAAGCACCTGGGAATTCTCGCCAGAACTAGTGCACGTACCAAGTCAGCACCTAGATTTTAACCGAGAAGGCGACGAGGTAAGCTACGCCGATATTGTTACTGTAGCCATGCTGCAAAACTATATGGGCGGCAACCACCCATTTGCCAATACGGACTACGCTACAGTCACTGCCTTTAAACGACTAGGCCTAGACCCCAATATGGAAGATGCCGAAGGCGAAGATATTTCGGCTGAGATGGAAGCAGCAATGTCCATGCTAGCCTAGCCCCCTCTCGAAAAATACATCCCCCAAGCCAATGACCGCCCCTGCTCTGAAATGGCAACGGTCTTGGCTTTAAAGCCTTGGCGCTTAAATTCATTGATCAGATATTTCTGATCTTTAGTGCCTAAAGCAACATCCAATTGATGCGCTAAGCGCTCAATGTTTGCTTCTAAGGCTATCACCCATTGATTGACGATTTGTTGAGCTTGTTGCCCGGTATAGCGTCCGGATTGAACATCCCGAACCCATTGCATCACACCGTGAAGTAGCGCCAACAATAAACTCGATTCTTTTGGCAAACGAATCTGGGCAAATAAGGAATCCATACATAATTTCAGCTCGCAACGCTCGAATTGCTCGCAGTGAAAACACTCCGACCATTGCCGCGCCAATAGAAACAAGGGGCTCTTCATGAGCAGCTGCGCTTCTAGCAACTGCTGCTTAGAGTGAGCACAAAGGTAAGAGCCTTCACGGTGACACAACAGCATAACCTGTGCCCGCTCACGCAAAACTCTAAACAACTCAGCTAATGCCGGCTCTCTGCTTACATATTCAAAACCAAATTGACTGACAACCCAGTCAAAGCTACTCGCTGCAAACCCTAGGCGCGAGCCGTCCATACGGACGAAGCTATGTTTATTTCGCAATTCTAACTGAGGCGAGATATCACTGTAATCAACCCCTGCACGCAGACCACCGTGTTCAAGAGGCAAACGCCGTAAAAGCGCTCCATTACCAGTTGCTATATCCAATACTGATTCTTGAGTGCTTATGCGCTTAAGAAAATATTCAGAGGCAAAGCCATACAACGGGCTAGCAGGGTGAGCCTGTAAAGATTCTCCAGCACCACCGCGCCAATATTGTGACCAACTAAGATGCGTACTCACTCAAAGGCCTTTAATAATTTTATTTATTTGGCCATAGCATGAGCGTAATTGCTCACGGAAATATCACAAAAACTTATGAGTTCGAAGAAAAAGTCGTCAAAATATACAATAAACCGTAGGCGGAGTGCTGTTATTACAAACTATACCGCAGGCACCGCCCAGTTAATTGGGCTCGATCCATGTTGCTGCAAATATTGATTCACAGCAGAAAAGTGACCACAACCAAGAAAGCCTCGATGAGCCGACAGTGGTGATGGATGAACAGATTTGAGAACGCAGTGTTTATGGGTATCAATAATACGTCCTTTCTTTTGGGCGTAGCTACCCCAAAGTAGAAACACTAGGCCTTCACGCTGCTCGTTTAGCAAAGCAATTATGCGGTCGGTAAACGGCTCCCAGCCTTTATTTTGATGAGAGCCTGCACTGGCTTGCTGAACCGAAAGCGTTGCATTAAGCAGCAACACTCCCTGATCAGCCCAGCTTTGCAAACAGCCGTGACTCGCAATGGGAATGCCTAAATCCCGCTCGATTTCTTTATAAATATTCAACAAAGACGGGGGTATTCGAACACCGGCGGGTACAGAAAAGCTTAAACCATGAGCTTGATCTGGCCCATGGTACGGATCCTGTCCTAATACCACGACCTTGACCTTATCAAAAGGGGTGCTATTTAGGGCGTTAAACATCAAGGGGGCCGGCGGGTAAATGGTTTTACCCGCCGCTTTTTCGGCTCGCAAAAAATCACCCAGCTGTTGCATATACGGCTTCTCAAATTCTTCTGCGAGAAGCCTATTCCAACTGCCTTCTAATTGAATATCGCGAGCACTGTACACAAGTGAAGCCTAATTATTCCGGACGCATAGCTGGGAATAGTAAGACGTCGCGGATTGACGGGGAATCCGTGAGCAACATTACCAAACGATCGATACCGATGCCCTCACCCGCCGTTGGCGGTAAACCATATTCCAATGCGCGAACATAGTCGGCATCGTAATGCATGGCTTCATCGTCACCGGCATCTTTTTCGGCAACTTGCTGTTGAAAACGCTCAGCCTGATCTTCCGCATCATTAAGCTCTGAGAAACCGTTTGCGATTTCACGGCCACCGACGAAAAACTCAAAGCGATCGGTAACAAATGGATTGTCATCATTACGACGCGCTAGCGGTGAAACCTCAGCTGGATACTGGGTAATAAAAGTTGGATTATCCAAGCGGTGCTCAACGGTCTTTTCAAAGATCTCGATCTGTACCTTGCCTAAGCCCCAGATATCTTTCATTGGAATACCCAAGCCTTCAGCAATCTTGCGAGCGCCCTGTTCATCAGCAAGCTCCGCAGGGTCCATATCTGGGTTGTACTTCAAGATAGAGTCAAATACAGAAATACGATCAAAAGGTTTTTCGAAATCGTAAATGGTTTCGCTTTCTACTTCACCTTCGGCGTTTTTCACCGTATTGCGAACCTTGGTGGTGCCCAACACCGCATCAGCCATTTTGCGCAACATATCTTCGGTGAGATCCATCAGATCATTGTAATCTGCATAGGCTTGGTAAAACTCCAACATGGTGAACTCAGGATTGTGACGAGTCGACAAGCCTTCATTACGGAAGTTACGGTTAATTTCATAAACACGCTCGAAACCACCGACAACCAAACGCTTAAGGTATAATTCTGGCGCGATACGAAGATACATATCGATATCCAAAGCATTGTGATGGGTAACGAAAGGACGCGCTGTCGCCCCTCCTGGAATCGCCTGCAACATGGGCGTTTCCACTTCCATATAATCTTGGCCGTTTAAGTAGCTGCGAATAAACTCGATAACTTTTGAACGGGTACGGAAAACATCGCGCACTTCGGGGTTAACGATCAAATCGACATAACGCTGACGATAACGCATCTCCTGATCGGCCAGGCCATGGTATTTATCAGGTAGCGGGCGCAAAGATTTGGTCAACAGCTGATAGCTGTCCATGTTAACGTAAAGATCGCCTTTACCCGAGCGGTGCAATTTACCTTCACAGCCAACGATATCACCTAGGTCGAGCTTCTTAGCAAAGGGGCGAGCTTCTTTAGTGATGTACAACTGAATAGTGCCGCTAACATCACGAATCACAATCCAAGGGCCACGCATCGCCATCACTCGGCCAGCCACAGAAATTTGAATATCGTCTTCTTCTAGGGCTTCTTTGCTGATTTGGGCGTGTTTATCTTGTACGTCCTGAGCTTTATGTTTCGGGCGAAAATCGTTCGGAAAGGTTGGACCTTCAGCTTCACGCAGCGCGGCTAATTTTTCGCGGCGCACGGCAACTAATTTGTTTTCGTCTTGTGGCTTGTTATCGCTCATGATTAAAGCTCTTTCGTTAGTTAATTCAGTAAAATTTTTATAGACCAGCCTTCAGGCTTGCCTCAATAAATTGGTCGAGATTGCCATCGAGTACCGCATTACAGTTGCTGGTTTGCACACTGGTGCGCAAATCTTTAATGCGTTGATCATCCAGCACATAGGAGCGAATCTGACTGCCCCAACCGATGTCGGCCTTGCTGTCTTCAGCGGCTTGCTTTTCTTCGTTGCGCTTAAGCATTTCCTGCTCGTACAATTTTGCACGCAGCATCTTCCAAGCTTGATCGCGGTTTTTATGTTGTGAGCGCTGGCTTTGACATTCCGCTACGATACCGGTGGGTTCGTGGGTTAAACGCACCGCAGAATCGGTTTTGTTAACGTGCTGACCACCCGCACCCGATGCGCGATAGGTGTCGGTACGAACATCGGCAGGGTTGATATCAATTTCGATATTGTCATCAATTTCTGGAGACACAAAAACCGAACAAAATGAGGTATGGCGACGATTACCCGAATCAAAGGGAGACTTTCGCACCAAACGATGAACACCCGTTTCGGTGCGTAACCAACCAAAAGCATACTCACCTTCAAAACGGATGGTGGCAGACTTAATACCTGCCACATCACCTGCCGAAGCCTCTTCTAAGGTGGTCTTAAAGCCTTTGGCTTCACCCCAGCGCAAATACATGCGCAAAACCATTTCAGCCCAATCCTGAGCCTCGGTGCCACCAGAGCCTGATTGGATATCAAGATAGGCATTGTTGGGGTCCATCTCGCCGGAGAACATACGACGAAACTCTAGTTTGGCTAGGTGCTGATTTAGCCCCTCAAGCTCGGACTCTACCTCAGCAACGGTATCCTCATCGTCCTCTTCAACAGCCATTTCGAGCAGTTCATGGGCATCGGCTATACCCGCATTTAGAGTATCAATGGTCTCAACCACCGCCTCTAAAGAAGATCGTTCACGGCCAAGCTCTTGGGCTTTTTCCTGGTCATTCCAGACATCAGGCTCGCCCAACAACAGCTCTACCTCGTCTAAGCGCTCTTTCTTGTGTTCATAGTCAAAGATACCCCCTAAGCGTATCGGTACGCGTTTGTAGGTCTTTTAACTGGTTAATAATGGGGTTGATTTCCATAAAGAGTCACTAAATCACTGTTCATTAATGCATCACCAGCCTATTTGGCCCACCGTTTTGGGGCTGTACTGGTAATTTGAAAGGCGCGAATTGTACCCCAAGGCCCCCAGCAACTCTAGGGTGACACTGCAGATTGGCGCCGCCCAAAGTGCTCCCTTTATGCATCTGCGCTAAAGCCAAGATTAATGATGCCCCTAGCCAGCCAGCTTAATTCACACTATTGCGCCCAAGCAGCGGCATCATCAAACTACCGCCTGTCATAAAGCCATACAAATACTAATGGCTTACTCAATTATCATCACTTTCTGCCGTTAGCAAAGCGAAGGATATTGTCTAGGCAGCAGGCCAGGCAGGGTAGGAAAGTCAAGGTAAATGGTATTTATGAAGCTGTCAGAGGGATTCCATCGTTACTTTTATGCATTACAGGCACTGCTACTGGGCCTATTGGTTTATAGTGCCTACCTCATAAACGACTTTTATCAACTCACCCATGAAATTGCCAGAGTCGAGAACAACCGCTTTGACATGGTGGCTCTTGCCAATGAGTTGCAACAAAGCTCGGATCAACTCACTTTTTTTGCTCAAAACTATGTCGTTACCGGAAAAGCACAATATTTAGAATCTTTTCAGCAAATCCTTGCTATACGTGACGGTATCACAGCGCGTCCTCAGGATTATCACGCCACTTACTGGAATTTAAATGAGAGTGAACGTAATTCACAGCATTATGGCCAGGAACGTGTCGCTCTGACTGAGCTGATGAACAAAATGCCTTATAGCGAGGCCGAATTCGCGCTCCTTAATCTTGCTCAAAACCAATCTGATAAATTGGCACTTATCGAGCAACAAGCTTTTACATTGGCGCCAAACGACAAGGAAAAAGCCAAAGCGCTGCTATTTGGTGAGCGCTACAAAGAAGCCAAGCATAGTATAATGGCCCCTATTGATCAGTTTCTAATTCTACTCAATAAACGTCTGGCTAATACGCTTAGAGATTTACACCAAAGGGAAGAAAGTTTGGCCCAGTCTTTGCCAATTCTATTAGGTCTAAACACCTTACTGATGGCCGCAATTTTTGTCATGATCAATATTCGTTTTAATCGCCACCACAAAGAACTTGTTAGCCTCTCCATGAAGGATCATCTCACCCGAATAAACAATCGCAAATATCTATCTGAATACGGGCCGCAGTACTTACAATATCATCGTAGACACGGCAACGCCGTTTGCCTTGCTTTGATGGATATCGATCACTTTAAAAAAATTAATGACAACTTTGGCCACCAGATTGGCGACCATATCTTGCAACACTTTTGTAAAATCGTTGGTAGCCGCACTCGCCAATCCGACACCTTTGTACGCTATGGAGGTGAAGAGTTTGTGTTGCTTTTGCCCAATATGAGTGCTCGACAATGTGAGAAGTTTTTAAACGAGATTTGCCAGCTTGTTGCTCAAGAAAACTATATTGACCGCAAACACTGCATCGCCTACACAGTGAGTATTGGTTGGGTAGATAGCAGCAACCACTATGACTTGGAAACCATGCTCCAAAGAGCAGATGCTGCCATGTACCAAGCCAAGCAAGCGGGCCGCAATCGTGCGCAAAGAGGGGATTGCAGTAACCCAAAGCCACTGCTCGCAATTTCCAACTAAGCACAGCCTCAGCGGATCAAAACTTGGCCTGCAAATATATTCATGCTACAACAAGTACTGTGAATATAGATCTAGTTACGAGGCTAAGATGCAACCCCTGTTTGAACTGGCAGAGTTAGAAACCGTATTACCCCAAATTTATCAAACCTTAAATCCCAGTCCCTGCCGACAGTGGCCACTGTTGAGCGATGAATTAGGGTGCTCAGCATTCCTCAAGCATGAAAACCACAATCCAACCGGCGCCTTTAAAGTCAGAGGCGGCTTGGTATATCTGGAAAACCTGTTAAAACGTGAGCCGACTTGCCAGGGCATCGCATCGGCTACCCGCGGTAATCATGGACAATCGATCGCAATGGCCGCGGCTAAGCTGGGGCTCAAAGCTCTGATTGTTGTGCCAGAGGGTAATTCAATTGAGAAAAATGCCGCTATGAAGGCCTTTGGGGCTGAACTTGTAATCGCCGGAAAAGACTTTGACGAATCCAGAAAAGTTGCTACACAAATGGCGGAAGAAAGGTCCTGGCATATGGTGCCCTCTTTCCACCGAGATTTAGTTTTGGGGGTGGCCAGTTACGCTTATGAAATGTTCAATAGCCAGCCCCTTGATGCTGTTTATATCCCCATTGGCATGGGCTCAGGTATTTGCGCCGTCATAACCATAAGGGACTTACTCAAGCTGGATACCGAAGTTATTGGTGTGGTTTCTACTGGTGCCGATGCCATTAAGCAATCATTCGAACAAAAGAAAATAATTAGTACCGACAGTGTAAATACCTATGCCGACGGTATGGCCTGTCGTGAACCTCAAGCAGCCGCCATGAATATCATTCAAAATGGTGCCAGCCGTATTGTCAGTGTAAATGATGACGAGATAGCCTCAGCCCAGCGACAACTATTTTCATGCTGCCATACTGTTGCTGAAGGCGCAGGCGCTGCTGCGCTAGCTGCACTCAAACAAGAACGGGATCTACAACAGAACAAGAATATTGGCCTAGTCTTGAGTGGCGCTAATATCGATCGAGAACTGTTTAGCCAAGTGTTACAAGGCAATACGCCGACAATGCCTAAGTAACTATACCTAAATAACTATACCTAAATAACTATGATTACCGGTTTAAATCATATTACCTTAAGCTGCAGTAGCCTCGAAAAGTCCCTTATTTTTTATCATGGCCTACTGCAGTTTGATATCGAGCACCGCTGGGACAAAGGCGTATACCTTAGCTGCGGTAGTTTATGGTTTTGCCTGGTAGAAAAAGAAAACTATCGAGCCGCACTACAAGGTTATAGTCATCTAGCCTTTAGCGTTGCCCAAGAAAATTTTGAAAGCTGGAAAAACAAATTGCAGGCCGCCAAGGTACAACAATGGCAAGACAATAGCAGCGAAGGCGATTCGCTATACTTTTTAGATCCAGATGGCCATCAACTTGAATTACATGTTGGTAACCTGCAGAGCCGCCTTGCTTCGATTGCAAACCACCGTTAAACCGCATCCAAGGGCAGTTCTGTGCTCAATTTAATTTCACTCATCGCTACACTGGAGTTGAATTCTTGCACCCCTGGCAATTGGGATAAAACATCACGATACAAGCGCTCGTAGTGCTCCATATCTTTAGTGACAATGCGCAATAGAAAATCCACCCGCCCCAGCATCACATAACACTCCGTCACCTCATCCACCTCTCGAATACGCTCCTCAAAGGCATGCAATTCCTGTCGGCCATTGGCGGTAAGCTTAACCTCGGTATAGATGACGGTATTTAAGCCCAACATTTGCCGATTAAGCAGCCCCACTCTCGCCCTAATATAACCGGCCTCCTCTAGCCTTTTTATTCGGCGCCAGCACGGCGGCTGTGAGAGGTTTACCCGCTCGGCGATTTCTGAGGCCGTTAGACTGGCATCGCGCTGGATAAGCTTGAGTATCTTTCGGTCGACTTTATCGAGATCCATGTTTACCCCTTTTATCAATTCACCCAAAGCCTGGCCACAAAGAAGGCAGGCCCCGCAAACAATCGAGCTTTTTATATATGGAAGTATCTTTTAAAGCCTCGCCTGCCACAACAAAGAATATTTTATATCCAATATACATATTTAAGGTAATTATTATTCACAAAATAGCCATATTCTCTAAATAAAGGCATAAATTTTACATCCCGATAGGACTATATTTGAGGGCTATTCGAGCCCAATAAGCTTGGCATTAAACAGTACAATGAATTAGAAAGAACGAGGCGAGACTATGTCTGTTTTTGACCATCCAGACTTTGACCAACATGAACAAGTGGTATTTTTTAACCACCCACAATCTGGCTTAAAGGCCATTGTTGCTATCCACAATACCAATCTTGGCCCATCACTAGGCGGCTGTCGCATGTGGCCCTATGCCTCGTTTCAACATGCACTCACAGATGTGCTGCGCCTATCCAAAGGCATGACTTATAAATCGGCTGTTGCTGGCTTGCAACTTGGAGGCGGTAAATGCGTCATTATTGGCGATCCGCGTGCGAACAAAAGCGAAGCGATGCTACTAGCACTGGGAGAGTATATTAATGGCCTTTCAGGCGCCTATATTACTGCCGAAGATTCCGGCACTTCTGTGCCCGATATGGAGGTCATCTCTCGCAGTACAGACTATGTTGCCGGCATTAATCCCGAAGGTGAGCACGGTGGAGATCCGTCGCCTACTACGGCTTACGGCACTTTTGTAGGCTTGAAGGCTGCCGTGAAGCACCGCTTCGGCCAAAGCGATCTGACTGGCTTAAAAGTCGCTATCCAGGGCGTCGGGAATGTTGGCTTTCACTTGGCGCGACATCTGAAAGATGCCGGTGCTGAGCTTATCGTAAGCGATATTTTCGCCCAGAATAGCGAGCGTGCCGCTGAACAACTTGGCGCAACCGTAGTGGCCCCCACTGATATTTACGGCGTGCAAGCCGATGTGTTTGCCCCTTGTGCTTTAGGCGGCAGTATTAATCAAGATACCGTGCAGGAGCTGCAGGCCAAGGTCATCGCCGGCGCCGCCAATAACCAGCTGGCACAAGCCCAGGTTGCCGAAACCCTTTTAGAAAAAGGCATTCTGTATACTCCGGATTATGTTTTGAATGCCGGTGGCATCATTGATATCGCTTATCAACGTGAAGGCAAAAGTCGCGACGAGATGCTAGCCCACGTCGATACGATTGCGCACACACTTGAAGAGATCTTTGGGCGTGCCCAAGAGCAAGGTTTACCGACCAATCGCGTTGCTGATCAAGTTGCTGCGCAACGCGTTTACGCTCCTGAAGGCCTACGCGCAGCGAGCTAAAGCTATGGGGAAGGTAGAAATCTTACTGCCTTCCCCGACTTAGACATCCGTTAACACGCATCAATAACTCCCCATCTCTATATCGCCTTCCTCATCACGCCTCCCTCATCACGCCTTAATCAAACCCCAATCAACCCGCCCCTCTTAACAATTCGAAGCTCATTCATCCACTTTTCATCTTATGACATTTGTCACCCAAAACTCCTGACAAAGCTCTCTAAAAACTCTTGCTGAGTTTTTGCATACTGATCCCACATTAAACAACAGCCCTCGGGAGATCATTATGAAAAAGCAAATCTTAGCAACGGTTATTGGTATCTTTAGTCTAAACAGCATGAACATCCTAGCGGACCAAGCCACCATCAATGACATCGAAGCCGCAGCTCGCGCCCTCGATACCGTCAGCCTACAAGAGCTGAGCCAAAGCAGTGACAGCTATGATAGCGCATTGGCCAACTATCGCCTTGCGGTGAGCTTTAATGTAAAAGCCGATAGCGAAGCCGCTAACGCCGCCTTAGACAAAGCCATGGAAACCATGGAAGGTCTAACGGCCGAAGAGCCTGAAAATCCAGAAGCCTGGGCTCTATTGGGACATATCTACGGCACCAAGATCGGCTTTAACCCAATGAAAGGCATGTATTACGGCCCTAAGGCTGGCAAAAGCATCGCCAAAGCGAAAGAGCTAGCCCCCGAAAACCCAAGAGTAAATTTGGTATCAGGCGTTAGCGATTACTTTACCCCAACTTTGTTTGGCGGCAGTAAGACCACAGCCATCAAGTCACTAAGTTCTGCCATCAATCAATACGCTGATGACAGCGACTCTGGTTACCATTGGGGTCTTGCGGAAGCTTATGTATGGCGCGGTCTTGCACAAATGGAACTGGGTGAGAGCAATAAGGCACTAAATGACTGGCGCGCTGCAGTGGCTATCGAGCCAAACTTCTACTGGGCCAGTTCATTGATCGAAAAGCATCAATAAAAATATCCACTCGCTAAAGAGCAAGTACCTTATCTCGGATAAGGTACTTTACAGCGCCTACACAATCCCTAAAAATGTGTGCTTCAAAAATAAGGAAACATAATGAAAAACGACTATATGCCTTCACTCTTTGCCCCTCGGGCGCAAAAGTGGAATATGATCTCACTATTATTTTCCTTGTTCTATTTCCTACCTGTCATTATGTCGGCAGAGTATTTGAAGCTAGCGGATTGGATTAAAATCTTTGTTAGCTATGCCGTATTTCTCGGTTTGTATTTTTGGGGCTTAAAGAGCGATTCGAAAAATGCAATCTACCCCATAGCGGCACTGATCATTTGCTGCATTTATGTTTCTAGCTTTACGCCTGGCAGCAACGCTCTGTTTGGCTTTGCGATGTTTCTTACCGCCTACTATTTTCCATTACCTAAAGCCTTGTGGATACTTGCATTAACGATTGCTGCGGAGATCGTTGCTTTCGCTTTGCTGCGCAACTATGACTTTATGTTTTTGGGGATCGCGATATTTCTGAGCTTAGCCCTTTTTATTAACGCCGTTTTCGTACGCAAAGATTTACTGCATCGCTTCGCCGAAGCGAAAGATCAAGAACAGATTCAACAATTGGCAACAATCGCTGAACGTGAGCGTATCAGCCGCGACCTACATGATCTACTAGGACACAGCTTATCGAGTATTGCACTAAAAGCCGACCTAGCTGAGAAACTGCTGAAGGCTGGTCAACATGACAATGCCGCCAAAGAAATCGGCGAGGTGGCTGAGCTAAGCCGCAGCACATTGAGCGAAGTCCGCGAAAGTGTTTCCGGTTTAAAGAAAACAGGCCTAGGCGCAGAGTTCAAACTGATGTGTGAGAGGCTAACAAGTGCCGGATTTGAATCTGAGTGTGACAATCAACTCAAGGCGGACTCAATCTTAAGTCCCGAGCTCGAAACCACTTTTATTCTGCTATTGAAAGAAGCCTGCACGAATGTCTTACGCCACAGCAAAGGTAACAAAGCTCGCCTATGTCTAAAGCTGGAGCAGGCTGAGCTGTACATGAGCATCTGGGACAACGGCGAAAACGCCGAGATAAAACCCGGCAATGGAACCTTAGGCATGCAAGAGCGTTGCTCCGCCATTGCGGCCGACTACCGCATTAGCGCAGGCCCTGAAGGCACTTCTGTGATTATTCGAAAAGAGATAAGTAATGACTAAAGTTTTAATTGTTGAAGATCAAGCCTTGGTGCGCGGTGCTATCGCCGCATTAATTCAGCTAGAGGAAGGTTTGGAGGTGGTTGGGCAAGCGGAAGACGGTCTGCAAGCCTTGAAGTTGATTGAAGAATTGCAACCTGATTTGGTATTGAGCGATATTGAAATGCCCAATATGACCGGGCTTGAGCTAGCGGAAAAGCTGCGTCAGCAATTTCCCAAAATTCGCGTAGCTATAATGACCACCTTTTCTCGCGCGGGTTATATTCGACGAGCGATCGAAGCGGGTGTCGGTGGTTTTATTTTAAAAGAAGCGCCCTCAGAAACCCTGCTAGCAGCAATCTCACAGATTATGCAAGGCAAAACAGTTATCGATCCAGAGCTAGCCTTAAGTGCACTTGGCGATAATGACCCGTTAAGCGATAAGGAGCGCAAGGCCTTGCGTCTAGCCGGAGAAGGCTTAAAGACCAGTGAAATCGCAGAAAAGTTATTTTTATCGGAAGGCACAGTCCGTAATTACTTATCAGAAGCCATAGCCAAGCTTAGCGCCAGTAACCGTATCGACGCGGCAAGAATCGCCAAGCAGAAAGGCTGGTTGTAAAATCCTAACGTCAAATAGAGCATAGAAATGACTTATCTACTCTTAGCTGCGGCTGTCATCACCGAAGTTTGCGCCACGCTGTTATTAAAAGCCTCAAATGGATGGGAGAAATGGGAGTATGGCATGGGCTCGATATTCTTTTACTCCTTGTCTGGGCTTGTTTTTGCATTTGTGCTCAAATCCATGAATGTTGGGCTAGCCTATGCAATTTGGTCTGGGGTAGGTATCGCCTTAGTTTGTATAGCCTCGGTCTTTATCTGGCAACAACGTTTTGATACGGCGGCAATAAGCGGTGTCGTATTAATTTTTGCAGGCACTTTATTAATTACCGTGAAATCCAGTATGACAATGCAATAAAACACTGATCAGATAACATACAAAGAGCTTTGCTGGTTCTTTGTATAGCCCTCCACTTACTCCACCCTTGTCCTACACTAGCCCACCTTGGCCCCTCTCCACTGCCGCCCCCACCATGACAAGGCCCTAGGCCAGCCAAATTTTATGCCGTCGAAGCGAATTTTTCCGCATTCTACTTGGAGGGGACTGCAGAAAACCGCTACACCTTTTTGCCGATAGACATAATAATAAGCCCCTAAACTAAAAATACTCATGGAGATTAGCATGACCATAGGCGTAGGCGGCTCGAGCCCCGAAGTAGAATTGGCAAAACTGAGCGAGATAGCGGCAGATATGAGTAATATTGTGCCTATCAGTAAAGAAGAATTTATCGAACGCCAGCAGCGTGCCTGTCAACTCATGCAATCACAGGGTGTAGAGGCCTGCTATCTAAATGCTGGTACAAATCTGTATTACTTCACTGGTCTTAAATGGTATGCCAGTGAACGTTTGGTCGGTGCCCTTCTTTTGGCTAATGGTGAGCTTCACTATATCGCACCGCACTTTGAAGAAAATTCTTTAAGAGACTTTATGCTGATCGACGCCCCATTTCACGGCTGGCATGAGCATGAAAGCCCACATCAGCTGTTGGGCGAGGTATTAAAACAAGCCGGTATTGGTTCCGGCAAACTCGGTATTGACGATTCCACAGGCTTCTTTCAAGTGGACGCTATTGCCAAAGCCAACCCTCAGCTTGAGATTGTAAACGGTGCCAGTGTTAGCACGGCCTGTCGCGCTCAAAAGTCAAAAGCCGAACTGGCTTTGATGCAACGAGCTAAAGATATGACACTGGAAGTGCACAAAGCAGCGGCTAAAATCTTGCGCCCTGGCATTAGCACTACTGAGGTCACGCAGTTTATTAATGAAGCCCATAAACGTGTAGGCGCCAGCGGCTCCTCCTTCTGCATTGTATTATTTGGCCTTGCCAGCAGCTTTCCACACGGTGTGAAAGATCCGCAAGTTTTGCAAGAGAACGACTGGGTACTGATCGATACGGGCTGCCTTGTCGAAGGTTATAACTCCGATATCACCCGCAGTTACGCTTATGGTGATGCCACTGACCGTCAGCGTCAGGCTTGGCAGGTTGAAAAAGATGCGCAAGCCGCCGCATTTTCCGCCGCCCAGCTAGGGCAAGCCTGTGAAGTAGCGGATTACGCTGCGCGCGAGGTCCTAGACGCGGCAGGCTTTGGCCCAGACTATGAATTACCGGGCCTACCTCACCGCACCGGGCATGGTTGCGGTATCGATATTCACGAAGGCCCTTACTTAGTTCGCGGAGACAAGACGCCTTTAGCTCCGGGCATGGTTTTTTCCAATGAGCCGATGTTAGTGCTGCCTGGAGAGTTTGGTGTGCGCTTAGAGGATCATTTCTATATGGGCGAAGACGGGCCTGTTTGGTTTACGGAGCCAAGCTATTCTGTTGACGACCCATTTGGCTATGAAGCCTAGTTACTAACCGAGCTATTCATCAGCGGCTGATTGGGCTGCTGATGAAAATCAATAAATTTCTTAGTTATGGCTTTTATCCGGCCATCTTGTTTTAAGCCGCGTAAGGCCCTTGTTACCCGCCTCTCTACATTCTTAGTGTTATCCATACGATAAATCATAGACATTGGAAAAGTTTCAAGCGGCTCTATAACAATATTATCGTAGTCACTATTACTGACTAAAATATCAAGCTCTAACGTCGCAAACAAGAAGCCACCTACTCTACCTCGAGCGACCATTTCCAGTGCGCAGGCCCGACAACTCGAAAATTCAATATTATTGAAGTAAGAGAAAAACCACTCCTGAGAGGAATCACTGATCAAACTTAGCTCACCTTGTTGCTGTGCTGCGAAGTTTGCCTTTCGCCAAGTTTGCATTTTTAAGTCATCCCTTCGATAAGCGACCGAAAAAGACACTTCGCCAAATGGCTCAGAAATATAGGCATAACCACGCTTAGCCAGCTCAGAGGCTCCGGCCTTATTCACTACAACGGGTAGATGGACATCAGCTCTAGCAAAGGCCAAATTAGATAAAGAACGAGGGAAAGGGAAAACTCCATAATCGTATTCACCATGCTCCTTGGTACCCCCAATCTCCTTTACCATCTCCGCAAGCATTAAGCTCACATTGGTTTTGTCCTCATCGCCTACTGAAAGCTGGGCTATGCTGTAAAATATCCTTTGATCGCTATTTGCAGACCACACCTGTAAAGAAAGCAGAAGAAAAATAGGCAGCAAGCAATAGCTAAGCTTCGCTAGTTTCATCGACTAAGACCTCGCAAAAGCGAAGCTGAAAATCCACGCCTTTCCCTGGTTCACTCATGACATTGATAGTGCCATTGAACCTATCCCGTACCAGGTTATAAACAATGTTCATTCCCAGCCCCGTTCGATCACTATCCGATGAGGTCGTAAAAAAGGGATCGAAGATATTTTGTTTCTCTTCCGAAGATAGTCCCCTACCATTATCACGATAATGGAGCACAAGATCTTCTCCGGATTGCTGAATTTGAAATTCTATATAGTTTTCCTTATCACTTTCAAAAGCATGAGTAATAGAGTTTCTAACCAACTGGGTCAGCACCTGATACATAGCCGACGGAAAGCTATTAATTTCAAGAGCGTCAACACCGATAACCTTAAATTCAATATTATGTTCACTCAGCTCCCGTCCTTGAGAGCCCATTACCGTTTCGATGTGTTCGACAATATCAAATACCGTTCGCTGGTCATCTTGATCATCAACCGAGACGGCCTTAAAGCTTCTAATAAGTTTGCCCGCGCGCCCTAGAGCATTAACGACTACATCCGCCGAATCTTCAGTCGATCCCAGTCCTGCCTCAAGATCATTAGAGGTTAAACTGCCGGCTTGATATCGACTCTTAAGGTGTACAACTTTACTTTGAATGAGACTTGCACCAGTAGCGGCCACACCTATTGGGGTATTCAGCTCATGGGCAACGCCCCTGACCATATTGCCGATAGATGCCATCCTTTCTGAACGAACCAATTGTTCTTGGGTAGAGCCGAGCTGTTCAACGGTAGCTAATAGCTCTTCATTAGCTTCAGCGAGCGCCTCATTTTTCCGCTGCATTTGTTCACGATGCTGCTTCTCTAACTTTTCTTTGTCTTTTCGGCTTTGCAATTCGTGGGTTAACAAAGATTGCGCCGTTCGGGATTCAACCAGATTATGCATATTTTCTTTGGCTTTGTTTAAAGCACTCGCAAGAGTCGTCAACTCATCGTTTGCTTTATCTACGCCATCAAGCCGCAGTCGATCCCCTCCGGGGTTACTGTCCATAGCGTTGGCAAAATCAACCATTTTATTCAGATGTCTTGCGACCAAATAATGGAATATTGCTAATATAAATATTGAGACGGAAAGCGTTTTAATCATTTGAAACGCCAATATAAATAGGAATTTATTGGTCAAGTCGATATAAAGCGGTGATAGCGACACCCGGACCAT
Organism: uncultured Pseudoteredinibacter sp.; assembly: GCF_947502065.1. GTDB lineage: Bacteria > Pseudomonadota > Gammaproteobacteria > Pseudomonadales > Cellvibrionaceae > Pseudoteredinibacter. The sequence continues at coordinate 264,341 of NZ_CANMYE010000003.1, forward strand.
TAGCCGACCGATACAACTATCATTGGCGTTTCCTCCTTTATGGATTAAAAACACCCTCTCGATAAAATCAAGCGATTGGCCGGCAGCCACTCTAGCCAACTCGCTAAACTCACCACCCTCACATTGCGTCTTATTAGCCTCACCGATAAACTCATCCACCACCACCAATTCAACACCAGGTAGCGAATTTAAGCCGCTGGCAATACTCTTGACCTGGCCACGATCAACTTCCCATATACTCCTAGATAAGCTTGAACGATAACTACTGTCTATTTGTTGAAATTGAGTTTCGATGTGATTTATGCCAGAACGATAATCCAAATAGATTTGAACCCCAGTCTGCACACAAGCAAATAGGCTGCTTACCAAGAGCACATACAACAGCAATCGCCAGGCCACACTATTGCGGTCCCCCCGGCTAAAAAACTTCTTTGTCGCACTGTGTAAACTACCGCCGTTCATCAATAAACTTCTCCTTGCGGATACTGCATGGTAGTTTGCATAATCAATCACCTAGTTGATTATGCAAACATTTTTCCAAATACATTTATTATTGTTAGCAGTATAGACAAGGCTTGAGAAGTTACCCGAATAATAGCTTGGGCGAATATGGATGTGGCTTATCGCGCACTGAGATCAATAGACTGCTGTTGTTTGCCTAGTCTAAGAGCTTCCAGCGAAGTGCCTTCACCACGGCTTGGGTCCTATCCCTAGCATCCATTTTCTGTAGAATGGCGGATATATGATTTTTTATCGTTCCCTCAGACAAGAAAACAGCCGCTGCGATCTCTTTATTACTGAATCCGGCAGCGATGTAACGCAAAATTTGTAATTCTTTTTCGCTCAGCTGCTCCATCAGCAAAGGGCGGCTTAATTGTTCATCATCGATGCTCTGAAGCGATTCATTTTGTAGCAATTCTGGCTCAGCCAAAAAGCCACCTGCAGCGACGGCTTCTACGGCACTGTGCAATTTTTCTAAGCTGACGTCTTTTAATAAAAAACCATTGGCGCCCGCCCGTAAAGCCTGAATAAACAACTGATGCTCATCAAATGTCGTCAACATAAGCACTGGGGTATTATTGCCCTGTTCTCGTAGCGACTTTACAAAAGCAATACCATCCATCTTAGGCATTCGAATATCGCTAATAATAATATCTACTGGCTGTTCCTCGAGAATATTCAGGGCTTGCTCACCGTTGCTAGATTCCCAACTCATATGATACTGAGGATTCAACTGTAATAAACGGCTAATGCCCTCGCGGATTAAAGCTTGATCATCCACTAGCGCTATCGAAATCGTCATCTGTAACTCGCTATAAGGTTTTTGCTGTGATTAGGTGTAAGTCCATACCTTCACTATTGGGTTTGAGCTCAACCGTGCCTCCAAACTCTTTTAGACGCTCACGCATCCCCAATAAACCACTGCCGGCATGCCACTGCTGGATTGATCGGCCATTATCGCTCACCTTTAACTGAAAGGGCTGTTCGCTAGGACAGCTAATTTCAATTCGAGTAGCAGCACCATGGCGCAAGGCATTACTAATGGCTTCCTGCAAACAAAAAGCCATTTGCTCCGCAAGCTCCGGCGCTTCAAGCGCTAGTGAAGCTGGATATCTCAACTCAATATTCTCGGGTAAATGTTTATGTAGCTGATCAAGTACCGCCACCAAATCAATAGCTTCTTGCTGCCTACGTGCCTTCACAATCTCACGTAACTGCCCTAGGGTTTCCTTTATCTGCTGGCCGATTTCATCACGCCACAGCTGGAAGTCCGATGGCTCGGCATGTTTAGCATGTTCTAGCTGTAAGCTCAGGGCGGTAAGGCGATGCCCAATACTGTCATGCAAATCTCTAGCGATACGCATGCGTTCTTGCTGCTGACTTTGCTGAGCCAATAAAGCCTGAGTAGCATGTAGTTTTAAGTTAGTGGCTTCCAGCTGCTCTTTGTTTTCCTTCGCTTCTTTTCGCGCTTGGCTGGAAGAACTGGCAAATAACTGAAAGCCGATGAACATGACCAAACTCAACAAATGTAATGGAGATTCGGTGAAATACTGGGAATAAACAAAGAAAGGAATATTGAGAATAATCAGAATTAGATTGTTATATCGCCCGGCCACATAAGGCATCTGCCCTGCACTTACAACCAACAGCACCATAATGGGTTCAAAGGCATAACCGGCAAACAAATAAAACGCACTGACAACCTCAAAGGCCACCAGCCCCTTTGCCAACAAGCTGCTCTCAACATCGGCCATTAGGCAGAACCAAGTAAAACACAACATAAAAGCAAAAAACGCAATCGCCCGATCGAGCTGCCATTGATTATTGACTTGATAATCTACCGCCGCTACGACCAAGACGGTGAGCAGGCCACTGGCGATAAGCGCCCACTCCCCTAGGCTCAAGCGTGGTATAGACATAGACATTCCCCCCATAAACGACAACTTATTTGGCACCAACAATCAGCTGTAAAAAGCGTAATGGAGCCTATTATAAGTTCTAATGTAGAGGTGTATAGGTGCCAAAAGTCACGTTCGTTCCTGAAGCAGCTATTGCATTTAGTTATTTGACGACGTTTTAGTTATTTGGCTGTGCTTTGGCAAACTGCTCAACAAAGTCCACTAAGGTGCTTTGCAATTGCTCTTTGCTCATAGTTTCAAGGCCGTTTTCTTCGTCCTGCAGTTGTTGCTTTTGAATGGAGTCGAGATATTCTAGGATCATAATTTGCTGTGGCTCAGGAGCGGCCGCTAAGGTCGCGACAAAGCTGTCTACAGATTGCTCCATAAGTGGCGCCAATGACCAAAACTGTTCATTTTGCACGCCCTCGAGAGATTCATCCAGAGCTGCCACGGCTGCTATATCGTTGCTATAGCGCATTACATCGCTACGTTGTAAAAACTCACTGTAATCTTCTCGGTTTTGCAAATCACTTTGTAGGGCTAGGGGTTTTTCGCTATCGCCAGCAAGCGCATTAATCTTGGCAACTTGCTCGTCGCGCTGCTCTGCACTTAGGCTGTTGAACTTAGAAGCAATTAGGCTAGTGCGAGCTTCATCTTCTCGGTTTAACCAGGCATCCGTTACTAAAAAGGACACCATTGCCTGTTGGTCTCGCTCAGAATCAGCTGGATCTTTGTGGGCAAAATAGCTTCGCCCACCTGAAATTCGCTCTTCTCCAACCCTAGATTTCAACACTATATCTTGAATCACCGCGTTATCTCGCAATCGCGAGATGGTTTCCATCGCGTGGCCTTGGGCTTGCAGATCTTGAGGCTTATCTTTACTGCCATCGAATAAGGTATCTAAGCCGGTTTTAGTAATGGCTACATAGGATCGCTGGGCAGCGGCATCCAGCCCGGAAAGCTCACCCATCATTGTCTGCCACTGCTCATTATTAAAGCGGTAGTTTTCGCTTAGGCTAGTGATGTCCTCAACTAAGCCGGCCACCACAGTCGGCGCGTGATTATCGTACCCCAATATCGCGCCACTCCAGTTTTCTGGGTCAGTCGCTTTTTGAGGCACTATGTCAAAAGATGATTTTTTAGCAATGACTTGTGCCAGATAATCAAGAGTCTCATCTTGCACATCTTTTTCAAATTGCTGCAGACTGTCCATTAATCGTAAGGCATGATCAGCGCTATGGGCGGCCACAGATAATATATTGCTCTGCTGCTCCTCTTGATAAGAAGCCAGACCCTGCATAAAGGATCCCTGGGCCTCAGCGTTTCCAGTCAACTGATTGATGGCATTCAAGAAGTTATGGATATCATTGGCCTTAATGGAGCCAGTATCCAGCAAGCCCTTCACGCTATATGTCGCGCTATTGTCCTTTAACGGCACACCATGGCTAAGTTCTGCAGCTTTTGCTAGCACCTCACTTCTAAGCTCACTGCCCATCTTGCTTAGGTTGTTCATAAAGGCTTCGGCCTTATCCTTTGGCGAGCCATCAAAGCGGTAGTTTTCAAACTTCCCGGGCGTTTGAATCGCCGTGGATACCTTGGCAAAATCGGCCAACTCTTGATCTGTAAGCCCTTCGGCAAACTCCAGAAACTTCTCACTCTCCAATAGACCTGAGTCTACCAAGCCCTTGCCAGCTGAACTCGATAAGCGATCCAGCTGGGCTTGCATACGATCCGTCTTCTCGGATTCAGGCATGATCAAGCCATAATTATTACCCTGGAATACCGCAAATTTGGGCAGATCCAGATCCGGATTCAGCACTGGCTTACGCTCTAATTCAGCGCTTAAAGATTCAATGGAGAGCTGCACCGAGGCTATTTGCTCTGAAGATAAAGCTGTAGACTCTGGTGCCACTGTTGACTTAGACAAACTTGAGCTAAGCGAGGTGATGGTAGTATTGAAATTACTGCTATTAATATTCATTGTCCGGCCTTGGAAAACTACTTATCTTAGTTTTATCGGCCGCGTAGCTTATATCTGCATACTGTTTGTCTAGCTTTACACTCATCTGACCGACGTTGATTTCTTAGCTGCGGCCCTTCAACACCTATCCCGCTTAGGGGCTTCCACCTCTAGTCATTCATAGCCTTTTCGTTAATTGATCAAGAATTAGCCACAATGACGAAAGTCATGTTTTAGCCGAGCAAAAGAAGTGACCTTTGGCAGCTGTCTGCAGGGCTGGATTCTCGCACACTAGCATCATCGACAATTACAGAGATATCCAAACGGAGACAGCCACATGAATATCACTAAGCCATGCAACCCTTTTCGTAAATCTATGCTAGCCGCCCTGACTCTCAGTTCAGTACTCGCTTCGGCGCTTTACCCGACTCTAAGTTTTGCCAGCCAAATTCAGGCCGAAGAATCGCAACACCAACTGACCTTGCTGATTAAAGGTTACGAAGAACAGCAGGGTGTCACCTATTTGAGCCTTTACGACAATGCAGAGAATTTCAACAGCATGAATGGTAAATCCATTGCCAATGTTCAACACCAAATACAGGGCGATACCTTGAGTATTAGCTTTAACCAGCTCAGCAAAGGCGAATATGCGATTAGCCTGTATCACGATGCAAACAATAATCGCAAATTGGATCGTAACCTCTTAGGTATCCCAAGTGAGCAATATGGTTTTTCCAATGACGCAGGGGCATTTGGCCCGGCAAAATTCGATAAAGCCAGCTTCAAACTAGATGGCGATAAGACCGTAGTCATTAATTTACGATAAGGGGCTCATGATGAGTAATCGAAGAGAGTTTCTACAAACCTTAGCGGCAGGCACAGCCTGTGGCTTAGCAGCGAAGAGTGGCCTAAGTTTAGCTTCTGGCTCAGCAATGCCAGCTGATTTGGGTGGAGCCTTTAAAGCCGTACCCAAGAGTTTCGAAAAGCGTGCTTTAACACTGGAGGGTAATTGGCCGGCTGATTTGCGCGGCTCACTCTACCGTAATAGCCCAGCTATGCTAGAGCGCAACGGTTTTCAACACAGCCATCTATTTGATGGTGATGGCATGATTCAGAAATTCAGTTTGGAAGGTGGCAAAGTCTTTCACCAAGCACAGATGGTCGCCACTGATAAGTTTTTGAAGGAGGAAGATGCGGAGCGCTTTTTGTATCACGGCCTTGGCAGCAGCCCGCCAAATGCTCGAGCAGCGCGCAATAATGACAGCGCCAATCCTGCCAATATCTCTGTACGCAAAATGGGCGACAAACTGTTTGCCTTATGGGAGGCAGGCTCTGCCTATGAAATCGACCCTGAAAATTTGTCGACCTACGGACGTGTTGATTGGGGTGAAGATCTCAAACACCTACCCTTTTCAGCACACCCCCTGCGTGATGCCAACGGCGATTGGTGGAATATTGGTTCTTGGATATACAGTGGGCAAGCTCGCACGATTATTTACCAGCTTGACGCACAGGCGAAGCTGAAAAGAGTCAAAGCCATCCCAATGAACCAAGCAGGCTATATGCACGCCTTTGCCTTGAGCCAACGATTTGTCATTCTTGTGAACACTGCCCATTTATATACGCCAGGTAAACGATACTTTGATAGCTTTAACTTTGATGCCAAAGGTAAAACGGAAATCGTGCTGCTCGATAAAAATGACCTAAGTGTCTTCAAAACCATCGAGATACCCGCCAATTTTGTTTTCCATTTTGGCAATGCCTTTGAGCAAGGTGATGAATTGTTTATTTCAATGGCCCAATACCATAACGCCGATATCATGGCTAAAGGCTTAGGGCTAGGACCACAATCAGCCTTTGCCAAGGAAGCAACCCAATACAACAGCGATTTAAGCGTATATCGTATCAACTTAAAAAACGGGAAATGGCAAAAACAAAGCAGCCAGCTAGCTATGGAATTTCCGAACTTTAGGGAGGCCACGCCATATACCGCTCAAAATCTTATCGGTATGGGACGCCCAACTGGGCCAACTGATAAAGCCGATCAAGACTATCTTATTAGCTATCATCCGCTAAGCGGCGAGCGCGAGATATACGATTTCGGCAGTGGCTTCACCATTGAAGAGCCCTTGTTTATCAATGGTGCTAGTGGCCAAGAATACGTCATTCACAGCTTAGCTGATCGTCAAAAATCTCGCAGTGGATTGGCCCTATTTAGATCCGGCGAACTCAAAGCCGGACCGATAGCCATGGCCTGGGCCGAAGAGCAGTTTCCCTTTGGTTTTCATGGTTGCTTTGTGCCTTCTTAGACCTCCATCCCATGCCTGAGCCACCTTCCTTAAGTCAGGCTCAGAGCCGAAAGGCTCTGAGCCTAGGGCGTTCACCAGTTTTGTTTTATCCAAGCGCTCGTTTTCGAAATGGAATAATCACTGGCTAACTGATCCATTAGCGGTATCTGTTTTACGCTATCTAGCTTAATGGCAGGCTTTTCAGGTAACTCTGGCTGTACTCTGATATAGCGGTCACCCAATAACTGCCGCGACTGATAGTCGGCAATGCCGCTCACACCATCCATTAAGACATCGACTAGAGGTTTTGCCCACTGCCCTAAACCCCAATCCAAACGCTGCCCTTTGATATAAGTGGGTGTATAACCGGTACCAACTGAAAGCAAAACGATATCAGCAAGTTTGGCCCGCTCCGCAGCAACATTATCCTCGGAGATCGCCTGGGCTATAGCGACCATACTGGGGTTATTGGCAAAAACCCCGCCGTCGATATAGCCGTCCACTGATGGAAAGTAAGTCGGCGCGGCACTGGTATAAAGCGCAACATCTAAGGCCGACAATTTTGAGTCATTACCTTTACCCTTAAAATTATGAAAAATTTTAGGCTTCCAATGCCTGTCTTTGCGTTGCTTGGCGCCATTATCTAAATCGAAGGCCGTAATGGCGACGTTTCGTTTTAACTTGCCAAGCGTAGTGGCACCCAATACTTTTTTGAGCTCCCGCTTGAGATCTGTTGTAGAGTACTCAGCGCCGATAACTTTACCGAGATCGAGAATATTATCCAAAAGGCTGTCATCAAAAATCTTCCCGCCCCGCTTGATATAAAGCTGGCAAATATCTTCCGGGCTCAATCCTTTCGCTAAACCTAAAGCCAAGATACCGCCCGTGGACGTCCCCACTATCAGATCAACTTTATCCAAAAAGTTTTTAGTGTCTGAATGATCATTTAAGCGCTGTAAAATACGCGCCGTTATCAAACCTCTCAGACCGCCACCGTCTAAACTTAAAATTCGATACTTCGCCATATTGCACCTCCGTTGTGATTGGGTTTACTTAATCAAAGAAGGTGGTTTAGTGGCTATTACATTGGCTTACAATTTTGGCATAATGCCAAAGTTCTTAGAAAGCCAATTACAATAAGGTCATGCTCATTGTTTGATGCTATATTCCATTTGCTGTTTTTTTCCTCCTCTATTCTTGGAATCTTATCCGGACTTCTACTTTTCGCTAAGAAAAACGAGGGTGTCGACCTAGGCTTACTGGCAACTAGATCTATTGGTCACTGGTATAAGCACTTAAACGAAATAGTTCCTACATACTGGGTAAAGCCGATTTACTGGACTGGATTCCTGTCGGCTTTTGGCTTTATGATTTCATTCTTATACCTTATTTTCTAAGGACATTACATATTGAGCCAACTATAGGCCCCACATAAGTCATGAGATATAATCTTGCGAGATGAACCTAATAGATATAGGCTTAATTCTGACGTTTCATTCTTTCAAAGTAGCTCATTAAACCTACTCAATAAAAGAGGAAAACTATGAAATCCATGACCTGCAAACAGCTCGGCGGCGCTTGCGATTTGGAATTTCGCGCCAATAGTTTTGAAGAAATCGCTGAGCTAAGCCAGCAACATGGCATGGCCATGCATGAACAACAAGACCCAGCACATTTAGACGCCATGCGGGAGATGGGCAAACTTATGCAAAACCCTGAAGCCATGGGCAAATGGCTGAATGACAAACGTTTGGAATTTGAAGCCCAGCCAGATGTTTAGATCTATAGGCCGTTTAGCTGCGACCTAAAGACAATGGCAACTGCTACAGTAGCTGAAAAAAGCTATCAAATTCAGCGATTTAACCTAGAGAAAAAAGATCCATACATATGGACACCCACCCCTAATGAAGCCTTAAAAGGATAATAGGCTAAACGAGAGGCTTGAACGGATGCAAAGAAGTACCCAAGAAAAAATTGATATCTATACCACAGAGCTCAAAAAGCAAGGTGTTAGCCCCTACACCTCTGTTCCGCTGCTTCATCGGCTAATACTTAAATTGGGCATCAATATTACACCTCCTCTGAGTTCAACATTTTTTATTAATTTCCTTTTGTTTGCGCTTCTATTCGGCCCTCCGTGGACTTTGCTAATGAACTTTCTATATTGGCAAAGCGACTGGATACTCGGCCTTTTGTTCTTAGCAGCTATAGCCGGGGGCTTATTTGGCTTTATCATGGCAGCGTTTATGGGAGCCAAAGCAAAGTCTTTAGATGTTCCTAATTGGTAATATCTAAAAAGCCTATTGAACAATAGCCTATTCGGGAACCGAGCATGAATCTTGACGATAAAATTAAATTGATCGAAGCCCTAGCCGAAACCAGCCCTAAGGGGGCTACCGTTATCGGCTTATCCAATAAAATCAACATCCCCCAAAGTAGCTTACGGGAATTTTTCCAGGCTAATAAAGACTACATTTGCTCGGTTGGTGGCAGCGAAAAGTATGTACTCAATAGAACAGGGCCGTACCAAGCCTCAAAGGACGCCATAATTAAGGATTTGTACCTACGAGAGCAAAAATCCAAAGAACAGGCTATATGGGTTTATATTATTATCGCCTTTCTAGCGGGCTTTATAGTGGCTGAAAGCCTGCCTTAGACACCTGAGGTACTCTGTCTGAGCCTAATATCTCAGACAGCAATACTATCAGAGCTTGTTATTTCCCCCTATTCCATTACTCTTGCTGATCCATTTGTACCCAGTGCGATATAACTATGAGCAAGGAACAACCCAACAACCCCTTACATGGCATTACCCTGGAAAAGATCGTGGTGCAGTTAGAAGAGCACTATGGTTGGGATGGCTTGGCAAATAGAGTTAATATCAACTGCTTTAAGAATGAGCCCTCAGTGAAGTCATCATTGAAATTTTTGCGCAGAACACAATGGGCTAGGGATCAAGTTGAAGAACTTTATATTTCAACCTTTGAAAATAAGCCTAAATCACCCTGGGGTTAAAAAGGTCAGAACCTATTGGTTCTCCCCCCGACATTGAATAAATGTTTGCGCTAGCTAGACCAGGGTCGGAACCCCGTGGGCTCTGACCCTCTTCGAAGCCGGTTTACCTAAATCACAGAATATTACTCATCAAAGTCCGAGTTTCGGGGCTTTTGAATATTCAGTTATTAATTTTACTCTATTGGCTTCGAGTGGGGTCAGAACCTGCTGGTTCTGACCCCGACACTGCATAATGTTTGCGCTAACTAGACCAGGGGCGGAACCCTGTGGGTTCTGACCCTCTTCGAAGCCGATTTATCTAAATCACAGCATATTACTCATCAAAGTCCGAGTTTCGGGGCTTTTAAATATTCAGTTAGTAATTTTACTCTATTGGCTTCGAACGAGGTCAGAACCTATTGGTTCTGACCCCGGTATCGTTTATAAAAAAACGGCACAAAAAAAGCCGCGCTAGGCGCGGCTTGAAGTTACTGCGGGAACAGTATGATCGACTGAATCAATTCGCTATGAGCCTTCAGTCAGTTGCAAGAAAGACTTACTCGTCTTCCTCACGCTCAACCAAGGTCATAATATTATAAAGCGCTACTGGCTCGTCGTGTTGGTTGCGAACTTCGACATCCCACACAACCACGCCGTTGGCTTTATCTTCATCTGGACGCTTGTCTTTCTTAATTTTCTTCTTACAAGTCAAACGCGTTTGAATGGTATCACCAATACCAACAGGCTCTACAAAGCGTAGATTTTCCAAACCGTAGTTGGCCAATACTGGGCCAGGTGCTGGATCAACAAACATACCTGCGGCGGCACTGATAATAAAGTAACCGTGTGCTACTCGCTTACCAAATAGCGAATCAGCAACAGCTGTTTCATCAAAGTGCGCATAGAAATGATCACCAGAGATACAACCAAAGTTAACAATATCAGCTTCGGTAACTGTGCGCTTATGGGTAATCAAAGTGTCACCGATACGAACTTCATTAAAGTTCTTACGGAATGGGTGAACCTTATCGATTAATTGCTCAGAACCTGGGTTAAATTCTTTGGTAATCGCCGTCATGGTAGTTGGCGATGCCTGAATCGCAGTACGCTGCATATAGTGTTTTACCGAACGCAAACCACCGAGCTCCTCACCACCACCAGCGCGACCTGGGCCACCATGTACCAAGGTAGGCATTGGAGAGCCGTGACCCGTTGATTCTTTGGCACACTCTTGGTTTAACACCAACATACGACCGTGATAAGCCGCAGTACTTAGAATAACTTTTGCAGCTTCTTGATCATCCGCCGTAACCAAAGATCCCGCCAAACTACCTTTACCCATCTTCGCCAGCTCGATAGCGTCTTCGGTGGAATCATAAGGCATCATAGTGGTTACTGGACCGAAAGCTTCAACCGAATGCGGCACTTCAGTGCTTAAAGGCTTATCGCAGTACAGAACCGTACTTGGGAAGAAGGCACCTTTGTCTTTATCAGCACCGACAACATCAAAATCATCATTACCGCCGTAAACTACTTCGGCAGCTTCACATAAGCTATTAACGGCAGAGCGAACATCGGCCATTTGATCGCGACCAACCAATGCCCCCATGCGCACACCTTCAGCGGCTGGATCACCAATTTTAATACCATCCAAACGCTTAGCTAAGGCTTCTTGTACGGCTTCAACACGATCACGCGGCACAATAGTACGACGAATTGCGGTACATTTTTGCCCCGCTTTAGTGGTCATTTCTTTGGCCACTTCTTTGATAAACAAATCAAATTCTGGACTGCCTGGCTCAACACCCGCACCTAGAATTGAACAGTTTAATGAATCCGCTTCCATGGTAAATGGAATCGATTTAGCCACAATATTTGGATGCGAGCGAAGCATTTGACCAGTGGAAGCAGAGCCTGTGAAGGTCACTACATCCTGCTCGTTTAGGCGATTTAATGTATCGCCAACGCTACCACAAATTAACTGAATGGCGCCGTCTGGCAAAATACCTGAATCAACAATTTCTTTAACCATAACTTCGGTTAAATAAGAAGATGCCGTTGCCGGTTTAATAATTACTGGCATACCGGCAGCAATACTTGGCGCCATTTTTTCTAAAAAGCCCCAGCATGGAAAGTTAAAGGCATTGATGTGAACAGCCACACCTTCTTTGGGCACCAATACGTGACGACCTAAAAAGGTACCATTAGCAGAAAGTCGCTCTACGCCCTCTTCCAACCAAAAGGTTTCATTTGGCATCTCGCGACGTACTAATGAAGAGTAGGTAAACAAAGTACCTAAACCGCCTTCAATATCTACCCAACTATCAGCTTTCGTTGCGCCAGTCCAAGCCGATACGGCATAAAATTTATCTTTAATGGACATCAAGTGCTGGGCCAAAGCCTTTAGGCGATTAGCACGCTCATGGGATGTCATAGCGCGAAGTGCACGGCCACCCACAGTGCGGCCATAATCAATAGCCGCCTGGAAATCGACGCCTTTACTGCTCACACTGGCAATGGCATCACCGTTAATGGCGTTGTACACCATAACTCCATCGTCTTGACCTTCCAGCCATTGTCCGTTGACGTAACTCTGCAGTTTTTTGCTCATCTAGGCCTCACTTTTATTGTTTAGTCATCACAAGCCACTTGTGATTAACATTGGGCGGGGTCGATTTTGCTATCACCAGCATTAACTGTGATTGCGATACATATTAGTAACACTGTTGTAACACCGTTACTAAAAAGCACCACCAAAAATTTTGGCAGTGCTTTTATCTTGCTTTGCAAAGACTTTAGATAAATCTCTACACATCGACCTTTACACGTCGACTCTTGCACATCGACTAAAGTTGAAAAAAGTATATGATACAAAAATAGTGCTTACAACGGATTTTTCGTGTTATATTTGATTGAAATCAGGGCGAGCACCCCGCGATTATGTTGTTAAAAATAAAATATTGCATGTAAATCAATAACTTATAAGATTAACAAGATAAACATAAAATTATAAACGCCCAAACGTCACAACGATAAATCGAAACTCAAGGCGATATTGACGAGTTTCCCCATAAAATTATTCCGGATCTAGCACCTGGAGGCAGACAGTGACCAGAGAAGTGATAAGCGATGAACTTGAATCCATCGAAAAAGCCAGCATTGATGAGCTGCGGGCTTTGCAATTGGAAAGAATGCAGAAAAGCCTGCATCACGCTTATGAGAATTCCCCCCATTATCGCAAGGCATTCGATGCCCACGGTGTTCACCCAAGCGAGCTGAAAGAGCTTTCCGATCTCGCCAAATTTCCATTTACCACCAAACAAGATTTGCGTGAGAACTACCCTTTTGGAATGTTTGCCACCCCCATGGACGATATCGTTCGAGTGCATGCTTCAAGTGGCACAACCGGCAAACCAACGGTAGTGGGTTACACCCAAAATGATATCGACACTTGGGCCAATGTCGTCGCCCGCTCCATTCGCGCCGCTGGTGGCCGCCGTAAAGATCTTGTGCATGTAGCTTATGGTTACGGCTTATTCACCGGAGGCCTAGGTGCTCACTATGGTGCCGAGCGCTTGGGCTGTACAGTTATTCCAATGTCTGGCGGACAAACTGAAAAGCAAGTTCAGCTGATTCAGGACTTTAATCCAAACATCATCATGGTTACCCCTTCTTATATGCTAAACATTGCCGATGAGATGGAGCGCCAGGGTATTGATCCACACAAACTAAACCTACGCCTAGGTATTTTTGGTGCCGAGCCTTGGACTGGCTCGATGCGCGAAGAGCTAGAGCAGCGCTTAGGCATTGATGCTATTGATATCTATGGCCTTTCCGAAGTTATGGGGCCAGGTGTAGCCATGGAATGTGCCGAAACCAAAGATGGCCCGACGATTTGGGAAGATCACTTCTACCCAGAAATTATCAATCCCGAAACTGGCGAAGTGGTACCTGATGGCGAAGAAGGTGAGCTGGTATTTACCAGTTTAAGCAAAGAAGCCCTGCCGATTATTCGCTACCGCACCCGCGACCTTACCCGTTTGCTACCAGGCACAGCACGTACCATGCGCCGCATGGATCGTATTACCGGTCGTAGCGACGATATGCTTATTATTCGTGGTGTTAACGTATTCCCTACACAGATCGAAGAACAGATTATCGGCACTACTGGGTTAGCACCTCACTATATGATCGAAGTTAATCGTGATGGCAACTTGGACACCATGAGCGTACAAGTAGAGAGCCAAGATAATATGGACGATGCTCAAAAGCAGCTCACCTCGAAAGAACTGCAACACCATATTAAATCGATCGTTGGCGTATCTACCCGCATTGAGATTGTGCCACCTGGCTCAGTACCTCGCTCAGAAGGCAAGGCCAAGCGCGTGATCGATCACCGTAAACTGTAGCTCAAAGCACGTGATACACGGATCGTCTCATATGAGGCGATTCGGTATTGCTTTACATGTAATTAAGTGTTTAACTAGCAATTAGTTGCCTGAAACAGGCGCTGAAACAAAAATAATAAGCTCTAGCCCTAATCGGTAAAACCGATACGAGGTAGCCGAGATGTCCGTCAAGCCAGACCCCAATCGCCAAGCTGTGCAGGCGCTCTATCAGCAGAATCAATCTGCCTTGCTGCGCTTTTTACGTTTTCGCCTTGGTAGCAGCAGCGAAGCTGAAGATATCGCTCAAGACGCTTATCATAATTTGATTCGTAGTGAGAATACCGAAACCCTTGAAAACCCTAGGGCCTACCTATTCCAAACAGCGGCCAATCTAGCGCTAAATCGTATTAGAAAACTGCGTCGCCATACCAACTATCAACAGCTGACCGAAGCCGATAGAGAGTCTCAAGAGGCACCAGCACCTGAGCAATCTGTATTGGCCCAGCAAGATCTCGAGCGAATCGAACATGTACTTGAACGCTTACCGGAAAAGTGCCGCCAAGCCTTTATTCTGAGCCGGGTACAGCACTACAGCTACCGGCAAATCAGCGAAGAGCTAGATGTCGCCGTTAGCACCGTGGAAAAGTACCTGATTCGTGCCTTAAAAGAGATGCGAGAAGCGCTTTAATGCCGCAAAAACTGGGATCTGATTAGCTCAGCCACTGAAATCCAAATTTTCTGCAACTAATGCAGGAGGCTATGGCATACTTGTGTGTCTATAGAGGTAAGTAGATACACGAGATAACGCAGGAATGGCCGAAAACAATTTTGCTAACGCAGCAAACGACGAGCTGGGAAAGCCCCAGCGTGCGCCGAGCCCTGAGGACCTTTCCTGGCCAGCCGACTCAGCTGTGGATGAAGCCGCTGAAACTTGGCTAATCCGCATACAATCCCCCAGTTTTTCGCAATCTGAAGAGCATGAGTTCTTTCAGTGGCTGGAATCTAGCCCCGCCAATCAAGCCGCCTACCTGCGTGCAGAAGCACTTTGGCATAGCTTGGGTCATTCACCAGAGTTAGATGAACGCCTCAATAGCTCTAAGGCTCGCAGCAAAAATTGGGCACTTTGGGGCAGCTTAGCGACCGCCGCCACCTTAGCTGCTGTAGCGCTATTGCCAAGTTGGGGACTTTTAAACGGTCAACAGGTAGAAACTGGAACCGGCGAGCAACTGCAAATAAGTCTTACCGATGGCAGCCGAGTGCAACTGAACACCCAGTCTTCCCTAAACATCGAAATGCATGATGATTATCGCCTGTTAGAGTTAGATCACGGCGAGGTATATTTTGATGTCGCCCACGATCCAAGTAGGCCCTTAATTGTAAAAATCAACGGCGCCTATGTGCGAGTTTTAGGTACACGATTTAACGTGTTTACTGATGAGACCCGAAGCGAGGTTACTGTTGCTGAAGGCAGTGTTGATGTTAGCACTGATAAATCATTAAGCGAACTGAGCCAGCTCAGCTACCGCAGTAAACAAGCATTAAGTGCCAACCAGCAGGTTCAATTAAAATACCTCAACAGCAACAATTGGTTGGAAGAGCTACTCGGTAAAGTCCCTGCTAGTAAGCGCAGCGAAGTTAGCAGCGTTAACAGTAGCGATGTAATGGCATGGCAACGTGGCGAAGCCATTTACAACGGCAACCAATTGAGTGAAGTGATAGATGATTTGAATCGCTATTACCCAGGCGGCATTCGCTTACAAGATGAAGCATTAGGCCAGCAAACCTTAGTCGCCGCCCTACGCCTTGATGACAAAGAAGCCGCACTGAATACTTTGGCAAGCAGTATGTCTTTAGATATTGTTAAACTGGCCAATGACGAAATTCTGTTAAAAGCACAACGAAAGTAAAATAATAATTCCTAGCCGCCCCCGGCATAGGAAACTGAAAATAAAAGGGTCAAATAGACCCACGCAGAGTGGATCTGCGCAACAATAATGATAATACTCAGGAATTGCCTTGCGTGATCAAAAGGCCCTAATCAACTGGCGATTGCAGCCGCGAATTGCTGTCGCTGCGATAACTGCGTTAGCAGCGATAGTGCCCTGCCCGCTCGTCGCTCAAAATTCAGAACAGCTCATTAGTAGTATTAGCCAAGCGCAACGCGAAAAATCATTTCAGTTTAATATCCCCGCTGGCCCCTTAGCTGCCGCTATTTTGGAACTGGCAAGAGCCAGCAAAATTAATATTGCGATCCCCAGCCACTTAATCTCAGACCAACAAAGCCCCGCAGTACAGGGCAAGATGACCATTGAGCTTGCTTTGCAAGCACTACTGTCGAACAGCAATCTGCAGCTCAGCTGGCAAAACGAACAATTATTGCTAAGCAAAAAAGATCACATTGCTGCTGAAAAAATAACTGCGACACGAGCCTTGCCACCTCTCGGTGAAGATCACTATCGCCCAATTGAGGAGGTGATAGTGACCGCTCAACGCTATCGTCAAAACTTGCAACAAGTACCTATCGCGCTGAGTGTAATTGATGATGTTCAAATCGACGGCGCCGAAATTAACGACTTACAAGAAATTGCCTATCGTACACCGGGACTTTCTATTAGCTCTTACAGTCTTGGGCAGCCTTCAATTCACCTACGAGGAATCGGCTCAAATGATGATGGCGCCGCGATGGATTCCTCAGTGGTGCTATTCGTCGATGATGTCTATATAGGTCGTATATCTAATATCGATTTGGATATATTGGATGTTCAACAGGTAGAAGTTTTGCGTGGACCTCAAGGTACTCTATATGGCAAAAACTCTATCGGTGGTGCCATTAATATCCGCACTCAACAAGCCAGCGCCGATAAGCAGCTTCGATTCAAATTGGGCCTTGGTAACTATAATTCCCGCCAACTGCAGTTAAGTGCCAATGGAGCACTCGACGAGCTAGAACAATGGCAAGCCAGACTGACGGCCGATCATCAATATCGTGATGGCTGGCAAAATAATCTAGTTCGCGGCGGCGAAAAGCAGATGGGGAAAATAAAGACTCGCCTGCGAGGCCAATTACGCCACCAATTTGATGAGCAGTTTGATGCTGATTGGAATCTGGATTTCAGCCGAGACGATCTCAATTCCACTGGTCGTATTCCGGTTTCTGCAAGAGTCCCCCTGAATCGTCAAGACCACAATGGCAGCGCACTTCCCACTCAGCTATTTGCTGAGCTAGGCGGTAACTATGAAAACGCTACTAACGATTTGGCAGGCTATACCGATCGTACAATATGGGGGGGGTCCCAGCGCCTAAGGTGGCAGCGGGAACAATGGCAGCTGAGCAGCATTAGCGCCTACCGCCAAAGCCAATTTGATTGGCTAGAAGATTCATCGGGCTTACCAGCCAGCGCAACCGCTCAAACCGTCGACTTAAATGTTACCGAGAGTTATCGTGAATACTCCCAAGAATTTCGCTTTCAGTGGCAAGCACGAGAAGATTGGCGTTTGATCGCAGGTATTTATTATTTGAGGGAACTTACACGCCGTAAAGAAACCTTTTTCTTTACCGGTGCCGAGGCAGTTTCACAGCAGTTTAACATCACCCAAAATCTCGCCTTGTTTGGTGAGATAGAGTGGAATATTGGTGAAAAAAATCATATCAGTGTCGGGGCGCGATACAACTATGATAAAAAGACCCTAAATCAAAGCGCACTTAACGGAAACTCTCCTGCCATCATATTACAAGACTTTGAACATCAGCAAAGTAATAGCTGGCAGGACTTTTCACCTCGCTTAACCTGGCGACATCAATTACAAGATGAATTAATGGTATATGGCTCGATTGCCGAGGGCATCAAAAGCGGAGGCTTTCAAGGAGTCCCCGGAAATATTGAGGCAGCCCAAAGGGTTATTCAACCAGAGTCGGCTTGGCAATATGAAATGGGGCTAAAAGCACAATGGCAAAATCGTTGGCGCTTAAACTTAGCGACCTTCGTTACCCGCTATCAAGATTTACAGGTCGTACAGTTTCGAACCATTGATAACTTCGGTGTATTCGAAACGACCAATGCCACCTCTGCCCGCTTATCAGGTATTGAACTAGAGGCCGTTTACTCGCCAAACTCACATTGGTCATTAAACGGAAGCTACGCTTATCTGCATGCACGCTACGATCGTTTTTTAGCTGCGGACGGCCGTGATTACAAAGGCAGTATTCTTAGACAATCCCCAGAACACACTGCCAATTTAAGCGCTAACTATCAACGTAACATAGATGACGGCCTATTTAGCGGAAAGCTGAATTGGCACTTAGGCGTTCAATATCAGGGCGAAAGTTATCGCGAGCCAAACAATCAGATTACCATACAGCCGGCCATCACATTATTGGACAGCAAGCTCAGCTGGCAGCCCAACGATAAGCCTTGGAAACTGAGCATCTGGGGTAAAAACTTGAGCGATCGAGCCTATATCACCCACCTTTATATTTTGGGCGGCAACGATTATGCCCTTTACGGTACTCCTAGGACATTTGGTTTAAGCGTGGAAGCGACACTGTAGAAACATACTGCGAAGTAATCAATAAAAGTCATTCACAGCTGTTTGTCGTGGCTAGTTCAGCTCCCCCACAACCTGCAGCTAGTTCTAAACAACTTTCAGAGCACACACCGAAACAGAAACCTTTTCCTTTTGGGCGGTCTGTATGGAGGTTATTCTCCACTGTGGTGTTATATGGCTTGAGCCCTATCTAGCCTTTAGCTTTGAATTGTGCAAGGATTAATCAACTTGTCTAACCGTCGCGGCAAGGCTCACATAACAGCAATAAGAAGAGATGATGACTATGTCCACTCCCCAGGATGTGCAGACGCTTATCCGTAAAAAAAACCGCCTTCGCCTAATCATGGCGCTGGTCATTATGGCCTTGTACTTTGGCTTCGCCCTTGGTTATGGCCCACTGAATGAACTCTTTGCCGAGAAAATGGCCGGTAGCCTCATACCCTTTGGCTTGGTTTACTTTGTAGGCCTGATTTTTAGCTTTGTAATCATTGAAATGATCTATCTAAAAATAGCCAAGCAGCTCGACCCGAAAGAAGATGAGGTAAGCCATTATGCGAAATAAGAGCCTATTGGCCGGCCTATTACTGCTAGCACCGGGCCTAGCTTTGGCTGCGGGCAGTATCGATGGTGAAGTAGAGCGCCAGAGCGTTAACCCCACCGCGATTGCCATGTTCTTGGTCTTCGTCTGTATTACTCTGTTTATCAGCTATTGGGCTTCTAAACGCACCAATACCAGTGCCGAGTTTTACACTGCTGGTGGTGGTATCAGTGGCTTGCAAAACGGTGCTGCCATTGCTGGCGATTTTATGTCCGCCGCGTCATTCTTGGGTATTACCGCACTGATTTACGCAACCGGCGTAGACGGCATGACCTTGGCACTTGCGGCATTTGCCGGTTGGCCAATGATGCTGATCTTGCTGTCTGAGCGAGTGCGCAACCTAGGTAAGGTAACTTTTACCGATGTGGTGGCGCTTAGATTAGAGCAAACCAAAACTCGTGTGATCGCCGTTTTGGGCTCGGTATCCGTTGTAATTATGTATTTGATCGCTCAAATGGTCGGTGCCGGTAAACTTATCGAGCTGTTATTTGGTTTGCCTTATGAAGTGGCTGTTATTATCGTGGCCGCTTTAGTTATGGCTTATGTTGCCTTTGGTGGCATGCTAGCAACCACTTGGGTTCAGATCGTTAAGGCATTGCTTCTGCTAAGCGGTATTACCATTATCGGTGTACTCGTGTTGCACAGTGTCGATTACGATTTCAATGAACTGCTTCAGCAAGCGGTTGATAAACACCCGCGCGGCGGTGACATTTTAACCAATGGTGTTTGGATCAGCGACCCCATTCAGATTCTTACGCTTTTGGTTTCCATGATGTTTGGTACCTTAGGTTTGCCCCATATTTTAATGCGATTGTTCACTGTACCGAATATGGAAGAGTCACGTAAGTCAGCATTCTACGCTTCGGTCTTTATTGGTTACTTCTTTTTGCTGCTGATCGTGGCGGGCTTTGGCACCATTGTCTATGTGATGGGTAATCCTGAGTACACCGACTCTGCGGGTAAGTTGTTAGGTGGCGGCAATATGGCGGCCATTCACTTAGCCAATGCGGTTGGTGGCGATCTTTTGATGGGCTTTATGTCGGCTGTAGCTTTTGCCACTATTTTAGCGGTGGTCGCCGGTTTAACGGTGGCAGGTTCAGCAGCCATCTCTCACGATTTATACGCGCAAGTTCTGTGCAAGGGCAAGCCAGATCCTGATAAAGAGATTCGCTTAACTCGTATCGTTACTTTGGTCTTGGGCCTCTTGGCAGTTGCATTAGGTATTGTTTTCCAGGAGCAAAACGTTGCGGTTATTGCGACGCTTCCAATGGTTGTGGCGGCCAGTGTTAACCTTCCTATTTTGCTGCTGTCTTTGTATTGGTCGAAGCTTACAACTCGCGGTGCTGTAGCAGGTGCCATTGTGGGTTTTGTGTCGGCGATTGGTCTTATAATTATCGGGCCGAAGGTTTGGGTAGATATTTTAGGCTTTGAAACGGCCCTCTTCCCTTATGATTATCCCGCTTTGTTTACTATGCCTGCAGCTTTCTTGGCTATTTGGCTTGTATCCATTATGGATAACTCTGAGCGTGCCAAGCAAGATCGTGAGTGTTTTGATCGTCTTGTGCAAAGTTCTGAGACGGGGCGAATTGCTTGATTGAGTATTCGTGTTGGTATAAAAAAGCCGCTCTAAATGGCGGCTCTGACAACCGACAAGCAAAAAGCTCAATATTGAAATTCAATATTGAGCTTTTTTATTTGGTGGTTTCCGACCAGAATCTAGCTTGGGGCAGTGCTTTTCTGCTGCGAGCAGAAAAGCACTGCTGCCACCTACTCCATAGCTGAGCGCGATCATACGCCAAACACTGTGTTGTAAAACAATGGTCGGGCTTTCTATTCGGTAGATACTGACCAGACTCTAGTCCAGGGCAGTGCTTTTCCGCTCCAACGCTGCATCCATGCAGCCACCCGTTCCATCCAGGAGCCTAGTCGCTCCAAAGCACTACCCTGGACTAGAGTCTTGCTACTGTGATTTTCGTTTTGATGTCACAGTATTCCAAGCAAGATTTAATAATCACTGAACGGAAAGTTTGCGTCTGGCGAAAACACTGATCAGCAAACCCATCACAAACAGCAATCCGACCGGCATAGTTGGAATACCATTGGCACCGCTACTCAATGCCAACTGAAAGCTGGCCACTTTGCCCGCTACGGTATTTGCAGCGCCATCTCTTGGCGTAATCTGGACACCTAGTGGACGGCCTTGATCTTGCTTGGTTGGACGATAGCTGGTGGTTTTGGGTACCGACATCGCGTGTTTTGTATGAACTTTAAGTGATGACGATTTCTTAAGAGGGCTAGCCGTTATAAATTCTTTCATGCCGTTTACCACTCTAAACCAACGCACTTCTGTGCCCTGCTCCGCATCACCTTCATCATCTACATAATCGAAGCTCGCTATAAGCTCGCCGCCCACCTCAGGACTGCCGCTAATTCGTAGGTTTTCAATACGAGGCTCATTGTTGCCATTGCCATCGGCATCAGCGTCCAACAAGTCAGATACAAAGTCGCCGTCTAAATCTGCGGGTTTATCAGCAGCATCCTTGCTATTGGTTTTATTGGCTTCTTCGTCGGCATCACTGTAGCCATCGTTATCATCATCGTCGTCGTTACGATCAGATATTTTATCACCATCAAAATCAACGGGGGTATCGCCAGAGTCTCTTGGGTTAGTACCGTTATCCTGCTCATCTTGATCGCTATAACCATCGTTATCATTATCGGTATCGCTCAGATCGGAAATGTTGTCGCCATCAACATCGTTGGCAGGTTTGCTTGCTGCATCGTCAGGATCAGTACCGTTGGCCTTTTCGTCACCATCACTAAAGCCATCGCCATCACTATCAACAAGGTTTTCGATATCGTCGGGTACACCGTTGCCATCACTGTCCACAGGCCTCTCTGCCGCTGAGATCAAGCTAGTATTGGATTTATGCTCGAAACCATCATTGATGCCGTCTCCATCGCTGTCGGGGTTACAAATATCACTGCCCAGCTCAGACTCAAGCTGATTACTAAGCTTATCGCCATCCGGATCAGCGTTTGCGTCACTAGCATCATTTAAACGTAAGCGATAAGACAAGCTGACACAACTTGCTTGGCTGGCGCTGGCCAATTCAAAGACGTCGTCCATGCCATCATCATCACTATCGTGGTGGTATGGGTTTGCGCCGTTTTGTGCTTCCGCTAAGTTATTGAGTCCATCATTATCATAGTCAGCCGCGGCCTCATAATGTAATCCCGCGGTGCTAATAGCTTCACCGGACACTGGGTTTAGAAAATCATTAAAATTCCCAAGCTGAAGCTTTGCCTGTACGAAAGTATTTAGGCGATCGGGAAGATTTTGATACTCCAGCTCATATTGATCACTTAAACCATCACCATCCGTATCGGTTTCTGTCGGGTTGGTCCCTGCCGCGTACTCTTCGGCCAGTGTTAAACCATCGCCATCACTATCACCCGCTAAGGCTGCGGCATTGGGCATATTGGAATCGATCGGGTTTAAATCCAAGCCGGTAAAGGCCTGATGATATGTCGCCTCAAAGTAGTCATCAAAGCCATCGCCATCGCTATCCACAGTATCAGCATTACTGCCAAAGAATGGGTGACTGTCGCAACCAGGGTTTGGATCTTGGCGGTCTCCTGCGCGATAAGGCAGTGTACTAGACGGTGGTGTACAAGCTTCCGCTTCTTGGCCATTTATAAGCTTATCGCCATCAAGATCAGCGTAGAATTCCGGGTAGCTGGGTATTTCAGGTCGATCGAAACAGAATGGGAAAGGCTCTGCCACAAGCAAATCAAATTTAACCAGATTCAAACTTGGAAATGCCAAGAAATCAAAATTAAATAGATCCGGGAAATCAGGAATAGTAGGCAAACTGATGTTAAACCCGGGTAGGCTTACATCTGGCAACAGTGACTTCAATTGACTTAGGATGGCTTCAATAATTTTATTGGCCAATTCCTCTAGCTTATCCAAACCTGGAATATTACTAAGGCCTTCTAAGATAGAAAGTACGGAAAAACTTGTAAAACCAGCATCAATACGAATCTCAAATAAGGCGATAAGCTGAGACAATGGGTCGAAAAACGCATAAAAAGCATCTTCTAAGCGCTTCAGTTGTTCTTCAATTTGATCCAGTACCGCCATTAAATCAGCAAGATCTGTTGGTGCCGTGAAGGCATCACGAACTAGTAATACCGATTGATCAGTGCTGTAAACAATAGTATCTAAGCCAACGTTTTGATCAGCAGCAAAGTTCTTAATGCGATCTTCAAGGGCCTGCCGACCAGAAGGGAAACTGGATAAATCTACGCCCGAGGCCACAGAGCTACGATCGTAACGATCATTTTGACCAGTAACCATTTTGCTGGCCGTGTTTAAAATTGGATTAAAACCCAGAGGGGCATCAATATTAAAAGTTACTGGCGTACTACTGACCTGATACTGGGTTACACCGCCAACAATGCCGCTCTCCGTATAGACAAAGCTATCGACAGTGGTTCCCGCCGAACCATTACCCGTAGCAATAATCTCTAGGGCGTCCATCCCCTTATTGCCTTCAGTATTCGCCGCACAGAAAAACGCATCACTATACAAACCATAACCTTTATCGACATACTGATAGAGATTGTCACTGGCTCGCTGGCCCTGTTCTGCCTTACTGCGCAGTTTTGCAATTTTTTCACGTAAGGGCTTAACCCCGTCGTTTTCGACCCGGCCAACAAAACTCTCAACCGTATCCACACCAGGCTTCACCGTAGAAATTATCTGACGAATACGTGCGCTCTGTGCCTTAATGGGCCCCAAGAAGCTGGCCGCCTTTAACATGGTATCGGCACGACCAAGATCACGCTTGATTCGTTTTAGGCGATCATGCAAACGCTTCACTTTTAAAGTGGCGTCATAAGCCTGGCTAGCGTGTACGCGCAACTGACCTAGATCACTATCCAAGCTTTCTAAGTTTGAGCTCAGCTTCTCTAACTCCGTGCCTAGCCGCACCGCAGAGCCAAAGTTGCTTGAGATAGTTGGGCTAATTGGCTGTCTAGTACTTGGGAAAACAGGCTCGCTTGAGGAATTTACTTTTAGCCCCGCAATCGCAAGAGCGCCTGTCACATCATTGGCTGCTTGCACCACAATATATCGACCAGTGCGATTAAAGCTATATTTATCATCTCTATTTACCGCCTGCCATGTAAACAGCTCATCATTTTGATTTTCTGCAGGCAAGTCTCTTACAGGGTAGCTCATCGGATCCCAGTCGCTGATTAACAACTGTAAATCAGAACAAACAGCCGCTGTACACTGGCTACCTAAATCTAGCTCAACATCGTTAATAAAGAACGTAGCACCAAGATCAAGTACCCACCATGGTTTGCTTTGATCAGCTCGGGTTTGAGACTGTGTCGCCGCATTGCCATCGATAGCATTTACAGCCGCTCCATTATTATCCACACTGGGCTGGCGAGCATATTGAAAGCTATTATTGAATCGCTCGTCTACCAACTGCGGCGGGCTACTCACACCGCTACTAATATCACTGGTATCACCAACTAGGCGTCCATCCTCGCCTGTAGTACCAGCGCGCGATTCCCATACAGAACGATCAATACAGGCATTTTCCGGCTCGGTTTGGTCAAAGAAGGTGGCCGACCAAATAGCTCCGCGCATATCGGCCTCACGAAGGTTCGCCCTGGAAAAATCAACATTACTCAGGTTTGTGCCAGAAAAATTAGCATTTTCCGCTTGTGAGCTATCAAAGCTAGCACCACTTAAATCAGCTTGAGAGAAATCAGCATTGCTGAGCTGAGCTCCAGAGAAATTCAAGCCACTTAAATCTCGCCCGCTAAAATTACAAAAGCTGAAATCGATATTAACATTGCTGCTGCCACTATCTGGCAATCGCGTCACGTCACAACGCTTCGCTTTATCAACTAGAGCAATACTAAAACCACCGCAACTAGGGCGAACGGCGTTTGCAGGCAATGGCGTATCAGGGGTTTTAATGCCTACTTCACCCATCACACGGATTTTATGAAAGCCTAAGCGCTCTCCATCCTGTTTAATCACTCGAACAAATCGCGCCGTACGCTCCACAGGGATGTGGTAACTGCTCTGCCCAGTCTCCAGTGCAGGCAATGTAAACCTAGCGATATAATCAAAGTCTTTTGCAACAGATGGGTCTACGCTAAAAGGGTAATCGGATAATAAGACAGTAGCACCAGCCAACTCCTGTTCTTGACCGGCGTTTGGAAGCAGCTCAAGTCGACTAATCTCGTAGCTATTTTTAAAGTCCAGCTGCCAAAAGTGAGCTTCGCCTGCGTTGCTTCTAAAACCGCTCCCTGAGATCGCCGCTTCAGCTGATCCTGAAGAACTCGACAGCGGGTTTTCCGTAACCGGCGCAGCGCCCATTGGATATTCATCTTTCAGTTCAAACTGACCAACAATATAAACGCCAAGGTCACCTATTCCTGCTTGCGAAGCTGGCAGAATGTCGGGCTCACCGGCAAAGAGTAAATTACCGCTGGCTTCATGACGCCGCTGATCTGGGTCATCGACCATACCACTAAGCAGATAGAAGATGTTCAAACCATTGTTTTCAACCTTAATCCATTGAAAAGGCGAAAAGTCAGCCTGCCCTATATCAACCTCATCCCCGAGATTATCGCCAGCACGTCGGAACCTCACTGTGCTTAGATCAACTTCTGAAAAATCACCCTCTAGGGTTCCGCCTTGCACAGTAACATTGTTAAAACTGTATGAAAGGCTTGGATTTAATGAAATGTACTCGCTGAAAAACTCGCAATTATCCCAATTACTTCTCGTAGAATCCCAATTACAAGTTGCCGCTATCGAGTTTTCGATAGCCAATAATGTTAACGTTAAGCCCAACCATTTTTTCATACAGCGATACCTCAGTGAACCCAATGTGTACACAGCACATCGATAATGGGTCGCATTATGGTTACTTAAAATCAAATGTAACTCCCTCACATAGGGGGGTGCATCGCAATCGGGCAAAGATTATGATGTGCTTAAGGTATGGAAACCTTCCTTAGTACGAGATATCAAAAAGTGGAATAATAAGAATTATCTAGTTGCCGAGATAAATTAGCCCTATGCCCCCATTTAATTCGATTAAATATCCGACAGTTCAGTACTTTTTAGGGCTACTACTAAGCTTTTGCTTCAGCTTTGCCCAAGGCGACAATGTCAGTGATCAAGGAATATTGATATTAGATAGCGAGAAAACGCTAAACTCTGGCCAAGTTCTTGAGCGCTTATTGCAGGCCGGTAGCAATGAACTCAGCGGGGCCACAGGATTTCCTAAACATGAAAATCAATATTGGTTCGCACTGGAGCTAAGGCCGAATACACAACAACGCTGGGCTGTTCGCCTAGCCAATGCTCACTTTAAAGAAATTGATGCATTCTTATACAGCAATGGCCAATTGTTACACCAAGTACAGAGCGGCTATCGAGCGAGTACCGAAGGCCTGCACACCTTATCGGTGGATTGGCTCAGCGAATTACCACTTGAAAACGGGCAAACCTACCAGCTTATAATTCGAGTCGCATCCCCTATTGTATCCTCTCTTAATGTTCATATTGAGAGTTATGATCAAGCCCTTATCTATTCGGTGGCCCGTACTAGTTTTCTGTTTTTTCTGATTGGGATATCGCTATCACTTGCCCTTCATAATTTATTCTTCGGCGCGAGTGTGCGCGACATAAGTCATATTCTTTATGCGATTCACTCACTCTGTGGAGTCCTATTTATCATCAGTGCTTACGGCCTGTTCAAAACAGTATTCGGGTTTTATGACTATGAACTCTACTTTTATAAACCCGCCAGCGTTGGGGTACAGTTATTTGGTACTTGGTTTTGCTATGTATTTTTTCAAGTTCCGAGGCGGCTACGCGAGTTAAACTGGGCTTTCAAAACGCTGATCATATTTTATGTGCTTCTATTAATGGCTTACCCGTTTATGAGCCGAGAGGCATTTAGTATTGCCTCAGCAGCTCCTCACCCCATTTTCGGCACACTGATGATAGTTTCTGCCGCATGGGCTTATATTCGAGGCTTAAAACCCGCTATTTATGTTTGCATTGGATGGATTGCACTTATTGCAGGTTCAACTTTTCCAGCCTTGGTAACCATTGGTTTGGTACCAGGCTTTGAAAGTATCTTAATGGTTGGTTTGTCCTGTCATGTCTTTGAGATGTACATGCTCTCTTTGGCTATTTCTCAAAAATTCAGGTCCATTCAGTTAGACAATATTGCAGCGAAAGAAACCGACAAGTCGCGCTCAGCATTTATCTCCTACTTTAGCCATGAAGTAAAAACACCCATCAACGGCATACTGGGCTTAATCAAACTTCTCAAACAAACATCGCTGGAGCCCATTCAAAACAAATACGTCGAACAAATTAATCGTAGCGGGCACCAACTTTTACAGCAACTAAACAGTGTTTTATTACTGGAATCAGGCCGGCAGCAACAAGTTAAAACTCAAGCCACCTCTTTACTAGACACTTTGGATTCTTCAGTTTCTCTCATTCAGGGGCTGTGTGATGAAAAAAACATCCTAGTGGAGTATCTGATTGAACCCAATGTCCCTACTGTTATCGAAACAGATCCTGACCTTCTACAGCAGCTGATCAACAACCTTTTAAATAATGCTGCCAAATATACTGACAGCGGAGAAATCAAAGTTATCTGCAGTGGCAGATACTTAGAACAAGGCGATATGGGCTTATGCTTCTCAGTAAGTGATACCGGAATTGGTATTCCATACGAAGATCAAGATAGAATTTTTCATAGTTTTACCAAAGCCAGTAACAACGATCACAATCATCTTGTAGGTACAGGCATGGGCCTTGCCATCGTAAAAAACATCAGTGAACGTTTAGGTGGGCATATTGAGTTTAACTCTACTCCAGGCAAGGGCAGTACTTTCGAGTTTCATTTACAAGTTCGCATAGCGACACATGGCAATAGTATCGACAAGAGTCTCTCTGTTCTGTTAGTAGATGATATCGAGTTAAACAACGAGATTATTACCAGCTTACTGAAAGGCGCTGGGCATACCGTCTATAGCACGACCGATCCGAACGACGCCATCGCGGTTGCAGAAAAACATGAATTCGATGCCATTTTGCTAGATATTCATATGCCACTTATCTCTGGGCAAGATCTCATGCCCAAACTTCAAGCGGTGGGAGCAGATTGCGCAATAATTGGTATTAGCGCTGGCCTCACTCCAGAACTTAGTCTACAGCTTCAACATAAGGGCATGGAATTACTAATGGAAAAGCCCTTCTCATTGCCGATATTTTACAGTTTGATTCAACGGCACCAAACAGGGTTTAGCTCTGATATTTCTGAACAACGTTACAATATCCAGTTCGTCAATGATATCGCACAGTACAAAACAGCTATCGAACTAAAAGATTTCTTTAAGCGCTATCAAAAGAGTTGTCTTGAGCTATCCGGTAGCTTAGAACAACTTGCTATCGAAAAAAACCATATTGAACTAGCAGCGTGTAGCCACCGCTTAGCTGGTCTCTGCGCGGCACTGGGCATCTTAGACTGCGCCACAAAAGCCAAACAGTTGCAGCAGCTCAGTGAAGGTGGGGATGAAGCAAACCATATTCAATGGAAAGCAATTAATATTGCTATTGGGCAATTTCAACTGCGCCTCATAAACGGACTTAGCTGGCTAAGCCAGCAAATTGCGCAAAAAACCAACACAGATTGACGCTGCAATATACCCCAGGGCAATAGCTTTAGACCGTGCCGCAAGCCCTGCGCTGCACAGAATAAGCCCTTGGCGCTATAAATGTTATACAAAAACTTAAGTACTAGTAATACCAGCTTCAAACAACAGCTTTTGTTTCCTTGCCAATCCCCTCATAATGTCATCGTAATCGCTTGTAGTCGTTTATCTTTTGCTGTCTATGTAATCTGGGCCGAAAGATTTAATGAACACCCAACTATGTGCTGGGTATTTTTTGATGTACGGATGTATCGATGAACATTGAACAATGCTTAATTGTAGAAGATGAACTACTGTTTCAAGACTTGATGAGCAGCTACCTTCAACAAGCACTCCCCAATAGTAATCAAGCTTTTTATGCCAATAACGTGGCTGAAGCGACACAACTGCTAGCAATGCATCCAATTCAACTTGCAATAATCGATATAAGTTTACCGGATGGTCGAGGTTGTGAGCTTATCCCCAAATTGAAAGAAGCTAATGAAGAAATTCTTTGTGTTATCGTTACGATAGCTGATGATGAAGAGACAGTATTCGAGTGTTTACAAATGGGGGCTGATGGTTACCTGCTTAAAAATGAACCAGGTAGCGTGCTGATTGATAAGCTACAAGATATCGTCAATGGTGCTCCTCCTCTTTCGGGGGATATATCAAAGAAAATACTACAGCATTTTAGGCAGTTAGAAAAAAAGCAAAAAAAACACGACTTAACCCCGCGAGAGTCTGAGATTCTGTCATTGATTTCTAAGGGCTTAAATCGTACAGATATTGCCGAGCTGTTAACGCTCTCCCACTATACAATAGCCGATCACATTAAATCGATTTATCGTAAATTGGGCATATCCTCGAGAGCCGAAGCCACCCGCTTAGCCATAGAACTTGGAATTGAATAACACCAAGCTCTACGGTTTTAAAATCAAATCTCAGAAGATAGCTCTAAACTATCAGAAACACACATATCCAAATCGTTCAGCACACCATTATTGATGTTGTAGATCCAGCCATGCACCGATAACTCTTGGCCTTCACTCCAAGCATTTTTCACCACACTGGTGTTGGCGACATTTCGCACCTGCTCCATAACATTGAGCTCGCACATACGATCGATACGTTCTGACTCAGGCAGCTTAGCCAACTCTTCTTTGTGGAATCGAGCTACGTCCTTAATATGTCGCAACCAGTTATCAATGAGTCCGTGGCTCTTATCTTCCATCGCCGCCATTACACCGCCGCAGCCATAATGGCCACAAACGATTACATGTTTCACTTTCAATACCGCTACAGCGTAATGCAATACCGACAGCATGTTAAGGTCGGTGTGAACGACAACATTAGCGATATTCCTGTGCACAAAGACCTCCCCGGGGGGGAGATCTACTAGAGTATTAGCCGGTACACGGCTATCTGAGCATCCTATCCAAAGGTAATCGGGAGCTTGCTGCTTGGAGAGTCGGCTAAAGAATTCTGGGTCTTTGTCTTTGATGGATTCAGACCACTTTTTGTTGGCCTCGAATAAGTAACTGAGCTTTTTCAATGGATTAATTCTCTTAAGTCTAGGTTCACTCAATGAATTGAGTCACGGCTGCCTAGGCGAACATTCTACTAAACCCGCCCCAAATAAAAAATACACACATAAAGTGGTCGTATTATGGACACTTGCATTAAAAGATTCGCCTCATTACCATCCTTTCGTCCAAATTAAAAACCAATAGTCCATATTATGGACATTAAAATAATAAATAGCGAATAAACAGCTAATAAGCAATCAATAAGCGACCCAGCGGCAATCAGCTCGACGCCCACATAACAGACTATAAGGAGTGGCCTGCTATGAAGAACCTGTTCCCTAAAACCCTCTTGGCGAGCATTATCGCCAGCCAAATCAGCATTGCCCACAGCGCGGCATTAGAAGAGATAGTGGTAACCGCAACCAAGCGTGAACTCGGTATGCAGGACGTGGCCATTGCGATATCGGCCCTTTCGGGAGAATCACTGGAAAACAAAGGCGCGACCGACTTTGAAAGCTATGCTCGTCTTTTGCCAGGGCTTTCTTACGTGGATGCAGGTTCAGGTAAGAAAAAGTTAACCGTGCGCGGTCTATCAGATGGCACCGAATTTGACGCACAGCTGCAAGCTACCACTTCGATCTATTTTAATGATATCCCTCTCACCAGCGGTGTCAGTGCTCCGGATCTTCATATGACGGACATTGCTCGGGTTGAGTTGCTGCGTGGGCCACAAGGGACACTCTATGGTGCTGGCTCTTTAGGCGGAACACTGCGCATCATCACCAATGAGCCCGTACAAGGCGAGTTCCAAGGTAAAATTGATGGCAGTTACGGCGCGACCAAATCTGGCGATCCAGCCACTGTCGTCAATATGATGATGAACATACCGCTTAGCGATAACTTAGCTTTGCGTGCGGTGGCCTATAAGAAAGACGATGGCGGCTTTATCGACTATACCCACGCACGGGTGAATGAAGAAGATGCCAATGACATCAGCACCAAGGGCGGCCGCCTGGCCTTAGCTTATGAGCCCAATGATCAACTAAAAATAAATGCCAGTTATATTTATCAAGAGTCAGACATTAATGGTAAGGCGTGGTTCAACCCAGGCAGCGATCTGAGTATCGACGCTCCTGTTAAAGATGAACAATTAGATAGCACTAAAATCTACAACTTCACCGTTGATTATGATTTCGGTGACATCGCACTATACGCCTCATCTAGCTACTTTAATGGGGACAACGATTGGGTATTCGAATATTCTGAAAACGCCTACCTTGCTCTTAAGCCGATATATGACTTCTCTGGTATCGAAGCCATTAGTCCACATCACTTTAATGAAGAATTTGATATTTTCGCCCAGGAAATTCGCCTGCAATCCGTTGACGACAGCGCTTTTCAATGGACCGCGGGATTGTTCTATCAAAAAGATAAAGTTGATCATGAACAAATCGTTGTGGTGGATAATCTAGCGGGTTTACTTGATGTTTTAGGTCTACTACAACCGGGTATTAGCGGAGCTTTAGTGGCACCAGGTGGCCCATTCTATGTTGGTGATGAAGTCGTCTACCGCAACCAAAATGATTTCCAAATTGAGCAAAAAGCTATTTTTGGTGAAGCCAGTTATGCCTTTAACGATCAATGGTCTGCAACCATAGGACTCCGTGCTTTTGAAACTGAGATCAGTGACGCGGGCAGTAGCCGTGGTATTCAGAATCTTTTAACCGGTCGAGTGGGAACGCCGCCAGGCATCAGTACGGGCTCAGTATCCTCAAGTGAAGATTCAGTAAATCCAAAATTTGAAGTGAGCTTTCGACCTGATGATGATCGTATGATCTACGCCCTCGCCTCAAAGGGCTATCGCATTGGTGGCGCCAACTCAGATATCGCTGTCGCCGGTGGCGCCCCAGCACAATACAAGTCAGATAGCCTGTGGAATTATGAACTTGGATTTAAAACCCAATGGATGGGTAATCAGCTTCGCCTAAACGGCGCCATCTACTATCTAGATTGGAGTGATATTCAAACCAAATCGCTGCTCAGTAATGGCTTTGGTTACATTGATAATGCAGGCTCAGCATCCATTACCGGTTTCGAACTTGAAGGCGCTTGGCAAATTGATGACATCTGGTCGGTAGATTTTGGCTTCGACATTAAAGAAGCTCAGCTTGAAGAAGACTATATCAGCGCCGGAACCCAACAAGGTGCTGATGGCGACCGTCTACAAGGTGTTCCAGAGTTCAGCTATAACTTTGCTATCAATTTTGACAAAGATATCGCCGATGATATGGCATTGCGCGGCTTACTCGCATACCAATACGTCGATGAATCATTTATGGAATATGAATTTGTCGCCGGCCCGCAGCATCGTATCGGCGACTATGCCGTACTCAGTGCCAACATAAACCTTTTGTTAGGCGACAATATTGAAGTGGGCCTTTTTGGCAAAAATCTAACGGATGAAAGAGCACGTACTACTGCAATAAATGTTGTTGACGAACGTGTCTTTACCATTCGCCCGCGAACCATTGGTATGAATTTCAAATACCAGTTTTAATAGATAAAAAAAGTAGTGGTACAGTGAGGTAATTGATCGCAAGCTAGCTTGCGATCTTTCTTTTGCCCGGTAACAATGGGCAGCAACAATAGATAGAACGTATATGAGATCAATAACAATAATTTCAAAAAATCCTCAAGGCCGACTATGAGTGAAGCTGATAATAAACCCACCGCGGTTGATAAAGCCCTTATTCTCTTAGATTTGGTGGCGCAACTAAGCCAGCAAGGGCGTGTACGTATCGTCGATCTTGTTAATAGCTCAGGCTTTCAACGCCCGACGGTGCATCGTCTTATGAGCACTTTAAAAAGCCATGGTTTAGTCACTCAAGATGAGCAAGGTTTTCAACTCGGCGGCAAGGTATTATCTTTAGCGGCGCAAGCCTATAACACTATGGATATTCGCCGGCTGGCTAAGCCAATTATGCTGCAATTTTCAGAGCTAACAGGCTTAACCATTCATCTCGCTATCCTCGATGGCAATGAAGTTGTCTACATTGACAAGATTGAAAGTCGTCACCCAATTGTATTAGCGTCAGGCATTGGCTGGCGCGGCAAAATGCATTGCACAGCACTTGGCAAGGCCATGATGGCATTCGCCGACCGAGACAATCAAAGAGTCTGTTTACAAGGACCAATGGAAGCCAAAACCGAACATAGCATTACTAACGCTGATGATTTACGAGCCGCTTGGCAAGAAATTAAAAAGCAAGGCTATGCCATTGATGACCGCGAAAACGAAGTAGAGATTCGCTGTGTAGCCTCCGCTATTTTGGACCACAATGGTCGCCCACTTGCCGGCATTAGTATTTCAGGCACCACCTCCCAAGCCAGCATGGAAAACGCCCAAAGTAATGGCCAAGATTTAGCACAAGCGTGCTTGGCCCTAAGTCGCGAACTGGGCTATCGCCCTAAACCTATATTCTAGAGAAATGCATATGACTAAAAATAAAATCGTATTTCCAAAACCCCTTGTTGCTCTCGGTGCTAAGGTTTTATATCGATCAACCTTGTTATGCGCCTGCTTTTTCAGCCCAGCGAGCATTGCCGATGATAGTCACAAGCTGCTTAGCGAACCCTATCATTTAGATTCGCCCTTACAATCAAGAACCATTAGTTTTGAAAACCCTACCGGAGCCAAAGGTGAAGGTGGTAAAGCCTCCAGTCCACTTGGCCAAGGCCGCAAGGGCTCGCCAGCTCGCTTATTAGCACCTGGGGAAACGGTAGAACTTGCCAATATTCAAGGCAGCGGCACGATTCGACATATTTGGGCCACTACATTCCCTGTGCCTGCTTTTTTGCGTGGAGCTGTTATTCGTGGTTATTGGGATGGCCAAGAACATCCAAGCATCGAAGCCCCGCTGGGAGATTTTTTTGGCTTTGCACATGGCAAAGCGACATCATTTCAAAGTGCTGTTCATTCAGTAGGACCAAAAGCTGGGATGAATATTTGGCTTCCCATGCCCTTTACTAAAGCGGCTCGTTTTACCATCACCAATGAGCTGCCACAGTCTATGCCATTTTTCTATCAGATCGATTACACCTTGGGTGATCATCACGGCCCAAAAGTAGGCAGACTGCATGTAAACTTTCAGCGCCAAAACCCGACCACAAAAACCAAAGACTTCAGCCTGCTCCCAAAACGAACAGGCAAGGGCCGCTTTATTGGCACGGTGATAGGCGTTCGCCCTAGCGACACTAACTGGTGGGGCGAAGGCGAAATGAAAGCCTATATAGATGGCGATGATAAATTTCCTACCCTGAACGGCAGCGGTGCCGAAGATTATGTAGGGCTATCTTGGGGCTTACAAGATTCTGCCTTTTTATATAACGGTGCTAGCTATCGCGAGAAAAGTGACGATGGTGATACCGGACG
Source organism: uncultured Pseudoteredinibacter sp. (assembly GCF_947502065.1). GTDB lineage: Bacteria > Pseudomonadota > Gammaproteobacteria > Pseudomonadales > Cellvibrionaceae > Pseudoteredinibacter. Next base: position 299,230 of record NZ_CANMYE010000003.1, read on the forward strand.
CGTTTCCATGTACCGCTGGCATTTACGTGACCCAATTTATTGGCAAGAAGAGGCACGTATTACTATTCAGCAAATTGGTCACAATGGCGATACCCCAACTACCCTGGAAGAATATTTGTCTGATCTTTATGAACGTGAAGATGACTGGTCGGCGGCTAGCTTTTGGTATGAAGCCATTCCAAGCGCCCCTCTACCCCAAATACCCGCGCTAAAATCTCGCATTGCTGACTTGCCAGCAGCGGAGGAAGCGGCTCATTAAGCCTTTAATGAGCCGTTCGAAGAGCTAATTATGTCTACGCGTTTAAGGTTGGAAAGCATCGGCAAATCCTTTGGAAAGCAAAAGGTTTTAGAGAGCGTTAATCTTCAGCTAGAAGCCGGTAAGGTGCTTGCGTTAATGGGCGAAAATGGCGCCGGTAAAAGTACCTTAATGAATATTGCCTGCGGTGTTTACCAAGAATATCAAGGGCAAATCTATATTGATGAAACCCCCTACACTTTTGACTCGCCAAAGTCTGCCGAGACAGCTGGTGTAATCATGGTGCACCAAGAGCTAAATCTTCTACCAGAATTAAGCGTGAGTGAGAACATATTTCTAGGCAATGAAGAAAAGAACAAGCTGGGCCTGATTCAACATAATTCTATGGCGAGCAAGGCTCAATCAATACTTGAGCAACTGGGCTTAAGCTTACCTGCTAGCACCTTAGTAAAAGAGCTTAATATAGGCCAGCAACAACTCGTAGAAATCGCTCGAGCCTTACTTCGAGATGCCAAAGTTTTAGTTTTGGATGAACCCAGCGCAGCCTTAAGCGATCAAGAAACCCAGCAGTTGTTCACGATCTTGCGTCGCTTAGCCAAGCAAGGCGTTAGTATCATTTATATCTCACATCGACTCGATGAGCTTAGTCAGATAGCCGATCAGCTTGCGGTGTTACGAAATGGGGCTTTAGTTGCTGAAGGGCTGATGAAGGATTATTCGGCCAAGCAAGTTATTAAGTTAATGATCGGAGAGGAACTAGCCGATGCGCCAGTTCACACCAGCATTGCAAAGACAAAGACAGCACTTCTGAACATAGAAAATTTAAACGGTCGTTGGGATAAGAGGAAGCTCAAGAACATCAGTCTTAACTTGCGAGAAGGTGAAATTCTAGGCCTTACCGGATTGCTAGGAAGCGGTTGTGGCGAGTTACTAGAATGCCTTTTTGGTCTTCGCGATTTTAGTAGTGATAGTGTCGTATTTGATGGGCGAACTATCACCCCTGGCTCGCCAAGTGATGCTATCTCGCAAGGGCTAGCTTATATCAGTGATGATCGAAAACACGACAGTTTAGTACTGGATCAAAATTTACTCTTCAATCTTGGCCTACCAGCACTTGCACAACAAAATTCCCTGCTCATCACTGAAGACACAGAAAAACAAAGCAAACTACTGCAGCAGTGGACGATTAAGTATCAAAGCGTAGCGCAAAGTGCCGCAAGTCTATCTGGTGGAAACCAGCAAAAACTGGTTATTGCCAGATGGTTAGCGCTACAGCCCAAGCTGGTTTTAATGAACGAGCCGACGCGAGGGGTAGATGTCGCAGCCAAAGCTGAAATTTATCAGATTTTAGATGAGTTAATGCAATCAGGAATGAGTTTTATTGTTGCCAGTACAGACTTAGCTGAGCTCTGTCGCTTATGCGATCGCGTACTTGTCTTGCATGAGGGCTCGATTATTGAACACTTCAAACAACGTCCATTTACTCAAAGTGAAATTCTCAATGCCGCACAGGGACAACTGAGTAGATCAAGCCAACAAAGTAGCAGCAATCTTAAAGAGGAAGCACATAAGTGACAGAGAATCGTTCGATCAGCTATTGGTTTTGGCGCAGCAAACTGTTACTAGGCCTCGCCTTGCTTTTTGCAGGTGGAATATTCTTCTCACCACAAGACAGTGCCGGCGACATTATATTTCTAGCCTCTGGCAATCTATTAAATATCCTTCGACAAGTTAGCATAACAGGTATCTTGGCCGTTGGAATGACCTTGGTGATATTAACCGGAGGTATCGATTTGGCGGTAGGCTCATTAATGGCCTTTGCCGCAACGCTCTGCGCCATGTTACTCACCTTAGAAGAAGCTCATAACGGCAGCTGGATTGGTGGCATGACCCTAGGTTTTGTTGTGGCTTACTTAATCACGATTCCTGTCATGGCTTATATCAGAAGATTCTTGGCCGAGGTTTATTGTCAAAGTTTAAGAGTCGCAGGACTGTTGGTAGCTGCGTATATAGGCTGGCAATATTTCAACAACCTGCACAATCAAGCCTCACTATTAGCCATTATTTTAGCAAGCATCACAGCAACCGCCCTACTCGGTCAAATTAGTGGGCAACTCATCGCAAGAGGCAAACTCCAACCTTTCATTGCTACACTAGCCATGATGGTGGCGGCGCTTGGCATTGCACGTCTGATGGCAGGGCAAGATATGTCTGTCTTTCCTATCTATAGCGGTATCAACAGCGATGAGAACTTTGAATGGCTGCGTAAATCGATTTTCGGTATTCCTGTGCCAGGCTTTATCTTTTTGCTTATCGTGGTGAGCTTCACGATTCTATTGCGCCACTTTAGGTTTGGACGCTACCTATATGCCATCGGCGGTAATGAACGAGCCGCTTATCTATCAGGTATCCCAGTCGCCAAAGTAAAAGTTTGGGTGTACACCTTAAGCGGTGCACTGGCCGGAATAGCGGGTGTCTTGTACTGCGCTCAATATCTTCAAGGCAAGCCCGATGCTGGAACTGGTATGGAGCTCGATGCCATTGCCGCTGTAGTCATTGGCGGGGCAAACCTTATGGGTGGTCGCGGTACAGTGCCCGGCACTTTATTGGGTGTTCTAATTTTTGGTGTACTCAGTAATGTCTTACAGCTCAATAATGTCGACAGCAATACTCAACTTTTACTCAAGGGTATCATCATAGTCTTAGCTGTTTTGTTACAACAGTTTGACTGGAGCAAGCTCAAAACTCGATTAAAGGCGAGTTGAATAATAACAATATAAGACCAAAGGGGATCACCATGTTGAACATTAGAATTCTAGCTACGCTAGTCACTACCCTACTGTTATTAATAAGCGCCTCGTCAAGTTGGGGCTATCGTATTGGTTTCTCCCAAGTGACGACCACAGAGCCCTGGCGAGTTCTTTTTAATAAACAATTACGCGCTGAAGCCAAGAAACATCCTGACATCCAATTGTATATCGCTGATGGCCAAGACCGGACGGAAAAACAAGTGGCTGATGTTCAATCTTTTATCCAGCAAAAGGTCGATATCATATTGCTCGCACCCAAAGAAAGTGCGGGCTTAACGGCCGTTGTTAAAGAAGCCATGGCAGCAGGCATCCCCGTTATCGTACTTGACCGAAAAATTAACGGTGATCATTTCACCCAGTTTATCGGTGGAAATAACCTAGAAATTGGCCGACAAGCGGGCCACAAGGCACTAGCCCTATTAGGTGGTCAAGGGAATGCCCATGGAAATATTGTCGAGATCTGGGGTGGCATGGGCTCTACCCCTGCCCATGAGCGCCACCAGGGTTTTGTAGAAGTATTGCAAAACGAGCAAGGCTTAAATTGGTTGGTCGATCGACAAGATGGCGACTGGAAACAAGATAAAGCCTATAACATTATGAGCAATGCCCTGCGTGCAAATCCCAAAATTGACTTAGTCTACGCCCATAACGACCCAATGGCCTTTGGCGCCTTTTTAGCGGCACGCGATGCGCAACGAGAAAAAGATATGTTCTTTCTGGGGGTTGATGCTATCCCGAAAGAAGGCGCACTTTGGGTTAAGCGTGGATTTTTAACCGCGACTTTTGTTTATCCCGCTCCTGGGATTAAAGCTCTACAAGAAGCACTACGTCTATTGAAAGGCGAGAAGCTGGAAAAATATATCGATCTACCCACTCAGACTATCGATGAGAGCACTGTAGATGCTTATCTCAAAGCCAATCGTTGAGGCCAAGGTAGAATCATCGTGTTAGCGACAAACAAATTAAAACGCAGTCAGATTGCTCTTAGCGAAATCGGCTTTGGTGGTGCGCCACTAGGAAACCTTTACCAGGGTCTTGATAACGTTACTGCTTTGCAATGTGTTTCTACAGCACTGGCAAACGGCATCAATTATTTCGATACCGCGCCGCTTTACGGTCATGGCCTGAGTGAGCGTCGTTTAGGCTTAGCCCTCAACGAATCCAATCGAGAAAGCTGGTGTATCTCAAGCAAAGTAGGACGTTTACTGAAAGCCTGCGATAGAGGCGAAACCGCCGACGCCGGCTTATACCAACAGGCACCTCCCTTTCATGCTCATTATGACTACAGCTATGACGGTGCTTGGCGCAGTGTAGAACAAAGCCTTCAACGCTTAGGGTGTAACTATTTAGATATAGTTTATATCCATGATATTGATTGCTGGACCCATGGTTCAGCACAGGCCAAAGTCTACTCAGAGGCATTAAATGGCGCCAATAAAGCTTTGTTGAAAATGCGCGAACAAGGGCTGATAAAAGCCTTTGGTTTAGGCGTCAATGAGTGGCAAGTTTGCGAGCAATTTTTAGCGGATAGTGACCCTGATTGCTTTCTCCTCGCTGGCCGTTACACCTTACTCGAGCAGGAAGCACTCAAAAGCTTTTTACCCGCCTGCGAGCAACGTGCCATTGATATTATTATTGGCGGGCCATATAACACAGGCATACTCGCCACCGGCGCCATTGCAGGCGCTTACTACAATTACAGCCTAGCAACCGAAGAAATTCTCGCTAAAGTCAGAGCCATGGAAGCCATATGCAATGACTTTTCAGTTTCCTTGGCCGCCGCTGCCCTGCGCTTTCCTTTACTGCACCCTGCCGTTGCTTCAGTTATACCGGGAGCACGTAGCACCAAAGAAGTAGAGAATAATTTAACGCTTATACAAGCTGATATACCTTTAGAGTTTTGGGACACACTGAAAGACAAGGGGCTACTCCATAGAGACGCACCAACTCAATGCCCGGAGGCTCTTGCATGATTATCGATGCGCATTTTCACCTCTGGAAGCTACAGCGAGGAGATTATGGATGGATTACTCCAGAGCTGACTTCTTTGTATCGGGATTATCAACACCGTGATTGGCAAAAAGAGAGAGGCCGTGATGTTAGTGCTGGCATTTTGGTTCAGTGCGCCCCTACTTTGGCGGAAACTGAGTTTCTTTTAGAAACTGCCGACAAGAACGCCGATATTCTAGCCGTCGTTGGCTGGGTTGATTTGAGCAAAAAGGAAGCCAAGCAAGAGCTTAAAGCACTCGCCAAGCATAATAAATTAGTTGGCATACGCCCCATGCTGCAAGACATCGAAGACCCGAGTTGGATTTTACAAGCGCAAGTTATCGATAATCTACATTACTGTGCTGAGCTCAATTTAAGCCTAGATGCCCTTATCACCCCAGCGCAACTTCCCTATTTCTGCGAAGCGGCCGTACAGCTCCCTAAGCTCAGGATCATTATTGATCACGCCGCTAAGCCCAATTTGCGTGAACAACAACTGGAAGAATGGCAAAGGTACATGTCGATTTTGGCGGGCATGCCAAATATTTACTGTAAATTATCTGGTTTACTGACAGAGGCAAAATCATCCGCAGCGGCTATTGATCTACAGCCCTGCACTGATATTTTAATCGAACAGTTTGGAGTAGATCGTCTCGTGTGGGGCAGTGATTGGCCGGTACTTAAATTGGCAGCGAGTTATCAGGATTGGCAAAATATTACCGAGACTTTATGCAAATCACTAAGTACAAAAGACTATCAAAAGATAATCGGTGAAAATGCACTGAGTTTTTATGGCGTCAAACTAGAAGCGCCTCTATTCAACTCAAAAGAAGCGAACTCAACAAGGCAACATGAGGAGCTTCTCCCATGACTCAATGTATACGACTGTCCGGCCGGGATAACTGCATTGTTGCATTGGAGGACATCGCTGCTCATAGCGAAATTGCCAGCTTTGAAATTACTTGCCAGGAAAATATCCTTACCGGGCATAAGATCGCACTACATGATATTCCAAAAGGGCAAAGCATCCTAAAATACGGTCAATGTATCGCCACCGCAACACTGGATATCAAAGCGGGCGAGCATATACATAGCCATAATTGCAGCATGCCTGAGGGGCTAAATGATATTACTCATCTCGCTTCCGAAAGTTTAGACAGCACTATCCCCCCAGAAAAGCCTGCTACAAGAAAAACCAATGATGCACAATTTCTTGGCTACAAGCGTGAATACACAAAAGAGATTGGCAGCAGAAATATAGTGGCCGTAGTCGCCATGGTTAGCTGTGCGAATAGCGTGGTACGCGGGATTTGCCAAAGCGCGCAGCAATACATGCCGCAATACAGAAATGTCGATGCACTGATTCCGATTTGTCATAGTGGCGGTTGTGCCGTAAATCAAAATGGCCAATCACTGGAACTCCTACAGAGAACGCTTAGGGGCTGGATCTTACATCCAAACATTGCCGCAGTACTGTTGGTATCACTTGGCTGTGAAACCAATCAAGTTGATCAATTGCTTGGCAGCGAAACCTGCTCTCAGCCACAAGATCGTATTCAAAGTTTGGGAATTCAAGCCTGCGGTGGCAGCCATCAAGCCATTCGGGAAGGCTTAGATAAAATTAAGCCCTTAATGGAAAAAGCCAACCAAGCAAAGCGCAGCGCACAGGGTCTCGAAAAATTAAGTATTGCCTTGCAGTGTGGCGGCAGTGATGCCTTTTCTGGCCTTAGCGCTAACCCCGCCCTAGGGCGCGCCGTCGATATACTGTGCAAGCAAGGCGCCAGAGCAATATTAGCGGAGACGCCGGAAATCTTTGGTGCCGAACAGCAGCTCTACCAACGCTGTAAAGATCCATTAACTGCTCTAAAGCTAGAACAAAAAGTGCACTGGTGGCAACAGTATGCCAAGCAACAAGGTGAGACTCTAGACAGCAATCCAAGCCACGGCAATAAAGCTGGTGGCATTACCACCATTATCGAAAAATCTCTTGGTGCAGTTGCCAAAGCCGGTAAAAGCACCATCAATAATGTCTATGACTATGGCCAGCCCATGCAAAGCCAAGGCCTGGTATTTATGGATAGCCCAGGCTATGACCCAGTGTCGATTACCGGCCAAGTGGCAAGTGGCGCTAACATGATTTGCTTTACCACCGGTCGTGGCTCTAACTTCAATTGCCCAAGCGTTCCCAGCCTTAAATTAGCCAGCAATCAGAACATTTTTAATCACATGCAAGATGATCTCGATATCAACTGTGGTCGTTTAATCGATGGCGAAGTCGATTTGGATTCTCTTGCCCAAGAGATTGTAGAAAAAATTATTCATACCGCTTCAGGTGAACCCAGCAAAGGTGAGCAGATCGCTTTATTTGATGATGGTTTTCACCCTTGGAGTTTAGGAGCCGTGCTGTGAATACTAAGGATAAGTTAAGCATGCAAAACGCAAAAACCTTTACCGCCCACAATTGCCTGCCTCGTGATGCTAAGCACGCTACCCTAATCGGTCGTATGTGGAGCGAACAGCAAGGAGGGCCCTGTGTGATCCTTATTCAGAATGAGCAGGTGTATGATATTACCGAGTATTTTCCTACTTCATCTGCTCTGATTAACACGCAGAACCCCTTAGAAAGCTTGCAGGAATTGGAGCTATCCAATCCGCTATGCAATATTCAGGAACTTCTCAGTGGTACTGAGCAACAAAGCGGCAACCACTTATTGGCGCCCTGCGATTTGCAGAGCATCAAAGCCTGTGGGGTAACGTTCATCGATAGCCTACTTGAGCGTGTGGTTGAAGAAAAAGCTCTAGGTGATCGCCAAGAGGCTGCCGCCATTCGACAATCGATACTAAGCAGTATTGGCGCCGACATTCGCAATATTAAACCCGCCAGCCCGGAAGCATTAAAACTAAAGGAGCTTCTTCAAAGCAAAGGCATGTGGTCACAGTATCTTGAAGTCGGACTAGGACCTGACGCGGAGGTCTTTACAAAATCTCAACCCATGTCGGCAATTGGCTTGGGGGACACTATCGGTCTACATCCAGATTCCACTTGGAATAACCCAGAACCAGAGCTGGTAATGTGTGTAAACAACCGCGGACAAATCGTAGGTGCAAGCTTAGGAAACGATGTCAATCTTCGTGATGTCGAAGGACGCAGTGCCTTATTACTTGGGCGCGCTAAGGATAATAACGGCTCTTGCGTCATCGGCCCATTTATTCGCCTATTCGATGAACGTTTTAGCCTCGACAATATTCGCCGAGCAAGAGTCGAATTGCGAATCCTCGGGCAGGATGGTTATCTTTTACAAGGCAGCAGCGATATGAGTCGAATCAGTCGCGATGTCGAGCAACTTGTGCAGCAAGTTATCGGTGAAAATCATCAGTATCCCGATGGCATCATGCTGTTTACCGGCACCATGTATGCCCCTGTAGATGACCGTTTTGAAGATGGCCAGGGTTTTTCTCACCTCGATGGGGATATAGTAGAGATCTACAATGAGCAACTGGGACTGCTGGCAAACGTGGTGGGTAAAAGTAATCAGGTACGGCCTTGGACATTTGGCATTGGCTCTTTAATAGACAATTTATCGGCTCGTGGCTTTTTATAGAATGTTCAAATTCAGAGCTTCAAGCTAGCTATCAGGAACTCCCATGCTCAAAAAAATCCCTGATATTATCAGTCCAGATCTTTTATATGCATTGGCCCAGATGGGACACGGTGATGATATAGCGATTGTCGATGCCAACTTTCCAGCGACAAGCCACGCTCAAAGACTCATTCGTGCTGATGCTAGCAACAGTGATCAACTGCTTTCCGCCATTTTACAACTGATGCCAGTCGATGATTTTACAGACGACTCCTTGCGAGTGATGGCCATGGCCAATGGTGAACTCCCAACAATTGCCCAAGACTTTTCTAGAATTTGCCATTTTGCTGAAGAGAAAGAGGTATTGCCCCATGGGCTCAGCCGACAAGATTTCTACCAGCAAGCAAAAAATGCGTTTTGTATCGTCGCCACATCAGAGCGTCGTTTATACGCAAACTGTTTAATACGCAAAGGGGTTATACCACCGGGATCAAGCCACAGTTAAACGGCCACTAATTAATTGAGAACGGAATCAGCAAAACGAAAACAACAAAACGAGAATAAAGCAATGCTAAAAGCAATAAAAACCTCTTTGTTCCTGCTGGGTTTATCTTCAATAACCTTAGCCGAACAAGGCTCAGTTAAAAACCTAGAGCTACCCAATTCCATTAGCGAGGCTAGTAAACAAGCCATCAGTATCGTTTACCAGAATAATACTCCACGCCCTGCACCACAAAACGAGGCCCAATGGCAGCAGCTACAAAAACGGCTTGAAGCTCAATTTCAAACCCTATTTAAAGACGCGGTTCTCGGCGCCTACCAGCCCACACTAAAAAACCGAAAAGTTGCCGGCATTCCGGTCTTAGAAATCACCCCCAATAACTGGCAAGAGAACAACAAGCGACTGCTCTACTTTCATGGTGGCGCTTACACGCGCTTTAGTCCAATGAGCACCCTATCGTCCTCTGTGCCGGTGGCAAACGATCTCAACATCAAAACCTTAGCCGTTGATTACAGCTTAGCGCCAAAGGCTAACTATCAACAGATCAATGACGAAGCTCTAGCGGTATACAAGTCCTTATTGGAAAGTGGCCATCAAGCGAGTGACATCATTCTCTTTGGAGATTCGGCCGGGGGGGGGTTGGCCAGCACCTTAAGTTTACGCATTGCTCAAGAAAAGCTGCCACAACCTGCTGCCCTATTGCTGTGGTCACCGTGGATGGATATAGCGGCCAAAGACGACACCATGATTACTCTTATGGATGCTGATCCAATTTTGGAGCGTCAGGATATGGAAGCAGCCGCATTAGCGTTTGCACCCAATAAAGCCGAATGGCAAAACCCTTTGGTATCGCCTATTTATGGGGATTTATCCAAATTCCCGGCGACACTCATCCAGTGCGGTAGTCGCGAAGCCCTATTGAGTCAATGCATACGCTTGTATCAGAAATTGGATGACGGTCATAGAAAACTCAAACTCGATATCTATGAAGGGATGCCCCATGTGTTCCAAGGCTTCTTTTTTCATATTGCAGAAGCCGTAGCCGCTCGACAAAAAATGAAGCGCTTTATTGAATCACTGTAAATACATTATTTACGGCTAAACGCTTCCAAGGCAGCTTTTATGCTGCCTTCGATAACACAAGCGCTTTGCGATTCCACTGAGAAATTAACAGCCGTGGTTTCGCAGATCGCACATAAGGTTTGATCTTGCATAAGCTGTTGCTCGATACGAAAAGACTTCCCACCAATATGACAAATGTTAAGCCTTAATAATACCGCCTCATGATCGAAAACTTCCCGCATAAACTGCAATTCGGTTTTGACATAAGGTGGCACAAAGGGCTGCCCTACTCGACTGCTAATAATGTCAAACAACTCTAAGCGTTGATCATTAAACCAGCGATACAAATTCACGTTATCGACATGCCCCGCTAGGTTCATATCGTTTTGATTTACTTGGATAGAGCTTTCCAACAATTATTACTCCTCAACAGAAAATATGGCTTTCTTGTTTTTAAGAAAGTGGCAGTTGGCGGGTGTTTTTAACCTCTAGCAAGTTAAAACTCGACACAATATTTTTAACGCCAGGGAACTTGAGAATACGCTTCATGCTAATCTCACCGAAGTGGTCGATACTTCTGGCCACCACCTTTAACAGATAATCATATTCACCACTCATGGCATAGCACTCGGTAATGTACTCTTCGGCTCTAACGGCATCCATAAAGAGCTCGGTATCGGCCTCTGAGCCCTGCTCCAAATCCACTTGCACAAAAGCTGTCACTTCTAAGCCCAAACGACGTTGATCGACTACCGCGCAGTAACCTGTAATTACCTTATCATCCTCTAATTGCTTCACTCGGCGGAAACACGGCGATTCCGATAGACCCACCTGCTGGGCCAATTCAACATTGGACATTCGTCCTTCGCGCTGTAATGCCCCCAAAATGGCCTTTTCGGAGGTGGAAAACCTCGCCTTTTCTATAGACATGAAGAAAATCACCTGTAATTTATGGTAAGAAGAAAGATACCACCTTTATTTCCGTTAAAACAGGGGAAAATAGACAGATAATTCCTACTCTGTGCCCTTATCCTGTGAGCCTTACTAAGCCGATGATATTTATTGATGATAAGGAGCCATTAATGGCCGATTTATTTGAGAACCCAATAGGCCTTTGTGGCTTTGAATTTGTAGAGTTTGCTGCCGCTGAAAAAGGGGTTTTAGAGCCTGTATTTGAATCACTAGGCTTCACCCATATCGCCAACCACCGCAGCAAAGACTGCCAATTATGGCGCCAAGGTGATATTAACTTTATCACCAACTATGAGAAGAACAGCCCAGCTTATTACTTTGCAGAAGAGCACGGCCCTTGTGCCTGCGGCCTGGCCTTTCGCGTAAAAGATTCCCGTCATGCCTATGATGAAGTTGTTAAGCGCGGCGCACAGCCAATGGACGTTAAAACCGGCCCCATGGAGCTTAACCTTCCTGCCGTAAAAGGTATTGGAGGCGCCGCCCTATACCTCGTGGACCGCTTTGAGCCCAACTCAAGTATCTACGATATCGATTTCGTCTACCTAGAAGGCGTTGATAAGCACCCTGAGGGCTGTGGCTTTAAAGTGATCGATCACCTTACCCACAATGTTTATCGCGGTCGTATGAATTATTGGGCGAATTACTACGAGAGCCTCTTTAACTTTAAAGAGATTCGCTACTTCGATATTAAAGGCGAATACACTGGCTTACAGTCGCGTGCAATGACTGCACCCGACGGTCTAATCCGTATTCCTCTGAATGAAGAAGCTGCAGGTGGTAAAGGTCAGATCGAAGAATACTTAATGGCCTATAATGGCGAAGGGATTCAGCATATTGCCTTTTCTTGCGACAATCTTATCGAGTGCTGGGACAAGCTAAAAGAAAAGGATATTCCTTTTATGACAGCCCCGCCAAATACCTATTATGAGATGCTAGAAGAGCGTTTACCTGGCCATGGCGAGCCAGTAGATGAGCTGCAAAAACGCGGTATTTTGTTAGATGGAACCACCGAAGGTGGTGAGCCACGCCTATTACTGCAAATCTTCTCAGAAACCCAGGTAGGCCCCATCTTCTTCGAATTTATTCAGCGTAAAGAAGACGATGGTTTTGGTGAAGGCAACTTTAAAGCGCTATTTGAGTCGATGGAACGCGATCAAATTCGCCGCGGTGCTTTAGACGTAGAGTAAAGCGAAGTTTTTAGCCCGCTAAGAAGCAAAAGGCCAAGCAACTCGCTTGGCCTTTTTTTGTTTGTTCAACGCTTTTTTGTACAATGCTATTTTGTGCAACGCTGTGCAAACAAGCTCATTCTTTCTGCTCTTCATCTTCCTTTTTACCGCCAGCGGCTGTAGGAAGTAAATTGCTAAGGAAGTTTAATACCGCCATTTGCTGGGACACTTCAGGCTCACCCGGGGCGGTAAGCAAGGGTGAAACAACGTACAAGGCGCCCATTCGCTCATCCCCTTTGCCGCTACCACAGTAGCTCGGGCCACTCATCGCCCAAGCAGCGCCCTTATGCCCCGCCAGGCCAACCGGACAGCTACCATCGGCTGTCGCCAAGCCACCGGCAACTGTTTCGCCCTCTGCACTAAAACTGGTCAATACCAAACTGCTCACCTGAAAGCCTGATTGCTCGTAGGCGATGGGGGCGTCCAGATTGCCGTCAAACATATCGGCGACATCGTCAGCGATTTTATCGCCGTTTAGGTTATAAATGGCAGCGTCGGCCTGCTCAAACAGATTAGCTGTTTGCACGGTACCATCGGCATGACCAAACATCGCCTTCCATTCGATATTAGGGTCATCAGTGCCTTTGAAATTACTCGAATCAGCCTCTAAATTGGCGATTTCATTGAGTTTTTCGACACTGCTGAAGGTACCAATATCATTGGCGGCTGTGACAAAGACGATATAGAAGGTTTCACCTGGCTTTACGCCCTTCGGAACCATGGCCTCTGGGGCTTCCAGGGCCAAAAGAGAAGAACTGAACAAGCAACAGATACTGGCTACTAAAGCTCTCATGGAAAGGCATCCTTTTCCAAAACTGTTTTGGCTTGGCCACGTTTTCCACGGTAGTAATAATTCCTGATCAATCAGGCTTTAAATACCATCAAAAAGGCCAAGTCACTCGATACAATCTAGTACCGCAGTTGCAAAGTAGCAAAAATGGGGGGCGCCCCTTGTGAACCAGCGCACACTTTTAGTGTGACAAATCTGACAATCGCTATTTGTGGTTAAACAGACAAATGAGCTGTCGCCTTAGAGCAACAAAAACTCAATATTCACTCACATATTCGCAAACAATGTGCCCCTAAACCGTTAGCGGAAATTTCCACGACATCGCCCGCTTTCAAATAGTTTGGCTCCTTCGCCGCGCCTTTAAGTGCTAACTTAACCCTTAGCTTCGCAGGCAATATCTTCGCCATAAACTTTTTAAATGGGCTTAGGCGCAGAGCCACCCCCGCTGGGGTACCCGTCAGAATACAATCCCCTGCTTTTAAACCCCTATCACCGGCAGCCTTAAGGGCGTATTCCAGCATGAGCTTGGGTGGGTAAATCATATTGCGACAATTGTCTTTTTGCCTCGGCTCGCCATTCACCGATAAGCTCAGCTCGATATCAGGGAATGCTTCTGGAGATAGTGTTTCGGGAAAGAAAATAGTTTCAGCCACCGGTAAAAAACCTGGCAAGCTCTTGGATAAGGTCCAATACTCCATGCGTTCTTTGTCGCTGGCCGCAAGCTCCCCACAAATCTGCAAACTGCGGGCACTGATATCATTGGCCAAGAAAAGCCCTAAGCGAGGCATCCAGTCAGGCTGATTTAATTGCTCCGAAGTGACATCCTCATCCAAATACATGCCCAACTCTACTTCATAATCCAGCATCAGTGGCATTGCAGGAACGGCGGCTTTCACCTTTTGGGCAATGTCAGGGTTTAAGGTTTCAAGGGCTTGCCATAAAGACTCTTCACTGGGCAAGCTTAAATCACAATCACCCACAGTTGCTGCGCAGTGTTTGGCAAACATCATGGGCTCAGTTTCTGTCGCCCCTACTTCTTCGATATGAGCCTTATAGGTTAAGCCTAAAGCAAATACTTCACCGATAGAGCTCGGAAAGGGAATGGCGTGCATCTCAAGTATTCCTTATTATTTTTGTCATCAAGTACTACAGTGAACAGCTTTACATTTATCGATAAAACTAAATCCACCTTGTGGGGATTTATAATACAGTAGGGCAAAGAATCTAACCCCAATCACGGAGCCTGTCATGTCATTTATCAAAGTTAGTGTTAAAACTGCCACAATCGTGCACGGTTACGACAGCCACAACCAGGAAATCATCGAGGAATTTAAAGAGGAGAACTTCACCACCAAACTGCTTTCAATAGATCGCCTTCTTTCCGTTAGTGAAAACTTTCTATTAGTGAGCGGTAGCCACGGGCGGGTAATGTATTGGGAATATGAGGGCGGGCTCTCGGATATAGAGGCTTTGATAGAGCGATAAGCTCTTGGTCTTGCTATCGCAGGCAAAGATATTAAACTACCGCAGGTATTTAGGTAGGCGAAGCTCTAACTGGGAGCTTTTATACAAGGAGAAAGAATGGAATCTAAAGGCAAGCGATTAAAACTGAGTTTTGTTTTCTGGCGAATTTTTCTAACGATTATCTTTGTACACCTTAGCGCCTGCAGCAGCATTCCTTTGGCCACAGCCTGGAAGTATCGCAACCACGGCATTAAGGAATTTATGGCTTTAGAGCCTCAAAATATTCGAGCCAAGGTACAGAGCAGTCAAGACCTAGTCATTACTCAGACTTACTTAAGTGTCGAGATCGAGTACGATCAAGAAAAGAAATCCTATGACTTCCCTCTTGCAAGAAACCTACACAAGCAAATAACAATTAAGAAATGGCTGGGCAAGGATGAACTCGCAGAGTACAGCGAATGGCAAATTAGCGCTCAAGGGATTGAGGACTTTCGGCGATTACAAGAAGATTGGCAAAAAGAATATTCCCACTGGTACGCCCCCAACAGTGGGAGCATTCCAAGTGACGGATTTAGCTTTAGTTACAGTGTTTCTACCCAATTTACTCAAGACTCCAAGTTCAAAGATGGATACTTTTCAATTTGGATAAAACTGTATGAAAAATTCGAGCTGTTTTTTGACGAGCAGTCTACCAATGGTATTTATGAACAGTTAAAAAATTCGAGTTCTACTGAAGCCAATTAAATCACTCACTCAACTCACCAAAGCGCTTGTAATAACTGGCTGATGCTTCAGGCAATGGCCCATCAGCGGTTTCCATCATCTGACATAAATACTGTTTAGCGTAGCGATGTACCCGCTTATAAATATTGGCTGTCAGTAGTTGCGCTGCATTGCCTGCCCAATCATTGGGCAGTAACTCTTGCGGAAGGTCAGAATCTTTTAATAGGATTCGGCGATATTCATGCACCAATAAACTGCGTAATTGAAAACAGCTTTTTGGGTCAAGCGGGCCGGTTTTGGGAATTGCCGCTTGCAGTGGACGGAATTTATCCAAAAACTCAAGGTATCGAGCTTCCAGCTGATCTAAATTCCAACAGCTTGCCGAAAGCTGCTTAAGGGCTGACTGGGATAAGAGATCTTCGGTTGAAGCTGTCATCACCACGACTTTATCGTGAATCTCTAACTCTTGTAGGGTTTCGTCTAAGCTTTGTCGCTCGGCACCGGGACGAGCCATCACGCCAGCGGTAAGCTGTCCAAAGCCCGCCCAGGTAAGCTCTTTACGCATTTGCTCACGGGCGTCATCGACGACATAGGCTGGCATCACCAGCGTCCATTTGCCATCCCAGTCTTGGCGCGATTGCGCATAGATTCTGCGAGCGGCCTTTTGATACTGGCGTAAACCAAACTCGGTAAAGCGATAATAGCTACGTCGCCCAACCTGAGTTGAATCCAACCAGCCCTCTTGAATCAAGCGGTAAACCGATGTCCGCACTAAGCGTTGGTTTAAACCAAAGGGTTCAAGTGCCTCAATCAAGCTGCCCAACCATACTGAGCCTCCATGCTGGGAAATTGAATCACCGAAAACCGTGATAATGAGCGAGCCCCCTCTTAGCGGGCGCTGTTTCTGAAAGGCCTCAAGTAGCTGGCTTAAACCAGGTAAATTGCCGCTAGCCGGCTCGGTATTCTCTAGTTCAGAACTATCAGTCAAAATTATTTCCAAATCAAATGCTTAGCTGCCGACCCCAATGCCTTAAAGCCCAATCGACGAATAGCCCTAAGTGTACAAAGCCTCGCAATGGGGTTCAAACCTACCTATGTGCAATAAAGTTTTATTTTACTCCAATTGAAACTTGTTAATAATAATCATTGTCATTATCATTAGCGAAATTTGAAATCTGGAGGCCTTCCCCATGAGCGCAATTAGCGATGCTCGAGTAGCCTTGGTATTTGGCACTGATACCGGCAATACCGAAGACGTTGGTGAAAAGATATGCGAACAGTTTACCGGCTTAGGCGTAGCAGTCGAGATGGTTAATATCGTTGATATTGATAGCCAGTACTTTACCAATTACGACTTAATCCTAATGGGTATTCCTACCTGGGATTTTGGCGGCATCCAAGAAGACTGGGAAGAGCGTGAAGACATTATCCTAGATGCCAACTTGCAGGGTAAGCAAATCGCCTTGTATGGCCTCGGAGACCAGCTAGGCTACGGTGATTACTTCCTCGACGCCATGGGTTGGCTGCATGAGCGCGTGCTGAAGGTAGGTGCCAAAATGATTGGCTACTGGCCAACTAAGGGCTACGATTTTGAAGCTTCCTTAGGCTGCAGTGAAGACAAGTCCTACTTCTTTGGTCTTGCTATTGATGAAGACCAGCAGTTTGAGCAAACCGACGCTCGAGTTCAGGCTTGGGTGGAACAGCTCACTCAAGAGTTTGAAGCCGCTGCAGCAGCTTAAGCGCACAAATTAAGACATTATTTCTTTTTCGGCCCGCTAAAACAAAGGAGCTTGCCAATCGGCACCCTTTGGCGAAGCGGGCTATGTTTTTTACTCTACCAAGCATAAAATCCCCCTGAAGTGAATATTTTGAGTGATTTTTGCCAATGAATATAGAAGAAGCGATCAAGTTGGATAAGATCGATATAAAAATACTAAAGGCCTTACAGGCCAATGCTCGTATTAGCAATGCCGACCTAGCCGAGGCTGTTAACCTGTCCCAAACGCCTTGCTTGAGACGCCTACGCAAGCTCGAAGCCCAGGGCTTAATCAAGCAATACCGCACCCAGCTCGATCGCAAGCAGCTTGGTTTACAAATATCGGCTTTTGTTTTTGTAAAACTCGAGCGCAACACCGCTCAAAATGGCAAAGAGTTTGAACAGGCCGTTGCCGAATTACCCCAGGTAATGGAATGCTGTGTGCTTGCCGGTAGGCATGATTACAGCTTACGTATTGTTACTAAAGATCTGGAGTCCTATGAGCGCTTCATCAAGCATGATCTGGCCCATGTCGATAAGGTGGCCCATATTGAGTCGACTATCATCCTCAATCAGGTTCTAGATCGTGCGGTTATTGATCTTGAGCGCTCCCTATAATGCTCATATCATCAAACCCGATATACCCATAGCCCGAAACCTCTGCCACTGCATCAAAGCCCACTGAGATAAAGCCGCAACCAAGCCCCTTTAAGGGCGCGCTTGCTTATTGAAGCCATAAAAATTAACATTACATGTAAATTTTTTATCAATAAATGGTTGTAGACTTATGTGGAAGCCGCCCCAGAGAATCAAATTCACTCCATTGGATGAGCCTTGGCCAAGCCAAGCGGAAGCGGCTAAAGCTTTATTGTTCCAAAGTTTTAAACATGGTCCGTTAGAACTCAGCCAGCGCAGCTGGATTCCAGCTATGGTTCCTTGGCGGGCCACCGAAGACGGCTATGTGTCTGACAATGTGCTGGATTGGTATCGCCGCTTTGCCGAAGGCCAGCCGGGCGCAATCGTTATTGAGGCTACCGGCATTCGCGATGTGCCCAGTGGCCCCCTTCTGCGAATCGGCCATGATCGCTACATAGAAGGTCTAAAAAAGCTAACTCAAACTGTCCATGAAGCCAGCCAGGGACAGACAAAAATTTATATTCAGTTGATCGACTTCTTGTCGATACGACGTCGCCCTGAGCCCGAAAAGTTCTTTCAGCGCTTTTTACAGATCGACGAGGAGCTGCGACAAAAATTTGAGCGCGAAACTTTAGAGACAGATAAAAGCGAAGCTGAGATTCGATCCGCTTTAGCGGATATGGATGAACAGACCTTAGCCAGAGTGCTTGATGAGCGCCAGCTGGAATCTTTATACCAAGGCTTTCGCGAGCGGGTTTTTGATCCAGAGCCACACATACAAGAGCTGCCCCAAGTTTTGCCTGGCCTGTTTGCAGATGCCGCAGAGCGTGCCAAGGCTGCGGGTTTTGATGGTATTGAGCTGCACTATGCCCATGCCTACACCATGGCCTCTTTTCTTTCTGCCCGAAATATTCGCAGCGATGGCTATGGCGGTCCGCGCGAAAACAGAGTTCGCCTCCCTTTAGAGGTTTTTGCCAAAGTTCGTGAGCGTGTAGGAATGGATTATCCATTGGGCTGTCGCTTTCTAAGTGACGAAATCATCGAAGGTGGTAGTCATTTAGCCGACGCGCAGTACTTTGCCACCGAGTTTGCACGCGCCGGCATGGACTTTATTTCACTATCTCGCGGCGGAAAATTTGACGATGCCAAACGCCCGAAAGTTGGGCAAGCTGCCTACCCTTACACCGGCCAATCCGGCTATGAGTGCATGCCGTCCTTCCAGTCCGATGAACAAGGCCCATTTGGCCGCAATATTGAGCCCACAGCCAGCATCCGACAGGCCATACGCAAAGCAGGCTTTCATACCCCCGTGGTGGTCGCCGGCGGCATTCACAGCTACCAGCAAGCTGAAAATATCTTGCAGCAAGAGCAGGCTGATATTATTGGTATCGCTCGCCAAGCTATTGCAGATCCAGATTGGTTTCGCAAAGTAAAAAGTGGCTGCGGAGCCGAAGTAAGATTATGCGAGTACAGTAACTATTGCGAACGGCTTGATCAAAATCACCAAGAAGTCACCTGCAACCTTTGGGATAAAGTAGGTCGTGACGAAGACTCAGCCACCCTCAGCCAAGATGGTCGCCGCCGATTAATTGCCCCGCAGTGGGAGAAAAGCGAATAAAAGGAAATCTATCCTACGCTTTGACTCAATGAATGACTCCGACTTGTGTTAATATGGCCCCTATAAAAATCATAGGGGCCCTTTTCATTCCTGCCCACTATTGGTTCTAAGCTACGAACCCTGATCAGCCTCTCTACTAGCCATTTATTGGAGTTCAGTCTATGCCTCTATTCAAGAGCCTCGCGATAGCATTTTGCCTGCTATTATCACTACCCACTTTTGCCGAGCTTAAAGCCGGCGATCGGTTTCCCGATATTGAATTCACTGATCAATTCGACAAAAAACACAAAATCAACAATCAAGATAAATTGCTCTTAATATCCTTTGATAAAAAGGTTTCCGAGCAGGTTCATGAATTTTTGAGTACGCAAGAAAAAGATTTTCTGAGTAAGCACAATGCACGCTATATCGCAGATATCAGCGGCATGCCCAGCCTTATTAGCAAGATGTTCGCACTGCCTAAAATGCGAGATTACACTTACACATTGCTACTGATTAAAGACAAAGTGCTTGCTGAGAGACTCAGTCCGTCCGAAGATAAACTGCTCGTTTTTCGCCTGGAGAATGGCAATATTCAAGAAATTAAATTTATAAGCCCTAGCAAGGTCGCTCTTGCATTCAGCAAACCGTAAAACGACATACTCCGGGGCGAGGAACTTATATCTTTCTCGCCAACCACAACAAGCTGTTAATTAAAAACTGCTCGTTCTGTTCAGCGCCCTTCGCAGCTAAACCCATTTTCCATTGTTCTTTACCGGACACTTGAGCCGTAAACATACCGGCTTCACCAAACACCAGCAGCCTACCTTTTCCCAACTCTAAGCTTGCCCCCTGATGCCAGCCCTGAACTGGAATAGTTGGTGTATCATCGTTTATACCCCAAGACTTCTTCGGCATATAAGCCACAGCCGCCTTGCTAAAACTCATAATAGGTTTAGCTTGCGGGGGCGAAAGAAAGGCCTGCCCCATAAAACCACGAACTTTAGAGATCGATTGTGAGCCTTGCATCCCTGTAAGAATCGCATGGCTTTGGAGACTGTTATCACTAATCTCAAAATACTGCTCACGGCTACCTAGTATTTCGACATAAGAATTTGAGAAGTGAAAACCAAAAATTTCAGCCAGCTCTTCTGCCGCTTTAGGAAAGGGCATATGATCGGCAATCAACATCAATGAACCGCCCGCCTTCACCCAATTAAAAAGCGCTTCTATTTCGCTGCGCTTAAATGCAGGGTAATTGGGTAAATCCCAGTTTCTACGATTCTGCGGATGTAAGGCATTGGCAATCACCAAGATATCAGTGCTCTTAAGCAAGTCCCGATCGATGCTTTTCAGATTACTGGAAACCTGAAAGCCCGCATTGCTGAGCACCTTAGCAAAGGGCTGATATTTGCCCTCCAAGGTATGGAAATTGGCATGAGCGGCATCTATTTTGACCCGCGGTCGATTACTGTTTGGGAAGTAGTCTTGTGTGTTTTTGACTTGATAATGCTTATCGACCAATTGCTGGGCATTGAGGCCTATGGGGAATAGGCAAAGTATAAGAATAAAGACTTGCGGCATCATGGTAAGCTAAAAAAGCCCTTAATTTTTGTATTGCAAAGGATCAAGGCTCTAAATCCAGCGGGATAACAACAAATTACCCCCTTAAAAACGCAAAAAGCAAGCCGAAGCTTGCTTTTTGAGAGATGTCTACCGTTTTTGCTTATAGCGCAACGATATTCTCAGCCTGAGGGCCTTTCTGACCTTGAGTTACAGTGAACTCAACTTTTTGGCCTTCATTCAAAGTTTTGAAGCCGTTGCCAGAAATAGCACTGAAGTGTGCGAATACATCAGGACCGTTCTCTTGCTCGATAAAACCAAAACCTTTAGTTTCGTTGAACCACTTAACGGTACCAGTAACAGTGTCAGACATTAGATAAAATCCCGTAGGTAAAAATAATAGTGCCTTCATGAGGCGTGTTTAGCATGAAGAAACAGATAAATTCTTTAACAACTGCAGGACGATGAAATATAAATTACGTCGTAATGGAACTGTAAAAAGCTACTCGTTTTCAGCTGAAGGCAGGCTATAGTCCAGACCACATAAAGTCAAGGTCTTTAAGACAACAATTCAATCTAATCGCAAACAAATACGGTAACTCGCCTAAATTACCTCTGTTTAGCTCACATAACGACCAACCAGTTAACCCGGGCAGCCCCAAAGGGTAACTAAAGAGAAAATTGGTTTACAGCTCTCAATTCAAGCTTTATTTAATATAGTAGCCAACAACCTGCCAATCAGAACCTTCTTTCTTTAAGGTCACAGTCTCTGTCGCCCTAGCCATATTTTCAAAACTGGCGTTTAAAGTCACCACGATATATTCACCTACTGGCGCTCCGGGCAATGACGAGCGAATATCACTATTGCTGATCTGACGACTCAGCACCTTACCAAGCGGCTTTCTCACCTGAGTTAGGCCTTTTTGCCAATCTTCTTTGGCCACCTGAGATTTAAAAAATGGTGCAGCCAAATCCCAGCTTTGTGCATATTTACCGCTATCTACCATCTCCAGCCAAGATAAGACCTCTTTGGATTGCAGCCCTTGGGCAAATGATAAACAGCTGAGTAAAAATAAAACGGTGGCTATCTGAGCATTTTTTTTCATGGTGGGCTCCATTGTGAAAATTAAGTCGACATACAATAGCAAAAAATGATTTTGGCCGCCCCAACACAATAAAAATCATTTTATGCAAAGACTCAGCAGAATAAGCAAGCTAAAGCATTTGTAAAACTTACTGATATGCCTAAGCTAATTCTGGTCTCTCTTTCCTCAATCGTTATACTCTTACATAGCAAAACAAAAACTAAAGGAAGTATTATGATGAAGCCCCTCTCCTTTGCTTTGGCCAGCTTAGCTGTTGCCGTAGCAAGTCCGGCTTTCGCCAGCGATAGCGTGAGCAAAATGGCCGATAAAATCGAGCCTCAAGTCATCGAATGGCGCCACCATTTTCATGCCAATCCTGAACTTTCCAATCGCGAATTTGAAACCGCCAAATATGTCACCAAATACCTCAAAGGTTTAGGTCTGAAGGTACAAACGGGAGTTGCTCATACCGGTGTTGTGGCTGTATTAGATAGCGGCAAGCCCGGCCCTGTCGTTGCGCTACGTGCTGACATGGATGGCCTGCCGGTAACAGAAACCGTTGACCTACCCTACGCCTCCAAAGCTAAGTCTACCTATCGAGGTCAAGAAACCGGCGTTATGCACGCCTGTGGCCACGATACCCATATGGCCATGCTGATGGGTGCGGCTAAAATTCTTGTCGAGCATAAAGATCAGCTTAAGGGCAAGGTGAAGTTTATTTTCCAGCCTGCCGAAGAAGGCGCCCCAGATGGTGAAGAAGGCGGTGCTGAACTGATGGTGAAAGAAGGCGTTCTGAAAAACCCGGATGTAGATGCAATTTTTGGCTTGCACATCAATTCACAGACCGATGTTGGCGTAGTGAAATATCGTAGCGGCGGCATTATGGCAGCCGTTGACCCATACAAGATTGTCGTAAAAGGTAAACAAGCCCACGGCGCTTACCCATGGTTAAGTACTGATCCGATCGTTACCGCGGCACAAATCATCATGGGATTACAAACCGTAGTAAGCCGCGAAGCCAACCTTACTCAATCAGCCGCCGTAGTGACTGTGGGCAAGATTCAAGGCGGCATTCGCTCAAACATTATTCCAAATGAAGTTGAAATTATCGGTACAATTCGCACCTTAGATGAAGGCGTGCGTGAAAAGGTACACGAAGGGGTACGTCGCAAGGCTGAGCATATCGCTAAGAGCATGAACGCTACTGCTGAGGTAACTCTGCCGCTGAACTATAGCTATCCGGTAACTTACAACACTCCAGAGCTAATGCGTCAAATGTTACCAACGCTGACTCGCACAGCAGGCGATGCGAACGTGCAAGAAGTAAACCCAGTGACCGGTGCTGAAGATTTCTCTTTCTTCCAAGAAAAAGTTCCCGGTGTGTACTTATTTGTTGGTGGCAAAGCAAAAGACCGTCCACTTAGTGAGGCGCCTGCGCACCATACTCCTGAGTTTCGTGTTGAAGACGAGGGCATGAAGCTAGGTGTTAAATTATTGGTGAATTTAACTATGGATTATATGGCTCAAAAAAAGTAATCTGAGCCAAGCGAGTTCGAGGAGCTAACGGGCAATAGTAGTTGGACTGCTATTGCCCGTTTTTTATTTGTAAGAAGAAGGCTACCCAAGAAGGAAAACTCTAAAAGCTCTGGCTTTCCATAAAGCCAAAATCAAAATATAGAACAGCTATTAAATCATCGCTTGTTAGCCTGCTCAAAATAGTACCTTACCAATTGGTAGAAACGCTCAACATGAACTGGCTTTTCTCCGTGAAAACGGTGCAGAAAATAAAACGGCCAAGTTTTTCCGCGATAACCCTCAAGGATTTTTATCAAACGCCCTGCACGCAAGGCCTGAGCGAGAGCAAACTCAGGAATTAGTCCAATCCCCAGGCCATTCTCAATAAAACTCAAGCTGCTGCTGAGGCTATTACAGCGACAAATAAATTGTGGCTCCAATGACATTGCCCCATGCAGCTCATGATGCAATTCAATGCTTTTATCTTGCCATGGCGCCGCAACCATCGCTTGCTCCAGCAATTGCTCGGGGGAAGATAATTTACTCGCCGTTTGCAAATAAGCTGCACCCGCGCAGAGCAGCTCTTGGCTTTTGCCAATGTTCAGCGCGCGATACTGACTATCAGCCAGATCACCAGCGTAAATGGCCACATCGTATTTATCTTGAATTAAATCCTTAGGTTGATCGCTGACGTCGACATGGGGCTCAATTTCAGGAAATTCCACACATAATTGCTGAACAGCAGGAATCACAATATCCAACTCACAAGAATGCGGTAGCGTAACGGCAAAACGCCCAGATGGGCGTTCTTTCTGCTGTTCTACTTCGTTGATTATATGATCCACTTGCTGCTGCAGGAACTCGCAGCGTGCCAGTAGGCGCTGCCCCTGTGCCGTCAAGTTCATACCACGAGTGTGCCGGGACAGCAGCTGCTGGCCAAGCTGCGTTTCAAGGCGCTTTATCTGTTGGCTTACGGCCGACTTACTTAATCCTAATTGCTGAGCCGCCGCTGTAAAAGACTGCTGCTTTGCGACTTCTGCAAAGCTGATCAATGCTGGTAGCAACTTACTTCTTTGCATCTATTTAGCCTTCTTGAAATGTTTCAGCCTTGTTTGGAAATACCCCTCGAACCATTGTTCATTTTATTAAACAATATGTTAATTACAAGGTTATTGTTCCAATATAAACACAAAAATAGACTAGCTCCACTGTCTGAGCAAACAGACATTCAGCAAATTTAAGCATTGGAGAACACTATGTCAGTACAACAGCACTTTGTATTTCAAAACCTTGAAGCCATCAGTGATGAGGTGGCCGGACCAGAACAAGCTGAGCTTTTCGGCACCGCCATGGCGAATTTAGGCCTGGTACCTAATATGTATCGCAGCATGGCCAACTCACCGGCTCTGCTGCGCAGTTACTTAAAGAGCTACTCTGAGTTTCGCGAGAACAGCAAGCTCAGCCCAATTGAGCAAGAAGTGGTTTTTTTGGCGATCAGTAAGGATAACGGCTGCCAATATTGCTTAGCCGCACACAGCATGATTGCCGATAAAGTGGCTCAGATGCCCGCAACCTTGTTGAGCGCCCTGCGCAGTGGCGAAGCTATCGATGATAGCAAGTTGTCAGCTTTGCGAGATCTCACTATAGAGCTTAATCAAAGCCGGGGTCGTCCTAGTGAGGCAGTGGTCGCTAAGGCGTTTGCCGAAGGCTATGAAGAAGAAGTAGTCTTGGCAATTCTCGTCGCCATTTCTGCTAAGACTCTTAGTAATTACAGCAACCATTTATTTGCCAACAAATTAGATGATGCTTTTATGGACTACTCCCTTGGCTAAACCAACCTTTACAAGCCAAGGCCTATAAGCCAAGCCCTATACGCCATCATCTGGCGAAAGCGGAGCTAGTTTGCATCAAGTATTTTAGCTAATAAACTTAATGCTTCCTGCCCGGTATTGGCCACATTAAAACGCATCGAGTTCGCACCCTGCCCTTCGGCTCTAAAGACATTACCGGGTGCGAGCACCATGTCATTTTCCATGGCCTTCTGGGCGAGCTCAATACAATTCAATGAGCCCTCAGGCACTTCAGTCCATAGAAAGAGACCGTGCTCGGCTTGCCCAAAAATTTTAAAACCAAGCTGCTCTAAGCCATTGCTGGCTTGCTCTCGAGCTTCTTCTAAGCGGCCATGCAAACGGCTTAAGTGCTTACGATAAAAGCCATCCACTAAGGTAGCGTGTACCGTGCGCTCGGTTATTTCACTGCAGGTTAACTGGGTGAGTAGCTTTAAATCCATCAGTTCGTTGGCGAGGTCTTGTCGGCAAGCGATGTAACCCACCCGCAATGCTGCGGATATGGTCTTGGAGAAGCTGCTGACATAAATCACCCGATTTAATTGATCCAATGAGGCCAAGCGCGGGCCAGGATTGGGGTGTAGATCACCATAGATATCATCTTCTAAAAGATAAAAATCGTGCTGCTCTGCAAGCTTTAGTAATTCAAAAGCAACACCTGGACTGATGCAGCTACTGGTCGGGTTATGCAAAATCGCCGTGGTCATCATCAGCTTGGGCTGATGCTCCTGCAATAAAGCTTTTAAGGCCGCTATATCCGGGCCATCTTCGTTTCGTGGCACAGGTAATGCTTCCGCCCCAAAAAGTTTAAGCATGCCGAATAGATTAAAATAAGCCGGGTCATCAATTAATACCTTATCCCCCGGGCGGAGCATTAATCGACAAACCAAATCCACCCCATGAGATGCGCCGTGACAAGTAATTATTTGCGGCACTTCAGCTCGAATTCCAGCTTCTTCCATACGTCTTGAAAGTTGCTGACGCAATGGTACATAGCCACCCGCTTGACTGTACTCAACTAAGTGCCCACCGTTTTGGCGAGAAAGCTGGCGTAAACTGCGCTGCACATTGGTGCTTTCCATCCAGGTAGCTGGCAGCCAACCGCAGCCTGGCTGAAGGCGATGCTGGCCGTCTTTTAAGGCTTGGCGCAGTGACCATAAGATATCGCCCGCCCTATCTAGCCGACAAGCCGTCTGCACATTTTCTGTTGCCGCCAGCTTGCCAACATAAAAGCCAGAGCCTTTACGAGACTGCAAATGCCCGGAGGCAACTAAACGATCATAGGCCTGCACCACAGTAAAGCGGCTTACCCCATGTTCCTCAGCAAAACGACGAATTGAAGGGACTTTGCTGCCTGATCGCATCGAGCGTTGCTCGATTCTTTGACTAAAGCCCTGAACAATTTGCTCTACTAGGGGTTGTTCGTCGTGGCGATTAATCGCTAGCAATGCCAAACTGCTCTCCTCGCCGATGCTATACGGCAACATTGAATCCAAAATAGAAAAGTGTATTGGTAAAAGCACCATGACAGTGGCATGTACCGTTTACCCAACTGTACATGTATTGTCAGCTTGTAATGGCTTATCTTTTCATAAAGCTTTTGTCATAGCAATGGGCCCGATTTCGCTGCTAAGGCGCTATTTAAAGCGACAATGTATAGCGAGAACTAAGAGCCCCTTAACCGAGAGTTACCGTGAATAATCTGAGTCTTTACCTCACCACCGTCCTGATTTGGGGCTCCACCTGGTTTGCAATCACCTTTCAGCTTGGTGAAGTTGCATCCTTGGTTTCTGTGGCCTATCGCTTTGCCCTCGCAGGTATTCTATTAATGCTCTTCTGTGCCCTGTTCGGCAAACGCTTGCGCTTTGCTTGGCGTGAACATTTGCTGATGTTTTTGCAGGGCAATTTTTTATTTGGCTTAAATTACTGGCTTATGTATTTAACCACCGAAAGAATCAGCTCAGGTCTAGTGGCGGTGATTTTCGCAGGCATTGTATTTTTGAATATTCTCAATGGGCGAATCATTTTAGGCCGCCCAATACAAAGCCATGTTTTGCTGGCCGCCATGATAGGTATTATCGGTATTTCCATGGTGTTCTGGCCTGAGCTTGCTGCGGTAGAAAGTGCAGGTGGCGATATATGGCTGGCGCTGGGATTAGGCTTTGCCGCCACCTACTGTGCCTCGCTCGGTAATATTTTGTCTTCACACAATCAAGAACGAAAAATACCCGTGCTACAAGCCAATGCTTTCGGCATGAGTTACGGAGCGCTGAGTATGATGGTAATTGCCGCGCTGATGGGGCTAGAATTCAATTTTGATAGCCGCCCAGAATATATTGCCTCCTTGCTCTATCTTTCTGTATTCGGCTCCATTATTGCCTTTAGCTGCTATCTAACCTTGGTCGGCCGTCTAGGTGCCGATAAGGCCTCTTATGCCAGCTTGCTGTTCCCAGTGATTGCGCTGCAATTATCGGCCTGGTTTGAAAGCTTCCAGTGGACTTGGTTAAGTATC
This sequence comes from uncultured Pseudoteredinibacter sp., assembly GCF_947502065.1. Lineage (GTDB taxonomy): Bacteria > Pseudomonadota > Gammaproteobacteria > Pseudomonadales > Cellvibrionaceae > Pseudoteredinibacter. The sequence goes on from NZ_CANMYE010000003.1 coordinate 327,116, forward strand.
TTAGGACTGTTATTGGTGCTGATTGGCAATGTTTTAATAATGACACCAAGACAACGCCTACTAGGGCTTTTAAAAGCGGTGCCCCAAAGTAAGGCCAGCTAAACGCCCCTTGACCATTTCGCACCACGGAAGGTGACACTTTGGCTCTGTTTAGAAATCAGCTCCAGCTGCTACACTGGAGGGATAATTTCAAAGATTAAATGCCTGCGATATATTCGAGCATTGATACAGGGCCAAAGCCTGCAACCATGGAAGCGACAGCCAACTCTAAGCGCCCCTCTATTCTCGGCCTCGCTCTGCCGAGTATTTCTTTATTTTTGATATTTAATCTGGTTAATCTTGCCGTAATAAAAATTGTGGCCACCTTAGGCACGGCTGAAGTGGCCGCTGTTACCACAGGCTCGAGAATCTTCTTTATTGTTTATGCTGGCATTATGGGCTTAAGTGCTGGTGCGACGGCATTAATCGCCCATGCTTGGGGTGCGGGTGACCCCAAAGAAGCGGCGCTACAAGCCAGCCTTAGTGTAAAGCTCGGCATCGCACTAAGTATTGTAGCCAGCGCCCTGTTTATGTGGCTGGTGCCTTATTTAGCCGATGTGTTTCAACTACAAGGCGAAGCTAAGCAAGCAACCATTGATTATGTGCGCTTCTCCAGCGCCTTCAATGCAAACTTTGCGATTATCGTTTTAATTACCTCGGCACTGCGAGCTACCGGCGATGGTTGGGTACCGCTTTATATCACTGCGGTTTGCAATGCGCTATTCCTACCGCTTTGTGCGGCCCTTACCTTTGGTTGGCCTTTGCTGAATATTCCGGAATTAGGCATTCGTGGCACGGCACTGGGTGGTGGCATTGCTTATGTATTGGGCAGCATTTTAACTTGGCTGCTGTGGCGCCGACACTGCCTGCAACTGCCCTACCTATCGAGCAGCATTAAAAATGATTGGTTAGCCGTAAAGAAGCTTTGGCACATCTCTTATCCGGCAATCGCCGAGCAGCTAGTGATTCAAATCGCCCTATTTTTATTTTTAACCGTAGTCGCAACTTATAGCACCGAAGCCTTTGCAGCATACGGCGTTGGTCTAGGAATCTTATCCATCACCATCGTGATTGGTGCCGGCTTTGGTGTGGCCGCCTCAGCCTTAGTCGGGCAGGAATTAGGCGCAGGTAACCCAGAGCTAGCCATTGGCATAGGTTATCGCACCTTGTTTTGGGCCGTATTAACCATGACCCTAATGGGCGGACTTACCATTTACTACGCCACAGCGCTAGCCAGCTTTATGGTGAATGATCCTGAAGTTATACGTTTAACGGCTGTATTTTTATTAATGCTAGGCATCTCTCAGCCCTTAATGGCGGTAGATTTTGCTCTGGGCGGCGCCCTGCGCGGTGCGGGTGATACACGCTTCCCATTGCTTTCAACTTTCTGTGGCTTTTTGCTGACCCGCATGGCCGTAGCCCTAGTATTTAAAATGCTAGGCCTCTCGGTGGAATGGATATTTGGCGCTTTGATTGCAGATTATATTGTAAAAGCCATTTTGATTTTCTATCGCTTTTACTCAAAGGTTTGGCTCAGGCCTCACCTTCCCAGCTCTTAAATTCGCTTAACGCTTTAGTGATATATCTCTGGCAATGCCAAACGTTTAACCGCCGGATTTTATAGCAATCATCATGACATGCTTTTCTGGAAACTGATCCAACTCTAAATGTTTAGGCTGCATATTGTTTTCCAAAAGCACTTGAATATTTTTATTAATACCTACCGAGCTGTAATAGAAGTCATCATCACGCCAACGATCATAATGATCACCTTCGGCATCCCCAAAGGTATAAAACAATACTCCACCGCTTTTGAGAATGCTCGTTAGCTTTTTCAAAACTGGAACCTGTTGGTCGAGGGGTAAATGAAACAGGCTATCCCAGGCCAGTATAAAGTCATACTGTTTACTCGTCTGCCAGTGACAAATATCTTCACAGTAAAAATTACCACTAGGGTGTGCTTGCCGAGCCAGGTCGATCATTTTAGGGGAGACATCCACGCCATCCACACTAAAACCCGAAGCCAACAAACGATTGATAAATCGCCCACCTGCACCACAGCCAACATCTAAGGCCTGGCCCTCTTGCTTAGTAAACCTTAGCGCTTGCTCAAACTGGTGAATGCCATATTGCGAATCACGATGTTGCTGCTGCCACCAACTGGCGATTTTATCGTATTTCTGGGCAAGTTCTTAGGGCCTGTTAACACTAATTCGGCCATCACTGCCGAACTTATTTCATCGATTCGGCTAGGCAGGGTGAGCGTATTGTGGTCATTCCACTATAGCGAGCACTAACACAGCCGAGCGATGAAATAAGTCGGCCTTTATGCCCTTTGGGTACGAAGGGTTAGGCTAAAATCGCCTTACTCGGTGTTGCTCGTTGCTTATTTGGAGCGACCAAACTACGCGCCTCGCGCCGTGATTAAGGCGATTTTAGCGCTAACAGTGATGGCCGAATTAGTGTTAACAGGCCCTGGGCTGCATAATAGCGCTCCCCTTTACTGTGTGGTTTTTGGAAAACGCTATTAGGCATGATAGAAAAGATTATTTTTTAACGCGGTAGTCTAGTGGCGGCTTACGATCACCGAGCAAGGCTTTATATTCGAAGTTTTTGCCTCGGCGCTCTTCAAATTCTGCTTTCGCTGCCTTAATAACTTCAGGCTGCTGATAGAGATCGATCATAGTCGTCGCCATCGTCTTGGCAGCCAGCAACATGCCCTTATGGCCAATACTGGTACCACCAGCAGCAACCGCCTGCCAACTATGGGCCGAAGTGCCAGGCACCCAAGTCGCGGTACGCAAACCAACGGTTGGCACTACCCAACTGACATCACCTACATCGGTTGAACCACCAGATGAATTAATGGCTTTGCTGAAGGGGTATATTTTGGCTTCGTCACCCTTGGCCTTTTCACCACGCTCGCCCAAACTGATACGTATTTTATCGGCAAACTTTTGCTCTGCAGGGCTATAGCTAAAACCACCAAACTGCGCCAAGCTATTGTGCATTAACTCAGCCAAGGCCACATTAGGTAAAACACTGTGGTTGCCATGGATAACTTCCCATTCCACCTTAGTTCCCGTCCCCATGGCCGCGGCTTTAGCAATATCTTCTACACGCTCCCAAATAGGCACTAGGGTTTCTGCTGCAGGGCTGCGCACATAATAAAAAACTTCAGCGAACTCAGGCACCACATTAGGCGCTTCACCACCGTTGGTAATCACATAGTGAATACGCGCATCGCTAGGAATATGCTCACGCATCATATTCACCATCATGTTCATGGCCTCTACGCCATCCAAAGCCGAGCGGCCATATTGCGGAGCCGCCGAAGCATGAGAGGCGATACCATGAAAGCGAAATTTAGCGGATTTATTGGCTAAAGAAGTACCCACAGGGGCGATGTTTTTATTGGCAGGGTGCCAGTGCAACATAATATCGACATCGTCGAACAAGCCTTCGCGTACCATATAGACTTTGCCTGATCCGCCTTCTTCAGCTGGCGTGCCGTATAAACGAATCTGGCCCGCCACCTTGTTTTTTTTCAGCCATTCTTTCACCGCGATCGCCGCAGTTAACGAGCCGGCACCAAAAAGGTGATGGCCACAAGCATGGCCCGAATTCATGCCAGGCTCGGCCATTTTTTCAGGCTTTGCAGCCTGACTAAAACCCGGTAAGGCATCCATTTCAGCCAATATGGCAATTACGGGCCCGCCTTTACCGTAGCTGGCCACAAAGGCAGTTTCTGTACCCGCAAGCCCGGCTTTAACCTTAAAACCTGCCTGCTTAAGCAGCTCTTGCATCTCTACTGAGCTTTTATGCTCCTGATAGCCCATTTCAGCCAAGGACCACAGTTTATCGGCTAAAGCCGTTGCCTGCTTAGCCTGCTTGTTTACCGAGGCTTCTACAAAGCTGGCATTTTCACCTTTGGCGATGGTGTTGGCAGCACCGGCCTGTAAGCCTGCCGGTAGTGCAATGGCAGCCAAGCCACCCAACGCGGCAATAGATAGCTGCTTAAAGGATTTTTTCATGCGGATACATTCCTTATTGATTTATTTTTCATCTGGACCTGATGAGCTGCAAGATTAGGCTAGGCTGTCTAAAAAAGCCCCAAATGTCCTTTTTAGACAGACTGCTTGATCCTTTTTACCCTTTGTTCGCTCAGCGGGAAGGCCTAGTATGATAGACAAAGAAATTATGTCGCTTAGCCGAGCCGAATACCAGTAGCGATTTCAAGACGATTCTCGGCCGCTATCCTGCTGAAACGACATAATTTAGAGCATACCCTATAATAAAGGCCTATTAGTCGATAGCCACGCGGTCGCCCGATGATTCAATATTCTTATTAAGCGGCACCGATTGAGAGAGTGATATGAGTGAATTTAGCATTGATTACAGTGAGCTTGCCGTTCCGCAAGCCGGTGATTTAACGGAAGTGGCAACTGGGGTGTACTGGATTAGAATGCCGGTTCCCTTCCACCCAAAACACATCAATGTTTATCTCTTACAAGATGCCAAAGGTTGGTATATCGTTGATACCGGCATCGGCAGTGAAGAAACCAAGCAACTGTGGGAAAAAATTTGCGATCGCATGATGATCGAAAAACCACTGCTTGGGGTTATCGCGACTCACCTGCACCCCGACCACCTTGGTTTAGCCGGCTGGTTGTGCGACAAATACCAGGCGAGCTTTTATATCACTCAGCGTGAATACCTAACAGCTCGCGCACTTTTTAAGGGCAATAATCGCGAAAACAACTGGGAGCTCACACAGTTTTATCATCGCTGCGGTTTAAATACCGAGCAGATGGAAGATTTCATTAAAAATACCGGCAGTTTATCCAAAATTACCGCGCCACTACCCATCTGCTACGAACGTTTAGAAGAAGGGCAAGAGCTCAATATCGCCGGCCGTCGCTGGCAAATTATTATTGGTTACGGCCACTCTCCAGAGCATGCCTGCTTGTATTGCCCTGAACTCAATATCTTATTATCAGGTGATCAAATATTACCTAAAATATCCCCCAATATTAGTGTGCAGTCCCTTGAGCCAAACCAATCACCCTTAAGTGAATACTTAATCTCGATGGAAAAGTTCTTCAAGCTACCAAAAGATTGCTTAGTGCTGCCATCCCATGGCGACCCATTTTACGGTTTGCACAACCGTCTTAATCAACTAAAAGCTGGCCACAAGAAAGATCTCGATGGGCTATTAGAGGCTTGCGAAAAGCCGATTCGTGCAGTTGATAGTATTGATATTATTTATAAGCGCGAATTAAAAGGCATTCAGTTTCGCCTAGCTATGGGTGAGGCCCTCGCCCACCTTAACCATCTTTGGAAGCAAGGGTTAATCAAGCGCGATTTTGATGAAGATGGCTGCTATCGTTATCAAAAATAAGACTCTTTAGAACACAGATGGACCCGATGGAGACTTTATCCGCGAGCCCAAAGAATAGTTATTATATTGAGTTCGCTCTTAGCAAAGCGCGCTTTAAGCACGTGCAGAGACTAGTGTTTTTCAATGATGATGGCTCGCTACAAAAAACTAGCGGGCAAGTCTTTTCCAATCATATGTCTCAGTTGTTCTTTTTCATAGAACCCTGTGAAAAAGAAGTAAAGGTTAGACCACATTTGAAGACCGGGAATTTGTTCAGTAAAAAACGAGCGACCATATCCCCTCTATGCCTATTCGGCATCCACTTTTACAACCCGGGTTTGAGCCTGCACGACATTCTAAACTGGGAAGAAACCCAGGGCCTGATAAACTATATATCCGCACGACACCCTCTAAAACCGAACTGCCCAAAAGACATAGCTGCTTTTGCGCCCCTATTAGATCGCATCGAAAATCGTGCAAACGACTATTATAGTGAAAGGCAGCAACAGCTGCTCAACAGCAACAACAGCCTTGAGCAGTATTCGAATGTCGAGTCTATTGCCGAACAAATGCATATGCACCCACGCACTTTGCAACGCCTTTGTAAAAGCACCTTAGGTTTTAGCCCTAAGCAGTGGCTATTGCAACTTAGGCGTGAATACAGTCTAAAAAACGGTCTAATAGACTGTCATTTATCACGCAGTTACTATAGCGACCAGGCCCACCAGATTAGAGAATTCAAACAATTTACTAAGCTGACACCCGGGCAATTCAGGAAAAGCTGGCAACAAAAAACTGTCCGATTTATTCAATCCCCTCACCCCATTGCCGATTTAGGATTGCTGCTCCACCACTAGAGAGCAGCGACCATGTCTACAGAAATAAGCTCGACAAATTCGAACTTCGAGCGTTTACGAGCCAGCTTTAATCAGCAAAATGCGATGAAAACACTGGGGATCGGCATCGAATCCGTTAGCAGCGGGCACATAGAACTACACATGCCATATCAGCCAAGCTTATGCCAGCAACACGGATTTATTCACGCTGGTATAACGACCGCGGCGCTAGACAGCGCCTGCGGCTACGCGGCTTTTACTCAAATGCCAGAGGGAAGTGGCATCCTCACCGTGGAATTTAAAACCACACTATTAGCTCCCGCTAAGGGGGAGTATTTCATTTATCGAGGCGAGTTAATCCGAGCCGGACGCCAACTGTATTTTAGCCAGGCCAAAGCCTTCGCTATTCACGAAGGGAAAGAAAGCTGTATTGCAACAATGAGTGCAACGCTAATGTGCATACAGGGCAGAGAAGAAATTAAAAACTAAATAGGTGATTAACATGCAATTTTCAGGATTCAGCGAAGAACAGGCCAGGGATTTCGCCGCGAAATGGCACCCCGCCTGGACAGGAAACCAACCGGAGTTACTTCTCAGCTTTTACAGCGAAGACGCTATTTATATGGATGGAGGTCTAATTAAGCCTCTTAAGGGGCACGAAGAAATTAGGCCTCACTTTGAAAAACTCTTAAGCCAAAACCCAAACTGGGTATGGCGACAACGCTACGCGATCCCCATGCAGGATGGATTTGTGAACCATTGGCATGTCAGCGCACCCGTCGGCGATAAAACCGTGGAAATTGACGGAGTTTGTCTTGTGCACCTGCGTGATGGAAAAATCTACCGCAATGAAGTCTATTTTGACCGTCACGAATTGATCAGCGAGATTCTAAGTTACCAATCGAGCGTAACACTAAGCTAAGCACCCAGATACATTAAAATGTTGAGCCCATACTACTAACTGGGCTCATGCAAACCATAGATCGAGACTAAGCGCTCACTATAGCCGTGCACAAGCAGGATGATATTTTGACATGTATCATGTATTACCTTCTCTAACGAAGAAAATAACTTTTCAACACTCGATGTGTTATTGACACAATTGATAACGGAGATATTGGCAAATGTATTGAGCCCGTTATTATAGACTCAAGGTGAGTAACAACTCGCAGCCAGCCCTTGGAGTGTTAATAATCACCTCAAGAAATTTATGAGAAAGCCGGGATAAATACTAGAATACAGCTTAGCCAGCTAGCAAACTACCCTGTTTAATCAGGGTAGCCAAAATCGCCTTCAAATAGCAATACTCCAAATATATAGACTCAAACCTAATCTGATAATTCGGCTGTTAGGGATTTGACTCTATCGTTCAGTCTCTTGTTAAAATTAAGCCCGGCACCCTCCGCTACACCCAATGGAGACTATTCTGCCATCTCTTCGGCTAGTTTTTTGGAGCCACGAGATGCAAGCAACCCAAGAAATTCTTGAAAACCCTTTGCATCTATATACGGGTTTTTGTCATGGCCAACCCCACTTTTCCTTTCAAAAAGCTGATTCATCCGTGGGTGACTTGCTAGGTTAACTTCAATGACTGGCTCAATCTGAGACAACTTTTTAATTCGTTGCACGCTTTCAACATAGCTCTTGGCAAGCTCAAGACCTTTAAAATTTGTACCATTTCCACCTACAACAAAGGCTCGATGCTTTTTGCCATTGTCTTTCACCTGGAAGTCTATAGATAAGCCACCTAATGTGTGCCCTGGGGTTAAATAGAGTTTAAATTTAGTGTTGCCTACTGTTAATTCGTCACCATCGTTGACAAAATTTTCGACTTTGGGGGCGACAAATAGGCTTTTCCCTTTACTTTCCTGTGCTTCCTTGGCTGTTAGGTCAAGAGCATCAGAAGACATTATTACTTCGGCACCAAACTTACTTTGAAGGTAGGCGGCATTACCAACGTGATCTGAATGTCCATGAGTAATTATTATGTATTTAAGGTTTTGAGGAGCAAAGCCCAAGCTTTTTATACTACCTGGAATCCAACGCCCATAAGGACTTTCCAAAGTATCTATAAGAACAAGGCCCCCTGATGTATCGATTAGATACGAAGACACCCATTTATCCCCGACGTAATACACATTATCAAACATCTGAAATGGCTCGATAAACCCATTTGCATCTGTTCTATCTGGAACATCCCCCTCTTTGCCGGCCGCACTTAATGCAATGAATAATATCGATAAGGCTAAGATTACGATCTTCACAATTTTTATACTGCTCAATTTTTTAGAAATAAGACTTCCATTGCACTCATTATGGCGATTGCCAGATTGAGTGCTGATTTACAGCTCTAATCCGGTTTCTGATCAGAGTAGTGATGATTACCCTCGTCATCTACCCAATGGTAAACCTTATCGCTAGGCTCTGGGTATGAAGCTTTCTGTTCTGTCTCATTATTCGATGCTTCACCTTTCGGCGCTGGAGTATTTTGGAAAGCTTCCAGTATTTGCTCAAACTTTGGGTTCGAAAACAATGCGAAGTAGTCTTTATTTTTAATCTGCTTCTGTAACTCAGGGTCTTGCATGATTTGCATAATTTTTGGATTGTTACGCAAAGACTCCATGCGACTAAAAGCACTTCCTACAGTCTTGGCCAGGGCTTGCTCGCCGCCGGCCTGATCCGCCAAGCCGGATTCTTTTACCAAATCCTGCATTGCAGGCTGCTGCATGACGGCCTGAAATTTCTTGTCTTTCAATAGCGCTTCGCTGTCACCGCTTCGCATTAATTGAACGCTATCTTTATCCTGCAACAATTCCCTAAAAGCGGGGCTTTCACCGATACTTCGCAAGCGCTTCGCGTTGGATAGCGGATCGCGCATTATAGCTTGCACTAAGGCTTGATCTTCAGTTTCTGCGCCCGCTAACTGAAGAGCTCGACCGCTTAAGCCCCCTACCATACCCTTGGCCAAGCTCGATAATTTTAGATCCCATTGATGATTGGCTTTAGGCGTTAACTGGGGTAATTCTGAAGATAGTAAGCTCATTGCCCAAATTAAAAACAGCGCAAAGATAGAGCCAAGCCCACCCCCAATAATTGCTCCGAAGGGATCTTTTGCACTGCTTGGCGGCTTTTCTTCAGTTGGCGCTTTCCAAGGTAATAGCAATTTGATCAGGGCCACTAAAATGCGCAAACAAAGAGAGATGGCAAAGCCACCAAGCCCTAACAATGCACCACCAGCCAACAGATTACTGAATAAAAAGCCAATCCCAGCAACCTCACTAAGATAGGCAGAAAAAGGTTTTAGGTAGAGATATAAAAGCCCGTAAGCACCAAGAAAAGACAGTAAGCGAATAAGCGTCTTTAGCCAACCATTACGCCAGCCTATATAGAGCCCCAACAACAAACAGATCAGGAAAACTATACTGAACAGCCCCATCATATCCCCCAGTGTTTCGCCTTAAAATCGATTAGCTCATGTGTTTAACGGGTCGTTACCCAAAGCACCTGGGCATCTTCTTCGCTCAAAGATACCAAGCAATGCCCCATTTTGGCGTCGTAATACATGCTATCACCTTCTTCCAGCTCCACTGGCTCATAGAACTCGGTATGCACTGCCACCCGCCCCGATAGAACCAGCATAAACTCCTCACCTTCGTGGCGAACCCAATCTTCAAAATCATCAAAAGAGCGGGCTCTTACTGTACATTTAAAAGGCACCATCTTTTTGTGACGAATATCGGATGCCAGCAGCTCGTGCTCATAGGTACTGGTTGGGTGAGCTTTACCCTCGCCGGCGCGAGTCACATCACGGCGACCATTTGCCTCAGGACCATCCGCTGGAGGTACAAAAAGTTGGGGAATATCGATCCCCAAGCCTTTGGTCAGCTTTTGCACAGCCTGAAAGGTTGGCGAGATTTGCTCGTTTTCTATTTTGGATAAGGTCGAGCGAGCAAGGCCGGTAAGATTGCTGGCCTCTTCCAAGGTGAGACTATTGGCTAGACGGATTTCCTTGAGTCGTTTACCCAATTGCAATGGCTCGACAAAACTATCGTCGTCCTTACGGGCTACCGCCAATACGGATACATCTCCGCTTTCTACACTCACTGCATCACCTACGATTGAAGATTAAGTGGGCGATTATAGCTTGTGTACAAAGGAACTGCGACAGCGGCAGGATGGAAGAAAACGGCCAGCCTAAACTGGAGGCTCGCCTAGACTAGAGACTACTGGATTTACGAGGAACCAGCTTTACAGGGCTGTAGCGCTCATTGAGCCACATTTTAAGATCGGCCAGAGGCATGGGCCTAGCAAAAAAGAAGCCTTGGGCCATATTACACTGATGCATCTGCAGTAGTTGAAGCTGCTCATCGGTTTCAACACCTTCGGCCACTACCGATAAGCCAAGCTTATGAGCCATGGCCAATACGCTCTCAACCAGCGCCAGATCCTCTTTATCATCAACAATATCACGCACAAAAGAGCGGTCGATTTTGAGCCAGTCTACCGGGAAGCGGCGCAGATAACTCAAGGATGAATAACCCGTACCGAAATCATCAATGGCAATTTTGATGCCGGCTTTACGAAGCTGATCCAATATCTCGTATACACGATCATCTTCCATCAGGATGGATTCGGTAATCTCAATGGTAATTGGCGGGCGTTCGGCAGGTGACAGCAAATTTTGCAACCAAACCTCTTCACAGCCAGCGGAGCCGAAGAATTCCCGATAAGATTTATTTAGCGACAGGCCAATATCCAAATCGAATTCGCGATTAACTTTTAATATATCCGATATCGCCGTTTCCATTGAAATTTCCCCCAACTGAGTAATCAAACCAACATCCTCAGCTAAAGGGATAAACTTGTCGGGGGAAATAAAGCCTTGCTTAGGATGTTGCCAACGAAGCAATGCTTCCACTTCACATATCTCGCCACTGTGGAGATCGATAATTGGCTGATAAAATACTTTTAATTGATTTTTCTCAATCGCATCAATCAAATCCATATGTAAGCGCAATCGCTCATCAGCATCATCTTGCATTAGCGCGGTATAGTAACGGAAGCGATTACGCCCAAGCTCTTTAGCCGCATACATGGCTTGGTCTGCATTTTTTAATAGGACGTCGGCAGATTGGGCATCATCTGGAAATAGTGTCACCCCTATGCTTGCGGTAACATAGATCTGATTCCCACTGATACAAACTGGCTGTTTTAATTCTTCGATAATTTTTCGAGCTACGATATCAACGCACTTTTCATCTTTGATTTGACTGGCGATCAAGGTGAACTCATCGCCACTGCGCCTCGATAGCGTATCCGACTCGCGGGTACAAGCACTTAGGCGCCCAGCCACTATTTGCAGCAACTGATCACCCACCGCGTGCCCTAAGGAATCGTTTACCGCCTTAAAGCGATCAAGATCAATAAACAATAGGGCAAATTTTTCGCCGCTTCTACTGGCGCTCGCCACAGCAGCAACCAAACGATTATCAAACAAACTACGATTGGGCAATTGTGTTAACGTATCGTAATTGGCCTGGCGCAAGATGGTCAGCTCAGATTTTTTACGTTCAGTGATATTCTGAATGGCGCCTTTAATCTTCACATGCCCATTTAAATGAATTTCTGAATAGGCTTGTATGGCGACCCACTTTTTACGGCCATCATCTAAATTAAGCTGTAATTCTAGGGAGGACTCACAAGCAGATCGACTGAGCTGACGAACAGATTCAATAACCTTTTCTTGGCATTCGGCTTCGATAATATCCAAAAACTCAGTATCGCCAAGCGGCCCTTTATTGAAGGGCACCCCCAAAATTTTAAAGACTTCTCTGGACCAATAAACAAAGCCTTTACCCTTTTCATACTCAAAACCCCCAACACTGGCAATTCGCCCTACTTGCGCCAACATTCGCTCTCGATATCGCAAAGCAGAAATCAGCTTTTTGCGCTCATCACTTTGGCGAATTCTAAGCTGCAATAAAAAACCACCCATCATTATCAAAAATAGAAATGCCAAGCGTAAGCCGTTTAAGGCGGAGGGTAGGTTTTCAGGGGTGTTACTGGGTATTGAAGCCAATTGCCATATTTCGGCACCAATCAGCATTTCACTGATCACGGGGCTGCTGTCAAAGATAGCGGCATCACCATAAAATACCGCACTGTGCTCACCGCTAAAACGTTTTTTACGAGCCGCTATTTTTTCGGTTTTCGCTAACTCAGTTAGCCCTGCAACCTGATACACCTCAGCTACCAGCATTGGCGATGAAATAATCCCCCAAAACAGCTCTTTTCCTGATTCAGGTTCAACATAATATACCGGCGCTCGCCCAATGAAGGCCTGCCCGCCTTGCACAAGATCAATCGGGCCCGCTACCAGCATACGTCGCTGCTGGGCAACCCTCAGTACATCATCACGCTGATCTACTAGCTGCATGTAATCTAGGCCAACGGCAGATTCATTACCCTTTAAGGGGTAAACGTATCGAATCTTAAAATCAGGTGCCGCGGCAAAATTAAGCAGTAAAGTCTCGGTTCTTAAAATTTCTTTGGCGTAGGAGTTGAAGTCATCCTTGCTGAGCTTTGGGTTAGCCGCAATCGCGATACCCATCCCTTTAATAAGTGATAGGTTATTGTTTAAGATGCTATCAAGATTGGCCCGCACCATATCTAAGCGCCTTGCGACATTGGCACGCTCATCCTGCTCATAGCGATAGGAAATGTAGTGTTCTAACCACGCTTCCAAAGCGAAAAGCAGTACTAACACCCCAGCTAAGAAGGCCCACTGACGGCTAGTTTTTAAATTGATAAAGGCCAGCACGACAATCAAAAGAATAAGCGCGAAGGCTGCGGCAACTGCACCGATCAGTAAAGAAGGCACATCGTGTAAGCCCAGATCAGGTAATTTGTGTGGCGGAGTGATGTCTGTCGCGGGCAAGCTAATAGCGTTTAAAGAAGTGGCGGTATCCTCAACGCTGGGTAAAGGCAGGTTTTGCGCTGAATCACCATAAGAAGCACCAGCAACAAACAACACAACTAACAGCAACAAAAGCTGTAGGAATATGCGTCTTTGTTCAAATCTATCTGTTATTGCTTTTATAGGTATCAAGGCTTTAGCCACTCATCGCAGGGAATGATTGTAAGGCTCCTGCTTCCTGCCAATCAGCAAGTGCGGCGCTTCCAATCAAAAACCCTGTTTTTATTAGTACATTGAAGGTTATCGCCCGATAAGGTCATAGCTTAAGCAATAAATATGATTATTGAGCGCCAATCCAGCACTTAAGTGCTAATTTAGTGCAATTAGTGAACATACATCGGGTAAATGGTCGTTTATTAGACAAGCTGTTTCCTATAGGAAATTTCCATTGCCCTATAGGAAACCCGTTTGCTAAAATTGCCGCCACTTTTTAATTGCCATTTTGGCCCCATGCACCCAAACGCCCGCCGTTACTGGCCTGGGCGAGATTTGCGCCTTGCTGAAAGCTTCTAAGATGAAGCAAAAGCAGCGATTGCGCCGCACAAAGGTATGTCTATGTCCGCTACTCCGTATCAGACCCTGGCCCATCACGATGAGTTTATCAGCCGCCATATTGGTCCTAATTCCGCCCAAGTAGAGGCCATGTTGGCCGAGCTAGGTGTAAGTACTGTTGAAGAGCTCATCGAGAAAACCGTACCCAATGGCATTTTGAAAAAAGATGCCTTGGACTTGGCTGATGCCGTAAGCGAGCAACAGGCTTTAGCGGAAATCCGTACGATTGCCGATAAAAACCAGGTATTTAAAAGCTACATTGGCATGGGCTACCACGATACCTATGTACCTAATGTTATCCTGCGCAATGTATTGGAAAACCCAGGTTGGTATACCGCCTACACCCCTTACCAGCCGGAGATTGCCCAAGGCCGCTTGGAAGGCTTAATTAATTTCCAGCAAATGGCGATGGATCTAACCGGTATGGAAATCGCCAACGCCTCTATGTTGGATGAAGGCACGGCGGCCGCCGAAGCCATGGCCATGTGTAAGCGCCAGATGAAGAAGAACAAATCTAATACCTTCTTTATTGATGCGGCGACTCACCCACAGACCATTGCGGTGATTGAAACCCGCGCCGAACACTTCGGCTTTGAAATCAAAGTGGGTAATCCTGAAACCGATCTAGAAGGTTTGGAATACTTCGGTGTATTGTTGCAATACCCAGGCACCAGTGGTGAGATCAAAGATTTAACAGCCATCATCGATCAGGCGCACGCCGCCGATGCTTTGGTAACTGTAGCCGCCGATATCATGAGCTTGGTGCTATTGAAATCACCAGGCAGCATGGGCGCCGATGTAGTGGTAGGTACCAACCAACGTTTTGGTGTACCCATGGGCTTTGGTGGTCCACACGCTGCTTTCTTTGCTTTCCGCGAAAAGTACAAGCGTTCCGCCCCTGGGCGTATCATTGGTGTTTCTATCGATGCCCGCGGCAAACAAGCTTACCGCATGGCCATGCAAACTCGCGAGCAGCATATCCGCCGCGAAAAAGCGAACTCCAATATTTGTACCTCACAAGTTTTACTGGCTCTGATGAGCGGCTTCTACGCGGTATACCACGGCCCAGATGGCCTGCGTCGTATCGCCAATCGTATCAACCGCCTAACGACCGTATTGGCCAAAGGCTTGGAACAAGCTGGCGTTAAACTGGTACACGATACTTATTTCGATACCCTAGCTATCGAAGCCGACAACAGCGCCGACATTCTATCGCGCGCTGCAGCTAAAGAAATCAACCTACGTCAGCTAGGCGAAGAGCACATTACCCTTAGCTTGAACGAAACCACCAAGCTGGCCGATGTAAGCGAGCTATTGGAAGTAATTACTGGCCAAGCGATCGATGCGGTTGCCATTGAAGCCGAGCTTGAAGCCAACGAAGGTATTCCAGCTGAGCTAGTCCGTGACGATGCTATCCTGAGCCACCCAGTATTTAATCGCTACCACAGCGAAACCGAAATGCTGCGTTACTTGAAGCGTTTGGAAAGCAAGGACATCGCCCTGAATCACTCGATGATTCCATTGGGCAGTTGCACCATGAAGCTAAACGCTACCGCCGAAATGATTCCAGTAACCTGGCCTGAATTTGGTCGCATCCACCCATTCGCACCGATCGATCAAGCCAAAGGCTACCAGCAGATGTTTACCGAGCTGGAAAAAATGCTGCAAGAATGTACCGGTTACGATGCGGTAAGCCTGCAGCCTAACTCCGGTGCCCAAGGTGAGTACGCTGGCCTGCTAGCCATCAAAAAATACCATCAAAGCAAAGGCGAATTCGATCGCGATATCTGCTTGATTCCTTCTTCAGCTCACGGTACTAACCCAGCTTCTGCACAAATGGCGGGCATGAAAGTTGTGGTAACCAAGTGCGATGCCAACGGTAACGTTTGCATGGATGACATCCGCGCGAAGGTGGAAGAATACGGTCAGCGTATCTCTTGCATTATGGTGACCTACCCATCCACCCACGGTGTATTTGAAGAAGAAATCGTAGAGCTATGCGATTTGATTCACTCCGTAGGCGGCCAGGTTTATGTCGATGGCGCCAACATGAATGCCCTTGTAGGCATTGCCGGCCCAGGTAGCTTTGGTGGTGATGTATCTCACTTAAACCTACACAAAACCTTCTGTATTCCACACGGTGGCGGCGGTCCGGGTATGGGCCCTATCGGCGTGAAAGAACACTTAGCACCGTTTGTTGCCGGTCACCCGGTACAACCAGTGCCAGGCACCGAAGTGGCCAACGGTGTGGTATCAGCCGCACCTTGGGGCAGCGCCTCTATCCTGCCAATCTCTTATATGTACATTAAGATGATGGGCAGCAAAGGCATGAAAATGGCCAGCCAATACGCCATGCTAAACGCCAACTATGTCGCCAAAAAACTAGGCGAGCACTACCCTATTTTGTTTAAAGGCAAAAACGGTTTTGTGGCCCACGAGTGTTTGCTAGACCTACGCCCACTAAAAGAAGCCAGCGGCATTACCGAAGAAGATATCGCCAAGCGCCTTAACGACTTCGGTTACCACGCCCCGACTATGAGTTTCCCAGTAGCGGGCACGCTAATGATCGAGCCAACCGAATCCGAATCGAAAGAAGAATTGGATCGCTTTATCGAAGCCATGGTTACTATCCGCAAGGAAATCGCCCAGGTAGAATCCGGTGAGTATCCAAAGGATAACAACCCACTACACAACGCCCCACACACCCAAGACGATGTCATGGCCGCCGAATGGGATCGCCCATACAGTCGCGAAATCGCAGCCCGCCCAGCCGAGTGGTTAAAGCATCATAAGGTTTGGCCAACAGTGAACCGTATTGATAATGTGTATGGTGATCGTAACTTGGTGTGTTCTTGTCCTAGTATTGAAGAGTATATGGATTAACATTCAATCTTGTCGATTTTGAATAAAGATTGTGAAAACTACTAACGGGCCTGAGGGCCCGTTTTTTATGGGAGACGAGGGCTTTAATCTGGGAGTTTTACCCTTAAGGCCTTTTATAGTACCCACCAACAAAGCCTCCTGTTGAACAGGTGCCCTGGCAAGTGTTTTAAATAAATCCACACCCAATACTGGCAAAAGCTGTAACATCTTTTCCTGAAAGACATCCATTTCAGCTTGATCCATTTCCGGCAGTTTAGCTCCGCTACTAGCATTATTTTGGACAAGTTCTCTGCCTGCGTTGTTGGCTTGTTGAATTAATGATCCTTCCAAGTATATCATATGCGCTTTGGTAAGGTTTTCATCTTTGGATACAAAAGCAATAACATGCGTCCAATCATCACGTTCACGATGTTGCTTGAGACGTTTAACCACTGACTCAGCTTCACCTATATATAAGGTCTCTTGGTCATTTTCAGGATCGATACCAGTGAGAAGATAGACACCTGGACTAACCAATTTTTCTCGTTTTAATAGTTCAGATAATTCAGAACGCGGCCCCGCAATGGCTTTCCCCGTCCAATTGGAAATTTCTGCGGTACGTATACCTGCCGGCTTTCCATCTAGCAGGAAGATCTTAATTGTTGCTGGCTGTATGAATAATCCTATTAAAAATCGAAATTTATTAACTGCTAATCAAATTTTCGAATTTCAGATATAAGAAACTCCGCAAAACCTTTAGTTATTTCTACTTTATCGCTGCCAAAATTTAGGGTGCCCAAACTCCTAGCCCCAGCCTGAGTAACAATCTCATCAGGGTTCTGTTCAAGAAACCGCTCAAGAAGAACCTTTCTATCAAGATCATACTCCCACCAACAAGCACCATACTCCGTAGACAGGCTTCGACCTTCAATATGCCAGGGCCAGCGTTCTTTCCAGGGGTTTTGTTGTTTTTCTTCGTGTGTAGCTTCTTTAGGTGAGCCGGTAATTTGGAAATAGGAGAGCAAGCAGCCACAACCCACAGCGGTGGTTATTATAATATCGCCCGCTCTTATTGCGCCGACTCCCTTTTTGGAAAAGGCTAGATCTTGGTGTAAGTCAGAAAAGTCGCGCCTATCTTCTTTGTAAATAGGATCTTCTGAGACACCAATAGGTTTTAGCCAGTATCGAGGGTTATCGTTGTTATTAGCTCCCTGATTATAAACATTCTCCATGATGTCAGAGTCTGGAGTTACCACCTTAGCCCATTCAGGGTTATCACGTTGATACTGCTCAGAGAACATAAGCAATCTATCTACGATTGATTCTGTAACATCAGGGTAATCGATGCATTCAAGTACTTCATTCTCTAGCTGCTCTATGGCTTCTTTATCGTCAATTAATAAACCCCACTCGTTATTATTATAAAAACCATTTTGAGTTAGGTTGGCAGACGTCACTATGGCTTTTTGCGAGTCATTTTCCCTAAAAATATAGATCTTTCCATGCAGGCTATTATCAATATGAACTTTTACTTTAGCATTGGGGCAGTTAGATTTTATTAGCTTATAAAAGGACTTCAATGACTTGGGTTTTGTGATTTGATCCTGATCGTTTTTCTTGAGCGTTGTTACCAAAACAATAGAGTTTATCTTTGAAAAGTCCACCTCATTGAATAAAGCCTCAAAATCACCAGTTAAAAATGGGGAAACAAAGAACAAATCACTACTAGAATCGGATAATAAATCTGCGACTAACTTGCCATGGCTTGAGCTTACATTCGATGTTATTTCCATTTAAGAGTTCTCCTATTAACTCTGATTAAGCTAGTGTTCTACCTGAATATATTTGTTCAACTGCCAGTAACAAATCAGAGATCTGCTCATCAGACTTAGTTAAAACCTCGGAGAAGCATAGAGACTTAAAATAGCCCTCACGCTCTGTAGTCTTGACCGCGTTACATCTAGCCGCTTCTTGGCCAAGGGCATTCCTAGCAGTCTCTGCGTTATCACAACCGTTCAGGGATGGAGCCAGCCAGGAACTATCGAAATCATTTAAACGCTTGTTGACACGATCGAGAACAAGAAATGTGCCATTCCATGTATTGCCCTTATCTTCTAAAGTACAACCCGTTCCCTCTATTTCGACCGACATTATATTTTTTAATCCATCACATTTGTAATTTGCAATCAATCGTACACCGTCAGTATCCTGATAAGGATTAAAAGCTAGAACTCGATTTCCTCCATTTTCTAGCAGGTCTTTTTCACCTTTGGCCTTCTCATTACACTTCTGACAACAAGGTACTAGATTGTTAAAATCAACAGCTAAAAACGGATAATGCTTTTTTGGCAAATAATGATCATAAGACGCTCGCCACTGCTTCTCGTCATTTTCAGGATTCCCCTCATCGGGCACAATATCTCTTTCCTCCATCATTTCTTCTGTACCACAAAAACAACAGACTTTGCCGTTTAAAGCCTTATAGTCTTCGTAGTGCTGATCCATCGATGGATCATTAATCGCTGCATCGGCAAAGCAATCTAAGCCTATTGTCGTAGAATACAAATACCCACCTAGTTTTTTTACCGCCACCCATAAGTCGGCATACCCAGGAGCGGGACGCAATACGGGTAAAGCAGTGTCATCAAAACAATCTTGATAGGAAAGATGATTTTGATACAGAGCCTGAAACGCAATTTTTTCTGCCAGACCAAGCGCTGTATAAAGATTATAAACTGATTGAAATAGCCGTTTTGTCTTAACACTTGCGGCTAAAACCGGCTGAAACCTATCAACAAAACAATCATCAAAGTTCTTACCATCGAACAACTCAATATAAAAGTTCTTATGGACTTCATCTAGCCAATATAGGCCAGAAGCAGGAGGCTTAGTAACTTGCCATAGCATCTATTCGTTCCCTCGCTCTTGACTAGAAGCATCTCTTCTTAGCTGATTTCTTCGGAAGTTTAACTCGAAAGAATCCCCATATATTTCGAGCCTTTCTAGCGCCTCGTTACGAGATATTTGGTCAAGCTTCTGAAGCTCTATAACCCTTTCTATCTCAGCCTTGGGTTTTTTGGATATTAAAACATCTAAATCAAAGACAGATGTCAAAAGTGAATCAAAAGAAGCTCCATAAGTTTCTACACCTGGCGACTGAACAGAGACATTACCTTCCTCATCTTTATTAAAAGCCAATACTCTGTCAGCCTTACAAGCTGATAAAACGAAAGGTGAATGTGTCGATATAATCAACTCTATGTTATGAAGATCCGTGTATTTAGATATCAAACAAAGAAACTCGGCCCTCCATTCTGGATTGAAATGGCTTTCAGGTTCATCGAGGATAAAAAGTGACTCCTCCTCACCAAACATGATCAAACTACCAATAATTTGCATTAATTGATGTTCACCATCACTTAATCTGTCATACAAGGTTTCGACGTTTGGCTCTAATAGCTGAATCTTCGTATTAATGAACCTGATGGGAGCTAAACCGCCACTCACATTTGGGACATTCCTAATATACCGACTCGTTTTTAGTGATCTGCACTCATCAGAACTCCACTTTTTAGCCGATAGTTGAATTAGCGTCACTAAGTGCTCGAGAAAGATTGAGGTATCTAGGTAGAGTCGCTCAAAACTGCTGAAGAAGTTATGATTCAAATTGAACCTAAGAACACCTGACAAGGTGTCTTTATTAAAAGTGGGAGGGCACCCCATAGCTGGAAGTCCAAGAGAATCCGCGCTCAACTCGATGAGACGAGATGCAATATCATTAACCACTTCAAAGTCTCTATAGGTGGACAACCTCAGGTCCAATTCAAAACCACACAGATGACTGATTTTTATTTCTTCAGAGATGAAATGCTTAAACGCTTGATTATTCGATATCAGTAAGTAAATAAACACCAGCTGGTTAAAAGAATGGTCAGTAAAAATACCTATGGGCAAATTCGCTTTCTTGTATGTTAATGGCTCACCTAAATCTAACTCGTCAAAATAGTCATCTAGATCATCTATACCACGAGGGACTTCAAACAAATTAGAATTGGCCCTATAGCGCTCCCTCACATAGCTGGATAGTTCCTGTTCAGAGCGATCCTCGCGACCAGAAATAGCTTCATAACGCTGCTGAAAGCCACGATAAAATGCCGCCTGCTTGCGGATCACTTCATAATATTGAAATTGAGACTTAGCAAAAACTGAACTTAAACCCTGATTATGTCCTGATGAATAAGCAATAATATTTGATGGTAGCAGTTGATGGTAACCACTCTGAATTGAATCTCTAATCACAGAGTCAACTAAAGTGAACATATCTAGCCGTGAATTTCGGCCAATTATCTTGATGCTTCGATATGACCCGGCATCATTTATTGAATAGTCAATTTCGAAATCGTAAGTTAAATCTTCTTTGCAAATATATTGATTATTGTAATACCGATCAACATATCCGAATATATCTGCAATCAGCTCTATAAAGTTGGATTTTCCCGATCCATTTAAACCGACAAGGCATAGAGGGGAGTAATTACTGTGTGAGTCTACGAAATCATAAACGAAAGGATTCTCTCTATCTCCACGTATAGACTTATATTCACCAACGATCTCTAAGCGGTTAAGTCTCATCTTTTAGACTTCGCCTTAGGTTTGGACACTACTGATTTAATGCTTTCTAACAAAACCTCAGCAGGCTCATCACTCGGATCTTGGGGAAGCAACTCACCCCGGAAAGCTTTAGCCAAAATAGATTGAGTTAAACGGTCAGTCCTCTGCTTGGAATCATGATATTTCTTTGCGACATCATCTGCCAATGAAAACAACGACTCTACCTGGCGAACAATTTCCTTTTGCTCTTCGATAGGTGGCAAGGCAACATGCATAGAAAGCCACTCTGGAAAATATACAGTGGTATGAGTAGTACCTTTACCAAACCGAAAAAGAGATTCTTTTTCAGAAACAAACAGCCATTTTAACCAATCTGGATCAAGAACATCTGTAGGGGTCCAAGTTACGAAATCTTGGCTAGTAGCCATTGGCACTCCCATTTTCACAACATATCCAACTGAGGCTGTTCTACTAATGCATACAGTATCTTTGGGCAATATTCTGGCCGCAGAATTCTCAAGCCCCAGTTCATTGGTTTTCTGCTCAGTTTCCAAAATTGTTCCAGTATGATTATTACGAGCATCCTTTATTCCGATCCAGTTTACCTCTCCCCCCCAATACTCTGACTTCGATCGGCTAGGAGTATGCCCGGTACCCATGACTGCAATATCTACGAGTGGCACCCATTCCCAGCTATCGACCAACTTTGAGTTCGGCTTTCCAACAGCCGTAGCAACCACTCCTTCTATAAAGCCGATGTTCCTTGACTTATAACGAGCAGGCTTTTTGGGCTTGACCAATTCCTTCAGCATCTCTGATGTGGAGTAAAAATTCTCATTCCTCCACTCCTTCGTCAACTCCCCAGATGTCGCAGCAGCAAGTACCGACTGCCGAAAACGTTTTAGGATGAGGGGGATTTTCTCCAAACGTGTTTGGGCTTTGTCGACTTTGGCTAAGATGGAATCGAGATTATTGGCGATGCGGATTTGTTCATTCAGAGGAGCAAGAGGGATATTTATCTTGCTATATTCTTTAAACTTTAAATTTCTAAGATTATTGCTCCCACCTTGGTATTTGACCACTTCACCAGAAAGGTAGAAACTATGTAAATAATAATTTAGGTATCGAGAGTCTATCTTTTTGCTCGGTCGAGCTAATCGAAGAAAATTTGTGCATACCTTAGGGACGCCAGGATTATGACTAAGGGCAAGATCATCTATGAGTACAGTTCTGCCAACAGGCTGATCTGGGCCGCCACCAGATATTTCAATTAATATATCACCAAGTTCTAACTTTCTTTTTTCTAAACTTGCTTGCTTCACTTTGCGAAAGGAAGCCGTTGACCCTTTGTCTCTATGCCATTTTTTAAATTCTGATCCTCGAATACATAATGCATCATCAAAGTCGGTATCTGAAAACCCTGGATCTTTCCCCCAATCACCACCTATAACAAATGAGAAAAGATTATCTAATTCTGTATTTACCCACCCTCTAGGCAACTCACTCACAGCACAACCTCTTCGCCTTTTTCAACTGCACCTAGCTCCACCAAAATAGCCTGCAACTCATTCATCGCCCCAGCCATTTCTTCTAACGCTTCGTTAATTAATACATCCGGCTCGGGCAGGTTATCTGCATCCTCGACACTGTTATCACGGATCCAAGATAAATCTAAGGAATCATCTTTTTCAGCAATTTCTTTTCGACTAAAGCAGCGAAGGCGACATCCATCGGGATCATCTTTATGTTTTTTAACAAATGCTTTTCGGGCCTTTTCATCTACTTGAGTTAAGTCGCCACCTACAGCCTCATAAAATTCTTCAAAGTGGCTTTCGTTAAATGTTGTTCTCTTACCAAATTGTGGCATATTGGAGCGTAAGTCATACACCCATACATGTTTGGTATTGCCTTTATCTTGGGTAACTTTTTCTGGCTTTGAGAAAAATAGCACATTGGTTTTTACTCCCGCTGCGTAAAAGATACCAGTTGGTAATCGCAAAATGGTATGAAGATCACATTTCTCCATTAAGTCTTTACGGATTGTTTGCCCCGTAGAGCCTTCAAACAAAACATTGTCTGGCAGTACTATTGCAGCGCGGCCACCAGGTTTAAGCATCTTTAAATACATTAGGTGTAAAAAGGCGAGCTGCTTATTACTGGTGTAATACAACAAGTCATCACGGGTTGGCACACCTCCCCCCTGCTTGGTACCAAAAGGAGGGTTAGCCAAAATCAAACTTGCCGGTGGTAATGCTTTACCCTCATTCGACAAGGTGTCACCAAATAGAATACCGGAGTGCTCATCATCTACCGCCAAGTCATGCAGCATCAAGTTCATCATTGCCAAGCGGCGGGTGTCGGGAACTAGCTCCATTCCAAAGAAGGTTTTATGCTGGTATTTATCGTAAGCCTTTTCATTCAGCGTGCTGACATCGTTATTCTCATTGATATAGTGGTGAGCACTGATCAAAAATCCGCCTGTTCCTGCGGTTGGGTCCACAATCACATCTTTTAAATTAGGCTTCATCAACTCGACCATCGCGTTAATGAGCACACGCGGCGTGAAGTATTGACCTGCACCGGACTTTTTCTCTCCAGCATTAATCTCTAACAGTCCTTCATACATATCACCCAAGCCTTCAGTTTTGGCGCTGTACCAATCAAGCTTGTCAATTTCACTCACTAATTTGGTGAGCGTAGCTGGCTTGCGTATTACAGTATTCGCATTGGCATAGATAGCCTGCGTAATCAGTGAACCATGTGATCCAAGGTGTATCAATAATTTTTTATACTCTTCCAAGCGTGAAGCAGCGTTGTAATTTTCTAGGTCACTCCAGCGATACCCCTCTGGTATATTTTCGTGCCTACCTGTTTCGTCTACCATTTTAAGGAAAACGAGGAAAGTAAGCTCATTTAGGTACTCGTGATAAGTTACGCCGTCATCACGGAGTAAATTACAGAGATTCCATAGTTTGGCGACTAAATCTTGTGTACTCATTTGGGACCACTCATTTATAAACTGTTCAAACAAGATAAATATCATGCCGATTCATCTTGTTTCCAAAGTGCTTCATTGAAACCAGCCAATACTTCAGTAATTGGCTGATCGAATAACTTATTGGCTCGCTTGATACCACCTTGATCTTTGAAAAAGCCTTGATCCAATGCAGCCTCATCAACAATGGTGGTAGCTTTCATTTGCTTTGCGATAATCTCTAGCCACTGTTTTTGCGGTGTTTTCCAGTCTTGACTAGCGAGTATTTTGGCTAAGGCATTATCTACTCTTTGTTCAAATGGAATCAACGCCTCGCCTAATGCAGCCTGGCGAATAAACCCGATAATTCGGGCCGTAATATGCTCGCTGTTCACCTCGCTCCATGCCACTTGTAAATCTTTCTCTCTAAAGTGGTTTTGCTCTAACTCTACAGCCAGTTCTTTAAGGCTTTTACGGGTTAGCTCCCAGGGTTTCGTTACCACTGTTTGAATGGCAGTCAAACGATTGCTATTGGCGTTCACAAAGTCGTTAAAGGATTGCAGATAATCTTCTGGCTTTTGCCCATCACCGTAGCCGGTGGTGATATTGGTAACCTCATCTTCTTCTGGCGCGATGACTAATGGCGTTGTTCTTCCTGCGCCAGTTACTCGCTGATCCAATAATTCGCCTAAACCTGGATTGTTAGTAAACCATTGCGCCACTTCATTAACAGGCATCTCTTTGATTTCTTTAGCGAACTCCTTGGCCGGCTTACCGACTATGGTTTCAAACTTTTCTTGTTGATCTTCACTGAGATGACGACGCTTTACCTGTAACTTGGCAACGAATTGATTTCTTGCTAGCTCATTGAGGTCCGATGCATTGGGCTTGGTAATCTCTTGCTCTAGCTCACTGAAGCTAATATCGACATTGGTCACTACCGGCTTCATGGTAGTGACTTTTTCTAGCTGCTTGTAGATATCAACCGCATCATAGATATGGAATGGACCTTTGCCAATTTCATCACAAAGGCGGGTTGCACGCCCCAGCATCTGCTCAAACAAAATACGGCTATTTACGCGACGCAGGAAGACCAAATTGCAGATGGACGGTATGTCTATTCCGGTTGTTAGCAGATCAACTGTAACGGCTATATTGGGCAGACGATCATTTTTATAGGAACGAATTTTGTCTAACGGCTTATCGCTGGCGCCAGTGATTTTTTGAATAGCATCATCTTCGACTTCACCGTGGTAGCTTTCACAGGCTTCTTTTAAAGCTTCTACCACTTCATCCGCATGTTTATCCGTAACACAAAAGATAAGCGTTTTGGCTTGAGAATAGGGGTTTATGGAATCACTTTCTATCAACCACTTAGTTACAACCTTTGTAAACTCCGGCGCGATGACTTGCCTATTAAACTGAGAAACATCGAAATTTAGCTCGTCCGGTGTGTTGTAGGTTTCAACACTGTTATCTTCGGGGTTATAGACTTGCACGGTTTCATTCACTTCATAATGAATACCTTGCTCTGATAATTTTGTATGGATACGAACTGGTGGTAGATGGTCGTTGAGGTAACCATCCAGCACCGCTTCGGTATAGCTGTAGCTAAACACGGGCTTACCAAAGATATCAGTGGTATGTAGAGCAGGCGTTGCCGTTAAACCAATTTTAAAGGCATCAAAATACTCAATGACTGCACGGTATTTTGACTGGTAATCTTTTTGATCCCTGAAAACTAGCTCGGTATCGCTTAGCTCGCGATCTAAGAGATAGCCACGGTGGCATTCATCAACCACGATACAGTCGTATTGACCAACGCCAGGTTTAAAATCGTCATCTCCGGTGTACATAATGCGCTTAACCAAACCCTGCACCGTAGCGACATGTACTTTGGTGTCGTCTTCCGGCTTCGCTTTTGGTTGCTTGTTGAGTTCCATCCCCATCACTTCAAACGTATCGGCAAAGGTATTCAGACTCTCAAGCCTGACCTCTCCAAAATCGTCGGTAGCCTGCACACCCAACGCTGAACGGTCGACCAAAAATAGAATGCGGCGAAAACGTTCGGCTTTGAGTAAGCGATATAACAATGCAATACAGGTTTTAGTTTTACCGGTACCCGTTGCCATTGCTACCAACGCTTGAGACTTACCCTGTTTGATAGTATTTTCAATCGCTCTTATGGCATCAACTTGGTAATCGCGCAGCTGGAGGTTGTAAGCAAAGTCCATATCATCAAGCTTTTGCTCAGCTTCTTGCGGTGTTTGCTTAAGATAGGTTTTGATTTCATGGGGAGAATACCACCCCTTGAGTGCTTTACGGCGATTGGCATTGTCTCGTACATCCAAGAACCAGATGCCGCTTTCTTGCTCTAATTGTTTTAGATATGGCCGACCGTTGGTCGCAAAGGTTAAGGGGACCTTGTAGTCTCCCCACTGAGTTTCGATAGTAAAGGCGTTTTTAGTGCTTAACCCTTTGGCATAACGCTTGGCTTGATCGATCGCGCCATAAACATTCTTAGAGTTTCGCTTGGCTTCTACAACCGCAACCGGCGTTAAGCCATTAAACAAAACGTAGTCTGCTGGCCCAGACTCTGTAGGCCACTCTGCAATGGCCTTACACTTATTCTGTTCGGGACGAGAGCCGTTAGAGTATCTGAGATTGACGGTATCAGCGTCCCAGCCAGCCTCTCTCAATTGCAGGTCAATCATTACCCTGGTTTCTGGCTCTGAAAGATCTAGAGCTGAGGATTCTACCTGTTGAATAAAGTTTATTTGGTCATCTTTACTCTGCTTAGTGAAATTCTCTACTCGGTTATGATTAGCAAGGGTAAACTCTGTAGTTAAGCTTGCTAGCTGGGCTTCACTTTCTTGGACCAGCTCCTCATAAACAGCTCTCTCTTCAGCCATTTGTTCAGCGCGCTGACGCTCTGCTTCTGCCTTGTCTGCTTCGGCCGCTTGTAGAGCCTCTGTCATCTTAAGACGTTCAGTGGTTCGTTGCTGTTCTGCTTGAAGCAAACGAACCTGGGCTTCAAGCTCACGTACATGTTCTGAAGGGTCTGTAGGCTTAACAAATTTACCTAACTTAAACCCTTTCGCTTTATCTCCCCCAAAGGTTTTGTGGAACCAACCCGAAAGAGCCCAGGCTATTTGTAGTGCTTTGAGAGCATCACCATGAGTACTGGAACTGAAATCGTGATTCGCCTCATTGCCTAACTTTCGTATTTGATGGAAAGAGTCTGAAACATTACGGTCGAGGCGGAGCTTGAAATCAATTTGTCTTAGAAGGTCCAACTGCCGGGTTTGGCTATCGGATTCAATGCCGACCTGGGCAGCTACATCTTGCGCGATGGCTTCACCTAACTGGCGAAGTTTAACTAGGGTCGTGTTAGGGTCTGGAACGAAGGACTTCTCAGCGGTATGAGCGAGCTGAAGCAGCAGCGGATCGTGCTTACTAAGAAATTCAAAATTAGATTTATTATTCATTGCCTCTCCCTGTGGCCTAGCCAATGGGGGGAGGTATATTCAATATGCTCAAATTTCATCCCAAGTGCTTCCATTCGGTATCTGGTTGTTATTTGTCCTGCTTCACCTGTTATAACCACGCCTACTGTTAGCCCAAACTCTCTGATTTTAAAGGAAAAGTGCAGTTAATATCTATAACAAAAGAGAGCTTTTCTATTTCTGTTGAATAATCCGGCAAAACCCTATGGCAATTTCGAAAGGCAGTTTTCCCACTCTGTGGAGGTAACTAAAGAAATCCAGTGGAGTACTCAATCTTCCCCAATAAAATGGAAACAGTGGCCATTGCCGGTGCCCCTGTGGATAGATGAAACATTAAGCGGCCTATACTAGCCGGTATAACTTTAGAACTCAGAAAGTCATCAAAACCCTTATGGATATCGGAAAAATACGTTGGAGATGACAGCTTTACTCTGTGTAAATACAAGGGCTGACCTGTATGTTTTTTAGGCCATCTTTCAAAGGCTTTAGCTGTGGCAGCCCTGTGATCATAAATGAGGAATATTTGATCAAACTCCATCTGTTCAAGAGCACTACCTATAGGCCCAAGCTGGCCTTTTTCTAGAGTCCCCTCTGATGCTGACAAATCTGCCAGCCCTATCCATGAGACCAGAGAAGACGCCATTTCTGTATCTCAACCGTTTACTGCAAAAATAGAGAGCGTATAGAACCACTTATTGTACGTATATACAAGCCACTGGGCCCTCTGAATAGAGAGCGCGATTTAGGAGTAATTAGCAATGAAAGTCACACAAAGCCCGGCAAGAGAAGAACGGTATGAATTGGCCTGGAAAATACCAATGATAAAACTAGCAAAGCAATTTGGCTTATAGGAAAGCACCGTTTGTTTATGGTCGATCGCCTCGCTAAGCAACCCTACCTTATCTCTTAGCTGTTCATTTACACCATTATATTGGTAGCAATCTCCCCTAGTTTGAGCAACTCACAGCGATAGAATAAAAGCAGCACGTTGGTCTTTTCTTGAGGGTTATTTATGTCACAGTTTCAAAATCAAGTTGTTCTTATCACTGGCGCCAGTGGTGGCCTTGGACGTGAGGCTGCAAAGCAGTTTGCTGCGGCTGGGGCAAAGTTAGCCTTAAGCGATATCAATGAAACCTTGCTAAAAGAGCTTGCTGAAGAGCTGCAAGCGCAAGGCAGCGAGGTTTTTTATCAGAGCTGCGATGTTACCTCAGAAAGCCAAGTAGAAGATTTTGTCAGCCAAACTGTTGCTAGCTTTGGCAAGCTGGATGTGGCGATTAATAATGCAGGCCTGGATCCTGAAGGAACGCCATTAATAGATATGCCTTTAGAAGATTTTGAGCGCATGATGAATATCAATGTGCGCGGCGTGTTTTTAGGCATGAAGCATCAAGTTAAGGCCATGTTGAAACAGCAATCTGGTGCAATTTTGAATGTATCCTCCATTGCAGGCTTAAACGGTTTTGCCGCCGGCAGTGCTTATACCGCCAGTAAGCACGCTGTTATTGGGATGAGTAAATCGGCCGCTGTTGAATATGGCCGTTTTAATATTCGTGTAAATGCGATTTGTCCAGGCGTTACCGAAACCAATATGTTCGACCGCGCATTAGAGGGTGTTAAGGACCGAGATACCGCCATTAAGCGTATCGGTGCTGACACTTGCCTGAAACGCCACGCTCAGCCAGAGGAAATTGTGCGCGGCATGCTCTTCGCCTGCGACCCCGCCAATACCTATATGACCGGCCATCCCCTATTGATGGATGGCGGTTTCAGTGCAATGTAGTTTCAGTGCAATATAGCCTCGCCCTTTTGGGAGGCTAGGCCTAGCCCTTCATCAAGCATCATTGGGAATTCGACTCGGACGCTGTATTATGCAGCGTCGTTTTATTCCTAGGATGCTTTCATTATGACCATCGAGCTTACGCACGGCAGCGGCGAACCTAGCCATGCCATCATCTGGCTGCACGGCCTAGGTGCCTCTTGCAATGATTTCCCTCCCGTTGTCCCACATCTGGGCTTAAACGCTAGCCCTGCCATACGCTTTATATTCCCCCAGGCGCCAAACCGCCCTATTACCATTAATGGCGGAATGCAGATGCCTGGCTGGTACGACATCAAAGGCATGACCATTGAAGGCCGGCAAGATCGCCAAGGAATTGAAGAATCTTATGCTTTGGTAGAAAAACTCATTGAAGAGCAAATTGCTCTAGGTATACCTTCAGAAAATATTATTCTTGCAGGCTTTTCCCAAGGTGGTGTTATCAGTTACTACACTGCATTACGTACTCAACATAAGCTCGCTGGTGTACTAACCATGTCCACCTATATGGTTTTCACCGATCAGCTTGAGCAAGAACGTAGTGAAGCGAATCTAAACACGGCGTTTTTTGCCAGCCATGGTACTCACGATCCAGTGGTGACTATAGACTTAGGTGAGCATGCGGTAGAGACATTAAAGAAATTCGATTACTCCGTTGAGTGGAAGACTTATCCAATGGAGCATCAAGTTGTGATGGAGCAGATTCAGGACATTGGCACCTGGATTAATAAGTGCTTTTCCAGTTAATTTGAAATTCCAATAATGGTTGGCGGAAAATGCTTGGCGGTATATGTAGCGCCAAGCACCTACTAAGCCAGTTATTTTTTCTGGCTTTTGCTTAATTCCTCATCCAACAACTTAATCAACTGGTCGCGAGACATTTCATGTTTTTGCTGAGCGTTTAACTCAAGCATTTTGCTAAGCTGACGTCTAAGCGTAATCTCCGCTTGCGCTGGTGTAGCCGTTACCATATAGCGAATTTTTGGATTCTCTGATTGCATAAGTTCTAAGGCCGCCTCGGCAACATCAATTGGATCAGGGCCTTTTTCGGTTTGATCTAAACGCCCCAATAAATGGCTGCGCGCTTTGCCATAACGCGTAGTCGCTGGCCAGTAGTCCATATCAAGCAAGCGTTTTTTTGCAGCATTACCAATATTAGTGCCGTAATTACCCGGCTCGATCACGTGCACACTAACGCCAAAGCCTGCCATCTCTTGGGCAAAGGCATCAGTGTAAGCTTCGATGGCGTGCTTGCTCATACTGTACGCCCCCATAAACTGAGGCGAAAGAATACCCGCAATAGAACCTGTGGTAGCAATACGCCCTTTGCTTTGCATAACTAACGGAGCAAAGGCCTGGCTTACGCGCATTGGCCCGTAAACATTAACATCCATTTGGTATTTCACCTGCTCCACGGGCAGCTCCAGCATGGGGCCGAAAATCGAGACGCCGGCATTATTAATCAGGCCATATAAGCCCCTTCCCTCGTTCTCTACAACTTTTACGGCCGCATTAATTTGCGCTTGATTTCGCACATCGAACTGAACGGCCTTAACGTTATCCAGCTTATCTAGCGCCGCCATTTCTTCTTTATGCAAAACCCCGGCGTAAATGTAAAAACCGTTTTGGGATAACAGCTTGGTCATGCTAAGCCCAATTCCAGAGCTCGCCCCTGTTATCAAAATAGCTTTTTGGGGTTGCTTGTTATCTTCGGCATTGGCGAACTGAAAGGGGGTAAAGCAGGCAAGAAGCAATACATAAAATAGGGTTTTTAAGTGGATCATCATTAAGCTCCGGTAGGCGTAGACTCAGATTTACAAGCTTAATCAGATAGCCAAGAAGCTGATAGGGCTAAAAGTGAAATTTTGTGGGTGCCAAGCCCCTCTTTCAACTCATGCCGGCCATACAACACAATGAGAAGCAACAGAACTAAGAGTGCTAGCTGGAGCCTTCTTCTGTTTTTATAGCACGCTTTCGGCACCCCCATAAGCGAGCCTGCCAAGCAAGTGCAATAATTACAAACACGCTAATATAAAACAATAAACTAAAGCCTATATTGATTACGCCGTCGATATCGCTGCAGCTATGGCCCTCAAAACATGACTCTGAGATGAACAGAAGCGGCAATATGGCAACCACAATAATGCTAATTAGCAGGTATAAAAATATTACGAAAACCCTACGAATGACTGATGGGTAACGGTAATTTTCCGTATCTTTTATACGCGCTTTTAATCGCTCACCAACAGGAGCGCTTTCGGGGCTCTTGTGCACCACAATACTGCGGCTGATAAAATCATGAATGCCTTGGTGGCGTTCACTGGCGGAAACGGTTGCTAAAGAAAGAATACCAAAAGGAAGCTTTAATAAAGTACGAATAGTGCTAAGCAATATATTTAACTTCTTATCACTATCAATACGACGTACGCGAATTCCACAGAGATGCTGACCAACTGTCGAGCCTGTCAGACTCAGCAATAAGGGCTCTATCGAAACGACAACAAAAAGTATCAATAACGATTCCAATTTGCTGTTATTGATACCCAATTTGGAGACAACTAAAATAGCCAGAAACAACCACAAGGCTATCAATAGGCCATCTATCATCAAAGCTTTTATGCGTCGTGAAAGCGGTGCAAAATAATCCATAGTTTTGCCTACATCCTTTTAAACACAGGGCTTAGCCATGCTGCTGCAAGTTATAGATTTAGCTTAACAAGGCCTTACGCTAGGGGCAAATAGAACTCGCCCCTCTATCAACTAAGAATCGAATGATCATTACTTCAGCCAAGGGTTAAATGGCTTTTTAGCTTTTTCAGACTTAGTGTTTTT
Organism: uncultured Pseudoteredinibacter sp.; assembly: GCF_947502065.1. Lineage (GTDB taxonomy): Bacteria > Pseudomonadota > Gammaproteobacteria > Pseudomonadales > Cellvibrionaceae > Pseudoteredinibacter. The sequence goes on from NZ_CANMYE010000003.1 coordinate 359,500, forward strand.
AGGGGCATGCTTTCGAAAGCTCGGCTTGTCTTGATCAGCCGTTTCCGTAGATGAGGCTTTAGACCAGGCACTATTACTGTTGCTTCCGCGCCCTTTATTAGCGGGTTTGAAATCGGCACCCGATTTGCTAGCACGATCCTTTTTGGGTTTAGCCTTGGGTTTAGCCTTGGGTTTATTTTTCGGTTGATAGTTAAGGATCGAAATTGGCACTTCTTTTCGAGGAGAGAAGCCCTCTATTTCACGACGCTCAATAATATGGCCCAAACGACTCTCAATCGCGCACAAGTTTTTAAAGTCATCCAGAGACAATAAGCTAATGGCCTCACCCTTCGCCCCTGCTCGCCCTGTACGGCCGATTCTATGGATGAATTCATCACTATCAAAAGGCAGGTCATAATTAATCACTCTCGGCAAGGCTTCAATATCCAAACCACGAGCCGCAATGCCAGTGGCAATTAAGAACGGCAGCTTGCCTGCTTTAAACTCTTCTAGCGCACGTTCGCGAGAGGCTTGGCTTTTACCACTATGAAAAGCTTCGGCCTCAATACCGCGCTTGCCCAATTGCTCCGCCAGTTTTGCCGCGCCATGCTTTGTTTCGATAAAAATCAAACCCTGCTGCCAATCGTTTTCTTTTATCAGGTGGCTTAGCAATGCCGACTTGGTATCTTTATCAACTGCGACCAACCATTGCTCTACCGTATCGGCCCCGCGATGCTGGGCATCAATACTGATTTCTTTGGGACGGTACATCGTCGATTTAGCCAACTGGCGCACTGGTGGTGGCATGGTGGCTGAGAACAGCAAACTCTGTCGATCTTCCGGTGCACGATCGATGATTCGATTAATGTCATCAATAAAGCCCATATCTAACATCTTATCGGCTTCGTCGATCACCAACGCTTCAAGCTCATCCAGATACAGCGCACGCTGATGCAGCAGATCGATTAAGCGACCAGGTGTGGCCACCAGAAAGTCCACGCCTTTAATTAGGGCCTCTTTTTGGGGGCCAGAATCCACACCGCCTACCATCACCGTACTGCTCTGATCGCAATAGCGAGCATACTGTTGGATGTTTTTATGTAGCTGCTCGGCCAGCTCACGAGTGGGGCTCAGTATTAAGCAACGCACCCGCTTTCCGCGCATCGGCTCTTTGGCTTGAAAAGCTTCTAGCAACGGCAATACAAAGCTTGCCGTTTTACCGGTACCCGTTTGCGCCGTAGCAATCACATCCTCACCCTGCAATACCACCGGTATCGCTCGTGTTTGAATGCTTGTCGGTTTGCTGTAGCCAAGATCGCTCAAAGCGCGGCAAATTGGCTCTGAAAGGCCAAGAGAGGTAAACGGCATGGAATTCTCGGTATTTAAATAGAGGTAACACTCGCAAGCCGGCCAAGATATTTAAGCAAAGGCCAGCTCTGATTCGATAGCTGCACTATAGCAGCTATTGGGGGTAAACAGCAGGTTAACTTTATGCATCTTATCGGTGGCTGTTGGCGCCACCAGCGATCTCTATTATTTGCTCTGTTTGGGCTTCGAGGTTCGGCTCCAAGTTTCACTATCGCATAAGAACGCAATACAACCACCTAGCTTAATTTTGTCAGCCGATTTTAGCTCAACCTTGGCTTTATAGGATTTGCCGGATTTAGGATCATAAATGCTACCCCCAGACCATTTGCCTGCTTTTTTAAAGGCGACGCCATCAACAAATACCAAACCCGTAAGCTTGCGCTGCTGCAACTGGGCATCTGTGTTATTGCTATCTAATAAAGTGCCATCTGGGTCATCTTTAATCCACAGTAACTTTGCGCAAAGGCTTTGGCGATCTTGATTGCATGGGTAGATTTCCGCTATCGCGCCTTTATCAGCCGCTTCCCAGTAGCCCCAAGGGTCGCCTTGTTTTCTCAATTCAGCGTTCGCCAGCATCGCGACCGCAAACTGCAGCAATATTAGCGCTAACAAATATACCTTCTTTGAGTAGTACTTACTGGTTTGAAACATAGTGGCTCCCTTATGCTTGCTTTTCTTCTTGTTATTTTGCTTCTACAAAAATAATACGAGCAAGAACAGCTAGGGCCAAGCTATTTTTGTTAGGACCTTAATAGGCGTTGCAAACCCTGTTCAATCCCCCCCATACGAGGGGGGTGCACCTAATACTTATTGACTAGCTATAGCCAGCCTCCCTAACATGTCGCCTATTTCTTTTTACGGTCTACTTATAGAGAGTTCGCCATGTTGCGTTTCTGCCTTGCCCTGTTAGCTAGTCTCTGTTTCTTCACGCTGAATACCGATGCTCAAGCACAATCTACATATCGCATCTACTTTGATACTGACGATAACAATGCAACAGGCTGTAACCCTGCCGGCTTTCCAGCCGTTTTAGGGGCGGAATACGAGCTAAGCATTGCGCTAAGCGCAGCACCGGTAACGGTTAGCAGCACCGAGCTGGCTCAATGCAGCGGCGCTAGCTTTGGCCCTAGCGCAAGCGTTAGCCCAGCGGCACTTGGCAGCAATACGGGCAGCGGCGGTAGCGATGTAATCGAAGCACAGCTGAGCTTCGCGCAGCTGGGTATTGTGGATGCTAGCAATGTGCGAATTTATTTTACCAGCGAAGGCGGAGGCCAAGCCGATATCATCGGAGCGGCCAGCCGTATCGATATTGCTTTAACCCCCTTGGCTCCTACAGCTGTTCCAACCCTAGGCTGGTTGGCCCTGGCAATGGGAGTTTTGCTTTTTGTTAGCGGGCGCAAGCACCTTCCTAAGCGCCTGCCACAGCTTGCAGTGTTTATTATTATGCTGCCCTTACTCAGTATCCCCTTAGCTTGGGCAGTTGTGATCTCTGTAGACGGCTTAACTAGCGATTGGAGTTCGGTCAGTAGTGCTGGCACCGATCCAGCTGATGATGCCGGTAGTGCTGCCGCCGATTTGCAGGCTGCATTCCTTACCGACGATGGCCGAAATCTCTATTTGCGATTAGATGTTAATGAGCTGGAAAACCAGAGCCCTGTCGTGAGCGCACTCAGCTTTTCTGTGCCTGAAGATATAGCACAGTCGCTAGCACTCAGCGCCAGCGATCCAGAAGGACAAAACCTAAGCTTCACTATAGCAAGCGGACCAAGTAACGGTAGCTTATCGGCCGTTAGTAGCACCGGTAGCGATAGCGCGAGCGTTAGTTACACCTCCGATCTTAACTATGTTGGTAGCGATAGCTTTACGATAGAAGTTTCTGACGGCAGCAGTAGCAGCACAGCAACAGTGAATATCACGGTTACTCCGGTAAACGACGCCCCTACCCTTAGCGGCAGTGCCAATAATCAAAGCGCAACAGGCAATGTTTTTATCGAGCCTGGTAGCGCAAACAGTTTGAGAAGCGGTTTAACCATTGTAGACCCTGACAGTAATAGCTTTAGCGTCAGCTTAGCCAATACGGCCGGCACCAACAGCTTAACCACCAGCAATGGGGCTACTGTGACTCTGCTCGATAGTAATAGCGGCACCTACCGCTACAACCCAGCCGCTGGCTACAATGGTACCGACAGCTTTAGCTACTATATCTGTGACAATGCCAATGCCTGTACCCAGGCGAGTGCCGTCAGCGTTACCGTTAGCGATCGCATATGGTTTGTAGACAGTAGCGCCAGCACGGCGGGCGATGGTCGCCTTAGCAGCCCATTCCAAAAGTTAAGCGGTAGCAATAGTTTTGGCAGTGATGCGGCCGATTCCACCGGCGATACAATCTATTTGCGCGGCGGCAATTATCAAGGCGAATTGGCCTTAAAAAATGGCCAGAAGCTTATTGGCAGTATGAGCAATAGCACCCTAGCCAGTATTAGCGGCATAACACTGGCAAGTCATAGTGGGAGCATCGACAACCCAGACAACAGCAATACCATCATTTCAAACGCAAGTGGTAACGCGGTTAGTATCGCGCAAAACAATTTAATCCACGGCATCGAAATTGGCGACGCCATTAACAAAGTGATTGGAACTGGCTTTGGGAACCTAGAAGTTAAAGTAACCGAGTTTAGTGGTGCTGGGCGAATTTTAGCGCTATCCACTGGAACCGTTGATATCAATGTCAGTAGCATGCAATCGACTAGCAGTAGCAGCCAGGCCATTTCTTTTATCAATGTCGATGGCAATGTTGTAGCGGGCCTCGCATCATCGATTGCAGGCGCCAATCTAAATGCTGTTGATCTTTCTGACGCTACTAATCTGAACTTTAGCTTTGCAGGCACTATTAATTCCTCGGGCCAAAACAACTTAGCGATACGCGCCAACAATATTAGCGCTGGTACTCTGCTGTTTTCAGGAAATCTAATAGATGATGGTAACGTCGGTGGCGGTGTCGAATTCACCAATAGCAGTGCAACGCTACAAATAAGCAGTTTGAGCAAGCAAATTAACACTGCAAGCAACCGCGGTATTTATATCAACAACAATACCGGTGGCCAGTTTCAGATGAGCAATGGGGGTTTGCAGCTTCAGAGCAGCAGCGGCTTAAGCGCTGAATTTTTTAATGGTGGCACGGTAGAGATTACAGGCCCCAATAACACGATTAATACCAGCACGGGTACAGCGATCTCTGTGGTAAATACCAATATCGCTAGTAACAATTTAAATTTCCAGTCGATCAGCAGCAGTGGCGCCGCGAATACTATCTTCCTGAACAATACTGGCGGTGCCGGTGGTTTAGTAGTAACGGGGACTGAGGGTAATCTGGATGCAAACTACAGTGGTGGGCGTATTAGTAATAGCAGTAGCAGCGCTATTTTTGCTAGCAATACGGCAAACCTTAGCCTAAGGGATATGCGTATCGAAAACAGCACACTGCATCATCTTGATGCTACAAGTGTTACGGGCTTAAGCTTAGAGGCCGTGGATTTTGATACTGCGGGCGTAGGTGCAATTGGTGAAGGCGCAATTCAAGGCTCTCAACTTAGCAACCTAAGCGTCTCTAACTCACGCTTTAATGCGGGTGGCAATTCTGCCAGTGAGCACGGATTCGTGATCAATAATTTATTTGGCAACTCGACGATTCAAGGGTCACAATTCACAAACTCTGCGACCCTTCAGTTCTATATCAACAACACATCCAATAGTGGAGGAACGGATACCGTTAACTTCTTAGCTAACCAATTTAGCAGTCACAACGGTATATTTTTTGGTGATCACCTCAGCATTGAGGCCGGTGGCACATCCAATATGCTTGTTAATATTGGCGATGGTAGTACGGCCAACAGAAATAGTTTTGATACAGGGCAAGACGGTGTTCAAGCCGTATCAAGCAGTACTGGACAACTCGAGGTCCACATCAATAATAACCTGCGCACCAATGGCACGGGCACGGGCTTTAATGTAGGAGCGTTTAACGCAAGCCGTATTAATTTTACCATTCAAAATAATCAGATTACCGACACTGGGTCAACCGGGATCAACGCCAATAGTGCGAATACGACTAATGCCAGTAACATCTTAGGCCTAATTAATAATAATACCGTTAGCCGAGTCGGCCGAGGTGGCACAGGCTTTTACATTAGCAATGTTATCGAAGGTGCCGGCAACGGCATTGTAGAAATTAAAAATAACGTTCTTAGTGGCGGCACCGGCAACCCAAATATTAATGGTGATTCCGGCATCAGGGTCCAAGCGAGAGATCCAAGCAACCAAGGAAGCCTTAGCATGGACGTAACTATAGAAGGTAATACTGTTTCAGGCACAGGGTTTCGCGGGATTGAAGTGGAATCTGGTTCAAGTGCTGGCGGTACAGGAGAGCTGCTGTGCTTAAATATAAGCAATAACAATTCTACAACCGCTAGCGGCGACCCAGGATATCGTTTAAGACAACGCCCTGGTACAACATTTAACTTAGATGGTTTTATTGGTAACGGAACGAGCTCTGGCGATATCAGCACTCATATCAATACAACTAAATCCAACACCGGTACAACAAGCATCAGCATCGGCAGTGCATTTAGCGCAGCCAGTTGTAGCACCCTACCGTAAGTTCTTAGCAGGATAAAAAATAATCTAAGCTATAAACCCCAAAAAGGGGGCGCATAATACGCCCCCTTTTTTATGGCAGCAGAGCTGCTCTTTTCCATTAATACTCAACTCCACTTGCCTTTGCCCTGCTTTAGCAATAATATCGAACGATCGTTCACTCAAACAATTAAGCGAGCAGTAGATGTCAGAAGTTAACCTTTTAGTCCGCGTCAGCGCCCATGAAGAAAGTATCGAAGCTTTAAAAGCCGAGATGCATAAAGCCCAAGAGATTACCCGCCAAGAACCTGGCTGCCTGCGTTATCAGTTCTATCAAGATCGCAAGGCCCCTACTATGTTCTATGTGCAGGAATGCTACCAAGATAAAGACGCCTTCTTGGCGCACGCCAATTCAGAGCATATGGCCGCCTATTTAGCGGCCACCAAGGATATGGTCAAATCCGTAGATATGCACAAAGTTGATCCGATATAGCGTAGGCAACTACGATCAATCCGCTAATGACTGCAATGCCTTCTGGTAGGCTTTTGGTGTGGTACCAAAACGCCGCTTGAAGGCTGCAACAAAATTACCAGCGTGCTCATAGCCTATAGATTCTGCAATCTGAGCTACAGAAAGATCGCCAATATGAAGCTGCTGCTGAGCCTTTTGCATGCGTAGCGATAAAAGGTAATCACTCATGGAGCAGCCAGTTACGGCTTTAAAACAGTTTTTTAAACGAGTTTTACCAATACCTAAGCGTTTTACCAACTCATCTTGGGTTGGCGGTGTTTGCATTTCTAATTGCAAAATATCTTGGGCTTCTCGTATTTGTTCTAGCTCCCGAGGCGAAACTTGCTTACATTGCTCTTGCAACTCGTGCCGCCCTATTTCATCGATGGCATAACATAGCAGCTCTGTCGATTTAGCCTGCAAGAAAGCCATATTCCATGGCCCCCTTTCCTTTTGCTCAAATAAGGACTTTGCAGCCGCAAGCATTTGAGTTCCCATGGCATAACTGCTTACATAACGATCTTCACCTGCAGTAGCTTGCAAGATAGCTTGGGGCAGTTGTTCGTTTTCTATAGCAAAGGGCATCTCATTAAAGACACTAGGCGGGCAGACCAACATCAGTAACTGGTAAGGCTGCCCGGCATCGGCTTGGTCGGTGATTTTTTCGCCGCCTCCACCATAGCCCATCAGAAAGCGTCCTGGCCCCATGCGCACATCCACACCATCTGCTTGAAGCACATTCTCACCGGCGGTTTTGAAACAAAACACCAACTGCTCTTGTGGAATGCTTATCGCCGCAGCTTCTCCACTGCAACTTTTTAGATCTAGAACTCGCAGCAAAATTTTCCCAGGCAGCTGATACAGCGCTTCATAGCCCACTTCGTTGTGGGTGTCATGCTCAATGTAATGATTAGCATCTCGCTGTTGATATCGACTTGGATCTGAAAAGGGTAGATTCTGAGAGCGCCGTTCTTTCTTATCTGTCATCGAGTCTTCCACGCGACTATTCGCATAACTTTTATGGCCAAGCCCATAAATTTTGCTCGGCCATTTTTGTTACATTAAACCTTAGCCAAGTAAATGATCAAGCCCAAAGGGCTCAATGTAGTATGGATAAGACTATGAAAAAACCATTAATTATAGGCCTCAGCGTCACCTTGCTGGTGCTAATAGCCGCTGGATTATATTTTAAGCGCGATATACAGCGTGCTCATTTTGTCGCGTCGTTATTTAATGGCCAAGAGCAATATCAAACCTTTGGCCGCCTAGCGGAGATATTCCCCGTTAGCACCATGAGCCCCTCTCCTACTCCCTATACTTTTGCTAAGGGCACAGAGATCACTTTACCGGAGCATTTTAGTTACGATGGCATACGCTACTCCAGCGAGCAGTTTATTAGCGATACTGACACTTCTGCTTTATTGGTGATTCATCAGGGCAATATTCGCTTTGAACGATACTGGCTAAGTGGCGGCCCAGATGTTAACTGGCTATCTATGTCGGTCGCAAAGAGTTTTATCGCCACCGGTATTGGCATAGCTGTTGGCGAAGGTTCCATCGATGTGCAAAAACCCATTATCGACTACCTGCCTAGCCTCAAAGGTTCGGCTTATGATCAAGCCACGGTTGAGCATGTGTTGCAAATGTCTTCCGGCGCCGCCTGGAATGAGGACTATAGCAACCCTGATTCAGACGTATTGCGCTTAGGTAGAATCATGGCCATGGGTGGCTCGCTCGATGAATTTGTACCCAGCCTAATCAGCGAAAATACTCCAGGTACTGTGAATCACTATAATTCCGCCGACACCCAAGCTTTAGGTATGCTACTAGCCGCGGCTACAGGCCGCTCTGTAACAGATTACCTGCAGGAAAAGGTATGGCAGCCATTGGGCATGAATTCACCGGGCTATTGGCTAATTGATGATTTCAATGTTGAAATGGCTTTTGCGGGGCTGAACGCTACGGCCAGGGATTATGCCAAACTGGGCGAGCTCTATCGTTTAAATGGCTTATGGCAAGGTAAGCAACTTTTAAGTCCACAATGGATCGAAAAATCCACCACGGTACAAGCTCCTCACTTGCGCCCAGGTATTCATGAATTGTTTCCGCTAGGTTATGGCTACCAATGGTGGATACCTGAGGGCAAGGAAGGTGAATACTCTGCCATTGGGGTCTACAACCAATTTATCTATGTAAACCCTAGCCGCGATTTAGTCATCGTAAAACTATCGGCGAATTCCGAGTACGGCACGACTGAAGGTGAAGCGAGCAATAAAGAAATGGCGACGTTTGAGCTGCTGCGTGCGATTGGCCAACAGTTTCCAGCAAATTAACGCTAACTTAAACCCCGAAATAAAGCCCCTATTGAAGAGTTCTCTCGATCAAACGCTGCAGTTCATGAATCACCATTTCAGGTTCATCGAACTGCGGATAATGATAACTTTTTTTAGTTAGCACGACCTGCCCCCGGGGAAAAGATTCGGCCCATTGTTTATGCAGCATTCCCCACTTCTCTCGCCCTTCATCGCTAAAGAATAATACCGCAGGGTTCTCATATTTCTTAACTGAAGCAATAACCGTCACAGGAACATCAGGGATCGCAGGGTAATCAGGTAGGGGGCGTTTAGCCCAAAAGTCGAGGTACTGATTCGACATCCCATTAGCCATATCATCGCGTTTAATTTGCGCAATTTCTTTCTCAGCTTGAGCAAGGTCTATTTCGCGCATTATATCTACATCATGTTCTGAGGCAGGCTCAATCAACATCAGCGCAGAGATTTTATCGGGATAGGCTGCAGCAAAGACTCTTGCGATATAGGCTCCGTATGAATGCGCCACATACACTACGGGTTCGTCGACTTTCAACTCTTTGAGCAATAACAGTGCCTCTTGGGCATACTCTTCTGAGCTGTAGTTTTTACGTAGTTTTTGTGAATTGCCATTACCAACTCGAGAATATCGTATGACGGTTCCTAGCTTTGCAAAACCTTCTACAACCGACTCCCAATCACTTAAACCCGCTGAGCCTCCTGCCTCAAGAAAAATCACCGGCCGCCCCTGGCCTGTAATTTCATACTCTATACTTAGGCCTTTCACCTTAGCTAAACTCAGCTCAGCATGAGAGAAGGCAGAGCACCCTAGCAGCAGTACAAGCAAAAACAAACGCATACTAGTTTTCCAGTTTCGCATAGCTCGGTGTATCCATATCAACCACCTCCACCGTAAAAGAGCAATTTTTAATTGCTAGGCCTTGCAGGCCACCTAAAACTATCTTGGCCAATTCAGTTTTTTGCTCAGTGCTGCGCCCCAATAGAATCTTCAAAACAATATGTACAAAACCCCTCGAGCTATTGCCTACTTTATAGTCACTATATTTAGCCGCCCGAAGCTTTACATCATCCCCGTTTTTTGAAAATAGACCTGAAGCGACAACAGTATCGAACACAGTCTCTATAAGTGGCTCAGCGCTAAGGTTTTCAGAATGTTCAATAATGCAGTGGGGCATTTTTATCTCCAGTGGCAAGGTACTTTGCAGTTGCAAAGTGATTAGACAAAGTCTCTGCAAGCAAATAAGGGAGTATAACAAATACTGCTCTTGCGCATCGCATCTGACACACTAACTGTTCCAAATCACACTTTACAGCTTATCGTCGCCCAAGGAGTATAGAGAAATCACAAACTCTATTAACGCAGGATTTTTATGGATACTATCGACGCAATTAAAACTCGCATTTCTACGCGCGCCTTTCTTGATACTCCGATCAGCCAGGCCGAGGTGGAAGAGATACTAGATATTGCGCGCTTCTCGCCTTCAAGCTCTAACCTTCAACCATGGGGCACCGTGGTTCTCGCTGGTGACTCTCGCAAAGCAGCTACCGACTTAGCTCTAAACACGCTAATGAAAAACCCTGCTGGAGAAGCCGATGAGTTTCCGGTATACCCTGACAATCTGCCGCAAAAATATCAGGATCGCCGTGCTGGCGTGGGCAAAGCCATGTATGAACTTATGGGTATAGAAAGACAAGACGAAGCCGCACGCCAAGCTTGGGCAGTCGATAACTTTAATTTCTACGGCGCACCGGTAGCTATCTTTTTTACCATCGATCGTGTTCACGGCCGCAACCAATGGGCATCGCTCGGTATGTTTATGCAGACAGTCTGCCTAGTCGCCCATGCCAAGGGATATGGCACTTGTATGCAGGAGATTTGGGCAATGGTTCGCAACTCTTTACACAGCCATTTACAGTTAGATGACAAAGACGTTATATACGCTGGTCTCGCGCTGGGACACCCAGATAAGAGTAAAGCCGTTAACAGCTTGCGTACAGAGCGCGAAGCCGTATCAGGCTTCTCTCAATTTTCTGGTTTTTAGGGCTTAGTGCCCAGCCACATTCGGATTTACTTAGCTTAAGCTGGGCTATCTACCACTGCAGTAAACTTGAGGCTTTAGGCCAAATGATTTTTGTACTGCAGTTGCCTTATCGGTTCCAATACTGTGCATTCTTTCAATCATTAACTCATTCTCAATACTGCTTGATTTGAGCCTTTTGTAGCAGCTAAACGCTGGGTAAAAGATAGTAATTGAAGCCCATTAAAAATTAACTATGCCATCTTACACCGCCGTGCTATTTGATTGCTGATCAAACAGCTGCTTTGCCTCGCTTGCACAATACTGTTTGACACAGTCTCTACCATTACTTTTGGCCTGATAGAGCGCTTCATCAGCTTGCTCCAAAAGCTTACCAAAACTCAAGGAGAGTTCCGACCTAAACGCCACCCCCACGCTTACAGTAGGGCACTTAATTCCACCCACCACTTTTTCTTTTAACTTATCGGAGAAGGAACAGGCAAGTGACAAGGCCACATTTTCGGCATCACTATTAACAACAAAAAGGAACTCTTCACCACCCAAGCGGCCAAAGCGCACCGACTCACTGCAGAAGCTAGAAGCCACCAATGCTATGTATTGAAGCACCCTATCACCCTGAGCATGACCAAAACTATCGTTAATATTTTTAAAGTGATCAACATCGATTAGCAATACGGAGAACTGCCCTCCAGCATCAGACAACTGCTCACCAAATGCAATAATAGACCGACGGTTTGGCACCGAGGTCAAGGCATCATACTCGGCTAGAAACTTTAATTTCTTTTCATTTCTTAAGGCAATAACCATCATGGCTACCAAAGATAAAATGAGCAATAAAGCCAACACAATAATGAGCACAGAAACTCGAAACTTGTCTTTTTCTGACTTCAGCTCAAGCTCTTTGAATTGATTATCTTGCATTAAGCGCTCTACTTTTAAAGTTTCAGCCTCGAAATCAAAACGAGCCCGCTCTACTTCAGCCGTCATCAAGCGCACATGATCACTGCGCTCAAGATACAACTGATGCACCCTTTCAAAGAGCTCAGCCGATTGTTGGTATTCTCCTAAACCATAATAAGCCTCGGCCCTAAGCCGTAACATTTCGCTGCCATATTCAGCCCAGGATTTCTCTGTAAGTTCTGCTTCGATGGCTTGGCAGTTTTCTAGCACTGCTTTAAAATCTCCCGACAAAAGAGAATAGTTCGACCTTGCCAAAAAATAGCGAATTCTTATTGAGGTAGACTGAACCAATGAAAATACCTTTTGAGCTTTCTCCAAGTAGATCTTTGCGGAATCTAGTCTGTTTTGTTTTACAAAGAAATTAACCATAGAGCTAGCAAAATCTAAATGCCGCCCTTTATCAGCCGTTTTAGATTGCTGCAGGCTCTCTTCGAGCTGCTTGTAATAAACAATGGCTTGTTCAAAGTTACCCAGACGATAATAGGCATCTGCAATTTGATTCAGATCATATTTAATATTTCGAGCATTTCCGGTTAACCTGTCAAACTCTAAGGCCCGTTTAAAAAAATCTGCAGCATCGGCATCACGCCACATATGCCTATATACATAGCCAGTCCGATAGTTCATTTCTGCCTGCCATGCATAGCCCTGCTGCTTCTTATTATTAGGCAACATTTTTTCCGATAGCATTGCCTGGGCCTTTTGGTAACTTGCAAAAGCTTGCGAAAAATTCTTTTCCCCAGAGTAAACATCACCCAATATCAGAGCACTGTGAAACGCAATCTGATAATCACCTGTAGCTTCGGCATCTTGTATAACTTCGATCAACCACGGTTTGGACTGATCACCCTTAGACAAATTGGCATAGGCCAAGCCTAGCAACATCTTGCTATAGCGAAGAAAGGAAGGAGAAACCGGAGATTGCTCATGGATAGCAAGTAGCTTTCGCCGTGCGTCAATTGACTCTTGCAGCTTTCCTGTTCGTACAAGCGCGTTTTGATAATAAAGATAGAACTCACCTTGAATAGCAAGAGAGTATGATGGAAGTTGCTCAATATAGGCTTCAAGCTTTTGCCTCTCTTGCAAATCGGACTTCATCAGAAAACGCTCTTTTTCAATCTTGGATAAAAGATCTGGAAGCCCTTCTGCCCAAAGCTGGGGTGCCCCACTGATTATGGTGGCGGCAAACATAGAAATTAACAGCAGCCATGCTTTATTCTTATTTCGCATCTTTAACCTGACTCACTAGACTCGTAATCACAGCTATTCAGGCTAATGGGGCTTGAGCGCCTCCCCGTTTCCCCTGAGTATCTTAGTTAAAGCTAACACACTTAAGTTGGGGCCCGAGTCCACCATTCATACAATTAACGCTTAGTTATTAACCAGATAAATTACAAACTAGCACTTTATAATCAATCATGAGATTCAGATATCACATCCACGACCCTTCATGATCAACGCAGCCTATATCAAGCGCTGAGCACAGCCTTAGCTAATTGAGATTATAAAACGTGAAATGACATCACACGCCCCAAAAACTGATCACTTTTCGAGCACTTTATTGTGAAAATGGAAGCTTGATGGTCAAGCGGCCCTGGGGCACACTAAGCGCCGTTTCTCTAATATAGGCTAAGGATGTCAAAATGGCTTTTGATTACGGCTCGATTGATCTCGGACTCAGAAACCCCTTTAAAAAGGAAGGGGCGGTAACTGCAATTCGAGGGGCTGCCGAAGTAGTGATGGGCGTGTTCCTACTATTTAAAGCGGCCGCTGTTGTTAAAGAAAATGCTGGTATCGGATGGATCTTGGTGCTGTTCGGTTTATTTCTATTAGCCAGCGGCATTCGCTTTTGTGCCAGTGGTATCATCGCTACATTGCGATTCTTTGTTGGTCGTAATCACCCAACTTCACTGGCGCAGAACTTTAGTCATTCAGAAGCCAGTACCGCCAAGGAAGAATACGACCATCTCGCTTATACCCGCCAAGGCCTTACCGAGATGCTGGTGGGCCGTAAGAATTCCACCTTTGTAGAACCAGAAGGTATTGTCGCCCGCTTTATGCACAGCGTGTTTCCAAAACTTACCTTTATGCCCTACCCAGTTCGCAATATGGCACAACATCTTTTTGGTGCTTGGGTTAGAACCGCTGTCGCGCTTATTGCCTACGCCCTAACAGCTTTTGTCTCGCTGGCAGGCTTTGCAGGCGATATTGGAGAGTTTGCCTTCCCTGCCTATTCTGTAGCCTTGACCATCTACTTATTATTAGTTTGGCGCGCTGCAGGAAAAGATATTAATCGCACAGCGGATAAACGTATTTCTAGCTTAGGCGGTAAAGAGCTGACGAAAGTAGTCGCCGGCGCTATATTGCTGCCTGTCATCGTTGGCTTGGCTTTGTCATTCGCCTTAAAGGCCAGTGGTTGGAGCACGCTTAAACTGGGCGAAACTTTGGCTTGGCTGCCGGCGCCCAACACCTGGGCTTATCTTCTAGGCATAAGTGTAGCCGCCGTTATCGTAACTATTCTCTGTGCCTTGATGTTGAAAAAGCGTTTAGCCTATTGTGACCCTAAGGCCGAAGTTTCAGAGCTTAGAGAGAACTGGCAGGAATCTGTTCACCCCAATGAGATTTTTATTAATCTCGACAATTTGGTCATGGCTAATCGCCGTTATAAAGAGGTGCCTAACCGTGTTTATCAAGAGTTAGAACCCAACCTTGAAGAGCAGGTAGAAGGTAAAGGCAAGTTTTTTGGCGAGATGATTCAAGAAGTGCAACCTAAATTTAAAGCGATGGATTTAGGTCCAGCTTTTAATAGCAGCCGTATGCTTAGCCTAATTACAGGCAATATCGGCTTTTTGCTAGCCTCCCTATTAACTGTTTGGCTAGCATTTAATGTGGGTGAGCTTTACAACTACATTAATGACATTGGCTTTAAGCGTTTAGGCTCTGCCCTTAGTGATACTCAAATTACGGAGCTGTCAACACTGGCCGGCTCGGTTATTCATGTGTTTTTAGCGGCGGTATTTATTCGTGCTTTTGCGCGCATCTTAAGTAATGCAGCCCATGTTTTCTTTGCGGAAATGCAATTTGAGAGCCACCTAATCTATGTAAAAGTGGAAGGTACATTTACCGAATCGAAAATATCCACCGGCACCAGCATTCACGATTCTACCCGCTCAGAAAATACCTTGGTGCGCTCTAGCATTACCCCATGGGTCATTGTCAGCCGTATCGTTTCCAGCACCTTCGCCGCCAGCGGTATGCGCAACTTAGAGCACCCACGTTATATTTTGGAAATGCATAAAAACGATCAAGAGCTGGCCAGTATTCGTGGTGACGTTATCGGCTTCTTGAAAGATCGCGAATCTATCGCAGCGATTACCAGCGAACGTGATCTGCACAATGCTTCTCAGATTCACGACATCAATCAACAGTCCCGCGCTATCCCGATGCAAAATCAAGCTAACCTTATCCAACAGGATGAGGAAGCGGCTGGCTATTTACGACAAGAGCAGGATCTAACGGACCCAAGTAAAGACTAAATAATCCTAAACCCTGGGGCGCTTTTGCCCTAGGGTAGGCCAGCAGACTAGCAATGCTCTTGCTAACTTCTTGGCAGTTTGTAAAGCATCCTCAAAGGTCGCGTGAGCAATATCGGCATAATGCGTAACGACTTGCTTTTCAGTCTCCCCTTCAGCATAAAGATTGGGCGATAGCACCGCGGCCATAGCGATAGCTTTTAAAATAAAACGCTTAGAGCTAAATAACATGGAGCTTCCTCGAGCTAGTTGCTGTGTTGAATATACAGTGCCTATTTGATACCGCCGCTTGCCAAGCAGAGTTCAGCCTATGCAGATGACGGCCTTGTGGTACATTTTGAGCCCGAAACTCTACCACCAAATGCAAATAATTATCAACAAGATGTAGGCTAGTTTCTCTCCTCTTGCAGGTAAAACCCATAATCAATATGGCCTTATGCAATATATTAACGATAAAATCGCATCGAATTCGCCCAAGGAGTTAAGGATGAACCACCTAAAAATTATCATTCCAATCTATTTGGCCATTAGCTCAGCCTGCACTCTCGCTGATACCCAATATGGCAGCGGCGCCCAAATGAATCAGTTAGAAGATTTGGCGCAAGTGATGCAGGCACCGAAAAATTACAATAAGCAGACCATTACCGTAAAAGGTATCATCAAAGAGGTCTGCCATAAAAAAGGCTGCTGGATGGAGTTAAGTGCTGGCGAGCAATACGACAACTTGATCGTAAAGGTAAAAGACGGAGATATGGTTTTTCCTATTAGTGCTAGAGGAAAAACAGCTTATGCGACCGGCGTATTAAACAGTACGGAATTAAATATCGAGCAGACTCAAGCCTACTTAGCCCACCGAGCTGAAGAAAATAAGCTTGAATTTGACCCCGCCTCGGTAACAGAGGGCATGACCCTTTACCGCCTAAAACCCACTGGTGTAACCATCAGCGATTAAGCATCATGGCCATCGCCTGTTATTGCTGCAATTGATGGCCATATTCCCCTCTTATTTAGCCCGCTTCTATTCTTGCTTTTAACCACCCGCTCTAGATAGTAACAATTAATATTTGTTAATGATTATCATTAATGATACTGTGCGCACAAATCGAAAGATGGGGCCGCCAGTAAGCCTCACGACAATGCTGTGATAGCCAAGTTTTTTGGTATTTAATTGGAGACTACAGTTACATGTCGTTTAAGAACACAAAACAGAAAAATATGCTGGGCACAGCTTTGCTCTCTGCCCTCACCATCAGCCCTCTAGCCCAAGCCGATCAGCAAAAAAATTCGCAGATCGAAGAGCTGAAAGTTATTGGCCACAAAGATGGTCTAATGCAAGTTAAAAGCCCTACCGCCAGTAAAATGAATTTGTCATTTAAAGAAACTGGTCGTTCAATCACTCAATTAAGCGAACAACAACTAAAAGACTTGGCACTGGAAAATGTTCGCCAAGCTTTCGACTATGTTGCAGGCTTTCGCGGTAACGGTCCTGCCGACCGTACTTATACGGCGCGCGGCGTTCGCACCAGTATCGATAATGTAATGGTTGATGGCTTACGCTCGCTTCAAGGGGGAGAAGCGGGTACAGGTTCGCGTTTACCGAGCACATTCAACGCAGAAGCGACAACGTTTTTGCGTGGTCCAGCGGGCTTACTCTACGGTGCAGGTGTTGGCGGTGGCATGATCAATATCACCACTAAAAAGCCAGAGGCGGACAGTAAAACCACTCTTGCCCTGGGTAGCCGCTCCTATGTGACCGATGGCAGCAGCTTTGATTCTAACCGTTTCACATTGGGCTTAGATAGCACCGGGGCACTGATCGAAGAGGACGTACTCTATCGGGTAATCGCGCAATACACCCCTGATGGAGACCACTTCCAAGAAGGTCGCAGTGTTGATGAAAAACTAATCGATGTCGCTATGACATTTAATGTTGGTGACTCTACTCGCATCACACCTCGTATTGAAAGCTCTGAGCGAGAGCGCTCGGGCGGCAGCGGCTATGCCGACGGCGTGTTCGAAAGCAACTTCTTTAGCGGCGATGTCAGCACTTACGGCAAGCCTGTCAACCGCAGCTATTACTACGGTAGCAACAAAGACAAGGGCGATAACTCTTCGCGCAGTTTTAGTGTTTTATTTGAACATGAATTAAACACTGATTGGGATTTGCGTTTACGAGCCCGTAAAAACGAGACCGAATCTGAGTCGCTAGATTTATACATCAGCGACAGCAGCGGACTTGGCAATAGCATCGGCGAAGATGAAATCAATCGTAAGTGGGTATACGCCAAAGGCGATGATGAATACGTACTTTATGATGCTGCTATCGAAGGTAAATTTTCTACTGGAGATATCGAGCACCACCTATTACTGGGTGCCAACTATCGTGACATGGACGTAGGCTTTGCGCGTAAGTTTCAAAGCAACAGCGATGCGGTTGGCAAGAATACCATTTCAGCATCAAACCCTCGCCAGCAGCTCGTTGGTCCAGTACCCGCAGATTTAATGGAGGTGGACTTAACGCCTCGCAACGAAAAAGATACCAATATCTATATAAAAGATCGTATCAGTTTCGGTGATTTAACGCTGGCTGCTGGCCTTGCCTACGTAAAACAAGAACAGCAGGAAAGTCGCAGTGGTAACTCCTATAGCGGAGAATTCAGCGATACTATTTGGGATATTGGCGCCGTTTACGCCTTAAATGACGATATTAATGTTTTTGCTACCTACAGCCGTTCTTACGACCCTGTAAGTGCACGCTGGATTACTCAATACGGCCAAGGAAAAACCAACTTCCAACCAGTTGAGGGTGATAACTACGAGATCGGTGTCAAAGGCGATTTCTTCGACAAACGCCTAAGCTCAGGTGTAACTCTGTTCCGTTTAGAGCGATCTAACAGCACCAAGTTTGAACGTATTGATGGTGTGTGGCACCTGACCCAGCTAGAAGGTGCAAGCTTCCGCTCAGAAGGATTAGAGTGGGATGCAAGCTTAGCCATCAGCGATCAGTGGCTAAGTAATATCAGTTACGCCTTCACTCGAGCCTATGACACCATTGGCAACAGCGAAGGGCGTCAGGCTTCTAATACCCCAAAACACAGTCTAGCTTGGTGGAATACTTACCAACTAACAGGTGATCTAGAAGACTTCCGCCTTGGTGGCGGTGTGCGATTCGAGTCAGACCGCTACGATGGAAACTATATTCTTGAGGAATATGTTGAAGCGGATATGGGCGTTTACTACGACTCCGATAGCATCAATGCTTCCTTGGTTCTAAGAAACGCTTTTGATAAGAACCGTGCTGAAGCTGGTGCAAACTGGGTAACCGTACAACCTAACGATCCTCGCTCGGTAAACCTAAGTGTTAGTTACAGCTTTTAACTAACTCCTTAACTAGTGGCAGCGCAGGCCCCCCAAAGGCTTGCGCTGTTTACGATTATAAATCGCAAATTTTTAAGTAACCTAATACCTACATTTTAGATAAAACATGATTATTACCGTAGATAGCTTATTAACAACTGAACAAGTTTCCGCTATTAACAAACTCATTGATAGTGGCCACTTCGAAGATGGCCAAAATACTGCTGGCTGGCATGCAAAAACAGTAAAGCAAAATCGACAATGGCAAGGTAATCAAGAACAGCAAGACGAACTTGATCATTTTCTTAGTATCGCTCTCAGCCAAAATACCAAATTCACTACCGCCAGTTACCCTAAGCACATTCAGCCTTTTATGGTCAGCGAAAGCCGTGATGGCGGCCATTATGGTATGCACACCGATGACGCATTGATGGGTAAAGAAGGGATCGCTCGCAGCGACTTATCCTGCACTATTTTTTTGAGTGACCCCAAAAGCTATCAAGGCGGTGAACTTCATATGGATTACTTTGGGCAAGGCTTAGAATTTAAGCTTGCCGCTGGCGATGCCATTATTTATCCAAGTACTACCCTGCATGAAGTAAAGCCGGTTACAAACGGCACCAGAAGAGTTGCCTTAACATGGATAGAAAGCTATGTGCGTGACGCCAGCAAACGTGAAATTCTCTACGATTTGGACTGTGCAAGACGCGATGTAATGCAACAGCAAGGCAAGACAGAAGCTTTCGATAAAATCACTAAAAGTCACGCTAATCTGCTACGTCAATGGGCTGACACCTAATGAAAAAACTGAATGCATATTTTAGATCTTACAATGGCCAGGTGTTGCTACGCCTAATTGCAGCCATTCTTATCGGTTACCTGGCAAGTAATGCGATTGGCGTAGTAATGGCGAAGTCCCTAGATCGATGGACCAGCCTACACTTGTCTGAAGCAAGCCTATACGCTTCTTTGAGTGCATTTTTCATTTACAGCGTGATCATACTCTGGGCATTTAGCGTGCGCTCCCAGAAGAAACTATGGCGACAGCTATCAGTGCTCACTTTCATTTTCGCAGTTCTGGCTTATGTTATTTAGCAGGCTAGATCGACAATTCTAAGAAACGAATACCATGAAAAAAGATTTCCGACATTCAATGATATGGCTGCACACATGGGCAGGCCTAGTGTTTTGCTGGTTGCTCTACTTTATGTTTGTTACCGGCACTTTAGGTTACCTAGATAGCGAGCTTGATAGCTGGATGAAGCCTGAGCTGAGTGCGGCCGAGGAAGTCAGTTTAGAAACTGATCTCAGTGCAGCGGTAACTTATCTTCAAGCTCATGCCGCCGATGCTGAACGCTGGTTTATTTCACCTGCCAATCATCGTGACAACCCACAATTAAGAGTCTCTTGGCGATACCCGAGAGATTCAGAAAAAAGCAACGGTCGAGAGCTTATTAACCGAGATACTGGCGAAGAACTCCATCACAGAGAAACGGCAGGCGGGCAAACCTTATATCGAATGCATTACCGCTTACACTATTTACCGAGCGGTTGGGGCTTTCGCTTAGTGGGGATTTTCACCTTAGCCATGTTTATCGCCCTGCTTACCGGTGTGGTCGCTCACCGTAAATTGTTTAAAGATTTCTTTAGCTTTCGCCCCCAAAAAGGTAAAACCGCCTGGCTTGATATGCATAATCTAAGCAGCATCGCGTCCCTTCCCTTTCAGCTTATGATTACCTATAGCGGACTCATCTTCGCTATTAGTACTTGGATGCCCTTTGTTGGCGTAGCGGCCTACGATTTCGATGTCAAATCGCTGCGAGCTGATATCAATGAAATGCGCGGCCGATCTAGCGTCAAAGCGGCCGGAGAAAGTGCTAACTTGGTTGGTATGGACATATTGAGCCAAAATATTGAAGCCTCCATCAACGACGGTGCCTTAGTGCGCTTTATCGAAATTAAAAATCCAAATGATCGCAATGCTAAGATATTCGTCAACCCCCACCTGAGTGGTCCAGTTCAAGAACAAAACAAGCTTCAGTTTGATGGTCGCAGTGGCAAGCTCGAATCTAGCAAAGAGCAAAGTGGAGCCCTGCAAACTCGCAATGTCTTCATTAATTTGCACGAAGGCTTATTTGCCGGGCCAGCTTTAAGGCTTCTCTATATCTTATCCGGAATATTAGGCACTTTGATGGTAGCTACCGGTGCAATTTACTATGCCCAAAAACGCAAACGCCCTACACATGCGCTCAGTAAACAACAGATGTTAGTCAACATCGTAAATGGCGGCACTATTATCGGCCTCCCCATCTCAATTTGCATTTTTATGATATCCAATCGACTATTGGCAATAGAGCTTGATCAGCGAGCCGATTGGGAGGTTCACAGTATGTTTTTGGCATGGTTAGCGAGTTTTGTACTGGCTGCCTTTTGGGTAAAAGATGCTATGTGGAAAAAGCTCACTCTTGTGCTCAGCATCGCGCTTTTCACCGTACCTATCGTCAACTTCTTCAGTACGAACCGAGGCCTAGGTCAGAGCAGCTGGCAAAACGACACTCTATTTGTTGCGACTGATGTTGTTATGCTTAGCATGGCAGCTATCAGCCTTCTGCTATGGGCCATCTTAAGTAAAAAAGAGCAACGACAACAGAGCCCGATTAGATCCTCAAACGCACATAGTGCAGTCGCATAAAGGGAATATCGATGACTATTTTTGCTGTACTGATCATTAGCTGCTTAGGGCTTTCCTGCATGGCTTTTGCGAAGCCAAAACACTGGAAAGTTATCCCTTTTTTGAGTCAATTTCGCCACCCCGGAAAAAGAGTTCAAGAGCTCATGCAGTACTTAGGCGCCATACTACTGATACTGGCCGTTTACACTTGCCAACTGAATTGGGGCTGGGCGCTTGGATTGTGTTTTTATGCGGGGGTTCTTAGTATCGCATTGTTTTTTGTAAGCTTAGTGATCAGCTACTTCGAGAATACTGTAAAAAACAAGCTTTAGCATGGGGTCGCTTAAGAATTATCAACACACACTGTCCCCCTACCAGAATGTTTAGCATTATACAGAGCTTTGTCTGCACGTTGATATAAGCCCACAAAGCTCTCTTTAGGCTGCCACTGCGCCACGCCTATGCTAATACCGACAGTAAAATCGGGTTGCCCTTCAAACTTAAGCTGCTTAATGTTTTCGCACAGCTCAGCCATCAGCTTTTGAGCAGCAAGCAGGTTGGTTACAGGTAAAATTATCGCAAATTCTTCACCGCCCATCCGGGCGACAAAATCTGTTCTTCGTAATCGCTGGGAGAAAAACTCTGCCATTTTCTGCAATACTCGATCACCAAAATCATGGCCATATTTATCATTTACTCTTTTGAACCAATCCGCATCGGCGATAGCAAGGCATAATTCACTATGATCCCGCTTAGCTCGATCAAGCTCATGTTCTATTCTGGAATCAAAAGCTCTGCGATTAGGAAGTTTAGTCAAGGCATCTGTCGTCGCCGCTAGCGCCAAGCGTTTATTAGCCTCTTGCAAGTCTTGAGTACGGGACTTAACTTGTTGTTCCAAACTTTCATTGAGCTCTTGCAAACGCAAGCTCAGGCCTTTTTCGCGGATTAGTAACTTCATATAACCCCAACCGACATACATTACCTGCACCGCTATAAACGTAAACATGGCGATGGCAAAAAGCTCTATATAAGGGTCGGTATTGCGGCGATAGTAGAGAGCGTCTGAGGTTCCCCCAATCAAAATCAGCATTATTCCCACGAAGGGAATCCATTGTTTAAAAGGAAACCTGATCACGTGATAGATCAAAAATACGACATATAACAAGGCAAGCGCGATATATAGCAAGCGCATACCATGCCCTAGTAATAGAAACTGATGCAAGTCGACCAAAGGAATGCACAGCAGCAAAAGTATCGGCAACACAGCCAAGGCTACACTAAGGGTTTTCAGTTTAGGCCTAGATTCAAACACCTCGGGTAAAATATGAGCTTGACCATAAATAAAAATAGCCAATAATCCTAGAAAGCTAATCCAAGTAAAATAGAAATGACTGACGACGGTTAAGCCAGGAACAAAATAGGCAAGCAAACTTCCTGTCACCAAAAGGCGTACACCCGCACCAAGTGACATCACCACCGAAAAAGCATACATGGCCCGGCGGCTACGACTGAAGAGCGCTTGAGAAGCGGAGTAGATGGCGACCAACAGGCAGGCTCCTAAAAACAGAATATGCCAAGACCAGCGCTGCATCATCTCGCGATATAAAATATCGGCATTACCCAATAGCGGAGGCTGAGATGCACCACCGGTTCTAAAGTCTTCGTTATACATGTGAATGATGACTTTGGCACCCGGGTACAGTTTTGGCAGCTGGGTGTGAGCGCCATTCATAAGCTTCCCCGCAGCACGCCCTTGGGGTAATTCAGTTATTGGCTGATCGGATTCTGGAACAAATTCAGATAAAGTATCGTAGGTCTTAACAATGTTCCCACGCCCATCGTCAACGTAAATGCGATAGGCCGATTGAAAGCGCCCTGGCCACAGGGCTAAGCGCTCACCCTCTTTAAGCTCTTCGGAAAGAGATACTTCAGTCCAAAGGCTAATGTAAGCCCGGGGCTCTTTTTCAGTAATACCTAAGCTATTTAAGTCCCAGTAACCTGGAATCATATATTTGGCTATTTGGTCGAGATGGTCATGTGAAGATAAGGAGATTTGCTTAGGTGGGATCAGCACGCCCGAAACACCCGACCACTCACCGCTTAGCTGGTAATTTTGGCAGGCAGGGTCGATAGAATTAGCAAGGGAGTTTGCTTTGCTATCCGCGCAGTCTGCAAATGCAAATCTCGCAAAAATAGAGCAAAATATAAACAGGGCAATATTAACCCAAAGCCTTGATGTACTCATAAGTCTGATTCGCTAGCAAAGCCCTGAATACCTCTGGCCACAAAATACGCCATCACAGTTTAGTCGCTAAAACGAATCTGTACAGTTGAGATACCGAAAATAGAGAAAATTCATTAAAAACAGGCTAGTGCCTGTTAACACCAATTCGGCCATCACTGTTAGAGCTAAAATCGCCTTAATCACGGCGCGAGGAGCGTAGTTTGCTCGTTCCTAATAAGCAACGAGCAACACCGAGTAAGGCGATTTTAGCCTAACCCTTCGTACCCAAATGGCATAAAGGCCGACTTATTTCATCGCTCGGCTGTGTTAGTGCTCGCTATTGTGGAATGACCACAATACGCTTACCCTGCCTTGCCGAATCGACGAAATAAGTTCGGCAGTGACGGCCGAATTGGTGTTAACAGGCCCTAATCTACCACCCACTGACTAGGACAGAGATATTATGCAACCACTATTACCCAATAATAAATTTCTACTTATGGCTGCAGTATTAAGCATGGTAGCGGCGGCATTGCATATCGCTATTATTATTGGCGGGCCAGATTGGTATCGTTTCTTTGGTGCAGGCGAAGCGATGGCAAAAATGGCCGAAGCCGGTGAATTACAACCCACCCTAATCACTATAGGGATCGCCACCGTTTTGTTCAGCTGGGGATTTTATGCATTATCAGCCGCAGGCAAAGCTCCGCGACTGCCCTTGATAAGAACCGCCCTTGTAGTGATTACTACGATCTATTTGTTGCGCGGCCTATCTGTTCTGTTTATCGCGCCGTTCAACACAGAGTTTCAAAGCTCTTTTTGGATATGGAGTTCCGCCATCTGCACCTTTTACGGCCTTACCTATGCAATAGGTACATGGCAGCAGTGGCCTTATTTATCAAGCAAGGGCTAAATTCTTTCGATAGAAAAAACGTTTATTTGCTCTAGCCCATTTTCAGTAAGTCTATAAACCCAGCGAATATTAAAGCTTTCTTCTAAGAGTAATGAGCGAAGCTTTACACCATATTCGCGATCACTGGTCTGGCCTCGCTGATACGCAGGCCTTGGGTCCTGCGCTAATAATTGAGTAATGATTTCTTTCAAACTATCGTCAGCCAAATTTTCAAGAACATTAGCAGCATGTACAGAAAAGCTAACGTCTAACTTTGCCGGCGGCTCTGTAGCAAAGTCGTTATGCGCAGCCGTTATTGCGTCAGCATAAGGAACATAGGGTTTGATATCGAGGATAGGAGTTTGATCCAAAAGATCGAGCCCCGAAACTTCAATGGCTGGGTTTTGCAAATCAATACTTTCAATCTTCGCAACCGATAGACCGATTGGATTAGGACGAACAGGAGAGCGCGTCGCAAACACCCCCATGCTGCGATTCCCCCCCAGCCTAGGTGGTCGCACTTTTGGCCTCCAGGGAGTATCTTGGCTTTCATGAAAGATAAACTGCAGCCAGATATGGCTACACTGCTCTAAACCCTGCAAGCAATCAGCTTGGGCATACTCACCTATTAACTCAATGCGGGATCGAATTCCAGGGGCCAGGCCAGGTTGACGGGGGATAGCGAACTTCTCGACATAAGGGGAGCGAACCCTTGCTATAAACTCTAATTCAATTCCCACAACGCACTCTTCTTACTCGCCTGCCCGTTAGCAATTCTAACAGCTCTGCCCCTACAAGGCTTTAAAAAGCCTCTTGGTAATAGGCTTTTGCAATTCGATCACAATACGCCACTAAATTAGCATGGGCTTTGGCATAAGGTGATATCGCCGTTTCACTATTCGACAACACAAGCTGCGCTAACAATCCAAAGGCTGTTGCATCAAAATTACTGGCTGTCTCTCCAAAGAAATACGGCTTGTCTCCCAATAGAACGGCCAAAGAATCAATAGATTGCTTAGCGATTGATAAGATTTCTTCTTCACTGTGACGCCCCAAACCTTGCTGGTTCAAGGTTTTACGAATGCCACGGCGAACGATAATAGGTACTAAGGTGGACAAAGGTGCAGGTAAGGATGAAAACAATGCGTCTTTGGTTGTCGGCCAACCGTCGTCGCGAATCCAACGTGAATGCACCAAACACCAATACAAATTTTCATCTAAAGATTTGGTCAGCAAATAAGATTGAGCTTTTTGATCTTCACTAAGTTGCGCTTCTAATGGGGAGTGATAATGTTCATCCAGCGCATTGATAATAGCTTGAGAGTCAGCAATGACTTTGCCATCCCAATTAATGTACGGCAGTTTCCCTTTTGGCGCTTTGCGTAAGTACTCTTGTCCGTCTACCCGCTCAAAATCGATATTAGCCATGCGCATATAGCAGTCCACTTTCAGTACAAAAGAAGACGGGTCCGGCATTCCAAAAGCGCTTCCAAAGCCATACAGTTTGATCATCAAGTTATCCTCGTCTACCCAATAATCCTATTATTGGGATTGCTTAATTTAAGGCTGCTCTGATTGATGCAGGTTTTGCTCAGCGGCGCCTTAAGTGAGCGACCATTATTCAACAACCCCCTGTCAACAGCTGTCAGTAAGGCATTGTCGAATAATGACGTACAACTCTGTTCTTAAGCAAGCTCTCGTAAAACTTGCATGGGCGGGGCCGTGACGACTTTACGGCTTGCCCAGAGTCCCATAGAACAAACGATGATGGCACCAATTAAGGGGCCAGCTAGCCACAGCTCAGGGTGCGCTTGTAGCGGCGTTTCCAATACCCATTGCTGCATGGCCAGTAACAGCAGCTCGGCACCAATCATGGCTAGCAATCCTGCTAACGCCCCTAGGCAGATAAACTCTAGAGCGGTGCTGCCTAGAATCCGACGGCGACTGCTGCCTAAAGCACGCAAAATTCCAGCCTCTTGTAAGCGGTAATCCATGCTGGCATTTACCGCGGCTAGCAAAACCATTACACCGGCGAGTAGCACCAAGACCAAGACCAGCTCTACGCCATCACTTACCTGCGCCGTTAAGTTCTGAATCTGCTCAATAACCAGATCCAGCTCCACCACCAATACCGTAGGCGATTGGCGTAATAGCTTGTTGATCACTGGCTTTTGTTGGGCCGGAATGTAAACGCTACTGAGATAGGTCGGCGCATAGCTATCTAGGGCACCTGGAGAGAAAAGGAAGTAAAAGTTAGGACGCATACTATCCCACTCTAAGGATCGAATGCTGCTCACCTCCGCTTCTAGAGCCAAGCCGCCAACACTAAACTTCAGCTGATCACCCAGTTTTAGCTTTAGTCTTTGGGCAATTTCTTTTTCTACCGACACAAAGTGCTTTTTGCCGTCCAACTCCAGCTGGGGCCACCACTTTCCTTCTAAGATTTGATTATCATCCGGCAAAGTGTCCGTCCAGCTTAGATTGGCTTCGCGATTCATCACTTCAGCCTGTTCTTTCACTTTATCGCCAGGCTTGCTGTTATTGATCTCCACCAAGCGTGCTCTAACCATTGGAAACAGGCCTTGCAATTCCAATTGCTCATCAGCGAACAACTGTTTGATGGGCTCCACTTCATGCTGGGCAATATTCACCAAGAAGTGGTTGGGTGCTTCCTCTGGTAGCTTGTATCGCCATTCCTCAATCAAACTGGTACGGACAACAAAAATCACCAGCAGCAGCATAATGGCCGTGGCGAATACTAAAATTTGTGCAACCGTCTGGCCTCTGTGACGCAATAAGCTCGCCCAAGCTAATCGCCAACTGCTACCGCTTCGGCTACCCCAAACCCTACCTAACTTCAACATAAGTAAAGCAATCAAGGCGGCCAAACTTAATAGCGCAAAAAAGCCTAACATAACCACAGCGGTTAAAATCAAATCTTGGCTGTAGACAGCGACCAAAATAAAGACCGCAATAATTCCCAGTGCCGCCTGCCAAAAGCTAGATACACTGGCAATATGAATATCGCGGCGTAAAACACGGATAGGAGGAATCGTAGGCAAATTCCACAAAGGCGGCAGAGCAAAACACAGTAAGCATAAAAGGCCAGTAAATAGCCCCAAGCCATATGGCAATAGTCCAGCAAAGGCCAAATCCAATGGATACATTGAACTTACTACCGAAGCAATTAAACGCTGCAATAGCTCACCTAATAACAGTCCACCAACAGAGGCAATAAGCGCTAAAACAAATAACTGTTTTGCATACAAGCTACGGATTTTATTAGCACCGGCACCTAAGCTTTTTAGCAGTGCTACTTGATCCGTATGTCGCCTAGCAAACTGCTGTGCGGCGATCGCTATCGCAAGGCCCGCGAGTAACAAACCTATCATCGCCGCCAAGCCTAAAAATTGCTTGCCCCTGTCTAAGGTTCGCGCCAAACCACGCTGCGAAGATTGCAAATCGATAATACGTTCGTGAGAACTAAACTGCTCTTTGGCGGAATCCAAAAAAGACGTCAATACTGCCTCTTCTCCAGCGAGAAGCCAGTTATAACGGATGCGACTTCCAGGCTGAATAACCTCAGTCGCGGGCACATCATCGATATGCATCATGATGCGTGTACCCAATAAGCTTAAACTATCTCCGCGATCAGGCTCGCGAACGATAACCTTACTGGCGGTAAATTCAGCTTCACCAATAAATAGCTGGCCACCTAGCTCGATACCTAACAGCGGCAATAAACGTGAATCTACCCAAACCTCACCTCTAGGTGGGCCTGATTTAATCTTTTGCAGGGAGTCGCTTTGCTGATTAAAAGGCTCTTCACTAATTTCCAGCTCGCCAAGCAAGGGGTAAGCATCACTCACCGCTTTGATATCGGCCAAATACATCGCATCGCCAGCAAAGCTCATGGAGTTAAAACTGAGTGTTTGAGCCTGTTGTAAACCGGCTTTTTCGGCGCTGTCGTACCAGGCAGGAGGTAATTGACGGGATGAGCGCACTACCCGATCAGCACCTAGAAAGGTATTGCTTTGTTTTATCAAAGCTCCTTCTAAGCGTTGCGTGAAAATGGCGATCGCACTGACAACAGCCACGGCCAATAGCAAAGCAGCCGCCAATAATCGAAGCTCACCACTGCGCCAATTGCGCCAGAGTAGCTTCAAACTCAACATGGCACGGCCTCTGCCGCCGCATCAGTCACTTCAAGACGGCCAGCTTCTAAGGTAATACGACGCTCACAGCGAGCGGCTAGGCGCTCTTCGTGGGTCACTAAAACCAAGGTGGTACCCTGCTCTTGGTTCAGTTCAAACAACAACTCAATGATGGTGGCGCCAGTTTTAGCATCGAGATTACCAGTAGGCTCGTCAGCAAATAAAATCGTCGGTTCATTGGCAAAAGCACGCGCGATGGCAACGCGCTGCTGTTCTCCACCAGATAGTTGCTTGGGATAATGGTTCAAGCGATGCTCCAAGCCAACTCGCTGTAGGAACTTTTCGGCTTGCTGCTGGGCATCTTTATGGCCATGTAACTCTAAGGGCAACATAACGTTTTCTAAGGCTGATAGCCCAGGTAAAAGTTGAAAGGACTGAAACACAAAGCCTACATATTCAGCTCGAAGCGCCGCTCGCCCCTCTTCATCTAGCGAACGGAGACTTTGCCCTGCTAACTCAACATCACCATGACTGGCCGTATCTAAACCAGCGAGAATGCCTAATAAGGTTGATTTACCCGAACCAGATGCCCCAACAATCGCCAGGCTTTCACCTTTTGCCAGCCCAAAGGAGATTTCTTGCAGTATCTCCAAATCTCCAGCGGCTGTAC
Organism: uncultured Pseudoteredinibacter sp.; assembly: GCF_947502065.1. Taxonomy (GTDB): domain Bacteria; phylum Pseudomonadota; class Gammaproteobacteria; order Pseudomonadales; family Cellvibrionaceae; genus Pseudoteredinibacter. The sequence goes on from NZ_CANMYE010000003.1 coordinate 388,820, forward strand.
TCACAACCTTCCCAAGTTCGGTAACCTTTAGCATGTACAATTCTCTTATAGTTAACGTTATCTAAGGTATTTTGGCAGCTGATCCCTTGCAAGCAAGATGGTTCACACTACTTTACCCAAGGGTACTGGCTAGGATTTCAACATGATTTTAGAATAAAGGCTGCTCAAACCGATAAATTGCCAAGCATGCGAGATAAAATGAAAATAGCGCACAGCATTTGCCTACTGATTACCATAGTGGCCACTCAACTGGCCTTCGCCGACAAAGCCAGCCCTCAAACACAAAATCTATTGGTACTCGGAGACAGCATCAGCGCTGCCTACGGGATGAAGCCGGAAGAAGGCTGGGTTGCGCTGCTAGAGGAAAAGTTACAACAGTACAATGTAGGCACCGTAAATGCCAGCATCAGCGGCGAGACGACGGCTGGGGGGCTTGCAAGAATGCCCGCACTTATTGAGCAGTACAAGCCACGCTGGGTTATTATCGAGCTCGGTGGAAATGATGGGCTACGGGGCTATCCAATTGGAAAAATGAAAGACAATTTGGCCAGTATTATTGAGCAAAGCCAAGCGGCGAAGGCTCAAGTTGTACTGATTGGCATGCAAATCCCCCCCAATTACGGTAAACGCTACACCCGTCTATTTAGCGAAGCCTTTCCAGAATTGGCTGAAAAGTATAAGGTCAGCTTAATACCCACCTTTTTGGAATCCGTCGCGGTAAAGCCCGATGCCATGCAATCTGACGGTATTCACCCAAATGCCAGTGCTCAGAGTGCCCTGCTGGAGGCCGCTTGGCCTAGCATTCTAGCCATGGTGCAGGCGCAATAAAATTCGCTAAATACACTAGCGCTGATGACTAAACGATAGCGGCCCTTGCGGCTATCGCCACTCCCACTTAGCCGCCAAAACCGCTAGAATGCTGGTTTTACGGAATATCGCCATTTATTGGTGTCACATATGAGGTTTGCATGAGCCAATTGCCCCACCCGAGCTTTGAAATGATCCGCAGCGAAGCCGTGGATTCATTAAATATTGTTGTCCACGAATACCGCCACAAGGTCACTGGAGCCCAACATATTCACATCGAAGCTGACAATAGTGAAAACGTATTTTTGGTGGCCTTGCGAACAGTTCCCGAAGATTCGACCGGTGTCGCCCATATACTTGAACACACGGCACTATGTGGCAGTAAAAAGTACCCGGTACGCGATCCATTTTTCATGATGATTCGTCGCTCACTCAATACTTTTATGAACGCTTTTACCAGTTCAGATTGGACGGCCTACCCCTTTGCCAGTCAAAACCGCAAAGACTTCGACAATTTATTGGACGTTTATCTCGACGCGGTATTTTTCTCACGTCTAGACCCATTAGATTTCGCCCAAGAGGGCCATCGCCTTGAGTTCGAAGACACCCAAAACGACGATAGCGATTTGGTTTACAAAGGCGTAGTTTTTAATGAAATGAAAGGAGCGATGAGCTCTATTCCATCACAGCTGTGGCATACGCTCTGTGAAAAGTTATATCCAACCACCACCTATCATCATAATTCGGGTGGTGACCCAGCCAAAATTACCGAGCTTAGCTATGAAGAGCTGCAGGCCTTCTACCAAAGCCACTATCACCCAAGCAATGCCATTTTTATGACCTTTGGTGATATTCCAGCCCAAGAGCTCCAGGAAAAGTTTGAACAGCAAGCACTGAACCAGTTCAGCGCCCTCGACAAAACAATTTCGGTACCGCCTGAGCAACGCTACAACAGCCCGCAACACAGCCAGGCCAATTACCCCTTAGATGACCCGGAGGCCGATCTAAACGATAAAACTCATATCGTAATGAGCTGGCTGCTTGGCAAAAGTACCGATCTTGCAGCTACACTCGAAGCCCAATTACTATCGAGCCTATTGTTTGATAACAGTGCCTCTCCATTGCAGCAAGCTTTGGAAACTACTGATCTTGGCAGTGCGCCATCTCCGCTTTGTGGCCTCGATGATTCACAATTCGAACTGAGCTTCTGCTGTGGTATCGAAGGCAGTAACCCAGAACAAACTCAAGCCGTTGAAGATTTGGTATTGGGTGTTCTACGTCAGCTTGCCGAGCAAGGCCTTCCCCAGGAACAGGTTGAAGCTTCCTTGCATCAGCTAGAGTTGCAACAACGCGAGATCGGCGGTGATAGCTACCCTTATGGTTTACAGTTAATTTTAACGGGCCTTACTGCAGCCACCCATCGCGGCGATGTACTGGCCCTATTAAACCTTGAGCCAGCACTTGCAGAGCTTAGGGCAAAAGCTGAAAAAGCGGACTTCGTTCAAAACTTAGCGCGCCGCTTACTGCTGGATAATCAGCACCGGGTCACCCTGACCATGTCACCTGATCCACAGTTGGCACAGCAGGAGCTTGACGCTGAAAAACAGAAGTTGGCCGACATCAAAGCGCAGCTCAATGAAGAAGAAAAACAGGCGATTATTGATCAAAGCCTTGCCTTACTTGAGCGACAGAACCAACAGGACGATGCATCGATTCTACCGAAAGTAGGTATCGCTGATGTTCCTGATAGCAGCCAATACCCCGAGCCCATCAAAGGCGCTATTGGTGAGCTTCCCTACAACCGTTACGCCGCCGGCACCAATGGCTTGGTGTATCAGCAAATTATCATTCAGACTCCGCAGCTCGATGAAGAATTGATTTCCCTGTTGCCCTATTACTGCATGGCGCTTACCGAACTAGGTGTCGGTGAGCTTGATTATTTGCAAAGCCAGATGAAGCAATCACAAATCGTCGGCTCAATGTCGGCATTTTCAAGCGTACGCGGTACAGTCAATGATAGCCAAGAGATAAATGCCTATATCACTTTGTCGGCAAAAGCTTTATCAAGAAACCACAAAGCCCTCTGCGAGCTAATGCTAGACACCCTACAAAATGTTCGCTTTGATGAGCTTCAGCGCCTGCAAGAGTTGGTTGCGCACGCTCGGGCGCGTATGCAGCAAAGCATCACCGGAAACGGACATAGCTTGGCAATGACTGCCGCTAGCGCTGGGATTAGCCCGTGCGCTAATTTAACCCATCGTCTTACCGGTTTAGCTGGTATTCAAGCAATTAAAAACTTGGATGATAGCTTTGCCGACGAAGCGGCCTTGAAACAATTTGCCGCCCGCTTACAAACTATTCATAAAAAAGTTCTCGCTTCAAGCAAGCAATACCTACTGGTCAGCGATAAAGATTCTTTGCCTGCACTCAGCGATAATTTACAAGCGCTATGGCCAAAACATGAGGAAGCGCAAAACAGCTCGCTATCTCTTACTAAACAGGATTCACGTATTCAGCAAGCTTGGACGACCAACACCCAAGTTAACTTCTGCGCCAAAGCCTATCCAACCGTAGCTTCCGGCCACCAAGATGCAGCAGCACTTTCGGTGCTAGGCGGCTTCTTACGAAATGGTTTTTTGCATAGAGCCATCCGCGAACAAGGTGGTGCCTACGGCGGTGGTGCGAGCCAAGATAACAATATTGCATCGTTTAGGTTTTATTCGTATCGCGATCCGCGTTTTAATGAAACACTGGATGATTTTGACAAGGCACTCGACTGGCTAGCCAATACTGAACACGATGAGCAAGCCTTAGAAGAAGCCATTCTTGGTGTGATAAGCGCCATTGACAAGCCAAGCTCCCCTGCAGGCGAAGCCAAACAGGATTTTCATGCTCGCTTACATGGTCGCAGCCCCGAAGTTCGTGAAGATTTTAGACAGCGCATACTGAAAGTAACGATTGCAGATTTGCAACGTGTAGCGCAAAGCTATTTAACACCGGAACGTGCTTCTACCGTCGTCATCTGCCCACCAGCAGGCGAAGAAGCTGCCACTCAGCTTGGCTTAGAAATTATCAATCTTTAGTAAACAACTAATTAATAACAATGCGCCCGCCTAGCGGGCGCAAGCTCACCATAAAGCATTTAGCAGTAGGAATCCCAATGTTCATTCACCAACTAGAGCCGCGTTTTGCCGAAACTGATGCGCTCGGCCACATCAGCAACACGATTTTCCCAATATGGTTTGAAGATGCTCGCACGCCAGTGTTTAAAATTTTCAACCCCAAAATGGATGTACATAATTGGACCTTGATTTTAGCAAGGCAAGAAATTGACCATACGGCGCAGACCTTTATCGGAAAGAGTGTGAGTATTCAAACGGGTCTAGGTAAAATCGGAAATTCTTCATTTGAAGTTATTCAAACTGCAGAGCAAGATGGCCAAGTTGTAGCCAAGGGCAAAGCCGTTCTGGTGCATTTTGACTACGAACTTCAAAAGGCTAGCCCGATCCCTGATGATATCAGAGCGCAGCTTGAAGCCCATAAAATCTAATCGCGAATTGCATAGATTTAGAACAAAAAAATAGCTGCCAATGGCAGCTATTTTTTTGTTCTAAGCCGTTTCTTTACGGTAAGCGCACCTGGAATAGACCACCACCATAGGCCCCGCCATTAGCAATACTCAAACTACCACAATCACTCTGTTTAGTATGAAGCTCTGCAACTCTTCGGCTGCAGAAAAAGTCCAACTGTGTACTATTAAACTGTTCAGGTAATTTTTCCAAACGAGCCTGCTCCAACATAAACTGCGGATAGCCATTGCCGTCATCTGAAATAGAAATAAGCAGCTGCCCATCATCTTCTATTGCAGATAATTTGATACGGCCTTGACTATAACGTGCGCAGTTCACCAGTGTTTTGTAGATTAACGAGGCGATTAGCTCACTGTCAAAATACCAGTTAAAATCTTCATCACATTCAAGCTCCACCTCAACACCACGAATCTGTAAGAGCGAATCGCAATTGGCCAACTGTTCTTGCAAGATATCAATAAGGTAGTGCTCATCAATCTGAGGAACTAGATCATTCTTAGATAACTTATGGAATAGCTGTAGCTGAAATATTTCAGTATTTAATCTAGCCGCTTCGTAATGCAAGGTGGCATGGGTTTGCTTTTGAGTATCGTCAAGGTTTTCCTGCAGATCAGTAATCACATCAAGCGAGCTAAGCAGCATGCTCAAGGAGCTTTTCATATCCTGCACACTGGCCGCTAAAACCTGAGGAAAACTAATATTATCATTGCTCATGTGTAGATCCTGTATCACAGTGGGCCCTTATACTGTCTTATTCAAATGAAGCCCGATGGCTACCCTGACTGATTGAACGGCAAATATCACGTAACTGCCTGAAACGTTCATATTGTGGGTTATCCATAGCTATTCTAGACTCCGCAGCTTGCAATACTTTTTCGCAGTGCTGCATTCTTTCTGTGCTAAACCCAAAGGCCTTGATATGCCCTGTATAGGCCTGCACCAAGTTGAGCATAATGCCTACATGATTTGGGAATAGCTGGCGCGCCTGTACAAAGCAATTAATTGCATCTTCGTAAAGGTGATTCTTATAGAAGCTAATTCCCTCACGGTTAATATCTTTAACTTTTGCTCGGTTTTCTTCACTAAGCGGTTCGTCCAGAAGCACATCCAGTTTCTCTAAAGCCTTTTGGTCTTTTTCGTAGAGTCTTACCAGCTCATTGAGACACTGTTTGGCGCGAGTGTTTTCACCTAAATCAAATAAGGCATATACTCGATCCAATTCAGTTTCAAACTCTTGCCTGCGACCATCAGCCCCCATATAGCCTTCGGTTTGGCTAAGCACTTCCTTGGCCTTTTTAGTATTGCCCTGGGCTAGGTATATACGAGACTCAATCAAACCCGTTTGCAGCTTCTCGTCTTCACTCAGCTCAAAACGTCGATCCAGACTTTCAAGGTTGATCAAGGCATCACGCAAGTAATCTCGTCCATCGTCGTGATCCTCTTGGGACATAGCTGCGGCAGTGCGACCAAACTGCAAATGGTGCTCTACGTCATCGTTGCAGGAATTAGTCCCTAGGCGAACCGTTTTTCTAAATGCCCCAGCCGCCACAGCGGAATCATTATTCTTTAATGATACATATGCCAGCTCTCTATTGCGCCGAAGCGATAAAGGAGAGACTTTCACAGCCTTTTGCAACAGCTGCTGCAGGCCTATACTGTCTCCTTTGCGCTCATAGTCAGCAATCAAAGTATCATAGGCCATCATGCACAAAGGGTTTTCTAGGATAATCTCGCGAAGCATCTTAGTAGACACATCCCAGAGACCTTGGCACTGCTTTACCTTGGCCAATCCCACAGCTGCCCAATCAACCCTACGTGCTTCTAGAACACCTTCATAAAGCAGCTCTGCCAAGGTATAGTTTTCAGTATCTATATATAGCTGGCCCAGCAGCTTTTGGCAGGCAGTGGTATATCGGCTACCGGCATCAATCAGCTCCTGAAGATGGGATATAGCGGCTTCATGATTACTTTCGTCCAGTGCTCTTAAGGCCGGCATCAGAGCATCTCGCTGCAGCAACATGCGCTCTAGTCGCTGTTGCAGAGCCTTCCCATTAATCGGTTTAGTAAAGTAACCATGGGGCTCAAATTCATTCGCTGCAAGCACCACACTGCGGCTGGATTCTGCCGAGACAAAGGCAAATAAACTCGTTTTTGGCAACAGCTTTTCCTGCATGAGCTCTTCCAAAACTTGCTGGCCGTTTTTACCTTGGCCCAAGCTGAAATCACATAAGATCACGTCATAACGCCGTGATTTACAGGCCCTCACAGCCTGGGTGCCATTGACAGCCATATCGACAGCAGCAACCCCGAGGGATTGCATTAATTTAGCTACAGTTACCCTAAAGTTATCGAAGTCATCGACAACTAACATCCTTAAGGAACCATAATTGGGGTAGGACATAGATGATTAACTCTAAAATCAGCAAACACTATCCGCGAGAAGCGGCTGCTTTTGTATTTTTCTATCTATTGTTATAGCACTTTTACGGAATTCTGCTTTTACATTTGTCACTTGCTTAAGGCACCGCTAAAATCTCGCCCTCAATGTATCGGCCACTTACGACTAAACTGCAGCTTGGCCATCAAAAAAGGTAAATTAGGTGTCAGATCAGCCAAAATCCCCTACTACCCTTATAGATAGCGGGCTAAGCGATCAAATTTTCGCCGAGCCATTGGCCAATATCGCGGGTTTCACGTTCGATAAAAAGGTCGTAGATGTCTTTCCGGACATGATCAAACGGTCTGTACCAGGATATGCCACCACCATCAGCATGATTGGTGACCTTGCCCAGCGATACGCGCAAAGCAATAGCTTTTGCTATGACCTAGGCTGCTCTTTGGGAGCCGCTACGCTAGCTATGCGCCATCATATTCGTGCCAGCAACTGTGAAATCATCGCGATTGATAATTCTGAAGCGATGATAGATCGCTGTCGTCAGGTCATGGCAGCCGATAGCAGCGAGCTAGCGGTGGACCTGCGCTGTCAAGATTTACAAGATTGCCAAATAGAAAAGGCATCTGTGGTGGTGCTTAACTTCACCCTGCAGTTTATCCCTAAGCAAGAGCGCAGCCAGTTAATTCGAAATATCTATCAAGGCTTGTTGCCCGGTGGGGTTTTGATTCTTTCAGAAAAAGTGCAGTTCGAAAACCCTGCCCACCAAGAGCTGATGGTCGAGCTGCACCATAATTTCAAACGTGCCAACGGCTACAGCGATCTCGAAATCGCTCAAAAGCGCAGTGCCATAGAAAACGTGCTAATTCCAGAAACTCTCGATGAGCACAAAGAACGATTAAGCGAAGCCGGCTTTAGCAGTGCTGATGTGTGGTTTCAATGTTTTAACTTTGCCTCTTTAATAGCCATTAAATGATTGAGTATTACCAAGACCTACTAGACAGTATAGATTCAGGCCCGCTAGAAAAATGGGCCAAAATTATGCCAGAGCAGATTTCAGCTCACCTCAATGAAAAACGCTACGGGGATTTACCTAAGTGGCAAGCCGCCATGGCCGCCATGCCGACAATCAAGGCCAAGCACCTGGACTTCAAAGATAAAGTTCACATTGGGCATAGCAGCGAAATCGACCATGCCACACAAGCCCTTATAGAGCAGCAATTAAGGGCACTAATTCCCTGGCGTAAAGGGCCTTATCAAGTTTTTGATAGCTTTATCAATACCGAGTGGCGTTCGGACTGGAAGTGGGATCGCGTATTGCCCCACCTTGCACCTTTGCGCAACAGAACCGTTCTGGATGTAGGTTGTGGCAATGGCTACCATTGCTGGAGAATGTTTGGAGAAGGTGCAAAACAAGTAATAGGAATTGATCCGTCACCACGTTTTGTAGTTCAGTTTTATATGCTAAAGCAACTGATTGGAAAAGCACCAGTTGACCTCTTACCGATTGGAATCGAAGAGCTTCCCGCTAATCTGCAGGCTTTTGATACAACATTCAGTATGGGTGTTCTTTATCATCGGCGCTCCCCAATGGATCATTTGCGTGAGTTAAAATCGACTTTAAAGCCAGGCGGCCAACTGGTCCTAGAAACATTGGTAATTGAAGGGAAATTAGGCGATTGCCTAGTTCCCGAAGATCGTTATGCAATGATGAATAATGTGTGGTTTTTACCCAGTTCAGAAACTCTACTAAGTTGGATGCGAAAGTGTGGTTTTAAAAACCCTCGGGTTGTCGATGAAAATACAACAAGCTGTGAGGAGCAACGCAGCACCGACTGGATGCTGTTTCATTCACTTAATGAATTCCTTCACCCTCAGGACAAAAGTAAAACTGCCGAAGGACACCCCGCACCTAGAAGAGCTGTTTTTATTGCTGAGATTTAAATTACCGGGATTTAAGAGGCCGCTCTCGAATAGGTAAATCACCATCTTTTTCTAACATGCCCAAGCAACAATCTTTAAGTGCCGAGGTGGTTTTCACTAGGCACTTATTATGCTGACTAATCACAATTAAGCAGCAAACCATGACATAAACAGCAGCAGCCTCTTTCAAGTACCTTTGCCCTTATTCATTCACCCCTAACTTCCTTGCCAAACCTCAGCCCCCAGCCCTAAAACTAAAGAACCAGGCGTTACTACCACCTGTTAAATTAGCTAGTTCTGATTGCGTATTTTCCAGCAAAAAACTAGATCTTTATCACAGTTTTTATAATATCACCTTGCTCAACAGTACTTTTAAAATCATCGAATGCGATTCAGTTTTACGCCAAGCAGAGAATTGACATGGCCAATATCACAAACATCTCAGACAACTACGGCTCAATCCAAGGACAAATAAGTCAGGGAAGTGTCACTGACGATAAATCTCTTCAGCTAAATGGCACAGCCCAAGCTGGGCAGAAAATAAATGTTTACAAAGATGGGCAGCTCCTTGGCACCACCACGGCAAACAATAACGGGGTATGGAAGTTTGTCACCAATGGCATGAATGAAGGTGATGCGTCATTTACTGTTACTACGATAAACAGTAACGGTGTAGAGTCTAGCCAAAGTAATTCTTTCGATGTGATTATTGATCGTAGTGTGAGCGTAACAAGCAATGTGAACCTGAGTAGTAACAATCAGTCATTATCGAGTGGCCAATCCATAGATAATGGTAAAGTCCAGCTACAAGGGAATGCAGAAGCCAATGCTACTGTCGAGATTATCGACGGCAATAACGTCATTGCTACAGTAACTGCAAATGAAAATGGCAATTGGTCAGTCGAGCTTGACTTAAGCAGTGGGGATCACGAAATTTCCACCAAGGTAACAGACATTGCGGGTAATACAAGCGCCATAGAAAATATAGCCACCCTAGAAGTTCTTGCCTCACAACAAGCTCAAACAGCGGCTAATAGCCGAGCGTTTAACCCTGCTAATAATGTACCGGAAGTCGTTCTACCGCCAGGCACCCGTATAGTCGACGATGGTTTCAGAAATGACAGCACCCCAATTATACAAGGTACAACCGAACCCGGCGCTGAAGTTACCATGACAGTACAGGGGCAAACCTACGGCCCCGTAACTGCAGACAGCAACGGGGTTTGGACAATTCCTGTAACCGTTCCATTACCCGAAGGGGAATCAATATTTGCAGCCAAGGCCAGTAATAATGCCGGAGATGCCTACATTGGATATCGCATAATTATCGATACAGAAGCTCCCGATAGCCCAGTGATTGTAGATGCAGAAGATAACGTTGGCATGATTCAGGATGATCTGCAGCATAAGGATCATACTGATGATGATACCCCTAGGCTACGCGGCACCGGTGAAATAGGAAGCACCATTGCAATATATAACGCTGGCCAGTTTTTTGGATTCTCGAAAGTTCTCGATGATGGTAACGGCAACGGTGTTTGGTCCTATAACCCAACTGTCGCTTTACTTGAAGGTGAACACACATTCACAGCTTACTCGATTGATATGGCCGGAAACTTAAGCCAGGAAAGCAATAAATTTGAAATCACCGTAGACCGTTCTGTTGAGGCACCTGAAATTACCCATTTAACGGACAATGTGGGCGCGACAAAAGGCAAAGTAAATCACCAAGAAGAGACCGATGATGTTAACCCTACAATTGTAGGTACCGCCGAGGCCTTTGCAAAAGTAACAGTATGGGTCGATGGTAAGAAAATTGGTGAGACTACCGCCAATAAGAAAGGCAAGTGGTCGATTGAAACCACCAATGACCTCAAAGAAGGTTCTCATAATATCAAAGCGTCTCAAACAGATATTGCCGGTAATGAAAGCGGAAAGTCTGATAAGTTTCAATTTGATGTCGTATTAAACACTGCCCCGACTGCGGTAGACGACAGCTTTAATGTTACTGGGCCAAGCAACCTAAATGTTCTTAAAAATGATAGCGATCCTGATGGCGACCCGCTCACAATCAGTAAAATTGAAAGTGGCCCGTCATATGGCACCGTTACCATTACCAGCGCTGGCAATTTACTTTACACCCCCGACATTAATCTTAGCTATGCGGTAAATGATCAGATCACCTACAGCATAAGCGATGGCCGAGGAGGTACTTCTACGGCCACGGTCAACCTTGCAGTCACCCCTCAATTACCAACACCAACAATTGATCTTGCAGCTTCAAGTGATAGCGGGTGGTATTCTTGGGACAATATAACCAATGACACAACTCCCACACTACAAGGCACTGCGCGCGCGAACTCCACAATCTCATTATTCCGAGATGGCGCTAAAATAGCCGATGTTCGAGTGGATGGTAATGGTAGATGGGAATTTGATGTGCCATATACATATCACGGTACTCATAAATTTCATGTTACCAGCAACGGATTTGGCTTAAGCAGAAAATCTAGCAACTTATCTGTAGATATAGATACCTATGTAGACGGCTATTACACTCCTGCAGCTCCGGGTACAGGCTACGGTGTATTGACCCTCAACAATTGGGGGATCCCAATCACGGCAAATGAAACCGTTAGATATCATTTAACAGGCTCTGACGACGTCAAAGGCACACTGTATGGCAACGGTGGTGTAACCTCAGGCTATGACCTATCACCTAATCAAGCTTGGGGAACCTTTGCCTATGTTTATGTAAATCTAGAAGACCGGGCAGGTAATCAATATAACGGTGTAATGCCTATTCGTTACGGTACTGCTCCACCACCACCACCAAGACATTATGATCCGATAGCAGCATTGGAAGACGGTGGTTATATTGTGAGCTTCGCTTTGCAATCAAACATAGAAGGTAATGGCTTTGATATTTATGCTCAGAGGTACGATTCAAACGGGGCTGAAGTTGGCAGTGCATTTGCCGTAAACCAGGAACTTGTAGGCGATCAAACCCACTCTGATGTTATCGGTTTGGACGACGGCGGATTCGTACTCACCTGGCAATCAGAAAACCAAGATGGTGACAAGCTGGGTATCTATGCTCGAAAATACAATGCTGAAGGCATAGCGGTTAGCGATGAAATTCTTATCAATGATTTTACAAATAACAATCAGTCCTTAGCCGAAATTACAGCAATCGAAGGCGGTGGCTTTGCCATTACCTGGATGAGTGACGGTCAAGATGGCAGCGGGCTGGGCATCTTCATGAAGATTTATGATGACCAAGGCAACGCTATTACCAGCGACATCCAAGTCGCAGACAGTAGCTTTTCTCACCAAGCAAACCCCTCTATTTCTAGCCTAAACAATGGAAACATAGTTGTTGCATGGCAAGATCACAATAACGGTGAAGCCGGCGCTATTAAGGCCGCCATCTATTCCTCTAAAGGTGAATTAATCCAGGGGAACCTAGATGTCAGCTCAAGCGCATCAGCTCAGCAGTGGCCATACGTCAGCACGCTAAATGATGGTGGTTTTGCAGTAAGTTGGCATGAGAACAATGAGCATGGTGAATCGGCGGTAATGATTCAGAGCTTCGATGAGAACGGCACAGCGCTGAATGATGAAGCATCTTTTATCGCCAATGCCACCGCCGGAGAACAAGCAGAAATTGCGGGCTTGGAAGACGGTAACATTCTTGTTAGTTGGGTCTCAGATGATGACGATAACACCGGTGTTTATTACAGCATTGTATCCCCTAGCGGAGAGGTGCTTGTAGAGCAAACGCTTGTTAACCAAAATCAAGCTGGCCAACAAGTCGAATCACACACTTTGAGTTTGAAAGATGGGGGCTACCTAATAACCTGGGTGGAAGTCAATGAAGACGGCGAGCTGCTAGGTGTACATGGGCAACAATTCAATGCAGACGGCAGCTTATCAGGAGATAACTTTGTCGTTACTACAGCCACTGTTGATAAAAATGTAACCTCCGAAAACAACCTCGTAGCTGAGATGAGCGACGAAACAATTCCAAGCCTTGCCGAGGGCAGCAATGATTTTGAACAAGTAGACTTCAATGAACCTTCAGAAGAGGCACTACTAACAAATCAAGAGGGCTTTCTTTTATTCGATGACTTGCTATCAGTTGGGGCTACCAACTTTGAGTTAGGCACAGAATTAAACGAGCAAGATTCGCTTTGGAATGACAGCTCGATGGGCAGTTATATAGACCTTGGAAATTTACAGCTTTCACTTGCAGAGATGAGCCCTCTGCAAGATGCTCATGACATTAACCACATGATCTAAAATACCTGGCGGGCCTAACGGCCCGCCGTTTATATACTTTAGCAACCATAAATTAGATCGCTAATTTCCATATACTTATCTGCGAAACAAGCAAGCCAACTATCAGCCAAATTACCAATCTACCTTTTGAGCTAAGTGTTCATACTGCTCGGGATTATTGATGGCGGACTCAATGGAAGAAAGGAAGCTTTCAGGATTAAGAGATTTCTCTCGAGTGGCCAAACTTTGCATCCATTGAATGACCTGCTCTTTCCCAATTATGGTTTCCATTGAATGGATAATCAGTGGCAATACATTGTAACGAAAGCTATTCGACTGAAAAAACTCATCATCCAAGCTCAATTCAATCAAGGGTTTAAGCTTCTTATCTTCAAGCTTCTCTCTTCGCCAATCGAGCAAGTACTGCTTAGCTCTTTTTCCGTTAAACTCTGAAACCAAGCTCCACGATAAGTACTCTGCCATACCTTCTTCAATAATATTGGATAACTCACCTTGCAAGCCAGGGTAACTATTGAAAAGCACATGAGCAAGTTCATGGGCAATAAAATCATGAGCCTTAAAGCGAGCATCGCCCTCTTCACTGAACAAGCGATCCAAAGCGTAATAATCATGGGAAATAGAAACAATGGTACTGCCCGACACCCATAGCCAAGAGTTCTTTTCGCTCACCGGTGTAGTTTGAATAAAGGTAATGCCATTAGTTAATGGTTGATCAAACCACTTACTTAGCAATGATTTATACTGCGCAACGACACTTAAGCCTTGCTCAATATGATCCTTTTTGACAAGTGGATTCAAAACACGATTTCCGCCGAGCTCTATAAAATCAAAGTCTCCAAGGAACATCATAGGTTCGACAGGATGCTCAGATACAAAACGGTGAGCGAAAGCGCGAACCGGTGTTGAACCATTAATAAAAAGACTTTTGCAATCTACACAGTCTATTTGAATATCGTAACTAACATCCTTGTAAAGCCTGTCATTGAGTTTGTCATAGTAAATGGGCAGTATAGCCGTTTGCATGCCGTCAACTCTGAGGCTTTTGCCATTAAAAGCAATATTACCTTTCCAATCGCTACGAGCTTTAAAAGCTTGGCCATACACCGGGTATTTACCACTGTAGCGAAAGTTCAAGGCTTTAGGCTGATACAACTCGTTGGGAGCATCACTAGGTATCGTATAAGCAAAGCTTTCATAGAATTGTTCCAGCGACGTTCTCCGATAAGCGAAGTTTACCGAACCGTCCTCGCTGGTAATGCCCTTTATATTCAAGCCCGTATTAAGCTGAAAGCTATGATCCTTTGAGCGAGGAATATTGCTGATGCTAATATTTGCATCAATAGTCCCATTCTCAATAGACACTTTAAGCTGACCACTTAGATGCGGGGCTGAGCTCTTATCGGTACTTGCAACACCACTATAAACAAAACTACTACTTAAAAGTGCGCCTACAAAGAGCGTACGGGCTAAAGGTTTCTGAAGCATATAAACATCCTATTTATTGATTCTTCTGTGCAGTTGATAGCGATCACAAGCCTCTCTGCCAGTCACGAATTGAAGTATAAAAACTAACAAATTTATGCCGGTATCAGAATATTTTCCAATCGATATTTTAGATTACTGGCAGGCCGCTGTTCATTTAACTGTGAGTACCTAGCTGCTACAGCTACCCCTCAAGTGGTATATCCCCCTTGAAAATCCGGCTTTAAGCTCGAATAATCTGTCAAATTGTTAACAGCTGAGTAGTGAAAACCGTTACTGTAGCCGTACCCGCTAAACACATAATAATGAAATCAAAGAGACCCGATAGCCTATGTTTTATGTTAGAGATCTAGATAACGAACCCAATACCTATGCCAATGTATTTAGCTTTATGGGTCTACCACTGAGCCGAGAGTTAAGCGAGGACGTTGATGCTGTGATCCTAGGCATCCCTTATGATTTAGCCACGTCTGGGCGCTCTGGGGCTCGTATGGGCCCCACAGGTATCCGCCAAGCTTCCGCCCAACTACGCTGGGAAGAAAAACGCTGGCCCTGGACATTTCATTTAGCCGATAAGCTCCGCTGTGTGGATTATGGCGATATTTGCTTTACCGATGGTGACAGCGACGAGATGCTAGCGGTTTTAAAAGCCGAGGCGAGCAAAATTTTTGCCGCCAATAAAACCCTGCTTAGTTTTGGTGGGGATCATTTTCTCACCCTCCCCCTACTACGAGCTGCGGCTGAAAAGCATGGTCAAATGGCGCTCATTCACTTTGACGCCCATACCGATACCGAAGCCAGCGAAGCCAAATACAACCATGGTTCGATGTTCTACCATGCCCCCAAAGAAGGCCTAATAAAACCCGAAAACAGCATTCAAGTGGGTATCCGCACTGAGTACGATTATGATAATCACCCGTTTCAAGTTTTAGATGCTGCTTGGGTAAATGAGCATTCGCTAGGCGAAGTGCTTAGCAATATTAAGCAACGCGTTGCTGATATGCCCGTCTACTTAAGCTTTGATATCGACTGCCTTGACCCAGCTTATGCGCCTGGAACTGGCACCCCCGTGAGTGGTGGCCTAAGCTCCGACAGAGCCCTACAAATTGTACGGGGCCTACAAGATTTAAACATAGTCGCGGCCGATGTCATGGAAGTCGCTCCGGCCTACGACCATGCCGAAGTAACATCCTTGGTGGCCGCTACCTTAGCTCTCGAGCTATTACATGTCATTGCCGCAAAACGTAGCTCGAAGTAGCGGCCTGCTTAGCCCTCAAATCAATAGCGGTGCTCAGAACATGTGATTTCTGAGCACTCACCCAGCCCCTTCATATTTTAACGACGTCTAATTTATGATCTAAGACAAACTTCAATTCGATAAGTAGGTAAATTGATTGAAAACCAACCACCCCCTTAATATATTGGGTATAGACTAGCCAAACGGGGATATCTATGAAGCACATACTGGTTGTTTGTGATCGCAGCGGTGGCAAAAACTCCGCACTTAAAAGAGCCTTAAGCCTACAGGAGAAAACTAAGGCCCACATCACTTTGTTAGGGTTTTGCTACGCCGATATCAAGAACCCAGAAGATCTGGAAGCGGCCAAACTCAGTCGCAAAGATCTTGAGAATTTTGTTTTAAAACAACGGAATACCGAACTTAAAACTCTACTCAAGAAAGAAAAACTAAGCGCCAAGCAGGTGACCGCCAAAGCCGTTTGGAGCAAAGACATCAGCAAGGCAATCTGTAAGTTTTGTGAAAATCATGACGTCGACTTAGTGATAAAGTCAGGGCATCGCAGTGAAACTTGGATGTATACCTCTACCGACTGGCAACTATTCCGCTATTGTAAATCACCCGTAATGATCACCGCCGGTAAAGGCTGGAAGAAAAAACCACGGATTTTGGCAGCTGTTGATCTAGGTAGCCGCAATAAAGCCAAGATAAAACTCAATCACTCAGTGATCGAGCAAGCTAAAGCGCTCGCTCATGATCTCAACGATGAGGTTCATTTAGTCTACGCCTTAAAAGTGCCGGAGGTATTGGCAGATATGGACTTGATCGATCCAAGAAAGTACGTCGCGGAGAAACGCAAGAAACTAGCGCCTTTAATTGAAAAGCTCTGTGAAGAATATCAACTTAAAAAAGAAAACGTGCATATCAAACAAGGCGATGCCAGCAAGGTAGTGCCCAGTATTGCCAATAAGGTAAAGGCAGATGCCTTAGTTTGCGGCTCTATGGCAAGAAAAGGTGTCAAAGCAAAACTAATGGGCAATTCCGCTGAGGCGATTGTTCAAAAGCTCTATACCGATATCTTGGTGGTAAAACCGTAGCCCGTAAAACCATAGTCCGTAAAAACAAAGATCTTTAAGCAAGCAATAAAAAAGGGGCTAAAGCCCCTTTTTTATTGCTTGCTGTATTAACTATTACTTCTCATCAAAGTCGATAACCACTTTATCGGTAGTTGGGTGACACTGACAAGTCAGAACAAAGCCCTCTTCCACTTCCCAGTCTTCCAAGGCATAGTTAACATCCATCTTAACTTCACCTTCGACAACCTTAGCTCGGCAAGTGCAACACACACCGCCTTTACAGGCAAATGGTAGATCGGCACCGGCCTCTAAAGCGGCGTCCAGAATATTCACGCCACCTTCAGCGACTTCTAGGTTGGTTTGCATACCATCAACAATAACGGCAACCTGGCGTACCGGGCCAGCATCTTCAGGATTTACAGCTTGCTTTTTAACGGCCGTTGGCGCAACACCGAACAATTCAAAATGAATATTCTTTTTATCCATGCCACGCTCTTGTAGCGTATCGCGAATCGCCTCGGTCATATCCTGCGGGCCGCAGATATAAACCTCGTTAACACTGGCCACATCCAAGACCTTATCAGCCAACATATTAACCTTCTCGGCGTTAATACGGCCATTAAGAATTTCAGATTCCTGTTCCTCGCGACTGAGCACATTTAATAGCTGAAAACGCTCAGGATAGCGATTCTTCAAGCCAAGAATAGTTTCGCGGAACATCATATTGGAAACACTCTTATTACCGTATACCAGCGTAAAAACACTGTTTGGCTCAGATTCCAGAGTGGTTTTTAAAATCGATAAAATGGGTGTAATACCAGAGCCGGCGGCAAAACCCAAATAGTGCTTACGAGCAGTCGAGTCTAATGGTGTATTAAAACTACCCTCAGGTGGCATTACCGCTAAAGTATCACCTTCTTTAAGCTCATCATTGGCGAAACTTGAAAATAAGCCGCCCTCAATTTTTTTGATACCAACACGTAATTCGCCATCGTGTACACCACTACAAATAGAGTAGTTACGGCGAATTTCTTGACCTTGAATGTCAGCTTTCATTACCAGGTGCTGACCCTGAGTAAAGCCAAGGTAGAGATCTTGAAGCTCACTAGGCACATTAAATACGATGGACACTGCATCATTGGTTTCTTGCTGAATCTTAGCAACCGTTAAATCGTGAAAATGATGATCGGTCATGGTTAATCACTCGTCTTTTTATTGGCGACACTTTTTACAGGTGCCGCTATGGCCAAATGGCCGCTTATTGTTTAATTACAAACCGCTGACTTGCTAAATGCATTTAAAATAGTCAAAAGGTTCTTGGCAGCTATTACATTGGTACAACGCTTTACAAGCCGTCGAACCGTGCCTGGAGATTTCTTTAACTTCATGCGAATGGCATTTGGGACAACTAACCTCAGGGGCATGTCCTAGCATGACTTTTAAACTATTGGTCGACTCCACTGGAGGCGCGATACCATAGTCACGCAGCTTTTCTTTCGCCGCATCATTCAACCAATCGCTAGTCCAAGCCGGAGACAAACGGGTGTCTACCTTAATATTCGGTATACCCAACTTTTCCAAGCACACTCGAATGTCGTCCTCGAAGTGCCCCATCGCTGGACAACCAGAGTAAGTCGGTGTGATAGTGGCAACAAGGGTATCTTCTTGCCACTGCACATCACGCAGAACACCCAATTCCCTTGCCGATAAAACAGGGATCTCGGGGTCGACTACCGAGCTTAAGGCTTCCTCAATTTCAGTCATCGGAATAGCCTGCGCCTCTGCAACGCTCAGGGCCATAGGCTTATCGCTGCTGATTAAGTTACTACCAATAAAACTGCCAACTGGGTTGTAATCCACCTTAAGCTCCTAGGCTAAAAGCCGTCTGCTTTTACGCAATTGAGTTCAAAAGCTGCTACCTAAAGGCTTACCACTGTAAGCCGGGGTGACAACGTTGAACATACTGCATTTCAGCCAACAAAAAGCCCAGTTGCTCAGTGTGCAAACCTAGACGGCCACCACTGCGATCATACTCAGGCTCTGGACGCTGCAGCGTCGCTTCGGCAAACACTTCATCAACGCTTGCGATCCACTTGGCTTTCACTTCGTTTAGATCAACACCGATACCCGCATCTACCATCATTTGGTCAACATCATCCATCTCGAACATTTCGTTAACGAAACGAGAGGCTTCAGCGATGGCATCGTTCATACGCTGGATACTTTCTTCTGTACCGTCACCTAAACGTTTAACCCATTCGGCGTTATGGCGGAAGTGGTAGCGGCACTCTTTAACTACTTTCTTCGCAATAGCAGCAAGGGTCTCGTCTTTGGAATTGCAAAGCTCTGTATAAAAGTGCAGGTTCCAAACATCCGCGTAGAACTGGCGAATCGTAGTGTAGGCGAAATCACCTTTTGGCTGCTCCATGAGCAGGTAGTTGGTAAATTCACGCTCATCACGATGATAAGCTAAATCGTCTTCGTCGCGACCTTTACCTTCTACTTCACCAGCATAGCTATATAGCATGCGGCAACGCCCTAAGAGATCCAAAGCGGTGTTAATTACACCGATATCTTCTTCCAAAAAAGGACCGTGACCACACCACTCTGACAAGCGATGCCCTAAAATCAATGCATTGTCCGCCAACCTTAAGGTATAGGTGAACAAAGCATCTTGCTGTGTTAATTCACTCATTGCTTTTACCTAATATTATGGGTTGGCTTACATGTGTTTTACGTCAGCGGGCACATCATAAAATGTGGCGTGGCGATAAACTTTATCGTCCGCTGGCTCGAAAAATGCCTCTTGATCATCAGGCTGGCTCGCCACAATGTGCTTGGCTTCCACAACCCAAATGCTATTGCCTTCGCTACGGCGAGTATAAACGTCGCGGGCATATTGCAATGCTTGCTCTGCATCGGCAGCGTGAACACTACCGCAATGCTTGTGGTCCATACCACGCTTACTGCGTACAAAAACTTCCCATAGAGGTAAATACTGATCAACCATTATTCTTCTCCTTCAGTCGCCAATTTTGGCGTTAACTGTAATTCGCCAATCGCGCTGCCTTAGGCGACGGATTGTTTTTTATCTGCCTGTTTCTTTTGGTAAGCAAGGGCTGCTTCACGCACCCAGTTGCCTTCGTCATGAGCCTTTTGGCGAGCCTGCAAACGTTCATGATTGCAAGGGCCATGACCTTTAATGACAGCAAAGAATTCTTCCCAAGGCATTTCACCAATATCATAGTGGCCACGTTCTTCGTTCCACTTACAGTCAGCATCAGGTACTTCCATACCCAAGTACTCGATTTGAGGAACCGTCTGATCAACAAACTTCTGACGAAGCTCATCGTTGGAGAAGCGCTTAATCTTCCACTTCATAGACTGAGCAGAGTTTGGTGAATCTGCATCACTTGGGCCAAACATCATCAAGGCAGGCCACCAGTAGCGATTGATCGCATCCTGACACATTTTCTTTTGGGCTTCGTTACCGCGAGCTAGCGCCAACATGCCTTCAAAACCTTGGCGAGCGTGGAAGCTCTCTTCCTTACAAACACGAATCATGGCCCGTGAATAAGGACCGTAGGAAGTACGGCACAAGGCAACTTGGTTTACGATAGCCGCGCCATCAACCAACCAGCCAATTGCGGGAATATCCGCCCAACTTAGGGTTGGATAATTAAAGATACTGGAATACTTCGCCTTACCTGCGTGCAAATCATCTACCATTTGCTCACGAGAAGACCCTAGGGTTTCTGCAGCACTGTAGAGATACAAGCCATGGCCCGCTTCGTCTTGCACCTTGGCCAGTAGAATGGCTTTGCGGCGTAGCGACGGCGCACGAGTGATCCAATTACCTTCTGGCAACTGACCAACCACCTCGGAGTGGGCATGCTGGGAAATTTGGCGAATGAGCGTACGGCGGTAAGCCTCAGGCATCCAATCTTTAGGTTCGATCTTCTTTTCAGCGTCGATGCGCTCCTGAAACTCTGTTTCTAATGCGTCGATGTCGACGACTTGATCTTGCGGAGTCATTATTGTCGTTCCTCCTGGGGCTTATCACTGCGTTAGCTCTGGCTAATTATTGTTCTACTTCTAAAGCAAACACCTTAGAGAGCAGGCCATTAATCAGACCAGTCGAATTTACTTTATACGTTTATGATACGTTTTTGTCGGCCACAGTCAATATTTTTGTATCATTTCAAGGCAAAAGCAAATATATCGATATAAAACAGACACTTACACGCAAAGAGATTGCAATGAAGTCCGTAATTCTAGTCTTAGTCAGCAAAATTTTAGGATGAAAAGGGTCTTTAGTGCACAAAAGCTATCGCTTTTAACTGCCGCTAAGTCAGCAGAACTCTATTACACTAGCCCAAAACAAAGATAATAAGACTTATGGATCAAGCACCAGACCTATTCGCCATGGGTATCCCCATATTCATGCTGCTGTTTTTGATAGAAATTATCGCCACCCTACTTCGCAAAAAAGACTGGTATCGCATAACAGACACCATCAACACCCTGTCTACCGGCGTATTAAACATTAGCAGTAACACGGTAAGTAAATTTGCCACCATAGCCATTTACAGCTTCTTCTTGCAGTTCGCCCCTAAGGAGCTGCCTAGCGAATCCATCTGGACATGGCTATTAGGCTTTATCGCCTACGACTTTTGCTATTACTGGAACCATCGCCTTGGGCACGAGCGCAATATCCTCTGGGCCGCGCATTCCGTGCACCATCAAAGCGAAGATTACAATTTAGCCACATCATTTCGACAAACCAGCTTTAGCTGGGTTTTTAGCTGGATGTTTTATGTACCTATGGCGCTGGCCGGCATTCCTTTATATGTTTTTATTTTTGCGGGTACCCTAGATTTACTTTATCAATTTTGGATTCATACCCGACATATCCCCAAGCTCGGCTGGCTAGAAAAGTTTTTCGTTACACCTTCCGCCCACCGAGTGCACCACGGTTGCAATGCCTGCTATATGGATAAAAACTACGGCGGTGTATTTATTATCTGGGATCGTTTATTTGGCACTTACCAAGAGGAACTCGACAAAGAACCCGTCGAATACGGAATTTCCACCCCCATCCGCAGCTGGAACCCCCTGTGGGCTAATGTGGTATTTTACCACCAGCTCGCCTTAGATGCTTGGCGCTGCAACTCCTGGAAGGACAAATTACTCATCTGGTTTATGCCCACTGGCTGGCGCCCAAGTGATGTCGTTATAGAGTATCCACTGACAAAGCGAGACAAGAGCTATCAAAAGTTCGATGCTAAACCGACAATGCAATTGCAATGGTATTTTGCCATCCAGTTTTTTATTTTGATACTGGTGTTGATGCTATTTTTGTCGATTGCCGATAAGCAGAGTATTTTATTTAACTCAATAGCTACTGGAGTGTTTGCTGTGAATGTTTATTGGATAGGAAGCTCTCTTGAGGATAAACCAAGAAAATACTTGAGAGAATTTTTGCGAATTAGTAGCTTAGCTGGACTCTATTTGATCTGGCCTTAATTATAGAACAGCAGTTGAAATGCGAAGTAGCGCTTAGCTACTCCGCACTCCTTTAGCGCATTAAACGCGCTCAATAATCAAAGCAATCCCCTGCCCCACACCAATACACATGGTGCACAACGCATATCGACCGCCAGTACGATGTAACTGATACATGGCGGTTGTAACCAAGCGAGCACCGGACATGCCTAATGGATGACCCAAAGCAATCGCGCCACCATTTGGATTCACACGCACATCATCATCAGCAACACCCAACTCACGCAGGGTAGCTAAGCCTTGCGCTGCGAAGGCTTCATTAAGCTCAATCACA
Source organism: uncultured Pseudoteredinibacter sp. (assembly GCF_947502065.1). Lineage (GTDB taxonomy): Bacteria > Pseudomonadota > Gammaproteobacteria > Pseudomonadales > Cellvibrionaceae > Pseudoteredinibacter. The sequence goes on from NZ_CANMYE010000003.1 coordinate 411,468, forward strand.
TCCATATCATCGATGCTCAAGCCGGCTTTCTCTAAGACTTTCTTAGAGGCTGGCGCAGGCCCAATACCCATAATGCGAGGCTCAACACCGGCCGTCGCCATAGCAATAACTTTCGCTTTTGGCGTCAAGCCATGTTGTTTTACGGCGTCCTCAGAGGCTACCAAAAGAGCACAAGCACCGTCATTTACACCCGAGGCATTACCTGCGGTCACGCTGCCACCTTCACGAAACGGAGCGCGTAATTTTGCTAAAGCTTCAATGCTGGTTTCACGCGGATGCTCATCTTTACCGACTACGATGGGATCGCCTTTACGTTGCGGGATGGTCACCGAAACGATTTCATCATCAAAGCGACCTTCGCGCTGCGCTGCAGCAGCTTTTGTCTGACTCGCCAGAGCCATCTTATCCTGATCTTCACGGCTGACCTTAAAATCTTCCGCCACGTTTTCCGCAGTTTCCGGCATTGAGTCGATGCCGTACTGAGATTTCATCTGCTTATTAACAAAACGCCAACCGATAGTGGTATCAAAAATTTCAGCGTTACGGCTAAAGGCGGTTTCGGCCTTACCCATTACCATGGGCGCACGTGACATAGATTCGACGCCACCGGCAACGATCAAATCAGCTTCACCGGCCTTGATACTACGAGCCGCCATACCGACAGCATCCATTCCGGAGCCACACAGGCGATTGATGGTTGAGCCTGGAGCTTCAATCGGCAAACCTGCCAATAAGGCTGACATGCGAGCAACATTTCGGTTGTCTTCACCAGCCTGGTTGGCACAGCCGTAAAATACTTCGTCCAACTGGGTCCAATCAACGGACGGGTTTCTTTCCATTAAGGCCTGCATCGGCACCGCACCCAAATCATCAGTGCGAACTTTGGAAAGGCTGCCGCCATAGCGGCCAATTGGGGTTCGAATCGCGTCACAAATAAATGCGTCTTTCATAATATCCTCAAACTAGAGCTATTGCTTTTATCAGTCTTCGCTGCCTTCAATAACGGCGCCGCGAATTTTGTATGATTTGCCACGAAACAGAGCTAGCAACGTTTCGTCTTGATTAAACACAGAAATATCGTAGCAGCCCGTACGCCCTGCTAGAGAGCGCTCTTCAGCTACGGCTCGCAGTACATCGCCTTCACGCCCAGGAGCCAAATACTCAATTGAACAACCTGCGGCTACAGTATTTTGATTACGGCTATTGCAGGCGTAAGCAAAGGCGGTATCGGCCAGCGCAAACAAATAACCACCATGGCAAGTTGCATGACCATTTAGCATACGATGCTGCACGGTCATTTTTAGCTCCGCCTTACCCGCTGACATGGTAATAATTTCTATTCCCATATCTTGTGCGGCAGGCTCGCGATCAAACAATGTTTTGGCTGATGCCCAAGCTAATTCATCAGGGCTCATTGCTGCTACATCTGCTGCAGAATATTGATCAGCCATACTAACAACCTTTGAATTCTGGCTTACGCTTTTCTTTAAAAGCCGCTACGCCTTCTTTGTAATCTTCGGTACGTCCGCCAATACGCATATATTCTTTTTCTAACTCTAGCTGCTCATGCAAACTGTTAGAGGTAGATTCACGCAAGGCGCGCTTGGTCATCGCCAAACCCTTAGTCGGTTGGCTAGCGAAATGGGTAGCTAAGCCCATGGCTTTTTCCATAAGAGCATCATCTTCCACACACTCCCAGATTAAACCCCATTTTTCAGCTTGCTCAGCCGATAGTTTGTCACCTAATAACGCTAAGCCTTTTGCTCGCGCCAAGCCCACCAAACGTGGCAACGCCCAAGTACCACCGGAATCTGGAATCAAGCCAATCTTGCAGAAGGCTTGAATAAAGCTTGCGCTCTTGCCTGCCAAAACGATATCGCAGGCCAGTGCAATGCTTGCACCTGCACCGGCGGCAACGCCATTAACTGCACAAACTACCGGCATTTCTAGGTTGTGTATTGAGCGAATAAGAGGGTTGTAGTTTTTCTCTACCGAATCGCCAAGATCAGGCATCTGGCCATCGGCCGAAACAGAACGATCGCCTAGATCTTGACCCGCACAAAAGCCACGGCCGTTAGCTGTAATCAATAAGCAGCGAGCCTCACCACCGGTACGCACCTCAGTTATGGCTTGGCGCACCTCTTCATGCATTTGGGTATTGAAGCTATTTAGGTTATCGGGACGATTCAGTTTTAGAACCGCAACACCATCATTGATGGAGAATTCAATGGTTTCAAAGCTCATGCTCACTCCTCATTATTCTTCTGACAAGACAGCCACAGGGCGGCCAAATTAGCTAGGGCCTGTTAACACTAATGCGGCCGTCACTGCCGAACTTATTTCTTCGATTCGGCAAGGCGGGGTGAGCGTATTGTGGTCATTCCACTATAGCGAGCACTAACACAGCCGAGCGATGAAATAAGTCGGCCCGAAGGGTTAGGCTAAAATCGCCTTACTCGGTATTGCTCGTTGCTTATTTGGAGCGACCAAACCACGCGCCTCGCACCTTGATTAAGGCGATTTTAGCTCTAACAGTGATGGCCGAATTAGTGTTAACAGGCCCTAGACACTTAGATTACACATAAAGATACAAAAATGATAGAGATATTATTTTTTGCGTATCACTTTGGGCAGACAAGCTACAAGGAATAGGGAAACAGCTATCTTAGCCGTTTTTCAATTGATGTCGTTGGCGATACTGCCTAGGCGTTAAGTCGAAACTGGATTTGAACACCCTATTGAAGTGGGATGCATCATTGAAGCCCCAGCGAAAGGCAATCTCAGTAATGGTGTAGATATCCATTGCTGGGTCATCAAGACAGCTCTTACAGGCTTCTACCCTTTCACGCTGGATATAACGCGATACAGAGGTGTTTTCATCATTGAAGAGCATGTGCAGATAGCGTGTACTGATATCATGGGCCTTAGCTATCCAATCAGGACACAAGCGGGAATCCCCAAGATGCTTGCGGATAAAGGCCTTAATTCGAAATAGGTGCTCAGTTTTAACGCCATCATTATCGAGACGAGGATTGGTTTGACCATGCTCTAAAGCCGTCGCCAACAGATCGAAGACATTGTTTTCTAACTTAGAGGCCAGTAACGGGTCCATATTATCAAGCATGGGCCCCATGCTGTGTACCATCTGGCTGAGCAAGCCATTAGCCCCCACATTAGCTGCCATACGCTGCCCTAGAAAGCTATCAGGCTCACGCACCGCTTGGCGAAGCGCGTCCTGTGGAACCGCTAACACGATTTGACGATAGTGGTCAGGGAAATGTAACTCGTAGGGTTCTGTATTACTGCACAGCACAAAGTCGCCGGGGCGAAGGTGGGCTTCTTGTCCACGCTGCCTTACCAAACCCTCTCCAGATGATTGGAATTTTACCAGGTACTGAGGACTGTCAATGGTGGACATATGGGCTTTGCGGCGGAATACATTTATAGCGCTGCTGGTGATATCCACAACACCCAGCTTACTCATTTCACGGGCTTGAATTCTACTTTGAAAGCCATTCGCACTGCTTTGCTCAACCGGCACACAGCTCATATCGCAAAAGGTTGTGCTGACATGATTTTGGAAGCTATCGAAGCTTTCTAGGGTTTCGATATGTGTGGACATAGGGCTTTCTCACGCTAGAGCTCGCCGGCTCAGACATGGCTGATCCGCGAGCTATTATAAGCTTCAGCATTGTGAAACTTTTATTATATAGCGTTAATACTGTCAGAATGACGCCTTCGGGTCTAGTCACTTTACCTGTAAAGTGACCAAAGTCGAGCCAAAATTTAATCAGCCAACAGGCCAGCACTGCCTGTTGGGCAGCCCGATAAGGAGCGCTCGACTAGAACTTAAATAATCTGCCAAAGCTATGCCAAACTAAAAATGATAGGCGCCTTGCAGGCCAATTGTGCGGCCTGGCTCAGGAGTATGGCCATGCGTTCCCCCCAAGATAGGCACATCAAACTTAAACATCGCAACTTCCTCATCTGTTAGGTTGTGCCCATACAAACTTAACTCCCAACCATTGCGCAGCCCTTTTAAGCTCACCCTACTGTTTACTTTGCTGTAGCTATCTTGGATGTCGACCGGATCATTATCGCCATCTAAGGAATATTCAGCGGAATAATTTATATTGGCTGTCCAGAAAAGCTCCCATTCGGGGCTTAATTGGTTTTGATAATTCAGACTTAAGCTGGCAGATTGATCAGGGGCATAATTCGTCGTTTGACCAGACTGATCGTTTTCACCATTCAAACCACAGGCGGCGCCGACACGATCAATTTGCAAGGCTGTACACGGGGCATCAACAAAGCTGTCATATTGAGCATCAAGTAAGGCTATCGAAAAATCCATTCTCCAAGCTGCATTTATTTGCCAAGCCAAATCCAATTCTAGACCTTGGATGGTCGACTCGGCGGCATTACTTACGGCAAATGAGAGCCCCTTGAAAACAGAGACTTGCTGATTCTCATACTGGCTTCTGAACAAGGCCCAATTGGCTCTGAGACGACCGTCCATTAATTCGTGTTTACCACCAAACTCCAAAGCAAGCACCTCTTCATCGTCAAACTCAAAATCATCATTTGGCACAGTACAAACGCTTACGCAATTATCAGCACCGGCGTCAGCTGGTCTACCATTATCGGAAGCACTAAAACCACCGCTTTTGAAGCCTTCAGATGCCGATAAATACAACATATCCTGATCGCTTACTTGCCACTGCAGCTGCATCGAGGGCAACCACTTATCAGTAGATCTTGATTCATTAAAGTTCCTTGCCCAGCCGTCAAAGAAAGTCCCTTGAATTGCCGCACCGACAGGATTACTGCTTGGTGTATTTAAGCCATCTATGCTGTCATTTAAAAAAGTAATGGCACGAACATCTTTGTCCTCATTGGTATATCTCAAACCAATATTGAGCAACCACTGTTCAGCAAGTTGCCAGCTAAGTTGAGTGAAAAAAGCCCAAGCCTGAGTATCTAAACGATAATCCGTATTTCTCGCGGTAATGTCAGGACTGTAAGCTCCTGCGGTAATATCGGTCATCAATGAACGATTGGGGCTGCCGGTTAAGGGTTGATAAAAACCACCTAAGGTAAAATCAACACCAATATGGCGCTGGTATTCCAATTTTTGTTTTTCGAAGTAGGCCCCGACAAGATAATTAAGCGGGCCATCATTTTTACTTAAGAGACGAAACTCTTGGGAAAACTGCTGAAAATCTTGATCGTCATCGCGATTAATAAAAGTAAAAGGAAGCCAGTCCGCATCCATTCCATCTAAGTAGTCATAGGCTGAAAAAGCGCTAATCGAAACGAGTTGATGCTGCACCCCGTCGTAACTGAATTTGAGTTGTGCATTATGAATATTATTTTCGCTGCCATCTGGCTTATTACCAAGAGACAAACTGCTCTTGTCGTTGCCCAAACCAGAATCTCGATAGGCGGTAAATTCTTCTTCAGCAAAGGATGCCAATTCAGGGAAAAACACATTGACTACACCGTAGGCGGTCAGCGCAAAGCCATTGGAATTTGGAAACTTTACAGGCAAATCTTTAGGGCTTAAATATTCATAGATATAGCCTTTAGCCCCTACCCTAGAAAAATCTGCGTAGCTGTATTTAAACTGAGCCTCTATCTCATCACTCACTTTCCAATTTGTCGTCCAGCGAATATAGGTTTCTTCAGTTGCAGGCTCATCCCGATTCAAAAATTTGTTTTCAATGAAACCGTCACTTTGCTTAACCCTAGCTGCGAATCTCATGGATAGGTCATCAGATAAAGCTCCGCTAAGAATTAAGTCTCCACCATAACCTTTTGGGTCTTCATAGCTGAGCGATAGCTTTCCATTAAACTCTTCGCCGTAATCAGCCGAAGCGGTAATGATATTAACTGCACCGGCAATCGTGTTTTTACCAAACAAGGTACCCTGTGGTCCGCGAAGCACCTCGACCCTCTCGATATCAAACAGGGGAGCTCGATATTGCCGTCCTCGCCCCATGTAAACCGAATCAATATACATACCCACTGATTGCTCAAAGGCTTGATTGTTTCCGGAGCCGACACCCCGCATAAAGATATTAGTATGGACAACACCTTCGCCAATAGTCAGGTTGGGCACATAAGACGAAAGAGATACCATGTCGGATATACCGAGAACATCAAGCTTAGCGCTATTTAAAGCCAATACGGAAACCGGCACATCTTGAAGGGATTGCTCGCGCTTCTGAGCAGATACAATAACTTCTTCCAGAATATCGCTTGCATATGAGACTTGAAAAGTGACGCTGGCGAAAAGCCCTAAACCAATATATTTTTTAAGCATTTTTAATCCCACAGAAATTTTCATTTCACACTGCCAAGCCCCGAGATCAGTGAGTCGCTTTAGTATAGATGCAATTCCATTGGGCGCATTATGTAAGAATATTTGACGTGTAAGAAGGGAATTAAAACGTAATCAGGAAGGATTAAAAAAACAGAGGAAGGCCATCAAAAAACCAAACTAAAGCATCAGGATATATTCGATTTGTATATCGGTATGCCCATCCATAAGTGTGGCAAGGGTATGGCACCGGAAACCATACCCCTGCAATTTCATATTTTAACGACTTAGGCGACGATTACGCTCCCAGAAAAATTCCGAAAGATAATGCAAACCCCTGGCCGATTGGTCGATCTCTTTACTTTCATTGTCGGATGTCTCGGCAGCTTTCAAATTGGTTTCTGAAATATCCCGAATGTGAGTTACGCTGCGACTAATATCATCGGAAACATTTGATTGCTGCTCTACAGCTGACGATATTTGTTGATTCATGCCGTTAATATTATTAATAGATTTTTCAATGGCTTCTAGGGACTGCACAGCCTGCATTCCTTTTTCCATACACTCGCTAGCCTGCGCTATACCTTGCCCCATCATATTAACCGACTCTTTTGTACTGCTTTGCAAAGCAACAATCATCGATTCGATTTGAGCCGTTGAATCCTGCGTTCGATTGGCTAAGGTACGCACTTCTTCAGCAACCACGGCAAAACCACGCCCCATTTCACCGGCTCTAGCCGCTTCAATGGCGGCATTTAAAGCCAGTAAATTGGTTTGCTCAGCAACGTTCTTAATAACATCCAATATTGAACTGATATTATTTCCGTCTTGCTCCACTTTATTTAAAGAACTGGAGACACTTTCCATTTCATTTTTAAACGATTCAATAAGCGACTGAGTATCTTCCACTACCGACTTACCAGACAGAGCTGATTCTCTAGCGTCCATGGCTGAATCTGCTGCTAACTGAGCATTGCTTGCAACCTCCTGAATGCTAGCGCTCATTTGATTTGCTGCCGTCGCTACTGAATCTGTTTCGGAAAACTGCTTACGAGTCTCATCCTTGCTCTGCTTTAGCAAGTCACTTACATAACTCGATTTCTTCTGAAAGTCTTTAGAGGTAGCCTGCATCCTTCCAATTAGGCCTGAAGCTTCCGAGCGTAACATTTGCAAAGCAAATGATATCGCCCCGGCATCATCCTGCCTTCCAGTATAGATATAACGAGCAAGCTCATCTTCAGAGACAGCTTTACATTCCTCAATCGCATTAATGATAGGCTTGTTGCAGACATATAAACCTGCGGAAAAGCACAACATAGTTACAACAGCTAACATCAACGCTTGCACTATGGAGATTGGAAAAAATACCCCAGCTATACCTGCACACAGCAAGCTGATCAAACCCAAGGTAGCTAAGTTTTTTGACCTTGTGGATAGATAAAAGGGTAAAGAACCACCATTGTTGATCTTGGCATAGCTGTCCTTAGCGCGGGCAATCACCTCAGGCTTAGCTTTTTGTCGTACAGACTGATATTCAATATCATCGCCGTTAACAATCGGAATTGCGTAAGCATCTACCCAATAGTAACTGCCGTCCTTGCAGCGATTTTTAACGATACCCTTCCAAGACCTATTATCCTTGAGGCTAGACCAAAGCCCTGCGAACGCGGCGGGTGGCATCTCGGGATGGCGAACAATATTGTGATCCTCACCAATAAGCTCTTCTTCTTCAAAGCCGCTGATTTTAATAAAATCATCGTTTACATATCTGATCTTGCCCTGAAAATCCGTCGTCGACAAAATATTCGATGACTCATTTAGAACAATTTCATTGTCATTAATTGGTAAATTTTTTCTCATGGCGCTGTTATTTCCTAATCACTTCAATAGCAACGGATTCATTTTTTCAGGGCTTCAGTGCCCGCCTTCTTACGTACCCTCGTATTCCTTCTATCGGCAGAAAAAAAACTTCTTTATTTAAATTAGCAGAGTTTTTTTGATTATTTTTTAAGCGCACCAAAATAGTTCAAATTGACAATATAGAGGGAATTATTTTCCTTTAAAATCAACACCTTATATAACCACAGAAAAGCTAAGGCCGAGACAAGCACTCATATGAATCATTTTTATATAAGGAATTACACGCCAAATTTGCACCCCAAGATATGCTTAAAAACCCTTATTAAAAATAAGCATTTTTGCCTAAATTGTTGATCGATCATCATTCGATCAATTAGTCAAAAAGTACTACTTAGTCTTTGGATGAATACGATGAGTTGGCAGCAGCGCGAAGGCTAATGAAATCACACGGCCACCTAAAAAATAGACAAGCTTGATAAGTGTGAGCGCAGGAAAGTGTTTAGTCCAATTGCCCTTAAGTAATTGGATATAGTTCGCTGAGGGTAAAAAGCGCTCGACCACGAGGGCCGAGCGATACAACAATTGCTCTAGAACCTGGACAGGAACTGCAAAGCAAGAGATCGAAGCGGTAGAGTGTTCTTAATATGAGTGCCGCCTTCCAATAAAGGAATATCAACGCCATTATTAGCGGTGTACTCATTACTCAAGTTTTTACCCAGCAGCGACAACTCCCAATCGCTTGCGGTATTTCGCAATACAATTCGCGCATTAAACTTAGTGAAAGCTTCTTGGCTATCTTCTGGATCTAAATCGGTTTGTAAGAGGAAGTCATCACTGTAATTGGCGTCGGCTGCCAGCTCCAATGAATAGTCTTCATTAAGATCAAACTCATAGCTGATATTAAGATTGGCTGTGCTTTCAGGCGCATAGTGCAGAGTTTGTCCGCTCAAATCTTGTTCACACACGCCTTGGCTTTGAGTTTTTTGTACAAAGGTACAAGGTGCATTGGCATAACTTCCGTAGCTAGAATCCAAATAGGCATAACTTCCGCCAATGGTCAGGTTTTCATTAATTCGCCACATCCCATCCATCTCAATACCTTGAGAGGTAGCCTCGGCGGCATTACCCACAATAAATGCTAGGCCGTCATAACCTGACACTTGCAAGTCTTCAAACTCGGTTCTAAAGATAGCAAGGTTGAATTGCGCAGCGCCATCTAGCAACGTGCTTTTTAAACCAAACTCCACGGCCTTAGACTTCTCATTGTCAAACTCCAATGGCGAGGTCGCAGGGTTCAGCACCTCCGTATTAAAACCACCGCTTTTAAAACCTGTAGAAGCGGTACCATAAAACATCACATCATCAGTCAGAAAATATGAGAATTTAATCAAGGGGGTAATATTTGATTCACGTCGCTTAGCGTCTTGCTGGTGAGCAAAATACCCAAATGCCTGCATTAAACCCGCTGTCGCTGGCGACGCTGCCTGGCCATTAAATTCTATTATACTCAGTTCAGAGTCGGCTTCTTTGGTTTCACTTGCGTATCGCAAGCCCGCTGTCACAGAGAATGCCTCACTGACATTCCAGGTGGCCTCAGAGAATACCGCAAAGCTTTCACTGTCTTGATCAAAGGTCTTTATGCTGCCCGCCCGAGCTGGCACCGCAATAGGCTGCAAATTGTAGCGTCCAAGATCGCGATATTTCAGATTGCTATTTTGGTAGTAAAAACCAATGATGTAGTCCAATAACTCACCGCCTTCTGAGGCCAAGCGAATTTCCTGACTGAATTGACTAAAGTCTTGACTGGTCTCATTAAACAACAAAGGTACGGGTGAGAAGTCGGTATCTAAACCATCCTGGCTTTCAAAGCCAATATAAGCGGTAGTCGATGTTAAGCTGTGGTTACCAAGACTATATACCGCACTTAAGGTTAGATTATCACTCTCTGTGTTTTCGCTTTGCTCACCTAGAGTATTATCGATATGAGTTAGCTCATCAAAATTGCTTTCAAATGATGGAGCGAACTGTGCGAAGTAGGCGTCGGTATAAACACCGCTGTCGGTAACCTGATAGGTAGTGCCTGCACGTTCAAAACGTCCTTGCTCTAACTTTAAACTAACCTCTAGATCTTCATTCGCGTCCCATAATAGTGATGCACGAATCATGCGATCATCAGTCTCGACACCACCTGGCGCCGCTAGGCTATTATCAATTTGAGCATCTTGGCTACTACCCATAAGCGCAACACGGCCGTAAACAGTATCACTTAGTGAACCGTTAATAACAGCATGGGCCTTACGCAGCTCATCCGAACCAAGCGAAAATCCAAGCTCGCCAGAAAAATCACTGCTCGGTTTAGCTGTAGCGATGTTGATCGCGCCTGCAATTGTATTCTTGCCAAATAAGATACCTTGAGGGCCACGTAAGACTTCTACCCGCTCTAAATCTAATAAACTGCCACGATAAGAGCGATCCCTACCATGATATACGCCATCGATGTACATACCGACAGATTGTTCGAAGCCTTTGTTCAAACCCGATCCTAAACCACGCATCCTAATCTGGGTATTGTTCCCCGTACTGATATCAAGGTTTGGCACATAGGCTGCCAAATCATCCATATCTTTAATGCCGGCCTCTGCAATCTTAGCGCCACTAACCGCCGAAATAGAAATGGGTACATCTTGAATATTTTCGCTGCGCTTCTGGGCGGTTACAACCACCTCCTCTAAGGCAAAACTACTCTCTTGTGCGATGGCTATACCGCTTGATAAAGCAGTCAACGCAATGGCTTGAGCCAATTGCTTGGGTAAAAATTCACTTCGCATGTTTGTCGCTCTCTAGTTCAAATTGCTATTGTTGTTATCTAAGGCCGAATTCCGGCGCGCAATAATAGTTCAAGCTAGATAAGCTTCATTGTTCTTCGGTGACAGCATATTTGCGAATTAGTGACGTCTTTTCAAAACAGCTTAATTATCAATCAAAGTGATGAACCAGAAACCTGCTCACCCTCCAGCCAAGTCCCTAGAACTTTAATTTTATGCCAATTTTCTGGCGCTGTTGTTTTAGGATTAGCGGATAACAATGTAAAGTCCGCTCGTTTAGAAACCTCAATACTTCCAATGTCTTTTTCGGCATGCATTTGCCAGGCTGCATCGATAGTTATCGCCTCTAAAGCATCTTCGATAGACATTTTTTGAGAAGCGCTCATACTTTCATTAGAAAATCTGGGTACACGCCTAACCGATGTTTTTAGCGCTCTCATAGGATCTATAGGGGTTGCGGGATTATCGGTATGAATACTCACCCGATCATGCAACTCTGTTGCCCAACGAAGTGGCATAAAGCGCTCTGCCCTTTCGGGGCCTAGCAATAAATTTTTTACAGCCTCGCCAAAGTAATAGACATGATCGATGAAAAAGCTTGGAGTAGCGCCTAATTCCGCAGCCCGCTTTAAGTCCTCGTAACGAATCAAACCCAGGTGCTCTAGGCGATGTCGCAGTGCTTTCTTGCCGAATTGTTTTTGCGCATTTTCTAGCGCATCTAAAGCCTCAGCGTGAGCTCTTTCTCCATGACTGTGAATGGCAATCTGCCAACCAGCTTCGTGAGCATCCCTTACCTTCTGCTGCAAAGAGCGACGAGTTTCCTTTAACAGCCCACGATTTCCCTTTTTCATTTTAATAATGTCTTGGGTAAAACTGTTTTCCAAATAAGGTTCTGCTGTCGCCATTGCTCCCGTCCAAGGTGAGCCATCAAGATAAATTTTAACCCCCAAAACGTGAAAGCGCCCGTTCTGGTATCCTGGCGTATAGTCAGTCTTGGGCATTTCATCTACCATCGGATAAACATAGCTGCGCAGCGGGCTGCTCTCTCGGCTCGCAACGTGCTCCAATAGATCTAGATAGCCTTCAAACATGGCAACCGGACCCGGAACGCCTATGGTGGTGTATCCGGCATCTGCAAACGTTTGATATTGATCAATTAAAGCTGTGCGAGCGGCCCAAGCCTGTGAAAGCTTGTCTATCAGGCCAGCCTCATCTTGATACTTAATAGTGGCGATCGCTGACTCGTGAAGAATTCCGGAAAGATTACCATCGACCTCACGTTCGAAGTGCCCGCCACTTGGGTCGACAGTGCTTTTAGTCAAGCCTGACTTTTCCAAGGCCAAGCTATTAACATAAGCTGTATGCATAACCTGAGATAGAATAAAAACAGGGTTATTGGGCGCTATTTCATCTAATTTGTGGCGATCAGGTGGAATTAAGTCTTTGGTCAATAATGGATCAAGACCAAAGGCCAGCACCCACTCTCCAGGCTCGGCCGCTTCAACGGCTAGTTTTAAACGCCGAAACAAGCTTTCTGGGTTTGGATGACTGAACCCACTCAAGTCAATCAAAGGCGTTAAAAATCGCCGACTGAAGCGTTCGTATTTTGGCTCAGTCAATATAGCCGACGCTATTGGGTGGGTGTGAGGCTCAATAAAGCCTGGCATTAAAGTATAACCCGATAAATCGTACTGCTCAGTCGAAGCCCCTTTAAATCGAGCAATCTCTTTATTACTGCCAACGGCTATGATTCTTCCGTTCTTTACCGCCACGGCTTGGGCTTCAGCTTGCGATGGATTGATGGTTACTACTTCTGCATTAGTATAAATCTGGTCCGCAAGATCCTTTGCCGCTTCATCTTGCCAATCTTGAGACAACAGTATGCTAACTGCTATGATGCCAAGCGCCGTTAAGGTAGCTGTTACTTTATTAGAATTTAGTATTTGCATTATAAATATCACTAAATAAGTCCCACTAATATTTTGATGTCTTTTTGCCCTTAATTTAGGCAGTAGAGGCATAGTGAAAAGCTTGCGTGTTTACCGCTACTATGACTTTCGAATTCTATAGATTTTTTGCTTTAGCTCTTTATCAAACATGACACAACAATTGGTGGGCAATGACATTTAATAAGCCAGTGCCCCAGCACAATTACAGTTGCTCCAACGCCTATTTCAGAGCCGTCTTAGATACTGCGGTTTCATTAGGCCTTGAAAGAGCCTCCCTGCTTGAAACCTTAGATATCTCAACAGATTTAATTGCCGAGCCGAATGGCCGCATTCCAATGGACAAAGCTGTGCAACTATTAGAGCTGGGTGCAAAATTATCTGGAAATCCAGATATAGGCCTCTATGTTGGACAGCATATTAAAGCTGGCTCCTTTGGCCTTTTGGGGTACTTGAGCCAATGCAGTGCGAGCGTTTTAGAAGCCAGTCAGTTAATGATCAAATTCAAGAGAATCGTTTTCGATGCGGGTGACACCGATATGCACGAAGAAGGCGATATGACGGTCTATACTTGGAGTGCAATCAAGAAAGAATATTCCGAGCAGCGTTATTTAGTAGACGCTATCTTTTCTGGCTGGGTCCATTTTACCGCCTTGAGCACTTCCATGCAGGGCCTTGTCAAAAAAGTAGAACTCAGCTACGAAGCACCAGCTAGTAGCAAAGAGCATCATCAGCTTTTTGATTGCGAAGTCGAGTTTTCTTGCCCGCACAATCGCATCTATGTGCGCAGCGAAGATGTAAAGCGTCCATCACCACAAGCCAACATCGAAATTTTTGAAGCGCTTAATCAACAAGCCTGCAACTTTTTAGATAAACTTAATTCTCAAAGCTCCACAACAGCCACTATTCGCCACCACCTCTACCGACTACTCCCCAAAGGAGAAGCGAATATTGAAAGTGTCGCTCTTGCACTGACAGTTAATCGCAGAACATTGCAGCGCAAACTTGAGCAGGAACAAACAAACTTTAGAGCGGTTCTAAACACTTTAAGAAAGGAGCTTTGTGAGCAATACTTAAAAGATAGTAGCCTGTCTATATTAGACGTGGCACTACTTTTAGGGTTTTCAGACAATAGCGCCTTCACGTCTTGGCACCGAAGCTGGTGGGATGGACAATCCCCAACTAAACATAGAGAAGAGTTACTCAGTAACGGTAGAGGTTCGCCGGCCTTTTAATCTATCAAACCCTGCAGCGACGAAATCTAAGCAAAGCAATTACTGTTTTTCCCCTGAGTCATCAGTTGAGGCTTTGTTATTCAGGCCTTCGTGGTTCATACCTTCGTGGTTCATGCCTTCGTGGTTCATGCCTTCGTGGTTCATGCCTTCGTGGTTCATGCCTTCATGCTTCATACCTTGATGACTTGAACCATGTCCTGCATGTGCACCATGCCCAGAATGAGATAGGGGCATCCAAAGCGTCCAAACACCAAAAGCAATAATACTCAGCGCGAAGAAACGCCGAACGGCAATATTTTGAAACAAAGACTTAAAGCTTTCTGCGGCCCATCCACTTGCTAACACCGCCGGAAGTGTTCCTAGGCCAAAACCCAACATCGCAATAGCACCACCATAGGAACTACCTTGCGCAACAGAATAAGCCAGAGCACTGTAAACCATGCCACAGGGGAGAAAGCCCCAAGCCAGACCAAGCAATACTGCTTGGCCAGAATTATTGACGGGCAACAGGGGCTTCGTTAAAGGTTGAATATATCGCCATAGATAAGACCCAACTCGCTCGAGATAACTCAAACCGCGCCACCAATTAGCGAGGTAGAGCCCCATAGCAATCAATAAAAGCCCTGCAATAATGCGCAGTACAGAGTTCGCCCCTATTTGGTTGCCGATGGTACCAGCAAGTAGCCCCAACAAGGCGTAACTACTTATGCGTCCAAGGTTATAACTCAGCAGAATGCCGTAACGCTTGACTCGCTTCTCAGGGCCTATAGCAAAGCCCAAAGCCGAGGCGATTCCGCCACACATTCCTAAACAGTGGCCGCTACCTAATAGGCCTACACTAAACGTGGTTAGAAAAACCGGCCAAAGAGAAACAATATCCGCCATACTTCAACTTTTCTGTCATTAATCTGGGTTGCTGCTTTCGCTACTTTCAGCCTGGCGCTTCTCTTGTTTTGGGGCAGGCTGTTCTTCATCAAATAAAATGCGCTGCCCTTCGGTATCCAAGTCGTCAAACTGATGATTATCAACTGCCCAAAAAAATACCTTGGCAGCGACAATTACAAAGACGATGGCGATGGGGATTAAAATATATAAGCTGTCCATTTTGCACCTCAGCGTTAAGGCTGACTCATAGCTTGTTTAAACGCAGTGCATTAAGCACCACAATTAACGAGCTGGCCGACATTCCAATAGCCGCCGCATATGGAGGCACCAAGCCCGCAGCTGCCAAAGGTAATGCACAGACATTATAGCCAATTGCCCAAGCCATATTTTGGGAAATAATTTTTCGGGCAAAAAAGCTACTGTCTATCGCTTTTGGCAATGCTCGAAGATCACCACTTAATAACAAGCTATCGGCATGGGTCTGTGCAATATCACTGGCGCCAGACATAGCGACAGAAACATCGGCACCTGAAAGTACCGGCACGTCGTTAATACCATCCCCAACCATCATTACCGTTTCGCCCTGCTCCTGATACGATCGAACCTTCGAAAGTTTCTGCTCAGGGGAAACCAAGGCGCTAGCTTCGCCGATATTTAATTGCTCGGCAATGTGACATACCGTCGCAGTGGCATCGCCAGATAAGAGTTCTATCTGTACTTGCTTGTCACGTAACTGCGAAATAGCAGGCTCTGCACTCTCACGTAGTGGATCTTGTAAAAATATCTCCGCAGTAAGCTCACCATTGACAGCCAACACAATAGCTTGCGTATCAATAGGGTTGTCCGCCAACACAAATGCGGCGCGGCCCAGTCGAAGCTCTTTACCCTGCCACAAGCCACTTACACCCGCTCCGGTATGGGATTGAATATTCTCTATTTCCAGTTGCTGCTCAAAACCACGAAACGCCTTGGCAATCGGATGGCTATTACCTCGTTCAAGTGCTGCCGCCAAGGAAAGAACCTTTTCTTCACTTAGGTCGTTTTGATGGCATATCACCTTGGCAACCGTTGGCTGTCCTTCGGTTAAGGTTCCGGTTTTATCAAAAACCACTCTGGAAAGCTTAGTCAGCGTTTCAATCACATGACCTTTTACAATCAATAAGCCTTGTCGACGCAGGCGATTAGTCGCCGCCGTTAGCGCCACCGGTGTAGCCAATGACAATGCACAAGGACAGGTAACCACCAATACCGACAAGGTGATCCAAAGCGCATCTTCTGGTTTATATTGCCACCAGAATAAAAACACAGCGGCCGCGATAATCAAAACTGCCGCAACAAAATAGGCTGCCACTCTATCGGCTATCGCCACCTGGGCGGGCTTTTCCTGCTCCGCTTGGGCCACTAAACGCGAAATAGAAGATAAGCGCGTGTTATTTCCGAGGGCTGTAACTTTAATCCAAAGCGGGCTTTCGCCATTGACTGTGCCTGCCGCAACATTTTGGCCAACAGTTTTCGCCACCGCCATTGATTCACCCGTTAACAAGGATTCATCAACTTGGCTACGCCCTTCCAATACATGACCATCACAGGGAATCGTTTCCCCCGACATCACCATTACAGTGTCGCCAGCATTGATTAATTTTAAGGGTACTGTCTCTACATTTTTATCGCTATCGCAGCGATGCGCGGTAGGTGGTAACAACTGCGCTAAATTACCCGCGGCAAAGCCGGCTCTATGCCTTGCCCGCATTTCTAGATAGCGGCCAATCAAGAGCAGGAAGGTAAACATCGAAACAGAATCGAAATAGACATCAGGGCCGCTGCTTATCGTGGCCCACACACTAGCTGAATACGCTAGGATAATGGCAATGGAAACCGGCACATCCATAACCAGATGGCGAGTTTTAATAGCGCGCCATGCTGCTTGATAAAAAGGCACGGCACTGTAGAAGACTACCGGCGTTGCAAAAAGAAAGCTGATAAAACGTAAATAGCCCTGCCATTGATCACTTATGCCGAATAGCTCACCGCCATACAACGCAATTGCTACCATGCCGACCTGCATCATGCCTAGGCCGGCAATGCTTAAGCGACGTAAAGCCTTGCGGTTTTCATCATCGAGTAGGCGATTTTGGTTTTCATCAGTCGCCGGCTGTGGCCTAAAGCCAATATCGCTTAGGCTGGAAAAAATCTCACTAAGTGAGCCTTCAGACTCATCGTAACTTATCCAACAGCGATGGGTACTGGCATTAACCCGAACCTTGCTCACTTGAGGCAAACGTTGAACATGCTGCTCGATTAACCAAACACAGGCCGCGCAAGTAATTCCACCTAGCAGTAATTGCGCCTGTCTTTCACTGCCGTCCAACTGTAATACGAAGTCCTGTTGGACTTCAGGCAGATCATAAACGGTCCAACTGTGTTGGGAGTCTTCGTCAGGACGATCAGCGCTTTCGCTGCGATACTGGTAAAACTGAGTTAGCCCGCCATTCACAATAGCACTGGCCACAGCCTGACAGCCCACGCAACACATGGGCTGAGAGACACCTTCAATTTCTACTGGGAAATCAGCGCCGGCTGGGATTTCTAACTGACAGTGAAAACAGCGCTCTTCGGCTGCTTGACTCACTGGCCACCCATCTTGGCGATCTTGCTGTCTTTGAAGTTAATGTCACCATTGAGGCGCCATTCCACTTCATTGATATCACCTACCGGAGACAGGCGAAGATACTGACGGAAAGTAAGCTGATGCTCTAAATCACCACGATAGCGATTTCCTTGCAGCTGATGCATAAGCACAATGCGGTCATATTCATGGTTGGTCGGGTGAATAATCTCTAGCTGTAGCTGCTCAGGGTCATTCACCAGACCTGTTACATCCATCAAAATATCGCCAACTTCAAGATCAAATTCAACCTGAGCGGCCAAGCCTAACTCTTTAGCTCGCTCATCCTGCTCTAAACGCTGATTGATCATTAAGCCATCTTTGTAATAGTTATCACTGACCACTGAGTCATCAGCGTTAACTGCCAAGTAAATGGTATAGGCGCAGGCAATAACAACAGAGCCTGGTAAGGCAATGAGTAACCAAGGGTAAAACTGCTTGTACCAAGGTACGGTATCTTCAATGGGCGCAGGCATATCAGCATCCTATTCGCTAAAACTTATAACTGGCTAGAAACTAAGGGCTTTTTACAGGGCCCTTTAATCCGGGGCATTATAAACTAAGCCCCTTGAAAGTGCTGTATCTGGATCAAGTAGATGCAGGTTCTTTACCTGTTAAGAACCCTAAAGCCCAAATAAAAAGGCAGCCAATAGGCTGCCTTTTGCTTACATCAAGCTACTCTTGGTGGCAATTACTTCGGTGCCGGTCCGATAAAGCTAGCCTTTTGAATGGCGTGCACGGTTTCATCGTCTTCAGCTTCAACCACGAAATAAATGGTCGATTTGGTGGAATTCAGTTTGTCTCGATCGATTCTCACACTCACTGGTAAGGAGAAAATCTCACCCTCTTCCAAGTAGGCGCGATATTTCTTCTTCATGCGGTAGTCGCTTGGTGACTCACCCGTCTCGTCAGCCTGAACGTCCACACTGAAATAACTTTCACCACGGCCCATATTGTTAATCTTAACCATATAGACGTTCTCGATGTATTCAGGCGTTTCGCGGAACAGTTTGGCGCCACGATCCCGGATAACATCTACTCCTAATGGAGTACGAGTGCCAACGGTATAAGCAAATAAGCCGATCATTAAACACACGGCTATTACATAGCCAATGAATCGTGGGCGAAGTACATGAGTCTCGCCAGTCTCCATGGCATCTTGCGTTGTAAATCGAATCAAACCACGCGGGTACTTCATTCGATCCATGACGCTGTCACAGGCGTCCGCACATAAACCACAGTCAATACACTCATACTGCAAGCCATCGCGAATATCGATATCTACTGGGCAGACCTGCACACACCAGCCGCAGTCAATACAGTCACCTAAGCCTTTGGCTTTGTAATCTTCACGCGCTTTACGCTTACCGCGCGATTCACCGCGAGCCTCATCATAGGTAACCAGCATGGTGTCGCGATCATACATAACAGACTGAAAGCGAGCATATGGGCACATGTATTTACACACCTGCTCGCGTAAAAACCCTGCATTGCCATAAGTCGCTGCGGCAAAGAAGAAGACCCAAAAGGCACCGGCTGGATGCGCATTAAAAGTAAATAAATCTACGGTTAAGTCTTTTACTCCGTAAAAATACCCAATAAATGTCAGACCGGTAATAAATGAGATTAAGAACCACAAGCCATGCTTGGCGGCTTTTTTACGAAACTTGGTAAAGCTCCATGGGGCCTTATCAAGTTTAATTCGAGCATTACGATCACCTTCGCATTTATCTTCCGCCCAGATGAACATTAGTGTCCAAACAGTTTGTGGACAGGTAAATCCACACCACACTCGTCCAACTAGTACGGTGACGGTAAATAAGGTAAATGCAGCAATAATTAACAACCAGGCCAGCAGCATAAAGTCTTGGGGCCAGAAGGTTGTCCATAGAATGTGGAATTTGCGCTCCGGCAGGTCAAACAATACGGCTTGTCGCCCTTCAATGTTAAACCAAGGCAACAACATAAAGCCCAGCAGCAGCGGTATACCGGTATAACGTCGCAAGCGTTGGTAAAAGCCTTTTACTTTTCGGGTATAAATTTTGTTGGAGCCCGCTTCATATAAGTCGATATATTGCTTTTTGGGCTTGCTTTCCACTTCCGTGGTAGGAATCTTATCAGTCACAACGAGACCTCTTCAGGTTTTCCCAGTATTTGTCTGGGTATCACGGCTATTCACATGCTTTACATGCTTCCATCAATCGCTCGTGCCGCTTTAGCGGTTCTTTTTAGTTGATCGCCCGGACGAGCAATCTAGGTTGGGCTTTAGCCCTTTAAAAATTATGGTTTTAATAACGCCTTACACTAAGGATATGCCACAATCTTTTATGGCGCGAATGTTAAACCTTTTATTACTTTAACTCTAGCTTATATAAGTCCATTTACTTGCACTGGATCAACTAAAAGCCTATCCCCTTCTCTATCGGCAATTACTCGGTAATAGTGAGATTCATTTAGCACTACCTGACCACCCATTGCCTTAAAAAACTGGAGATCTGACCGGCTATTCTAATTGCTATAGGGCTTTTTAGGGGCGCAAAAAACGGCATCCATGCCAGCTCTCGTCCTCATCCGAATCGGACAAGCCCTAAAAAGCCCTATAGCAATTAGAACATCCTACATTAGCTTTCTATTCAGGATAGCTTTAAAGCGGAAAGCTGACCAACCACCTGATAGGCTCCTCCATAATTAGTACATTGATCAAGACGTGAATTCATCACCTCATTTCAATTGCCAGCAATACTGCCAAAACCTAGCTAATTATAAGTTAGAGCCACAAATGCAAGATACTGGGTTGGGGTAGTGATTTGGAGTGACTAGGCTCCTGGATGGAACGGGTGGCTGCATGGACGCAGCATTCGGAACGGAAAATCACTACCCCAGCCCAGTGTCTGGTCAGTAGTCACTGTAATCAAAAACTATAACTTCTCTTTTAATAATAAGAGTTCCGGCCAAAATACCGCCAACTAATTATTACAACGAAAGATGTTCCACCCAGGATTGCGACAGCTGGTTGAGGGCGACGTGTTTATCAAAATAGGAAATTGATAAACACAGTAGATAAAAAACAAAAACGCCACGCTGGTTTCCCAGGGTGGCGTTTTAAGCTTGTTTGATTAATTAAAAATTAATCTTGAGACAAGCTGTATACATAAGCGGTCAACATGCGAATCTTGTCTTCACGTAGTTTATCAGCCTGAGCTGGCATTACGTTAGCACGACCGGCACGAACAGAGTGACGGATACCTTCGCCAGTTCCTTCGTATAGCCAGATGCTATCAGTCAAGTTAGGCGCACCCAACATCTTGTTACCTGTACCATCAGGACCGTGACAAGCTACACAAGTCGTATTGTAAACCTGCATTCCTTTTTCTAGCTTAGCAGCATCGTGCTCTTGGCCAGACATCTTCAGAACATACTCAGCAACAGCTACTACACCATCTTCACCGATTACATCACCCCAAGGAGGCATTGCACCGTTACGACCGTGAGTAATACTCATTTCAATTTCAGCAGGTGTTCCGCCGTACAACCAATCTTTATCGGTTAGGTTCGGGAAGCCCACGTTACCGCCACCATCAGCACCGTGACATACAGCACAGTTGTTGGCGAACAAACGAGTACCAATCTTCATGGCCTTAGGATCTGCAGCAATATCTTCGATTTTCATGTCTTTATACTGACCGAAAGTCTCAGAATATTTTACATTGGCTTTTTCCATCTCAGCTTCCCACTGACCGACAGAAGTCCAACCTAAAACACCTTTCCAGTTACCTAGAGCTGGGTACATTACAAAATAGATCGCACCGAACACCAAAGTAATAACAAACATCTGGAACCACCACTTTGGAAGCGGGTTATCGTATTCCTGAATGCCGTCGTACTCGTGGCCAGTGGTTTCGTTTTCTGGATCATCATCATCGCTAACAGCAACTTTCTTGTTCGCGAACAAGACCCAGCAGATCAATACTAAGTTGGTTAAGGTTAATAAAATTACCCACCAACTCCAAAATGTAGTCAACATATTCAAATACCTTTATTCAGCGTTGCTGGACCGGGCGTCTTTCTCGGTCGACGCCTGTTGGTGATCAACTTCGTCGGCAAACGGTAAGTTTGCAGCCTCATCAAAGCCTTTTTTGCGCTTGCTGCTCCACAACCAAATCCAAGTTGCGATAAAGCAAATCATCAAAAAAACCGTTGAGATGCCACGCCAATCGTTAATATCCATAACGCTCTACCCAGTGATTAACGCTTCTGTTTCAACAACAAACCCAGGTTCTGCAAGTAGGCAACCAAAGCTTGAACTTCAGTCTTACCTTTTACAGCTTCCTCAGCACCAGCAATATCTTCATCGGTGTAAGGAACACCCAAGGTACGCAATGCTTCCATTTTCTTAGGAGTCACAGTGTGATCTAACACATTGTCAAACAGCCAAGGGAAAGCAGGCATATTGGATTCAGGTACTACATTTCGTGGGTTGTATAAGTGCGCGCGGTGCCACTCATCAGAGTAACGACCACCTACACGAGCCAAGTCAGGACCAGTTCGCTTAGAGCCCCACAAGAATGGGTAATCGTAAACAGACTCGCCTGCAACAGAGTAGTGACCATAACGCTCAGTTTCAGAACGGAATGGACGAACCATCTGGGAGTGACATACGTTACAACCTTCACGGATGTAAATGTCACGACCTTCCAACTGCATAGCAGTGTAAGGCTTCAGGCCTTCGATAGGCTCGGTGGTTGCCTTGTTAAAGAACTGAGGCACGATTTCTACCAACGCACCGAAGCTGATGGCTACGACCATCAGGATCATCATCAGGCCGATATTCTTTTCTACTTTATCGTGATTCTTCACGGTTATCTCTCCTCTACCTTAAGCCGACTGAGGCTGCGCAGCAGCAGCGTTATCAGATTCAGCTTGGAATGTACGGTAGGTGTTGTAGGCCATAAACAGCATGCCACCTAAGAAGATTGCACCACCTAGTACACGTACATAGTGACCTGGGTAACTGGCTTCTACAGATTCAACGAAGCTATAGGTCAAGGTGCCGTCAGCGTTAAATGCACGCCACATCAAACCTTGCATAATGCCGTTCACCCACATAGAGGCGATGTACAATACAGTACCGATAGTCGCCATCCAGAAGTGCAAGTTAACCAACTTCACGCTCCACATTTCTTTGCGACCTAGCAAAGCAGGAATCAAGTGGTATAGAGCACCGATAGATACCATGGCAACCCAGCCAAGTGCACCAGAGTGAACGTGACCAACAGTCCAGTCAGTGTAGTGAGACAAAGCGTTTACAGTCTTGATAGACATCATTGGGCCTTCGAAGGTAGACATACCGTAGAAAGACAGAGATACCACCAAGAAACGAAGAGTTGGGTCAGTGCGCAATTTGTGCCATGCGCCAGACAAAGTCATGATACCGTTGATCATACCACCCCAAGATGGAGCCAATAGGATCAAAGACATCACCATACCAACACCCTGGGTCCAATCTGGCAATGCAGTGTAGTGCAAGTGGTGAGGACCAGCCCAAATGTATAGGGAGATCAAAGCCCAGAAGTGGATAATGGATAGACGATACGAGTAAACAGGACGCTCAGCCTGCTTAGGTACGAAGTAGTACATAATGCCCAAGAAACCTGCAGTTAGGAAGAAACCTACCGCATTGTGACCGTACCACCACTGGATCATCGCATCCATGGCACCTGCGTAAGCAGAGTACGACTTGGTCAAGGTTACTGGGATAGCCGCAGAGTTAACTACGTGTAATATCGCAACCGTTAGAATAAAGGCACCGAAGAACCAGTTCGCAACATAAATGTGCGAGGTCTTACGCTTAATAATAGTGCCGAAGAACACGATACCGTAAGACACCCATACCAAGGTGATCAAGATATCGATTGGCCATTCTAGCTCAGCGTATTCTTTTGAAGAGGTCATACCCAAAGGCAGCGTAATTGCAGCCAATAGAATAACCAATTGCCAACCCCAGAAGGTGAATGGGACTAAGAACCCACCAAACAAGGTTGCCTGACAGGTACGCTGTACCACGTAGTATGACGTTGCAAACAAGGCACAACCACCGAATGCGAAGATTACCGCATTGGTGTGCAATGGACGCAAGCGACCAAAGTGTGAGAAAGGTTGCATAATGTCATTCAGTTGCGGCCAGGCTAGCTGCGACGCGATCAGTACGCCCACCGTCATTCCGACCACGCCCCAAACGACGGTCATCACGGCGAATTTACGTACTATATCGTAGTTATATGCCGGCTGTTCACCAGCGGTTGCCAAGTTACTACTCATAGCGACTTTCCTAATTGATTTTAAGAATTGAGGATTCTTTTTTCGACCTAACAACGCCTCAAAACTCCTAGGGAGTGTTTTCGGCTGTCATTGGATACTTCTTTAATTACCCCAATGCACCGCAAATTATCTACGATGTCAGGTTTTTATCACTTGATTCCGATCAATAAGACCAGTCAGCCAGCTAAAAAAGGGCCAGTCTAGGCAAAGAAGTTGGCTGAACACGGTCTGCCCCTCCGTCCATGGAGTATGGGCTAATTATTTGCTGTTGCCAGCTTTTATAGATTATTTCGACCTTTATCGGCCGCAATTCGTAAACGCAAAGAGTTTAGGCGAATAAAGCCCTCAGCATCTTTCTGGTCATAGGCACCTGCGTCATCCTCGAAGGTTGCAATCGCCTCATCAAACAGACTATCAGCACTGCGGCGACCTACAACCGACACACTGCCTTTGTATAGTTTTACGCGAACATCGCCATTCACATGTTGCTGACTTTCATCGATAGCGGCTTGCAACATTTTGCGCTCTGGGCTCCACCAGTAGCCGTTATAGATTAGATCGGCGTATTTCGGCATCAACTCATCTTTAAGGTGAGCCGCTTCGCGATCTAGAGTAAGTGATTCAATACCACGGTGTGCCTTCAACATAATGGTGCCACCGGGAGTTTCATAACAACCACGCGACTTCATGCCTACATAACGATTTTCTACGATATCCAAACGGCCAACACCGTTCTCGCCGCCCACCTTGTTTAGATACTCCAATACCGTCGCTGGACTCATAGCTTCGCCATTGATGGCAACAATATCGCCTTTCTCATAGGTCAGTTCTAAATAAGTAGGCTCATCTGGCGCCTCTTCTGGAGAGACGCTCCAACGCCACATTTCAGCATCGTTAGCCTCCCACCAAGGATCTTCCAAATTGCCACCCTCATAAGAGATGTGTAGCAAGTTAGCGTCCATTGAATAGGGAGATTTTTTCTTACTGCTGGCGAAGTCCACAGGGATATTGTGATCTTCGCAATATTTCATAAGGGTTTCGCGGGAAGTTAGATCCCACTCACGCCAGGGCGCAATTACCTGAATACCCGGCTTAAGGGCGTAAGCGCCTAGCTCGAAACGAACCTGGTCGTTACCTTTACCTGTCGCACCGTGGGAGATCGCATCAGCGCCGGTTTCATTCGCAATCTCAATCAAACGCTTAGCAATGAGCGGACGGGCAATTGAAGTACCTAGCAGGTACTCGCCTTCATAAATAGTATTGGCACGGAACATTGGGAAAACGAAATCGCGGGCAAATTCTTCACGCAAATCGTCAATGTAGATCTCTTTTACGCCTAGCGCTTCCGCTTTGGCTCGGGCTGGCTCTACCTCTTCGCCCTGGCCGATATCAGCGGTAAACGTTACCACTTCGCAGTTATAGGTTTCTTGCAACCAGCGCACGATGACCGAGGTGTCTAAACCACCGGAATAGGCCAACACTACTTTTTTTACTGAGGACATAATTGTCTCCCGCTATGGATCGATAACTTTGGCTCGCCATTCATAACAAGCCTTGCTTAATAGCCCTGTGATTGCCAGAGGCCTATGGCTGTTACTCGCCATTTTGTTACGCAGTCTCTATCTGCTAGTCAAATTTTGAACGATTTAGCCGAAAACAAGGGTTTTCGCGCCTAAAATTTGGCGCACGTATTATACATAGAGGGATAAATATTTCACAGAACTATCCCTAAATTTAGCGCAAAACAACTACACTCTTTGGGGTATCTGAGTTCAAACGTCACTAGAAACAGCGCTGAAGAAAATTCTAAGCACTAGCGTGAAGCCATATCCAAGGAGACTTCGCCCTTCTCAAGGCGAACAGTTACACGACGATTTACAGCACGTCCTTTAGCGGTGCTATTGCTCGCTACCGGGTAGCGCTCACCATGCCAACGTATCTGAATTTTATCTTTATCTAAGCCCGCACGCAGCAAATACTCTGCTACCTGCTCGGCCCGTTTTTTAGACAACTCGAGGTTTTCAGCCATGATACCGCGGCTATCAGTATGCCCATCAATATAGTAGGTGGTCACTTCAGAATCGGCCTTGGCGTATACCACTACCTTATCAAGAGAAGCTCTTTGCTGCTTACTTAGCGACTCTTTAGAGCCGCCAAAATATAGTGTCGTACGCTCAACCTGATCAAAGTTCACAGGCAGAAGGCCAGATACGCAGCCAATGTAGTCATCATATACTGGCCGGTAATTCATCGAATTAAAAGCCACAGACAGCGACTCACTATCTCCATACCATGGTTTACGGGTAATCACTACCTGCTGACCCTTACCCAGTTCAGCCATAATACGCTCAGCTAGTTTTGGCCCTAATGTTACTGGGCGCTTGGACTCAACAACATCTATATAACCAAGGTTTGTCACGGCAGAACGCGGCTTCCAGACAGGCCCTGTTATTTGCAAGGAGCCTCGGCCACGCTTAAAGAATACGCTCTTAGTATCCAGGAAGAACTGCTGCCTCTCCCCTGCCCTACGGTAAAACACCACCTGGCCATATTGAGGCACCATTTGGCTCATGCGGCACTCAAAAATGGAGGACTCGCTCTCCCAGCTAGACTTATCAAATCCCGCCTCAAAGCGCACAGCCTCAGCATTTGAAGCAAGCAGAACACCACAAAGCAGGGACAGGCATAGCGCCGACTGCAGCAAATCAAGGTGACGATTAGATTTAAGCGACTGCAACATTGGCCCACACCCTTGCGATACATTCAATAACTGAAGCTTAGACTAAGAATATCGGCACACAGCGGATGTGCTTTAGGCCCAATTTTGGTAGGATGCCGCGTCAAAGAACTATAGTTACTATCAATAGCTTGAATACTGCTAGCAAGGAACCTTAATGAGCCAACGCTTAACCATCTGCCGCCCTGACGACTGGCATATCCACCTACGAGATGGAGTCGCATTAGAACACACCGTTAGGGATGCCTCGCGCTACTTTGGCCGAGCCATTGTTATGCCCAACTTGGTTCCTCCCGTTTTAAATGCAGACCAAGCGCTTGCCTATAAGGATCGCATTCAGGCTAATCGCCCAGAGGGCTCTCAATTCGAGCCACTAATGGTGCTTTACCTCACCGACAACACCAACGCAGAAGATATCGCTGCAGCGAAGGCCGCCGGTGTTGTCGCATGTAAGCTTTACCCTGCCGGGGCCACCACAAACTCTGATTCAGGCGTTACCGATATTAAAAATATCTATCCGGCTTTAGAAGCCATGCAAAAGCACGGCATTCGCTTTTGTCTGCACGGCGAGGTAACCGATAGCAGTATCGACATCTTTGATAGGGAGCAGCGCTTTATTGATTCAACATTAAAGCAGCTTAATCAAGATTTCCCTGAGCTTAAGATGATTTTGGAGCATATCACCACTAAAGATGCGGCGGATTTCGTAAACGCTGCTGGCGATAATATGGCGGCCACCATTACCGCCCACCACCTGCTGTACAATCGCAACCATATGTTAGCTGGCGGAATTCGACCACACTATTACTGCCTACCCATCTTAAAACGATCAACTCACCAAGAAGCACTGATCGCGGCAGCTTGCAGCGGTAGCCCCAAATTCTTCCTAGGCACCGATTCAGCACCACATGCCAAACACGCCAAGGAAGCCGCCTGCGGTTGCGCCGGCGCCTATACGGCTTTTGCTGCCATTGAAATGTATGCAGAAGCTTTTGAGGAAGCCAACGCACTCGATAAGCTAGAAGGCTTTGCCAGTCACTTTGGTCCTGATTTTTATGGCCTTGACAGACATAGCGACACTATCACTCTAGTTAAGGAAGACTGGCAGGTACCGGATAGCATGAATTTTGGTGACAGCGACCTTGTTCCTCTTAGAGCCGGCGAAACCTTGCGCTGGCGCGTTGCCGATTAAACAGTAATAGAATTAAGGAGCCAGTGTGGCAGTCATGAGCCCGGCCGAAGAAACACCGGAAATTAAAACCCTTTTTGCGCAGCGCTTTCGCGGTTTTTTGCCCGTCATTGTTGACGTAGAAACAGGTGGTTTTAACGCAGAAACAGACGCACTTCTCGAGGTAGCAGCTGTAACCCTTCGCATGGACGAAGATGGCCTACTGCATCGCGACGAAACCTTCGCCTGCCACTTAGACCCTTTTGAAGGCGCCAATATCGAGCAATCGGCCCTCGATTTCACCGGTATTGATCCATCAAGCCCAGAGCGCGATGCCCAACCAGAAATGTTTGCTCTACCTGAGATTTTTTCCGCCATTCGAAAAGCAGTAAAAGCAAATGGTTGCACTCGAGCGGTCATGGTTGCACATAATGCTCATTTTGACCTGGGCTTTATTAATGCGGCCGCAAACCGTTGCCAAATCAAACGCAACCCTTTCCATCCATTCTCTTGCTTCGACACTGCGACTTTAGCAGGGCTTGCCTATGGACAAACTGTACTGGCAAAAGCTTGCATTGTCGCCGGTATGGAATTTAGCAACAGCGAAGCACATAGCGCCGCTTACGATGCCGAAAAAACAGCCGATCTTTTTTGTTTGATAGTCAACAAATGGCAAAGCATGGGTGGCTGGCCGCTACCGCAAGAATAAAAATTACCAAAACTAAAGCCCTAGCCCCTCTAGGGCTTTGGTGATATTTCTTTCACCAATCCCACCTACACGCAAAATTTTATTTCAAAGCACAACACAAAGTTAGCGCCGTATCTACTATTAAGAAAAACTAATATCACCCTTTCTACATTCAGCTGCCAGCTCAATTACTTTTTGCCTATCAAGATTTTGTCCAATTCAAATTCCCATCCTATAGTGATATTTAGAACAAAATTTATTTACTTAGGGTGATCTCTATGCGCTTATCTATTCGCGCTAAACTACTGGCTGGTTTTGCTGCCGTTCTAACTCTTGTTGCAACAACAGCAGTTTACTTATTTTTAAACATTAAAGAGATTTCTGAAATTGAATCTCGCCTAACCGAAGTACGCAAACCAACGGTTATCGCTGGCTTAAACCTCAGCAAGGGAATCAACATTACGCTTGCCGGGCTAAGAGGCTATATGATTCTTGGAAACATTCCCGAAAAGGCAGAGAAATTTCGTGCCGACAGAGCAGAGGGCTGGAAACTTATTGACGACAGCTTGAGCGAGCTAAACACATTAGCCAGAAACTGGACTGACCCAACAAACGTTCGTCGTTTAAACGAGATGAAAGCTGAAATTGAGGAATTTCGAGTTGCGCAAAAAGAAATTGAAGATATTGCCCACGCACAGGAAAATATCCCCATCCTAATTCAGCTCGATGAAGAAGCTAAACCAGCAGCCAATGCCAGCACGCTAGCTCTGAACCAACTATTACAAAGCAGCGCCAGCAGTGGTGGCAGCCCACAAAGCCTTAAGGATCTCAGCGATAGTATGAGCAGCATGTATCGCAGCATGGAAAGTCTGCGAGCTTACGTTCAAAACGGGCAAAGCAGCGACTTAAATACGTTCAATACACAATGGAAAAAGAACCAAGCACGTTTTGAACGCCTAAATCAACTCAATCGATTACAAACCAATAGCAACTGGAGCAACTATAGTGACAGTCGATCCAACTTTAAGGCCATTGCTGACAGCATCATAAATAGCCGGCAAGCCGACGACTGGAACCTAGCCAATTACTGGCTCGGAACAAAAGCGGCGCCGCGAGCCAGTGCTATTCAAATTAATTTAACTGAAATGAGAAAGAACCAAAACGAGTTAATGAAAGCCGATGTCAAAGTACTAGCTGCCGATATTGATTATTCGAATGTTGCCCTAACCATCGGCACAAGCCTAGCTTTAATCATAGGTATTGGCATTGCCGTAACGCTGAGTCAAACAATTGTCAGCAAGATTAATAAGATTCTAAACGTGAACAAAAGCATCGCCAAAGGCGACTTAGACTTTGACGATCTTGTATTGGATGGAGGAGACGAACTGGGAGAACTTGCCAATGCCACCAATGAAATGGCAAACAGCTTACGAAGCCTATTACTTGAAGTTCAAAATGCCACCAACAATCTTGCCAGCGCAGCGGAGCAACTGGTCGGCAGCTCACTGAGAACCAGTAAGGGCATGGAATCTCAAGAGCAAATCAGCGGTCAAGTGGTAACCGCCATGGATGAAATGTTTCGCACCGTCGAGAACATGGCCCAAAGCGCCTCCATGGCAGCCGATGCCGCCAACTCTGCCGATCAAGAATCCCGTGATGGCTACAGCATCATGGAAACAAATATGACTTCAATCAACCTATTAGCTCAACGCATTGAAGGCGCCGCAAGCACTATTGCCGAGCTTGAAGAAGATACCAAAGGCGTCGATGCGATCGTGCAGGTGATCAACGATATTGCAGAACAAACTAACCTGCTGGCCTTGAACGCCGCCATCGAAGCAGCAAGAGCTGGCGAACAAGGACGCGGCTTTGCGGTAGTAGCTGACGAGGTTAGGACGCTGGCCGGCCGCACACGCGATTCCACCGGCGAAATCAACTCACTATTAGAAAAACTTAAAAATGGCGCCCTACAAGCTGTTAACGTAATGAAACAAGGGCAGGAACAAACTAACGAAAGCGTTCAAAGTGCTGAGAGTACCAGCTCATCACTACAAAGCATTACAAGCTCAGTAAGCACTATTAACTCAATGAATGCTCAGATTGCCTCTGCAACTGAAGAGCAAAATGCCGTCGCCAAAAACATGAACGAGAGTATCGATGAGATTCGCCGAGAAACCCAAAATGCGATGACCAATATGCGCGAAACCGACTCTGCAGCTCAATTAGTCGGACAACACACAAGCAACCTTAACCAACTTACCCAAAAGTTTAAACTTCCGGCGGCATAAACAAAACAAGGGCAGCTTTCGCTGCCCTTATGCATCTCAAAACTTACAAGCCACCTGGGCCGCAATCGTTCTTTAAGAATGAAATAATTGATTCGTAGAGAAGTTTTTGGTGATCATAGTTCAATGTGCCATAGAAGTGATCCGCACCATCAAGCTCTACATATTTAAAGTCTTTACCTTGATCCGCAATAGCCTTGCGATATTTTTTAGCATGATCAACAGGCACTCGTTGATCTACTGACCCGTGAATCATCAATAAGGGGATGTTCACCTTGGCAGTTTCATCAATCGGATTAACCGCACCCAATCGATACTTAAGTTGACGCTCCTTTTGCACGCCCCGCAGGCGAGAACGATAGTAATTTACTTGCATAGTCATATCGGCAACGGCGGCACCGGCAATACTGCACTGATAAATCTGCGGTGTGCGAGAAGCAGCAACCAATGCCGCATAACCACCATAAGACCAGCCGTACATGGCTAGGCGACCCTTGTCGGCCCAACCTCTTTTTACCAACTCAAGAGCAGAATCGTCTTTATCATCTTGCATCTTATAACCGGCTTCACTGCCATTGATAAAAGAGGCTTTATGAAAATCGATGCCGTAGTTGAAGGATCCTCGATACTGGGGCTGAACAACCATATAACCATTGTTCGCCAACATTTGCGCCCACTCATCATATACCACTAATTGTGGGACAAATGGACCGCCGTGCGGAAGTACTATCGCAGGGAATGGAGGCTTCCCGTTGGGTACAGTGACATAAGCGGCCAGATCTCGACCATCGCGAGCCTTGAATTTTATGTATTTAAGATCTGCCAATTTATCCGCTTCAAGCAAAGGCTGCTCACTACCCACCTTACTAAACTTGCCTTTATGCAACAGATAATAAGAACCTGGATCTCTAGGCCCCGTGTTGTAGACCACTAGGGACTGACTATCTTTAGTGCGACTCAAAATTGAGGTGCGGTAGGCATTAGGAACGAGCTGCTCCAACTGCTTATAAATAGCGGCCTCTTCGGCATTAAAATACTCATAATGCAATTTGTCAGTCGCATAGCTAACAGCCACCACCTCATCATAAGAAGTCCACGAATTACTATGACTACGTATACCACGCACATCGACATCATTACGACGGTAAATTAACTCAGTAAATTTTTTACTACTCGAATCAAATTCCCACAAACCTTCTTTATCATGGCCATTGTTGGCGACAACAAAGAATAAATGGGGGTTGCCAACGTCAAAGCCTACAACACTAAAATTTTCGTAGCTGTTTTCACTTAAGCGATACAACTCCTTCCAGTCAGTCTCTCCAGGGCGACGGAAATACCAAACATACTCACCATTAGCGATATCAAAACCGCGCCCTAACCAGGGATTACCTTTGCCATCAAATTCCACCTGCCCTAAGGAAATCTTGCCACGCAATATTAGCCGCTTACGCCCTGTTTTCAGGTCTAACTCGTAATAAGCCGTTGGTCTAAACGGCTCTGACAAACGGTTATTTTCAAATTCGCCAGGCGTAAATGAATAGATCACCTTTTTTGGTTTTTCAGGTAAAAGATGGGAGATTGAAGCTCCAATCTGATCGTACTCTTTAAATTTCTTGGTTTTAAGATCTACCGAAGCCAGCTTGTACTCGAACACACCTCGATTAAAACCTTCAATTTTGTCACGAACTTTTTGTCGCAAGCGCATCACGATATTGTCGTTGGTTGCCCAGTATATATTCCGTACTTCCATTGGATCGGCATTTAGCCGAAAAGGTTTGGCCGACATATTGTCGGTTTTATAGACCTCAACGATCGGATCACCCTCTTTTGAAGGGATAGTAAGAATCGCTAAGCGCTTGCCGTCAGGGGATAAACGAGCATCCATTACCACTTCGCGAAGCGCAAAATAGTCTAAAGGATATGGGGCGTTTGCGAATGAGTTTCGCGACAAAGATAATGCCGCACAAATAGCACAAAAAAGAGAAATAAATTTAACCATACAGCCTCCATTGCTTATAAATCGTAGAATTTATACACAATCACTGTATCAATCTGAAATGCATAAAAAAAGGGGCTAAAAGCCCCTTTTGATCAGAATAGTGCCTATGGCTTATAAGCCGCCTGGACCGCATTCATTTTTCAAGAAGCCGATAATTGACTCATACAGCTCCTTTTGATGATTGTAGAACAGGGTATTAGAGAAGTGATCAGCGCCATCGAGCTCCACATAAGAAACTTTCTTACCGTGCTTCTTCACTTCATCCATGTACTTTCGAGCATGGGCAGGTGGTACACGCTGGTCCACAGAACCATGAATCACCAACAATGGAATATTCACCTTTTCCACTTCTTCAATAGGTGAAATACTGTCATCCCACATACGCAGTTGCTCTAACTTACCCGCACCACGAATACGAGCTCGATAGTGGTTCACCTGGTATTGGTTATCAGTCACTGCAGCACCCGCAATTGAGCACTGATAGATATTCGGCGTACGCGCGGCTGCGATTAGCGCCGCATAACCACCATATGACCAGCCGTAGAATGCCAAGCGATCCTTGTCCGCCAAGCCCTGCTCTACCAAGTACATCATGCCGTCGTCTTTATCATCTTGCATTTTGTAGCCACCTTGGCCACCAGCCTCAGTGTTAAATGCCGATAGATAATGCTCCATGCCATGACCACGCGAACCTCGATATTGCGGCTGCAATACTAGATAGCCGTTATTGGCCAACATCTGCGCCCACTCATCGTAACGAATACCTTCAGCAACAAACGGACCACCATGCGGCATTACCACAGCCGGGAAAGGAGGTTTGCCATTAGGAACCGTGATATAAGCAGGAATGGTTCGACCGTCACGAGCTTTGTACTTAATATATTTAACATCAGCCAGACCTTCAGGCTTCAGCAATGGATAAGTACTACCAATTTTGTTGAAATTACCTTTATGAAGAAGGTAATAAGAGCCTGGATCACGAGGACCCTGGTTGTATACCGTTAAGGTATTACCGTCACGAGAACGGCTGTTAACTCGAAGATAGTATGCATTAGGCACTATGCCTTGAAGCTGCTGATAAACTGCAGCCTCTTGGCCATCAAAGAATTCACGATGAGTTCGATCAGTAGTGTAGCTTACAGCTACTTGCTTATCGGGATCAGTCCAATAGTTACTATGAGACAAGGTGCCGACGATATCGACATCTTTGCGAGCATAGATTAATTCACCAAATTTCTTGGCCTTAACATCATACTCCCACAAACCGGCTTTATCTTTACCGTTGTTCGCAACTACAAAATAGATGTTGGGCTTCTCGGTATCGTAACCAGTTACACTAAACTCTTCGAAACTATCTTCGTGTTGACTGTAGAATTCTTCCCACTCACCCTCACCATTTACGCGAGCATACCAACTAAGAGTTCCAGTCTGTATATCAAAACCTCGCGCCAACCAAGGCTTACCTTCGCCATTCGTTTCAACTTGCCCCATGGAAACCTTACCACGAAACAACAATCGCTTAGCGCCTGTTTTAAGGTTTAATTCGTAATAAGCGCGAGGGCGGAATGCGCTGGAAAGCTTAGAACTCTTAAAGTTTCCAGGAACAAAGGAGTAAATCACCTTGTTCTTTTTTGCAGGTAAAATATTGGAAATACTCGCGCCAGCTTGCTCATACTTTTTGATCTTCTTCTTTTTAATATCTACAGAAGCTAGAACAAATTCATATACACCTTGATTAAAACCATCGATCTTATCGCGAACTTGCTGCCTTGCACGGAAAACGATCACATCATCTGTTGCCCAATAAAAGCTGGTAATTTCCATTGGATCAGCATTTAAGCGAAAAGGTTTCGCACTTAAGCTGTCAGTTTTATAAACCTCGATATACGGATCGCCGTCTTTCGAAGGATTGGAAAGCATGGCCACATGCTTTCCATTTGGAGAAACCTCCACATTAGACACCGCTGAGCGCACGGCGAAATAGTCTAGAGGATAGGGCTCTGCAGCACTTAGTAGTGCAGCACCCATCACCGAAAAGGACAGTAATAATAACTGAGCCAAATTTAGTGTTTTCATACATCACACCATTGTTATTTTGATGCCGAAATTGGCACTTTTAGAAAAACAAAGGAAAAAAAAGCCCGCAAGCGCGGGCTTTATTTGCTTCAAATTAGAACTTGCGCCCTAGCTCGAAGAACAAGGTACGGCCACGTAAATCGTAACCAACACCAATTGGAGTGTTATTCAAAGCAAACACTTCGTTACCATCAACCTGAGGTGGAGCTTCGTCAAATACGTTACGAATACCACCACCAATAGTCCAAACATCACCATTGTAGTAGAAAGAAACGTCATGCTTGAAGTAGTTATCGGCGAAACCTACATCGCGACAGTCCGTACCACCGTTTGCAACACCCACACAAGTATCAGAAGTGAAACCAGTATCGTTGGTGTCATAAACGTCACTGTAAGCGTCAATACCTTCAAACTCTTGCTCTACAGAACCGATATAGCGCACTGCCCAAGTAAAGCGGTAATCACCATACTCTACACGGAAGGCGGTATTGCTACGCCATTCAGCATAACCAAACTCACCTACATCATTGTCGTAATCCTGTTCACCTTCATCGTTGGTGAAGGTAGTAGAACGCTCGATCAAACGGTTGAAACGAGCATCAACACTTAGATCAAATGGCAAGTCAAACATTGTTACAGTTTGCTTCCACAACAAGTTGATATCGATACCACGAGCAGTTTCATTATCACGGTTAATAAAGCCCGCATCGACATAATCAATCAAGCCATCAGAACCACGCTGAATATTGCCACAGAAAGTACTCACAGTGGTCGTATAGTAACAATCATTCACCAAGAATTGGGCAGATGGCTCAACAATGGAGTTATCGATATCAATATCGTAGTAAGTCATGCCTAAGGTTAGGTCAAACTCTTCAAAAAATGGCTGCTCGAAGCTAAAGCCAACAGTGAAAGAGTCAGAAGTTTCCTCTAGCAAGTCCCTGTTACCACCCTCAGCGATTTCAACACTGTATGTATTGAAGCCATTGTTTTCTAAGGATGTAGGATCCAGACCTTGCGCTCGACAGTTTTCCAAAACCTCAGGACCACGGTCATCTAGAGCAGGGTTGTAGCCGCCATTAATAGGATCGATAGCATCACCCGGTATTAAACATGGATCGAATACATCATTGAAACCAGTTTGGGCCTGTAAGAAGTTTTCACGCAGGTTCGGAGCACGATAAGAGGTACCGAAAGTCGCGCGCAGCAATAAGGAATCTACTGGTCGATAAGCGATTTTACCAGAATACGTTGAAGCACTACCATATAGCTCGTCCTTGGTATAACGACCAGACAAGTTCGCAGTTAACTCAGTAGCCAAAAATTTGTCAGCTAATAGAGGTACTTCAACCTCAGCGTACATCTCGCGAGTGTACTTGCTACCTGTAGCGCCACCGTCAGAGAAGAAGCCAAAGAACAAGCCATCACGAGCCACATCATCAGGAATAGATTTAATGCGGTCGTCACGAATTTCAGCACCAATTCCCGCAATCACATTACCGGCCGGCAACTCAAATAGGTTACCCGTTGCAAAAGCCGAGAAAATACTCTGGTAGTATTCAGTTTTAAAATCACGAGTATCAAACAAGTAATCACGCTCGGCCTGTGTAGCAAAGTCACCTACACCAATAGTGTAAAGGGAGGGTGCGTACATGTTTACAGGCACACAACCGTCAGTACCATCAGGGATACCATCGCCATTGTTATCTGCACCACAGATATATGAACCAGGGTTGTTAGGATCCTCAATGGTAGTATTCAAGGATAAGCTTAAACGGTCACCACGAATACCCGGACGACTTGAATCACCTTCTGACTTACTAAATGACCAATAGGTATCAAAGGTCCAATCGCTCATTGAACCGATGTTCAACTGAGGCAAATCGCCACGCAAGCCACCCACAAAGCGGAACAGTTCAATTTCGACGTTACTGATATTACGATCACCACGAACATTCACAACCGGCTGTGTCGAAGCAGCGCCAATTGGGCCTACTAGCAAACCAAAATCAGCTGGCGTACCACCGTAACGCGCACGAACCTGCTCAGCAAAGGCAGGGTTAGTTAGCAACTCGTCATATGCCAATCCACAGTCAACGCCATTTACGCCGTCTGGGTTACATAGGTTAAACGGGTTGTTTGCCGGTACTGTTGGAAACAGTTGTGGCTCGTCGTTCAAAGCGGTAGTTTCACGCTTCGAGTACAAAGTCTCAAAGTATGGAGTAAGGTTCATGTCACCGTCAAAGGTGTACTCACCATAAAACATCGCATTAGTAGTTTCTTGATCAGGGTATAAATGAGCATAACCCTGATTACCGTTCTGACTGTAATCCTGATAAGAAGTATCAGCGACACCATCACCATTGATATCAATACCAAGGCCAAAAAGGTTAGTTTCAGTAAAGTTACCCCAACCACCATTGGAGCTACCAGGCGTATAATAAATACTACCTGCACTCGGGACGATTGTACGGCCAACTAAACTAGAGGTTACCTTACAACCACCTGTAGTAACCATACCAAGAGTTTCTTCATAACGGCGCTCTTCAGAATAGATGTTGCCATCCAAACCAATCTCACGGTGCTTATCACAGCCAGCAGTCCATGGGCGATCATCAAACGCGACAGAATCAGCTACAGAATAATCTAAACCAAAACCAACAAAGCCACGATCCCAGTTTTTGCCCCAAGTTACAGTCAAGGTGGTCTCTTCACCATTGCTGTGCTCAGGCATGGTTGTGAAAGTACTCACCTCCAAACCATCGAAATCTTTTTTCAGGATAACGTTAGCCACACCCGCTACAGCGTCAGAACCGTAGATAGATGAAGCACCATCCAACAGCAAGTCATATTGCTGAACAATACCCGAAGGAATCAAGGTCAAATCTGGAGCAGACGGAGCGCCCTCAACACCGGCAGGAGCCAAACGGCGACCGTTCAACAATACCAAGGTACGACCAGCACCTAGACCACGTAGGTCTACAGTTTGCGAACCAGGGCCGTTATCCAATACAAAGCCAGAGAAGGTCAAATCGATCTGCTGACCAGCGGCGGCACCGGTAGACTGCAAAATATCTGCTGGGTTAATCAAACCCACATCTTTTGCGCCTTCAGCATTAATTACCTGCAAAGGCGATACACTACTAAAAGTGTCACGCTTCAAACGAGAACCGGTTACTACCACCTCCTCGATATCGCGGTTTTTGGCCAAGCGGCCAGAACTTTGCTCTACCTGCTCTTCAGCCTGGGCTTCAACCTGCTGCTGGGTAATTTCCTGGGCATACGCCGGGAAAGATACCGCAGAAATCAAGGCTGCAACAGATACACCAGCCGCTAGAGGCTTTAGCTGCCACATTGCGGTCTTATGACGATCGATCATACATACTCTCCGATGTTTTATAGTTGTTATTCACCCCCTATATAACTTCGCCAAATATGACATGACAAAAATTTCATAAAGGGTTAACGTAAACTTAACGAAAGTAAAAACCTCGCCCTCAAAAAAAATATTAAAATTTGGAACTTTTTTGCTACTTTTGTCGTCATATGTAAGTTAAAACCGAATTTCCCACATAATTGCCTGATTAATAGGCAGCCCCTACTGCTCACCATTTCGACAAGCCAAATTAGGCCACGACTCAAGCGCATCTGACTTTGCCCCCTATCGGCCACTCCATCCCCTCTTCTTTATTCTACCTAATGGCAAACGCTCACCTATGCGCCTATTCAAGACACAAAAAAAGCCGCTAGCTTTCGCTAGCGGCTTTTTTAGAGGAGTTTTGCTTAGGCTTATTACAAGCTATCAGCATTCTCGCTCAAGTACGCAGCAACACCGTCTGGAGAGGCAGTCATACCCTTATCACCTTCGGTCCAACCAGCAGGACATACTTCGCCGTGCTCTTGGTGGAATGCCAAAGCGTCAACCATGCGTAGCATCTCATCAACGTTACGACCTAGAGGAAGATCGTTAACTACCTGGTGACGTACCAAGCCATCTTCGTCGATCAAGAAAGAACCACGGAAAGCCATGCCACCAGCAGACTCAACATCATATGCCTGACAGATAGCGTGATTCATATCAGCAACCAAGGTGTACTTAACTGGGCCAATGCCACCTTCGTTTACTGGGGTGTTACGCCATGCGTTGTGAGAAAAGTGGGAATCGATAGAAACACCGATAACCTCAACACCACGCTTTTCGAATTCAGCGATACGATGATCGAAAGCCAATAGCTCAGAAGGACATACAAAGGTGAAGTCCAGCGGGTAGAAGAAAACAACCGCTTTCTTGCCCTTAGTAGCTTCAGCTAAGTTATAGCTATCTACGATTTCGCCAGAACCCAAAACTGCTGGTGCTGTAAAGTCTGGAGCTTGCTTACCAACTAAAACGCCCATATTCGTTCTCCCTTAATAAAGAAACATATAAAAGGCCCAGCCAATGCTGAGCCCGAAAATACAGTGTGCTATCGCCTGCTCGCTTTAAGCGCATTCTTGATGTTACTAAAAGCCTTGTTACAGCTTTAAAACAGCAAGCACTTGTCGCGCAAAAAACAATCAAAGACAGGTTGTGTAATAGCTGAAAACTATAA
Source organism: uncultured Pseudoteredinibacter sp. (assembly GCF_947502065.1). Classification (GTDB taxonomy): domain Bacteria; phylum Pseudomonadota; class Gammaproteobacteria; order Pseudomonadales; family Cellvibrionaceae; genus Pseudoteredinibacter. The sequence continues at coordinate 451,069 of NZ_CANMYE010000003.1, forward strand.
TACACCCCTTATATTTCCTGTCCCATTGTTTTTTTTAATAGTATCGATAGATCCGCTTATCAATTTTTGTTGATGCAAGTCAGAATTAAGTGCAAATTTTATTGACACTCATTATCATTAACAATAACATACCGCCAAATTGATCCGTAGAGCCTTAATTCACCATGTACGTATGCCTTTGCAAAGGAATTACCGATAGCCAGATCCGCGATGCGGTTTGCGCCGGTGCCAGCTCTTTGCGTCAGGTTCGTAAACAGCTGGGCGTCATGTCTCAATGTGGTAAGTGCGGCATTCTAACGAAGGAAATCGTGCAGGAAACTGTAGAGCAGCGTAATCTTGACGCCAACGAATCCCTGTTTTACGCAGCCAATTAATAAACCTCTGTCTGCCCGCTTTACCCACCAAATTGCTCCCCCCTTTCTAAATCCATCTACCCAATAACACCTGCTATAGCTGGCAAATTGTTTTGAAGCACTCTGCCGCTTAAACATACAATGCACCCCACTAAGCTAAAAGCACCTGATAATCATATTCAATATCATTAATTTTTACTTGAAAATCAACAACTTAGAGCCATCACAGGCTTGACTTAGAAGGTTGCGAGGGCCACACTAAGCTAATCTGCCAACCTATAGGCAGAATCGAGCGATGTACCGCAAGCCGCGATAAACCGATAGCTAGATAGGAATTCCACTATGAGAGGCGACAGCAAAGTAATTGAGCACCTGAACCAGGTTTTGGCCAATGAACTGATTGCCATTAATCAGTACTTTTTACATTCAAGAATGTTCAAAGACTGGGGCATTAAAGAGCTGGCCGAACACGAGTACAAAGAATCTATCGAAGAGATGAAGCACGCCGATGACATTATCGAGCGCATCTTATTCTTAGAAGGCATCCCTAATCTACAGGATTTGGGTAAGCTGATGATCGGTGAAAATACCGAAGAAATGCTTAAGTGCGATATGCGCCTTGAACTGCAAGCCATACCCGATCTTCGCGAAGCCATTGCTTATTGCGAGTCAGTACAAGATTACGTAAGTCGTGACCTGCTAGAAAAAATCCTCAGCGAAGAAGAAGAGCATGTAGATTGGCTAGAAACCCAGCTAGACCTTATCGATAAAATGGGCCTACAAAACTACATCCAATCGAAAGCTGGTTAATTTTCTTAAGCCCGGATCGTGACCGGGCTTTTTTGTCACCTAGGTCCACCCCCCTCTTCTTATTTCCGACCAACTGCAAGCTCCCATTAGCGCAGCTACAAAATCTCTAGCTATACTCAAATCAGGGAAAATAGAGGCTGAAGCGTATCAACAGCAGCCTGATTGAAGACGATTGGAGATCAACTTGTGCTAGAGCACTTCTTAAGCGCGAGCAATACCGTGGTATACAGCCTACTGCTGCTAGTCATCATTAGCTGTCGATATCACCTAGAAAACAGCGGCAAAATACTGCTGGGAGCAGCAATTGCATTTGCCGGATATTTTTTAAGCTTATACCTAAGCGCCAATGTGGTAGTTTCGCAGCTTTTGATAAGCGCGGCCCTTAGTCTCTTGCTGGCCAATTATGTAATAAAAACATGGCCCCTTTCAGCAGCAAGATTAGCCGCTATTTGCTGTACTTTAATCCTCACAGGCTCAGTAATCCCGTTTTCTTGGCTACCTATCTTTGAGGCAGTCACTCTGTTTGCTATAGCAGCCATTGGGCTAAAAAGCGATCAGACACGCAATCTATACACTTGGGCCACTTGTATAGCCTTAGCTTTTGCTGCAGTAACGGGTTTGAGCCAAAGCCACTTTTGGATACACCTTATCAGTTACAGCGTACTTGCTCTTGTGCTAGCCACTAATATCATTGTTCAGCTCAACCGACAGCTTTACATGCAAGCCAATAGCGACCCCTTATCTCAACTTCCCAATCGTCGCTGCCTTAACGAGCATGCAGAAGCCCTGGCCAACCGAGAACAGAGCTACTGGTTACTGCTTTTCACTCTAGATGGAATCAAGCAGATTAATGACACCTATGGCTTTTCTGCAGGTGATAGCGCCATCTGGGTTGCCAGTCGAAAAATGATATCTGCCGTTGGTAACAAAGACTTTCTGGGACGAAATTTTGCCAAAGAGTTTGTCATCATTACTGAACGCAGCAAAACTGAACTTGATTTATTGATTGCCGAACTCGAAGGCAGCATTCGCGCTATCGAGTCTATTGATAAGCATAATGTCAGTATGGGGATACATTGCGGACTTGCTTTCAATAACGGCGCCAAGGATAGCTTTAGTGAATGCCTGCAATCTGCATCGGCCGCACTGCAGTTTGCCGAGTCTCAGCAACTGAATCACGCTTTTGTAAACGAATCCATTCTAGAGAGCGTTAATCGACGTAATGACCTTGAACAAGGTCTTCGTCAAGCAATTAGTGAAAAATCATTACAAGTCCACTTCCAACCAAAATACGACTGCCATCAACCCGAAAAAATAGTCGGCGCAGAAGCCTTAGCGCGCTGGCAGTATAAGGGTGAGAATATATCGCCTTTTGAGTTCATCAAACTTGCCGAAGAGTGTAATTTGATTGCCGATCTTGACAAGGTCATCATGGAAAAGTCTTGGCTGCTTGGTAAACAACTACAAGAGCAAGGGATATCAATAAAAATTGCCGCCAACTTCTCCCCGACCAGCTTACTGAATGGTGTTTCCTTATTAAAAATGGTCAAAGGCATTATCGAGGATAACAAGCTAGACCCCCGCCTGATTGAGATCGAAATCACCGAAAGCTACCTCGCTCACGGAGAAGACATTAAAAATCAATTACAAGTCCTAAGGGATATGGGTATATCTGTCGCCATGGATGACTTTGGCACAGGGTTTTCCAATCTAGGTCAATTAGAAGGCCTGCCTTTAGACACCTTAAAAATAGACAAAATATTTGTCGACAAGCTATTAGACAACCCCACTGTAACCGAGTTTATCGTCGATCTTGCCCAGAAGCTGAAATTACAATTAGTTGCTGAGGGCGTAGAAGAGGATCAACAACTTCAATGGTTGAGCCAGCATAGCTGTCAGATGATTCAAGGTTATTTATTAAGCCGCCCTTTACCCGAGGCTGATTTTGTTAGCCTGCTAGAACAAACGGTAAAACGTCCACCTGTACTGAAAATCGCCAAATAAACTCATAGACAAATGCCTACCTGTAGCATGTTTCAAGCTATTATATTAGAATAATCTAAATTAAATACAGAGGGCATTCACCGTGATTCGCCAAATACTGCTTTGCAGCCTATTAACGAGCCAAGCTTTTAATGGATTCGCTTCTGGGCTAACTCCCAAAAGTACCGTTATCACCCCTCAACAACTAAAGCAGGCCATTGTGTTCAACCAAACCATCAGTAAAACGCTGGCTGGAAGATTAAAGGAGCGCCTGATATCTGCCGTCAAAAGTGGCGGTCTAGAAGCCGGCATCTCCCAATGCAATATCGCCGCTCCCGAAATCTCAGAGCAGCTTAAAGCAGAGCACCCCCATACACTTATTAGCGCAAGCAGAACCTCACTTAAAGTCCGCAACGAAAACAACCAAGCAACCACCTGGCAGGCGGAACAACTACGGGCTTTTGATCAGCTACAAAGCAAAGGGCTTAAGGCGGGTTTTCGCTATAGAGTTTTAGAGTCCAACGGCAAAGTGGCAATAGAATTTATGAGTCCAATTCCCACACAAGGATTATGTCTTAACTGCCATGGTTCACAATTGAATTCTAGCTTATCCGCAAAGCTTAATGAGCTATACCCAAATGATAAAGCAACGGCTTACAGCTTAGGTGATATTAGAGGGGCTTTTGTTATACGAAGCTGGCTTCAAGAACAATAAAGCCAGCAGGTTCAAGGCGATCTTCTAAGAAGTCGTGAAGATCGCCAAGATAATAATTAAGCTTCACCCGCCTTTGGGTTTGGGCCATGCTCATTATCAGGGTGGCTGTCTTGTACGTAAAACACGATCAACACAATCATGCCGATCAGCGGTATTAATGCAATCAACTGCCACCAGCCGGTTCGGCCAGTATCATGCAGACGACGCGCGCCAATTGCCAACGAAGGAACTAACATCGCCAAGCCAAAGATCATGCCCAGGAATGCCGTACCTAAAATACTATCTACAATCGTAACAACGATTGAAAAAATAAAGTAGAACAGAACAAACATCCAGTACTGCTTACGCCTTGCGCGACCGCTAAAGTCTGCATATCGCTTAAGGGCATCCATAAAATATTCCATAATTTACTCCTAATGACACTATCTTTAGTAACGTTTAAAAACGCTATTTATATTTGTTCTATCAATATGAACAAGAGGAATATCATACAGCAGCAATTGTGAGAAACAAGGGCAACAATACCTTGTTGGGCGCTTAAGAGTAGGCAAAAATATGGACCAACGATTTCTAGTGAGCCACATTGTAGCTATAGCTTATAACCGTCTAATTCAACGCCAAGACCTAGAATAGAAGTAAAAAAAACCGGCTATTTGCCGGCGTTTTTTCACTCTAAAGCAATACGACCCAAAATGGACCTAAGAAAATTAGGCCTCTTCACCACCGGCCGCTGTAGCTTCTTCAAGCAATGGCTTTAGCTCACCGTTTTCATGCATCTCAGTTACGATATCGCAACCGCCAATAAGCTCACCATTTACCCACAACTGTGGAAATGTTGGCCACTGGGCATATTTAGGCAAGTTTTCACGAATCTCAGGGTTGGACAACACATCGACATAAGCAAAACGCTGGCCGCAGGCCATTACAGCTTGTGAAGTACGCATGGAAAAACCACACTGAGGTGCATTAGGAGAACCTTTCATATAAAGCAGTACAGTATTCTCTTCAATTTGCTGTTTGATGGTATCCAAAATATCCATGGGCTAACCTTTTAACGCTATCTATATATCTTGTGGGTGTGAGCTGGGCCGTATCTAGCTAATTGAATAATCTAATCAGACTACCCATTGCACTAGCATTTAATACCCAAGCACTAAGCTGCGGTATTCTACCCGAAAGCCAAGCCCACTAACCAGTAATTTCAATGCTTTTGCACTTATTTTCATTTATGATGGAGGGCTTGGTCGTTGGTTTATCGAGCTATGCTGCCCACTGCTAAGCTTTGCTCATACGACCACTAACAATTAAAACAGCGACTTAATCGCAACATAGCAAGTAGTAAAGATCATGAGTCAATATTTAATGAACAACTATGGCAATAGAAGCCATAGCTTGAGCCGTGGCGAAGGCTGTTATCTTTTTGATGATAGCAATAAGCGCTACCTAGACGCGCTAAGCGGCATCGCCGTATGTGGCCTTGGACACTGCCACCCTGCAGTCACCCAGGCAATTACCGAGCAAGCCGGCACACTGCTGCACACCTCCAATCTGTTCAACATCGAGCGACAAGAGCAGCTAGCACAGGCTTTGTGCGAGATTAGCGGCATGGAGCGAGCGTTTTTTTCCAATTCCGGTGCTGAAGCGAATGAAGCTGCCATCAAAATCTCGCGCCTATATGCGAAATCTAAAGGCATAGCCGAGCCCATTGTGATTACCACTCACGGTAGTTTTCACGGCCGCACGATGGCGACACTATCGGCCACAGGCAATCCCAAGGTTCAAGAAGGCTTTTCTCCTTTAGTTGATGGATTTAAACACGCCCCTTACAACGACCCTGCCGCCATTGAGGAACTATGCAAAGCCGGTAATGTTGTCGCTATTCTGGTGGAACCCGTTCAAGGTGAGGGCGGTGTAAGAGTTCCAGACGAAAATTATCTGCAGCGCTTACGTCAAATCTGCGATCAGTATGATTGCTTGTTGATGCTAGACGAAATCCAAACAGGCAATGGCCGTACTGGTGAATATTTTGCCTTCCAGCACAACAACATAAAACCCGATGTTCTAACTACCGCTAAAGGCCTAGGTAACGGTGTACCCATTGGTGCTTGTTTAGCTGCTGGTAAAGCCGCCGAGCTATTACAAGCTGGCAGCCATGGTTCAACTTATGGTGGCAACCCACTTGTTTGCGCAACCGCCTTAGCGACCGTTAATGAGCTTCGCAAAGAAGAACTGTTGAATAATGTGCGCGAACGCAGCGCACAATTGTTAACAGGATTAACTACTGCCCTAAAGGATTGCGAAAAACTAAAAGAAATTAGAGCCAAGGGCTTGATGGTAGGCATCGAGCTTAATGAAAACTGTGGCCAGCTGGTTGAAAAGGCCTGGCAGAAAGGTCTTATTATTAATGTAACTGCTGGCAGTACAATAAGACTTTTACCACCTCTTGTTATCAATCAAGAACAGGTCAACCATATTATCGCCATCATCAACGACATAGTGCGTGAAGACTGAGAATTACGCGGAGAAGCCCTATGAAGCCTAGACACTTTTTAACACTTTTGGATCTCAACCCAAGCGAACTTAAACAAGTTATTGAGCGCGCCGTTGAGCTGAAAGCACTTCGCAAACAAGACTCTGAGGATAAAACCTTACCTGGCAAAGTGCTGGGTATGATTTTTGAAAAGTCCTCCACCCGCACACGAGTATCCTTCGAAGCAGGCATGGCACAAATGGGCGGTAGCGCCCTCTTTTTGTCTTCCAATGATACCCAGCTAGGTCGTGGTGAACCGATTGCCGATTCTGCTCGAGTATTATCACGCATGGTTGATATCGTAATGATCCGCACCTTCGGACATGACATTGTAGAAACCTTTGCCCAACACTCAACTGTTCCTGTGATTAACGCCTTGACCGATGACTACCACCCCTGCCAACTGTTGGCAGACATGCAGACCTATTGGGAGCATCGCGGCGATATCGCCGGTAAAACCGTCAGCTGGGTGGGCGATGGCAACAATATGTGTCAATCCTATATCAACGCAGCTAGGCAGTTCGATTTCAAATTAAACATCGCCTGCCCAGAAGGTTTCGAGCCGGATAGCGAACTTATGGCACTGAATAAACAGCGTATTGAACTGTTTCGCGACCCTAAGCAAGCCGTCGCCAACAGCGACTTGGTTGTTACCGATACATGGGCATCGATGGGCCAAGAAGAAGAAAAGCTTGCTCGTGAAAAAGCGTTTACAGGCTATCAAGTCAATGAAGAGCTCATGAGCCTGGCAAACAGCGATGCACTTATGATGCACTGCCTACCGGCGTATCGAGGCCTGGAAGTGAGCGAAACAATTTTAGATCAGGATGATTCCGTTGTTTGGGATGAAGCTGAAAACCGATTACACGCCCAAAAGGCACTGATGGAATTTTTACTAGCTCAACATTAAACGCATTTGCATTATAGTAAGGCTTGCAATATAGCCTTGCAGGGTATTAGCTGAGGCGCATTACACCCAGCTAATACTTCAAACGCTAAGTACACCTTTATTTTGACTCGTGTTAAGCCAAGAAAATAGGTTTATAATTCGCCGTCGCTTTATTTTATCTGGATACCACTTTGAGCCCTCACCTTCTCGTAGAAGACCTAGGCTGTTATTACAACGGTCATCAAGATAAACCTGTTGTAGACGGTTTGTCATTTACAATGCAAGAAGGTGATATTGCCTGCCTACTAGGGCCAAGCGGCTGTGGTAAGACCACGGTTCTTCGCAGCATTGCTGGATTTCACCCCTTAGCTCAAGGTCAAATATGTTTAGCTAATCAGCAAATAAGTTCTTCCGCACATAGCCTAGCTCCGGAAAAGCGAGAGATCGGCATGGTGTTCCAAGACTATGCGTTATTCCCACATCTAACGGTTGGCGAAAACATTTGCTTCGGCTTAAAGGGGCAAACACATCAACAGCAATCTACAGAGCTGCAGCGATTACTAGACCTGGTCAATTTAAGCGGGCTAGCCGAGCGGTACCCTCATGAGCTTTCTGGTGGCCAACAACAACGTGTCGCGTTAGCACGGGCCCTGGCGCCAAAGCCTAAGCTTTTGCTACTTGATGAACCCTTTTCCAACCTAGACGTGGAGTTACGCCGCAAGCTTGCTCTGGAAGTACGAGATATTTTAAAGCAACAAGGTACAACGGCCATCTTGGTGACCCACGATCAAGAAGAAGCTTTTGCATTTGCCGACCATATCGGCGTGGTTTATGCGGGTAAAATAGAACAGTGGGCCAGCCCCTACCAACTCTACCACCAACCCCAAACTCGCTTTGTCGCCAACTTTATTGGGCGAGGAGCCTTTGTGCCCGGCATCATTAGTTCAAACGGGCATATTGACACCGAACTTGGACCAGTGCCCTGTACCTTAAGCGAAGCTGCCGGCACTCGGGTTGACGTTTTGTTGCGCCCTGACGATATCGTGCCAGGGCAAGAGCATGGCCAATTGGCCGAGGTGGTACATAAGGTATTCACGGGCACTGCTAACCTCTATACCCTTAGACTGCCGACCGGTAGCCGGGTCGAAGCCGCCCTTGGCAGTCACATCGACTGCCAGCTCGGCGAGCAACTAAAAATCCAGCTCAGTGCAGACCATGGCATAGCCTTCACACTTTAGACAACCTAGCTGTCCTTTAAGAGGGATAAAACTGAAAAAGGCCACTTTAAGTGCCATGCTTACGCATTGGTTCAGTTCGTATTCAAAATCTCTAGCAGAGGCTAATTTTTCATTATAAATTTTCAAAAATTGATATCGAGAAAGTATAAATTTTTTCCCCAAGCCTGAATAAAGCCTATAACTGGCTCGGGCCCAGATGGACTAAGGCCTAGAGATTAGTGCTCACTGACACAGCAATAAAATCACAACTTATCCACAGCATACCCCCAAAATCTTTCTATTGATTTTCAAGCCCAAGCGCATTATCTTGTGTGTATTGATTGTTGAGCCCCTAGATATAGGGGTTTTAGTGTTTCGACACCCCACAAAACACAAGTGAAATATTCACTCAATAAGCTATTCGGGGCTAAGGGGCTGATTTTGGAAGGAAATATCAGCACCTCGAAACACGACTCTAGCGGAAATAATAACGAGGAATAAGCAGCGTTAAGGAAAGACGTAAGGCTTTACTCAGCACTCTGCCTGAATGGATTAGCAATACATAAAACGATTGCTGATGGCAGAACTTTGTTGGGGTACGCCCGCAATTTACGCCGAAAACGTTAGTCGCGAGTAGTATAAAGAGCATAACCGCACAACACAGTAACTGTGTTGGCAAATGGAAGGGTCAGGGGTATTACAAAGTCAATGAACAGCTTAGCAAGCTATTCTTCAGCAGACAGAATCAATGACGAGACAGGCTGTTCTCATGAACTAAGCAGCTCATCAAGTCTTGCCTTGGCACCGTCAATCGACAGTTTCCAACCTGAGCTTAGCCTGCGCTTTATATCAAAGCGTAATGATCTTTCGATCAACAAACATTTAAAACAGTTTACCTCATAAGCTGCCAAAGCTTTTGGCAGCTTATGTAGTGGTTTCCCGTTTCCACATTAAAAAAAATGGCTGATATATCACATTAGAATTTGCAGCTTTATCGCGGAGAATTAAATGCAAACTGACACTTCAGTGAATGAATCTAGCCCAGCCGCTCCTGCCCCGGCAGAGCAGAGCAGCTCAACCGTTTCGGCAACCGCTCCAGGACAATTGCGGGTTATTAAGCGTAACGGTACTGTTGTGCCATATGACGACAGCAAAATTGCTGTCGCTATGACAAAAGCCTTTTTGGCTGTAGAAGGCGGAACCGCAGCAGCGTCTTCGCGTATTCATGAAACTGTTTCTAGCCTGTGCCATCAGGTTAGCGCTACTTTTAAACGTCGCATGCCTTCAGGCGGCACTATCCATATTGAAGATATTCAAGACCAGGTAGAGCTTGCTTTAATGCGCTCAGGCGAGCAAAAAGTGGCTCGCGATTACGTTTTGTATCGCGAAGAACACGCCCGCTTGCGCGGTGACAAAACCGAGCAGGCAGAAGACCCAGATTACCCAGCAATTCGCGTTATCAATAACAAAGGTGAAAGCGAGTCTTTAGATATTGCTCGTATTCGCACCATTGTGAATGACGCCTGCGCCGGTCTAGAAGAAGTAGAACCAAAAGCTATCCTAGATGAAGCCATGCGTAATCTTTACGATGGTGTTTCTCTAGAGGATGTTAATACCTCACTTGTGATTACTGCACGTACCCTAGTAGAGCAAGAACCGAATTACAGCTACGCCACGGCTCGTCTACTATTAGATAAGCTGCGCTCAGAAGCCTTGTCTTATTTGGCCGTTGCAGAGTCTGCAACCCAAGCCGATATGGCTGAGCTCTATGCTAAGGCCCTGCCCGCCTATATTGAAAAAGGTATTGAACTTGATTTGCTATCGCCCAACCTACGGGAGTATGACCTAGAGAAGCTAGGCCAGGCGATCGATTCTAGCCGCGATGCTCAGTTTACCTATTTGGGCCTGCAAACCCTTTACGACCGCTACTTTATTCATACTGAAGGTACCCGCATAGAATTGCCGCAGATATTCTTTATGCGCGTAGCCATGGGCTTGGCCATCGAGGAAGAAGATAAAAATGAAAAAGCGGTAGAGTTTTACCGTTTACTGTCTTCTTTTGATTACATGAGCTCTACCCCTACCCTATTTAATGCTGGCACTCTGCGTCCACAGCTGTCCTCTTGCTATTTGACGACTGTACCTGACGATTTGCACGGTATTTATGGTGCCATGCAAGATAATGCCATGCTTTCCAAGTGGGCTGGCGGCTTGGGTAATGACTGGACCCCAGTACGATCTTTGGGTGCCTACATCAAAGGCACCAATGGTAAATCTCAAGGCGTAGTACCTTTCTTAAAAGTTGCTAACGATACCGCCGTTGCGGTAAACCAAGGTGGCAAACGTAAAGGCGCCGTTTGTGCTTATTTGGAAACCTGGCATTTAGATATCGAAGAGTTTGTCGAGCTGCGTAAAAACACCGGTGATGATCGCCGTCGTACCCATGACATGAATACCGCCAATTGGGTGCCTGATCTATTTATGAAGCGTGTTTTTGAAAGCAAAGAGTGGACTTTGTTTTCCCCTAACGACGTGCCTGATTTGCATGATCTATACGGCAGCGCATTTGAGGAACGCTACACTCAGTACGAAGCCATGGCTGAGCGCGGCGAAATTCGCTTATACCGCAAAGTTAAAGCGGAAGATCTATGGCGTAAAATGCTGGGTATGTTGTTTGAAACCGGCCACCCTTGGATTACTTTTAAAGACAGCTGTAACCTACGTAGCCCACAGCAGCATGCTGGCGTTGTTCACTCTTCTAACTTGTGTACTGAAATTACTCTGAACACAAAACCCAATGAAGAAATCGCCGTATGTAATCTAGGCTCTGTTAACCTGGCCCAACATATTGTTGATGGTAAGCTCGATACCGATAAACTAAAACGCACCATCGATACTGCGGTGCGCATGCTTGATAACGTGATCGACATTAACTATTACTCGGTTGAAACGGCTCGCACTTCAAATATGCGTCACCGTCCTGTAGGTCTAGGCCTGATGGGTTTCCAAGATGCGCTTTATAAGCAAAACATTGCTTACGGATCTGCAGAAGCCGTTGAATTTGCTGATCGCTCGATGGAAGCTATTAGCTACTTTGCGATTTCCGCCTCGAGTGATTTAGCGACCGAACGCGGCGCCTATTCCACCTTCGACGGTTCTTTATGGAGCCAAGGTAAACTGCCTATCGATTCTATTGAATTACTGGCTGAAAGCCGTGGCGAGAAATACCTACAAATGGATCGCAGCCAAACCCTAGATTGGGATGGCCTACGCCAACGAGTTAAAGCTCAAGGCATGCGCAACTCCAATGTAATGGCTATCGCACCAACGGCTACCATTGCTAATATTACTGGCGTTTCTCAATCAATTGAGCCGACTTATCAAAACCTATACGTTAAGTCGAACCTTTCTGGTGAATTTACGGTAGTAAATCCATTCTTAGTTCGCGAACTTAAAGAGCGCGGGCTATGGGATCAGGTAATGACCAATGACCTGAAATACTATGAAGGTTCGGTGCAAAAAATCGATCGTATCCCTGCCGACCTAAAAGCAAAATACGCAACCGCTTTTGAAGTTGAGCCTCGCTGGATTGTTGAAGCCGCCAGCCGGCGCCAAAAGTGGATCGACCAAGCGCAGAGTTTGAACCTTTATATTGCCGAAGCAAATGGTAAGAAACTGGACATTACTTATCGCATGGCTTGGTTCAGCGGTTTGAAAACCACTTACTATCTACGCGCCTTAGCAGCTACTACCGCGGAGAAATCGACTATCGATACTGGCACCATGAATGCCGTAGCCGCTGCGGTAGAGCCTGCCGCTGCAGCAGGGCCCGCTGAGGTACCAAAAGCCTGCTCACTGGATGATCCAGATTGCGAGGCCTGTCAATAATTTGGGGGAGAGCGTCTAGACAGGGGCCCCTAGGGCTCCTGTTCAAGACCTTTCAGGCGCGGCGGCCAGCGCTTAAAAAACGGTCGCACTTACAAGACCACACGAGCATATTCAAGCATTAAAGGATCACTCTATGTTAAGTTGGGATGATTACAGCGAAGACGCAAACGCGCCTAGCAATCCAACACCAGCAGCGGCACCTGCCACTGCTAGCCCATCCGCACCCACTGCACCGACAGCTCCTGCGGCGGGTAATAATATCCCTCCTGCGAGCGATATTTTCAGCGGTGTCGAGCTTGACGCCGAAGAAATTACCGCTGGTTTACAAGACCTAGAGATGACCGGTGCTCGTGTGCGCGCAGAAGACAAGCGCATCATTAACGCCACCAGTGATGTTAACCAAGTTGTGCCAATCAAATATGACTGGGCATGGCAGAAGTACTTGGATGGCTCACAAAACCACTGGATGCCACAAGAAATCGCAATGGCAGCTGACTTGGCCCTTTGGAAAGATCCGAATGGTTTAAGTGAAGATGAACGCCGTATTATTAAAATGGGCCTAGGTTATTTCGCTACTGCCGATACAGTAGTGGCAAATAACTTATTACTCTCTATTTACAAGCACATCACAGCGCCAGAATGTCGTTTCTATATTGGCCTGCAATTTCGCGAAGAACTGATTCATGCTCACGCCTACCAATACTGCATTGAATCATTGGCAATGGATGATGGCGAAATTTGGAATATGTATCGCGAACAACCTTCTGTGGCCCGCAAAGCCGCCTGGAGCTTGAAGCATACTGAAGTTATCAATAAGCCAGACTTCACCACTGGCACCCCGGAAGCTGATAAAGAGTTCTTGAAAAATTTAATCAGCTACTACGTCGGTGCAGAAGGCATCTTCTTTTACTGTGGTTTTGCGGCCATCTTGCAGATGGGACGTCAAAATAAAATGACCGGTATTGCGGAGCAGTTCCAGTACATTTTGCGCGACGAATCTATGCACCTGAACTTTGGTATCGATTTGATTAACCAAATCAAAATCGAAAACCCACAACTGTGGGATCAAGAGATGCAAACCCTTGCTACCCGCCTAATCGCTGAAGCGGTAATGCTGGAGTGTGAGTTTGCTCGTGACATGATTCCTCGCGGCGTACTAGGCATGAACGCCAATATGATCGAACAGTACTTAAAATTTATTGGCAATCGTCGCTTAACCCAGCTGGGCCTAAAAGAGCTATGGAAAGGTATTGAAAACCCGTTCCCATGGATGAGCGAAATCATGGACCTTCGTAAAGAGAAAAACTTTTTCGAAACCAAAGTAACTGAATACCAGCAAGCTGGCGCCCTCTCTTGGGACTAAGGCTTTACATAGTTGCGGCCTCATAAAATGGGGCCGCTTTATCTGATTCGGTGAAAATGCGACCCGCAAGGATCTATTCATGAGCAACGACAAAAACAGTCAACGCGAAGCCACATTAATGGCTCTAGATCAGCTTGCTCAAACCTTGGAGGTAATGAATAGCCTCGTAAGACGCTTAAAGCTTAGCTTAGATCAGGCTCAAACTGATACGCCTCAAGCAGGCGCCGAAAGTAAACCCCAAGAACTTAAAAATGTTAACAGGGTTCAGCAAAGCAAGAGCCCGATAAACGAAAAGCCTACTGTCCACTAACTGCTACCAACCACTGACCACTTTTTCTTAAAAAATCACTATTTCTAGTGACCCAAAGCGACCGTTGACGCTTGCATCCACCTAATGACTCCCCCTACAATTCAATTACATTTGCAGCAGGCAGTGAAGCTAGCTAGCAAATGCGGCTGGATGCCCAAGGACAATATAACCAGGTAAGGTTAACGGAAGCGCACACAAGGACGGCAGCAGGGAAGACTATAAAGATCAGGGAATAGGAATGATCGGGTTTTAGGAAAGATTTCGGGCCAGCACTTGCTGGCCCATTTCATTTCTAGGGCATGAAAATTTTTGAGCAAAAGCCAGCTTCCATTGATTCCCATCAGCTCATTATAAAAAGCAGCATGTTAGCTTATCTCGTCTTAAAACCTGACAGGAATAGACATGGCTAACTCAATTGAAGAACTCTCTTTGCAAGACATTGTCATTGTCGGAGCAGGGCCCGCCGGATTAAGTTTGGCCACCATGCTGTCAGACTCTGGTTTCAGTATTACGCTATTGGATATTCAAAGCGAAGAAGATCTCTCCTCCCCCAAAGCAGATGGCCGGGAAATCGCACTTAACCACGCCTCCAAAGAACTCTTAGAGCAAATGGGGGCCTGGCAGCAAATTCAAGAAAAAGATAAACACCCACTCAAGGAAGCCAAAGTCGAAAATGGTCGCTCGCCGCTGGCCTTAGAATTTCGCACGCAACAAACTAAGAAACCCCTAGGCTATCTTGTCGCAAACCATCAAATTCGCCGAAGTTTGTTTAAGCAGCTTAAAAAAGCGAATAACATCCGCCTTTTGTGCGATACCAAGCTGCTCTCTTTGAGGGAAGAAAATGAACGCACAACCTTAATACTATCAGGCCACAGAGAGCTTTCTTGCAAGCTACTGATCGCTGCAGACAGTCGCTTTTCTGCTACCCGAAAAATGAAAGGCATTGCCGCTAAAATGAAAGACTATGGCCGCATAATGATCGTCTGCAATATGCAACACGAGCTAGATCATCAACATATCGCCCAAGAATGTTTTCATTATGGTCATACTTGCGCCATTTTGCCTTTAGGGCCGAAAGAATCCTCCATCGTAATTACCGTTAACTCAGCAAAAGCTGAGCAGCTTTTACAGTTAGATGATGCAGCTTACGCAGAGCATGCCTACAAACTCCTATCAGGCCGGCTTGGCAAAATGACTATTAGCGCCCAAAGGCAACCCTACCCATTAGTAGGGGCCTACGCCGATAGTTTTACAGCCTCAAGGTTTGCACTGATTGGGGATGCCGCCGTGGGCATGCACCCTGTCACCGCGCATGGCTTTAACCTAGGCTTACACTCTGCCCATAAGCTCTCTAAACACATCTTAAAAGCTCGCGCCTCAGGCAAAGATTTTAGCGGTGCGGAGGTATTAAAACGCTATGCCTTTGAACATCAGCTCATGGCAAAACCGGTATACGAAGCCACCAATTTAATTGTCAACCTATTCAATGATGACAGCGGCCCCGCAAAACTGCTTAGGAAAACCACACTGGGCTTAGCATCTCGCTTTACCCCACTGCAAAAGTTGATAACACATCGATTGACTCGCGGAGCGAACAAAGGCTTGCTATAAAACTGTGTTACATTAGCTCGCTCACCCCCTTTGTTTACAGCGAGCATTATGAGCAGCCCCGAAAATTTGCTAAAAAAAATCTTTGACGATTTTATTCAGCAATGTGATATCAATGGTGTCTTAGGCGAAATCCCCATTGCTCCGCAAGGCCGAACACTAATTCTCGCTATTGGCAAAGGAGCGATTCAACTAGCCCAAGCTTGTGAAGCACAACTATTAAAACGCTTTCAGGGGAAGTTTCCAGCCACTGCTTATGCACTTTGCCGGCATGGAGAGATCAATCCATGCCAACATTTTAAAACCTTATTTGGCTCTCACCCTCTGCCCGATCAGAGCTCTATAGATTCGACTAGAGTCATCATGGAGGAAATTGCATCGCTGGGTGAACAGGACAGCTTGGTTTGTTTATTATCTGGTGGCGGCTCCGCTCTTTTATGCCAGCCTCCAGCAATTATTCCATTGCAAGAAAAAATAAATGTCTGCGACGCTTTGCTGCGTAGCGGCGCCGATATCAGAGAAATAAACTGCGTAAGAAAACACATCTCCACGGTAAAAGGTGGGCAGCTTGCAGATCTGGCCTACCCCGCTAACGTTTACTGCTTTGCTATTTCAGATGTAGTGGGAGATATCCCAGACGTTATCGCCTCAGGCCCTACTGTCGCCGATAGCAGCAGCCAAGCCGATACCATCGATATCCTCAAACGCTATCAGATTACCCCAGCAGCTTCGATCGTCCAGCACTTGAGCGAAGGCCAAAATGAAACTGTAAAGCCTGGAGAAAGGTGCCTAGAGAGAAATCACTTTAGTATTCTACTAAGCCCAAAACAGGCTTTTAGCAGGCTACAAAGCTATTTAGCAATGCTCGACATTGATGCTCATTTCCTTGGGGCGGAGCTCACTGGAGAAGCGCGCCAACTTGCACTAAACCACGCTAGGCTTGCCATCAATACTGCTAATAGCCAGCCTGTGAAAGCTCAGTTATATATCTCTGGTGGCGAAGCAACTGTCACCGTTAAAGGTACGGGAAAAGGCGGACCCAATACGGAATATGCCTTAGCACTTGCCCTCGCCCTCAATGGCCACCCACAGATCCATGCCCTAGCAGCTGATAGCGATGGTATCGACGGCAGTGGAGGAAATGCCGGGGGCATAATTAACCCTCAAAGCCTGATAGGAGTGCAAGTAGATGCTGAGCAATACTTGCTAAACAATGATAGCTACGGCTTCTTTAAGCGCTTTGGAGGGCTTCTAGAGACCGGCCCAACATACACCAATGTCAACGACTTTCGCGCCATCCTAGTGCTGCCATCCAGTGCTGTAACATAACTAAACCTAGGGTCAGAATCCAAGGGTTCTGCTCCTTTGCGAAGCCCTAAAGCCAAGACAAACAAAAAAGCCCCAGCGCATTTGCGCTAGGGCTTCAATGTAATGGCGGAGAGGGAGGGATTCGAACCCTCGATACCGGTTTAGGGTATACTCCCTTAGCAGGGGAGCGCCTTCGGCCACTCGGCCACCTCTCCAAACGAGGGCGGCATAATACCACAATCCTTACAAAATCATAGACTTAGTTTGATTTTTTTCCGATTTTTTTCGGCTTTCTCAAACTTGGGATTTACCAAACCCCAGAAACACAAAAGCGGAGTCCAACTCCGCTTTTGATGAGATCTACGTGCCCAGTATCCGTGTCTAGGCATCAACACTTAGCTACACCTAGGAAACGTTTCCGTTAGGCTCCTGCTTTTCGCGTTGTATACGTTGATAGATCTCTTCTCGGTGCACCGCTACCTCTTTGGGTGCATTCACACCTATTCGCACCTGGTTCCCCTTGACACCTAGTACAGTGACTGTCACATCGTCACCGACCATCAAGGTTTCACCAATACGGCGAGTTAAAATTAACATCTTGATTCTCCTGTTATTTGCCGGCAGGCCTTACCACGTCGATTTTACATCGCTATGATTCTTTTGACCGCCACACGGCTCACATACCTTGCGTGCTTTCCATAGCCACTCACCCAGCTTCCTATCGCTCGACCAGTGCCATTTGGGCGGTCTTTAATAATTCGATTATGATTTGCTTTGTTAGTTCAGCTGTCACAATAAACTAACAAAACATTAATTATCCTATTTCTTCTTCCGGTTCTTTATCTAAATCAAAAGCGGAGTGCAAGCTGCGCACGGCCAACTCTAAATAACGCTCTTCGATAATCACCGAAATCTTAATTTCTGAAGTGGTAATCATTTGAATGTTAATCCCTTCACTTGCCAGGGTATTAAACATCAGAGAAGCCACGCCAGCGTGGGATCTCATACCGACTCCAACAATCGATACCTTAGCGATTTTGTCGTCAAATGTCACTTCTTTTGCCTGTAATGACTCGGCAACTTCGCGCAAAATAGACGCGGCTTTGTCCATATCATTACGATGCACAGTAAAAGTCAAATCTGTGGTGCCATCAGCCGCCACATTTTGCACGATAACATCAACTTCAACGTTAGCCTCACCAATTGGCGCCAGCAATTTTGAAGCTGCACCAGGGATATCCGGCACACCGCGTACTGTCAATTTTGCCTCATCACGGTTAAAGGCAATACCAGCAACTACAGGCTGCTCCATATCGTTATCTTCCTCATCTAGAGTAATTAATGTTCCAGGCCCTTCTTGGAAGCTGTGCAATACGCGCAATGGCACATTGTACTTACCTGCAAATTCTACGGCTCTGATTTGCAAAACCTTTGACCCCAAGCTGGCCATTTCCAGCATTTCTTCAAAGGTAATGCGACTTAAACGTCTAGCGCCATCGACGACACGTGGATCAGTGGTGTAAACACCATCAACATCTGTGTAAATTTGGCACTCATCGGCCTGCAAAGCAGCCGCCAAGGCAACACCTGTGGTATCTGAGCCACCACGTCCAAGAGTGGTAATAGAACCATTCTCATCAACACCCTGAAAGCCCGCGACAACCACAACGCGACCGGCCGCCAAATCTGCCCGCATTGGTGCATCATCAATATCCAAGATACGGGCTTTAGTGTGGGCGCTGTCCGTAGTAATTTTCACCTGGGAGCCGGTATAAGATCGCGCATCCCAACCCAAATCTTTCAAGGCCATACACAGTAACGCAATAGTGACTTGCTCGCCGGTCGATACCAGCACATCCATTTCTCGTGGATCTGGCGTTTGCTGCATCTCTTGAGCAAGGCCAATCAAGCGATTGGTTTCACCACTCATTGCCGAAACAACAACAACGATGTCATCGCCCTGCTGGCGGAAATTCGCAACCTTTTCGGCTACCGCTTTGATGCGCTCTACTGAGCCCACCGACGTCCCGCCGTATTTTTGAACAATTAAACTCATAATTATGCTATTTCTAACCGTTTAAGACGGTTTGCTATGGTTATCGTGCTTATAAAAGCTGGCCATTAAACACTAAAATTTGGCAAAAGTTAACCAGTTTAACGGCCGCTTATGGGGCACTCTAATAGAGCGCACCAATGCTTAAATTTGTGAGGCTACCCACTCTTGGACAGAGGCTAATGCGGCATCTAAATTCTCTGGTTGATCACCACCACCTTGAGCCATATCGGGACGACCGCCACCTTTGCCACCTACCTGGGTAGCAACATGCTTCATTAGATCACCCGCTTTAAATTGCCCAACGAGATCTTTACTAACACCAGCAACCAATGAGATTTTCTGGCCATCGACAACCGCCACAATAATCACCGAGCTGCCTAATTTGTTTTTAAATTGGTCAACGGTATCGCGCAAAGATTTGTGGTCGACATCGCTCAATTGCACGGCCAGCACTTTAACGCCCTGTACTTCTACAGCATTGCCTAATAAATCACCGCTTGCGGCACTAGCCAGTTTTGCTTTCGCGGCTTTTAGTTCTTTCTCTAGAGTCTTTTGCTGATCAAGTAAGGACTGCAGCTTGTTTACCAGCTCTTCAGGCTTGGTCTTCAATAGCTTGGCAGCATCTTGCAATTGGGCTTGTTGCGTATCGACGCTATCAACAGCAGCACGGCCAGTAACCGCCTCGATGCGGCGAACACCCGCTGCAATACCGGATTCGGAGGTAATTCGTAACAAGCCAATATCACCTGTGCGCTCAACATGGGTACCGCCACATAATTCAACAGAGAATTGCTCAGTGCCCATGCTTAAAACACGCACACTATCGCCGTATTTCTCACCAAATAGGGCCATGGCACCTTTGCTTTTTGCGGTTTCCATATCGCAAACATCGGTTTGTACCGGAGTATTAGCACGAATTTGCTCATTCACCATAGCCTCAATTGCCTTCAGCTCTTCGGCGGTTACCGCTTCAAAATGCGAAAAATCAAAACGTAAACGCTCAGGGTCTACCAAAGAACCTTTCTGGGTGACGTGATCGCCTAATACTTTTCTCAAGGCTGCATGCAGCAGGTGAGTTGCCGAGTGATTCAAAGCTGTCGCCTGACGCTTGCCGGAAACTACCTCGGCACTCAGCTTCTGCCCGAGACTCAACTGACCTTCTGTTAACTCACCAATGTGTAGGTGATTGTTACCCTGTTTGGCACAGTCCTCCACCGAGAACGAAAGCCCTTCAGCCTTTAACAAACCCTGATCACCAACTTGGCCACCCGATTCTGCATAAAACGGAGTTTCGCTGAGTACCACAATGCCACGCTCACCCGCTTCGAGCTGCTCACAGCTTTGGCCGCCTTTAAACAAAGCAATAACAGTAGAAGATCCAGCTAAGTCTTCATAGCCCGTGAACTCAGTCTCGCCGTCAATCTCTAAGTTATCGTTGTAATCGACTTTAAAAGAGCCCGCCGCACGTGCGCGCTGACGCTGCTCTTCCATCAGTTTTTCATAGCCGTCTAAATCGATACTCATCACCCGCTCGCGGGCAATATCATTGGTTAGATCGACGGGAAAGCCATAGGTATCGTATAAAGTGAACACCAATTGGCCGGGAATTTCTTTGGCATTTAAATTTGCCAACTCGGACTCAAGCACAGCCATGCCTTTATCCAGGGTTTTCTCGAACTGCTGCTCTTCGGTAAGCAAGATCTTCTCGATTTGAGCCTGCTGCTGTTTTAGCTCTGGGTACGCCTCGCCCATTTGGTCAACTAATGCCTGAACCAAGCTATGAAAAAAGGCATCTTTTTGGCCAAGCTTGTGCCCATGACGAATAGCACGACGAATAATACGACGCAGGACATAGCCTCGACCTTCATTCGCCGGGATAACCCCATCAACCACAAGAAATGCACAAGAGCGGATGTGATCAGCAATCACTCGTAGTGATTTGTTTTCCATATCACTGGTATTAGTCGCCTTGGCTGTGGCGGCTAATAGATATTGGAATAAATCAATTTCGTAGTTGCTGTGTACGTTTTGCATAACCGCCGCAATACGCTCTAATCCCATACCAGTATCTACCGAAGGCTTTGGTAGCGGCGCCATAACGCCATCGGCGCTACGATTAAACTGCATGAAAACGACGTTCCAAATCTCGATAAAACGATCGCCATCTTCTTCTGGGCTACCTGGAGGGCCACCCCAGATTTCCTCACCGTGATCATAGAAAATCTCGGTACATGGACCACAAGGACCAGTATCACCCATCGACCAGAAATTATCGGACTGGTAACGACCGCCTTTATCACCAATGCGAACAATTTTCTCTGCTGGCACAGACATTTCTTTGTGCCAAATATCAAAAGCCTCATCGTCCTCTTGGTAAACGGTAACCATTAGCTTTTCGCTGGGAATACCGAGCCACTCTTTTGACGTCAAAAACTCCCAGGCAAAGCTAATGGCTTCACGCTTGAAGTAGTCACCAAAACTAAAGTTACCTAGCATTTCAAAAAAGGTGTGATGGCGGGCGGTGTAACCTACATTTTCTAGATCGTTATGTTTACCACCGGCGCGAACACAGCGCTGGGAGCTGGTTGCTCGGCTGTAGCTGCGCTTATCTTCGCCTAGGAAAACATCTTTAAACTGCACCATGCCCGCATTGGTGAACAATAAAGTCGGGTCATTGCCTGGAACCAGTGAACTACTGGCGACAATTTGATGCTGCTTCGATTGGAAAAAGTCTAGAAAGGCTTGGCGTATTTCAGCGCTCTTCATGATAAGGCGTTCCACAGTTCAATAGCATCCTACTGGATGATTAATAGTCAAAAGGCCGCGATTATAACGTTTTTTAGTGACTATTACACGAGGATAAAACAGCGAAAACGAATACAAATGGAAAGGAGAAGGCGCTTCTAGCACCATTTAGGTGCATTCAGAACGAGGGTATCGAAGCCAGAGGAAATCCTGGCTGCGAACGCGATTTATTCTTAAAAGCCTAAGCCAGCTTCAGTAAACTCTTTACCAGCTAACAGGTGTAGATGTAAATGAAAAACGGTCTGCCCTGCACCTGCGCCATTATTGATGACCAAGCGAAAAGCCTCATCGATACCCAACTGACGAGCAATATCACCAGAGCGCAGCATCAGCCGACCCAACAAGGCCTGATCTTCCTCTGAGGCATCAGCCAAACGAGGTATTGGCTTGCGTGGAATCAGCAGAACATGCACTGGGGATTGAGGGGCAATATCGTTAATGCAGATACAGTCTTCGTCTTGATACAAAATCTCCGAAGGAATGTCACCATTGATGATTTTGGTAAAAATGGATTCTTCTGCCACAGCTTAACAACTCCTGTGTTTTTAAGGTTTAAGTTATTGCTTACGCCCTGCTTCACGCTCTTCTGGGCTCAACTCGCGCGCCTCACCCTCTAGCATGACTGGGATACCGTCACGGACGGGATAGGCAAGACCACTACCATAACAAACCAATTCTTGGGCTTCTTCTCGGTAAACCAACGGTCCTTTACTCACCGGGCAAACCAAAATAGATAATAACTTTTTGTCGAGCATTATTAAGCCTTTTCTAAGGAAAGTTCGCGCTATTGTAGCAAGAGCTTAAATGGATGAATACTCTTACAATAGCAGGGCCGCAATAACAGGAAGGTACTATAGGCCAGCATTGATCGCTGGAAAGAGACATTACATAAGCCATTAAAATGAAAAAGCCCTTAGAGGTTTTACTCTAAGGGCTCACGTTATCAAAAGCTAATAATTGGAAATTATATCGTTTCGATAGAATTGTTATTAATCAGAACCTGCAAGATATCTTGGTCAGTTTGATTAAAGAAGGCTGCATCAGCATTTTCAATTCGAACGGTGTATTCATCTTTAGCATCATCTCGACTATTTGCTAGGTAATCACCATCGGTATTGATATGCACAATAATATCTGAACCGTCTTCCTCAAAATGTAAGTACTGATCAAGTGTTGCCGCATCAGCACCATCTGGCAGTAACGACCCCAGATCCAGCACATCGGTACCAATCTGGAAGTCCTTAACAACGTCCTGCTCACCCGTAGCAATACCGTTATCCAAAACGAAAGTATCGGCTCCAGTGCCGCCAAACAAGATATCCTCACCGGCACCGCCAATTAAAATATCACTGCCGGCTTCACCAAACAAAGTATCGTTGCCTGCCAAACCATTCAAAGTATCGTTACCGGCATCAGCAACAATAGAATCGCCATTTGCGGTACCGTTTAAGGTTTCGCTTGCGCCAGTTCCTGTAACAGCCCCTTTACCTGCAATAACAATAGTTACCGAGCTACTTGTTGTGGAGCCATCACTATCGGTAACGGTATAAGGAACACTTAAGACCTCTGTATCACCTGCTGCCAAACTATCTTTAGTCTCACGATTTACTTCGAAGCTGTAACTTCCATCACCACCTGAAGTAAATGTTCCCAAAGAAGGATCAGAAGGTGCGCCCCAAGCAATGCTAGCGCCAGTATCTGCGCCAGACTCAATGTCTACACGCCCAGTAACAACAGGCAATGGATCCGTTGAGGTTACCTTACCAACGACGGTAAAGCTGTTACTCGCCTCTTCATTGGTGTAAATCGTGTTTACTGCATTACCATTACTATCCAAGAAACCATCAACGGATACCTCATAATTTTGCCCGCCAACCGTCACTGTTTGAGTGGTAGTTGGCAAGGTAATGATATCCATATCTGAAGTTACCTGGTTACCATTCGCATCAAGAACAGGTGTTCCATCAGGGTTAGTTACCGGCTGGGGGTTACCGTTCGACGTTTCGTTATGCCCCAAGGTTAACGTCAAAGTGACTGGGTTTGAAACACCATTAATAACCACATTAACGGTCAGGGTCATATCGATACTAGTAATGGTTCCCGAGTTCGAAAATGTTGGCCAGTTATGATGGGTAAAGGTACCAAACTCTATCAATTGATCAGTTTGGACGACTTCACCTGCTGCAGATGCAAGACCTGTATCATCCACCAGCTCATAACCCGAACGATTGCCATCAGGGTTCACACCATTCTGGCTAAATGGACGCCCCCACTCAACCTGGTCAACCAAAGCATCAGAATCATTTTGAATTTCATTGAAATCCCAACCTGCTTGGTTATCAGGGCCAGTCACTTCATTCTGGAAGCCTGCGATATAACTATTGAAAACAATAGTATCCACATCAACAGTCATCACACGAGTCTGACCGTTAGTGCTAGGTCCATCGTCAACAATATCGATAACCAAGTTGGTGCTGGCATCATCACTCACATTGCCATCGTTATCGATTACGGAAACAACAAATGTTTCATTGTCATCCGTACCGTCGTGATCCTCTCTGGAAGTCAGCTCATATTCGTACTGAACTTCACCAGGGTTGCCATTGCTAGGAGGAATAATCGCGGTAACGGTTAAGGTACCGTTATCGCCAACAATGCTAGCGCCAACTGCCGCTACAACTGTTGTTCCACCGTAGGAGATTTGAACACTGGCGCCACCATTACCTTCGGTAAACTCAATAGTACCTGTGGTTAATTCACGAGTGTCGCTATTGTTGTTTGCATTACCGTCTGCAAGCTCACCACTACCAGAAGCCGCCAAACCAGCTTCAAATACTTGATTGCTGCCAGTGATATTCACTGTAGGCGTGCCATCAACGATGGTTAGGTCTGCGGTATCATTTGCACTATCGATAGTAATATTACCGAAGCCGCCACCGGAAACTGTTGCCAACTGCATATTAACGGTTTCATCTGGCTCATTACCTACGGTGTCGAACAAGGTAACAATATCCAAGTTAACGCTATTACTTCCCGCAGGAATAGTCACGGCCGCTACCTGAGTATAATCAGAGCCATCAGTCGCGGTACCAGTATAAGTAATATTAACGGTTACATCACTAGTTGCATTCGGCGCTGGATTGCCATTCACATCGAATAAACCAACCTGGAATGTTCCCGTTTCACCCTCTACAAGACTGCCCACTGGATCGTTAATACGAACGACCACGTCACCTTGTACATCGTTGATGGTCGCCTCCGCACTAGGTGTACGTCCGTCAGCACCTGTGGTGGTATCAACATTTTCAAATTGACTTGCACCGGCACCAACGCTATCAATCGTTGCGGTAAAGGTTTCATCGTCAAAGTCAGCGTCAATGGCCGTAGGCACATTCACCAGTGCTGTGCTGTTACCGTTTGTGATGGTTACCGTTTGCGCTGTGGCCGTGTAGTCACCAGTTTCTGCCGTTCCATTTGCGAAAACAACATCGACTTCCATATCAGAAGTCACCGTCACCGGATTGCCATTTTGGTCAATCAGAGAAACCGTAAACACAGAGGTGTTGCCTTCATCGACAGCGCCGTTACTTTCGATTACCGCATAAACCGTATCTTCCGGCCCTGGAGTTGGAGTTCCCGGAGGACCACCAGGTGTGGTTTCATCGTGAATGGTGGTGGTCACATCATCGGTGCTTGTTGCAACGGCCTCATAAGTCGAAGTAATTGCACCCGCTACCGATCCAGCATCAATAGTGACAGTGAAATTTTCTTCATCGTCAGAAATCAAATCATCGACAGCTACTGTCTGGAACACCTGCCCAATAACAACATTTTGACTGCTGTTGTCATAGTCACTGTTACCTGCACTGCCATTGGTAAAGCTGATATCCACAGTGCCTGCCGCTGGGCTGGCAATTTCATTACCGGCCGGATCAAGCGCAATGACTTTATAGTAGGCCGCCTCACCTTCATTAGTCGCATTAACACTGCCATCGCCGATGATATTGCCAGCACTGTCGGTAGCAACCACTTTTAGGGTTACGGTATCGTCAGGATCTGGGCTGCTTTCATCAGTAATTGCGCTGTTAGCAACGTTTTGAGTACCTACAGCTGTTTGCTCAAAGTTGTTATCGGTATCTACAACAGAAGTAATCGTGGCTACTAAAGGTTCACTTCCTTCCGTAATAAAGTCGTCATTTGCATCAACGGTAAATTGCGCCTGACTACCAGAAACATTTACGCTAGCTGGCAATGCGCTGGTGTCACCACCGCTTGCTGCCAAACCAGTCCAGTCCAGAACAACCTCAACACTATCGCCTGCTGGAACAGTTACCGGATTACCATTGTTATCTACCAAGGTAACCGTGTAAGTTAGCTGACCACCTTCTTCAACAGCACTTTGGTCTACAGCTATTTCTGCAAATACCGTATCTTCTGGTCCAGGTGTTGGAGTTCCCGGAGGTCCACCTGGAGTTGTTTCATCATGGATGGTAGTGGTTACATCATCAGTGCTATTTGCCACAGCTTCATACGCTGAAGTAATAGCACCAGTGATTGTAGAATTTGCACCCAAGCTTACGGTGAAGTTCTCTTCATCATCAGATAGCAGATCATCAACAGCCGTTGTTTGGAAAACAGAACCAATTGCAACGTTTTGCGTTGCGTTGGCGTAGTCCGCATCGCCTGCTGTGCCGTTGGTGAATACCACATCAACATTACCAGCCGCTGGGCTAATAATTTCATTGCCTGCTGGATCTACTGCAATAACTTTGTAGTACGCAGCTTCACCTTCGTTGGTTGCGTTAGCACTGCCATCACCAATGATGTTGCCGGCGCTATCTGTGGCAACAACTTTCAACTGCACAGTATCATCTGGGTCAGGCGAAGCTTCATCTGTGATCGCACTATTGGCAACATTCTGCGTACCAACCGCTGTCTGCTCAAAATTACTATCGGTATCGACAACCGAGGTAATCGTAGCAACGAGAGGCTCGCTACCTTCAATAATAAAGTCATCATTTGCATCAATAGTAAACTGAGTTTGGCTACCAGTAACATCAACACTTGCTGGCAATGCGCTCGTATCACCACCTACTGCTGCTAAACCAGTCCAATCAAGAACAACTTCGACACTATCACCAGCAGGCACGCTAACCGCATTGCCATTGTTGTCAACTAGGGTCACCGTGTAGGTCAGCTGCCCACCCTCTTCTACAGAGCTCTGATCCACTGATATTTCAGCAAAAACAGTATCTTCAGGACCAGGGTTCGGCGTTGGTGTTGGGTGAGGACCTGGGCCAGGCGGTGTACCTGGAGTGGTCTCATCATGGATGGTGGTTTCCACATTGTCGGTGCTGTTCGTTACCGCTTCATAAGCCGTGGTAATCGCACCC
>NZ_CANMYE010000004.1 GCF_947502065.1 uncultured Pseudoteredinibacter sp.
AAATATAAAAACTTCCACCCAGAGCACTGGCGGGTACCTTATTGCCTATTGACTGGTTAATGGCTCATATGTGTTAGAGCAGGGCCAGCTCAAGAGTTGACCATGTTAAAATAACTACATAAAGAGCAATGAAGATTCTCGGTATATTAAGCTCTATATGCGTAAGCGGTTTATACACATTGTCATTTTCACCGCTCTCAAGATGAACCCACTCTGCATCGAATGGCTTTAGTTCAAGCTCAGCTTCCATGTCATGGATTACTTTAAATTTGGCCGTATTTAAACCTTTATATGAAAGGATAAGTCTATACCAGAAGTAACACATGGCGATGCCTGCAGCGCACACAAAAAGTGACCAGGGCTTAGCCAAATGCTCAAGACTTATTGCTTTTAACAAACCTGCCAAGGCTATAAGGAAAGAATTGATTGATAGAAAAAATGTATTTGCCTTTAGCCTTCTTTCACTCACTCTATCTGCAAGCTCAACATACAGTTTATAAAGCTCTATACCCCGTGAATCCATTATCTCCCGCCACCGATAAGTATTTTTAAATTATCCCATGTCCAGTTATAGAGCTTATCATTGGACGTTGCGGCCTTCGGTCTTGTGCAAGTTTTACTGGCCCTTCCTTTTAATAAGTAGTATGGCACGCCGACTTCTTTCGCTATATTTATTTCAGCGGATACGCCTGTAGCCGTATGTGTTTTTTCACCACAAATTACGGCGACTTGATCCACTCGTTTCATCTTGCTCTTAACCTTGGCTTTCCAGTCACCAGTCATGTGCTCCTTTACAGACCAGTCTTCAATTTCGAATGGTGAATCGCTATTTTTTGCTTGGCCCGCAAGTAAGGTTTTTAGATCAGAATCATTATCATAATCGAAACTAACAAACACTTTGGTTTTTGCCATTTTCTCTTCCTTAACTTCACTTCCTATTAATGCCCCAGCCAACGCTGAGACTGCTCCTACTACCGGCCCACCAATGGCAAGGCCTGTTAAGCCTGCTGAAATAGCTCCGGGAATCCCCTTATGCTCGTGTTCTGCTTGGTCAAAGTGCGTACCACAGTAATTGCTTTTGTCTGCAGCTCGTTTTTTGCACCTATCTCCGCTTCTATTTCTACCCCTACAACGCCTCATGTTTGCTTAATATTCCTTTATTACTCCGTAAGGGCTCTAACGCCTCAATAACCGGTAGACAAACTGTAGCGAAGCGAAGGTTTGGCTGTCCGGCGCCGCAGGCGCGTAGTTAATTGACTTGTTAAAAGTTGGCTTAATCAACACTCCAAAATATTTCAACAAACGTACACCCACCGTTTTTTAGTTTAAACTTTAGTACCATAGTTGAGAAGCAGTCATCATCGTCTACTGAATAGTAAATAGGCTGCCCTTCGTAGCATGTAGCTTCAGAAACATCTGATAATGCCACTTGGTAATTATTTAAGCCGCTATCGCATTCGAACTCCCCAATAGCCTTATTAAAGAATGCTGATACTTCAGCCTTACTTGCAGGTTCTTTTATCTCGAAGGAATCAATGATCCAGTACCTAGCACCACCTTGATCCCAATAGGAATTTGATACTCTGCAAAACTCTTCTAAAAGATCAATAGTAGTTTGGCTCAACATGTACTTTTAACGCCGCGCTTTGCGGCTGTTTTGGAGCGCAGCGGAAAAAAGACCGACAACAGCGCCTTGTTATGTCTAGAACTCAAATTCAGACTCTGTAGTTTGATTTACGCTATTTTCTACTAAGTGGACAAGTTCACTGGCTTTAAAGGCTAGATCTCTTATGGAATCTTCAGAAAGATCAACTCTATTACCGTCTTTATCAAGACCTGCTCTGTGAACACAATGATGCCTGATATTGACAGCCTCAAAAAGCCAAGCAATATCTCCGAAGTCAGAATTTAGCACTTCTTTAAACATTGGCTTCACTTTTCCTAAATCATGAAATATCAAATCCCTTAGGTAGTTAGCTACAGTGAGCTGAAGGTTTTCATGCTTTTCATATATTTCTTTCAGGGTGAACTTCATTTTTGAAAAAACAGGGTCGGTTTCGACTAGTTTTCTTATTAGCTCATCAGAGTTGGTCACTTTATGGATAAACGTCGAGGCTAAATATGATTCAACAGCCGAAACAATATGCCCATGAAGCATAACTAGCAGGCTAAACTTGGCCTCGTTGCTTGCCCTAACATCCAGAAGTTCTCTAACACTTTGAATTTGTGTATCAAATTTTCCTACTTGAGATTGAGTATATATATACCATTCAAGTTCATCCTGCATGCGCCACTCTTCTTCTCGGCGACTTTCTTCCTCGCAGTAGCTTTCATAAGCCTGTACCGCTTCTTCCCATTCTTCAGATCCTTCTTCACCCGCATCATCACCGTAGTTTTCTTCTATCCACTCATACATCGGCTCCAGAGCTTCCTGCTCCATCATCCATGCTTTTGCTCTACCCATTATTCATTCCTGATTTGATGCTAGATGCGATTAAGACATAACGCCTTTATAAACGGCGCGCGCTTTTTGCGCGTCCAGTGGAGGCCGTTTTTTGGCCGTAACGATGTTTGATAAACTTGTTATGTTTTTTCACTGTGTTTGATAACTAATTCCAAAAAAGCAGTTGGCTTCACTATATTTAGGCCATACTTCTGCTTTATTGCCTTCGAATGCTTATATAATCCAACATCGGATGTCACGAAGCAGCCACCATATTTCTGTGCTTCGAACACATGAAAGCAGTCTGCCTCTCGTTTTTTGAGGCTACCATTACCAACAATAATTTCTTCAATTTCTTTGAGTGTCTCTTTTTCCTCATTGGTGAGATTCAACTGCACCGTTTGGTGTGACTTTGGCTCTATTTCCTGAATCCAATCAGGTGTCTTTGGGTTGCGAATCTCACGAACTACGGAATGCATCAACATAACTTTCTTCTTGTTCTTTCCAAGGATTTCCCTAGCCCTTTTGGATGCTTTCTGTTCATCAATGCTCCCGCCGTCAAAAGCGCATGAGTCAAAGAATATGAAATCATCATATGGATTGAAATTCATTATCTACGCCTGAAACATAACAGCTAAATAAACAGACCGGTAGAATTACAACCAAAAAGCGGACGCGTCTTATTAATTTGGGGATTTCAGAAATAATAGGATGGTGTCCGTTTTAATACCTGTCTGCATTCCTTTGTTTGTTGCCCTAATTTATTGTTTTATCAGTACTTTTACAAGTATTAGAAAAATCATACCGAATTAACGAGACCTGGCGCTTAAGTCATTATTTATTGGCTATAAAATTGCTTTTTCTCTTGTGTGGCGAATTAAGAGAATGCGGCTAATTCTCGTATGTAGTTGATTCACTTAGAGCTTTGTAGGTGTTAATTGTTAATTCCCCAATTAATAGGAAGCTTGGCCTATAGCGATCGTAAAATTAAACTGTATAAATATACAGTATTATCAACTTAAAGCGTGAAATAATTATGCGTCGGTCTAAGTTTATTGAAGAAGTAAGAAGCGTAATGCGCTTGAGGCAGTTAGCGCTTGCTACCGAAAAGAACTATATCTATTGGATTCGCTCATTTATTCGACATCAGGGGTATCGTGATGCTGGGCAAATTCACCCTCATGGGGTTGATCAATTTCTTAGCCATTTAGCAACGCATAAGGAGGTTTCTCCGAATACCCAAAATCAGGCCTTGTGTGCGCTAGCCTTTCTTTTTCAACATGTATTGAAACGCGAGCTTAAAGGTATTAATGCTGTAAGAGCCCGGCAACAGCAGCGGATACCTGTCGTGCTTACTATGCGTGAGGCTCAAACAATACTTAATCATTTAAGCTTCCCTTTTTGCACAATGATAAAACTCGCTTGGGGCGCGGGCTTGCGTAAGGCAGAGTTTTTAAATCTGCGTATTAAAGATGTTGATTTTGACAATCACTGTTTAACTATTCGCCAGGGCAAAGGCGGGAAAGATAGAGTTACCGTTTTGCCAAATGGCGCTGTTGAGGAAATACTACAGTTAATTGAACTGGCTGAAACCTTTTACCAAGACGATATCAAACAAGGCTTCGGTGAGGTAAGCATGCCCTACGCCTTAGCCAAGAAGTTTCCCAATGAGGCTAACGCTTTGCATTGGCGCTATTTGTTTTCGGCCAGTAAACGAGGTATCGATCCAATTAGTGGGCGGGAAAAACGTCATCATATTCACCCTTCCGGGCTCGAGAAAAAGCTCAGGCAAGCGGTGCGTAATAGTGGCATTCGCAAAAAGGTTACCGTGCACACTTTTCGGCATACCTTCGCTACGCAGCTATTGCAAAATGGTTATGATATAAGAACGGTACAGGAGTTATTGGGCCATACAGATTTGAAAACCACACAGATTTATACCCATGTTTTACAGCGCGGTGGGAACGCGGTAATAAGCCCTTTAGATGCGGCCACTTTAAATTAGTAATTGTCTTAGCAGCTTGTATTTTACTTTGTGTTTAGTCACCTGCACTTTACTGGGCAATAAAGTGCAGGCTAGTTGCTATTCTACGTTTAGTGCTTTGCTGCGTAGTCTTCTACTTGCTGCCACACACGTAGCATATTACCGCCTAAGATCTTGCGGATATCTTCTTCGCTATAGCCACGGTTTATTAAGCCTTGCACCAAGGCCGGGTAGCTGGCCACATCTTTTAGGTTTTCTGGTAATGAATCGCCAACACCATCGTAATCAGAGCCAACGCCTAGGTAATCTATACCCACCAATTTAACCGCGTAATCAAAATGATCTAACACTTGATCCAGGCTTGCATAAGGGTATGGGTTTTCTTTCTTAAATTGCTTTTTAAAGGCTTCAATATCGGCTTCGCTTGCCTTTGGGTTGGCAGCTTTATATTTGGCTAGGGCATCTTTTTGCTTGCCGCCGTATTTAGTGGCTTCTTCGTGAATAAAAGCCGAGCCGAAGTTAATTTGAATAACGCCGCCGTTCTTTTTCAATGCCAGCAGCATTTTGTCATCCATATTGCGCTCCCAGCCTGGGGTAAAATGACGCAATGAGGAGTGCGAGGCAATCACAGGGGCTTTTGTTACCGCCATCACATCATAAAAAGCCTGATCAGATACATGGGAGATATCCACAATCATGCCGATATTGTTCATTTCGGTAATCAGCTTTTTACCAAAGTTGCTCAAGCCTTGGTGAGGCTTTTCTTCTGAATAGGATGAGTCGCTAATATGGTTGCTCTTAGCGTGGGCCAGGGTTATATAGCGGATACCGCGTTTGAAGAAGTAATTTAGGTTCTCTATTCTCCCTTCGAGAGGCGTGCCATTTTCCATACCCAAAGGCAGTGAGATTTTCCCGCTCTTTTGGTTATCCAGCATTTCTTGGCTGCTATACGCCAAGGCAAATTTAGTAGGCGCGCGCCCTACCATGGCCTCTACTCGATCGATTAAACGGTCTGCCAAGGCAATACTGCCACCTTTTTGCTCGTATTCGGCTGGAATATAGATCGACATAAAGGCAGCATCTAAGCCGCCCATCACAGCACGAGGATAATCGAAATCACCATCTTCGGTAGCCTTGGTCACATCGGCGTAGCTATCTTCTATGCGGTATGGCACATCGATGTGAGTATCAACAATAAGAGCCTCTTTGGCGAGCTGCTTAGCTCGATCACTAATATCAATGCCGGCCTGCGCAGTAAGATGCAAGCCCAAGCTGGCGCTAAAAAACAATGCAAGTGCGGTTTTTTTAAGCTTTGGGTAATTCACCATGAATAGCTCTCTTAATTGATGATTAATCTATTTTATTGAAATCAAAGGCGATATTACGAAGTTCGGGGCAAATAAGCAAAACCGCCTAGGTCGCCTAAATTAACCATTACTAAGTGTTATGGTAAATAAACCGGATCGACTTACACTTAAGCAGGGTGTTTTATACGACAAGCACCATAAACGGCGACACACAAGCTATAACCACCAACATCTCGACAAGCATATGGAATGCCGGTTGTTCCACACAAAAGCTAAGGCCTACTCAATTATTCGTCCACTGCTGTGGCTTTTGCTTAGCTACAGCCTGGCTTATGCTCCACTGCTAGCCAGCGAAAGCCTCTTCGATATTGCTGATCCGGTAGTATTCCCGGTGGATACACAGAAAAACACCCTGCTTATTACCTCAATGACTCGGTCATCCAGTGGCTTATTATGGGCCGCCTCACATTTTCACGGCTTACACCAATACGACGGTTATGAATTTCGGGATGTTAGCTATCAAGACAATGAAGGCAATGCGCTCGCCAAACAAGCCTTCAGCTCTGTAGTCGCCGCGGCTAATGGCATTGTGTGGGCGGCTTCGGCCAGTAATGGTTTGTACCGCCTTTGTGAATCAGAGCAGAGTTTTCAACACTTTAGCCATAACCCCAATGACACAAACAGCATTCCAGGCAATTCGATTTACACATTACTGCTAGATGGCGAGCAAGGCCTTTGGATTTCGAGCGATAGAGGCTTAGAATATTTAAGTTTCCATAACAAGAAATTCCAAACCGTAATACTGGCCAATTTAAGCGGCTCTATTCGCAGTTTAAGCTATGATTTTAAAGGCCACTTGTTACTTGGTTCTGATCAAGGCCTGTTTCGTATTTCGCCACCTAACAATCGAATCTTTCTAAAGCCTTTGCAAGGGGAAAAGCTGCTTGATGGTGTTCAAGTCAGCACCGTCAAAGCCGATCAACAATCCCAACTCTGGGTAGGCAGTACTACATCGGGTTTGTATTTAATTAACGCCAAAGGCCAGGCCAAAAACATCGCCGCAATTGGCCGGGTTACCTCAGTAGAGCTGGTTGATAACGAAGTATGGGTGCTAAGCTTAAAAAATCACCGCAACATTCAAATATTCGATAGAGAAACCGCTAAATTAAAAAGAATTTTAGCACACGATCCGTTTCGCCCTGGCGGATTATCTGACGGAACCTTGTGGAGCTTATACCACGATAAAGAGGGTATTGTTTGGCTTGGCGGCTTAAGCCTTCAACTGATCCCCCCTGCCCGCCGCTATTCTCGCAACATACTTTATTCGCCAATAAAACCAGAACCTGGATTTAAAGCCGATCTATCGGGAATTGTAGAGTTGGACAATGGAAACTTTTGGGTAAGCAGTCGTAGCGAGGGAGTTGATGTTTTTAGCCCAAAATCCGGCTTTGTTCAAAGCCTTGCACTAAATAATAACGAACCCAGTTTACCCAGTAAGCATATTGTCGAACTTGGTAAAGAGCCCAATGGTGATATTTGGCTGCTGAGCGCGGGCTCCGGAACATGGCGTTATCGGCAAGTGTTAAACGATAATGGCAGTGCCACATGGAAAAAAGAGCGCTGCCTTCTCGAGGGGCATGCGAATTCATTAAGCTCTGCTACCAATATCCACCCCTTAAATAAAGAGTTAACATTTTTAGTCGTTCGTCACGGCGCCGAGCGCGGCACTTATCGCTACAACAAAAAGAGTACTAATAGCTGTGAATTCAACAAAATCGCAGCCCTTGAAGGCATCAGTCCACGGTCCATCGTCAGCTATGACGATCAAAATAGCCTCTTACTGTTTGGAAACAAAATTTATATATTTGATAGCAACAATAGTAAACTCAGCGTGCTTAATTTAGAAATTGAAGCACATAAAAACGCTATCCTTCCTACCTTGGTTAAGGGTTACCGCACATCATCCGGCAAACTGTTTTTCAGTACCGCCGATACCACCTACCAACTAAAAGCCATTAAACAGACTTCGCTCATTATCAGCGAAGTGCTTACTGGCCGTAATGAAAACTGGTTATTCGATGAGGATATCGCTGGCAATCTTTGGGGCTTTGGTGCCTATTGGTTAAAAGATGCTAAGCAGGCGCAGCTGTTCGATAAGGGCAACGGCAATATAACCGGCGCAGGCGCTTCGATTAAGTTCTGGCACAGCCCTAATGACGATTTTATTTTTCTAACCCAGCAAGGCATGCAACTGCTAAGGCCAAGCGCATTTAGCTTGGATCAATCAGAGCTCGCTCTTATCGTTAATAAAGTACGTATTGATGGCAAAGCTGTGCAAGGACAAACTCAAAACATTGCTTTACAAGCCGATCAGCACAGTTTTAGTGTCAGTTTTTCAGCGTTGGAATACGTTCGCCCCCTGCAGATAAAATATCGCTATCGCCTAGATGGCTACAACAATAACTGGATAGAGACCGACGCCAAAGCTCGTCATGCAAGCTACACCAATTTGTCGCCAGGCCAATATACTTTTCGCCTACAAGCTAGCCAGCCGGCGGCCGCTTGGCCCAACAAAGAGCTTACAGTGCAAGTTAATATCTTGCCCGCCTGGTATGAAACCGACTGGTTTCGCCTAATCGCTGTATTACTGGTAAGCGCTCTACTTTATATTATTTATCTTTGCCGCCTGCGGTATTACCGCCATAAAAAGATCGAGCTAGAAAAATTGGTGAACGCCCGCACAGCCGACCTTGCTCAATCAATGCAGCAGTTAAAAGATACCCAAGAGCAACTGCTTAATAGCGAAAAACAAGCAGCCCTGGGTCGTCTTGTCGCTGGGGTAGCCCACCAAATAAACACACCTCTGGGCGTCGTAAAAATGGCTGCATCTATGGTCGCTGATCTGGCCAGGCAAAGTTTTAAACGTGTAGATGCCGCAACTATCGACCAGCAGAGTTTGGATCACGAGCACCGGCGGCTACGCAGTAGCACTACTTTATTAGACAGTAACTTGCAGCGCTTATCTGCCTTGGTTGAAAGCTTTAAAAAGATCTCGGTAGATGAAGCCGACTGGAAACTGACCGAGTTTAATGTGGCCGAAACCATTGCCGGCATACCGGCTTCACTGCATGATCAGATAGAAGAAAACCATATTCAGCTCTATGTATCCATCGACCCAAATCTTGATATCTACAGCTACCCTGAGCTATTACATTATATTGTTTGCGAGCTACTTAAAAATGCCGTCACCCATGCTTATGATGGCGTCGATCATGGTCAGGCCATCGTCAGTTTAAAAATAAAGCTTTGTGAACGCCATGCTAAGCAGCAAGCTGAGCAACTATTGCTTATCCAGGTCGATGATAATGGCCAGGGCATAGGCGAAGCACTTAGGGATAAGTTATTTGACCCATTCACCGCCGCCAAGCCAACAAACCTAGGTCTAGGGCTACACATTTTGGTCAATTTGATTAACAAGGTGTTACATGGTGAGCTAAGTGTTTATCACAACCCCCATGGAGGCTGCAGTTTTAAGGTTAGCTATCCCTTATCCACTAAGTAATAAGCGGCTTAACAATAAGCTACGGGGAAAAAATAAAGCAAAAAAATGGGGGCAAAAAGCCCCCCTAAGATCTCTAGCCGAGTGATAAACCGGTTTCGAGCGTGTCGAATTCTCTTGTCGTTAGTAACGCCTTAGTTAAGCGCCATTACATCCATTTCTAATTGAGTTAATACTCGCTCAGAGGTATTACCTCGCATGGCAGCCAATAAGCCCTTACGAGCCAAGGTACCAATTAATACAATATCGGCGTCCAATTCTTTGGCGGCCTCAGAAATCACATCTTCTGGAGCACCTTGTCGAATATGAACGTGATCCGAATCCATTCCCAACTTACGTAGCAAGCTACCGCGATCTGGAATATTCATCGTATCGGTATAGGCGTTTACTACATGTAAATCGGCACCATACAATTCAGCGGACCATTTACCGCGTGAAACAATCTTATCGTTCAGCTCTTGGTAACGCTCGTCTTTGGCTTGCGCATTGATCGCGGCCAAAACCGTCTTACGGTGGTACTCAGCGCCTGGGCGCACGATCAAAACCGGGCACTTGGCGTTACGCAATAAAGCCCATTTCGAATCACTGAAGCGAATACCTTTTTCGCTATCACCGTAATCTGGAATCACGATCATGTCGGTCTGGAAGTGTTTACCAGAAGACAACAAGGCTTTTTGCCAATCGTGTGCCCAACAAATCTCTGCGGTGTACTCTAAACCTTCTTTTTCCATACGCTTAGCTAGCGCAGAAAAGTTAGCAACATCGCTGTACATATCTGGGTTGCGATGACTGGTGTCTACCGAATGACCATCCACACCAATAAAAATGTGAATTTCAGGTGCGCTGTCACGCATCTTTGCCGTAATGATGGCACGCTCTAATGCAGGGTGCTCATCACGCGTTGGATCAATAACAACCAGTAAGTTTTCTTTTGTACTCATAATGTAAGTGCCTTCTTTTATATACTCGACTAAAGTGGTTACTAATATAGTCCAGAATCTAAAACTTACTTATGATTTAACTCAACTGTTTGCTCTATCCTTGGCAAGCAACTCATTCATCGCAATCCGTTCGAAACATGCTACTGAAATCGCACCAATAGAACTTGATCTCTATCAATTACGATCCCCTTATATAAAGCGTCAAATACCTACAAACACTATGGCATTGATCCACATCAACATCTGCTGCATAAGGCATGGATAAACTGCAACTATCGTAAACTTGGGATACTTGCCACCGTGAACAATCCAAATACCCAGGCCCATCAATGCTTTGATTTAGCGGCCCAGCAGCATCCGCATTTATTGCGCAGCGCCAGCTATAACTACCCCCACCGCATGGCCTATGAGCCGCTTGAGGATCAAAACTTGCTGCAACAAGGGCAGCGCCTAAGCATTTCTCCTCTGGCCCTTTGGATTAACCTGCCCGCTAGGCAGTTCGATACACCGCTAGGGCGGCCTTTCTTCGATGCACTGATCAATGAGATCAATGTACGCAAGGAGCTTTTTGGCCGGCGCCCCGTTACTCAGCTGTTATTGCGCCACCCCTTTATGCATTATCAGGGTGCTGATATCACTGAGCTAATGCATATATTGGCCAGCAGTTTTCGCTTGAGCCACCGCGATAACTCACCGATAGAATATTGCGCGGAGCTTAGCCTTGCAGAAGCCAACCCAGCCAATATGGCGCTACTTAAAGGACTGGGCTTCAATGAATTTATCCTGAGCTTACCGCCATCACTAAGTAAAGATGAGCAGCAAGTACTGGCTGATATTTGGCAGCAGGCCAAAGAGTTCGGCCCCGACAGCTTAGCGATAAGACTGCCTTACGGTTATCCAAGCCAAGATCTGCACAGCATGCGTGCGCTGCTCGACAAGGTGCTGGAGCTGAGAGCTGATCGAGTTTTGTTAACGCCCTCAAGCGAATTAGACCGTTGGGACCTGGCCGACCAAATAAGCGAGCACGGCAGCCACAGTGCCAGCCAATTTACACTGATATATAACGCCATGCGCCACGCCGGCTACCGGGCAATTGGCAACGATTGTTTTGTAAATGGCAAAGATTCATTGGCCATTGCCCAGAACCAGAACCGCCTGCGCCGCACGGCCATTGCCTACAATTCAGTTAATTCCTCGGATCTACTTGGCTTTGGCCCCGCAGCTAGCAGCCAACTAGGCAGCCGTTACGAATGCAATAGCAGCCAACTGGCTCAATACAGCAAGAAGCTAGAGCAAAGCCAGCTCGCCATCGATAAGGTGCTGCAGCTCAGCCCTAAAGCCAAAGCCTGCAGAGTCGTGGCCGATCAACTATTGTGCTACCACCGCCTTGATATCCACTATATTGAAAACCGCTATGACTTAGCCCTGTCATCTTTGGCAGACAATATCAGTTGGGAGCTCAATGCAGAGGCCAATATGGAGCTGATGCGAATACATAATGGATTGTTACAGTTAACAGACGATGGCGTTTTAAGATTGCTCTTTATCGCCGATACCTTCTTGTCTGGACTGCTAAAATCAGAGTTTAGGGAATAAACTAAAATCAAATTGGAATAAAAAACCCAAAAGCGCTCAAATATTAAACACATAGACTATAGAAGCCCTAGTAATACCAGAGATAAGTAGTAAAATTAAGGGCTCACTAATATGCTTTTTGAGCGATAATCTAGCCAGCAGTGAATGTAATGACATCAAATATCATCAGCAAAACAACACGTTGCCACCATAACCCCCAGGTTTCCTGTGGTGACTGTCGTCTGAATAGTATCTGCCTGCCGATTAGCGTGCATGTAGACGAGCTAGATAGATTAGACGAAATCATCCAGCGTGGGCGCCCGCTGCATAAAGGTGATTATCTATATCACGCCAATGACCCGTTTACCTCGGTATATGCGGTACGCTCGGGCACCATTAAATCGATTCGTATTACCAATGACGGTGAAGAACAGGTTACCGGCTTCCATCTACCTGGAGAAATTCTAGGGATGGACGGCATTGCACAAAACGTGCACACCAATTCTGCCATTGCCTTAGAAACCACAGCCGTCTGTGAAATTCCCTTTGCTCGCATGGAAGAGCTAAGCATCAAAATCCCAAGCTTGCAGCGTCATTTCTTCCAGTTAATGAGCCAAGAGATTACCGCGGATCAGCAGCTGATTACCTTGTTGAGTAAAAACAGTGCCGAAGAACGTGTAGCCTCCATGCTATTAAGCATCTCAACTCGTAATCACCGCCGCCAGCTTTCGGCGACGCTTTTCCGTTTGGCTATGTCACGTGCGGATATGGGCAACTACTTAGGCCTGACGGTTGAAACTGTCAGCCGTGTTTTAAGTCGCTTCCAGAAGCAAGATATCTTAGCGGTTGATAAAAAAGAGATCGAAATTTTAGATATGAATGCGCTGAAGCGAGCCGCTAAAACAGAAACCTGTTAAACGTATTTTTAATTTTTAACAGTCAAAAAAAAGCCCGCCATTTGGCGGGCTTTTTGTGTTCTTAGAACTTATAACCAATCATTACAGAGTAAACCATTGGATCGATATCTACATCAGTAGTAATTCGAGTACCAGCTGGCAGGCTTAACGCATTGTCAGAGTTCTTAACCGTCAAAGTAGCTTCGGTGTCGATATCAATATAACGAACTGAGGCGTTCAACAATAGGTTATCGCCTAGGTCTAGATCGAAACCTACTTGAGCAGCCAAACCCCAAGAGTCATCAAGATCAACATCAAGATCGCCAGTCACCGCTTCCAAGTTAGAGCCGCCCTCTTCATCAAAGAAGATGGTGTAGTTCAAACCAAGACCAACATATGGCTTGAAAGCACTGTCAGAGTTGAAGTAGTAAACCGCAGATACAGTTGGTGGTAGTTGTTTGGTATCCGCTACAGAGCCAATGCCTGCGCCATTCAAGAAAGAGCCTTCACCAGACGCATCATGAGAGAATGGAGTTGCCGCTAGAACTTCAACACCCCATGCTTTATCTAGCATGTAAGTGAAAGTTAAACCCAACTGAGTGTCGTTATCTACATCAACACCAGAATCGGCGCCCAAAGAGTTGCCACCCGCATAAACCTGAGTGCTATCGCCATCTGGAGCAACAGTGGTTACACCAGCGCGAACAATAAAGTCACCCGCTTCATAAGCGTGTGCTTGAGTGCCAACAACACAGGCTGCGATTGCAGCAGCTAAAGTCAATGGTTTTAGGGTAGCTTTCATAATTACTCTCTCTTCCTCGACAAGGGCGCTTTGTTTGTGCACCCGTTTACTTGTTGAGGCTATTGAACAATATTGAGCTTCCCAAAGACTTGATCCAGATTAACAAAAAACTGCTTTTGACAGTTTTTTGAAAAAAAGCCTACTTTTGTAGGCTTTTGATTCATCGCTAACTGTAAAAAACTTGTTCTAGATCAAGTCGAGAATTTTGAAAGTGCTGTTTTTATTCAGCTTTTAGGCTGCTGCTTGTTGGCGCCGCAATGGCAGGAGAGCTGTTTTTCACCTCGTCAGGGACAAAGCGTAAGGCCAAAGAATTAATACAATAACGCTTACCGGTTGGTGCCGGGCCATCATTAAAGACATGCCCAAGGTGCTCACCACATTTGCTGAGAATTTCGGTGCGCTTCATGCCCCAGCTGTAATCGGTCTTCAGTACGATATTGTCTTTATTGGCTTCCCAAAAGCTTGGCCAGCCGGTGCCAGAATCGTATTTGTGTTCAGATCGGAAAACCGGGATTTGGCATGCCGCACTGACAAAAGTACCTGTTTTACCTTTGCCCATCTCTTCATTAGTGAAGCGTCTTTCAGTATCGGCTTCCCAAAGAATTTTATATTGCTCACGCGGCAAAATCTTTTTCCATACCGATTTAGGTACTTGGGTCAAATCCTCACCCTTATCAATAAGCTGTTGCAGGGCGGGCGCTTGTTCAGCGCTTTTAACAGCCATCGGCGCTTGATCGCCATTAGCCTCATTGCAAGCAATAAGTGCGCTGGCCATCAAGGGCAGTAGTAAAGCAAAAGAAGTATGTTTCATGGTATAGCCTCCCTATTTCTATAGGCTTAGCCTACCAAAGGGCAAGCGCTGCTGTTTTTCAAAAGCTGGACAATATCTTCACAAATGTATCGCAGGGCTTAAATACCTAAGCGGCGATTTGCTAGTGCTGGCAATGCGGCGCGAACCTCTACGAGCTGCTGGCGCTGCAACTCTATTAGCAATGCACCCTCTCCGCGATCTAAGCTGGCTAAAGGCTCTCCCCAAGGATTAATAGCGCAACTATGCCCCCAGGTAGAACGTCGCTTACTGTGCTCACCGCCTTGCGCTGCGCCAGCGACAAAGCACTGATTTTCTACGGCGCGGGCTTTTAGCAATAAATCCCAATGTGCCCGCCCGGTGGCATAGGTAAATGCCGCCGGGACCAAGACCAACTCACAGCCTTGCTCCGCCAGGCAACGAAAATACTCTGGAAAGCGTAAGTCGTAACAAATCGCTAAGCCGATTTTGCCCCAAG
Organism: uncultured Pseudoteredinibacter sp.; assembly: GCF_947502065.1. GTDB lineage: Bacteria > Pseudomonadota > Gammaproteobacteria > Pseudomonadales > Cellvibrionaceae > Pseudoteredinibacter. The sequence continues at coordinate 14,794 of NZ_CANMYE010000004.1, forward strand.
GGCTATCAAAACACTGCGGCTTTAACCCAGGAGCAAAGGTATCAGATTCTCGATATTGGCCTTGGGCATCGTTAACATTGGCATCAAATAAATGCACTTTATCGTAGCGTGCAATCTCTTGGCCTGTTGAATCGTAAACGAAGCAAGCGGCGTAAACCCTCGCTTGTTCAGCACTTAAAGCCGGCGCATTAGCGTATTCATTAGCCGCTGTACATGGAATAGAACCGCCTACCAAATAGACACTGTAACGAGCCGCCATCTCAGCTAGAAAGCTACGTAATGGCCCCCCGCTATTTGCCTCAGCCTGCCCCGCTGCCAACTGATCGCCGCCGCCAAAGATGGCAAACATTTCTGGCAGTACCACAAGCTCTGCACCCTGCTCAGCACAAGCGCAAATTTGTCGCTCTGCCGCTGCCAGGTTTTGCTCTAGGGGTTTGACCGAGACCATTTGTACCAAACCAAGCTTGAGGCTTTGCCAGTTGCTATTAGGCATAATTATTTTGGCTCTTCTGTAGCGGGTATTTGTTCTTGCGCTTCTTGCTGAGGTTTTTGTTGAGGCTCTTTCTGAGATGAGCGCTGAGGCTCTTGTTGAGGTGAGCGCTGTGGCTCTTGTTGAGGTAATAGCTGAGCTTCAATTTGCGCTTCCTTGTGCCCCACCTCTTCGGCAACCTTCTCCCCGGCATCTTTAGCCGCTTTTGAATCAAATAAGCGTTCAAACTCCATCTTTGGGTCATCCCAGCTACCGGTCATGGAATAACTGACGCTGGCCACTTTATCCACTTGATTAGAGAACAACTTGCTGGCCACATAAACTCCTACCGCAGCCGGCCAGTTTACTAGCAGGCCGGTAGCAAGTGCGACATTGTTCCCCACCGGCAAGGTAGCCACCAAGCTGGTGTCGAGGCTCTCTTCTTCCCAGTCAATTTTGCCAGCAAACTGTAAGCGACTTGTTGGCCCTTTAACGATAATCGGCTCTTGAATCAGCAGCTCTTGCTGCTGGAAATCGATATGACCATTAACCGAATCAAACACCATGCCTTCTTTGTATAAGTCAGCAAAATCAAGGCGTAAGCGGCGCACCCAGGTATCGAAATTCAAAACACTTAACAAGCGCAATACTGCATTACCACCGGCCCCGGCCGATTGGAAGAAACGGCCATTTTGAATACCAAGATCTAAGCTGCCGGCGATAAGGCGTGAATCGAAATCCATTGGGCTACCGGGCCAATTCATGGCCAATCGAAACTCTGCCGACTCGGATTCTAAAATGCTTGGCATTTGCCATTGCTGGCTTAGGGTATTAATGTCTTTAAATTGAATTCTGGCCAGCAATTCACTATTGGAAATATAACCACCCGACCAGTTTAAGCTCGCACCAGGGTCTGCAGCCGCCATGGCATCGGCCCCCTCTACTTGCTCTATATCACCAGAGACTTTGATATCCCCTAGCTCACCAAAAATACGATCAACGAGTAAACCGCGCTCTTCGCCGGCTTGAATTTGAAAACGCCAACCACCTAGCGCCCTAGCGCCATAACGTAAATTTTCAATGTGCACCTGAGTGTGGGGAAAACCGCTGAAATCCCAATTATTGGAATCATCCGCTATTAATTGCAGAGGCTCCTCTTGGGCTGTTGAGTCTGCCGATTCTTCACTGTCAGCAAGCTCAGGCAAATTTAGGTGAGCGATGCGGACATCCAATGGACGCTGACTATCGAAGTATTCGATACTACCGGTCAACATCTCACTTTTGGCGTTCAGTAAAAGTCCCTGTTGGGTTTGGCCAGCCTGTAACTCAATATTAGGAATGTTAAAGCCGGCTAAATTTAGCGCTTTAACTTTGATCTCTAAATCAACAGGAATGGCTTCTTGTTCTGGTAATTGATTGCCGGCTTGGTTTGGCACTCGCAGCTCTGCATAGCGAGTTTGCGCCGCGCGATAATCATCAACAATGCTCAGCCAGGGCTCGATATCTAGCGTTTGCAATTCACCGCTGATCAAACCCTGTCCGGCACGGGTCTGTGGTAGCACTCCATTTAAGCCCAGGGCCAAACTTTCGCCATCAAGGTGTTTACGTATCGATAAAACCAGCGAGTCGGAATTTACCGAAGTGGAATTCTCTTCGCCATCAGTAACATCCCTAGCCAATGCGTACTGTAAATGAAGCTGCTCATGTACCTTATTAGCTATCAGCTCTTCTTTGCCTTGTATAGGAATAGTGATGTTAGTTTGGCGCGCTTGCTCTGCGGCTTTACCATAAGGCGCAGGCAAGTTTATCGCGATGCCTTGCAGTGATGTCGCCAGCTCCAATTGATTAGGGCTTTGCTGCTCTGCCCCCCTCACAAAGGTACTCGGCAAGCTAAGCTTACCTTTTACTGCCGTTTTGCCCTCGGCCATTAGCAAGCCGGGAATATTCATCCATTGTGCTAACGGCTCGATCGCGAGCTGACTGTCAAAACTTAGAGCAGTATTTTGTGCAGTGCTTTCTAATTTGGCCTCAATGCTTTGTCCCCATAAGCTTGCCTGCAAATTATTACCGTGCAGTCCGCGTTTTAAATCGTATTTAAGTTTGGCATTGAGCTTTTCAAAATGCAGAGCCAGCTCGGGGATATACAGCTCGGCATTGTTTAAATTGGCATTAATATCATATTTAGCGCCGCGGTTTTCACTCAGAGACAAAGGGATCTGCAAATCAACATCGCCCGTTAAAGGGCCATGCAGCTCCCAGAATTGAAAGTCCTCAGCTTGGCTACTGGCAATTGGGCTATTTAACAGAAAATCGAAACCCTGCTGACCTTGGCCTTTAAAGCGGGCCTTCACATTAATACGATCGCCCTGCGCCTCAGGGTTATCTTCCAAATCAACCTGGATACCACTTAAAGTCAAGCCCATACTTTGCCCAGAATCGGCAGTAGCATGTAAAAAACGCCCGTCGACTTCTAGCCTCGTATCAACCTCACTCAAACGTGGCCAACCTTCCATATAGTTTAGCGACACATCTGCCAAATCGAGAGCCAACTGTGTGGTATAGGTTTTATCGAGCGATGCCTTTAAACCACCGCGATAGATAAAGGCGCCATTACGCAACTCACCCTCACCTTTTGCATCCACTAAAAATTTTTTGAGAGAATCGGCAACAACGGTTGGAAGGTATTTAGGGTAGTTACTGACTTTGTCATTACGCAAACCAATAAATAGGGTTAGATCACTGGGAACAGTATCAGCGAACCAAGGCGTAAACAGCTGCATGGCACCAAGAACCTGGGTTTCCCCTTGTTGCATACTGAGCTGGCCGCTATTTACGTAGATGCTATTTGCATCGCGATCCAGCACCCACTGCACCTGCCCCTTCATGGTTTCAAAGCGCTGAGCATCGTCATAGACGGTTGTGTAGTGCATAGAAAAGCCATTTTGCGAATCAATATCGACAAAGCCGCGCTTAGCGCTGGTTTCTACATAGCCATCCACGCCACTTACCGCAGGCGCCCCCTGCCAGGCACCAGCCGATATTTGCTCGATGTTCGCCTGTAGCAGGAAATCCTTGGCGATGTCTTTACCCAAGCGCAAATAAACATTGTTGAGATGGCCTGCTGGATTAAGGCTCGCTAAGACATCCTGTAGTTCGCCTTCAGGAATCCAATTATGCTTTACCGCTAGGCGATACCAATAACCGATATCAATTCTGGAGCTGCGCAATGCAAGCGGAGTAGAGTCGCCGAATTCCAAACCAATATTTAAAGGCTCAGGCAATTCAAAATCCGAAAACTTGCCATGCACATTTTGCAAAGATAGCTGCCATTGACCAGTGCTATTCATTAGGCCAGAGATATCCATTTTGGCCACTTCAGGTAATGGCGATCGGCCACCATCGGACTGCAAGCTACCGCGCATTTCCATAAAGCTGCCCGGCAATTTCACGGTCCAAAGTTTGCCGGTAAGCGCAACGTCTTGCAGCTGTTCACGCTGTGGAAATTGCTCCCAAGCTGCACCGCTAAACTGCTCAGCAAGCTCAGATATTTTTACGTGGTTTAATTCTAAATAAGAGCTGGCTAAAAATGTCTCTCGGTCTCGTGGGTCACCTTCACCTTCAAAAACAAATTTCATCAGTGGGCGGCCAGCGCTATTAAGCTGCGCCTTTAAGCGGTGAAAGCTCTGGGTATTCTCCATTACCGCTTCCGGCAGCTGCCAGGTGCTGCTTTCACCCTGCAGGGGATGAAACTCAATTTTAACCGCCGATAGCTCAACACGCCCGCGCAGCAGCAGTAATTCCAGTGGGCTTAAAGTTTCAGCTTCAGGGGCGTCTTTTTCGCTCGGTACCACACCTCGCAAATAGATTTGGCCATCATTAAATTGCTGAAGCGCCACGGTCACATCATCGACGCGAAAATCTGACCAGGCCAAGCGCCAATTAAAAAGAGAACGTAACAAATCAAATTGGGTATAGACCGAATCTACCGCTAACACTTGTTCGTTGCGTTTATTGCGCAACGTTAAGCCTTCCACGGTAATCTCAGGGCGCATGCCTAACCAGCGCCCTTCGATATTGGCAATACTGACTTGCACGCCTAGCTGCTCACCCAGTACATCGGCTATATCATCGCGATGATCGTTGATCATGGGCAATAGGAAGCGCCCAGCTTGGACTAGTAAAGCCAAGCTGATCACGATTGCCGCACATAAACCCCAAAAGCGGCGGGCGAAACTACGGGTCCAGGATGTTTTCAAACGTTAAACCAAAATAATATCGTACTGTTCCTGGTGATAAATGGCCTCTACCTTGAACTTAATCGTTCGACCAATAAATTCTTCCAGGTCCGCTACATTGGACGACTCTTCATCAAGAAGTCGATCAATCACCAGCTGCGAAGCCAAGACCACAATCTCTTCGGTATTGTAGGCTCGCACTTCACGTAAGATTTCACGGAAAATTTCATAGCAGACCGTCTCTGGTGACTTTAAGGTGCCACGCCCCTCACAAACCGGGCAAGGCACACATAAGCTTTGGCCGAGAGATTCACGGGTGCGCTTGCGGGTCATTTCCACAAGTCCAAGCTCTGACACACCAGTTAAGCTGGTTTTGGTGTTATCACGCTCTAACATTTTTTCTAGGGTACGCAAAACTTGGCGCTGATGCTCCGAATCATGCATATCGATAAAGTCGATTATGATGATGCCACCAAGATTTCGCAGGCGCAGTTGGCGAGCAATTGCTGTTGCTGCTTCAAGATTGGTTTTAAAGATGGTTTCTTCTAAATTTCGATGACCAACAAAAGCTCCGGTATTCACATCGATAGTCACCATGGCTTCGGTCTGCTCGATGATTAAATAACCACCCGACTTTAGCGGAACCTTTTCACCCAGCGCACGCTGAATCTCTTCTTCGACACTGTAAAGATCAAACAGTGGACGTTCGCCGGGATAGTGTTCGATTTTTTCAAATATCTCGGGCGCATAGTCTTCGGCAAATTCGCGCATCTTGCCGTAGACTTCACGGGAATCAATTCTTAGTTTTTCCAGATCGGGTTTAACCAAATCTCGTAAGGTGCGCATAAATAGCGGTAAATCTTCATGTACAACCGCCGGTGCCTTTTGTTCTTTAATTTTTTTGCTAAGATCTTTCCAAAGACGATAAAGGAAAATAATATCGGCAGCGATTTCTTCTTTGTTCACACCTTCTGCAACGGTGCGAACAATAAAGCCACCCTCTTCTTCCTTGCGAATATCGGCGTCGACTTCCTGCACTAAGTTCTTTAGGCGATCACGCTCAGCATCATCTTCAATTCGAGTAGATATTCCAGTGTGGCGGGTGAACGGCATATAGACCAAGAAGCGCGCCGATACAGAAAGGTGAGTCGTTAAGCGCGCACCTTTGCTACTAATGGGATCTTTGGTTACTTGCACGATAAGCTCTTGGCCTTCACGCACAAGCGAGCGAATATCGGCCACTTCCGCACCGCGCTCTTCCATTCCATCTTCATCTAATGGCGCAATATCGGCCGCGTGGATAAAGCCTGCTCGCTCTAATCCAATCTCTACAAAGGCGGCCTGCATGCCAGGTAAAACTCGCACGACCTTGCCTTTATAAATATTACCGACATAACCTTTTGCCTGGGTACGTTCGATATGCACTTCTTGCACAAAGCCGTTTTCAACCAAGGCTACTCGGGTTTCTGTGGGTGATACATTGACCAGTAATTCTTCGCTCACAGCGCTTCCTTATACTTTAAATTCCGGGGTAATTTTTAATAATCGCAGTTAGGCTACCCGGACCCTCTTCTTGATACTGCTTACTTTATTACAGCCTAAGTTTTATTCGCTAGCAGCTTGCCAGATATGCACACCCGCTTGCTGTAATAAATTGGCGGTTTCGCTCAGTGGCAAACCCACCACATTGCTGTAACTGCCTTGAATGCTTTCTACAAAGACTGCCCCTAGACCCTGTATGGCATAGCTGCCGGCTTTGTCTTGGGGCTCACCACTTTCCCAGTAGCGTAAAATTTCAGCCTCGCTTAATTGGCGAAAGCTCACTTGGGTTTTGACCTCAACATAGTCACATTTATCCCCCCAGAGCACGCAAACACCGGTTACTACCGTATGACTACGCCCGGACATGCGCTTTAACATGGCTAGGGAGTCTGCGCGATCTTTCGGTTTGACCAATATTTCGCCATCTAGGTCGCCAATCGTATCAGCGGCTAAAATCACGCTGCTGGCATTTTCCTCTCGGCCGAGTCCAGCTTGCACCGCTCGCGCTTTGGCAATGGCCATGCGGCGCAAATAATCTAAGCTTGCCTCTTTTGCCAAGGGGGTTTCATCAATATCGGCACTTTGGCGGCGAAATGGCACGCCAATTTGCTGCAGTAACTCTGCGCGCCTGGGCGATTGAGATGCCAAAATGAGAGAATTCCCAGCCATTATCCGTAGGCCCTTAAAATGCCGCTAAATAGAGCTGAAGTATAACAGCCAGGGGGCTAAAACGCTTAGCCTTAACAATTCTGAAAACTCTTTATTTATTAGGGAGGTACGGGGCTAATTATCTGGGTTTCAGTTATTGTTTAAGGTAGTGCAGGTCTGACCGTTTTTAGCCCTGATAGCTCTTGTCCTGGAACACGCTCAAACCATCCAAGGGCGCTCGACTTCGCAGCGTCCATGCTGCTCTACGGTTCCTGGCCAAGAGCTATCAGGGCTAAAACCTGCAATAGTGGTTTCATTTAGATCAGCAATCTCTGTAAAAACGACCATAAAGCAAGCTCAAACAATGGTTTCGCACGGCCCGAACATTCAACTTACAGCCCAACCCACAAACTATCCTTAGGGTTTAACAACTAATGCCCGAATAGCAATATCCATATCACTTTACTGAAATAGGCTGGCCTTAGTAGAGAGCAACCCACGACTTACTCTTTGCTCACACTAGCCTCACCAAAGCGCTGTTAAAAGTCTTGATTTCAAAAGATTTAGAACCACGTTGTAGATTTTAGCCCTTGCTATGACTGGCCAGGAACCGTGGAGCAGCATGGACGCTGCGAAGTCGAGCGCCCTCGGATGGTTTAAGCGTGTTCCAGGACAGTCATAGCAAGGGCTGAAATCGGCCCGACTTAACAGCTACCCAATGGAACAAATACACTGTTCAACATTGGCCAAAAAGATCTTGAGAGGCGAGCAAAGAAAAACCAACTCAAACCCCAAGCCGCATCACCCAACATAGGCGATCCAAGCCATGGCTTAACAAAGGCCAGATAAACGCAGAGATTAAAGCAGGCGCCCAGAAGTAGGCGAATAGCGCTTCGCGCCCTAACAACATCGAAACCCAGTACAAAAATAATTCATGCATCGCCACCAGCGCAAAGATCCACATCATCTGCTGAATGGTGCCATAGGTCCGCAAACGGTGAATACTTAACTGGGTGATATAAATAGTGACCACCAAAGCCAACGCATGCTGCCCCAGCAAACTGCCCTGCACCACATCTTGCACCAAGCCCAACACAAAGGCCATGCCCACCCCCAGTAATTGAGGAAAGCGCAATACCCAATAAATCACCAGCAAGCACATCAACTCTGGACGCAACCAGCGCCAATCAAGAGGCAATGGATACACCATCAATACTAGAGCAACAAGAAAACTAAAACCAATTAGCCAACTATTATTGAGCTTGCCACCCTCCATTAAGGGCGATCCTCATTACGCTGGCCGCTAAAGGCTAACAAGACATGACGACTGCGATTAAGCTGGGCTTTTGGTCGCGCAATCACTGTCGCGAAAGATTTACCAGGGTCATGCAGAATGGAAACAACATCAGCAACGGGGTAGCCCACCGGGAAACGTTGCCCCAAACCAGAACTCACCAAAAGGTCGCCCACTTTGACATCAACCGTGTTGGATACATGGCGAAGCTTAAGCTCGTAAAGATCACCAGTGCCTTCCGCAACAGCACGAACACCGTTGCGATTAATTTGCACAGAAAGCGCATGGCTAGCATCAGTGATCAAAAGCACACGGCTAAAATAGGGGTTTACCTCAATCACCTGCCCCATTAAACCGTAAGCATCCAATAAAGGCTGGCCAACGAAAACGCCCTGCTCACTCCCCTTATTGACCACCACAACCTGCTCAGTAGGGTCTGGCGATACACCGATTAGCTCAGCGATTAATACACGGTCTTGCACCAACTCTGCAGAGTTCATCAATTGACGCAGGCGAGCATTATCGGCGGCCAAGGTAGCGTACTGCTGTAATTTACGCTGTAAAATTAAACGCTCGCCCTTTAGAGAACGATTCTCTTCCAACAACTCTTCACGGGATACCAGCGAATCATCCAGCCAATTACTGAAGCGATTCGGTAAATCGGTAATCCAATAAAAACCCAAAGCAAAGCCATCAAGCTTTTCTTTGACAGGTTCAATAGAGGGGCTAAAAAAGCGACTGGCAATAATGAGAGCGACGGCGATTAGCGCCAGCACAAATGCACGCAATGCCTTGGATGGGCCTTTGTTAAATAGTGGTTTTATGGCCGTGGTCCTATCCTAAACGCCCAACAATGAAATCTTTCGGGCAACGATCAAACAGGGCGCAGCGGCCCTAAACCAAAAAGCCCGACACCTTAGCGTCGGGCTACTGTTACCGCTAGCTTAGCTAGACAGCAAATCAATATTGCGGCTATCCATCAGCTCCATGGCTTTACCGCCACCGCGAGCAACGCAAGTAAGAGGATCTTCAGCCACAATCACCGGTAGGCCAGTTTCCTCGGCCAACAAGCGATCCAAATCACGCAACAATGCACCACCACCGGTGAGTACAATACCGCTTTCAGCAATATCAGAAGCCAATTCAGGCGGCGATTGCTCAAGAGCCGATTTCACCGACTGCACAATACCCGCAAGGGTCTCTTGCAGGGCCTCTAAAATCTCATCGCTATTCAAAGTGAAGCTACGCGGCACACCTTCGGCCAAGTTACGACCACGAACGTCGATTTCGCGCACTTCGCTACCGGCGTAAGCACAACCCACTTCTTGTTTGATACGCTCAGCAGTCGCATCACCAATAACGCTGCCGTAGTTGCGACGCACATAATTGACGATAGCCTCATCGAAGCGGTCACCACCAACACGCACAGAATCAGAGTAAACCACACCGTTCAAAGAGATAATGGCAATCTCAGTGGTACCACCACCGATATCCACAACCATTGAACCGCTGGCTTCTTCTACCTTTAAGCCCGCACCTATGGCCGCAGCCATTGGCTCTTCTATTAGGCGAACTTCACGGGCACCAGCACCGAGCGCCGATTCACGAATGGCTCGTTTCTCAACCTCGGTAGATAAACAAGGCACGCAAACCAAAACGCGCGGGCTTGGTTGAAACCAGTTATTCTCATGGACCTTCTTAATAAAGTGCTGAAGCATTTTCTCAGTCACTTGGAAGTCGGCGATAACACCGTCTTTTAATGGGCGGATAGCGGTAATATTGCCAGGTGTACGACCCAACATACGCTTTGCTTCAACCCCAACAGCCTCTACGATCTTTTGTCCATTGTGCTGACGGATGGCCACTACTGAAGGCTCATCCAATACTATTCCCCGCTCTCGCACATAGATGAGGGTATTCGCTGTTCCCAAATCGATGGATAAATCGTTGGAAAACATTCCGCGAAGGCCTTTTAACATGGGCTGTCTACACCTTTTATAGTCTTTAATTTTTTACATTATTAGCAGATTGAGTCTGCTTGCAGCCAGTAGTTCCCAGTCTTACGCTAAGACTGCCAAACGGCTCACAAAGCGCTGGGCTTTTGTGGGTCACTAGCCACTCAAATATTCTGTTTCACGCACTAACTTCAGATATTTCAAATACCGTAATGCGGGCTAAAAAAGAGCCTTATCTAGGCGCTCCCCAGAGTGATTTTGAACTTGCTCAAAGCCTGCAAATAAACCACCCAGCCAAGCACTTAATTTAGCCGTCATTTTCGTGCCAATCTTAGGCGAAGATAGACGACGCCCACGATTGCCGCACTCTATCAATGGTCGCAGTCCAGAGCAAGGAACAATTGGCCTATAGCGCCTTTTTCTCTGCAAGAAGACAGAAATTGAGCATTTTTTCGCCCCGAATTCCAGGATATTCCACTCAATGTATTAGTCCCCTAACGCCACCTTATATCAGGACTTAGAAATTCACCGGAGAAATTAACAAGCAAGGCTCGGTATATCGACGCTAATCTGGCACAATAGGGGGTTTTGCGGGGTCAGCCTTGGCATTCCCAAAGCCAACCCCATATAGCGTATTCATTGCCCAATATTTGGAGTCCTTACGTGGATCAATCAGATATCGCCAAACTGGCCAACTTGGCCCGTTTGGACATTAACGAAACGACGGCCAGCGAAGTCGCCGAAAGCATCAACGGCATCCTAGGCTTGGTCGATCAGCTGCAAAATGCCAACACCGACGGCATTGCTCCGATGGCTCACCCCCAGGACGCCATGCAGCGCCTGCGCAAAGACGAAGTGAGCGAAGAGAATGTGCGCGAGCAATTCCAAGCCATCGCGCCCGAAGCCGAAGAAGGCTTATACCTAGTACCTAAGGTAATCGATTAATTAGCAGCCGCTTTCAGATTAGGATTCACTATGCATCAACTGACCATTCGCGAGCTGGCTCGGGGCCTACGCGACAAATCATTCAGCAGTGTCGAGCTTACCCAGCATTATTTGGATCGTATCCAAAAACTCGACCCCGCCTATAACAGCTATATCACCGTTACCGCAGACCAAGCTCTGGCTCAGGCCAAAGACGCCGACGCGCGCATTGCCCAAGGTGATGATTCGCTATTGTGCGGCGTGCCAATGGCCCACAAAGATATATTTTGCACCGACGGCATTAAGACCTCTTGTGGCTCAAAAATGTTGGATAACTTTGTGCCGCCTTATAACGCCACCGTGGTTGAAAACTTCAACCGCTTGGGCGCGGTAAGCCTAGGCAAAACCAATATGGATGAGTTCGCCATGGGCTCAACCAATGAATCCAGCTTTTATGGCGCGGTTAAAAACCCATGGGATACCAGCCGTGTACCGGGTGGCTCCTCTGGTGGTTCGGCAGCAGCGGTCGCCGCTTTATTAACTCCAGCGGCTACTGCAACAGATACCGGCGGCTCAATTCGCCAGCCTGCGTCTCTATGCGGTGTAACCGGCCTTAAGCCAACTTACGGTCGCGTATCACGCTGGGGCATGATCGCCTTTGCTTCAAGTCTTGATCAAGGCGGCCCAATCGCTCGTAATGCTGAAGACTGCGCCATCATGATGCAGGCCATGGCCAGCTTCGACAGCAAAGATTCCACCAGCATGGATCACCCTATCGAAGACTACAGTGCACTATTGGACAAACCACTCGCAGGCTTGCGTATTGGTGTACCCAAAGAATATTTCGGCGAAGGCTTAAACCCACAAGTCGCCGAGAAAATTCAGGCCGCTATCAAACAGTTTGAAGCTATGGGCGCCACCATTAAAGATATCACCCTGCCCCATAATTCCTTAGCAGTACCGGCCTACTACGTGATTGCACCGGCTGAGTGTTCAGCTAACCTTTCACGTTTTGATGGCGTACGTTATGGCCACCGCTGTGAAAACCCAGCCGATTTAATGGATCTGTATAAGCGCTCACGCAGCGAAGGTTTTGGTGAAGAAGTTAAGCGCCGTATTTTGGTGGGTACCTATGCCCTATCGGCCGGCTACTACGATGCTTACTACAGCAAGGCGCAAAAAGTTCGTCGCTTAATTAAGCAAGACTTTATGAACGCCTTTGAAGAAGTGGATGTAATCATGGGCCCAACGGCGACTTCTACCGCCTATGAACTGGGCAGCTTAAACAAAGACCCAGTGTCCATGTACCTAGAAGATATTTACACCACGGCAACCAACCTCGCGGGCTTGCCGGGCATTTCAATTCCATGTGGTTTTGTCGACGGCTTACCCGTTGGTTTACAGGTAACCGCCAACTACTGGCGCGAAGGTCAATTGCTGAACTTGGCCCACCAGTACCAGCAAGAAACCGACCACCACCGCCAAACCGCCCCGAACGTGGCTTAAGGAGTTGACATAATGCAATGGGAAACAGTGATTGGCCTAGAAGTGCATGTGCAGCTGGCCACTAAAACCAAAATCTTTTCTGGTGCCAGCACCGCCTTTGGTGCCGAGCCTAACACCCAGGCCTGTGCCATTGATTTGGCCATGCCAGGTACTTTACCAGTCGTTAACGAGCAGGCTTATCGCTACGCCATTATGTTTGGCTTGGCGATTGATGCTGAAATTGGCAAGCGTTCTTTTTTCGAGCGTAAAAACTATTTTTACCCTGATTTGCCCAAAGGCTATCAAACCACTCAGTTAGAGCAGCCGATCGTTGGTGCTGGTCAGGTGGAATTAAATTTAAGCGAAGATCGCACTAAAACCGTTCGTATTCACCACGCGCACTTAGAGGAAGATGCGGGTAAATCTTTGCATGAAGATTTCCATGGTATGAGTGGTATCGACTTGAACCGCGCCGGCACTCCTTTGATTGAAATTGTATCCGAGCCGGATATGAGCAACGCCGAAGAGGCCGTGGCCTTTGCCAAGAAGCTGCACTCTATTGTGACTTCATTGGGCATTTGTGATGGTGAAATGTCGCAAGGTTCTATGCGCTTTGACGTCAACGTTTCGGTACGCCCGAAAGGTCAGGAAGAACTTGGCACCCGCACCGAAACCAAAAACCTCAACTCTTTCAAATTTATGGAAGAAGCCATTTTGCTGGAAGTTGAACGTCAAATTGATGTGCTGGAAAACGGCGGTGAAATCGTTCAGGAAACTCGTTTATATAACGGCGACACCAAAGTGGCTCGCTCTATGCGCAGCAAAGAAGAAGCTAACGATTACCGCTACTTCCCATGCCCAGATTTGCTACCGGTTGAATTGGATGACGACTACATTGATGCCATTCGCAATGATATGCCAGAGCTACCAGAAGCTCGCTGCGAACGTTTTAAAGCCGAATACCAGCTATCCGATTACGACGCCGATATTTTGAGTGGCGATATGGCTATGGCGGCCTACTTTGAAGCGGCCACCAAAGCCTGCGGCGATGCTAAGCTTGTCGCCAACTGGGTCATGGGCGACTTGGCCGGCAAGCTGAATACTGAAGAGCTGAGCATTGGCCAAAGTAAAGTGAATGCCGAGCAGCTAGCCGGTGTAATCAGCCGTATTAAAGACGATACGATCTCCAGCAAAATTGCTAAAGATGTCTTCGAAGCAATTTGGAATGGCGAAGGCGATAGCGCCGATGCGGTGATTGAAGCGAAAGGCTTAAAGCAGGTTTCTGATACCGGTGCACTTGAGCAAATGGCAGACGAAGTCATTGCCAATAGCCCAAAGCAGGTGGATAACTACCGTAATGCCGATGCTGACAAGCGCCCGAAAATGCTGGGTTATTTTGTTGGGCAAATCATGAAAGCTTCCAAAGGCCAAGCCAACCCGAAAGCGATTAATGAAATTTTATTAAAGAAACTGGACGAGCTACTTTAAGCCCGTCCTAATTACGGGGCTACCACGGCCTCGTAATCACCGCCGTGTCGATAATTGAAATTGAGAGCAATAGCCATGAGCTTAAAAAAAGACAAACAAAAAGTACTGGGCGAAGTCTTTGATGATGCCCGCATTCGTACCTTCCTAGACTTTGAGGCCCCTGCTGGCATCAATGCCGATTTTCATTTGCTAGAGAAAGCCTATCGCGGCATGAAAGCCGAGAATTTCTCTACATTTTTAGATATGTTTATTGCCGATGGTCGCGATATCAATGCCGCCAATAACGATGGCGAGAGTCTATTACAGCTCATTGCTGATCATAAGCAAGCCGCTCAGTACGCTAGCAGCCTCAAGGCACACGGCGCGCAATAAACACCTCTGTTTGCCGGCTTTCATCGTCTAAGTTGAACTAGTGAATTAAGGATTTGAGCCCTATGAACTCACCCGTAGCTGCTACAGCCGGTATCAACAATGTACAAAGCGGCGCCAATTACCTATTAAATGGCGCCCGCTTAATGCTGCACCCCAAACTCAGAATCTTTGTACTGATTCCTATATTGGTCAATATTGTCATCTTTATGCTGACCACCGCGGCACTGTTTGCGCAGTTTACTGCTGCCACTCAATGGCTGACGGACTTTCTGCCCGATTGGTTAAGCTTTTTAGCCAATATATTAGTGGGTATTGCCGTTGTTATGGTCTTATTGATTTACGGTTACAGCTTTAGCCTACTCACCAATATTATCGCCGCGCCGTTTTATGGTGTCCTAGCTGAGAAAGTGGAAGAGTTGGTAACCGGCGAATCCATTGAAGGTGAGCCACTATCACAAATGATTCCCCGTACCATCTGGCGGGAAATGGGCAAGCTCTGGTATTTCATCACCCGCGGCCTTGCGGTCATGCTATGTCTGCTAGCCTTATCCTTTATTCCACTGCTGAATTTATTGGTGCCAATACTGAGCTTCGCTTGGGCCATCTGGACCATTTCAGTTCAGTATGTGGATTACCCTGCTGATAACCACAAGGTAAGCTTTAAGGATTTACGCGCAAGGCTTTGGAAAAATAAATACAGCACTTATGGCTTGGGCGGCCTAGGAACACTAGGCGCAATGATCCCACTATTAAATATTATCGTACTGCCTGCGGCGGTATGCGGTGGCACCTTATACTGGCTAAAAGAACTACGTGAAAACCCAATGGCTGAGCTACCAGATTTAAGCAAGCTTTAAAAATAGACCCTAGTTATACAGTGACTAAGCTTGCTGTATAACTAAAATAATTACATCGGGTAACTTGTCACCCCTCAGCTTTGACTATACTGAGCTTAATATCCTTACTATTAAGCTCTTATGTTAAAGCGCATCTTCCTTTTACTTGTAGCCCTTTCCAACTACGTTTTTGCCGAGAGCAATAAGGTAAAACCTGAGATCCTTTGGCTACAATTCGACTTCCCGCCCTATGAAATCGCCTCCGGCAACGATAAAAACCAAGGGCAGATCGACCGTATACGTAGCCTAATCATCGATAGACTACCGCAGTACAGGCACCAAAAACCAACGCTGGTTAATCAAGCAAGAATGGACAGACTAATGCTCCAGAACAACAGCTGTCATATGGGCATGCTAAAACCCAAAAACCCAAAGCCCCACCTCATCTACTCAAAGCCACATATGACAGGAACACCGCATCACATTATTGCCAGCGAAAAGTCCAAAGACCGCTTTTACCGCAACAATGAAGCCATTTCGTTACGCGAATTGCTTAAGGAAGGTGAATTATTGCTCAGCGTCCCTTCTCGCTCAATGGGAAACGTGCTCAACGGCATTTTCAGTGAATACCAACAAGCAATCTCTATCCGCGAAAGCTCGAATGTCGGTGTCGACTTTTTTACCCTTATCGATAAAGGGCGCATTGATTACACCATTGAATACCCGCCCTCTATTACTCGCTGGAATCAAAACCACCCAGACAACAAGCTGATTGCCATTCCTATCCAAGAGCTTAGCGCATACTATCCCATCGGATACGCCGCCTGCAGCAACTCGGCACTGGGAAAAAAAGTAATCCGTGATATCAACCATAGCTTTGAAAACTTACTGCAAAGCACAGACTACATAAAAAATTACTTACTGTACTTATACCCTAAAAACCTACACCCCCAATTGCAGCAGCAATATGAAAACAGTGTTTTCATACACTATGATTTCACTCGTACTCCAGCTACGAATCAACCGAGACATTCTCTTGCAAAGTGAGCGAGTGCTGAACTAAGCCATACTTTTGTAAATACCGCTCAATACTGCCAAAGGTCGCCATTTTAGGGCGCCCTTTATGATCCTTTGTCACAATCTCCTTACGTAACATCGCAGCTAAAGATATTTTTAAGCTGCTCATGCGCAACTTTTGGGGCTCAAAGTAGGCCCTTGTATTGGCCTTTAACTGATCAAGGTCCGTCGTTTGATAAATGGCTGCATTGAGCAAATCCAAGGTGTACTCGGTGCAATTTTGATATTGCTGAGTTAGCGGATTAGAAATCAGGGAATATTTAGGATTGTGTAAGCGTTTATTTGCACCGCTATCGATTAAATCAATAAGGCGAGACTGCACTTCTTCGCGAGGAATCACTATACCGGCCTTTAATTCTTGTGCCCCCCAAAAGAAATCCACCGGATAATCTGTCAGCAAGTAACTACGCTCTGGCTGAGCCGGCACTTGATACAAATTATGAATCGCATAACCCTTCGCCTCCTCACCATTGGCAAGCTTTATATTTGAGTAGATCGCCACTGCGGTATGGGTGTAACGCACGCCTTTAGGCAGCTCGCCTTCTGGGCGCCCAAGCCTTGCAATAATGAAAGCTCGTGCGCCTCGAGCCGCGGCATATTTTTCTACCTGCTTAGCAAATTGAGCAATTCTCTTAGGCTCATATTTAGCAACCACATCCGCCTGGCTCCCGGCCACAGTATAAGAAGAGCAAAACACGATAAATAACAGCGGCAAAAACATACGATAAAACGCCATACACCACCTCTTTACTTCACTAAAACCGATTTTTATTAATTGGATCGCTGAACAGCTTGATTCGGAGCCGGCCCAACTGTGACGGTGGTTTCGCTCACTTCAAGCGCGGCTTTGCTTTTGATCTTTTTAGACTTAGGACTATGGGGTTTATAAGAAAGAGATTTCGCCGATTCAGTTAATACGCTACCAGCGGCCACGCTAGCACTCCCAACAATTGCCACTGGTGCTGCAACAGCTGTAGAGGCCACCTTTACACCAGCATGCAAGCCATGCCCTAGCGCCATTACGCTATGCTTACTGGCCTGCCCGCTATGATTCACAGACTCACTCGCACAAGCGGCAACAGGTGAAGCGATTAAAGCAACCATTAAAAGAGTATTGATCAGTTTCATATTTACCTCGTTTTTTGCAACAGATAACGAGGCAGAAACTAACGATTGAAGTAATCTTTGTAAATTCGAAAAGCCAGTGTATCAGCTGACGACACAGATGGTGGCAATAAGCGATACTTTTACGCAATAGTTACAGCCTGCTATAAATATCAGCCCGGTAGCGCTCCATAAAGGTATCTGGCTTAGACAAAGGCGTAAAACCCAATTTTTTATACAGACCGTGGGCATTTGATGTGGCCAAGGTAAACCGACGAACTTGCTTTAAAGATGGATGCTCGATGACCCTCTCAAGTAAAGCCGCCGCCAAGCCTTGCCCTCGATAATCTGGCCAGACAATCACATCAACCAAATTTGCGAAGGTCGCCATATCGCTAATTACTCGGCAAAAAGCAATCTGCTCGCCGTTTTCAAAAGCGGCAAAGCACAAAGAGTTATCAATGGCGGTATGAACCGTTTCTAGGGGAATCCCTTTTGCCCAACTACTTTCCATACATAAAAAGCTATGGATCTTACTTACGTCTAAACGCGATTTATCTTGGCTAAATTCAATGTCCATAAACGGGAGGCTTAGAGCACCGGCATGCTACCAATGCTCTATTTTTGATTAGGAATTAAATATCTTTCCAGGGTTCATAATGTTATCCGGGTCAAACACGGTCTTAATGCCCTGCATCAGCGCAACATCAGCCTCACTGCGGGTATATTGAATGTAGTCGCGCTTCACCAAGCCAACACCGTGCTCTGCCGAAATAGAACCTTGGTACTTCTCAACAATTTCAAAAACTTGCTTATTAACGGCTTGGCACTTTTCAAAAAACTCTTCTTTTGCCATATTTTCTGGCTTAAGAATATTGAGGTGCAAGTTACCATCACCAATATGACCCCACCATACCAAGGTGAAATCCGGATAAGCCTGACTGACCACCGCATCTATATCTTCTAAGAAGCCTGGCACTTGCGAGGTGGTGACCGAGATATCATTTTTATAAGGTGTAAACGGCGCACAGCACTCGCCCAGGTTTTCTCGCAAGGCCCATAGATTTTCTGCCTGACTTTCGCTCTGAGAAATAACACCATCGAGTACCCAGCCCTGCTCCATACAGTATTCAAATACTTCCATGGCGGTCTCGGCATCTTGCTCGGATTGATTTTCGTATTCAATCAGCACATAAAAGGGCGTTTGTGATTCAAATGGGCGCTGCAAGCCGTGGGCTGTGGTGAGCTTGCAACCAGATTCAGAAAAGAACTCAAAAGCGGTTAAAGGCATGCGATTTTGAAACGCGCGCAAGATCTCCATAATGGCGGACATCTCAGATACGCCCAGCACTAGGACCGAAAGATCTTTCGGTGGCTGAGTTAGACGCATGGTGGCTTCTACAATAAGACCAAGGGTGCCTTCAGAGCCTGCGAACAAATGGCGCAGATCATAGCCGGTATTGTTTTTTAGCAAGTTTTTATTCAGATCGATCAGCTCACCAGTACCGGTAACAACCTTCATACCGGCAACCCAATCACGAGTCATACCGTATTTAATCACCTTAATACCACCGGCGTTGGTGGCAATATTACCAGCGATTTGACTAGAGCCCGCTGAGGCAAAATCCACCGGATAATACAAACCCTGCTCTTCAGCAAAATCTTGTAACTGTTGAGTAATAACACCTGGCTGACAAACCACAGTGCGGTCAACGGCATTAAAATCTGACATTTGATTCATATAATCAAAAGACACAACAATTTCACCCCGGCTCGCAACGGCACCGCCGCTTAGTCCGGTACGACCACCAGAAGGCACCAAGGCGATTTTTTCATCGCGTGCGAAACGCACCAATTGCTGGACCTGCTCGATAGACTTAGGAAACACGATCGCTAGAGGATTCACCCGGTAAAGCTTCGTCCAATCACAGCCATGCCCCTGTAAAGACTCTTCATCAATACGAACCTTATCGGCATCGATAAATACCTGTAATTGCTCGGCCACCTGCTGACGACGCTGATCACTGGGTTCAGTTACAAATTCTGAATTTGGCGTGCTGGACATAAAAAACTCGCTGCTATGGTTTTTGGCTCTGCCCTATGTTGCTAATGATTACTTCAGGCAGTGTATTGCTTGCTATTTAACTTGGGTCTTGCTGCCCAAGGGGGCGATATTCTCCCTTTACCAGCGACACATGGCAAGCTTTCTTAGCGCCCTCAAGACACACACATAACTCAGCGTTATTGGCACAATAATAACCATGTGTCACCTTAGATAACATAACACTTACCTGCGAGCCTAGCTTGGTGCTATGGTGCAGCTAAGGCTCATTCATAGAGCTATTTCTGCAGAAAGTTTAGGCAAATGATAAAAAAATCAACCACTTAAAAAGCCTAACAACAAGCTGTGTTCGACCATTCGATCACAACAAACAAATGGATTTTTAGAGCCTAATGCTAAAAATCTTAGGGTGAAATATAAAACCTCTCGGGCTTCAAGAATTGAGCCTGTGCACCCTAGGGCGCTTATTTTAATAAGCCGCTGGCTCTCCTGCTCGTAGAAGATATGGATACTTAGGGTGAAAATACTGTTATTAGTGGTCTTGCTTGGCGGTCTCAAGTCAGCTGAGGCCCGGCATGATCAAGCAACACACGTCACGGCTTTGTGGCTGAACTCTATGCACAGTCTAAAGTGCTCTGCATTCAATGGCCTGGCGCCTATCAAGCAAGAAGAGCAAGCGGTCTCGGATATTCAAATCCACGCCTCATTTAGCATGTTAATGCTATCGGCCATAGTACTGGCCATTGCCTTGATTCGTGAACGTCGTCATAAGCATCGCTTGCAAGAGCTGGCCCATATCGATCATTTGACCTCGCTGTATAATCGGCGCTACCTCTACCGTTTAGGCAAACGCTTGCTCAACAGAAGTAATAAGGGAGCCAATAGCTTTGCCGCCATCATGCTGGATGTGGATCACTTCAAACAAATAAATGATGAGTATGGCCACAGCACGGGCGACCAAGTGCTGACGCAAATAGCTAGAGCCTGTATTGACGAGTGTCGCCCCAGTGACATTGTAGGGCGCTTTGGCGGTGAAGAGTTTCTGTTACTGCTGCCAAATACCCAGCTAAGTGAGGCTCTTATTGTTGCAGAGCGGATTCGCGTCAAAATTACCGATATCAATATCGACAGCAACAACCCGAGCCCGCAAGGCGCTATAATCTCGGCCAGTTTAGGGGTATGCTGCAGCAACCAAGAGACCTATTTAGACTTTGACGAGCTGATCAAACGCGCCGATGAAGCCATGTACCGGGCCAAAGCCGCAGGACGAAACCGAGTACAGTCGCTGTCACATTAAGCTAGCAATTAAAAACATGCGATATTTCCTTGAATACCTAGAAAAAACCAGTACAGTCTGTCGTCTAAAGCAAAGTCGTTATTTAATGATGAGCACCCCATAAATTACAGCGGGTTTAAGGCCCTATCGACCGATAAGACAAGCCGCTGTATTGAATAATAAAATGGATACTACAGTGACCAAGCTTCTGCCCCCTCGCCCGCAACGCCGCCTCAAAGTGTATGCGCTAAGCTCACTTTTGTGTTTGGGGATAAGCGTTAACAGCTCAGCCGATCAACTTTTGAACGGTATTGCCAGCTATAACAAGTTAGGCAAAGAACGTTTTCTTGCAGGTTTATATCTAGGCTCAACAGGCAATGATCCGGCGGCGATCTTGAACTCCACTGAGCCACAAAAGATGGAAATGCGAGTTACCGCCAAACGCCTCTCTTCACGCAGCCTAGCAAAGCTATGGATTGAGAGTATGGCAATCAACAATCCGCCCTCAGTGCTAACTGAGCAAGCCAACGCCATGGTGGCCTTTTCAAAGCTGATTAAGCGGACTTTACGCACCGGCGATCACCTTATCATCCACCGCAAAAGCAGCGGTACCACCGAAATTAGCCTGAACGGCATTAAATTGGGTGAAATTGAACAGCAAGGCTTCTTTAAAACCCTGCTTAACAGCTGGTTAGGCTCGGTACCTTTTTCAAGCAGCTTTAAATCGCAGCTACTGGTGAGCGGCAATGTTAACGAAGATCTCAATGCCCGCTTCGTTTCACTGAATCCTGATCCGGAGCGCACGGTTCAGTTGGCACAATCTGTTCAGGCCAATAACACTGCAGCATCTACGCCTGCCGCCGCAGTTAGCACTCAGCAAACCAGTGCTAACATTGCTCAAAGCAGCAACACGCCAGAGCCCGAAACACCCGAGCCAAGAGCCGCACAAGATAGCGCTCCGAGCCTTACTCCAGCAGCCGAAGCCGTTATTGCCCAACCGCAAATTGAAAAACCTAATATTCAGCTTGGCACTGGCAGCCCAGAAGAAGAGCAACCCGAGCCAGAGCCTGCACCAGCCGCTCAAGAGCAAGCCATTATTAGCGCCGATGACCTAGATGAAGAAGAGCTAGACGGTGAGGAAGATATTGCCGCAGAGCTAACCGCCGAAGCGCTACTCAATCGTCAGCTGTATCATTCAAAGCTCGTTAAGTGGGCCTACCAACACGTTAAATACCCCAAACGCGCCATCGTTCGTGAGCAGCAAGGTAGCGTACAAGTTGAGCTGGTGATTGATCGCAACGGCGATGTGCGAGACCTTCAGCTGATTGAGCCTTCTAAATACGCTACCTTAAACCGCGCGTCACAAAAGGCTATTGAAGCGGCATCCCCCTTCCCACCGATGCCAGAAACAATGAGCCAAGAAGAATTCCGCTTCACTTTACCCATAGTTTATCGTCTACCGGATTAAACTAGCGGCACGCGCTTAAGCGCTATGATTTAATAGGGCCTGTAGTGAACCTCCAGGCCCTTTTTTATGCTCGACCAACTAAAACAAGATTTCGCCAGCTTAGGCCATGACTTTGCCCGCCCTGTGAAAGCAACACCGCTGGCGGGAAGCGAAGTTCGACACATCAATTGGGCATTGGTAGAGCAGCTAGGCCTGCGCGATTGGATAAAAACACCCGCCAAGCTTCAGCTCATCGCCTCGGCTAACTGCCAAGGCCTAGCGATGAAATATTCGGGCCATCAATTTGGCGTCTTTAATCCGCAACTGGGCGATGGGCGCGGATTGCTATTAGGCGAGTGGCAAGACCCCGAGGGCGAACTTTGGGACTGGCACCTGAAAGGGGCTGGCCAAACACCCTTCTCTCGCTTTGGCGATGGTCGCGCCGTATGGCGCTCCAGTCTAAGAGAACATTTTATTGGTGAAAGCCTTAGTGCACTGGGAATATCCAGCACCCGCAGCTTGTGTCTTGCCAGTAGCCAAGACACGGTAATGCGTGAAGCCCCAGAGCAGGCAGCCACGGTAATTCGCGTGGCTAAAAGTCATATTCGCTTTGGCTCCTTCGAAGAATTCTTCTACCAACGTAAATATCCGCAACTGCAAGAACTGGCCGACTACTGCCTGCATCGCTATCTGCCCAACGCTGCAGCTGGGGATTACCAAGCTTTACTGGATATGGCTGTTACCAATACCGCTAGAATGATCGCACTTTGGCAATCCTTTGGTTTTAATCACGGCGTTATGAATACCGATAATATGTCGATTATTGGAGAAACCTTCGATTTTGGTCCCTATGCCTTTCTCGATGATTACGACCCCCAATTTATTTGTAATCATTCAGATCACCACGGTCGCTACAGCTTTGAACAGCAACCCAATATCGGGCTTTGGAATCTTAACGCGCTGGCACATGCGCTCTCGATCCTAATGGATCAAGGTCAACTCAAAGAGAGCCTCATGGCTTACCAAAAACAGTTGGCCAATCATTATCAAGAGAGTTTGAATCGGCGCCTGGGTTTGAATTCTGTGCAAGAAGCCGATGTTGCTCTCGCTCAGCATTGGTTGCAGCTATTGCGTGAGCACAAACTGGATTACAACTTAAGCTTTCGCGCACTCGCCTCGTGGCTGAGAGATGGACAGTGGCCGGGGCAATTTGATGTACTAAGAAGTAACAACACAGCAGAGCAATGGCTAAGTAGCTATCAAGAACGAATTAGGCAGCAGTGCCCCAGCGAAACCGCTCAAAAAATGGACAGCTACAATCCATTGTATTTACCCAGAACTCACCACTTGCAAGCCGTCATTGAAGCATCTCAAAATGGCAACGACGGCCCAATGGAAAAGCTGTTTCAATGCATCCAGCAACCCTTCAAGCGACATAAAGACGATCTTGGATTTGACCGTTCACCTCAAGAGGCCGACAAAGGCCTATGTTTGAGTTGTTCCAGCTGAACGGTATTTCCTAGCCAAAGCAGCAACTCAAGCGCTTTCTAAGCAAAATTATTCCTCATTTTCTCTTAAGTAGCGGATGAAATGGCCGATACCAAGGCTATACGCTGCAATCCTTTTGAAAAGAGCCCGCTTTTGCACCTGCCTTTTCTGAGGACTGGACTACACTTAAACACGAGCTACCGTTTATGCCCAGCAAAGCCAATACTATGTCACAGGTTATAAAAATGGATGTAAAAACTCAGATTTTGACGCCCCTGCTCGAAACTC
The DNA here is from genome assembly GCF_947502065.1 of uncultured Pseudoteredinibacter sp. GTDB lineage: Bacteria > Pseudomonadota > Gammaproteobacteria > Pseudomonadales > Cellvibrionaceae > Pseudoteredinibacter. Next base: position 38,784 of record NZ_CANMYE010000004.1, read on the forward strand.
TGATCAAAGAGGAAAACATTGAAGTGCCGATGTTGCCAGAGGTGGCAAATAAGGCCGTGACCCTTGCCCAAGACCCAGAGTCTGATGCCAATCAAATGGCCCAGCTAATCACTGGTGATCAATCTTTGGCTGGCCACGTAATGCGCATTGCGAATTCGGCAGCGTATACTCCTAATGCCTCTCTCGTGTCATTGCAGCAAGCCATCGCCCGTTTAGGTATGGGCTTGATCGGTGAAATTGCCGTCGCCGCTTCTATCGGCACTAAAATGTTTCACACTCCAGGTTTCGAACAACACATCGCCTATATTTGGCAACACGCACTCGCATCAGCACTGTGGGCCAAAGAGATCTCACGCACCTGCCGTCGCAATGTAGAAACCAGCTTTCTATGTGCCTTACTGCACTCGATTGGTCGCCCTGTTGCCGTGCAAACCATTTTGGATTTAAGCCAAAAGAAAGGTTTGCAAATGCAAGAAGACGAAGTGCTCAAGGTCGAAGAAGCTTACCATCAAAAGATTGCTATTCAGGTCTTGGATACTTGGGGTATGCCCGGCTTAATCAAAGAAGTGGTCGAATATTTCTATGATTATCAGGCAGCACCAAGCGCGACAGGTCAAATCGCCAACGTCAAAGCCGCTGCGGCATTCGCCACACATATGCTTAAACCCGACGATATGAGCCGGGGCCAACTCTTCGAACTCGAAGTGCTGGGTGATCTGAATCTATACAACGATGAGATTGAAGAGCTGCTGGATAAAACAGATCTTGTTAAATCCAGTATGGAGGAGATGTCAAAATGAGTAATGCCTACGACTATGACATGCTGGTCGTGGGTAGCGGCCCAGCAGGACAGAAAGCCGCCATTCAAGCTGCCAAGGCAGGCAAACGTGTTGCTCTGATCGAGCGAGACAATCTTTTCGGCGGTGCCTGTGTGCACCGCGGTACCATTCCTTCAAAAACTCTACGCGAAAACGCCCTGCGGGTAAGCCACATGCGACAAAATGCAGCCCTGGCTGATTTTGAGCTTACCGAAGATATCGAAATGTCCACTTTGATCACGCGATTAAACGATGTCTTAGTGGCACATGATATGTATATGTCACGCCAGATTGATCGCAATGGTATTGATCGCATTAAAGGCCGTGCCAGTTTCATCAATAATGAAACTATGCGCATTGATCGGGTCCAAGCTGAGCCCTTAACCGTGACTTGTAAAACGGTGGTCTTAGCCACGGGTTCCTACCCAAGAAACCCGCCCAATATGCCAATCGACCATGAAAATGTGCTCGATAGCGATTCGATTTTATCTCTACTTTATTTGCCGAAAAGCTTAACCGTATTAGGCGGCGGTGTTATCGCAAGTGAATACGCATCCATCTTTCAAGCGCTGGGCGTAAAAGTCACCATGATCGATAAATATCCAAAACCATTGGGATTTCTTGATCATGATCTTTGCGATACCTTTGTAAAAGTATTCGAAGAAATGGGCGGCACCTGGATCGGCGACTGCGAAGTTGAACATGTCAGCTGGGACGGTATTTCAGAGGTCACCACTGAGTGCAGTGACGGCACCATCGTACGCAGCCAAAAGCTACTTTGTGCTGCCGGCCGTATCGCCAATGTTAAGAATTTGAATATCGACAAGGCAGGCTTGAGTTTAAATGAGCGCGGTCTAATCACCGTCGATGAAGATATGCGCACATCTGTGCCCAATATTTTTGCAGCCGGCGATATTATCGGCCCACCTTCTCTAGCCTCTTCTTCTATGGAACAAGGCCGTCGAGCAGCAAGCCGTGCTATGGATATCGACGTTAGCAATATGAACGATATGATCCCTTCAGGTATCTATGCAATCCCTGAATTATCAGCTGTTGGCCTTAATGAAGCCCAGGCCATTAAAAAATACGGCGGATCGGTTGTTGGCAAGGCGAATTTCGATGAAATCGCACGTGGACAAATCTCTGGCAACACCCATGGTATGCTCAAGCTAATCTGCGACGATAAAGGCGAGAAAATTGTCGGCACTATGATTGTTGGTGAGGGCGCAACCGAGCTTGTTCACATTGGCATGATGGCCATCATGAATGAGATGGAAGTTGATGCGATGGTAGACAGTATTTTTAACTTCCCGACACTGGCCGAGGCCTATCGAGTCGCTGCACTGGATGCCATATCACAACGGCCTTAGTTGTAAGTTCACAGTGATCTAAAAATAATGACTTAGATCGCTGTGCAACCTTCTCCCTCTTTCTCTCCCCTTTTTCTCCCCTCTTCACAAGGCATTTCCTTACTCCCTGTTTACCCCATCAAAGCAGTATTAAAATTCAGCTTGATCAAAAACACCCAGAATTAAAGCCCGATTTTAAGAAGAAATTTAGCTTGGCCTGCTACTGGCGCCACCGGCAAGAAGATCTACACTGAAAATATAACGTATAATTTAGGTGTGGAATATGTCTGAGTGGGACACAAAAAACTTTAAAGCTATGTTATTCATTGCGGTTTTCGCCGTTTGCTTTTTGCCTTTCTTGGCGTCCACCCTAGGGGTTGATTTCGCAACCCCTGGCATTCAATCTCAGGACAGTGATTTGGCCGACATTGAAAAAAGCTTCCTCGCCTTACGAGGTGGGCTAGTTCACGCTCTATTAGAGTGGAGCGCCGTCACTATTGCCTTGCTGGTGATGATCATTAGCTTATTGCATTACTACTTTCACAGGGATATCACGATTCCTATCATCGGCACAGCACTACTTTGCGCAGGCTTTACCGATGCATTTCATACGCTGGCTGCCATGAGAATTATTGAAGCCAAAGCCGAAAATAGCGACTTTATTCCGTTCACCTGGGCTCTATCTCGCATGTTCAACGGTGCGATCATTTTGGTAGGCAGTATTTTATGTATTTGGTTACTCAGCCTGAAAAGTCCTAAGGAAGATCAACATTGGAAGCACGGGGCATTTCTCAGCCTAATCATTTTGATTTTTATATTGATCGCTTACTTTGTGGTGAACTCGGCAGCAATGAGCTCCGATTTGCCCAAAACCACCTTTAGCGAGGGGCTTATCAGCCGCCCATTTGATGTGCTGCCACTTCTACTATTCTCTATCAGCGGTATTTTGTTCTGGAGTTGGCATAATGCCAAGGAGACCGTATTTCGATACGCCTTAATTCTCAGCGTCATTCCCAATATTGCCACACAACTGCATATGGCTTTTGGCTCAGAGCAACTTTTTGATAATCACTTTAATATTGCCCATAGCTTAAAGGTTCTAAGCTATTTCATTGTACTCATCGGTATCGCCATAGATGCTATTGTAATCTTCAAGGATTCCAAATAGCCGTTAACATCCTTAAACTAAGCGACTAAAAACAAGAAAACTAGCTAGCTTCTGCTAGCTCTTGGTTCTCCACCTCGAAGTGAAAAGACGTTCCAACGCCCACTGTACTTTGGCAACTAATATCGCCATTCATTTTAGAAACCGTATTATAAACAATGGAAAGGCCAAGTCCGGTACCGCCAGAATTTTGAGCGGTTGTGTAAAACGGTGTAAATATCTGTGACAGCTCATCCTCTCCCATGCCGCGACCATCATCACTGAAAGTAAACTTAACTTTATCCCGATCAGCCGTTTCAACATCCAAAACAACCGTGCCCGACTCTTTATCTTTAAAGGCATGATTTATGGTGTTCAACAGTAGATTGGTAATAATAGAGTACAAGCCCCCTAAATCACTTTTCAAAGTAATGTCTTCAGGGCAGTTTAAGGTAATATCGACATGATTTTCTTTCAGCTGGTGATTAAAAGAGGTGATGATATCCCAAAGCGCCGCATGCAAATCAAATTCTCTAACCTCATTTCTATTTTGCTCTACAGCCACCTCCTTAAAGCTTGCTACTAAATTAGCGCTACGCTCTAAGTTTCGCCTTAATAAGCTGCTTAAATTATCACAGCGAGCAATGTATTTTTGCAGATCATCAAGAGACAAACTTTCTTGCTCTAACTTATCTTTAACCTTGTCGGTGTTTTCTTTTAAGGTTGAATTAGCGGTTATGCACACACCTATAGGAGTGTTGAGCTCATGTGCCACACCTGCCACCAGCTGCCCTAAAGCAGCCATTTTGGCCGACTCAACAAGCTCCCCTTGAATAGAACGCAGCTCTTCAAAAAGATCATTAAAGGCCCTTGCCATTTTATTCAACTCTTGATGCCGGCAATCCTTGTCGATCCTATGGGAAAGGTCGAAATTCTCTCTTATCTCCTCAATTCTTCGACATAGATAATCAATAGGATTAGTAAGGTGTGAAGCAAAAAGATAGGCGACTAGACTTGCAATAATAGTAGAAAAGATCAGCGATATTGGAATAAAGGACATGATAAAGACATTGTCGGACTTGGCTGCTGCTGTCGAAACATCCACTCGATCCACAACCGAGAAATACATATCATCAATTTGAAGATTAAGCTGTTCTGAGACTTCAAATGCTTGCCTTACACGGCTGTTGCCCAGCAATAGTAAATCCTGAATATAAAAGTCAGTCGCCTCCACCATATAACTGTAATAGTCATCGATATTCGCCTTCGTTTCTCTAGCGAAATCTGGGTAGCGATCCTGCAAACCAATTAGGCTCTGTTCAATAGCTTGTCGACGTAGCTCAGATTCATCCTTTGATTCGGAAAGATAAGTTCTGGAATAGTTGCTTAGCCAAAATTTTAATTCTTCTACCTGAAAACGAAACTCAGATATTTCTCTGATTTCCTCATTAGATACCAGCAAACTGTCAAGCTGACCAGAACTCGACATTATTCGAAAATAAATTAAGCTTACCGTAGTCACCATTATCAAGATAAGTAGTGACACCAAGGCGTAAACTTTACTTTTTAAACTTACACCACCTTCTAGACCTGTCATATCTGCCACTCATCTCCAATATTCCCGCAATGTTATCTGCGGCTTTCAATCGCTCATCCCTGTCTTATACTCTAGTTAACAGCAGAGCTTTTCGCTGCATTAAAAACGAAAACTGGCACGACTATGAACATTATAAAAACTGTCTCGACAACCATCCTTGTTCTGTTATTAAGTGGCAGTAATATCAGCCATGCGAATGAATACAATTCCGAGCAAAAGGCGGCCATGGCCAAGGAATTTGCTGATTTATTTATGGCATTTAAGGTAAGCATTTTTAAGCTGCAGGGACATATCAACAATCCTGACATTGGCGACAAAGGCTTGACCGGCGCAAAGATGGTTGAGTATGCCAAAAGAGAATACAAAGAACTAACCGGTAAAGAGTTTGTTCTATCTAGCAACCCAGATTTACTGTCAGCGCAATTAGATTTGTTTCAAGCAAGCAATAGCATCATGCAAAAAATGGCGCCGGTGATAAACCGTAAAGGTCTAGGTTTTAAAGGCTTTATCACAGCTATTTTTGTTCGCATGGTGGCTAAAGAGTTCTCCAGTCGGTCGTCACGCTGGAATTTCAAATTCACCGCACCAAATGATTTGTTACGAAGCCAGGCTAATGCCGCCGACAATTGGGAAAGCCTGGTATTCAGTGATAAGTTCCGACAAGCGAGCTGGAAAGCAGAAGATAATTACAGCGAGCATACCGCTGCAGGCTACCGCTGGATGATGCCTATTTACCATACTTCGGTATGTTTAAGCTGTCATGGTGGGCCCAAAGGCAGTCGTGATATTACTGGCGCCATAAAAGAAGGCGCCAAGCTAGGGGATTTGGCTGGAGCATTTAGCATTGTATTTTCGGATATAAAAACGCCCTAAATGGTTCCTCACAACACATTCATGTTTTGCTGTTAGCATCTAACCAGCTCAAAATCTTAGGCCACAAGGCATCTCGACTTTGCTTTTGAAACAAGCCATTGTGGCCGAGCCTTTTAAGGCCATGGGCCTCTGGCTTTAACATATCAACAGTACTATTACTGTTGCTGAAAAAATCTACCAGGTAACGAATATTATTTTCTGGCGCCAATTCATCATCGCTGAAACCTATGCTCCATAATGGGCACTCTATTGCCTCATAGCCACTACGCTCTAAGCCGTAAGCGGCGCTTAGTAAATAATCTTCACCTCGCATCCACTGTGCCCAGCGGGCGATACAGCGGCTTGGTATACGTATATTGCCAAGCCCTAAAGCGGCTATCGGAAAAGGCTCATTCAGCCGTGCCAAAACAGGAACCAGGACAAAGCTCAACAACCATATTTTAAAACGCGCTGTCCCCTGCCAGCGTTTCCAATAAGGTGCGGATGCCGCCACCAATGTGATCGAGCTCAGCTTCGTCGCTGAAGGTGCTAAGCCAAGCAGCTGACCACCAATACTGTGACCAATAAAATGTACCGGTCGTCCGCTCGCTAAGGCTTCTTGTATAACAGCCTCAATATCCAAAATACCCCAATGCTCAGTGCTAACATTGGCGCTTAGCGATTCGCTTTGCTCACCGGTTCCACGATAATCAAAGCTCAAACATTCATAGCCATGCTCACAAAGATATTCGGCAAAGCGTCGATAAAAATTATGGGACACCCCCAGCGCACTGCCGATTATTACCACTGCTTTCGCAGCGTCAGAACCCCTTGACGGATAGTGACGATAAGCTAACGGGTAGCCATCATTACAGTGCAAAATCTTGCCAACATATAGTGAAGTGCTTTGCTCGGCCATTGTGTTTATCTCTTTTGTTGGTTTTGCTTTGATTTTGTTTTTTGTTTTTTGTTTTTTGTTGCGACAAATTTCAGCCACAAAAAAGGCGACACATTTGTCGCCTTTTTTTATCGCCTTGCAATCTACTCTTACAAACGCTCAATCGCAATCGCAGTTGCTTCACCACCACCGATACACAAGCTGGCAACGCCTTTGCTCTTACCGTAGGTTTCCAAAGCTGCCAATAGCGTAACTACGATACGAGCACCCGAAGTACCTAATGGGTGACCCAGTGCTGTAGCACCACCGTGAACATTCACTTTGCCGTGATCCAAGTCCAGCTCTTTCATGGCCGCCATGGCAACAACCGCAAAGGCTTCGTTAATTTCAAACAAATCAACATCGTCTTTCGACCAGCCGGCTTTTTCTAGCAACTTCTTCATGGCGCCAACAGGAGCCGTGGTGAACCACTCTGGCTCATGGGCATTTTGAGTGTGCGCGCGAATAGCGGCTAGTGGCTTTAAGCCACGCTTTTCGGCTTCTGATTGACGCATAAGAACCAAAGCAGCTGCACCATCAGAAATAGAGCTGGCATTTGCCGCGGTTACGGTGCCGTCTTTTGCGAAAGCTGGGCGCAGAGTTGGGATCTTCTCTGGCTTGGCATTACCTGGCTGTTCATCGATCTCAACAACACTTTCGCTGCGACGAGTTTTCACAGTAACCGGGGTAATCTCACGGCTAAACTTACCTTCGGCAATCGCGGCATTAGCGCGACGCAAAGATTCGATCGCGTAAGCGTCTTGTTCTTCACGACTGAAGGTGTATTTACCCGCACAGGCTTCAGCGAATTCACCCATCAAGTTACCCTGATAAGCATCACGCAAACCATCAAGGAACATATGATCCTTAACTTCGCCATCACCTAAGCGATAACCAGAACGTGCCTGGGGCAGAATATATGGCGCATTACTCATGCTTTCCATACCACCGGCTACCACGATATCGGCATCACCTAATGCGATTGCATCGTGGGCCATCATTAGGGTTTTCATACCCGAACCACATACCTTGTTAACGGTAGTACACGGCACGTGATTAGGAACACCAGCACCTAAAGAGGCTTGACGCGCAGGCGCCTGGCCCAAACCGGCGGGTAGTACACAGCCCATTAATACTTCACTAACATCGCCCGCTTCAACTTTAGCGTCTGCTAAAGCACCGGCAATGGCTTTGGCACCTAGTTCTGGAGCACTCATAGCGCTGAGAGAACCCTGCATGCCACCCATTGGGGTGCGTGACATACCTACAATTACAACTGGATCTGACATTATTGACTCCAACTCTGTTAAGCATTGCCCTGAGTATCTATGTTTCAGGCAATGTCGATGCATCCTAGGTGCAGGCTATGATTTCTGATTGTTAATGCCGGCTACCTAGGCTGACAGAATGGCCGCATAAGGGCCCCTAATCCGTACTAGGGTTGGCAAGGCAGCTACGTTTTCTCAAAAAAGACTAATACGAAGCTCGCCAAACCTGCTTTACGTTAACGTAAAGGAGCTGGGATTATAGCGAAGCCTTGGCTCGTGCACTACCGCCCAAGAGGACATCTAGGCCAACAAAACACCCATAATGGCTAATATTCAGTCAAATTCAGTAGTAATAAAGCTGTAATTTCACCTACCTAGAGAGCAGTGCTAGACTCTAGCCCAAAGCACTGCCTTTGGCCTAAATTGCCCCCTTATACGACTTAGCTCGTCTAATAAGCATACGGCAAGCCCATAGGCGCCATAAGATTTACTAGCCATTTATTTATAAAGGGACCCAATATGGATATCTCAACCATCATCTTTTTAGTTGTTATTGCCGGCCTAATTTTTTATGTAATTGGCATCTATAACAATCTTGTCAGCTATAAGAATCGCTATGAAAACGGCTTTTCTCAGATTGAGGTTCAACTCAAGCGCCGCTATGACCTAATCCCTAACCTAGTGGAAACCGCCAAGGCTTATATGAAGCACGAAAGCGAAACCCTAGAAGCGGTCATCAAAGCCCGTAACGAAGCCATGGGTGGCTTGCAAGCGGCATCGGCCAACCCAGGTGATCTTGCTGCCATGGGTAACCTAGCAGGTGCCGAAGGCGCACTAAGTGGCGCACTGGGCAAATTAAGCGTCGTGATGGAAGCCTACCCAGACCTAAAAGCTAACGAAAACATGATGCAGGTTTCTGAAGAGTTAACCAGCACCGAAAACAAAGTAGCCTTTGCTCGCCAAGCCTTTAACGATGCAGTAACCACTTACAATACCTACAAGCAAACTTTTCCACCGGTATTGTTGGCGGCCACTTTTGGCCACGGCCCAGATGCCAGCTTATTAGAATTTGAAGACAGTGCTGAAATTCAAGCAGCTCCGAAGGTTTCTTTTTAAGGATTTCTTTCTAAGCACTTCTTTTTTCTAGGCCGCTATCGCGGCCTAAACTTAGCCCCTCTTTCTTTCACCAGAGAAAAGCAAACGAGCAATGAACTTTTTTGAACATCAAGATCGCGCCCGTCGCAACACCAAAAAGCTGGTGTTTTTACTGCTATTGGCCGTATTCAGCCTAATAGCCATTACCATAGTGATGGTGCTATTTCTGCTCAACTACGGTCATTTACAAGGTGAAGAAAGCATAGTTCAACATATGCTAAATACCGCCGATGTCGAGCTAATGATTAGCATTGCACTTGGCGTCCTAGCGGTAGTGAGCTTAGGTAGCCTTTATAAGCTGAGCCAATTAAGTTCCGGCGGCAAGGTAGTCGCCGAAGCAATGGGTGGGCGCTTACTTAACATTCAAACTCGCGATGCGGATGAACGCCGAATCCTCAACGTGGTGGAAGAAATGGCGCTCGCCGGTGGCACCGCTGTACCACCGGTTTATCTAATTGAAGATAACAGCATCAATGCCTTCGCCGCTGGCTATAAAGGGCAAGATGCGGTTATTGGTATTACTCGCGGCTGCATAAAATTATTAAACCGTGAAGAGCTACAAGGCGTAATCGCCCACGAGTTCAGCCATATTTTACACGGTGATATGCGTTTAAATATTCGCCTAGTCGGTATACTGCATGGCATTTTATTGCTTGGCATTGCAGGCTACTATCTTATGCGCAGCGCCGCCTTTAGCGGTGGCGATCGACGCAATAACGGCATGCCTTTGTTAGCCCTTGGCTTGGGCTTAATGGTCATTGGCTACTCGGGTACTTTTTTCGGCAATTTAATTAAATCAGCGGTTAGCCGCCAACGTGAATACCTCGCTGATTCCTCTGCAGTGCAGTACACCCGTAACCCTTTTGGTATTTCGGGCGCGCTGAAAAAAATTGCCGCACATAGCCAGGGCTCTATGCTTCAGAATGAACACGCACCTGAGTTTAGCCATATGTTTTTTGGCCAGGGCGTAAAGATGGCCTTTGGCAGCATGATGGCGACTCACCCACCACTGGAAGAGCGCATCCGCCGTATTGAGCCCAATTGGGATGGCAGCTTACCCACGTTAAATTACGGCTATAGTAGCCAGCAAGAAGACACAGCCAGCAGTGAGCGCGAAGATAAGCGCAAGGCCATGCTTGGCGCCGCCGTAGCAGTTGGCGCGGTGATTAACGAACAAGGACGCCCAAGCGCTCAGGCTGCTCAAAGTAAAGCGCAAGACAATAGCATTCAACAAGCCAGCGCCATGGATTGCATCGGCGTACTTTCAGAAGAACATGTAGAAGCGGCACAAACTACGTTAGCGGAAATTCCAGATTCTATTCGCGAAGCGGCCCATGAGCCTTTTTCGGCGCGCGCTTTGGTTTACGGTTTATTGTTAGATGCCAATGAGCAGGTACAAGCAACCCAATTAAAGCAGCTAAAAGAAAAAGCTCATCCGGCAAGCTTTAAAGCCTTAGAGAAAATTCTAGCGGAATTACCAAGACTCGATCGTAAATTACACCTGCCTATTCTTGATCTGTGTTTACCTGCACTCAAGCAGCAATCGCCTCAACAATATCAAATCTTTAAGCGCAATATGATTATTTTGATTCGCGCCGATAAGCATGTGGATATTTTTGAGTGGGCCCTGTATCGCATTGTTTGCCATGGCTTAGAGCCCCAGCGCGATATTTTAAGCCGCTATAAACTCAAGCAAACTCAGGCCGCCGGCCAATTACTATTAAGCGTTATGGCACGCGCTGGCCATGAAGATGAAAACGAAGCGCTGCGCGCCTATGCTGCTGCCGCTAAAGAGCTGGATATTGCAGCCGTTGGACTATTGCCTGAAAGCCAGATTAACCTACAAATGCTGGATAAAGCGCTTGAGCAGTTAAATCTTTTGCGCCCACTGGATAAACCACGCCTATTAAAGGCCATGGCCGCCAGTATTAATCATGACGGCGAAGTCACCGCCACCGAGGCAGAACTGTTCCGAGCCATTGCTGACAGTTTAGATTGCCCAATTCCGCCACTCTTACACGGCCAGAAACTGGTTTAAGGCTATTAACTAGGGGCGCTAAGCAAGGGCCGCAGTAAAGGCTAGCAGCAAAAACAATAATAAGGATCAGCGTGTGAAGAACTATATTTTATCGATAGACCAAGGCACGACATCGTCTCGTGCCATTGTCTTTAGCAGCCAGGGCGAAGCTATCGCCACCGGTCAAGAAGAGTTCACCCAGCACTACCCCAATAATGGCTGGGTGGAGCACAATGCCGATGATATTTGGCAAAGCACCTTACGTAGCTGCCATGCAGCCATTCTAAATGCGGGCATCAGCAGCGATGAGATTTTAGGTATCGGCATTACCAATCAACGCGAGACAACGATTATTTGGGATCGCGCTACTGGCGAGCCTATTGCCAATGCCATCGTCTGGCAAGATCGCCGCACTAGTGATTATTGCCAGCAGCTTCGCAGCCAAGGCCATGAGCAAAGCATCCAAGAAAAAACCGGCTTATTGCTAGATCCTTATTTCTCGGCCAGTAAAATTCGCTGGCTGCTAGACAGTATTCCTGGTGCACGTGCTAAAGCCGAAGCCGGCGAGCTAGCCTTTGGTACCGTCGATAGCTTTTTATTGTGGAAGCTCAGTAATGGCCAAGAGCATGCCACCGATGCGACTAATGCCTCACGCACCATGCTGTTTAATATTCACCAACAATGCTGGGATGAAGAGCTGTTAAAGCTGTTTGATATCCCCCCTAGCCTGTTACCCGAAGTAAAAGATTGCGCCGCCAATTATGGCCACAGCGCCAGCGAACTGTTCGGGCAAGCGCTACCGATATTGGGCATTGCTGGCGACCAACAAGCCGCCTTAATTGGCCAAGCTTGTTTTAAAGCTGGCATGGCAAAAAGCACCTACGGCACCGGCTGCTTTTTCATGCTCAATACTGGCGAGCAAGCTTTAAATTCCAGTAACCGCCTTTTGACCACCGTCGCCTACCGCTTACAAGGCAAAACCCATTACGCTTTGGAAGGCAGCATTTTTATTGCCGGTGCGGCCATTCAGTGGCTACGTGATGGCTTGCATTTGATTAGCGATGCCGCCGAAACCGAGGCACTGGCCAAGCAAACCGACAGCGATCACGGCGTATATTTAGTGCCCGCTTTTACCGGCCTAGGTGCGCCCTACTGGGACCCAGAAGCACGCGGTGCCTTATTTGGCTTGACCCGCGACACTGGCATTAAAGAGCTGGTAACCGCCGGCTTAGAATCGGTGTGCTACCAAACCAAAGATTTACAAAAAGCCATGGAAGCCGATGGCCAAAGGCCGGTTAATATTCGCGTCGATGGTGGCATGACCAAAAATAATTGGGTGCTGCAAAAGCTGGCAGATATCTTGGGCGCAACCATCGATCGCCCAAGCTGTGTTGAAACCACTGCCTTAGGTGCTGCCTACCTTGTCGCCCTGCAAGCTGGTGTTTTAGAATCTACCGAAAACATCGCTAACTTATGGCAATTGGATAAGCGCTTTGAAGCCCAGCAGAGCAAACATGAGCGCGACCGCCGCTATCAAGGCTGGCAAGATGCCGTAAGCCGCGTTCGCAGCCAGTAATTTCTTACATCAATTCAAAAGTGCGCTCTCAATATAGAGAGCGCATATCTTTTTTGATCACCCCCGCCACAACAACTTCCGTCAGCTTAGCTTTTAAACCAGTACCACTGATATGTTCATTAAAGGCTTTTGCAAAACTTCGTAGCTGTGGTTTAGGAATGCCCTCGCGGTATAATTTTGCTTTTAGCGCTTCGAGGTCTGCACTATAAACCCATTCAAATGTACAGTATCTGAGCAGTAAACCAAGCTTCGCGGGCTTAGAATTCACACTGCTGTTTTGCAACAAGCTAGGTGCTGTAGAAATTTCAGCGGCTGCACTAACCCTCAGCAAGCGATCGCTACCTGGAATGATAATCAGCAGCTGGATATAGGGGTTACTTAATACATTACGCAAACTGACCGCCACCTTATTGCCCGGCCGCTCGGGTATAAACAAGGTACTATCATCCAAACGTTGAATAAAACCGGGCTTATCACCACGAGGCGACAACTCAAGCTTAGCTTGGGCGCAAGATGTTTTTAAAAGCGCATAACTGGCGCGATCTAAGCATTCACCCATCGAAAGCTCCTGCCTTTTCTTTACAGAAACTGGGTCAACCGTCGCTAGCTGCGGCCAAAGCTCGGCCCTTACCGCCGCCCTTGCGCAATGTAAATAGAGATAATCGACATCCAACACATAGCGGCCACCGTGTCTATGGGCATCCCCATTGATGCGTAAGCCATGGCCCATACCAGCGATTAAAAAATAAAGGCTCAACCGTAGTGGCTCACCACAAAGCCCATAACTTTCATCTACACTAATCGCTATTTGCTTATTGCTCAGCAGCTCAAGTTTATTGGCTGCGATAATATTGATCCCGTTATCACCACCCCCAAGAATATTGTCATCCTGCGAAATATATTTGGGCGAATAAGCCAGCACCAACAAACTGCTGTGCTCAATAATTTCTAAGCTCACGGCATCCAACTCGGTTTTTATTCGCTTATCCATCACAGATGGATAGTTTGGAATAATTTTTCTAAGCTGGGTTTCGCTATTTATGACATATTGTTCAAACACGAGCTACCTCCACAAACAGACATTGTTAACACTAATGTTTTGCTTATCGCAGATTAAACCCCGAGCCCTCAAGCCGCTATTGCGATTGGTTGCAGGACAGTGGCATTTGGTGTCACCATTACTGTTCAAGCTTTATGATGAATATTTATGACCTCAGCCAAACATGATCCAAGCCCCTGCATCACAGCATCAGCCATTGCTGTGATTGATTTGGCCAATCAGTTAATACAGCGAGCAAGCCTAAAACCAGAGCAGTTAAGCGAGCTTGGGTCAGACTTTATGGCGGTATATAAACAGTGGCAGCAGCAAGAGAATATTCAAGAAAAGCGCCTAGACGAGCGCATAATCAAACAGCTATGGCAATGGGCCGAGCAAAATAGCGAGCAGGCCAATCTTGGCCTTGCTATTGGTAGTAAGGTTAACCCAGCGGCTAAAGGCATTCTTGCTAATTGGCTGGCCCAGTGTGAAAACCTGGCCGATGCCTTCGAGGTTTTTAGTCAGCATATTTATTTACTCAACCCCAACGAACTGTGGCAAAAAGAAAACACCAAATATGGCATTAAACTTAGCTGCAAGTTTTTAGATACCGGCTACCCCTCAATAGCCATCGACCGAAGCCTTGCCGCGATGATGGCTTGGGGCAGCTATTACACAGGCTCAGCGTTGAAGTTACAAAAGCTCACCCTGCAACGGCCAAAACCTACAAGCCAATCCAGCTGCGATGCTTATCTCCGCTTATTTGGGCCCAATATCGTTTTTTCCCAAACTGAAAACGCACTGTATCTTGATGAATCCACTTTTCAGCAGAAGATCCACAGCGCCAATCCTTATCTTAAAACACTGATTGCTAAGCAGGCCGAACAGCTGGCCATCACAAAAACCGAGCACAGCTGGAAACAAGCACTGCAAATATTATTGCAAGGGGATCTTCAAGAGCTCAGTCATATCGAGCGAGTCTGCCAAAAACTGCAACTAAGTCGCTCTTCCCTTTATCGCCGTTTAAAAGAAGAATCTTGCAGTTTTAGTGAGTTACTAGAAGAAGAACGTATAAATCGCCTTAAGCAATTAAGCCAAACTGAACTTAGCCCAAGCGATATTAGCGCCCTACTGGGTTTTAGCGATATCACTTCTTACTATCGTTTTAGGCGAAAACATGTACTGAAGTAACGCCAGGTCGGCGCAATAAGAAGCCAAAGACTTGCGCCAAAAACCTTGTAGGCACAAAAAAGGGCGGTGTTAGCCGCCCTCTAAATAACCATTTATCACTGAAATCAGTCAGCGTATACCGGGCCTACACCCATACTCCACAAGATTACCGAGCCAACACGTACCATTACCAGCATCACCAAGCCCACTGTGACCACCGAGGAGGCGTACATAAAGGCACGATCCTTATCGATATTCATCAAGATCGGGATACCTTCATAGACTAGGTAAACCGCATAGGCGCCTGCCAGAATGTGAACCACCGAGTAGATCACCGGATCAGGGTATAAGCCCACGATGCCCGCTAAAAATACCGGGGTGGTAATGTAAACCGCTAGAGCGGTGCCTTCGTAGTGACGGCGATCAGCATCATCTGATACACCATAGGTTTTCGACATCCAATTAATAAACTCGCCCAACACTAGAACCCCAGCGAGCATAGCGACGTAGGTTAGAACACATAACCAGAGGGCGCTCTCGGTGGTAAGCTTAACGGCACTCCCATCACCGATGCTCCAACCAACCTGAGTGACACCATAAAACATGGATACACATGGAATAAGTGCCAAAATAGGCACGTGACTGAGAAATACCTGTGCAAATGAGTGACGTTCATTACGAATGGCTTTCCATTCGCTATCCGGGTGAAGCAGAATACCAAGAGTATGTTCCAAGATGGCCATACAGCACTCCTTAATGTTTCTATTATTCTTGTAGGGCTCGATTAAGAGTATTAAAGACTTCTGGCTCAGACACAAATAGGGAATTGAAATTAAAAACCCCCCCAATATTATCTTTAATTATTATGGGAATAGATTGCATGAATGCGCTATGGTTAATTAATGGGGGTTTTCGCTTGCACCCCACCATGAAATTGGATTGAATAAAACTATAGAAATTAACCGTTAAGTTTGAGTGCTTCTACTCTACAGAAGTCAAAAACTTGGGTCTAGCAAAGGGCATAACCATGCAAGATATCTTCAGCGATAACTCCAAAACCATCGGCAATACCCCCTTGGTTCGCTTAAATCGCATTACTGATAAAGAAGTGTACGTAAAACTCGAATCTCGTAACCCAGCCGCTTCTGTTAAGTGCCGTATAGGCTCCAGCATGATCTGGGCGGCCGAAGAAGCCGGTATTTTAAAGCCCAATACCATGGTGGTAGAACCAACCAGCGGTAATACTGGTATTGCGCTGGCCTTTGTTTGCGCAGCGAGAGGCTATTCTCTAACGCTTACCATGCCAGATACTATGAGCCTAGAGCGCCGCAAGCTCATCAAAGCCCTGGGCGCCAATCTTGTGCTTACCCCAGGTGCTGAAGGTATGAAAGGTGCTATCGCCAAGGCCGAAGAGATCTGCCGGAACGATCCAGACAACACCTGGATGCCCCAGCAGTTTGAAAACCCAGCCAACCCCTTAATCCATGAGAAGACCACCGGCCCTGAGATCTGGAAAGATACCTACGGCAAAGTGGATATTCTCTGTGCTGGCGTAGGTACTGGTGGCACCATCAGCGGCATTAGTCGCTACATCAAAAAGACAGCGGGCAAAGCCATTACCACTGTCGCCGTTGAACCTGAAAGCTCACCGGTGATTAGCCAAACCATGGCGGGCCAAGATCCAACCCCTTCCCCCCATAAAATTCAGGGAATCGGAGCGGGCTTTATTCCTGGTAATTTGGATATCTCTTTAATTGATGAAGTGGAAACCGTTAGCAATGAAGAAGCTATGGCTAACGCCCATCGACTGATGAAAGAAGAAGGGATATTGGCGGGCATTTCTTGTGGTGCGGCATTGACTGCGGCCCTTCGCCAAGCCGAAAAACCAGAAAATATCGGCAAAGTTATTGTGGCTATTTTGCCTGATTCTGGAGAACGTTATTTATCCAGCCCGCTGTTTGATGGCGAGTTTGCCGAACAAGAATTAGAACAGTAATTTTTTGGCGCCCGAGTCCATGCTTGGGCGCTGTTTGCCTCATCTATAGTAGCCCCTGCCTTATTTAGACCTCACATAAAAAAGGGGCATTCTCTTCGCAATTCTGGCTACGCAATTATTTCTCTTCAACTATACTGAAAACATCATTTAGCGCTATAGAAATCGTTAACTAGGCCGACTAAATTGTTAACGCATTATTGCGTGATCAACCAACGGAAGGTGGTCACTTGGGGTTTAATTAGCAAGGAAGGGTGTAGCAGCAGAGAATAACAATGAAGAAAATTCTAATTATCGAAGATAGCCACACCGTTATGAAAGTGTTGCGCTACTTCGTCAATTTAGAATCCGATTTTATTGGCCTTTATGCGAAAAGTTATAGCGAGGCCAAAGATATTGTCGAGCGTGAGGGCGATCAAATTTTCGCTGCATTAGTAGACCTGCACCTACCCGATGCTGAAGACGGTGAGGTAGTTGACTACACACTCGAAAACAAAATTCCCACTATAGTGCTAACCTCCAGCTTTGATGAAGAACGAAGAAAACACCTATTTAGTAAGGGTATTATCGACTATGTTACTAAAGAAGGGCGTTTCTCCTACCGCTATGCCATTGGTTTATTAAACCGCATTTGGCGAAATCAACAAGTTAAAGTTCTGGTAGCAGAAGATTCATCAACTTCTCGCCGCTACATCAGCGACTTACTAAAACTCTATTTATTTGAAGTCTATACTGCGGTCGATGGCCAAGATGCTATCGATATTTTAATGCAGCAGACCGACATAAAAATGTTAATCACCGATTATCATATGCCCAATATGGATGGCGTGCAGCTGGTCCGCAATCTACGCAATAAGTATGAGAAGTCCGATTTGGTCATTATTGGCTTATCGGGTGAAGGTGAAGAAGCCCTATCGGCTAAATTTATTAAAAACGGCGCGAACGATTTCTTGCATAAGCCTTTTAATCGTGAAGAGTTTCAGTGCCGAGTCATGCACAATATCGAAGCCATGGAGCACTTAGAGCAAGCCCGCAATATTGCCAACCGCGACTTCCTGACTGGTGCCTATAACCGACGTTACTTTTTTACCAATGCCAGTTGCGTACACAAGCAAGCTAAGGCCGAAAATACCCCCCTTGCCGTTGCTGTATTAGACATTGATTTTTTCAAAAAAATTAACGACAGCTACGGCCATGATGTGGGCGATGGTGTTTTAAAATTTTTCTCTAAAGCGCTTAATGAAGCCCTTGAACGTTTTATTGTAGCCCGCGCCGGTGGCGAAGAATTTTTCGTGTTAATGCCTGGCTTAAACAACCAACAAGCTTGCACCTTGATGGATAAAGTACGGGAAATTATTTCCCATAGCCCTATCGAAATTGACAACAATACCCTCACCATCAGCTTCAGTACGGGCATCTCCAATATCTATATGGATAGCATCGATGCCCAGCTAAAAGTGGCCGATGAAGCGCTTTATAAAGCCAAAGAATCGGGGCGTAACTGCGTGATAGGCGACAGTATCGAGCAACAAGCTATAGCTGCAGACGGTTAGCCGCCGCCCTACTGCGCAGATGCATTCCATCCGAGCTTCTGCGCGCGTCACCTAACGGCATTCACCAACACCTTTTAAGCACTGTGACCGCTACTGACAGAGCTTGTCAGCACCCCCAGCTTATTATCCCCACTCGGGCGCAGCCCATTGTTCTACCCTCAAAAAACTGGAGATAACATGCAAAATTCTGTGATTGAATTAGTGACCTTTCGTTGCAAAGAAGGTGTTGGCGCCGATGCCATGAGCAGCACCGCCAATGCCATGGAGGCTTTTTTACACGCCCAGGCAGGTTTTATTTATCGCTCCTTAAGCTGCGATGAAGACGGGCTTTGGCACGATATTGTGTATTGGCAAAACCTTGAAGCAGCCCAACAAGCCGGTGAAAACTTTATGCAAAATGCACTCTGCCAAGATATGATGGCCCATATTGATACTGATACGGTGCGCGTGCGCCATATGCAGGCCTGTAGTGAAATTATGTCACTAGCCGAATCCGCTTAAGCATGCTTGGCTACGCGCCCCTAGCAATAATAATCAGGCCCGCTAACACTGCCCTAAGCCATGAATAAAGCCGAACGCCTGCTAAAACTACTGACCATACTACAAAGCCGAAGACGCGCCATTACGGCCGCCTCTTTGGCTGACAAGCTGAATGTGTCAGAGCGCACGATTTATCGCGATATACAGGCGCTCGAACTCTCAGGCGTGCCCATTAGCGGTGAAGCCGGAGTTGGCTATATGTTACAGGCGGGCAGTACATTGGCACCGCTTATGTTTAATGAATCAGAGCTAGAAGCCCTAATACTGGGTGTGCGCATGGTGCAGGCCTGGGGTGATAAAGGGCTGGCAGAATCGGCCGACCAAGCACTGGATAAAATCAAGGCCATTTTGCCCGATCGCCAGCACTACTTGCACAGCATAGCTGAAGAAACCCTGATCGTACCGGACTTTGAGCACGGTAATAGCACCCAATACAGCCAAGAACTGCGCCAAGCCATCAAGCAACGCGAGAAGCTGACGATTCATTATCAAGATGAAAAACAAGCCGCCAGTAAACGCATTATTTGGCCCTTGGGCTTAGTGTATTGGGGTAAGGTATGGACGCTAGTAAGCTGGTGCGAGCTACGCGACGATTACCGCAGCTTTCGTATCGACAGAATACAAAAACTGGCCGGCGCCAATGCGCATTTTGAAGCGTCTGATGAAATCAGTTTAAAGAATTATTTATCACGCTTTAAGGAGCATTAGACTCAAAACTATACGGTACTTTCGGAATTGTTACGGTAACGCTTGTACCACCATTTGCAAGAATCTCGCAGCTAACTTCACCTTTTAAGACATTGCTTACTCGGTTTAGCAATATATGTAGGCCCAAGCCCAAATTGGAAGGGTTTATAGATGTAAATGGATCAAATACTGTTTTAATAAACTCACGGCTCATCCCTTGACCATCATCTATAACCTTTAAAATCAGAACTCCTTCCCCTTCGCCACCCTCTGGCAAAAGCTCGATACTAACTTTTATAACACCACAAGAGCCGATTTCATAAGCATGCATAATCGAATTATTAAGCAACTCTAAAACCACCTCTATTAATAATTCAGGGAAACTACTAACAACTAAGTTTTTATCGACTTCAACAGATATATCAATATCTTTTCCAACATGGTTTTTGATTACTAAGCCACAAGCGTCATTTAACACCGAATACACGTTGAACTCACGACGCTTCCACTCATCATCAGCGTGCGATATTTTCTTGAAGCTGCCTACGAGTGCAGCCAAGCGATCCAAATTTCCGAAGACCATATCTCCGCTTGAATTAAATCTCTTTAGCCTTGAGCTAACTTCCACATCCTCTATTTTTTCCATTCCGAAGGCTTTGAACAGCTCCATAGCTGCATCTCGGCTTGTCGAAAAAGCCATTTTTATAACGCCCAATGGAGTATTAATCTCATGCGCAACCCCACTAACCAGGCGGCCAAGAGCGGCCTGCTTTTCAACCAGAACCAATTTGCTTTGAGTTGAGCGCAAATCCTCCATTGATTTAGCAAGATCTTCTGTTCTCTCACCGACAAGAAACTCCAACTCTGCTTTTTTATTACGGTAGTAACTCAATCGCCACAGGTAAAATGAGTAAAAACACAGTAAAACAGCAATAATGGCAAAAACCCTAAACTGCCATGTTTGATACCATTCCGGCAGAACCGTTATTGCTAAAGCCAACTCATTATCTGACCATATACCGTAGCGATTAGTCGATTGAAGGCGAAAGCTATAATCACCTGGCGATAAACTCGTGTAGCTGGCGTATCGGCGAGTAGAATCCACTTCAGTCCAATTTGATGAATATCCATCAAGCAGATAGCGATAACGTATTTTGTCCGCTGTTATCAGATCCAGTGCCGCAAAATCAATTGTAAAATCATGCTCACCGGATTCGAGAACCAAATTTTTATGGATACGATCACTGGCTTTACCATTAATGCTTCCGCCTTGTATTCTTAAAGGCGGAGGCTCCAAATCCCACATTTCGAACTCGGAGAATTTAAAGAGTGTAAGACCTCGAGCATAGGCGGATATAGCCAAGCCCTGCTGTGAATAAATAACGTTTTTAAAATCACCAGCTTCAGGGATGTGCCCATCGGCCTCCATAAGTGGGTAAATAGCTTTCTCTCCGGCCATCCTATATCCGCCACCGCCCCAAGTGTTACCCATATCATCTTCATAAAGAATAGCTGGGTTCTGAGCCCCTTCGTAAACCTTCTGAAGATACAATGTGTCATCTTCAAACCGTTCCATCTCATACAGCTCGTCGCCGGTATAGAAAAAAACACTTCCGGCTTCAGTTGAATAAACCACCTCAAATTCTGGCGAGTAATTCTCTTTATCTCCACTCACCACAACATCGATTTTGTGAGCCTTATACTCGTCTTTCGACAAACTATAAACATCACCAAAATCCACTAATACAGATAAGTTGTCAGTTAGTCTTGTCCCACTTAAGATTAAACGGTCTGTATCAGTGTGAACTTCCTTGAGTTGGCAGTTTCCGTCTGCGATTAAATGAAAACGAAAAACACCCTCCATAGAAAATAGCAGGACATCACCATCCACTACCTCTTGGATAATTGGCAGGCCGAAGTTCATCGACTCTCCAGATGTTAAGCACTCAGTCTTGCCCCAAGCTGCTTTACCATCCGCATTCGCCAATACTGACTTCACATCTTTTCTGAATACCCAGACACCAGATTTTTTTGTGACCATCCATATAGATCCGTCTTTACTTTTATAGATCGATTCGATGGCGCTACTGGGTAAACTGGGCTCTGACGATGTCGATAAGTTTCCTATATACCCATTGTTATGATCATAGACATCGATTCCAAGGCTTCGACTTGCAACCCAGAGCTCACCATCGTCTGTTTCCAAAACAGAGCTGATATCAGTTTTTGCAATAGGTATGGATTTCGCAGGGCTATATAATATTGAGCGGGAGTATTTTCTTGAGGGCGAGACAACCCAAAGGGACGATTGCCAACCCGCTATCCATACAAGCCCCATATCATCTACATATATTTCAGAAAAATCGTCGCCACCAAGTGCCTTTGGCCTATACAGGTCGGCACGGTACTCTCGTTTATAATCGCCACTGGCAAAATCCAGAACAACCACTCCGCGAGCACCAGAGGCCAGCCACACTTCATCATCAACAAATTTCAGATCCTGAACCCATCCGTAGTCTCCAAGATGCTTGGCAGAGCCATCAGTATTAAGCAGATAAGCTCCCGCACTCATTGTGGGAATCCATACTCGCCCCTGTTGATCCACTTCAAGATCTGGGATATACAATTTGCTAAGATCTACCTGATTGCTTGTTTTTATTCTAGTAGCTTTATGGGTTTTAATATTAAAGCTTAGAAGCCCGCCAGATGTGCCTAAGATAAGATTACCCTGCTGATCGAACTTAACAGCAAGTACGGCGGTATTGATAAAATCTTTCGAGATTGGAAACTGTCTAAATTGATCAGTTTTAAAGTCTAGATAAATTAATCCTTCATTATTGGCGATCCAAAGCCCTGCATCACCATCAAGAAGCATGCCCCAGACGCGGCCATCCGGCATGCTAGATTGGTTTTTAGGGTCGTGACTATACTGTTTAAAAACCCTATTTTCTTCGTCAATTCTAAATATACCCTGAGATAAAGTACCCACCCAGAGGATATTATCCTCGCCTTTGACTATAGAAATAGCATTGTAATTTTTAAATTCGTTTCCCTGGCTGTCTTTGAAATCCAGTGGTTTATAGTCGTAGCCATCGTAGTAATAAATACCAATCGACGTGGTAAACCATATACGACCACTATCCGACTTCACCATTTGCAGAATGGATACTTCTTTATCGCCCGTATCGATTTTTATAAAGCTAGGTTCAGCCAAGTCAAACAGACTCCCAGTGGTTTCTGAGGACAAGGCTGAATAAGATATTGAGATTGCGACTAGAAAGAACGCCAACTTGTACAAGCTAAAGCTTATTACACTATGCTTCTCAACCATCGACTTTGAACTTCCAGTTTCAAATGTATTTTAATTTAAAAGTTGTACTTCAAGCTAAGCCCATAAGTTCTAGGATCATCAATGCTGGCAACAGGGGCATTAATAGTATTAATGCCTAAACCACCTATGTTCGTCACCCGTTTATTATCGCTAAGGTTTCGCCCCCAAATCGAAATCTCTAATACTCTTGAATCGTCAAACCAGCTTAGCTGCGCATTGAGGCTCTCTCTGTCTTCACCATAAGCGGGCACAGCGGAGAACTCTTCCAAGAAATCAGGTGTTCCCCTTAGTGTATCGGCATTAAAGGTATAATCCAAATGTACCCTAACATCCCCTATACCGCTATTAGGATACCAATCAAGTTGAACCGTATAATTATCAGCAAATGAGAAGTTTTGTTTCACTTCCTGAGACTCTATAAGCTCTGCTAAAGCATTATAATAATCATCAAACTGACTGCTGTTGCGGGCATAAAAGGTCGATAGGCCAAACTTAAGGTTTTGTGTAATTAACCAATCTAGTTGAAGCTCTATACCTTTATTATGGGTATCTCCATTGATGATGTAGTATATGACACCTGCATCTTGTGGCCGTTGCCCAAGAATAGTTCGCTGACTACCATCAACCTGCAAATCATAAAAGCTCAGTTGAACCCTAAGATTACCGTCAAAGTAATCACCCTTTACCCCCAACTCTAAATTCTTAACATCTTCCGGAGCGATAGGCAGCTGCGCGGTAGCAACTTCTAGAGAATCATAGCCACCCGATTTATAACCCGTTGAGTAGCTGCCATATACTATAGACTCTTCTGTTATTCTGTAGTTTGCTAGAATCCTACCGGTTAGTTTTGACCACTTCTTAGAAGCCTGCGTAAGATCAACTTGCCCGAAGAACAAGTTGTACAATTGTAAATCTGGATTGTCTTGCGCATAATCACTTAAAGGGATATACCAGCTGAAGCTTTTCTTGTCTTCGCTATATCGTAAACCAAAAGCCACATTAAGCTTTTCACTAAGTTGATAATCAATGTCGGCGTACACGCCGTAATTTTTAAAATCACCTTTATTAAATATGCTTTCGGTGTACAGATCTCCTGAAGTGGCTGGCGCAAAGAAGTGTGGCGGAATGTTGGGATCTATGGCGTTTCTTAAAACATCAATGACAAAGCTGTAGCTTTCTTGAGATTGATCTAACGGCGTCCCGCCTGTGAATTCCGAAGAAAACGCCGACCAAAATTCGGGGTCCCATAGATCTTCACCGCCCAAATTAAGAATGGCTGGGCCAGCCTGAAAACTCATAAATGCATCTGTGCTTAGAGTGACTGGGATTATCTGCTGGATATCCTCTTGGCTATAATTAAGCCCTGCAACCAAGGTAAATTGGTCGGCATTATAATTAAGCTGAATCTCACTGTAGAAAATATCTGAATCTTCGATATTATCGGTATCAATATAGCGTGATATATCTGCCGTTCCATCATCATCAAGCCTATTTGCCGTCTCAAACTCTCGGTAGCTACTTAAAAACTTAAGAGCGGCGGCTTCACTAATGGCGTATTCATACTTGATGCCAAATGCCTGCATATCCCGCTTTTCACCACCATTTCGCACATCATTATTAACTGGGCCTACAAACGGGTTAGTATTATTTGCAAAGGGGCCAATCCCTATACTTTGAGGGGCCGATTGATCGATTTTATCCCAGTCATAACTCATACTCAGGCGATGTCCATCGGCCACTTCCCATAGCAAAGCAGCCCTTGCAGCAGAATTATCTTGCCCACCTGGATCCCCACCTTCTCCGATATTATTTAGAACCCCATCGCGCTGATTGCTGAGCGCATTGACACGTAGGTATACCCCATCGCTTAGCGTGACATTCGCCATTGCTTCTAAGCGGCGAAGATTGAGATTCCCTAAACGTGCCGTAACAAAACCATAGTTTCCGGCATCTGGAGCATTGGGAATTATGTTCACAACACCAGCTGCAGCGTTACGACCAAATAAAGTACCTTGGGGCCCCTTAAGAACCTCTATACGCTCAATATCCGAGAAGGAGATCGTAGTAGCAGCCCTTGGAATATAAGAACCGTCAAAAAAGGTAGCGACAGAAGGATCCCCTCCTGTACTAATATTGGTTCCTTTGATGCCTCTTATAGAAACCTCGGTCTGAGTTAGCTCCTTCTCGCTTACCTCTAAACCTGGGATGTAGCGGTGTATATCGACAATAGATCTTGCACCCACATTGGCAATATCATCCGCTGAAAACGTATTAATAGTGATTGGCACATCCAAACTATTTTGAGGCCGTTTTTGTGCGGTGACGACGACCTCTTCTAGCACCAATCCATCCTTGCCCTGAGCAAGCAGCAAACCGCTTCGTAAGCTAGCGGCCAAGATAAACAATAAGCCAATTTTGATAAGCAGTGAATTTGTAATATATCTAGCGCTGTCTGCAGCCATACTCTATATCACCTGTTTTAATTGTCTGATCCATATTATTTTCTGATTTCTCTATTTTCAGCTTAGACAATAGAAAAAAAACTGCCGGAAGATTTTTAATATATGAATGCTGAGGCAATCTCGCTGGATGAATAGATGAAGCTTAGAAGCCCAAAAGACGGTAAAAAGATCAAATAGCAGAAGGCGTGGAGCCCGGAAGGACGTTTGTGGGTAGGTTTATAAGCTGTGATCTGGCATCTCAACCGCCAATCACATGAGCTATGAGAAGTCACACACAAGCACAGCTAATACGCTGGCAGTTAGCTTGCACAGCCTTTGGTTAAGCATTTAAACATAGAGTTTACCCACTATGCCTGCGACGCCCCAACAATAAAGCAAAGGCTATCAAAGCCGCCCCCAAGCCCAAGCGGCTTAGCTCTTCTAGCGTGCCGCCTTTTGCTTCGGCAAAAATAAACAGCGAAGCAAACATAGCCAGCGGCACTACGGCATTGTTAAAGGCCGCCAATATGCCGGTAGTGGTTAAAGTAGCGCCCTTATTCCACATAAAAAAGCCAAGGCCCGAAGCCACCAAGCCTAAATAGAGCAATACCGCCCATTGCTGTGCATTCGCCTCAAGAGGAATTGGCCCTTTGCCAGAGATAAGTGCAGCGGCTAAGGCGGTGAATAAAGCCCCACCCAAATACAACCAAGCAAAGACGGCACTATGGGCTAGCTCTGGGCGAGCCTGCTTCCAATCGCGATAAGCCACCTGCCCAAAAGCAAAAGCCAAATTAGCTATTTGTATTAGCGCAAAGCCCAACCAAATATCGGCACCTTCGGTATTTTTCGCTTTAATCACCGCGGCACCCGCCACCGATAAAGCTGCCGCCAATACATAATCAATAGAAAAATAACGCTTACGCAAGCTATCGATAATCACAATATACAGCGGGGTTAATACCGTAAACAGCGCTACCAAATGAGAAGGTAAATAACGAAACGAAGACAGCAAGCAGGTATACATCACGCCGTACTGAATAGCGCCAATGGCAATAAGCTGCCACTTTTCTTGTTTATTAGTTTGCTGCCACCTTAAAAAGGGTAAGAACACCAACAGCGCCAACAATAAGCGCACATCCGCTACCTGCAATGGGTCAATACCTTTTAGGGCATTGCCAATTAAGCCGAAGGAAAAAGCCCAAATCAGAGAGGTGATAGCAAGATAGTGCATAGAGAGTTTTCTAAAATCTATTATTGAGAGTTAAAGTACTTTCGCAGCCATGGACTGAGCCATAGACAAAGGCTTAAAAAAGAAAAAGAATCAAAAAAAGCAAAAACGTGAGCTAAAAACAAAAGCTTTGCCTTTAGCTCACACTGTCATCAGCTATATAAACTTACCAGCGATAAGTCACACCTAGCGAATACTGATCGCCACGGCCCGGTGTACCCGGCACTTCTTCGAAGGATTCATCCCATAGATTATCCACGGCAAATTTCACCTCTAAGCCTTCTAGCTGCTCGGGGAAGTAGCTAGCGGTTAGATGGGTGAAGAAAGCATCGTCATCGCCATTGCGCAGGGCGTTTTCCTGCTGCTGGCGCCACTCGTTATCGATACGCAGCTCGATGCCATCCATTGGGCGCCAAATGGCCGCTAGGGTAAAGCGGTGATCTGGGTAGTTTAAGGCGTAGAAGCTGGCATCCACATCAGCACTGCCATAATCTTCCGATTTATTTAGATGGGTATAGCTGGCCACAATATCGGCCGTATCAAAACGTTTGGTCGCGATAAGCTCTAAGCCTAAGGTTTCGATATCCACTGGATTGGCCGAGCGTGCCGATGTGCGATCGAAGTTAAAAGTCCAATCGGTCAGCTCATTATCCCAACGATAAAACAGTGCCGCATCTAGGCTCCAGCTAAGGCGATCTAGCACCATACCCAGCTCTAGATTTTTGGTTCTTTCACGGCCAAGATCATGGTTGCTGCGGAACAAGCCACCGGTTTCGCTACCACCAATAGCGGTGTAGCCAACCACTTGGCTAGCTTCAGCATAGGATAAATAAAAGGTCTCAGAGCTGGCATCGCTGTGATTAATTAACCAGTGAATATCCGCAATGGCCGAAACCTGGGATTCATCACGATTGGTTTTATCAAAAGCTGCCCCCAAACGCAGTTTTAATTGCTGATCATCTTGCAGTGCAATTTGATATTCAGGCAATACACTTAACTTCATATAACGGCGCGAGGTGAAGTTTTGCTCAAGCGTGGTGGAATCAATAGAATCGGCCGTAAACTGCGCCGAATAATTTAAGGCTAAGGCTTCATCCAAACCATGACGACCCGATACGGCCAAAGCTTTTACTGCGGTTTTATGAAAAGCTTGGAAAGCCGTTGGGCGCTCGCGTGAGAAAATATAATGATCGCTATTGCGGCGATAATAAGCCGAAACTTCAAAGCTATTCTGTTGGCCCTTAGCTGTACTGCCATAGCTTTGCTGATGGTTAAACATCAACAATTTGGTTTCCAAATCTTCGGTTTCGTTTACGCCAAACGGGGTGTACATATTAGGCCAACCAAAGAATTTACTCTGATAACCAAAAAATAAATCGGTTTGAGAATCGTCACCCAATAACTGAACACGTCCCGATGCGCGATCATAATCGTGATCGCCGTGCTCGATACTGCCATCGCTTTCTGAGCGGGAATATTCCGCTTCTAGCCCCAAGGTCCAATCTTCTGCAGATTCCAGCTCGGTCGTCATGGCGCTGTGTACGCGCTGTACATTTAAGGCATTGTTTCCTGCTGCAGCCGATACGCTGCCACCAGCACGCACCGGCAACCAGGCGTAAGAGATGCTGCCCACTGAGCTGTTTACGCCATACAGGGCGTTATCGGCACCGGTTAAGACATCGGGCTTGCTCAACATTTCTGGGGCGATGGGGATCTCAGCAAAATAGTGACCAGTTTGCGGGTCGATCAAGGTGGCACTACCGATGCGAAAGCCGGTGCTTTCAAAGATACCGCCACGAATGGTGACATCGGCCTGGGCCTCGGCCATATTGCGCGATTGCAAATCAATGCGCGGATCGTATTCTAAATTGGATATCGGTGAGCTATAGGTGCCCACTGGCTGATTGTTGGCGGTCATTACGCCCTGAACAATCACTTGCTCTAGTTTTGAGTTATCTTGCTTGTTGGCTGCGCTATTGGCTTTTTCAGCGATATTCTGAGCGGCCAAGCTTAGGCTGCTGCTTAGTGCGGCAACACTTAATACGCTGCCGTAAAGGGCAGCGTTACGTACAAAGGCTGTCATCCTGCTCTCTTCCTACTTCTCTTTACTTGCGGTTAACCAGTGACCATTACTGGGTTAACGGCGCAGGATTGTACATGATTGGCTATGGATGAAGTAGGAAATTTGATAATAATTCGCAAATAGCCTGGTATTGGTGGTGTTTATAATGGTCGAAATTTGAGCGCTTGTTTAAGAGGGAGAACAGAAATGTTGTGTTTTGGAGTATTGAGGGAATCTGACCGCTTTCAGCTTTGACGATTGCTAGCCTGGAACACGCTTAAACCATCCAAGGGCGCTCGACTTCGCAGCATCCATGCTGCTCTACGGTTCCTGGCCAGCAACCGTCAAAGCTAAAAGCTACATTGGGGCTTTTACAAGGAGAGACCTTGCGCCCTTGACTTAGACATTCAACTCTTCAGTTACATTCTCAGGTGAATCACTAGCTTCAAACTGCGTGACATTTCTAACTTCTGAGAATATCGTCGGAATTGATGGTTCTTCTTCCTGCTTTTTCTCTTTTATCTTAGGAGCCTGGGCAACCCACTTGGTCAGAAGCTGGCCTGCATCATGATAAAATTTCGGGAATTGAGTAGAAACATCTTCTACGAATGTCTTGGCCCCTTTAAACCTTGCTCCTAGATCCACTACCCGAACAACTTCTAAGTATGTAGGTAGCTCTCGTACATTTGGTGGTATAAGAACAGATGGGTCTTCTAGTACTGCATCCAGTGATGCCATTGTTTCCGGTATTCTTTTCGGCCAATAAGCCCTAATAGATAAGTTTTCGTAGTTAGTGCCTTTCAACTGACGGGTCAGCCAATTAATTGATGCAGTTGCCCTACTTTTGTCTTTAGGAGCTTCTAATTTCATCGAAACATTGATGACCTTCCTAAGTACATCCGCTGACAACACAAGTCTAGATGCCGCATTAGGTATGTTAAACTCAGCCTTTAAACTGGACTCCTTTGCTAAATAAGCACAATCTTCTGAAAAATTCAGATCAGCATCTTTCTCCCTCTGCCGCGTGAGGTTTATATCAACAGGTTGACCGATAGCCATACTTAAATTCAGTGTCAGATGCCTCAGCAGTTGATGCCAACCAGATACAGACTCAGTTAAAAACTCTGCTTTTCTATTGAGAGCAACACCGTTTTGAACAGCAGTGCAAAGGTCTTTCCATAAAGCAGGCATTTTATTGAGTGCTGTAATACCTGAAGAGTCATGATCAAGGTAACGAACTAGCTCACTAAGAATATATGCTTGTTCTGGGTCATCAATCCCCTTGGCCCCAGTTAATAGAACAGCTTTTGACTTCAATGAAAGCCAAGAAAAATGGTAGAGCTCAACAGATTTTGTCTTCGACTTAGCTATTGTCAAAGGGTGATGAGTAGGAGTTGTCGCAAACTGATTCGAAATTGTTATTACCGCATTTATCTTATACTGCTTTGCTAAAGACAGGTATTCTTCGACTTGATCGTTTGTAAGTTCTGCATTTCCTATTTTCGATTCAATTAATGCAGTCCAAGTCTTCGATCCATTAGCAACGACTACCAGACCATCTGGCCGCGGCCCCTTCCCTTTGTCTGCCGACTTAAATACCACCTCAGTGTAACAAGTAATTTTGGATCGCTTACCAATTGAAGCACCAGCATCTGAAAGGACACTTGTAGCAAAACTTGGAACCACCATAAACGAGGCCAGCAAGGTTGATGTAGCTCGTTCCTCCTTTTTGGAATCAGCCACTGTCGGAATCAATCTAGCTAACTGACCCGACGCCAATATTGATGTTATTTCTGAAGACATTATAAACTCCTTTTCTTTCCATTATTCATTGGGCAGCCAAACCTTCTGACACAAGCTCTCCCTCATTAGACCTGTCTTTTCTTTTAGGCAATACAATCTTTCCATCAACAGATATTAGTCTAAAAATAGTGTCAAAGTAACTTGTTAATAACTTAGCTATGGCTTTGTTATTGTCAAAAACTTGCTTCTTCCATTTAGCCTTCAATTCCTTGTATTTACAATTTAAAGCCAGCTCGAATGAATCATCAACTTCACTTACTAATCTCAACGAGGACAACCAATTTAGATCAAAGTCAGAATATCTTTCGCTATGTACATGTAAGTTTCGTGTATTATTGATTCCTTCAAGGCTATCCTTTATTCTTGAATAAAGATCGTCAAAATCTGCCTTAATATCGAGCGACGGATCAGCCTTAGAGTACATTCTTGATATTTTCGTTGCGTACGAATTTAGACGTTCTTTTAGAATGTAAATTTCACTTATATAGCTCGCGATGATATGTTTGAAATATAAGTCAATACTTATTCGTTTACTTCTGGGAGGATTTAACCCAACCAATACCAATAGCAGCTCTATTGTCTCAATAGTTTCACAAATATCTGTAAAGCCTTTGAAAATCTTATAAAAGTCATCATACCCATCAGGTTCAAACTCCTCTCCTCTGTCTGAGGCCTCTTTCATAGGGACAATAAAAGTCTTAGCAAACTCAGCCATTTCCCCTTGATACGATTCTAAATCATCAATCATTACACACTACCGACTACCTAAACTTGTTAGAGGTTTTCTAGCTGGTGACAATTTCATAAGCCATCACTATTTTTTCTATTTGAATTGACGCACTTCTTCGATCCTCAGCTACGGCAGTAATAAATTTAGTATTTTCATTGTCAGGTGCTTCGTCAGAAGTAAGAAGGGCCACGTCCATCCACTTTCCATCATCGGAAATTGCTGAAATATTACCAATTGCGATCGTGTGTCCACTAGTTGTTACCAATCCAAAATACCACTGATCCCCCATCATTCGCTCAGTATACCAAGCGGGCAAAATTTCAGTTGCTTTTCCCGCGTCACTTAGCATTCCAATCTTTGACTTGATCTTTTTCCATTGCTCGTTTGACAACCACAGACTACTCAGCCCGGTTCCAACGGCAATTACTGAAAGTACTATTTCTAACATAAATATCCTTTAATTCTGGTTAACTCGGAGTTCCAACGTTTCAAGCAGAAGCGCCAGCTTGGCTGGCATCCTACTGCCTTGATTTGTCAGGGGCTAAATCTACCTCGATAGCCTTAGGCCCCCTGGAAGATTCTTGCACTTTATATTGAACCCTTTGCTTGCCTTTAAGTGGTAGTTCATCCTTAGGGATAACATCCGATTGATGTACAAAAAAGTCATTTCCATCATCTCCTCGAATAAATCCGAACCCTTGCTCTTCCCCAAACCATTTTACATGACCAAACTTAATGGGTTCATCAATTACAGGAGGGAGTAATGAGTCATTATGGATATAACCACTGATAAAATTCTTATCAAAGAACTGGGACACATACCAGTAAGGGCCATCACCATCGAAGCCATAAATACAGTGATCGCAATCGAGACTTCTTAAGCCGGCCGGTGTCACAGACAACACAGTAGAATTACAATCAGCTTTCTCGTATACGTTAACCTCATCCCTTTCTAGCTCAATATGATACCTTTGATAGTCAGCGGTTTTTACAGTGTTCTTAACACTATGAATTGAAAAAATTATATTTATTGTAGTGTCGTAAATATATTGAATCTTACTCGCCAATATCTCCAGATCCAACTTGTCAAAATCTCTTTTCACAAACCAGTTTTTATCACTATCCCTATACACGTTTGGCGTAAGTCGCCAAACATTCCAGTACGAAGTGCTATCTACTCTTAAAGTTGATAGTTCTTGGTGCAGGTGCGCTTGATCATAAACTATATAGTCGGTGGGTGATTTAACATTCTTTTTAATATAGTCGGCATTTCTAGCAAAATATGGAGCATAGCTAGACGGCCTAAATGCGGCTAAAAGACCTTTTAGTGGTGGGGCTCCTTCCCTGAACCCAGAAATGTCGTACTTGTTCTCTATTTCAAGATAGAGAGATTTCCTACAAAATATCGCGCATTCATCCAACTCTCCTGCTTCAAGCTTATCTCTAGCTTGAAGCAAAATGTCTTTTGTTTCTCCATCATTTAGAAGATCAATAGTACTGAGAGTTGCAAAGCTCTCATTCATAATTGACGCACAGGACTCAGAAAAGAATTCCCCAACACTCACTTCTAACCTTTCTACTTCCTGTCGCGATGGTTGAATCCCATAGTGTTTCGAATCAACCCTAATTCGATTTAATCGTAATAACTGGGTTTTAAATGGAAGCTCTTTAGGGGCTATTTTCTCATTTATTAAAACAAAGTATCTATCGAATGTTGTTCGCTGATCGACTTGCGCCTCAACAAAATCAGAAAGCGCCAAAAGAAATGATTCAACTGCATCTTGCAACAAGTTTACTGTAGAGAATAGGTACAGATCATTTGTAGAATTTAGGTGATCTTTAGATAACCCATATAGGTGTCGAGCCAAACAGACTCTTCTGACGACTTCGATATCCATATTTATCCTAGGCTCCTAACAGTGTGTTAAACAGCCCCCTAAATAAGGGGTAGGATGCCTTTAATAGTTTAGGGGTAAAAAATATTGAGGAAGGAGTCCATTTAAATACCACCCGCATTCCCTTGCCCAAGTGCATAAACCACTGTTTTACCACACTTTTCATGCGTATTAATAAATTAGTACCAGATTGATGAAATTTGGCATCTAAAGCATCTTTTATTCGTGATAGTTTTGCTGCTTTTAGTCTTACGATTAAAAAGTGCTCAGCATGTTTGACTGGGGCAGTTGGTGTTGCCCCTTTAGCCGTATCACCATAAACAAGGGAGTTGTTGCTGGGGTGAGTGATGGGTGCTTGGGGGTTGCTGGATTAATTGAAGTTGGGTTTCAAACCACTTCCTTGTGGTTTAGCTCTGCTTGCATTTAGTGTGTTACTTCTACTAACTGGCCTTCCTTTACTATCATTTCGGCTGTGAAGACGTTTTCTATGTCTTGTAGTGGGTTGTTTGCTAGGACGATAAAATCGGCTTGCAAGCCAGGCGCTATGGCCCCTACTTTATTGCTTAGTTTATAGGCTTTGGCATTGCCTGCTGTGGCGGCTTGTAGGATTCTTTGATTGCTTATGCCGGCCTTTTTCCATTCGCGCATTTCTCCTAGCAGCGAGTAGGCGTGTAGTGTCCCTGGGTTTCCGGCGTCGGTGCCAAAGGCTATGTTTACGCCCGAATCGATAATGCGTTTGAGGTTATCGCTTTGGATTTCTACGGCTGATTTTGCGAAGTTTGGTTTTAGTTGCTCCACGATCGATCGCTCTTGTTCGTTGAGGTTTTTCAGTGCCTCTTCTGGTGCATCGACATAGGGGGTGTATTTCAGTAGCAGCTGGCTCATTGAGTCTGTTTTAGGAATATTGGCCATAAGCTCTGCAAAGCTATTTAAAATGATTGGGTCGCCGTGTTTTTGCTCTAAGCGATTAAAACTCACCGCCCCTTTAAACATCTCGGAGTAATGCGCAGTCACCGATAAGGTGGGCATATAGCTGGCATTGCGAGCCTTCATCAATTGGATAAGCTCTTCATCAATAGGCTCGGATATCACTCCGTGTACTAAGATATCGCCACCCGCTTCAATCGATCTTTTGGCATTGGCCAAATCCTCTACGTGTACGGCCACTTGTTTATTATGTTTATGGGCGGCATCGATCACTGGCTTATATAAATTATAAAGCTCGTCTGTCGTCATTCCTGTTTCCTGGCTCCATACGATTTTTATAATATCGGCCTGCATGGCTATTTGCTGCTTAAGGGTATTTAGCGCTTCTTCCTCTGTGGCGACCTTACTAAAGGTTTTTCCATTAAGGCTTAGCTTTGGCATATCCATTGGCGATAGCAGTGTGCCTGCCATCAATAGATTAGGTGATGGCTTATAGCTTGCTAGCTGACGATGGTGAGCCATATATTCCGAAGGGCCACCTAAATCTACAATCGTTGTTACCCCCATATTCAAATAGCTTTCAAATATCGAGCGGGAATTATCAAGCAGCCACTGCTGATCTTGTTGGTAAGGTGATATTTTTGTTGCATCCAGGGTATCTGGCCGCGTAAAAGCACTTCCCGATTGGGCTAGGTGAATATGGCCATCGATCAAGCCCGGCATAATCCATTTATCTTTAATGTTTAGGACTTTAAACCCTGCAGGAACTTGTTCTTTGCTAGAAAGAACTTTTAAGATTTTTCCGCCTTCTAGCAAAATCGTTGCATTGTGAAGAACCGAACCACTTTCGGGGTTGATTATATGCCCGCCCACAAAAGCCGTTTTTTGGCCGTTCTTGATGCTGTTATTTGTATCGTTTGTATTTACATCGCTTTCAGCTTTAGCCTCTGCTGCTGCAGGCATTAACATAAGCAGTGAAGCAAACATGGTGATTAGTGCGAGTATCTTTCTGTATATTATCAACTTGTGTGATCCTCAGTAGTGATCTGTAAAACTCTGCTCTTCAAACTTAATCAGAATGAGAAGAGCTTATTAATGTGTTTTATAGGTAGTGTTTTGGGGCCTACTACAAGCTATCGATATGCCCTTCTTGGCAAACATCGTATTGCTTGGCACAGGTGGGGCTTTTATAGCGACCAATAATTGATTTAACTTCCTTGCTAGACAGTAACCTTGGGCTTCGCCCATCAATATATGTTTCGATATCCAGCTCTAGCTCGTTTACTTTCCCAATAAAAGTCTTCATATCTTTGAACGGTCTGGCCGTACCATTCTCATAGATGGTTCCGAAATGATCATGTGAATAGAGCATCTTTTGCTTAGGTAAATAGAGAACTAGGTTTTCGGCCGCATGCGCTGTTGTAAGCTTTAAAATACGAACATCGCCAAGTGCTACCTCCTTATCCACAAGCAACAGCTCTTCTTTGCCGATATCCCTACCCAGGGTTTTATTAATAAGCGCAAGAGCGTTAGAACTTGTGACAATGCTGGCATTTAGAGCAAGAGCAGGTTTAATTAGCTGAAGATGCTCGGTATGGTGATGGGGCAACACGACATATTTGAGGGGTTTATTCGAACCGGTTTTGGCTAATAAGCTTTGGTAGTTTTTATCAAGCTTTCGTCCGCCACCTGATGCAATGAAGTAATCATCAGCTTCTACAAATATAGATTGTGATCGTCCATTACCCACTAGATACACCCCGTGCCCTAGCAGACGTAGGCCCTTAGCACTCGGAGCTGCCGGCTTACCCCAAGCAGAAAAGCCCGCCGGCTCCTGAAACGCACTTTGGGTATCTGGGTTGAGATCTAGGTTTCTATATATCGATACCTTTCTGGCTTTGCCACCCACAAAATAACTTAGATCACGGGCATAACTGATACCCGCTTTGGATTTGTGGTTTGAGAACACATAAACTAATTCGCCAACACGGGCGTGTTTTGCTGTAACTTTTGCTATCACCCCTGTACGGGAGTCAATCAAGATTTGATGTGGGCTATTGCCAAATAGGGGCAGCGATACTTGATAGTGCTCTACACCTCGAAACTGCGCTAGCCCATCGAAACTGAGTTGATCTGCATTTTCTAATAACTGCTTTGCGATTAAAGTATCGCTACTTCTTTCTATGGAGCGCCCGGTATTTTTATAGTTGTACCAACTGTCATCAAAATACTTCTGATAGACGAGATCATAAACTCTTCCACCTTCTTTTGATGAAATATACTGCTCAAAATCGGTAACCGTGCGTACCTCCCTCCATGAAAGTAGGCTTTTTCTTTGTTTAACAAAGTCTATTAAAAGCGTTTCTTTTAACTTCCAGAAATCGGGTAAGTCAGGACTTTCATCTTGACCAGGCCAGAGGCTCTTATTGTAATCATAGATTTTTATACTGTTTAAGCTCTTCAATTTGTCTGCATTATAAGCTTTGGACAGTAACTGAATGACTGGCTCAGCCTTGTCGCCTGCCATTGCTGGAAGGTGTGCAAACAGCAGCACCATAGCAAATACTGTATTTAGTTTTTTTGTCATCATGGTTTGTAGAGTTATTGATTAGTGTTCATTTTCTGTTGATGCGAGTATTTCTTTATGGCTACCACAGCTCTTCGACTAAGGATATTTTCCCATCGCTAAAGCCAAATACGGCTAACCGAGGCTCTTCAGGATGCCAAACACCGTCCTCCTTCACTACGCCATGTGAATACTCAACCGCTATGTGAGATTTCCCATAGATTGCCCGCAAAACTCGGGCGTGATGAGCATTGGTTTTGTTATAGAAATTCCTATTGAGATTTCTGATAAAGGCTTTTCGCCACTTGTCTTTATCAAAGTCAGCGCCGTACTCAAAATGGATATATTTAACATCCTCATGCATCGCCTCCAGCAAAGAATCAATATCCTCAATACTTGACCCTTGGCGCGAAACTTTGGCCAAGGCAGTGAAATAGGCTTCAACTTGATTTAATTTGCATTCCTTGCTGCAATCAGCTGCCCCTGCTGAAGACCAGAAAGCTGACAGCAGTACCATTAGGGATAACCTTGTTTTGCAGATCACAGCCATCTCACTTCGCCTTACCGTTGATTAAGCCTTTAAGATCCGCCATCTTTTCATGATCTGGATAAAGGTCTTTAAACTTTTCAAAGTTCTGCTTTGCTTTGGCTTTCATGCCCTGTTCAACTTCCGCTGAAATAAGCTTGGCTAGGTATACTGGGTGTTCAAAATTACGCCCAATGGCCTGCATGATATCGAGCTCCACAAGCTTGCTGGCTTTATCTTCGGCTAGGCCGTAAGCATAAAAACCGTATAGAGCCATATAATTCATGTCGTACATTTCAGGCTTAGATTTAATGGCCAGATCGATTAGATAAGAGCCGCTGCTTCTGGCTTTAGAGATCAGTGTCAGTGTGGCTTCATCTTTGAATAGTTTTCGGTCTTTAATATCTACCCCTGCTTTCGTTAGCAAAACCTCTGCAGCTTGGGCGACGGCACCAGGGTTTTGAGCGGTAATTAAGTTTCCATCCACAGAGATATAAGGCAGCATCGGGGCATTATTTACGAAGGTAGCACCATGTTCTTTTAGCTTATCTTCAAGCAGAAATGGCAAATCATCGATCACATCACTACCGAAGGCTCGCTCTTCTGCATTGGTAAATCCATTTACCTTTTTATTCGCCACAAAATAGCTGCCATCTTTTCTCTTTACATTAACTAGGGCTGCAGGGCCGTGACATACGGCGGCGATTGGCTTGCTGCTATTAACATGCTTTTCAAGAAAGGCTTGGGTAGCTTGATCAACTGGCAAATCAAACATGGCGCCACTACCACCAATAACCAGCACGGCATCGTAGGGTTTGTTAATGGCCTCTTTACTCGATAGGGTATTGGCAAGCTGCTTTAGGGCGGGAGTTTCGTTTTTAAAACGCTGAATAAAAGGCAGTTGGTCTTTGTTGTTTTTGACCAATACAGCACCGCCTTTAGGGCTTAGCAGGTCAATACTCACCCCATTATCATGCAGGACGAGGTAGGCCTGTGCTAGCTCTTCTAAATCGTAGCTAAGATGTTCCCGCCCCTTTTCTCCATAGCTGGAAATAAGGATGCCAACGTTTTTGGAAGTCTCACTTGCATTCGCAAAGGGAACAAGTAAGACAATTAGAAAGCTTAATATCGCGTTGAATGGTCGCATAATATTCTCTACTGGCTTAAATTAACTAAGCGTTAGAATATCAAGGCGTTTGTCGTGATTTCGTGAAATGTCGTCTTATTAACTCTGGGGAGAGGTATTAATGATTATTCTGAACTGACCACTACTTACTTCAACATCCACCTCCCAATTTAGAGCCAAACACACCCTTTCTACTAAGAACAAGCCCAAGCCAAGCCCCTGGCTGCTCTCCCTCTTCACCTTAGGAGAGATTGGGTTATCCTTATGGATATAATCTGTCTCGTTTTCAAAGATGATAACTGCACCCTCGTCTGAATAGATCTTTAAACGATGATCAGAGGAGTAATGGATGGCATTGGAGATTAGATTATTAATCAGTAATTGAAGAAGATTTTTATTGCCAGATACCTGTAAGGATTCAGACACATCCATCTGGAGAGTAAAATCCTCATGCTTTGACAACTCAAAATGAGACACCACCACATCTTCTAACACATCAATAAACCTTATAGGTTCTAGCAATGTTGCCTCATTACGGGCCAGCGCCAGCAAGGTGTTTATGATTTGCTCGATGCGAAGTGTATTATCCTCAAGGTAATTTAGCTGCTTTGCAGATAAGGTATCGTTTTGCTTCAGCTCGGCAATAACATTTTTTATCACCGTAGTTGGTGTACGAAGCTCATGGCTAACATCACGCGTGAAATTCTCTTCCCTGCTGAGTAGCTCTTGGGTCTTTTTGAAGCTCAGCTCGATAGTCTCTGCGAGCATTCCAATTTCGTTTTTGGGAAACTCATCAGAAAATCCATCATCTATGCTGGGGTTTGAAGCTATCTTATTAGTCAAGCGCTCCAGAGGCTTGAGTGTTTTTTTCGCCAAGTAATAGGCCATATAAGATGCCAAAGCAGCAACAACGGCCAATAGGGCCAGCAAGGCCATTGATACGACCGGAAGATAATCTCGGCCCACTTCATATTTCGTAATATCCGCTACCAGTACCGCATTTTCACCTTCAATTTCTAGGGGGTGAACATATAGACTAATGCGATCGCCGCTTTTAAATTCAACCTGATTAACATCTTTCAAATGCTGCAAATAAATATCGACAGGCAGCTCATCCCAGCCCGGGTATAGGGTTAAAAAAGGAGCCCTAGGGTCTACCAGCTTCCTCTCTTCCTTGTAGATCTTCTCAATATAGTTCGCTTCCTCGGTGACTATTCTATTAAAAATATTGTCTTCCACTATCCAGGAATAGCCCAACAGCAAGATACTATAGATGAGCGATACTAGGAGTATGATGCCAACAAATAGATGAATAATGCCTTTATGAATGCTTTTATCTTTATAGTTCATTCTTCTGTGAGCCTAAAACCCGCGCCATGAATGGTTTTTATCATTGGGTACTCAAATGGCTTATCAATTGCTTTTCTTAATGTGTATATATGAGAGCGAAGTACATCGCTATCGGGAAAGTCTTCACCCCAAATTTTTCGAGTCAGCTCATTCCTGCTAACCGCCGAAGGAAAAGCCTTGGCCAGCTCAAGTAAAATAGCAAAGTCGGTAACGCTTAGATTTATTGACTGACCATCTCTGCTGACTAGTTTTTTCTTACTATCAACCAGCAGACCACCGATAGCAATGGATTCGCTTTGATTCGCAGAGCGCCTTTTCGCCAGAGCCTTACAGCGCATAGCGACTTCTTCAAGCTCAAAAGGCTTAGTCAAATAATCATCCGTCCCCGAATCAAAGCCTCGAATCTTGTCATCCAAGCTATCTCTAGCCGTCAGCATTAAAATGGGGACGTTAGCATCAACTTCTGCTCTTACTGTTTCACAGATATCCAAGCCATCCATATCGGGTAACATCAAGTCGAGTATGATCACATCGAATTGATTCTCTCGTAATAATTGCAGCCCTACTCGGCCATTGTGTGCGTAATCGACAATAAAACCTTTTCCCGTCAAGAAATCGATCAACTGCCCCGCAATAGCTTGATTATCTTCAATGACTAATAGATGAATGTTCATTTTTTATTAGCTCTAATGTTTTTCCCGCTTCAATGCCTTCATTATCCAGCAGTATAACGCCCGACGGTATAGGCTTCCCCCTCCTGTCGAGCTAAACGCCTTGTCATAGCTTTTTTATCTACCTGGTGTTTTAACTCAGATGCTTTGCCAAAGTACGTTGTGGATTTTCTAATTCTGGGGAAATTTCTAGATGCTACCGGAGCACCCATATAGATAGACAAGCAGCAATAAAGCACTGAAAACTCTAGCTTTCATTCAAACATAGCCACTCATAGCACTGGCAGCATATTAATCAAGCAAGTGTGAAGACTTCGTCATGTCATGCTTTGGGCGGTTTTAGAGGCTACCGACATTCAAAGGGCGCTTGCCTAAGGGTGATACGTCTTAGCTATCCTTTGTACCAACAATTGACTTGCCATAAGCTCTATACCACTATTAGGTACATATTGGTATAAAGGTATTTAACATGCCCAAGAATACAAGCATTACTCTGGGAGAGCATTTCGATAGCTTTATTGCTCAGCAAATTGATAAGGGGCGGTATGCCTCGGCCAGCGAGGTGGTGCGCGCGGGTTTGCGCTTACTGGAAGACAATGAGCAGAAGATTGCCACGCTGCGCCAGTTACTCAAGGAAGGGGAAGATAGCGGCAGTGCTGAATATAGCTACGAAGAGCTGATGCAAGAAATGGATGATGAGCTTAGCTAATGGCGGCATTTAGCTTAAGCCATAAGGCCAAGGCCGATTTGAAATCGATTTTGTCTTACACCCAGAAAAAATGGGGACGAGAGCAGCGGCTTATTTACGCCAAGCAATTCGATCTAAGCTTCCATAGGCTGGCCGAAACACCAGAAGCTGGTCACAACTGTGACCATATTAAAACCGGCTATCGAAAATTCCCCTGCGCCAGCCATATTATCTTCTATCGCTATATACCTCAGGCTGGAATCCAAATCGTTCGAGTGTTACACAAGCGTATGGATGTGCACCTCCAACTCGACGCATAAACGATGGGCAGCGCTGTAAAGCCCATGTTTTAGCATAGCCACCTGATTACATACCTTCCGCCACAGATAGATTACCCATCCTCACCCTCCAAAAACCAAAGCCCCCATTTACCCTCTGATGCCAGGGCACTTGCCATTTGCCCAAAGTCAGATTACTGTATAAACATACAGTATATTTTGATTGGAAAAATTAGCCCGATACAGCCTATACGCAAAAGCCCCGTGAGCAAGAGCACCATGAACAAGAGCACCGCAAACCCAAAGGCCAAGCCTGCCGATAAGCCGCTGAATGCGGCGCTGCTGCAGGAATTGCAGCAGCGCCAGCAGATCTGGCGGGCTAGTGAGCCCTTACCTATTGCGAAGGGTGTTACCGCTGAGTTAGAGCCTAGTCGCTACCCTGAGCTGGATAATGCCTTAAACGGTGGGCTGCCTAAGCAGGGGCTGATGTTGATTAATAGCCTATTTGCCCTAGGTGAGATTCGCCTGCTGCAGCACTATTTGCGCCAGCGTTTGCAGGATCGCTTGCTGGCGATTATTGCTCCGCCACAGCAGTTAAGTAGTGATGCCTGGGCGGCGATGGGCATTAATATCGATCAGCTGCTATTGATTAGCGATACCCAGCGCGATGAAAGCCTTTGGAGCGCCGAGCAGTGCCTGCAAAGCGGCCGCTGTGCAGCGGTATTGCTGTGGGAGGAGCTATTACAAGAGGGCAAATCGCCAGACCGGCAAGGCAAAAAGCGAGCAGTTACTAACCGCCAGGGGCATATTAATAGGCCTGCTAATAGATCGATTAACAAGCCCATCAATATGGCCGAGGCCAAGCGCCTTAAGCTGGCCGCCGAGGCGGGCTCTAGCACCATGATTGTATTTAGAAAGCCCCATAGCGCGAAGCTGGCCGCCGATTTACATATCGAGCTGGAAGCCAAGCCCCGAGGCCTATGCCTGCATATTCCCAAACGCCAAAGGGGCTGGCCGCTGCGTAATATCCATATCGATTTCAGCCGCGATTGGCCAGAGCTGTGCGTGCCCAAACGCCCACAAAATGTTATCTCGCTTGCCGGTAAAAGACAGGCTGGCAAACAGCGGGCCCACTAACATCAGGGCCCTCAATACTATGCCCCTAAATAATAGGCCCCTAAATAATAGGCCCCTAAATAACAGAATCATCAACAATAGGCTTTTGAATGCGCTGGCTTTATCTGCACTTTTATCAACTGCAACTGGATCATCTCTACCGAGAAGAGCAGCTGGTGGCTGATGAAAAAGAAGGTCAAGCAGCCTCTAAAGCTACATCTCAAACTACAGCTCAAGCCACAACTCAAGCTTTTTCTCAAGCGACTATCATCGTCGACGGCCAAGGTAATGAAGTCTGCCAAGCCTGCGAACTGGCCCAGCAACAAGGTATACGCTTAGGCATGGGCCTGGCGGCGGCCATCGCCATGCAAGCCAAATTGCGCGTACTGGATTACCGCCCCCTATTAGAACAAGAGCTACTGCAACAACTGGCCGAGCAACTCTACCCCATCAGCGCCAACCTAGTACTGCAAGCCCCCCAAGGTTTACTGCTCGAAATTCGCAGCATGCTGCGCTATCACCAAGGCTTAGAAAATTACTGGCAACACATCCAACAACAACTGCAGCCCCTGCATTACCACTACGCCAACGCCCACTCACCCTGGGCCGCACAACTACTGGCACGCAACGGCTACCAACAACTGCTCGCCGATACCCCCGAAGGGCAACAAAGCCTAGAGCAAAGCCTAGCCCGCACCCCCTGCAGCAGCCTGCCGCTAAAAAAAAACAGCCTAGAAAGGCTAAGCAGCTTAGGCATTCACCACCTAGAGCGCCTACTCAAACTACCCCTAAAAGAAATCAGCCGCCGCTTCGACGAAGAAATGCTGCTGTACCTCGGCCGCCTAAACAACGAACTGAAAACCCCTTTAGCCTATTACCAACCCACAGAAATATTCGAACGCCAGCTGCAACTGTTTTATGAAATTTACGATAGCGAAACCCTAAGCAAACCTATCACCCCCTTGCTAAAACAACTGCAAGATTTTTTGCAGCAACGCGATCTACAAGCCCAGCAAGTGGATATACAACTGCAACTGCGTGATAGCGAAAGCCTAAAGATAGAACTGCGAGCCATACGCGGCGAAGAAAAAGCCGAACGCTGGCAAGCCCTACTCAAATTACGCCTAGAGCGCCTAGAACTCCCCGCCCCCGTAGAAGCCATCAGCCTGCGCTGTGAAAAACATCAACAACGCGGCCAAGAACACGCCGAACTGTTCAGCCAACACCAAGGCCGCCTAAGCCAAGAACAACTACTCGATAGCCTACAAGCCCGCCTAGGCAAAGAACGCATCCACTTTCTACAAGCCGGCAACAGCCACATCCCCGAGCACAGCCAACAACTGTGCAACAGCGCAAATAGTTCTCAAGGCACTTCAAAAGACAATTTACAAAACAACCCACAAGACAAAAAAGGCAGCAGCAAAAACAACACAAACTTGCCTCTACCCGAAGGCCTAAGACCCAGCTTTTTACTTGAAAAACCTCAGCAACTGCAAGAAGAAGTCCTACTCTTCTACGGCCCCGAACGCATACAAAACCCCGGCTGGAATGAAAAACAAAACTGTGAGCGCGACTACTTCATCGCCCGCAATCAAGAAGGCCGCTGGCTATGGCTTTATAAAACGCCTAACAAACATTGGTATGTGCATGGGTATTTTGCTTAAAAGGGGGCACTGTTCCCTCGCATCCAGCGCTCCACAGCATTTGTGCATCCATGCACGGCACGAAAGACGACAAAGGTTAGACGTAAAAAGTTAGATGTGAAACAAAGATAACAGTAACTACTACAGCAGGTAAAAGGTGGGGAGGGGCTTACGAAACAATAAAGAGCGAGCGCCGAATGAGTAAAAAAGACTCGCGTCTTTTTGCGAGGCTTTTTTAGGAGAGA
Source organism: uncultured Pseudoteredinibacter sp. (assembly GCF_947502065.1). Classification (GTDB taxonomy): domain Bacteria; phylum Pseudomonadota; class Gammaproteobacteria; order Pseudomonadales; family Cellvibrionaceae; genus Pseudoteredinibacter. Next base: position 83,102 of record NZ_CANMYE010000004.1, read on the forward strand.
GGGAAGCCTGGAAGGCCGCCGATCGTTTCGTAAACCCCTCCCCACCTTTTACCGATCGACAAGCACCAACTAAACGCCAACACAAACAACACAAACAACACAAACAAAGGAACACTAAAACACCCTCATGAGCTACGCCGAACTAATGGCCCAATCGAACTTCAGCTTCCTCCAAGGTGCCTCACACCCCGAAGAACTCGTTCGCCGCGCCGCCTTCCTAAACTACGAAGCTATCGCCATCACCGACGAATGCTCCCTCGCCGGCGTCGTACGCGCGCACCACTGCATAGAACAAGAAAAGCTCAAACTCAAACTTATCATCGGCAGCTACCTACGCTACCAAAACGAGCTCGAGTTAATCCTAATTTGCCCCAACAAAAACGCCTACAGCGAACTCTGCCGACTTATCACCCACGCCCGCCGCCGCGCAGAAAAAGGCCAATACCAACTCGACCCCTGGGATATCCGCAGCCTACAGCATTGTCTCATCCTGTGGCTGCCCTTAGAGGTGAACCCAAAGCGCAACAACACACAAGATAAACAAAACCAACACTACAATGATCACTGGGGAAAATGGCTAAAACAAGCCCAAGCAGAACGATTATGGCTAGGCTATCGCCGCCAACTAAAAGGCGGCGAGCACCATAAAATACAATACTGGCAAACGTTGGCCGAAAGCCTAGAGCTAGAAACCTGCGCCTGCGGCGGCGCCCTCATGCACAGCCCCGAAAGACAAGCCCTGCAACATATTATAAGCGCCATTGATAGCGGCAAACCTGTTAGCGAGCTGGGCCGCGAGCTAAGCAGCAACCGCGAAGCCTGCCTACGCTCAATAGAAAAACTGCACAAATTGTTCCCCGAAAACCATATCAACAACGCCTTAGGCATCGCCAGGCGCTGCCACTTTTCCCTGCGCGAACTTAGCTACCAAAACCCCAGCGAACTAGTCCCCAAAGGCCTAAGCGCCATCGAACATTTACGCCAACTGGTCGCCCAAGGTTGTGAGTTTCGTTTCCCAGAAGGCACCCCCCAAGATATTCAAACCATTATCGATAAAGAACTTAGCTTAATAGAAGAGCAGCGCTACGAATATTTTTTCCTGACTATTTACGATATCGTGCAGTTCGCTAAAAAACAGAAAATTTTATATCAAGGGCGCGGCTCGGCGGCTAACTCCATAGTTTGTTACTGCCTAGAAATTACCGCCGTAAACCCCGCTAAAATCTCCGTACTGTTCGAGCGTTTTATCTCCAAAGAGCGCAACGAACCACCCGATATCGATGTGGACTTTGAAAGCCAGCGCCGCGAAGAGGTGATTCAATATATCTACCAAAAATACGGTCGCGAGCGCGCTGCCCTTGCAGCCACCGTGATTACCTATCGCCTAAAAAGCGCCCTGCGCGAAGTGGGTAAAGCACTGGGCTTTGCCGAAAGCCGCATGGATTACTTTATAAAAAATATTAACCGCCGCGACAGCACCCCCTGGCCCGAGCAGCTACAAGAGTTGGGCCTAGATTTGCGCAGCCGCCAAAGCCAGCAGCTGGTGAAATACGTCGAAGAGCTGCGCGGCTTCCCTAGGCATTTATCCCAACATGTGGGCGGCTTTGTGATTGCCGCCGGGCCACTGCATCACCTAGTGCCCGTCGAGAATGCCGCTATGGATGAGCGTACCGTGATTCAGTGGGATAAAGACGATTTGGAATCGCTGGGTTTATTAAAAGTGGATATTTTATCCCTGGGTATGCTCAGCGCCATTCGCCGCAGCTTTGATCTAATTCAAACACGCTACCAGCATCGCTATAGCATTGCCGATATTGGCTTGCTGCCCGAAGATCCCCAGGTATATAAAATGATTCAACAGGCCGATACCGTCGGCGTGTTTCAAATTGAATCCCGCGCTCAAATGAGCATGCTGCCGCGATTAAAACCCAAGAATTATTATGATCTCGTAGTGCAAATCGCCATCGTACGCCCTGGCCCCATTCAAGGCGATATGGTGCACCCCTATTTAAAACGCCGTAACGGCGAAGAAAAAGCCGATTACCCCTCCGAGGCTCTACGCTCAGTATTGGGCCGCACATTCGGCGTGCCTATTTTTCAGGAACAGGTGATACAAGTAGCCATGGTGGCGGCCGGCTTTAGTGGTGGCGAGGCCGATCAATTACGCCGCGCCATGGCGAGCTGGAAAAAAACCGGCCAGCTGCATGGCTTTCGTAAAAAGTTAATTGATGGCATGAACGAGCGTGGCTATCAAAGCGATTACGCCGAGCGTATTTTTAATCAGATACTGGGCTTTGGTGAATACGGCTTTCCCGAATCCCACTCGGCCAGCTTTGCCATATTGGCCTACACCTCAGCCTGGTTAAAATACTACTACCCCACCGAATTTTGCTGCGCCTTGCTTAATAGCCAACCCATGGGTTTTTACAGCGCCGCCCAGCTTATTCAAGATGCCCGCCGCCACGGTGTAAAAGTATTACCCGTTTGTGTGCAAGCATCTAATTGGGAACACAGCATAGAAGATGGCAAGCTGCGTTTAGGTTTAAAACAAGTAAAAGGCTTAAACCAAAAAGCCGCCGAAAAAATAGAACAACAACGCCCCAATAACCTGCAAGAACTACAAGCTTTAAACCTACACCGCAACAGCCTAGAAGCCCTGGCCAGCGCCAATGCCTTGCAAAACTTCAGCGAGCATCGTTTTCAAGCCCGCTGGGATAATGCTCTACACAAACCCACTAAAATACGGCAGGTTGATTTGATTGGCGAAGCCGAGGGGCATTATCAATTAAGCTTCAAGCCTAATAAAGAAGAGGACATGCTAGAAGATTACCGCAGCCTAGGCCTAAGCCTAGAGCACCACCCCATCACCCTATTACGGCAGCAAGGTTTATTTCAGCACTACCCCAATGCGCAAAGCTTACATCAATGCCGCAACGGCCAAATCGTGCAAACCATCGGTCTCGTCACCGGCCGCCAAAGCCCGGGCACCGCATCGGGGGTTACCTTCGTCACCTTAGAAGATGAATTTGGGCAGATGAATATTATTGTATGGGCAGCAACCGCCAGAGCCCAGAAGAAGCCCTATTTGCAGGCAAAGATTTTGGAGGTAAAGGGGATTGTGGAGCAGGCTTCTGGAGTGACACATATTGTGGCAGGGAAGCTGGTGGATCATAGTGATTTACTGGGGCAGTTGAGTAGTAAATCACGGGATTTTCACTAAGTGGCTTCGAAATGAGGGGCTGCAGGCTCACCCAGAATCGGGCCCATATTGTTAATTCCACTAATACGAATATGGATATTTGTGGTGCTTAAATCGACATACAACAATAAACAACTATTCTAAATAGTAAAGGTATGATTATTTTAAAGCAACAGCAGAGACCAAGCTTTTGTTCAAGTTCAAGATATACGTGGTGCTATATGCTCTTTTACTGGCCTCTTCAGCTCTGAGCACAACGATAAAAAAAGAACGCTACCATATAAAAGACGAACGGCATTATGACGAGCTATTCAACAAAGCACAGCTGCTAGTCCAAAGCTTACCTAGTCAAAGTGCTTCAATCACTGCGTACAGCATAGCAGAAACAAACGACGGGCGAATATGGATAGCAACCAGCCTTGGCTTATATTGGCTGGATGGGTTGGGTAAAAATGATGCGGTAGACTCACTAGGTAACAGTTTAAACTCAAACACACCTTCTTTAAAGATAATCAAAGCCGATAAAAATCATGGCCTTTGGATCTATCACGAGAATAAAGTTTTACAATACTATCACAGCAAAGAAAGATGGTTAAAAACGTATAACACAGAAGAGAACCTTGAAATCACAAGCATTGATGTAGACGAAGCTAACAATTTGCTCATTGCTAGCAATAAGGGGCTGTACTATACCAACGCGCTAAAAGACAACATTCAACCCCACCCTCTTAGTGCAAGCAATAAAGCAATAGAAACAATCCACATTAAAGATAATCGAGTTTACTTTCAAGAAGGTAATAATATTGTTGCCTTGAACCTAAATAACAGCAAAGCCACTCTTGAAACCAAAGGGAGGCTTAACCACATCGCATCGTCAGTTTTAATAGACAAAGAAGATAACATCTGGATCACCGCCAAATCAAAAGGACTCTATAAAATAGACAACAATGGCAAAACTCACAACATCAACATCACAGCAAATTTCACTAAAGTAGTTCAAACAAAAGATAAGAAAATATGGGCTTCGACTCAAAGCACAGGGATACATATTTATGACCCCAATAGCCATAATTTATCCAATACAATCAATTACAACCCGAAGCAAAAAACGTCACTAACACTATCATCTATCTACGATATGTACCTTGATAGCAATGAACTACTTTGGATCTCTGGAAGCCCCCATTCAATCAACTACATAAACACAAGAAATAAAGCTTACCGCAATATATTACACAACACCGAGAACAACAACGCACTACTGAGTAACAGCATATATTATATTCTAGAAAGCAGCGACAAAAGAATATGGGTAGCTTATAGCGATGCAGGCATAGGTGTTACAGATAAAAAAGGTGAAATAATCGCAAGCTACAAGGATCAGTTAAGTGCGCCAGGGGTATACGCTTTAGCAGAGGATAATAATGGTGATATCTGGGCAGTTGTTGGAAGTGGATCACTCAACAAAATTGATCCTAAAAGCCATACTGTGGACACAAAAATACATAATAAAAACCCAAACCATGGAAAGTTATTCAACATTATTTTTGATGAAGAAGAACGCCTATTTACTTCAGGAAACAAAGGTATATTTCTTTACGATAAAGAAACCAAAACACTTAGATCAATAGACATTCTATCGTCAAAAAAACCAAGTTCTATAAAAACCGCACACTCATTTATGGACACATCAGGCAACCTATGGTTTGCCGGCAGGCAGTACATGGCTGTCATCCCAAAAGGCGCAAGTGATGCCATCTTGGCTTGGCCTCCAGAAAATACAGTCTCACAGGATAATACCCCCCTAAGGTGGGCATTCCCATCATCGAGAAATGGAGCCTATGCCATCATAGGCAAGGTATTACACAAACTTACGATCGACAAAAAAACTAAAGAAATAGATATCTCAAAAATACCTACAGACGATACAATCTCTGGGCGATTCTACGAGATAGATGGCAAACTAATGGCCTCCCATAGGCATGTCGATCTATCAACAGGAAAAGTTAAATTACTGAATGAATCGGATGGCATTATCCCCAAGATAGATCGATATTACGCTAGCGAAAAACTATCTGACGGAACTCTTTTACACGGCAGTTCAGAAGGCCTCATACTATTTAGGCCTTGGCTACAACAAGAATGGACGCACACCCCAAGTGTACAGATAAAAAAGATAACCGTAGCCGACAAAGAACAAACGGCGCCTTATAGCGAAATCACTATACCCGCCAAACAAAACAGAATAACGTTTTATTCATCGGTTCTGGATTATAGCTACCCCAGTTTAAATCGCCACGCCCATAGACTATTAGGGTACAGTGACAAGTGGATTGAACAAGGCTCTGAGGGCCAAAGGGTAAGCTACACAAACCTTGATCCAGGTGAATACACTATGGAATTTAAGGGCTCTGGTAAAAATGGTAAATGGAGCAATAAAATAAATCAGGTAAAGATCAAAGTGCTACCCGATTGGTTTGAAACCCTTTGGTTTAGAAGCATGCTGGCCATTGCATTCATTATTGCAATGCTAATAATCTACCGCTGGAGAACCAGGCATTTACACGCCCGTCAAATTCTACTAGAAAACCAAGTTGAAGATCGAACAAAAGAGCTCAGCAAATCCCTAATACAGCTTAAACAGGCACAAAACCAGCTAATAGAAAGCGAAAAACATGCTTCGCTAGGTCGGCTAGTACGTGGTATCTCACATGAATTAAACACCCCCATTGGCATTGTTAAAACAGCCTCAAGTGGCCTCATTGATAACTCTAAAGCCATTTATAACAACTTTCTTCAAGGAAGCCTATCACCAGATTCCCTTAAAGCCTACCTCGAAAAGATGATCAACAGTGGCGATCTAATCGAATCTAACATAGATAGAATGTCAGCAATAAACCAAAGCTTTAAGGCAAGCTCTTCGGATGAATACAGCCATAAAGCAAGCGATGTAAATATAAGAGATCTTATAGATAAAATTATTCTCTATGTACAGGCTCATCTAGATGAAAAAAACATTTCTACAAAAATCACTATAGATGAGAGTCTTAACATCAGGACAAATGCAGAAGCCCTTCAAAATGTACTCAAAGAGCTACTTACTAATTGTATCGACCATGGCTTTGGTGAAAAATCAGATACAAATCTGATAACAATAAAAACATCTCGCTGGAAAAATATCGGGATAAAGATACTCATTGTTGATAACGGCAAGGGAATGAATGAAGAAACAAAGAGTGAAGTCTTTGAGCCCTTTTATACAACATCCCCATCCCCACACCACAGTGGCCTGGGCCTACACTCGGTATTCAACTGGGTAACACAAATACTACGTGGCCAAATTAGCTGCCGCTCGAAATTGGGATCAGGTACTTGTTTTATACTGCTACTCAAAAATCTCTAGCGTAAATTTATCACCATATATCACGCAAGCAGATTTCCCTTATTGGCTTACAGCTCGTAGGCACCGCAGAGCAAGTTTCAAGAGTCACCCACGTAGTGGCCGGCAAGTTAATTGATCACAGTGATTTATTGGGGCAGCTCGGCAGTAAATCCCGGGATTTTCCTTAGCCGGTTTCACTCAGCCTTTGAAATATGAGGAGCAGCCTATGGCAAAGAGGCGAGCTTAAAGGCTACGGGTGATGTTACATCTAAACCTTGCGATTTAGCGCACTGGGCTATAATTATTTAACAAAGTAAAAAACATCTTAAAAATAAGCATTAGGATTGTAATATGCCGCCTGTCAGCCGAGTATCCTGTCTATTGCTGTGTATTTTACTTGTCGCCTCAAACGTTAGCGCCAGTACCGGCGATATATTCTCCTTAGGCTTGCGAAAGTTTGAAAAACGCAGCGAAAAAGCCCTTGCCAGAGGCTTTGAAACCATAATAGAAGCCCCCGACGGCCAAATAATTATTGGCGGCCAAGTTGGGCTTTATACCTATTTTGGCGATGAGCTCACGCCGATAAAACTACGAAATAAAGAGCACGACGAGAAACTTTCCCTTACCTATATCGAAAAACTGCGCATTGATGGCCAACAGATGCTCTGGGTATTTAGCAAATCCGATGGTGTCTTCAAAATTAACTTAAACAACCGCAAATCAAATTACTACCCACCATTTGAAAGCAAGCCACAAACGAAAACGCATATTAGCGATGCCCATTTCGATGGTGAGCGCATTACAGTTATCACAAAGCACGGCCCCTTTGATTTTAATCCAGATACCAAGCAGTACACACCCCAACTCATTAATGCACCCAAAATACGCGAAGCATCACCGGTATTTACCCTGCTTGAACCCAAGCCGCAACGCCCTGCGATGCTCATCTCAGCCGAACACGGGCTATTGATCTACAAAGATAAGCAATGGCAACAATACCCTGTAGGCCATGAGGCACACCAAGCATTCGCAGAGCAAGCACCTATATTTGCAATAATGGATTCAAATGAAAATATATGGTCCACCAGTCATTCTGGCCCTATCCATCGACTCAAAGAGGGAGGCATTGAAAAACTAGCCTTGCCACATGAGATGGCTATCCACATATTGGAGTTTAACGATGAAATTTGGATTCCCACCTTACGCAGTGGCATCCTTATTTTGGACAAATCTACAGGCAAACTTAAAGAGCATATAAAGGCCGATCAGAAGGTCGAACACAGCATACCGGAAGACGATATTGTTCAATTGCTTTTAGATCGATCCGGCATGCTTTGGATTGCTAGCAAATTCAAAGGGCTTTGGGTTCATAACACCCAAAACAAATCGATTCGTAGCCTATTAACTTCCGACGATCCCAAGCTAGGGTTATTAAGCAATCGCCCGATAGAAGTTCTCGAACGTAAAAATGGCGACTTATGGGTTATTTATATAGGTAAAGGCATAGATGTCATACGCCCAGGGCTGGGTATCGTTGAAAGGTTTGAAATTGGAAAAGGTAATCATCAACTCAACAGCGGCAGCGCATGGCTGGGCGAAACCAGTAAAGGCACTATGATCGTAGGTGCCATCAAGTCGGCACCACAAATCTATAATGAAACCGACAAAACATTCACAAGCATTAACGTCCCCCCAGAGCTTTCGGGCAAGGGGAGTTATGTTGGTTTTATCGATCACAAAGACCGAATTATTGCCTCCTATCCCGAATGGTATCAGTACGATATTAATGAAGAACAGTGGCAGAGCTTATCGGCTCATGCTCATGATGGTGAAAGTAAACTCGGCTTTGGCCATTATTATAGTGACAGAGATGGCGCGCTCTGGGCCAGCGACAATACCAGTATTTTCAATATAGATCTCGATAACAATACCGTCAAAAAACTACGCCTACACTTGGCCAATGGGGTAGAGCCTCAAACGGGTTCAATTTATGACTTTTTAGAGGATGATACAGACGGACTCATTATCAGTAGCACCATCGGGTTTTTCCGTCTTTCCAAAACAATCAATAAGGACAAAGTGCAGGTAACAGAACTTCCTCTGCTGGATGATATAAGCTCGCTCGGAAACATCCCTACCCTACATAGCTGGCAAGGCAATCAGCATTGGAGCCCAGCACTAAGCTACAACTCCGCCACAGGTCAAGCCACTGTTTTAGGCGCCGCCTACGGACAAAAATTTGAGGGAATTTGGTATGGGCGCACCATTAAAACACGCGATGGCACATTAATTAGCCCTGGGCCAAAAGGCCTCTCCTTACTTAAACCGCAATTGTTCGAAACCTGGGAATACCAACCCCCACTTATAATCACAAAACGTCGAGTAGCTGGCGAGGATAAGGTGGCACCTTACGGTGATATCCATGTACCACCTGAGCGTAATTTTTTCAGTGTATCGTTCATTGCCCTGGATTATTCGGCAAAAAATACTAGCCAATACCGCTATCGCTTAGAAGGCTTTGAAGACGATTGGCACCTAGGGGATGCTTCCATGCTTGAAGCAACCTACACCAATATTCCGCCAGGAAAATACACCCTCAACATTCAAGGAAGCAATCGCCTAGGACAGTGGAGCCCACTCGATCAGCGCATAAACGTTTACGTTGCATCAGCATGGTATCAAGAAACATGGTTTTACTTGCTATGCCTTCTAGGCGCCCTACTGAGCATATACCTATTAGTTTTGGTAAGAACCAGACACTTAAAACAAAGAGAGCGAGAGCTATCCCAGCAAGTTCAATTGCGCACTCGTGAGCTAGAAGCTTCACTTATTGAACTGAAGGAAACCCAAGGCGCCTTGGTCGAAAGTGAAAAACACGCTTCATTGGGACGGCTTATTTATGGCTTGAGCCATGAAATAAATACGCCCCTGGGCATTATAACCATGAGTCAATCTATGCTCGGAGAAGGGATTAGTACGCTACAGACAGCCATACAAGACAAAGATTTACAAAATAATTATAAACGTATGTCTGCATCTCTTGAATTGGCACAAAGTAATACCAAGAAAGTCAGCAAACTCATGGAGACCTTCAAGCAAATTTCTACCAAAGAATTTAGCGATGAAAAAGTAGACGTTAAAGTTCGCGATGTGATCGAAGAAGCGTTTTCAATCAGCAGTCAAAGTAAATTTGATATTAATTGTTCGATAGAATGCGAAGAGAATATGACATTCATCAGCAATCAGGCCATTCTACGTGATGTATTAAAAGAGCTGATCGAAAATAGCATCTATCACGGCTTTGACGGCGCTCCAAGTGAAGACGCTTATATTAAGGTGACAGCAACACTGACAACACAACTCGCGATTAGCATCCAAGATAACGGTTGCGGAATGAACAGCGAGGATGCTAAACGTGTGTTCGATCCATTCTTCAGCGCCGGTCACAAGCAAGATCATATTGGTCTAGGCCTGCATATTGTTTACAACAAAGTTACCCAATTACTCGGGGGCAGCATACAATGTCAAAGCTCGGAGCAGACTGGATGCACCATGATTCTAGAGATACCCAATAAATAAAAGTGTCAGACCAAGGTAATCCGTTTTTTAGCGTTAAGTAGCTTTAATTTAGACCGGCCAGGTTAAACATATAAAGGTTGAAAATGGGGGCAGCCCCGGATTATTTCTATGCCGGGGTCAGTTCCTATGCCGGGGTCAGAACCCATGGGTTCTGACCCCACTCTGACCCCACTACAGGCACTTATTAAACGCTAGCCAAATACTCTTCGGCAGTCATCACCGCACCATAAGCAAAACCCAAAGCCGCCATCATAGTATTATGCACTTGCTCACCAGTGACACCCGCCGCTTCAATCGTAGGCGCTGCACAAGCATCTGCAATAATGGTGCACTCATAACCTGCATCACTGGCATGACGAGTTATCGCATCAATACACATTTGCGACATAGCGCCGGTAATTACTAATTTCTTAATGCCTTTAGCAATCAGCAAATCTTCCAGCTCGGTATCTTTAAAACTGTTTACCGCCGATTTGATGACCACTGGCTCGCCGTTGGCAGGGGTTACGCTGCTGTGAATTTCATTGCCATTACTTTCGGGGGCAAAAAAGCCTGCCGAATCATCGTTAAAAATATGACGAATATGAACCACTGTTTGTTGCTGCTGGCGAAAGTGAATAAGCAGCTCAGCCGCTTTATTTGCCGCCGCCGCGGTATTTTCTAAAGGCATGGCACCGCCTTCAAAGTAATCGTTTTGCAAATCGACAATTAATAAAGCGGTGTTTAATGCATCGTCATGTGCCCGGGCTTCGTTAACCGCCACGATGCTGAAGTCATCTTCAACTAAACGCCATACCCCATCGGCTTCTTTTTGCCACAATTCTTTGCTGATAAAACCACTGCCCACATTCATCGACCAAGTCGCCGATAGCACAGCGCGATCTTCACCTTGGGCATGAATTTTTACATTGCGATATTGCAAATCGCCGGGCTTTGCCTCATCCACAAAAGCCTGCCAAAACGCTGCAATCGAGTTGCGTCCGGCAAACTGGCCATGGGGATAAACCTGCATGGTGGCTTCAGCGCTATAGGTGTTAGCGCACACTTCTAGCTCACCTCTATTAAATGCTGCGATCCAGGCCTGGCTGGCTGCCATTACTTCTTGTTGGATAGTCATTTTGATCCCCTTTGAAAGATGTCTTTGTGGGGCACATTGTATTAATATCCATAAAGCAAACAATTAGGGATATATAGAACTGTATGTTCATAAATAGCGAACAAATAGATAAACGTAAGCTGAGTTATCGTATGCTCGTGCTGTCCCAGGTAGCACTGCAAGGCTCCTTTACCAAGGCCGCCGCAGAGCTTGGCCATACTAAATCGGCTATTAGTGCCTATATCAGCGAGCTAGAGCTGATGCTTGGGCACCGCCTGCTTAATCGCAGCACCCGTCGTTTATCGCTTACTCCGGTGGGCGAGCGGTTTATTGAATATTGCCACGGTATGGATGATTTGATGCGGCGAGGCTTGGATGAGCTAAGGGCACTGGATGACGTGCCCAGCGGCCGAGTGGCTATCACCGCGCCCCATGCTTTTGAGGATGACATTATCGGCCCCGTCATCGCCGATATCTGCCAGCAGTATCCAGAGCTGGAACCTGAAATTATTTTCAGCGATGAGCGTTTGGATTTACTGCAAAACAAATTGGATCTGGCGATTACTGTAGGAGAGTTATCCGATAGTAATTATCGTGCAATTCCATTGGGGGAAATGAATTCAATTTTAGTCTGCTCACCCAAGTGGCAGCATCAGCATAAGGTAGAAGAAATTGAGCAGCTCAGTAATATTAAAAGAATTACCCCTAATTGGCGGCAAGATTTTATTTTAGAAAATATTCACGACAAACAGCGCTTTGATTTAAAAGGCGGCTCTCAGATTGTAGTCAACACGCTAACAGCTGTGATCTCTATGTGTATTATGGGTAGTGGCAGTGCGCTGGTGCCCGAGGTGTTTGTGCGCAAAGCATTGCAGGCGGGTAAGCTGATACAACTGCTGCCCGATTGGCAGGGTGAAACAAGGCCCATATATGCCGTGCATGCTTATGAAAAGCAACTGCCTTTTGTGCTGAGGTTGTTGGTTGAGGGCTTGCGGGAGCGCCTATAGATTTCGGCTTCGATATGGGGTCAGATCCCTTGGGATCTGACCCCGCTTTATTGCACTTATAAACAACACAAGGGTCTGACCCCACTTTATGGCACAGAATAATTTATCAAGCTGCTGCTTTTAAAAAGCACTGGCCTTTGGATGGTGTTTTTTAAGGATTAGTGAGCCCATGAAGATCTCGACTTCGAATGGGGTCAGATCCCGCGGGATCTGACCCCGGGGTTTTAAAACCACTGTTCGAGGTAAAAGCGTTTTAATTCGCTTAGATATTTTCTATCTTGGCCGGCCCTGGCTCGAACAGCCAAGGTATGCAATGCCCCCTGCACGGATGCCGCCATTAGCTTGCAATTTGCATCGCTACTTAATTCACCATTTTCCTGCGCCTTGCGAAAACGGCTTTCCAGGCACTCATCAATTGACTCAATAAACTGAACCAAATCGGCTTTAATACTTGGGTGAACAATAGAATCAGCAACCGCCGTACAAGCAATAAAACAGCCCTTTGGCTGCACGCCCTCACAGTAAACATCCAACCCCTGCTCTAAAAAAAGATCGATATCTTCTCTCAGCGTTCGCTCCGAATCACCTAGGGCCTTTACCTGCTCTATCACCTGCTTGCCAAAGAGCTCTAAAGACAATTTATAGATAGCCTCTTTGTTGCCAAAGGCGCGATAGATGCTGGGGCGGTTCATATCCATAGCATCGACCAAATCATCGTACGAGGTTCCGTCAATACCGCGGCACCAGAAGGTTGTCATAGCCCCCGTTAGGGCTTGTTCATAGTCAAATTTGCGCGGCCTGCCTCGATGTCGTTTAGCGTCCTCAGACATATTTTTGTACCAACTATTAACATATTCCTGATTTTGACATATATTATTGTACTGATCATTACAAAATTAAAGACAGGAGGCCCAAAGTGCCAAAGATTAGCGAACATTCCAGTGATATTGTCCCTTTACTGCAAGGCATCCACCTATTCCATGACGACATCGCCCCTTGCGCGCAAAGGGTGCGTTTTGTTCTTGCTGAAAAAGGCCTAGCTCGTAACCCCGACACTAAATTCGATGATGTCAGCGCAGCGTCTCTAGTAGCAGCTGAAGGAAGTTGGAATAGCCGAATAGTCTCGCTGATAAGGAAGGATCAATTTACAGAGGCCTATTCTGCCATTCAGCCCAACTTGGTAATTCCTGCCCTTGTGCACAATGGCGAGTTGTACACCGAATCGATCGATATTATTGAGTACCTAGATAGTATTTTAGCGGGAGAGCGCTTAGTGCCTTCACAGGATGATCCACGTTATGAAGATTTTCACTATCTAACAGAGCTTGGCAAAAAACTGCATTGGTCGATAAGACATGTTACTTATCGCTGGGGCGGGGTTGGTAAGCTCAATGCCAAAGAACAAGACAAGGTGGAATCATTATTAAAGCGCGGGCGAGACGAAGAAAACCTTGCTGAATTTTATCGCGATTTTAATCAAGGGAAGATTAGCCAAGAAACCTATGACGAGCATTTACGTGCTATCGGGCAGGGCTTTGATGAGTTAGCAAAACGCCTTAACGATGGGCGACCGTTTTTAACGGGCCATTCATTGACGATTGCCGATGCGATTTGGGCCATGAAAGTTATCCGCTTGGAAGAAATGGCCTATCCGACGAATGAATTACATCCAGAGGTATCTAAATGGTTTGCTAGGATTGCTGCACGGCCATCTTATGAAACCTTAGTAAGTAACTATCGCGTGTTGCGCCGGGTTTTTAAGGTTAAATCGTGGCTAGAGAAAAAACTAGGAACAGGCTTGTATTGGGCCGCGAAGAGAGTTGCTTCATAAAATGCTGGAGTGCTTGTAGATCGCGACTTCGATCTGGGGTCAGATCCCTTGGGATCTGACCCCGTTTTGTGGCACAGGGTAATTTCTCTAGCTATTGCTTATAGAAAGCACAGGCCTTTGGGGTGGTTTTTAATAAAGGGCTGGTGGCGCGCTTGTAAATCTCGGCTTCGATCTGGGGTTAGATCCCTTGGGATCTGACCCCGTTTTGTGGCACAGGGTAATTTCTCTAGCTATTGCTTATAGAAAGCACAGGCCTTTGGGGTGGTTTTTAATAAAGGGCTGGTGGCGCGCCTGTATATCTCGGCTTCGATCAAGGGTCAGATCCCTTGGGATCTGACCCCGTTTAGCTGGGTAGTGCTGCAGTTAGTGACACTTGTTCTACTAGTTCATCTAGGGAGTAATCACCATCCAGATGGAACCAGTTCGCTGTCTCTGCCAAGGCACCACGTAAAAAGTGTCGCAAGAAAAAAGGCTCGACTTTAATTAAGCCTTGCTCTTTCGCCTCGGCATAAACACCACGATGAAACGCTTCATATTCATCGCGCAGCTTCAGCACTTCTTTTTGACTCTCCTCAGAAAGATAGCGCCACTCTGAAGATAGCAAGGTAAAACCAACTCCGGTAAAACCATGAATAGCTTCTAACTCACAACGCACCAAGGCGCGAAAACGCTTAGGTATACTCGCCTCACCTTCGATGGCGTTACGCATACGCGCTAAAGCCAAATAAATGGCTTCGCTCATCACCGCCAAAAGAATACTTTCTTTATTGGGGAAGTGATGAAAAATACTGCCCGATAAAATACCCACTTCGGCGGCGATATCTCTAACCGTGGTGCGTGCAAAGCCTTTTTGTTTGAACAGCGTTGCCGAAGCGCTTAACAGCCGCCCCTTTGCAGAGTCAGGATCGGTGATGACACCATCGGCCACTAATGCGGGAATTTCAGGCAGTTCGTTTAATGCACTTCGCACAATGTATCCTATCTATCCAAATTCGAATTATGTGATGACTTCAAACCCGCCCCACATAAGATAACTCACTAAATCAGCCAAGCATTATAAAGCAAGCCAACTCTAGACTAAGCCTCAAAAGGCCCAAGAATAAGCGGCAGCGCTAAAGCCACCTAAGAGATGACCAATTAGCCTTAGCTAGTATCTAAGCGCCAAATTGACCAAAGCGCTCAAGGCTATTTCCAATTGCTACCTAAAAGCCGACTCAAGCCCAGTTGTCACGAAAAATTCCAGCTCCCGTATTGACAACCAAGCGCTCGCTTGGTTAATGTTGCCATTATCAATACCAAGCGCTTGCTTGGCAAGTAAAAACTACCACAAGCGATCAATTTTTAAACAGATAGATACCTAACAAAAGACAATAGCGGGAGCCAACCATGTCTAATAAGGCCGTAATTACCTGTTCTCTAACTGGCGTATTAACCGATCCTAAGCAGCATCCAGTACCTGTTACCGTAAAGGAAATGGCCGATTCTGCTCGTGACGCCTATAACGCCGGTGCAGCGTGTATGCATGTTCACTTCCGTAAACAGGAAGAAGGCCAAGGCCATATGCCTAGCTGGGAGCCAGAAGTTGCCCTTGCTATCTCTGATGCCATTCGCGAAGCCTGCCCAGATGTGATTCTAAACTTCTCTACTGGTGTTCCAGGTCGTAAGCAAGAAGGCCCAATGGCTTGCTTGCGCGCAGGCAAGCCAGAAATCGCCGCCATGAACTCCGGTAGCTTGAACTACCTAAAAACCCGCTCTAATGGCACTTGGGCATGGCCACCGATGTTGTTCGACAACCCAGTAGAAAAGATTCAAGAAATGCTGGATTGCATGAAAGAAACCGGCACTCGCCCAGAGTTTGAGTGTTTCGACGTAGGTATCGTGCGCTCTGTAAACATGTTCCAAGACGTAGGTATGGTTGAAAAAGCTCACTATAACTTCGTTATGGGTGTAGCTTCTGGGATGCCTTGCGACCCTCGCCTACTTGAGCTTTTGGTGGATTACATGAAGCCTGGCTCACAGTGGCAGACTACCTTAATTGGCCGTCAGGAAATTTGGGATTGTCACCGTAAAACGGCCGAGCTAGGCGGTAACCTACGTACTGGTGTTGAAGATACCTTCTTCCTACCTGATGGCAGCCGCACTACTGGTAACGGTCAATTGATCGAAGCCCTAGCCAATGTCGCTCGCGAAGCTGGCCGTGAAGTGGCTAGCCCGCAAGAAGCTCGCGAAATGTTCCTATAAGCCTTATCGAAAGATAAATTGTCATTCGCTAATTAGGAGCAAAAAATGAGCTACCAATCTACCCTAGCCGCCGGCAGTTTTGCCGGCCAAACCATTGTCGTTACCGGTGGCGGCAGCGGCATTGGTCGCTGCACCGCCCACGAGCTGGCCAACCTTGGCGCTAAAGTTGTACTACTTGGCCGTTCGGTGGAAAAACTTGAGAGCACCGCCGAAGAAATCAAAGCCGACGGCGGCGAAGTGGAATGTCATAGCATTGATATTCGCGATGAAGAAAAAGTCACCGAGGTCATCGCAGAGATTCTCAAAAATAATGAGCGCGTGCATGGCCTGGTAAACAATGCCGGTGGTCAATTTCCTTCACCTTTAGAAGCCATCAGCCAAAAAGGGTTTGAAACCGTAGTTCGCTCCAACTTAGTGGGTGGCTTTTTGATGGCCCGCGAGCTTTATAAGCAGCACTTCCAAGCTCATGGCGGCAATATCGTCAATATCACCGCCGATAATCTCAACGGCATGCCGGGTATGGGTCACTCTGGCGCTGCTCGCGCAGGCATGGAGAACTTTACCAAAACCGCCGCTTGGGAGTGGGGCCGCTATGGCGTACGTGTGAATGCCGTAGCCCCTGGCTGGGTAGCCTCTTCTGGTTTTGACACCTACCCAGACTGGATGAAAGAAAGCATCCGCAACTTAAAAAATCATGTGCCTTTAGGTCGCATCGCTAGCGAAGCCGAGATTGCCTCGGTGCTGTGCTTTTTATTAAGTGAAGGCGCTAACTTTATTTCTGGCCAAATTCTTCGCGTCGATGGCGCCGCCAGCATGGGCTCAGCACCGGCTGTTTTCCCATTGCCACCGGGCAAAGTCGAAAACACCAGCACTTATAATGGCTTCCACCGCGCTGAATTGCCCGAAGTTCTAAAAGACTAGCAGCCTGTAAAGCTAAAACGGGAACAGGATTTAGAGAAAAAACTTATGCCTATTATTGAATCCCAGATCGATGCTCATTCTGATGAGTTTGCACAAAACCAAGACGCCATGCAGGCGGCAATGGATGTTGTGCGCGAAATTGAAGATAAGGTTTACCAAACCGAAGTTTCTAAAAAAGAACGCTATGCCAAGCGTAAAATGATTTTACCCCGCGAGCGTTTAGCGAAGCTGCTAGACCCAGGCGCCCCTTATCTAGAGCTGTCCTCTTTGGCCGGCTATAAAATGTTTGATGATAAAGATGGCACTGGCGCAGGCGCAGGCTCCATCTGTGGTATTGGTTATGTATCTGGCGTGCGCTGTCTGGTGCGTGTAGATAACTTCGCCGTAAAGGGCGGCACCATTACCCCAATCGGTTTGGAAAAAGCGCTGCGCATGCAGCAGATTGCTTTTGAAAACAAATTACCTAGCGTTACTCTGGCGCAAAGTGGTGGCGCCAACCTAACTTACGCCGCCGATACTTTTGCCTATGGTGGTAAAGGTTTTGCCAACCAAGCGCGCAAATCAGCCGCGGGCATTCCTCAGGTTACTGTGGTACACGGTAGCGCTACCGCCGGTGGTGCTTATCAGCCGGGTCTTTCCGATTACACCATTATGGTTCGCAACCAAGCCACCATGTATTTGGCCGGCCCCCCATTATTGAAAGCCGCAACCGGTGAAATCGCTACTGACGAAGAGCTGGGCGGTGCCGAAATGCACACCAGCGTTCCAGGTACTGGTGAATACCTAGCAGAAGACGATGCCGATGGTATCCGTATCGCGCGTGAAGTCATGGCAACCCTACCCTGGAACCAACAGCTTCCAGTAATGAATAAGCCAGATTTTAAAGAGCCGCTATACAGCCCTGAAGAGCTGCTAGGTGTGGTGCCTGCAGATTCTAAAAAGCCCTACGATGTGCGTGAAATTATTGCTCGCCTTTCCGATGGTTCTGAATTCCTAGATTTTAAAGTGGAATACGATCAGCAAACCGTTTGCGGTCATATGTGGATCGAAGGTCAAACCGTTGGTGTTATCGGCAACAACGGCCCAATCACTGCCAATGGCGCAACTAAAGCCGCGCAATTTATTCAACTGTGTGAGCAAAGCAATATTCCTATTTTGTTCCTGCACAACACCACCGGCTTTATGGTGGGTACCGAATCTGAACAGGCCGGCATTATCAAACACGGCTCTAAACTAATTCAGGCCGTAGCTACTGCCAGCGTGCCTAAGATCAGTATCGTAGTCGGCGGCTCTTATGGTGCCGGTAACTACGCTATGTGTGGTCGAGGTTTTGATCCTACCTTTATTTTTGCATGGCCTAACAGTAAAACCATGGTTATGGGCGGCGCCCAAGCTGGTCAGGTTTTGCGTATTGTTGCCGAAGCCAAAATGAAAAAGATGGGTCAAGTTGATGAAGACATGCTAGACGGTTTAGAAAAACAAACCGCCGATATGCTAGAAGCTCAATCGACTGCCCTAGCCTGTACAGCACGCATGTGGGATGACGGCATTATCGATCCGCGCGATACCCGTAAGGTATTGGCCTATACCCTAGATATTTGCCGCGAAGCTGCTGCACGCCCATTGAAGAAAAATACTTTTGGTGTTGCTCGTCTGTAAGCAAACCAACAAAAAATTTTAAGGATTAACGAACATGTTATACAACGAACAACACCATGAAATCATGCGCACCACAAAAGCTTTTGTGGAAAAAGAAATCAACCCTTACGTAGAAGAATGGGAAGAAGCAGGTATTTTCCCAGCGAAAGAGCTATTCAAGAAAATGGGCGCACTTGGCCTATTGGGTATTGCTAAGCCAGAAGAATACGGCGGCATGGGTTTAGATTACAGCTACCAGATTGCCTTCTCTGAAGCACTGGGTTCCGCCCACTGCGGTGGCGTACCAATGGGTATCGGTGTACAAACCGATATGGCCACTCCTGCCCTAGCTAAATTTGGTAGCGATGAGCTACGCCGTGAGTTTCTAGCCCCAGCCATTGCCGGTGATATGGTGGTTTCCATTGGTGTATCTGAGCCGCATGCCGGTTCTGACGTTGCCGCCATTAAAACTACCGCTCGTAAAGATGGCGATGATTACATCATCAACGGCACCAAAATGTGGATCACCAACTCCACCCAAGCCGATTTTATTTGCTTGCTGGCCAACACCTCTGACGACAAGCCTTATGTGAATAAGTCTTTGATTGTTGTGCCTACGAACCTGCCAGGCATTAGCTTCTCTGATCGTTTAAACAAATTAGGCATGCGCTCTTCCGATACGGCGCAGATCTTCTTCGACAATGTACGTGTACCGCAACGCTACCTAATTGGTGAAGAAGGCCACGGCTTTACTTACCAGATGCTGCAGTTCCAAGAAGAACGCTTATTCGCAGCAGCCAACGGTATCCTAGGCCTAGAACAGTGCATTGAAGAAACCATTAATTACACCCGCGAGCGTCAAATCTTCGGTAAATCCGTATTAGACAATCAAGTGGTTAATTACCGTATGGCTGAGCTACAAACTGAAGTTGAAGCTCTTCGCGCGCTAACCTACAACGCCGTTGAAGGTTATATCAATGGTGAAGACGTAACTCTAAAAGCCTCTATGGCCAAGCTAAAAGTGGGTCGCTTATCCCGTGAAGTGACTGACGCTTGTTTACAGTACTGGGGCGGCATGGGCTTTATGTGGGAAAACCGCATCGCTCGCTTCTACCGTGATACTCGTTTGATTTCTATCGGCGGCGGCGCCGACGAAGTAATGCTTGGCATTATCACCAAGCTTATGGATATCTCACCACGTCATAAAAAATAAAGCTGGAGACGAACATGAGTACTGAACTACCACAGTGCAAAGAACTGATTGTTGAGCAGCAAGATCATGTTTTATACATGACCATTAACCGCCCAGAACGCCGCAACGCCATGACCTTAAGCATGGTGTCGGAAATGATGGCGGTATTTGAAGCCCTTAAACCACGTCGCGATATTCGCGCCGTGGTATTTCGTGGCGCTGAAGGTCATTTTTGTGCCGGCGGTGATTTGAAGGATATGTCGGGTGCGGGCGAAGCCGCTGCAGCTGGCGATCCCGATGCCTTTTTCAAATTGAATCGTCACTTCGGAAAAATGATCACCCTGGCTAATCAAATTCCCCAAGTATTAATTACCGCCCTAGAAGGCGCAGTAATGGGTGGTGGCTTTGGCTTGGCTTGTATTTCGGATTGGGGAATTGCCCACCCAAGTGCACGTTTTGCTCTGCCAGAAACCAGCATGGGTTTGCCGCCAGCACAGATCGCTCCGTTTGTAGCAGCGCGTATTGGTTTAACCCAAGCTCGCCGTTTGGCGCTATTTAATGTGCGCATCAAAGCCGAGGAGGCTAAAGAGCTAGGCATTGTGCACAGTGTTGCACAGGATGATGCAGATTTTGAGGCCCAAATAAAAGCGGCTGTTGAACAAGTTAAACAGTGTGCACCTGAAGCCAATGCCGTTACTAAAGCCTTGTTATTACGGGTTGGTAAAGAAGACCACGAAGCCCTACTTGACGATGCTGCCCGCAAATTTAGTGATGCAGTGACCCAAGGTGAAGGGCCGGAAGGCACCATGGCTTTTGTCGAAAAGCGCAAGCCAAAGTGGGCTGAGTAAAAGTATATAGACAAACTTTTTATTGAAGCACTGTAAAGAACAACTCACGTAGAGTGAAGATTATGTCTGAACAAAACGCAATTAATACTATCTTGGTGGCCAACCGCGGCGAGATTGCTTGCCGCGTGATTCGCACCGCCAAGTCTTTGGGCTATCGCACTGTGGCTGTCTACTCACAAGCCGATGCCAATGCCCTGCACGTTCAAGCGGCTGATAAAGCCGTTTGCATTGGTCCTGCTGAAGTCGGCCAATCCTATTTAAATATGCCGGCCATATTGGATGCCGTTAAGCGCAGCGGCGCTGATGCAGTCCACCCTGGCTATGGCTTTATGTCAGAGAACGCTGAGTTTGCTGATGCCTGTAGCGCCGCTGGTGTAACCTTTATTGGTCCACCGGTAAAAGCTATTGACATGATGGGCAATAAGCGCCAAGCGAAACTGGCTATGCTGGATGCTGGCGTGCCTTGTATTCCAGGTTACAGCGGCAGCGATCAAAGCGACGACACCATGGTTCGCGAAGCGAATGAAATTGGCTACCCAGTAATGATCAAAGCCACCGCCGGTGGTGGTGGTCGCGGTATGCGTATCGCCCATAGCGAATCGGAAATGCGCGAGCTGATTGGCTCAGCTCGCTCTGAAGCGGAAAACGCTTTTGGTAATGGCGAAATTATTTTAGAAAAAGCCATTGTTGAGCCACGCCATATTGAAATCCAAGTATTTGCTGATAAGCACGGCAATTGTGTTTATCTAGGCGAGCGTGACTGCTCTATTCAGCGTCGCCACCAAAAGGTGGTGGAAGAAGCTCCCTCCCCTTTCGTTACGCCTGAATTGCGTAAGGCCATGGGTGAAGCGGCGGTTCGCACCGCACAGGCTTGTGATTATGTTGGCGCCGGTACGGTAGAGTTCCTGGTAGACCACGAGCGCAACTTCTACTTTCTAGAGATGAATACACGCTTGCAGGTTGAGCACCCGGTTACTGAATTAATTACCGGCACCGATTTGGTAGCTTGGCAAATTAAAGTAGCGGCTGGTGAAACACTACCGAAGAGTCAAGACGAGATTCAGCTGAATGGCCATGCCATGGAAGTTCGCTTATACGCTGAAGATCCGCGTCAAAACTTCTTGCCACAAACCGGTGATGTTGCCCTATGGCGTCAAGCCGATGGCGATGGCCTGCGCTGTGATCATATGTTGGCTGACGGTCAAACCGTATCGCCTCATTATGACCCAATGCTAGCTAAGATGATTGCTTGGGGCGAAGATCGCGCCGATGCCACCCGCCGCCTAAAGCGTATGCTAGAAGATTCCGTATTGTTTGGTGTTGAAAACAACCGCCACTTCTTAGCCAAGGTTATTGATAACAATATCTTTAAAGCCGGCGGTGCAACCACTGCTTTCTTGGCAGATCATTTCGCTGAAGATGCCAGCATGCAGGCTCTTAATGCGGCCAGCGAAGATTGGGCATTGGCCAGCATGATTTTATCGGCCAGCAATAGTGCACAGCACGATAGCCGCTCAAACTGGAGCAGCTTTGAGCATCACAGTGGCAATTACAAGCTTCGCCAAGGTGAAAACCTTGCCGATGTTACCCTGCGCAGCAATAGCCGTGGCAGCACCATCGCCGGTGAAGTAGTGATCCTACAAGCCGAGCAAGAAGCCGCGACTGTTAACAATCTAGAGCTCATCAGTATCGAAGATAACCGCGCCTTGTTTAGCCGTGACGGCGTGCAGCAAAGCTGCTGGTTTGCGGTAGAAAGCGGTAACTTATATTTGGCCAGTGACAATGGTGATTTGTATTTTGAAGATATCTCTCGCCTACCGGCCCTAGGTGCTGATCAAGCAGGCTCGGGTCAAATTAAAGCGGTAATGGATGGCGCCATCGTCGACATTAAAGCCAATGTGGGTGACAGTGTTCAAAAAGGTGACTTAATCATGGTGATGGAAGCCATGAAGATGGAACACCCAATGAAGGCTGATGTCGATGGAGTAATCACCAGCATTAATGTTCAGGCTGGCGATCAGGTGAAATCCAAACAATTACTGGCTGAAGTTCAGCCCAATGAAGAGTAAGGAGTAAGGTCACCATGTCAAATCTAAAAGGTAAAACGATTTTTATCACCGGCGCTAGCCGGGGCATTGGCCGTGAGATCGCCTTACGAGCTGCCAAAGATGGCGCCAATATTGTCATCGCTGCAAAAAGTGATGAGCCGCATCCAAAGCTTCCGGGTACTATCCATACAGTAGCCGAAGAAGTGCGTGCAGCTGGCGGCCAAGCTTTGGCTTTAAAAGTTGATGTACGCGACGAAGCCCTAATCAATGAAGCGATGGATAAAGCCGTCGCTGAGTTTGGCGGTATCGATGCGCTAATCAATAACGCTAGCGCGATCAACCTAACGAATGTGCAAGCCACCGAGTCAAAGCGCTTCGATTTAATGCATAGCATTAATACCCGCGGCACCCTGCTTTGCTCAAAAGCCGCCATTCCGCATTTAAAGAAATCCGATAACGGCCACATTATTACCTTGTCGCCGCCGATTAATTTAAACAAACATTGGCTCGGTGGGCATATTCCTTATACCGTGACCAAATACTCGATGTCACTAATGACATTAGGTATCGCCGAAGAGCTTCGCGCTGATGGTGTAGCGGCTAACTGTCTATGGCCCAAAACCACTATCGCAACAGCGGCAGTAGAGTTTGCTATCGATGGCAGTCTACTTGCCAAATCTCGCACACCGGAGATTATGGCCGATGCCGCTTATGAAATTCTTATCAGTGACAGCAAGCAGCTAAGTGGCGAAACTATTATTGATGAAGATATTCTACGCGAGCGTGGTTATGAAGATTTCAATAAATATTTAAATGACCCTGAGTGTACTGATCTATTTATGGATCTATTTGTAGACGCTTAAATACTTTATTGCAGGCTACAAAACAAAACCCGAGCGCTTAATGGCGCTCGGGCTTTTTGCTTTTAACAGATGTTGCTCGAACTGTGAAAAGTTAGAAAAGACAAATACATATAATAACGGAGCCAAACGCGATGACCGACAGCAGCCTAAACCAAAATATCATTGAACGCGTCGCCATGGGCGATATGCTACGCCGCCGCAGCCGTGACAGTGGCGATCAACCGGCACTAGTTGATTTCCCAGGTGGTGAGCGACGCGAATATACCTTTGCTCAGCTTAACAGCCGAGTAAACCAAATGGCCCACGGCCTGATAGCTAAAGGCATTAAGCAAGGTGAAAAGCTTGCCTTAGTTTCCAGTAACCGCAGCGATATGGTTGTTACCTACTTTGCCTGCTATAAACTTGGCGTTGTGGTTGTGCCCATTAACTTTATGCAGGGTGCCGATGATATTCGTTACAACCTGGAGCACAGTGAAACCGTTGCCGTGGTTTACGAAAATATTCTTGCCGATATCATTCGCCCAGCTATGGCAGGCAATGATGCGATCCGCTTAAGCGTACAAATCGGTGCCGAGCAAGGTGATGCCGATTGCAGTATGGAGGCCTTGATTGACGGTCAAAGCGATGCGGAAATTCTTGATCGCGTGATCAATGATCGCGACACCGCCCATATGATTTATACCTCAGGCACCACATCTCGCCCCAAGGCCGTTGAGACTTCTCACCTAGCTTTGATGATTGCTGCATTAACCGGCGCACTAGAACTTGAGGTAAAAGAAGGCGGCTGCATGTTGCTCATCTTGCCGCTGTTCCACTGTGCTGCCTTATCCATGTCATTCCCAACCCTGCTGCGTCGTGGCAGCATCGTTATTCATAGCAGCTTTGACCCAGCGGCCGCTTTGGATGCCATCGAAAAAGACAAGGTAGATAACGCCACACTATTGCCAATGATGTGGAACGCTCTTACCGCTTACCCAGGCGTGGAAGAACGCGATCTCTCTTCATTTGATTTGGGCATTTACGCCATGGCCCCAATGGATGCTAAGAGCTTGCAAAGAGTACGTGATGTATTCGGCTGTAAAATGCATCTCGGTAGCGGCCAAACCGAATTTGCTCCAGCCGCTTGCTTGTTCCTAGATAAAAGCCCTACCGAATTTGGTGAAGGTAATTACTGGGGTAAGCCGGTAGCGACGGTAGAGCAGGCCGTTATCGATGATGAAGGCAATGAAGTACCACAAGGCGAAATCGGCGAAATCGTCTGGCGCGGTGCTCAGGCCATGAGCGGTTACTATAAAAACCCAGAAGCCTCAGCCGAAGCGAGCCAATTTGGTTGGCACCACAGTGGCGATTTAGGTTTGATTGATAAAGAAGGCCAGTTGCTGTTTGTGGATCGCAAAAAAGACACCATCAAATCCGGTGGCGAGAATGTATCTTCCATGAAGGTGGAGCAGTCATTGCTATCGTTTGGCGGCATTATGCAGGCCGCCGCATTTGGTGTGCCTCATCCTCACTGGGGCGAAGCCGTGTGCGCCTGTGTTGTACCAAGTGGCGAGAAAGAATTGGATGAAGAAACAATTATTAATCACTGTAAACAGGAGCTAGGCGGCTTTGAAGTGCCAAAGAAAGTCTTTATCGCCGAAGCGCTACCAATGACAGGGACTGGCAAAGTCAGAAAAGTAGAACTGCGCCAGATGCATCAAAACCTGTTCTCCTAATGCCTAACGGGGTCAGAACCCATGGGTTCTGACCCCACACCGAAGCCGCCTCACTCAAAACTACCAAGCAATTCTCACACTAACACCAAGCTAAATCGCATACCTCGACAAGCCCAACTACCCACACAAACAAAAACGGCCCCGAAACGGGGTCAGAACCCAAAGGTTCTGACCCCACATCGAAGCCGCCTCACTCAAAACAACCAAGCAATTCTCACAGTAACACCAAGCTAAATCGCATACCTCGACAAGCCCAACCACCCGCACAAACAAAAACGGCCCCGAAACGGAGTCAGAACCCACGGGTTCTGACCCCACATCGAAGCCGCCTCACTCAAAACTACCAAGCAATTCTCACACTAACACCAAGCTAAACCGCATACCTCGACAAGCCCAACTACCCGCACAAACAAAAACGGCCCCGAAACGGGGTCAGAACCCAATGGTTCTGACCCCACATCGGAGCCGCTTCACTTAAAGCCACAGGCTAACTCGTCAAAAGCACCAAGCTTAAACCTAGTAGATCTCGAAAAGAATCCAAATAAATATCTATAGGTCGATGGCTTTGAGTTGGGGTCAGAAGCTATCGCTTCTGACCCCGATATCATTAGGCTAGCTCACGCTTGCCATAGAAGGCGTCCATCAAACCACCTACTTCTACGTTCTCTGCAATTGCCTGCGCGTCTAATGCCGCCTTAACCGCAGCGATATCTTCTTCAGTTGCAGAGCCATAACGCTCTCCAGAAGTCACAATACCGTAGAAACGGCCATCACAATCACCCAAGTTAACGTACAAATCACGAGAGCCAATCACTTCAACCAACGCATCGAAGAACTGATCGTATTCTTCCTGAGACGCCTCTTTAACATCACAAGCAAACTCAAAACCCTGGATAGCAAACTCATCCAAGTACAATTTTTTACGCAAACGGCGGTTGCGTTTTGGAGCATCACTCATCTTACTGACCTTTATAAAAAATAAACCTGTACAGCGCCTAAGCCTTAGTCTAGGCCCTATACCTTGAAAATCGGCGCCATTATAACTAAGTTGCAAGAGGATTGTTGCCTCTGGCTGATGAAACCCTATATCTTGCCGCTACAGCCCCCTCTGAGCTTATAAAGCCCTTAAATCAAGCCTGCCCCCCAACGAATCTTAGGAAGCCGTTTTCCAAGCTGGACATTTGCCAGCTCGGCAAGTAAAAAGAGCCCACACTAACTATAAAAGCTCTATTCTTATGCTAGAACTCAACTCCGCAGTCATTATCACTTTCGTGCTGTATTTGGCCGTTATACTTGGCATAGGCATCTACGCCTGGCTAAAAACCCGCAATGCTAGCGATTACTTCTTAGGCGGCCGTAATCTATCGCCTTTTGTTGCAGCAATCAGTGCCGGTGCCTCGGATATGAGTGGCTGGGTACTCTTAGGGCTACCAGGGGCTGCCTATCTATCTGGCCTGGATAATCTTTGGATCGCCCTTGGCCTATTAATAGGCGTAGCAGCAAACTGGATGCTGTGTGCCAAACCATTGCGACAAGCAAGCCAAGAGCTGGATGTGGTCACGCTACCAAAATATTTACAGCAAAAGTTTGATCCAAGCGGACGCGTTCTACAGGCGATTGCCTCTATCTTTATTTTATTGTTCTTCTTGTTTTATGTAGCAGCCGGACTCATCGGAGGCGGCAAGTTGTTTGAAGCGGTATTTGGCTTAGATTATTACTGGGCCGTTATTGTGGGCACCGCCATCGTCATCTTTTATACCTTGTTTGGTGGTTTCTTGGCGGTTTCCTGGACGGATGTATTCCAAGGCTTGCTGATGTCTGCGGCACTGTTAATGGTGCCTATCGCGGTTATGAACAATGCTGGCGGCATTGATCCCTTCTTTGCCGAGATCGATAAAATTAACCCGCATATGCTGAACCCCTGGACTGATAAAAATGGTGAAACATTAAGCGCTATCGCCATTATTAGCTTAATGGGTTGGGGCCTGGGGTATTTTGGTCAGCCTCATATTTTGGCTCGCTTTAAAGCTATCGCCTCAGCGGATCAGGTAAAAAGTGCCACCCGTATTGCGTTAGTGTGGACCTTCTTTATCTTTGTCGGGGCTATTCTTATAGGCCTTGCTGGTAATGTGCAATTCGCCACGCCGATTGATGATAGCGAAAAAATCTTTATGGCTTTGGTTAGTGCCCTCTTTCATCCTTTTGTTGCCGGTATCTTATTGGCTGCGATTTTAGCGGCAATTATGAGTACAGTGGATTCCCAGTTGCTGGTTAGCTCTTCTGCGCTGGCTGAAGATCTCTATCCAGTGATCCGAAAAGAGCCACTAAGCCCAGAGCAGCGTTTACGTATCGGGCAATATGCGGTTGCGGGCTTGTCTATCTTGGCGGTTCTTTTGGCGATGGATAAAAACAGCAAGGTATTGGATGTGGTGTCTTATGCTTGGGCTGGCCTAGGCGCCTCTTTAGGCCCGGCTATTTTGTTGAGCCTGTACTGGAATGGCATGAACAAACACGGCGCCTTAGCGGGTGTTATTGTTGGTGGTTTAACGGTAATTATTTGGGCTCAGTTTAAGCAGGATTTATGGGGTCTATATGAATTAATCCCCGCCTTTGTATTTTCATTTATCAGTATCTTGCTGGTAAGCCGCGCCACTTCAAAATAAACGGCAGTGGGGGGGCGCCCCGCCGCCGGGGTCGAAACCTCATAGGTTCCGACCCCACGTCGAAGCCGTTAGCTTTAAATCCTCACCTAAAGTATCGAGTTAGCAAGAGCAATCACTTGCAAAGCATTCGCCTCAAGACTTCTTCAGATTAATTACCAGTTGTGAGAACTCGGCTTCGATAGGGGTCAGAACCCATGGGTTCTGACCCCAGTTTTGAATTACTTTAAAAAACGAGAATGGAAGCGTAGATGCTCTTCAATAAAACTAGCGATAAAAAAGTAGCTGTGGTCGTAACCTGCATGCAGGCCATACTCCACATCAACCCCCTCTACTTTTGCAGCCGCCAAAAATAATTCTGGCTTTAACTGCTCCTGCAAAAAGTTATCCGCTTCACCTTGATCAATTTTGATGGGCAGTTTCCAACCGCGCTCTAACATTAGGGCTGTTGCATCATATTCTTGCCAGGCGGTTTGATCGACCCCCAAGTAACCCGCCAAAGCTTTATGCCCCCAAGGACACTGGCTAGGCGCACAGATCGGCGCAAAGGCCGAAACACTGCGGTATTGCTCTGGGTTTTTAAGCGCGATGGTTAATGCACCATGGCCACCCATTGAATGCCCCATAATTGAGGTGCAGCTCAAATCTAAAGGCAATTCAACTAATAAGCGTGGTAACTCATGTACAACATAATCGTACATTTTATAGTGCTGATCAAAAGGCGCTTGAGTGGCATTAAGATAAAAGCCTGCACCTAAACCAAAGTCATAAGCTGCACTTGGATCATCGGGCACTTGCTCGCCACGAGGGCTGGTATCCGGGCAAACAATAGCGATACCCAGCTCAGCGGCCACTCGTTGCGCTCCTGCCTTGGTAACAAAGTTTTCATCCGTACAGGTTAAACCCGACAACCAAAAAACCACCGGCACCACTTCGCTCTGTGCTTGCGGTGGTAAATACACCGAAAACACCATATCGCAATCTAGGCAGCTAGAATTATGTTTGTACTGGCGCTGCACGCCGCCAAAACTCATTTGTTGACTCACCAATTCCATATCGCTAACGCCTTAGTAGAGAATAACTGAACGAATACTTTCGCCTTTATGCATCAAATCAAAGGCTTTATTGATATCGTCTAGCGGCATGGTATGGGTAATCATATCGTCGATATTAATTTTGCCATCCATATACCAATCAACAATTTTAGGTACATCGGTACGACCGCGAGCGCCACCAAAAGCTGTGCCCTTCCAAGAGCGGCCAGTTACTAACTGGAACGGTCGCGTTGAAATTTCCTGGCCAGCACCAGCAACACCAATAATATAAGATTCACCCCAACCTTTATGGCAACACTCCAAAGCTTGGCGCATAGTATTTACATTACCGATACACTCAAAGGAATAATCCGCACCACCAGCGGTTAGCTGAATAATATGATCCACCACATTTTCTACATCTCGCGGATTAATAAAATCCGTCATGCCAAATTGAGCAGCTAACTTTGCTTTCTCGGGGTTAAGATCAACACCAATAATTTTATTGGCACCTACCATCTTGGCACCTTGAATTACATTCAATCCAATGCCACCCAAACCAAACACAACGACGTTAGCACCAGGTTCTACTTTCGCGTCGAAAGCAACTGCGCCAACCCCTGTGGTAACACCACAGCCGATATAACAAATTTTCTCGAAAGGTGCGTCTTCACGAACTTTTGCCACAGCGATTTCTGGCAACACAGTATAATTAGAAAAAGTAGAGCAACCCATATAATGCAAAATAGGCTGGCCATCTAAAGAGAAACGGCTGCTGCCATCAGGCATTAAGCCTTGACCTTGAGTTTCGCGAATGGATTGGCAGAGATTGGTTTTAGGATGCAAACAAAATTTACACTGACGACACTCCGGGGTGTACAAAGGAATAACATGATCGCCTGGTTTTACGCTAGTAACACCAGCACCCACATCAACAACAACACCAGCCCCTTCATGGCCTAAAATCGCTGGGAATGCACCTTCAGGATCGTCTCCAGATAAAGTAAAGGCATCGGTATGGCAGACACCTGTTGCTTTAATTTCAACCAACACTTCACCGGCCTGCGGGCCCTGTAAATCAACATCCACAACTTGCAGGTCTTGCCCTGCTGCAAACGCCACGGCTGCACGTGTTTTCATCGCTAATCCTTACATCAATTATCATCAAAAGCTGACTATAGATGACTTAGCGGGAAATAACACTAGAGGGGAATTAAAATGTGTTTGAAAACACAGAGAAAGAAAGAATGGAAAGAAAGGTGGCGGGTATACACCCGCCAATTAAGCTTACTTCAAGCTAGCGTAGTAGGCGGCTACATTTGCCATATCGGCATCCGACAACAATGCCGCTTGTGCTTTCATAACAGGATCTGGGCGCTTGCCAGATTTAAAGTCTTTCATTTGCTTGAGTAAATACTGTTCTTTTTGACCCGCCAAATTAGGGTACAAAGGAATCGCGCTAATACCATTGGCACCGTGGCAAGCGGCGCAAACCGCGGCTTTTGCCTTACCTGCTGCAGGATCAGCAGACATGGCCAGTGGCGCTACAGACATGGTGGCACCTAAAACAACTAGGGCTAATTTCTTCATGGATTACACTCCGTTTATCAGACATATCACGTTGAGCACTACGCTTAAGGTAATACTCATCACAGGTACTACTCATTTTTAGATATGCGGTTCCAGCTAATGCCTGCCGCAATTATTAGTAATCATGCATATTCAGTATAACGAGCTAGCCTGAATGGTAACATGCTGGCCACTCCAAGAGGATAAGTTCAAAGCTTTGCCCAAAACCCCAAGCTAGAGCTGCCCATAACTATTGTAATTTTAGACAATCTGCAAAGATTTGACCCACCTCAAAGTGCCCACATTTAAAAGCTTAATTAATAGCACTAATCTGCCCAACTGCTGTAGAGCCTAAGCTTTGCTTTTGCTATGATGGCTCGATAGGCCAATAATAAACATGCGCAAACCTCCATCATTTAGTGCAAATTTTAAACAACAGGCCAACACCGCCAAAAGCGGGAAGAATAAGAGTAAAGAATGTACAGATTGAGTTGGCGTACGGCCAAGCAATCCTTATTATTCAAGACCTATGTTTGCTAGGGATTAATGAGTAACAACAACAAAAGCAATAGCTCCGAAGGCAAGTGTCCAGAAAAAAACAAGACTATTCTGGAACAGTTGTTTAACGAACATGCTCCGGGCTTGATTAGATTTCTTGCCCGTAAAACGCGCAACCACGAAGATGCTGAAGATATTGCTCAGGGTGCCTTCTTGCGCATTCAAAAACTCGAAAACCTCGATAAACTCGACAACCCTCGGGCCTACCTTTACCAAACCGCCTCTAACCTAGCCATCGACCAGCTGCGCCGGGCCAAACTACATCGCGGTTATCTGCAGAGCGAAACCCCGACCGCACCGGAAATCGAAGAATCTTCTGGCAACTATGTTGATCAAGCCACCCCAGAAAGGCTGCTATCAGCGAAAGAAGAGCTTGTTCAGATTGAAGAAACTATTTCTGACCTGCCCTTTAAAGCCCGTCAAGCCTTCTTACTTCATCGCACCAAGGGCTTAGCCTACAGCGATATTGCCAAAGAAATGGGCGTCTCAGTTAGCTCTGTTGAAAAGTATATCTTGCTCGCTTTGCGACAATGCCACCAAGCTTTAAAGCACTAAACTTCCCTTCAAATCTGCCGTTAGTCTCACCGTTAATCCGACTCACCGAGAAAATTCAATTTTTTTGAATTTAATAATGCGGAAACTGTCATATTAACCGTCTAAGCTATGTGTAAACCGGAACAATTGGGAATACAAAAAAACGAATGCCAAATTTTATTTTGTGCAGCGATACAATTACCAACTTTTCCACCTTGATATTTGAAAATTAGAACCAGTTACGCGACATTCAGCCAAAAACGAAAGTTTTATGTTGCAAGGAACGACAGTGACCCCCGAACACAGCAGTGCCACCAACGGTACTTTAAACCAAAAGCTGCTTGACCAAGCCGCTTACTGGATAGTCAGACTACGCTCTGATCGCTGTGCCCTGTCCGATAAAAAAGAGTTTTCAAATTGGCTGGAAAGTGACCCCCTACACGCCAACGCTTTCGACCAAGTATTAGATACTTGGCAGGCCAGCGCCCACGTTAGCAATGAACCTGAACAAAATCATCGCACAAGCCAATGGCAGTATATTAGTGCCATGGCGGCCACCGTATTAGTCGCTGTAGCGGCCATATTGTGGCAATCAAACAAAGACGCCAATATCTACCAGCAGAGTTTCAGCACTCAAGCTGGCGAGTTTGCTCAAATTGAGCTTCCTGATGGCTCCGTTATTGAACTGAACACCAATTCCAAAATTGATGTGCATTTCGATGATAAGGCACGTCATATCACCCTTTACCAAGGTGAAGCCTACTTTGACATCAATAGCGATAATCAGCGCAAGCTAGAAGTCGATCTTGGTGATGCCAGCGTTAGCGTACTGGGCACAGAGTTCAACATCCGCAAAAAGAGCGATAACAGCCACATTATTGTGACCGAAGGCCGCGTCAAAGTAAGCGAAAAAACCGGCCACGAGCAGATCGCCGGAGACAAAGCTGTACTAAACCAAGGCCAGCAAATCAGCGTATTCAAGCGTACCGGTCTGGGCTTGGTAATGCCTAAGCAGAACAGTCAAGATATTAACTGGCGTGAACGTACCCTAGTATTTCAAGAGACCAACCTGCAACAGGCGCTTGAAGAGCTAAATCGCTACCTAAAACAACCCGTTGATACCAGCGATGAAAGCCTGCAGTACTCAAAAGTATCAGGCACTTTCAGCCTGGATGAGCCGGATACCACCCTTTCTGCCCTTATCGAAACCTTCTCTATCGAGCAAGAAGAAGGTATCAATGGCAAGACTCGCCTGTTTATTAAATAGCTCCTCTCATCCCCAGCTTAAGCGATATTTCGCGACAAATTTGAGCTATCGCCTCAATTCAGTTATAAATGTGCAATTGTTCTTACTTTTGTATACAAAATAACAAGGCACCACTGGCTTATTTAGACAAAATAACAGCCGTGATGGTCCACAAACGCTGAATAACGAGCACCAAGATTTGCACAAGCTTTCACTGCAATGGCCCGCCCTTATTGCCGCCAGCATTGCTTCTAGTTATCCGCTAGAAATAGTCGCGGAGGCCCCTGCTCGCCAAGCGCAAAGCCAGCAAGAAAACTCAATTACCCTCGACATTCCCGCGCAGAGCCTAGCCCGCAGCCTTATCCAGTTAGGCAAGAGCCAAAATATCAGCATTGTATTCCCAACCCAGCTGCTAAACGGCAAACAAGGCCCTGCAATCAAAGGCCAGTTCAATATTGATGAGGCGCTAAAAGCTCTACTAAAAGACAGCGGTATTGAACATTTAGCCTTAAACCCAAAGGTTATTCGCCTAAAGGCCAGCGGCAAAACCGAGCAACCCAATGAAGCGCCCTTTCAATATGGCCCGATGGAGGAAATTTCCGTCATTGGCCGCCCTTTAACCGGTAGTCGATTAAAGCGGCATGACTTAAATGGCAGCGCTCCTGTTGATATCATTTCGGCCCCTCAAATAGCTGAGCTCGGCGCCCAATCCGTTGGTGAACTACTAAAATTTATGCCCGCCGTATCCGGCAACTCCACATCCACCTCGATCGGTAATGGCGGTGATGGCACTGCAACCGTTACCTTAAGAGGACTGCCCGCCAGCAACACCCTTGTATTAATTAATGGACACCGAATCGCCAATAGTGGATTTGCTGGCGAAGCCGTTGACTTAAACAGTATTTCGACAGATAGCATTGAGCGAATTGAAATTCTTAAAGGCGGCGGCTCAGCGGTATACGGTTCCGATGCAATTGCAGGCGTAGTAAATATAAACCTTAAAAAGGAATACAGTGGTGCCAGCTTCAATCAATACTACGGTCAAAGCAGCCGCGGGGATCTAGGCAGCCTTAATAGCAACCTGAGCATTGGCAAAGATTTTGATAAAGGCAATGCCTTAGTGATACTTTCACATCAGCAGCGCGATCCCATTTTTAGCCGTGACCGAGAACTTTCCGCCAGTGCCGATGGCCGACCCTTTGGCGGTAGCGATAGCCGATCAAGCGCAACACCAGGCGGCCGCTTTACATTAAGTGACGGCAGTGTTGTAACTTTCGATAAAGAGCTCGATAGCTTTAGGCCCGTGACCTCAGAAGATTTATATAATTTCTCCGAACAAACATCGGCCGTTTCAGAATCTTCACAAGATGCCATTTACGGCTTTGTAAATTGGCAGCTTGATGATCAACTTGAGCTCGCTATTGACCTTGCTTACACCCGCAGCCAAGCTGAAGCAACGCTTGCTTCTACCCCCATCTTCACAGCTTTCAGCCAAGAAGATGCCACTATCTCAAAGGATAATATTTACAACCCCTTTGGCGAAAACATTAGCGATGCACGCTATCGCGCACTCGAAGCCGGCCCCCGTTTACAAAATGATGATTCAAAAAGTTATCGCAGTAATATTCAACTCGACGGTAACTGGCAACAACTAAATTGGTCCGCGCAATGGAACTGGAGCCGCAGCGAATCAAGTGAAACACTGGCAGGAATTTTTGATGGTGCCCGCTTACAAAGAGCGCTTGGCCCCAGTTCGCAGTGCCAAGGTAGCGATGTCGATGGTTGCGTACCCTTAGATTTATTCTCAGGAAACATCTCGCAAGATCAGATCGATTATATTCAAACACAATCTTCAGCATCCGGCTTCGCAGAACTCAATGAATTCTCTGCAACCCTTAGCGGCAACTTGAATATCAGCCCTGCGGGCGCAAGCCAAGCCTTAGGCGGATTTAGTTATCGCACTGAAAAAACAAAATTTTTATCCCGAAATAGCGAAAGTTTTTTTGTTGGAGGTAGCGTCCTAGGAGACACCGCAGGCCAACGTCAGGTAAAAGAAGCATTCCTAGAACTCTTCGTCCCCCTAGCGAAACCCAGCAAATGGGTGAGCATGTTGGATTTGGAGTTCGCAGTTCGCCACTCTTCATTTAGCGATTTTGGCAAAAACACCTCACCCAAAACTGGCATTCGCTACCGACCCAATAACGATATTTTATTGCGGGCCAGCTACGCCGAAGGCTTTAGAGCCCCAAGCCTGCATGAGTTACACGCTGGTCGCACAGCTTCATTTTTAACCTTAAACGACCCCTGCTCTAACCCGGATAATGTAGCCACATTACCAGGCTGCCAACAGGCATCCGACCCTAGCTTGAACCAGTTCCTAACCTTAAAAAAGGGCAACACCCAATTAAAAGCCGAACTGGCTGACACCAGCACAATCGGGTTTGTATGGACACCCCAAGCAATTCCCAAGCTATTTCTCAGCGTCGATTATTTCGACATCAGCCAACGCAATGTCGTCGACTCAAGCGCCCAATTTATTATTAATCAAAATGCACAATTCGCCCACTTCCAAGATTTAATTGAACGTGACAGCGCAGGCAATCTCCGCCAGGTAACCGCCCCCAATTTAAACATTGGCCGGCGCAGTATCGGCGGGCTAGACATT
This sequence comes from uncultured Pseudoteredinibacter sp., assembly GCF_947502065.1. Classification (GTDB taxonomy): domain Bacteria; phylum Pseudomonadota; class Gammaproteobacteria; order Pseudomonadales; family Cellvibrionaceae; genus Pseudoteredinibacter. The sequence goes on from NZ_CANMYE010000004.1 coordinate 118,928, forward strand.
CAACTGCACTATCGTACCCTTCCCATACTTGGCGGCAATGTTGATCTTTCCCTAAATGCAGCACATATATACCGGTACCAAGAGCAAATTAGCCCAGAACAAAGTAGCGAAAACCTGGCAGGCTCCTTCAGGGATGAAGCCTCAGAAGGCAATGGCGCACTACCTAAGTGGAAGGTAAGTACCGGGATTCGCTATAAGAAATCTCGCTGGCAGCTTAACTACAACATCCACTATGTAAGCCCAGTTGAAGAAATCCTTATGGACAGCCAGGAGCTTCGCAAGACCGCCAGCTGGCTAAATCAGAACCTTCAATTCAGCTACGACTTTAATAAAAAAACACGACTCAGCCTTGGTATAGATAATATATTTGACCAACGCCCCCCCTTCTTCGACTCTGCCTTTCTCGATAACCATGACGCTCGAACCTATGACATAAAAGGGCGCTATTGGTATACACGCTTCAACTACCATTTTAATTGATAAATCTATCTAGCAAAGCAAAGCAAAGCAAAGCAAAGCAAAGCAAAGCAAACATCTAACAGCCTACCCAAATAAAAAGCAAAAAAAATCCCTGCCAATGACAGGGATTTTTAAAGTAGCTAGGCGGGTGATTAAACCCGCTCAGCTCATTCTAAACCAAAGATTAGAATGTGAACTTAGCAGTCAAACTGTAACGACGACCTAGGGTGTCGAAAGTTGACGGATAAGTGTTACCACTGTTGTAGCCAGTTGCACCAATGAAGGCACCAGTCAATGGTGGCTCTTCATCAAGCAAGTTTGATACTACACCAGTAACAGTAATGTTATCAGAAACAACATAACGTAGAGTCAAATCAAAGATGCTGTAAGACTCAGTACGGTTGAAGTTTTGAGAACCTAATACATTACCTTCTGGTACACCAATGAAGGCTTGGTCGCTTACACCGTTTTCATAGTCGTTGCTGCTAATGTAGCGCCACATCAATGAAACATCTAGATCACCGTAAGATAGGGTGTTACGCCAGTTGAAAGTCTTCTCTGGCTGGATAGATGCACAGTTTGAGCTGTACAAACCAACACACTCACGATTGATAGAGGTTGGAGTAGCCTGGAAAGTAGACTTGTTGGTTTTGTTCGCTACGAAGTAAGAACTCCACAAGAACTCACCAAACTCGCGAGAGTAATCGATAGTCAAATCAAAACCATCGGTTTCTAGCGTACCAGCATTGGTTAGCACCAACGGCAGACCTTTAACAACAGCCTCATCACCACTCAAGCTACCATCGATCGGAGAACGAACGATAGAAGTACAAGCCGCATTAGAGGTGCTTGGGTTATCAAAACAAGCCGCAATTACGTCGTCTTCAGTAGGAGTAGTAATCGCATCTTCGATTTTGATGTTGTAGTAGTCAACAGTCACAGTCAAATCAGGAATCATTGAAGGCTGGATTACAAAACCAACAGTCAAACTATCAGATTCTTCTGGATCCAAGTTCAGATTGCCACCACCGGTAGTATTCACCTGGCCAGCGGCTGGCTGAGGGATAAAACCAATAGTACCGGCAGGTGCACCCTGTGCAATACAAACATCACGTAGCGCACCAGTTGGTACATTACCGTTGTTAACACCTTCGTCATTTACAGAAGCACAAGGGTCAACAGCTAGGTTACCCAACTCAGTAACTGTAGGCTCAAATAGCTCTTCAATGTTTGGCGCACGAACCGCACGGGAGAAAGTAGCACGAGCTTTAACATCCTCAATTGGAGTCCAGCTTAAACCAGCTTTCCAAGTGGTAGTAGAGAAGCCCTCTGCACCTTCAGCACGAATGTTGTAGTCAGAGTAACGTACACCCAACTCACCGGTAACTTCTTCAGCAAACTGTGCATCTTGAATAAGTGGAATAGCGGCCTCAGCTACCAATTCCTTAACAGAGTAACCACCAGAGATGTTTGGACGAGCAGAACCGGCACCACCTAGGTCACCAGACTGAGACAAAACGTCAGACTCCTGAGAACCACGATAGTCACGGAACTCAGCTGCAAGAGCGAAGTTAATAGAATCGTTAGCGAAAGGACTAGTAACACCAGTCTCACCAGAGATATTGGCAGTAAACTGAGTCATGTCAAACTTGGTTGCAATGCGGCTTTCACCACCCAACAAGAACGCATTCATCTCATCAGTAATTGAACCGGTAGGACCGAAGAAGTCTACAGGTACACAACCGTTGCTAGCATCGTTACAGCCATCAGGACCTGCCAACAAGCTCTGACGGAAACGAGACTTCATCCAGTAACCTTTTTGAACCTGAGTCTGATCACTCTTACCGTAAGAACCATAAACGTCCCAAGAAATGGACTCGTTCAAGTCGCCACGTAGACCAAGGCTGTAGTTGAAGTAGTGACCAGTGTAATCACTGATTCGTGGACCACCTTCAACGTTACGACGACGTAGCTGAGTATCAACTGTCAAGTAATTTGGATCGTTAGGGCCTACGGCTGCACCAGCTGCATCACACTGAGCCTGACTGTACTTAGGAGTATAGCCATTACCAGGAGTAGTGTTAAACGCACACAAAGCATTACGCTGAGCATCAGATAGGAACGGGTGGTTCAAAGAAATAGAAACAGAATCACCGAAAGAACCTGAAGGTGCAATCAAGGTATTTACTACGTTCTGAGAGTAAATAGCGCGTGAGTAGGCTTCAATAGAATCGGTAATCTCATAGTTTACCGAAGAAAAGATGTTAAAACGCTCAAACGGAGTTTGGAAAACGTTAGATGGGCCATAGTTGTATGGGGTGAATGCCGCTGCGAAAGTACGGTCATCCTGAACACCACCTAGAGACAAGTTACCGTCTGCAGTACCAGTAGGGTTCACGTTACCAATACGAGTATTGAATGAACCTAGACCAGAACCACCGCGGGCACCATTCCAGTAGAAGTGTACAAACTCAGAGAATTCACGGTCACCCTGGTATACAGGATCTGTGCTTTGAAAGCCTAAGCTTAGTACAGCATTACCACGGCCATCATCAAGATCGGCACCCATAGTAACTTCGATTAGGTCTTTTTCACCATCACCTTCAGCAGTCTCACCGTAAGTAGTGGTCAATTCAACGCCAGTGAAGTCGGTCTTAGTAATGAAGTTAACAACACCTGCGATGGCATCTGCACCGTATGTGGTACTTGCACCACCGGTCAAAACGTCAACACGCTCGATTAGCGCTACAGGAATGTTGTTCAAGTCAAAACGGCCGTTTAGCTCAGAAGGCGCCATGCGACGACCGTCAAGCAAAACAACGTTACGGTTAGAACCCAAACCACGAAGGTTTACATAAGAGAAACCACCGTTACCATTGTTAACGTTGGCGCCGATGCTAGGAACAGCACCTGGAACCTCACGCAACATCTCTTCTACTACGCTGATGGATTGAAACTCCATCTCTTCAGAAGAAATCACGTTAACCGGAGCAGAACGGGTTAAGTTAGGGTTTTTGATCAAAGAACCGGTTACTACCACTTCTTCAAGATCAGTAGCAGAGTCTTGAGCTAGTGCGGCAGCTGGAAAGATGAAGGCCGCTGCAGAAGCGCCTACAATCCCTCGGATTGCACCAGTCAGTAACTTTTGTTTCATATGCATCCCCTCAATGGACATTATTTGTTTTGGCATAACTTTAGAGGCTAAAACGCCTCTCAATGGCGGCAATGAAAGCACCACTATTTCTTGGTTAGAAAACCGCCGTCGGAATATAAACGAAAGTATCCCCTGTACCCTCAAGAAAATACGCAAAAAAATGTAAAAATTAGCTTTTTATAGGGAACTTTTATAAAAATCTCATTTTCAGATCAATTTTCAACCTAATACCTGGGCAAAATAAAGATTTATGCGCCAACAACAAGAAGGTACTGCTCATAAAACACACATGTAAGAGCTATGCCACCTCCCCGCTTTTTTTGCGGACACAGAAACCCAACCACCCTCTATTTCGGCAAATTTGCCTAGAAACTAATGAGTTAATGGAAAATTTCAGCTCGGCTAGGTATATGGGATATTGCCTTTCGAGGCTTATCTAAACCAACTAACTGCCGCAAAGCTCAATCGCCCAACCATAAGCATTGCCACTTCCCCCCTAAGGAAGAAGCGCCAAAATAAAAGGTTCCGCTAGCAGGCTTCCCGGCTAAATCAGAAATAGCGCCCCCCTGTATCAAATGACCAATAATCCCTTTAAGGTAGCCCGTTTATTATTTCTGAAAGCGCCGTCCAATTTGATTACCCGCCTTACCTCGCAACTTTCGTGCCTCTGATTACAGCCATGCTCCACAACGGGAAATCTGCCCTTAAATAATCAATGTAAAGTGTCTAATTTAAGCTGCAGCTTTTCTAAGCGACCAGAAATTTGCTTCTTTTTTTCCCCACTTAGACTGTGCCACCACCCCAGCAAAGCTTTACTCTCATGTTTGGCAATTAACCCAGGCCACATTTGTGTTTGATCGATAAATTCTGAATAATCTCCAGAATTCAAGCCTGCCTGTAAAAAGCTCAATACTAGGCTTCTTTGTAAATCAAGCATAACCCCAGGTTCGGTTTCGCCGGCCAAAATCCCCCCTAGCGGCCATGGTATCAGTAGCGCCGCATCACTAAATGCAAAGTGGTGACTCCCTTTTACTATATATTGGTAATAGCTCTCCTCACGTCCGGCATAGGCAAACCGTTGTTCAGAAAAATCGTTATACAAAAGCTCTGTATTTACAGGGCCTCCTGCTTCGCCCTGCTGCTGCAAACGGTGGACATCATGGGCTAAATGGAGTGTAGGAACAGTAGGTGCAGAATTAAGACCTAGAAAATGAGAATCCGCTCCGTCCAAATTTATTGCCACAGCGCAACGCTTGCTAAGTCGACAAGCCGCTACCGCTGTACTGCCACCGAAAGACATCCCGGTAAATGCGACTTTATCATAACGCCCGTGGCTTGCGATAATTCGTACATGAGCGGGTAATTCTCCATCAACAAGCTGCTCGGTAACAAACAATTGATCCGCCAGCCACTGCGGTGCACTGCGCGTCAATTTTGAATCCCCCACCTCAAAGGCCCGTTCAATATACTGCATAAAAAAATCAAAGCGATTGTTCATATCGGCTTCGCTATAAGCCATTTTACGAAGTGCCTGTATATCCTGCTGCTGTTGATTTTGCTCTGGTATATAAGCTTCAATTAGCTCACCAGAGTCAAACTGCACAGCGGCCGCATCATAGGGGTGGTGTATGCTGAAGACCAAGTAACCCTCGCTTGCGATTGATTCCAAAAGTGCAGTGCTTTGCCACATATAGGAGTACAGACCATGGCTGAAAATAACCACTGGCAATTGTTGTTTATCAATAACGTCGGCACCTTCAACACTATGGGTAGTTACCCGAGTAAAATGGCTGAAGACTCCACTCGGTAATGACATCAGCTTCGCCATTCCCCTCATAGTTCCCAAGACTTCAGACTCATTGGCATAGGGGCGCGTCGCTCGATCAGTAGTATTCTTCGCTGGGTACCACATTCTTAACTGCAGTTTTCTATCTGCACAGTTTTTCTTCTGACACAAAAGTTCAGGCCGACCATGATCGGTCAATTCGAAATCCGCAACCCCTACAAAATAAGGCCCCGTCGGTTTAGCTAATGTAGCCACAGGAAATTGCCAAGGTAGGTAACTGGCTACGAGTAATAAAATAAACAAGATTCCATTTGCCAAGATAAAAAGTTTGGGAAATCTTCTTTTCGCCTGGAGGCGCTTTTTCCCAAGTGCCCATATCGCCAAACATAAAAACGAGCTGTACAACAAAGGCTGCCCGTGCCAACGAAGATCCAGAATCAATAAAAATGAGGCTAGCACAAGAAGCAGTTGAACATTTCGTTTGCCCTTGAACGAACTAGCGAAGCCCAACAAACAAAAAAGTAACAAGCAAGCCGATGCGACCACTTCGCTCAACAACATAAACTTGGCCTCTCCATCCAATAAAAGTGCTGTAGTTTAAAACAATCCACTATCCGTTCAAATCGAGAAGCCGCATCAGAACCCACACTCTTGTTTCGATGTCGTTTTTCATTGTTTGCGTAACAGCGGCTTTATCGAAAGCGCTGCCCATAATCTGCCATTCAATATGAGCAGGTATCAGCTACATGGAATTTAAATACAACTTCTACAAACGTAAACTTAGACAGCCTCTGGAAATAAGTGATTATCTATTTGAGCAGATCGAAACATTAGAGGTAACACTATATGCAGATGGTCAATGTGGCAGAGGAGAAGCAGCAGGTGTCTACTATCTTAACGATGACCGCAGCCAAATGGAGTCTCAACTCATTGAGATAAAACAAGCTATCGAGGCGGGAATCGACACTCAGAGTTTGCAACAACTATTAGCACCTGGCGGCGCTAGAAACGCTATTGATTGCGCCCTTTGGGATTTGAACTGTAAGCGTGAAGGAATAAGCATTTGGCAAAAACTAAAGTTATCACCGAAAAACCTGCATACTGTATTTACTATCGGCCTAAATGAAGCCGAGATAATGGCCAAGCAGGCTGTTAATGCGAGCGGGTTTAAACGTTTAAAACTGAAACTCAATAACCAGCAAGTCATAGAAAAACTCAGCGCCGTACATCGCGCCAGGCCTGATGCTGAGATTATATTGGACATCAATCAAGGCTGGAGTGAAGGGGAGCTTATCGACTTCCTTCCACAGCTTAAATCCTATGGTGTCATCCTTCTCGAACAGCCACTTGCAAGGGGGGGCGATGAGATCCTAAAAGCCTTAGATAGAGACATCGCTATTGCGGCAGACGAATCATGCCTTGATATGAAAGACTACCATCACGTAAAACAGCGCTACGATGTCATCAATATTAAACTGGATAAATGCGGTGGCTTTAGTGAAGCTTTAAACCTAGTAAAGCAGGCGAAGAGTGATGGTAAACAGCTCATGGTAGGCAATATGATTGGTAGCTCCCTAGCCATGGCACCGGCCTATGTAATAGGTCAATACTGTCAATTTATTGATATCGATGGTCCCTTATTGCTCGAAAGCGACTGCCCCAACGCCTTAAGGTTTCATAAAAACGGTTTGTGCGAAGCCCCATCGTTAGAGCTTTGGGGCTAAAGACTGCAATTTTACTAAATGCATACTTTAATTGCCTATTTGCACAGTTACGTTGTTTAATTATGTGTAACCTCTTTGCTTTGAAGTTTAGAAGTAGGATTTATGCAGCAACATATTCGCAGAGAAATTTCTGACGCTTTTGCTTCGTCAAAAGATGCCAGCTTGCAGGAAATGATTCGGGAAAACACACTCGAAATTGAAGCCGAGGAGTTTTTTCCCGGTGGTCATATCACTCGCTATCATGTTCACAATCAAGCCCTATGCGGCCGGCAAGAAATTGTTCAAATCAACCGTGATTTTTCCGTCATTACCAGCAATATTGAGGCCACCAAGGCCTCGCAAACCAGCTACAGTGGTGCTAACTGGCTGGCACTACAACTTTGTGTCGCCGGCGAATATGAAGTTTCTATCAACAAACAGAATCCGCAAATTCTTAAGGCAGGAGATTGCCGCTTAGATATATTCAGCAAGCGCGGCACCTTGAACCGCTATCAACAGGGCGGCAGCCGTTATCGCAATGTCGCTCTTTATATGAGCATAGAGGCTTTCAAGCAAAACCTAAATGTTGGTCAACACGCGGAGCAAATGTTGCAACAGCTGTTTCAAGACGACCTCATCCACCCCCACGCATCCAGTACTTTTGAGGCCTCTAAATCTCTAATGATCTCCGCCAATGAGCTGTCAGAGTTTGGGCGCTTTGGAGGCCTACGGCCAGCTTATATTAAAGCAAAGGCCATTGAGTTTATGGTATATGCGGCAAATTTTGCGCGCTGGCAAGGCCGCGGGGTTTCAGGTTTAAGAAGCCGGGCAAAGTTATCTCGCAGTGTAAATATCGCTCAACAAACCAAAGCAATTATCGATCGGGAGTACTCTATAGCCCATACCATTGATGAGCTGGCTCAACGGATAGGAACTAATAGAACAACTTTAAGCCAATCCTTTCGAGCTGAGTATCAATTGACTCCCATGCAGTATAGAAGACGCCTTAGGCTTGAGGTGGCAAAGCAGATGCTGCAGTACCATGAAGGTTCAGTGGGTGAGGTTGCCGAGCATGTAGGCTACGCCGACGCATCTTGTTTTATTAGAGCATTTCGAGACTATTACGGCGAAACCCCAGGAAGCTGATTATCGTCACAAACTATCTATTTATTTGTTGAAACATCGATTTATTTTTACTTTCTGCAAATTTTTTTTGACTTAAATTCTTCATGCTACACGCCGCAAAATAATCAAAAAATAGTATAAGTCGCTGTAGTAGGAGAATATCAATGATACCCAAGTACGCCCAGGCCGCTTTTATCTCTTTAAGTAGTTTAACTAGCAGTCAAATCGCCATTGCTAGCACACAAGAATCGGTTCAGCTTGAAGAAGTCCTTGTTACCGCCAGTAGACGTGAAGAAAATTTACAGGAGGTAGCAGCTTCGGTTGCTTCTGTAGATCCACAAGACCTTCAAAAGCATGGCCTCAATGAGCTTCAAGATATTATCGAGTACACCCCAGGTGTTAACTGGCAAGACGGTGGAGGCCGAGGTGTCGGAACGATAACCATGAGGGGAATTCCACAATCTGGAGCCATCAGAACTGTTGGTATTTACATCGATGATACGCCCTTAATTAGCGCCAGTGGTTTTAGCGGCGCTGCCGGCGGCACAATCGATGCTTCTCTCATTGATTTAAGCCGCATAGAGCTTATCAAGGGCCCGCAAGGAACACTGTATGGTGCTTCTTCGGTAGGAGGTATGATTCGCTATATTAGTCGCGCACCCTCTTTAGAAGACGTGCGAGGGGAATTCAGTGTAGATCTTTCACATAACAAAGGCCCTGGCAGTCATAACACTATCGTAAGCGGCCGCTTAAGTGGCCCTATTATCAAAGACTCCGTAGGCGCTACTTTGTCGCTCTTTCAAGCAGATGACGCAGGCTTTACACAAGTCGTACAGCCTGCAAACGGAAGTCTGCTGCGTAAGCGAGCTGATCAATCTCAAAGTAAAGGCATTTCTGTTGACCTGCTTTGGGAGCTTAATGAGGCGGCCCAAATTAAATTAAAGTATTTAAAGCAGGAAGGTGAGAGCGACTTGCTCAGTAACGTCACTCTACTTCCTGGCACAGAAACACCCGCCTTTGCACAATACAGCACCATTAATCAGCCGCTACCTTTACAAAGTGAAACCGAAATCAGCTCTGTTAGTTTTGATTATGACTTTGAATGGGGGCAATTGAACTCCGTTAGCAGCCTCTCGGACCGTAGCGTATTCGTCAACCTCGATCGTAGCGCTCAGCTGGCTCCCGTAAACGACGCTATTTATGGCCTAGCACCTGGCAGCACTGAGAGCGTCGTCACAATTTCAAATCAAAACATGCAACGTTTTGTGCAAGAGATTCGTCTAAGCTCTCAGCAAAATCAAAGCTTCGAATGGATCTTAGGCTTATTTTATATGAACGAAGATAGCGGCAATCGGCAACAAGCCATACCAGCACCCTACGTAGGCGCAGGGCTCTTTGATGTCAGCTTTCCCTCTGGGTACGAAGAGCTGGCATTTTTCGGCGATGCCACTTGGTATTTTAACGAAGACTTTGATATCACTTTAGGTTTGCGCTATAGCGACCATGAGACCGAAATGGAAAATATTAGTACTGGTCCGCTGACCGGCCCAGGGCAAGCGCTAAGTCAATATAGCGACCAAACGGTGACTTATTTGGCCACCATGCGCTACCGCCCAAGCGAGCAACTATCAGTTTACACGCGAGTCGCTAGCGGCTACCGCCCTATCTCCGCCAACCTTGCACTTTTAAATCCAGCGACAGGCGAAAACTTAGCTCAACCCTTTGTCGAATCCGATAAAATTTGGTCTTATGAATTGGGCGCCAAGGGTTTCAATCACGATGCTAGCATGCAATATGAAATCTCACTTTGGTATTCCGATTGGGATAACTTTCAAACTCGCTTTGCATTTAATGGTGTATCTGTAGGTGCTAATGCTCAAGGTCGCTTGATGGCTAAAGGGGTAGATCTCAACTTAGCACAGCAAATATCCGAGCGAATATCTCTGCAGTTAGGCATTAGCTATAGCGATAGTTACTTAAGTGATGATGAACCGGGACTTGGAGGAATCGCTAGTGAGCGCTATCCGGGCCAAGCCCTATGGAGTGGTTCTGTGCAATTGGCCTATGAACTCGGCGATCTTAAAGGCTGGCAGGCCAATCTTCTTCTTGCTGGACGATATATTGGCCAACATGACTCAAGCTTCTCTCGCTCGAGCACGCAACAATCTATCGAGGTAGATGCTTATACGCTGGTGGATAGCAGTCTAAGTCTTGAAAAAGATTCACATCAACTCAGCTTTTATCTGAACAATCTTCTCGATACGCAGTCCATTATGAACCGTACAGATACCATCGCTGGCAATGGCAGCCTATCATCTTCGGCTATTTTTACCTCGCCACGAACAATTGGTTTGAAGTATCGCTACCAATTCTAAGCGTTGTAAAACTCAGAATACATACTCTCCGGCGTTGATTTGCCGGCCCCCCCCGCAAGGGGGGTCTTTTTCCCAAATGTATCTGTCGTTGCAAGACTAAAAACCGATACAAAGCTGCGACCAACAGCAGCAACATTATTTATCCTGAGATTTTAAATATGTCAGCCGTTATCCGAAGCCTTTTAATTCTCTCTCTGAGTCTCTTTTCCCAAACCTCACTAGCTAAAACTATCGAGGATTCAGTGGGCCTAGAAAGCTACATTGACGGCCTAGTGCACAGCGCAATGAAAAAACACCACAGCCCCTCAGGGGTAGTATTAGTCTATAAAGATGGTGTTCCATTAATCAGCAAAGGCTATGGCTGGCAACAACTCGCTAGAGCCGATGAACAAGCCATTGCCATAGATGTTAAGCGCAGTTTATTTCGCCCGGGCTCTATCTCTAAGCTTTTTACCTGGGTGGCGGTGATGCAATTGTTAGAGCAGGGAAAGTTAAATCTCGATACCGATGTCAATCAGTATCTGCATCAATTCAAAGTAAGCAACAGCTGGCCTGGGCAAACGATAAGCCTGCGACATATTATGACTCACACGACTGGATTAGAAGATGGTGCGCTTGGCTATCTGATTCTAGATCAGGAAGAGTTTGTACTGCCCTTAGCCGATGCATTGGAAAAATACCAACCCAAGCGAATTAACCCTCCCGGTAAACATACTGCTTATTCAAACTGGGCTACCGCTTTAGCAGGCTTAATCGTCGCCAATGTCAGCGGCTTAAGCTTCGAAGAATATGTTCAGCGCCACATCTTTGATGTACTCGGGATGAAATACGCAACCTTTGTAGAACCACCACAAACGCCACTCAATAAACATATAGTGCAGGCCTACAAGTGGTCTGCTGGTGGATATAAGCCCACCCCCTATGAAAGAATTTCCAGCTTTGCACCAGCCGGGTCGGCGGCCATCTCTGCAGAAGATATTATTCGCTTTGCTTCAGCCCTACTTAATGGCGGAGAGTTCAATGGCCAGCGTATTCTAAAGCAGGAAACCGTAGCGCAAATGATCTCTGAAGGTTTCAGTCATGACCCCAGAACTCGAGGCATGGGGCTTGGATTTATAAAAAGGCGTTTCGGGAATGATGGTTTAAAAATCTTTGGTCACGAAGGCGCCAGTGCGTGGTTTTATTCCCACCTGGGAATCTCCAAGCAAGAAAAGCTGATTGTATTTGCCAGTTTCAGCGGCGCTGGCGGCCGCCAAGTATATCAAACTTTTCTTGCAGAGTTTTATTCACACTACTTTGCAAACCCAGACGCAAAGCCTGTTTACCAAGCACTTTCAATTAATCAGTTACAGGAGTATCAAGGTGACTACCTACCTTGGCGTGCAAGCTTCAGTAAGGTCGAAGCTCTACTGCGTGTTCTAAACGGTCGCACTATTGGTGCAATAACAGCCCAACAGCAGTCTTATCTACTATATCGCGACACGCGCTATCAAATGGTTGATAAAGATTTATTTCAAGAGCTGGGAGGCTATGGGCGCATTGCTTTTCAGCGTAATAGCAATGGCACAATAGATAATATGATTGAAGATGGTAAAGCCTACACCCAGTACTATAAAGCCCCGTTCGCTGAAACCAAGACAACTGTATTATTGTGCCTGATTGCCATCCCCCTTCTTTCTTTTACTATTCTTATCCATCTTCTATATAAGCGTAAGAAGTTGTTAGAAAGTTCTAAAACTCTGTTTTACAGTCAACTCAGCTGGTCAGCTTTAACACTGTTGTTTTTTATAGTGATGACACTATCCTTGCTAAGCCTACCAACCATCGTTAATGGCTTCCCCAGATCAATTAGCTTAGCCTTGATTTTGCCTCTACTTTCGAGCTGCTCAGGGGCCATTCTGATAGCCGGGCTTGTGCAGAGTCTACTGAAAAGAAAGCCACAGCAAGTCACAGCTTGGCTTAGCGCGATACTGGCCCTTTCGACGCTGGCATTTTATAGTTATTGGAATCTTTTAGGTTTTAACTACTTTAGCTAAAAAAACGATTTAATTTTGAGCTGTTATAAATAGCAAGGCCAGTGAAGAATAAACCCTACACTGGCCTTTAATTTGCGTTTTATTGTGTGATTGCTAGCGAGCGTCAAAAGCTAATTTATTGCCGCTCAAGCTTGCCACTATCGTCTGCCCTGGCGAAAACTTACCCGACAATATATCTTCCGCTAGAGGGTTTTCAACTAAGGCCTGAATAGCACGCTTTAGAGGCCTTGCTCCATAGACGGGATCAAAACCTGCCTCAGAGATCATATCCATGACCGACTCATCAAGCTCTAAACTCAGCTCTCGCTCTGCCAAGCGCTGACTCAAACGTTCTAACTGAATATTCGCGATACTCTGAATATGCTCCTTACCCAGCGGATGAAACACTACAGATTCATCAATTCGATTGATAAGTTCAGGGCGGAAGTGTTGAGTAACAACTTCCATAACAGCATCCTTCATTGCCGCATAACGGGTTTCTGTTAAGGTAGAATCTTCGGCCGGCGCATTAAAATCGATGGCGTCATAGGAGCGGTCATTAGCCAAATCCTGAATTCGATCTGAGCCCATATTCGAAGTCATTACCACGACAGTATTGCGAAAATCTACCGTGCGCCCTTGGCCATCGGTTAAACGGCCATCTTCTAAAACCTGCAATAGAATATTGAACACATCAGGATGGGCTTTTTCGATTTCATCTAGCAGAACCACCGAGTATGGCTTTCGGCGAACGGCTTCAGTTAGATAACCACCCTCTTCGTAACCCACATAACCTGGAGGCGCACCGATTAGTCTGGCAACGGAATGCTTTTCCATAAACTCCGACATATCGATTCGCACCAAGGCTTCCTCGGTATCAAACAAGAAAGTCGCTAATGCTTTACACAGCTCTGTCTTACCGACACCTGTTGGCCCTAAAAATAAGAAGGAGCCATTGGGACGATTCGGGTCCGACAAACCCGCGCGAGAACGACGTACAGCGTTAGATACGGCAACAACAGCTTCGCTTTGACCGATAACACGCTTATGTAAATCATCTTCCATTTTCAGTAATTTTTCACGCTCACCTTCGAGCATCTTACTTACAGGAATACCCGTCCACTTGGAAACCACCTCGGCAATTTCTTCATCGGTAACTTTATTTCGCAGCAGCTGCATAGGTGCTTGCTCAGCTGTATCGGCTGTGGCTATCTGCTTTTCTAACTGTGGAATTAGACCGTATTGCAGCTCCGACATTCGCCCTAGATCACCTGCACGACGAGCAGCCTCTAAATCAAGCTTGGCTTGCTCTAACTGGCTTTTGGCTTCAGCGGATCCACTGAGTGCCGATTTTTCAGCACGCCAAATTTCATCAAGATCCGCGTATTTACGTTCAACTTCTAATATGTCAGCGTCAAGCAACTTAAGCTGTTTGCGTGCGCCTTCTGATTCATCTTTTTTAACCGCTTCACGCTCAATTTTTAATTGAATGAGGCGGCGCTCCAATCGATCCATATCTTCTGGCTTGGAGTCAATCTCCATACGAATGCGACTTGCCGCCTCATCGACCAAATCAATGGCTTTATCTGGCAATTGGCGATCGCTAATATATCGCTGGGAAAGTTTGGTGGCTGCAATAATCGCCGAGTCGGTAATATCAACACCGTGATGAACTTCATAGCGTTCTTTTAAGCCGCGTAAAATTGCAATGGTATCTTCTTCTGTAGGTTCATCGACCTGAACCTTTTGGAAACGACGCTCCAGAGCCGCATCTTTTTCAATATACTGGCGGTACTCATCTAATGTTGTTGCGCCTACACAATGTAATTCACCACGCGCCAAGGCAGGCTTTAACATATTGCCGGCATCCATAGCGCCATCGGTTTTCCCCGCACCCACCATGGTGTGTAATTCATCAATAAAGAGAATAACTTGGCCTTCTTGTTTTGACAGCTCATTCAAAACGCTTTTCAAACGCTCTTCAAATTCACCGCGAAACTTAGCCCCAGCTAGCAAGGAACCCAAATCTAAAGACAAAAGTTTTTTATCTTTTAAGCCCTCTGGCACTTCACCATTCACAATTCGTTGTGCCAAACCTTCAACAATTGCGGTTTTACCTACACCGGGCTCACCAATTAATACCGGGTTATTTTTGGTGCGACGTTGAAGAACCTGAACAGTACGGCGAATCTCATCGTCACGACCGATCACCGGATCTAACTTACCCGCCAATGCGCGCTCGGTTAAATCAACCGTATATTTATCTAAAGCTTGGCGGTTGCCTTCAGCTTCCGGGCTATTCACAGATTCACCACCTCGGATGGTTTTAATGGTGTTTTCTAGATGTTTAATATCACCATGGGCTTCTAAAAGACTGGCCAATGAATTATTGCCATCTTTCCAAGCTGCTAATAAAACAGCTTCACTGGCAATAAACTGATCGCCCTGCTGCTGTGCTGTTTTATCGGCGAGATTTAATAAACGCGCCAACTCACTAGAGAGCGGCACCTCACCGGTGGGGTTGCCAACTTTAGCGAGCTCCGTCAGTTTTTTCTCCATGGCTTGATTTAAACCCGCCATATCAAAGCCGGCTTGGTTTAATAATGGTCGCACCGCACTGCCTTGTTGTTGCAGCATCGCGGCCAATAAGTGTACGGCATCTAGTTGGCTATGATCTTGGCCAACGGCTAAGGATTGCGCTTCAGAAAGAGCGCTTTGTAACTGATTAGTCAGACGATCGAATCGCATAATCACCTCTATGTGTTTTACGAGCCATCAGGCCTCGTATCTATCACCCGCCTTGCATTCAAGCACGAGTCGCACATGGGGCTGCCCGCCCCATCTAGCCTTTTTAAACAATATATCAGGCTCTAGATATTAGATGGGGACAAGCTTTGATAATTCAACAGCTACTTAAACAACACGGTGGTTTTAGATGAGTTATTTGCGCCAGATCAAACTGGCCATGCGACCGCAGCGGCTGTCGCCAGCCTGACTAGAGCGCCGGAAGGAAAAGTAATTTTGCTCGTCAGCAAAGCTGCACTCATCGCCGCCATGAACATTAGTAAGCCCCAAACTTATCAATTGCGCTTTAGCAATAGCGGCCAAGTCTAAGTGATACTTCAAAGGATTACATTTAGATGGCAAGGATGCCGCTGCTGTAGCCTCAAGAATATCGGCACTTGGGGCGAGCTCAAAAAAAGTCTCCAATACTTCAATACCAACTTCAAAATATTGCTGACTAATAGCCGGGCCTATATAGGCTTGCCATGGGCTGCTCTTATTGCCCTGTTTATTTAACTCGCTAAAGTTATCTAATAGAATCCCATTCGCTAAACCTCGCCAGCCAGCATGAACCGCCGCAACCGCCGAACCATCTACACGCCACATTAAAACCGGCAAACAATCAGCGGTTAAAACTGCACAGGCCTGTCCTATGTCGGCGCTAAAACTGGCATCTGCGTTAGGGCATTGTTCCTGCCCGGCCTGAACCATCACGCAACTGTGCGTTTGATTTAGCCATTGAATGCTCTTCGCGGCCGGCATCGCGCTTAGCAACAACTCTCTATTCGCAGCGACTATGGTCGCATCATCTCCGACATGATCTGCAACGTTAAAACTGCTGTAGGGCCCCTGACTTTGGCCACCTGAGCGCCGGCTGATAAGCAAGCCGATGTTCTCTGGCAACGGTATATTAGGTACATAGTCAAAGTCAGTTGCCACTGTATATCTCCTTATCCCAAAAGCCCGCTTGCAATATTAAAGGGTCTCAAAACCGGTTTTGGACGCTTTAAGGTCAGCCAGTAAACCGACCATATCCGCAGGTAGCTCGGCATCCCACTCCATATATTCACCGGTACTTGGGTGAATCAATCCCAACTGTGCGGCATGCAGTGCCTGGCGCGGAAAACCGCGTAGCTTTTCAATCAGCTCTTTATCCAATCCCTTAGGAATTTTGAAGCGGCCAGCATAGGCCGAATCCCCAACCAAGGGGTAGCCGATATGGGCCATATGAACACGAATCTGATGAGTTCGACCTGTTTCAAGCTTCAGTCGAATATGTGTATAGGCATCAAAACGCTGAATCACCCGGTAGTGAGTGATGGCTTCTTTACCACCAAAATTCAGAACCGCCATTTTGGTGCGCTGCTTAGGGTGACGGCCGATATTGGCCTCTACCATACCGCCGCCCGTCATGACGCCTTGGGAAATCGCCTCGTATTCACGCGACACGCTGCGCTCTTGCAATTGTGCCACTAGGTCAGTGTGTGCTTCCAGAGTCTTTGCCACCACCATTAAACCGGTGGTGTCTTTATCTAAGCGGTGCACAATACCGGCGCGCGGAACATGAATTAGATCAGGGCAATGGTGCAATAGAGCATTTAATAAGGTGCCAGTATGATTACCCGCTGCAGGGTGTACTACCAAGCCCATGGGCTTATTTAATACCAGAATGTCGTTATCTTCGTAAACGATATCAAGATCAATCGCCTCGGGCTGCCAGCTGCCCTGCTCTTGCAGCTCGGCTTTCAATTCTAATTGTTCACCACCGAGCATTTTATCTCGGGTTTTGGCCTTAGCCCCGTTAACCGTGAGCTCACCGCTCTTTATCCATGCTTGTAATTTAGAGCGAGAATAGGAGGAGAACAGCTCGGCGGCCGCCTGATCGAGACGCTGGCCACTGGCCGTTTCTGGAACTGTGGCCGATTCTTCGACTTGTTTATTACCTGTATCTTCCGATAAATCTTCTAGCTCATCTACAGGAGGGATATTTTCATTCATTCTAATGTCTACCTATGGCCTGCTAGGCCAAAATCTATGCAGCGTTAATGCCACTGTGTATCTTCAAGCTTAAAAACAGTCTAAACGCCTGTTTTTTAAACAATACAGGACTTAACTGTGGCATTAAGATCAAAGGGTTTGCCTTTACCTTAAGGGCCTTAACAAGCTATCGAGGTATATCGGCTCTAGCAGAACGAATACCTTGGGGTTTCGCTCGGCCTTGTGTTTAAATAGCACCCTTAACTTTTTGTCAGCCAAATGATTGCAGCTGTGCTGCGACATTGTGACGGTATGACAACAAGCGATCGATAACTCGTTTGGGCGGAAAGCGGGTATTTTAAACCGTTTCCACAAGAAAAACTAAAACACTCCTAATAGAGAGTTCTGAACATGCAAAACTACCCCTACATCGGGGCCAAGCTGGTCTTAAGCCTTTTGTTGGCACTTACCTTAAGTGGTTGCTCTTACTTCCAAGATGAAGAAGAAGAGGATAAGCCACAGTATGATACCGAGCGTCAGTTTTACGAAGCTGCCAAGCGTCAGCTGGACACCAAGCAGTGGGAGCGTGCAACCAAAACCCTACAAGCCCTAGAAGAGAACTTCCCATTCGGAAAATACGCCGAACAAGCCCAGCTTGAGTTAATTTACGCCTACTTTAAGAGCTCTGAAACTGAGGCCGCCTCGGCCGCTGCCGATCGCTTTATTCGCTTGCACCCTCAGCACCGCAATGTGGATTACGCCTATTATATGAAAGGCCTATCTTCATTCTCTGAAGGTAAAGGTTTATTTGAGCGCTTTTTACCCACCGACCTTACCCGCCGTGACCCAGGTAGCGCACGTGAGTCCTTCACTTATTTCTCACAGTTGATTGCGCGCTTCCCGAACAGTCCTTACGCACCGGATGCTGAAAAACGCATGATCTACCTGCGTAACTTGTTAGCTCGCTATGAAATTCACGTGGCTAACTATTACTTTAAGCGTGGCGCCTATGTAGCAGCGACCAATCGTGGCCGCTATGTAATTGAGAACTTTCAAAAAACCCCAGCGGTTCCTGACGGTCTGGCGGTAATGATACAAGGCTACCACGCCTTGGGTATGGATGATTTAGCCGAGACAAACTTAGCGGTTCTTAAAGAGAACTACCCAAATCATCCGGCGATTGGTAGCGATGGAAACTTCAATTACCAGTTCCACGCTGATTCTGGCGAACGTGGCTGGCTGAGCAAAGCAACCTTTGGCTTTCTGGATAAGCAAGACCCACCAGGCTTTGATAGCCGCGCGGTTTACAACCCGGCTTACAAAACTGATCGTCAAGCTCGCCAAGCTGTTGATGCACAAGAAGCCAGTGGCGATCGCCCATGGTATCACCGCATTACTTTTGGTTTGTTTGAGTAAACACAAAAGCCAAAATCGAAAAAAGCCTGCATTTGCAGGCTTTTTTGTATCTACTGTTTAACGATTTTTTCAAATTAATCGTTTAACTCAGCGACAATTTCTTTTAATGCCGCCACATGGCCACCAAAGGCTTGCCTACCCACAGATGTCAAAGCGATCCAACTACGCGGGCGCGCATAATCACTGCGCTTGGTAATGCTGATATAGCCTGCTTCTTCCAAAGTTTTTAAATGTTTCGATAGCACCGAATCACTCACTTCCAGCTGCTCTTTTAGAAACTTAAATTCCAATTCCGAGGCCGTAGATAGAGCAGCACATATCTGCAAGCGATTCGGCGCATGAATAACCGTATCCAGTTTACTCATTGTTATTCCCAGCCCTTTGCAGCTCCCCTGCGGGATGCCAATGCTGAAAATACATCATCAACGCGGCACATAAGAATGCGGATACAAAAGGCGCAAACTCAAAACCGAGTAAACGCAGCTCCCTTCCAGCAATTAATAAAAGCGCAAACGCGATACCGCTGAACAGGTGAAACATTACCCCACTGCTGCTTTTAGGCAGAATATTTATCTTCATTCCTAGCAACTTAGCGCTATAAACCGCCAATAAGACAAAACCAAAAAACAAGGCGCCCCCAATCCACATGGCCAAGGCCCAGAGGTTATCGTGCTCGGTCATCCCCCAGCCAAACACAATAAAACCATAGCTAATGCTAATACAGGCCGACATCCACAGGGGCACTCTTAAGGCCTTCTGCATATTTTTTTGGCTGCTTTCAATTTCATTCAAGGCCGCCTGGGCGGCTTTTGCATCGATAGACTCGTTATTACTCATTCGCTCGCTCCTACACAGTTACTTTCCAATATGGAAAGTAACTATAGCCATTACTTTCCATATTGGAAAGTGATATTTTGAGTTTTTGATAATTGCCATTAAAAACAACAATCTACAGGGGTTCAGGCAACAGTCTTGTTAATGCTAATACGAGCTTCAGAGTAGTAATACGCTGAGAATGGGCAGGATTCGGCCGGCGGACAAGCGGTATCCGCCGGCTTAAAAGAACAAGAATTTTAGTAGTTAGTGACTTTGTTTTTCAGCTGCTCGAACCAAAACTTCACCTAATAACATAGTCACAATGGTGCCAATCAATACCGGCCACTGCATGCCCTCTTGAGGTACATAGATAAATAACACGATTGCCAATACGATGACAGCCAAACAAAGATAAGCCAACAAACGTGCCACAAAAGGACCGCCTGGCACTTTAAATGGACGCTCTCTATCAGCATCATCACGACGTAGCTTTAAGAAAGACAGCATCATGCCAATGTAGGTTAGTAAGAAGATAACCGCACTGAAGGAAAACAATGACCAGAATAAATCTTCATTGGAAGAAGCCATCAATCCATACAGCAATAGCACCACAGTGCTTACCACCCCCATCGCAATAGCGGCCCCAACAGGTGTGCCGAATCGTTCATGCTCTTTAGCGAAAATTTTTGGCAATTCACCGTCAATAGCGGCTTCGGCCATTGAGCGGTTACAACCCATCGCCCAAGTAACACCATTTGAGAAGAAGGTATATAAAGCCGCAATACCTAACACCGTCACGAAAGCCGAGCCTAAGCTTGAGCCACCAAACAGCATATTTAAGGTATCCACTAAGCCTTCCACTAAGTTCACATCGGCAACTGGAACCGCCGCTAAAACAGCGAAGGTACCTAAACTGTAAAACGCTAAAATAATTAAGCCCGAAATCAAAATTGCTTTTGGAATATCACGCGCAGGGTTTTCCATTTCTTCACTACTGGAGCTCATCAGCTCGAAGCCCAGCATGCCGTAGATGATGGCTGGAATATACTCCAAGCTGCTACTCCAATTCGGCGCAATCGTGCTTAGGTTAATTTCATTGGCCATGCCTTCGTTTTGTACATGCACCAAGCCACCTATGATCAAGGCAGCAAAAATCACGATCTTTAGAATAGCCCCCAAATTGGGCACCCACTTGCCGATATTGAGAGTCATAACATTAATGACTACGGCCACCCAGGAAAGCGCAATCCCCATCCCTATCTGCCACGCGAGCGATAGTTCAGGAGCAAACAGTTGCTTAAAGACACCTGCAAAAAGAATAAAAATAGCCGGATTCCAAAGAGCGGTATTTACCCAATAGGCCCAAGAGATTCTCGATCCCCAGCGCTTACCAAAGGCATTTCGCACCCAGGCATATACACCACCCTGCTCTGGGTAGCTGGTACCCATTTCCGCACTGATCAAACCAAAAGGTAAGAAGAAGATTAAACCTAAAAACAGCCACCAAAAAATGCTCGACACGCCCACCGCAGCAGCAGCCGCCAATGTGTCTAATAATAAAATGGCCGAAACGGTAAACAGAGTTAGGTCGGGTAATCGGAGAGATTTAATATGCTTGCTCATGAGGTACCTGAATCTATCGCTTAGATGCCGCTTGAGCGGCTTTTATAGTTTGTGTTGTTATTATGCTACACCCCACAAATAAGGGGCATAAAAAAAGCCCCAGTCTTTTCAGGCTGGGGCTAATGCACTACATCAAGTCAACTTGCTTAGAGTGATGTCTAAGGCTTTTTTCGCCTTCTCCACCAGCTCATCAATCTGTTCTTTAGTGAGCGTTAGCGGTGGCGCTACCACCATCATGTCGCCAACGGCGCGCATCACCAAACCACTTTCGGTACAGGCATCTCGACAAATTGCACCTGCGGTACAATCATCGTCAAAACGCTCGCGCGTTGTTTTATCTTTTACTAGCTCTAGAGCCGCCAAGAAACCTACACCACGAGTTTCGCCAACTAATGGATGCTCAGCTAACTCAGCCCAGCGCTTTTGCAAATAAGGGCCAGTCTCTTCGCGAACGCGTTCGATATGCTTGCCTTCTTGCAAAGATTTAATGGTCGCGATGGCCGCCGCACAAGCTGCAGGGTGACCCGAGTAAGTAAAGCCGTGGGTAAACTCGCCGCCTTTGCTTTTTAGAACATCAGCAACGCGATCAGAAACCATTACACCACCAAGAGGCTGGTAGCCATTAGTAACACCTTTAGCAAATGGCATTAGATCTGGCTTGGCGCCGTAGTAAGTAGAACCGAACCACTCACCAGTACGACCAAAGCCACAAATCACTTCATCACATACCAACAAAATGCCTTTTTCTTCACAGATACGTGAAATCTCAGGCCAGTAAGATTCTGGTGGAACAATCACACCGCCGGCACCCTGGATTGGCTCAGCAATAAATGCGGCAACCTTATCAGCACCTAGCTCATCAATTTTAGCTTCTAGCTGGCGGGCAACCTGAACACCAAATTCAGCTGGGTCAGTATCGCCACCTTCACCAAACCAGTAAGGTTGATCGATGTGAACAATGCCAGGCAAGGTCGCGTATTGCTTGTGCATGCCATTCATACCACCAAGGCTGCCTGCAGCGATGGTAGAACCGTGGTAGCCATTCTTACGAGCAATGATCGTCTTGCGCTCTGGCTGCTCTAGCAGATCCCAATAGCGGTGGATCATACGAATAACGGTATCGTTCGCTTCTGAACCAGAGTTGGTATAGAACACATTGTTCATATGCTCAGGTGCGATTTCAGTCAGTAGACGCGACAATTCAATTGAAGGCGGGTGGCTGCACTGGAAGAAGTTATTGTAAAACGGCAGCTCTGTTAGCTGCTGATTTACTGCTTCAACAATCTCTTTGCGACCGTAGCCTAGGTTACAACACCACAGGCCGGCCATGCCGTCTAGAATCTGATTACCTTCGCTATCGTAGATATAAACGCCATCGGCCTTAACGATAATACGGCTGCCCTTTTCGGCCAGCTCTTTAAAATCGGTAAACGGGTGCAGGTGGTGCTTGGCATCCAATTCCTGCCATTGGGCGGTGCTACGTACTTCGCTCATTCTCTTCTCCAATTCAGCCCGTGGCACCATGCTTTTGCTAGCGGGTGCCTTGATGATAGGGTCTTGGTGATACAATTCGTGGATTACCCGCTTATGGGATCATAAACAAGTGCCTGGCAACAACACCCCAACTGGGGTAGGCCAATGAAAATCAGCAAATTGCCCTTGCCCTGTCATTCGCCTTTAAAAACAATCAATTAGCGGGGCGTGGCCACGAAAGCAGGATTTGACAAGGCCCCAGCGCAAGATTAGATTGAGTAAATACCATAAGCATAAACAAACGCCAGAACCTACAAATCATGCCAGATCAAGCCAATAGCCCTACCGCGCTGCCTAACCTAGCCCAATGGAACCAGGCCTTGGCTCAAATTGTAGACCACTGTGGTGAAGAGGCTTTCTTTCCACAAATGGTGGCTGTATTGCAACAGCACTTAGAAGTGGATCACCCCCAAATATGGATGTTTCGCCGGGATCTCGCCCCTGAGGCCATCTACTACGAGATCGCCAGTGAAGAAGTTGATGTTCAAATCGATCGCTATATCGATGGTGGCTATTTACTCGACCCCTTTTACCTTTCCGGCATTAAGAATCAAAAATCCCCTGGGGTTTATCGCATTACCGAGATCAGCGCCTCGCATTTTAAACAGAGCGATTATTACCGCAGCTACTATGCTCAGCTGGATACCAGCGATGAAATCGCCTATATCATCGAGCTGGATGATGATGCCTGCCTGCACATCTCCCTAATGCGCAATAAGCAAACCCGGGCCTTTAGCGAGGAGGAGCTGGGCTTTTTACAAGAAATCGAGCCGAGCATTCGTAGCCTTTCCCAATTACATGCGCGCTTGGCCAATTTGGTGCAAATGGAGGGTGAGCGCATCGATGTGCGTGGTGTAAACAAAAGTGTGCATCGAGCTTTTGACCTGTTTGGCCGTTCGCTGCTAACCGGGCGCGAGAAAGACGTTTTGGGCTTGATGCTACAAGGCCACAACACCAATCTTTCGGCTGAAAAGCTTGGTATCTCGCCCGAAACCTTGCGCCGTCATCGCAAGAATATGTATCAAAAACTCGATGTTAGCTCCCAAACCGAGCTGTTCTCCTTATTTTTAAACTCCCTTTCTCATTTTGAGCAATCCCCCGGGGAAGACCCGCTAGCGAGCTATTTCGCCAAACCCGAAGCGGCCAGCGATAACGATAGCTAACCGTATTTTATACGGCTGAAGCGCCCCCAAACCGCCAATCCCAATGAAGCACTTACCCCAAACGGGGCATTGTTTGCTTTACTCACAGCGCTAGGATGTCATAAGGCCTGTTAACAGGCCCCCAAAGCTCGTTGGGCACAGCTACATCAAGTGCAGCAAGCCCGCGAGCTTAGACTATTTTAATAATGCGTTTGCGCAAAAAGGCCGAAGCCCTGGAGCTTAGGTCACAGCCAAAATAACACCTATAAAACTCCAGTGGAGAGTCTACCCATGAGCAAAACTACGCAATATTTTTCCAAAAGCCTTCTGTCTGTGGCGATTGCTGCAAGCAGTATGTCTGCAGCCGCAGTGGAAATTGAGGAAGTTGTTGTAACCGCCCAGAAGCGTGAACAAAGCCTGCAAGACGTACCATTAGCAGTAAACGCTTTTAGCCAGAACTTTATGGAGCGAGCCGGCGTTGAAGACGTTCGCGATCTCGTCGTATTGTCACCAGGCTTCAGTGGCGCCACTGAAGACAGCTTCTCTGATGCAATGGCCATGCGCGGTATTAGCACCAACGATTTTGGTGTTGGCGGTGACCCATCAGTAGCCGTATTTGTTGACGGTGTATGGGCCGGTCGTACCGGTGGTGTACAGAGCTCCTTCTACGATATGGCTGGCGCCGAAGTGGTAAAGGGCCCACAGGGCACACTATTTGGTCGTAATGCTATTGCCGGTGCAGTAAGCATCAAAACTCAAAAACCAGTAATGGACGAGTTTGAAGGCAAGGTAAAAGTAGGCATTGCCGAATACAATCGTTTTGATACTACCGGCACTGTAAACGTACCGCTAAGTGAAAACTGGGCCATGCGCGCCAGTGTTTACGGTTTAACCGAAGACGGTTACCTAGAAAACATCCAAGGTGGTGATGACTTTGGTTTCCACGATCGCAGCTCTGCACGTGTTGCTTTGCGTTACTCTGGCGATACCGTTGATGCCACCATTACTGCTCAGTATGAAGACCGCGAGCAGAACTCTTCCATTTACTGGGACGAAACCCTTGGCCTACCCAAAGATAAAGTTAGCCA
Source organism: uncultured Pseudoteredinibacter sp. (assembly GCF_947502065.1). Lineage (GTDB taxonomy): Bacteria > Pseudomonadota > Gammaproteobacteria > Pseudomonadales > Cellvibrionaceae > Pseudoteredinibacter. The sequence goes on from NZ_CANMYE010000004.1 coordinate 143,924, forward strand.
AGATCTAAAAGGCAAAGACGCTATCGATGAAGGTGAGATCGCCAACATTACCGCTAATGTTGAGATTGATCTTAATGAAAGCATGAGCCTAACTTCGATCACTGGCTGGAAAACTTATAACTTCTACTACGTAGAAGATTATGACGCCCGCCCGACTTTGATCGACAACTTCTTCCTAGATACCGATGTTGATTACTTTAGCCAAGAGCTACGCTTAAACTTTGAAGCCAGCGATACCCTAGTGGGTTTCTTGGGCGCGAGCTACTACAAAGAAAGCATCGATGCCAACACCGGCACCATCGCGGACGAAGATGCACTATGTAATGCAATTGGTCGTACCGACTCCCCAGATTTTGATGGCCCGGTAACTGGCGGCTGTGCTGATCCAAACTTCTTACGCTACTGGCTAGAAGAAGAGCCTAGCGCTGACGATATCGCCGAAGCTCGTGACTCTGTTCTAGATGGCAAGCGTGAAGATATTTACAACAAAGTTGAAGCTGATGGTTGGGCGGTATTTGCCGATCTAACTTGGACTCCAGCTGAAAACCTAGACATCATGTACGGCGTTCGTTACACCGAAGACACTAAAGAAATGGGTATTCGTGTAGCCGACTCAGGTGGTTATTTAGGTAACAACTTTAACTTTGAATATGTAATTCCAGAGTTCGTTTACGACGAGCAAACTTGGAGTGACACCACCCAACGTATTGCTGCCAATTACCAGCTAAGCGATGAAATTACCCTATATGCCAACTATGGTCAGGGTTATAAGTCCGGTGGTTACGCGACCTACGGTGCGATCTTGGTTGATAACGATGAAGACGGCATAGCCGATCCGGGTACCAAGCCAGAAGCCTTTGCACCAGAAACTGTAGACAGCTTTGAGATTGGTATTAAAACCAAGTTGTTAGAAAACACCTTACAGGCAAACTTCGCTTTGTATTCTTATACTTACGAAGATTTGCAGTTGTCATATTTTGATAACGGTGCCACCAAGGTTGAGAACCTAGGTGAAGCTGAAGGTACCGGTTTCGAGCTAGACATTCGCTACTTGCCAAATGAAAACTTAGATTTGTTCTTCACCGCGTCTTATCAGGATACTGAAATCTCTGATGACACCGACGTTGTAGGCACCGCTTGTAACGAAGCTTGTGAAGGCAATCAGTTGCCATTCTCACCTAAGTTCAGCACCTCTACTGTGGCGACTTACAGCATGCCAATGGAAGCCGGTGAAGCTTACGTTACTGTTGAACACTTCTTCCAAGGTAAGCAGTACAGCGACTTGGACAACAACCCGCAAGTTTCCCAGGACAGCCACCACGAAACAAACCTTCGCATTGGTTACGATGCCGAAGCTGAGTGGAGCGCGGTACTTTGGGTAGAGAACATCTTCAGTGAAGAGTACTTCGAGCGTGGCTGGGCAAATGGTGACTTGAACAACCAATACGGTTACGGCATTAACAATACTCAAGTTTGGGTATCTAAGCCACGCACCGTTGGTGTTGAGTTCAGCTACAACTTTTAATTTGTTTTAAACCCGGAGCACGAAGCCAGCCATTGGCGAAATGCTCCATGCCAAAGGCATTGCTATGAACACATCCAGCTCGATAGATCCCCAGTTACAACAAGCTAGGGATTTTCTAGCGGCTAACCCCGACATTAATACCATTGAAGTTTTTCTTTGTGATTACAATGGCTTGCTACGCGGTAAACTGATTCCAAGAGAAAACCTGGAAAAAGTTTTTAAGGGTAACTTAAAGCTGCCCGTTACCGCATTAAGCATGGATGTTTGGGGGCGTGATTTAGAAGAGATCGTGTTCGCCACTGGCGATGCCGATGGCCTTTGCTTACCCGTGCCAGGAAGCTTACAACGCGTACCTTGGCGTCCAGGCACGGCTCAAATGCAAATCACCATGGCTGATATGGATGCCCAAGATGACGATAGCGACCCGCGTGTTATCTTGAGCAATATTAGCCAGCAGTATGCCGCCAAGGGCTTGCGCCCTGTGGTTGCTGTCGAAATGGAATTCTTTTTATTAAAAGCCGAATTAAATGCCGACGGCAGCCCACAGCACAGCAGTGTGGAAGCCGACGGTTCTGCAAGTTTAGGTGGCCAGCCTTACCATCTAGACAGCATGATTGAGCAGCGCGAGCTGTTGGATGAATTGCGTAGCGCTTGTGAAGCGCTAGACCTACCTGCCGATACTTTTGTGAAAGAAGCGGCACCTTCGCAATATGAAATTAATTTGAACCACCTGCCAGATCCTGTAGCCGCTGCCGATGCTGCGTTTTTATTAAAGCGTGTTATTCGTGAGGTGTGTCGCAAGCATGGTTATATTGCTTCGTTTATGGCCAAGCCTTTTGGTGATGAGGCTGGTAACGGTATGCATGTCCACTTTAGTTGCATCGATGAAGATGGCGAAAACATCTTTAGCGACGGCGGTGAAAAAGGCAGTGCGGCTTTGCAACATGCTATTGCCGGTACGGCCGCAACCATGAAAGATTGCATGGCCATTTTTGCACCTAACTTAAATTCCTATCGTCGTTTTCAAGCCGGCTGTCATGCTCCTACCTCACCTTGCTGGGGCTATGAAAACCGCACTGTAGCTTTACGCGTACCAGCAGGTGATGCCAAAGCTCGTCGTATCGAACACCGCATTGGCGGCGCCGACTGCAACCCCTATTTATTATTGGCTGCCATTTTGGCCGGTGCTCTAAAGGGTATGGAAGAGAAATTACCAGCGGATGCACCTATCGAAGGTGACGCCTATAGCCAAGTCGAGCCAAGCCTGCCGCAATTTTGGCCAGAGTCTTTAAGCTTGTTTGAACAGTCCGAGTTTATTCCAGCGACTTTCGGTGAAACCTTCCACCACCGCTACGCCTTGTGCAAACGCCAAGAGCTAAATGAATTCCACAGCCGAGTAACCCAGCTGGAATACAGCAGTTACCTAAAGTGCATCTAAATCCCCCTCCGAACAGGGGTCAGATCCCTCGGGATCTGACCCCATATCGAAGCCGCAATCTACCGGCCGAGAATGTCTAATTAAAGCCCTCTAGAACGAACCAATAATCACACCACAAAAACACTTTCGCGTTCTAGCCTCATCGAACCAATCCCTTCGAAAAGAAGAGCAACGCCCCAATAGCCCGGCTCCGAAAACGGGGTCGGCCCCGAACGGGGTCAGATCCCTCGGGATCTGACCCCAAATCGAAGCCGCGATTTTATGGCCTTTACAAATTTTTATCCGCCCAAATATTCAGCTGCAATAGCTGCTCCACTAGCTCTGCCCCTGCAGAAGAATACGCAAAGCCCTCTTCATCATGCTCAACAATACCCAACTCCCGCAACTCTTTAAGCCTGCGATTCAAACTGGTCGGCGACAAATCATCGCAACGGGCCTGCAGCTGCCTAAAGTTCATCGGTTCATTACGTAGCTCCCATAAAATCCTCAAGGCCCACTTCTGACCCAGGACATCCAACAGACGCATAATGGGCCGTGACGAGTTATTTGTACTCATAAAACATCTCTCTACTAAGACCCACGGGAATCTTTACAAATCTTGCTACATAAAGTGTAGCAAATTAAAAACCAGCAAACTATATTTGCTACACATTATGTAGCAAAAAACTAACGAAAGCTTTATTTTGAACACAAAGGAGAAGCCAATGAGCGAGATACTCAGCCCACTGAAGGCGCCCTACCCAGCCAGTATTAGTGAGACTCTAAAGAAATACCCCGATATAGACGGCTATATACTGGCCTTGTTTCGAGTCTTCGCCAACAGCGAGCGTTTCTTATCCTACAGCGGCCCGAAAAACTTGCTGGATAAAAATAGCCCGCTAAGTTTGCGTGAGCGTGAAATCATAATCTTACGCTGCTGTGCCCAACTTGATTGTGAATACGAGTGGGGCGTTCATGTGGTGGGCTTTGCAGTAAAAGCTGATCTAAATGAAGATCAGATAAATAGTTTGTATCTTGGTTCAGGGCTGGATGATTGCTGGCCAGAAAAAGAGGCCGAGTTAATCAGCTTGGTAGACCAACTGATTCATAAGGCTCGCATCAATTATGATGAGAACCCGAACTTTAGCCAACACTGGAATAAAGACGAGCAATTGGAAATTTTTGCATTAGTGGCCAATTACCATTTAGTAGCTTTCGTTGCTAATAGCAGCAAGCTCGAACTTGAGCCCTTCGCCACACGCTTTCCTAAACCCTAAAAACTCGACCTCGAAAGCGGGGTCAGAACCCATGGGTTCTGACCCCAGATCGGAGCCGAGATCTACAATCCCAACACTCCTAATCGAAGCAAGCCCCGTTCAATACAAATTAGTATCAGCGCCAAATCAAATGCAACTTGCTGTGGAAAGGATTACTCAGATTGGTTTATTCGAAAAGAAAATCCCAAGGCTCCGAAAGCGGGGTCAGAACCCTTGGGTTCTGACCCCAGATCGGAGCCTATGTTGGCAAGCAGGACCAAGTAAGGGTTAATAGCCGCTTAGGGCGGCCAAAGTTTTGGCAATCCGCTTCAGCGATTTCAAAGCTGTAGTGCCTCTTGGGGCAAAGTACCTCCAGCTCTCCTGCTACCCCTATACAGATATCGCGCAACACCTCTTCGGTATAAAAAACCTTCAAGGTCTCCTCGCCCTCTTCCATTCGGCGAAAGTAACCTCGCTCATCCGCTTTATCAGCACCAAAATTAATATCACTTCGATGATTAAAACGTGCCACAAACTGGCCAGGTGTTTTAAGTAATCTTACCAAGCCAAGTAGTGTTTTCTGCAAGGCTTCATGGGGCATATAGTGCAAGGAAAGATTCGCCAAGATAAAATCAAAATCCTTATCTGCTAAGACACGAGGCAAGCTTTCGGCATCGGCTAACAATACGTCCTTTGCATGCCCTAAATCTTTCGCCTGCTGCAATGCGGATTCGCTGATATCGCTACTCAGTACCTTAAAGCCCAAGTTAGACAAGCAAGCGCTATCCAAACCCAAGCCGCATCCAATATCCAATGCGGAAGATTGCTCATTAAGCGATAACAATTGAGGAAGTATTAAAGAATCCAACCAAGGTTCATAAGGAATACCTTGATCAGTATTTAAACCTTGATAAAACTTGTTCCAGTATTGCTTTGACATCAGGCAGGACTTAACTCAAGCTCACCACGGCGATAAGCTTCGCAAAATTGAACGAAGTCTTGCATCGGCATAGGCTTGGCCAAATAAAAGCCTTGGATATAATCGCAATCAAAGACATTTAAGGCCTGCAACTGCTCTATATTTTCCACACCCTCAGCTATCACACCGATGCCCAAAGCTTTACCCATTTTAATAATTACCTCGACCAAGGTTCTGTCTTGGGTATTATCCAGAATATCCATCACAAAAGAGCGATCGATTTTAATAAAATCTACTGGGTAGTTGCGCAGATAGTTAATAGCTGAATAACCGGTACCAAAATCATCAATCGCAAAGCGAAAACCATTACTTCGCATTTGCTTTAGCTCATCTACCGGAGACTCATTACCATCCATAAATAAGGATTCAGTAATTTCAAAAATAATTTTTGCAGGATCGATACCGTGACTAGAGACCAGCTCTTCCCATTCTCTATGGGAACCTGCCGGGTAGAACTCACTGACGGATCGGTTTATAGAAACCGAAATATCTAAGCCCGCCAACTGCCACTGTTTATAGTCTTTACATACCCGCTCTAGAACCCAACGCCCTATCGATCGGATAGCACCGGTATTTTCAGCAACACCAATAAACTCATTAGGCGGGATAAAACCTTTCTCTGGATGACGCCAACGAATCAAAGCCTCACATTTAGTCACTTTAGCTGAATCAACATGCATAATAGGCTGATAGAAGACATCAAACTCATTGTGCTCTATGCCATTAAGGATTTCATTGTGCATTAGTAATTGATACTGGGCTTCATCTCGCATAGCATCATTAAAGAAGGTCACCCGGTTGCGCCCAGCGCGCTTCGCCGCATACATAGCAGTATCGGAATGACTCAAGATTGCTTCGGCGGTTTGCCCATCATCCGGGAAGACGGCGATACCAATGCTGCAACTCACTGAAAGCTTTTGCCCAGCGATATCGTAGGGTTGGTTTAAATAGCCCAAAATTCTATTGGCCAGCAAATCAACCTGGGTAGCACTTTCGGCGTTATGCATTAGGACAACAAACTCATCACCCGCCAAGCGAGCCACAACATCACTTTTGCGCACAAAGCCCATTAATCGGCTTGCCAACTCCTGCAATAACTCATCACCCGCACGGTGCCCCCAGGTATCGTTCACCTGTTTAAAGAAATCCAAGTCAATAAACATCAAGGAAAATTTTCTTTTTAAGCGAGTATGGGAGTTAATGGCTTGTTGCAATTGGTTCGAGAAAAAATTGCGGTTAATTAGCCCTGTGAGCGCATCATAGTTGGCTCGATAATTAGCCGATTGCACGGCTTGTTCTCGGCGTGCATAACTTTTCGCCACTGCATAAGCGGCCAAAGCAAACAAGCTCGAAATAAATAAACCAAAAGCAGCCGCCATGGCTAAACGAAATCCAGCGGAAGCCCAATTGCTTTTATCAACATCCACCGCTGCCAGCCAACGTGCGTTGGGCAATTCGATATTGAGCTGCACACTGGAGCGGCTAAAAGAAGAGGCATCCCCAAAGAAAACCTGCGCTGGTGAACCATCATCGGCCAACCAACGCAGTGCAACATCCTCTGGCAAATTAGGTGAATCCACTCCAGCACGTGACAGCATGGCACTGTGATCGACCACACCAACCACCATGCCCAGCAAGACATCCTTTTGGTACACCGGCAACAGCATATATAGGCAGAGCTTATCTTCGTGTAAATCTGGCCCTGCAATAAGCAAGTGACGACTATCAATAGCGCGATTTATAGCCGCTTCAAAAATCTCTAAATCTAATGCGGGGTGCCCTTGGCTGCGCCCTTGGCGGCTATCCAGCTTAAGCGTGCCGCTTGCCACCGGTATCCAACTTAGCCCTTTCATTTGGGTGCTATGCCCCATTAAACCCTTGGCCAGCATCTCAAATTTGCTAGCTTCCATATTGGGCTCAAGCATCACATTAGTATGTAAGCCTGATAGCATCATGCTATTACTGGTCATTAAGCCTTCTAGGCGAGCTTTAATGGCCAGCATCTCGGTGAGGGCATTGTATTGACGAAGGCTTTTGAGACGATTGGCCTCATAGAATAAAAGAATAGTGCACAGTGCAAACGATACGAGGAACACTGCTGCTGCAGACAACAAAGGATGCCTTATAAACGCCCTAAAGGGGTTACTGCTTGGGGCCGTTTCGTCTGTCATTCGAAGCTCTTTATGTCCTGCGATAACTCGGTAGCGCTGTGTGGCACAAAACCCTGCAGGAAATACTCCACAAGTTAGCACGCACCTTAAGCATTTTAGATCATTTTGCTTTGGACCTACTACTTTAGCGGGAATTACATGTAAATATTTAGCCAAATTGCAGCGTATTTTGGCGAATTGTTCCCGTGAAACATAAGGAATATTAGTTATACCCTTTATACAGCTATTAATCGCTCAGAAAATAGGCCAAGCGATTATTTTGGAGGGGTTTGGTAGGGCGTTCGTTTAGCTCTTTAACCCTTTTTAAAACACCTAGACAGGGGTATAGGCGTTACCTTTTCAGCAGGGTTTGAATTCCTACAGATTATAGACCAATAAAGGATATCCAATGAACCAAGAAGCGAGCTCCAACTCAGATACTAGCTTTTTCGGTCATCCGGCAGGTTTAACCACACTTTTCTTCACGGAAATGTGGGAGCGGATGAGTTATTACGGCATGCGAGCGCTTTTAGTGCTTTATATGACGGCCAGCTTACAAGAAGGGGGCTTGGTATTTACCGTAGCTTCTGCTGCCGCCATTTACGGCCTATACACCGGCTCGGTGTATTTTATGGGCCTACCAGGGGGCTGGTTATCCGACCGCATGTTTGGCGGCCAAAAAGCCGTCTTTTATGGTGGCGTGATCATCATGATCGGCCACATCGTGCTAGCCATCCCAACTGATGGCAGCTTCTTTATTGGTCTTATCTTTGTGGTATTGGGTACTGGTTTATTAAAGCCCAATATTGCCGCCCTAGTGGGCCACCTGTATAGCGAAGGCGATGCGCGCCGCGATGCGGGTTATGCCATTTACTATATGGGTATCAATATCGGTTCGGTATTGGGTTACTTTGTTTGTGGTTGGCTACAGCTTAATGTTGGCTGGCACTATGCCTTTGGTGCAGCAGCGATTGGTATGGGCATTGGCTTGATTCAATACAAAATGACCGAGCCTAAGCTAAAAGGTGCTGGCGCCGAGCCTGCCGAGCCACTAAGCCCAGAAGGTCGTAAAAAGACTTGGGCCGCTATCGGTATCTTCTTAGCCATCGTTGCGACTATTACTGGCCTAACCTATAACGGCACAATTGTTATCGATCCAGTGCCTGTAGCTCAGTACGTAGCGATTGCCTTTACTCTGATCTTTGTTGTCTATTACGCCTATATCTATTTCATGGGCAACCTAACCGGTAACGAAAAAAGCCGCCTATGGGCCTTGTTGCTTGTTTGTGTTGCCTCAGCGTGCTTCTGGTCTGGTTTTGAGCAGGCAGGTTCTTCAATGAACTTGTTCGCCCGCGACTACACTGATCGCATGATCGGTAGCTTCGAAATCCCAACCGCTTGGTTCCAATCCGCTAACGCCCTGTTTATTGTTGCCCTAACCCCATTCTTTGCTGCCCTTTGGATTAACATCGGTAAGCGTTGGGTAAGCCCGGCTTACGGCATTAAATGTGCAATTGGCTTAATCGTAATGGCCAGTGGCTTCTTGGTAATGTTCTTCGCAGCACAGTACGCTGCTAGCGGCTTGAAAGTGGCGCCTTACTGGTTGATCACCACCTACTTCCTACACACTGTAGGTGAACTATGCCTTAGCCCGGTTGCACTGAGTGCGGTAAGCCGCTTGTCACCTCGCCGCTTCCTAGGCCAGATGATGGGTGTATTTACCCTAACCTACTCTATCGGCAACATTATCTCTGGTTTGTTAGCGGGTAACTTCGATCCGAACCAAGTAGATCAGATGCCTAACCTATACGGCCAGATCCTAGTATTTGGTGTTGGTATTGGTGCGGTTGTACTGCTTATTGCCCTATACACCCGTAAGCTAGAAAACCTACCGGCTGACGACGACAAGTTCGAAGAAAAAGCCGCTTAAGCGCTTCAAAGCTAGATAGATAAAAGCCTAAATGCTCATTTAGGCTTTCTTAATCGATAGAAGTGGTGAAATGAAAATACCGCTTCTATCGATACTCCCTTCCTTGTAGTAGAATGCCCGCCTATTTTTTGTGCCCCCACGTGGGCGTTGATCCAGAATTTAAGCGAGACAGAACACTATGGGCTTTAATTGCGGCATTGTTGGCCTTCCCAACGTTGGTAAATCCACCCTATTTAACGCCTTAACCCAGGCAGGTATTGGCGCCGAGAACTTTCCTTTTTGTACTATCGAGCCCAATGCTGGCGTCGTAGCGGTACCAGATCCACGCCAAGATAAACTGGCCGAGATCGTAAAACCCGAGAAAGTGATCGCCACCACCATGGAGTTTGTGGATATCGCAGGCTTGGTAGCTGGCGCCTCTAAGGGTGAAGGTTTGGGTAACCAGTTCCTAGCCAATATCCGTGAAACCGATGCGATTGCCCACGTAGTGCGCTGCTTTGAAGACGAAAACGTTATTCACGTTGAAGGCACCATCAACCCAGCTGCCGACATCGATGTCATCAATACCGAGCTGGCGCTGGCCGATCTAGAAAGCTGTGAAAAAGCCCTACAGCGCTTTACCAAAGCGGCCAAGGGCCAAGACAAAGACGCCATCAAGATGAAAGCCTTGATGGAAAAGATCTTGCCGCATCTGAACGAAGCCAAGCCTTTGCGCTCTTTTGCTCTAAATGATGATGAGCTACAGCTATTAAAACAGCTTAGCCTGCTGACCCTAAAACCCACCATGTACATCGCCAACGTCGATGAAGAAGGCTTTGAAAACAACCCACACCTAGATGTGGTAAAAGGCATCGCCGCTGAAGAGAACGCTGTTGTCGTCACCATCTGCAACAAGATCGAAGCGGAAATTTCAGAGCTAGACGACGATGAGAAAGCCGAGTTCCTAGAAGAGTTAGGCCAAGATGAGCCAGGCCTAAACCGCGTAATTCGCGCGGGCTACGAGCTACTAGGCCTGCACACCTACTTTACCGCGGGCGTAAAAGAAGTACGCGCTTGGACCATCCCAGTAGGTGCGACTGCCCCACAGGCGGCTGGTAAGATCCACACCGACTTTGAAAAAGGCTTTATCCGCGCCGAAATCGTTAGCTACGACGATTACATCGCCAACAAAGGCGAATCGGGTGCAAAGGATGCCGGCAAATGGCGCCTAGAAGGTAAAGACTATATCGTTGCTGATGGCGACGTTATCCACTTCCGTTTTAACGTATAAGTAGGGCAAAGCAATGCATCAGCCCAGCGACCGTTGGCAGCTGGGCCTAGCCCTCAGCCTTTTCACCGTACTTCTTTGGGGCTCCCTGCCCGTTGCCATCAAAGGCCTATTGGCCAGCATGGATGTGAACACCATTATTTGGTATCGCATGCTGGTTTCTACCGCTCTTGTGGGTTGCTACTATGCCATCAAAGGCGGCTATCAATGGCGTAAGATGGCCCAGCCGAAACTTGGTATCCCCATGCTGGTGGCCGTTATAGGCCTATGCGGCAACTACTTTCTATGGGTGCGCGGCTTAGATCTTTCCAGCCCTGAGGCCGCCCAGCTGGTCATTCAAGTGGCCCCAATGCTGCTGCTCTTAGCCAGCGTTTGGTTATACAAAGAAGCCTTTCGCGGCTGGCAGAAGATAGGCGTAGCAATATTCACCCTTGGCTTATTGCTCTTTTTTAACCATCGCCTAGTGAGCCTATTTGGCGGGGGTGACAGCGGCGACGGAGACAGCCAATACAACTTAGGCGTAATAATCGTCTTTATCTCGGCCCTAAGCTGGACAATCTACGCCCTGGCCCAAAAGCAGCTTTTAAAAGAATTTGGCTCCCAAGAGGTCTTACTAACCATCTATATCGCCGGCGCCATTATCTTCTTCCCACTGGCCAAGCCAGAGCAGCTCTTAGAGCTGAATCGCACCGAGCTATATTGCCTAATATTCGCCAGCATCAACACCGCCCTATCCTATGGCGCCTTCGCCATGGCCATGGAGCACTGGCAAGCCAGCCGAGTAAGCGCCACCATCACCATCGTACCGCTCACCAGCCTCTTCTTCGTGCACCTAGCCGCCTGGCTAATGCCCGACATGATCCAGGCCGAAGCCCTAAATTGGCTAAGCTGGCTGGGCGCATTTATGGTGGTAGCAGGCTCCATGACAAGCGCCCTAGTCAGGCCCAAACAGCAGCCAATCGCCAGCGTCGAAGCAAAGTGAAAAAAAGCTGAAAAATTAAGCCCTTACCTCTTGACAGAGCAAGGGCAAATCGCGAAAATACGCGCCCTCTGAGACACACAGAGCACTTATTAAAGCGCTCACCGTGACATCAGGGTCCAGTGGCTAGGTAGCTCAGCTGGTTAGAGCACAGCACTCATAATGCTGGGGTCGGCAGTTCAAGTCTGCCTCTAGCTACCACTATTCTTAAAGGTTGGTGTTCACTCACCACGCAGCCCTTTAAAATCAAAGGGCTGCTCCTTTTCCCTCAAATCCTAAGTTATCTTATTTCACTGGTATCTAGGGATTTGCTACAAATCATGCTACAACAACGCTCATCTGGTATATATTACTTCCGCTGGTCAGTACCTATAAAGCTTCGCAGTATCGTCAAACAAACCGAGCTTTATAAGACCCTTCATACAAAAGAACAACTGATAGCAACTCAGCTATCCGCTTTAATATCAATGGAGTTAAGCAAGTTTTTATCTATGTGCACAGACGAAACCCTAGAAGCCTATCGTGAAGTCCTCAGCCTTGAATGGGCCGCCCTAAAGAAAAAAATCAGCCAAATAAAGCCACCTAAAACAGTCATACAGGGCTTACTTGGTGACTCAAATTCACTCGAAGAGGTTGAACGGCTTAGGAAACTTTATAAAGTTGGCGCTCTACTTATGACAACCGAAGGCTACCTAAACGAGCATGATCAATATTCAGTTTTCGAGCAGGCCGCCTATCCAATTGGCATACCTGAGCCGATTAAAGCAATAAAAGAAAACTCACCAGACCTTTACCACCGAATGGTCAAAGATAGATTTGCAATGAATGCCATCTACCATATACATAGCAGCCCACAGCTCCCAAACAACTTGACCCAACATTTCCCTCTAAGCTTCACTGAAGCAGAACTTGAACAGCTCGAAACCCATACAACTACTATCACCCCGGACAATAGCCCACCCGAGTCGCGACCAATTACCGAATATTGGAAGGATTATCAACAGCAAAAGATTGTTAACGGCGAATGGAAATCGGGCTCAAAAACGTTCAAGACGCACGAATCTTGGTTTAAGGATTTCTTAGACCTTTTACCTGCTGAAATATCTATCAATGATATTGATACAAGTATCGCACAGGACATTATTTCCTACACCCGAAGAATCCCCCGCTATCGCAAGCGTAGATTTGAGGATCAACCCTTAAAAGAGATCCTAGAACAAGAACAACAACTGTCAGACGGGTCTATTAATGATAGAGGCTCCGTTATCAAAGGCTTCTTTAACTGGTTACTCCACAATAAACACATAAGCCAAAACCCTTTTACAGGACTTAGGTGGGTAGTTAAAGCAGGCTACAAACCAAAACAAAATTATGCTGTATACACAAAGAAAGATCTAACCGAGTTATTCAATCTACCCAAACCAAGAATTTTGCACCGCTGGCAATTCTGGCTCCCACGAGTCGCTTTATTTACCGGGGCCAGACAAAATGAGATCGCCCAACTTCTAACGACTGACGTAATTAAATCAGAGACTGGTATTCTATACTTTTCAATCAATGATGAAGAAAACAAGAGACTAAAGACAGGTAACGCTATTAGATACGTTCCCATACATGACCAACTAATCGATAATGGCTTTATTGGATACGTCAACAGCTTAGAAAATGGCTCACTCTGGCCAGACCTGAAGCCCAAAGGTGACAGCCTAGGCCAACAAGTAAGCACCTACTGGAACGACCGACTTAAGACATATCACAAAATTCCCAGTAATCCAACAGATGAACGGGGAGGCCGAAAGGTTTTCCACAGCTTTCGTCACAACCTAATTACTGCTCTAGTAGATAATGGGCAAACCACAACTATAATTCAGACAATTGCAGGCCACGAGCCATCACTGCTAGGTGAAACTGCAACTTACGCCAACAAGTTTTCTGAAGCCAGCCTTAGAAATTGCCAAAAAGCAATCAACGGTTACACCCCCGAAGGAAAAATAAGCTGGGATGAAAGCGTCTATAAATACAAAAAAACAGGTAAATAAACTATTCCAACTGTACAGCCACCAAAACGAAACCGAAAAACGGGGGAACTCCCTCTTTTTCAAGGCGATGTGTCAGATCTGGCCTGAACCTCTACGCTTTAAATCATCACAACTGAAGGAAGTCACCTTCTTTAAGAGTAATTATAAATTCAGTCCTCACATCAGACGGCAAAGGTGAGACCGTATGATCCGAGTTAACCGTGTACTTGCTATATACCGTGATACGAACCTTACGATAGACTTCACTATTGTTAGGTTGATTAATAGGAATGATACTCGTAGCTTTGTTTGGGCCATACCCATGTCCGGCCGAATGCTCTGCACCACTCGCATCTATAAGAGTGAATATATGTGCATTCTCGCTCCCTCCCACCCTAATCTTTCCACCAAATCGATATTCTATATCTGGATCCAGATCAAATTCAGCGGTCGCCTGCAACTCTCCCACGTCTATAGTTAGCTTTTTTTTAACCTCGCCTTTAGCAGCCTTATAATCGACTATAAAGTTTTGATCCGCCTCAGACCAAGCTAGATAACTGGTTTCACCTGCATTTGGAAAATCAGGGACCGCAACACCACCACTTAACCCTTTAACAAAGACCCCGGAAACCGACTCAACAATAAAATTCGAACTTTGCACTGAAACCCCATCTACAATCAGCTCAGCACTGTGCTCACCAAGACCGAAATTAGGCCAGAACACTACAGTTCCAAAGCCATTTAGCCCATCGTTATCACACCTGTCAGCCGTATCCGATCTATCCCCACCATACAACATTGGCACCCTGTATTTTCCATCATCTATTGAGAGCTCGATAGCACTAGCATCACATGCCCACCCACGAACAAGCCCAACCCCACTAACCACGCTTTGGTTAGCGGGCGTCTCTAAGCTAACCTGTGCCAAAGTGGCCATCGGAAGTAGAGAGATCGCTAAAATTAACAGCAATTTTAAATTCATATGTAATCCTTAAGTCAGCACTCAGCTTTCAACGGTCGTATTAGCCAGTAACAACACTAATTTGCGAACCACCCTACACTTCATTATACAACTCCACCAAATCCAATTATAAACATCAAAAGCAAAGACGAATAACTATATCGGAAGTACGGTCAAGCCACTAAACCAATAACAGACATCATTAAATTAAGATTAGTCAGAATTTCAAAATATCATTAATTACTCAGACAATAAGTTTTTCTTATATACAAGTAAGAAGTCTGGAAAATGTCATATGCACCCCTTCAGCCACTCCAAATTCAGCTATTGAAACTCTGGCAAACTCGGAACAAGAGACATCATATCTGCAATTCACAAAAGTCAACATTGGCGACACCGAGATTTGATAAAAATCAAGAAGGGAAAAAGCTAAGTATTTCCTCCCCTCCTCACCAACGGATAGACAAGCACCAACGCCTACCAATATAGCTGCGAGAAATACAAATTTAAATTTCATTGCCACAGCTCGGGCAAAACTTCGGATTACCAGAATAAAACTTCCCGCATTCTCGACAAATCTCAGAATCTGACTTGGTTGCTTTTTCTTTTTTGTTGCCAGACATTGTCCAGATTAGCGCTGATGGTCCTGATATTGCAGCCCACACAAAGAACCAGACAAACATTCCGCATCCTATGCCGATGCCAGCGCCCGCTTCTTCCATTTCTGTCATAGGCCTGTTCAACTCTTCTCCCACACTCGCAATACCTGCAAACATCCCAATCAAACAAAACAGAGACCAAATTATTGTTACCCACTTAGCAATAGACTTCATAAAAAAAATCCTTTTGGTAAAGATGCTCCTAGCCATTTATACAGCAAACCCATATAACTAAAGCAAAAATATATTTACTTATTGAATCAAGTCAGGAAGTTAGGTAGGTGGGCTGAAGCGCCCTCATGATCGTAGCCCTAGAAACACCAAATTGTTTCGCAAGCTTTGACTTGCTAGCTCCCTGCTTATGTAACCGTCCTATTTCTTGTACTTGAGCCCCGGTTAAGGCTTTTGATTTCCCTCCTTTGTTACCTGTGCGCTCGCGTCCAGACTGCAAACGATCAACAATAATACTATGTTCTAGCTCAGCAAACACCCCCAAAAGCTGGGTCATTGCTTTTTGCATCGGACCATTAGAACTAGTATCTACCTGCCCATCAAGTGTTTTAACAGACACTCCCTTGTTTTGAAGATCAGATATCGTAGCCAAAATTGAGTTAAGCGAACGACCCAGCCTATCTAGTTTGGTTAGTACAACTACATCCCCTTCCCTTGAATAATCAACTAAGGTCGAAAGCATCTTGTGGTTGTCTTCAGATTTTCCAGACTGCTTACCATGAAACACCTTCTGGCACCCAGCCTGCTCCAAAGCCTCAATTTGTGCCGATAGGTCTTGATCCATCGTCGACACCCTTGCGTATCCTATTAGAGCCACTAATCCCTCCTGTTCATTACTTTGTAGTTTTGAACATCCTCAAAAGGAATGTTCAATTGTAACAATACCAACAAGTGAACACCTGTTCAATACGAGCCTTACATTTGAACACTATGCTTCACTGTACATAAAGGACCCCTGTTGATAGGGTGCTAGCACTCTGAAAAGGACTTTAGAAATGAAGGATGATACCCCTGCGTTTTTGTACCACTACACTTCAATTGAAAACCTCGCTTTAATTTTGTCCCACAGAACAATTCGCTTTCGCCAATTAAGTACCTTGAACGACCCATTAGAAGGAAAAAACGCTGATTTTGCTTACGCTGAAAAACTTATTTTTTCATCATCATGGACAGCGTCTGAGCAAGACTCAATTCCCATGTGGAGTCTTTATACTGGTCTGAAAGGAGTTAGGGTTAAACTCCCGATCGACTTATTCAATCCCAGAGATGAAATTACATATGGCAAATGGGGTAATGGGCATATTAATGCTGCAAGCATCTCACCCCCTATTGAGATGTTGATGTTACCTACTCAAAGTGGAAGGCGTGCCGTACATAAATTCTCACACGTAACTGGACCAGATAAAATTAATTATATAAACAGCGAATCAGTTGGTGATCTTCCCCCCGTAAGAACCAAAACGATAGGATTTTGGCACACCGCTAAAAATCCAATGGAAGGGTTCGACCTCTCAAACATAGGGCTCCATAAGATTGAAGACTGGTCATTTGAACACGAATGGAGATTTCGAATCCCTCTAGCTATTCAAGCAACTATCGAAGGGAATAGCTTGGAAGAATACTGTGAAATCATGCAGCCAAGCCGCGACTACATCGACCTACCCATTCGAGCTGAGGCACTTCAACAAATAGAGGTAATGCTAGGGCCTAAAACTACACAAGGGGAGGAAGTCTTAGTTAGAAGCCTGATAAATACGATTGTACCAAGTGGAAAGATCACAAAAAGTGAAATTCAAATCAGATGAGTCTCAGAGCCAATATAAGCCATTTTAACGGGATTTATTCTGGGCGCCCAGTGATGGCAAAGTCCCATAGAAACCGCTCAATCAGCCTCTCACAGCCAGCAAGCTGGGAATTAAATTCACCTTCCCCGGATTTTAAGGAGGGCGGAGTGATGTTAAGCGTAACAATCCTTGGGGATAAGGCCTTTCTTAATCCAACCATGCCTTTGCACCTTATCTTGCTTGAAGTAGCGGTTCAGATCATGAAGCATGCCCGTACGAATTGAAGCTGTATGATTTTTGGCCTTCTCTTGATTCCAAGGTTCTGATTTTGTGGATACTGCCAACCCGCTTCTCTGAGCCCAAGACTCAATCCGCGCTATATCATTATCAACACCATTGGGGGAATCTGAGACAAAGTACAATGTTAAAAAGGGTGCCGTAAAGTAACCCGACTCATCTTTCAAGTCTTCAAAATAGTACTTTGGCACATTCTTAATCGCCAGCTTCCAAAAAAAGCCTTTAACCCCATTTCCTCGCCCCAAGGATTTTCGGAGAGATTCAAAGTGCTCCCTAGCATTTGAACAATCACTAGAGACCTCAAAGAATACAGAAATCCTATATGTCCAATTTACGGACTCAATTGCATTTATTATCTGTCTTTTCTTGTATTGGTCAGATGATTCAGTCAATCTCTACTTCCTTAACTATTAACTACTAAAGCAATATATTAATATCTTATTTGATGTCTATATGCATTCATTTCATTTGATCTATTTAGCAGCTATTAAGACCTCTATTTAGAGTTAATATTAAGTATAAGTGTATTCCTTATACTACATGCGCATTTTTAGTGCCTAGCTTAGCCCTCAGGCCCTGTATATAAGGGGGATTGAACACCAGCAAGCTAGTTAAAAGCTCCCCAAAATGGCAAAACTTACCGGTAGGCATTCAAGCCTACTGTCTTTTTATCGCCCCCACTTTAACCTACTTCACCCATTGAGCCCTGATGTGCTCAAACAGCTTGGTATTTGCCTCAGCTAGACCAATTTGCATAGCCAAAACTGTCTCTGTTTGCTTTTTAAGATGTTGGCTATATCCACCACCAAACTGGAGATCATCTCCCGTTTCGAAGAAAGTTGATGTTTGATTTTCAAAAGAAGAATGAGAATAACCACTACAGTGCTTTTTGACCTTTCTAAGAAGCTCTAGATTACTTTTATCTAACTTAAGCTTAGAGGCATTGTGAACACACAATCCAAAGGAGTTCATAGGGTATAACCTTTTAGCCTTGCTCTTGCTGTACAACCTTTCCTGATAATCAATTTGCTTTACTCTCTTGGCTTTTCCACCCTTCCATTCAACCACCAGCTCTAAGCTCCCTTGGTAGCTAAGTAGAATTGCCGTCAAAACAGACTCTAAGTGTACGCGAAGTGTGTTGCAAGACTGAGGGAAATACCCATCACACAATAACTTGATCGAATCTACCAAGTTTACATATGAATATAGATAGAAGTGGCATGCCCGCCTTTTCTGATCGCTTCCTGACCTATTGGCAACTTCAACTAAACTCATAAGCTTTGGAAATAAGTCAGCAAGTGAGCTACATAAATATCGGACATTTGGTTCAAAATCCTCAAAGAAGCACGCTCTTCTGGAGTCCTGCCCAGAATTAAAGAAAACGAATGAACTATCGGGATTGGAAAAGTCTATATCATCGGCAATCGTAGCCATTGGGGAGCCTCCGTGCTTATTACTTCCATAATTAGATTATCGTATTGCTACAAAAACTGCTACAAAATGCTAGCATATGGGGGTGGATTTGACGGTAATTCAAGGCCTTACAGGTATGGTAGATAGTCTGCCTCTAGCTACCACTATTCAAAGGCTAGCAGGTTAGTACCTGCTAGCCTTTTTTATTGCCTGCTCTATTTGGTACACAGTTTGGTACACAGCTGAATTTGGTACAAAAAGCGGCTCTACCCCATTAACGGGGGATGGCATTCATATTGGTCGGTTAATAATTCCATCCCAGCCACAATGGACCATGACTCTTAACCGATAGTTTTCAAAATTTCTAAAACCATACGCTCGTCTCGACATCATTTCCATCTTATTGCGG
The DNA here is from genome assembly GCF_947502065.1 of uncultured Pseudoteredinibacter sp. Taxonomy (GTDB): domain Bacteria; phylum Pseudomonadota; class Gammaproteobacteria; order Pseudomonadales; family Cellvibrionaceae; genus Pseudoteredinibacter. The sequence goes on from NZ_CANMYE010000004.1 coordinate 162,980, forward strand.
AAACCCTCTGTGATCCCGTTTGTTTTGCTGAATCTCCACATCGCCAATATTGGCCCCATCCAAGACTTGAGGGTTTGGGCTAATGATCTTAGCGGGCTGTCTTCCAGCTGATCTATCAGTGACAAGTAGCGAGGTAAGTGCTTCCTGGCTCGTTTGGCTGTCAGCGTTTTTAGCAGCATAAAACGAATAAGCTTTTGCTTGGCGATATACAATTCCTGCAGCACAGGGTAATCGCCCAGGTAAGTCATCAAGTTCGCATGTTGCTCGTTGCTTAAGTTCCATTTATGGCGGCGCATTAAACTAAGCAGCCCTCGGTTTCTTCGCCCTTCTGGGTGATGTTGTTGCCACACCTTCAGAAAATGTTGATTCACCATCCGAACTACATGAAACCGATCCGCTACAATAGTCGCTTGAGGAAAGTATCGACGTGCTATGCTGCGATAAGTTTCCGATAAATCCATGACCACCACCTGAACATTGGATTTACCTCTTAAGCCTTTTAAATAAGACCTCAAGCTCGCCTCGGAGCGCCCGAGTTTTACATCAAAGACCCTATGCCTTCTAAGATCTACAAAGGTTGTGGCGTAGCCTTTCTTGCGAGTAAAAAAGTGTTCATCAATACCTAAAACCTTAGGGCAATCGCGCTCACTCATCTCAGAACGCTTCATGTCGATGTGATGTTGATACCAACGCTCTACCGTAGCGGGGCTGATATCGTGAGTTCTTGAGAGCTTGCGCTGGGTCACGCCGCCATCGTGAGCCTCAAAGACTTCTAAGCGGTAAGACTCAGTTGCTCGATACCTTGGCCTAATGCCAGCAAAAGGGTGGCGAAAATAGCGGTTACAGCATCGACAATGATACTTCGGCACCTTGAGGTGCAAAGTCATTAAGTGGTTGCCCTGGCGGGTGTGCTTCAAAGTGCGCTGATGTGTCGCTTTAATCCTTAGATTGTGGCTCTCACAATGCTTGCAGGGCGGCCTGTTGCTGGGTCTAGCCCAGACTTCAATGCCGTCATGGCGGTTAACCCTCTCTACAAGTAGCTCAGAAATGCCTACAATGGTTGCTGCGTGGGACATCGGTGTTTCTCCATTAAAATGATCTTCGCAAATCTATTTTTTAATGAATGCCGGTGTCCCCCGTTAATGATGAAGAGCCCAAAAAGCAGCCCCAAAGTGTATTTTAACCCACCAGCAATGACGCTGGTTTTGCTAAAACTCCACATAGCCAAATTCGGCGCAACCCTCAAATTCAGACTTTGAGCAAACTTCCCACTTAACCCTCCTTTGCTCCGCCGGGAATACCAGCACAAAACAAATAACTGGAAAACTCATAACTATCGCCAAAAGATGTGGAATTGTTACTGCAATCAAATTCAATTACTGTGGCGGAAAAATGAAATTCCAACATACATGGATAAACTGAACGCAACTAAAAGCGACCGTTCGTCGCCTGCCGTTTTTTCGTTGAAAAATACGGTAATTTGCATGACAAATAATTAGTGACAAAATTTAAGCCACTGTTTGCAAACACTTTTTATTTTTTTCCTTCACAAACAAGAAAGTTTTTCTCAAAAATAAATTCCAATTCAAGAAAGATAGGCCCTAACCTGTAAGAAATTTCCTCTTGACCGTCAATATTTTGACGGTAGCATGAGTCCAACAAAAGAATATTTTTTGGCAGAAGGGTTATGGGATATGTGTGTAATTAACGAAAAACTAATCGAGCTGAACAACAAAGACCGGATCGAGCTCATTTCAACCAGTGCCGCTTGCGCTTTTCTAGGGATTAGCCGAACAACCCTATGGAGGATCAGTCAACGCGACAAAACATTCCCTCGCCCCAAAAAAATTTCACTCAGTAAAAATTCTTGGAATTTACAAGAGTTAAACAACTGGGCACAAAACCAATAACCCTCTTACTCTAAATGCAATCACCCCAAGTATCCCTCTAACACCCAACTCCCAAGCCACATCCAGTCAGGAAAACAAGTCCATGTCTATTTTTGACCCAAAAGCGCACGCCTATGCCAATAGTAGGAATTTCCCTGAGCCCTGCACCATCTTACTAGATGAGGCTACGAAAAGTCGGACAAAAGAGTCTCCTCAAATCAGCAGGACTTTTTTTCTGGAGTCGAGGAATATCGGCATGATGCCGCAGTACAGAATCAGACAGAGAAAAACACACAAAAACAAACTACCCGATAAACACACCAAATCTAACCGTCTATCTCAACGGGCTGTTGGAAAAATCATAGATTCGGCTGTCCATGTCCAATATCGAGGCGGGTATAACCTATTCATCACCCTAACCCTGAATAATAAGAGCAGAGAAGAGCTTCTAAACAATAAATTCAGACTTCAAAGCGAGGTAACTCGGGTCATGAGCGCCCTAAAAAGACTTTATTTCAGAGGTTCAAAAAAGCTAGGGTTTCCTGAAGCCGAAAACAGTCTTTTTGATTATATCTGGGTTGCTGAATCTCCGAAAAATACCTATAAAGGAGAAAACCCCCATGTTCATCTAGTCTTGCGGTGGAAACTATGTCGAGACAAACAATCTAAATTACATACCTATTTAACTAAATGTTGGAAACTAGGTAAAGTTCACCTTAAAAAATCAGACTCACCCATATCTACCGCTGCATATCTAGCAAAGGTGTGCACTCAACATGATAAAGATCAAGGGGAAATAGGGGGAAATAGGTATAGCATTAGCCGAAGTGCTAGATCACCAAAATGGGATATCGTGGGCTCATTCGAGAGCCATTGTTACGCACAGTACATTTTCAATCTATACAAACAACTCAAGCATGAAACCACACCTCTATATAGAGAAAGAAAAAAACTAGCATTAAAAAAACGACAGCAACGAAACACTCTTAAGAGCTCAAAACCTCAATTAAATGCTGATGCGAGAAAACGAATTTTTGCGAAATTAAGTGCAATCCAAAACAATTTAGACAAGGTGCAGAAAAAAATCGATGCATTTCCCATTCAGACAAACGGGTATCAGATTACCTGTTCAGACTCTCGGATTCTAGGGTCGATCTTAGACATGAGACCTCTATCTGAAATCCCAGCCTGCAAGACCACCTTTGGTTCGGCCTCACCAACAAATGCCATAACCAGCTCTACAAGCAAAAAACTACTGCATGCATTACATCAAAGGCCATACCGCATACCGGCCAAAAGACCAATGGATAGATACCACCACCTATTTTCACCAACCAATATTGCTCCCATTTTCGAATACAACCTACACAGTGAACCCTCCTCTCGCAGAACGCATGATTTCCTGGTAAATAGATTTCAGCTGAATTCCACTAGGTTCAAGCTTTCTTTTAAGCACCCAAAGTTTAGTGTTAAACCAATCGTTTGAACAACGCATCGCTCTATGGGTAAGCGATCCTCAAGAAAGACAGGAAAGCATGCTCTTAAAGCCAATGTCTTAGCTAGCTCTAATGCTGTAGAAATTGACTCGAAATATAGTTTGGACACCCTGCTTTGCCTCTGCCGTTTGGCCAAATAAGGCGCCACCTAGTTTCCCGGTGCACTGAATATCAAATTCAGGTCTTTTGCTGCAAAAAATGTCAAAAGAAAAATCACCAACATCACCCCCACTAGGCTATACGTAGCTTATGATTTTCAGGGCAAGGTTTATTATTTATTAACCCTTCTTCGCTCTTTTCAGTGTAAGCCCTACGCCAACTATAAAACGTCTACCTACATATGCCGAAATACCAGCAAGCTTTCGATATATTGCTGATTTCAAAAGCATAGTTCAGGACCTTCAATTTCCTAGAAACATCTAGTTGAGCCTTCTTATTAATGTAAAAATCTCGATCCATAGATAAACAGTATAAACTGTCTACCTAAGCCGAGGCTTTATAAATGTATTACAACTACGTTTATATAGCTAAGATTTTATAGGGTAACCGGGTGGCTAAGCTGTTTCGCAGATGGCCTTTCGAATACCCGCTAAAATTCTCATCCCCTTTCAAATTTTTCTCAGCAGACTGGCGCTCTTCTCTAGCCTAGAATCACAGACTGACGAAATCAGCCTTTATGCCGAGAATCAGATATGAAAACCATTGCCATCGCCGCCTGTATCTTTAGCAGCTTTCTGTTTAGCGCTAAGTCCCGCTCAGATTCGCTGGATTTAGCTCAGTATCGAGGGCAAGTTGTGTATTTAGATTTCTGGGCATCTTGGTGTGTGCCTTGTAAAAAATCCTTTCCATGGATGAATCAAATTCGGGAAAAGTATAAAGACAGGGGGCTAAAAATCATTGCTGTCAGTGTCGATGAATCAGCCCAGGCGATGAAAAATTTTCTTGCGCAGCATCCCGCCAAATTCAGCGTTATTCATGATAAGGACAAAGCCCTATCCAAAGGCTATACGCTGATTGGCATGCCAACCAGTTTCATCTATGACCGCGAAGGAAAACTGACGGGCTCATATCCCGGTTATAACCTTAAAACGAAAGCAAAGATTGAAGCGCAATTGCAGGCGCTGCTAAATAAAGGCTAAGCCCTAATGTATCGTAGCCGCCAGAACCGGTAATGGCTCTGGCCACACATAAGCAGATTTCTCCATTATTCAGACAAAAGAGTTATAAACTCATGAAACAGCTAATACTACTATTTTCGCTATTATGCTTAAGCGTCACCAGTACTGCTGAAGTTGCATGGCAAACGTGGAGCCAACAAACATTTGCAACCGCCAAAAAGCAAAACAAATTGATTCTCATCAATGTTGGCCTTGAAGGTTGCACCGCTTGTAATCGCATGGAGCAGCATACCTACAGCAACCCTGATGTCATTAAACTACTGAACGAGCATTTCGTCAGCATCGCAGTAGACTCCCAAGCGCGTCCCGATATTGGCGAACGTTACTCCGATTGGGCTTGGCCCGCCACTGTATTCCTCATGCCTAATGGTCAGCAAGTGTTCGCCATGGCCGGCAATCGTTTTCCGCATAATTTCATTCCAATTTTGCATGATCTCATCGCAAAGCAGCAAGCCGGCACCCTGCAGGAAGACCCAGACTCCCCCTACGCTGCCCAGCCAGCTCCAGTGAGTTCACCCCTTACTATGTTACGCGATAATTTACGGAAACAAATTGACCGCGCTTTCAACTCCCGCAGCAATGGCTGGAGTCAATGGGGTGTAAACGCGGAAACAGACGGTGCTAAACTGGCCCACCTCTATCTGCGCGCTCACCTGCAAAATGATAAAAATTTGTTGGCTCGAGCTATCAATGTCAGCGAAACCTTTATGCTCACGCTAGATCCTGTTTGGGGAGGTGCCTACGAGGCCAATATCGCCCCAGGCTCGCCTAATGTACCAGCCGAGTTTCAACGTTTAATGGCCATTCCAGAGAAGCGCATCAGTAATCAATCCAATGCGTTGCACGCCTTCGCCCTGGCCTATCGACATACCCAGAACCCTAAATACCGCCTCGCCATTGCTGAGGTAGATCGCTTCTTAGATAACTGGATGCAAAACCAGCATGGCCAGTGGTATGCCAATCAAAAAGATAGCCCACCAGGCTTGCCCGCTGATTGGTGGCCACAAGATTACTGGCTGCTTTCCAGCAATGAGGAACGCCGGCGCTATGGTGTCCCACCTGTGGATCATGCGGTTTACGCCGACAAAAACGCTGAAATTATTCTATCTTATCTCTCTGTCTATCAAGCTCTTGGCGAAGAGAAGTATTTAAATAAAGCCCTACGCGCTGCCGAGCATTTTGTTGCCACGAATATGACCACTGAAGGCTGGTTACTACAGACGACTAAATCTGAAGCTGTCGAAGGTGATGAACGTTTACGACCGCTGGCTTTAGTCGATCGACCGCTGCTAATTGCCCAAGCTCGATTTGGTATCGCTTTTCTAAAGTTATATCAGCAAACTGCAGATCCTCAGTGGTTGAGTCAAAGTAAGAAACTGGCTAATGCCATGCTAAAGCACTTATACGATCACGAAGTAGGCGGCTTTTGGGCTCTGGCTCCCCACGCTGATGAACCCATCGCTCCGCGCAAGCCCTTGGAGAGCAATGCTCTGGCCGGTCAGTTTTTTTACCAACTTCACGTCTTAAGTAAAGAGCCTGAGTATGAAGGCATCGCTGAGGCGACTCTGCGCGCTGTAGCCAGTCAACCAGTACTGTCGAGGGAAGGGAAGGCCACCGCAGAAACTGCCCTACTTGCCGAGTTGCTCACCGCACAATATGTTGAGTTTACGGTGGTTAGTAATGACTTCACTGATCAACGCAGCCAGGCCTTATATCAGGCCGGTTTAGATATTTATCACCCGAGAAAAGTTATTCATTATGAACGGCCAGGACGTTATCCTGATCTGGGCGAGCCTGTCATGTTCATATGCAACCCAAATCGCTGCTCGCTGCCGCTGAAAACCCGCGAAGATATAGAACGTATCGCAGCTAGCTACTAAAAACTAGGAGTATAAGTACGATGGATTATCAAGATGCCACAGTATTTGAGTATGTGGAATTCCGCTGTGATTCTAAGTTTAGCCAGCAACAAATATTCGATGCGCTAGATGCCACAATCGACATTCTCAACGAAACTGAAGGTTTCGTTCATCGCGATATTGCAAAGCGCGATGATATTTGGGTAGAGCTAGTTTACTGGCAGGATCAAGATTCTGCTAATAGAGGGCTGGAGAAGTTTAGCAGTGACCCCCGCAACCAAACACTGCTAGCGATGATAGATCAAGACAGTTTATCGATTTATTACTCCCAGTTGCAGAAGAGTCGTTGAGGTTTTTAGCCATCAGCATGATCTGAGCATCGCCTACAAACAACAGCTAACTATTACCGCTGTTTATTTCTCAGACTAACACTTATTTTTGGAGATTAGAGCAATGTCCAGTACAAACAATATACTCGTAGTTAATTCCAGTGCTAGAAAAACACGTTCGATTAGCCGGGAGCTCAGCGTACTATTTACAGAATCGTTTCGTGCCCATAAACCCTGCAATATCACCCAACGTGATGTTGGAATGAATCCTCCCTCTTTCATTACTGAAGATTGGATTGCGGCAGCTTTCAACAGCCCAGAGCAGAGAAGCGCGGAGCAAAAATCCATACTGCAAGAATCTGATCAGTTGATCGATGAAGTTGTCCGCAGCGACATCATTGTTTTGGGCGCACCGATGTATAACTACTCAATGCCGGCTTCTCTAAAAGCCTGGTTCGATCTCATTGCCCGAGTCGGCCTCACCTTTTCCTTTGATCTTAGCCGCGGAGATTACCCCATTGAGCCTGTTTTGCGGGACAAAAAACTCGTGTTGCTATCTTCCCGTGGAGAGTTCGCTTTTGCCCCAGGCGGGGAGCGCGCACACCTTAACGGACTCGACCCAGCACTACATGCTTGTGCACACTATTTGGGCGTTGAGCAAGAATGCGTAAATTCCATTGTCGTGGAATACGAAGAGTTCAAAGATAAACGCTGGCTGGATTCTTTAGAGCAAGCCCGCCAGCAAACGAGGCAGCTAGCTTATCAGATGGCCGGCGCAGCAAGCTAACAGCCTACAATCGAGCAATAACTCACTTCGGTGAATCGATGATTTTACCACCCTCAATAAGTAAGGAGATCTCACGACATGAACAATGCGAACAAAGCCAGCAGCACACGACGCGTGCTGGTTTATGGTGATTCCAATACTTGGGGCTGGATTGGTGTAGAGCACGCTTTTCCCAGTACCCGTTACCCTGATGAACAGCGTTGGGCCGGTGTTATGGCCAATATTTTAGGGGATGATTTTCAAGTTAGCGTAGACGGCCTAACCTCGCGCACCACTAACCTTGATGATGCTGGCCAGTGGAATACTGTTGCCGGGCAGATGCTTAACGGAGAGCGCCTTTTACCTCAAGCCATCGCCCGAGAAATGCCTTTGGATCTGATTGTCATTGCTCTTGGCACCAATGATTTAAAAGCAGAGTACCAACGCGAAGCGAAAGACGTCGCCGCGGCGATTGTGAATTTAGCAGCATTGGCTGGCGCAAGCGACTATGGTATTGCCTATGAATACCTGGCCCCTAAGGTGTTAATCGTAAGTCCCGCTGTGATCGGCGACATTTCCCATGAGGGCTTTCGTGCCGCGTTCGCCGGGGCCGCTGAAAAATCCCGGGCCTTAGCCGCTGAGATTAAACAACAGGCCAGTAGCCAACACATCCCTGTCGTCGATAGTAGCGAGGTTATTGAGGTCTCTGGGGCTATTGATGGCATCCACCTAAGCTTGCGGCAACATCAACTACTGGGGGAACATATAGCCGCACAGGTAAAGAAGATCCTCAGCTAAGTCCTGAATTTTTAACTATAAGAGCTCAGTATACTCTGGGCAGTTAGCATTCAGCGTATTTTACCCTATAATAATTTTCTTATTTAGGGCCTTAATGTCTGCACCAAGGCCCTACCACAATGAGCAAAGCATTAATTCGATACGCTGGTCAGCCTATGAGCAAACGACGCCTTCCAACCATGAATGCTATTCGTGCATTTGAGTCTGCAGCGCGTTTGCTGAGTATTAGCGAGGCGGCCAGAGAGTTGTCAGTTACACCAACAGCAATTAGCCATCAAATTCGCCACTTAGAATCACAATTGGGGGTTAAACTGTTTGATCGATCTGGTCGCACTATACAACTGACTAACCATGGCAGCCGAATACTGCCAGATGTGACCTTGGGAATGAATTATTTTGCCGCAGCATTTGATGATACTTATGATTCTCAGAGCGATAACACTATTAACATTAGCACCACTCGTGAGTTTGCTCGCTACTGGTTGCAGCCTCGTTTAGGTTCATTTTATGAGCGCTTTGGGCAATATAATGTTAATATTTTTTCTTCCGAACATTGCGTTGATCTCGACAGCAATGAAATCGATATTGCTATACGCTACGGAGAAAAAAACGAAAATGATGATTCCGTTTACCTTTTTCAAGAGCATTACATCCCTGTGATCAGTAGCGCATTGTTGCAAACTAAAGAGCCTCTTCAAGATATCAATACCATAGCGGGAAAACGCTTGATCGACGTGCGCTGGGAGCGTTCTGACCTAAACGCACCTAGTTGGAAACGTTGGTTTGAACTCGCAAAAATTTCGAGCTACAAGACATTCCAACGAATGTCATTGGACGCCTATAACCTTGCCCTAGATAGTTTAACGCGGGGCTATGGCGCCGCACTGCTAAGCAGAACGATTGTGGAATCAGAGGAATATTCTGATATTTTTGCTCGCATTGAAGGGCCTATCTTGCCAGGCTATCATTATCGTCTAATCCAAAACAAATCAAAATCTAGAAAAATTTCTACAAAACACTTCGTCGAATGGGTAGATACCGAGATTCATTAGAGCATTAAAAAGGGCTGACGGGAGTTACCTCCCTATCAGCCAAGTCATGACCTACAATAGGCCAGTCTTTCTTTGGAGAGGTGGTAAATTAAGTTTTCTTATTAGCCTGAAAAGGCATTGAAGGGTACCAATAATCCGGCTCAGGATATTCAAAATCCTTAGGAAAGTAATACGTCTCAAACACGGCAGCCGTGTCATCTTCAGTATCGAAGAACGCAAAATGATTAACTCCCAGCCACTTACCAGACTGGACACAGCGATAGCCTCGCCGCTCAAACTCAGAGAATCGCTCTACCATGGGAGTATCACCACAATCATAAGCAATGTGTTGAATCCCCCCACCGGGGTTTCTCTTTAGATAATCTGCAAAAATAGTGGGGCCAGATAGGGGTTCCATTAACTCCCAAATGACATTGCCACTTTGCGCAAAACACACCTTTATCTCGAACTCAGCGGGGAGTCCCTGATAGGTCTGTTCCGTCGTATTCTCCGGGGAAAAAGTGTAAACCCGCCAAGGCCCTATCCCCAAATTAACTAGACCCTGCATAGTTTTATCAGCATCTGGAGTTACAATGGCAATTTCCACAATATCACCGAGGAAGCTATTGCTAAGGCTGCTTTCGGATCTTACTTCGGGTAGTTCGATATCATCACCTGGTTTCATTCACTACTCCTTAGCTGAAAAGTTATCACCACCAAGCGAATGCTTTATGAATTCAATAGTGGATCATGCTTTAAAAATTATGCTTATTGCTCTATCTGCACCTAGCGGCCGAAAAAAACCACGTATCATATTTTTTCGGCTGGCCCTGACGGGCCATTTCTCGTTATCGACAGATTTAGTCTTATTGATAGTCGGCAAGTAATAAAGAGAGAATAGCTTGCACACCGCCCACTGCAAATTGACGCTGCATTTCTAGCCAATATCGATTTGCATTATCTACAGCACTCTTATGGACACTGCCACTTAGGACGGTGTAGCTTTCGATAGTATTATTGAGCTACGGCCGAGGGCGTCCACATATCCAAGTGAAGCTTCCACTGCTTATCTTCCTGCTTGAATACTAGCAAATAGCGGCTATCGCTCACGTGTCCATTGGTGTCAACAAATTTCAATGTGCCCGTAGCATAAGCTAAATCACCCGATTGCTGCACATCGTGAATCTCTAGACTTACATGCTTGGCACCTGCCTTGATAGCGCCTTCCCAGAACAAACGAATATCTTCTTTACCGTGAACTGTAGGCGCGCTAGGTGCATATACGTAGGCATCGTCAGTATAGGTATGAGAATCATTGAGAAGCTCTATATCACCCTGCATAATGGCCTGTGCCAATATATTGTTATGCTTATCGATTGTTTTATAGAGGGAGGACTCAGCGAACACAAGACTCGAAGCAAATAGACAGCTCATGACTGAAATTGTAATAACTTTTAGCATCTTCATGATTTTTCACCTATTGTATAAGGATTATAATAGCCTTGGGGCTACCGACAACAAACAGCACTAAGGTTTCATCAGCTCTAAATATGCTAATGCCTAGCAAATAGTCACAGATAAAATACTTAAACATACCATTTGCAGAGGCCATTATAGGTCTTGCCTGGATAATTTTTGCTTGAGAAGTTTTAAGGAAACAGATGAAAAAAACTTAATTATCTATGTCAAACTAAGGCCGTAGTAGCCACTGAAGCAATTTTCCCTTGCGTCACAAACCTGCGCGGCAAGGCCCACATAGATGGCAATCCTCTTCGCTCACTGATGTCCAAGACTGTGAAATAATTACCCATCGCTGTTCTTTCAACAAATTAATAACACTAATGTCATGAGTAACTTGTAATTTATTTTCTGTCATTTCACAACCCACAATGGCGCAGGCGACATTGCCGTAAACCTGTATATCATAGAACTTAATCTGTTCCGAGAATGAACGAAGTACGCCCCGTTTTTTAAGACCTGACATGCGCTCGACAAAGTCTTGGGGGCTCATAATTTTGATAGGTCGAGCAGAGGGAATTATTCTCCCCTCAGGGTGGAAACCAGATAAGAAAAGCTCCCAGTTTGCTGGGCGACTCTCATCCCAAGACAAGCCAGAATACTGCTTCTGCAAAAGCTCTAAGATATTTTTCTCGTCCGGTGTCATCATACATCAACCTCAACAATCTTTTATTCTGGCTCACTATGTAAGTAACAAAACGTCTAAAACTGATTTTTGACAGACGATTACAGGTGTCCACCATCATTTCTCAATAACTCTTAAGCTGGAGAAGAAAGCTAAAAAATAAAAAAACCGCCAGTTAGTGGCGGTAAAGAACGCTCTACTGCTTGGAGCTTCACGGGAATACTATTCGTAGGACTCACTAAGTTGCGCAGATTTTGGCTGCAATAACCTTACTAACACAACATATGCAACAGCGGCCACAAGCATCGAAGGAATAGTAGCGCTAATATAGGAAAACGCCGACTCTCCCAAACTAAAGCTTAGTAGCGCATAACCAGAAAGCCAACCGCCAAGAAACAACCACACGACCATGCCCAAAGCTTGGGCAACAAAAGCGTAGATATTAAAACCCTTGTAGAAACGATAGATACCTCGATCCTGAAAACAAGCCTCAACATTGATCATACCCTTTCGCAGAACCATATAATCAACTATGGATATTGCCCAGTACGGCCCCGCTAGAAGACCAACGAATAGCAGGATAATACCGAATAAATTCTGCAACTCAGCATCATAAATGAAGATTAAAGAAGGCAAAGCGACGATAGCAGTGCTCAGCTTGTAATTGAATTTAGGGAATATTGACATAAAAGCCATCACCCCAGCATAAAGCAACAAAGAACTGGTAGTGATGGTGCCCAGGATAATAATAATCATCGAGACCAGTCCCAACTCTAGCTTTACCGCCCAAACCGCTGGGTCAATTTCACCTGTAGCTAAAGTTGCGATGCCACCGGTAATCGCAAATAAAATTCCAATAAAGGCCAAACCGACAAATGTTCCCCAATAGGCATTGCGCTCTGAGGATGCAAACTTATTCCATGAACCTAGATAAGGTTGCCAAGCTACAGCCCAAACCACACAGGTTTCGACCGCAAAGGCGATACCCACTGCTCCAGTGGGCTCAAAGCTCGTAACAGCCGCCATATGATCGCTGTTTACAATCTTATAAAGTATATATAGTGAAAAGCCCCCAAGTACTGGCACAGTAACGGTAGACAGGTAGAAACTGGCTTTCGGTGTAAGCATCACCAAAAACATAGGAATTAGAAGTCCACCACCAACCGCATAAGCCGTATAATTGCCAGAAAATGAATAGGATTCTCCGAGAAAGACCTCACTTGCGTTGACCGCCGCAGTACCTGTCATCGATGACAATAGGCCTATCCAGCCGAAATTAATAAAGATTAAGACAAAGGCCCCATAATAAGCGCCCTTCATACCGAAAGCTGGCCGGAGAGCCACAACCTCATCCAAACCGTATCTCGCACCTCTTTGGGAGGAAATCGCACAAATCCCATAAGCGAATAAATTAGCACTTATGGAGATAAGTACCATAGGCCAAAAGCCGAGCCCTTCAGCGTAATAACTTCCCACCATAAAGGTGGCCAACAATATATTGCCTCCCGCCCACAGAAGGACTAAGGATACAAAACCAGCATCTCTATCTGACGGAGCTATGGGCGCCAATGTGTTTCCGGAAACTGTTTGCATAATCGAGCCCCCCTTCAATCGACACACATTAGGAACAAAATCGACAACAAGGGGACGCAGGACAGGACAGTCATCGCCAAGTGATCAAGCTTACTGACTCTTCCACTGTGTACTATTTCTTGATCCATATAAACCTCGCCTCGTTATTATTGAATTGCAGGCATCTTACACGCTGCTTATAACATGTGCAGATGAAAGTCATTCATCAAAAGGCTGAGAAAAATTTGACTGAAAGAATCAGAACCAAGAGATAGCATTAGATTGTGTTAAAACACTTAGCTCGCAACTATTCAAATTCACTGACTGGCTGAAAGAAATGAAGCTAAAGAACAAGACAACCCTAATTACTGGCGCTTCTAGAGGCATTGGGCTATCCATTGCCAAAAGATTCTTAAGCGAAGGCGCCAATGTAGTAGTCAGTTACTTGGCAGAAGATTACTTAGTCAAGGACGACCAGCTAATTTTAGAAAGCTATGCAGACCAGTGCCTTATTGTTGAGTGTGACGTTCGAATCGATCAACACATAGAGGCCTGCGTGGAGCAGACATTATCCCGTTTTTCCAGTATTGATACATTAATTAACAATGCTGGCGTTGCTCATAATGCCCCTCTCGAAGAAACGTCCATGGATCAATTCGATGAACTGATGAATGTCAACCTTAGGGGCGCTTTTAACATGAGTCGCTGTGCAATCCCTAGCATGCTCGAGGCAACCGTAAGCTCGAACATTATCAATATCAGCTCTGAACTGGCATATCTTGGGCGTGCAAATAACAGCGCCTACTGCGCTTCTAAGGCTGCTCTTATTGGCTTGACACGCTCATGGGCAAGGGAATTTTCTCCCAAAATTCGGGTTAATGCTATAGCGCCAGGCCCAACTAGCACACGAATGTGTGACCCCAATATCATGCACGAAGAAGAGCTAGCCATGGAGCTCAATAATCCAATGAAGCGTTTTGGTCGATGCAGTGAGATCGCATCAACAGCGTTATTCTTAGCTTCTGAAGACTCTTCGTATTTTACAGGACAATGCTTAAGCCCCAATGGCGGCGCAGCAATGTATTAGAACCTTAACCCTGCAAAAGGTATGCACATGCAGAGAGAATACACCAATAAAAACGTAGTAGTCACCGGTAGTTTTAGCGGCATTGGAAGAGCTGTAGCAACTGCGTATGCAAGCGAAGGCGCGAATGTTTTTCTTGTCGATGCAAACCCTAGGATTGAGGAAGCTTCCGAAGCCATCGCAGCGCAAACACAAGCTAAGGTTACAGCGATACACTGTGATATTAGTGACGCGAATCATGTTGAGCGGGCCTTCTCTGACATCGAGCGTATTGACGTTCTTATCGCCAACGCAGGTATCGAGGCTGCGACACCAATTGATGGCCCAATGAATGTGTACCTTGAGAAATTCAAAAGAATATCTGAAGTTAATATCACCGGAACGTATTTAACCATAGCATTTGCTAGACAGAGAATGGCTGCTGGTTCCTCAATTGTTATCACATCTTCGATTTGGGGAAAAACAGCAGTACCAGACTTCGCAGCTTACAACGCCAGCAAGCACGCCAACCTTGGCTTAATGCGTACCTTGGCCAAAGAATTAGGCCCTCATGGAATACGTGTTAATGCAGTATGTCCTGGTTGGGTTAAAACTGGCCCAGCCATGGAGTCATTAAGAATCCTGGCAAATGAAAAAAATTGCAGTGAGGAGGCATTATTGAAAGAGCTAAGCGAAGAACAGTGCTTCGGCGAGGTGCAATCACCTGAAGACGTCGCCTTTGCCTATTTAATGCTCACATCAAAATACTCGATTAATGTGACGGGCCAAGCGATCAACGCTGATCGCGGCGCGCTACTAACATAAGCCGCTAGTAATTTTTGAGAACGAATCATGACATACCAGCCTCACATTCCCAATGGCTCGAACGCGACACTCAACTCCTCCATCTCAGCAACCGGTGAGCCAATATATGGGAAAACATACCGAATACCGGCACGCTGTGGCATTGCAGTCTCTGTGAAAGATGGCGATCTAATCAAGATCGATAATCCAAGCGGGTATCAAGTCTGTGATTTTTGGGCCTTTCGTACAGGAAATCTTAACGAGTATCTGTCAATGAGCCATAGCCGGACACATCTAAAAAAATTAATTCCAGAGATTGGAGACACATTAGTTAGCAACTTGCGAAATCATATGGTTACTATTGAGGATAGTGACACTCCAATCTCGCATGACACTCTCATAGCAGCCTGCGACCATCACCGCTATCAACAGCTAGGCGTTCAGGGTTATCACGATAACTGCACCGATAACCTTAGAATGGCAACACAAGTCATTGGGCACGAAATACCACTGGTCCCCGATCCATTTAACCTATGGATGAATGTCCCGATTTCTACTTCGAATGACCTCAGTTTTGAGCCACCAATATCGGGAGAAAACAGCAGTGTACTACTCAGAATTCATGGAGATTGCTTACTTGCGATGTCTGCATGCCCACAAGATGTAACCCCGGTTAATGGTGATGGCAAGAACCCAAGCTATTTAGAGTTTTGTGTTTCAAACTAAGAATACACGAAGTAATTCACACGAGGAAAACAATATGAGCACACCTGAACAAAACAAGAAAACGGTAGCCAATATTTACGGTATTTGTTGGAATAATGGCGACATGAACGAAATTGACAAAATCTTTGATGATAATGTCGAGCATGACCAGTTTCTTCCGGACTGGCCAAAAGGAAAAGAAGGCTTTAAGACCCTAGTATCTTTTTGGAGAGAAGCTTTTCCGGACATTCACGAAGAGGCCTTAGAATTAATTGCCGAAGGCAACAAAGTAGCGAGCCGATTTCGTTTAACTGGAACACATCTTGGTGACTTCTACGGGATCCCTGGAACAGGTCGAAAAATTGATATTCTTGGTGCAGAGATCTTCGAGTTTAAGGACGGCAAAGTCGTTCAGTATTTCTACCATGAAGACACTATGGGCCTATTTACTCAACTTGGATTGATGCCAGTAGGGCAGAACAAGATTGCTGGTGTGAATTCTTAATTTCAAAATCTCTTCAGACATCGATAGATGAGCTTTTTATCATTATCAGCTAAAGAAATTTAGTTTGTAAGAATTCTTTGCTTCATCGAGCATCGTAGGCTCTACAACAGGAGAGCTTACGATGATCGCAAACCCAATTAAATGGCCCGGTGGGGCAAGAGTCGCCTGCGCAATTACTTTCGATATAGATGCAGATAGCTTAATCCACATATCTCGTCCAAAGGATGGATTTGATCGTCTATGCCCAGTTTCGATGGGAAAATATGGACCTAAGGTAGCCATTCCTAGAATACTTGATACCTTCAAGAAATTTGATATCAAGCAGACCTTTTTCATCCCAGCCTGGTGCATGTCGCAATACCCTGAGATGGTTGAATCTATACTTGAGGGTGGGCATGAAATCGCTCACCACGGTTATATTCATGAAGATCCCACCCGACACTCACCCGAAGAGCAAATAGAATGGTTCGAGAGAGCCCTTGAAGTTCACCAATCCTTGACTGGAAGTAAGCCGGTTGGATATAGGGCGCCCGTCTACAATGTCAACGATACTGTTATTGAATTACTTATGAAACATGGATTCTTGTACGAAAGTTCAATGATGGCTGATGATATACCCTACATTTTACAGAAGGACGGGCGACAACTGGTCGAGTTGCCAGTCCACTGGGCCAATGATGATTGGCCTCCGTTCGCTCACTACCCGGAAATAGACTACATGATGCATGTCCAGGCCGCTTCAACTGGACTTGCAGGTTTTTGGGAAGAATTCGAAGCACAATACCAAGCCCGTGGATTCTGGATGTCTATCTGGCACCCTTTTCTGACAGGTCGGCTGACCCGTTGGACACAGGTCGAGAGATGGCTAGAGTCCATACTCGATCGTAATGACTGTTGGTTTGCAACGCTCTCGGAGATAGCTGGGTACGTTGCACAACAAGACCAGGATAATTTGCAGAACATACGAAAAGATACACTCCCCTATTACCACAATGTTCAAATTCCAGACCTATAAAGTGCAAATTTTATTCATCCATAGGCTGAAATTATTTCGCATGTCTGATTTTTCAATTTATATATATTTAATTTGCAGGGTTTGAATCCGAACTTTAAATCTCGCTATAGCAATAATGATTAAGTTCATAATAGGAGAATAAATATGTCCAGCTTAATAATGCATAAAAAATATCGACTTTCATCCGCTATATCATGCGCCATCATTATGGGCTCATCAGCGTTCTCAAATGCGCAAGACTTTGCACTAGAAGAAGTCGTGGTGACTGCGCAAAAACGCTCTGAATCAGTTCAGAGTATTGGCTTAACTGTTTCTGCGTTAACCGGTGACGAACTAAAGGAAGCCAATGTTGATGATATAACTAAGATTGCTGCTAACGTCCCCAACGTACAAGTCAATCACGGCTTTGGCCCAACAAACTTCAACATTCGCGGCCTTGGCGTGAACGAATTTTCCAGCAATTTAGATTCACCTATCGCAGTCCATCTAGATGAAGGCTATATTTCCAAAGGCTTTACCACAAGCTTAATGCTTTTTGATATACAACGAGTAGAAGCTTTAAAAGGACCACAGGGAACGTTGTTTGGCCGTAATGCTACCGGTGGTGCCGTTAACTTTTTCACCAACAAACCTGGCGATGAGTTTGAAGCCAGCTTGCAGCTTGGCTACGACGATTATCAAACCGTAAGAACCGAAGCCTACATCAACACGCCGCTTTCAGAGGGCTTGAACTTCAGACTGTCCGGCTTTAGCACCAAGCAGAATAAAGGCTATTACGACAATCTTACCCGTGGCGATGACGAGGGTAAGATCGACAAGTGGGCATTGCGTTCTCAGCTAGCATGGTCTTTTGATGCAACTGATGTAAATCTATCTCTGTCTTATGGGGAAGATAGTTCATCATTTATTCCTTATGAAGGAGCTGGCATCTTTACTCCTGAATCTTTGGCAGCTGGCAGCCCTGAATTTTGTTCCGAGTATCTAAATGGTACGGTTAACGGGGGCACTTCAAACTGTGTTCGCGGCATAGACGGACTAAACCCTGGTGATAGTGATCCGTTCACCTCTAACGGGGGTACCGAGCATATTGTAAATAACGAAGCTCAGAATGCTCTACTGCGTATTGATCATGACCTTGGTTGGGCAACGCTTACTTCAATAAGCTCTTACCAGGATTTTGTGCGTGATCAGCAAGAGGACGCTGATGGCACGCCCGGCGGAGGAGTAGAAATATTCTACTACGATCTAGTAGAAACCTTTAGTCAGGAACTTCGATTAACGTCTGACAATGATGGAATGTGGAACTACGTTCTTGGTTTCTATTACCTAGACGATGAGTTTTATCAAGCTGAATATCTCCGTATCCTAGGAGGAACAGCACCCGGATTTTTCTCGGAATTTAATCAAAACAGTGAAGCTGTAGCACTGTTTGCTCACAACGACTTTCAGTTAACAGAAAGCTTAGCATTAACTCTCGGAGTTCGCTGGAGTGAAGAAGATGTGGAGATCAACGGCGGCACTGACTTCGGTACTGGCCTGGTCCGCTCTCTAGGCGGTCGTGATGCTCCTGAAGTCATCGTTGGTACCGCTGCCACATCCTCCGAGGTAGCCGGTGGTGGAAAACGTAATGATGAAAACATAACTTATAAACTTGGTGCCAAATGGGAGCCAGAACTCGATCAATTTGACCAGTTCATGGCATTTGTTAACTACTCTACCGGTTTTCGATCCGGTGGTTTCAACGCAACGTTTGTATCCCGCCAAGAGGGCTTCACCTCACTCGAGCCAGAAGAGATCACTGCGTACGAAGGCGGTATTAAAACCACCTTCTGGGATGGCCGAGCACGCTTAAACGTCTCAGGTTTTATTTATGAGTTTGAAAACGGCATAGTCAATGTAGACAACGCCAATGCTCCTTTACCCATCGCAGTAAATGCGGCGGAAATCGACACCAAAGGTATTGAAATAGATGGCCAATTTCTGCTAACAGAAAAACTTGAGCTACAACTCGGATTCGGCTGGTTAGATTCAGAAATCGTCAGCAATATTACCGCTGGCGGCCAAAGCTTGAACGGAAACACACCGGTTAATGCACCTGAGTATACCTTTAACGGCTTGCTCCGCTATGAAACTGAACTCAACGAAAATTGGACAGCAGCTATTTCGACGGACTGGAGCTGGAGAGACGATCAGTATTTAGAGACCGTGAATGCGCCCTCCAATCTGCAAGAGGACTACTGGCTGCATAATGCTCGAATCACTATGTCCAGCAGCGACGGTAAATATGAGTTCAGCTTATATGGTCACAATATTGCTGACGAAGAATATCGCACTTATGTAAATGACCTACCAACCTTAGGTTGGCTGCTAAACATTTATGGTCAGCCTCGTACCTTCGGTATTTCCGCGTCCGTTTACTTCTAAATACAGAAACCGGCCAGCGCCTTTGCTGGCCTTTTTTCAGGTAGGTGAAAAATGAAAAAATCTAACGCATATAAGCCAGCACATGAACTTGCAGAGCTAATTCGCACTGGAGAGCTATCAGCTGTCCACTTAATGGAAGAGACAATAGATCGCATAAATGCGCGCAACCCGTCTTTGAATGCGTTTGTTATTACTGCATTTGACGAAGCTCTCGCCGCTGCCAAAAAAGCCGATCAAATGGTACTAGATGGCTCGCCATTAGGCCCTTTACATGGGGTTCCCATAGCCATGAAGGATTTATTCGACTTCAAACCTGGCTGGGTATCAACTCTCGGTGGCGTAAAGGCCTTAGAAAACAATATTGTCGAAAATCAGTGTGCCTTTACCGAGCGCATGGAGGCTGCCGGCGCAATTATCGTCGGTAAAACAAATAGCCCGACCTTTGGTTTTCGTGGAACCTGCGACAATTTTCTATTTGGCCCAACTAAAAACCCCTTTGACCTTAGCCGCAACAGTGGCGGTTCATCAGGGGGCAGTGCCGCAGCGGTAGCTGACGGTCTGGTTTCCCTAGCAGAAGGCACCGACGCAGGAGGCTCGATACGCATTCCGTCTGCATGGTGCAGCACATACGGTTTCAAGCCGTCTTTTGGGCGCTCTCCAATTCTTATTCGCCCAAACGCCTTCGGTGCAACTACTCCCTTTATCCACATGGGTCCGATCACAAGAAACGTTAAAGATGCGGTAATTGCACTAGATGTTTTATGTGGCCCACACCCAGCGGATCCGCTTACAGTCGTGCCAAAAGAGAATCTGCAATCACATCTCGGCAAAGATGTCACAGGCTTGAGGGTTGCGTTCACCGAAGATTTCGGCGTATTTCCCGTGGATCCAGAAATCCGCGCTGGTGTACGAGCTACTGCGGAAAAACTCAAGCAAGCTGGAGTATCTGTAGAAAACGTAGATATCGATTTAGGCTACGATCATTTCGAACTCGGAGAGTTGTGGTGTCGTTTGATGGCGCCATTAAACACCCATGTACTTGATAGCCTACAGCAGGCTGGCGTAGATTTACTCGAAAATCCAGATCAACTTCCACCAGATTTGTTGCGTTGGAACGATTACGTCAACAACTCTATGAACATGCGCGACTACTATCGTGACCAAGGTGTAAGATCAGAAATATTTGAGAAGCTTCAATCCGTATTCGAAGGTTATGATGCAATAATCTCCCCAACCCTAGCTTGCTTTCCAGTCCTTAATGATAGCAATGGTGACACTAAAGGGCCCATCGAATTAAATGGTGAAAAGGTGGAACCTCTAATTGGCTGGTGTTTAACCTATCTTGCAAATTTCACTGGCCATCCTGCGGCGAGCATTCCCGCCGGACTGGGCTCAGAGGGGTTACCCATGGGACTGCACATCATGGGCAAATCTGGCGATGATGGTACCGTGATTGCTCTGAGCGAGGCCCTAGAGCAAGTTGCTCCATGGGAGCACCTGTACAACCACTGCGAGAGTCGCCCTATAGGCTTAGATCAGTAGCCACCAGTATCGATTAGAGACGCCGCTGGGCTGTCTCTATATCGATCGGCTTCATCTAACAACCAATCTTGGAACGCTACAATTTTTTGTTTACTGGCATGGCTCTTTTCACAAACCAAGTAGAAACTCTTATCTTTGAGAAAATAATCAACATTTGTTGGAATAATTAATTCACCTGACTCTAGATAAGAAGACGCCGCTACAGTGCTGCAAAGTGCAATCCCTCTACAATCCAAAGCAGCTTGAAGACAAATGTATTCCTCACTATAGGTCTCCGCAAAGTTCGCATTCGTCGATGCAGTGCCAGATAAATCAAACCACATCTCCCATGTGGGGTCATCTGCATCTTGATTTTCAGTCCACTCATAAACAATTAGTGGAAATTCCAGTAATTCCTCAGGTTTAAGTTTGGCATCTGCTCGATTGGTAAACATCCTTGGTGAGCAAACCGGAACAACGAAGTTGTTAAGTATCCAAGCAAAATGCGAGCCTTCATAGCTTCCCTTACCATGACGAATCGCAATATCGACATTGTTTGAGGTAATCTCTCGGACTTTATCACTGGCGTCTATCTTGAGATTATACTGAGGGTATAGATTAGAAAATCTATGAGCTCGCTTGGCCAACCAATTAGCGGCAAAAGACTTAGTAGTAGTAACTACGAGGGGGCCCTCACCTTCGGTTACCGACAAAGCATTAACTGCTTCATGCAGTTTTAGAAAAGCTTCTGTAGCTAAAGGAGCAAAAGCTTTTCCTTCGTTGGTAAGGCTTAAGGAGCGTGTCAGCCTATTGAAAAGCTTTACGCCCAACTCCTCTTCTAATGACTTTATATTATGGCTTATGGCGGTTGGCGTAACATTCAACTCGTCTGCGGCCTTCTTGAAACTCAGGTGCTTAGCAGCGACCACAAATGCTTGAACCCCTCTAAGTTGCGGAAGTCTATCCATTATTGTCCTCCAAGCACTGCAATTGTTATATAGCCCCTCCAAAAGGGTGGCTTTAAATTAGAATACACATGACTATTCTACACTCTAGATAGCTCCAACTTACTATATTATTTGTCACATTTCTAAATTTCAAGATTAAGCTCATGCCTGGATGGCAAGTACTTTTGCGTAAGGCGCTTGATACACGACTAATCAAACGAAACTTTCAATTAATTTTGCGACCTTTAGCAAAGGCAAATCGCGATTTTGAGCAGACGACAATAGCAATCCAAATGGTTGCGCCCCATTGTTCTTTTTGATTGGGATCGATATCCCTGGCATATCTAAGTAACTACCCAGCATGGTATTTGCCAGTATTTGTCGATTATAGCTTTCATGGAAATCCATATCTTTTAGCACCCTTGTTAACTCGACAGGTTCAACAGGGATCGTTGGAAATATAAAGAATTGATGCCTAGGTAACTCTGATAAGCTTTCTATAAGCTCACGACGGCTACTCAGTAAAATGTCTTTTGTCGATGCCTTTAGCAAACTTGCTTTGGACAACCGGCGGCGAGTAAAAGGCTGCAAGTTATCATGGCTCTGCTCAAGTAGGTGCCCATAGTTTTCATAAGCTTCATGAGACACCAGTGTTCCATACTTAGAGAACAGTTCACTTACGGCATCAAATTCAGGTACACATTCAACCTTAATGCGAAAACCTATCTTGCTGAGACCACTGACCAGTGCTGAAAATTTCGATTTAATTTTTGGGTCAAGAGCGTTGCTTACGTCGTGATCTGGCACGATGAGTTCAATAGCACTGGGCTTTAGCTGCTCACAGAATTCACGCTCCACCGATGACAAGAGTGTATGGATAGTCACACTATCATTGACATCTCTAGAAAAGAAGCCTACTGTGTCGAGCGTTCTGGATAATGGTTGTATATCTGAAATATCATGCACCCCGAAGCTCGGCCGAAAACCAACAATGCCTTGAACTGCCGCTGGAATTCTAACTGATCCCGAAGTGTCCGTACCTATAGCAATGGGGACGAGTCCGCTTGAGACGGCAGCAGCAGACCCGCTTGATGAGCCCCCCGGGATATGCCGCTTACCAGCACTCACCGTTTCTGGCGTACCAAAGACCGTGTTAATACCTACGCCAGAAAACGCCAATTCACTCATAGTTGACTTTGCCATCGGGATTAAGCCATGCTCAAGCAGCTTCTTACAGAAACCAGAGCTAGAAGGTTGACGTTTAGAGTCTATGGCAAGAGAACCACTGCTGGTCGTGTAGCCCTCAATATGAAAGTTATCTTTGATAACAACCGGAATCCCATCAAGTGGCCCTAGGTCACGCTTCAATCGATGACGCAAATCACTCTGCACCCAAGCCTTATCAGCCAAGTCATAGCAAGTACTAGCAAATACTCCTGCCGAAGTATTAAAGTCAGGCAAAATCGCCTGCCTGACTTCTTTGGGGCTGCAGATACCAGCCCGATATGCGGATGTAAGTGCGTTGGCGCTGCAAGTTCTGGAGAAGTACCTAAGCTGGTCCAACTGAGCCATTTCTATCATAAGGCACAGGGTTCCTAAAGCAATTGAAAAATCCATTCTCAATCTCAATAAGAAGATTTACAAAACAATTGTCATCAGCCAACAGATGAGAATTAATTAACCTGGCGTCCCTCAACGAGTTACAGTCTCCGGTACTTGAGAGAAGGATACTTTAAGCTGAAGCACGTAAGGCAATAGCAGAATAGATACGACGCCAACCCCTGGCACAGCCTTTGCCATAACATCACTATCCACTGCACTATTGGCAAGATCACTATCCAGACCTGAATTGTACTCATCAATCCTCAATATCCACATTCCTACAAGAAATTTTCGCGCACTTTTCAAACAAAAAAGAGCGTGCACGCTCTTTTTTGTTTACACTTATTGCATTGCATGTTATAAATTTTATAATTATTATAAGGTTATGTAACTAATATAAGGGCGAGAGGTAGTTCGGGACCTTTTTTTAAAAAAACTGTTTTTCTTGCAAACCTTTATTGGGCTGAGCCAGCCCACACTGGGCTATCACAGCCCACAGCGGGCGGAACCAGCCCATAGAGGGCTGCCACAGCCCACAAAGGGCTAGCCTAGCCCATCTAAACTGCTCGTTTTTCACTCTCTCGGCAAGTGATTCCATTAAACTCTATTGTGATTCCACTAAACCCTTTTGTGATTCCATTAAACTCTATTGTGATTCCATTAAACCCTTTTGTGATTCTACTGCCCCCTATTGTGACTCCACTGAACCTCATTTCGATTTCACACCATTATCAAGCCTTCATGACGATTAACCCTCTCTACAAAGAGCTCAGAAATGCCTACAATGGTTGCTGCGTGGGACATCGGTGTTTCTCCATTAAAATGATCTTCGCAAATCTATTTTAATGAATGCCGGTGTCCCCGGTTAATGATGAAGAGCCCTATTTTTAAAGCTCTGCGATTGGAATTCTATTAGAGTTTCAACTAATTCAACTACAGCAGTCAAAAGAACATCGTGAAGTCGATTTATCAAATCTAGGACAGGCTCTCTTTGCTCATCCCCTGAATATTGATAAAAAAACTCAAGCGACGTGCCAGTATTTGCAATTCTACCAGGAAGCCGATGCTTCGCGCTGTTACAGATCCGTTTCAATTCCTCAAATTCATCAATCTCCCTAAAGGACCGGAGACAAGGACCCAAGCTGGAAGGTGCGTACTGCTCGAGAAAACAATCTTTCCAACCAACACTTCTATTTTCAATTGAAAAATTTGCGTAAATAGGGTGCAGAGCAATGTTCAACATATATGGCAGAGAATCAACTAGCGCATGCAGGGTATAAATAAACCCAAAAAAATGCGACTCATAAAAAACCCTGTAACCAATCTCATCTTGACCAGAATGCGAAAGACGATCCTTTAGCAAACCAAAATCAGAATTGATGAAATCATACAACTCTGAATAGTAATACTGACACATGAGATTTCTTTTTTGTATGGTCTCTAAGGCCTGAGAAAGCTTGTTAATTCTCTGCTGACTCATATCAGGCGAAAATGCTCTGAGATTGTTCACGATCGCTTCAAAATTGACCACAACTCTTCTATTCAAAACTCTACTCCTACCGAAAACAACTAGATTTAACCACGACAAATCGAGGCAAGCCCTAGATCTATCACCTGCTGCATATAATCTGGAGGCAAGTGTGCATACCGCATTGTAATTTTTAAGTCAGAATGCCCCAAAATCCGCTGTAGCGTGAGTATGTTACCTCCACTCATAATGAAGTGGCTAGCAAATGTATGGCGAAGTATATGGGTCATTTGCCCTCTTGGCGTCTCGATCCCTGAGCGATCAATTGCAGACCGAAATGCAGATTTGCAAGATGCAAAAAGTTGAGACATTGGCCCCGGAAAGGAAACTTCTTTAATTCTATCTATTAACCAATCAAGCACAGGAACGGCACGAATTTTCCGATTTTTGGTGTCTGAAAACCGTATTGCATTATTCATTAGTCCTGATCGTTTTAAGTTATTAGCCTCAGACCAACGCGCGCCAGTTAATAGGCAAATTCGAACAACAATACCGCAATGATTGTTAGTAGAGTTATCGCACCCTTTTAAAAGTAGCTTAATCTGATTTTCTTCCAGAAAGGCAAGCTCCCGCTCTTGCTCTTTGAAAGTACGAACTTTAGATAGAGAGTTAACACTCTCATATATTCCAAGTCGATCAAGCTCAGAGAAAACCGCCCTTAGATAACTGGTTTCATGATTAACAGTAGATTGAGAAACGTCTTTGAGGCGTTGCGTTCGATAATTTACAAACCAAATGCTTTATCACAGTCTTGAAAAATCCCGATCTTTTTTTGGGGTATCGTGTTGTTCAATTATGTATCGGGGCGCGGCTCTCGATTTAGACAACTTGAACAAATAGAACTCTGACAGATCAACACTGCGTTAAAGCGCCAACAACCCAGTAAATCTTTCCGGGTAAAAAATATCATCGTTGAAATAATATCTGGTTAAAACCCAGCCTTATCTCCATAGATTATTAAGCCTCACCCACCATCTTCCCATCCCTATGCCTAATCGCCATCACACTGGGCCGTGGTGGCAAGCTCTCATCGTAATCAGGCCAGCGGTGCGCCGGCTTATCAAAGCTTGAACCTTCTACATCCGCTGGGTGCTGAACGGCGACAAATAAGGTAGTCCCATCTGGGGTGAATTCTGGCCCGCAGAGCTCTGCACCTTGAGGACAGCCAAAGAAGTGCTTGGGTATGGCGCGATATGGGCCAGCGGTGGGCATTGCCCATAAACCATCGTGACATTGGAAGGCTTCGCAGCCATCGGTGGCTACCCACATATTACCTTTGGGATCGAATGCTAAATTATCGGGGCAAGCAAACCAGCCATTTTCCGAAACTGTTTCGCCATTTGGGCCGGTGCCATAAAAGCCGCGATCATTAATTTTATTACTATTGGGATGACCACCTAGGGCGAAAGTATTCCACTGGAATGTTTGGCTGCTATGATCGCGCTTACCGTCAACACCTGGGTGCAAGATTTCGAGAATATGTCCTGCGGTATTTTTCGGGCGCATATTGGCAACATCACCTTTTTTGCGCTTTTTGTTTTTAGTGAGCATGACATAGGTACAGTCATTAACCGGATTGGTTTCGATATCTTCCGGTCTATCCATAGGCGTAGCGCCAATCAGCTGCGCAGCACGGCGGCACTCGATAAGCACATCAGCCTGAGAGGCAAAACCTTGATGCTCTGTTAATGCTCCCTGGCCATGCAGCAATGGCAGCCACTCGCCGCTACCGTCTTCATTAAATTTGGCAACGTATAAAATACCCTCTTGCAGCAGGCTGCGATTAAGGTGCTCAGCTTCAGGTTTGTACTCTTCATGGGAGACATACTTATAAATAAACTGAAACTCATCATCATCGCCAGTATAAGCGGCAATGCGTTCACCAGGTTTTGCCACAATGGTGGTGCCTTCATGTTCGAAGCGTCCCAACGTGGTGAGCTTCTTAGGTATCGATGTAGGGTCGTAGGGATCAAACTCCAACATCCAACCAAAGCGATTGGCCTCGTTGGGTTCCCACTCGATATGAAATCGTGAAGCAGTTTTACCCCAGCGCCGGCTATCTTCACCACCAATACTTAGGCGCTCGAAGTTATCTTTCTCTTGCTCGTTTAAGGTGTCTCGGTTACCCATAAAAAAGCCACCAAAGCCCTCTTCAGCGATCAGCACTGTACCCCAGGGCGTTTTGCCTCCAGCGCAATTCCCTACAGTGCCCAGCACTTTTTTGCCGCTGGGATCCGCCATCGTTTGTAAGCGAGGATGGCCCGCTGCTGGGCCGGTTATTTCACAAGGGGTGTCCAGAGTAATACGGCGTGTGTAATCGCTGCGCCTGTTAACTCGCCACTCATCCCCTCTTAGCTCAACCTCTACAACACTATGACCACAAGCCTGCATTTCAACTTCAGTTTGCTCACGACTGGCATTGGCAATGCCGTCTTCCTCATCACTAAAACCAGGGAACATTAAATGGGGTAAGGTGTATTCGTGGTTAATGCACAGGAGACCACGTTCACTATTTCCGCTATTGTAGTTTTCGCTCGAGCTCAGATCTTCGTCCTCTAAGGGCATAAATCCGATAAAGTCATTATTAAATCCGAAACTCTCAGCTTGCTCTTGAGCTGTATAACCACTGGGGTTGAATTCCTTATCGGAAAGCAAACTATCACCCCAGCGCAGTAATACTTGGGCATTATGATTGGGAGCGACATGATGTTGCTGATCAAGAGCGTGGGGGATTTCACTAAATTCCAACTTAGGGTAAGAACTGCATCCTGTTAGGCTACCGGCAAACATCCCCAAACCACCAATACCTGCGCTGCCCTTGATAAAACCACGTCGATTGATCTTTTTCATCATAACCCTATTGCCCTAGCCTCTTGCGCCGACCTTTTATTCAGAACATCACCAAACTGAATATTATTTGATATTTTTATGACAGCTAAATGAAAGCCCTGCAACAAGCTAAACAATGCCCTCTGTCTCTCATCTCATTAACTGTTTTCAGTAAAAAATCTGTCATCATTTTTACATATAGGCGTAACCCAATAGTCACCTGTCCTTTTTAGACTGGCGCGATACTTTTAAGAATTACGACTAAAAACGTCGCTTCAATAGGCCTAGGTAGTCATCAATTGGCCAATCGATAAACAGGGGACAGCATGAATAAATCACTAAAAGCAATAGCATTAATGTCAGCGGGGAGTTTCATCTTCTCGATGAATAGCATGGCCGATGGCCGCTTAGAGGGCCGCATCAGTGATGCGACTTCTAGCGTTTACTTTGATGGCGCGATTGTAAAAATTAAAGAGCTGAAACTGGAATCCAGCTCCAAAAATGGCGGGCGCTTCTCATTCAACAATCTACCGGCTGGCGACTACACCCTAGTGGTGGATTACCTAGGCGCGGAAACCGTACAACAGCTAATCAGCATCTCTGATAACAAAACCACTAGCGAAGCGGTGCGCATCGGTGATGACGTTGGCGAGATGGATAATGTGATCGTAATTGGTCAAGCCGCAGGTGCGGCCAACGCCTTGAATAAACAACGTGCAGCGGATAATTTCAAATCGATTGTTTCGGCTGACTCAATTGGTCAGTTCCCAGATGAAAACGTTTCTGAAGCGCTTCAGCGTGTACCGGGCGTATTTATCGAACGCGACCAAGGCGAGGGCCGTTTTGTAGGTGTTCGTGGCGTTAACCCTAATCTTAACAGTGCCTCGATCAATGGCGTGAACATTCCAGCCCCAGAACGTGATCGCCGCTCTGTGGCATTGGATGTTATTCCTTCTGGCCTGCTAGAAAGCTTGGAAGTCACCAAAACCATCACCCCAGATATGGACGGTGACACCATTGGTGCGAACATCGAAATTAAAAGCCTATCAGCCTTTGATCGCGATGGCATGAGTTACAAACTACAAGCCGAAGGCAACTATAACGATCTGGAAGAAGAAACCAGTCCTAAACTGGCCGGCAGCTTCACCAACGTGTTCGACGTGGCCGGTGGCGAGCTTGGCGTTGCTGCCGCTGTCAGCTGGCAAGATCGAGATTTCGGTTCTGAAGTTATTGAAGGCGATGGCGAATGGGAATCCGACATTGAAGATTCAGGCGTGCGTGGTGTTAAGGAGCTTCAGCAGCGTGATTACACTGTAAACCGTAAGCGTTTAGGCGTAGCTCTTAATCTGGATTGGCGTCCGAACGAGCTATCTGAATACTATATGCGTTCTTTGTATAGCCACTTTGAAGATCAAGAGTTTCGTCAACGTATCAAATACAAGTTTGATAAAGGCGATCTACTAAACATAGATAGCAACTCAGCGCTTTGGGACGAAGGCGATATGGAGCGTGACTTCAAAGATCGCTTCGAAGAGCAGAAGATCACCTCGGTAGTATTTGGCGGTAGCAATATCGTTGACGACTGGACCCTAGAATATAACCTATCTTACTCAAAAGCCTCGGAAAACGAGCCAGATCGTCGTGATACTGGCTTTAAGCAAAAGAACATCAGCGAGATGGGCTATAGCTCTTTGGGCAGCAGTCCACGCATCTTTGCCTCGGACGAAGCCTTTGATGCATCCGAGTTTGAACTCGATGAAGTGGTTATAGAAAACAACTACACCGAAGATGTGCAACAGGGCTTTAAGCTGGATATCACCCGTGATATGTACTTCGGTGAAAACCCCGGCTATATCAAATTTGGTTTAAAACGCAGCGAGCGCGAAAAGACTGATGATGTCAATGCCGATATCTACAATGACTTTGGCGATATCGACGATCCAACCATGGACGCCTTTATCAACGGCAACCTGAACTACGCTATCGGTAACTTTGGCCCAGCCCTAAACAAATCCGCCATTGACGCCTTAATAAATGGTCAGATTAAAGGTAATACCGCCCTTCAGGACGAAGAAGCCTTGGCCGAGAGTTTGGTGAGCTCCGCGCGTGATTACATTGCGAATGAAGACGTTACCGCGGCCTACATCATGAGCCGTGTAGACATCAACGATTGGCGCCTTGTGTATGGCGTACGCTACGAGCACACTGACTTCAGTGCCGAAGGTTACAATGCTCGCTTACTTGATGGTGAAGAAGCTGAAATCGTAAAAGCCAATTACGAGCGTGATTACAGTCACTTCTTACCTAGCGTTAATGTGCGCTACCGCTTTAGCGACGAAATGATTGTACGCGCAGCCTTCTCACAATCAATTTCACGACCTTCTTTTGGTGATATCACTCCGTCACCCGATAAGATCGAAATTGATCAGGAAGACAATGAGCTACAGGTTGAAGCCGGCAATCCTCTGCTTAAAGCGTATGAATCCAACAACTTCGATCTATCGATGGAGTACTACCCAGATAATGGCATTGGTGCCTTCGGCGCTGCATTGTTTTACAAGCAAATCGACAACTTTATTTTCAATGCCGATGTAAGTAGTGATGCAAATGCTGCGCTTTATGCGCCTGGTGTAAACTTCGATGATATCGAAATCACTCAGCCACAAAATGGTGACGAAGCCGATCTATATGGTTTAGAACTCACCTACACCAAGCACTTTGCTAACGGCTTACTGCTGCAAGCCAATGCCACCTTTACAGACTCGGAAGCCACATTGGATTTAGGTGAAAACCCTGATCGTAATACCGATATCCAATTACCCGAACAAGCCGATCGCGTGGGTAACTTGGTACTGGGTTATGAAAAAGGCCCGCTTAGCCTGCGAGTTTCTGCCGCTTACAAAAGTGAGCGTTTGATGGAGCTTAACTACGAAGATGCCGCTAATGATTTGTATCAAGACGAGCATTTGCAAATCGATTTAAGCGCTAAATACGAAGTAAACGAAAACCTTCAGTTCCACTTTAACGCTATCAACATCAACGATGAGCCCTTCTACCGCTATCATGGCAGCCGCTCTTACAACGCACAGTATGAAGAGTATGGCCCATCTTATGTTCTAGGTGTGACCTATCGTAATTTTTAAAACACAAGAATAGATGCCATAAAAAACCCCAGCAGATAATTCTGTTGGGGTTTTTAATTTAACTGTGTAGCAAACCGCTACCTAGGCCAACTTAGCTTTTACGAGCCGCAACAATTAAACAAATCGCCAACAACAAAGTCGCCAACACACCGGTCGCACCAGCAACGCTAGAGGGTAAAAAGCCGTCACGGCCAAAGGTGATCAAAATGGCATTAGCTAGTACAGCAATGCCGCCAACAAGAGCTGTTAAACCGCCCAAGGCTTTGTTGCCTTCAGACATAAGTGCTGAGCCCATTCCCAAGGCCGCCATGCCCAATAAAAGTTTAGCGGCGTAATAAATCATAAAGGACAACGCGACTACACCACTTAGCGCAGGCTTCAATCCTTCTACTTCAGATGCAGCCTCACTAAAGCTGCCAAACAGGGTTATGCCAACACTCACCTGAATCACATTCAGCACAGCACTAAACGCGATAGCCGACCATACAAGCTGATTTTCTTTTAGCTGCACCATGGCTGCACCAGCGAAAGCAATCAATACCGTGAACAGCAGGCCCTCGGAGCCCCACAAAAACTGCCTTGGTACATCAAGCTTGGCAACATAAAGCGCTGTATAAACAACTTGGGTAAGCGCCAATACCAATAAAATATAGGCGGAGAATTGGGTTAATTGTTTAGGGGTAAAGTTCACAGTCGTACCTCAGCTGGTGTTGTGTTTATTGTTTTGATGGTGTTTTGACTGCATAGATTAATATCTAAGCAGTCGAAATCAAACCGGCGACTGTAGCAGCAATAAAATTAAGTCTTTTCTTATATACGGTGACTTGAGAGCATATGGGGTTAAGCTGGTTAGAATATAGGGTATGAGGAGCCATCGTGCGGCATGTAAGAATCTATTGCCCTGATTGTAAGTGTGGTTAAAGGCCTCAGACTATAGATTCGATATTTGTGTTAGATGGCGCCGAAGTCTGACTTCGACGCCGCACTGCTTACACACAAGCTCACAGCTAAATGACTACTTATCGAATGCGGGGAAAATTACCTGAGCAATTTGATCCATAATCGTACCCTCTTGAGTCGCCCCAGTAACCACAACAATCAAGTCTAGCTCTTTGAATACAATAATACGCTGGTCACCGCCACCCCACGCCATATCTACAGTGATTTGTTTGCCATTAACTGTAAAGTCTGTTGGATACCAATAAAATCCATAGTAGTAATTGTCAGGAATCCAGTCATCGGTCGGTTGCGTAAGTTTACGGGTCGCCTCATTCAAAAAAGCTTTCGAAATTAACTGATCACCTTTCCATTGCCCGTCGTTTAATACCAAAGAACCCAGCTTCAACATATCTCGAGATGTGATACTAGAACCGCTCGCGCCTATCGCCACGCCGTTGGCATCAGTCCTCCACCGGTAAACCGAGATACCAAGCTTGCTCAACAACTCTTTATCAATGAAGTTCATTGATGAGCCTGGCACGACTTCTTCCAACACGCGCATGACAATACTTAGATCCACGCCCTGATACAAAAAACTCTGTGATTCTGGGCTAATGGCAGCCGTTGCTTCAAGCAGCTGTTGAACAATGTCGCTTCCCTTAGTTTCTCTAGCACTGCGCGTTAATTGGCGAAGCTCTTCTTCCTCAATCCTAAGGCCAGAACTCATGGTCATGGCTTTGCGAAGGGTAATATGCTCAACGCCTTTCGCTAGCTTTGATTTATCCAAGCCCTTTAACAGCTGAATAACGGGCTTGTCTAAATCATCCATACTCAGATAACCCAACTGAATAGCTCGACCGACAGCTAAAGCCGTATGGGATTTAGTCACAGAAGCCTGAAAGTGCGGTAGGTTTACTCGCCCTTTTCTAAAATAAGATTCAAATACAAGTTTGTTTTTGTGGGCAATCAGCAAGCTATCGTATTCACCAAACTTTGAAGCTGCTGCTTCCTTTGCAAAAGCCAAAATATCACTGCTTGCGTTAGTGTGCGAACGTAAATCCGCAACCTCAATGCCATCTCTTCGACCTAGCGGACTAGGCTCTATATAAGCCGGCGACAAGTTAGGCAGATCTTTTTCAAAGGAGTAGGAAAGCTTAGCAGGATCTACCTCCGCAAGCTCTGGAGCTCCAGAGCTTATCGCCAAACTTGAAAAGCATAAGGCAAGGGTGCCCGCTGCTATATTTACAAACCTAGTTGAACCCAACATAAAACCCTTCCTCATTATTGTTATTCCAGTGATTTCCTAGTCCTGCTCTTCTAAGCATATACTAGGGGCTCAATAACAATATGTGTATGCTAAGATCGACAAAGCGAGGAATTAAGAGGTTTGAATACCAATGCACGGGAGCCTCGTAGGGCATAGCCACAAAACAATAACTGAAGAAAACAGCTATTTAGATCTTCCTTACACATCATAGCTCAAACTAGAGGGGATGTTTGACCCATTAGTTAAGACAATATACTGTTTGCACTGAAGTCAGACGCAGTTAGTTATTTTCACTTGTCTTATCGCTATATAGGCGTTACCAGCCAGGAGGGCTCACATTAATAAACTGTTATCTTTATCTGTTTTTATAGCCCTCACATTCACGGTGGCTTGCACTTGCTTGTCTTTATTTTTCACCTATTCATTCTACGAGTATGGGAAGAGCTCAATCCGTTTTATTAATGGAGTGTTGGTTGCTCATGCCATTGCTTATGGGGGAGCTTCAGCAATTTATGCAATTTTAGCGAGCATTATCTTTAGAAACAGAGTGCACAAGTCGCTAATCATAGCGTCATCGATATCCCTCGCCATTCTATTGGCAAGTTTTAGGCTATACATTCTTCTTGAGGGAAAACTAGGTTTGCTGGGTTAGCTTTGCTGCAATAGCCGCTGGAGTAATGTAGCAAATTGAACGAATGTCTTTTTTAACCAGTCTGCGTGGTGCACTAGAAATCTCACCACGCTTTATGCAATATAATCCAAGCTCAGTATCAATTAAACGCGCTTTCGACGTCGATGTAGTACTGCAAGTGGCATTAATATAATTAGGGTTAATTGTCCCCACACCCCAATAGCTGGCACTTGCTTTGGCGGTTCAGGCTCATCATCCACAATAGTGCCCATAACCTGAGATACAATCGTACCGTTACAGGTAGAGTCGTTAAACTCTAAGTTTTTATCTGGCGTGCTACCACCGCCACTTTGAATCGCACCTAAGTTATAGACTATTGTTTCATTACCTTCATATATTGTATCGGCGCTGATATTTAAAGGTAATACAATAACGCCCTGCTGCCCCAAACTATTATCTGTTTGGTTAGGATCATATTCCCCTGCTGGCAGAGTAAGCTGAATTTCACCACTAGCGCCATTAAAACTATTCACCTCACCCCGGCCTGCCAAAGCACCAACAGTAATACTAAAATCCTGTTGTGGTGAAGCCGTTGAAGCCGCATCCAATGTCAGATTAAAAACCGCATCACTATCTAGGGTACCACTAATAATCAGCGCAAATTCCATACTGCCTACGCTATCTTCAGAACCAGAAGCCGGCGACATGGTATTCAATTGAATTTCGACCAAAGGCCTTAGATCAACTGTAATACTATCAATGAAGTTACCAACTGGGCTGGCAGGTGATAGCGACTCAAAACTAAATTGTCTTGCGCCAGCCACTGCATCATTTGTTAGAGCCCCTGAATGTTGTACCCAGCCATCACCTAATGACACAGCATCAAGCGGACCACTAAACACCAGCGCACCCGCTGCATCGTGTAAAGAGGCACGCGTAGTTTCATTAGCTTGGGCCCTTGCACGATGGTAATACTGATAGTTCACCGATTCATTCGCCGTCAAACACACTTCTTGATACAAACGAGCGACACTCTCGGCATTCACCTCGGCAAACTGATTTCCCTCAAAGGCTGGGACCGATAAAAAGCCATCCGACCAAATTTCGATAGGCGACCCGGTCGTGGGCCCGCAGCTCAATCCAGTTTGACTAGGCGCGGTAGTAAGCCAACCTTGAACAGCACTTTGATCAATTTGATCGAAACCCGAACCTGGAATACCACAAGTTGCGTTTAAATCGGGTCGTTCAAAACCTTCATTAACAATGATTCGAGTTGGAATTTGGGCTTTCGTGAATGACCATGGCAGAACAGCGACAGCCAATAATAGGCATCGGAAGATAACAGAGCGCGACACAAGGACTCCTTAAAAACACTATGTCTTTTGCTTTTTTATCCCCTTTACTGAGCTGCCAATTTTGACAATCAAATCACACCCAATTTATATTTTGGGCAGCAAAGAATTTGGGAGAAATGTATTAGTGATTGCCTATGCAATTATAATAAATTTCTCTTACTGAATGTAAGCTTTACGCGAAATCCGAATTTGGAATACCATATATAACAAAGCCCTGCATTCGATGCAGGGCTTTTGAGTTTTAAAAACCTACTCCTAAAAAACTACACCTCTTTAGCGAACATACTGCCCGACCAAGTCGTTTAACTGGTTTACACTATTCATTAACTGAACAGTGGCCTCTGATGCAGATTTCACTTGCTGAGAGGAGTTTTTAGCACTGCTTGATACTTCGACAACACTACGATTAATCTCTTCGGCCACCGAGCTTTGTTCTTCCGCAGCTGTTGCGATCTGGGCATTCATATCACTTACAAGAGCAATTTCCGACTTGATATTTCGCATCACCTCACTGGATTCTTGAGCCAATTGGGAAGTTTTACGTGTTTGCTCGACGCCAAGCTTCATTGCGGAAACTGCTTTTTCTGAGCCAGCTTGCGCAGCCTCGATTATGCTCTTAATTTCAGTAGTCGAATCTTGTGTTTTTTGCGCCAAAGTTCGCACCTCATCCGCTACAACAGCAAAACCTCGCCCTTGATCTCCGGCCCTTGCAGCCTCAATGGCGGCGTTCAATGCAAGCAGATTAGTTTGCTCTGCAATACCCACAATCACATCCAGAACAGACCCTACACCCGCTACCAAAGATTCTAGCTCTTCTAATGCCTCGGCTGTTTTTTCAACATCGGTTTCAAGTGTACGCATTGAAGAAATGGTTTTATCCATTGTTTGCCTGCCGATTTCGGTATTGTCATTCACCGTGCTTGCTGAATTCGCGGCAGATGATGCGTTCCTAGATACCTCTTGGATAGACGCCGACATCTCATTCGTGGCGGTAGCCGAATGCTCAACATTTTTTTGAATGGACTGTGAATCTTGCTGAATTTCACCAGAGATTATCGATACCGAATCGGAAACTTCGGTCAGATTTTTTGCCGATCCATCCATTGCCTCTAACATCGAAACTAACGATAGGCGCATCTCCTCTAAACCACCACCGATTTGGCCGAGCTCATCTTTCGATGAAACCTGAACAGGCTGAGAAAAATCTTTGCCCTTAATCAAATCTAAGGAAGCAATCAGCGCTCTAGTTGGCTTTACGATGTTTCGGTTCATTATCGCAGTACCGATCAACAATACGATAAGCTGCCCGAATAATATTGACGGCAAAGCCCAACTCTCTACGGCCGCAGAGCTGGCAATGTTGCTTTGTGTTTGCTGGCGCACATCCAATGATACCGACTTTGCAGTTTCTGCTAACAGCTTCGACGGCCCCCTATCAATACCTCGAACATAGTTGTCTGCTGCATTGGGATCTAGATCGGTGATAAAGATTTCGTAGGCCTCTTCGTACTTAGCCATCATGATCTGGTAATCCTGCATGAAACTTTTCAAATTGCCGCTTACCGCACGGCTATTGGAACGCCCCATAATGGCCTTCGAATCAGCCATAATTGACTGCTTACGTTCTTGGAAGCGCCCCCAGTACTTTTCTAGATCCGCCGGCTGATGCCCACGCAAAAGCACATTTTTCCACTCTTGTACCTGGGTTTTAAATTCGCTATTTAACAGCAAAATATCCCGCTCTATCGCCACTTCTCTATCGAGAAGTAAACGAAACTTGTTTAGCTGCTTATTTTCAAGGTGTACAGCTACACCCGCTATGATAGAAACAGCTATAGCACCTAGAGCCAAAATGCTCAAAAGCTTGTTTCTCACCGATCCGCTGATTACATTCATTAGTTAACTCTAATAAAAACAATGGTAGACTATTCAACATTGTTATCGGCACCGTTCAATAAAGCTTAGTTTTTTTGATTATTTTTTAATCTGGATAAAGACAAGATTTGGAAAAAACCAAATCTCAAAGGTTGATAGCAAGCGGCTTTTACAAAAAGACTTATAAGACTCAAACACTCGACAATTAGAGGCGACTAGAGAGAAGCCCCCTATTAAGAAGCCTCTGTGAGAACATGAAAGATAGGGCCGATCAACAAATCTTCGCCCCCCAATTTTAGTAAGTTTATAATTTCTTCGATTTCTTAATCCAAGCGAGCATTAGCATCACAAAGCCTGGCAGTAGCAAAAACATTGACGCCCAGTTACTGTTTTCCCAGCCAATACTGGCAAATAACCAACCCGCAGAAAACGCGCCAATAGTGTTAAGCACTGCCACCGCAGATTCATTCAGCCCTTGCAATTTATGGGCATCGCCTGGCAACGAAGCCACCAGAGCGCTGCCGCCAACGTACAACATATTCCAACCTAGCCCAATTCCGATCAGCGCCACCAAGATTCCATGGTAGCTTTCAAAATTGATGGCAATAAGCATCGATGCCAACATCACCATATAGCCAGCAAAGATTACGCGCCCCACCCCAATTAAAGTAATTATTCGCCCCATAAATAGCGATGGTATAAACATAGCAAGGACATGACATTGAATAACTAACATGATGCTAGCGAACTCTATGCCCATTGCGTTCATTTTTAGGGAAGACTGCATCATTAAAAGCGCCATCAGCATATAACCAAAGCCAGAGGCATAAATCGCCAGTATTAACTCGGTTTTATAACTTTGATTAGCTGCAGAACTTGCAGGGTTCGCTTTATCGGTGGCCAACTTACTTGTAGCAACATTAGGGACAGTGCTTAAAACAAAAGCGAGTAATACCGCCAAAACGATAAACATCAAATAGCTGGCGCTGAAGGCATAATCGGGAATAAGCAAACGACTATGGCTTGTTAATATCGGCGCTACGAAAGCGGCCACCACACCACCTAAAGTTACTAAAGATACGGCTTTTGCCGTTTGCTCATTACTTAAACCGTCGGTCGCGGCGAATCGAAAATAGGCAAAGGCACTGAAGGCCATGCCAAACAAGGCATGTGCAAGACAGTTTAGAAAGAACGAATCACTGTATATTGAGTAGGCCCCCAAACTGCCTCCCAAAGCGAAGCTAAAACACGCCAAGTAGAAAACAGGTTTGCGGCCAAAACGCTTCATGGCCATAGACAGCAAATATGAGCATACAATTACAGAGGCAAACTGTAGGCCGTACGGCAGCGTTGACAACTCAGCACTAGGTGACAATAGCTTACCTACCAGTGGCGCAATGGATACAGTGATAACCGCACCGCACAATGCCAAAGCTTGTGCCGCTGAATACAATAGAGTTGTTTTACGCATAAATAGGGCCACTGCACAATAATTTGGGTAGGCATAATACGAGATAAAGCTGTTAAGCCAAAACTTAGGCGGTAAGCATTCAGAGTTTATTCAGCATTCACAAACAAGCGCCAAATTGACGCCTTAGGCCGCTTGAATCTTGGCCTCAGTTATTGATAATAGCCGGCCGACTAAAAAATAGTGGCCACGGTTAGAAACTGTTCGCATTGCTCAATTAATAGCCGGAACAAGACTTAAGTACGACTTTTTGAATACTGGCTTACGGCACGCGTTACATACATGGCTCAAATTTCTATAGAAGGCTCTCGACTAGTTCGTTTTTTGAACGATCTAGATGTATCCAATGCCGATCTTTTCGACAAGGCGTTTGCCGAACGCATCAGTCAATTAATCGGGCTGCACAAGTCTTTGGCGCTGTCTGGTTTACCTTTAAAACTCGTTAGGCTTCGTTTTGAGCCTCGATCTACTAGTGCAGAAAAAGTACAGCAAGAGTTTTTGCGGGTTAATCAAGAGCTAATAGAAACACTGATTGAATGCTTTACGCCCGGTAATGGCAGCGCTAGGGTTCGCTTCCCGGGTTATCGTGAAGATGCCACACAAGAGCAGCTCAATAACTTTGATCTGTATGTGCAGTTTTACAGTGCCAGGCAAAGACAGATAGAACTGAAGGTTCAGCACCTACTTTCCTACGTGCGTGATGCTGCCGCTGGTCACTCACCACGATTGGCACAGCTGGTCATGTTAGAAAGCTCTTTTGGGGAAGCGATTGCCGGCTACGATAGACAATGTTTGGCCGCGATACCCAGGCTGCTAGAAACTCACTTTGAGCAACTGCGCCAAAAATACCAAGACTCGCTTGCCAAACAACCCAGCGAATCGACTCCAGAAGCAAGTCCGAGCTGGATTAATCATTTTTCTGACGACATGCGCGAGCTGCTGTTTGCTGAGCTAGAACTGCGCTTGATGCCCGTAATGGGCCTGATAGAAGCCTTTGACGAGGACAGCCCTGAGCTTGATAAAAAAAGCCACTCGAAAAAACAATCCGCCGAAGCCGTAGCAGAAAAGGCCAAAGCCTAAAGAATAAATATCCGCTTTTCCTAAACAAATAGATTTAAGCGTTCGCATAGCGCGACGCTGGCAATGGAAAGCGAAAAAGGAAACAAGTAAGAAGATCTTATGAACAGACTATTATTCGCCCTCGCCTTTGCTCTAGGTTCTGCCGCCGTCATTTGGATGGCCTTGATATTTGCTGGCAGCGACGCCCTGGCTTTTACTGTCACGGCTGTTATTGGCGGCGTTTTTGTATTGGGGGCAATCGAGCTATTAGGGTTTCGTAAGGCCACCACATCGCTGGCCAATGCTTTAGATAATCTAGACGATCAAGAAGAAGCTCCAGAATCGCTAGAGCCATGGCTTAACAAGCTAGCTCCGGTATTAAGAAATGCCACCCAAGCCCGTATTGAAGGTGAACGTGTTGCACTGCCCGTACCGGTTCTAACACCTTATTTAGTTGGCCTACTGGTAATGCTGGGTTTATTGGGTACCTTTATTGGAATGGTTGAGACCTTGCAAGGTGCGGTCACTGCATTGGAAAGCAACAGCGAATTGCAAGCCATTCGAGCCGGCCTTGCCGCACCTATTCAAGGCTTAGGTTTGGCCTTTGGCACCTCGGTAGCCGGTGTGGCGGCTTCAGCCATGCTGGGTTTAATGTCGACCCTCAGCCGACGTGCGCGAATTTTTGAAACCCAACGTCTCGATCAAAAAATCAATAGTAGCTTGCGTGCTTTTTCTTTAAATCACAGCCGCCAGCAAACCTATCGCGCTTTACAACTACAAGCCGATACCCTGCCAGCCGTCGCCGATCGCTTAGATAGCTTAGCTCACACTCTGGAAAATATGGGTGAGAAGCTGGGGCAAAACCTTGCCAATAATCAAAGTGAATTAAATCAATCACTCACTTCACTATTTAGTAATCTAAGCACTACGGTCGAAAAGACCTTGAGCGACAGTGTCGCAGAAACTAGCCGCTTAAGTGTTGAGAACAGCCGTCTTGTAGGTGAGAGTATAAAACCCGTGCTACAGGAAACATTGGGCGATATTCAATCGGAGTTACGCCGCTGTAATGACAGCAGCCTGCAACAACTTACAGATAGTGCTGAGGCAACTCAGCAACAATTACTGAAGCAGACCCAACAATACTTACAAGAGCTCAACGGTAAAACTGAAACCGTGCAAAAACAAGTTGCCGATTTAAGCACAACAACATTAGAGCAGCTAAAAAGTACGGCGCACGATAATCAGCAGGCACTTATCAATAATGCCCAAGAAACATTACAAAAAATTGATAGCAACAGCGATGCTACCCATAAGCTCTTGCAAGAAAGTACTGAGAGAACTCTGTCGCAACTGCAAGAAGGCAGCTTAGCAACCGAGAAAAAACTGGAAGAAAGCAGCAGCGCCACCCATAAGCTACTAAAAGAAACTACAGAGCAAACACTTTCGCAACTGCGTGATAGCAGCATGGCAACCGGGCAAAAGCTGGAAGAAAGCGGCCGTGCTACTCAGCAACGTATCACTGAGCTGGCAGCTTCACAGCTACAATCTTTAAGTGAGCACTTTAGTAACAGCGCCCAAGATGTTGCGCAAGCTTGGCAGCAAGGTTTAGCAGCCCACCAACAGGCTAATCAAAGCTTACTGGCACAAGACAAAGATAACTTGAACGCCTATAGCTCAGAGTTTGAACGGCTTTCTAAAGATCTACTTAGCAAAGTTGAAGCGAACAGTAATGGCTGGCTTCAGCAGCAACAAGAAGCCGAACAGCTGCGTGTTAAAAGTTGGCAAACAGCCCTTGAGAATAGCCAGCAGCAGTCTTCCAAAGAGTTGCAACAGAACACGGCGGAATTTAGTCAACAACTACAAGAGCAAAGCCAACATCAACAGCAAACTATTGAGCAGTTATTAACGCGTTTTGAAGCGGTATCCAATGAATTAAATATCCAGTGGCGTGAAAACGGCGAGCAAAACAAGACACAGCAACAAGAACTCGCCCATACCTTGCAGCAAAGCGCTCAAGATATGAATGCCCACTGGCTGCAAAACGCCAAACAAATGCTTGAACAGATTAACGGCCTTATGAGCTCTTCTGAACAGCTATTGCAACAGCGCATGGACAGCGAAAGCGAATGGCTGGCGGCCCAGCAACAACGCATGAGCGAGTTAAGCAATGTGTTGGGCGAACAGCTCGAGCAATTATGCCAGCAGGAGCAAAGCCGTGGCGAAGCTGCGGTGGCTCAACTGGGTCAGCTTGAAGCTACTGTCGCCAATCACTTAGCCGATCTTGGGCAGTCTCTAGAGGCACCAATGACTCGCTTGATAGAAACAGCGTCTGAAGCGCCGCGGGCAGCGGCCGAGGTGATCGAGCATTTACGTGCCGAGATCTCTAAGAATATCGAACGCGATAACGGCCTTCTAAGCGAACGCCGCGATGTTTTAGTAGAGCTAAACAGCTTATCGGAATCTATTCAGCAAACGGCAGCGGGCCAGCAGCAAGCCATTGAAAGCTTGGTAAGCGAATCTACTGGCAAACTGGATACTATTGGTGAGCAATTCACCCAACAAGTCGCCGATGAATCCGAAAAGCTCAATGAAATGGTTGCTCTATTTGCTGGCAGTAGCGCCGAGCTGTCGAGTCTTGGTGAGGCTTTTGGTGTTGCGGTAGAAATGTTCCGCGATTCAAATACAGCTATGACCGAAAACCTAACTCGCATCGAAAGCTCGCTTAGTGAAGCCGGCAACCGAAGCGATGAGCAGCTAGGCTATTACGTCGCCCAAGCACGCGAAATTATCGATCAAAGTATTGTTTCCCAGCAGCAAATGTTAGATGGCCTACGCCAGCTGCGTGAAGAGAAAGCTGTTAACTAAGGTTACGACATGGAAGAACTGGAAGACGCCAATAGTGAATCTTCACCGGTCTGGGCCATTTTTGGCGACCTAATGTCGGGCTTGGTAGGTGTATTTGTTTTAATTCTAGTATGGGTACTTGGCTTTCAATTAGAGCTGGCTAAAACCCTAGAGGAAGAGGTTAAGAAACGCGAAGCTGAAGAACAGCGTCGTATCGCCCTTGAACAAGCACTGGCTGATCCACTCTCCAGCGGCAGAGTCACTTTACGCGATGGTCGCATTGGTATTCGTGGCAGCTTCTTATTTGCCAGCAATTCAGATCAGCTACAGCCCGAGGGCGAAGCTTTATTGCAAACGTTGGTAGAGCCCCTGCGCGTCTATTTAACGGATCGCGATCAATTATTGATGATTAGCGGCTTTACCGATAACCGTCCCATACAAAGTGGCAACCTACATTACCGGGACAACTGGGAGCTTTCTGCACAGCGCGCCTTAACGGTTACCCGCGCGTTGATCGACTCGGGTATGCCACAGGATCGCGTTTTTGCAGCTGCCTTTGGTGCACAGCAGCCCGTAGTTGAAAATAGCGATGATGAAAGCCGTGCTAAAAACCGCCGCGTTGAAATGGCGCCAGTACCCAGAAACAAATCGCAAGCTGACGTAAATCAAGCGAATACGACAACCGCAGCAAACTCAGGCAGTCGTTCATGAACAATGTCGCCGAAGCACTTGCGGATCTACACAGTCGTGGCGGACATCACTTCGACCCGGTTCGCTATGCCTATATCGACGCCCTGATACAGCGTGCCATTTTGCTACCCGATGAAGCCTCAAACTTGGTACTGGATAAGGCTAGTAAAGCTTTAGAGCGTTACCAACAGGACTACCAAACAGCACAACAAGCCAAGGGACAAGAAGACGCACAAGCCGAGCAGCCCGCAATTGCCAAGTTATCGGCACTCACCCATGAGCTGTTGAACCGAGACATTGAGCTAGGCGAGCAAAACCAAGAAGAATCACTCACCGACTTCTTACAGCAACAAGAAAATGCTGTGCTTAGCAATGTAGGAAAACGCCCCAAGAGGAAATCCGGTGGCCGCAAGGAATTAAAAT
Source organism: uncultured Pseudoteredinibacter sp. (assembly GCF_947502065.1). Classification (GTDB taxonomy): domain Bacteria; phylum Pseudomonadota; class Gammaproteobacteria; order Pseudomonadales; family Cellvibrionaceae; genus Pseudoteredinibacter. Next base: position 206,678 of record NZ_CANMYE010000004.1, read on the forward strand.
CATTAGCTTCCTTTCGTAGCTCTTGGGAGAAAATGCGCGGTAGCCGAATTGCCATGGCAGTGGGTAATGAAGCCCCGGAAAACCCAGGCCCACTTAACCAACATATGCTGGTGATCACAACGCTGACCAAAATGCAGGAGCTATCACCGGCTTACTTTAATCGCTTTGTGTCTTATATGGGTTCACTTATGTGGTTAGAAGAGGCTGCACAAGAAGCTAAATCAAAAAGCAAATCTAAGGGCAACAAAAAGGCGAAACCTTAAGGGCAAGCTCCTACCTTGTGCAAAGCTTTCATGTTTTGACATTCTAAGGGCGTCTTGGGTAAGGTAAGCACTTGATTTAGCTCTTTTTCAGGTTTCACGCCAAGCCTTGTGATTAGGTTTCCACCCTATGCCATACGCGCAGCAAGATATAGTTAACTGCCACGAATGTGACTGGCCAAGCGCCCTGCCTGAGCTTGCCCACAACCAAAATGCGCATTGTCCACGTTGCGGCTACAAGCTGGCCGCACAGAAGCATAATCATGAGCAGGCGATAGTCGCGCTGTCGTTAACTGCGCTAATTTTCCTTGGCTTTTCTTTGCCCTTTGAGTTTTTGTCATTTTCCAGCCAAGGCTTATCACAATCAATGAATTTACCCGGTAGCATCCAGATATTAGCTAGCAGGGAGTACTTATCGCTAGCGACATTGCTGCTATTGGTCATTTTTATTTTGCCCGCAACAATTCTACTAAGCTTATTCTATCTATATGGCTGCCACCTTTGTAAATTTAATCCCTGGGGAGCCAACCGCATTGCCAAACTGATTTATCTGTTTTTACCTTGGAGCATGGTAGAAATCTTTCTGGTGGGTGTGACTGTCAGCCTGATCAAAATCGTATCCTTAGCCGATGTTGGCCTGGGCCCCTCTTTTTACAGCTATATAGGCTTTACGGTCGCAACCGTTGCCACCCTACTCTATGTCGATAAGCAACAGTTAAAAAAGCGCTTTGAAGTTGAGTTTGCGCACCGCCCCGTGCAACAAGAGCTTAGTATTCAACGAACTTGGGCCTTGTTAATAACGTCCTTAATTCTTTATATACCCGCCAACTTACTACCCATCATGTATACCCGCACTCTAGGGCAAGATGAGCCTAGTACCATTATGGGGGGCGTCTTACTACTGTGGGAGCTTGGCTCCTACCCCATTGCGGCCATTATTTTTATTGCTAGTGTCGTTGTACCCATAGCCAAGCTGATTATTCTCTGCTGGTTAAACTACAGCGTTCAAAAGGGCTTTAGTAAAAACCCCCAAAAACGCATTTATTGGTATCGCGTAACAGAGTTTATCGGTCGCTGGTCTATGGTGGATGTATTTGTGGTTGCGATATTGGTAAGCCTAATTCAGCTGGGAAATATAATGAGCATCTACCCAGGACCTGCTGCTATGGCGTTTTGTGGCGTTGTGATAGCAACCATGCTAGCGGCTATGAGTTTTGATACACGATTAATTTGGGCCAATAGCCGCTGGCCCTCTACAACATCTGGAGCAGATAAGCCTGTATGAGTGAAGACAATAAATACTCTGATATAGCCGATATACAAGACTCTAGAAAGCTATCGGCTGTCTGGCTGGTTCCCTGTGTAGCCTTAATTATCGGCTTGTGGTTTATTTATTACCAATGGAGCAACCAGGGCCCAATGATTAACATCGCTTTTGAGCATGCCGAAGGCCTTGAGGCAGGGAAAACCAAAATTAAAGCTAGGGAAGTTGATATTGGTCTGGTTAAAAGTATTAAATTAAAACCAGACTTAAGCGGTGTTGTGATCACCGCTCAAATGTCCAAAGAAGCTGAGGATATGCTTACCGAAAATACCGAGTTTTGGATCGTAACACCCAGGGTATCGCTTAGCGGTATTTCTGGCATGAGCACCCTGCTTTCAGGCCCTTATATTAATATGGAACCCAGCTTAGAGGGTGAAACAGAATCGGACTTTCAAGCGCGTAGTGAGCCACCCGTTACCCCTATTGGCACACCTGGGCTACACATCACGCTTAACAGTAATGATGAGTTTGCCTATGAAAAAGGTGATGCCGTTGTCTATAAAGGCCTGAAGGTCGGTGAATTTGAAGATATTTACTTCAACCTTGAAGAGCGCATCGTTTATTACAATGTATTTATCGAAGCGCCTTATCACCAGCTCATCACCAAAAACACCCGCTTTTGGAATGTCAGCGGCATAAAGTTTAATCTGGGTGCAAATGGCCTAGAAATTCAAACCGGTAGTGTGGAGACCCTATTAACTAATGGGGTCACGTTTGATGTGCCCAAGGGCATGCCCCTAGGCAAGCAGATAACCGAAAGGGACTATTTCGATATTTACCCCGATTTTCAAAGTGCCAGCGATCAGCGTTATAAGCACGGAGTAAAGTTCGCACTAATGATCGACGATACAGTTCGCGGTTTAAAAGTTGGAGCACCTGTTGAATACCGTGGTCTTGTAATTGGTAAGGTGCTTGAAATTAATCCCGAAGTTTACGCCAAGCAATTGGTGATGGACAGTAACTATTCGATTCCAGTGATTATTGAAATCCAACCCGGTCGCATTCAGCAAGACGATAGCCCTGAGGGTGTAGCGTATTTGGAAAAGCAAACCTTAGCCGAGATTAAGCGAGGATTGAAAGCTACACTCGAGACAGGTAATTTGATTACCGGGGCCTTATATGTCGACATCGACATCTACCCTGAAATAGGCGCACCTGATTCAATCAGTAGCTTCAACGGCTATCCAGTGATACCTACCTTGCCTGAAGAGATTGGTCAAATTGCTGAGAAAATGAACCAAATACTCAATAAGGTAAATCAGCTCCCCCTTCAAGAGCTTGCCCAAAACGCTAACGAGCTGCTTAGTGAGCTGTCTAAAACAGCCAAAGCGCTGCAACACACTAGCCAACAAGCGGACAAGCATATTATTGTTGAAATGGGCAATACGCTAGCAGAAGTCAATCAGCTTCTGCAGGATTATCAACAAGGGTCAGACACTAACATCGAACTGAACAAAACCATGAAAAGTGTGCAGCAAGTTCTTACAGATTTGCAACCTTTGTTGAAACAGCTAAACCGTGCACCCAACAGCTTAGTATTCCCCAGTAAGCAAAGCGATGAAATTGAGCCTGCAGGCAAACAATAAGGTAGCCGCAATGTTTTTTAAAAGACGAATAACAATATTACTGTCTATTTTCATCGGCTTAAGCTCTTGCGCTAGCCAACCTGATGAAATTAACTATTATCTACTGCACAAACCCAGCGCTATTGATAAAGCAATGGATTTTTCTGGGGAAAATTTAGTTGTATTGCAATCGCTGCAGTTAGCTGACTACCTACAAAGCCAACATATAGTCATGCAGCTAAACTCTAGCCAGCTACAGTTTTCCAGCAAACACCGCTGGGCAGAGCAACTGCAGGCAGGCTTAGAAAAAGCGCTGCTACATCAGCTAAGACTACAGAATTCTGGAATAAGCTACTTAAACCGTCAACAACGAGGAAAGGCTTCCGCTAAAGAGCTATTCGTTGATATAAAGCACTTTTTAATTACCGAGGATTCCAAGGCTATCATCACCGGCGACTACTGGTTTAAACCCAGTGGCAACAGCACCCAGCTACATAGTTTTAATATTTCCTTAAATCTCGACCAAGATGGTTATGTACATGCCATCGAAAAGTTAAGAATGCTACTGGTGGAACTTGCTGGCAAGATAGATAGAAGCGCGAGCAAGGAATAAATAAAAGCGTGAGCCAAGATCGGATAGAAGCGGCCGCTGCAACTCAAGTGCAGCGGCCAGAGAAGGATCATTTATGATACTTGAAGATATCTGACAAAAGCCTTTCAATCATCTCGGTATTAAAGAACACTGTGCGTGGTAAATCACCTTCCTCTACTTTCAAATAATAGGATCTAGAAGAGTCCCAGCGTTTACGCAGCTTGGATACTTTTTTCTTTACCTTGTCGGGGTAGCCATTATTTTCAATTTTCAGCAATCCATCATCAAAAGTTTTTACGGTATTGCTGGTTTGTTTAGCCACGTTAAAGTCTTTAAAGCCCGCAATCGATATAATGTACAGTTTAGCCATACGTTCAATAAGATAGCGCTGCTGCTCAATTACATCAATCATACCGCTGGCTTCTTGGGTAGAGCCATACAGTACCGTTGCGATATTCTCTGAACCCTCAAGAAGAACCTCTCCCATATCAATCACCAGCAAGCCCGTATCACGGCTATAATCTTGATTGAGGGTATCTTTAAACTCTGCCCAAATCATATCTACAAACATCAAATCATCTTCAATCTGATCTTGATTTTCGAATGATTTCAACTTGTTTAAGCTCGCATCCACTTTGGCGATATGCTCATCTAACATCTGCCCTGATCGCGAGGAATTTAGATTCTCGCCTAAGTAAAAATAGTTTTTAACCAAGCTTTGACTCATCACTGCAATATCCTCTGCAGCGCTTAAGTATTCAATATTTGCCACCTTTCCATAAGCAGCCGGGCTTAGACTCATAATAGATAAAGCCAGTATCACCGCTTTTTTAGCAAAGGAACTGACCAGTAAATTTAGGGTATTCATTTCTACTTCTCTTCAATCGCCACAATTAAATCATCTATGACGTCGTTAATTTGTGTTACTAAGCGGGTTGCCGAACGCTGCCCTAATGCCGGTACAAAGCGACCGGATTTACTCTCAGCCATTCGCTCGAAAACCAGAAAAGATCTTTCAATCTTATCTAATTTGGTCTTGGTCGCGTCGCTAACATACTTTGGGTATGCCTGTTCAATAAGCTCATGATAGTAAACCTCGAATTCATCCAAGATGGTCCGAACTTCTTCGAAATATTTTGGATTGGGCACATCCCAAGCTCTCATCATATAAAGTGCAGCAAGTCTTTGAACTTCCATCCCCAGTTCAGCAGCGACTATGACATAGTGCTCACCTTCAACATGAGTTTCAGCCGCTATTAGCTCTGCGATTGCCCAGCACTCTTTATCAAAAGCTTCAATAATATAGTGAAGCTCAAGGACTTTTTCTCGATCAGGTTTAGCAAGCGCAATTTCCCTAATCTTCTTCCAGGTTTTCTCCTTTTCGATAACCATCGCATCGATCTTTGGGCCCAAGTGGTGACCTTTTTTAAGAGCCTTGAACTCAGTATCGATTTTTTCAATGGTTTTCTTAAGATGATTAGCAGGGTCGTCGTATTTAACCCCCATCCCGACTAAGGAATAGTCTTTAAGAACGGTCTGAACATTGGTACAGATATCTGCAATATTATGCACATCCTCCACCGAGGCAGCTGCATAAACACGGAGATTGATACAACAAAGGAACAACAAACAACTTAGTATTTTGGGCCGCCACAAGCGCCCCCTATCTATATATTGCACGGCTATAGATTCCTACGATCTAATTAATGATTAAGGGGTTCTCACTCGAATGTATCTTCGATTATGAATATCAGCCCTTCTCCGTAGAACAACGGAGCTCTTAGTATGCCCATAACAGTATGACTGCCCAATGAATGGACAAGCCTCACAGGATTTGGGCGCCTCACCCTTTTGAACTCGACCATTTTAAATACCACTCACGATCACTCGTAAGCAGCCTAAAAATCGCGCGGAAAACTAACATATTTTTTCACTGATGAATTGGCAATAAAGAAAGTTTCAGAGTCATTTAACAACAAATAGTTAATTTATCTGATTAACGGTAGCTGCCTGTATATTTGTCTAAAAAGACAAGCACTTAAGCTAAACAAGCTGCTTGCCTAGACGACTTTAAATTTGTCGTTTTTGACTATACTCAAATCTATGCAGCAAATTTCGCCTATGCAGCGCTCAACAAATCAATTCATATACTAATGGTCTGGTCCTTCAAATGAATAAAGCAATAAAGCAAGCTGATAGAAGCTTCATCCACTCCTGCCTCCTCATTTCTGCTCTTCTTCATGCTGACACTTTATTTGCAGAGCAAAAAAAACCATTATCCGAGCAAGGGTTTTTCAACGCTAGCAGTACTAAATTGAGTTTTCGCCTACGCCACGAATACGTGGACCAAGATGGCCTTAGCGAGGACGCTCAGGCCAATACTGTTCGTACACGCTTAAGCTGGCTATCAGGCACTTCCTCTGGCTTTTCAGCTAAAATTGAATTTGATGATGTACGCAGCATTGGAGATGACGACTACAACAGCACGAGCAATGGTAACGCCTTATTTCCAGTAGTCGCCGACCCTGAAGGCAGCGAAATAAATCAAGCCTTTATCCAGTACACAGACAAAGGCTTTAGTGCAACTTTGGGAAGACAAGGAATTAAACTGGATGATCAGCGATTTGTGGGTACTGTCGGCTGGCGTCAAAATGAGCAGACCTATGATGGCTTGCGGCTGAAATACCAAGGCGACGGTAAACAATTTGATTACAGCTATATAGACAATGTAAATCGTATCTTTGGGCCAGACGGTGATAAAGCGAACATCAAAGGTTCGATCCATCTATTAAATACAAAGTTTCAACTTTCTGAAAAGCAAAATATTACACTGTTCAATTACAATCTCGATTTTGATCGTGCCTTGACTCTTTCCAGCAATAGTTACGGTATACGTTACAACGGTAAATATGAAGCACTGAATATCACTGCCAGCTTTGCCAAGCAATCGGATACGGGCAGCAACCCTGTAGCTTATGATGCCGATTATTGGCTATTAGAAGCTAACGGCAGCGCGGGGAGGATAAAATGGAAAATCGGCCAAGAAACCCTTGCAAGCGATAACGGCAAGAAAGCATTTACTACTCCGCTGGCAACATTACACAAATTCCAAGGTTTTGCTGATAAATTCTTAGGCACACCCAATGATGGTGTTGAAGATCGTTATATAGGCTTTGGCACAAAATACTCTGGCATCGCGGTTAATATTAGCTATCACCAGCTCGATTCAGAATATACCCAGGACGATTTAGGTACTGAATGGAATGCCTCTATGGCATACACATTTAACAAACATTTAAAGGGCCTTCTGAAGTACGCTGACTATAGAGCCGATAGTTACGCAACGGATACCCGAAAACTCTGGATACAGCTTTTAATCAGCTTTTAGTTTTTTGTAATTCAGCGGCCCTTATAAAAGCAATCCCAAAAGACAAATAACAGGCTATAAACGTCACTCAATAAAGATATGTAAGTCCCACTAAGCTTATAACTGCAATATCTTTGGCAAAGCCCTGCTCTTGCAATTAAGCTAGCAGGGTATTTATATTTAACCAAATTATCTTTTGCCGAGGCCATTTTATGAGCGAGCAAGACTATACCCCAGCGGCGGTTTGGACTTGGGACAAAAACGATGACAATCGATTTGCCAGTATTAACCGCCCCATTGCCGGCGCTACCCACGAAAAAGATCTGCCCGTAGGCGAGCACCCCTTTCAGCTGTACTCCCTAGCCACCCCCAACGGTGTAAAAGTTACCGTGATGCTCGAAGAGCTACTTGCTCTCGGGCACCAAGGCGCTGAATACGACGCCTGGATTACTAATATTATGGAAGGTGATCAGTTTGGTAGCGGCTTTGTATCGGTAAACCCTAACTCCAAAATTCCAGCATTGCATGATCGCAGTGGTGAGGAACCAATTCGGGTATTTGAATCCGGCGCTATCTTGATGCACCTGGCCGAAAAGTTTGGTGAGTTCTTACCAACTGAGCCGGCCGCTCGTGCGGAATGTTTGTCTTGGTTATTCTGGCAGATGGGTAGCGCGCCCTATCTCGGTGGCGGTTTTGGGCATTTTTATGCATATGCGCCAACCAAACAAGAGTATCCAATTAATCGCTTTACCATGGAAGTTAAGCGTCAACTAGATGTGCTTAATCGAAACCTATCGGAACGCCGCTTTTTATGTGGTGATGAATACACTATTGCTGATATCGCTAACTATGCCTGGTATGGAGTCTTGGTCGAAGGTCATTTGTACAATGCGGCTGAGTTCTTGGATGTTGAATCCTATACCCACGTCCGGCGTTGGGCTGATGAAATTCGCGCTCGCCCAGCAGTACAGCGCGGCCGTAAGGTCAACCGAGTTTGGGGCGAAGAACATGAGCAAGTTAAGGAGAGACATAGCGCCAGCGATTTGGATTGAGAGCGCTAGCCTGAACGAAGCAATCAAGCGAAGACCCACCCAAGCCTGCAGTGCAAATACACTGCAGGCTTTCCTAAATCATCAACCTACTGATAATTCTTGGCCACAGTTGCCTGCCAGCCAATTGCCTACTCCTTAACTTAGCCTTACTATAGTTGCGCAAACATTAATAAATAATAAAGGCTTTGCGATGAGCTACGAACCCTTAATGTACATGCATTTAGTGACTGTTGGCCCTGCCGCCTTAATCGGCATTTACCTTTTTATCTGCCGCAAAGGCACCGCTATTCATAAGAGTTTAGGCAAAATCTATATGGTATTAATGCTCCTGACAGGAGTCATCACCCTTTTGATGCCAGCGGCGATTGGAAGCCGCCTTTTCGGTCATTTCGGTTTCATTCACCTATTCAGTCTACTCACACTCTACGCAGTGCCAGCGGCTTTCCTGGCTGCCCGTCGAGGCGACATAGTTGCACACAAAAGCTCGATGATGGGTTTGTTTATTGGCGGTGTATTGATAGCAGGGACCTTTGCCTTTATGCCGGGGCGTATTTTACACAGCTGGCTATTCGGCGCCGTCTAACAAAACAAATGAAAACCATTATCACTTTCAATATTTAATGTTATGTTATAACATTAAATATTGACCTCCCTCCTAGCCATTAAGGACATCATGATTAAAGTCAGCCAACTGGGTGATAAATTCGCCATCAGCCTTTCCGCACTTTGCAGCATTCATTGCCTCGCAACGCCTATTGTGCTGGCGGCTTTGCCCTCCCTTACAGGCTTAGCGTTGCTGGATGAAGCATTTCACAGCTGGATGGTTCTCGCTGTAGTACCATGCAGTCTGTTAAGCCTTTTAATAGGCTGTAGAGAGCATCGCCAACGCTCTGTCGCAGAGCTTGGTCTAATTGGTATTGCCATCTTGCTTACGCCGCTTATTTTAGGCCATGAAGCCGTTGGCGAATTGGGTGAAAAAACCTTAAGTGTGGTAGCCGCTATCGTTATCGCCTTGGCACACTGGAAAAACTATCGCCTTTGCCAAGCCGAGCAATGCTCGTGCAACAATAAAACTAATTAGATTAAAACATGACTATAAAAGCTGTACCTTGCAACATCATTACCGGTTTTTTAGGTGTTGGTAAAACCAGCAGCATATTAAATCTACTAAGGCAAAAACCAGAAGACGAGCGTTGGGCTGTTTTAGTCAACGAGTTCGGTGAAATTGGTATCGACGGGAAGCTCATCGAATCACAACAACAAGATCAAATATTTGTCCGGGAAGTGCCTGGTGGCTGCATGTGTTGCGCAGCGGGCCTGCCCATGCATATCGCCCTAAATCAGCTACTGCAACGCGCTAAACCTGACCGCCTACTCATTGAACCCAGTGGTCTAGGCCATCCCAAAGAAGTTATGGAAGTATTGCATGCCGAGCATTATCAAGATGTGCTGGATATTCAAAAGTGCCTTACTTTGATTGATGCTCGCAAACTCAATGATGAGCGATACACCGAAAACCCCATCTTTTTACAGCAGGTGAATATTGCTGATGTTGTAGCCGCCAATAAAGAAGATCTATATCGCCCAGAACATAAGCAACTATTACACAGCTTTTTAGAAACCCAAGGAAAATCACAAGTAAAGACAGTCTTTTGCAGCCAAGGTGATTTCCCCTTCGAGCTCTTATCAGGGGCTAGTGGGTTTCAATTGCAAAAATGCTGTTCTCACCACCATGATTCGGCGGCCGAAGAAGAATCAGCAGAAGACGCGTTAGCAACTAATAGTTTTGAAGACACCGCCATCCCCCAAGAAGGCTTTATTAGTCAAAGCAATAGCTCCGAAGAGTTTTCCAGCATTGGCTGGCGCTTCTCTCCCAATGTACTATTTAATCATTCTAAGCTTTATGCTTGGGCAAACGAGCTATTGGCCGAGCGAATGAAAGCCGTTTGTATTACCGAAAGTGGCGTTTGGGGCTTTAACAAAACCCCAGATGGCTTACAGGAAATCGAATTAGATGACTGCATGGAAAGTCGATTTGAAATTATTGCCAGCAAGCTCGATCCAAACTGGGAAAAGCAGTTGCTGGACTGTCGCCTGCCAAGCGCTTAAAAATCTCACCCCAAACGCCTAGACAGCACTAACATTAAACTAGGCGTTTGGATACTTGGATTTAGTTTTTGCAACTCACTTCGGCAAGATTACTCAATCTTGTCATTGGCATGCTGCCGCTTCCCATTGCGCTGCTATTCCAACTCAATGTTGCTCGTCTACAATCCTCTGGATCAAGGGCTAGATCGAGAGTACCCCAATTACTGCGACTGACCTTATTGGCATCGAAGGCTGCACCAAACTCACCGCCAGAAACTGTAATCGCTTGAGTTTCAATCAGCGGCCCCACAACATTACCGGTGCCTACGATCCACAAGGGCGCCCCAGCCTGATCAAAGGTATACCAGTAAATCACCGCCCTACCATCATCCAAAACCTCTACCGATAAACCATGCCCCGACTGTTCCGGGTTATACCAAGATGCACTGGCATTCGCAGAAGCAACTGGATAAAACAATGGATGGGCTTTAAGTACCGTCGCTTGCTGCTCACTCATATTGAAAGGCATAAAGTCAGCAACACCACTGTAAAACATATAGTTATTCGCGCCACCATCTCTACCACATTCAAAGTCATCGACGGCTTGATCTCCAGCTCGCCCATCAACGCCTAAATTACTTCGGCCATCGAAATCCCGCAAAGCACACTCTAAGGTATCGCTAAAACTATCGTGTTTTTGGCCGCTTTCTTCGGTTGTGTGAGGGATAGACATCAGATGTGACATCTCGTGCACAAGGTTTGCCGCATGCCCGGCAATATCAGCACCATAGGCTCGCTCTGACATGAGCACACAGCTATTGCGATAGTTTTCATGCATTACCGTTGCCGGCAAACCAGGGGAAACGCCCGCAATGCCTTGTACCTCAGATGAGCTAATGGTCTCCACCAAGCCGATGTTTAAGGCTCGCCCAGCGCCAAAGCGCTGGCTTAATTGTTGGCATAAAGCTGGAATTTCGTCCTCATGGGTATCTGCGAAATTTGCCAACAAAGCTTGATCAGCCTCTTGAATATTTAACTTACCAAGGCGCAATTGGTGTGGTCGCATTAAACGATTTATCTCGCCCGATAAACCGCTTTTAAAGCTTTCGCTCAAGCTGCGCTGGCGAGTATTTGCACTGCGATCTAAAACTAGAATATTTACATCTACCGCCTGACTGCCATTGACATGTTGTTTAAAAACAGCGCGCACATCCATTGCACGAGTATCGCCACCATTTGAGATTACGCGTACTTTATACTCTCCAGCTTTGAGCTGACTTTCTGGGTGATTATTGCTTGGGAGCAGCACCGCAAAATCGGCCAGATTGGCAAGCGCATCTTTACTCACATTGCCCGTCACATTAATGTTATCGCCATTTACTACAGCCGAATAAATAACTTTACCGCTGGGGTCAGTAATGCGATCGATCAACAACTCAGTGCCCGTCGATACACTTCGGCCACTTAGATACATTGAGCGATCAGAGCTCAGAACATCAATGCTAAACTCTTGCCCAAATTGTACATTTGGGATTTCTACAATACGTAAGTCATCCATTCCAGCAGCCTGCGCCCACAATAAATTAGGGGATAGAGCCGCTGAAAGTAAAGCTATCGATTTAATCATTTTTCTAAACATAAGTATTTTAAACATAGGCATTCTCACTATAATCGTTCAAGTCTTACACCATTAAACCCACACTAAGAGTCGCTTAGTACTTCCTCACGCATTTGCTCTTGCTCAGGAAATATAGGGTCGTGGTTTTTATGGGCTTTGATCGGCTGGGTTAATACAGGATATGTGAAAATTTCTACTTCGCTCATCCAGTGAATGTCATCTGCTTTGGCCGCTTCCAAGGTATACCAATAGAAATCCTCACTACCCACCATAGCCAAGTAAAAATCTCGATAAGGCTTATGCTCTAAAGCCGAGCGAGGATAATCCAGCGCTTCTTTAAATCCGTCACCCCAAGAATGAACGCCTAACTTCGCGCCAGATTCCATTTCTCGCTCGACTCCAGACATAAAAAGATCGACGGCCCCAGAAGCAATAACGCTGTCACTACGCAAATAAGTAGACAAACCTTGCTGTCGAACGTAATGACACATTTGTAGATTTGTTTCGTCGTCGATGCTACCTGGCATTACCGTCAGCACGAGTGTTTTGACTTGTGGATTATTTGCAATCACAGCTTTAAGCTGGGCATAGCTTTTAGAATTGATAATGCCCATAAGATACAATTTGTCACCTTTAACTTTGGTTTCGGTTAAGGTTTGATTATTCATCTGGAGCATAATCAACTGCTCACAGGCCGTTAAGAAAACCGACGAGAACAGTATCAGCGTAAGAGCTAGTGTTTTGGATTGGGGTAAGCGCAAGCGCCTGGCCATTGATTTTTGAGTCATTGGCTAATCTCCATAATTTTGACTCAAGCAAAGTGCCGAGCCCTGGAGATCTAATTATCAAAAAACAATAGAAGGGAGATAAGTTGCAAAGAGTATGACTTTGTCAGGGTTTGTAAGTCCGGGGGCAATTCAGCTTTACATGCTTAGTTCATGGGCAAGCAAAAGCTAAATCGCGCACCACCGGTAGGAGATTCACTCAGTTTGACTTCACCACCGTGTAATTCTATGGCTTGTCGAACAATCGCCAGTCCCAAGCCATAACCCCCATATCCCTCGGAGTTTCGGCTTCTAGCAGTGTCAATTCGGTGGAAGGGACGAAATATGGCTTCTCGTTGATCTTCAGGTATCCCTTCACCATCATCGTCAAAGTGAATCAGGATCGCTTGTCCATCGAGCTGTAGGTTAACCTCGATCAGATCATTTGCGTATCGAAATGCATTACGAATAATGTTCTGCACCGCCCTTTGCATAAGTGCGCTATCAAAAGAGTACTGACAGCTTTCTTCGCTATGGGAATAACGAATTACAATATCCGATTCCAATTGCAAACTTTGTAAGGAGTGAAATAACCACGCCACAATTTCCCCCGGCTCACGCTGAATTCGGTACTGTGCATTTTCCATTTTGGCATGCTGCAGCAGCTCCTCAACAAGATAGCCAAGCTCTTTTACATCATCGTCAATACCTTTAATGTATTTGGCTCTAGCTTCAGCACTTTCTTCGTCAGCTAGCATATCCAGCTGGCACTGCAGACGAAATATTGGCGAACGTAGTTCATGGGCAATAGCATTACTTAATTGTTTGTGGCTCTCGATTAGCTTTTCAATGCGCTCGGCCATTAAGTTAAAACTTTGGTTTAGCTGCCCAACTTGTTGGCCCTTAGCTTTAGGGGCACGTGCGGCTAAATCACCCGCTGCCAGCCTTTCGGCAGCACTGTTTAATGCCACCAATTTAGCGTTCAGAAAATATACCCAGGCGCCAAGCACTAATCCCAAAGCTAAGAATACAGCGATCATGGTTAAATCCGCACTCAGACTTAACTGATCTAGCAAAGGGTGGTTTTCTCGATACTGAAATCGGTAAATATTGGGATCATTTGGGATAAGGAAATAGCTAAGGGCTTCGTCGGAGTTAATCACAAGAACGCCCTTTTCCCTTAGCAATGGTAATTCTTCATCAAAGAGCTCTTCTTCCTCGGCAACATTAACTTCAGCCCCCATACTCTTGGCTAAGGCTTGCATATGCTTAATTTGTTGCTGAGGACTATCCGCCGAAGTGATCGCTAGCTGACGATAGGCTTCAAACTGCTGGGAGAACAACTCGTCTTGGGCATCACCCCATATGCCAAAGAACAAGGACTGCAAGGCGATTACAGCAAATATGACACTGGCAATTAAACCGAAATAGAGTTTAAAAAACTGGCTTTTCACTGGCGGTTCCGATCAACAATTGAACTAGTGCCATCATTCCATATTAATTCGCCGAACGCTGCAGGATTTTTGTATGGCTTTGTATGGCTCTACCACTGATCTGGGACAAAGCGGTAACCTTTACCTCTAACAGTAATAATGCCACGCGCCTTATTGGGGTCTGCTTCTAGCTTCTTTCTCAAACTGGCAATACGATTATCGATGGTTCTGTCTAACCCATCATACTCAATGCCTCGAGCATCCATAGTGAGCGCCTCTCGGCTGTAGATTTCATCGGGTTTTGATGACAGCAGCCAGAGAACATCAAATTCGCCAGGCGTTAAATCAATCTCAAGACCGGCAAGGGTACAACGGCGCAGCGAGCTATGTAGAGCCAATCGACCAAAACAGCGTTCTCGACTTGAAGCAGATACCAAGGGCTTAGGCGAGGCCTCTGCTGACGGCATCGGCCGGCGCAGTAACATTCTAATACGAGCCAATAACACACGCGGCTGCAGCGGCTTGCAGACATAATCATCCACCCCAAGCTCTAAAGCGGCCACCTGATCCATATCATCATCATTCGCCGTCAACATCAGTATCTGCCCAGCATACTGACCACGAACCTGGCGACAGATACTTAAGCCATCCAGTCCCGGAAGCATAAGATCCAGTATCACCAGCTCAGGCGCTTCAGATAAGATCCGCTCTGGCGCCAAGGCACCATCCCCCACCCAAGACACCTTAAAGCCTTGCTTGACCAAATATTCTTGCAGAATATCGGCCAGCTTTGCATCGTCCTCAACTAAGAGGATATGGGGCTCTGCCACTAACCTAGGCCTTGACTCATGGACTTACGTTGAATCAGTTCAATCGCATAGCCATCAGGGTCGCGAACAAAAGCAATTTCAGTGCTTCCGCCTTTCACAGGGCCTGGTTCTCGACTGATCTCACCACCCGCTTCCCGAATAGCATCACAAGTTGCGTAGATATCTTCAAAGCCAATCGCCAAATGACCAAAGCCCGAACCAAGGTCATAGCTCTGGGTATCCCAGTTGTAGGTCAGCTCAACCACCGCCTGGCCGCTGGACTCTTCACCATAACCAACAAAGGCCAAGGTATAACGATACTCAGGGTTCTCAGATTTGCGTAATAGCTTCATACCCAAAATACGGGTATAAAAGTCGATACTACGATCCAAATCACCAACGCGAATCATAGTGTGTAATAGTTGAGACATAATCACTCCAATAGTTCTACTGCTAGCTCTGCTCTTCTTGCAGAGGGATTTGTTCAACTTTACCATAAGCAGTAATAGTCAGAACATCAGGTTTTAATATGTGCGGTCGATTCAACGTCAGCGATTCCCCAGCAGTGCAGCAGCTGTTGCTGCGCCTAGGTATAGACAGCCATAACTGGCCTGTTCGCTATAGTGATTACCATCGAGTCTGCAATACCATCAGCATTGTTCGGCACGATGGCCAAAACACTGTGTTAGAGGACGCTACTTGGTGGCTGTTGCTGGAGTTCAAGGACGATCGTTACAAGCCTTCTCGTTATACATCGTTTAACACTCGCTTCGACAAGCTCGACGTGCCTCGCTCGGCGGGATATCGTCCTTTTCGTGAAAGCCGCTGTATTATCCCTGCCAGTGGCTTTGGTGAAACAGAATATGAAACGGTTAATGGCAAGAAAAAGCCCATGCGCTATACCAATTTTAACGCCAAAGAAGCGATTGCTTTTGGCGGGCTTTATCGGCAGTGGCAGCACCCTTTAAGCGGCGAAATAATTAATAGCTGCAGTATTATCACACTCCCCCCACACCCCAAGCTTACGCCCTATCACAGTAAGGCATCGCCCCTCACACTGCCACAAGAGGGCCCTTGGCTAGAGCATTGGCTAGATCCACAAATAAAGGATGTAGCGCAATTCGCTCCGCTGCTACAACCCGCTATCCGTCAAGACCTAGAGGCTCAAGTCATCGACAAACCATCAAAAAGGCAAGCTATAGGTAACTCTACCACCCTATTAGCTGATTAATTCTCAAGCGTGCTAAAGCCGCACTACCTCGAGGGCCTTGGATACAAAACCATCTAATCACATAAAGCCGTCTCAACTAGCTCTATAAGGCGTTCAAACTCGAAGGCTTTTGCCAATTCCATTAATTCATTCGCTGTTTCATTTTGCTCGACAGGAATACTATTAATAAGGCGGTTAATGTTCTCGCTATCTAATGATTCCAGTGCTTGCTGCAATTCCATTAGCAGCTCTCTATCTAACAGCAATACCGATTCCGATAAATCTAGGTTTGGCAGACCGGTTTCGCATTGCCCCTGCTCATCAATATAGTTGTACTCTATATTAAGGTGCTCAGCCATGGTGGCAAATATCTGGTCTTCTTGATAAGGCTTGAGCAATACGGCTTGGCACCCAGCATCTAAGGCTTTTTGATCCTCTCCTGGTGCGATACTGGTTGTGATCGCTACAACCACCGGCGGATTTTCTCTATTGTTAGCAAGGATTCTTTGGCAAGCGTCAATGCCGTTTACTTCAGGCATTCGAATATCCATCCAAATGAAATCGGGTTGATAACTATCGACGGCAGCGATAGCCTGCGCACCATTGCTCACCGTTAACACATCAAAACCAACGCGACCCAGTAGTTTTTTCAGCAGGTTTCGATTGTGCTTTTGATCTTCTGCTATTAACACACGAATAGTCTTTTTCTGATCTTTCAGCGAAGCAACGCGCCTTTGCTCACGGTTATGCATTTCGCTATTATCTGGTGTTACTACCTGACTGGTGAAACTTACTGTAAAAGTGCTTCCTTTTCCTGGCTCGCTAACGATCTTAATATCGCCTCCCATTAATTCCACAAACTTCGAAGTAATTGCAAGCCCCAACCCTGTTCCTTCAATAGCACGGCCCGAGATCTGCTCAAAGGGCTTAAACACTTCCTTACTTTGCTCGGGAGTCATTCCCAAACCGCTATCTTTCACTTCAAAAAATAGCTTTCGAAACTCCATTCCCTCCTGCGAAGGTGCAAGCTCGGACCAAACCTTCATGATGAGACCACCAGTCTCTGTGTACTTAACAGCATTACTCAGCAAGTTTATTAGGATCTGGCGAATTTTAATTAAATCAGACCTAACAAATTGTGGAACATCAGCCGATATCTCTACAGTATATGAAAGCTCTTTTTCAACGGCCTTAGGCCTAATCAGCTGACCAACATCTTTGATTGTTTGTAAAAGCTCCACTTCGCTTTCGTCATAATCCATTCTGCCCGCTTCAATCTTTGACATATCCAATACATCATTAATCAAGCGTAATAGGTGCTCACCGCTAAACCGGATAGCCTGCAGGTCATCTAAATTATTGGATGAAAGACCACTTTCTTCTTGAAGGATTTTTGAGAAACCCAAAATTGCATTTAAAGGAGTCCTCAATTCGTGGGACATATTGGCCAAAAATACGCTTTTGGCTTTACTCGCTGCCTCGGCCTTTTCTTTAGCCCTGATCAATTCCTCTTGTGCATTGATCAACAATTGATTTTCATAAATGGTTTTTAAACTGAGCTGGATACTCTGCTGAAACTCTCGTAGCAGCTCTTTATACTGATCATTGTAGTGATTCTCCTTGCCATCCAACACACAGATTGTCCCAAACACTTCGCTATTGGGCCAGCAAAGGGGCATACCCAGGTAAGAAATCATATTTAGCTTTACATCGGGATTATTGGCCCAGACCGGATCTGTCAAAGCATTAGGAACCAGTAAAGCCTCGTTGCTAGACATAACGGTCTCGCAATATAAGCCAGTATGCAGATCGGCCAACTCATTGGGCTCATAGACATTGTCGCCATTACTCGAAGCAATACAGACTTCAATCTGCTTTTGATGCACCCGCATAATCAGGCCAGCAGGCACCCCCATAGCCTGTGCCATTAAATCGATGGTTTTCTGCCAGCTCTGCTGAATATTCTCTGGAATCTGCAGATTGTTGAGAATGGTGTACTTACCCGTACAATCGGCATCTAGTATCGCATTCATGACCTTAGTCCCTTTACCCTTGTTGATTTATCGTTCGTATTGCAGCACTGACAAAAACCATCCAATACAAAATACCCAAATCTAAATACGATTCGAGGATTCCAGATTTAACTCAAAAACCTAATTGCCTCTTAGCGAGTTTATATCCGAGAAAATCGATCTTAGTTCGGATGCTTTTATAGGCTTATAAAATTTATAACCTTGATAGTAGTCACAACCATCTCTTAATAAATGGTCAAACTCCTCTTTCTCTTCCACTCCTTCGGCGATGGTTTCTAAGCCTAGGTTTTTCGCCATACCGATAATAGTGGAAACAATCGTCGCGGCCTGTTGGTTGAGATGCACATCACTTACAAAAGAGCGATCAATTTTCAACATATCGATGGGCAACTTGAGCAGATAAGACAAACTGGAGTATCCAGTACCAAAATCATCGATAGAAAATGACACACCAAGATTTTTCAGTTCGTTTAACTTTGCTATGGTAGTATCCACGTTTGAAAGCATTAAACGCTCTGTCACCTCTAGCTCTAAGTGCTCGGGCGACATATTAAAGTGTTCTAAAGTTTCCCGAACATTGCTGACAAACTGATCACTGGAGAAGTGCCGAGGACAAATATTAATTGCTAATCGTTTAAAGGCCTTTGGCAGAAGTCCCTCTTGCTGCCAGTGCATAAACTGCGAGCAGGCCGACCGGATCGCAAAGAGATCCAAATCCACGATAAGATTTGATTCCTCAGCCAAAGCAATGAACACATCAGGTCGAACGAAACCAAACTCTTCGCTCTCCCAGCGCATTAACGTTTCTAGACCTACAATTTCACCGTTTTTATTAACCTGGGGCTGATAGACCATATACAGCTCATTGTTTTTAACGGCCTGTCGTAAGCCTTTAGTCAATGCCAGTCTAGATTCAGCGCGTGACTGGTACTCCGGCTTGAAAAACTGAATAGCATTCTTACCCGTCTTTTTGGCTTGATACATAGCTGCATCAGCTTCAACAAGATATTCTTGCCCCAGCTTATCGCCTTTACCAAATAGAGTGATGCCAATGCTAATCGACATCTGAACTTCATGGGAATCGATATGGAAAGGACGTGTGATGGCTTGCCTAATTTTATCGGATACAAAATGCGCGCGTTCTGAAGCGTTAGCCCTTTCATCACTCAGCATCGGCAACATAATGACAAATTCATCGCCGCCCCACCTTGCACATGAGTCTGTTGAGCGTAAAACCTCTTGAATACGCTGCGAAGTAATTTTCAACACAGAATCACCCACCTCGTGTCCCAGCGCATCATTAACCAATTTGAAATCATCCAAGTCTAGATAGACTAATGCACCGACCATTCCGGTGCGCCCAGAGACATTAATTTCGTGGGCGATGCGATCATTCATCAAGCGGCGATTAGGTAAACCCGTCAGTTCATCGTGATAGGCGAGGAATTCAATTTTCCTATCGGAAGAACGACGTGCGAGACTACTACCAATAACCTCCGCTACCTGCCGATAGTAATCGATATCCTCTTCTCTAAACGCCTGATCAGGAGGAATGCTGATCGCCAGTAAACTGAGCAGGGTATTTTTAACTTTGATAGGTACTATTAGAAAGTTGGTCTTAATATCACCTGCGGCAAGACCTAAGGGGCGCTCTTCATCCTTAAGAACAATTCGGGTGGCTGAAAACCCCTCATAAAGAACAATCAAGGTATCCGCCTCTAAAAAGCCGCCAAAGCCCAGCTCGTTAATAATGCAGACCATCAGGCAATTAAGCTGCTGATTTAAACTTTTATCGCCCAGAGTAAATGAATTAAATGCATGACTGTTGGGATGATCATTAAAAGTTATGACCGCAGCACTAGGGTTTTGCTCGTGTTTATCCAAAACCTGATTTAATGCTTCAAGTATTTTATTGATGTAGCTATTGACCGCCAGATCGTCGATAGGTGTACGTAGAATTTTGGCAAGAGCCTTTTCTCTTACACTGAGATTTTTGTATCGACTGATTGCATCTTCCAGTTCCCTCGTTTTTCCCTGTACCTTAGCCTCAACTTCTTGATTTGAACGCGCTAACTGTTTTCGCATTCCGCTCAAGCTCAAGTGAGTGTTCACTCTGGCTAGAACTTCCTCTATCTGGAAGGGCTTTACAATATAATCGACGCCACCGCATAAAAAAGCTTTTATCTTGTCATTGATGGTATCTAATGCACTAACAAAGATAATGGGTATATCAGCACAGGCTTTTATCGATTTGATTCGCTCACAGGTTTCATAGCCATCCATCCCTGGCATGTTAATATCCAGAAGAATGAGATCCGGCTGCACCTTCTCGAGACTGCGCAAAGCAAGCTTGCCACTGATAGCAGGCAATACTCGGTAACCTCGTGATTCCAACATGCGCTGCAACACTTGCAGGTTCTTTGAGTTGTCATCGACAATCAATACTGAAAATTCTGCCTGACATTGATCAGTCAATATTGACATTGCAATCTTAATCCTAGGGTCTTAAACACTACGTTTCTTTATTGACCCTAGACCAATAAAGGACGCTCTGCCAAAGCAAATAGAGCTAACATAGATGCTTTTTTCAGATAATGTGAATATACGGCTTGAGGGGTATTAAAGACTGCACCATTTGGGTTATATACCTAGCTATCGGGCTCTGGTTATGCTGATAGATCATTGCACAATCAACAAACCCCCAATTTTATCCAAGACACCAATAAAGAGAGACTAAAGTGATAACATGACACGATGCCCTTCTTATTATTCCGCCAGCATCAACGAAGAATCCAACTACCCAACCCTACAAGACGAACAGAGCAGCGACATAGCCATCATCGGCGGTGGTTTCACAGGTATTGCTACGGCTCTTGAACTCGCCGAAAAAGGCTTTTCGGTTAGCTTAATAGAGGCCAATAAAATTGGCTGGGGCGCCACCGGCCGAAATGGTGGGCAGGTTACTGGTAGCCTCTCTGGAGATGAAGCCATGCTAAAGCAGTTAAGGAAGACCATTGGCGCCGATGCTGAAGATTTTGTTTGGAATTTAAGATGGCGCGGCCATGAAATCATTAAACGCCGTGTCGCCAAATATGGTATTGATTGCGATCTAAAATTTGGCCACTTACAAACAGCCTATAAGCCCAGTCACATGAAGGGCTTGCACGCTTTCTATCAAGAAGCCCTTAGCCGCGGTATGGGCGAAGAACTGGAAATAGTCAGCGCGGCTGATATCCCAAATTATTTAGATAGTCCGATCTACCACGGAGGCTTGCTCAATCGGCGCAATATGCACTTGCACCCACTTAATCTGTGCCTTGGTGAAGCCAAGGCTGCGAGCAGCCTAGGTGTTCGAATTTTTGAAAACAGCCCCGTTATTGATATTGAAGAAAACGATAAAATAATCATTAAAACCCAGCATGGCCGAGTGAGCGCTGACCGCGTAATGATCGCCGGAAATGCATACCATAGATTGGGTAGACCTAAGCTCGGGGGGATGCTCTTTCCCGCATCGCTAGGCAATATGACAACCGCTCCTCTAGGTGATGAGCTGGCCAATCAAATTAACCCACAAGATCTTGCCGTTTACGATTGCCGCTTTGTTCTTGACTACTATCGCTTAACGGCCGATAAACGCTTAATGTTTGGTGGCGGCACTAACTACTCGGGTAAAGATTCCAAAAGTGTTTCGGCAGAATTACGTCCGGCAATGGAGCGAACCTTTCCGGCACTAAAGGGTATCGATATCGAATTTGAATGGACAGGTATGGCCGGCATCGTTATTAATCGTATCCCACAACTGGGTAAGCTCAGCGATCGTATTTATTATTGTCAAGGCTACTCTGGCCACGGGCTTGCTGCCTCTCATATTATGGCTGAAATTATGGGCAATGCGATCGCAGGGCATATGGAAGAGTTCGATACATTTGCAGCCTTTAAACATATTAGAGTTCCTATTAATGACTGGCTTGGCAACCAAGCTTTAGTTCTGGGCATGTGGTATTACCAACTGCTTGAAAAATTTCGATAAGATTTTTTAATCACGAGCTGTTGTTGCGCTTAAGAACTGCAATAGCAGCTCGCTCAGCCTTCCCAGCGCTCACTGCTGACCTCTCACTATTTACCTCTCTGCTCTCGTTCTTAGAACTCAACCAGCATTCGCTTTGCGATAGCTGGACACGCTATAGATGACGTAGGGTCTTGGCGAGGATGTTCTGCAATCCCAACGAGATTAACAAACGATAAACCCTGCGTTTTATGGAGGAATATAAGACAAATGATCTATGTAAAGAACGTCTAAAAAGCACTAGGTATTTCGCAAAATACCCATCTAGACTCAAAATATCTTGGCTGAATTTTGTACAAGATCTGTCAAAGCCTCACAAAAGAAGTGGTTAAAAAAACAACATTTTACCCTTTAGAGGCTTCCCAAATGACCGTTAACTACTGATAGAGAATTCTAACTGCCGAGGTACCCATGCTGTCATTCCTAAAGCCCCGTAATAATAACGACGAAAAGACCGCAACAAAGACCACCGAACCCACTCTTGATAGTGCAACACAGAGCCAAGTAGACACTCAGCTGATGGAAAATATGCTAGAGCAGTCGGAGCAAGGGGTTGTCATTATCGATGGAGACAACTGCATTACCTTTATGAATACATCGGCCGAAAAGCTTTGGGATATCAGCAAATCAGATGTCATGGGCCAAAACGTCAAAGTCCTAGTCCCCAAAGCAATACAGGCCGATCACGATTCCTACGTAAATAATAACCGTAAAACCAGCCAAAATATTATCGTTGGCACCAGCCGTGAAGTTCAACTTGAACGACATGACGGCAGTACAGCCTGGATAAGCCTATCGCTTTCTAAGATCGATTTAAATGGCGAACAAGGATATGTCGGCTTCGCCAGAGACGTAACCGCTGATAGGCGTGCTCGTGAAGAAACCCGGCAAATTCTTGAGCAAGCATTAGACGGGGTTATTACTATCGATAAAGATAATAAAGTAACCTTTATGAACAAATCTGCCGAAGATTTGTGGGGCTATTCACGAGATGAGGTGATTGGTCAAAATGTCAAAATGTTGGTTCCAAAAGAAATTCAAGCAAACCACGATGGCTATGTAAATGCCAATCGTAGCACCGGCAGAAATACCATTGTTGGCACCAGCCGTGAAGTGGATGTCGTACGCAAGGACGGTAGTATAGTAAACGCGGCACTATCACTATCTAAAGTAGAGGTAGACGGAGAAATAGGTTATACCGCTTTTGTACGCGATATCAGCGAAGAAAAAGCGTCCAGGGAAACCATTAAGCAAACTCTTTCTCAGGCATTAGATGCCGTTGTTAGTATTGATGCCGATAATCGGGTCTCATTGTTTAACGCCGCGGCGGAAGCACTTTGGGGTTACTCTGCTGACGAAGTGATCGGGCAGAACGTAAAAATGCTTGTCCCTGCGAATATCAAAGATCAGCATGACAACTTAGTCAATCGCAATCGCGAAACTGGCGAAAACAAAATCGTTGGCACCAATCGTGAAGTTCCGATATTCCGAAAAGACGGCAGCAAAAAGTGGGGCAATCTATCACTTTCTAGAATTGAGGTTGCCGGCAGAATTATGTATACCGCTTTTGTAAAAGATGTCACCGCCCAGGTAGAGCAACGCAATGCCATGGGTGAAATTATGAGTAAAATAACAAAATCTAGCCAGGAGATTGGCGAGATATCTAAAGTAATTGATGGTATTGCAAGCCAGACGAATTTGCTCGCTCTAAATGCGGCTATTGAAGCAGCACGCGCTGGGGAATATGGCCGAGGCTTTGCGGTGGTTGCCGATGAAGTACGACAACTCGCAAGCCGTTCTTCTGAATCTGTGACTAAGATTAACAGCCTATCAGAAGACAGTCAGCGCTTCCTCAGTGAACTGGCCGAGAACTATCAGGTAAACAAAGAGGGCTGATAACTCCCCTCACAGTAAGTACCTTCATTAGTTTCTGTGTGGCACTATAGTGCCTAAGCAAAGTGCCTAAGCAAAGTGCCTAAGCAAAGTGCCTCAGCAATGCACCTAAGCATACCCAGTTGCTAGGCAACTGGGTGCCTATAGATATCCCATCTATCGCCGCGAAAGTCTATCTCTCTTTCAAAACTTGCACCGACTGCTAAGGCCAGCTTTATTGACGCCTGGTTCTCTTTAGCGATTAGGCTGATCAGTGCTATTTCAGGCAGGTATTCTAAACCGGCTTTTTGTAGCGCTCTGGCAGCTTCACCGGCATAGCCCTTTCCCCAATGGGCTGGCGCCAATGCCCATTTTATTTCTGGGCTGGGCCAATCATTCGGATACCAAAAGCCGGCCGTACCGATTACCTTGCTACTGCTTTTTTCTTCCAGAGCGTACGGGCCATAGCCCCTCAATACCCAATGCCCCAACATAGCACTCATTATTCTCCAACTTTCGCCTTCACTGAAGGCTCGCCCTACTGTGTACCGGGTGGCCTCTTCTGAAGAATAATACTCATGGAGGTCTTGCCAATCTTCATCTTTGAATTGACGTAGAATTAATCTTTCAGTTTCAAGTTGTTCGGGCACCTTAAATTTCATAGCTAAAAATCTTATTCAAACTCTAAACACTGAGGCAAATGACTGTCGATAGAGTACCAACTTGCTTTTTGCGACACCCAAATATGGTTCTTCTCTTTTAGTTGAAGCGAGCCTTCTATTGAGTCGTCCATTGACTCATCTAAGGAACCTAGGCGAAGTACGATATGCTGGGCTGTTTTTCGCTTCGCATATATTTGTGTGCCACAGTGAGAACAAAAATGGCGAATTTTCCCAGGGGAAGACTCATACTGACTTAGATGCTCATCCCCTAGAACTGTAAAATCATCCACTTTAACAGCCGCCACACTGGAAAATGCGGCGCCATGGGCCTTACGACAAGTAACACAGTGACAATGCACTATATCCCCCATATTGCCATTGATTTCTAGGGCACCTTTCCACACAAACAACTGCCCGTTGCCATACAAACTCCCTGTATTCTTACTTATCTTCTAAGTCTCGATAACGCAATAGCTCTTCGCTCAACCAATCTACACTTTTTATTTCATTTTTTATCGCCTTGCCCGTGACACAATGAACCTTGTAATACTTCCCAGACATCGTGCTTTTGGTAGCACAAAGGCGAATAAAGTCTTCTGCTGTCTTTATCTCATCGGCAAAATAACGATACTTTCTTTGTATATGTTTTACGGCCTCCTTCCCACTATGCCGCTTGCCATTACGCTCATATTGGCAATTGGTGCTTTTCACATAGGCAAGCAGGTGATTTATTTCTTGTTGAGATTTAGCTGGCTCACTTGCATCAGCTGGTACCACCCCAATGGCCAAGGCCATTAAAAAAAGAAAGGCAAAGCATATTTGTTGCATTAGAATTCCCATAGAAAGTAGCGATTCAGTTACCCGAGCTATAGCTCGATCACCATATCAATGCGATGCATGTCTGGCCCCCAACCGTCCTGTTTCTCACAAACGGTCTTGGCAGCAAACTTCTTAAAGAAAGGAGCAGACTTGTGGCTTGCTGCAATTTTTAAAGTCTGAGCCCCAAGCAAACGAGCCCGGCTTAGAGCCCGTGACATAAGCTCGGTTCCAATTCCACTTCCTTGCATATCGGGGTTAATCAAAATCCAATTTAGCGAGGCAGCTCTTGCTGCAAAAGCCCCACCACTGATCGCTGTTTCTTCTGGAAACACCCCAAATGCCGCTATAAGCTTGCCCGAAATAAAGCAAAGCTCGTACGCATCAGGGCTTGCCTCAAGAAAGCTTTTGTAATCATCCCGCTCATTTGGCGCAAAGTACTCGGGGCAATTTGCATCGAATAGCTTCAAACAGTCATCCAAGACTGCCGAAACATAGGGCAGGTATAAAAGCTCTTTTTTCACACTAAATATCCGCCACAAGCTTGCCCCACATTGCTAACACCGCAACGAAGTTAATGGTAAAAACTACCCCGCGTAATTTAATACTGGAATGAAAAATTTGCACCGCACTGTGCAATATTCTACCCGCCACAAAAACCCAAGCCATAAGAATGTAGAAAGTCGATGATTCAAGGCCCTTCAGGATTATTAATATACAAGCAACATGAAAAAAAAGCGGCCATTCAAATTGGCTACTTAGGTTAGCGCTTATTTTGACTTGGACTGATTCAAAAGGATTACTGCCATCACTACGATTTCCAATACCCCACACCTTCGGCGCTCTTGCGACGGTCAACATTGCATAGAGTGCTGAACACAGCAGGATATGGACCACCATAGGAATTACTATACTTTCCATACTTCAATACTCCTTTTGACCCCTACGCGATTTTTGTCTTTGGCGACGACGCTCTTTACGGATACTTGGTCCTGTACGCTCCAACTCACAAACTTTCGCGAAGGCTAGTTCCACAAGCAGAGGACCTGCTAAAATTAATACTGCGAATGTCAAAAAGCTTTCTGTCTTTATACCAATATATACTGCGATACTAGCAATACACATTAGAAGCAAAGACAAGCAGCATTTAGAGAGAGTTGTGTACTGGTAGTTATTGAAACAGCTATGACAATCCATGCTATTTGCGAAGGACAGCATTTTCATTCCAAGCTCATATTCCTTACAGTTTGGGCACTTGCGCTTCATAGCTCCCTTGATCCCTCTCCAACACTCACTACTCGGGCGGTTATAGCGCTAATCTATTGATAAGCGCTGATCAACACAAGCCCTATCCCCATTTGCCGCTACTATCTTGCATAGCCGCTCTACTTGCCTTATATTCACCCTACCAACCGGTAGGTAGGCACTACATTGATTGAATTTATGAAAACCCAGAGCAAATGCCCCCATGACTAAGCTGAAATCCGTAAAAACACCTGAACTGGATACCAAAAGCCGTATTTTGCAGGCCGCTTTAGAGGCCTTTTCCCAAAGTGGCTTCTACGGCACCAGTATTAATAGCGTTGCAGAAGCGGTCAATATCAAGAAGCCTTCATTGCTGCATCACTTCTCTAGCAAAGAAAAGCTCTATGGCGCGGTTTTGGAGTCCATATCTACCCGCTTGTTAAGCGAACTAGAAGCGGCTATGGCCAGCTCTGAAGATGAAAAGCAACAGATGCTGAATGTGATGGATAGCTTTTATCGCTGGAATAAAGAATGCCCCAATGAAACAGTTTTGCTACTGCGTGAAATGCTGGATAACCCCCAGCGCGCCGCCACGGCCCACAATTGGTATTTAGCGCCTTGGCTGGAGCGATTAGTTGAGCTGATTCGCCGTGGCCAGCAGAACGGCCGCTTCCATGAGCTGGAGCCTATGGCATTCCTCTACAACATTATTGGTGCACAACATTATTTCGTGGTGTCCCTACCCACCTTAAAACAAATACTCAGCGCCAGTGACTTCAAGGCCCTATTAAAACAACAACGCCAAGAGCTAAAGTCGCTGATCGAATTGCGCCTGTTCAAATAATTTAAAGAATCAAATTATAGAATAATGAGAAGCCTGATATGAAACATCAACGCCAAGTCGAACTGCTGCAGCAGTGCTTAGATTATATCGATACAAAAACTACCCAACACGAAGAACAAGAGTACCTATCGCCGGTTTATAAATACCACGATCAAGAGTACTTTGATCAAGAACTTGATGCCGTATTTAAGCGCATGCCCAATATGGTGGCCCATGTCAGCGAGATAGAGCTTGGCAATGGCTTTATCACACGGAATTTACACGGTATCAGTGTCATTATTGCTCGCCAAAACGACGGCTGTGATGATAGTAGCTTTAAGGCGATGATCAACGTTTGCAAACACCGCGGTGCTCGTTTAGAAGGTGCAGAAAGTGGTTGCAAAAACCGTTTTGTATGCCCCTATCATGGCTGGATGTTTAATAACAAAGGCGAGTTAAAAGGCGTTCCTCATCAAGAGGGGTTCCCCACATTAATTAAAAGCGACAGTGGGCTAAATGAATTATCGCTTTGGGTACGTAACGGCTTTATCTTTGTCTTACCAAACACCGATGTAGAGTTTGATTTTGATAAGTTCTGGGCACCGATCGCTGAAGATCTTGATGATTACAATATTGAAGACATGATGGTCTATCGCCCGGTGACCAAAACCTGGAACAGCAACTGGAAGATTGTCTCCGGTGGCGGCTTAGAGTCTTATCACTTTCAGGTTACTCATGCGAAGACAATTGCGCCCTACTTCTTCAGCAACACCTCTTATCTCGAAGACTTTGGCCCACATTTTCGCTTGATTTTGCCGCGCCAATCGATCAATCAATTACGTGAGCAAGATCAAAGCGAATGGCAAATACGCGATCACACCCATATGGTGTACCAGCTATTTCCTAATGTTGCTTTGCTGGTACAAGAAGACCATATCGCCATGTTTATCATGAAGCCTGTTAGCCCAAGCGAAGTTGAAATTACCTTTCAAATGCTAATACCCAAAGATGGATTCGCACAGCGAGAACAAGCTTACTGGGATAGAAATCACCAGATTACCGAAATTACCCTAAATGAAGACTTTGAAATGGGTGAGTCGATTCAATCTGGCATCCGGTCTGGTGCCAACAAGCACTTGCGTTTTGGCTTATCCGAATGGGGCTTAGCAAAGCTTGAGCAGTTCATCGATCAGGCCATCGCAGGAAAGCCCCCTGGACAATAATTAGGCCTGCTGGGTTAAAACTGTCATTTTGAGCGAAATAAACACTAAAAGGGTCACCAAATACAATTGGACTGCTTTGGCATTCTTGTCATTATTCAAGCTATACACTATAGCTTGAATAATGAGGCCTAGATATGTCCCAGAATTATGACGACTCTGAATTGGGTTTATTTCGTGAAATGGCAGTACGCTGCTTAGAACAAGAAGTTGAACCCCATTACGAAGCCTGGGAAGAAGCCCACGCCACCCCAAAAGAGATCTGGCAAACCCTTGGTGCTGCTGGCCTGCTAGGGCCAGATCTACCTGAAGAATACGGTGCCGCTGCGGCCTCCTTCCGCGTTGCGCAAATGATCACCTATGAAATGTCCCGCATGGGCTATGGCGGCCTTGGTAGTGGCTATAACATCCACTCAAACATCGTAATGCCTTATATTCTGAATATTGGTACCGATGAGCAAAAGCAGCAATGGCTACCTAAAATGGTAAGCGGAGAAGTTCTGGGCGCTATTGCCATGACCGAACCAGGTGCTGGCAGTGACTTGGCCGGTATGAGCACCAGTGCCGTACGCGATGGTGACGATTGGATCTTAAATGGCTCCAAAGTATTTATTACTAATGGCATCTATGCAGATCTCGTTATCGTATGCGCCAAAACCGACCCAAGCGCGGGTGCAAAAGGTATCTCCCTATTCTTGGTTGATACCTCATTGCCTGGCTTTAATCGCGGCAAGTCTATTCGTAAAATTGGTCAACACTCTAGCGATACCGCTGAGCTATTCTTCGAAAATATGCGCATACCCGCTAATGCGCTATTAGGTGAAGAAGGTAAAGGCTTTATCTACCTAATGGAAGAATTGCCCCGCGAGCGCTTAGGCGTTGCCAGCCAAGCCGTCGGCGCTGCAGACGGAGCCATTGCCTTGGCCGTTGATTACACAAAGGATCGCAAAGCCTTTGGCCAATCGATCAGCCAATTCCAAAATACTCGCTTCAAAATGGCTGAATGCCAAGCCAAAGTAGAAACGGTACGCGCCCTGCTTGAAAAAAATATGGATAAGTACGAGCGCAGCGAGATGAGTGTTGAAGATGCAGCAATCCTCAAACTAAGCTCAACAGAAATGCAGCTAGAAGTTGTCGACCAATGTCTACAAATGTTTGGTGGTTACGGCTACACCGCCGAATACCCGATCTCCCGCTTCTACGTTGATGCCCGCATTCAAACTATTTACGCAGGTACTTCGGAGATTATGAAAGAAGTGATTTCTCGCGGGATTTTTAAGTAAGTCGATTATTCGTCGGGGCGATTGAGGCCTGTTTAATTGGCCTTTAGTATCGCAACGACGGACCGATCTTCGAGCTGGAGAGGGACTGCGGGGGACACATAAATACATCCTTGTAGCTCTTCTCCGGCATCCCTGCCTCCAAAGCCCCCACAGTCCCTCTCCAGCTCGAGGATCTACTTTTGTGACATGTTAGGCCGAGGTGTTGACGATTGACCTACTAAAGAAATCTTTATCCTTTATATCTTTTCAAGCCTGAGTATAGCTTGGTCGGGATCGACTGGCTGCCCTTGATCTACTGTGCAACAGTACTAGTGTTCGGGTGGCTTAAAGTTTCAAAGTCCAAACACAAAAAGTGGTACATCAATGTCCATGACAACGCCCCCGCTTACCTCTTTGTAAAACTTAAAAAAGAGTAGGATAGCGCTACAAACGTACTTGACTGCCGAGGCAATACTTCAAGGTGTCAATGCTCCAAAATTTCTCCTGGCGCAACAAGAGGTGGCCAAGTCTCGATTAAAGCCACCTTTAAATACCATAGCAAAAACTCTTTACGAGCTGACTCATTTAAAACTACAGACTCCCAAGTGGCCCCTCCAGATATAGCTAGAGAGGAATTGAAACAAGCATCCCAGCATTCTGGAGTACAATCCTTTTCTGTTTTGGCTTCCATTGAGAAGTCATAGTCATATACAACAGTCTCAAAAGCAGACAAACATGAAAAACCAGCATAACTCGCAACAATATTATCTTCACTAGAACACATAATATTGTTGACTATAGTTTCAAACCTTTCAGCTTGTATCTTCAGCTCCTCTAGAGGCTCTTCTCCAGCTAAACACTGTATGGAAAGTGAGAGTATATTCCTTGCTGTACCGTCAACATCGTAGCAGCCCTCCCAAATCGGTAGAGTTTTATATGCGCAAGCAAGAGCTATCTTTGCTCGCCTATAATAACCAGCATCAGGGTGTAAATCTTTTGATAAAGCCTCAATGCCCCTATGTAATTGAATTCTAAAGCCCAATGAAAGCTCAGAAGAGCATTCTAAAATTGAACTGCCTTCTTCAATCATTCTGAGAAGCTCATCAGGGATATCATTGCTCAAAATTATTTAACTCTCATCTACTGTTTTTCTTCAATAAAAACATCCTGGACATCCACCACAATTGGCCTATATACGCCATCTCTTGCCATGTAAAGCCAGAAACTCTATGCGGGGCTGCCCCAGGAGAAATTTATGGAACACTAAGCACAATGTAGATTTCAGGCTCGGCGGTAGCTGGCCAGGAACCGTGGAGCAGCATGGACGCTGCGAAGTCGAGCGCCCCGGATGGTTTAAGCGTGTTCCAGGACAGCTACCGCCGAGCCTGAAATCGGTCGGGGCCAACAAAAAGATAAATACCCACCTTCAACAAAGTGAGAGGGCCGCCGATCGTGGCACAAGCACAACCCCACGTTCGGCCGGTTCGGAGCCCCAAACTACAAGTCTATAAAAAACTCACTCAACCGAAAGTAAATACACCGCCATCGCCCGACGCTGAGCCTCATCAAACGGATACACCGGCATAGGCGCATTAGGTTGCAAGAAATAATCACTTAAAGACTGCAAAGTGTAACGGCCATTTAAAGCATCCAAAGACTTACCACCACTATTACCCTTGCCTTGCAACAAATGACAAGATGCACAAGGATACTGATTGTATAGCTCTTCGCCGACTGCCAAAGCTACCCGCATCTCTTCCGTACTAAGCTCCTCAAAAGCCTTATCCGCAACAGTATCACTAGCCAAATCGACCAAAGTATTCTGCGACTGCCCATGACAAACACGGTAAATAGAGCCTGCATAGTCATCAGAAACATAAACACAACCATCCGGCCCCTCGGCAATATCTACCGGACGCCCGATAATATCCTCATTCTTTTCAAAGCCACTTAAAAAATCCTCACCGCTTACAGAACCATCCTCTTGCCAATGTAAGGCCACCACCTTATAACCGTCAGCCTTGCTGCGATTCCAAGAACCATGTAGTGCAACCAAAGCTGTTTTTTTGTAAGCAGAGGGAAACTTAGCATCACGAATAAAGCGCATCCCCAAAGGCGCATTATGAGCAGGAAAACCAAATACCGGAGAAGTAGAGATAGACAAACGATCTTCCTGACCTGGACCAAAATCCGGGTCTAAATCACCAAAGCCATTAATATAAGGCCAGCCATAAAACTGCCCTTCCTCTACCTTGTTTAGCTCGCACACCGGATAATCATCACCCAACAAATCACGACCATTATCTGTCGCATACAAACTGTTATCCCAAGGCGCAATATCCAAGCCTACGCTGTTACGCAAACCGGCGGCAAAAACCTCACCGTTTTTACCATCAACATCAAAACGCATAATGGTCGCGCGACGCTTATCAGCCTCTTCGCATACATTACAGGTAGAACCAATACTCAAATACAAATTACCATCATGTAAGCGAATCGATTTACTGCGATGATTACCATCATCCGGCAAGTCAGGAATAATAATTTCATAATCGCCCGCAAACTTCCCCTGCTCATGATCAAAGCGAACACGGCCAATCGCATTGGATTCAGCGATATATAAATAATCCTCGTAGAACTCTAAATCATTTGGCGCTTTTAAGCCTTCCATTAGAATTTCTTTGCCATCATGACGACCATCGCCATCCGCATCGGCTTTTAAACGCACTAGCTGACCGTCACGAGAAAGCACCGCTAAAAGATCACCCGAACGGCTAAACTCAATAAAGCGTACCTTAGTCAAACCTTCAGCATAACGCCCAACAGAAAAACCCTCAGGGACTTTCAAACGTTGAGCAATAACACTCTGCTGGGGTGCTTCAACACTGTAAACCCCCAAGACATTAAGAATGGCCTTGGCACTGCCCAAAGATAATGGCCCAAACTGCAACAAAGCAGCAATCGCCAAAACTAAAACCAGAAGTATAATGACAAGCCATTTAACAAGCTTAAACAAAAAGGCCACGGGAATTTCCTTTTATTGTTATGGTTAGAGTCTTGGCAGATTATCATAATTTGCCTATATTGAGACGATAATGTTGTCTGACATGACGCAGCTCTTAATACGTACAAAATAAGCACAAAAAAACCAATTAAAGCCAATCTAGAGAGACCAGAGATGCTTGAAGCCTTAATACCCGCCATGGCTCGGGTAACTGAGAATATCGGCCAGGAAGGCTTCGCAGACAGCATGTTGGCTTTCTTTGAGCATATCTGCCCAGTGCAAAGCTTAGCCGCATTTGCTTTTCCCAAAGATGGGCGCCCTAAGCTGCTACTGGATATTTACGAAGATGGCATTATCGGCAAGCAGGCCAGCATGAATCGCTATATGTCAGGGGCTTATCTTTTAGACCCTTATTTTCAAGCCTGCCAAGAGCAGCAAGACAGCGGCATCTATCGTCTTGCAGAGCTTGCCGCCGATGACTTTGAGCAAAGTGAGTATTTTAAGCAATATTTCCAATTCGCTAACTTTACTGATGAAATTGGCTATCTATTGCAGGTCGAACAGGATTATATCCATCTATCACTGTGCAGTACCAAGGCCTTTGATGAATCCGCTAAAGCAAGCCTGCAGCAACTTAGCCCTTGGGTGCTGGCGATCATGTCCCAGCACTGGCGCGAATTCGGTCAAAGCAGTTCGGCTCAAGAGCAAGATGATATGCACCAGCGCTTGCAGCAAGCCTTTGCCCAGTTCGGGCAGTCATTTTTGACCCAGCGTGAGGCAGAAATCGCACGCTTGCTGCTGCAAGGGCACTCAACCAAATCAATGGCCGAACGCTTAGGCATCTCGATGGAAACCATCAAGGTGCACAAACGCAACCTCTACAACAAGCTGGATATCAACTCCCAATCCGAGCTTTTCTCCTTATTCCTCAACTCCTTAAGCCTACTGGGGCCGCAAGATATTGGAGACCCGCTATTGGCCTACCATCAACGACCTAAAGCCACATAAAGGGTAAACTCGCGACTGCACGCACTATCTAGCAGTAACACCGACACTATCTAGCACTAACAGCTACATTGTCTTACACCTACCCTATAGGGGTATGGGCAGCATGCTGGCTTTTGCATAGTCTTATACCCTAAGCAATAAATCAAAAACCGAGAGTACTATGAGCCAGAGCGAGCAATACGATAGCCAAGCCATCAATCAAATCGATAAGGATCACCATCTGCACCCTTGGCAGATCTTCGATGTATTTCGAGAGGAAGGCGCCCTAGCCATCGCCAAAGGTGAAGGCTGCTACATCTACGATACCGATGGAAAGCGTTATTTCGATTCTGTCGGCGGGCTTTGGTGCAATAATATCGGCCTCGGTCGTAAAGAAATGGCCGAAGCGATTGCGGCACAAGCTTACGAGCTATCCTACGCCAGCCCGTTTGTGGATCTCACCAATGTTCCTGCTGCAAAACTAGCGGCTAAGCTGGCTGAGTTAGCCCCAGCACCGATCAATCATGTGTTCTTTACCTGTGGTGGTTCAACCGCTGTTGATACCGCGTTTCGTATGATTCACTACTATCAGAATTGTCGCGGTAAGCACGAGAAAAAACATATCATCTCGCGCATGAACTCTTATCACGGTTCGACCTATGCCGCTATGTCGATTGGTGGCAAGCCTGGAGATCATCCGCCGGAATTTGATTACATCAGCGATACGATTCACCATTTATCTTACCCAAACTACTACCGCTGTGCGGAAGAAGGTCAAAGTGAAGCCGACTTTGTCGATCAGCTTGTTAAAGAGTTTGAAGATAAAATAGCCGAGCTAGGTGCTGATAAAGTGGCCGCCTTTTTTGCTGAGCCTATTATGGGTGCTGGTGGCGTTATCGTCGCCCCAGAAGGCTATCTGCAACGTATGCACCAAGTTTGTAAGCAAAACGATATTTTATTTGTTGCCGATGAGGTAGTAACAGCCTTTGGTCGTCTTGGGCACTGGTTTGCTTCAGAAAGCGAATTCGGCATCATTCCAGACATGATCACTTGCGCAAAGGGTTTAAGCTCTGGTTATCAGCCGCTTGGCGCTTTGCTGTTTTCCGATGAAATTTGGGATGTGCTTAATGCTGAGGATTCAGGCCGCTGCTTTGCTCACGGTTTCACTTACTCTGGTCATCCAGTTGCCTGTGCGGCGGCACTTAAGAACATTGAGATTCTTGAGCGCGAAAAGCTCTTAGAAAATGTAATGGAAGTGGGCCCTTACTTCGAGGAGCAACTTAAAACCCTAGAAGATCTTCCTATCGTTGGGCAGGTGCGCGGCCGTAAGTTTATGGTCTGCGTAGAATACGTTGCCGATAAAGCCACTAAGGCGCTGTTTCCTGAAGAGGAAGATATCGGCAAACGTGTATCCAACCACGCCGATGAGCTGGGCTTAATTACCCGTGCTATTGTTCATCTAAATGTTATGTCGCCGCCACTGACCATGACAAAAGAGGATGTCGATTTTATTGTTAGCACTTTGCGTAAGAGTATTGAGCTTACTATCGACGATTTAAAAACCGAGGGTTTATTGTAGTTTCCGAATTAGAGACCAGCCCATTCAATAAAAGGGACATCAAAGGCTCCAAGCAAAGTCCGATATTGATCGTAATATCGGACTATGTACATTCTTTGCTCCTGACCAGAATCTAGTTTGGGGCAGTGCTTTTCCGCTCCAACGCTGCATGGATTCATAACATCCAATTACTCACCCTACGGGCAGGCCCTATTCTGCTCCAAACAGAATAGTCATGTAGCCACCCGTTCCATGGATTCGCGCGTCCATGCGCTCAGCCTTTGGCCAAGCCCAAAACCTCTCCAAGAGGTTTGGTCAGGAGCCTAGTCGCTCCAAATCCCTACCTCAAGCCAGATTCTTACTTAGGTGGTCTCCGCAATGGGCTGCAGTAAAAGAGGTAAGTGAACACTCTAAAAGTAAATCCGGCCGAATAACAGGAGTAATCAGCAACTTAAGGCGTCCAATTAAAGTCCTATTTGTTTAAGGATGTGTACCCATAATTTTAGAAAGCACCGCCAGCATTGTTTCATCCGAGCCGCCACCGATTGCCGCTGCGCGGATATCACGGTACACCCTTGCTACATAGTTATCCCACATAAAGCCCATTCCTCCCCAGTACTGCAAGCAATCATTAGGAATTTTCTGGGTCAATTTACCCAGCTTGAACTTAGCAATGGTAGCTAGGCGGGTTACGTCTTCACCATGCATAATTTTCTCAACGGCATCAAAGCATAGCGAGCGTAGTAGTTCGACTTCTGCTTGCAGCTCCGCCAAGTGATAATGAATGGATTGATTGTGCAGCACAGGTGCACCAAAAATCTGCCGTTCGCGGGTGTATTCGATGGTTCTATCAATGCAGTTTTCAAATACCTTCAAGCAGCTTAAGGCACACCATAAGCGCTCCTCTTGAAATTGCTGCATTTGATAGAAAAAGCCCTTACCTTCTTCGCCAATTCGATGGCGTACTGGAACCTTAACATTATCAAAAAAGATCTGAGCGGTGTCTGAAGCATGCATACCCAGCTTTTCCAGTGGTTTAGAAAAACTGATCCCAGGGGTATCGCTCGGCACGATAATCAAAGATTTATTTTTATGCACCGGCCCTTCAGAGGTATTGGCCAACAAGCAAATAAAATCTGACTGCGTGGAGTTGGTAATCCACATTTTTGTGCCATTAATGACGTAGTCATCACCCTGTTGCTTGGCCTGTGTTTTTAACTGGGCTACATCAGAGCCCGCGCTTGGCTCGCTAACCCCAATACAAGCCACTCTCTCACCAGCGATTGCCGGGGCTAGGAATTCTTGTTTTAGATCGTGACTGCCAAAGTTAGTTAAGGCAGGCGTTGCCATGGTGGTATGAACCCCTAAGCCCAAGGGGGAGCTCATATGATCAGCGCGCCCAATCTCCTCAGCAAATATCGCTTGGAAGCTGTAATCCAAACCTAGGCCACCATACTCTTCAGGCTTGTTAATGCCTAATAAACCTAAAGCGGCGGCTTTTTTATAAAGCCCTTTGGCCGGGAAAATACCGGCTTTTTCCCAATCATCCACGTAGGGGTTGATCTCGTCGCGCACAAATCGTTGTACGGTTTCTCGTAGTTGTTCATGTTCTGCGCTAAAAATCATCGCCGTCCTCCTCAAACGCTACTGATTACAGGTCAAACACGGCCATCGTAAAGCTTTATCCAACAAAATGAGCATCACCACAATATATTGAAGCAATACTCACAGTCAAGTAGAGTGGCCGTGCTGGCCGCTGGAATTGAGTTATACTGGCGTGCTTTTAGCGTGCCTCGTATGGGCAAAAATCGACCAACGATTTGACAAGAAATAAACAAACTCAGGAATCAACATGGCAGCTACCCGCTCCAAATCGGAAAATCGCTCCCAAGAAAGAAGGGAAAAGATCCTTCAGGCCGCCATCAGCTTATTCTCCGAGCAGGGCTACCACCACAGCAGCACTCGCCAAATCGCCAAGACCGCCGGGGTTTCCGAAGGTACAGTGTTTAATAATTTCGAAAGCAAAAGCGCTCTTTTAGAAGTTATTATTCAAGGCTTTTACGAACGCTTAAGAAACACTGCCCAAGAAGGGCTTGTGAATAAGCATAGCTGTAAAGAACAGTTCGATTTCCTAGCGGAAAATCATATCTGCGTAATCTCGGAAGATAACTTTCTTTTAATGCGATTGCTGGCCGTATACTTTAGCGAGCATTTTAATTTCTATTTGGATTATCGTAACTCCAGCATCTTCAAGCACAGTAAAATCTACACCAGCCTTTTTGATCAAGTGATTCGCGAAGGCATCGCCCGTAAAGAGCTAAAGGAAGATATCAAACTGAGTGCCATGCGAGATTTATTCTTTGGCAGTATGGAGTATGGCGTGCGCAGTATGCTGGCACAGCTTGAGACCGAAGAGACAGCGCTAAATCAAAAGCAGTTAAAGGCGTACGCACACACGCTTTGCCAACCGATATGGCAAAGCATGGCAAATCCAAAAGAATTACACTCTAAAATCAATGAAAAAGAGCTAGATTTATGTGAGCGCCTAGAGCGTATTGCCGAGCGCTTAGAAGAAAAAATATAATACCGGAGCCCTACAGGCCCCGGCATTTAACACCTTACAGCAAAGCAATTTCATCTTGCATAATGGCATTGCTCAATGGCGAATCAGGCATAAAGGCATCATAAACATCCGCTGCCGGAGCCTCCTCATTAGCCTGCTCCTCTGCCCTTGAACTAACAATAGTCACAACATTATCGGCAAACCAATGATCCAGACTTTCCGCTTCTGTTGTATCTAATATGTCACCAAAGTCTATCCCCGTTAAACCTTCAAAATTGGCAAAGTGTGGCGTCTCTGCAAGCAGCGTTGCTGGCACAGAGGATATACCATCTGCTACTGGGAACATCACAATATTGTCTTGCTCCTCCAAAATAGATTCAGATTCTCCTCGCTGAATTCTAAACGGACTCGAACTTGAACTAGCGCGGGTCACATTAAAGGTTAGCAGCGCATTATTTGGATCTGGTGCTGCCGGATCAGAATTCTGAGAAACGTCACCATCAACATCGAGCAGGCGGAAACCAAAATACTCGCTTACGTCATTGGTTACCTGATAGTTAGCTTGATATGCATAATCACCACTGACCATATCGACAGTAAGCTCAGCGCCTAGTGCTGTTGTAACTACCAATGTCTGACCACTGATAACAGCACCGGTCTGAGTATTGGTAATTTCATCTGTAAGCCTATTGTAGCGATAAAGCACGTCATCGCTGCTATCATTAGGCGTATCTCGACGATCAACAAACTCCAGAATTATGCCGCCATCAGCTCCAAATAACCCCCCTAAGTTACCCAGTAGATTCCCGTCCACCTCAGGTATTTCTACGGTACTTTGTAGAGCATCATCTAAATCATTCAAATCATCAACTTGGATTGCATCTTTATCAACACCATTCTCGCCATCAAAGGCAATAGGGTTTAAGCTAGCTAAGGTTGGCCCAGTACCCATTCCAAAAGAGTAGGCATCCACACCATTGCTATTTAGAAATGCTATCCAAGCGCTTTCTTCATTAGCTTGAATACCAAAGTCAGGGTTATTAGGGCTACTATTTTGATCCACGACAGGGGAGTTGGCCAACACATTCACATCGCCATCAGCCGCTGTTGGCTCGCCATCAGATAAGAAATATAAAACATTTTTGGCATTAGCCAACATATTGCCATTGTTAGCGCCGGTATAAGCGGTCTGCGCCAGCGCTAAGGCACCATCGTAGTTTGTCCATCCCCCAGCACTTAAGGCATCAACATCAAGCTTGGCTGCATCTGAAGATTGCCAATAAGGTTGCTCAACACTCGCCGAGGTACTAAAGCCAACAATGGTAACTCGCACATCGCCGTTGGCTTCATAGGTATCTATTAAGCGATTGATAGCTTCTTTAGCGAGTGCCAAATTACTGCCCGCCATACTGCCGGAAATATCCAATACAATCATTAAATTAGTTTGCGCTGGCGGCACTTCGATTTGGCGAGTCACATCTTCAACCAAAGGCGAATCGTCTTCTACCGAAACGGTGAAATTACTGTTCGCCACAGGGTTTACGCCGTCATCAATTGAGATACCAAATTGCAGATCCAAAACATCTTCAACATTGGCTACTGGGTGATCGATCCCGCGCTCAAAGGTAACGGTATAGTCCATACTATGACTTCCCGCGTTGCTTACAAGCGGATCTAAAACAACGGTGGCGACCGTAACCGGAGTTCCATTATCATCGTAGCTACCCGTAAGAGTTCGACTGCCACTGTCATAGCTCCACACTACGGCATTACCTGCCGAGCTTATGCCGCTAGGCCCCGACAAGCTTACGGTAAATGGATTATTATCGCCGGCATCATCAAAACTAATGGTGCCCGTAGCACTAGCGGAATCAGTCGTATCTGTTGGACTTCCAATCGAATCAGGCAAACCTGCTGGAGTGATGCCTTCCTCAGATACGGTTGCGGAACTAGCCTGCAGATTATCTGGAGTCTCATCGTTATCGAGAATAGTACCCAAGCCTGTGTCGGATACATTGCTGCCATTACTGCTCAGCTCGGCACTTAAGGTGAAGGTTTCATCAGCCTCGTCAATTAAATCACTGACCGTATCCGTTCTTACTTGAATTAACTGATTACCGCCGCTAGGCAAATCGATAATTCTATTTGCAGGCAGATCCACCCATGGGCCACTGTCTCCAAGTCGGTATTGAAATAAAGCAGCATTAAAATCACCTGGCGTCCCAGCCGTGCCAGCAATCAAATTTAACTCAACTTGGCTATTTAATGCTGCCTCACCGACCAAAACCCCAAAGACGGCATTTTCACCTTCATTAACCGTCACATCACCTGTTCCGGTATTCGGCTGTCCAACACTGATTGTTGGTTCATTCGTATCATTAATAGTGCCGGTCGCGGTGTCGCTCACATCCGTACCGTTACTATTTAGGTCCGCAGTTAAAATGAAGGTTTCAGAATTTTCATCAAGATCATCAACGAGTGTATTGGTACGAACATCGAGTGTTTGATTACCACCGTTGGTTAAAGTGATCTCGCCATTGGCAGGCACGTCAATCCAAGTGGTTGTGCCCGCTTCGCGGTATTGAAAATCGCCACTGTTATAATCTTGCGGGCTGTTCGCGCTACCATCGCTAAGTGATAGCGTTAAAGTTGAACCTGCAGCGGCATTGCCAACCACCACACCAAAGACAGTATCTTGGCCTTCATCAACCGTAACATCACCCGTGCCGGTATTGGGTTGTCCAACATTTACAGTTGGCTCATTGGTGTCGTTAATAGTACCGGTAGCAGTATCACTCACATCCGTGCCGTTACTGTTTAAGTCCGCAGTTAAAATGAAGGTTTCAGAATTTTCATCAAGATCATCAACCAGTGTATTGGTACGAACATCAAGTGTTTGATTACCACCGCTGGTTAGGGTGATCTCACCATTGGCAGGCACGTCGATCCAAGTGGTTGTACCCGCTTCACGATATTGAAAATCGCCACTGTTATAATCTTGCGGGCTGTTCGCGCTACCATCGCTAAGTGATAGCGTTAAAGTTGAACCTGCAGCGGCATTGCCAACCACCACACCAAAGACAGTATCTTGGCCTTCATCAACCGTAACATCACCCGTGCCGGTATTGGGTTGCCCAACATTTACAGTTGGCTCATTGGTGTCGTTAATAGTACCGGTAGCAGTATCACTCACATCCGTACCGTTACTGTTTAGATCTGCAGTTAAGGTAAATGTCTCGGAATTCTCATCGAGGTTATCAACAAGAGTGTTGGTACGAACATCAAGTGTTTGATTACCACCGTTGGTTAAAGTGATCTCGCCATTTGCCGGAACATCGATCCAAGTGGTTGTGCCCGCTTCACGATATTGAAAATCGCCACTGTTATAATCCTGCGGGCTGTTTGCGCTACCATCACTAAGTGATAGCGTTAAAGTTGAACCTGCAGCGGCATTGCCAACTACCACACCAAAGACAGTATCTTGGCCTTCATCAACCGTAACATCACCGGTGCCTGTACCAGGCTGCCCTACATTCACGGTAGGCTCATTGGTGTCGTTAATAGTACCGGTCGCGGTGTCGCTCACATCCGTCCCGTTACTGTTTAAATCTGCAGTTAAGGTAAATGTCTCGGAATTCTCATCGAGGTTATCCACAAGAGTGTTAGTACGAACATCAAGTGTTTGATTACCACCGTTGGTTAAAGTGATCTCGCCATTAGCCGGAACATCGATCCAAGTGGTTGTGCCCGCTTCACGATATTGAAAATCACCACTGTTATAATCCTGCGGACTGTTCGCGCTACCATCGCTAAGTGATAGCGTTAAAGTTGAACCTGCAGCGGCATTGCCAACTACCACACCAAAGACAGTATCTTGGCCTTCATCAACAGTGACATCACCCGTGCCGGTATTGGGTTGCCCTACGTTCACGGTAGGCTCATTGGTGTCGTTAATAGTACCGGTAGCATTATCACTAACATCCGTCCCGTTACTGTTTAAATCTGCAGTTAAGGTAAATGTCTCGGAATTCTCATCGAGGTTATCC
Source organism: uncultured Pseudoteredinibacter sp. (assembly GCF_947502065.1). Taxonomy (GTDB): domain Bacteria; phylum Pseudomonadota; class Gammaproteobacteria; order Pseudomonadales; family Cellvibrionaceae; genus Pseudoteredinibacter. The sequence continues at coordinate 248,917 of NZ_CANMYE010000004.1, forward strand.
ACAAGAGTGTTAGTACGAACATCGAGTGTTTGACTACCACCGTTGGTTAAAGTGATCTCGCCATTAGCCGGAACATCGATCCAAGTGGTTGTGCCCGCTTCACGATATTGAAAATCACCACTGTTATAATCCTGCGGACTGTTCGCGCTACCATCGCTAAGTGATAGCGTTAAAGTTGAACCTGCAGCGGCATTGCCAACTACCACACCAAAGACAGTATCTTGGCCTTCATCAACAGTGACATCACCCGTGCCGGTATTGGGTTGCCCTACGTTCACGGTAGGCTCATTGGTGTCGTTAATAGTACCGGTAGCATTATCACTAACATCCGTCCCGTTACTGTTTAAATCTGCAGTTAAGGTAAATGTCTCGGAATTCTCATCGAGGTTATCCACAAGAGTGTTAGTACGAACATCAAGTGTTTGATTACCACCGTTGGTTAGGGCGATCTCACCATTGGCAGGCACGTCAATCCAAGTGGTTGTTCCTGCTTCGCGATATTGGAAATCACCCGTATTGTAATCAAGCGGGCTGTTAGCGCTGCCATCAACAAGTGATAGCGTCAACGTAGAACCTGCAGCAGCATTGCCAACTACCACACCAAAAACAGTATCTTGGCCTTCATCAACCGTGACATCACCCGTGCCGGTATTGGGTTGCCCTACATTTACGGTAGGCACATTGGTGTCGTTAATGGTACCGGTAGCAGTATCACTCACATCCGTACCGTTACTGTTTAAATCTGCAGTTAAGGTAAATGTCTCGGAATTCTCATCGAGGTTATCCACAAGAGTGTTAGTACGAACATCAAGTGTTTGATTACCACCGTTGGTTAGGGCGATCTCACCATTGGCAGGCACGTCAATCCAAGTGGTTGTTCCTGCTTCGCGATATTGGAAATCACCCGTATTGTAATCAAGCGGGCTGTTAGCGCTGCCATCAACAAGTGATAGCGTCAACGTAGAACCTGCAGCAGCATTGCCAACTACCACACCAAAAACAGTATCTTGGCCTTCATCAACCGTGACATCACCCGTGCCGGTATTGGGTTGCCCTACATTCACAGTAGGCTCATTTGTGTCGTTAATAGTGCCGGTAGCATTATCACTAACATCCGTGCCGTTACTGTTTAGATCTGCAGTTAAGGTAAATGTCTCGGAATTCTCATCGAGGTTATCCACCAGAGTGTTAGTACGAACATCAAGTGTTTGATTACCACCGTTGGTTAAAGTGATCTCGCCATTAGCCGGAACATCGACCCAAGTGGTTGTGCCCGCTTCACGATATTGAAAATCACCACTGTTATAATCCTGCGGACTGTTCGCGCTACCATCGCTAAGTGATAGCGTTAAAGTTGAACCTGCAGCGGCATTGCCAACTACCACACCAAAGACAGTATCTTGGCCTTCATCAACAGTGACATCACCCGTGCCGGTATTGGGTTGCCCTACGTTCACGGTAGGCTCATTGGTGTCGTTAATAGTACCGGTAGCATTATCACTAACATCCGTCCCGTTACTGTTTAAATCTGCAGTTAAGGTAAATGTCTCGGAATTCTCATCGAGGTTATCCACCAGAGTGTTAGTACGAACATCAAGTGTTTGATTACCACCGTTGGTTAAAGTGATCTCGCCATTAGCCGGAACATCGATCCAAGTGGTTGTGCCCGCTTCGCGGTATTGAAAATCACCACTGTTATAATCCTGCGGACTGTTCGCGCTACCATCGCTAAGTGATAGCGTTAAAGTTGAACCTGCAGCGGCATTGCCAACTACCACACCAAAAACAGTATCTTGGCCTTCATCAACGGTGACATCACCCGTACCGGTATTGGGCTGCCCTACATTAACTGAGGGCGCATTAGTATCGCGAATAAAACCGTTGCCAGCATCGTTAATATTTGTGCCATTACTGTTTAGATCGGCGTTTAATGTAAATTGCTCTGTGGGCTCATCAAGGGCGTCTACCAGTGTATTGGTGCGAACATCTAGAGTTTGATTGCCACCATTGGTCAAGGTGATCTCGCCGTTAGCAGGAACATCAATCCAAGCCGTTGTTCCTGCCTCGCGATATTGGAAATCACCCGTATTGTAATCAAGCGGGCTGTTAGCGCTGCCATCAATAAGTGACAGCGTCAACGTAGAACCCGCAGCGGCATTGCCAACCACAACACCGAAAACTGCATCCTGGCCTTCATCAACGGTTACATCACCCGTACCCGTATTGGGCTGACCTACACTTACCGTCGGCTCATTTAGATCAAGGATAAAGCCATTACCGCTATCACTGACATTGCTTGCGTTGCTACTGAGGTCCGCTGTCAACGTGAATTGCTCTGTCGCTTCATCTAAGATATCAACAACGGTATTGGTGCGAACATCTAAAGTTTGATTACCACCATTAATTAAAGTTATCTGTCCATTGGCCGGCACATCAAGCCAAGTCGTCGTACCCGCCTCACGATATTGAAAATTCCCTGTGTTGTAATCCAAAGGACTGCTTGCACTACCGTCGCTGAGACTTAATGTAACCGTTGCACCGATAGCCGCATTCCCAACAAGCACACCAAAGATCGCATCCTCGCCCTCGTTTACAGTTACATCGCCAGTTCCAGTATTAATTTGGCCAACATTAATAGTCGGCGTATTGGTATCGGCAATAAACCCTTGCGCCGAATCATTACTCAGGGCGCCATTACTATTGAGCTCAGCCGATAAACTTAAATTTTCTAAGTTTTCGTCGAGGTTATCGATTTCCGTATTGGTTTGCACAAAAACCGTTTGATTGCCACCAGCGGCCAAGGTAATCACGCCAGTGGCGGGAACATCCTGCCAAGGATCACTAAGAGATAAACGATACTGATACAAGCCAGTATTGAAATCGACACCTTGCACCGCAGCATCTGCACCACTACCACCAATCAATTGCAAAGTTACGCTGCTATTGATCGCTGAGTTTTGCACATCGACTTGAAATTGTAGGTTTGTGCCTTCGTTTACTGTTTGCCCTGAAACCGCAATATTAGCTTGATCACCATCGAGAATAGTTGCTTGTGCGCTGCGATCAACAACATCACTGCCACTCGTTAAGCTCACGGTTAAATCAAACCGTTCGTTATTTTCATCAAGGTTGTCAATCACCGTATCGGTGCGCAACAAAATTAGTGGGCTACCGCCAGCAGGCAAATCGACATCACCACTTGCCGGTAATACAGTCCAACTAAGCCCGTTGTCCAAGCTGTACTCTATCAATCCAGCTTGATAATCAAAAGGTGCATTCGCCCCATCCGGGCCAGCTCCATCTTGCAAACTCAAGTTGATTACACTACCCGGCTCTGCATTACTTACTTGAATAGAAAATACGGCATCGTCACCTTCATTGACGGAGATATCCTCTACAGTAACGTTAACTTGATAATTCACACTGACTTGAGCACTGGCTGACAAGCCATCATCATCATTTACCGTATACGTAATCGGATCTGGATTATCGATAAAGCCAACTTCTGGGGTAAAACTAATTTCTCCAGCAGGGGATACTTGCCAAGTACCTTGACCGGCTACATCTAGCGTTTTTCCATCACCCGGCGCACCACTGATGACTACCGTAGAAGATATTAAAGTACCATCAGGATCACTATCATTAGATAAAACCGACACCACAACAGTGCTACCTGGTACGGCACTGCTGACGATATCTGAAACTGCAACAGGAGGTACGAGAGGGTCAATTACTGTGAGATTCAAAGTCGAATCGACTTCGTTTAGTCCATCGCTCACGGTGTAAGTAATTGGGGGAACGATTCCATCAAATGTTGGTAACGGTGTAAACGTATAAGCACCATCTTCGGCAATGGTAATGGCCCCTATTCCCGCTATAGTAGCCGTATCTCCCGCGACATACTCGGTGGCGTCACCTGGCACAGTGAAGCCCAACACAATCGCATCTTCGGGACCATCAGGGTTTGCACTATTATCTAAAACATTTCCCGCTATAGTATCCCCCTGCAGGCCACTTACAGCTTCATCAGCATCAGCCAAAGTATTCGCCGCATCAACATTGATCGTTAGCGTCGCACTATTGGTGCTGCCATCAGCATCACTCAAAAGGTAAGTAAAAACATCCTCACCAAAAACTCCCGGGTTCGCTGTATAAGTGTAACTGCCGTCGGCCTGTAAAATCAGAGTGCCTTTATCACTAACTAAGGGTACGGCCACTCCACCACTTTCAGCCGCCTGATCACCGACGGCCACCGACTGAATAAAACCTGGATCATCAGCACCAACAATATCGGCCACGCCATCAGTATCGTTGGCATCCCCTGCAGGGATATCAACAGCACTTAGAACATTACCCGTTGCTTGCAAAGTTTCATCAATGCTGTCTTCTTGAGAGTTTGCTATAGGCTCATCGTCAATAATTCGAATGATTAAATCATCCGTGACATCATCAAGAGCATTACCATCAGCATCGCTTACAACAACAGAAAACACCTCCGAAACTGGGCCTGCGCTGTGATCTACCGCATCACTCAAGGTATAGCTGTAATTAATTTCTGTACTGCTAACACTGTTAATTTGCAGCACACCAAAACTACCAGTAATTGTGGTCGCCTGTTGCACACCATCAAGCGCCACAGTTACACCGGCGATAGTAACCGTAGCTTGCCCATCACCTTCAAAGAAACTAATGACCCCACTGGTCTGCTCGCGCGCATCACTATTATTTGTACCATCGCCATCAGCTAACTCACCAGTACCATCGCTTAGGCCAGCCTCAAAAACTGCAGTGCCTTGCGCATTTGCCAGCGCATTACCTTCTGGGGTATCTGGGTTTTCCGATGGTGGAAGTTGTAAGTCCGGAGTGGCATCAATCTGGATAGTTAAAGTGGCACTGGATAAATCATCATCGTTGTCGACGATTGTGTAAGTGAAAACATCTTCACCACTTGCCGTGCGATTAGGCGTGTAACTATAGCTGCCATCGCCATTTAAAAGCAGAGTGCCTTTATCAGAATTAACGCTGACACCAACACCAGAACCATCACTTAAATCTGCTTGGGTGTCACCGCTAGCAACGCCGACAACGATAATATCCGCAAAACCATTCGCACCAGGATCATCGATTACACCATCAAGTGTATTTGCATCACCGCCGACATCTATTCCAGTAACGACATTACCCGTTGCGATGGTTAAGCTGCTAACTTGATCTATATCGTCCTGTGCTTCAGGTGCGGTGTCGGTGATGTCATTTTCGGGCTGCTGATTATCAAGTCCGTTTCCAAAGGTACCTGTCTCAAAACCCGCATTGGGAAGGGTCTCGTCGCCTGTTAAAGTAAAACGCACCCCTGTTCCCGCCGAGCTACCATTACCGCCACCACCAGCACCTGGCGCCCCACCAGCAGCTGTAGCTGGTAGAAGTTCCTCTAGATTTAGACCTTGCTCTAAACCTTCTTCCAGTTTTGCAAAATCTATGTCTTCTTCTGTTTCTTCAGCGACCTGTTGTACATTATCGCTTTGCAGCATTCGCAACATCGCCGCATCAATTTTGGCACTCTGCTCATGCCCAAGTGTTAATAAAGACCCGCTTGCGAAACGAATAACAACCGCGGCATCCATACCGGTTTGAATGCTGTCACCGAGAGAAATGGCATCGCCATTATTGAGCAGCGCCGATGGCGTCTCTCCACCTCGCTGAATAGAAACTTCACCTTTTACACCAATAACAACAGCATCTTCCGATGCGGTGTAATTACTGTCAGTGCTATTAGTAGGCGCACCCCAAAGGTTTGTGTTGTTGCTATCATTACCAGCCATGTCCAAGTCCTGTAGTCCCGGGAGCAACATCCATTGCTCAAGTCATAATTCGCCAAAACACTTAGTGGCTTTGGATGAATAAACTCATGGTCTCTAAGCAGGGTCTCCCTGCCATGTTGGGATACAACAAGCACCTATTCAATATTCGATTTCCATGAAAACCCCAAAAGAAAGGCTAGTACGGACTCAAATAACGCATTGATATATCTATGGGCTGATTCTCAACATTCCCCTTAATATTTTTATAAATTAATTATTTAGTTAAATTTCTTTCCTAATTCTAGGCCAAAAGAAGCGGGCCATCTCATTCTTTGTTTTGAGAATACTCTCACAAGAAATACCACTATTTTGATAACAGCGTCACAAAATTTATTTGACGCCAATACCTTTGATATGGAAGCAAATTTTAAATATTTATTGACTAATCACCTAAACGTTTTAAAAACACCTTTAAAATCAACATAGCCATGAGTTATATGGCGCTCTAAATATCGCAACAATAGAGTTTTAAGCGACTTCCATTGACTAGTCAGCTACAGATGCAGCAAAGGTAAACGTGAAGTGGTTTCCCGTAAAAAAGTGATCAGAGCTTTAAAACAAAACGATGAGCGGTAAGGCATTTACGCCATAAAAATTCCAATAGGCGGCTTGACCTGTCTACAGCTCGACAGTTTAAGATGGGTTCTTTTCTTATTAAGGGCATGGGTATGCATCAAATATCCGATGTTGCAAAACGCCTCGGTGTATCCCGAAGCACGCTACTTTATTACGAAAAAATTGGGCTTATCTGTGCCAAACGGCGCGACAATAATTATCGACGCTATTGCGAAAAGGATATAGAAAAGCTCATCTTTATTCTGCAATTAAAGGATGCAGGTTTATCACTACAAGAATCGTTAGAGGCTTTTGAGCAAAAGCTCAGGCCTAATCTTTTGCGAGAAAAACTCCTTCAACTGGATAAAGACATAGCTAAAAAACAACGGGCGCGAGAACTTCTCGCGGCATTAGCCGGCCAACAAAGCCTGCGCGATTTTCACATTCAATCTGAAACCGCAGCCCCAAAAGCACACCAAGAATGGCTGCAATCACAGGGCTTAAATAACAAAGACCGTCAAAGGCTGCGCTGGCTATCGAAAGACATCAATCAACATGAGAGCTATATGAGCGAATTTAATCATATTTTCAATTCACTAGAACGCTGGGCCCCAGGCTCTGTAAATGAAACCTTAGCCGCATTAAAACTGATTCCGGAAAACATCAAATCCATATTGGAAATAGGCAGCGGCCACGGTATCGCCACGCTTCCATTGGCCCAACATAGTAGCGCTACCATTACCGCCATCGACAATGAAGCAAGCGCACTAGACTATTTAGCATCACAAATTGCAAATAATAAGCAGCAAGACAAAATCCAACTTCTAAATGCCGACATGGCGGAGCTACCATTTAAGGAAGAGCGCTTCGACCTAATTTGGTCGGAAGGCAGCGCCTATATCATGGGTTTTGAAAACGCCCTTCGTTACTGGAAAGGTTTTTTAAACCCAGGAGCCTTTATTGTTATTAGCGAATTAATTTGGAGTACTGACACCCCTTCAGAAAAAGCGAGAGAATACTGGGGCCAAAATTATCCAGATATGCAGGATCGAGCCACAAGGCTAGCGCAAGCTGAGCAGCTGGGATTTAAACTTATCGACGATTTTTCTTTAAGCGATCAAGCTTGGAATAATTATTACCAGCCATTAAAAGCGGCTATCGATAAAAGCCGAAACAAGCTTGGGCAATCTGAAGTTTTGAATGATATTGACGAAGAAATTGCTATTGCCGAGACGCGCAATAATGAATTTGATTATCAGTTTTTTATTTTTCAGCTGTAAGACCTGTCACAGCAAAAGAACTCTCAACTTCTAAATTCCTGCGATAAAACTCAGACACAAAAAAGCCCCGACTAGCGGGGCTTTTTTATTAAGTTCGCGAGGGTAGCGAACTTTGATTTGGTGCCTAAGGCGGGACTTGAACCCGCACGAGCGTTAGCTCACCACCCCCTCAAGATGGCGTGTCTACCAATTCCACCACTTAGGCTAAAAACTTATTGAGGTTTGTTTTCCTCAATTTTTTGCTCAGCAGCTTCTACGGCCTCTGCAGCATTTTCTTGTAGATCTTGAGCGGCGGCTTCGGCAGATTCAGCAGCTTGATCCAATACGGCATTTGCGGCATCGCTAATGTCGTCAGCTGCAGCTTCAGTTGTTGCGGCAGCTTCGTCAGCAACGTCTTGTAAGCTTGGTAAATCGGAATCTGAGATTGCGTCACTCGCGGCAGCCGGAATATCAGATTCTGGCTCAACCTGTAATGTAGGGATGCCATCATCAACACTTACACCAGCATTTTGCTTAGCAACTATGGCCAAACCAAAACTGGTTACGAAAAATACAGTAGCCAAAATAGCGGTGGCGCGGGTAAAGAAGTTACCACCACCAGAGCTACCAAATACAGTTTGTGAAGCACCGCCACCAAAGGAAGCACCAGCTTCAGCACCTTTACCTTGCTGCAGCAAGATAAGGCCAATAATGCCTAGTGCTGTTAGCATGTGTACGATCAGAATAATCTTATCCATATTACGCTCTTGCGTTTCTTGTTTGTGAGTTTCTAGCGAACTGCTGCTTTAGCAATCGCTAAAAAGTCGTCAGCCTTGAGTGAGGCACCGCCTACCAAAGCACCGTCGATATCGGGCTTGGTAAATAATTCGCCGGCATTATCGGGTTTGACACTGCCGCCGTATAAAACTTGTACTTTTTGCGCCACATCGCCCAACTGAGAGCGAATAAAGGCGTGAACTTCTTGTGCTTGTTCCGGGCTAGCACTTAAACCGGTGCCAATGGCCCAAACGGGTTCATAGGCCACTACAGTATTGCTCATAGCCTCTAGACCTAAATGGTTTATCACGGTCATTAATTGACGCTCGATAACCGCTAGAGTTTCGCCAGCCTCACGCTCTGCCTGGCTTTCGCCAATGCACAACACTGGCACTAGGCCGGCTTTTAAGGCGGCAGCACATTTACGCGCTACAAGCTCATCGCTTTCGGCATGATATTGGCGACGCTCAGAGTGTCCCAAAATCACATATTGGCAACCTAGTTCGCGCAACATTGCAGGAGCAATCTCACCGGTGTAGGCACCACTTTCATGCTCACTCATATCTTGGCCACCCCAAGCAACATCACTACCGTTTAGCACCACTTGGCACTGGGGTAGATAAATAGCGGGAGGGCAAACACCTAAAGAGACCTTACTGGCATCCCAGTTGCGCAAACCTTTCAGCAATTCGGCATTGGCGGGAATTGACCCGTTCATTTTCCAATTACCTAGCACTAGGGGTTTTGCCATAGCGTCTTCTTAGCCTGATTCCGTGATTAAAAGTGATCGATTTTATGCAGCGTAAGCCATAGCTTTGCCATGCTGCCCAAAAGCGGGCGCCAATGGTATATGAGTGCAGCGAAACTTGCAAACAAAACAAGGGCTTAATGGCATTATTTGAGCGGCCTCCAAGAGGCCCCTAAATGACACTATGAAGCCTTGTTTAAAGGCTTAAAAAGCTGGGCTTAGGCGACTTCTTTTTCCACCACCTGAGCTAATTCTTGCGCCAATTCTGCAACTAACTGGCTATCTTCGCCTTCAGCCATCACTCGAATCACAGGCTCAGTACCCGAGGGGCGTAATAAGACACGGCCGCGGCCGTCCATGGCGGTTTGGGCGGCGGCAATAGCTTTTTGAATCGGTTGATTTTCGTCCAGATCAATCTGGCGATTACGGCGCACATTGATCATGGTTTGCGGAAGCTTATTCATGCCATTTTTAAGCTCATGCAAGGTCTTACCCTGCTCCACCACGGCAAGTAATACTTGCAAGGCCGCTACAATACCGTCACCGGTTGTGGTGACATCACTGCATACGATATGGCCAGAGGACTCCCCGCCAAGCAGCCATTGATTCTTTTTCATAGCTTCGATCACATAGCGGTCACCCACCTTGGCACGCACAAAAGGAACACCCATATCTTTTAGGGCCAGCTCAAAACCAAAGTTACTCATCAAGGTGCCTACCACGCCATTGCAACCGTGCTCACCGGCTGCACGATGGGCCGCGATAATATAAAGCAACTCATCGCCATCAATAACATCACCATGGCCATCAACAAACAGCACCCGATCACCATCGCCATCAAAGGCAATACCCAAATCTGCACCGGTTTCTACCACTTTATCGCGCAGCATTTCAGGGTGGGTAGAGCCACAACCCCGGTTAATGTTTAAACCATCCGGTTCAACGGCAATACTAATGACTTTTGCACCGAGCTCTTGGAATACCGCTGGCGCAACATGGTAGGTAGCTCCGTTGGCGCAATCCAATACGATGGTCATACCCTGCAAGCTAAAGCCCCAAGGCATGGTGCCTTTACAGAATTCCACATAGCGACCTGCTGCATCTGAAATACGCATAGCCTTACCCAGCTTGCCATCGGTGGTCACCATGGGCTTATCGATTTCAGCCTCAATTGCTAGCTCAATCTCATCACTGAGCTTGGTGCCTTGACGGCTGAAAAATTTAATGCCGTTATCATAGTAAGGGTTATGAGAAGCGCTAATCACAATACCTGCGGTAGCCTGAAAGGTACGAGTTAGATAAGCAATGGCCGGCGTCGGCATTGGACCTAGTAAACCAACATCTATACCGGCGTTAATTAAGCCTGCTTCTAAGGCTGATTCAAACATATAGCCCGAGATGCGAGTATCTTTACCAATTAAGATTTGATTACGTCCACCAGAAGCTTTAATGCTTTCTGCCAGGGCGCGCCCCGCCGCCCAACCTAATTTCAAAACAAAGTCTGGAGTGATTGGCTGCTCACCAACCTTGCCACGGATACCATCGGTACCAAAATACTGTCTACTCATAATTCACCCCCATCCTGGCTTTATTTTCCCTGTTCTCTTCGAACGCTAATTGAATTTATAAAAATCTTATTCGCTTACAAAATCTAATCATTTACAAAGCCACATTCGGGCCTATTACCTATGACCTTCATCAATCTGCCAATACAACTCTAAGATATCTCGACTTGGCGCCACATCGTGCACACGTAAAATAGCCGCCCCTTGCTGCAAGGCCAGCATGGCTACACCAAGGCTTCCCGCTAGGCGCTTGTCGACAGGCCGACCTAATAAGCCCTGCAACATAGACTTGCGTGATAGCCCCGCCAACACTGGGTGGCCCATCGCCTTAAATGCCGACATCTGACGCAATAGCTGCACATTATGCTCTAGGGTCTTACCAAAGCCAAAGCCTGGATCGAGAATGATTTGAGCTCTATCAACACCCGCTGCAACACAAGCATCGATACGCTCAGATAAAAAGGCTTTTACTTCGCTAAGGACATTGTCATAGTGCGGCTTATCTTGCATGGAATCGGGCTGTCCCTGCATATGCATTAAGCACACGGGTAATTTTAACTCCGCCGCCATCTCGGCCGCGCCCTCGCGCTGTAAAGCGCGAACATCGTTGATCAAGCCTGCGCCTACGGCTGCGGCTTCTTTCATTAAAACTGGACTACTGCTATCCACAGAAATAATGATATCGAGTTCCTTTGCGATGCGCTCGACAACGGGCACAACACGATCCATTTCTTCTTGTGCACTCACCTTGGCCGCGCCTGGGCGGGTCGACTCTCCGCCCACATCGATAATACTGGCACCGTCTTTTTGCATTTGTTTTGCACGCTGCAAGGCCAGATCCAAATCAAGATTACCGCGCTGATAGCTATTACCACCATCAGAAAAGGAATCGGGAGTGGTATTTAAAATACCCATGATTTTAGGTTTTTGCAGATCCAGCATTTGGCCGGCGCAGTTAAGGACAGGGTGAGACATAGAAGATGCATTCAAAATTTGATGAGCTTTAAAACAAAAATGGCCACAGTGTCAGAAAGCTCTGTCACTGTGGCCATAGATACTTACAAAACAATTAGCTTTCGTTTGCTGGACCACCAATCGGGCCGGCTGGCTTATCGTCTTTTTCGTCGCCTGTTTTCGAATCAGAATCGTCTGATTTGATATGACTATTAAAATCGCTATCATCCCAATCACGAGGCGGGCGCACTTGACGACGATTCATCAAGTCTTCTACCTGCTCAGAATCAATCGTCTCATACTCCATCAAGGCATCTTTCATAGCCTCTAGAATATCGCGATTATCGTCCAGTAGATCTTCAGCCACTTTGTAACGATCATCGATAATGCTACGCACTTCTTCATCGATCACTTTTGAGGTAGCGCCAGAATAATTCGGGGCTGACATGCCAGGGTACTGACCCTCATCTTCACCATAGGCCAGTGGGCCCAGCTTTTCAGACAAGCCCCACTTCATCACCATACCGCGAGCAATCTTGGTTGCACGATCGATATCGCTAGAGGCACCTGTGGAAACCGCATCCGCACCACCGGTCATCTCTTCAGCAATACGACCACCGTACAAGGTAGAAATCTGACCCAATAAATAACGACGGCTGTGACTGTACTTATCATCTTCAGGCAAGAATTGGGTAACGCCCAAGGCACCACCACGAGGAATAATCGTCACCTTGTGCACCGGATCGTGCTCTGGCATTAAGTATCCCACAATCGCGTGACCGGCTTCGTGATAAGCCGTCATGATCTTGTCGTCTTCGCTCATCACCATGGACTTACGCTCGGCGCCCATCATGATCTTATCGCGCGCTTTTTCAAAATCTTCCATGCTCACCGTGCGTTTATTGGCACGGGCAGCAAACAAGGCCGCTTCGTTAACCAGGTTCATCAAATCAGCACCGGAGAACCCTGGGGTACCGCGGGCAATAACAGAAGCTTTTACCGCATCATCCATAGGCACTTTACGCATATGCACTTTTAGGATTTGCTCACGACCACGAATATCTGGCAAACCAACGTGTACCTGACGGTCGAAACGACCTGGACGCATTAAGGCTTTATCTAATACGTCGGCTCTGTTGGTCGCCGCCATAACGATAACGCCTTCATTACCTTCGAAGCCGTCCATCTCAACCAACAACTGGTTTAGGGTTTGCTCGCGCTCATCATGACCACCGCCATGACCGCCGCCACGATGACGACCTACCGCATCGATCTCATCGATAAAGATAATACATGGGGCCTGCTTCTTAGCCTGGTCGAACATATCGCGAACACGGCTGGCACCCACACCAACAAACATTTCTACGAAGTCGGAGCCAGAGATAGAAAAGAATGGCACCTTGGCTTCACCGGCAATGGCTTTTGCCAATAGGGTTTTACCTGTACCAGGAGGGCCTGCCATTAACACGCCACGCGGGATCTGACCGCCTAGACGTTGGAATTTAGAAGGATCGCGTAGATACTCAACAAGCTCTTGTACTTCTTCTTTGGCTTCATCAACACCTGCCACATCGGCAAAGGTAGTTTTCACCTGATCTTCACCCAGTAGGCGCGCCTTGCTCTTACCAAAGCTCATTGGACCACCACGGCCGCCGGCACCACCTTGCATCTGGCGCATGAAGAACATAAAGATTACGAGAATAATAAGAATCGGGAAGCTAGCGACCAGTAGCTGCTGCCAAATGCTTGGCTTCTCAGGCAGTTTGCCTTCAACCTGTACCTTATGGTTGTACAGATCATCCATTAATTTGCCGTCTTGAACTTGCGGACGAACCACCTGGAAGGTCGAGCCATCTCGGCGCTCACCCATAATGATTAGGCCATCGACCACAACCTTTTGAACCTGTCCCGAGCGAACCTCGGCAATAAAGTCAGAGTAAACCAGTGGCTTTTGCTTGGTCTGACCATTGATGTTTTGGAACACAGCAAACAACACCGCTGCTATGACCAACCACAATACTAGGTTTTTCGACATATCGTTCAAAGCGATTTCCTCTTGGCGCCAGCTGATCTAAAAGCTGGCCTACTACGTTGACCTGAACGGGGTAAACCTCTCCCATATACAGGTTGGGTGGGCCATTGTAGCCCTATTTCTGCCTTACAGCGCACTTAGATAGCACGCTTTAGCGGTTCTTTACAGTCTATTTAGACAAGGCTGAGCAATTTTCAGACGTTTTGTTTACGACGCCCTTTCTATTGCTATCAAGCCATAATAAATGAGACAACAATTTCGCCCTTTTGGTTTAAAGGGAAATTTCTTTGCCTAGGTCTGCGTATTCAATCGAACAATAGCAAAGCGACCTATTAAATTTAGCCCTTAAACTGCTTAGCGACCAGATAAACTTCTCTGGAGCGAGCTCTAGAAGCATCTGGCTTGCGGGTCAGAACCTTTTTAAAGCTACTGCGACTATCGGCCAGCAGCTCATCAAAGCCTTCCCCTTGAAATACCTTAGCGACAAATACCCCGCCTGGCTTTAATACTTGGCGGGCCATGTCCAGCGCCAGCTCCACTAAATACATGGATCTGGGCTGATCTACGTCGGCCATACCAGACATATTGGGGGCCATATCCGAAATTACAAGGTCTGCTTGGGCGCCGCCCATTAGATCCATCAACTCGTTAAATACCGACTCTTCGGTAAAGTCACCTTGTATAAACTCGACACCCGCCATGCCATCCATCGGCAAGATATCCGAGGCAAATACGCGCCCTTTACTATCGCCACTGGCATTTACGCGCTCTGCCGCCACTTGGCTCCAGCCGCCAGGGGCCGCACCTAAATCAACAACCGTCATGCCGCTGCGGAATAACTTATCCTTTTCATCTAGCTCAATCAGCTTATAGCTAGCGCGCGAACGATAGCCATCCTGCTGGGATTGCTTAACATATTGATCGTTAAAGTGTTCTTGTAGCCAGCGGCCACTACTTTTGGAACGAGCCAATGGAATTACCTCAGTGTCGGTCTGTCGCCAGATATCGACAGAACCCTAAAAATAAAGACATCAGAGCACATGGCGGGTAGAATACGCCACCTTTTTAAGGCTTTGGCGAATTATTAACCAAGGCTGATGTGTAACAACTACCCGAATTGCGTAAGCCCAAACCTTAGGGCTCACAGTATTGAAGCCGCTTTTTTGCCTCTATTAGCCAAGCGGATCACGCAAAGGGAAATACCTAGAGACTATTGTATGACGTTAAGTGCAGATCGCAAAAAACAATATCGCAGTTTAGGCCATAGTCTAAAGCCTGTGGTGACCATTGCTGGCAACGGCCTCAGTGAAAACGTAATGATGGAGCTGGACCGCGCACTGGAAGATCATGAATTGATCAAGGTAAAGCTGGTCGTTGCCGATCGTGATCTGCGTAAGCAAGTCATCGAGGAAGTCTGCCAGCAGTCTCGCAGCGAGCTAGTCCAGGAGATCGGCAAAGTAGCGCTGATCTATCGCGCCGCGAAAAAGCCAAACGCCAAGCTGTCTAATATTTCTCGTGTATAAGCCTATACAAACGGGGTCAGTGCCCTATCGGCTCTGCCCCACTCGAAGTCGTAAGCTTTAATTCCCCAGCTAAAATATCGAAGCTCAACAAGCAATCGCTTATGTAGTACCTGCTTTCTAACTTCTTTAGATTTATTGCCAGTTTATATATCTCGGCTTCGAGAGGGGTCAGAACCCTTGGGTTCTGCCCCCGGTGTTCGCCAGCTCCACAAATACTCCATTCACCGCATCTATAAACCAGCATCACCTATTAAAAGTGTAAAGCCGTTTCAAATATGCGGGATAACCCTTACACTCGATAAAAATATAATAACGAGTGGCACAGTACTGAGCCCTTTTCCAAGCTAGCTCAGCGAATCTTTGCCGCGGTGACCAAGGTATTTTTATGTCTAACCCTACTGCGTCCAATCCCGAAGCGAGCTCTGGCCGCTGGCCCCACTACACCCTAGTCCTACTCAGTATCGTCTACGTTTTTAACTTCATCGATCGACAGATTTTGGTGATTTTGCAGGAATCCATTAAGGCCGATATGGGCTTGTCGGATTCTCAGCTGGGCTTAATGACAGGTTTTACCTTCGCCATCTTCTATGTATCAGCGGGAATCCCCATCGCTCGTTGGGCCGATCGCTCCAACCGTCGAAATATTGTTTCTTGGGCGATTGCCATCTGGAGCGGCATGACTGCGCTTTCTGGCTTAGCACAAAATTTTTGGCAAATGCTGCTCGCCAGAATTGGCGTGGGTATCGGCGAAGCCGGTGGCAGCCCCCCAGCTCACTCGATGATTTCCGATATTTACCCAGCCCATCAGCGTGGTACAGCACTGGCGTTTTATACCGCTGCCATTTATGTAGGCATCATGGTGGGTTATTTGGTCGGCGGATGGGTCGATCAAAACTACGGCTGGCGTATCGCCTTCTTTGTCGTGGGTATTCCTGGCATTTTTGTAGCCCTATTGGTTCGCTACAGCATCAAAGAGCCACCGCGCGGACAGCACGACAGTGCACCGGTGGGTGAAAGTGTAAGCCTTAAGGAAACACTTAAAACGCTCAAGTCCATGCGCTCTTTTGTATTTCTTGCGATCGGCTCTGGCTTGGCCTCCTTCTCAAGTTACGGCTCAGGTAACTTTATGCCAAGTTTTCTGTTCCGCTCGCACGGCATGGAACCCGCTGACATCGGCATACTGCTGGCTTTCGGTGCAGGTATTGGTGGTGGTATCGGTGCATTTTTCGCAGGCTGGTTTGCCGACAGAATCGGAAAAGAAAATAAACGCTGGTATGCCTGGATCGCCTGCATCGGTCAGATCCTTGCGATACCACTAGGCCTACTTGCGCTCTACTCTGACAATATGACCCTAATTGCGCTTGGTATTGGGGGCTCAACGTTCTTCGGCATTTGGTATCTAGGGCCGGTTTTAGCGATGGCGCAAACCTTAGTAGCACCGAATATGCGTGCTATGACGTCCGCCATTTTGTTTTTCATTTTGAACCTGATTGGCTTAGGTGGCGGGCCATTAGTTGCTGGTATTATGAGCGACATGCTCGCTAGCACTTATGGAACAGAATCGCTGCGTTACTCTCTCACAGCAATGGCTTTTAGCAGCGTATTTGCGGCCCTCTTCTTTTGGATGGGGGCTAAGCACTTGATGAAAGATTTAAAAAGACAGAGCTAGAAGAACATAAAAAAAGCCGGCGAATAAGCCGGCTTTTTTTATGGCGAGTGCATAATCGATTAAATGTGCTTTACCACATCAATTTCAAACTCCACCTCGCCACCAGGCGTCTGAACTACAACCTCATCACCCTCTGATTTACCCACTAATGCTCTAGCAATCGGAGAGTTAACAGAAATTTTATTGGCCTTAACATCTGATTCGTCATCACCAACAATCTGATACCTAACCGTATCGTCGGTATCAAGGTTAATAAGGTCAACCGTCGTACCAAAGATCACCTTGCCAGAATGAGGAATCTTAGTTACATCAATAATTTGGGCATTCGAAAGCTTGCCTTCGATATCTTGAATGCGTCCTTCGCAAAACCCTTGCTGCTCGCGCGCAGCGTGATATTCTGCATTTTCTTTCAAATCACCATGCTCTCGAGCTTCTGCAATAGCTTGGACAATACGTGGGCGATCTACCTTTTTAAGGTGATCCAACTCTTCACGCAGCGCATCTGCGCCAGCTTGGGTCATAGGTACTTTATCTAACATAGTAAAATCCATTCTCTCGCGATATTCTTGCGAGGCCTTTTATCTTTTTCTAATTCCCTTGGCGAGCTTAAATTACCACCAAGACTTTCTCAAATTGCGGCCTAAAACATTTATAAGGCCTAAAACGAAAAATGTAAGATAGAGCGACAAGTCTATTAAACTTGCAACTCACATCTTACATTATCCAAGGGTGTCGCCTTAGAAAAAGGCTATATTACCCAGTAATACGCGCGTGTAGTTCTTGCACAGAGCGCACTTTGTGCTCGTCAGCAAATTCAAGCGCAACTGCTACTGCTTCTGCTGAAGCCAAAGTAGTAGTGTAGTACACACCATGCTGCTCAGCACTGCGGCGAATTGATGCTGAATCTTTTATCGCTTGTTTACCTTCAGTGGTATTCACAACCATAGCAATTTCGTCGTTCTTAATAGCATCGACGATATGCGGGCGACCTTCCTCAACCTTGTTCACCAACTCAACGCTAATGCCAGCGTCTTCCAGTACTTTCGCTGTGCCGCGAGTCGCTACCAGTTCGAATCCGAGCTTCTGTAGATCACGACCTACTGGTACCACACCACCCTTATCGAAATCGCGCACACTGATGAATACTTTTCCAGAAGTCGGGATAGCATCACCTGCACCCATTTGCGACTTACTATAAGCCTCAGCAAAGGTATCAGCAACACCCATCACTTCACCCGTAGATTTCATCTCAGGGCCTAGAATCGGGTCAACTGCTGGGAATTTGTTAAATGGGAACACTGCTTCTTTTACACTGAAGTAATCTGGAACGATTTCTTTGGTAAAACCCTGTTCCTCTAGAGTCATACCCGCCTGACAGCGCGCGGCAACTTTGGCCAAGGAAGTGCCAATGCACTTAGAAACAAATGGTACTGTACGGGAGGCACGAGGGTTTACCTCGATCACATAGATTTTGCCATCTTGGTAGGCCAGCTGAGTATTCATCAATCCGATAACACCCAATTCCAAGGCCATTTTCTTAACCTGCTCGCGCATGAGATCTTGTACATCCGCTGGCAAATTATACGGCGGCAATGAACAGGCCGAGTCGCCAGAGTGAACGCCACACTGCTCAATATGCTGCATGATTGCGCCAATCACCACCTGCTTGCCATCGCTCACAGCATCGATATCAACTTCGATGGCGGAGTTCAAGAAATGGTCTAGCAATACAGGCGCGTCTTCAGAAACCTGCACGGCTTCGCGCATATAAGTGCGCAATTCGTTTTCGTTGTAAACGATTTCCATAGCACGACCACCCAATACATAAGATGGACGAACGACCAATGGATAGCCAACGTTTTCAGCTTCGCGCACAGCTTCTTCAGTAGAGCGAACAATGGCGTTTGAAGGTTGCAATAAGCCCAAGCGTTCGATCATTTGCTGGAAGCGCTCGCGGTCTTCAGCACGATCAATCGCTTCTGGCGCGGTGCCGATAATTGGCACGCCGGCCGATTCCAGTGCGCGTGCTAATTTCAGTGGCGTCTGGCCACCAAACTGAACAATCACACCTTCAGGCTGCTCTTTATGAACAATTTCCAATACGTCTTCTAAAGTCACCGGCTCAAAGTACAAGCGATCAGAAGTATCGTAATCGGTAGAAACGGTTTCAGGGTTACAGTTCACCATAATGGTTTCGTAACCGTCTTCGCGCATCGCTAAGGCCGCATGTACACAGCAGTAATCAAATTCGATACCTTGGCCGATACGGTTTGGACCACCGCCCAAGACCATAATTTTGCGATTATCGCTTGGCTGGGCTTCACACTCCTCTTCATAAGTTGAGTACATATAAGCCGTAGAGGTTGAGAATTCCGCCGCACAGGTATCAACACGCTTGTAGACTGGGTGGATACCTAAGCTGTGGCGATGCGCTCTAACTTTACGCTGACTCACACCGAGTAAGTCAGATAAACGCAAATCGGAGAAGCCTTTGCGCTTTAAGCGGAACATTAAATCAGCATCGATATCGGAAAAGGGCATCGACTGTAAGGCTATTTCGGTATCGATAATGTCTTTAATCTGTACCAAGAACCACGGATCAATCGCGGATACTTCATAAACTTCATCAACGGACATGCCTGCACGGAAAGCATCACCCACAAACCAAATGCGCTCAGCGCCTGGTGTGGATAGATCACGACGAATTTTGCTCATGGCATCTTCTGCGCTAAGATCAACTTTCGCCTCAAAACCTGCAGAGCCTACTTCCAACCCACGCAGTGCCTTTTGCATGGACTCTTGGAAAGTACGGCCAATCGCCATTACCTCACCCACCGATTTCATCTGGGTAGTTAGGCGCGCATCGGCATCACCGAACTTTTCAAAAGTGAAGCGAGGAATTTTCGTAACTACATAGTCAATCGATGGTTCGAAAGATGCTGGCGTTGCACCACCGGTAATATCATTTTGCAGCTCATCTAGGGTGTAGCCCACGGCTAGTTTGGCGGCCACTTTCGCAATTGGGAAGCCAGTGGCTTTTGAAGCCAAGGCAGAAGAGCGAGATACACGCGGGTTCATCTCGATAACCACTAAGCGGCCATCTTCTGGATTAACCGCAAACTGTACGTTGGAGCCGCCAGTTTCTACACCAATCTCACGCAATACTGCAATCGATGCATTACGCATGATTTGCAGTTCTTTATCAGTTAGTGTCTGGGCAGGAGCCACAGTAATAGAGTCACCAGTGTGAACACCCATTGGATCGAAGTTTTCGATGGAACAAATGATAATACAGTTATCATTTTTATCGCGCACCACTTCCATCTCGTACTCTTTCCAGCCCAGTAGAGATTCGTCAATCAACAACTCATTAGTTGGTGAAAGATCTAAGCCGCGAGCACAAATTTCTTCGAACTCTTCCCAGTTGTAGGCGATGCCACCACCGGAACCACCCATGGTAAATGACGGGCGAATAATCACAGGGAAACCAAACATTTCTGGAACTTTTTTGGCTTCATCCATTGAATGAACAATTTCAGCACGCGCACATTCTAAGCCGATTTTTTTCATCGCTTTATCGAAAAGGTCGCGATCTTCAGCTTTATGAATGGCCTCTTGCTTCGCGCCGATTAACTCAACGCCGTATTTTTCCAATACGCCATTATCGTGCAGCGCTAGAGCACAGTTCAGTGCGGTCTGACCACCCATGGTGGGCAGTACTGCATCGGGGCGCTCTTTCTCAATAATTTTGGCAACGGTTTCCCAGGTGATTGGCTCGATATAAGTGGCATCGGCCATAGCCGGATCGGTCATAATGGTTGCAGGGTTCGAGTTGACCAAGATAACTCGATAACCCTCTTCGCGCAGTGCTTTACAAGCCTGGGCGCCAGAGTAGTCAAATTCACAAGCCTGGCCGATAACGATGGGGCCAGCACCAATGATTAGAATACTTTCAATGTCGGTTCTTTTTGGCATCTTTCTTCTTACCTAAGTAATAGCGTTCTAGCTTAAGCTAGCCCCTTATTGGGCGGCTTCCATCAATTCAATAAAGTGGTCAAACAATGGCGCTGCATCATGCGGACCTGGGCTTGCCTCAGGATGACCCTGGAAGCTAAAAGCTGGCTTGTCGGTACGATGAACGCCCTGTAAGGTGCCATCAAACAATGATTTGTGAGTCGCACGAAGAGTTTCAGGCAAGCTGTCTTCATCAACAGCGAAGCCGTGGTTTTGACTGGTGATCAAAACGGTCTTGTCATCGATGTTTTGTACAGGGTGGTTACCGCCATGATGGCCATGGCCCATTTTTACGGTCTTGGCGCCAGAGGCCAAAGCCAATAGCTGATGGCCTAAGCAGATGCCAAATACCGGAATTTCAGTTTGCAAGATTTCCCCGATAGCTTCGATGGCATAATCGCATGGCTCTGGGTCACCTGGGCCATTGGAAAGAAATACGCCATCTGGCTTCATGGCCAATACTTCGCTTGCAGGTGTTTTAGCCGGCACTACCGTTAAGTCACAGCCGCGATCAGCTAGCATACGAAGAATATTGCGCTTCACTCCGTAGTCATAAGCGACAACTTTAAAGCGTGTCTCAGTTTGCTCTACATGGCCTTTACCCAACTGCCAGCTACCTTCATTCCAAGTATAGCTTTCAGTTGTGGTTACTTCTTTCGCAAGATCCAAGCCCTTCAAGCCAGAGAAGTCTTTGGCGGCGGCCAAGGCGGCTTCTTCATTAAGCTCACCGGCCATTATGCAACCTTTCAAGGAACCCTTGTCACGCAGCAAACGAGTCAGGCGGCGAGTATCAATATCGGCGATACCTAGAATATTGTGGCGCTTCAGGTAAGCATCCAAATCTTCTTCTTTACGGAAATTTGAAGCCAACAAAGGTAGATCGCGAATGACCAGGCCAGTTGCCCAAATTTTGTCGCACTCTTCGTCTTCTTTAGTTACACCCACGCTACCAATGTGAGGGTAGGTTAAAGTGACGATTTGTTTAGCGTAGGAAGGATCGGTCAGGATCTCTTGGTAGCCTGTGATAGCAGTGTTAAACACCACCTCACCGACTGCTTGTCCATCAGCGCCAATGGCACTGCCGCGAAAGATACTGCCATCTTCTAAAACAAGAATGGCGGGCCGAGAATTATTGCGCAATAAAGGGCTCATTAAACAGGCAGCCTCCAGTAGGGGGTAATCACATAGCTCAGCAATAAACCAAGACCGCAGATGCCTTCCTATCAAATGCATAATCGCTAGTCCGAGGGCTAGCGCTGCACACCTTAGGTGCACAGTGAGTGGCTATGCCACTATCTATTACCGAATCTGACGGGAAGTGTGGATTTTGCTTGGCACAAGTCGCAAAAAAGCGAGATGAAACAGAAGGTCTCATCTCGCTTTTTATTAAAATTCGCCATCGCTTTTCCAGCGGGTTAAGGGCCAATGGCCTATTGCAATCTAACTGCGCATTCTACGGCAATGCCCCCCTATTTGTCCATCCCATAAACAGCGAATTAACAAGCTTTTTAGATTTTAAATTGCCCGAGCGTAGACTTCATGGTTGCGGCCATATTAGCCAACTCTTCAATACTTGATGAAATCGCCGCCGATCCTGACGCAGCCTGCCTTGAAACCACGGCGATATTCTCCATGTTTCGCTCGATCTCACTATTGGCAGCACCTTGCTCTTCAGTTGCGCTGGCAATCTGGTCCGTCTTGGATCGAATGGAAGCTACACCTCCGGTGATTGCCACCAAAGACTCACTGGCGGCTTCTGAGTGCTTAACAGCTTCAGCAGCCTGCTTACGCCCCTGCTCCATTCGCTGTACCGCCTCTCGTGCACCACCTTGCAGACGCTCAATCATGTCCTGAATCTCTTCGGTAGAGGACTGGGTTCTAGAAGCCAAGGTTCGCACTTCATCGGCAACTACCGCAAAACCACGCCCCTGCTCACCAGCTCTCGCTGCCTCAATGGCCGCATTTAGCGCCAACAAGTTGGTTTGCTCAGCAATACCACGAATCACATCCAGTACAGTGCCAATATCTTCCGTACCTTGACGCAGCTGATCGATAACCTCAGCAGCACCATGAATATCCTGAGCTAAGCGTTCAATTTGGGCTTTGGTATCCCCAACCACCTCGCGACCGCTAGTAGATTCTTGATCCGCTGAATGGGCATTCTCGGCAGCCTCAGTAACATTGCGTGCAACCTCATCAACAACTGAGGACATTTCACGCACCGCATCGACAACCTGATTAATATCCGCCTGCTGATTGGAAACACCTCTTTCCGTTTCTCGGGCCAACTGAGAAACCTCTCCGGCATGGCGATCCAGCTCCATGGCGTTATTTGAGAAGCCCGAAATGGTTCCATGCAAGCGCTCAATGAAGATATTGAAGTTTGCACATAGAGTGCCGATCTCATCACGCCCGTCATCAGGTAAGCGCAAAGTCAGGTCGCCGTTACCTTCTGCCATATCTTGCAGCGCATCAGAAACACCTACGACTGGACGCACAATAGCCTTTGAAATAAACAGTGAAACAATTGCCGCCAAGACCGAGATAATTAGCACAGAAAGCCCCGCACTTTGAACCGCCTCATCTTTAGCTACCGTGACCTCATCACGACTCACTCCGATATAAATAAAGCCGAGCTTTTCACCATCGGCCTCAATCGGCTCTGCCATACGAAACTCATGAGCCGTCTCATGATCAGCAAAGGCCGTATTCAAAGAAGTTGGCGCACCACTAGGTATCGCTTTGCCCTTGGTGCCTTTGCCCTTTTCAAACCAAGCAAACGGCATCCCGTCGCCACCGTAAATCACCGAAGAGTTGATACGTCCACTCTTACTTAAATTATTCAATATGTCGCGGGTAGTCGCTTTATCATCAAATGCTAAGGCTCCTGAGGCGCTACCTCCCACCACCATCTCAATGGTTTCAGCAAAACGTTCTAATTCTTCTTCAATATGAGCAATCTGAGTGAGCACCGACACAGCACTCACTACAATTACTGCAGCCATGCTGGTTAATGTCACCCCCAGAAGCACCTTCCACTTGAGCGATAAACTTTTCATTCTAGACTCCATCAATAGGCCCAGGTCTACCTGGCTACCCACAGGTATCACCGATTACGCATAAGCAACCACTTACTTACAACCGCCAAAGCAATAAATTGCCAAGGCAAATTTTGCGCGTGCAAGTATTAATATCTACAGACTGAAGGAAAACTTTAGTGGTAATTAGCAAATCGCGGCTAAATCCGCCCAATGGCCATCCATGAACTAAAGATGAATACGGCGCAATAACTAGATTTTGTGCTTAGCATTTATATCTCACACACGGCATAATATTGCTGCCACATGCGACAGCTAGCTTAGCTGATACTAATAAATCAACCTCGATGGCCTGATCCCAAATGAAGTTATACAAAGTTGTAACAGCATTCCTATTGCTTATATTAGGGCCCCTCTCCCACGCTCAAGTTGTTATTAACTCCGCAACGCTTTCTAGTCCTATTGTTGCGGGGGAGCCCGTACAGTTAACGGTTATCTTGGAAAACCAAGACATTAGCCCACACCCGGCGGCTGTAGACTTTATTCACATCAGCGGCCCGAGCGTCCCAGATTGGCAAACCAGTGATCCGAGCTGTACATTCGTACCATTCGATGGTGAAGGCGAGGGGCAAGGCCTGTCGGGAGACCCAACTCCTACCGGCGGCTATGACTGTGGCTCAGTTGATGGGAATAGCGGCTCACCACTTAAAAAGCGCAGCAACTCCAAAAGAAACACCCCAGGCATCAACTTTACTGCATCACAAGCTTCCGTTCCCGGTGGCAGCAGCAACCAATCTCAATTCGTATTTAGCTTTACCCCAGTTGCGGGCAACTACGAAATGGTAGTCAGCTCAGTGTTCTGTCTTAGCGACCCTAGTTGCGATGTTGTATTAAATTTTACAGCTGATGACCTAGACCCAGAGATCAACGCCAACTTGCAAACCTCTGTGGATGAAAACGCAGGCCAAGCTACTTTGAGATTTTCATTGAGCCAGCCTGGCAATAGTGACATTGCTCTTGAAGTTAACACCCTAGACGGCAGCGCAAAAGCCGGTGAAGACTACCAGGCAGTTAGCCAGACCGTAACTTGGCCAGCGGGTGATAGCAGCCAAAAAACGGTAGTCATTCCCATTATTGACGATCAAAAGTTTGAAGGTAATGAGACCTTCCAGGTTGAGCTCACCCAGCTGGATGTCGACATTGCGGTAAACTCGCCTTTGAGCTTTCAGATAACCATCAATGAAGATGATCCCGAGCCGCCAGGAACCATTCAATGGACTCAGTCTCAACTTGATCTTACTGAAGATAGTGGAACTATTACACTCACCGCTCAACGCAGCGACGGGGCAGCGGGTGACATCAGCGTCAACTATCAAACCCTGGCCGATACCGCCACAGCAGACCTCGACTTTCAAAATAGCCAAGGCGTATTAAGTTGGAGTAACGGCGATACGCAAGACAAAACTGTTTCCATTACGGTCAATAAAGATCTACTGCAAGAAGACAGCGAAACCTTCTTTGTAGAGCTAAGTAATCCCACCGGCGGCGCCCTACTTGGCAATCAAAAATCTGTCGAACTTAAAATCGCTGACGTACGAGACCCACAGGCTCCCAATGTTGACGTAGGGGCTGACATTGAAGTCACCGACTTTGATGGCGACGGTAAAGTTGAGGTTAATCTTGACGCTTCTAACTCTAGCTCACTGAACAGTGAGATCGATACCGTTGAATGGATATTCGAAGGCGAAGTGATTGCCAACGGCATTAAAACAAGTGCGCTACTCCCAGTCGGCAAAAACCAAGTGACCGCTCGAATTACCAATAAAGCCGGCTTAATTTCAGAAAAAATCTTAAATGTTTTAGTCAAAGAACAACAAAGTGCCAACCAAGATAAGCTAGCAAGCACACCTGGCATTGATCGCAATGAACGCAGCCTGGCAGAAAATCTTGACAACCTCTGCCCTCGACTTGCTGAAGTCGATCAGTTAAATCCTTTGTCTGGCGCCCAGAAAAACTTACTCACTCGCTGTAATGGATTGCTAGACCCAGACCTTAGCGATGAAGATCAAGCGGCGGCCTTGCAAGCTATTGCCGGTGAAGAAGTTGCCGCACTGCTGTCTACAGCGACCGATTTTGCCAGCGTGCAGCAGAGCAATATCCGAACTCGTTTGACGCAATTGCGTCGCGGCGGCAGCGGCATCGATCTCTCCGGTTTAAACATTCAAACTGACAGCGGCAACCTAAATGGTAATTTAATCGCCAGCGCCCTAAGCAGCAAACTAGGCGGTGCTGCGAGCGGCGATGAAGACACTTACCTTCTAGAGAGCTCACGCTGGGGTGTTTTCTTAAATGGTAATATCCTTTACGGTGATAAAGACAAAACCGATGCGCAAAATGGTTACGACCTAGATGTAAAAGGTTTAACTATGGGTATGGATTATCGCATTACCGATAATGCCGTTGCCGGCCTTGCTATTGGTTTTGCCGATACGGATTTAGATTACAAACAAAATGGCGGCACCATGGATGCTGAAAGCCAGTTTGTGACGGCCTATGGTTCTTATTATGATGATAAGAACTACTATATCGATGTCAGCGTTACCCGGGGCAACAGTGACTACGACATGCTACGCCGCGTTGAATACAAAGATATGTTTGGCCAGGTCAATGCCCAAATTGACTCCAGCACCAGCGGCCGCCAGTTATTGGCCACCTTTGATGCAGGCTACGATTATATTAAAGGTCCATTCATTATTGGCCCAAACCTTGGTGTTTCATACAACAAAACCAATATCGATCAGTTTAATGAGCGCGGCAGCAGCGGCTTAGAGTTAGCTTATGGCAGACAAGAAGCTAGCGTGCAAAGTGCTAGCTTAGGTTGGCATAGTTCATACACTTTACTGCGCGACTGGGGTGTATTAACCGCACAATTTAATGGCAATTATTATCGTGATATTAAAAATGACGAAAACCAAGTCATCGCCGCGTTTGTGCACGATCCTTTTGGCGACAGCAACAGCCCACTCGCTCCGATGGTGGTAAGGACTGACGCTATCGATAAGAGCTATATGAGCTTTAATCTAGCCCTTGCCGCTCAATTTCAACATGGCCTTTCCGGTTTTGTTGATTATCGCTACCTAGCAGGCGCCAGCAATATTAGTTCCGCCGAACTAAGTTTTGGCATGCGTTACGAGTTAAAGTTTTAAATTCAATTTACACGAACTTTATAAGCCGCCCAAAGGGCGGCTTTTTTATTGTTCGCATTAGCCGTCTGATTTAAACTGCCACTCCCTATCGATCAGCAGTGAAACCATGAGCCCAGAATTATTATCTCACTATAAACTAAGCCCTGCGCTCGCAAGCCCTGCTCTATGGCCTTTGCTGGAAGATATCGGGCAAGAGAAAAACGTCAACGCAGGCACCCAGCTTTTGGCCTCCAATAGCAAGCCCCAATTTTGCTACATCATTTTAGAGGGCTTACTAAGACAATATTATCCAAGTGCCCAAGGCCGCGAGAGAAACAAGAACTTTTTCAGGGAAGGGCAACTGGCAGGATCTCTTAGCGCATGGCTAAATCAAGGAGAATGCCCCTATGAGATCCAAGCCCTTGAAGATAGCCTGCTCTGGGAAATGCCCATCAGCGCTCTGCGCAAAATTGAGAACAATCCAAGTATTCAAGAAATGCTCGATCACACGACTCGCGAACTGTTCTTACGTAACGAACAACGCGAAGCTGTGCTGCTAACCAAATCGGGCGAAGAACGCTATCAATGGCTGCTAAGTAATGAATCATGGATTACCGAACGTCTAGCGCAATACCATATCGCCAGTTATCTCGGCATGGACGCCGTCAGCTTGTCGAGAATAAAAGCGAAGCTAAAAAGCTAAAAAAGAAGATACTACCCTAAACCTCCCTGTTAAATCTCCTGTAAAGATCCCAGCACAGCATTAGAAAAACAGGGCAATTTATGGGCGCCCCCCTACTAACAGTTCGCAACAGAAACTACGCGCAAAGGGTGCTCAATAATTTCTTATAACTTTATATTTAACTCTCTAGCGAGTTTTGATGCCAATGCCTGCTGCTCACTTGATAAACGCTCAACAAACGTCAGCTTTACCTCACCACTGTCTAAAATCATGGCCTTTGCAGCTGGCAACTCAGCGAGTAATTCAGCTACGGTGCGCTCGATCGCTGCAGCACGCAGGCTCGGCTTATGCACTTTACCGACAGCAGTGACCGGCAAGGCTTCTAGAATCTCGATAAACTTAGGGCAAGCTGGACGCTCAGCAATATGCTCCAAGGCAAATTCCATCAGCTCTTTTTCGCTAACGTCGTGGCCATCATAGAGTTGCACATAAGCTACCGGCAATTCACCTGCATAAGCATCCGGGCGACCTACCGCCGCGGCTAATGATACGGCTGGGTGCTGCTCCAAACAGTTTTCAATCAATGCCGGATCGATGTTATGACCACTGCGAATAATCAAATCTTTTGCACGGCCAGTAATGAACAAATAACCATCTTCGTCAATATGACCAAGATCTCCGGTATGCAGCCAGCCCTGATCTAGAGGGTCTTCATCCCGGCCCAAATAACCCGAAAATACCACCTCGCCACGAACCAGTAATTCGCCACTGTCACCGGCTTTTTGAGCGCCATTGATTTTTAAATCAATCAGTTCACTGACATAACCTGCACTTCCAGGTACGGTGGGCTTATCAACTTTCGGCATAGCGATAGCACCGGCACACTCGGTCATACCATAAATTTGATAAAGCTCTAACTCGAGTTTGTTTTTGACATCATGACAAAGCGCCGCAGGAACCGGGGAGCCGCCTGAGATCAAATATTTTAAAGAGCTGATATCCGCATCTACAGGTACATTCATCATAGAGGCGACAGAGGTGGGAATGCCGCCACTGACACTAACCTGATATTTTTCAACCATGCGCCAGTGTGCTTGAACCACATTAGGGTCACGAAAGCCCGCTATAGTTGGCAAGACAATCTCGATACCTGCACATAAACAAGACAGACCATTGATCATCGAGCCCGCCACATGAAACAGCGGCAAGCCGCTCATCACCACATCGCCTGGCTGCAAATTCATACTCTCATGATGCAGAGCCACACAGGCAAGCTGATTGCGCTGAGAGTTTTGGGCCAGCTTTGGCGTACCCGTGGTACCGCCGGTGTGAAAGTAAGAGGCGATATCATCTAAGCACGGCAACTCCTCTTCACTTAGCTCGGCCGCATCAAAATGGGCCAGTTGCTGCTCGAACAACTCGTACGATTCAGTGGGAAACAGCACAGGAATTAACCTTACAGGCTTAGACAAGCGCTTAGCTACGGCTTCCGCCTTTTGCCAAATATCACTCACTGGATTTGGGCCCAACGCAATCAAGACATCAGTTTGCGCCGCCTCCATTAGTTGTAATAAGGCATCTTCACTAAGCAAGGGGTTGAGCGGATTGGCCACACCCACACTTTCAGCACCCCACATGATGGCATGAGCCTGGGGTATATTCGGCAACAGAAAGGAGCAGACAGGGCGCTGAGCTTGGCTATTCGCCTTTAGCAATCGAGCAACCCGACGCATATTATCCAGCAGCTCTTGATAGCTCCAAGACATATCTTGCAAGCCCTCGTTCAGATCTGTCACCAGCCGCAAGGCCGTTGCCTCAGGACGCTGCTGAGCTACCGCATTTAGATAGTGGTAAATAGAGGAGTGGGAGAATTCTATAGCCATACATCACCGCATCATTTTTGTTTTTAATAGTGCGGAATTTTGGCGCAGGCATCAATTAAGCTGCAATAGCATTTGTTAATAGACACGCTACAAAAGCATCAGATTTCCATCTAATGAACCTATTTTAGAGGCAATTAAGAGAACGTATTAGGGTTTGGCGACCCTAATACTCTTTTAGATACGAGCGTAAATTAAGCCGGCGCCTAGTTAAGCCCCAAAACATCTCGCATATCATAAAAGCCCGCTTGCTGACCGGCCATCCACGCTGCAGCCCTAACGGCCCCGCGAGCAAAAGCCATACGGCTCGATGCTTTGTGACTTATTTCTATGCGCTCACCGTCGGCCATAAACATCACGCTATGATCGCCAACAACATCTCCACCGCGAACCGTAGCAAAGCCGATGGTTTCCTTATCTCTTGCTCCAGTCTGCCCCTCACGCCCATAAACGGCGACTTTTTCAAGATCGCGACCTAGACTATCGGCAACCGCCTCACCCATAGCTAATGCAGTCCCCGATGGCGCATCGACTTTATGACGATGATGAGCCTCATAGATCTCGACATCATATTCATCACCAAGAATCGCAGCCGCTTGCTCAAGTAGCTTTAAACAAACATTTACACCGGTACTGTAGTTAGCAGCAATACACAAAGCCAATTTTTCCTGCATAGCTTGCAACTCGGCTTTTTGCTGAGTTTCAAAGCCAGTTGTGCCCACGACCAGGGCCTTAGAATATTGCGCACATAAGACGGCGTTTGCCAAGGTAGCCTCAGGCGCCGTGAAATCGATTACGGTGTCGACCTGCTCAAGAACCTTGCTTAAATCATCAACAATAATAACGCCATTTTTACCCAAGCCAGCGAGTTCCCCAGCATCACTGCCAATCATACTGCTACTGGGGTGCTCTACTGCCGCAGTCAGTACCGCCTGATCACTTTGACTAATCGCTTCTATCAGCATTCGGCCCATGCGCCCTGCTGCACCGGTTACGGCAATTCTTGCACTCATATTCGATCCTGCTATGGATTTAGTTTATTTATATAAAAGACAAGAATTATATAGATTTAGCCCTAGATGGCCAGCCACTAAATCTCTTATAAGCTTATGGCAAGCAATTAATTATTACTAATTCGCCAATCAAGAATAAGCACTTTTTAACCATATTCAATAAGTAATAATTCACTCTTTATAGGTATTCCAAATGCTAAGTCTAAATCTTTAGTTTGCGCACAAAAATTCAAGCAGAAATCCCGCAGCTGCAATTTTTAAACATATAAATCAAACACTTACGAGCCCCCTCCCACAACATAGAAAAAAACATTCTCTTCAAAAGCTAAACCTTCAGCGGCCTAGCCGACAGCAAAGACACAGCAATATTGCCTTGGCAACTGCTGATATCTCTCTTATGCCAGTGGTTAGAAACATGAATGGTTTAAATTTTCTATCAATTAAAATGAAGCTGATGCTCCCTCCCATCATCGCATTGATTGGGCTAAGTGCGGTATTGAGCTATCAATACACAGTTTCAAATAACAACATTGACCGGCTTAGCACTCTGCGCGATCAACAGCTCCCTGCAATGCTGATTGCCAGCAGCCAACAAAGTCAGCTGGAACGTTTACAAGATATCTACAACTCTGCCGTCACCATGGCCGATCAGGATATCTTGATTAATGCCGACAATTTGCACAAATCCATGCAAGAAGGTCTGGCACAGCAAGCGCAACTGCAATCGCAAAACAGTGAAGCCATTACTCAACAACGCGAGCAATTGCAATTATTTGTGAATGCCAATAACAATCTTGCCCAAGCGCTGATTGGCGGCAATTTTGACCCACAAAACATCCCAGCTTTAGTGAGCAACAAAGAAAAGCTCTATAAAGAACTAAACAACGCCTTTCACAGTGGGCAACGAGAAGCCTTAAGCAACTTTAATCAGCAAATTAACCAGGCCAATAGCAACGCCGAATCCTCTTCTCATATCGGCGTACTTGCCGGCATAGCGCTAGTCATTTTTTTAAGCTTGGTAACAGGTTTCAGTACTTGGACAATCACCTCACAAATCAACAATGTTTCAAACTCCCTTAAAGAAATTGCTGAAGGGGACGGCGATTTAACTTTGCGCTTAGCCCAACAAGGTAATGACGAAATCGGACAACTGGTCAATTGGTTTAATGTCTTTATCGCGAAGTTGCATAGCACTGTCGGTGACATGCTCAAGCTTGAAGAACCCATGAATCAATTGGCCGATAGATTGGATCAACTCTCTGGCACCTCATTAACTGATTGTCAGCAACAGCAAGATGCCGCTTGTGAGTTGGTTCAAGCCATGGATGAACTTATTCAAAGTACCGAAAACATTGCTGGCTCAGCAGCTACAGCTGCCACAGCTACTTCGGAGGCTGATCAAGATGCAAAAGCAGAAACTGAAAATATCAACAAAACGAGCTTATCTATCCGCAATCTATCCAGTGACATAACTTCAGCAGCCAATGTTATTAGTTCACTACAACAGGATGTGGAAAATGTCAGCGGCATTCTTGACGTTATTAAAGTGATAGCCGAGCAGACCAACCTGCTCGCCCTCAACGCGGCTATTGAAGCTGCGCGAGCCGGCGAACAAGGACGAGGCTTTGCCGTTGTTGCTGATGAGGTAAGAACACTTGCCTCAAAAACTCAAGATTCTACACAAGAAATCCAACAGCTCATCGAAAAGCTGGAATTGGCCTCTAACGAAGCTGTGCATGTTATGTCCAGTAGCCAGCAACAAGTTGGGTTAAATGCCGACCAAGTGCAAGAAACCGGCCGAACATTAGAAACCATCTCTGGAAGCGTCGCTTCTATTGCCAGTATGAATCACCAGATTGCGGCGGCAACCGAGCAACAAGACAGCAGCGGCCGCGCCATTCAAAGCAATGTTTCCGCGCTCACTGAGGCCACTCAACGCGTAGCCAAAAGCGCTGAGAACCTATCAGACATGAGTAAAGATTTGAGCCATTTCTCAGATCAGCTCAGCGCTGTTTCTTCGCAATTTAAAGTATAAAACCTCGATTTAGATTAGATGTATATAGGTGCCCCATGAAAAAGAAACTTATCACCCTGGCCATTTTGAGTACCTTGCCTTGGCAAGCTGCTACGGCCGATCAAAATAATATTCTGCAGAGACTGGAACAACTTGAGCGCAAAAGCATTCAAGATCAAAAAACCATTTCTGAACTAACGTCAAAACTGAACGCACTGAGTCAGAAAAGCTCAGGCAGTAACTCAGTTAAACTAGAGCAACGACTGGTTAAACTGGAAAAGAAAACTCAAAGACAAGCAAAATCCTTGAAGCGAAAAATTGAGTCTCAGAAAGATCGCTTAAGCATTAAGGGTTTTGCGTCTGTTTACGCCACCAAAGCCAATGTTAAAGGCGTAACACTTGAAGCCGGTGTAGATACCCATTGGGATTTTTCCCCCGATACCATTGCAGGCTTGCAGTTTGACTATAAGGTGAGTGATAGTATCGACGCAGTTATTCAGCTAACGGCCAAAGGCAAAAACGACTTTGACATGGAAGCTGAATGGGCCTTCTTGCGCTTCAATGTTAACGATAGCCTAGCCTTGCGTGGCGGTAGAATGCGCCTACCTTGGTATATGTATTCTGAATCCATTGAAGTTGGCTATGCCTACCCTTGGGTTAGACCACCCGCTGAAGTTTATGTCACCAGCTTTACTACCTATGAAGGTGTCGATGCGACTTATAGCCACCCGATTGGTAGCTGGAACACCGACACTCAAATTTACTATGGTACAGCGGGCACTGATGTAGCCGAGGCCGAAGCGGTCAGCGGTATAGCCTTTACCGCAGAAAAAGAGTCGCTAACCCTACGAGCCTCTTACAACCAGATAGACACTATTTCTATCACTGGATTCCCTCTATCTGACGATATCGATTATTACTCGGCCAGTGCCCGTTACGATAACGGTAAATGGTTTGCCATGCTGGAAGGCGCCGAAGCTGACATCGGCAAAAAGCTACCATTTCTAGGCAATATTGCTATGTCAGGCACCCTGGGTTATCAATTCGAAAAGTGGATGCCCTATATGAGCTTATCCAAAACCTATTCGGATGCCTCCCATGAAAGCAATGCCGTATCGCCTGTACAAAAAGTCTCGATGGAATCCATCACTCTAGGGATGCGCTACAACCTTAACAATCAAGTGAGCTTAAAGGCAGAGATCGTCGACTACGACAACTTTGATGGCACCTTGGGTAATACCGTCATCGGAACCGAATTGGCGCTGAACCCGAACCTTGTTAATGAGCTCGATAACGACGGTGTTCATGTTTTATCGGTAGGCTTTGATGCCGTTTTTTAAGGCGCTAGCAATTTTCAATATAGGTGTAATATGTTTAAGAAACTCTCATTAATAGCCGCCACTATTGCAGCATTTTCAAGCTCAGCTTGCTTTGCCGATCTTGCGGTAATTACTCATCCAAGCGCCAGCATTAATGCATCCAAAGCGGAGGTGTCAGCTTTATTTTTAGGGAAAAGCAAGAGTCTGGGTGGGCAGAAACTCACCCCAATTGATCAAGAGGAAGGCAGCCCTAGCCGCGATCAGTTTTATCAGCTACTTAGTAATAAGAACCCTAGCCAGCTAAATGCTTATTGGGCGCGTATTGTTTTCACAGGGAAAGGCCAACCACCTAAAGCACTAATGGATGATAGTGAAGTGAAAGAGTTTGTTGCCAGCAACACTGACTCCATCGCTTATATCGACAGCGGTGAAGTCGATGACAGCGTTAAAGTTATTATGACGGTAAAGTAGTTTTGTTGTTCTGCTGAGCACAAAAAAGCCCGCTACGGCGGGCTTCCTTATACAGCCTAGTAAACGACTTAGTTAAAGAAGTTTTTCATCCCTTCAAACCAAGAGCTTTGCTTAGGCGAGTTTTTATCACCCTTCATACTGGCTTGCAGCTCGCGCAGTAAATCTTTCTGCTTACTGGAAAGATTAACCGGTGTTTCCAAGACAACACGGCACAGCAAATCACCTGCCGAACCACCGCGAACAGGAACCACACCTTTACCGCGTAGGCGGAACAGCTTACCCGTTTGTGTTTCAGAAGGAACCTTAAGCTTTACTCGCCCATCTAGTGTAGGCACTTCTAGCTCACCACCCAATGCCGCATCAACAATGCTAATAGGTACTTCGCAATACAGGTTTTTACCTTCACGCTGGAAGATCTCATGTTCTTTTACAGAGACCTGAACATATAAGTCTCCTGGTGGACCACCGGCTTCACCCGCTTCACCTTCACCACTTAGACGAATTCGATCACCGGTATCAACACCTGCAGGCACTTTAACGGAAAGCGTTTTGGTTTCTTCAACACGACCTTGACCACCACAATCATTACATGGGTCGGAGATGATCTGGCCTTTACCGTGACAATTTGGACAAGTTTGTTGAACGGAGAAGAAGCCCTGAGTCATTCGAACCTGGCCCATACCACCACAGGTGCCACAGGTGACTGGCTTGCTGCCTTCTTTTGCACCCGAGCCATCACAGGTTCCACAGTGAACCAGAGTTGGAACCTTAATTTTAACCGAGGTGCCTTGTACGGCTTTTTCCAAATCGAGCTCTAAGGTGTAACGTAAATCAGCACCGCGAGCTGGGCCACCGCGACCACGGCCGCCGCCACCAGCGCCACCGAAGATATCACCAAAGACATCACCAAAAATATCGCTGAAGTTACCAAAGCCTTGGCCGCCACCCATGCCGCCCTGGCTTGGGTCTACGCCTGCGTGACCATATTGATCATAAGCCGCACGCTTTTGCGCATCCGACAAAATTTCATAGGCCTCACTGGCCTCTTTAAATTTTTCTTCGGCTTCTTTGTCATCTGGGTTACGGTCGGGGTGAAATTTCATCGCCACACGACGGTAAGCTTTTTTCAGATCTTTTTCTGAAATGCCGCGGTCAACACCCAGCACTTCATAATAATCACGTTTTGACATAGTGACTCTTCATTTTGAATAAAATGTTAAGTGTAAGACGTGAGACGTAAAAGGTGAGATGTAAAAGGTGAGACGTGAGATGTGAATTGTGAGATGTAAAAACCGAGGCATCAGTTAACTACCCAAGCTTCAACAACTCTCGTATCTCGTCTAACGTCTAACTTCTTACGTCTCACCTCTTACATCTAACGTCTTACATTTAACTTTAAACAAAACGGGAGGCAAGCCTCCCGTTTTAACGAAGTAACTCAGAATTACTTCTTATCGTCTTTCACTTCTTCAAACTCAGCTTCAACAACACCGTCGTCTTCTGGCTGAGCTTGTGCGCCTGCTTCAGGG
Organism: uncultured Pseudoteredinibacter sp.; assembly: GCF_947502065.1. Taxonomy (GTDB): domain Bacteria; phylum Pseudomonadota; class Gammaproteobacteria; order Pseudomonadales; family Cellvibrionaceae; genus Pseudoteredinibacter. The sequence continues at coordinate 285,002 of NZ_CANMYE010000004.1, forward strand.
CCAGCACCGGCTGCTTCAGCTTGCGCAGCCTGCTCGGCGTACAACTTCTGAGCTAGCGAGCTTGAAGCTTCCGTTAGCTTGTTGGTTGCAGCTTCCATGGCCTCTTTGTCGTCGCCTTTAACAGCTTCTTCGGCTTCCGTAACCGCAGCTTCGATAGCCGCCTTCTCTTCGTCAGTGGCCTTATCGCCAGCTTCTTCAACAGTTTTCTTGCTTGCATGAATCAAACCTTCCAAAGTGTTGCGTGCGGTGACCAACTCTTCGAACTGCTTATCCGCTTCGGCATTCGCCTCAGCATCATTTACCATTTGATCGATTTCTTCATCGCTCAAACCGGAAGAGGCTTTAATGACGATGGACTGCTCTTTACCAGTCGCCTTGTCTTTAGCACTTACATTCAAGATACCGTTAGCATCGATATCAAAGGTTACCTCAATTTGTGGCATACCACGCTGTGCAGGTGGAATGTCTGCTAAGTCAAAGCGGCCCAGAGACTTATTCTGAGAAGCTTGCTTGCGCTCACCCTGTACGACGTGAATGGTAACCGCAGTTTGGTTATCTTCAGCAGTAGAGAACACCTGAGACTTTTTAGTCGGGATAGTGGTGTTTTTCTCAATTAACGGAGTTGCCACACCACCCATGGTTTCAATACCTAGAGTTAGCGGAGAAACATCCAACAACAATACATCTTTAACGTCACCGGCCAATACCGCACCTTGAATCGCAGCGCCCATGGCAACCGCTTCATCAGGGTTTACATCTTTACGTGGCTCTTTACCGAAGAACTCAGCAACCTTTTCCTGTACCAATGGCATACGGGTTTGACCGCCCACCAAGATAACATCGTCGATTTCACCAACTGATAGATCGGCATCATCCAAAGCCGTTTTTACTGGCTTCAAAGAGTTAACCACTAGCTCTTCCACCAAAGACTCCAACTTGGCACGCGTCATTTTCACAACCAAGTGCTTAGGGCCTGTCGCATCAGCGGTGATGTACGGTAGGTTTACTTCGGTCTGCTGAGAAGAAGACAGCTCGATCTTGGCTTTTTCAGCGGCTTCTTTTAAGCGCTGTAGAGCCAGTGGATCATTGTGCAAATCGATGCCGTTTTCTTTCTTAAACTCATCGGCCAAGTACTCGATCAAACGCAAATCGAAATCTTCACCACCCAAGAAGGTGTCACCATTGGTGGCCAACACTTCAAACTGGTGCTCGCCGTCTACATCGGCAATTTCAATAATAGAGATATCGAAAGTACCACCACCCAAGTCGTATACCGCAATAGTGCGATCGCCTTCGGCTTTATCCATACCATAGGCCAAAGCCGCTGCGGTTGGCTCGTTGATGATACGCTTAACATCTAGACCTGCGATCTTACCCGCATCTTTGGTCGCCTGACGCTGGGAATCGTTAAAGTAAGCTGGCACGGTAACAACCGCTTCGGTTACTGTTTCGCCCAAATAATCTTCGGCGGTTTTCTTCATTTTCTTCAAAACTTCAGCAGAAATCTGTGGTGGCGCCTTAGCATCACCTTTGGCTTCTACCCAAGCATCGCCGTTGTCGGCAGCAACGATTTTGTACGGCACCATTGAGATGTCTTTTTGTACAACATCGTCTTTAAATTTACGGCCGATTAAACGCTTAACCGCAAACAGGGTATTTGTTGGGTTGGTCACCGACTGGCGCTTAGCGCTCTGGCCAACCAATACTTCGCCATCGTCAGTAAATGCTACGATGGATGGGGTGGTGCGATCGCCTTCGGCATTCTCAATAACCTTAGACTTGTCACCTTCTAGTACGGATACACAAGAGTTGGTGGTACCCAAGTCAATTCCGATAATTTTTCCCATGGAATTTCTCCAATATCTTTGGCGGCAGCCCGCCGTAATCAATTCAAATGTTCTGGTGAGAGCTCTGGGCTCTGCTTCATTGGCCTTGTTAGCTATATGGGTTCATATTTTGCTAGTTCAAGGCCTTTTGCTGAATATTGCTCAGCTTTTCATCGACAAAGTCGAGCATTAAGGCGCTTTAGCAACCACGACCATTGCAGGGCGAACTAAGCGGCCGTGTAAGGTGTAACCCTTTTGGAATACATCCATAACCGTATTAGGCTCAAGATCAGGGTTTGGCACCATGGTCATTGCCTGGTGGAACTCAGGATCAAAGGGCTCACCCGCCGGATCAATCGCTTCAACATTGTGGCGTTTAAGACCATCTTGCATGGATTTCAAAGTCAGCTCGATGCCTTCACGAGCCGCTTGCATAGCCTCACCTTCGGCATCCATAGAGGCCAAGGCACGCTCTAAATTATCGATAACGGTCAACATATCGCCGACGAATTTCTCAACACCGAATTTATGGGCCTTCTCGACATCCTGCTCAGCGCGACGGCGCACATTGTGCATCTCCGCTTGGGTGCGCAGCTCTTGATCTTTTAACTTGCCAATCTCGGCCTGTAAGTCTTCAATTTGCAGTACAAGCTCAGCCGGATTCACATCTTCAACTCGCTCCTGGGCTCCCTCTTGGGCCTCTGGGGCCATCTCAGGGGCTTCATTGGCAGCATCGGAGTCTACATTTGGGTTTTGCTCTTCAGAGGACACAACTATCTCCATCTATTTCTGGCTAGCTGGGCAAGACCTAGTGGCCCAGCCCCAACTTTGATTTCGTTCTGAATGCTTATATGGGGTCACTTTTGGCGGCTTCAACAGCTCCACAGGGTCGATTTAGGCACTATTTTCACTAAGATTATTGGCAGGTCACAAAAACTACTGTATAAAAGCACAGTAAACATGAGACAGTAGAAACTTCAGTTGGCCACATTTACGCCAGGAGGAGCGGGATATGCTCACCCAGCTCAGCATTAACAACATCACCCTCGTCGATCAGCTAAACCTAGAGCTAGACACCGGGCTGACGGCAATCACCGGCGAGACAGGGGCCGGCAAATCCATACTGCTCAATGCGTTGGGCTTGGCCATTGGCGAACGTGCTGATGCTGACAAAGTGCGTAAAGGGGCTGCCAAAGCAGATGTCTATGCCAGTTTCGACATTGCCGATATTCCCGCCGCGCAGAAGTGGCTACAGCAGCAAGAGCTAGAAAATGCTGATGAAGAATGCCTGCTGCGCAGGGTTTTATCCGCTGAAGGGCGCAGCCGAGCTTTTATAAATGGCAAGCCAGTAACTTTGCAGCAGCTCAAGAGTCTTGGCGAATTACTGATAGATATTCACGGCCAACACGAGCATCAATCCCTACTCAAAAAAGAACAGCACCGCCGCCTGTTGGATAATTTTGGCTCCTTAAAACCACTTTTGGAAAAACTAAAACAAGCCTTTAAAGATTATCGCCAAGCCCAGCAGCGCTTTATTGAAAGACGTGATAATGCCGAAGAAATTAGCGCCCGCCATCAACTATTAAGCTACCAGGTATCGGAGCTCGATGAGCTGGATTTACAAGAAGGCGAGCTAGAGAAAATTGAACAGGAACAGCAGCAACTAGCGAGCGCTGAAGACACTTTGCATAAGTGTCAGCAAGTTGCTGATTTATGTGAAGGTGAAAGTGAATATAGCCTACGCCAGGGCTTAAACCAGTGTCTGCATTTACTCGGCGAGATTCAAAGCAAAAGCTCGTCCCTTAACGAAGCAGAATCCATGTTAAGCCAAGCATTGATCCAACTTGAAGAAGCCAATGGGGAAATCCAACGCCACGTCGATAGCTTCGAGGCAGATCCGGAGCGCTTATACGAATTAGAGAATCGCCTAAGTCGCGTTTACGACATTGCTCGCAAGCATCGTATCGATCCATCTGAGTTATGCCAACTTCATCAGCAACTGAGTATAGAACTGGCTGAGCTTGGCAATGTCGATGAAGATTTGGACCACTTGCAACAGCAAGCGGAAGCCGCCCTTTCACACTATCAAGTATTAGCCGGAAAGTTAAAACAAAAACGCCAAGCTGCTGCTAAAAAGTTGCAACAAGACGTTAACAAACAACTGCAAAATTTAGCGATGAGCAACGCCACTTTTGAGGTTGCTCTTATCGCTTTGGAAGAACCCAGCAGCAAGGGCAGCGAAGAAATAGAATTTTTAATTGCCACCAATCCAGGTCAAGAACCTAAGCCGCTAGGCAAAATTGCCTCCGGTGGTGAGCTATCTAGAATCAGCTTAGCGATTCAAGTTGTTACTGCCCAAACCAGCGCTGCTTCAAGTTTAGTCTTTGACGAAGTTGATGTCGGCATCGGCGGCGCTACCGCCAATGTGGTTGGGCAGATGCTACGCCAGCTTGGCGAACGCTGTCAGGTACTATGCGTTACCCACTTACCACAAGTGGCCAGCAAGGCTCACCAACATTTACAGGTTGTAAAAACCACCGATAAAGCCGGTGCGGCGTCTTCGTTAAGTAAACTTGCAGAGGATGAAAGAGTTTCCGAGATTGCTAGAATGCTAGGGGGTGAAGCTGGAAGTGAACAAGCCGTTGCTCACGCCAGAGAAATGCTCTCCGTTGTGCATTAATATTTTTACAGCACGATCGGCGGCAATAAAAAAGCCTAGTGGACACTAGGCTTTTTTATTGTAAGATTTATTAGCAATCAAACTATTAGCTTGACTGGGTTTCACCTTTAGATGATTGCAGCTCGTTTAGCTCTGGGTACTGCGCAGGATCTACATACATTAGTTTCACCGCAACACCCAATTTGCTTTCACGCTCCATTATGGGCTCAACCATCATCAACATAACGTTGTAACGGCCATCTAACTCTGTAATACCCGGCAAATGGATTAAAGCCCCACCAGAACCACTACCTTCCTCGGTTAAAATATTTAAATTGCCCTTGGCAGCCAAAGTTTGGGCGATAACGCTCACCGTAGCCCTTATAGACGCCACGAACGACGGCAGGTTAAAAGAGCCGCGAAACTCGCTATAGTCGAGTTTAATTTTCATCGGCAAATCTAACTTAGACTCAATACCAGAGCTTTCATCGGTAAGTGTCAGCGTCAAAGTCCCCACATTTAACCCTTTACCGGATTTAAGGTCTTTCAAGGCCGCCTTTGCTTTGTCCTTCGCCTGCACAATAAAGGTATGATGTAGAATACGACAAGCCAAGTCACTTACCTGAACCAAATTCAGTTGAAAATTGCGAGCCGGGGCCGCTGCTTTTTGTTCTTCTGCCATAACAATCTGCTCTAATTCACTTCTTTGCGCGGTATCACCTAACTACCTTCAACGAGTTAAGTAAAACCATAAAACCAAAAATGGGGCCTCAATCGCCCCATTTAGCTCAAACCAAGGCCTTTAATTAATCCTTTGGTTTAACATACAACACTAAGCTGTGACCAACAATCTCATAGCCATGCTCTTCGGCAATAGCATCTTGAAGGCGCTCAATCTCTTCATTGTGGAACTCTATCACTGTGCCGGTGTCCGTACAAACCATGTGGTCATGATGATCACCACGAGCCAATTCAAACACTGAGTGACCGCCATCAAAATTATGACGAACTACCAAGCCAGCACCCTCAAACTGAGTGAGAACTCGATATACAGTGGCCAAACCAACGTCTTCTCCCGCTTCCATCAGCGATTTATAGACGTCTTCAGCGCTCATGTGATGCTGTTCCGAGGATTCAAGAATTTGCAGGATTTTAACCCTAGGCAAGGTTACTTTTAGTCCAGCCTTGCGTAATTCCTGGTTTTCAACAGCCATTTTTCCCCCAAGAGTCTTCTCAGTATTGAATAAGTTCAGGTATTATCTCCTATTAGTCTAACGAAGTGGAAGCCCTTCATGCAAAAAGCAGTAAAGCTCAGTTTCGCAGCCGCCTGTCTGGTCTTAGTCAGCGCCTGTTCATACCTTAAATTTCCTGGGGTTTATAGCCTCGATATCCAGCAGGGTAATATCATTACTCAGGATATGGTTGATCAGCTAAAACCTGGCATGACCAAACGCCAAGTGCGCTTTGTCCTTGGCACGCCATTGATTGCCGATACATTTACACCGGACCGCTGGGACTACTACTACAGCTTAAAAGACGCTAAGGGTAAGGTGGCCAAAGAACGGCTCACCGTATTTTTTGAAGAAGATAAGTTGGCACGCTTTTCTGGTGATTTCCGCGCGGACGGTGCTGGTAACTAGACAGTACTGAGAATTAGTCGCACTGGGAATTAATTACATTCTCAGTTTAGCTAACCAAGTGCTGGGTGAAGCAAATCTCATTTTTGAGAGGCGCTTCGCAAAGTTATTTGCTAAAACGAGCCACCTCTCATTAATCAGCTAGATTATTCAGCCGCTTTTGCCGCTCGACGTCGGCGAACCTCTTTAGGGTCCGCAATCAGCGGGCGGTAAATCTCTACCCTATCCCCTTCTTTAAGTTGATGCTCATGGGCTTTTAACAAACCCTTTGTGCCCAAGCTTTGACCGAATATACCCATCTTGGCCGTATCGGGGTCGATCTCTGGAAAAATTTCATTGATGCCTGATTTCTTTACGGCTTGTAAAGCCGTAGTACCGGGTTCAACCAATAGAGATACGATCTTTTGCTTATCCGCTAAGGCATAGGCTACCTCAACGGAAATAGTTTCAATATCACTCATCGTTACATCTAACTCTTTCTTTTTGAGTCACTTGAGCACATGGCTCGCAATAGTTTCGCCGCTATAAATCGCAAAAAGTCGCCGACTACCATTAGCTCACTACTAGTTAGTCACTACAAGCTTATAGTTTGCTCGGTCCATAAACTTGCTCAGCTCTTTGACACAGAGCCGCGACCTGCTGATTGGCTGATTTTTCAAATAGCTTCCCAGCGGCTAATTTTAGCACGGCATTGTCAAAGCCAAATCTTAAACTCAGCTCCACTTTGCAGGCGTTCTCAGCCAACGGAATAAATCGCCACTCACCCGATAACTCAGAAAACGGGCCGGCCACCAAACTCATTAACATCTTGCCGGGCCGCTCTAAAATATTGCGGGTGGTAAACTGCTGCTTAATACCAGCCTGGGAAAGGTACAAACTGGCCTCTACAAAATCTTCACCTTGTTGATGAACTTCTGCTGCCACACAGCCAGGCATAAATTGCGGGTAGGATTCTATATCCCCAACCAACTCAAACATTTGTTCTTGGGAATACGCCACCAGGGCACTACGCTCAATTTCAGTCGCCATTCATACTTCCATCAACTAAATTCACTAGGCTGCTCATAATCAATAAAGGTAATCGGCTAAAAAATTGTACTTTTTTGCGCTCACAATTTGCGACCACTACCTTTAATCTCTGCTTCGCGATCACTTTAGCCAACTTTGCAACATGGGCATGATAAAAATCGCATAGATCAATAAAGGTGCGCCGTATTTTAACAAGAACAACCAAGCTTGGAAGCGCCATTTTGAATCTTGCTGAAATGCTTCACGTGCTTTCTCGATTGGCAGCAACCAACCAACTATAACTGCCATAATCATTCCCACTATAGGCATCAATGCATTTGCCGTCACATAATCCAATAGCTGCGAAAAATTCATGCCATCTAAGAGTTCGACTTGTTGCCATTGATTAAATGACATCACTACGCCCAGGCCGATAGTCCAACAAACCGTACCCGCAAAAATCGCGCCTTGGTAACGTGGCCAGCCACGATCAACCATATGGGCTACTAAAGGCTCCATAAGGGGCACCATAGAACTTAAAGCAACGGCAACAACAACAATATAAAACCAATTGGCCAGCGAGAAGCCACCATCTAAAGAGCCAAACACCGCAGGTAAAGACACAAATAAGGATTCAGGGCCTGCTGCAGGAGCCTGTTCAGGAATCGACATCAACAAAGGCAAAGCGACCAAGCCAGCTAAAACTGCAATAAGCAGATCCAGAACACTGATACGCAACACTAAGCGCCCCATTTGACTGCTCTTTGGTAAATAGCCGCTATAGGTCATCATAACACCCAAGCCCACCCCCAAAGTGAGAAAGCCATGACCTAGTGCTAACAAGAGCGAATCCCAACTGAAATCTTCGGGCCTAAAGGAAAACATCCAAGCCAGGGCGTAACTAAAATCATCCAACGAGGACAGCTGCATCACCAAAAGCAGCATAATGATAAACATGCCCGGCACGAGAATTTTAAGAACCCAGGCCAAAACCCTTATACCCGCCGCAACTAAAAGCACGGCCGTCATCATTAATGCCGAGTGCCAGGCCAGCATAGATGTTTGATCGAGCAAAAAGCGGTCGAATTCAGCCTTACTCGTCGCAAAACTTATCCCCGCAAAGCGATGCTCTAGGCTCATACTTAGGTATTCAAGCCCCCAGCCTCCCATGACGCTGTAGATCGGCAAAATCAAAAGACTACCGGCAATCACTAGGTAGCCGACTAATCGCCACAAGCTCGATATGCCCGACAAGCGACTCACATTGGCCACCGCCAATACTGGGTTGCCACGCCCCAAGCGGCCAATCAGTACCTCAGCCAGCATAATCGGAACGGCTAAGACGATGACACAAAGCAAGTAAACCAGCAGAAACAAGCCACCACCGTGCTCCCCTACCAAATAAGGGAAACGCCATAAGTTTATTAGGCTTACCGCAGCGCCCGTTGCCCCCCAGACAAAGGGCCAATATCCTAGCCAACGAGCCTCTGCTTTAGCAGAAAGCTCGCTTGCGGGCTGTGCAACTGTATTTTCCTGAACGTTATCCATAGTTGAAATGCTACCACTAGCCTTGAGATCCAGCCATAAGCGTGACGCATAATTGTAGGGCCTGCTAACACTAATACAGCCATCACTGCCGTTCTTATTTCATCGCTTCGGCAAGGCAGAGTGAGCATATTGTGCTTTTTCCACTGTGGCGAGCCCTAAGGTAGCTGAACGGCCCCTTTGGGTTAGGCCAAAATCGCCTTACTCTGTGTTGCTCGTTGCTTATTTGGAATGACCAAACTACGCGCCTCGCGCCTTGATTAAGACGATTTTGGCTCTAACAGTGAAAGCTGTAATAGTATTAACAGGCCCTAGGTTTTCCGAACACTTACCTTTATAATCCGCCGCCATGGCAAAGAAGCAAAAGAAAACCAGTCCCAATACCATCGCTCAAAATAAACGCGCCCGTTTCGACTATCACATCAGTGATACGGTTGAGGCTGGCCTAGAGCTAATGGGTTGGGAAGTTAAAAGCCTGCGCGAAGGCAAAGGCCAACTTACCGACAGTTATGTGTTTTTCAAAAACGGCGAAGCATTTTTATTAAATGCCCAGATTCAGCCGCTGATCAGCGCATCAACTCACTTTGTGACCGAGCCCACCCGCTCTAGACGACTGCTGCTGCATAAAAAAGAGATCGCCAAATTGCGCCAAGCCGCCGAGCAGCAGGGTTATAGTGTGATCGCACTTTCTCTTTACTGGAAAAACCACCTGGTGAAATGCCAGATTGGATTAGGTAAAGGTAAGCAGCAACACGATAAGCGTGAAACGGAAAAACAGCGCGATTGGAACCGTCAAAAGCAACGTTTGATGCAAGCCAAATAGCATCCCGTTAGAAATATTGCCAATTTCCGGCTTTTTAGCCAATTTCTCGCATCATTGTTCAAATTGCGGCAAAATCAGCTTGTACCGAGTATGATTTGCCGTCTTTCAAGAAAAAGAGTGCGGCAGCGTCTACCCAACTAGAATAATGAGACGTAGATTATGAGCAGCCCTAGGGGACAATTCTCTTCCAAAACCGGATTTATCATGGCCGCCGCCGGCTCCGCCGTAGGCCTAGGTAATATCTGGGGTTTTCCAACCCAAACAGCAAGTAATGGCGGTGCCGCCTTTGTGCTGGCTTATTTAGTTCTGGCATTCTGCTTGGCCTATCCGGCTTTGATGGCCGAATTAACACTAGGCCGACACTCACGCTCCAATACTGTCGACGGCTTAGCATCCGTTGCAGCTAGCCCCCTGACAAAATTCTTTGGTCGCTTTGTAGGCTGGTATGGCATTGTGGTGGCGAGCTTAATTTTAAGCTTCTACACCATTATTGCCGGCTGGATGGTGGCCTATCTCTTCGCCCCCGTGACCGATATGCTGAGCATGGAAGCTGCGACGAGCTGGCTCAGCGAACAAAGTAACAGTCGCAACTTAATCTTCGGCGGCTTGTTTGCCGGTCTTACCATGGCGATTATCGCCAGTGGCGTTGAGTCAGGTATCGAGCGCTGGTCCAGCCGCTTAATGCCAGCGCTGATTATCTTGCTGATTCTGCTGATCGTTTATGTTCTCATGCAAGAAGGCGCAGCCGAGGGTTTAGAGCTTTATCTATTGCCAGACCTCAGCCAGCTTTCTGATCCACAACTGATCGTTAACGCCATGGGGCAGGCCTTCTTCTCGCTCTCCTTAGGTGTTGGCACTATGATGATTTACGGCTCTTACCTGAGCAAAGATGACAGCCTGCCTCGCCTAGGCGCCATTGTGACGACTGTAGATGTCGGTATCGCCTTTACTGCTGGTCTACTGATCATTCCCGCCATGTTTGTTGCGCAACACCATGGCGCTACTATCTACAGTGAAAGTGGCGAGCTACTGGCAGGCCCCGATTTGATATTCCAGGTGTTACCAGTGCTATTTGATTCCATGGGAGCTGCCGGCCCTTGGGTTGCTATTGCTTTTTTCGGCTTGATGACTATTGCCTCGCTTACGTCTTCCATCTCAATGCTTGAAGTTCCTGTAGCCCGAGCGGTAGAGCGCAGTAATGCTTCTCGCCCAGTGGTAACAATGATTATCGGCGGAATTATTTTTGCGGTTAGCGCCGTGATTATTTTGAATTTTAGCAGCCTATTTGGCCTAGTCGTGGATTTCACCACCAAATACAGCCAACCAATTCTTGGCATTTTGCTGTGTATTTTTGCAGGCTGGATTATGCATCGCGACCGCTTGCTAGCCGAACTCAAAGAAGGTCATGAAGATATTGAAGATAGCCTGTTCTGGAAGATATGGCCGATCTATGTACGCTTCTTCTGCCCGGCGCTAATTTTGCTAAGTTTTTGGCAGAGCTTATAAGCCTGCCATTTCAAGCTACTAGCCATATCACGCTACTATCATGGAGCTGATCGACAGTCATTGCCACCTGGACTTTCCCGAGTTCAGTAATGTCGATCAGCTCTGGCAGCAATGCCAAGAACATCATATTTCTCAGCTCATTATCCCTGCCACTGAGCCACAACAATGGCCCAAAATCCAAGCCATATGCAAAAAACTTGATGGCTGTTATTGGGCGGCCGGATTACACCCTTGGTGGGTCGATGAAGATAACTTTCACACCCTAAAAAACGAGCTTGAGCAAGCCTTGCAAGATCCGAACTGCATTGCGATCGGCGAGTGCGGTTTAGATGGCAGCAAAGGAATCACGCCACTGCATATCGAAGCTCTGCAGTGGCAGCTACAGCAGGCAAGTGAGCGCAACTTACCCGTTATTCTGCATGCCCACAAAGCACAACAAGAACTGCTCCCTCTTCTTAAACAGCAGCAGCCTCTGTGTGGGGTTGTGCATGGCTTTAGCGGCAGTATTGAGCTTGCCCAAAACTACATCGACCAAGGTATGTTGATTGGAATTGGAGGCAGCATCAGCTATCCGCGGGCACAAAAGACTCGCCGTATGGCCAGCGAGCTGCCGCTATCTAAAATTGTACTGGAAACCGACGCGCCCGCTATGCCTTTATTCGGCAAACAAGGCCAGAGTAATAGCCCACTGCAACTGTTAGAAGTAGCCCAGTGCTTAGCTGATCTGCGCCAGCAAGATATCGATCATATTGCTGAGCAAAGCAGCGCTAACAGCCGTGCATTATTTGATCTTAAATGAGCCGCCAAATCTGTGAGACAATGGCATCATTAACTGAACCATAGGTTCGAGCAAAACGAGAAAATAAGACCTGCAGCTGCCATGAAGACAACCGATTTTGACCCGCAAGCTTTCAAAAGCTACTTCCCTGCCCTGGCCGATGACTCCATTCATTATTTAGATAATGCTGCAACAACCCAAAAGCCCGCTTCGGTTATTGAAGCATTCTCCGCCTATTATTCATCTACCGTTGGCAATGCCCATCGCGGCAGCCACCGTTTTAGTCGAGCCGCGACAGAGACCATTGAAAGCTGTCGCCACCGCTGTGCAGAATTTATTAACGCCGAAAATGCTAACACTATGGTCTTCACCCAAAGCTGCACGGCCGCACTAAACACCTTGGCAAAGGGCTTGGCAGAAAACCTGCAAGCGGGCGATGAAATAATTCTTTCCTTGCTAGAGCATCATGCCAATTTAATTCCCTGGCAAGAAGTCGCAGAGAAAAAACAGCTGAAGCTGAAATTCCTACCTCTTAAAAATGGCCAGCTGGATTGGCAAGCAGCAAAGCCGCTTATTAGCGACAAAACTCGCATCGTCAGCATCACGGCCTGTTCGAATACCTTGGGCTGCAGTAGCCAACTTGGTGAACTTAAAAAGCTTCTGCCCAAGCACTGCACCTTTATTGTAGATGCAGCGCAGGCCATCGCGCATCAGCAGATTGATGTGCAAGAACTAGAATGTGATTTCCTCTGTTTTTCGGCCCATAAAATGTTTGGCCCCGAAGGGCTGGGAATTCTCTATGGCAAACAAGAAAGACTTAATGATCTGCCTCCTTTGCTCAGCGGTGGTGGGATGATTCAGCAAGTCAGCCTGCAAAATAGCAGCTATTTAAATGCCCCCCATCGTTTCGAAGCGGGCAGCCCGGCAACAGCCAATGTCGCCGCGTTTAGTGCTGCACTGCAGTTCTTTAAACAGTGGCCACTCACACAAATGCAACAGCACATCAATGATCTATGCGAGCAAGCTCATCATAGATTATCTGAATTTTCAGAGCTTACGCTCTTTAGTCAGGCAAACAATACGGCGGCGATCGTTTGCTTTAGCCTACAGCAACAAGAACTTAATATTGAGTTGGCCGATTACCTCGATCAAAATGGCATTGCCATTCGCCATGGACATCATTGCACCCAACCATTATTGCAAGAGTTAGGGCAAAGTAGTTTATTGCGTGCCTCTATCGCCCCCTATAACCAGCTTAACGATATTGAAGCCTTGGTAAATGCCTGCGCTGAGTTCTTGAGTGCTCAAGAACAAATAAAAAGCGAAACTGAACTAAGCTCGAATGAACTCGACAGCAAGCGCGCGGAAGAGATCAAGCGGGCAAAAAGCTGGCAGCAGCGGCAGAAGCAGCTAATCCTTTGGGGTAAAAACATAAGCACTAAAAAAGATATTCAACAAGCCCACTTATTAATTCCAGGTTGCGAATCGGCCCTGTGGCTAGAAGCCAAGCGAGGTGATGGACATTGGCATTTTCGTCACGACAGTGATGCCCGTCTAATCAGAGGGATTAGTGCTCTTATATTAAGCTGGGTGGAAGGCGCCAGCAGCCAAGAAATTACTGACTTTGATTTCACTAAAGCAATCGATGAGCTACAGCTTAAAAACTACCTCAGCCCATCTCGTAGTAACGGCGTTTACAGTTTAGTAGAACATCTTCAAAATTTAGCAAAGGACTAAGTGCTTTTTATAGTTTGCGCATTGCCTTTTGCCTATTAGCTTTATTGGGCACGCTCTAAGTAGCGCTCAATTGCTCGGGTGGCCGCATGCATGGCAAAAACCGAAGTCACCATGGTAATAGAGCCGAAACCGCCACTGCAATCCAAGCCCTGCCCGGCATCTTGCTTGGGTTTTTGCTCGGTAAAGCCTCCTGCACCATCGGGGTATCGCATCTGCTCGGGCGAATATACCGCCTCGACAGAAAAAACACGCTTGGGGTTACGCGGAAAACCGTATTGCTGGCGGAGTATTTTTCGAACCCTAGCGAGCAAAGGATCTTTGATGGTTTTGCTTAAATCCCCACTGATGACTCGTGCAGGATTGACCTTGCCGCCAGCGCTACCCAAGGTGATCACTTGTTGCTTATGGGAGCGACAATACGCGATCAAGGCAGCTTTTACCTTACCCGAATCGATTGCATCTATAACGACATCAATATCCTGGCCCACAAGCTCAGAAATGTTGTCTTGGTCTAAAAAGTCATCGATACAGTTTACCCTGATTTCGGGGTTAATATCTTTTAGCCTTGCCGACATTAATTCAATTTTGCTTTGACCAAGCGTGCTCTGCAAAGCATGCACCTGGCGATTGATATTACTGACACAAACCTCATCCATATCAACAAGGCTAATTTCACCCACCCCGCTACGTGCCAGGGCCTCTGCCAGCCAACTCCCTACACCGCCAATACCTATGACCATCATATGAGCTGAAGCCAGCTGAATCAGGCTATTCTCACCATATAAACGAGCAATACCGGAAAAGCGTTGATGGTAGGATTCACTGAGCATAAGGTTTCCAATTGTAGGGCTGCTAAAACGGCGCAAGTTTACTCAATTAATGCCTTTGGCTCTAGGCAAGCTCGAAACAATAAGCTGCCAATTGTCCCTCCCACTAGGTAACCCAGCCCCACCCATGTCACCTATCACCTTAAATAATTTACCCGCCATGAATTAGGTCTGAGCACAGCGGCCATGGCGCCAAAATTTTGGCTTCATAAAATGTTAGCCAGTTCACAAAGAGAGATAGTTCCTTGACCAGTTATCGCCCAGTCAATTAAATATCAAAGCCAATTTTTAGCGAAATTACATTTAATATCAATAGCTTAGAAAAACATTCGAGAGTCACTTATAGAGTGATTGAAACTTGACGCCCACTTGGAGATAAGGGAAGCTATAGGTGTTTTTTGACGCCAGTATCCTCATTTTTTTCAAGGGCTTGAATTAAACACTAGGGCCTGGCGACGGAAGACGGATTCTAAGCCTGCGGATTTGACAGCCAATTACAGATCCTATTGAAAAGTCTGGCTGCCAAATAAACTTTTCGGTCAGCGGGATGCCGACCCAACGAGCTAAAGAAGCAATGACTATGCGACTTAACTATCTAAAGCTACCTCAAATAGGGACATCTGTGGTTTTGCTAGCGGCATCAGGAAAACGCATCGAGCTACATATTAAACCTGTAGAAGATGGGCTGTACTCCTTGATAGCCTTAGGTGGCATCAGCGATGAGCAGCCACATAAAGTGAAAAGCCAAGGCCCTTATCACCGCTGCCAGCAAGCTTTAGGGGCAGCCAATGCCATAATTAATGCGCTGATTAGCCGCGGCTACTGCGTATCTGAAACCGTTGCACAATGGCAAATCCCTGCTCAGCGACAGCTCCGTAAAATTCGCGACAAGCGCCGCCAACATGCAGTGAGCTATACCGTAGAGCCGGTTTAATCCTAACTGCGGTAGAAAGCAAAAAAGCTCGCTGATTAGCGGGCTTTTTTATGGGCTCTTATTTTTCAACAAAGGGAAACGGCTATTCGCAATTTGGCAGCCCTCTCGCCAATAACCCTGCGGCCAGCAACATCGCAGCAGAGGCCAATAAGCAAGCCGCTAGGCCAAAGCTGGCAAAGATCCAACCCGACAAGATCGTCCCAAGCAACCTACCCAGCGCATTCGACATATAATAGAAACCCACGTCTAAAGAAGCACCGTCGGCACGCGCATAGGCAACCACTAAATAGCTATGGTAGGCCGAATTAATCGCAAAGATTCCAGCAAAGGCAAGCAAACCTAATAACAGTAACAACTGCGATAACGCAATATTATCCGCCGCTAAAAATAATAATGGCAATGCGATAGCAAAGGTTAGGATAGCCAGCAACACAGCCCAAAAACACAGCCTGGAAGCTGCATCTTGCTGTTTTAGTAACTGCGGCACAAAACCTTGAACGGCACCATAAATGATAATCCAAACAGCTAAAAACCCACCGACCGCCGAATGCTCCCAGCCAAAATACTGGGCAAGCGAAACCGGTAAAGCTACAACAAACCAAACATCCCTGGCAGCAAACAAAAATAATCTGGCGCCAGAGAGCTGATTTAAGGCAGCGCTATTTGAGAAGAGCTCCGTAAATTTCGCCCTATACTTGCTACGACCTAATTGCTTATCAAGCAACAGCAAGCTTGCCACTAAAGCGATAAACAACAAACCCATTAGCAATAACAAAGCCTGCTGGAAGCCCAAAAATTGATAGAGCGCAGCCCCCACAAAAAAGCCAAGACCTTTCAAACTGTTTTTAGAACCCGTTAGCCGTGCCACCCAACGGAATAATTGATCTTGGGGCACCAAGTTTTTAATGGCGCTCTTTGCGCTCATCTTGTTTAAATCTTTGGCAATACCCGAGCCAGCTTGAGCCATCATTACCCAAGCCACACTCAGCATATCCGCTGGCACCAGCAATAAACCCAGCGCACAAATTTGCAATAGCAAACCCACATTCATGGTTTGATTTAGGCCAATTCGTGCACCTAGCCAGCCACCAAATAAATTGGTGAAAACACCACAAAGCTCATACAGTACAAATAAACTGGCAATCGCTAGCGCGCCAAAGCCCTGCTGATGAAAGTACCAAAGCACCAACATCCGCAATGCACCATCCGTGATGGTAAAGGCCCAGTAATTCGCACAGATCAGAGCATATTGGCGGATGCCACTATTCATCTTTCTAGCCTCGAAAAGTCCCAGTAAAGCAACGCAAAAAACAATTGATTAGCAGTGCAGGGCAAGCATCTTAGCAAGCTCGGCACTACGATTCGCATAAGCCCACTCATTGTCATACCAAGCGTAGATTTTCACATGGCGAGAATTAATGACTCGAGTACTTAAGGCATCGATAATGCTGGAGCGCGGATCAGTTTTGAAATCCACCGACACCAATGGTCGTGTTTCGTAGCCTAAAATACCGCTTAGATGAGTTTCACTGGCGAGTTTTAATTGCTCATTAACTTCTTCAGCCGTTGTATCTTTTGCAAGCTCAAAGACACAATCAGTTAAAGAGGCGTTGGCCAAAGGTACTCTCACTGCGTGGCCATCTAAACGCCCTTTTAATTCAGGAAAGATCTCCATAATAGCTGTTGCCGAACCTGTACTGGTAGGAATCAAGCTCTGCCCACAAGCACGAGCTCGGCGCAGGTCTTTATGGGCCTGATCTAAAATACTTTGAGTATTGGTAATATCATGGATGGTGGTAAAACTACCATGCACAATTCCGAAAGCTTCCTTAATAACTTTCACGACCGGCGCCAGGCAATTGGTGGTGCAAGAAGCCGCAGTGACAATGCGATGCTTAGCTGGGTCAAATAAATGATCGTTTACACCCAATACGGTATCTAATACCCCAGGTTCCTTAACCGGCGCCGTAACCAAAACCCGCTTCACTCCCTGATCAAAGTAAGCTTTCAGGCTGGCCTGGCTCTTAAATTTTCCAGAGGCTTCAATGACGAGATCACAAGACGACCAATCGACGGCCTCAATTGACTTCTCGCGAGTAAAAGCTATCTGATGCCGGCCTAACAACAAGGATTGCTCTTGGGCCACACAGTTGCCATCAAAGCTTCCGTGGACAGAATCAAAATTCATCAGGTGCGCAAAGCACTCCGCATCACCGGCAGGGTCGTTAATCTGTACGAATTCAAATTCCGGCCATTGCCAAGCGGCGCGTAATACCAAACGCCCCATACGCCCAAAGCCGTTGATTCCCACTTTAACCGCCATCACCCATCCTCCGAAGCTATAAACATATGGGGCGCATTATATACGCCAAAACATATATTTAAAGCCCTAGATATGACAATTTGATGAATTTAATCTCCAGGGTAAAAAATGGCTAGCGGTAAGCCTCCCAACGTTTGCGACGTAGGCAATAATCTCTTGGGCTTTCATCACCCCGTATCAGCCCACGTTCGATATCACTAATCACGAATAAAGCCATCTTGGCATCTTCACGCTTAGCAGGCTCATTAAGCTCTTCACGTAACATTTTTTTGAGAGTCAGAAAGGGCAGTACACCAGGTTCGGTCAACTTGCCATGAAGATATTGATATTTCGAGCAGAAATGCTCATGGCCTGACTCACCACAGGCCTGCAGCCCTAAAACGATCAGCAGCAAAATAACAGCGCGCGCCATAGCAAACTCCTGTTTACTTAATAGAAGGCCTTCAGCTCAGTTGTCAATCACGAGCCAATGTCAACGATGCTGTAAGCATAGCAGTTAATCAATATTCTGCTGACTATGCAGAGGTCATCATGGCAACGAAAGGCGCTAATAGGAGATAAAACAAAGCTGCGATTAAGGCTGAAAAGGCCAAGACCTTGATTGGGCGGCGACGGGCATGTGACCACCAGCTTTCAACAGGTTGCTGACGTGCAGCCTGTGCGCGATAACGGTGATACTTTTCGAGATGTTCCTTAGCCTCTTCCAATTGACTGTCGTCATGTAACCAAATAGCCGCTAGAGAAATCCCCCAGTTGCCGGCACTGGTTTCATAATATTCAATACCTGCATCATCGAGCAATTGGCGTATTTCAATGATTTCATCTTCAGGCAGTTGATTTAGACGATAAAGCAGATGCGCCACGATAGTACTCGCAAAGAAGGCTGGATTAACTCATGTAAGAAGGAAAACAATGGCCAGCTATGCAAACTGGCCTATCTGTATTAGCTATTGGCCTGAGCGTCTTCGGCCTGAGCTTTCTTTAGATTCTGAATAAAGGTCAGGTTATTTTTGTAAACCTGAGTCACTTTTTCAATGCCAGACTCATGCAAATAACCTTCATTGCCAGAGGTTGTATAAGTCGCATATACACCAGATGCACTCATCAGTGCTGCAGAGATGATTTGCACATCGCCACCATCATCTTTTAACTTGTTCGCCAGCTCAATAAATTGAGAGGTGTAATTTGCATGAATTTCGCGTTGTTCATCAGGCAGCTTCGCCATAGTTTTCTTCCCAAGTTTTCGATCACACCGCTCAACAGCGGCTTGTTATTGATAAATACCTTCACAGTAGGCCTGCTAGGCGCGAGTCTGCACTTCAAGCAAGCTTAAGATCTGCATGGCTTGATCGCGATTTTCACCGCAGAAATCCACATCTGGCTGAAAGCCTCGACAGAAATCTGGGTAATCTTGCTGCCCCCAAATACGGCACTGCAAACTCACTGGATCTAAATTAGCACACAGCTCATCAGCAGCCTTACCTGAAGGCATATTTGGCATGGCCTGCTTTATTGAAGGAGCAATACAACAGGCGCCACAAGATTCTCGACACTCCATAAACTGATTCTAGCACCTTTCGTGAAGCTTCCACAGAAACTGTGTTAAATCCAATTATAGAAGGGCTCGATGCGACTTAGTAGCCAGCCGCCTGTCCATCTTTGCGAGTTTCAGAAGCACCATAATAGACGCCACTGTCTAGGTCGCGCAAAATAGCTTGATAGCCGCCAAAGGCTCCCAAGCTGTCGCGTAAAACATGGCCTCGCTTGGCCAGTTCTCGGCGCACAGATTGCTTAATTCCAGATTCGAGGCTGACAAAGCCGCCATCTAACATTATTTCACCGGTAGGCTGGCTTGAGCCCGTATGTAATATTCGAGGAGCATCTCCCGCTTCCTGCAAGTTCATCCCGAAATCCACTAGATTCATAACAATTTGAGCGTGCATTTGGGGCTGTGTGGCTCCTCCCATTACCCCAAAGCTCAACCATGGCTTGCCATCTTTGGTCACAAAAGCCGGAATAATTGTGTGAAAGGGGCGCTTAGCAGGTGCATACTGATTAGGGTGACCATCAATAAAGTTAAAAAGCTCACCGCGATTTTGCAGTACAAAACCTAGTTTTTCAGGGGTCATGCCAGAGCCCATACCTCGAAAATTGCTTTGGATAAGCGATACCATGTTGCCGGCTTTATCGGCGGTGGTCATATAAATCGTATCGCCCTCTACGGGGCCTGCGTGATCACGCTTTGCCGCTTTTGCCATATTGATTGAAGGGCGCTGTTGATTGGCATATTTTTTAGAAATAATTTTAGCAACAGGAATATCGCTAAAATCTGGGTCGGCATAGAATTTTGCTCTATCAGCGAATGCTATCTTTTTAGCTTCAACAAAGGCATGAATATAATCCACCGAGCCAAAGCCCATGGCCTTTACATCAAAGCCTTCCATCAGGTTTAAAATATGAAGGGCGGCGATACCTTGACCATTTGGCGGCAGCTCCCAAACATCATAACCGCGATAATTACTGCTCACAGGCTCAATCCAGTCACTGCGATGATCTGCCAAATCTTGATAGCTTAAAAAGCCACCATTGGCTTTCATATAGCGATCAATCTCGCGAGCAATATCACCTTTATAGAAAGCGTCGCGCCCTTCTTTGGCAATTTTCTCTAGGGTATTGGCCAACGCTGGATTGCGAAATATTTCCCCTTTAAGTGGCATACGCCCTTTAGGCATAAACACTTCTTTGAAGCCTGGGTACTTCGCTCGAGTGGCAACACTTTTATCTAGGTAATAGGCAATCAATTCAGATACTGGGAGGCCATTTCGCGCATAATCGATAGTAGGCTGCAACAAGCTTGCCATGGGCAGCTTGCCAAACTTCTGGTGCATTTCAAACCAGCCATCTACTGCACCAGGAACTGAAACAGGCAAAGGTCCATAGGAGGGTATTTTATCGCCCTTGGATTTCAAATAATCCAAGCTCAAAGATTGTGGCGAGCGACCTGAGGCATTTAAACCATATAACTTCCGAGTTTTAGCATCCCAGATAATGGCAAATAAATCGCCGCCTATACCATTGCCCGTTGGCTCTACTAAGCCTAAGACCGCATTAGCTGCAATAGCGGCATCAATGGCATTGCCACCTGCTTTTAAAATATCCAGGGCCACCTGAGTCGCTAAGGGCTGAGAAGTCGCAGCCATACCATTTTGAGCAATCACCTCTGAGCGTGAAGCAAACTCGGAACCGGTAATTCGATCATAGGCCTGCACCAGGGGTACAGAGGAACACAACAAGGTAGTAAGGCTAAGAAACAGCTTTTTCATGGCACACCTTTGTTTATTATGGAATCTTTTTAACTAGGGGTACTTCTGGGTACTGGGCTGGAGGCCTACGGTGTAAAACAAGGGCCTGTTAACAAGGGCCAGCCATTTTTTGCAAGAGAGCCCGAAAAACCGTGGCCTGAAATCTTAGCACGAGCTCTTGCTTATGCGTTTCGAGTTCTCGAACTGCCAAACTAAAACGATAAGGTGCGCCGCAACCGTAATAAAAGCCGCCGCGCTCTGTCGCAAAAAGTTCTCCGCTTAACGGATATAGATCACTTTAAACCTTGGCCAATTCTTTGCGCATATTATCAATCGCAACGCGATAATCTTCTTTGCCAAAAATAGCAGAGCCCGCAACAAAGGTATCAGCACCCGCTTTGGCGATCTCGTAGATATTATCAGCTGTTACGCCACCATCAATTTCAAGGCGAATCGAAGCTCCACTATTGGCCTCAATCTCATCAATCATACGACGAGCTTCGCGCAGTTTATCCAAGGTATAGGGAATAAACTTCTGGCCCCCGTAGCCCGGGTTTACCGACATCAATAACAACATATCCAATTGCGGCAGTACATGTCGGACAGCATCAATGGGGGTAGCAGGGTTCAACACCAAGCCTGCTTTACAGCCCTTTTGCTTAATAAGCTGTATGGAGCGATCCACATGACGTGACGCTTCCGGGTGAAAAGTAATGTAATCGGCGCCCGCATCAGCAAACATGGAGATCATGTCATCGACCGGCTCCACCATTAAATGCACATCGATTGGGGCACTAATGCCGTATTTTCTTAATGCCTGACACACCATTGGACCAATGGTCAGGTTGGGCACATAGTGATTATCCATCACATCAAAATGAACAATATCGGCACCACTGTCCAATACGGTTTCAACCTCTTCACCAAGGCGGGCGAAATCTGCGGCAAGTATAGACGGAGCTATTTTGAAGTCTTTCATGGCTATTTTAAGAATCCAGGCTAAATCAAAGGTGCTATTGTAGCTTGCGGCCGCAGAACTGTCACAAGCCGCTATAATAAAGCCACGGCTTTTTGCCGATACAACGTTGAATTCCAACAGTGATTAAATAATGGGCTCTTTTAGCATTATGACTTTTGCCACAGATCTTTTTCGTAA
Organism: uncultured Pseudoteredinibacter sp.; assembly: GCF_947502065.1. Classification (GTDB taxonomy): domain Bacteria; phylum Pseudomonadota; class Gammaproteobacteria; order Pseudomonadales; family Cellvibrionaceae; genus Pseudoteredinibacter. Next base: position 307,063 of record NZ_CANMYE010000004.1, read on the forward strand.
GGCTTTACTGTGCCTGCTACTAAGCAGCCCCTTTCCGACTTGGGCCCAAGAAGACACACAAACATCGCCAGAGCCCCAGGCCGAACAAAACGGGGGCGAGAAGCCCTCTCCGGCACCAGCCCCTGCCGCAATAGAACGCCCTAAACTGGATAAGCAGCATATCGCCATGCAATCCATGGCAGCCCTGGCCCAAGCAAGCGACCCAGATACTGTTTTGTGGCTAGGTGAAGGGGCGGATAGCTTTTTGGCGATATACCAAGCGGCATGGCAGCCCGTCCCTAATGGCGCGGCTATAATCCTGCATGCCGACGGACAACATGCTCTGTGGCCAGAGACAAGCAAGGTACTAAGCGAAAACTTAGCCAAGCACGGTTGGACAAGCTTATCTATCAGCTTACCCGAGGCGCTAGCAGCCAGCATTCCGCAAAGGCAATACACAGCGATTAATAACGCTGAGGAAGGTGATAAAACACCAACAGAGGTAGCGGATACTACAGCCGCCAATGAGGCACAAGCAACGCCAGAAAACACTACAGCTAACGCTGAGGCCACGATGGCAGAAGAGAGCACACTGCCAACACCGGAATCCGTAAACATGAGTATCGACCCTGAGACCCAGGCTTTCGAGCGTTTGATGGAAAGCTATGAGTACCTGCGTCAACAAGGTCTGCTAAATATAGCCATCATTTGCGAAGGCAGTGCTGCGGTGCGGGCTGTTAAAATGATATCGGCAATTCCGTTACCCGCGCCGAGTAACCCACAAGCTCGGGTGGCCAATCCAGTTGCCGCGCTGGTCAGTATTAATGCTATTCACAACCTACCGCGAGATGCAGATTTCAAACTACCTACCGCACTGGCTGAGTTGAACATTTCGGTGCTGGATATTTATTTTGATGATAGCGAGCACAGTAAGCGTGATGCTGAAAAGCGCAAAGCAGAAGCTGCACGAGCTGGCCTAGCGGTTTATCGGCAGCAGCGCCTACCCTTGAATTCCAGCAAATTGGCGCAGGGGGAAAACCCACTGAGCAAAAGAGTGCGGGGGTTTTTAAATCGCTATGTCAGAGGACGAGCTAAAACCTTGCCTTAACATAAAACCTTGATTCAAGAAGTTTTAAATAAACCAGATTTTAATTTAGCTTAAATCGCGGCGAAGCTCTTCTAAGCGATCTACCGTACCAATATCTCGCCAATCGCCATGATGCAGTTGAGCGCTGAGCTTGTTCTGCGCTATCGCTGCATCAAAAACTTCACGCAATGGGAAGATCTTTCGTCGCTCAGGGTAATCAGCCACCAAGGTTGGCGACAGTAGCGCAATGCCTGCATAGGTATAACCCTCATCTCCCGGCTTACACTGGCACACCTTGCCCTGCTCAAGACTGAAATCACCATGATCTTTAAAGGCCGGATTCGCAACGAAAAGCAAACGCCCCAAATTCTCACCTAAAGGCTGATTTAGCAGCTCAATTAATGGGAAATCACACCAAACATCACCGTTTACGAGCACAAAAGGCTCCTCACCCAATATAGGTAATGCGTGAGAGATGGCGCCAGCGGTTTCTAAGGGTTCAGGCTCTTCACTATATTGAATACCGACGCCTAATTCAGATCCATCACCAAGGGCTTGGATAATTTTCTCACCAAGATAAGCCACATTGACAACGATGTCAGTTATTCCCGCCACTTTCAGGCGATCGATTTGATGCTCTATTAGGCTCTTACCAGCGGCCATTAATAAAGGCTTCGGGGTGTGCCGCGTCAGTGGCTGCATACGTGTCCCCTTGCCCGCCGCTAAGATCATCGCTTTCATAGATATTCCCCGACAGCCTATCGTTTTGCTTTCTTATCGTCTCAATAAAATTTAAGCGATCATTTAGAGAGCCGCGCGGCTCAAATGTGCGCCTTGCTCACCGGCATGCCGAAAATCCACATACCAACTCTGCGACTCACACAATGGAATAATTTTGCGCTTAAACCAATCAGCAAATGCGGCAAACTGCGGGTACTTCTCGGCGACCTCAACGGTGTATCTGATCACCAAAGGCAAATCATTCAAGTAAGCGTGCTTTTTATCACGCAGAGCTAGGCGGGCAAATATACCCAGAACCTTGATATGGCGCTGCAAGCCCATTAAGTCAAAGTCACACTCGAACTCTTCAAAGCTCAAGTTTGCGCGCAAAGATTCCGGCATTTCGCCCCAATGCTGCTGCAGTGCTTGCTGCACAATCTCATTGGGCCAATACACATAACAGTCTCTGAGCAGTGAAACCAAGTCGTAAGTAATGGGCCCCCACACGGCATCTTGAAAATCGATGAGCGCCAACTCTTCATTAGCCAGCATAATATTGCGACTATGAAAATCACGATGCACTAGGCGCTGAGTTTGCCCTGTCGCACTTTCGAGCAATAATTGATAACAGTTTGCCAGCATGGCGGATTCTTCAGCGCTCAGTTGATAGCCAAGTAATTCAGGTAAAAACCACTGCTGCAGCAAATCCATCTCGCGCTGAAGTACAGACTCGTCATATTGGGGCAAGGCGATGGAATTGTCCGTCATCTGCATATTGATCAATAGCTGAGATGAGCGCCCATAGAGAGCTAAGACATTGTCTTTGGCCAAAATGTCGAATAGATGCTCATTACCGAAGTCTTCCAGTAAGAAGAAGCCTAAGTCGAGGTTTTTAGCATGAATAGTCGGCGTATTTACCGATATTTCCTTAAGTTTCTCTGCCACTGCGACAAATTCATGGTTCTTTTCAACTTCAGGCGGAGCATAGACAGCGATTAGATTACCGCCATCCATTTTAGGCTGGCCCGCCAAGCGAAAATAGCAACGAAAGCCCGCATCACCACCTAATGGCATCAGTTCGGGCTTTTCCTCGAGTTGCAACTGCTGCTGCAGCCAATCGGCTAGCTGTGGGCGGATATCGAGATTGGATTTTGGGGTGTTATCGGATGCTGACATACTGATCAAACTACTGGAATTTGGCTGGGACTGTACCTGCCACATAGACAAATGCCAAGCTCGATATCAACAGCCTGTTATTTTTCAACAGCTTTTGCTCTCTAGAGAGCAATAATGCCTCTCTAGCGGTAGCCAGCATACAATAAGCCAAGTAGAATCGACGGTTTGCCAAAGCTGCTGACGAGCACCTTCAGCGGCACTAAAAACAACAATATAATGCCGGCGAATATCTCATTTTCCGGCCGCTTGTAGACAAGATAAATTGGGTTTCGAACTGCATGGCTAAATCTCGCCAACCATTTAGCGCAAGCGATAAGCGCTTTGCCACTCCTGTCCTTGGCCATAAATCAGCACTTGCTGTCGCCATTGCTCTAATCAGTAGCGGAGCCGCTCACTGGGCCGCTGCTCAAGAAGACAGTCCTTTATGGGATTGCCAAGCAATCGATGGGAACTGGGCTTGTGAAGCTAAACCTAACCCAGAAAGCTACCAGCGCCCCCAGCGCAGCAATGTCTTTTTAGGCGGTTCAAAAGGCCCCGCAGGCAGTGCCGATGCTACATCCGTGCGCAGTTACCACCCACTGGACTGGGTAAATCAAGAGCAACTCTCTGAAGAACAACGCCAAAAGCTAAGCCCTGGCTGCTGCGGCGCTTTTGTAGAGCCAATGCGAGAAGATGAAGAAGCCCAACTTGATCCCGATAACGCACCGCTTCGCCTCTCCGCCGATTCGACCGAAGCCATGCAAGAAACCAGCGCCACCTTGGAAGGTGACGTAAAGATGATTCAAGGCTACCGCCAACTAGAAGCCGATCGAGCTATGGTTGATCGTGGAACCAGTACAGCAGAATTAGATGGCAATATCCGTTTGCGTGAACCAGGCGTCTTGATTAAGGGCGATGCCATGGATATGGATATGGACACCGGAGAAGCTAAGGTCCATAACGCCCAGTATGTACTTCATCAACAAGGTATTCATGGTAGCGCAGGTCAAATCAGCCGATTGCAAGATAAAACCCTAGAGATGACCGAGGCCAGTTACTCTCAATGTGAGCCCGAAGATCCATCTTGGCTTTTGCAAGGCGCCAGGGTCCACATCGATCCTAAGACTGAGGTCGGAACCGCTAGAGACATTGTTCTACGCGTCAAAGGTGTGCCCGTTTTTTACACCCCCTATTTGCAATTTCCAGTAGGCGACAAACGTAAGTCAGGCCTATTATTCCCATCGATTAGTTCTGGCGATAGCGGCGGTATAGATTTGGCCGTGCCTTACTATCTTAACCTTGCGCCAAATTACGACATGACGCTAACTCCGCGCTATATCAATGATCGCGGTTTTATGCTGGAAACAGAACTGCGCCACCTCAATCAGTATTTTGAAACCGAAGCAGATATTGCCTACTTAGCCAAAGACGAAGGCGGTAACGACAGGGACAATCAGCGCCTAGTTAACGAAGGTATTATCAGCGAGGGTCAAGCAAGCCCTTATCTGGATGAAGATCGCTGGTTAGTCGGCGTAGAGCAAAAAGGTCGCGGCCAGTCTTGGTATTCCCGTATCGACTACACACAAGTAAGTGATCGTGACTACCTTCGCGATTTAGATACCGCCAGCCTTTCACTCAACAGCGTGAGCGACCTTCGCCAATTAGCATTAGCCGGATACCGCCTAGATAACTGGGATGTATCGGTAAAAGCCGAAAAATTTCAAACGATTGTAAATGGCCTAGAATCACCCTATAAGCAATTGCCGACAATCCGAGCGATTGGCAATTATCAATGGGGTGATTTCAGTGCAGAGCTGTTAAACGAATACAGCCGTTTTGACCACAGCGATAAAGACCGCAATAACAACCGAATTATTGGTGATCGAGCTCGCCTAGATTATCGTTTGAGCTGGGATCAACAGTGGGCCTGGGGTTATATTCGCCCAATGATAGGAGCGCGCGCACTTTCCTATCAGCTTGATGATATTAATTTAAAAGACGGTATCAATGAGAGCCCTAATGCAGCGGCGGCAATGGCCGGATTTGATAGCACCATCTATTTCGAGCGCCAAGGCAATCTGTTTGGTAAAAACTACAAGCAGACCTTTGAGCCACGCTTGTTCTATTTCTATAGCGATCATGCCGATCAGGATGAGTTCTATAACCTAACCTTGGGCGGCGCCGACATAGACTTCGACACTTCTGATGCCACCGTTGGTTACAGTCAACTGTTTAGAACCAGTCGCTTTGTAGGTGCTGACCGTATTGATGATGCTAATCAGCTGTCATTGGGCCTAACATCACGCTTTATTAATCAGCGCAGTGGCGAAGAATGGCTACGTATTAGCCTAGGGCAAATATTCTACTTTGAAGATCGCTTAGTTTCTCTAAATGGAGAATTTGGCGACCTAAGCAATTCCGAGGAGCTACGTCAGCAACTTACTGCCCAGCTTTCATCAAGCAATATTGCAGAGCGCATAAGCGCAAGAAGACAGCTAGACAGACTCGAAAGGCAGATCGGCGATCAATCTGAATACGCTTTCTTGCTCAGTGGCAGCCTATCGCAAACCCTACGCTACGGCTTGGATTTAACCTGGCGCCAGTACGATGATCGCTTAGAGCGAGGCAATGCTTATATCCGCTATATGGATGATGAAGCACGGGTATTTAACTTAAGTTATCGCTATGATCGCAATTATGGCCAGCTAGATAGTAATGATTTTAACAATAATGGCATCAGCAACGAGCTGCTCGATAATGATATTGAACAGGCCGATGTATCCTTTATTTGGCCAGTTTCCGATAGCTGGAGCCTAATCGGCCGGGGCAATTACGATGTCACCAATAGCCGGGAACTTGAGACCTTAGCTGGGTTCGAATATAACAGCTGCTGCTACCGTATTCGCCTTGTAGGACGTCGCTGGATCGACAACTTCTTGGCCACCCAAGGTACGCTGGTGGACCAGCAAGTTCAGGAAGACAGCGGTATCTTTTTTGAAATTCAACTTAAAGGCCTAGGTGGTACCGGTAAACGCTTAAGCAGCATCTTGAAAGATGCAATCTACGGCTATCAGCAACGCGAAGAAATGTTTGGGAACTAAGAACTATGATCAGCAATAAAACCGTAAAGTCATTGATAGCAGGCCTAGGCTTAAGCCTTAGCGCAGGTGCCTTCGCCCAAACTATTGCGCTTGATAAAGTAGTAGCCATTGTCGATAACGATGTCGTTATGGCCTCTGAGCTGCAGCAGCAAATGGCAATGATTAGCAAGCGCTTAGAATCGCAAAATACTGAACTACCTCCACAAGACGTGTTGCGCGACCAAGTCTTGGAACATTTAATTCGAGAGCGTTTACAGCTTCAAATGGGGCAGCGCGCCGGAGTAGACATTAGCGATCAAGAAATCAATCAAGCCATGGGCCGTATGGCAGCAAGCGGCGGCTTGAACATGGAACAGTTCCAACAACAGCTTTGGAGCGACGGCATGAGCATGGCGCAGTTTAAAGAACGCCTGCGCCGTGAAATGCTGATCAATCGAGTGCAAAAAGGCAGTGTTAATCGTCGTATTAATGTCAGCGACCAAGAGATTGATAATTTCCTAGAATCCCAAGAAGGTAAGTTCTGGATTTCTCCAGATTATCAGCTCGGGCACATTCTTATCGGCCTAAGCGCTGGTGCTGATGAAGAAACCGTTGATGACGCCAAAACCAAAGCTGAAAGTCTCTCTCAGCGATTGAACGACGGCGCCAACTTTAAAGAGCTGGCCATCGCTAATTCGAACGGACAGATGGCACTGCAAGGGGGTGATTTAGGCTGGAGAAAAACCTCACAGCTGCCAAGCTTGCTGGCCGAAGCCGTACCTAATATGAAAAAAGGCGAAGTAAGTGAACCTATTCGCAGTGATGCAGGATTTCATATTCTAAAACTTTACAATCAACGCGGTGGCGAAGAAACCATCGTCGAGCAATCTAAAGTTCGCCACATTTTGGTAAAACCTTCTACAATTTTGAGCGATAAAGAAGCTTTTGAAAAAATCACCCATATTCGTGAAGAACTTGAAGCGGGTGCGGACTTCAATGAATTAGCAAAAAACCACTCCGAAGATATAGGCTCAATGTTAAGCGGTGGTGACCTCGGCTGGTCCACCCCTGGTCAGTTTGTGCCTGAGTTTGAAGCCACCATGAACGATATTGAAGTGGGTAAGGTTTCTGAACCATTTCGCAGTCAATTTGGCTGGCATATCCTTAAAGTGGATGAACGTCGCCAGCAGGATTTTACCGACACCGTTATCCGCAATCAGGCTGCCAATATTATTCGCAAGCGCCGCTTTGAGGAAGAGCTACCCAATTGGCTACAAGAGATTCGCGATGAAGCCTATGTGGAGCTCAAAATTAACAAGATTGCTGCCAACTAAACGCTAAAATGAGCAAGCGTATTGCTATTACTCCGGGCGAGCCCGCAGGCATTGGCCCGGATTTACTCCTGCAATTTATCCAGCAAGCGCAGCAGCAACAATTAATTGCCATAGCGTGCCCTAAGCTTTTGCAAGCTCGGGCGGCAGATTTGAATCTAGAGCTCAAGCTTGAGCTCTTTGACCCTGAAGCCTCGTTCTCAGCTAATCAAGCAACTCAGCTATTCTATCTACCCCAAGACTGCCCAAACCCCAGCGCAGGAAAGCTAGATCCCTCTAATGCTAATTACGTCCTGCAGTGTTTAGATAGCGCGATCGATGGCTGCCGTAACAAGATCTTTGATGCCATGGTTACCGGCCCAGTACATAAGGGCAATATAAACGACGCCGGCATTCGCTTTAGTGGCCACACAGAATACCTGCAAGACAAATGCAAGGTCGATAAGGTGGTCATGATGTTAGCCACTGAAGGACTTAAGGTCGCCCTCGCCACTACGCATCTGCCGCTCAAAGACGTAGCAGCATCCATCACCAAAGACAGCCTTAGCCGAGTTATTGAAATTCTGGTGAACGATTTACAAACTGATTTCGGTCTAGCCAAGCCACGCGTCCTAATCTGTGGCCTAAACCCACACGCTGGCGAAGGTGGTCATATGGGACGCGAGGAAATAGAGCTAATAGAACCAGTTTTAAAATCTTTAGATCTACAGGCCGATCTAATTGGCCCACTGCCTGCTGATACTCTTTTCACCCCCAAATACCTAGATAATGCCGATGCGGTCCTGGCCATGTATCACGATCAGGGCCTGCCTGTGTTAAAATTTAAGGGTTTTGGACAAGCAGCGAACATCACCTTAGGCCTACCTATCATCCGCACATCAGTGGATCATGGCACCGCCATCGACTTAGCTGCTAGTGGCAAAGCGGATACCGGCAGCCTAGCTACCGCCATCCAATACGCCTGCCACATGAGCCAAGCTAGAATTTAACGCGCCATAATATAGGCGCAAAGAGATAAGGCATAAAACTGTGGACCCTTTTTCCCATAAAGCCCGAAAGCGCTTTGGTCAAAACTTTCTAAGCGACCCAGGTATTATTCAAAGAATTGTTAGCTCAATTGCGCCACGTGAAGATGACAATATTGTCGAAATCGGTCCAGGTAAAGGGGCGATCACCGCTCTCTTGTTAGAGGCATGCCCAAAACTCAATGTAGTTGAACTTGACCGGGATTTAATCCCTATTCTGCTGGCCCAGTTTGCAGTATTTAAGGACTTTAAAATTCACCAAGCTGACGCTCTAAAGTTTGATTTTGCCAGCTTGGCAGAGGACAAGCCGCTCAGAATTGTCGGCAATCTGCCTTATAACATTTCAACACCACTAATCTTTCACCTATTAAGCTATCATGGCAAAGTGCAAGATATGCACTTCATGCTACAAAAGGAAGTGGTGGAAAGAATGGCCGCGGTACCTGGGCAAAAATCCTACGGCCGCTTAGGAATTATGGTGCAGTACTACTGCCAAGTTGAGAATCTTTTCTTGGTACCTCCTGAGTGTTTTCAGCCTCAACCGAAAGTAGATTCGGCGATTGTTAGACTCAGGCCTTTTCAAGAACTGCCCTACCCCGCTAAGGACGTCAAACTCTTAGAGCGCGTGGTGAACGTTGCCTTTCAGCAACGTCGTAAAACTTTACGAAATGGCCTAAAGCAACTTGCCAACAGCGAGCAGTTAGATGCTTTAAAGACCGACATTTCCGTACGTGCTGAAAATCTAAGCGTCGAACAATTTGTCGCTCTTAGCGACGAGCTATTAGATCTTGGCGTTAAAATTTAAATATTGAATCCAAACATGACAGAAATTGAAATCCAGACCAAGCCGATTTATATTGCCGAGCAATCCAAGCCGGAAGAGCCGCGTTACGTATTCTCCTACACTATTCGCATCACCAATCATGGGCAGCAGGCAGCTCAACTGCTAAGCCGCCACTGGCGCATACTCGACGAAAACGAACAACTACAAGAGGTTCGCGGCATCGGTGTTGTTGGCGAGCAACCACGCCTTGAGCCTGGCGAATCATTTAGCTATAGCAGCGGCGTTATTATTGAGACCCCCACCGGCACGATGGAAGGCAGTTACACAATGAAACGTGATGACGGCTCACAATTTGAGGCCGACATTGCCACCTTTGCCCTTCTTCCTCCAAACGCACTGCACTGAGGCAAACATGGCCACATACGCTGTCGGTGATATCCAAGGCTGTTTGACACCATTATTGAACCTACTAGAGCAAATAGACTTTGACCCCACAATAGACAAGTTGTGGGTCGCCGGCGATTTAATCAACCGAGGCCCGCAGTCGCTAGAAACTTTACGCTTCATCCGCAAGCTTGGTGATAGCGCCGTCATCGTACTAGGCAATCATGATTTAAGCTTTCTTGCTATCGCCGAAGGCTTTCATGCGATGCGAGATGGCGACACTGTCGAAGAGATTTTACGAGCGCCAGATTGTGATGAGCTTTGTTATTGGCTGCGCCAACAAAAGCTTGTTCATCACGACCCCGATCTTGCTTTCACTATGGTTCACGCCGGCATCCCTCCGCAATGGTCAATAAAAAAAGCCCTGCGTCGTTCAGCGGAAGTGGAAGCCGTACTAAAAGACGATGATCGTTATCAAGATTTTTTACTGCATATGTTTGGCAGCGAGCCCAGACAGTGGAATAAATCTTTAAGCGGCAATGATCGCTTGCGCATTATCACCAATTACTTTACTCGCATGCGCTTCTGTGACGCCGACGGCCAACTGGAGTTTCAAGCCAAATCAGGCCCTGAATCAGCACCAAAAGGCTTTAAACCCTGGTATAAGCTAAAAAATCGCAAAGCAGGCGCAGATAAAATTGTATTTGGACACTGGGCTGCATTACAAGGCTACGCAGACGCTGATCATGTTTTTGCTCTAGATACCGGCTGCGTCTGGGGCGGCAATCTAACGGTAATGTGTTTAGAAGATCAAACCCGGTATAGCTGCTCCTGCGATTAGCTAGCAACAGACAGCATAGGTACTTCCCTGCTTGGCTGAAAACTTGGTCGCCCCACCGAGTAGTAGTGAAAGCCTTCATTAGCCATTGTCATAGGGTCAAAAAGATTACGCCCATCGACAATTAGAGCCTCCTTAAGCAAATGCTTTATTTGCTCAAAGTTTGGCGACCAAAAGTTTTTCCATTCAGTGCATATCACCAAAGCATCGGCATTTTTGAGCGCCATTTCCTTGGTGCCCACCAGCATTAGATCATCACGTTCGCCTAAAATGCGCTGACACTCATCCATAGCCTGAGGGTCGTAAGCCTGCACCTCGGCACCTGCGTCAAATAAGGAATCCATCAACTCTAGAGCTGGCGCCTCCCGCATATCATCAGTACGCGGCTTAAAAGCCAGTCCCCACAAGGCAATTCTCCGCCCCCGTAAGTCACCATTAAAGTGATCACTTAAACGCTTAAACAGCCATTGTTTTTGCTCTAGATTAATACTTTCCACTGCTGACAACAGGCTAGCGTTTTGGCCACATTGTCGCGCTGTAGCCGCTAGCGCTTTTACATCCTTAGGAAAGCAAGAGCCACCATAACCGCAGCCAGGGTAAATAAAATGGTAACCAATACGTGGGTCCGAACCTATTCCCTGACGCACTTGCTCTATATCCGCACCGACACGCTCCGCAATACCCGCCATTTCGTTCATGAAGCTAATTTTAGTGGCAAGCATGGCATTGGCAGCATACTTTGTTAACTCAGCAGAACGTGTACTCATGACCATTACTCGATCATGATTCCGGTTAAAAGCGCTATACAAACGCCGCATGAGTTCTGCACTCGACTCCTTGTGGGTACCAATGACGATCCGATCAGGCTTCATAAAGTCTTCAATTGCCGCGCCTTCTTTTAGAAATTCAGGATTGGAAAGCACATCAAAATCTAAACGAATATCGCGAAACGCTAGCTCTTCTGAAATTGCTGCATGCACTTGCTCGGCGGTACCAACAGGGACTGTAGATTTATTGACGACAATACTATTTTTCTGCATGTGGCGACCGATATCACGAGCCACATTGATCACATGCCGAACATCTGCTGAGCCGTCTTCATCCGGTGGTGTTCCCACTGCGATAAATAGCACCTCAGCATGCTCTACCGCCGCCTTGACATCACTAGTAAAGGCCAAGCTGGCATCAGCTAAACCGTTTTTAAGAAGCTCATCTAAACCAGGTTCATAAATGGGGTTAATGCCTTTGGAAAGCTCATCAATACGCTGCCGATTGATATCCATGCACAACACTTGGTGGCCGGCCTGAGACAGGCAGGCACTGCTTACCAAACCAACATAGCCACTACCAAATACTGTAATCTTCATTCCACCACCCCTGGCACAAGCGCACTATTTAGCCTTAGATAGCGCCAGTTTGCGCTTGGGGTGTGTCAGATTAGTTGCGCTTTATTGACAAGCAGATGGCAAAAATACGACGATTTTTTTACAGGCCTAATCTATTCATAACCATTAGGGTTATTCGACTGCCAACGCCAAGCATCACTAACCATTCTCTCAATGGAGTATTCGGCCTGCCAGTTAAGTTCAACCTTGGCTAGACTTGCATCAGCGAAACATGCGGCAATGTCACCTGCACGTCTTGGTGCAATATCATAAGGAATCGTTTTACCTGATGCCCTCTCAAAAGCATTAACGATCTCAATCACAGAGTAACCATTACCCGTACCCAAGTTAAATGTGTAGCAGTCAGCTGGCTTTTCCAAAATATATTGCAAAGCGCGAACATGACCCTTTGCTAGGTCGACAACATGGATATAATCCCTGACACCTGTGCCATCGACAGTATCGTAATCATCCCCAAAAACTTGCAGACGCTTCAATTTACCCACCGCAACTTGTGAGACGTAAGGTAATAAATTATTGGGAATGCCATTTGGATCTTCACCGATTCTTCCTGAGTGATGAGCACCAATTGGATTGAAATATCGCAATAAGCAAACTTTGAATGGATTTTTCGGTGCGCGACATAAGTCTCGGCTAATATCCTCAACCATCAGCTTACTCGCTCCATAAGGATTGGTGGTGCGTGTCGGTGCCGACTCATTGATCGGCACCGTATCTGGGTCGCCATAAACCGTCGCCGAAGAGCTAAATATAAAATTATGCACCCCTTGCTGTTCCATCAACTCTAGCAACACCATTGTTCCGGAGACATTATTCTGATAATAATTGAGGGGCTGCTCACATGACTCGCCAACAGCTTTTAAGCCAGCAAAGTGAATTACGGCTGCAAATTTATGCTTCGCAAATACTTCTGACAAAGCCAGCTTATCCTGTACATCAACGCGATAAAAATCGAATTTTTTAGAACACAGGTCATTAACACGCTGCAGCGCTTCATTTTTGCTATTACTAAGATTATCAACGATGACAGGATTAAAGCCTGCTTCATGCAGCTCAATAACAGCATGACTGCCAATATAACCTGCACCACCGGTTACCAGAATATCCATTTCCTTCCCCCAGATTTAAAAAGGCCACATTATGTCATAGATAGCTTGCGGGCAAACACTAGCGCTCAATCCAAGGGGAAGTTTTAGCTTAATGTGAATAAGCAAGAATCTAGAGCTCAGAAAAGAGCCCTAGAGGACAAGTAGCTACTGCAATCAAAGCGCTGCTACACCATAGCAGCATTGGCTGTTGTAGGCGCGCTTATCAGCGCGGCTACTTTATCTAGCAACTCGTTATTATCAAAAGGCTTGGACAAAATATCATTGGCACCAAACTCTAGTGCTTTTTGCATTCCAGCGGCCGTTTCGGCAGACACTACCAACACCTTTGTCTCTTTGTATACCGCCTGCTCACGCATAGTCTTTAAAACCTCATAACCATCCATGCCCGGCATCTTAATGTCCAATGTCACCACGGAAGGTTGGTGCTGCGCCAACATCAGTCCGGCAGCAAAACCATCTGCTGCGACCTCGACGTCATAGCCCGCACGACGTAATACCCGACGCATCGCCGACGCCATTTCAAGCTGATCTTCAACTACCAGGACTTTGTTGGAAGCAGGTAGTGGACGCAACTCTTCTGGAACCGGCATATCGTTGCTTTGTAAAAAATCAACGAAGTCATCAACCTGAATTCGGTGATCCCCTCTGCCGGGGAGCTTATAGGCTTTCAAGCGGCCCCGCTCAATCCAGCGAATGACGGTCCTAAAATTCACCCCGCAATACTTGGCCGCTTCCCCTGTGGTGAGTACTCGGGTTTTATCCATATAAAGTCATTCTCGTATCAAATCCAAAAACGTGGCTTTAAGTGCCAAATTCTGAGCAGATGCACAATAACACCTTAGCAGAAACATCCCAATTTCAGCCTAGTTCATATTCCCAGCTGTCTGAAATGACTTTTTATACTATTTTTTGTGAAATCGATACCAAAATGTACTAAATGTCAGGTTTGACAGGTAAGACATCTTAGACCGATAATAGAGTTGTTGCGAAGAGGTGCACATTGATTCCCTAACTAGCGATATCAACTTTACTGATAGCGTCGAACTAGGGCCAGCACCTAATCCCAAAGAACACCCTAAGACCCTTAGCCCCCTAGATGTAATTGGGGGCGCTTTTTTCCCCTCCCCCTCTTATCGCCCCCAACAGTCCTCATCTTTGCTCAAGCATGCTACTCTATTAATCAAAGAAGTAAGCAATAGGATTCTGCGCCCAAGATATGAGCAATTCAATTCTCTTTGTGGACGATAACCCTGTTAATCGCCAGCTATTGCGCAGCATTTTAAATCAAGAATACACGCGCCTTTATGAAGCGAGCAACGGCAATCAGTGCTTAGATATTCTTCAGAGTCATACTGTTGATCTCCTATTGCTAGATCTCAATATGCCGGGCATTTCAGGCTTTGAGCTGCTAACTGAGATCCCAAACCTAGATTTAGATAGCCCTCCCACCATTATTGTCGTTTCTGCTGATAAAGACCCCGCAATAATCAGCAAAGCATTAAAAGGCGGAGCAGCCGACTATGTAACCACCCCCTATCACCGCGACGAACTTATTGCCCGCGTAAAAACACATTTAGCCTTGCGCAGCCGTGAAATTCACCTTGAACAACTGGTCATTAGGCGAACTAAAGAGCTTACCAATGCCAGCTACCGCTTGGAACAAGCCCAAAAACAACTCATACATGCTGACAAAATGGCCTCCTTGGGACAGTTGGCTGCTGGTGTGGCCCATGAAATTAACAACCCAGTGGGCTATATCCACTCTAACTTAATGACCCTTAGTGATTATCTGCAGGACTTCCAGCAATACCTAAAGGCCAGCAAAGAACTCGGTAAAACGAGCAGTGATGAAAAGTTCAAAAAACGAGCGCAAGAGATCTATGAAAAATTTGATATTGACTACCTACGTGACGATGTTGGGCAAATCATTCACGACTCACTCAATGGTACCAATCAAATCAAACAAATTGTTACCGACCTCAAAGGCTACTCGCACCCAGAACAACAAGAGTGGCTGCATCATAATATTCATGATCTTTTGGAAAGCAGCCTTAATATTGTGGCCAACCAACTCAAATATAAAGTGGAAGTGCAAAAGCGCTACCAAAGAGACTTACCCAAGGTATATTGCATAGGCTCACAAATAAGCCAAATCCTAATTAACCTTTTAGTCAACGCCGAACAGGCTATTGATGATCATGGGCAAATCATCATAACAACAAGCCTAAGCCGGCAATCGCTCAATAACAATCAAGCTAGCGTAGACATCTGCATAACAGATGATGGCAGCGGCATCGAAGAGGCGATTGCCAATCGAATCTTCGATCCATTTTTTACCACCAAGCCCGTTGGCACTGGAACAGGCCTCGGGCTTTCTATCTGCTATAACATTGCCTCCGGGCACGGCGGCCTAATCACAATGCAAAGCCAACCAGGCCGGGGCAGTCAGTTTACCGTCAGCTTGCCGGTTGAACATGAACTGAGCCAAGAGAGCAACAACTTGGGCTTTCACAGTTAGCCGCAACCAATTCATGCCCGCCAAACTACAGCAACAAAACTGCCTCAGCCATTAGCTCTCACGATTTGTTTTAACTACGACGTTGACGCAAAGACATTAATGAGCGTAACAAACGCCCCAGCAGCCCCTGGTAAAACGCCAAGCTCAACAAAATCACCGACGCACCAATCAATAAACTGGCTTGCAAGCTCTCATTTAAAATCAAAGCCCCTAAAAACAATGCCACCGCTGGAGTAATCAAAGTATTCAAGGATATCGTGGCCGCGCTCATGTGTTTTAATAAATAAAAGTAGGCTGGAAAACCCAGCAAAGACCCACAAACAGCCAGGTACAATACCGCCCCACCAGAACGCCAGCTAATGTCCGTAGATATACGGCCGTCGGTAATTAACCACATCAAAAACAAAGCTGGAAATGATAGTAATAATGCACCTGCTGTTTGTCTCATAGGTTCAATATTGGAGGCAAAACGCTGCAAACAAACACTGCTTAAGGCAAATATAAGCGAGGACAACAAGACAGCTAAAATCCCCTTAATGGCAGAAGGCCCGAACATTAACTGCCCTTGAAAAATGATAATCAAACCGAGCAACGCCAAAAGCAAACCTAAGATTTTCTGCCAATCAAAAGGATTGACCCTTAGAATCAACAAAGTCATCAAGCCCGTTAGAAACGGAGTCAAACCAAACAGGACGGAAATCAGGCCACTCGATATATATTGCGCAGCCCAATAAACCAATGGTAAGGCCGGAAATATTCCCATTGCAGCGGCAGCAAACACCTTGAGATCAGAGCGCTCCTGGATCAATGATTTCCCTTGCCACCACAAGAGCCCGAGCGCCAAGGGCAGAGCAATTCCCATGCGCAACATAACGGCTTCAGTAAAGCTGAAACTTTCATTACTTAATCTAATCCCCAACGGTGTGCTTCCCCACAAAAGCACGACCATTGCAAACACCAATGGTATTTTCACAAAAAACCTCCCTTAACGGGCCTTAAGCAGAGAGGCACAAAAAAGGCCGCTCTACTGGCGGCCCTTTTAACTCAATACTTTAAATATGGATTAAATGGATCGCCTTAATTCGCCACGCGCGGCACATGGCTTGGTCCACTGATAGACAGCAGAGCAAGTCAGCTTTCGCGAAATATGCATGGCAAGAGAACGGTTCATTTTAGTACTCATAAAACAAAAGCGGCTCCTTACACTTAGGAGCCCGCAGACAAATATTATCGCCCAAAGCTAATCTCGAACTAATCTTTAACTACTCTCTAAATAGCTAAACAGATTCATTGAGTGGCGCTGGCCGACTAATGCTAAATCCTATACAGTGTCGAACAAGATTCGATCAAGGTCAAGCACGAAATTTATGGAATGTTATTTAGTCGGCGGCGCTGTACGAGATGAACTCATGAACTATCCCTTTGTGGAAAGGGATTGGGTCATTGTAGGGGCTACTTCAAGTGACTTAAATAAAATGCTTAGCGAAGGATACCAGCAAGTTGGTAAAGACTTCCCCGTATTTTTACACCCACAAAGCAAAGAGGAATATGCTCTTGCGCGAACTGAGAGAAAGACTGGCCATGGTTACGGTGGCTTTAGCGTCGACACCGAAAATGTCAGCCTCGAAGAAGACCTTAGTCGCCGGGATCTAACGATTAATGCTATTGCTAAATCGGCTAACGGCGACATTATTGATCCATATAACGGGCAGAGGGATATCCAAAATAAAATACTCCGGCATGTTTCAGCTGCTTTTGCAGAAGACCCCCTGCGTATTTTAAGATTGGCGCGCTTTCTGGCCCGCTATCAGCATTTAGGGTTCAGCGTAGCGCCAGAAACCATGGCTCTCATGCGATCGATGGTTGCCGCCGGGGAAGTTGAACACCTTGTCGCCGAGCGTGTGTGGAAAGAAACCGAAAAAGCTCTCTGTGAGATAAGCCCTGCAAGCTACTTTAATTGCTTACTTGAATGCGGAGCATTAAAGATTATTCTGCCCGAGCTGGAAGCACTTTTCGGCGTGCCTCAACGTGCAGAATTCCATCCAGAAATAGATACCGGAATCCACAGCCTTATGGTTTTGGAGCAAGCCTGTAGCCTAAGCCCAGAAACCAGAGTACGGCTAGCGGCCGTGCTACATGACCTGGGCAAAGCAACTACGCCAGCCAACATACTGCCTCGCCACCATGGCCATGAACAAAGAAGCCTGCCTATCATTAAACAACTGTGTGAACGCTTACGCATTCCTAAAGCTCATTTACGTTGCGCGCTTCATCTCGCCGAGTTCCACACTCATGCGCATCGCGCCTTTGAGCTGCGTGGTAAAACGATTGCCAAACTGTTTAAACAGCTTGATGCCTATCGCAACCCACAAGCACTGGAAGATTTCTTGATAGGTAGCGAGGCGGATAGTAGGGGTCGAAGCGGCTTTGAAAGCAAGCCCTACCCTCAAAAAAAGCATCTCGAACAGGCCTATCAAGTCGCCTGCCGAATTAATGCCAAAGATATTATCGCCCAAGGCCACAGCGGCAGTGAAATAGGCCTACAATTGGAGCAACAACGCATTAAGGCATTGGATCAATTTCAGAAATCGACAGGACACAGACCTTGAGAGCATCAGTAGTATTAATCAGCGGCGGGGCCAAACGCATCGGAGCCGCCTTATGTCGACACTTTCACCAAGGTGGTTACCGTGTTGTTCTACACTATCGCCACTCCCGGCAAGCGGCGCAAGACTTAGCACAAGAATTAAACCAAAAACGCGCTGACTCCTGCCATTGCATTCAAGCGAACCTCAACGAGCTATCGGAAATAAAACAGCTAGCCCAACAAGCCATTGAGAGATGGCAAGGCATTGATCTATTGATCAATAATGCGAGTAGCTTTTACCCTACTCCAATTGAAGATTGCGACGAACAGAGCTGGAATGACCTGGTGGGCAGCAATATGAAAGCACCATTGTTTTTGAGTCAAGCGCTGGCCGAATCACTCGCGCAAAACAATGGCGCCATTATCAATTTTGCAGATATTCACGCTGACAAACCCATGCGAGGTCACATTATCTACAATATGGCAAAAGCCGCCAATGTGATGCTAACCAAAACCCTAGCACTAGAACTGGCCCCTAATGTTCGAGTTAACGGTATCGCGCCCGGGGCGATTCTTTGGCCAGATGGAGAGGCTGAAAACAGTGAAATTTTAGCAAAAGTTCCCTTACAAAAGCTGGGAAATGAACAAGCGATCTGCCAAAGCGCTTGGTATCTGGCAGAGCAAGCTCCTTACAGCACAGGGCAAATCCTTGCTATTGATGGTGGCCGCAGCTTAAATATGTAAACTTGTAGAGTGATAACAGCCCATAATCGCCGCAAGAGCTAGAGCTTAAACAATATTCAGGTTATTATTTGCGCGCCTTAATGGCGACACAGCGAAACCACCAAGAACAAGAAGCTGGATACCAATATGCGCACGCTGCTCTATTTTTTTCTGGGCCTACTTACCCTTGCCATTGCCTCTTACTCGGCGATTTACTTTCTCAGTCCTGCAACCCTTGTTGAGGCGGGCATCAGCCATGAACGCAAACAAGCTGGGCTCGAGCTCAAACAAATAACTATCGCCAAGCATAATATTCATTACTTAAGCGGCGGTCCTAACAACGCCCCAGTTTTGTTAATGCTACATGGCTATGCGGCCAATAAAGATAACTGGGTGCGCTTTGCTGCTCAATTCAGTGATCGCTACCGCATCATAGCGCCTGACTTGCCAGGATTTGGTGACAGTAGCCGACTACAAAATCAAAGCTATGATATTGCTAGCCAAGTCGAACGCCTTCAAGCCTTCGTGGACGCTCTAAAATTGCCCCGCTTTCATATTCTAGGCAACTCTATGGGCGGCATGCTTGCCGCGACTTACAGCCTCGAACATTCCGACAAAGTTTTGAGCTTAGGCCTACTAAACAGCGCTGGCGTTAGGGAGCCAAAGCCAAGCCCACGCAGCCTAGCCTGGGCCGAAGGGCGGAATATTTTGCTGCTTGAAAACACAGAAGACTTAGATCGACTATTTGAGCTAGCCTTCAATCACCCGCCTGCCATGCCTCAGATTGCCAAAGATTACCTTACTGAAAAAGCCCTACTACAAAGAGCTTTCAACGAAAAAGTTGCTCGGGATTTACTGGCCAAGCCCATAGAACTGGATGACAAGCTGGATCAAATCACCATTCCTAGCTTAATTATATGGGGAGATAGCGATCGAATTATCGATATGTCCTCAGCGAGCATTTTCAGCCAGGGCTTAAAGCAATCTACCACCATTATCATGGAAGACACTGGCCACCTACCAATGCTAGAACGCCCTAAAAAAACCGCTCGGCATTATCAGCAGTTTTTACAAACAATCGCTGGAAAATAAAAAGTAATAACAGCCAAATAGCTTAAGGGGCTTTGGAGATTGATTGCCCCTGCCACTGAAAATCGATCGCCCAGAGCTTTTGAGCCTTATCATAAGCGCTCCACAGCTGGGCGTAACTTAATTTCAATACCGGGTGAAGCTCATCACCGGCTATCTCTGCTAGCGGCAAAAGCACAAAAGCGTTCTGAGTTATCTCTTCACGCGGCAGCTCGATTCCTTCAGAAATTCCCACCAGCTGATCGTAAAGCAATATATCAACATCAAGAGTTCGGCCACTGAACTTGGGGACATCACGGCGACGACCGTGCTCATCTTCAATCTTCTTCAAACTGTTGTTAAGTGGGCCAAGCGCTAAATCGGTATCGATTTCCACTACCATATTGTAAAAAGGCTCACCCGTGAAACCCACAGCCTCACTTTCATAGACCGAGGAAACACTGACAACTTGAAAGTGACTGTCCAGCGCATCCAAGCAGGAACGAATATGAAATTCCCTATCTTCATTACTTCCCAAACTTAAGAATACTCGCGCCATCAGACATCTCCGCGCTGACCGCGCTCTATCAACAAACCGACATTTTTTGCTGCCACAACGGCACCTGGCTTGCTTAACCGCAGCCGTAACCAATTAATTGAAAACTCATTGCGTAGCATCGCTGCAATTTCTTCAGCTAACGATTCAATCAATTCATATTGACTACTCGCAACGAGTTCAGCCACGCGATCAGAAACAGCTTTATAATCCAAGGTATGTTCAAGCCGATCTGACTTTGCTGCTGCTTTTATATCCCAGGCCATTTCCAAATCGATCAGTAGACGCTGCTTAATTCGGCGCTCCCAATCAAAAACACCAATAGTGGCATCAACAGCTAGACCTTCAATAAATACTGTATCCATCATTGTCACGCCGTTTTACTGATATCTTCTAAGCTTTCCAAATCCCAACGTGGCTGAACCTTCACAGCAAGCTCCTGTTCTTGTCCAGCCATTAAGCGCTGACAACCAGCGTAAGCAATCATCGCTCCATTGTCGGTACAGAATTCATGGCGCGCGTAAAATACCCCAGCACCTATTTTGGCAAGCTTAGCTTCTAACTCGGCACGCAAACGCTTATTTGCAGAAACCCCACCTGCTATAACTAAGGTTTTTAATTCTTCTTGCTCTAGCGCACGACGACACTTAATCACCAAGGTCGCTACGACGGCATCTTCAAATGCATAGGCGATATCAGCACAAGTCTGCTCATCTGGCAGCCCATTTTCCAACTTATGTTCGGCAACCGTGTTTAAAGTGAAGGTTTTTAAACCACTAAAGCTGAAATCTAAACCCGGTCGATCCGTCATTGGACGTGGGAATTTAAAGCGCCCCGGCTTACCTTGCTCGGCCAGATTGGCAATTTGAGGGCCGCCAGGATAATCCAAATCCAACATTTTAGCGGCCTTATCGAAAGCCTCTCCGGCAGCATCATCCAGCGACTCCCCCAACATTCGGTATTGGCCAATCCCATCGACTCTAACCAACTGGGTATGTCCACCAGACACCAGTAGCGCCACAAAAGGAAACTCTGGCGGATTATCTTCTAGCATTGGCGCCAGCAAATGCCCCTCCATATGGTGCACACCAAGAGCTTTGCAGCCCCAGGCATAGGCCAAAGCGCGCCCAGCGCAGGCTCCAACCATCAATGCCCCTACCAAACCTGGGCCAGAGGTATAGGCAATAGCATCAATATCTGTGCTTTGGGTATTTGCCGCTGCAAAAACCTCATCAATCAAAGGCAATAGCTTTCTTACATGGTCCCTTGAAGCCAATTCAGGCACCACACCACCGTACTCAGAGTGCACCGCGACCTGTGAATAGAGCCTGTGTGCCAGAAGCCCTTGCACACTGTCATAAACAGCCACACCAGTCTCATCACAGGAGGTTTCGACACCTAAAACTCGCATCTTTATAGCCTTTCGAGGGGATCAAATAAAAGCTCGGCATAATAACAGCTTACACCATGCTTACCAGCAAATTAGCGTCTGTATAGGCGCTGCAGCCCTATATATTGATGAAAATTAGCGCCATTAGAACCACATAGCACACAAAAGCTTGCGCGTGATGCCAAGACTGTATAGAATTTGCGCCCCTTGGAACGGTGTGATTCCTATGCTTGGATCGCCAAAGCGATTGTCCAGCTCAAGAACACACCACATTAAACAGATACACGAATAAAGGTACAATCAACAATGCCTGCTGTTAAGCTGAAAGAAAACGAACCATTTGATATCGCTCTGCGTCGCTTCAAGCGCTCTTGTGAAAAAGCTGGTGTACTTGCCGAAGTACGTCGTCGTGAATTCTACGAGAAGCCAACCAGCGTTCGTAAGCGTAAGGCTGCTGCCGCTGTTAAGCGTCACGCCAAGAAGGTTCAGCGCGAATCTCGCAAGTTTCAGCGTCTGTACTAATTTTGACCTCTTGGCTCTAAACTCCAAGTTTTAGAGCCAAGGCTAAATTAGTACTACTAACCTGCCCACAGGTTAGCGCAGACCAGCTCAAGCCCACTTGAGCGAGTGTATCTAAGCCCAGCCTCGAGCTGGGCTTGCGCGTTTGGCCCTACGTAAACCAAGAAGCTTACAAGAGCCTCTATAATCAAGACCACATTTAAAAACCAGCTAAGGAACTGCCATGTCTGAGTTGAAAAAAACCATCGCATCCGCCGTGAAGGACGCTATGCGGGCCAAAGACAAGCCTCGCCTAGGTGTACTTCGAATGGTTCAAGCCGAGTTTAAGCGTATCGAGGTAGACGAGCGCATTGAGATTGATGATGCTCGCGTTTTGGTTGTTCTAGACAAGATGCTCAAACAGCGTAAAGACTCAGCCCAGCAGTTTCGCGATGCTGACCGCATCGACCTAGCCGAGCAGGAAGAAACTGAAAGCACTATTATCCAAGAGTTTCTACCAGCCGCTTTGAGCGAAGAAGAAGTAGCCACGATTATTGATGAAGCTATCGCCAGCAGTGGCGCCGAATCTGCCCGTGACATGGGCAAAGTAATGGCTTTAGTGAAGCCACAGGTTCAAGGTCGCGGCGACATGGGTATTGTTAGCCAGCTAGTGAAAGCTAAACTTGCCTAATTGTGCCCAGCACGGCCGCTCGCTAAACTAAGCTTATGAGCGGCCGCATACCCCAGAGTTTTCTTGATGATCTCCTCGACCGTATCGACATTGTCGATGTGGTAGATCACCGTGTAAAACTAAAAAAGACCGGCAAAAATTACAGCGCTTGCTGCCCTTTCCATGAAGAAAAAACCCCGAGTTTTACCGTAAGCCCTGATAAACAGTTTTACTACTGCTTCGGCTGCGGAGCCTCTGGCAACGCCATGGGTTTCATTATGGAATACGAGCATTTAGATTTTCCAGCCGCCGTTGACGAGCTAGCAAAATTAGCCGGTGTCGAAGTACCTCGAGAAAAACAAAATATTTCGCCGGCCCAGCAAGAAAAAGAAAAACAGCGACAAGAGATCCTAAAACTTCTCGAGCAAGCCGACGAGCACTACCAGCTGCAGCTACGCCAGCACAGCCATAAAAACCAAGCCATTAATTATCTTAAGTCTCGCGGATTAAGTGGCGCCATTTGCAAGAACTTTGGCATTGGCTTCGCCCCACCTGGCTGGGAAAACTTAAAACAGCAACTGGCAGACAACAAGCACAAGCTGAAGCGCCTTGAAGAAGGCGGCATGCTTATCCACAACAAGGATAAGAACAGTTACTACGACCGCTTTCGTGATCGCATCATGTTTCCAATACGCGATCGACGCGGTCGTGTTATTGGCTTTGGTGGCCGCGTACTTGGGGATGAAAAACCCAAATACTTAAACTCCCCAGAGACCCCAGTATTCCATAAGGGGGAAGAGCTATACGGCCTTTGGGAAGCCCGCCAAGCAAACTCGCAAATTCAGAAACTGCTAGTCGTTGAAGGCTATATGGATGTGGTGGCACTGGCGCAATTCGACATCAACTATGCAGTTGCCACCTTAGGCACCGCCTGTGGTGAAGCCCACCTAAACCTAGCCTTCAAACACACCCAGGAAATTATATTTTGCTTTGATGGCGACGATGCCGGCCGCAACGCCGCCAAACGCGCACTCAGCAACTCCTTACCCGTTATGAACGACGGCCGGCAGATTAAATTTCTATTTTTAGAAGACGGCCAAGACCCAGATACCTATGTTCGCCAGTTTGGCAAAGATAAGTTTTTGCAGCGCATTGAAGAAACCGCCAGTCCCTTAGAAGATTTTCTATTTGATAGCCTGTGTGAAGATGTTGATGCCAATACCATGGGCGGCAAGGCCCTGCTCAGCAAGCGCGCCGCCCCCATGCTTAATCTGCTACCTAAAGGCGTATACCGCGAGCTAATGTTTAAACACCTAGCCCGCCGTACCGAACTTAGCCTAGACACCCTTCTAGAGCTAATCGACCACCCCCTGCCCGACTTTAAGGCAGAGCCAAAACCAGCCGAGCATCTGCCGCCAGCTCCCAAAGAGAGCACAAACGCTGATGAACAAGCCATTACAGCCGCAGATAGCGGCGAAGCTGACCCCTGGCAAGGCTATGAGTCAATGGCCATTCAACATGACGAAGGGCCAAGCGATAGCTATCAACCCGCTGAATACCAAGCCGGCCCGCCCCCCTCTAGCGAAAACAGCTTCAGAGCCACACCTACTGAGCAGCACGACAATAAGTTAAGCCCCCAGCGCCTGCTTATAGGTCTACTCATGAGCCGCCCTGAGCTTGCTAAGGAGCTGAGCGACATTGAGCTATTCGGGCAATTTAAAGACAACGACAGCCAACTTCTACTCAGGCTCGCACGCTGCTTACACAGCCGCCCCCACTTTAATGTCAACCAGCTCTCAGGCCACTGGCTAGCGAGCTACGGCCAACAGGAGTGGCAAAAACTTAAAAGCATTGCCGAACAGAGCACCCCTGTACTGGCTGCAGCAATGCGAGAAGGAAACTTTGATGACAATGCCGAACTCAAAGCTTGCGAAGAGAAATTACAGCGCCAACAGCAGAAAAAGTCCCACCGCAGCAAACTTCAAGAACTGAAAAGTAAAACATTCAATGAGCTTAGCGATGAGGAAAAAGCCCTTTTTAGGCAACTCATTCAGCAAAGTCATTAGCGGCTCTGAGCCATAACCCCACAGAGGCTATAGCATCCAAGTAAATAAAAGCAGTACGCAGGCTTGATTTTCTAGAATAAGCCCTTATTTATGCGCTATAATCTCTTGTTTATCTCGCCAGCATAACTTATAGGTCACGAATGAGCGATAACGCCCAACAGCAACAGTCCCGCATTAAGGAACTTATTGCCCGCGGTAAGGAGCAAGGCTACCTTACTTACGCAGAGGTCAATGATCACCTTCCCGAGGACATTTCTGACCCAGATCAGGTTGAAGACATCATCCAGATGATCAATGACATGGGTATCAAGGTGTATGAAACTGCACCCGATGCCGATGAGATCCTCATGACCGATGGTGATTCTTCTGCCGATGAGATCGCCGCCGCCGAAGCCGCGGCTGCCTTGGCAGCGGTTGAAACCGAAGCCGGTCGTACCACTGACCCTGTGCGCATGTATATGCGCGAAATGGGTACTGTAGAGCTACTAACCCGTGAAGGCGAGATCTCTATCGCCAAGCGCATTGAAGAGGGTGTTCGCGAGCTAATGCAAGCCATGTCTTACTGGCCTGGCTCCGTTGAAAACCTAATCAATGAATACAAGCTGATCGATAAAGAAGAGCGTCGCCTTCCAGACGTTATTTCTGGCTGGCTAGACCCCGCTGATGATGTACCTTCTGCCCTAGCTCAAGCTCAGGCTGCCGAAGCCATGGCAGGAAACTCTGACGACGATAGCGACGACGACGAAGAAGACAACAACAACGGTATTGATCCAGAAGAAGCCAAAGAGCGTTTTGGTAAACTGGAAGCCCAACTCAAGAAAACCGTTAAAGCTCTTGAGAAGCACGGCGCAGGCAGCAAGCAAGCTGCTAAAGAGCAAGCTGCCCTAGGCGAAATCTTTAAGTTCTTTAAGCTGCCCCCGCGTCAGTTCGACCCACTATACAACGACATTCGCGACACCCTAAATCAGGTTCGTCAGCAAGAGCGCCTAATCATGGATCGCGTCGTTCGTAAAGCCAGAATGCCACGTAAAACCTTTATCAAAGAATTTCCAGGCAATGAAATTAATGATGATTGGATTACCGAGGTTATCAAGAAGAAGCGTGACTATTCAGAAGCTCTGAAGCGTTATCTCCCTGATATTCAGCGTGCGCAACGCAAATTGGCCCAAATTGAAGAAAACAGCAATTTGGCACTGGCAGACATTAAAGAGATTAACCGTCGTATGTCGATCGGTGAAGCTCGTGCTCGTCGCGCCAAAAAAGAGATGGTTGAGGCTAACTTGCGCTTGGTTATCTCTATTGCCAAAAAGTATACCAACCGCGGCCTGCAATTCTTGGATCTTATCCAAGAAGGTAATATCGGCCTAATGAAGGCGGTGGATAAGTTTGAATACCGCCGTGGTTACAAATTCTCTACCTATGCGACCTGGTGGATCCGACAGGCCATTACCCGCTCTATTGCGGATCAGGCCCGTACTATTCGTATCCCAGTGCATATGATTGAGACGATCAACAAGCTTAACCGCGTATCTCGTCAAATGCTTCAAGAAATGGGCCGCGAGCCTACCCCGGAAGAGCTGGGCGAACGTATGGACATGCCTGAGGATAAGATCCGCAAGGTATTGAAGATCGCTAAAGAGCCAATCTCCATGGAAACCCCAATCGGTGACGATGAAGATTCACATCTTGGCGACTTTATTGAAGATCACACCATTACCTCTCCAGTGGAGTCGGCTACAGGCGAAGGCCTTACCGAAGCAACTCGCGATGTATTGGGCGGCCTTACCGCGCGTGAATCGAAAGTACTACGCATGCGCTTTGGTATCGATATGAACACCGACCACACCCTTGAGGAAGTGGGCAAGCAGTTCGACGTAACCCGTGAGCGTATCCGTCAGATCGAAGCTAAGGCATTGCGCAAGCTGCGTCACCCTTCACGCTCAGATCATTTGCGTAGCTTTTTGGATGAGTAACCTCATCTAGAAACACTTATAAAGGCGACTATTTAGTCGCCTTTTTTGATTCTGCCTTCTGCTACAGTCATTCCCTGAACGCCATCCAGTCAACATTGCGAACAAAGTCCGAATTCCTATCCGCATTTCCCATGAGTGGTTTTCCAGCCTAACGCTTAATGCCATAATCCCTTGGTCGCAACGCAATTCGAATCATCGAAACCTATGCGTATAACAATTATCCTAAGCACAGGACCAACAACATGAGCGAGACCTCAACACCCGCTACAGGCGATTCCACCCGCCTGAGCCGGTTGCTCGACAAAGTCGAGATCATTGGCAATAAACTACCAGACCCCGCCGTCATATTTTTAATTAGCTTACTTATCGTGTGGGGGCTTTCAGCACTTATGTCGAACTTTCAATTCGACGCCCTCGATCCACGTACTGGCGAAGCCATCGTGGTTAATAACCTACTTACCGGAGACTCCCTTGCCGATTTTCTATCGCGTATGGTGAAAATCTTTACCGGCTTTGCTCCCTTAGGCGTGGTATTGGTAGCCATGCTAGGCGTCGCGGTTGCTGAGCACTCTGGCTTTATCAATGCCGGCATTAAGCGCATGCTCGATGCCACCCCCAAGAGCCTGCTCACCCCCTCCGTTATTCTGGTGGCTATTGTTAGCCACACGGCAACCGATGCGGGCTATGTATTGGTGATCCCATTGGCAGGGGTCATCTATACCGCCATGGGCAGACATCCGCTTGCCGGTATCGCTGCAGCCTTTGCTGGCGTCAGCGGCGGCTTTAGCGCCAATTTTGTGCCTTCAGCCATTGACCCTCTACTCCAGAGCTTCACCCAGACTGCCGCTCAGATTGCGGACCCAGAAATCCTAATCAACCCGCTGAACAACTACTTTTTCACCTCAGCTTCCAGCTTATTAGTGGTTCTAGTGGGCTGGTATTTAACTGACAAGGTTATCGAGCCACGCCTAGCGAATACACCTGTTGATGGCGATACCGAAGACCTACCGAAGTTCGGCGAGCTGAGTGAGAAAGAAGGCTCGGCATTACGCTGGGCTACCATCACCATGATTATTGGACTTGGTATATTGATCGCCGTCGCACTACCGTCGACATCGCCTTTGCGCGCTGCAAACGGCGAACTTGCCTCTTTCAGCGCTCCAATTATGCGCTCGATTGTGCCGCTGATTTTCCTTCTTTTTGTGATCCCAGGTGTGGTTTACGGCTATATCGCTGGCACATTTAAAAGCAGCAAAGACGTGATTGGCGCCATGAGCAAAGGCATGGAAGGTATGTCTTACTATATCGTGATGGCGTTCTTCTGCTCGCTATTTATTGATGCCTTTGGCAAATCAAACCTAGGCGCACTGCTGGCGGTAAACGGGGCGGAAGTTCTAAAGACCTTGGCATTACCTAGCATGGTCACCATGGCAGGCATAGTTTTCCTAACAGCTTTCGTAAACCTGTTTGTGGGCTCTGCCTCGGCCAAATGGGCCCTGATCGGCCCAATCCTGGTGCCAATGCTGATGCAAATCGGAATATCCCCAGACCTAACTCAGGCAGCCTACCGAGTGGGCGATTCCTCGAGCAATATCATCACCCCGCTAATGCCTTACTTCCCATTAGTTGTGGTGTATTGCCAACGCTATGTGAAAAGCACCGGTATCGGCACCTTGCTATCACTCATGCTGCCTTACTCGATTGCCCTGTTGATTACCTGGACCGCCTTCCTGCTAATCTACTGGGGACTAGGCATCCCACTAGGCTTGCAGGCTAGCTATATTTACCCAGCAGGCTAAGCTATTGAAAGCATGAGAAAAAAACCGCTAGAGATCTAGCGTATTTGAGGCGAGGCGATTATAATCCCTCGCCTAATTTGATGACTTTCATCTCTTAGGGCCCTTAGCTCAGCTGGTTAGAGCACTCGACTCATAATCGATAGGTCCGCGGTTCAAGTCCGCGAGGGCCCACCATCCTTTCCTCAAGTCTAAGCAAACGTGTCAAAGCACTCGACTCGCCCTGGCTCTACCCCATTAACGGGAGATGGCATTCTCGCTCTTCATAAACCCAAGATAGATCCGCAGTTCAAGTCCGCGAGGGCCTTTATGCCCCAGGGTGCACCATCCTTCCCTCAAGTCTAAGCAAACGTCAAAGCACTCGACTCGCTCTTCATAAACCCAAGATAGTTCCGCAGTTTAAGTCCGCGAGGGCCTTTATGCCCGACTGAAACCAGGGGTCAGAACCCCATAGGTTCTGACCCCGTATCGGAGCCAATAAAACCTCAGCATCTACCGAAGTTTCCGAATAGAATAGATTGCAAAAATAAACAGGAATCAAAATGGAAGGCATCGCACTAAAAACACTCCTAGCTCTCAATGCCCTATGGTTTTTCGGCGGGTTTCACACCTTTGATATTCGAGGGCGAATCTTTGCAAAAACAGTTGTCCCCAAAGAGCATAGAAACACTCCCGTTATGGAAACCCTTATAATGTCTGGGAAGTTTGTTGGAGGTTTTAATTTAGCCTTTATGGTTCTTAATCTATTGCTACTATGCAATACAGAATTGTTTAGCAAAGCATCCCAATGGTCTGTTTTACTATGCACCATGTCGGTAGCTCACGGAACCCAGTTCGCGCACAATGTGCCCGTAGCCATTCAAAATCGACGCGGGGAAGGTGTTTGGCAGGTAAAAGGCTTAATGCTTTTTATATTCCTTACCGATTTCAGCCTAATGATATTAAATGCAGCAATGGCTTTGTACTTTCTGATTTAGAGCACCAGCAGGGTCGTAGAAGCAATTGTATTTTCAAATTGGGCTATTGGTTCTTCAGGCTCCTGAGATAGCGAATAATATCATTGGACTCATACAGCCACTTTGTCGGCTCACCTTTACGCTCAATACGCAAACACGGCACTTGGGCTTTACCACCACCTCGAACGAGCTCCTGCCGAATTTTGCCTGATAAGCCAACCTCTTTCATTGCCACTTTCATATTCAAGCTTTTAAGCGCTTTTCTGGTTTTAACACAAAACGGACAAAGCAGACTTTGATACAGCGTTAAACCTTCTATTTTTGCAGGCCTAGCCATTAAGTTGACTCCCATGTTTTAAAGCGCTGCTATTTTTAGCGAGTTTCAACTATAAATCATCACAAATAGATCAAGGCTACTAACAATATAGCAATAAACTTAGCAGTATTATTTATAGCGCCATTTTCGACAAGTACTTCGCAAACCAGAAGAATAAGCAATGACAGGTAAGAAGAAGTGGCACTACCCCAATGAGAAAATCTATTTGCGAGTAATTTGTATCAAGAGCCATCAAGTACCCGTTAAGAACAAGCGCCGGCTACCGCACCGGGCTTGTCGCTCAAGCCCTCCTCAAACTTATGAAGCATCTTATCTGAGTATATGGGAATAGTGAGAACATGCACCCAGCCGCGGACTCGCGTACACTGTTTAAAAACCAAGACTTGAATTAGAAAATGCTAAACAGCCACTTTGATAAACAGCTCGTCGATGAAGAACTGCTGCGCTTGGTAGCTGGGCAATCTAGGCGAGTACCCTACCCAATCATTCTAGCTATGGCATTAATTGCTAGTTTTGCATGGCAGTATATCGCCGCTGAAGTAGTTATTTCCTGGCTGCTCTTTTCTGGGTTTTGGCTACTTGTTCGCGCATATGTACTCCCCAAGATTGCTTTATACCCAGATGCTCAAAAGGCCAATGAAATAGCCATAATACTGAGCGCCATGAATGGTATCGCGCATGGCAGCTCATGCCTATTCTTCCCTTACTTTTCGGTTCTAGAACAGGCAATTCAAACAATGATCCTGCTGGGTATTTCCGCAGGCGCAGTGGCTACAACCTTTGGCAAACGCGATATATTTATTGCCT
Source organism: uncultured Pseudoteredinibacter sp. (assembly GCF_947502065.1). Lineage (GTDB taxonomy): Bacteria > Pseudomonadota > Gammaproteobacteria > Pseudomonadales > Cellvibrionaceae > Pseudoteredinibacter. The sequence goes on from NZ_CANMYE010000004.1 coordinate 337,906, forward strand.
ATCTACTGCCAAGCCTGCTACCCATCAGCATTATGTGGGCGCTACGCCCTCACCCTGAGAACCCCTATTCCGGGTATATCGTTTCAGTTCTTTGTCTAATGTTTGGAATGATTTTATTGAGCCTAGCTAAGGACATGTTTAAGAGCTTCAGCACCGCCTTTGTCGCCCAGCAAGAGCAAACTAAACTGAACGAAAAGCTACAAGCTAGCCTAACGAGTGAAGCTTCTGCAAATCGCGCAAAAACCCAATTTTTAGCCGCAGCCAGCCACGACTTAAGACAACCATTACATACGGTGTCTATCTTTTGCGCAGCCCTTGAAATGCAAAATGAACAAGAATCCAATAAAGAAATCATTGAGCATATGAATGGCGCTGTAAGTACTCTTAGCAAACAATTAGATGCTTTATTGGACATCTCCAAACTAGACGCAGGCATTACCAAGCCGGAGCTTAAGCAGGTAAATTTAAACGCGTTATTTTCAGAACTTGAAAGAGAGTTTAAGCCCATTGCACAGGACAAAGGCATTGAAGTTGAATTTACAATCAAAAATACCATTGGCATTCTTAATGATGAGGTATTACTTATACGGATACTGCAAAATTTAATTGCCAATGCTATCAAGTACAGTAATGAAGGCAAGGTTCAGATTGAACTCATTGAATCTGACAGAATTAGTATGTGCGTTTCAGATAATGGCCCAGGAATCCCTGAGGAAGAGCAGGAACGAGTATTTGAAGAATTCTATCAACTGCATAATAGTGAGCGTGATAACAGCAAAGGCTTGGGCCTAGGGCTCGCTATTGTTAAAAGGCTTTGCCATTTATTGAACATAGAACTACGCCTTGAATCATCAACTCAGGGCACTCGGTTTTATCTGCATTTCCCACAACATATCGAGCTAAAACCAGAAAACGACTCAATGGAAGTACAGCCGCAAAGCGATTCATTGATGATAGGTCTGCAAGTATTATTAATCGATGACAATATTCAGGTTTCTCGAGCTACTCAGCTGCTCTTGGAAAACATGGGCTTTACCGTCGTACTCGCTGAAAATAAACAGCAAGCGCTTAAGCACTGGGAGCAACACAATATTGATTTTGTAATAGCCGATTTACGCTTACGCCAACAGGAAACTGGTATCGATATCATCCAAGAATTGCGCCATCGAAACGGCAATTTGCCTGCCTTATTAGTCAGTGGTGATACCGCTCCGGAGCGCCTGCATCAAGCAAAAGATGCCGCTATAAAACTTTTGCATAAGCCGCTCACCAGCGGCACATTGGAACAAGAAATGATAGATGAGCTGAAACGCAAAAAAAGCGAAGTTTAGGCGGGTGACATTGAAAACTCTTTCGCCGGAATTAACGCCAATGCTGCGGTGGCATAAACCGCTTCAGTTCGATTATCAACGCCAAGTGCTTTGTAGCAAGCAAACAAATGGGATTTGACCGTACCTTCGGCAATATCCAGCTCACGAGCAATAACTTTGTTAGCCTTACCCTGAACAGCTTTCATTAAAACAGCCAATTGGCGACTAGAAAGATCAGATAGAATCTCTTCACGCTTCGCCTGGCTCTCAGCATCCCATTGCTTAAGCTCATACTGCCCTAGAACACTTGGTGGTAGGTATACCCCTTGCGCCAACACTAACTTAAGGGCCGCCACCAACTCTTGAGGGGATGAGGCCTTTGGAATATAACCAGCTGCCCCCTCTGCGATAGCATTACGGATAATAGAGGCTTGATCTTCGCTCGAAATAAGTACCACTGGGCAGTCAAAGTGCTCCCTGACAATATTCAATGCACTTAAACCATCCTGACCAGGCAAATAGTAGTCCAACAAGACAATATCAATTTCATCAGCATCAAATAACAAAATTGCCTCGTCACAGCTACCTGATTCCAGGAACTGTGTATTGAGTTTTAGCCCTGCCAGTAAGTACTTTAAGCCACTGCGGAACAAGTGGTGATCATCTATGATCAATACACGCACTTCAAAAACCTCTCTGCACATAAAAACTCTGAGCTCCCAGCGAGAGCTTTAAGCGATCAGAATAAATTGAAATACCGAATAAGGCTACGATGACTCGCGAAATTTATTACAAAAATCAGTAATATTCCTGAGTTTTTTAAATAAAAGTCAGCCGAGAGCCGGATTTTTGAAGAGAATTGTTAAAAGCAAGCCGATTAGGAGTTAACAAGCAAAATTGAAAAGAATGGCCCCTGCTGCAGGGGCCATTTTGAATTAAGCAACCGATTGTAAGTAGTTTTGAACCCCCATACGGTCAATAAGACCTAGTTGCTGGCGCAACCAATACTCGTGATCTACCTCAGTATCGTCTAGCATCTGCAACAAAGTATCACGTGTTACATAGTCTTTAACAGATTCACAGTGGGCCATTGCATCTTTCAACTCATTACCTACATGAATTTCAAGATCCAAGTCACTCTGCAACATAGCGGGAACATCTTGACCAATGTTCATTGGTGACCGCTTGGCCATATTGGGAACACCACCTAAAAATAAAATACGGCGAATCAATAAATCTGCATGTCCCAACTCATCATCACGCTCATGGCCGATTCGCTCATACAGTTTGGTCAACCCCCAATCTTCATACATGCGGGAGTGAATAAAGTACTGATCCACAGCCGTAAGCTCATATTCAAGCAGTTTATTCAGCCATTCAATAACTTTGTTATCACCTTGCATAGCACAAACCTCAGATAAATTAATTCAGCTAAACAATCATAGCGCCAAAACGAAATCACGTCTAGTTTTCCTTATAAATCAATTACTTACAACTGATTATTAGGCGCATTCAAGAGTGTGTCGCATTCGCTTTCCGGTTTCGCCGTGGCGGTTTAGCGCGGCAGCAACTCACATACCGTATTCGTTCCATCGACAGCAACTACCTTAACTTCGGCCTGATCATACAGCTTCTCATCGGGCACTATCCCCCACAAGGTATCTCCGATCTTGACCTTTGCGGCCCCTCCGGCTGGCATTAGCACAACTCCGTGCGCACCTAATAAGTTATCCATACGATTATTTAAGGTTTCGTGATCTGACTGAAAATCTAATACGCCTCGCATTTTTGTCACCGCTAAAAAGCTGAATGCGACGGCACTCACTGAGTAAATAGTAAGGGCTAACTGCCAGCTCATCTCTGGCATCAATATATGGATTAGGCCAGTGAATAAAGCACCCGCTGCTGCGCCAAGAAAAAACCCACCTGGCAAGGCTATTTCCGCGATAAGTAATACGGCGGCTAACGTAAGCCAGTGGTAGAAATTCATATCGGCTATAAATTGGATCGCTTCCATGGTTTTACCTCTACTAATTTGATTTGCTTTGTTGGAGAGTCTAAGGGCTCTTTAAAAGAGCCCTTTTCGGCCGTTTAACGTCTAGGCTACCGTTTTGCTGCTATCTATCAGATCTTTGATTCCCGCTACCGAGCCAATAACACTCGAAGCTTCTAGGGGCATCATGATGACTTTGGAGTTATCCGCACTGGCGATTTCACCTAAGGCATCAACATATTTTTGAGCCACGAAGTAGTTAATCGCTTTCGCATCACCCTCAGCAATCGCTGCACTTACCATTTGAGTCGCTTTCGCTTCAGCCTCAGCTTCACGCTCTCGCGCCTCAGCTTCTAAGAAAGCAGACTGGCGCTCACCTTCAGCCTTTAAGATCTGTGAACGCTTTTCACCTTCGGCTACATTAATAGCCGCTTCTCGCTCACCCTCAGCCAAAAGGATTTGAGCACGTTTTTCACGTTCAGCTTTCATCTGATTAGCCATCGAATCAATCAAGTCTCTCGGCGGAGTAATATCTTTAATTTCGATTCGGTTTACCTTAATCCCCCATGGGTTAGTCGCCTCATCAACCTTGGTTAACAAGGCTGTATTAATTGCATCCCGGTTAGAAAGCATGGCATCTAATTCCATCGAGCCCAGTACCGCACGAATATTGGTCATAACCAAGTTTTGCATCGCTCGCTCTAGATTATTTACCTCATAAGAAGCTCTTACTGGGTCCAATACCTGATAAAAGCAAACAGCATCGGTTGTCACCATAGCGTTATCCGCCGAAATCACTTCCTGTGGCTGCACATCCAACACCTGCTCCATAACAATTTGCTTGTGGCCAATACTGTCCACTAGCGGAATAATCAACTTCAACCCTGGTTTTAATGTCCGGGTATATTTACCAAAACGTTCTACCGTCCACTCTTCACCCTGAGGAACCTGCCTAACCCCCTTGAAAATAAGAACTACACCAAAAGCCACAACTGCCCACACAAACACATTTACATCAAACATAACATTAGCCTCTTATTAATCTTTTTTGTTACATATTCTTAACTCGAGATGAATATTATGAGAAAAATAATTTAAAAGCAATTATTGTTACGTATAATTAACAACAAATGGCACCTAGAATGACAAAAGACGGAAAAGGCGATCAAATAATGAGCAAAATATTCAACAGCCCAGAGATGACCGAAACAATTCGACGTTATTTCGCTATGGAAAAGAGTATGCGAGGTTTAGATTACCGAGAGCTGAGCCGCCGCCTAGCAGAAGGGGGCGTTGAGCAATCAGAGGGAAATCTGAGGGTCAAAATGACCACAGGAAAGCTAGGCACGCCATTATTTTTACACCTACTAATGGCGATGGGCGTTAAGCAATTAGACATGGAGCAAATAGACACTATTTACCAGCAAGTATGTATAGACCTGAGCACAAAGCCGTCAGGCTAGATTAGTCAGTGAGTTTAAAAATGAAGCTCAAAGTCGAGCTATTGGCACCGAATTTACTTTTATTAACCTTCGGCAATTAGACTTTTTATTTATAAACGAAATTAAAAATAGAAAATAAAGTTATTCTGGGCCTAATTTATAGGTCAATTCCGACCATATATTGTCAATTCCACCCTTTTTCATTAGCCCTGACTATACTCATCAATAATTCTCGGTGATAACAATAAATAGCTCGTATTCACTGCTCTGTGCTTTTATTACACTGATTGCATTGCAGTAACACCTGTAATAGTCATCTCACGATGACTTCGCTACATAAATATAATAATTGCGGAGGAAATCCCACGTGTTGATACACAACCACGCCCGTAAAAAGTTACTGCCACTGGCAGTTTCGATAATTACCCTTGGCCTCTCTCAAACCGGTATAGCACAGGACCAACAGTCTGCCGGTGAAATTGAAGAAGTTATGGTTACTGGTTCCTATATTAAAAGCAGCCCAGGAGACGCCGTTGTTCCTGTTCAGGTTATGGGCCGCGAAGATTTAGATGCTATCGGTGCCACTACAGTTGCTGATGTTATTGCGAAGTTAGCTATTAGCTCCGGCTCTGAAAACCAATCAGATTCATTCACCCAGGGCTCAACCCAGGGTACTTCAAACGTTAACTTGCGCGGTCTAGGCTTGAGTTCCACTCTAGTTCTGATCAATGGCCGACGCCAAACTATTTCCGGCTCACTGACCAACGATGGCAGCGTGTTTGTTGATACCAGCACGATTCCTGCAGAAGCGCTGGAACGCGTAGAAGTGTTAAAAGAAGGTGCCGCATCTACTTATGGCTCTGACGCGATTGCCGGTGTTGTAAACTTTATTCTGCGTAAAGATTTTGAGGGTTTAGAAGTAAACCTCGGCTACCAAACCACACAAGATGATGACCAAGAAGACAGAGATGTCGGCTTTATCTGGGGGGGCGGCAACGATAAAACACATGTGACCATCTCTGGCCACTTTTTAGATCGCACACCACTGAGTGTTGCTGATCGCCCAGAGCTGGCCGACAACGCTATCAGTAGTTTGGGCACAACCTTCTTGCCTGTTGCTCCTGTAACAGTGCCAGATGGCCCTTATGCTGGCAGTTACACTCCATTTGAAAACGTACCGCTGGCTGGTTGTACAGATACCGTTGGGGGCGTACTGATTCCGCAACCTAACGGACAACGCTGCGGCTTCCATTACGGCCCACGTTTTAATTTGGTCAATACAGAACATCGCCGACAGCTATACACCAACTTAACTCATGAGTTTGATAACGGCATGGAGCTGTTTGCCGAAGCAGGCTGGGCTAATAACAACGTGGAAGACAACCCACAATCACCAAGTTACCCCTACCTATCGTTCCCGGTAATTTTGCCGAATCATCCAGGCAACCCATTTGGTGCTCCAGTGGTATGGCTAGGTCGCCCTCTCGGTGCTGGCTTTCCATCGCCTAATGCGCCGCGTGAGAATGACAACCGCCGCTTCTCGGTCAACCTAACTGGTGAGCTCAACAATGGCTGGTCATTTGACACTGCACTGACCTACTCCCAGAACAAATATCGTCAGATTCAGCCCGATACTATTCAGTCTCGTTTAAACGCGGCCTTGGCCGGCCAGGGTGGCGCTACTGGTGATCAGTACTTCGACCCATTTAATCCTGCGAATAATAGCCAAGAGCTGATCGATTATCTGTCCTACGATACTGACACTCAGCGTACGACTGACTTGCTAGTATGGGATGCTGTTGTTGCTGGTGAAATGTTTGAGATGTCTGGCGGAACCGCCGGTTTCGCTTTCGGCCTGCAAGCACGCCAAGAGAAATACGAAGTTGAAACCGATGACCTTTACGAAATCACCTTTGATGCAAATGGTAACCCTATCCCGGTTGACCTTATCTTCTTAGGAGGTGTTTCTGAGGTTAAAACGGATCGCAGCAGTTACGCAGTATTTGCTGAAACCAAACTTCCAGTCACCGAAGACCTAGAGGTCACTGCAGCATTGCGTTACGAAAAACTCGATAACGACAACAGTCTTGATCCGAAGATCGCCATGCGCTGGCAGTTAAGCGAGCAGTGGATTGCTAGGGCTTCGGTATCAACATCTTTCCGTGAGCCTTCTCTGTCTCAGCTAAATGCTACCGCAGTAAGCTTGCAGGGTATTCAAGACTTCAACCCAGACGGTACGCCTAAAGGTGGTGTTGCCTTTATTCGCGTTGCCTCTCAAGGCGCTGCAAACTTAACCCCTGAAGAATCAACCAATTACAACTTGGGTATAATCTTCCAGCCTACTGATGATCTAGAAATGAAGCTAGATTACTGGCGTGTAGACTATGAAGATCTGATTACTCAGCAAAGTGCACAAGGTATTGTGATTGCCAACCCGAATGATTCGAATATCGTCCGCACACCAAACGGTCAGCTGATTGGTATCAATACTCGTTACTTTAACTCCTCCAATGTCGAAGTTGATGGTTTAGATTTTGAAACCACATGGAGCCTGGGTGATGCTTGGTCTGTGAAGGCTAACTTGTCACACTTCTTAAACTACGACTTGACGCTAGCGGATGGACGTACCGTAGAAGCGGCAGGTTTCTTTAACCACGATAACTTTGCACGCTCACTGCCTGAAACAAAAGCGAATATGATTCTAAGCTGGATCGATGAAGATCAACGTGCCAACTTGGTACTGAACTACATTTCCAGTTATGAAACAACGCGTGAAGTTCCAGCAGACGAGAGTCAAAGCATTGATTCCTATGTAACTCTAGATGCGAACTACAGTATCAACTTGCCACTGGGTTTCACTGACGATTCTGAAACCACATTAACCTTTGGTATCAAGAACTTGTTGGATGAAGAACCACCACGTGTATACGATGCAGCGAACTATAGCTATGACCCTAAACAGCATAGCCCGCTAGGTCGTACCTTATACGCCAAGGCTAAGTTCCGCTTCTAATATTATTGTAGTTTTTACATCGATCTCCCTTAAAAGCGGCCAATTGGCCGCTTTTTTTATGACTTCTGTAATCTTTTTATTACTACAGCAACCTGAGTTCCTGCGGTTCTAGCGTAAACTGCAGGACATAACTTATAGTAATCTTGCAACCGTTTATCGAAAGCAGTGCTATAATTGCTGTTTTAAGCTAAGCATTGGCAAAATTGTGAAACCTACCAAGACCAAAGCAGAAATTCGCACTGAGATAGAGGATCAGATAGAGCAATTTCTCCGCCACGGAGGAAAGGTGGCTAGCTACCAAAAAGGTGCAAGCGGCTTAACGGATGGCGCAGGTATCCAAAATAGCTTTAGCCCAAGACAGGTGCAGAGTCGCACTTCTGTAGTGGATGTGGTAAAAACCATAGATTCTCGCCGTCAACTCAAAAAGGCTCCTGTCGCCAAGCGCAAACCCAAGAAAATACTATTGAAAGATGACTTTGGGGATCCCATTCGTTGGGTATGGCAAGACGGTAACGCATAAACCCTTTTAGCATTAAACCTCCAGCAAAACTCGAAACAATCATCAACTCCCAAGTAATTACCCATCCATTAGTGCGGGTATTGATATCGCTATTTCCCATCAATCTCGTCCTTTGCGACTGATTTTCATTAAATATTCGCTTTTCCCTTCTCGATTTGAACAAAGCAGTCGATACTAAATCTTAGAACAAGAGTAAGTTCAATCGCCGGCCTAAATGGAAAATGCACTTCAGTTTGTATACAGAGTTCAGTTGTTAAAGTAATGGTTAGTCTAAGCTAGCTAGACATGGGGATCAGTCGTTTTAAAACCGTCTGGGAATTTAAATATGATGCAAGGCTTTGCCACACTAAGATGCTTACTGGTAGATGATGACCCTGGAACGCTACTCATACTGAAGCGCCAGCTCGTTGCCTTAGGCATTTTCGAAATAGATGTGTGTAACAATTCCTGCGCCGCGCTAAAGAAACTACAGCCTGATAGCGAATACGACATTGTATTTTCGGATCTAAATATGCCCGGCGTTGATGGCATTGAACTCATCCGACACATTTATCAATTGAAGCTTTCTTGTGCATTAGTTTTAGTCAGCGGCGAAGACCCTCGAATAATCAACAGCATCAGCCATCTCGCCAGAGAACAGGGCTTACAGTTCCTTGGCGCCATCGAAAAGCCTTTTGAGCAAGAAGATGTAGAAAAGTTGTTACATAAATTCAATGTGAACTTTGAGCTAGAACTCGAAAAAGACAGGCCAAACGTTAGCATTTCAGAAATTAGGCAAGCTATTTTAAACAAAGAGATCGAAGCCTATTTTCAACCACAAATATGCGTAAAAACAGGCCGACTTATTGGAGCTGAAGCCTTAGCTCACTGGCGACACCCCAGTAAAGGGCTCATCACAGCTGATCACTTTATTCCTCTTGCAGAACGCCACGGCCTTATCCAGCTCATTGGCCATTACATACTGGATTTCTGTTGTATTCAACTGAAACAATGGCAAGCCAATGGTATTGATATCACCTTGTCCATCAATATTTCACCGTTGCACTTAAATAGATTGGATCTACCTGATGTTTTATGCAGCATGGCTAAATTTCACGGCATTCAACCGCAAAAATTGATTATTGAATTAACAGAAGCGAGCATGCTGGAAGATTTAAGCACCAGTATCGACATCCTCTCCAGATTGCGTCTACGTGGATTTCAACTATCGATTGACGATTACGGTACCGGACACTCTTCTTTAGATAAACTGCAACAAATACCGTTTAACGAATTAAAGATTGACCGCAGCTTCATCAAATACGCCAGCGATAATGAAGCCAGCCGAAGAATACTTGAAGCTACTGTAGACCTCGCCAAAAAGCTGCACTTGAAATGCGTCGCCGAGGGAGTGGAGTTTGAATCCGACTGGGAGATGGTGAGCAGCTTGCAATGCGATATCGCCCAAGGCTTTTTTATATCACGCCCTATGCCCGCAGCAGACTTTTTACCTTGGGTAAAAAGCCAGCAGGCCAGCCGTCTTGCATTAGGCGCATAAGAGAATCACACCAAACCTGCATCGATAGCGATCCAGTAACTGATACCACTTAGCACCGTTAAAACTACAATTACCATTGCCAATAAGCGTAAAGGTTTAAAGGGCTCTCTTTCTACGCTATTCACGCCTGAAGACACAAATTTATCGACCTTCGCTTGATCTTCAGGGCTTAACTTCGGCTCATCGTTATTATTCATATTTGGCCTACATTCGTTAAAATCTGCTGATTATCTTAACACCAATTTATAATCTATCCACATAGGCGCATGATCGGAAAATCTTGGTTCACGCTGTATATGCCAATCAAAAGCCTTCTTAGCGATATTAGGTGTTACCACATGGTAGTCCAGACGCCAGCCTACATCCTTAGCGAAAGCCTGTCCTCGGTTGGACCACCAGGTATAAACCTCTTCATCGGTTAATTGGCGAAACACATCCACCCAACCAAATTCATCATAGATTTTATCTAGCCAGGCACGTTCTTCCGGCAAAAAGCCCGAATTCTTACGGTTACCCCGCCAGTTTTTAAGGTCAATTTCCTTGTGGCAAATATTCCAATCGGCGCAGATAATATACTTCTCACCACTGGCCATCATTTCTTGTAATCGCGCTTCGAATAAATCCAAAAAACGATACTTCTTTTCTTGAGCAGCTTCTGAGCTAGAACCTGACGGCATGTACAAAGAAATCACAGTGACATTTCTAAAGCGTGCTTCAATCCAACGCCCTTCATTATCGGCCGGGTCCCAGCCTAAACCACGAGTGACTTCACGGGGTTTTACCTTGGAATAAATGGCCACGCCGCTGTAGCCCTTTTTCTCGGCATCAAACAAATAGCGGTGATAACCTTCTGGAAAAAAAATCTCATCATCTAGCTGATGTTCCTGAGCCTTAGTTTCCTGCACACAGAGCACATCCACATCTTGCGCAGCAAACCATTCAAAAAAGCCCTTGCGCGATGCCGCACGAATACCATTGGCGTTAAAACTCATAATCCGCATGGCGGCGCTCCTTAAAAATACGGCTTAAAATTGGAGGCCAGATTAAAACAAATTGCTTGGCTGTTGAAAATAGCCGTACTCATATTGATAGGCGGGATCTGCTTAAACTAGTGAGCGATGTTTTAGCTTGGTTGCGGAGTAAGAATCTAGCTTGGGGGAGTGCTTTGGAGCGACTAGGCTCCTGACAAAACCTCCTGGAGAGGTTTTGGGCTTGGCCGAAGGCTGAGCACCTGGACAGCGCGAATCCATGGAACGGGTGGCTGCATGACTATTCTGCTTGGAGCGGAAAAGCACTGTCCCAAGCTAGAGTCTGGCCCAGAAGCAGAGAATTCAAATGCCCGACAATGTGGGCAATCTCGGGCATTTGAATTGATTAGTGCCCTAAGAGTCGGCTCTTAGGGAAGCTCTGTCCGATTAAACTACAGAGCGAGATATAGTTAGGAAGCGAGTCTTAAGCATTGCGCTCCAACAAAATCGCAATACCCTGACCACCACCAATACACATAGTACATACTGCATAACGGCCATTGGTACGCTCAAGCTCATAAATCGCTTTTACCGCCATGATGGCGCCAGTTGCACCGACAGGGTGACCTAAGCTAATACCTGAACCATTGGGGTTTACTTTTTCAGAGTCCAAATTCAGCGCATTGGATACCGACAGAGCCTGTGCTGCAAAAGCTTCATTGGATTCCCAGAAATCGATATCGTCTTTGCTCACACCGGTTTTTTCCAACAGCTGCTCAACTGCAGGAATTGGGCCCGTGCCCATGATGGCTGGTTCCACACCCGCAACCGCATAGCCTTTAATGGTCGCCCAAGCTTTTAAGCCTTTCTCTTCAGCGGCCGCCTTTTCCATCAATACCAAAGCCGCAGCACCGTCGTTCAAGCCTGAGGCATTGCCCGCAGTTACCGTGCCGTCTTTTTTGAAGGCTGGGCGCAAACCCTGCATGCCTTCAACAGAAGCATCACCACGAACATGCTCATCCTGTGCAAACACCGATGGACGACGCTTATTCTTGCCTTCAACAGGTAAGATTTGTGATTCGAAGTAGCCGGCATCGATAGCGCGCTGGGCACGTTGATGACTGCTTACCGCCAACTCATCTTGCTGCTCTCGCGTAATCTCAAAACGCTCGGCAACATTCTCAGCAGTAACGCCCATGTGATAACCATTCATTGGGCAGCTTAGTACGCCGATCATTGGATCGTACATTTCACCATTACCCATGCGCTGACCAAATCGAGCACTTGGCAACCAGTATGGAATATTACTCATGGATTCAGCGCCACCGGCAACAGCCGCATCACAGTCACCCAATAGAATCGCTTGCACGGCGGATACAATTGCCTGCAAACCCGAGCCACATAGACGGTTTACATTATAGGCAGGGGTAGTTTGATCTAAGCCCGCGTTTAATGCCGCAGCGCGACTCATATACATATCACGACGATCGCCCGCCACAACGGTACCAAATACACAGTGACCGATATCCGCTTTTGCCGCACCCGAACGCTCTAGAGCTTCCTCGGTTACCATGCTGGCAAGCTCTACCGCATTAAAATCTTTTAGGCTGCCACCAAAACTACCCACAGCGGTGCGCACGCCACTTAAAATTACAACTTCTCTTTGACTCATTTGTCTGCCTCAACTTTCTGGCTGATGTGTAAATATCATGTGTTGTCTTAACTGGGATTTATACAAGCTGCTCTTGCCACCCAGAAAAGAAAAAAGCCCCTTGCTGGGCTTTTACTAAATAAATATCGCTTAGAACAGCTCGGCGGCCAAGCTCATTACCGGCTCACTACCCGCCGCAATATTTTGCTTATGGGTATTGGCTTGTGGCAGCAAACGCGCGTAGAAGAAACGCGCTACCGCAAGCTTGCCGTCGTAGTATTCATCGCTACCCTGCTTTGCCATGGCCGCTTTCGCCATGCGCGCCCACATAAAGGCATGGGCTACATGACCGAATTGGTGCAAATAGTCATAAGCGGAAGAACCAATTACAGCTGGATCATTCGCAGCGTTTTCCAATACCCACTGGGTAGACTCTTGCAAGCCCGCCAAAGCGCTTTCCAAAGCTGGAATAAACTCAGACATATTATCATCGCAACTGGCGATAAACTCTTTGATATCAGCGGCGAACAACTCAATAAACTTGCCACCGTTAGCAGCGACTTTACGGCCCATCAAATCCATCGCCTGCACACCATTGGTGCCCTCATAGATTTGACAGATACGCACATCGCGAACTAATTGCTCTTGTCCCCACTCACGCAGATAACCATGACCACCAAAAACTTGCTGACCCAGTACCGTACAATCAAGTGCTTTATCGGTAACAAAGGCCTTAGTAACCGGGGTTAACAAGGCCATCATGTCAGCACCCTGTTTCTTCTCATCACCTTCAGCAAACTTAGACTTATCTAACCACATAGCGGTGTAATGGTTTAAGGCACGTGAGCCTTCGGTGTAAGCACGCATGGTTAGTAACATGCGACGCACATCAGGGTGCACAATAATCGGATCAGCTGCCTTCTCTGGCGCTACGGCACCATTTGGAGAGCGGCTTTGTAAACGCTCGCGAGCGTATTCAATCGCCGATTGCCAAGAACGCTCTGCAGCACCTAGGCCCTGGATACCTACTACCAAACGCTCATAGTTCATCATGGTAAACATACAGGCCAATCCTTGGTTGGGCTCACCCACTAACCAGCCTTTGGCGTCGTCAAAGTTCATCACACAAGTGGCTGAACCTTTAATGCCCATTTTCTTTTCAATGGAGCCACAGCTGACGCCATTACGCTCGCCAAGGGAGCCATCGTCATTAACCATGATCTTCGGCACCAAAAACAAAGAAATGCCTTTCGGTCCTTTCGGTGCATCTGGAAGGCGAGCCAACACCAAGTGAATGATGTTTTCAGCCATATCGTGCTCACCCCAGGTAATAAAGATCTTATTACCATTAATGGTGTAGCTACCATCGCCATTCTCTTTGGCGCTAGAACGGATAATACCCAGATCGGTACCGGCATGGGGCTCAGTCAAATCCATCGCGCCCGACCACTGGCCAGAATACATATTTGGCAGGTACTTCTCTTTCAGCTCATCGCTGGCGTGGGCATCAAGCGACAAACAAGCACCGGCTGTCAGCATCGGTGCCAAACCAAATGAAATAGAAGCACCTTGTAGCATTTCCTCAACGTGAGCCGTCAAGGTTTTAGGCATACCCATGCCACCGTATTCAGGATTGCCGCCTAAGCCATTCCAGCCGCCTTCACAGAAGGTCGCATAAGCTTCTTTAAAGCCATCTGGCGCGGTAACCTCACCATCGTCCCAACGAGAGCCCTGCTCATCCGATTCACGATTCAGCGGGCCCACCACTTCGCCAGCGATCTTAGCGGCTTCTTCCATAATCGCATCGGCGGTATCCACATCCACAGCCCCAGCTAAACCCGGCAGCTCTGCCCATAGTTTCTCGGTTTCAAATACTTCTTTTAGCACAAAGTGCATATCTTTTAAGGGAGCTTGATACTCGGCCATGGTGCTTCTCTCACAATGATTATCAGGTATTTATAGACTAAATTAGCCCCAAGACAATACAGTCAGGTAACAGGGACAAAATAGCCATTCAAACAGGTGTTTGAAATTAACCAGATCGCCTTTGAAAGTCAATGACGGTAGTCATTACATTTTGTGCCTGAATTAACCGCCGAAAACCAAGCCAATCTATAAAAACTAAAAATAGTCTTTATTATTCAATAGCTTATAACCTGAAGACAGCTCACCTAAGTGAACTTAAAAACTTCAGCATCAGTTGGACACAAACAACTTGTCGCAAATTTGTTTAAGCGTCGGTTTAAAAGCTATTTGGGGCCTATAGGTAAACTATCTGTCAACTAGCCTATATAGCCTTTAGTTTAAAAAGCTTCATGACTTAGACTTTAGCATTAGAAACACCATCTTTAGCTAGCAATAGCGCCCTAATCAACTAAGATATCTTTAGGCATTTAGGCGCCAACGGCCTAGTCTGCCATTCTAAAAGCGGGGTGTGTTATGGCTTTGTCCAAACGCTGTTTTCGAGTGGATCCGCCCAAGTCATTAGACATTGGAAAGTGGCAGATAACCGTCGACTTAATATCTAGGATCTACCACACATCCTGTGGGGTAATCGTACAGTTTAAAGGGAATGAATTTTCAACCATCGTGACCAGTAGTAATCACGATAACTTTCTCTCGCCAGAAGATAGTTGGTCTTGGGAGATAAAGAGCTTTTGCCGCAGAGTGGTAGAAACTCGCGAACAACTCTATGTCAACGATGCTTTGGCTGGTGATGAATGGACTGATGCCCCCCCCGTATGCCAAGGCCCTGTGCGCTCCTATCTTGGTTTTCCGATCTTTTGGCCTGACGGCCGTGTCTTTGGAACTATCTGTTCGATTGATACCAAAAGCACCAACTACGAGATCAGTTTTATCGAACTTATGCAGCAGCTGCGTGATTTAATCTCAGGCGAGCTACAACACCTATCAGACATTGAACAATTGCAAAAAGTCGCCACTACTGACGCACTCACAGGTCTATATAATATCAGAGGCCTAAATAGTCTTGGCGAGAAGCGCATCAACGACCAGCAGCGCTTTCATTTAGACCTCGCGGTGATCTATCTCGACATCGACAACTTAAAGCAGCTCAATGACAAATATGGTCATGAACAAGGTGATGTATGTATAAAAGTGTTCGCCAAATCATTAAAACTAAGCTTTCGTAAAACCGATATTATTGCTCGTGTAGGGGGCGATGAGTTCGTTGTTTTAGCTCTTTGCAACAAGGGATCTGAAATTGAATTACAGCAAAGCTGCGAAGATGTCAGCCAGGATTTTTCTGAAAGCTTCGCCTCACAATATAGTGACAGCATCCAATTATCGATGAGTTATGGCATTAAGATATACGACACTACTCAGAGCCTCCCCCTTAAAGACATGATTAGCGAAGCTGATAGACTGATGTATGCCCACAAAAACAGAAAAAAGTTGGCCTTGAAGTAAACTAAGTCAGTGAGCTTTATATAAGGCCTAGGCTTGAAAGGCATGTGACACAGCCAACACCTCTAACCAAGCGGTACGGCTGAGGTATTTGACCACTTACCCTGATCAAATACCTCAGATATTTGAAACTATTCTCAGCTTCAGCAATCATAATTCCATCCATAAATTCAGCTTAGCGAGCCCTTTTAGCAAATGAACCACCCCTGGTGTCTACTCCCTGCCGTATTGCTATGCGCTTTGCTCAGTGTGCCGATGCACTCCATTGCAGCTTCCCAGGACGGATCCATACCTCTGCTAAATACCAAGGGAGGCTTTAACGGTACTTGGGAGAAAGACTATGCCCGTAGTGATAACTGGGAACGCCGGGTCCGGGAAAAGCTATCAGAGCTGCGCCGTCAAGCCGAACAACGTAATCGACGGCCGGAAAGTAGAGCCCAAATTGGCGGCATTAGCGTTATTAGTAGCGCTGGGCGCGGCACCAATATAATTGATCTGGCCAGATTTACAGAGATGATTAGCCGTCACCACACCATGAAGATAGTGCAGGATGAGCAACAGATTAGCATCGCTAGAGAGGGTGAAGCCAAACTCATCTGCAGCACAACAGGTGAAAGGCTTGTTAGCCAAAATGAATTTGCCGTAGAAACTTGTCGCTGGGACGGGAAGCGTTTAATTTTTAGGATTCAGCTGGAAGAAGGTACTACTATCTACCATCGCTTTTTACTGTCACCAGCAGGAAACTCCATTAATTTGTTAACACGTGTATCCCACCCTGGAAGTCCAGCCTTTGAACTCGTGCAGTTTTATGAACGTTTTGACGGAAGCTATGAGGCCTATCAATGCAAACAAACCTTAAGTCGAGGCAAAGTCTGCAATTTAAGACATGATCAAAGCCCTGAAACTGAGGCGGAAAATAATGACTAAGACCATGTTTTGTCGCTTATTTTTCGTATTCGCAGCTATCATACTATCGGCTTGTAGCCAGCAGCCACTGGTAAAACCTAATAATGATACTAACTTGGTACCTCAAAACACCCAGCTGCTACAGAGCCAGCAAGAAGAAGAGCTTGCACGAATTTTGGATGTCAGTATCGAGGTATTTGGACTACAAAGTACAACTGGTGGGAATAGCCAAGTTGAAAAACAAATATTCTCGGAAATAGCCGATATAGAACGCCAATATCTACCGGTATTGCTGCGTAACACTCTAGCAAAAAGCCGCTACTGGGGGGCAGTAAGTGTCGTTCCCAAAGAAGATTTGGCGGCAGAACTTTCAGTTAGCGGCCAGGTATTACAATCCGATGGTAATAGCTTAAGCCTCCACATCATCGCCAAGGATGCTAGTGGATTAATATGGCTGAACAAAAAATATCGAGCCCTAATGCAAGGTGGGCAACAGGCCGTACAAAACGATAAAGAGCCGAATAAAGAATACAGTCACTTCTCCCAAGCTTGCCTAATACAAGAACTACCCTACCAAGAGCTTTACCATCAAATTGCTAACGATCTTTTAAGCTACCGATTAAGCTTATCAGACAAAGAGTTGTTAAGCATTCGTCGATTGGCGCAAATAAAGCACGCTCAAGACTTATCGCCTGATGCTTTTAATTCTCTAACTGAAGAGCAGGATGGCCGACTGTTGATCAAACGGCTTCTCGCCCATAACGACCCTATTTTAAAGCAGGTAGAGCGAATGCGTGCACGCCACTATATGTTTATTGAGGCTGTCGATGACCACTACCTAAACTTGCATCAAAAAATGGCTGCTATTTATCAACTATGGCAACAATATTCTTGTGAGCGAGCAGAGGAGCTTAAACTCAGGGAGCTTACCCAAGGATCAAAAAAGCGAAGATACAAAGGCGGCTTTAGTGCGATGGCTGACAATTATAGACGCTATAAAATCAGCAAGATGTTTGAGCAGGAATGGCAACAACTCGCCAGCAGCTTTAAACAAGAAGTGGACCCCGCCGTGATTGAGCTTAATAACAGAGTCTATACATTGAGCGGAACCGTTGATCAACAACTTGAAGAATGGCGAGTTATTCTAAGACAGTTCTACAAACTACAAGGATTGCCCTAGAAAAGTAAACGCCAATCTAATTATTTGATTCCGGCAGTTGCAAATACTGGGAGGCAATGAGTGCTGCATTTTCTTTGCCGGCTAAATTTGGAACAAAACCCAAATAAGGGGCTGTCATTCTTTGTTTTAGGGTTTCTAAGTTTTCTTCCATACAACTCATATTTGGATCTACATGATTGGCTACCCAGCCAGCTACTGCTAAGCCATCACGCTTAATAGCTTCGAGCGTTAAGAGCGCGTGATTGATGCAACCTAGTCGCAACCCCACTACCAAGATAACCGGCAAACCTAGTTCTTTTGCAAGATCTGCAAAATCTTCTCGGTCATTAAGAGGAACTCGCCAACCGCCAGCACCTTCGACTACAGAAAAATCATGAGGCGTAAATAAAGCACCACGGCAAAAACCAGCTAAGCGGCTAGCATTGAGTCTCACATCAGCCTGCTCGGCAGCGATATGTGGCGCGATTGCTGGTGCAAACGCATAGGGATTGACTTGCTCGTAGTCCAACTCTTGTGACATAGCCTCCTGCAAAATCAAAGCATCACTGTTTCGCAAACCCTCATCGCGGCTTTCACTACCCGAGGCAACTGGCTTCAGCGCTAAGCTGCGTAAGCCTTCACTATTAGCCTTATGCAGTAAAGCCGATGCAATAAAGGTTTTTCCGGCATCGGTGTCTGTTCCAGTTACAAAAAACGTTTTCTTGGCCATGGTAAGTTTGTATTGCTCGTTGAGTTTTCGAGTATTTTGCTATCGAGTCATAACTAAGCTAAAGGTTTCATTAACTTTAAATAAAACACCTGGTAAGTTAGAGGCAACTTAGCCCCTTGGCCGCTATCGTAACGATATTCTTCATAAGCCGCTAGAAGTTTAGTGAGGCGTTCGCGTGACGATAAACCTTCATTTTGGCCAGCATTCATATTCTGCGCCCCTAAGGTTTTCAACTCATAGCGTAGCTGTTTGAAATCATCAAAAACCAAATCTATATCCGCTTCTTCAAATTCAAAGCTTAATCCGCTCTTCTCTATTGAGGCACTTAGATCCTTAAGGGCGCGAAAGCGATTAACATGCACCTTGTCATCGACCTGCCGCCAAGCTTCTCGAAGCTGCCATAAACTGCGCGGCCCTAGGGTGGCGATATAGGCAGCCGAACCTGGCTTCAGCACACGATGAATCTCTTTAAAAAGCTGCTCTTCTTGCTGGCACCACTGAATGGCTAAGCTCGAGAATATTGAATCTATACATTCATCAGCCAACGGTAGGGACTCAGCATCCGAAGCGATATATTCCACATTCAAAAGCGAAATCTCTTCTTCACGCTGCCTTGCCTGCTGCTTGGAAAACCGCAACATTCCTTCAGCGAGATCTAAGTTAAGAAGCCTCGTAGGGCTATGCTGAGGTAGATTCGTTTGACTTTCAGCCTTTGACTTTAAAGTGCTAAAGCCCTGCTCTAGCAATTTTTGAAAATAAGCGGTGCCGGAACCTAGGTCCAGCACCGCTTTTCCCACAAAATGCTCGGCAGGCACTTGAGAGAATAAACGTTCACAAATCTGCCGTTGCAAAGCAGCCACGCTGTCATAGCTTTTGGCAGATTTAGAGAAGCTTTTAGCAATACGTATTTTATCCAATCGATACGCGGCCGGGTTTTCTTTTAGGCTAGCCTGAAGCAGCAGTTCTGCCCGCGACTGTCTTGCAATCGTGGCCGGAATATTATGGCTACCCTTAAGCAGGCTTATTTGAATATTATCTTGTTGCAGCTCTGCGATAGCTTTTGCTACAACTACAGGCACAAGAGCATCGTTTTCAGCCAGAATAAAATGAATATTCTTATCTTTCTGCGCCAGTAAATCCGCGCGCGCATCAATCGTTTCTAGTAAGCTCAGACAATTAAGCCATAGCTTTTTGTTGCCAGACACCGAAAAAAAGTCAACATTAAAACCGCTGGCCTTTAGCTGCCGACGCCCCTTAATGATTGATTTTTTGTTTTGTGCAGCACTGTGACTATCATCTTTGTTTTGCAGGGCGATAAACCGGCTCAAACAAGCTTCTGGATTTACTTCAAAGGAGCGGAGAAAATCCTCAAAGTCATCTGGATTCATCGCCGCTGGCCACTGCTCTTTAGCGACAAAACAAGGGCCTACCCCTAAACAACTTAGCGATAAGACTTTTTCAGAAGATAAAAGACATTGGGCGAGCAAACCACCTAATGAGTATGCAATTAAGTGGCAACGTTCTGGCAGTGTATTTTCCAGCGCACTGAGCAATTCGCCAGGCTCAAACACTTCAGACCCATCAACATCAAGCGACGAAGCATCAAAGCCAGGCAGGCTAATACAGTGGACATTAACGCTATCTAACATGGGCAATATGGGCTGCCAAATATCAGCCCCCATACCCCAGCCGTGAATGAGCACATAGTCTTCGGCTTGCGCATCATCGGCCCAATAAGTTTTGCATTTTAGCTGCTGCAATTCAGTAAACCCTGCATCCACTTTTAAATTAGGGTTACTGAGCATATTCATCATCAACTACCTTATTTATCCTGCTCAACTGCTCAGCCAGTGCATCCAGCAGACGATCAATATGTTCTATTTCATGATCTGCCGTAATAGTTATTCGAAGCCGGGCGCTGTTGACGGGAACCGTTGGGGGGCGAATCGCAGGCACATAAATACCCTGAGCCGCTATAGCTTCAGCAACTTTCAGGGCATTTTCTGAGGAGCCCAACAACAAAGGCTGAATCGCGGTATCGGAGGACATCAAAGGCAAATTTAATTCATCAGCGGCTTCTCGAAAATAAGCCACCAAGCTATGCAACTTGGTACGACGCTCAGGCTCTTTTTGAAGCAGCTCAAGGCCCGCTAAACTTGCAGCAGCAACACTCGCTGGCAATGCTGTGGTATAGATATAGGGCCGAGCGAACTGAATTAGGCCTTCAATAAGCGCTTCGCTACCTGCAATAAAAGCCCCGTAGCTCCCTATTGCCTTACCCAAGGTGCCCATCAAAATAGGCAGTTGTTGCTGATCAAGTCCCCAGTACTCTGCACTGCCCGCACCGTTTTTCCCCAGCACCCCAAAACCATGAGCATCGTCAGCCATTAATAACGCACCTTCACGCTCGGCTATGTTTGCTAGCTCTGCTAATGGGGCTAGATCACCATCCATGCTATACACCGCATCAACGGCAATGAGTTTGCCTTCGGCATCAGCCCCCTTCAAACGCTGGTTCAAGTGCGCCAAATCATTATGAGCAAAGCGAAGCAGTCTCGCGCCACTTAATTGAGCACCGTCTAAGAGAGAGGCATGATTTAGGCGATCATGGAAGACCGCATCACCTTTGCGCAGCAATACTTGTTGCACGGCTAAATTTGCCGCAAAGCCCGAAGGGAATAATAAAGCTCTATCGCGCCCAGTTAAGCGTGCCAAAAATTCCTCTAATTCCCGATGCAGATCGCTGTGACCACTCACCAAATGGGATGCCCCAGCACCAAAACCAAAACGTTTTAAACTGACATTTGCTCGGTGAGCTAGATCAGGATGATTCGCCAAGCCCAAGTAATCATTACTACTAAAGTTAAGCAGTGATTTACCGTCAACAGAAATCAAAGCACCTTGCGGGGAGGACAAGCTTTTACGGCGGCGATAGAGCTGCTGCTGCGCTCTATCTTGTAAGCCGCCTTTTAAACGCTGCAGAAGAAAGGACATAGTATTGCGATGTGCTCGTCAAAAAGGTACGAAGCTGTTATTTCGCAGCATTATAAAAATGCGAATCGTACTTGGCTTCATTTACGGCCTGTAATAGCTCTTCCTGAACGGTTTCATCGTCTTTCTCAACTTCCTGCGGCTGCTCTAGGGTTTCGGCATTTATGCCTAAACGAGCAAACAATTTAGCGTCTTTACCTTCACCAGGGTTAGCAGCCGTCAATAATTTATCGCCCAGGAAAATTGAATTGGCGCCCGCCATAAAAGCCATAGCTTGCAGCTCGTCACTCATTTGCTCACGACCTGCCGATAAACGCACATAGGATTTGGGCATTACAATTCGCGCCACTGCGATCGCTCGTACAAACTCCAATGGATCAATATCGTCCATATTTTCTAGCGGAGTACCTTTGATACGAATCAGCATATTGATCGGAACGGACTCTGGGTGTTCAGGCAGATTTGCTAAATTTTGAATCAAGCCGATACGGTCATTTTGCTCTTCGCCCATGCCTAAGATGCCGCCACTGCATACTTTCATGCCGGCAGCTCGAACATGATCTAGAGTTTCCAATCGATCTCCATAACTGCGAGTGGTAATAATGTCACCGTAGTATTCGGGTGACGTATCCAGATTGTGGTTGTAATAATCCAAACCGGCTTCGGCCAGTTCACCGGCCTGGTCTTCACTCAACATTCCAAGCGTCATGCAGGTTTCTAAACCCAAGGCTTTCACCTCACGCACCATCGCCGTTACATGGGGCATATCTTTCTTTTTAGGTGAACGCCAAGCAGCCCCCATACAAAATCGAGTTGCGCCTTTAGCTTTGGCATCTTTCGCTTCAGTCAAAACTTTTTCAACTTGCATCAAGCGCTCTTTTTCCAAGCCAGTGTCATAGCGCGCACTTTGTGGGCAATAAGCGCAATCTTCCGGACAGGCCCCTGTCTTAATAGAACAAAGAATACTCACTTGAACTTGATTGGGATCGAAGTTCTGGCGATGTACAAGCTGCGCCTGAAACATAAGCTCATTAAACGGCAGGTTCATCAGCTGGCTAATTTCCTGTCGGCTCCAGTCGTGGCGTAGCTCGGCGTTAATCATGATTATTCTCTTTTTGCTGCTTTTAAAAGCGCTTATTCAATGGGAAGCCACAAACCAGCCTTTGGGCTCTAGCCTGCGATCTTAAGACTTAGCATCATAGTTACTGAAACCATATTGTCAACCTAGTTAACAGCAATAGGTTAACAAGGGGACTTGAGGCGCTAGAGTCGAGAGGATTGGAAGAATGGGAGGCAATCATGCCTAAGCAAAATTGGGCGACAAGCGCTCTAAATGTGCTAATAGCGAACCGCTGCTTGTTTTGCGGTAGCGGCGGCGAAGCCGTATGCCGAGGCTGTTTTCAAGACCTTCCTTGGCTAGAGCACTGTTGCAAATGCTGCGCTCTGCCCATAGGTGCAAAAGAGGGAATATGTGGCCACTGCCAAAAGCAAGCACCACCCTTTCAACATTGCATCAGCTTATGGAGCTATGACTTCCCGATCGATAAAGTAATTAAGGACTTTAAATATCAACATAACAGCGCCGCCAAACAGTTTCTCTGCCTGCAACTTGCCAAGCTCGTAAGTCAACATAACAAGCACCGAATAAGCAATTTTGATGCTCTATTAGCGGTCCCCAGCCATCCTTTCAAAAGATTAATACGGGGCTACAACCAGGCTTACGTCTTAGCTAGAGAAGTCTCTAAGCATTGTACAATTCCACTAATTCAGCTTATTAAGAAATCACGCTGGACCGGCAGCCAACAAGGGCTTGGGCGAAAGGCCCGCCTACAGAATCTAGAAAACAGCTTTCAACTGACCGGCCCAGTGAAAGGCATGAAACTTTTACTGGTGGATGACGTTATAACCACCACGAGCACAGCCAGCATCATTAGCCATATGTTAATGGACGCGGGCGCCGAATCGGTTAGCCTTGCTAGCCTGGCCAGAACACCACAACACATGACCACTTAAGCCAATGCGAAATTAGACACCTGCCCAAGGGCTAGGCGACAATTGCAATAAGAGATTGAATTCTTCAAACATGGCAGATTTGACCAGTTTTGGCCAAATTAACGAAGTTTTACCGCATTTTGGAAACAAAACATCATTATGAATAAGAATATCGTCATTAGCGGCACAGGCCTGTACACCCCTCCTTACAGCGTAAGCAACGAAGAATTAGTAGAGGCACTAAATGCCCATGCCGATAAATACAATGAAGAAAACGCCGCCGCGATCGAAGCCGGCGAGCTAACAGCGAAAGCCAAATCCAGTGCGGAATTTATCGAAAAAGCTTCCGGCATCAAAAGTCGCTATGTGTATCGTAAAGAAGGTATTTTGGATGTCGATCGGCTATGCCCAGTTATCCCGTTGAAAGCGGAAGATGAGACCAGCGATCAAGCTTTAATGGCAATCGAAGCGGCCAAAGAAGCCATGGCGGCGGCTAATAAAACCGCTGCGGATATTGATGCTGTGATTGTAAGCTGCGCCTACACTCAGCGCTCTTACCCAGCTATTGCTATCGAGGTTCAGACGGCCCTAGGCATTGAAGGCTTCGGTTTTGATATGTTGGTAGCATGCTCGGCAGCCACCTTTGCCCTACAGCGAGCTTACGAGATGGTTACTGCTGGCACAGCGCGAGCGGTACTATGTATTAACCCAGAGCTCACCACTCCACAGATCGATTACTCTGATCGAGATAGTCACTTTATTTTTGGTGATGTCGCTACCGCAACTATTGTTGAGGCCGAAGAGACTGCCAATTCTGAAAACTGCTGGGATGTATTGAGCACCAAAGCCTTTACTTCATTCTCCAATAATATTCGTTCGAGCTTCGGCCATGCTGCACGTAGCAATGATGTAGACCCCTTCTGGAAAGAGAATCTATTCCACCAAAACGGCCGTAAGGTGTTTAAAGAAGTTTGTCCAATGGCGGCCGAACATATTAGCGAGCACTTATCTCGCCACGATCTTACATCGGCCGATGTGAAACGCTGGTGGCTGCACCAAGCCAACATCAATATGAACCTATTGATCAGCAAAAAGCTGCTAGGTCGCGACGCCTCAATAGAGGAAGCGCCGATCGTATTGGATGAGTTTGCCAACACTGCCTCGGCCGGCTCTTTAATTGCCTTCCACAAATACTCGCAGGATTTGGCCGCTGGCGACCACGGTGTTATATGCTCATTTGGTGCTGGTTACTCTATCGGTAGCCTGGTTGTTCGTAAGCGCTAAGGCGCTAAAAACCACACTTTCTCATCAGTATGCAGGGCCATCCGGCCCTGCATAATTCAGTTTCAATTCATCGCCAATTGCTAGCATCTGTTCCACTCTAATTTTAAGGGAGTTATAAAAATGGAACAGTTGAACCATTATTCTCAAGTCGCAATCGAGCTCATTATGAGCTACACCCCACGCTTACTGCTTGCCCTAGCCACATTATTAGTTGGTCTGTGGCTAATCGGTATCGTGGTTAAAATTACTCAAGCCGGTTTAAAAAAATCTAATACCGATGAAACTTTAATTAGTTTTATTGGCAATATGATTTCATGGGGCCTCAAGGCGCTTTTAGCACTTAGCGTTGCCTCGATGGTCGGTATTGAAACCACTTCATTTATCGCCGTACTCGGTGCCGCAGGTTTAGCAGTAGGCCTAGCTTTACAGGGCAGCTTGGCGAATTTTGCTGGCGGCGTGTTAATTATTTTGTTCAAGCCTTATAAGGTTGGCGATTTAATTAAAGCCCAAGGTGAACTTGGCGTGGTAAAAGAAATTCAAATTTTCGTTACCGTGCTAGTCACTCTAGATAACAAACAAGTCATTGTTCCTAACGGTGCCATGTCTAATGGTAATGTGGTGAACTTTAGCGGCGAAGGCCAGCTACGCGTCGACCTTTCAATCGGTATTTCTTACAACGCCGATATTGCCAAAGCCAAAGAAGTTATTATGAAAGTGATGGAAGATCACCCGAAAGTAATGGACAGCCCGGCACCATTTGTGGGTGTAGATTCCATGGGGGATAGCTCGGTAAACCTTTCAGTGTGGCCTTGGGCGACTCCAGATGACTACTGGGATGTTTACTTCGATATCAATGAGCAAATGAAGATTGCCCTAGATAAAGCTGAAATCAGCATCCCATTCCCACAGCGAGATGTACATTTGTACAATCATCAAGCTTAACGAGTGGAAAATACGAAAAAGCCGGCATTCGCCGGCTTTTTTAATGCTCGATTTTTTGAACGTCTAATCTTTATTCTGAACCTTCAACAGCTCATCTTTTAAAATTGCGATCATCCAATCTCTTTGCTGTTGCTGCTCCGCAAGCTCTAAGGCACGCTTAGCGGCTTGCTCTGCTTCGGGCCATTGCTTTTGAGCTTGATGCCATTTTGCCATTGCCTGCTGCACACTATAGTCATTGGCATTTTCTTTAAAGGAAGCTTGTAATAATTCAGCTGCTTTATCGTACTCTTTTTCTCGAATCGCCAAAGCAGACAAGTGATTCGCCAAATCAATAAGCGATAAAGGTAAATACTGGGTAGTTTGTAAATACAAAGCGGCTGCCCTTTCAGCTTTTTCATCCTTGGGATATTGATGCATCAAAGCTTTAAATGTGTAAGGCGGAATAGCTTGCTTAATATTAAAACGTTGCAAATAAGCCTGATAATGCTGGCGAACCTCATCGAAGTCAGAATAGGCCGCCAATTCTTTATAGGAAATATACCAACCCGAAAATAGTTCTTTTAAGGCGTGTCTTAAAGCAGGCAAGGTAACTGAGTCATGATTCTCATCACTAAAGTGTTTAAAATCCCACTTTATGGCCTGTGGGCGATGACGATCCAACTGCTCGACCAAACCATAAACCCCCATTCGAGGCTCATTTCCTAGAGACAAGAACAGCTTCTTTTCTGGAGCTTTAATTTTCTCTAAATAGCCCTCTACTTTTTCTTCAAGGCGATAGTCTTCCCACCACATCATTGGGCTAATAGCTATATAAGCTGAAAAGCTGTCGCTGGAAGTCAGTAGGCTGTTGATAACAAATAAGCCACCAATAGACTGGCCCTGAATAATATCGTAACCAGAACTGCGGTAAGTGTTGTTGATTTCAGCTTTTAGCTCATCATCGATAAATTTCAGAAAGTCTTCCGCATCACCACCTTTCCCCAAAGGCAAAGACGGCTGCATATTATTGCGATAGCTTTCAATGCCCTTAGCCGAGATGCCCACCACAATCAGTTCAGGAATCAGTGGGTTATTACCCTTAGCCAAATTCTCAACCATGGCTGCAATGCTTAAAAAGTTATAATCGCCGTCAATTAGGTACAAGACAGGGTATGTGTAATCTGGCTTGGCGTGATAACTGGCTGGCAAGTAAACCTTGTAGTCTCGAGTCTCATCCAAAACTTCCGAGGCTATGCTATGGGACTGCATAAATCCAAAGGGAGACCGAACAGGCATCTCGGCGGCAGTTATCTCAAAGTCTGGTTCAGTAACTTCCTCAGCTACTTTCTCGGTAACTACGCCATCCCCTTGTTCACTGACTTCTACTGCTTCATTAGCTTGAGGCTCAAGCTTCGCCTTGGGGTCTTCTTGGGCGAAAGCGATACTGCTTAACGCTGTCGACAGCAAGATAATAGTCAATTTAGTGATGCGCTTAGCGAGCATGCTACAAACCTCTGAAACCGTTTAAAAATCACTCAGGATTATACGCATAGATGAGGCCGAGAACAGGGCTTTATAGACATTTCTAGCTGAGTCAAAAGGCCTACTTACAGAAGATCAGCGATTTCAGAGAAAGCGCCCCTTAAAGCGTCCGAAAGCTAGCTGCTTGCTAGGGAATAAATAGCTAAGAAATAGCCAAGAAAATCACGTATGCTTGCAGCTCTACAGAGAGCCAATGCTAGCAGGCTGTTGAAAAACTACCTGCGTTGCCATCGCGTTGTTAAAAACAAGCTCAAAATGCTCATTTATTAAATATAAACTGCGCTTTTTCGCTTGTTTTTGCCTAGCGCTGACTGCCTCGAAAACGTTTTTCAACAGCC
This sequence comes from uncultured Pseudoteredinibacter sp., assembly GCF_947502065.1. Classification (GTDB taxonomy): domain Bacteria; phylum Pseudomonadota; class Gammaproteobacteria; order Pseudomonadales; family Cellvibrionaceae; genus Pseudoteredinibacter. The sequence goes on from NZ_CANMYE010000004.1 coordinate 365,629, forward strand.
TGCTAGAGAGTTTTTATGCAACACCCTTACGACGCCCTTCAGCCTGAAACCGTAATTGACGCCGTCGAGTCCCAGGGCTTAATTTGCGATCTGCGCATTTACCCTCTCAACAGCTATGAAAATCGCGTATACCAAATTGGTATAGAAGACGCCCCTGCCCTAATCGGCAAATTTTATCGCCCTGAGCGCTGGAGCCGTGAGCAGATTCTAGAAGAGCATCACTTTAGTACAGAGCTGCGAGACCTTGATCTATCCGTTGTTGCTCCTTGGCAAAATTCAGCTGGCGACACCTTATTTGAGCACGCCGGATTTATGTTTGCGCTATACCCTCGCCAGGGCGGTCATGCTCCAGAGACTGGCGACCTAGATCAATTGTTCAGCATAGGCCGAGCTTTAGGACGAATTCACCAGCTTGGCAAGCAAAGCGATTTTCAATATCGCCCGCGCTTAGATATTAAAAGCTATGGCACAGATAGCCGCCAATTCCTGTTGGATAATAAATTCATCCCAGATGAATTAATCCCAGCTTATGACAGCCTGAGCTTAGACATTCTGCAACGAGTAGAAGACGTTTTCGCCCGCAGCAGCGCCAAGTGGATACGTTGCCATGGTGATTGCCATATCGGCAATATTTTGTGGCGCCACGATACCGCACATTTCGTTGATTTTGATGATGCCCGCATGGCTCCAGCGGTTCAGGATTTATGGATGTTACTTTCCGGAGAGCGCAATCAGCAAACCGAACAGCTCAGTGAGATTCTTGAAGGCTACCGGGAGTTTTGCGATTTTGATACTGCTGAAATTCAGCTGATCGAGGCTTTGCGCAGCTTACGTTTAATGCAGTATTCCGCTTGGCTAGCTCGTCGCTGGTCCGACCCTGCCTTTCCAAAAGCCTTCCCTTGGTTTAATACTGAGCGCTATTGGGCAGAGCATATCTTATCTTTAAGGGAGCAATTAGCCGCTATGCAAGAGCCCAGCCTGCAAGTGTTTTAGCTCGCTAATAAATTCCCCTAGCCTATATTAGGCTTTACAAAAATTGATCCCCCTATCAGGCGAACTTAGCACTGATAAGATATAGTTGTACTACTAAGTGATTACCAATAGGTGTAGGCGAATGAGTATTAGCGCCCCTAAAGGCCAAAGTGAACATAATGGCCAAGCAATTGACCATCAAGGCGACTTTATTTGGCAAAGCATCCGACAAGAAACTCAGCAGCAGGCCCAAAAAGAGCCTATTCTTGCGAGCTTTCTGCATGCCACCATTTTAAATCACGAATCCCTCGAATGCTCATTGAGCTATCACCTAGCCAATAAGCTGGAAAGCCCCGAAGCTTCTGCCTTATTAATTCGAGAGGTTATTCATCAAGCCTTACGCGATGATGCCAGCATCGGTGCAGCCATGCGTGCCGATATCGCTGCGGTAAAACATCGCGACTCGGCCTGCGATTCTTTATCGATACCGTTTTTATACTATAAAGGCTTTCATGCTTTGCAGGCCTTTAGAATTGCCAACTGGCTATGGCGCCATGATCGCAAAGCATTGGCCCTGTTTTTTCAAAACAGAATCTCTGTCGTGTTTTCTGTGGATATTCACCCTGCTGCAAACATTGGTCAGGGTATTATGCTGGACCACGCGACCGGTATTGTGATTGGTGAAACGGCCATTGTTGAAGACAATGTCTCCATCATGCAGGCCGTTACACTGGGCGGTACCGGCAAAGTCTCTGGCGACCGCCACCCGAAAGTTAGAGCCGGTGTACTGATTAGCGCCGGAGCGAAAATCATCGGTAACATCGAAATTGGCGAAGGCTCCAAAGTCGGCGCTGGCAGTGTGGTACTAAAAGATGTTGCCGCCCACACAACGGTTGCCGGGGTACCTGCAAAGGTTGTCGGCAGCCCAGACAGTGAGCAGCCAGCCTTGAATATGAACCACAATCTGAATTGCGATTTGGATGATATTTAAGGCGATTAAACATCGCCCTAAGAAACTTTTTTTTAAAAAACCTAAGCTCGCGACCAAGCAAAGCTCAATACTTCTTCAATATGTTGAGCTTTGCTAAGTTGTAATAATAAGCGATCTACCCCCAGCGCCACGCCCGCGCATTCTGGCAAGCCACTTTCCATGGCCGCTAATAAACGATCGTCGATGCTAACCTCAGGCAAACCACTTTGCAGGCGCTGTTGATTATCAGCTACAAAGCGTTGGCGCTGCTCTTCGGCATCTTGTAATTCCCAATAACCATTGGCCAGCTCCATACCGTTTAAAAATACTTCAAAACGTCGCGCTACTCGCTGTCCATGCTCATTCTGCGCAAGCCGCGCCAGTGCCGATTGGCAAGCCGGATAATCATAGATAAACACTAAACCGCCACTTAGCTTAGGCTCGATACATTGGCTGATTAGAATATCTAAGGCTGTGCTTTTGTCTTCACAGCGATAATCGCCCATATCTAAGTGCTGATCGATGCATTGTTGAAGTTCAGGCAGGCTAGCGTCGTGCGGATCTATCGCCAAATGCTCGATAAAAACTTCTCGATAGCTGAGGTATTTTACATTTAACTCAGCGGTCGGAAGGTTCGATTGAACTGCAATCAATTCGGCCGCTTGGCAGACTAACTCAGCTAACTCCTTCATCAATTGATGATCATCCAAGCCCAAGCGATACCATTCCAGCATAGTGAACTCAACATTGTGTCGACGGCCGCTTTCACCGGCGCGAAACACTTTTGCCAAGCTATAAATATCCCCAGAGCCTGCGGCCAGTAAACGCTTCATGGCGTATTCGGGCGAGCTTTGCAGATGGTAGCTTTTCCCTTGGTGAAGACAAGATAAGCATTCGATATACGGATCGCTTACAGGGTGCTGAGCGAGCAAAGGCGTTTCCACTTCCAGCACTGAACGTTCGTGAAAAAACTCCCTTATAAAGCGATTCAGAATTGCTCTAAGACGCAGAGTTTCAAAATTTGCATTAGGTTGCCAGTCTGCTTCTGTCATTTATCGTCTCGTATTTCGTTTCATGCCTGTGCGGTTTTTAGAGCAGAATGCGCCCAAGGTTCTTCATCATCCAGTTTTGTAGCTGCCAAAAGCAAACAGGCCAGCAATAAGCTGGCCTGTTCAATAAGGAATCCTGCAAAGAGCAAATTAGTCTTTGGCACGCCCGATGTATTCACCAGTGCGGGTATCCACTCGAATCGTCTCACCTTGAGACAAGAACAAAGGAACCTTAACCACAGCACCGGTAGACAAGGTTGCTGGCTTGGAGCCACCATTGGCGGTATCACCTTTAACACCTGGATCAGTTTCAGTGATCTCTAGTTCAACATGATTTGGCGGGGTAACAGCCAGTGGTGAACCGTTATATAGAGTTACCGTTACGACATCCTGCTCTCGCAACCACTTGGCAGTCTCACCAACGGCTTTCTCGTCCGCCTGGTGCTGCTCGTAGCTGGTAGGATCCATGAAATGCCAAAACTCACCATCGGTGTAGAGGTATTCCATATCGTAATCCATTACATCGGCGCCCTCTAAGCTTTCACCCGATTTAAAGGTGCGCTCCCAAACGCGGCCAGTATTTAAGTTACGCAATTTAACACGGTTAAAGGCCTGACCTTTACCGGGTTTTACGAACTCATTATCCAAAATAGAGCATGGCTCGCCGTCGAGCATTACTTTCAGGCCGCCACGAAATTCATTGGTAGAGTAATTTGCCATGGTTGTTTCCAATCTTACGTTCAAGGCTATACTCGATTTGGCCTAAGCCCCTGTCAGTATCCACTACGTATCCAATTGAGTTTAGATACGAGCCCAACAGTTAGATCGAGCGTAAAGCCGGCCATTATACCTAGCATTAACGCCAAGTTCGAGAGCCAGCCACAGAACTGCTACAATAGGCCTCTCGATTGTTTAAATGACCCCTCTAGTCCTATACGCCTATATGAACACCACCCAGCCCCCTATTAAGCTCGTTCCGGCCGACAGCAGTTCTAACAGGGGTAAATCCGAGGGCCCGGGCACACAGAACCGCTGGCAGCAAGAATTACAACGCTTGATACGCGAGCCCAGCGAACTGGCCGAAATGCTCAATATCAATCCCGAAGAGCTATGCCATTTGGCAAATGGGCAATTTGAACTTAGAGTGACCCACCATTTCATAAGCTTAATGAAACCAGGTGAGTTGCAAGACCCTTTACTGCTTCAAGTCATGCCGGCGCTAGCAGAAACTGTTGAGCAGATAGGCTATAACAGAGAACCTCTTGCAGAAAGCGAGAAATTTAATCCGCTTCCCGGAGTCATCCACAAATACAAAGGGCGCCTTTTGCTCATGGCGAGCAATCAATGTGCAATTAACTGCCGCTATTGTTTTCGCCGCCATTTCCCCTATCAAGATCACCACCTTGGCCGTAAACAATGGCTCGATGCGATTAACTATATTGCCCAGGACAACAGCCTTAGCGAAGTTATATTGAGCGGTGGCGACCCGCTAAGTCAAAGTGACAAGCAATTAGCCTGGCTTACAGAGCAACTGACACAAATCCCTCATATCAAACGCTTACGAATTCATAGTCGCCTGCCTGTCGTACTCCCTCAGCGTGTATGCGATGAGCTACTAGGCTGGATGAATAGCAAGCAGCTGCAAACCTCTTTAGTGCTGCATATTAACCACCCCCAGGAAATATCCCCCCAATTGCAGCAAGCTTGTCGCGAACTAACCGCAGCTGGTGTGCGCCTGTACAATCAGTCGGTATTACTGAAAGGCATTAATGACGATGTCGACACCCTTACAAGGCTTAGTGAAGAGCTCTATGAGTGCTTTATTCAGCCCTATTACTTACACCAGCTGGACAAGGTTCAAGGAGCTGCCCACTTTCAGGTTGATGATAAGTATGCCCAAGAGCTATACCACCGGCTAAGAGCCGAATTGCCTGGCTACCTAGTCCCACTACTAACCCAAGAAATCCCCGGCGAGCCAGCGAAAACTCCCATAATTTAGTCTATTATTGTGATAAGCTTCACACTAAATGCCGAAGATGAGTAGCAGCATATTGAATAGACGCTGAATATTCGCTGCAACTGAACAATAAATCACCTAAATGCTAATACTCTAAGCTAGAGTTAATAATTAAGAGTATTTACTGCTGATTAGGAAGCACTGAGTTATCGATGAGCGCTGTTGGAATAGCTATCAAACTGTTTGGGCGGATCAAACTTCCCCCCCAAGACTTGGAGTCGCTAAGCTTTTGTAAAGGCTATCGCCCCCAAGACGTAGCGGCGTGGGCGGATAGCCTGCCCGCCACCAGGGTGAATCACACTAGCGTAATTCTTTACAAAGCACTCCCCGAAGTCGCCAGGTTACAAGCCAAACCAAGTCATCGTCTTGCCATGCTTGAAAGCTTAAGACCCTACGTACAGCGTTGTATCCAAGGTCTTTCTCAGAGCTTTCTCAATAAGCCTGTGGTATTGCCAGAAGATGCCATGAAGGCCGCCATAGTTGCCTTAGCCTTGCAAAAGCACATTACCCACGGTTACTGCGTTGTCGCCAGAGACATAGCCTGTGACGCCAAGCTCAACGACGGTAACCCGCAAAACCCACATGCTCAGGCACTCACTCTGGCCTTACATAGGGCTATTAATGGTCTTAGTATTCAGCTCATGAGAAGCTATCAGCTTTATGCGGCCACCACACCAAGCCTCTGGCTAAGCATGCACAGCTTGTTTCAAGTGGCGCAAAATTCAGCCCTAGATCAACTTCCTGTGGCCGATGAGCTGCTCAGCCACGTTTCTCAAAGCACAATTCGGGAAACCTACCAGCGTATTGTTTTACTCGCTTGTGCAAACCCCAATAAATTACGTCAGTTTGATGTTTCAACGGCCTATAAGTTATTGGAATTATGGGCAGGGCATATTCGTTTGCGCCCCAATAACAATGACAGCGAATCTGTTTTTGTTATTAACCCCAATAGCGATAGCCCGCCTAATCCTAAAAGTTTAATACCGCTTGCCGAGCTGGAAGGTTGTGTTGCTGTAGATATAGCGCCCTTGCTATCTCTCCTCGATAAGCAACTTGGCGGGGAACTCGAAGGTAATGACGCCCTCACTATTCCCAAAGGGATCAGCAACTCACTTATAGCGCATTTAATGAATGCCTGGAGCACGCAATATCACCGCGAGCATGAGAGAGTGAGCCACAAGCAGAAACTTGAGGCATTAGTGGGAATAAGCAGTATCCACTTCCATCTTAGTGGCGGCATCCCTTTTGAAAGCTTTGTGTTGGGCTCGGGCAAAGTGAACTTAGGGCAAGACAAAAACCCCTACCTAAAAGACCAAAAACAGGAAGTCAGCAGTGATGATCCTTGGTCAAACGCCTTTGATGCAGGAGGCAGTGGGCGTAATTTCGACCCCCTTTTGTTCTCCACTTTAGATATTGAGTCTCAGCTTGCAAAACGCGAGCATGAACAAGAAAAGAACAAATTTCCGATCCATCAAGTAAGTAGCGAAGACCGCAGCCAAGGCGGGTACTGCCTAAGCTGGCTGGAAAACGTGCCCAAATCGCTAAAATCTGGTGAACTTATTGCCCTAAGAGAAGGTGATGCAACGGGCTGGACATTGGGAATGATCCGCTGGGTTAGGCAAAGTCGCGGAGCCAGTTCTTTTGGTGTGGAACTTTTATCCAGCCTTGCGAGTCCATTTGGCGCGTCTTTAATTCATAAAAGCGGTGATAATGCCGATTATATGAGAGTATTCTTTCTTCCAGAGCAAAAAAGCATGCGTAAAAAAGCCTGCTTGCTTACCCCTTCTGTGCCATTTCAAGAGGGGCAAAAAGTTCGCCTCAATCGTCGCGGTGAAGAGAAAACAGTACAATTAACCCGTAAGACGATGGATACCGGCTCAATCAGTCAGTTTGAGTTCAGGACACTAGAGACAGGCTAAACGCTGCTCACTAAAAAGTAAGCATGCTTAGGTAAGGCGGGTTTCACCTTGCATGTTGATAGGTTAGTATTAGCCACCCTTAACTTAGGCTTACCGCAGCTATTGACTTGGCTTACCTAAGGTTTCGGCAAAATTTGCGTTGTATTTGCCACGAGTTTTAATGGACGATGATGATTTCTGATCAGACACTACGGCTACTCATTCTGAATGATTCAGAGAGCGAGGCAGAACGCCTTATCAGTATGCTACATAATGCTGGCAAGAATGTCCGTGCGCAGCTGGTCAACGCCGAAACCATGGAAGCCCAATTACAAGAACAAAATTGGGAACTGTTAATCGCCGAAGACAGTAGTTCCGATGTCGATCATTGTATCCAAGTCATTCGCCGTCACAATAAAGACGTCCCTGTCATTCTCCAAAGCGATCGCGAAGGCAGCCATATCGCGGTAGAGGGTATGAAGCGCGGTGCATGCGATGTAGTACAGCTAGATCAAGATCAACACTTGCTCTTGGTTATCGATCGTGAAATGGACAACCGCCGCCAGCGACAACAACGTGTCCAATCCGATAAAAAACGTCGAGAAGCCGAGCAGCGCGCCCACGATCTATTAGACAGTTCCCGAGATGGCATCGCTTTTATCCAAGACGGCCTGTGCCTATACGTAAACAGCTCTTTCGCTGAGCTATTAAAATATAGCGATGCCGAAGAAGTTGAGTGCACGCCTGTAATTGACTTGGTTGAAAGCTCTCAGCAAGCTGAAGTGAAAGCCTTTTTGCAGCAATTCACCCTACAAGGTGGTGAGTTTGAGCGGCAGCAATATAAGTTAAGATGCATTTGTGCCGACGACAGCATTCAAGAGCTCACAGTATCCCTCAGCCATGGCCGCTTCGAGGAAGAACCCTGCATTGAGCTGCGAACTCAAAGTAATGCCCAAGATCAAGACCTGGTCGAAGAGATGCAAAAGATTAAGCAGCTCGACCACGGCACTGGCCTGTACAATCGCCAGTTCATGAATAAGCACCTTAACAACCTGCTAAATTCCGATACACCACAGGCTTTTGTGCTGCTGATAGAAATCGATCACTTTTTTGATCGAGTCCAGCCCAAAGTAGGCCTAAGCGCCAGTGACGATGTTCTCAAGCAAGTGGCCGCGGTCATCCAGCCCTGCTTAGGTGAAAAAGACATACTGACACGGTATGCTGATGATGCCTTCATGGTATTGAGCCAACTGCCCACCATGGATGCCGTGCAGCAATGCTGCCAAAAAATTCTACAGAGCTGTAATGACAGCATCATCGAAGCTAACCAAAAAACGGTTCAAATCAGCAGCAGCATCGGCATTGCCGTTATCAACGAAAACTCTACCGATAGCGACACCATTATCGACCAAGCGGCCGAGGCTATTAGCAAGATTCGCGGCGATGCTGAAAACAATAGCAACACTATCAGAGTATTTGAACCAGAACGCATAGGCTCAAATAAAACCAGTGCTGATGATATCCAACAAGCCATTAGCCAAGGCCGTTTCCGCTTATTGTTCCAGCCGGTTATTTCGCTGCGTGGCTCAGGCGAAGAGTTTTACGAAGTCCTGCTGCGCATGCTCGATGAGCAAGGCGAAGAGATATCTCCCGCCCACTTTTTGGACCTTGCAAAATCTATAGGCAGTGCCGCCAAACTGGATCGCTGGGTCATCCTTGAATCAATGAAAACATTGGCCAAGCAACGCAGCCAAAACCCAAAAACCAAGCTGATGATTACCGTAAGTGCGGACTCCATCCAAGATCGCACTCTAATTGCTTGGGTAAGCCGAGTTTTGCAGGCCGCTAAGATTGGCGCAAGCAGTGTTGCTTTTCAAATCAGTGAAAAAGATGCCAATCAGAATTTGAAAGACACCCAGAGCTTTATCAAAGAAGTTCAAGCCATCAAAGCAAGTTGCGTCATCACCAACTTTGGCTGCTCTTTAAACCCAAGCAATACCATTAAGCATCTAGATACAGAGCTATATAAGGTTGATGGCTCTTTTGCCTTGGATATCCAGAATAATAATCAAAACCCAGACGCCCTGATAGCGCTGCTAGAAGAACTTCATGAGGCCGGAAAAACCAGTTTTATTCCGCAGGTCGAGAACGCCAGCATTTTGTCCAGCCTCTGGCAGGCCGGGGTACACTATATTCAGGGGCACTATTTACAAGCGCCCGCCCCAACCATGGAATATGATTTCACAATGGATGGCTAGGGCGCTTGCCACTCAAACCACCGAATACTTCCTAAAAGCTAACTTAAGAGAGTCAAACTATTAGAGTATTGGCTTAGCTATCGTTGCTTTGGGCAAGCAAATATAAGACAGCATCCAAACCGAGAGTACTTATACTAAACTCAGCCTGCTCCCTCACTATGGGTTTAGCCCGATAGGCCACCCCCATGCCAGCTTTAGCCAACATCAAAAGATCATTGGCACCATCACCGACGGCGATTGTACTGCTCATTGGCACATTGTATTCAGTGGCCAATTGTTCTAACAAATCTGCCTTGCGCCGAGCGTCGACAATATCGCCAATCGCCTTACCAGTAACTTTGCCATCAACAATATCCAAGCGATTTGCAAAGACTTGATCAAAACCAAACCTCTGCTGTAATTGGCCAGCAAAATAATCAAAGCCACCGGAGAAAATAGCGGTTTTAAACCCTAGCTGCTTGAGGCTGGCAATAAGCTCTGGCATACCCGGCGACAAGGGAATATTTGCCGCAATCTCAGCCAGTACAGACTCATCCAAACCCTGCAAGGTTGCCATGCGCTGAATAAAGCTTTCACTAAAATCCAGCTCGCCACGCATTGCTGCTTCCGTTACGGCAGCCACTTGCTCCCCGACACCAGCGGCTTTGGCTAACTCATCAATAACCTCTACCTGTATCAGGGTAGAATCCATGTCAAAGCAGGCCAAAGCGCCCTCTTCACGGATAAAAGGCGCCACACCTTCCGGCAGGTAATTAACTTCAATACCAGCTTCGAGGCCAACACTTTTTATAGCAGCTAATTTATCAACTTGAGATTGCTCTAAAGGGGCATTAAGCAATAGCTGCCAAGCCTGAGAGGAAAGCTTGTCGATCAGCAACTGCGGGATATTTAATTCCAATATGCTTTGCCAAAGCGTTTTCAAGGGCTCGATTTCCAGCTCTGCTGACATAATGATTAAACGAGCCTGCTCAGCACAAGGGCTTTGCTCACCTTGCGACGACGATTGCTGGCTGCTCAGCAGCTCTTGTACTAAATCGCAGCGCAGGCTGGTCTGGCTAAGAAAGATTACGGGGATACTCATAATGGTGGTGTTATATCTATGCTATGGGAAGACGGCATTATAAAGCCCTCCCCCTATAAAGCTCTACCTTTTGAATCGCCATGTTGGCCAAGCGGTCAAGCTTGTTTAGAATATCAATCGCTTATAGCCAGCGTAGATTCACTTTTAAGGGCTATAATTGGAACCTTGGCTACAATTTCGCGACGAAGAGCGTAAGATAACTGTAAATTTCTAGTTGATGAGAAGCTGCTAGTTGAAAAGAAGTCAAAATAACTAAACCCATACCGTATTATCTAGAGAACGTAATTTACTGCCCATGAAATTGCCCGCCATCCCCAAGCTTTCGGCCTTTTTACTGGGCGCATTTATTACGGTCTTGATCTTAAGCTGGGCGAACCAAAACCAGCTTCAGCAGCAGCAGATCGAACTGAATCAACATTACGGTTCCGTACTCGCTCGTAAACTAGCCCAACAAGCCGAAAATCCTACACTTACTCGAGATTTGGTTAGCTTGCAGGTTCTCGCTGAGGCCACCAAGCAAGAAAAAGGCATCGCCAGTGTTACATTCCACAGCATTGATAACAAATTGCTGGCCCAAGCCGGCAAAACAGCTAGGCAAAGAGGGGCCGACAAATCCCAGCAGAGCTTTAGTGCACCGATCAATTTGCAAGACTCAGTGGCCGGTTACGTCACCATTGGCTTAAATAGCCAAGACCTGCTTCAACAGCCACAGGCCTATGGCTTGCAGCTGCTGGCCTTGTTATTACTCGCAGCAGCTATTATTAATATTTATCTTGAGCCACAACGCCATGAAGCCAAGCAGAATAAAAGCCGCCCAGAGCAGGAAAGCCTGTTAGCAGCCCCTGAAGTAGAAGCCCCAATCTGCGCCTGGCTTGTGGTTCAAAGTGGCAATCTCGCCAGCCTACAAAAGCAACTCAGCGCCGCCGCCTTACAAGAGCTGCTGGACGAGTTTAACCAGCAATTACAAACCGTATTAAATCTATACCAAGGTGAACTTTTGTGGGTAGACGGAGATTCTTTTCATTGCGGCTTTAGGCAATGCTCAGTGGGCGACAATGATCAAGGGATTTTCAATGCCATCTGCTCAACAAAACTGCTCGTCGATTTAGGAAGTAGTCGCCAAGGCATTAAGCTTCACTTTAAAGCCGCTATTATTCCCCCTGCCGAAGGCGACTGCTACAGCGAGTTATTCGCCGCTTTTCGCGACAGCCAAGAGCAACGTCGTCAACTCGATGCCTTGGGTCATGCCAGCCTCTTACTGGATAAGCGACTACTTGAAGATAGACATGTGCTTGAACAGCTGGAATTCACAGAAGATCAGCACAATGTCTATATCGATGCCATCAAAGCGCCTTATTTAGATCTGCTAAAGGAGCAACTAAAGCACTTGAGGAGCCTAGCTTAGTAAGGAAAGCTCGCCCCAATTCCAGCTATATAGGCTGCAAAGCACAGCGTCACAGAAATGTCATCGAGCTGTCATGTACAGGTCATTTTCTGAGCGCAATCTACCCGCAATGAGCACAGGTAGATTGACTATGATAGACATCGAACAAGCGGTTAATAATAAATTCCCCAACTTTTCCCAGCAGCCGGACTTAATCCGCAAGCCCACGCTATCACTAATTAAAAAGCTAACTCACTCGGAAGAAATCAATGATTTTCTTGAAGAGCATGGCGATCTTCGCGGCTTTGAGTTTATCGATAAAGTCTTCGAGTACTTCAATTTTAGTTATTCCGTAAGCTCGCGTGATCGTAACAACATCCCCTCCCAAGGGCGCGTTGTTATCATCGCCAACCACCCTATTGGCTCTTTAGATGGCCTAGCCATTTTGCGCTTGATTGGGGAAGTGCGCCGTGATGTTAAAATCGTCGCTAATGATATGCTGATGAACTTCAGTCCACTGCATCCGTTGTTTATAGCACTGGATAATATGAGCGGCACGGGCACTCGCAAAAGTTATCGCGCCATTATGGAGGCTCTAGAGCGTGAAGAGGCCGTCATTATTTTCCCATCAGGTGAAGTTTCCCGCGCGCGTCCGACTGGGGTAAAAGATACCCGCTGGCGCTCGGGGTTTTTACACTTTGCCCGTAAAGCCAAAGCGCCTTTACTTCCAGTATTTATAGGTGCCAAAAATTCTCTGCTTTTTTATAGCGCCTCTATGCTGTTTAAACCATTGGGCACCGCACTTTTGGCAAGAGAGATGTTTAACAAGCAATCCGCCCAAATACAGTTCCGAGTGGGCGAGGCGATTCCAGCCAGCGCATTAAACAACGAAAAGCTAGGCGATAGAGGCATTATCAAGCGCCTGCGCAAACATCTTTATAAAATAGGCAAGCGCCGCCAGCCTATTTTTGTCACCGAGAAAACCATTGCACACCCTGAAGATCGACAAGAGTTACTTGAAGAGTTAAATCAAGCTCGCCTACTAGGCGAAACCCGCGATCAAAACCGCATATTGCTGGCCGATTACAAAAATGGCACTTCCCTTATTAAAGAAATTGGTCGCTTACGAGAAGTGGCATTCCGTAAAGTTGGGGAAGGTACTGGCGGTAAACGAGATTTAGACAAATACGACAAAAGTTATCGTCACCTTGTGCTATGGGATAATAAACGCCTTGAAATTGCCGGCGCCTACCGCATTGGCGAGGCTGCTAAGATTATGGCAGAGCAAGGCCTTGAAGGTTTATACACTAGCTCCCTTTATGAGTTTCGTGAAGATTTTACGCCTTTTCTTGAACAGGGTTTGGAATTGGGCCGAAGCTTTGTTAATCCTGATTATTGGGGTAAAGCCAGCTTAGATTATTTATGGCAGGGAATCGGCGCTTATTTACGTCACCACCCGAATATTCGTTACTTGATAGGCCCTGTTAGTATGAGTGCCCGTTATCCGCGCACACTGATGGATCAATTGGTGCATTACTATCAACACTTTTATGCCGCTAAGGAAAATTGGGCGACCGCCAATCAACCTTATAAGTTAAGCCTGGAAAGCCAGCAGGAATTGGCAGCTGACTATGATGGTTTAAACAAAGACGAAGCAATGAAGCTGTTACAAGAGCGTTTTATCGAGGCTGGCTATAAAATGCCAGTGCTCTTTAAGCAATATACGGCGCTATTTGAAGGTGACGGTTTCCAGCTATTAACCTTTAGTGTGGATCCGGATTTTGGTGATTGCTTGGATGGTTTGTTTATTGCCGATTTGAGTAAGTTGAAAGCGGCCAAGCGTAAGCGTTATCTTGGTGATTAACTTAATTCTATAGAGCTATTAGTAATACGGTCGATTTGTATTGTGCAGACCTGACCGCCTGCCGCAGGTAGCCCCAGCATGAAGGGGTCGCAAAATGCAGCGTCCGTGCTGGCTCACCTTCTCCTCCAAGTCGAAGATGCCCCTTCATGCTGGGGCTACCTGCGACATTCTGCAATAGTAATGGTCGTAAAATCAGATAGCTGAAGTTCGGTGTTGTTTAAGCGCTTGCTAGCAGCCTTTCAACAACAGCCTGCAAGCCGACAACATCTTCTTGGGAGAATCGGGATTTAACTGGGGCATCTACGTCCAGAACTCCAATTAACTCGCCATCTTTTATCATCGGAATAACCACTTCTGATTCCGAAGCTGCATCACAGGCGATGTGGCCTTCAAAAGCATGTACATCAGCCACTAATTGTGGCTCTAGCTCAGCAGCAGCGGTGCCGCAAACACCACGACCAATAGGAATACGCGTACAAGCGGGCTTGCCTTGAAAAGGCCCGAGTACTAGCTCATCACCTTGACGTAAATAGAAGCCAGCCCAATTAATCTCTGGTAAATACATCCATAGAACAGCCGCAGTATTGGAAAGATTACAAACCCAATCGCTTTCGCCCTCAAAGAGCCCCGTTAGGGCGCTATCGATATCTTGGTAAATACTGTTCATCGTTATCTCCTCGGCTGCATAGTGCAACGGTTTAGCAAGGCGCGCAGTCTATACACCTAGCCGCACTTCGCCAACAATCTTTTGCTTATAAGCATAAACTGCCATATGAAATTTTCATCAAGCTAATATGGGGCCTACCAAGTGTCGATACAAGGGCGTTTTTTGCCATCCCTTTTTTGTACAGCTGGCGTAGCCTTTAAGGCCCGACTAATCCATTGTCTGGATTCCAATGGGTCGATGACGGCATCGATCTCTAGGTAACTTGCCATATTTAAAGCTTTGCCCTGCTCGTAGACCTTATCAACCATTTTCTGGAAGACCTGTTGGCGCTTTTGCTCATCTTCAATGGCCGCAAGTTGCTTGGCGGCGCCCAAACGGACTGCCCCTTCAATTCCCATGGCACCAAACTCGCCTGATGGCCAAGCCGCGGTTAACATCGGGTTGTGGAAACTGCCTGCCGCCATGGCCTGTGCACCTAAGCCATAACCTTTGCGAGTCACTAAGGTCAGGTACGGCACGGTGATGCTTGAGGCTGTCACAAAGATTCGTGAAATATGGCGAATCGTTGCTTGCGCTTCCGAATCTGGCCCTACCATAAATCCGGGGGTATCACACAATGAAACGATGGGTAGATCATGGGCATCGCAAAGTTGCATAAAGCGCGCCATTTTGTCGCCGCCTTCAGCATCGATTGCTCCTCCTAAATGCTTAGGGTTATTTGCAATCAGCCCCATTGGGCGCCCTTCGATTCGAATCAAAGCTGTGATAATACCTTTTGCAAAAGCGGCTCTAAGTTCCAAGACGCTATCAATATCGGCTAGGTGTTCGATTAATTGTCTTACATCGTATACCTGCATACGGTTGAGTGGAATATCATGGCGTAACAAACGCTCGTCGTGGGCCTGCCATTGCTCACAATTACCCTGAAAATAAGATAAGTACTTTTTAGCCGTAGCAACGGCTTCAGCCTCATCCTCGACAATGATATCGAGTACACCATTAGGACCTAGGACATCAACCGGTCCAACTTCCTCTGGACTGTATCGCCCTAAGCCGCCGCCTTCAATCATTGCAGGGCCACCCATCCCTACAGTGGCGTTTTTGGTTGCGATGGTGACATCACAGACACCAAACAAGGCGGCATTACCCGCAAAACATCGACCCGCCACAATACCGACAGTGGGTACTAATCCAGAAAGCTCTGCCATCGCTGAAAAAGTATGGCAATCGAGGCCAGCAACACCAGCAAAATCCGTGTCAGATGGGCGCCCACCTCCGCCTTCAGCAAAGAAAATCGTCGGCAGCTGCCACTGTTTTGCTAAACCTAAAATACGATCGGTTTTCTTGTGGTTCATTAAACCTTGGGTGCCCGCAAATACGGTGTAGTCGTAAGACAAAACCATGCAACGAGATTTATCATCATTAAATAAATCACCGTTTACCGACGCTGTTCCACCAATTAATCCGTCAGCCGGGCTTTGATCAATGAGCTCTTCAATGGACTTTATTTTTCGTTGGGCAGCGATCGCCATTGCGCCATATTCATTAAAACTACCAGGGTCTATCAGATCATTAATGTTCTCACGGGCACTGCGCATACCTCTAGCATGACGTTTGCTAATAGCCGTCTCACGAAATTCATCGAGAGTTTTATTATGTCGATCGATGACCTCTTGAAGATCGTCTCGAATAACATCAAGATCAAGCGTTTCTTCGCTACTACCTAATTGTTCTAGCTGTTCATCTTTTAAAATACTGATTAATGCCGCTTCTTCATTGACCGCATCACCCTCAGCAACAAACAATTGTTTTACCTCGCCTGCACAAAGCGCTTCGATGGGAAATTCCATTTTCATCGCTTCGAGAACCGCAATCACCTGCCCTTTTTGCACCACATCGCCAAGCGATACATTAAGGCTGGATACAACCGCCGCGGTGCTGGCTTTATGCAACTGGCAGCCTTCTGCAATTTCTACCGCAGCGCCTTTAGCTCCCGATTTGTTTACGGCCTCAGACTCGATAACAAAGCGGCCACTATTATTTTCCTCTAACAAGACCTGTAAATGTTGCTCTACAAACTTGGTATTCAGCTCATTATTGATAACCGCCGGATGCTGGCAAAGATTACTTAGTAATGACAAATTATGGCTTACACCTTGAATATCAAACTCACTGATCGCCCTACCCAACAAACGCAAAGCACTGCGATAATCTGCAGCCGTGGCGATTACCTTGGCAATCATTGGATCGTAGGCAGGGCTATATTTAAAGCCAACATAGGCACAATCATCTACCCGAATGGATGCGCCCTTAGGCGGCATGTATTGCGATAGCAAACCTGCGCTGGCCTTACTGTTGCCTTCTGCATCCCAAGCCTCTAAATTAACGCGAGCTTGAACGGCAAAATTATTATTATTGCGCTTGATGGGAAAACCGAGCTCAGCCAAGGTCTTGCCTTCGGCGAGCGCAATTTGAACAGCAACCAAATCAACGTCAAATAACTGTTCAGTAACAGTATGCTCAACCTGGATACGTGGATTAACCTCTAAAAAGTAAAAACTATCCGGGTTATTGGCATCTACCAGAAACTCAAAGGTCCCTAAACCTTGATAGCCCAACTTTTCAGCAAAGTGCACAGCTGCGCTATGAATTCGATCTCTCTGGCTTTGGCTTAAACTCGGGCTTGGGGCTATCTCGATAATCTTTTGATTTCGTCGCTGCAAGGTGCACTCTCGCTCAGCCAGGTGCGTAGCCTTTTGGCCATCCGCCAATATTTGTACCTCAATATGCCTTGCCTGCGGCAGGAGCTGCTCGACATAAACATCGCCATTAGCAAAACTAATCTGGGCTTCGCGCTGGCAAGCTTCATAGGCGGCGACCAAATCTTCTTGCTGTCGCACAGGCCGTATTCCTCGACCGCCACCGCCAGCCAGCGCCTTGATCATTACGCCGTTTTTTTGGTGTTGGCTAAAAAACTCTGTTGCCTCAGCCAAACTACAAGGACGATTGATACCCGCTAACATCGGCATATTTGCTTGCTCAGCTTGTAGGCGAGCACTGGCTTTATCACCCAGTTTTTTCAACAGCTCAGAATCGGGGCCAATAAAACAAAGATCAGCAGCGCAACAAGCCTCTGCAAAATCAGCACTTTCAGAGAGAAAACCATAGCCAGGGTGTATGGCATCTGCTCCTACTGTTTTTGCCGCCGCTATCAACTCTTCAATGTTTAGGTAAGCAGCCGTACCACGGCCCTTTAAAGCAACAGACTCATCCGCGGCTTTAACATGCAAACACTTGGCATCATCTTCAGCAAAGACAGCCACACTACTTACCCCTATCAGGTGGCAACTACGGGCAATGCGAAGGGCGATTTCAGAGCGGTTGGCTATAAGAACTTTTTTTATTGGCATGCTGGGAGTCCACAACATAAAGCGAGATTAAATTAAATGTTTTACACAAAGTTACACTTGGTGTAATAATTTAACAAGCATTCTTTATATGAATACCTCGCCATAAATATACGCTCAAAAGGCAACATTAATAGACGCCAATACTATGGGACTTAGAGAAGATAAAAAGCAGGCCACCCGAGAGCAAATTCTGGCAATAGCCGAAAGCATGTTGGAAGCTCTCGATTTTGAGCAACTAACCATTGATGATTTGGCAAAAGCGGCTCGGATAAGTCGCAAAACCTTCTTCAACTACTTTAGCAACAAAAGCTCAATTCTAGAGGCCCTAGCTATAAAGTGGTTTGCCGATAGAAGCTTCTGGGCAGAAGATGAACTTATCGGCGATGCCGAAGATGCGCTTGTTCCCAGCAATATCGCTGAAATCAGCGACTGGATCGAAAAGCATAAACGCCTATTAATTATGCTTGAAAAGCACACTCAGGTTTTCAGCTATACCGAGCAAGGCAACAACCAAGAACTGGATTTATTTGCCCCGGGCCGAAGTTACCGTATTGAGCGGATCGAGAAGGCCCAATTACAAGGACTCATCCGTAATGATATTCCCGCTTGGCAGATCAGCCGCATGTACGATTGTTTACGACTCGATAGCGTACGATACTGGTTACAACAAACAGATAAGAGCGCCCAATTCAGCAGCTACTATCAAGCCTTAAAATCAGTCTTATTACAGGGTATTAGCCGAAAATAAGTTCTTTTTAGGCAGTTGCACCTCTCGAAAATCATCCACAACAGCCATATTGGTTAGCGCTCACAAACAATAAAATAGAATTATTTCAATAACTTAGTGAACAGTAAAAATTTGCAGGCGCACAAAGCAGCTTTACCTTTACGTTAACGTCAACTTTATTTATAGTGTTCAACACCTGAATGAAGAGCAAAGCTGGAATATGGAACAGAAGAATAAGACCTACAGCATCTCAGAGCTGGCTAAAGAGTTCGATATCACCACCCGCGCCATTCGTTTTTATGAAGACAAAGGTTTGCTAAACCCTACAAGAAAGGGGCAAACAAGAATCTACACCCCTGCTGACCGCACCAAGCTCAAATTGATACTGCGCGGTAAGCGACTAGGGCTAACCCTAGATGAAAGCCGAGACATCATCGGCATGTACAACCCAGGCCAAAGCAATGAAGACCAGCTCAACACATTGCTCGCCAAGATACGCGAACGCAAGAATTACCTGGAACAGCAACTACACGATATCGAAGTGATGATGCTGGATCTGCAAGAATCTGAAAACCGAGCGCTTGAAGCACTAGAGGCGTTAGCCTCTAAACAGCAAGCATAAGCACAAAATAACTGACTAATATCTGCCTTTTTACGGAGCTTTGATATGAACGTTTCATACCCTACCCTAAACTTTGACCTAGGCCAGGACGTGGATATGCTGCGCGATGCGGTATATCAATTTGTACAAGCCGAGCTGGCCCCGCGTGCCCAGGAAATCGACGAGAAAAACGAATTCCCAATGGATATGTGGCGCAAATTTGGTGACATGGGCCTATTGGGTATGACTGTAGAAGAAGAGTACGGTGGCACCAATATGGGTTACCTTGCCCACGTAATCGCAATGGAAGAAATCTCCCGTGCCAGTGCTTCAGTTGGCCTGTCTTATGGCGCCCACTCCAACCTATGTGTAAACCAAATTCGTAAAAACGGAACCCACGAGCAAAAGCTAAAATATTTACCAAAGCTATGTTCTGGTGAACACATTGGTGCCCTAGCCATGTCGGAACCTAATGCTGGCTCTGACGTCGTCAGCATGAAGCTGCGAGCTGAGAAAAAAGGTGATAAATATGTCCTTAACGGCAACAAAATGTGGATCACTAACGGCCCTGACGCCCACACTTACGTGATCTACGCCAAGACCGACATGGAAGCCCACAGCCGTGGTATTACCGCATTCATTGTAGAACGTGACTTCCCAGGTTTTTCACGTCACCAGAAACTCGACAAACTAGGCATGCGCGGCTCCAATACCTGCGAGTTGGTATTCCAAGATTGCGAAGTGCCAGAAGAGAACATTTTAGGCCAACTAAATAAAGGCGCCGCAGTATTGATGAGCGGGCTCGACTACGAACGAACCGTTCTTTCTGGAGGCCCTGTCGGTATCATGCAGGCTTGCATGGACGAAGTCGTACCTTACATCCACGACCGCAAACAATTTGGCCAATCCATTGGTGAGTTCCAATTAATGCAGGGCAAGGTTGCCGACATGTACGCTGATCTAAACGCTAGTCGCGCATATTTATATGCCGTAGCGAAAGCCTGTGACCGCGGCGAAGAATCCCGTAAAGATGCAGCGGCCGTCATTCTTTATACCGCCGAAAAAGCCACGCAAATGGCATTGCAAGCGATTCAAACCTTGGGCGGTAACGGTTACATCAACGAATTCCCAACGGGTCGTTTATTGCGTGATGCTAAGCTGTATGAAATTGGCGCGGGCACTTCGGAAGTGAGAAGGATGCTGATCGGCAGAGAACTCTTCAACGAAACCAAATAACGTGCGAACCCAAAATGCGCTTTTGCTGCGATAGCCGCGTCGGCGCTGTGCTCAGTCGGTCACGTATTAAACATACGCTCCCTCCCTGCGCGCAGTGCCTCCTTGCTATCACAGCAAAATCACCATTTTGGGAATCACACTTCCTATATTAAAAAGGAAGTTGAGTTTTTCGAATGTAGGATTTGTGTGCTGTATGCGTTTTCAAAATCCTCACTGCAAGGACGCAGTGGGGAAACTATAGGGACATATTTACGTGTTTTTGAAGACGCATGCAGCATACAAAGCCGGCAACTAGCAGAGAAATATTACTGTAAAAGAATACTAAACAAGGATTGTTGTTACTGTTGTGCTTTCAAAATCCTCACTGCAAGGACGCAGTGGGGAAACTATAGGGACATATTTACGTGTTTTTGAAAGCACAACAGTAACAGCAAGCCGGTAAGCAGGCACGTAGCTGGCAAAAAAACAGAGCAAAAATTTTAAAAGAACACTGAACGAGGGTTGTTGTCACGCAAGGGGGTTCAAAACCCTCACTGCAGGGATGCAGTGGGGGAGCTACATGGATGTATTTACGCGATTTTGAAACCCCTAGCGTGACAACGACCCGCAAAGCAGGCACAAAAGCAAAACTCTAAAATATAAAGAATACAAAGGAAGCCCGATGAGCTACCAGTCATCCTTAGCAGCAAATAGTTTTAACAACAAAACCGTATTGGTCACCGGCGGTGGTTCTGGTATCGGTCGTTGTATTGCCCATGAACTGGCTTCACTGGGCGCCAAAGTATTACTTCTTGGTCGCAGCATCGACAAACTGCAAAACGTAAAAGACGAAATTATTAGTGATGGCGGTCAAGCCGATTTTGGCAGTGTCGATATTCGTGACGAAGCTGGCGTCGTCGAAGTAATTCAAGGCTTCGTAGAAAACCACGGCCCAATTCACGGCTTAGTTAACAACGCTGGCGGCCAGTTTCCAGCGGAACTCAAAGACATCAGCGCCAATGGCTTCTTAGCGGTAGTGCGTAACAACCTAGTTGGCGGTTTTATCGTCGCTCGCGAGGTTTTTAAACAGAGCATGCAAGAACATGGCGGCAGCGTAGTGAATATTACCGCCGATTATTTTGGCGGCATGCCTTTAATGGGTCACAGTGGCGCCGCAAGAGCCGGCATGGAAAACCTCAGCCAAACCCAGGCCATCGAATGGGCCAATAGCGGCGTACGAGTAAATAGCGTAGCGCCAGGTTATATCGCCTCTTCAGGTATGGATAGCTACGAAGACCCAGACATGATCGCTCGCATCCCCAAGTTCGGCCAGGCTGTACCAACAGGACGCATGGGCACCGAATCTGAAGTCAGCTCAGCAGTATGCTTCTTACTCAGCGATGGCGCGGCCTATATCAATGGCGCCACCATCCCAGTAGATGGCGGCAGCTCATTATGCCTAAGCTCACCACTTTACGATGTAAAAGTGGCCGACAAAAACAACCAAGCATTCGAAGGGTTTCACCGTGGTGAGACTCCCCAGATATTGAAAGAAAACGTAACAAAATAGAATTTGAAACAATAAACCAACAGGAAGCGAGACTTCGCTATGGCTAAAATTCAATCCAAGCTAAATACCCGCGCAGCGGATTTCCAAGAAAACGCCGAGCACATGCAAACTCAGGTGGACGACCTGCATGGCAAACTCGACACCATCAAACAAGGTGGTGGTGAACGCTCCCAGCAACGCCATGTCAATCGCGGTAAATTATTGCCCCGCGACCGCGTAAAAAATCTGTTGGATCCTGGCTCACCCTTTTTAGAGCTATCCCAACTCGCGGGCTATGAAGTCTATGAAGATAATGTACCTGCAGCGGGCATTATTACCGGCATCGGCCGAGTCAGTGGTCAAGAGTGTATGATCATTGCTAATGATGCGACCGTAAAAGGCGGCAGTTATTATCCTCTGACCGTAAAAAAACATTTGCGCGCGCAAACCATTGCCGAGCAAAACCATCTACCGTGTATATCCTTGGTGGATTCCGGCGGTGCTAACCTGCCCCGTCAAGACGATGTGTTTCCAGATCGCGAACACTTTGGACGCATCTTCTTTAACCAGGCGAACATGTCCTCAAAGAACATTCCGCAAATTGCCGCAGTAATGGGGTCTTGTACCGCTGGTGGTGCCTATGTACCTGCCATGGCGGACGAATCCATCATTGTAAAAGAACAAGGTACTATTTTCCTCGGCGGCCCACCGCTGGTTAAAGCCGCTACCGGCGAAATTGTAAGTGCAGAAGACTTAGGTGGTGCGGATGTGCACTGTCGCACCTCTGGCGTAGCTGATCACTATGCGCAAAATGATCACCATGCCTTACAACTCGCTCGACAAGCCGTTGCCCGCTTAAATCGTAAAAAGCCCCTTAACATGGATATTCAAGACAGTGTTGAGCCCGCTTACGATAGCAAAGAAATTTACGGCGTTATCCCGAAGGATTCTCGCAAGCCCTATGATGTCCGTGAAGTGATTGCGCGCATTGTTGATGGTTCTGAGTTCGATGAATTTAAAGCACTGTATGGCACTACACTGGTGTGCGGATTTGCGCGTATCTTTGGATACCCGGTAGGTATCGTCGCTAACAACGGTATTTTATTTGGTGAATCTGCACAGAAAGGCGCCCACTTTGTTGAGCTTTGTGCTCAGCGCAAAATCCCGCTGGTTTTCCTACAAAACATTACCGGCTTTATGGTTGGCCAACAGTACGAAGCTGGCGGCATCGCCAAACACGGCGCCAAGATGGTTACCGCAGTAGCCTGTGCCCAGGTGCCTAAATTTACTGTACTTATTGGTGGCTCTTTTGGAGCTGGTAACTACGGCATGTGTGGCCGCGCTTACGATCCTCGCTTCTTATTTATGTGGCCAAATGCACGCATCTCGGTTATGGGTGGCGAGCAAGCGGCCGGCGTTCTTTCGACTATTAAGCGTGACCAGTTTGAAGCAAAGAACGAAAACTGGAGCGAAGAAGACGAAGCTAAATTTAAGCAGCCCATTATCGATGAGTACGATCGCCAAGGTCACCCTTATTATGCTTCCGCCCGCTTATGGGATGATGGTGTAATTGATCCTGCCGATACTCGTATGGTATTGGGCCTTAGTATTTCTGCCAGCTTGAATCGTGAAATCGACGATACCAAGTTTGGCATCTTCCGCATGTAAGGGGTCATCATGAGCGAATCAATTGAAAAGACCTTAAACATCAGCACCGATGCTCGTGGTGTTCGCACCATCAGCTTAGGGCGCCCAGACATTCACAATGCCTTTGATGATAGCGTGATTGCCGAGCTAAGCGATGCCTTTGCCGATGCGGATCAAGACGAAAACGTACGCATTGTTGTACTGGCTGCTGAAGGTAAAAGCTTCTCTGCAGGTGCCAACCTTGGCTGGATGAAACGCATGGCGACTTACAGCTATGAGGAAAATCTAACAGATGCGAACGCGCTGGCCGAAATGCTGCGCCGCTTAAACTTTATGGGCAAGCCAACCATTGCCCGCGTACAAGGCGCAGCTTTTGGTGGCGCTGTTGGTCTTGTGGCATGTTGCGATATGGCAGTAGCCAGTGAACGTGCCAGCTTTTGTTTAAGTGAAGTTAAAATCGGTTTGATACCGGCTACCATCAGCCCTTATGTAATCGCCGCTATGGGACAGCGCGCTGCACGACGCTATTTCCTCACGGCGGAGCGCTTTAAGGCTCAAGAAGCTCAAGCACTGGGCTTGGTCAGCGAAGTGGTTGAAGAAGCGCAATTGGATGAGGCATTAGAAGGCTTAATCAGCGCCCTACTTGGCAACAGCCCACAAGCTGTCGCCCAAGCTAAGAAGCTAGTCGCCGATGTTGCAGAACGTGAAATTAACAGCGCATTGATTGCTGATACCAGCGAGCGAATCGCCGCTATTCGTGTGTCAGAAGAAGGCCAAGAGGGTTTGACTGCCTTTTTGGAAAAACGTCAAGCCAACTGGATTCAATAAGCGGGAAGATTATTATGTTTAACAAAATTTTAATTGCTAACCGCGGTGAGATTGCCTGCCGGGTAATAAAAACAGCTAAAAAAATGGGCGTGCGCACGGTTGCGGTATATTCCGACGCTGATGCTCATGCACTACATGTAGCCATGGCCGATGAAGCCATTCATATCGGTGCTGCACCTTCTCGCGAGTCATACCTACTTGGTGACAAGGTTATTGAGGCGGCCATTAAAACTGGCGCTCAAGCTATTCATCCAGGCTATGGTTTCCTTTCTGAGAATGCCGACTTCTGTCGTAAGTGTGCCGATAATAATATTGTTTTTATCGGGCCTCCTATTGGCGCTATTGAAGCCATGGGTTCTAAATCTGCTGCCAAGCAGATTATGGAAAAAGCCGGTGTTCCTTTGGTGCCGGGTTATCATGGTGAAGATCAAAGCCGCGATATCATTAAAAAAGCGGCCGACGATATGGGCTACCCCGTGTTATTAAAAGCCGCTGCTGGTGGTGGCGGTAAAGGCATGCGTCAGGTCTGGAACGAATCTGAGTTTGATGAAGGTCTAGAGGCCGCTAAGCGTGAATCCATGAACGCTTTTGGCGATGATCATATGCTGGTAGAGAAATATCTTACCCAGCCTCGTCACGTTGAAATTCAAGTATTTTGTGACACACATGGTCAAGGTGTTTATCTGTTCGAGCGTGACTGCTCTGTTCAGCGCCGCCATCAAAAAGTTATTGAAGAAGCACCCGCTCCAGGCATGAGCGATGCGTTGCGCCAGCAAATGGGTGAAGCCGCTTTAAAAGCCGCACAAGCGATTAACTACGAAGGTGCCGGTACGGTTGAGTTTTTGCTGGATACCGATGGTTCTTTCTACTTTATGGAAATGAATACTCGCCTTCAGGTAGAACACCCCGTAACGGAATATATTACTGGCCAAGATTTAGTTGAGTGGCAGTTGCGTGTTGCTTCTGGTGAGCACCTACCTCTGCAGCAAGATGAGCTAAGCATTAGCGGTCACGCTTTCGAAGCCCGTGTTTATGCTGAAGATCCAGACAATGAATTCTTACCTGCCACCGGTGTTTTAGAGTTCCTGCAGGCACCTGAGGAAAGCGAAAATGTTCGTGTCGATACTGGTGTTCGCCAAGGCGACGAGGTTAGTGTTTATTACGACCCAATGATTGCCAAGCTGATTGTCTGGGATGAAAACCGCGATAAGGCTCTGGCTCGTATGAGCAAGGCTTTAAAGGAATACCGTATCAGTGGTTTAACCACAAATTTGGATTTTCTTTATAACTTGGCTAACGCACCCGCCTTTAAAGAAGCAGACTTAGACACCGGTTTTATCGAGAAGCACCATGGAGATATCTTCCATGATGATGAAAGGGCTTTAAGTGATGAGCTACCTCTGGCTGCTTTGTTTGTGCTGCTGCAGCAAGCTGAAGAAGCCGACGCCCGCGCCAATGCTTGCGGCGATCGCACTTCACCTTGGCACTGCAGTGGTAACTGGCGCTTGAACGAGCCCCATATTCAAACCGTTACTTTGCTGCATCATGAGCAGGAGTGCCCTGTGGATGTTGAGGTTCAACAGCGCAATGGCCAAACCACCTATTTGATTGATATGGGTGGCGAGACGATTAGTGCCCAAGGTAAGCTGGATGGCAGCGAGCTACGTGCGGATTTAAACGGCCACCGTTTAAGCGCTACGGTTGCAGCCCATGATGATGGCTTTAGTTTGTACACCAGCAAGGGTGCTGTAAGCTTTAAGATTGCCAAGCCTGATATGGGCGAGGATCAAGATACCGGTAGTGAAGGCGGTTTAACGGCGCCTATGAACGGTACGATGGTGACGCATTTGGTGGCTGCTGGCGATGCGGTGAAGAAGGATGATGCGCTATTGGTGATGGAGGCGATGAAGATGGAGCATACGATTCGTGCACCAGCCGATGGTGTAGTGAATAGTTTCTTCTTCCAGCCTGGTGAGTTGGTTGATGGTGGTGCATTACTTCTGGACTTTGCTGCCGAAGAGTAAAACACTATTTGAATCTAGCTCAATGTAGGGTTTATGTGACACTTTAGCTTTCAAAACCCTCACTGCCCGGATGCAGTGGGGGAGCTACAGGGATGTATTTACGCGATTTTGAAAGCTAAAGTGACACATAAAGCCGATAGAAATATACCGTAGTTAGTATTATCAAGTGCCTTCGAGCCGGAATAGCTTAGGAGAGTGCTTTGAAAACGCGCCGTAAACCCATCCATGGGGGCTCCCCAAAAACGTCCCTGTTTTTGAGGGTTTTCAAAGCACTCTCCTAAGCTATCCCTCAAAATGTACAAGCAAAAAGTTAATTTGCAGCCAGCGAATA
Organism: uncultured Pseudoteredinibacter sp.; assembly: GCF_947502065.1. Taxonomy (GTDB): domain Bacteria; phylum Pseudomonadota; class Gammaproteobacteria; order Pseudomonadales; family Cellvibrionaceae; genus Pseudoteredinibacter. The sequence goes on from NZ_CANMYE010000004.1 coordinate 392,121, forward strand.
ACTAGCTAACGAAATTAATAGATAGAAAACAGGACATGTAACCATGAACATGCCAAAAAAAGTGCGCATAGTAGAAGTTGGCCCAAGAGATGGCTTGCAGAACGAAGCCACGCCGATTAGCGCTGAAACTAAAATCGAATTAATTCATAAATTGGCCGATGCCGGTGTTTCTTATATTGAATCCGGCAGTTTTGTGAATCCTAAATGGGTTCCGCAGATGGCGGGTAGTGAAGCGGTTTTTGAAGGTATTCAAAAACAAAGCGGTGTTGAATATGCCGCCCTCACTCCAAATATGAAAGGCTATGAGCGCGCGGTAGCAGTCGGTGCTGATGAGGTCGCTATTTTTGCAGCCGCCAGTGAAGCCTTTAGTCAAAAGAACACCAACTGCAGTATTGCCGAGAGTATGGATCGATTTGCTCCTATTATGGTGGCGGCTAAAAAAGAAGGCTTGAAAGTGCGCGGCTATGTGAGCTGTGTGGTGGGCTGCCCTTATGAAGGCGATATCGCCCCTGAAAAAGTAGCCTTAGTTGCTGAGAAGTTAATTGAGGCAGGCTGCTACGAGGTTTCCCTTGGGGATACTATTGGCGTAGGAACCCCAGCTAGCGTTAAAACCATGCTGCAGGCTGTTTTGAAAAAAGTACCGTCCGAAAAGCTGGCAGTGCATTTACATGATACTTATGGTCAGGCACTAGCCAATATTTATGCCGCACTCGAGCTTGGTATTGCAGTGGTGGATAGCTCTGTTGCAGGACTAGGCGGCTGCCCATACGCCAAAGGCGCAAGTGGTAATGTGGCCAGCGAGGATGTGGTCTATATGCTAAACGGCTTGGGCATCGAGAGCGGGATAGACTTGGACAAGTTGATCCAAGCTGGTGATTTTATCTGTAAAGCCATTGATCGCGATAACGGCTCTAAAACTGCCAAGGCTTTATTAGCCAAGTGCGGCCATTAGGAGCTGATATAGCACCCCCCCACCTTATCTGAACCCTGTGAGATGTTGATTTTTAACATCTCACACACTTTTTCACTTTCTTTAAGCTAAACTTCATCTTCTGTTGTCATACTCCCTGTATGTGTCCAATCTAGAAGTTGCCATGAAGTTAATTGCTAAATTTGTCGCCCTACTCTTTTCAGCCTTAGTACTCATAAGCGCTGGAGCCTTGCTGTCTCTAGAAAGTTGGCTACCTAGCGCAGTCACTAAGTTCAGCCCAGATTATCTCTCTGGGTCACAAATACAGATTAGGGAGGTGAAGCTTGCTTGGCGCCGCGCCGATATTGAGCTTATAGGAGTTGAGTTGCTCAAAGGTGGCAAGACCCAGGCTAGTATTTCAAAGCTATCACTAGACTTAGAGAGCGAAGACTTGGTTGCGAACATTATGGATCAGCAACTATGGATCAATAGCATCAAAGTCGGCGGGGCTGACTTTGTACTTGAGGAAAAGCCTGGTAGCTGGGGATTAAAAGGCCTTGATTTAGGGCCAGCAGCCACCCAAGAATCAAGCCAAAACACAGAAAATGTAAGTAAACCCTGGCGTGTCGTTCTTAACAATATTGAGTTTGCTAGGATCAACGCCAAGGTGCGAGGTGAAAGCCTTAGCAGTAATGTGGCGCTACACGAGTTTAAGCTAGATCACTTTGATACGCTGTCAAAAACCGTCTCCAGTCAGCTAGCGCTTAGCTTGGCCTTAGACAGTACCAACCTTACTATAAATCAACAGAGCCTATCACTCGCCGGCCAAGTTAGTTTTGAAATAAATTTGATGGCAGATGGCCTGCTATTACAACCGAACTTATCGGGCAGTTTTAAGGCGAACGATATTAACCTTATTACTGGCCAATACGACGATCAGTTAGCGCTGCTAGCCATTAAGGAAATTGATGCCCCACAATTTCATAGTGCCTTCTTGAATAAAGCCAACAGCCAGTTAAAAAGCTTAGCCATCAACGGTATTAGCTTACTGAGTAACACCCCCCAAGAACAACAAATTGATAGCATTAAACTTGCGAATCTAGAGCACCACATGAATGGCATTGCTTTAGAGGCTGGATCTGGGCTAATTGCTCAAGGCATATACATTACAGGTCTCAACAGCCAGTTAACTTTTTCACAGGATTACCAGCTTGCCGTATTAACGGAGATTGAGAAAACACTAGCGCCATTTATCGATGCCAAAGAGCAAGAGCAATCAAAGAGCAACAAAGAAGCCGAAAAGAATTTAGAGGCTACAAATAAACTAAGGGTTACATTAGAAGATGTACAGCTTAACGATAGCCATTTCAAAATTGACGATACAAATTATTCTCCAACTGTTAGCCTGCCGTTAGAGATCAAGAAGTTAGCTATTGATCAATTCGACAGCGAAAACAAAGAAGGATTAAGTCGCTGGGTTTTAGATGCCACTTTAGACAAACAAGGCCAAATCAAGAGCGAGGGTATGCTCAAACCCTTGGCTAGCGATTTAGCCATGCAAGCTAAATTAACTCTTGAACATGTCAACCTAGTAAGCCTTTCGCCCTACTTTGAAAAACAAACAGGCTACTTCATTCACACAGGGCAGCTTTCTCTAGACAGCCAAAGCCAGCTAGATGGCAAGCAGCTAAAGAGTAAAAACCAGATTAATTTGCGTAGCATTGAGTTGGAGCGAGTAGCCGCTAACAAAGCCGATCAGGTAGATCAAAATATTAGTATGCCATTGGATTCTGCCCTTGGATTATTAAGAGATGATAATGGTGATATCAAGCTAGACTTGCCAGTTGATGGCGATATTAGCAGTCCTGCGTTTGGCAGTGGCGATATTCTTAAGCAGGTAAGTAGCCGCGCTTTAAAGGAAGCCAGTGTTGCTTACCTTAAATACGCATTTCAGCCTTACGGTACCTTAATTACCGTCGGCAGCTGGCTAAATGAACAAGCACAAAAAATTCGCCTAGATTCCTTAGCTTTTGATCATGGCCAGAGTGAACTCAGCCAAGAGCAAAAAGACTATTTGCGAAAACTCGGGCAGCTGCTGCAAAAGAAAGACAAGCTCCGGGTTCGTGCCTGCCCAGTTATTAGCGCTCAAGAAGAAACATGGATTGCCCAACAAAACGTCCAATCACAAGAGTCACAAGCTTTTAAGCAAGCAGAGCAATCCTCAACCGCTAAGATAAAGCCTGATCTTGAAATTAAAAATGCACAGCAACTAGCCAATGTCCGATTAGAAGCCTTAAAGTCCTATATGACTCAACAGTTTGCAATCGGCCCTGATCGCCTAATCAGCTGCAAAGTGCAAAACGACAATAAGAACAGCCAAAGCTATATCCATTTAGAGATCTAAACCTACTTAAGGCAGCAACAGATCAGCCATGACTGATCGATATCAATTCTCATTCACTTGGCTTGCTTTACTCTATCAGTTATTCATCTGATTAGAGTAAAGCTCATGAGCTATAGCAGCTTGATCATTATTCATATTCTTGCCGCTACTATTTGGACAGGGGGGCATATCGTTCTTTGCTTGGCTGTACTGCCAAAGGTATTAAAAGAAATGTCGCCAGAGCGACTATTAGATTTCGAGTCAGCCTACGAGAAAATAGGCATGCCGGCTCTCGTCGCACAAATTATTACTGGCTTATTACTAGCGCACCATTGGCTCCCAGAACCCAGCCAGTGGTTAAACTCCACCAACCCAATAGCGCAGGGCATTCAATATAAACTCGCGCTCTTGGGGTTGACCTTTTGTCTAGCATTGGACGCTCGTTTTCGAGTAATACCTAAGCTCTCACAAACCAATCTATGGGATATGGCTTGGCACATCATCGCCGTTACCTGCCTATCAGTTGCCTTTATCATTGTTGGAGCCGGCTTTAAGCTAGGCTTTTGGGCGTAAAACCCGCTCGGGGTCAGAACCTCGGGTTCTGCCCCTATTGTTTCCTGACCCTATTATTTCAAGTACCCACAAAATAGCCACTTGACCCCAAGCTGTGAATCGTGATTCACTTTATGTAACTTATTACAGCATATGGCATAAAATGGCATACCGAGAAACCCCAAAAACCCAAGCTCGCAAGGCTGATACTAAAGCCAAAATTTTAGACGCAGCCCGGCAGATAATCGCTTTAAAGGGCTTTAGCGGTCTGACAGTGGCTACCGCCGCGAAACAGGCTGGTGTAGCAACAGGCTCCATGTACCGCTATTTCCCCAATAAGATTGAGCTTTGTACTGCCCTATTTCGTCAGCTTAGCGGACGAGAAGTCGATGAGATGCGGGCAATTGCCAAGCTTGATTTAAGCCCTGCACAAGCCTTGGCTAGGTGTTGCTTTAACTTTACCCAACGAGCATTTCGCGCCCCGGTACAGTCTTACGCATTGATGGCAGAACCCTTAGATCCAGCACTGGAAATGGAACGCTTGGTCTACCGCCGGGCATATGCCGACGTTTATCAAAGCATTATTGAACGCGGCATCGAGGCTGGCGATTTTGAAGAACTAGACAGCCATACCGCCAGCCTCGCCGTAGTGGGTATGCTAGCCGAGCCCTTGCTTGCACCCTTGCACCAATTTTATTGCGGCGAATCTGCACCATACGACAGCCGCAAGTTGGCACTTAGCATTAGTCGCTTATGCCTAAATTCCTTAGGAGCCAAAGACCAGCTCCAAGATAAAGATTTCAACGAACAATTTAATGAATACGCATAATTGGAGACGATCATGAGCCAGTATCCAATGGCCGAAAGCATAAAGGCCAATACCCACGAAGTAGAAAATATGCCTGTCGTTCTTGAAGATTATAATGTCTTCGATAATGACCCAGGCCTCAAAGAAGGTGTTATTCGAGAAGGCGCTGGGTGGGCGCTGGATCGCCTGCAAAAATTCGGCGAAGTTTGTGGTAGCAAAGAAGCAATCTTAGCAGGCACACAAGCCAACCAAAACAAACCTACTTTACAAACCCATGATCGCTATGGACGTAGGGTAGACGAAGTTGAGTTTCATCCAGCCTATCACCAATTGATGCAATCATCGTTTGAATATGGCATTGGCGGCTTGCCATGGGCCGAGCCTAAAGCTGGCGCACATGTTGCTCGCGCAGCAAGCTTTTATATGCAGACACAAGTTGAGGCCGGCCACCTTTGCCCTACCTGCATGACTTACGCCAGTGTGCCTACTCTTAAAAAACAACCTAATATTGCAGACATCTGGTTACCCAAGGTGATGTCGTCTGGATACGACCCCCGCAATGTGTCCTACAAAGATAAGCAAAGCTTGACCATCGGCATGGCCATGACAGAAAAACAAGGTGGCTCCGATGTGCGCCGAAACTCTACCCGCGCCTATCCCATTGGTGAGCGCGGTGCAGGCATGGAGTATGAACTTGTTGGTCATAAATTCTTTGTCTCTGCCCCAATGTGTGATGCATTCTTGGTGCTTGCCCAAGCCGAAGGTGGCATATCATGTTTCTTGGTTCCACGCTGGCGCCCAGATGGCAGTAAGAACCCTATGCAAGTTATTCGCCTGAAAGACAAAATGGGTAATGTATCAAACGCATCAAGTGAAACAGAATTACGTGGTGCCTTCGGCTGGCTAATTGGTGAAGAAGGCCGCGGCATTGCCAATATTCTAGAAATGGTTGCCTGCACTCGCTTCGATTGTGTAAGTGGTAGCGCGGGGCAGATGCGCGCTCATATGTATCAAATTGTGCACCACACTAGTCAGCGTGAAGCTTTTGGTAATCGTTTAGACAGACAACCCTTGATGCAAAATGTCTTGGCCGATCTAGCACTGGAATCTGAAGCTGCAACGGCCATGGCCATGCGTCTTGGTCGCGGCATGGATGAATCTGGCTTGAACGAAGAAGCCGATATGTTTACCCGTATGGCAACCGCAGTATGCAAATACTGGATTTGCAAACGCACACCAGGCCATGCCTATGAAGCTATGGAAGCGATCGGCGGCTCGGCAGTCATGGAAAATAGCTTGATGCCGCGCTTCTATCGTGAGGCCCCAGTAAACTCAATTTGGGAAGGCAGTGGTAATGTTCAGTGCTTGGATGTATTACGTGCAATGGGTCGCGAGCCTGGCTCACTTGAAGCGTTTATCGGTGAGCTAAACAAAGCCAAAGGCCAGGATAAGCGTTTTGATGCCCACTTGAATGGCCTGCTAAAACAATTTAGTAACTTGGATGATATCGAATACCGCGCCCGCCACGTAGTTGAACAAATGGCTTTAGGCTTGCAAGGAAGTTTATTAATTCAAGCCGGTAATAGTTCTATCGCAGATGCATTTTGCGCAGGCCGACTAGAAGGAAATTCTGGCAATACCTATGGCATGTTGCCTAAAGGTGTTGATGTAGAGGCTTTGATTGATCGTTGCCGTGTTTCATCTTAACTCTACGTGTTATATACACAAGAAAGGGCCATTAACTGGCCCTTTTACTTTTAGATGAAGACAATATTTTAGTTAAGCCCTCTGGCGAACAGCCTCGAATAAACACACACCGGTTGCTACCGAAACATTCAAGCTACTCACTTCGCCTGCCATCGGGATATTGATCAAAGAGTCACAGCATTCGCGGGTTAGTCGTCGCATACCTTTGCCCTCGGCGCCCATAACTAATGCCATAGGACCGGTTAGGTCACTTTGATATACCCCGGCATCGGCCTCACCAGCGGTACCAATTATCCATACGCCTTTTTCTTGTAGTGCTTTTAAAGTACGCGATAAATTGGTCACACTAATATAAGGCAGCACCTCGGCGGCGCCACAAGCAACCTTGCGCGCGGTATCATTAAGACTGGCCGAGTTATCTTTAGGCGCAATAACCGCCTGCACCCCAGCCGCTTCAGCTGTCCGTAAACAAGCGCCCAAGTTATGCGGGTCTGTAACACCGTCTAAAACCAATAAAAACGCGGGAGTCGTTAAATCATCAATAAGCTCGTATAGATATTTTTCATCATGGAGCTTGCCCGGTTTAGCGAAGGCAATCACCCCCTGATGGTTGCCCTCCACTTTCTCATCAAGCTGTTTACGGCTTACTGAACTTACAGGAACAGACATCTTTTGTGCAGCGGCCAATACCTTCTGCAGGCGCTGATCGTTGCGATTTTTTAGCACCCACAGTTCATTAACTCTTTGCGGGCTGGTTTTTAACAAGGCCTGCACAGCATGCAAGCCAAAAATAGTTTCTAGTTTTGCCATTATTCATTCTAACTCAATTTTCAGGGCGTGCAGATATCTTCAGAATTTGGATAACTACCCTGCCTTTTCAAAAAGCTCACTTGCGTTTTTTAGGCGCCGTTGATTTTTTTACTTTTTTCTGGTGCTTTTTAGAGGCAGAAGCACTTTTTGCTTTGCGTACTTTATTACCCTTGCTTGGCTTTTTTTTAGCAGCTGTCTTAGCCGCACTTTCTTTGCCTTTCGAAGAATTCGACTTTTCTCCAGGTTTACGCTCTTCATCATCGGTCAAATCGCGCAGCTTTTTCATATTCGCTTTAGTATCAATTTTACCGCTGGATTTGCGCTTTTTCTTAGCGTTCTTTTTGCCACCACCTTGCAAACGCTCTACCAACTCTAGGTCTACTTTGCGCTCGTCCAAGTCGACCCGGACTACTTGCACACGAAGTTCATCGCCTAAGCGGAAAACTTGCCGGCTTTTCTCACCAATCAAACGGTGCTGGGCCGCCTCGAAATGATAGTAGTCATGGGGGAGCGCACTGATATGCACCAAGCCCTCTACATAAATATCTTTCAGCTCTACAAAAATACCGAAACCGGTTACTGCATTGATAATACCTTCAAAGGTTTCCCCAACGCGATCTTGTAGGTACTCACATTTCAGCCAACTGACAACATCACGACTTGCTTCATCTGCTCGGCGCTCATAGCTTGAGCAGCTTTCGCCGAGGCTCAGCATTGAAGGCATATCATATGGGTAAATAGCCGCCTTGTTGATAATTTTAGCCCCCTTCACTTTTTGCACAGGTGGCTTACTAAACAAGGCTAATAATTGCTGACCTAAACCCCCACGCCCGCGAATTACTGAGCGTATTGCGCGGTGAACGAGCAGATCAGGATATCTGCGGATTGGTGAGGTAAAGTGAGCATAGGCTGGATAACATAAGCCAAAATGGCCTTTATTATCTGGACTATAAACGGCTTGCTTCATGCTGCGAAGCATGACAGTTTGAATTAAACCCGCTTCTGGTCTATCTGCAATCGACTGCAATAACTGCTGAAAATCTGCCGACTTAGGCTGTAAGCGCCCACCAAGACTGAGCCCCATTTCTCCCAGAAAATCACGTAAATTTTCTAGTTTCTCTTCACCCGGGCCTTCATGCACTCGATACAAAGCAGGTAATTCGAGCTTCTCAAGAAAGCGTGCTGCGCAAACATTGGCGCACAACATACACTCTTCAATAAGCTTATGGGCATCATTGCGCTCAACCGGGACAATCTGTTCGATTTTACGATCATCATCAAACAGAATACGCGTTTCAGTAGTCTCGAAGTCGATAGCGCCACGCTCACTGCGATTTTCACGAAGAACTTTATACAAATCATGCAGTGCATCTATGTATGGCAGTAGCTGAGTGCGAGCCTTGCGAGGGCCACTTTGAGCGTTACCACGCTCCTCAAGTATGCGGCCTACTTCGGTATACGTTAGGCGGGCGTGAGAATGGATCAAGCCTTCATAAAACTGATAGCCACTCACTCGTCCTTTGGCGCTAATGGTCATTTCACAGACCATTGCCAAGCGATCCACATCTGGGTTTAAAGAGCATAGACCATTGGAGATAGCCTCTGGCAACATAGGTACGACGTGATCGGGGAAATAAACCGAAGTACCGCGTGTTTGCGCCTCTCTATCGAGCGCCGAGCCCAGGGTAACGTAGTGAGATACATCGGCAATCGCCACGTACAAACGCCAACCCTTGGTTTTCTTATTGGGGATACAGAGCACAGCATCATCAAAATCGCGCGCATCTTCGCCATCGATAGTAACAAAGGGCAAATCACGTAAATCGACACGATGTTGCTTGTCTTCTTCGGCAACCTCACTGTCTAAAGCCGCCGCTTCAGCGCTTACATCACTTGGCCAAAGATGCGGAATTCCATGAGAGCGAATAGCAACATCGATTTCCATTCCAGGTGCCATATGATCACCCAGCACTTCTAAAACTCGACCGGCGGGGTGCTGGCGACGATCTGGTTGTTGAGTAATTTCAACAACCACATACTGCCCAGGCTCAGCGGCAGCGGTTTCACCAGCTGGAATCATAACATCATGAATTAAGCGCGCATTATCTGGACGAACAAAATTAACACCGCTTTCAGCATAAAAGCGCCCCACAACCTGATGGGTATTGCGCGCAATAACCTCAACAATATGCCCTTCTCGCTTGCCGCGATAGCCTTTACCACTATCGCGCACCAGGACTTCATCGCCGTCAAATACCTTGCGCATCTGGCGGCCGGCCAAATAAAGATCATCCCCACCGCTAGCGGGAATAACAAAGCCAAAACCATCTTTATGGCCATGTACACGCCCCTTAATGAGATCGAGGTGGTCAACTGGACCATAAGCCCAGCGACGGTTGCGCATGAGCTGCCCGTCCCGCTCCATGGCTATCAAGCGCCTACGCAATGCTTCGATAGACTCTTCATCTGTGAGCTCTAATAGCTGGCAAAGCTCTGGGTGGGTTAGTGGCCCTGCCGCTTCGTCCAGCGTTTTAAGGATAAATTCCCGGCTAGGTATTGGATTGGCGTATTTTTGGGCTTCACGCTCCGCATGGGGGTCATGCGATTGTTTATTTTTTGGCAAAATTGGGTCCCGCTAAGGGGCTCATATAGAATTGATGAGCCTATCAATTGAATAAGCTCATTATAGGTGATTAGGCCTTAGCTGACACGATTTATCAGCTGCCCGATATTGGCCGAGGAGCCACCATTTTGGATTCCCACCAAGGTTTGGGTAAGCTCAAAGCTCTTACGATTCAATTCAGCTTGGCTAATTCGTTGCTCTTCAACGCTTTGCTTTTCACGCTCTAGAGAATCCTTCTTATCCTCCATAGCGGCTTGCTCTGATCTGATCTTAGCTTCTTCCTCTTTAGCACGGCGCTCAGCGTCAGCTAACAAAGTGATTTCTCTTAGCGCTTGCTGCTCAAGCTGAGCGGCGCGAGCAGCAACCCTTCTATCTTGACCAGAAGGTTCTGCTGGGGCCAAAGCCGCCCGCTGTACTTTTCGAGCATTCTCTAAAGTTGCTTTTGGATCACCAGCCACTTCTTGAATGGCAATAGGTACCTCACCACCAACCGCATAATTTTTACCGTCAGGACCTTTCTCATATTGATAGCTGGGCGCGCCAGCGAGTTCGCCGCCGACATTCGCATGGGCCTGCTCATGATCGCGCACCTCTCTATCACGAGCTGCAAGCTTTTGAATCAGCTCAAGTTCTTGCTCACTCAGCGGCTCGCCATCTATACCTTTTTGCCCTTGTGCATTGCCCTTATTTTCTTCGCTTTCTGCCTCAGGCCTGTCGCTTGAAGCTTCATTGCTTCGGTTTCGACGTAGATTTTTTTCGGTTTTATTGGATTCATCGACTGGGCGAATCGTGCTTTGCTGAGCATCAGGATTCGCTTCACCGACAGGTTTATTCACAGGTGATTCAAAAGGACTTACCGTATTAGGCAAGCTTGGCTGAGGGCTAAAACTGATCATAACAGCCTCCTACTTTCCCGGCATACGCTCAAGCACTAACATCCAGCAATGCACCAATCGTGCGATCACTGACTTCGATAACTTTCGCAGATGCATCAAACAGCTGTTGGGATTCTTTAAGCTGTACAATAGGCTGCACCAAGGGCTCTAAAGTGCCGCTTGCTGTCTCTGGCCTATCAATAGGGCTTACATCGCTCGGGCCATTCAAACGTTCAGGGCTCGCGATGGACTCTGCCGCTTCCACAGCACTCGCTTGGCTTCGCTGCAAACCTTGCTGCGCGATACTAAAACTATTACCAGCACTGATATTCATAAACACTCCTAGCTGCAGAAATCCAGATGAAAAGCAGATGGATTTTGGGCTTTGTGCATATATAGTAAGCAATAATCGCTTTGAAGACGGCTAAACTTAATACCGTTTAGCGGAAGTTTACGACGAGCTGTAAGCCAATTCAGCGGGCAATCCGTTTTAAAAACCTGCTGTTATAAGCCGCTTATTCTTAGCTCTAAAATAATTGACAGCCCCAAATGAAATCAATATGATGCGCGGCCTTGGATTTCAGATCCAAATGCCCAGGTGGTGAAATTGGTAGACGACGTGTAGGAAGCACGAGTGTCGCGAAGGCAGGAGCCGAGAGCGACGATGTGCAGGAAGCACGAATGTCGCGAAAGCAGGAGCTGAGAGCGACCACGCTAGGCAATCGATAGATTGCTAAAAGGTGAATCCAATCGGGCTTTAAAGAAACCACACAGCTTTGCCCAGGTGGTGAAATTGGTAGACACGCTAGCTTCAGGTGCTAGTGCCCTCACGGGCGTGGAGGTTCAAGTCCTCTCCTGGGCACCAATTCTAAAAAAGCCGAGCTGAATACTCGGTTTTTTCTTTCCCTTTTAAAATAGAACCCTAGGCCACAATAGCAGCCGCCTTAATCTGAACCCACAAATTAAGCCCAAGCTCTAAAGACATCTGTTGCACTGAAAAGCGGCTAATGCTCGCCCACAACTGCTGCCCAGAAACATCCAATAGAATATCAACACTGAAATCGTCAGGCATTTCTTGCAATGCAATTACAGTAGCAGGTAAGAGGTTCAAAATGCTGCTTCGCTCTGGCCTTTCGAGACTTAAGCTAACATCCTTAGCCGATATACAGAGATTAACAATGCTGCCAATTTTCTCGCCCGAATCTTTTAGACGAATCTGCCGCCCAGCAATATCCAACACCTGCATTCCCCACTGCGATTCTTTAGCAGCCACCTTCGCGGCGAATACAACTTCTTTCGCCAAAGCTGTGTTACGGGGAAACAAGGAAGAATAAATATCCTCACTTAATGTATAACGTCCTTGTTCTACCATCAAAACTCTATCCGCCAATTTCGCGAGCTCTCGCTTCGAGTGAGTGACATACAGGATACAGCTTTGCAGCTCTGATTTAATAAGCTCTATATAGGGCAATAGCTCCGCTTTGCGATTGTCATCAAGTGCGGATAGAGGTTCATCCAGCAGCAATAAATCAGGCTTGGTCAGAAGTGCTCGCGCTAAGGCGATCCTCTGTTTTTCCCCACCGGACAATTGTACGGGATAGCGATCGAGGCAGCCTTCCACTCCCATCAGCTCGATAACTTTCTGGAAATCAGCATTAGCGCATGTCGATTTTTGGTCCCGCTGATTTCGACGCTTTAAAGCAAACAAAATATTTTGCTTCGCTGTTAAGTGAGGTAATAAATTAGCCTCTTGCATCACATAAGCCAGGTTACGTTTGTGAGTTTGCTTAAAGCGAGCCCCATCCTGCCAAAGCTCACCTTTAAAACTTATATACGCTTCAGAATAAATATTTAGCCCCGCAATCGCTCGCAATAAACTGGTTTTACCAGCACCCGATTCACCATATATCGCACACAAACCTTGCGCAGGTAAAGTCTCATCGATAATGAGCTTTAGCTTAGCGTTAATCTCGCAGTCAATTTTAAGCGCTAGGCCACTTGTACTTACCCCTACTTCTCGCATTAATTCCGCCCACCTTTAAATGTGGGGTTTGCACTTTCTTTAGCAAACCAGGATTCGGAAAAACGAGACATTAACAGCAATAAACAAAAGGAGCTTAATAGTAACAATGCAGAAAGTTCATGCGCCGAGGCATAGTCACCGACTTCCACAAGCTCATATAGTAGTACTGACAGCACTTGTGTTTCGCCAGGAATATTACCGCCTATCATTAAAATCACACCAAATTCACCTAAGGTATGAGCAAAGCCGAGAATAGCAGCGGCGATAAATCCGTTCTTAGCCAAAGGGAGGGTAACACTAAAGAAACGATCCAAGGGGCCCGCGCCCATTATCGCCGCCAACTCATAATGACTATTTTCAATAGCCATTATGGAGTTGCGTATTGGCTGATATACAAAAGGCAAAGAATAAATAACCGATCCAATCACTAAGCCTTCAAAGGTGAAAGCCAGCTGCCAACTGGCTAATGGGCCTTGCGGCGATAGAAACAATAAGAGATAAAACCCAATAACGGTTGGTGGTAAAACCAAAGGCAACATCATTACCGTATTGACTAAATTTTGAAGGATACCTTGCTTGGGTAGAACTAAGTATATAAAAGTCGCAATAAATACAAGCAATACTGTACTCAGCAGAGCCAATTTAGCACTTAGCAATATCGCTTCAAGCATCGCCCTTGCCTTAAACTTTTGTTATCTAAACAGACGCATACACGGAAGCTCTAACAATCGGTAGCTCAGATGCGCCAATACAACAGTCACAGCAAATGTTGCCGTCAGAGACATTAGCATAGCGCTAAAACCTTGATCCGTATTCTCAATATGAAGAGAGAGGAACTGTAGCACCGGATAATGCCATAGGTATATACCGAAACTGATATCGCCCAAATACTGCAGCACTTTTGACGACAGCAAGCGAACCTCATAAAACTTAAGCCTTACAACAATGACAGTTAAACATATAGCTGTCATCGCTGGCCAGATAAGCAGTAAAACTCCGCCGCCCCAATAGTTAGCCAAATTAAGCTTCAGTAAAACAAGTAGACCGACGAAGCCCAAAATGGCTAGATAAAAAGCTAGGCTCCCAGACAAGATAGTAATTGCTTTGGTTTTTCCTGCAAGCGCAACGGCCAAACCTAAGCAAAAAGTAAACATCACGCCTGGCAATGCGTCTAAAATGTAAATTTTAGACGCATAGTTTTCCAAGTCATAATAGCTAAATACAGCCAAACGCCAGAAAATGGTAAGCAGCAAACCAAATAACAATAGATAAATCAGCGAGCGGCTACGAAATACAACAGCCATGAAGGGCAACAGCAGATAAAAAGTAAACTCTACCGGCAATGTCCACCAAACAGGGTTTATAGGCTTATCCATCCAAGGTGGCAAGTTAATAATCAATAATGCATGTCGAACAAAATGCCACACACTATCAAGCTCGAAAGCGATACCTATAACTGATGCCAGTGCTGTCAACAGCAATAGCTGCAACCAGAACGCTGGAAAGATTCGAAGAAAACGACGCCTTAGGTAGCTAAGATAAGAGGAGATATTTAACTCTTTGTCTTTCCAAGCTTCACCAAGTAACACAGCCGAAAGGATAAAGAATACGGGAACACCCAGCCATCCAAAATCTAGCGGGGCTAAAACAGAAAAACTGACACCGGCAAAAGAGGCGGTAGTCAGTTTTTGAGCTTGGCTAAAGAAGCCAATGGCTGAGCCCCAGTGGAAGAGCAATACGGATATTGCTGCTAGGGCTCTGAGGCCGTGGAGCGAATAATTCACTTTAGCTTATTCGACAGCGTATCTCTTTAAAGACTCAGCAACATACTTATCAATTACTTCTTGATTTATCTTGGCGTCCGGGTTTGATCTAACCTGCACAACTGTGCCTTTACGGATCTTATTTTCTCTTTGAACTTTCAACTCTTGAATTATCGACAGCTTAACTTCATCAAGACTTTTAACTCTGGCCGGCACAGCTTTATCTAGTCTAATAATATGTATACCAAAACGAGTTTCAATTGGGCCACTTATCTGACCAATTTCGGTTAAAGCTAAAGCTGCTTTCTCAAACTTAGGGATCATCTTACCCCTTCCAATAAATCCAAGATCACCGTTATTTCGCGAAACACTACGATCTTCGGAATACTTCAGCGCCGTATCTTTAAACGAATTGCCGGCATCTAGCTCTTCCATTACAGCTGAGATTTTACTCGCTACTTCAGCACTATCCGATTTTCCTTTAATCAATATATGGGAGACACTTACGTCCCTGGGTTCAGAATAAGACCTCTTGTTTACTAAATAATATTCCTTTGCAGCCACATTCCAGTCAGTAGCCGAGAATTGCTCATTTACCAAAGAATCTAAATATCTGCGCATAAGAATGCGATTGATCTCCACCTCAGCAATTTGATGGGCTTCTTCCTTAGTCAATGCACCAGTTTCTAGGGCCTTGTTTGCCATGTATTTAGTGACATAGGCGTTTGACAATATTTCAGCATAGCCAGCGGGATCCCTAAGAGCTGCGGCCTGCTTACTATTTAGTGGGATTGTGGCTGCTATATAGCTCTCCATATCCTTAACAGTAATGGACACTTTGCCGTCATTAAGCAGCTCGCTTGCAGATACATTGCTAACTAGCAAGGTAATTAATAGTGTTTTTAAGAAATCAATAAAATTCATAATAAAAAAACGCCGACAAATGCCGGCGCCCATTTAAAGCCTACTGAAAGTGTTACTTAATATTTGCCTGTCGATACACATTACAGGTAGATGAAGTACAGTTTTCGTTTACAACATTAATATAGTATCGAGTGTTTGGCTGCAGATCACAGTACCAACCACTTTGGCCAATCTGGAACTTAACCTGTGTCTGAGAAGTACCCTCACCTTTACAACCCCAAGCTACACTATCTAAATCGGGCTGTTGTCCAGGACACTCAGATATCCAAGCACTTCGACGCACCCTTGAGGTACCAGTTACCGAAGTGAAGGCAAAATAGCCGGAAGATACTGCCGCTGCCGGAGTTTCAAACGGAATAGAGCGAATATCTGTTCTTGCAACATTAATCTGCTCAGTATTGCCGGGGTTATCTAAATCCCAAACAGCACTGGTCAAATTTACATTACTTGGCAATGCACCACATGCACCGCCACCGCCACCACCGTCGTCAGCGGGGTCATTGTTCACAGTGACATTAATGGTTTTATTTGCAGTCCGAGCACCATTAGTATCATTATCAGTAACCTGAAGCTCAACTACATAGGTATTCGATGTATTACTGCTGGCAGGGGTTTCATAATCCGGGGCACTCCTAAAGGAGAGGACATTACTAGCTGCGCCGGTAAGCTCAAACAAAGCCTGATCAGCGCCACCAACGATGCTGTAAGCGAATGTGCCCGTAGAGCCAACGTCGCTGTCTGATGCAGCTAGAGTCACGACATCTGTATTGTTTTCTGTGATGCTACGGCTTGAACTGGTTGTAATTACAGGGTCATGATCGTTTGAGTTTTGATCATCGGGCGTGCCGCCACCACCACCGGTTAAACAGGCGTTAATATCACCACCCGTAGTATTCACGGTAACATTTCCGTCATTTCCAGTAACGACTGAAATCTCAGTAAACCCTGTACAAGTTTGACCCGCAATATTCAAGTCAAAGGCAGAAATGCTTTGTGGCACGCTTGCCGCCAAAATACTTGCTGCTAATATTTTTAATTTACTCTGCATAGCTAACCTCTATATTTGAGAGTTTTCTTCCTGTCCCTTTGACAACAAAATTTCAATATCGATCAGTATAACCTAGAAATAAACAACTGGTACTACACTCAACCGCTTATTTAACCGTACATCCCCTTTTGTGCAAAAAAAAACGCGGCATAAGCCGCGTTTTTTAAGCTAGCAAAGCTAAACTTAGTTCACAGTAACAACAGTAGTTGTTTTGTGAGCCAAAGCAGCATTGTAGTTAGCCAAAGTACCACTGTTAGCGCCATTTACATAGCTCTGTACAGCGAAACCTACAACAGGTAGACCGTCGAAAGTCAAGCTGTTAGTGTCACCCAAGTTAGCAGGTGCAGCACCACCCTCATAAGAAGTCAACTTACGTACCGCAGGATCAATAGCTGGATTATCAGTAGAGTCAACACCGTCGAAGTTCTCGATGGTCTTACCAGTAGTAACAGAAGCTTCAACAGTAGTTAGACCAACAGTCAACCAACCAGCGTCGTAGCCATCGTCTAGGTTCAAGTTGCTCTTAACACGATCGGTAGCCTCTAGTACATCAGCAGAGTTGAAAGTTACAACGTTAGCTTCTTTACATAGAGATAATACTGGATCAGCAGCTACTGGAGGACGAGGCGAGAAGTCGTTATCTTCAGGCGCAACAGTTACACGACCTTCTTCACGATCGAAGTAAGAGATAGTGATCTGCTCACAAGCAGTAGTAGTCGCAGGGTTCCATACAGAACTGAATGGAGCAACTAGAATGTCATCTGCCAGCGCGTACTTGTTTACGTACTCACGCTTAGTAGGCATGGTGATAACCCAGTCGGTACCAGCGTTTAGATCCGCATCCAAGATGTAATCGTTAGAGATAGCACTATGCATCATTACAGCAGATACAGCATCGATACCAGAAACGAAAGTTGCAGTACGGGCGGTAACACCATCAATTACAACCGCAGTCGCAGGTGAGGCTTGGTTCAAAGCAGGGCTCAAGCTACCTGGGTTAGTGTGAAGAGCTGCATCACTAAATGCTTCAAGAGCAACAGCGTCATAACCAGCAGCAGTACCTTCGGCAACGTCGATTAATACGCCATAACCGTACAGACCACCAGCAGGCTCTTGCATGTTAGAAGTCTGAGTAGCGAAGATACCACCAGCACCTTTTTTCCACTCAGCATCTAAGAAAGCACAATCATCTGGCAAGCCATTAGCGTGCAAAATTGCGGCTTCTGCATCAGTCTCATCAACTTCACCCATTTCGATGATTTCGATGTAACCTTCACGGGTACGCTCTAGGCCATCATTGATTTCATCATCAACGTATTCGAAGTTACGGAAAGGCTGAGGAGTACCGGTTGCGCCAACGCTCTTAGCCGACAAGCTTAGAGGAACAGTACAAGAGGTATCACCAGTAAGAATCTGAGCGCCATCGCTAGTAGCTGTAATAGCAGCAGACCAGTGATCTTGTGGAGATAGGTACAAGTTAAAGTCAAGAACTTCTTGGGTGTTCATTGCTTCCAAGATACGAACTTTAACAGCTTTAGTTTCGTTAGTAGTGTTCACAACAGAGAACAGAGTGTCCTGACCGCCTTCAACAGTGTAGAAAGGGTAGATCAGTACTTCACCAGTACCTGCTGGGTTTACATTTACTGCGTGAGCGGAATTAATGCCAGTTAAACCAGCCGCTGCCGCCAGCGCTAAAGGTAAAAGTTTTTTCTTCATTTATGTTGCTCCTAGGTTTACAACAATTTTAGTTTTCTCTTTAACACAACTGCATAAAGCACATTTATGCAGTACTCCCTACTGAATTAAAACAGCGTACTGGGCATTACCGCATAATTCACACAGCGAAAGCCATGCAAACACGGGGGTGTAAAATAACATAGCGACTAGGGCTAAACAACTGAATTTTTTATCAATTCACTGATTTAGCCATTTTTTTTGTCGCTTAGTGCTATTCGACACAAAACTTATTTCGCGCACAAATTTTTTAAAAACACCAAGTGTAGATTTGAACGCCAATCTTGGCCTATTTAAGGCAAGGATTCACTCAGTAAAACGAAGAGCCTAGACGCTCCCTCAATCAACAAAGTGGAATTAAATTTAAAACAAAAGCAATCATACTATAGACCGCATCATGCGGATCACAAGTATCAATGCTAAATATTACAGTTTTGTTTAAAGCGATAAATTGATTTATAGCACAGAGAGGTAAAACACCTGCCTCTTACGAAGTGCTATCCGGCCTCTATTGCTTATATTTATCACGCTGCCGATTGCCGCTGCATACTACTAAATAGCCACAAAACTTACAAGCAACTACAGGTTAGCATGGTAAGCACCTGAAAAGTAAAGAATTTTCCAGACTAACTCACATCAACTTAATCATAAGCTTAGCGTTTTCTGCGCTTTTTACTGCCATTTTCAGACTCAGCCTTATCAACAGGCTCTTCTAGGCGTAAATACTCATAGCGACCATTCTTAGCAAAGCGTAATTGATTCCCAGAAAGCTTCTGCAATTTCCAGCCAAATATCTCTTCGCCAAGTTTAACTCGCCCCTTACCTTTAACCCCTGAAATCATAGCTCCCGAGGCATAAACACCCAGCACCCTGACCCTAGACAAGTCGCCAGAGCCAGAATCTACAGGCTCCTCTTCCGGAGCCGCCTCAATCACAGTAGGTCTTCGCCCTCGCCAAAACAAGGGCCTTTCGTTAATTATATTGACATCAAGTAGTGACACTCTATCTTCAACGACCAATGGCGTCATCGCACTCTCCGCCGGCAGTATAGCTCCCGGCACAGGCGTGGCCCATACCTTATATACGCACCATAAGAGCAACATTAAAAAGGACACAATAGAAATCAATAAAATACGATCAAGCAACTTGGGGAAGCCCATAGAAGTTATGCTGTTTAAATTCATGGCCTAGTCCTCAACGCCAGCACATTCACCCTAAGACTTACACTTTGCGGGCCATTCCGTCGTGATCTAGCAGGGCTAATCTGAGCACTAGAGACAATCACTCTAGGCTCTAAGTCATGCAAGCCCTGCAGCAACCCTGGCAAAGATGACATTTCGCCTTTAATTGTCATATTAATGGCCAACTGCTGATAACCTTCCCCTTCGACAACAGGTAATATCTGGCTACCCGCCACTGACATACCATGCTCCGATGCAAGCGCGCGAACTCTGCGCTGCAATTCAGCAGCAGCAGCATCTGCACCACCCGACACAGATAGCGATAGCTGCTCTAAGCTAGCCCTGACTTGCCGATCAGCATCTATAAAACGCTGCTCACTATTTTTCATTCCCACAAATCGTGCCATCAGCGGCTGCAAACGTATTATCTCTGCCGAATATTCGAAATAGCGGGAAACAAAATGCCCCCAAACTAAAGCCATCAAAAGAAGGGCAGCTGCGGCGATTACAATGAGAAGACGGCCAAATCGGCGTTGCACTATGCTCACTCCTCACCCTCCAATACCCTAAAGTCAGGGTCTAAGCTAATATCCAAAGTGAATACTTCTCTTCCAGAGGCGTTATCGCGACGAATACCGCCACGCTGCTTAACCTGCGAAAACTGCTCTAATTGCGACAACTGCTGTATAAATGCCGTGGCATCTTCAGCATAACCAGTTATCTGCAGCTTTAGCCCCTTCAAGTTAAAAGTCCGCAACCAGACATCATCAGCTGCTTGCTGGGTAAGAAGCTGCAAATAGTAGCTTGGCTCGGGATGTTCACTTATTAGTACGTTAAACCTATCCATTAGATCGTTAGCGCTAGCCAAGGTTTCCCTAGCAGCTACAGCCGATGCAGAATCACGCTTAAGATCCTGAAACTGCTGCTGGACCTTTTCCATCTGGACAAAGCGAAAACCAGACACCATGGCAGGCGCAACACATGCCAACAGCAGGATTACGAAACACTTAAAGGCGACCTTTTTAATGGAGCCCAAATACCTTTGCCGGCGTCTATTCTCCTCAAAGCCTTCCATCAACACTAGACTGGAAGAAGCTCGCGCCCATAACTCTTCAGCACCATCTATCGATGCAATAGCTGCTCGAGCATCAGCCTTATGAGCTATTAACAAATCAATACTTAAGCTATCTTGTTGGCGCTTGGCCACACGCCACCCCATCACAGTATCCTCTTCCGGGAATGGACTATTAGCCGCAGACTCTAGCAACATGACTTCGTGCAAATCGGCTTCTACCGCAATAGGCAACTGAATACTCTTTGAAAGTACAGCGCTATCGGCCAAACAAACAGCTCGGGTTTCAATTTTGCGATCATCTCTAGCTAATCTTTGATCACCACGGTATATGCCTATTTCTTGCAAGCTATCGGCATCATAAAGGCGAACAGGCTCCTCGAAGGCTCGCAGTAAAGGCGAGCCCCGATCCCAAAGAAGCTCACGCCAAGCCAAGCGCAACCAAGCAAAAGCATTGCTCAAATCATAGCCAAATAGGCTTAAATTGTTCGTCTCAAGTTTCATTTAGTCAAATCATTCAACATTATTGGTAAGCAGTGATGACTGTTACTGGCCGTCACTTGATCATCGCCCTACGGATCGTACAGGCTCTTTTGACTGAACCCTCCAAGGCACACCTTCACGGCTCTGCATCATTGAAATCCAATAGCGCTGTTTAAAAGCATATTTATCAGCAGCCAAGCTAACATCAACCCTATACACAGAGCTATCAGCGCTAGACAACATCCCAGTTGAGAACTGAGCATGAGGTATTACATTGCCATCACCAGAGTTAAGCGCCTCTTCTCTCAACATCAAAAATTCATCAACTACCGTTTCATCGCCTTCAGCCAAAATTGACAGAAGCTCTCTGGGAGCCGCCGCAGGGTTAACCCCAGGAGCACCGCTTTGACCAATATAAAAGTAATCTTTAAGAAGCTCATAGCGGTCAACAGTAATACCTGGAATCAATAACAAATCCTCCAGTGCCCTAAAACGATTAGGTAAATCCAAAAACTCATCATCAATAGCAGCCGAAGAAAAGCCGCCACCTATCAGTTCAACAAAGGATGCTAGATCCCCTTCTTCCACTCCTACCCCAAACTGCAAAACTGCTATTAATAGCTCCGGAGTCAAAGACCCCAGGTGAATCAAACCGCTTGCGGGGTAAATTTCCACTTTCAGTTCGCTAGAGTTATGCTCTAAAAAGTACTGCTGCGCTATCTGTTTGGAGGCATTATTTTCAGCTGTATCTATCTTGAACTGCCTCATTGATAGACGCATTGCTTTATCAAACAGCGCTCCAGCACGAATCATTTCCTGATCAAGCTGCTGCTGCTTCACATCCATTCTTGCAACGTACACCACAGAAGCAACCATAAGTGACATTGCGGCCACTAGCCACATCACCATCACCAGCGCCAAGCCAGATTGCTGCCTACGGTAGGAGCCTAAGGTCACAGCTGCACCGCCTGAGTTGCTGCCATATGGACGATCAGCTCGGGCCAATACTCATCATGCATGCGAACATTTACCCTAACAGTCGAGGGGCTTTCCGTTGACAAATCCCAAGTATCCTGCCAACGCTCCTGCCAATTAGCGCGATAACCCAATTCCAGTTCGGCACCACCAGCTAAGATTTTATAAGCCTCGACATCTGCCCATACGGGTGGTTTCCAATCACTATTGTAAGGCAACATTTGTAGGAGCATCTCGCCATCCTGCCCCACAGACAAGCGTAAAATTTGCAAACCTTTAGCCCCTACCTGGCTCATTGGTGCAACCCAAATCAGCTCATCAATTGTCCCTTTAAAATACGTATAAAAACCTTTTGGATGCATTATAGGCACGGCTTTTTGCAAGCTTCTGCGAACAAAAGCTAGAGTCATACGCATCTGCTCTACTTTTTCAATTTTACGCTCTACCGCTGCTTGGCTTTGAGCAAAACTCCTTAAGGCCGTGGTCGCTGCAAGCGAAACCAGCGATAATATTGCGAGCGCAATTAACATTTCTATCAATGTTAAACCGGCATTTCGACGCAAAGGCATTTATTGCTTTTCCTCCGCCCCGATAACAATTGATTCCAATAGAAACTGGCGCACTCTGTGGCCATCATCCCAAGATACAATCACCTCTATATCCTGCAGCACCCCCTCTTTCATACCCTCAGGGTAATCACCCGCTGCGGGCTGAGTCGACACTTGCCAGCCATAGCCGCCTTCCGTTTCACCACTTAGCTGCAAACCTGTGATAGGAACAACTTGGTGATTTGCTAATAGCGATTCAGCCAAAACCGAGGCATAGGCATACTGCTCATCCAAAGACACATTTCTGCTCGCACCCGCTACTGCCTGATACAAGGCACCCAGGCAAAGTCCTAGCACCGCGATGGCAACTAGCATTTCCAGCAAAGAGAATCCAACTTGAAACCGGCGCATCATATAAACTCTTCTTCTAAAGAGTGTTGACTGATACGGCCAAACAACCAATCGACCTTAACTTGCACACCTTTACCGCTTTCATGTTCTAAACGAATATCGCCACCGCTTGAGCTGCCATCGGGGTAAAAACGAATAACCGCCCTGCGAGAATCATCGCTAAGCTCTTTCGCAGAGACTACCTCGATAGAAAAGCTTTCATTGAAGGTCTGCTGCAGCTTGTTGCTTACCAAAACTTCCCTGGAGCCTGCGCGATAAACCCAATCTACCGATCGGCCAGAGCTCAGCGCTTTAAAACGCGCGGCCTTGGTGGAGCTAATTAATGAACGTACAGAATCGCGGTACTGCATGGCATCGTACATACGGCCCATGGCGGGCAAAGCCGCCGCTGTCGCAGCTGCCATAATGGCCAATACCAGCATTAACTCGATTAAAGAGAAACCGCTACTGCGAGATTGCATAAAGACTTACTGACTATGTCTTAGTCGTTGCTGGAAATATCAGCAGCATCGCCTTCACCACCAGGCTGACCATCCGCACCATAGGAAATAATTTCTACGCCTCCGTTAGCACCTGGGTACTTGTAGATATATTCACGCTCCCAAGGATCTACCGGCATTTTGCGATCCGACAAATAAGGACCGTTCCAACCTTTAGCGCTGGCTGGCTTTTCGACTAGGGCGGCAAGACCTTCATCATTGCTGGGGTAGCGCCCTACTTCTAGCTTATAAATATCCAAGGCCGAGATGATGCCATTGATTTCAATACCAGCAGCTTTTTTCTGTGCGCCACCAAATTTATCCATAACAGCTGGGCCGACCAAACCAGCAACCAAGGCCAAAATAGCCAAAACCACCAATAGCTCGATCAAGGTCATACCTTTTTCAGCTTTTACATTTAGCGATTTTTTCACAGTCTCTTCCTCATCATTTTTATTGCGAGGCAACCGCCAGCGAAGCAGCTGCCAATACGATTTAAACCAAATCATTGACGGAGATAATCCCCATCAAAATGGCAATAATAATTAGGGCGATAGCACCACCCATAAACAAAATCAAAATTGGCTCAATAAAGGTTAGCGCTCTTTTAACACCCACCTTTACATCACCATCGTAAACCCGGGCCAGCTCTAACATCATTGCGTCTAAACTGCCGGATTCTTCACCCACACGAACAATCTGAACCACTTTGGGAGTAAAGTTACCATTAGATTCCATAGAGGCAGATATACGGCCACCCTGCTTGACCGCCGGCGGCAAATCCTGCAGTGACTCTTTTACATGGCGATTGCCCACAGTATTAATGCCGATAGTAAGCGCCTGCAATAGTGATACGCCGCTGCCTAACAAGGTGCCGACGGTGCGAGAAAAGTTGGCCATTTCATATTTAAATAAAACCAAGCCAAGAACAGGCATCTTCAACAGAAAACCATGCCAGCGATATTCACCTTCATCGGTACTTATCCAGTGACGCACATACCAAACAACGGCCGCAATGATGATTAGCAACAGCCACCACCACCCGGTAATAAAATCGCCAGCAGCAATTACCCCGGCGGTCATAGCCGGCAAGGCATCCCCCATATCGGCAAACAGGGATTCAAATTGCGGCACCACAAAACCCAACATGACAGCGATAGAGATTACCGCCACCCCCATCAAAATGGCTGGGTAAATGAGGGCCGAAACCACACTAGAGCGAACTTCTTTGGCGTTTTCAAGATATTCCGCCAAATGCTGAAGCACATTAGCTAAATCGCCACTGGCCTCACCAGAGCGAACCATATTGACATAAAAGCCGCCAAAATCACGTTCATAGAGCTCTAAACCAGTACTTAAGCCTTTACCGCTCTTGACGGTTTTCAATAGCTCTTCAAGGACAATTTTAGGCTCATCTTCTTGACTCATATCGATGAGTACTTTTAAGCCTCGATCGATCGGTAAGCCCGCCCGCATTAACACGGCAAGCTCACTGGTGATATTCAGAACCTGCTCTCGGGATAAACGAACATTATCCGAATCAGCTTTGATTTTAACCGAGCCTTCTTGCACAGAAACAGGGGTTAAACCTTGCTGACGCAAGCTACGTATGGCCATTTCTTTATTGGCAGCCGAAATATTCCCTTGGGTCATCGCACCTTTGCGATCAGCCGCCTTGTAGGAAAACTCTGCCATCTTAACTACTCACCTCGGCGTCGACAGCACGCAACTCAGCCGCTTGGTCATCATCGCTTTGATCTTGGGTAACTCGCAGAACCTCTTCAAGCGAGGTCTCACCGGCGGCAACCTTGCGCAAGCCATCTTCATACAAGGTAATCATGCCTTGTTGGCGAGCTTCCTGGTGCAAGCGAGTCGCATCGGCACCATCCAAAATAGCGCGATGCATCTGGCTATCCATTACAAACAATTCATGAATAGCCGTTCGGCCTCGGTAACCGGTTTGCTTACAGCTTGGGCAGCCTTTGGCATGATAAATAGTATTTTCACCGACAGGCATAAAACGATCCAGGCCAGCCTCTGTTTTCGCTATAGCCGATAAATCCACAGGTTCACGGCACTCCTTACAAAGAGTTCGCACTAATCGCTGAGCTAATACACCATTTACCGAAGAAGTAATTAAGTAGCGCTCTACCCCCATATCCTCTAAACGAGTGATAGCACCGGCAGCGGTATTGGTGTGAAGGGTGGATAATACCAAGTGGCCGGTTAACGCTGATTGCACACCAATTTGAGCGGTTTCAGTATCACGCATCTCACCGATCATAATGATATCGGGGTCCTGACGCAGAATAGATCGCAAAGCGGCCGCAAAGGTTAGATCGATCTGGCTTTGCACTTGAATTTGATTAATACCACGCAGCTGATATTCCACCGGATCTTCAACGGTAATAATCTTTGCAGAAGCCGCATCCATAGAAGCCAATGAGGCGTAGAGCGTGGTGGTTTTACCTGAACCGGTTGGCCCTGTAACCAACAAAACGCCATGGGGCTTGGCCAGCAAATCCAAATAGACTTTTAAGGTATCTTCGCTAAAGCCCATACTTTGCAAGCTAAGCTGGATACTCTGGCGATCGAGTACACGCATCACGATACTTTCACCATGCACGGTCGGCGTGGTGGAAACACGTAAATCCAGTTCATGCCCTTTAACACGAGTCATGATTCGGCCATCTTGAGGCAGGCGGCGCTCGGCAATATTTAAACCGGCCAGCAACTTGATTCGCGAAGCAATAGCCGCCGATAAATCCGGCGAAGGCGGATCCGGCATATCCTGTAACACGCCATCAACGCGATAACGTAACTGCAGGCCATCATCAAAAGGCTCAATATGAATATCAGATGCACCTAGATCTAAGGCTTGGTGAATAATCTGATTAACTACCCGTATTACTGGGGCTTCACTGGCTAAATCTTTTAGATGCTCGATGAATTCATCGTCACCGATAAACGCTTCACCTTCATCATCGAGCTCGCCCTCTTCATCGCTCTGGCGATATTTGGCCAGCGCAACGTTAATATCGCTCTCAAGGCCAAACTCTATATTTACAGGTCGGCCTAAAGCCAGCTTCAAAGCCTTATTAATGAAAGGATCTTGCGGAACGGTCGCAGCGAAATCTACTTGGGAATCGCTACTACGAAAAGGCACAACAAGATTGTTGAGCAAAAACTCTTCAGCCAAGCCATCTAGGCGAATGGCTTCTTCAGGGTATTCTTCATTGCTAATGAGGCGCTTATTCAGCTGCTGCCCTAAGGCGGTCAGAAGATCCAATTCCGAGATTAAGCCCAAGCTAACCAATACTCGGCCAATATAACCGCCCATTTCCTCTTGGGCAGCCAAAGCCCTTTCGATATCTCGGCTAGAAACCTTGCCAGCAGTAACTAACTGCTGCCCGATCTTTTGTTGTTGGCTATCTTCCACAGAATCTTCTCAATCCATCATCTTTCTGGTCGTTTAGAATTTTGGGGCCTAAAGCCAGAAGCTTAGCCCAAAAGCCGTTTATGCCTTGATTATACAGTCTGGCGAAACAGCCATCTTCTTAAAGACATCAAAACTTTGCGTTTTATCCGTCCCAAAAAGCTACGCTTAGGTTTATAGAAAACCCCAACCGTATCCCCCCAGGCATGGCTACACTCAGCTTCATGGGGCTCCCAATCGGTAGTAGCCTCTTCTAAACACATACCGCCAAACTTTGCCAAGGCATGATAAGCATCAGGATAAAAGCGCCAGCAATCTTGCGGAAAGCGGTGCTCTGGCCCTCTGGAAGGCGCGATAAGCAGGATTTTACCACCCGGTTTCAGCGCACGAACCATCTCCATCCAGGTTTCCCAAAAGTATTCAATATGCTCAAAAGCCTGACCCGAAACAATCACATCAGCGCTTTCGGAGGCCAATGGCCAGCGATAAGGATTGTTCAATACAATATCAACATTAGGGCCTGCCTCAAGATCAATCCCCTTATACTGCCAATTGGGGTTATCAAAGATGGGCTTGTAGCTGCCGTTTACATCGTAACTGCCCAAATCGTAGATATTGAGCTTTTCGTCAGCGTTCAAATATTTTTCCGCAATACGCTTCATATGGTCATATGAGCTTATGTGCATCGATAACTCCTAAAAAATTCTCGCCTCAAGGTTCAATAAATTCCAAAGTTAAAAGGGCCAAAGCCGCACACACAAAGGAAAAATAGAGAAATAGAGGTCAAAACAGCACAACTTTCTGGGCACTGTAAACCAAACAAAAGCGCGCAGTATAAAGCACGCCCCAGGGTATTGATACTCAGGCTTGGGATTCTCTCCCTGAATACCGTTCTAGGCTGATAAAGCCCAGCATAAAAGGTATTAATGGTAGCTTGCGGCTGTATATGAAAACCTACCCATTAGGACTCCATCGCAGAGATCGCTTCTTGCAAAGTTTTCACCCCTAAGACCCGCAAACCTTCGATGGGCTCGGCGGGACAATTGGAAATCGGCACGATAGCTCGCTTAAAGCCGTGTTTTGCAGCCTCTCGCAAACGTTCTTGCCCACTGGGTACCGGGCGAATTTCACCAGATAAACCCACCTCGCCAAAAACCACCAAAGATCGATCCAGAGCACGGTTTCTAAAGCTTGAAATTACCGCCAGCAGCAATGCGAGATCGGCACTGGTTTCCATTACCCGCACACCGCCAACGACATTAATAAATACATCCTGATCGCCCACCATAATGCCACCATGGCGATGCAATACCGCCAATAGCATATTCAAGCGATTATGATCCAAGCCAACCGCTACACGGCGCGGATTAGCCTGATGGCTATCATCGACCAAAGCCTGAATCTCAACCAGCAGCGGACGCGTTCCTTCCCAAACGACAATAACCAGCGAGCCTGCGGCCGCCTCTTCACCACGCTGTAAAAATATCGCCGAAGGGTTACTGACTTCTTTCAAACCCTGCTCAGTCATAGCGAAAACGCCCAACTCATTGACAGCACCAAAGCGGTTTTTATTGCCTCGCATGGTTCTAAAACGGCTATCATGCCCACCCTCTAGCAGCACCGAGCAATCAATCATATGTTCCAGCACCTTAGGGCCAGCTAGACTGCCATCTTTGGTAACATGTCCCACCAAGATCAGCACCGTGCCGCTCTGTTTAGCAAAGCGCGTCAAATAGGCCGCGCTCTCGCGAACCTGAGAGACACTGCCCGGCGCCGATGAAATATCCGCCAGGTGCATCACCTGAATAGAATCCACCACCATCACGCTAGGCTTAAGATTTTGCGCCGCAGTACATACTGCCTCCACACTGGTTTCTGAAAGCATCTTTAATCTGTCAGTAGGCAGCCCCAAGCGCTTGGCACGCATGGCCACCTGCTGCAAAGACTCTTCACCCGTGACATACAAAGCTTCCTTCTGAGCGGCCAAAAAGCACATGGTTTGCAGCAATAAGGTCGACTTACCCGCCCCCGGGTGACCGCCGATCAGTACCACCGAGCCTGGCACCAAACCACCACCTAAAACCCGGTCAAACTCTCCTGTGCCAGAGCTGAAACGCGGCACATCTTGCAGATCAATATCCGCGAGCGTTTTTACGCCACCCCCAGCAGCCCCCGCATAACCTTCAAACTTGGCCGCTCTATTACTAGGCGTTGGGCCAAGCTTTACTTCGCTTAAGCTATTCCAGGCACCACAATCTGTGCACTGCCCCTGCCATTTGCGGTAATCAGAGCCACAGTCATTACATACATATGCGGTTTTTGTCTTGGCCACCCACTGGCTCCTTTACTGTTTTACTGGCGCGCAGTATACCTTAGTTCGCCACAACTACCCGCCAGCCAAAAGCCAATAAGCCACCTAAAATACCCCCACATTTTCCCAAGCTTAGCCCGCCAATCAATGGTAATATCGCCCCATGACTTCCCCATTTGACCAAGAACGAATTTTAGCGCTCTCGCCCAGCCTTGCGGCCACTATTGGCCTAGAAGAAGCTTGCTTGTTTGCGGTATTGACCGAGCTCGCCGATATCCGCGAGCCTGCCCAACAGCAATTTTGGCTATTCAAGCAAAGCGATCAAGAAAAGCGCCTGCCTTTCTTTAATGAGCTTGATATCGAGCGAGTAAGCAAAAGCTTGGCGGCCAAAGGCTTAATTCACATAGCCTCGGCGCCATTTCAGCAAACTCAGCAACTGTTATTTAGCTTTACCGAGCAGCCTGTCGCACCCGCCGAGAGCAGCCCACGCCGCCAAGGCCTGCCCATCGTTTCCAGCCATTTAAAGAATCAAGTGAGCAAAGCTCAACCCGGTGCCACCTTGATTCCTCCCAATTGGCAACCCGATATGGAAACCTTGCAGCGCCTACGCCAAATGAATGTCGAAGAGGCTTTTGCCAAAGCCCAGGTGGCTGAATTTGTAACGTTTTGGCGTGACAGTGGCGAGTCGCATAAATCTTGGAGCTCAAAGTTTATTAACCGCGTTATTCACAAATGGCGCGAGCGCGAAACCTTTACCCATCAAAGGGATCAAATGCGCCCCATCGACTTCAATTGGCGCCCTAGCCATGAAGCCATGGAGATGATGATTAAACATGCGGGCATTACCCCACAGTTTGTGGAAGATGCCATCCCCGAGTTTATTCTTTACTGGCATGAAAAAGGCACCAGTGCAGATACTTGGAATACCAAATTTATTCAGCATGTACGACGCCAGTGGGCGCGCTTCCAGTCTTCGGTTGCTAACGATGCCAACCCGCATATTATCCCAGACAACTGGCAGGCCAGTGCCGATGTTTATGACATCTTGCGCATGGCTAACATTGATATGAATTTTGCCCAGCAGCAGCTGCCAGAATTTATTCTCTACTGGAAAGAAACCAAGCAAGCACACAGCTCTTGGAATACCAAATTTTTGCAACACGTAAAATACCACTGGGCCCAGCAACATAAGTTGCAACAAAAGGCCGTAGTAGCCAATAATAACGGCAGCAATCAGCAGCCACGCAGCACGAGAGAGCGCAGCCTTGTCGAAGACCTCACTGACACATCCTGGTAACGCCAACAGCGAAGAAGTACTAGCTCGCAAGGAAACCATCAATCAGGTTTTCAGCTTGTTTCGCATCAATTACCACAATCAATACCACAGTGCTTTTGGTAGCGATGAGCTACTCGGTCAAGCCAAACGCCTGTGGCTGGATGGTTTACAGCGCTTCGATAATGAAACCATCTTGCGTGGCGCTAAGCGGGTAATGGAAACCTCCGATTACCTACCCACATTAAACAAAATGATTCGCGCCTGTGAAGGTGAACCAGCTCAGCATGGACTTCCAGCGCCCTATAGCGCTTACCAAGAAGCTTGCGGTGCCCCAAGCCCTAAAGCCGAAGCCAATTGGAGCCACCCTGCTGTTTACCTAGCGGGTAAAGAAGCCGGCTGGTTTATGCTGGCCAGCAATGCTGAGAAAACAGCCTTCCCGATTTTTAAACAATGCTACGAGAAATATTGCGAGCAGGTATTGGCCGGCAATAAGCTCAGCATGCCAGAAATTAAAGCATTGCCAGAAGATATCGGCGAGCCGCTTTCTAAAGAAGAAAACCAAAAGCGCATGGCTGATCTGCGTTCGCAATTGGATTTATAGCCCCCAAACAGAGAAAGCAGCAGAGTTTTAAACCTGCTGCTGAAACACCGGCCAACGTTCGCTTAGTTCGCCATTTTCCATAACCGCAATATCACCAAATTGCAAAAACACAAACTCACTTTGTGTTGGCCTTAAAAACACCCAATCATCCGCCGCCAGCTCTACTGAGCGTGAGCCGTTAAGCATCTCTTGATTAGTAGAGCGACCAAACACAGGGTTTGTACTCAAGCCAGCAGGCGATTCGGTTTTTGCCTTCCAGTAACCGCCATAGGTGAAGAAACTACGCTCACGATTGGGATTCCACCAAGCCATCAGTTTACCCAGCGCTGCCACACCTGGTAGCTCTGTGTTCGGCAAGGCCTTAATCACCGGTGTCGCAATAAAAGATGCCGCCACATGATCGGCCAAGCTAGGCATATCAAAATCCGTAGGCTTTACTAAACAGGAACCCGCAGCCAGTTCATTGTGAGGGAATTCACCTTCATCATAAAGTTGATAAGTCGGGCTTCCCGCCGCGTTTAGCGTCCAGCTAGAATCTAAAGCCCCAAAGAACTGTACCGCAACATCTAAATATTTCTGATACTCAGTCATCGCCTTATCACGATGGGATAAGACATCGCCCGGCAGCTTAACCACATGGGGCTCATAGCCCATCAAACCGGAAAAGCTCAACAAAGCGCTATTTTTGATCAACGCCAACATCTCCAAAAGATCATCGGTATTGCTCACACCACCACGATGCAAGCCCACATCAATCTCGATATTGATGCGCATTTTGCGCCCCAAGCGCTCGGCCAAGGCCGAATACTGCTTTAGCCTTTCAGGGCTATCGATAAGCCACTGCAATTGCACATCGGGGTTAAACTCACCTTGCAATTGGCGATAAAAATTCTTGGCTGCTGCCACCGGCATGGGCTTACCAAACAGCACATCCGATTCAGGAAAGGCCGCCGCCACTTGATTAGCAAATGGCTGATGAAAGAGCATTAAGCGATTGCTGCTGGCCTGCTCCATCACCTCTTTGAGCAAGTTAATAGACGGCAACGATTTGGCCACAATCCGAAAATGAAAGCGCCCATTGATATGCTTAAGTAGCGTTGCGATATTTTGTTTTAGTCTGGCCCGATCAATCACTAAACTGGGTTGAGACACATCAGCCTCCGCCAAATTGTGACTAAGCGCCTTAAAGTAATCGCTATGCGCCCCGCCATTATCCCTAGGCTTTAAAGCCGCGGCAGCAATACCCGCAGCCCCCAAGCCTAGCAGCATATTTCTTTTTGTTTTTTGCATATTGGCTTCCAGCTCTTTTAAGAAAAAACGCCTTTCAAATAGGGGTTTAGAAACTTACCCTGCGGATCAAGCTGCTGACGCAGGGCTTTAAAATCATTCCAACGAGGATACAACTGCGCTAAGTCGGCACCACTTAAAGTATTTAGCTTACCCCAGTGTGGACGGCCACCATATTTTTTCAAAATAGGCTCAACAGCCCCATACAAAGGTTTAAAATCTTCTTGGAAAAAACGATGCACTGCAATAGAGCAACTTTCACGACCACTAAAAGGGCTCAACCAGATATCATCAGATTTCACCACGCGCACTTCAAATGGGAAAAATACCTCAGGAAAGTTACTTTCTACTTCGGTACGAATCTCCTTAAAAGCCGCTACAAGATTTTCACGTGGCAAATGATATTCCATTTCATTAAAGCGCACATTACGCTCTTTGGCATAGTTTTCCCAAGAATTAGCCACCACCACTTCTTTATCGAGGCTACTCATATAAGAAGACAGAATCAGCTCACGAATCTTTGGCGACCAAGCTAGCCAATCACGTACACTTTTCAGCGTATTGGCGCCATCATTTTGATCAAGCTCTTCGGTGCGAGAAGACTCCTCATCGGTGATGTTATGAACATCGGTAAAACCCATGCCAGAAAAAGGAATATAGTAAAACTCGAAGTTTCGATTATTATCAGCCAGCTGATCCACCTGAGCGAGAATGTCCTCGATGGGCATCCACTCAGTTTCACGTCGCAAACGATAAAGCGGTTCATTGCGCATGCGAATTTGAGTCACAATCCCCAAGGAACCCAAGCCTACCTGGGCCGCCTTAAAAATATCGGCGTTATTTTCTGCACTGCAATCGATAAGCTCTCCATTTGCGGTAAGAAGCTGCAGACCTTCTACGTAGCTAGACATACACCCCAAGCCAGCGCCAGTCCCATGTGTTGCTGTAGAAATTGCACCGGCCAAACTTTGTTCGTCAATATCAGGCATATTAATCAGCGCCTGACCTCGCTCAGCAAGCGGCGCACCAATATCCCCCAAACGTGTTCCCGACCAAATAAGCGCAGTATTACTTTGCTCATCATGCTCAATAACACCGGCGAGGCGACTCAAAGAAATAATCGTATCGTCAGTAGGCACCAAGGGCATAAAGGAGTGACCGGCACCCACAGGGCGCACAATACCTGAAGCGGCCGTTACCAAGTCCTGCAATTCCGCCACTGTAGAAGGTGCCTTGCGCGCTGCGGGAAAACACTCTTGTGAACCCGACCAGTTACGCCAAGGAATTCTTCGCTTCTTTTTCGCTGTAGCGCTACCAGGACCGGAGGTCGCCGAAGCCGCCAAACTGATGGTTGGGTTCACAGCGGCCGTTGTCGCTGTCGCTACCAATGCACTTAAAAATTGACGTCGATTGGTCATTTTTAACCTTTTTATTTTTACCACATACCCGACCACATACTCAGATTCTTATCTACAAGCGGCCTGTTTTAGAAGTTACTTCGTTAGCGCGCCGGCGGCCATAAATTCAATCAAGGCTTCAAACTGCTCTGGCTCACAATCCATACACATGCCCAATGGAGGCATACCACCAACGCCATTGATGACATTATCTAATAAAGCGTCCATGCCTTTTGCCGCTCGAGGCTGCCAAGCTGCTATATCTCCAGTCTGCGGAATTGCTGGCGCTCTGGTACCGTGACATGCAATACAGCTGCGCTGATAAAGAGCCGCCAATTGCGGATCTTCGGGCAGCTGCCGGAAATTAACCTTGGCTTTCTGCTCGGCTGCAGGCTGGTCGGATTCGCTACAGGCCAGCAACCCCCCTGCCATCAAAACCATCAGAAGCAAGCTAAGCACTCGCGAACGCCAAGCCGCAATAATTAGATAAATAGCTTTCATAATTAGGCCCATTTAAGGATGCGTTTTTATTCTCTATTTTTCTTCCAGCTTAAATCCTAACCCAAGCAAGCACTTAAAGCTAGCTATAACTAACTTTTAAACCAAAGAAATAACCCACACCATTACAGGTATAAAACAATTTCAATAAAACAAGGAGTTTAGCTACCCTTGTAGCTCATCCGGCTGATCATATCGCGCCAATACAAAACGATGATTTTAGCCGCCTCTTCGATAGCAATATCTGCAGATGTGTCACTATCTTCGATGGACATTTCTACCGCCGTCATAGCAACCTCCATCGACATTCGGCTTTGCACGCCAATTCGCTCTTCATCATCAATTTCATAGAAAGCCTGCCACTGGCTCAACAACCATTGAGTCATGCGCTTATGCGACTGTAAGCGAACCTCCTGCAGTATCGGAATAGCTCTCATGGCAGAAAGCACGGGCAAGCTCGCTGGCTGCTCACGGGTGACGTCGTAGGTTTGCCGCACCAGGCCTTCAACCTCAACAAACAAGCGCTCTGGCTCGCTTGGGTCAAAATAGGTTTCATGCCATTCCACCAGTATTTGATTCTGCCGATCCATCAAGCGCGCACCCAATGCATAGAGCACAGCGTATTTATTCTTAAAATAGCGATACAGTGCCGGCACAGTTATGCCGGCCCGCTCAGCGATCAGATTGGTTGAAATCCGCTCCACCCCCAGCTCTACAAGAAGCTCACTGGCAGCATTCAAAATACCCTCATAGGTTTGCACAGCGCGCTGCTGCTGCGGTTTGTTTTTTTCCAATAAATCGGGTGGGACATGGGATTTTTTAAAGGGCACAGAAATACCTAGAAGCTAATAAAACGACAATCAAAGGAGAAGCTTAGCGATGCACCTATAGCTTGTCCACGGCACTTAAGTTGGGCCTAAGCCGGTAAGCTTGCACTTAGTGAGCCGCAGTTCACACTTTAGGCAATACCACGACACTTAGTTGCCAGAGCAGCAATTAAGCTTCTGTTTTTTTGAAGCGATCGGGCAAATCAAGACAGGCGGCCGATTTGTGAACTTTAAAGCCAGCCCCAGTTTCTTCGCAACGAACAATTTCCAAATTTAATAGCGCTTGCGGGCCGGCACTGCCTAACAACTGCCCTTGAATTACTGTGCCCATTGGCGGCAGAATCTCAGAGTCTAACAGCAAAAAAAGCCCATCATCAGAAACATCACGAGTATTGACCTCTTTCTCCCCAAAGCTGTCGTGATAGATCTTCATCCGGCAAAGAACTTTTACCCGGCACGAGGCGCGTTTTTCCTGTTCCATATCCGCAGTCCATTATTAGTATTCAGCCGATGCCATTACAGCGCTGGGCTTTATAGTGATGCTCAGTATAATAGCACCGCCCAATTTATATAAGGTGGCCCACTGTAGCCAAACAGTCGCTACGGTAATTCAACGCGAAACACCCCATACCGAGATCTATTATGCCCTGGTTACAATTTAAAATTGATTCCGATCGCAATCAAGCAGAAGCTATCGAAGACTTAATGTTGGCAACCGGAGCCGTATCGGTCACTCTGCAAGATAATGCAGACCAGCCCATATTGGAACCCGCACTAGGGGAAACTCCCTTGTGGCAAGAAACTCGTGTAACAGGCTTATATGAAGCAACTGTTGATACCGAAGCTATTGCAAAGAACTTCTCTCAGCAAAATGTTACTGGCCGCTGGGAGCAGCTAGAAGACAAAGACTGGGAACGGGAGTGGATGAAAAATTACCACCCCATTAAGTGTGCGGATAATTTTTGGATTTGCCCTAGCTGGATAGAGCCGCCAGAACCCGAAGCTATCAACCTGATGCTTGACCCGGGCCTAGCGTTCGGCACTGGTACCCACCCAACAACGTTTCTGTGCCTGCAGTGGCTGGCACAACAAGATATAGAAAAGCAAAGCGTTATCGATTATGGCTGCGGCTCAGGAATCCTAGCTATTGGCGCACTATTAAAGGGGGCTGATAGCGCGATTGGTGTGGATATTGATCCCCAAGCACTTATAGCAACCCGAGAAAACACCGAACGTAATCATCTTCCCAAAGATTCCATCACCGTATTTTTACCGAATAAATGCCCTCAAGAGCCTGCCGATCTAATGCTGGCCAACATCCTAGCTGGGCCATTGGCAGAGCTGGCGCCCAGCCTAAGCTCGCTGACCAAACTCGGTGGCAAACTTTGCCTATCTGGCATTCTACACAATCAAGCTGAAGTTGTGATGCAAGCCTATCGCCCTTGGTTTAACTTTGCTGAGCCGCAGCAGCGTGAAGAGTGGGTCTGCCTAACCGCAACTAAGGTTAAAGATTAAGTCGCCATTAGAGAGCTTGTGCAAACTCTGCGAACCACCAACATCATAGATAGTGGCTCAATCAGCACGGAGCCGCTACACTGTGGCCAGAAGGCCTGTTGATCGAACAGCAAGTTCAAACGGATAAGATCAGGAATAACAAGAAACATAGTGGATAATATGGTCACCCGCTGCCCAGCTTGCAGCACTGCGTTTAATGTTAACAGCCAGCAGCTCGCCAGCGCCAAAGGTGCTGTGCGCTGCGGTTCATGCCTGCAAGTTTTTAAAGCGATAGATCACCGCGTCAACGACGGTTTAATTCTCACCAATACAAGCGAAAGTCCCGAAACCAATATCGCTGTTGCGGATACGCCTGAGCAAACTGCAAGCCCCACCTCCTCTGAACTCAGCCATGACTCAGCCTTGGAAGACAATAAGGCGAGCGAAGCCACGGCTGTAGCAAGCTGGGACGACTACCCCAGGAGCGACGCTGCAGTACACAACTCGATAGGCTCTGATTTTCAGGAGCTTGCCAATGAAGACAACGAAGAAGATCCCTTCGAGCAAATCGACCAAAGTCTTGCTGAGCAGCTGGACCAAGAATTGGATGAGGCTTTCTCTGAAGGGCTCGATATAGAGCCTCCAGCCGCGCCACTCAATGAAACTACAATTAGCAACTTTGAAACACCCTTTGCAGCAGCGAGCGCCGAGGACACTAGTGCCTCTGAAGCAACTAAAGAGCCAATCGCTAACAATGATTTTTTCAATGAGCTTAGCCAACTGGCCGAGCAGAGTCTTGATGGAGATAAGTTAGAAACTGCAAGCTTTTCCCATGAAGACGATAACAGCAAACCAAGCATTGAAGCCGATTTAAGTGATTCAGCACAAGACAGCGACAATAGCGGCTCTAATGATACCGATAAGGAATTGTCACTCAGCTTTGATGATGAGCCCTTTGCAGAATTAACGGCAGCAGCCCCTGATCACAACGGTTTGAATACCGCCCCATTGAGCCGCGAATCTGAAGAAGAGCAAGCGCCCACTATCGAGCACAAACAAGAAACCCTCAATGGCGAACCCGATGAGATTCTTGCGCAGCCCATTGAAGATATCGCGGCCCCAACTTTGACAGCACAAGCGCCAGAGGAAGAAGAGGCGCGCTTTATTGATGACGATACCGAGCACTTTAAACAAAAGCCAGAAACCAGCCACCACCTGCCACAGGCCTTTGGTTCAGAACCTCAAGAGCAAGATGAAGATGGTTTAGATGAAAGCTGGGCTCTTGAAATGATGATGAAAGAGCTAGAGGCCGCTGAGCATAAAAGTGAGCAGTCCCAAATCGAGCAAGCACTAGACCGCAAACATCCAGCGGAGCCAGAATTACTTACCGAATCAGAAAGCCAAAGCGACCCTTTCTTTGCCCCTGAAGCCAGCCAGCTAGCTGACCAAGAACCACGTAAAGAGAGCGAATTTGACGAGTTAGACCTCAGTGACGAGCTCGAAGATGCGCTCAGTATGGATTCAATTAAGGTCGGTAGTCTTAGTCTTGCGCAAGACAGTGAATATCATCTTGAACAAGCCGAGACCGCTCACGACACAGCAATCGAGCCAAACTTTGAGGCCCCCACTGCAGAACAAGCGCCGCTAGGAACCGTTGATACCGCCACAATCCCTGCGGTAACGGAGGAAGAGCCCAGCAAAGCGGAAATGATCGACAGCATTGAGCCCGAGCCGCTGGAGATGGAGTTTCGCCAAGAAAAGCCCAGCTGGAATTGGCTTTGGGGGAGCGGCGCATTTCTTGCGATTATAGTTGCTATTGGGCAACTGGCTTGGCTTAAGTTTGATGATTTAAATCTACAACCACCCTATCGCGGATTCTATCAAACGGCTTGTAATTTTATCGGCTGCAGCTTGCCCCCACAGGTTGATTTAAGCAAACTGAAGGCCTCCAATTTAGTGGTACGTAGCCACCCAGAACAAGAGCAGGCCCTAGTAGTGGACATGGTGCTGCTGAACCTAGCCAATTTTGAACAAGAATTTCCGGACATCCAACTAAGCTTTAGCGACATCGACGGCAAAGCCATCGCAAGCCGCAGCTTCCGTCCCGCTGAGTATCTAGCCGGCGAGCTGGCCGGTGCCAGCATCATGCCTATTCAGCGCCCAATCCATCTATCCCTAGAGATAGTCGACCCAGGCGAGCAAGCCGTCAACTACAAAGTCAACGTTAAATAAGCAACAACAGCAGCCACATCGGTGGCGGTCAGAATCGGGGTCAGGTCCCACGGGTTCAGAATCGGGGTCAGATCCCTAGGGATCTGACCCCATCTCGAAGCCGAGATGTTTAAAAACCCCCAAGGCAAAGTGCAAGCCCACACTCCAGAAAATGAAAATTTAAGCGCCAGCTTTACCCAACCACCTTTGACCGATCAAAAAAACGGCAAATCGAACAAATTCCCACTTCCCTTAGCGGGGTCTCTACAGGTATCATATGCGCCCTTTTTCGGGACCTGGTGGAAAAATAAGCAGTTACCAGCATCATAACGATTGCCGGTAAGTGACTACTCACACCAAAACTGACCTGACACCTAAGATCATTGAAAAACAATGGCTTAGCGACGGTCTTGAACCAGCTTGCAGGAAAGACACTTGTTTCATATTGGCCCATACCAGATCCACAGCCCAGTTGTACTGGCGCCTATGGCTGGTATTACAGATCAGCCTTTTCGCCGCCTGTGTAAGCAGTTCGGTGCGGGCATGGTAACGGCCGAAATGCTGACTTCAGATACCAAGCTGTGGCATAGCCGCAAATCCCAACAGCGTATTATCGACAAAAACGAAGCCGAACCTCGTGCCGTACAAATCGCCGGTGCCGAACCAGCGATGCTGGCCCAAGCTGCACAAGCTTGCGTAGAGCATGGCGCACAGATCGTCGATATCAACATGGGTTGCCCAGCTAAAAAGGTCTGTAATAAAGCCGCCGGCTCCGCCCTTTTACGCGATGAAGCCCTGGTAACTGATATCCTGCAACAGGTAGTTGCCGCCGTAGATGTGCCGGTAACTCTAAAAATACGCACCGGCT
Source organism: uncultured Pseudoteredinibacter sp. (assembly GCF_947502065.1). Lineage (GTDB taxonomy): Bacteria > Pseudomonadota > Gammaproteobacteria > Pseudomonadales > Cellvibrionaceae > Pseudoteredinibacter. The sequence goes on from NZ_CANMYE010000004.1 coordinate 431,636, forward strand.
GGTCACCCGAAGAGCGCAATGGCCTTAACGTCGCTCGCATAGCAGCAGATTCTGGCATCCAAGCCCTTACCGTGCATGGCCGCAGCCGTGCCTGTCGCTTTAAAGGCGAAGCCGAATACGACACCATTGCCGAAATAGTGCAAAGCATCCATATTCCTGTCATCGCCAACGGCGATATTACGAGCCCGCACAAAGCCAAACAGGTCTTAGACCACACTCAGGCCGCGGCAGTAATGGTAGGCCGAGGAGCCCAAGGGCGCCCTTGGATTTTCCAAGAAATTAACCACTATCTCCAAGAACAAAAAACCGCACCATTACCGAGTTTGGAAATCATACAAACCACGATTAGCCAGCATCTCGAGGCATTACATCAATACTATGGTGATTACCTCGGTTTGCGCATTGCCCGTAAACATATGGGCTGGTATCTGCAAACTTTGGCTGCGGATACTGTTAATACCCATATGGCAGATTTCGATTGGTCTGGCCTGCGCCAAACCTTTAACAAATTGGAAGACTGCCAACAACAACAGCATTATGTCGAACAACTGTTCGACGACTTAATCAAGACTATAGAGGAACAAGCCGCATGAATAGCGTAGAAACTTTCGCCACTGAAGCACCGGTTGCGAACACGCCTGTTGAGACTAATCAGCTGACCGACACCAGCCGTAACCAGTCTTTGCGTGACAGCGTTGAAATTGCGATGGAAAACTACTTCCGCAACTTGGAAGGCCAGAGTGTTACCGACGTATACGAGTTGGTAATGGCCGAAGTTGAAGCACCAATGCTAGAAGTGATCATGAAGCACACCCGCCACAACCAAACTAAAGCTGCACAAGTTTTGGGCCTAAACCGTGGCACTCTGCGTAAAAAGTTGAAGCAGTACGGCCTACTTTAAGTCGCGCTGAAAACGGATATAGAGACAGATAGAAACGATTTTTTAATCGATTCATTTTTCGATCACTAACAGGATCTACCCATGAGCTCTAGCAATGACCAAAACCTGGTTGCCGTAAAACGCGCACTGATCAGTGTGTCTGATAAATCAGGTATTGTTGAATTTGCCCAGCAGCTTAGCGCTATGGGCGTTGAGTTGCTTTCCACTGGCGGCACCTTCCGCTTGCTGCAAGAAAACAACATCGCAGTAACCGAAGTTTCGGATTACACCGGTTTTCCAGAAATGATGGATGGCCGTGTCAAAACTTTGCACCCGAAAGTACATGGCGGCATTTTAGCTCGTCGCGGCCAAGACGATAGCGTAATGGCTGAGCACGGCATTAATGCAATCGACATGGTTGTGGTAAACCTATACCCGTTCGAGCAAACCGTTGCTAAAGAAGGTTGTAGTTTGGAAGACGCTATCGAGAACATCGATATCGGCGGCCCAACCATGGTGCGCGCAGCTGCTAAAAATAATGCCTTTGTAAATATCGTGGTTAACGCCAGCGATTACGAAGCGATTATTGCGGAAATGCAAGCCAACGATGGCGCAACCAGCCAAGCAACTCGCTTTGATTTGGCCATTAAAGCTTATGAACACACCGCTGCTTATGACGGTGCCATCGCCAACTACTTCGGCCGCATGGTGCCTGGTGGTAACGATAAGTTTGCCCGCACGTTCAACAGTCAGTTTACTAAAGCTCAAGATATGCGTTACGGTGAAAACTCTCACCAAGACAGCGCCTTTTACGTTGAGAAAGATGCAGCGGCCGGCACCATTGCTAGCGCTGAGCAAATTCAAGGTAAAGAGCTTTCTTACAACAATATCGCCGATACCGATGCCGCACTGGAAACCGTTAAACTATTTGACGAGCCAGCCTGTGTGATCGTGAAGCACGCCAACCCTTGTGGTGTGAGCGTTGCGGCCGATATTAATACCGCCTACGAACTAGCCTTTGCGACCGATCCAGAATCGGCCTTTGGTGGCATTATCGCTTTCAACCGCGAGCTGGATGCAACAACCGCTTCGAATATCTGCGCCAAGCAGTTTGTGGAAGTGATTATTGCCCCAAGCATCAGCGCGGAGGCCAAAGCGGCTGTTGCTGAAAAGAAAAACGTTCGTTTGCTGGAGTGTGGAGCCTGGGGTGAAACAGCAGCAAGCTTCGATCTTAAGCGCGTAGCCGGTGGTTTATTAGTGCAAGATCGTGATCTAGGTATGGTAACGGCGAGTGACTTAAAAGTGGTCACCAAACGCGTACCAACTGAAGAAGAAATTCGCGATTTACTGTTCACTTGGAAAGTCGCCAAGATGGTGAAATCCAACGCGATTGTTTACGGCAAAAACGGCCAGACCATTGGTGTTGGCGCCGGCCAAATGAGCCGCGTAAACTCTGCACGTATCGCTGCCATTAAAGCTGAGCACGCGGGCCTAGAAGTAAAAGGCAGCTGCATGGCTTCCGATGCTTTCTTCCCATTCCGTGACGGTATTGATAATGCTGCCAAGGTTGGCATTAGCTGTGTGATACAGCCAGGTGGTTCGATTCGTGATGAAGAAGTGATTTCAGCCGCTGATGAAGCTGGGATGGCGATGGTGTTTACTTCAATGCGACACTTCCGCCATTAATGGTTTTTAAGGGCGCTTTTACAGCCCTGGCGGCGTTGCTTCGGTGCTCGGTTGGTCACGTACTATGCGTACGCTCCCGCCCTGCGCTCCGAGGCGCCTTGCCAGAACTGTAAAATCACTCCTTAAAATTCCATTAATAGATTAGTTAGGGGTCGGATCCCTTTGGGATCTGACCCCGGTAGATCTGCACGATTTACATTTAAACTTTCAGAGGCGATGTTGCCGCAAGCTTGGCTCATCCAACCTCTCACATCTGACGAAATATTATGAATATATTGGTGATCGGTTCAGGTGGGCGCGAGCATGCCTTGGCCTGGAAAGCGGCGCAAAGCGCTGATGTTGAAAAAGTTTTTGTTGCACCTGGTAATGCTGGCACAGAACTGGAAGACAAATTAGAAAACATCGCTATCGGCGTTGGTGATTTTAAAGCGCTAGCGGATTTTGCCGAGCAAAATAATGTTGGCTTAACCATCGTTGGCCCTGAAGCCCCACTGGTTGATGGCGTTGTCGATTACTTCGCCGAGCGTGGCCTTCGCTGCTTTGGCCCAAGCCAAGGCGCCGCACAGCTAGAAGGCTCGAAAGCTTTCACGAAAGACTTCTTAGCACGTCATGATATTCCTACCGCCGAATACCAAAACTTCACCGAAGTTGAGCCTGCTTTAGCTTACTTACGTGAAAAAGGTGCGCCGATTGTTGTTAAGGCCGATGGCCTTGCCGCTGGTAAAGGCGTCATTGTTGCTGAAACTCTTGAGCAAGCCGAAGACGCAGTAAAAGATATGCTATCTGGCAATGCATTCGGTGATGCAGGTTGTCGCGTAGTGATCGAAGAATTCCTAGACGGCGAAGAAGCTAGCTTTATCGTCATGGTTGACGGCAAAAACATTTTGCCAATGGCCACCAGCCAGGATCACAAGCGTGTTGGCGATGGTGATACCGGCCCGAACACTGGCGGCATGGGTGCTTACTCTCCGGCTCCTGTTGTGACTAGCGAAATTCACGATCGCATTATGGAGCAAGTGATTGTTCCTACCGTAGAAGGCATGGCTAAAGAAGGCAATGACTACACCGGTTTCTTATACGCCGGCTTGATGATCAACGCTGAAGGCCAGCCAAAAGTTATTGAATATAACTGCCGTTTTGGCGACCCTGAAACCCAACCAATTATGATCCGCTTACAATCTGATTTGGTCGATCTGTGTAATGCCGCGCTAGATAAGAAGCTAGATCAGGCCAGCGCCGATTGGGATAGCCGCGCCGCTATGGGTGTTGTACTCGCAGCTGGTGGTTACCCAGCAAGCTACAACAAAGGTGATGAGATTCACGGTCTAGAAAACAATGGCAGCGATATCGCCAAAGTTTTCCATGCAGGCACTGCCATGAAAGATGGCAAAGTCGTTACTGCTGGCGGTCGCGTACTTTGTGCAACCGCTTTAGGTAATAGCGTAAGCGAAGCCCAAGCCGAAGCTTACAAGCTAGTAAAAACCATCAGCTGGGAAGGCAGCTTCTATCGCAACGATATTGGCTACCGAGCCATCGCCCGCGAACAAAGCTAAGCCCAAACCAAACGCGGGGCGGGGTCAGAACCAATAGGTTCTGACCCCTTCTCGAAGCCGAGCTATCGATTAGCCCCCTACACCAATAGAATCCCACACCCTACAAACACTCGCCCCTATCAACACGGCAGCTTTCCAAAGACACAAAACAATTCTTCCAAAGCAAAGCAACACCACCAAGATCGTGCCCGCACAAGGGGTCAGAACCCCTGGGTTCTGACCCCGCTTCGAAGCCAAGTATCGATTAGGTCCCTACACCAATAGAATCCCACACCCTACAAACACTCGCCACAATCTACGCGGCAGAGTTTCAAAGACACAAAGTAATTCTTCCAAAGCAAAGCAACACCACCAAGATCGTGCCCGCACATGGGGTCAGAACCCCTGGGTTCTGACCCCGCTTCGAAGCCAAGCTATCGATTAGGTCCCTACACCAATAGAATCCCACACCCTACAAACACTCGTCACAATCAACGCGGCAGAGCTTCAAAGACACAAAGCAATTCTTCCAACGCAAGGCAACACCACCAAGATCGTGCCTGCACATGAGGTCAGAACCCGAGGGTTCTGACCCCGCTTTACGCTGGCACCGCCCTATCTTTCGCCCAACTTCTCAACGCTCCTACCTGTTCAGACATAGTCTGCGATAGCGGCACACTTACAGAAATCTCAGCCAACAATTGCTCAGAAGACAAGCTCGTTACATCGTGCTTATCAGCCCCCGCACTGTAACCGGCAGCAATAATCGCCTGCTCAATTTCTGCACCGGTGAAACCTTCGGTTGCTCGCAGTAATTCAGCCCAGTCCATATCGGTTTTATAGCCACGCTTAGCGAGATGTATTTCAAAAATTTTCTGGCGCGCTTGCGGCCCTGGTAAATCGACAAAAAAGATTTCATCAAAGCGACCTTTGCGCACCAGCTCAGCCGGCAGCGCACTAATATCATTACTGGTCGCAACAATAAAAACAGGCTTATCGCGCTCGGACATCCACGTAAGTAAAGTGCCCAGTACTCGCTTAGAAGTCCCGTGATCCTCACCACCTTGGGCCAAACCTTTTTCAATTTCATCTAACCACAATACGCAGGGACTCATATTGTCCGCCAGCGCTAATGATTCACGCAGGTTACGCTCTGTCTCACCAAAGTACTTGTTATACAGCGCCCCCATATCTAAACGCAGCAGCGGCAAATCCCACATGCCCGCAACAGCTTTTGCCGCCAAACTTTTGCCACCACCTTGCACACCTAACATCAACATGCCTTTGGGTGTATCTTTAGCATCTTTGCTGCCGGTTTTTAAAAAAGCTTGCTGACGCTGCTTGAGCCACAATTTTAAATTATCTAGGCCACCCACTTGGGCAAATTTCGCCGTTCGATACTCAAAGCTCAGCACTCCTTCCATATCCATCAAGGCAAACTTAGCGCGGTTCAATATTGGAATATCTTCTTCGGTAATCGCACCATCATCAGCAATAGCACCACGCACCAAGCGACGAATTTCTTGGTGCCCTAGGCCACGCACATTGGCCACCAGCATCTCTAAGGCTTTTTGATCGGCCTTAACGCGATCCGCACTTTGCTCAGCGGCCCACTTGCTGGCTTCTTCGCGAACAATGTTCATAACCTCTTCATCATTCGGTGGAATTAACTCTACTCTTGCACTGTAGCGAACCAATTCAGGCGGCAGCTCAATTTTGTGACTGAGAAAAACGAGGCAGTGCGCAACCGCCGCATGATTCAAGACGATATCTTTTAATAGGCGAATAATCTTGGGGCTTTCGCTAAAGAAAGGGTGGAAATCACACAGTACAAACAAGCCTGGTTTGGTGGAGGCTTTAATATGCTCCAACACCTTTTCTGGCTCGGCAGTATCCGAGCTCATATTTAGCTGCGGGCCAAAGGTTAAGCGCGCAAGGCCATCTGTTACTGACCAGCGATACACCGACTGCCGCCTAGCACGCGATTGCTCCAATATTTGATCTAAAGCGGTTTTCTCATCATAGCTTTCCAGCACCACCAGCGGTGGGCGGCTATCAAATACGGCTTTTAGATCTTCATTCATTTGCTTGCTTCCTAAACATACACAACCATTAGACGAGCGAAAGTATAACTGCTGATAGTTTTTATCTCTGCTTCAGGATACAGTAGAATGGTGTTTTTAAAAGCCAGTAGCGAGCAACTTATGAGCAGCCTACGCCGCCATAGCTTAGTAGATCAGCTGATCGGTCAAGCCGATCGCGCCCTGCGCACCCTAAGCCCCGACACCCAAGCCCATAGCCGCCCATCTCCCGCCACTGGGCAAGATGAAGCCGAGATGAGTGATTCCGAGCGTAAACATGCTGCAGGTTTGATGCGGGTGAACCACACTGGTGAAGTGATGGCGCAAGCCTTGTATCAAGGCCAAGCCCTAACCGCTAAGTTACCAGCGGTGCGCGAAGAGATGGAGCATGCCGCCGATGAAGAGATTGATCACCTAGCATGGTGTGAAGAACGTACCCGCCAACTGGGCAGCCACACCAGCTTGCTTAACCCAATGTGGTACGGCCTATCGTTCAGTATGGGGGCAACCGCCGGCTTAATCAGTGACAAAGTCAGCTTAGGCTTTGTTTCCGCTATTGAAGATCAGGTATGTGCGCATTTAGAAGAGCATTTAGAAGTACTGCCAGAGCAAGACAGCAAAAGCCGTGCGATCGTTGAGCAAATGCTGGAAGATGAGGCTAAGCACTCTCACGCCGCACTAGAGGCTGGCGGAATACGCTTCCCAGGCCCCATCAAACATGCCATGAGCCTAATGTCCAAGGCCATGACTAAAACCAGCTACCGCATCTAACCTCAGGCCGGGGTCAGAACCCTCGGCTTCTGACCCCACATCGAAGCCGAGATGTTTAAATCTATAAACCCCGCCCCCGAAACAAAGAAACGCAGTTTCGATCAAACACCACCATACCAAACACAAAGTGCCAACACCCGGGGTCAGAACCCTTGGGTTCTGACCCCACATCGGAGCCACGACCTTTCAGCCTAAAACACCAACCTCCGAAGCAAAGAAATGCGGCTTCGATCCGACACCACCATACCAAACGCAAAGTGCCAACACTCGGGGTCAGAACCCGTGGGTTCTGACCCCACATCGAAGCCGGGATGTTAGAACCTACTCCCCAAGCTCAACAATCTCATAAGAATGGGTCAACTCAACGCCCCCATTCGTTAACATAATCGAAGCCGAGCAATACTTTTCCGCGGACAACTCAACCGCTTTCTTCACCTGGCTTTCCTTCAGTTTTCTTCCACTCACCACAAACTTCAAATGAATTTTGGTATAAACCGCTGGCACCGCATCCGCACGCTCGCCTTCTACGAACACCTCACAATCTTCAACATCTTGTCGAGATTTCTGCAATATCCCTACTACGTCATAGCTTGAGCAACCGCCAACCGCCACCAACATAAGCTCCATTGGGCGCGCGCCTAAGTTTTGTCCGCCTTTGTCCTCTGGCCCATCCATTTGGATGGTGTGGCCTGTTCCCGTCGTGGCTACAAAATTTACATTTCCGCCCCATTTCACTTGTGCTTTCATGATATTCCTCAGACAAACAAAAGCTTAAGGTTACCATAAGCACCTAGGCGCTTTTTCCATTCCTTTAGGCTATGTCTCTATATCCTTATGCAGCAAAAGCTCTTCCATTGGGCAAATATTCAGCAACAATGAGTTTTACTAGCCTTGTCAGCGTATTTGGCGATATACGTCACAGCGTATACGACGAGGCGTAGCCATTTTACTCGTGCAGCTATCACAACTTGAACATGTGACAAGTCACAATTCATCGGATATTTGCCAAGTAAACAACTTAAAGTATGGATTCAGGGGAGTAATAACGCCATAATCGCTGTCTAATTTCGCCACGGTAGTTAGGATTTGTACCGTGGAATAAAAAAAACAAAAAACCTTTAATTTAGAACTATAAAGGCCCGGTCGAAAACGCGCCTGCAGAACCTGTAGTATTCAAGCTTGGTGGCACAGGCGCTGAATGGATCAGCAGAGTTGCGATGGATGCAGTAACGGGTCAGACGCAGAAGCGTAGATGCCAGGAGTCAACATTGAATAACGTTCCATTAACCCCGCATATTGAACATGTGGAAGAATTTTTAAGCTATTGCCACAGACGCCGGTACCCAGCGAAAAGTACCCTGATCTATGCGGGCGATAATAGTGACTCCCTGTATTACATTATTAGAGGCTCAGCCACCGTCGTTATTGAAGACGATGAAGGCCGCGAAATGATTGTTGCCTACCTTAACGAAGGTGACTTTATCGGTGAGATGGGCTTGTTTGAAGAAAACGATGCTCGCAGTGCTTGGGTTCGCGCCAAAACAGAATGCGAAGTTGCGGAAATCAGCTACTCCAAGTTCCGTGAAATTTCTGAAAACCATCCAGAATTTATTTACGCCCTTGGCCGTCAAATGGCTAAGCGCTTGCGTAACACCACTCGTAAAGTAGGCGATCTGGCTTTCTTAGATGTAACGGGCCGCGTTGCCCGCACGCTTTTGGATTTGAGCCAAGAGCCCGATGCCATGACCCACCCAGACGGGATGCAGATTAAAATCACTCGCCAAGAAATTGGCCGCATCGTCGGTTGTTCACGTGAGATGGTTGGCCGCGTATTAAAAACTTTAGAAGACCAAGGTTTGGTTTCCGTAAAAGGCAAAACCATGGTGGTATTTAATACCCGCTGATACTTAAATCAGGGTCAGAACCCAAGGGTTCTGACCCTAGTCGAAGCCGACGTCCCTACCAACGCCCCCCAGTAAAAAGAACTCCCTTCTAAACACTCAAAAGAAACTCTGTTCTGTTCAAGTCACTTCGCAAGCAAGAATTTAAAACCGTAAGTAAATCGCCTAAACCAAACATCGTACCATCTACCCGGGGTCAGATCCCTTAGGATCTGACCCCATTTCGAAGCCGGGAACCTTTATCAATTCAACTAACAAAAAGACCAAAGAAAAGCGGGCTTCGCCAAAACAAAGTAATACGTTCCAAACCGTGCAGGTACTCGGGGTCAGATCCCCTGGGATCTGACCCCACTTCGGAGCCGGGATTTTTAATTAAATCGATTAATAAAAACAACTAAAAGACAAGGGCTTCGTCAAAACAAAGCGATACATTCCAAACCGTGCAGGTACTCGGGGTCAGATCCCTTGGGATCTGACCCCACATCGAGGCCGGGATTTATACGCTACGCAATAAGCAAATAGAAACCACAAACTTCCCGTTTTCCAACTTCAAACCAGCCTCGCCACCCATCGCCTGCACAGCAGCTTTCACAAAGCTTAAACCCAAACCATTCCCTTCTTCAGTACGACTCTGATCACCACGATAAAAACGCTCAAAGGCTTTTTCTTCTATCGCCTCAGAGGCAACCACTCCGCCGCCAGTTAAACCCTTCTCTACCGAGTTAGAACACTCAATACACAAATATTTATCCGAGGGTTTTATACAAAGCTCAATCACTTCACCGGTAGCACTGTACTTACTAGCATTATCCAAGAGATTACAAACCGACTGCATCAACAAAGCATGATCAGCTTTTACCAAGCCTAAACCTTCAGGTTTTGATTCAAGGTTATCAGCTACCTTCCACTGCAAAACCTGATTTTTCTCTTGAAATACTGGCTCGTACAACTCGATAGAATCGACTACACAAGGGTAAGGATCCATATCATCTAGCGCTGAAAGCTCACTGCGATTCTCTAAGCGATTAATCTGCAGTAAAAGACCAAATGTATTCTGCAAATTCGCCAGCAACTTTTCACTGTGCTCCAGCTCTGGATAGCGTTTCGCAGCCGTTTGCAGTTGATTATAAGCAGCCGTTAAAGGGGTACGTAAATCATGAGCGATATTATTGGCCTGCTGCCGGGTCGAGTGCATAGCGGTTTCCACATCCGACAGCATATGATTAATATTATCTACTGTTACAGCTAGGGGCCCGCTTAAATTACTGTCTTTAACTCGACGGCTAAGATCTCCGCTATTTACGATGGCTGCCGTGGTAGTATTAATATCCATCAAGCGTGCTTTAATACGATTTTGTAGATACCAACTTAGGGAAAGCCCCAGGCCTAACACCGAGGCCATAATCGTAAAAAGAATCGCCGGCCAATTATGATCCGAACTTAAAATAGATGGATCTAAAGCAACGGTAACTTCAGCATTAAACTGCTCCAATGGAGTTGTTAGAGAAGTAAAGTTCACCTCTTTGCCATCATGAAACGTACTAAAGTCCATCAAACCTTCAGGAAAGGGAATGGCCGAAGGAAAATCTGGAGGAATTTCTTCAAAGCTGGTGATCAAATCTCCGTTCATAGAAATAATAAACTGGTAAGGGCCGCTTTTTTCGAACTCCTTTCTCAGTAGCTTCTCCAACTCTAAAACTTCACCCTGGCTCAGTAGCTCTTGCTGTTCGATAATTTGAGCTTCGAGACTTTCCATTTTCGTTTCCAAGGCGAAGCTGGTGGTATCTCGTACATACCAAGCACCCAGCCAATCGGCCATTAGAAAAGCCAACAATAAGAAAACAAAAGCTACCGCACCATAAATCCATAGCAGGCCACTAAACGGATCACGCCACCTCATGCAGGCGCCTCCATCTTGTAACCTGCGCCTCGCACAGTATGCAGCAAGGATGGCAGATCTGGCAGATCAACTTTTTTACGCAGGCGGCTGATGTGCACATCGATCACATTGGTTTGCGGATCAAAGTTATGCCCCCAAACCTGCTCTAGCAGCATGGTACGAGTGATGACCCGCCCCGGGTTTTGTAAAAAGTACTCTAGGATATGAAACTCTCGGGTATTCAGCTCAATGGCCTGCCCGGCCCGGCTTGCTTTTCGGCTCATGCGATTTAACTCTAGATCGGCCATCGTCAATAAGCTTTCCGCCGCCGAGACAACAGGCGCGGCACGTGCCGCTAGGATTTCAGACCGGGCCAACAATTCACTAAAGGCAAACGGCTTTACCAAATAATCATCACCGCCAGAACGCAAACCTTTTACTCGCTCATCAACACTATCGAGCGCACTCAAAATAAGCACCGGGGTATTTACCTCGATGGCTCTTAGGGCCTTTAACATCTGCAGGCCATCCATTTCAGGCATTAGTCTGTCGCTGATAATTAACTGGTAATCAGCCTGTGATTGTGTAGCCAGCTGAAAACCTTCTCGGCCGTCTCGCGCCCAATCAATACGATGCCCAGCCTCTTCCATACCTTTGCAAATAAACTGAGCTTGTTCTTGATTATCTTCAACTAATAACAGTTTCACAGGCCTAACCTTTTATTCTGTGATTTTAAAATTAACTTGCCGGATCAGCTGGCGGAGCTTTGTCTTCAGCTTGCTCACATATGAAAGCCAACTCTTTGCGCAGCTCTTTATGAATATCCCCAGGTATTGAATGCAGCGCTTGCATATCGGCCATGCCGATAAAGGGAAAGTCATCACCACTGGTGAACACCTCGATATCAATATCGTCGCCACCTAGAATACTCATTTGCTTGCCAAAATGCCTAAAGCTGCGATCGAGAGCTTTCATCTTGAAACTTTCGCCATCAAGGACGACACGCTGATAGCCATGTTCTAGCTCGACACCCAATAAATAGTCGCCAGTTTCCATATCAAATTCAACCGACTCAATATCGCCTTCTAACTGTTTAGACGCCACTTTTAAGGCTTTTGCTAGCTGGGGCCTAATTTTGGATTGGACCTTTTTACTGGTATTAAGTTGCTTGCCAGTTTTGGCATCCAGCTCCATATAGCGTGGCATGCCTTGGTTTAAGTATTCCACCAGATATACCGCCGTACCCTTCCGCTTTTCCAGCATTACGGATAACACAGGCCCATCGGCCAACTTCTCAGCCTTCTGCAGCGCCTCAGACACCTTTAGGTTTGTATCCGCCGCATAGGCCCAGTGTGCCACCGATACACTTGCCAATATGGCCAGTAGCTTAAAAGGACGGGCAGTTTTAATAATAGATTTGATATTCATTCCAGCCTCCATCATAAGAATAAAATCAGGGCTGAGCACCCTGCACATGATTATTCTGACAAAACACAATGGAAGTATTCTTTGCGTAAAATGACAATTTTTTCATGAATAACGAGGATGGGGTTTCGCCAAGCCAATGCAATATCGCCCACATCGTGCCGGCACCCGGGGTCAGATCCCTTGGGATCTGACCCCACCTCGAAGCCGGGATGTTAGGTTAAATCGACTAACTAAAAAGAACTGAGAGAAAGGGCTTCGCCAAAGCAAAGTAATACCACCCACATCGTGCAGGCACTCGGGGTCCGGCACCCGGGGTCAGATCCCGTGGGATCTGACCCCAATTCGGAGCCGAGATGTTAAATTAGATCAACTAGCTAAAAGAACTGCAAGAAAGAGGCTTCGCCAAAACAAAGCAATACCACCTACATCGTGCAGGCACCCGGGGTCAGATCCCTTGGGATCTGACCCCACTTCGGAGCCGAGATGTTAAATTAGATCGACTACCTAAAAGAACTGCAAGAAAGAGGCTTCGCCAAAGCAAAGCAATACCACCTGCATCGTGCAGGCATCCGGGGTCAGATCCCTTGGGATCTGACCCCATTTCAAACTAATGAAACATCTCCATCAATTTCAAGCCAGGATCATCGGCACGCATAAAGGTCTCTCCCACCAAGAAACCATTTACATTATGCCCACGCAACGCCGCCACATCATCGATAGTCGCAATACCACTTTCAGTAATCACAATACGATCACCAGGAATTACATCCAATAGCGCGAAGGTGTTTTCTAAAGACACATCAAAGGTATGCAAGTTGCGATTATTAATACCAATCAACTTATTCGGTAAATCCATCGCCAGCTCAAGCTCTTCGCGATTGTGTACTTCTACCAGAACATCCATGCCCAACTCTAAGGCCTGAGTATTTAAATCCTGCAACTGATAAGCATCTAAGGCCGCAACAATTAACAATACACAATCCGCACCAATCGCACGTGCTTCTTGAATCTGATATTCATCGATCAAAAAGTCTTTGCGAATAACCGGCAACTTAGAGGCACTGCGCGCTTCTTTCAAAAACTCTTCATGGCCTTGAAAGAAATCCGCATCGGTCAATACTGATAAACAGGCTGCCCCACCCTTCTCATAGCTGCGTGCAATATCCGCTGGGAAGAAATCTTCACGGATAATACCTTTACTTGGCGAAGCCTTTTTAATCTCAGCAATAACCGCCGCTTGGCCAGCATCAATTTTAGTTTCGATCGATTTTACAAAGCCTCTTGCAGGGCCTTGATCTTCCGACATGCTACGCAAATCATTCATGCTGACTTTTGGACGACGCTCGGCAATCTCTTCTAACTTGCGGGCTAAAATTTTATCTAAAACGGTATTGGTCTTTTTAAAGCTGCTCACAATTACATACTCTTCTTGTTGCTAGGATGCTCAGATGATTAATCCATGCAACGGGTAAATTCTGCCAACTCGGCAATTTTTTCTTTCGCTAGGCCGCTAGCAATCGTATCTTGGGCTCGGGCAATACCTTCAGCTAAAGTATCCGCCACGCCACTGACATAAATAGCCGCACCCGCATTTAAAGCAACAATGTCTGCGGCCTTTTGGGCGTACTTACCTTTGCGCTTGCCTAGGGCATCGCGAATTAGAGCTAAAGATTCCTCGGCGGTTTCCACCCCCAAGCCAATTAAGCTCTGGCTATCGATGTTGAAATCTTCTGGCTTAATTTCATATTCGCTAATCTCGCCATTTTTTAACTCGGCAACATTAGTAGCTGTAGCTAGTGAAATCTCATCCAAACCATCTTTGGCGTGCACCACCATGACATGCTCGGCACCGAAGCGTTTTAATACTTCAGCCATATGGCGACATAAATCCCCATTAAACACACCAATCACCAAACGCTTAACGCCGGCAGGGTTAGTCATTGGGCCAAGAATATTGAAAATAGTTCGCTGGGCTAATTGCTTGCGAGGGCCAATAGCGTATTTCATGGCACCGTGGTGAGCCGGGGCAAACATAAAGCCCACTCCCACTTGCTCGGCACAGCGAGCCACCTGCTCTGGGCTGATATCCAAGCGAATACCGGCCGCCTCGATAACATCGGCACTGCCAGAAGAACTGGAAACACTGCGGTTACCATGTTTAGCTACATGGGCGCCTGCAGCAGCCACAACAAAACTAGAAGCCGAAGAGACATTAAATAGGTTGGCACCATCGCCACCCGTGCCAACAATGTCGACTAGGTTTTCGGCGTTTACTGTTACCTCACTGGCCAGCTCGCGCATTACCTGCACGGCACCAGTAATTTCATCCAAGCTTTCGCTTTTCATGCGCAGCGCTACTAAAAAACCACCAATTTGTGCTTCAGTAGCTTGGCCCGTCATGATTTGTTTCATCACGGCAGCCATTTGCTCGGTGGTTAAATCTTGGCGCTGAATAATCGTGCCTAGCGCTTCTTGAATATCCATTGCTTGGCTCCCGCTTAGGCCTGTAGAAAATTATTCAGTAGATCATGGCCATGATCACTTAGGATGGATTCAGGGTGAAACTGCACACCTTCGATATCTAAGGTTTTATGGCGCAAGCCCATAATCTCATCAACACTGCCATCTTCGTTTTGAGTCCACGCTGTGATCTCTAAACAATCGGGCAAAGTGTTTTTATCTACCACCAAAGAGTGATAGCGAGTGGCCTCGAAGGGGTTAGCCAAGCCTTTAAATACGCCAGAATCGTTGTGATAGATAGGAGAAGTTTTGCCATGCATCACCTGGGCCGCGCGGACTACATCGCCACCAAAGACCTGACCGATACTCTGATGCCCCAGGCAAATGCCTAAAATCGGCAATTTACCCTGAAAATGCTCGATAACCGGCATAGATACACCCGCCTCATTGGGAGTGCAAGGGCCCGGTGAGATAACGATTTTCTCGGGGTTTAGCGCCTCAATGCCCGCAATATCCACCTCATCATTGCGCAGCACCTTCACATCCGCCTTTAACTCGCCCAAATATTGAACAATGTTATAGGTAAATGAATCGTAATTATCGATCATCAAAATCATGGCTAGTGCTGCATCCTATCTAAGACTGTTGAGCTATTGGCTTGTGTGGGCCTGAACGCCCTTTTATCAGGGGCGGTATTTTCCCCCGAAACGGCCCAGGAATAAAGGGGCATAAGCTTATAAAGATCGGGGTCAGATCCCTTGGGATCTGACCCCACGCACGCAAACAAAGGGGTCAGGTCCCATGGGACCTGACCCCAGCTTGGAGCCGTGATCTACCCGCCACAGCCCCATTCCACAATTCCTACACATTCACTCCACAATCCCCCCTTAAGGTGGACCATGACTAAAACAACAGGAGATAGCCCCATGAAGCCATCATCCAAGGCTAAACTAGCCGTTGTAGCATCTGCCTTTGCGCTAAGCCTCGGCCTAAGCCAGCAGAGTATCGCCCATAAAGCCAAAACCATTACGGTGCATAAACACAAGGCGCACCATCACCACCATCTGCCCAAGGCACATCATAAATTCACTTGGAAAGGCCTAAGTTATTTTGTGGCTGGCGGTTTGTTTTATCGATTTGTTGATGATCACTACAGCGTAGTAGCAACCCCACATGGCGCGCGGCTTAAAGTCTTGCCCGGAAAAGCGAAGGTGGTGGTAGTCAATAAAAAACACTATCACGTAGTGAACGGCCACTATTACCGATACAGCAAGAAACACCATGACTATGTATTAGTAAAACAACCACACAAACATAAGCACGTAAAAGTAGTAGCACACTTCTAATCCCTGCCGGGCACAACCGAGGTCAGAATCCTAGGGTTCTGACCTCTTCCTTTTAAATAGAATTGCGGCACCAGGGGTCAGACCCCATGGGGTCTGACCCCGTTCTCGAAGCCGAGATGCTTAATTACCCACACACAGTTTTATACTGCTTAAATTCTCTAGAAAGATGAGCACAAATAGAATAGCGATGCGGGCTTTGTTTTAAGTTTCTAGCAATAACCTTTGCATTACGGCGAATGCCACGGTTGTAGTTTTCTATGATGGTTGCTTTGAGTTTTTTGGCTTCGACACTGGGGTCAGAACCCTCTGGGTTCTGACCCCGACTTTGCAATTCTGGCCAAATAATCTGCCCGACCAGAGCCAGCTGAATATTTACTGTATTCTCCCAAGGCCCAAAGCGCGCAGCCTGCAGCACCGCTCGCTCAAACTCTTGATCAAATTTCTGTTGGTAGGCCTTCATCAAGGCAATACCAGACCAACTATAAGGCCAACGCGGGCGCAGCTCGATGGCGGTTTTATGTAAGTCTATTGCCTGCTGAGCAAGAGAGTTAATACGTGCTTGGCTTTCTGATTGCGGCTCTCGTTGTTCTTTCAAAATAGCCAGCCATAAAAGGTAGGCTTTAAGATCGTGATATTCAGCGTGATAAGGATTCCAACCGCGAGCGCTTTCGGCATCTTCTAAAGCTTTATCTAGTTCTTCTTTGGTAGGCAAGCGATCTTCTTTAAACCAAAGATCAGATGCATAGCGCGCTGGATAGGAGGCAGCATCGGCCATCGCGAAACGGAAGGCGAAAATGATAACCACGAGGATGATAAGCGCCATTGGCACAAACCAAAGCCAATGCTTATTAAAATTTGATGCTGTACTAGCTGAAGAATCGCCCATTAAAAAACACCAAAAACAAACTAAACAAAGGGGCCACAACCTGGGGTCAGATCCCTTGGGATCTGACCCCGGTATCGGAGCCGGGATTTAAATCGCAACTACCCAAGCAATAAACGGCTACATCTACAAGATCATCTAAACCACATACATCGTGCCTTAACATGGGGTCAGATCCCTTGGGATCTGACCCCGGTATCGGAGCCGGGATCTAAATCGCTACTACATAAGCAATAAACGGCTACATCTAAAAGATCATCTAAACCACAAACACTATGCCTTAACGTGGGGTCAGATCCCTTGGGATCTGACCCCGGTATCGGAGCCGGGATCTAAACCGCAACTACCCAAGCAATAAACGGCAACATCTACAAGATCATCTAAACCACATACATCGTGCCTTAACATGGGGTCAGATCCCTTGGGATCTGACCCCGGTAT
>NZ_CANMYE010000005.1 GCF_947502065.1 uncultured Pseudoteredinibacter sp.
AGCAGATCACCGTGACTGGCACAGCGGCCGATAAAGTCTACGACAGCACCCGCGATGCCGACATTACCGCAAGTACTGCCGACTTTATCGCCACTGATAATATTAGCCTCACTGGCGCTAGCGGCAGCTTCTCGGATAAAAACGTCGATGACAACAAAGATGTCACCATCGGAGGTTATAGCTTAAGCGGCACCGACGCCGGCAACTATGAAATTGCCAACAGCACTGTGGTGGTTCAAGCCGATATTACTCCGTTTGAAATCACCGCCAGCAGCACCGCTGATGATAAGACCTATGACGGGAATGACAGTGCCGATGTAGACTTGGCCTTAAGTGGTGTCTTCAGTAGCGATACCGTTACCGTAAGCTCGGCCAGCGATACCTTTGATAACAAGAATGCAGGTGAAAATAAAACCGTTACTTCTTCCGGCGTGACCTTGGGTGGCACCGACAGCGGCAACTATGTCTTAGCTGAAACCACACTCACCGACACGGCGGACATCTTTAAGAAAGACGTTACCGTAACCGCTTCTGTCGAAGACAAAATCTATGACGGCACCACCGTAGCCGATTTCGACATCGACAGCAGCGGTACCATCATTAGCGGCGACGATGTCACCATCGCCGGCAGCAATGCCAACTTTAGTGATAAAAATGTCGGTGATGATAAAACGGTTACCTTTGGCGATCTCACCATCAGTGGTGGCGATAAAGATAACTACAACATCACTATTGCCAATACTGATGTGACTGCGGATATCACGGCTAAGCAGATCACCGTTACTAGTACGGCGGCCGACAAGACCTACGATGGCAACACATCGGCAAACGTTGATTTGGAACTTTCTGGAGTCATCAGTGGAGATACGGTGACCGTTAGCTCATCATCCGATAGTTTTAGTGATAAAAATGTGGGGCTCGATAAAACTGTTACCTCTACGGGTATCACCTTATCGGGTAGTGATGGCGGCAATTATGTCCTAGCTGAAACCACTATCACAGACAACGCCGATATCAATGTAAAAGATGTCAGTGTCAATGTTAGTGTGGCCGATAAAGAATATGACGGTACAACCATCGCCAGCTTTAATATTGATAGTAATGGCGAAATTATCGCTGGGGATGCTGTTAGTATCAGCAGCGGTACTGCAAATTTTGATGACAAAAATGTAGGTCAAAATAAAGCCGTAAGCTTCGGAGATCTGAACATTTCAGGGAGCGACGCTAGCAACTACAATATTACCATTGCCAATACTGATGCGAGTGCAGATATTAACGCTAAGACAATTACCGTTAACAGCACAGCAAGTGATAAAACCTATGACGGTAGCACCCAAGCTGACGTGAGCTTAGAGCTTGAAGGTATTATTGCAGGTGATACGGTGTTGGTAGGCGCCAGCGGTAGCGCATTTGACGATAAAAATGTTGGCTCTAACAAGACAGTGACCACGGAAGGCTTGGTGCTGTCAGGCTTGGATAGTGGAAACTATGTTTTAGCAAGCGATAGTAGTACGGATAACGCCGATATATTTGCAAAAGAGATTTCGGTAAGCACAACTGCAAGTGACAAAGTATACGACGGTACAACTGTTGCCACTGTAGACTTTAATCTCACAGGCTTGGAAGAAGGCGATACCGTTAGCGCGTCTTCAAGCAACAATAACTTTGACGATGCGAATGCAGCTATTGATATCAACGTTAGTAGTACTGACATTGAGCTTTCGGGCGCAGACGCCGGGAACTATGTATTAAGCAATACAGATAGCAATAGTACAGCAGATATTACGCCAGCGGACCTTACTATTCGTGCAAACGACGATAGCCAAGACTCCGGCCCAGCATACTCTGGTGGCAATGGTTTTACCGCCACTGGTTTTGTAAGTGGCGAATCGATAGCTAACTTAAACGGAGAAGCTAGTTATGGGGGTAGCTCTCAAGGCGCGGCAAGCCCAGGGAACTACAACATCAGCATTTCTGGATTCGAATCTCAGAACTACGATATCAATTTCGTCGACGGTAACTTAGAAATTACTCTTGCATCAAACAGCGGTGAGGGGGCAAACAACCCTGTTGCACCTGGTGGTGGTATTCCTCCGCAAATCTCCGCGCCCGGCGGTTTAGGTATTCCTCTTGGCCCCACAGCTTCAGGTGGTGAAGGCGATGAAAGCAGTGTAGACAGTTTACTAGAAGGGGACTTGTTGGTCTTTGGCGGCGGCAGCAAGCGCCCAGGTGATGCCTCCCAATTGGGAAGCCTCGAAGATCTATGCACCCAGGAGCCAAGAGAAGTGGAGCTCGAACAATGCCCTGATGACAATACAGCTGGCAAATAGGGTCGATCTAAAACAGAACAGCCACTCAGTGCTAAATAATGCCGCTGAGTGGCCCAACTGTTTCGCCAACATAGGGGCGAATAATATCCCCACTTTCATAATAGAGCTTACTACTGTCGTAAAGCGTTTTGTTGTTGAGCAGCTTGACTACCTGTTCAGCAGAAATTGGTTTTTCCAAGAAAAACCCTTGTGCTTTATCGCAAGCTAGGGCATGTAAGAATGCAAGTTGTTCTTCTGTCTCCACGCCTTCGGCGATCACGCATAAATCCAAGCTTTTAGCCAATGAGATCATTGATTTTACAATAGCCGCATTACATTGATCAGTATTTAACTCACTGATAAAAGACCGATCAATTTTAATCGACTCTATAGGAAAATGCTTGATATAGGCTAGCGAAGAATATTCAACACCAAAGTCATCAAGGGTTATTTGTATACCGGCATCCGAAAGAGACTCCATCAAGCAAACCGCAGCATATTTGTTGGAGATTAATACTGTTTCGGTAATCTCAAACTCAATATTGCTTTTCGGGAGTTTCACCTCATCGAGTAAGGCGATCAAGTTTTGGGCGAGCTTCTGATCGTGAAATTCACTTGCTGATAAGTTTACTGCTATCTTATCTACGCTCAGGCCCAATGATTGCCAATGATGAAAGTCTTCTGCTGCCTTTCGAATTACCCACTCGGTTATAGACCCTATTAGCCCGATCCTCTCCGATAATCCAATAAATTCAGCAGGGGAGACAATTCCTAACTCGGGGTGTTTCCACCGTATTAATGCCTCTAAACCGTAAACTTGCCCAGTATCTAAAACAACTTTAGGCTGATAGTGCAAGAAAAATTGTTCGTATTCTATCGCCTTATACAAATCCGACTCTAAGGTAAACTGACGCTTACAATTCGCATCAATTTCTTGGCAAAAAAACAAAAACCGTTGTTTTAATTTGTTTCGTTTCGCTTCTAACATGGCCTGACTGGCGAAGCGAATCAAATCTTCAGGGTTGTTTCCATCAACACCTGCAATTGAAATACCCGCGTAGCAGTCAAGAAAGACGTCATGAGAGTTAACAAGCTCTGGGCGACTAAGATCTACAAAGATTCGGTGCATGATATTGCTAATGTCGGTTTCAGCCGCCACTCCAGGAAGAAGCACAACAACATCATTGGTACTAATCTGTGAAACACTGAAATTTCCACGCTCATCATCACTAATAGCGACGGTATCAGTTTCCCTGAGCATTTTACTTATTCTGCTTAGAAGCTTATCGCTTAAGTTTTCAGCGTGACTAATTCCCATGGTTTCATATACATATTGGATTTCATCACAGTTAAAAACTACGATAGCATTCGTGTTTTCTCCACGCTTTGCGGACTTTAGAGCTTGATTGATTCTATCCAAAAACACTGTGGTTTCTACTGTTCTTCCTAAGGAGCTTCCCACAAGGGATGTCTCGACTTTTTCACCCGAATCAGTACTGGCTACTTTATATTCAAGTCTAGGCTTTGATTTAATAGCTTCTTTCTTAATAGTTGAACTGTCCGGATTTGAACTATGCTCTAACTCCTTAGACCAGCAGATGGCCCTGTTCCGGCCCGTTTGCTTAGCCTTGTAAAGTGCCATATCTGCTCGATCAATAAAATCGGCGGCATCAATTCTTTCATCGTGAACACCAGTAAGACAACAGCTGATGCCAAAGCTTGCCGTAACAGGGATATGATTATCACGTTGACTATGGTGGCTGCTTTCAATCGCTACACGTATACGCTCTGCGGTAGCTAAACCAGCTTCTTCGTTAGAACCAGGTAGAATCAAGAGAAACTCTTCACCACCGTAACGGCCAACTAGATCATTTGGCCTGCTGTGTTTTACAAGCGTATTGGCCAAAAGTTTAATAACATTATCACCTTCCAAGTGCCCATAGTTATCATTCACTCGCTTAAAGTGATCAATATCAATCATTAAACAACATATAGGTTCATGAGACTCATAGGCAGAGATCATGCTTGCATCGAGGTTCTGCATGAGAGATCGGCGATTCAGCACCCCTGTCAACGAATCCCTAGTCGCGAGATATTTGAGCTCTTTGTTCTGCCGATTAATTTCGCGCTGACTTTTATCAAGCTCTGAAATTAACCTTGTTAACTCTTGATTCGTTTTTTCTACTTTTGAAATATCATCAATAGTCACCAACGCTCCCATAAGCTCGCCATTAACCCCTAGTATGGCAGAAGCATTAGTTGAGAGTGATGTCTTTAGCCCGGATTTACCAACATAGGATAGCATTACCGAACGTACACTTTCTCCGCTGGATAAGGTCTTGAGCCAGGGCAAACCTGCTTCTTTGTTGATTTCATCAACTTCCCAAGCTAACTGCTGACTCTGTTTCGCCAACAGTTTTTCCATAGGGAGGTGCACAGTTTTACAAAAGCTTTCATTTGCAAAGACGATTTTATTATCTGTATCAACAATCATTAAACCCTCGGACAGGGTATCTAATGCAATTTTGACGCGCTCTGGAATCACACTTTCAGGGTTTATCCCCTCCATCACGCGACGCAAGAAAATGATATAAACTAAAAATCCGAATAGAACAATAAACCCAACAAACAACAAAGCCTGACCAAACCAGCCTTCTTCTGTACCCGCTCTAAATCCAATTTTTAGCTCACCCTCACCGCCCCAATTAAAGAGCGCTAAAGGTACTTTATAGGCGTCAGCATGATCTCTATTATTGTAATCACCATAAACTTCTATTTTCTCTCCAGTAGGATCTAACAATACAGCATAAGAGACATCTACCTCTTCTGCTTTGGCTATCGCTCTTGAGAGATTTGGCTCACCAGATATGAGCGATTGAGCAATTTCATGAACAGCGAGCTTTTCGAAGGATTTGCGAGCTTTGTTTATGTCAACAGAGCTTTGAGGTTTGATACCTAAGCTATCTGCAACAAAAAACAACAATAAGCTTAACAGGGCTAAACCAAAGCTAATTCTATAAATAGGCTCTTTTATTAAGCTATCTAAGCTTTTTTTAATCATTACTGCTCTCTTCTTCCTTGGGTTTCTCTGCTCGTCCCTTAGAAGCGGACTTATTTCGGCTCAAGATTGGCAATGGATCTATTTCATTCCAAAGAGGCCGGATGGATATCATGGCCGCCAGCAAAGATCCCGCTCGTGAAAGCCACCAAAGAAGTCCCAAACCTGCGCCAGCACCAAATACCTTTCCAATTGTCGCTGTGGCCGAATCTTCTTCATTATTCTCAGAGTTGTCACTATTTCTATCCCGCGCATCATCAGTAAACTGGTAAGCAGCTTTGTTATAAGCTGCTACTTCTTCTGACATCGCCTTGCTCAACGCCAACTTACTTTTCATCTTGTCATACTGTTCCTGCTGATTGTCCCTATATATATCTTCGCCCTCCAAAGAAGAGGGAGGGGCAACTACTTCGTTCAATTCATCTATATCAAAACTATTTAGAACAAGCCTGGGCTCAGGGTCCAGTTTGGTGTTTATCTGGACCTCTGGAACAATCGATTCATCTTGAAGGTTGTCATTATCAGATCTTTCAGTTTGTTCTACTCTTGGTATATTGCTGTCTTTATTCACCGGATTTTCATTTTCTGGCGTTTCATCTAAATCCGACTTAAGATCAATTACCGGAGCCAAGAAAGGCACTATGGATACTTCTGCATTAGCTAAGGAAACCCAAAAGCTATCGCCTTTGCCTGTATTTCCCATATCATTTATTTCTACAGAAATTCGCATGTTTTGTTCAAGGTTGTCTGTAGACCTGGCCTTTATAGAGGCTTGATCATCGAGGAAACGATTTATGGCTTCTAATGTTCCAGAAAGAACAATCGTCTCACTTGATTTTTCTATCAATCGTAGATCCGAAGCCATCTTTGCCTCAATCTCCCCGTTTCCTACTAGAGAGATTCTTAGCTGCAATTCTGTATCGTAGGCATCTATATCCTGGGCCGATATCTTTTCCAAACTGACATCGAACCAACTAAGGGCTTGTTCTTCGCGATTTTCAGGTAATTCACCTATGTTGCTAGGCAAATCATTAACGGCTTCAACATTGATTTGAATAGTGTAGCCTTCAGACCATTCACCAAAACTATCAGCTACGCGAAATCTAATGCTATCTAAAGCAATACCGTTTTGATCGCTAGCGGGTTGATAGCTTAAGTTTCCATTTGTAATTTCTTGTGGATCAATAGTTTGCTTATCTGATAGCTTTTCACCGTTCAGGAAGAGCTGGCCTGACATAGCTCCGGCGTCGACTTCTACGATGCTTAATGAATCATTATATTTATCGATATAGACAAATTGATCTAAAGACAGAATATAGCCTTGATCCTCATCGATTACGATTAAGCTGTTTTCACTATCTGGCGCGATATTTGACGGTTTTAAATCTAAAGTAATAAATACACTGTCGCTTTTCGCTTGACCTCCGCTAGACCCAAGATCGTTTATGGTAATTTGAAGGCTTTCATTTTCTTGGTGTTCGAAACTATTCTTGTAAATCAGGGTTTGAAGGGTCGCATTCAAATCGATGATGTTTCCCTGCAGAACAATCGCCTCTTCTGAAGAGGAAGCTTGTACTGAAGCTTGGCCTTGCGGGCTGATTTCTATACTGCCGCCACTAATCGTAATGCTAAGCTCTAAATTTGATACGCCTGCATCGCCATCGCTTAGAGCAATCTCTGTAATAAGTTGAGATTCTGTATTAATTTCTATCGTACTTGGAGCGCTGATCTGTGGTGCTTCATTGTTGGCGAGAATCACGATATCAATTGATTCATTTGTCGTATTGACCGCAGAACCAGAATTTATTTCTACAACACTTATCGTTATCTGATCTTCTAGCGTATCTACCGATATCGAAGGGCTAATATAGCTTAAGCTGCTTAGCGCCGCCTGTACTTCAGCCAAACTACCGCTTAGGCCAAGCTGATTACTATTATTTTCACCGCTAGTAATTAAAGAGGGGCTTACGTTTTTTATATAAATATTACCTTGCTGACTGCTTATTTGAATGTTGTATTCTTCACCATCAACATCAGACAAGCTCACCGCTATATCTCTATTACTGCTTTCGATAAGACTTATCGAGGTATCAGTAGTGATAATGGCTATATCATTTACAGCGGTGATATCGACAGCTACTGAGCCCAAAGCAATTTCTGTAGTGAAGCTTGGGCCTTCGGCAATGGATAAACTAATGCTATCGGCGGCTGGGCCATAGTTATTTTCAATGCTATGAATATAATTCAAGCCGCTACTATTGTTTAACCAGTTGTTGATATCTGCAAGGGCACCACTTAACTGAACTATCCCAGCATTTGTGAACACTACAGTTAAGTTTGTTGTATCACTTACGCTCAGCTCACCGTTGGACGCCTGGATAGTAAGTTGATAAGTGCTAGCGCTAGTGTCTGCATCTTGAATTTCCACTACGCTTAAATCTAAGGGGCTTCGTACATCCTCAACAACAGTGAATCGACTGGGTAAGCCTCCCACATTATTAGGGTCAGCTCCAGTCGCCACAGCATTAATCGTTACGGATACAGTCGCCGATGTTTCTTGCGCAACGCCACCACTATTACCCAGATCATTGGCGATAATGGTGAGCGTTTCTGTAACCGTAGTACTTAAGCCGCTTGGTGAATCTAAACTTAAGCTCGCCAGTGCTGTATTGATATCGATTATGCTGCCAATCAGCTCAATACCCGTTACCGTATTGCCACTACCATCTGTAAAACTCACAGGGTTTACGGCAAGCCCTGTCGTCTGCCCAAGTTGTAGTGTTCCTTGGGTAATGCCCACACTGACACTGATTTGTGCACTGCCTGCATCCACATCGCTGATGCTTATGCCACTTAAGATTATTGAATCGCCGCTGGTGACAGAAGTAGATGTTGGCGCGCTAATAATTGGGGCATCATTATCTGCGCTGATATTTACATCGATAGTTTGGCTGAGTACATTGTCAATCGTGCCACTGTTTTCTTCACTCAACTGTACAGTAATTTGGTCAGCTTGATTTCCATTCAGATTCGCTGGGCTGTTATAGTTTAAATTGTCTAAGGCCTGCTGTAATTCAGATAGGCTGCCACTCAAACGAATAAAATCACTGTTATTACTACCAGCACTGAGCAGACCTACATCTAAACCAACAATGTTTAAGTTGCCTTGCTGAACACTAAGCTCTACATGAAAGCTATCGCTATCCACATCGTTAATGGCAATGCCTGCGACCACCTGACTACTGTCTTCGGATAAATTAATTGAGCTAGGTGTACTAAGCGTCGCTAAATCATTTACAGCACTTATATCAATATCACTAGAACCCAGATCAATGCTCGTGCCAAAGCCTGGACCTTCGCTGATACTCACACTCAAACTATCAGCTGCATTACCAAAACTGTGCTCTGTATTGTGCTGATACAACAAGCCATTACTGTTTGATAACCACGCATTAAGATCGCTTAAGCTGCCACGGAGCTGCACCGTGCCAGGGCTTACAAGATTGACCGTTAAACCAGTCGCTGAGTTAACTTGGAGCTGGCCATTATTACTGCTTAGTGTTAACTGATAGTTGCTAGCACTGCCATCTGGATCCACCAACACAATCGTACTTAGATCTAACGGGCTTAAGGTATCTTCAACAACCGTCAAGACTGACGGTAGGGTGCCGCTGTTGCTTGGATCTGTCATTACCTGTGCAGCGCTAATCGTTACAGATACAGTCGCCGATGTTTCTTGCGCAACGCCACCACTATTACCCAGATCATTGGCGATAATGGTGAGCGTTTCTGTAACCGTAGTACTTAAGCCGCTTGGCGAATCTAAACTTAAGCTCGCCAGTGCTGTATTGATATCGATTATGCTGCCAATCAGCTCAATACCCGTTACCGTATTGCCACTACCATCTGTAAAACTCACAGGGTTTACGGCAAGCCCTGTCGTCTGCCCAAGTTGTAGTGTTCCTTGGGTAATGCCCACACTGACACTGATTTGTGCACTAGCTGCGTCAGCATCGCTGATACTAATACCTGCTAAAGCTATCGAATCACCGCTGGTAACAGAAACGGTTGTTGGTGCACTGATGACAGGAGCATCATTATCCGCGCTGATATTTACATCAATGGTTTGGCTAAGTACATTGTCGATGGTGCCGCCATTTTCTTCACTGAGCTGCACAGTGATCTGATCGGCTTGGTTACCATTTAAGTTTGCAGGGCCGCTGTAATTTAGATTATTGAGCGCCTGTTGCAAGTCAGATAGTTTGCCGCTTAGGCGAATAAAATCACTGCCGTTGCCACCAGCACTGAGCAGGCCTACATCTAAACCTACAATATTTAAGCTACCTTGCTGAACACTAAGCTCTATATGAAAGCTATCGCTATCCACATCATTAATAGCAATGCCCGTGACCGACTGGCTACTGTCTTCAAGTAAACTAATTGAACTCGGCGTGGTAAGCGTCGCTAAATCATTTACAGCGCTAATATTGATATCGCTAGAACCCAGATCAAAACTTGTACCAAAGCCAGGCCCTTCGCTAATACTTAAACTCAAGCTATCAACCGCGTTACCAAAACTGTGTTCTGTATTATGCTGATACAACAAGCCATTACTGTTTGATAACCAAGCATTCAAGTCACTTAAACTGCCACTTAGTTGCACCGTAACCGAGCTTACAAGGTTAACCGTTAAACCAGTCGCTGAGTTAACTTGGAGCTGGCCATTGTTAGTGCTCAGTGTTAACTGATAGTTGCTGGCACTACCATCTGGATCTACCAACACAACCGTACTTAAATCTAGCGGGCTTAAAGTATCTTCAATGGCCGTCAAAATTGACGGTAGGGTGCCGCTGTTACTTGGATCACTAGCTTGAGGAGAAACATCAATATCTAGTACATGGCTAGACTCCAAGGCTGCACCACCGCTGTTGCCGCCGTCATTAATGATTATGCTCAATGAGTCGGCGCCCGCACCCACTGGATTACTCGCCGCCGTATAAGTCAAGCTATTCAAAGCCTGGTTAATATCATCAATACTGCCGCTAAGTTCAAAACCATTGACGGTATCACCGTTAGCATTTGTAAACACTACTGATATGACCGTTAGCCCTGTTGTTTGAGTAAGGAATAAACTACCCGTCTCAACAGCGAGCCTAAGCGATACATTGGCCGAGCCCGCATCAACATCTTCTACACTGATACCATTTAATGGTTGGTTTTGGTCAGCCGTTGCAGAGATTTGAGTAGGTAAGGTGATAGAAGGAGCGTCATTCTGAGCGGCAATATTGATATCTATATCGGCTATCTGCTGTACCGCTAAATTATCCGAGCTTACTTGCTCTAGACTTATCGACAGAGTATCCGCAGCGATACCGTTGGTATTTTCAACGCCGTGCAGGTAAGTAATGGAAGTCGTATCATTTAAAAGCTGATTAAGATCAGCCAGTCTTCCAGAGACAATTACCGAATTAGATCCGCTGTTTTGAATCGTTATGGGCAGTGTGCTATTTACGTTTAGATTTCCCCCGCCAGAGGTGCTTAAAGTCAGAGTATACTGCGAAGTACTGACATCCCAATCCGGATCCGAAAATTCTAGAGAGCTCAGGTCAATAGGGCTTGATTGGTCTTCAGTTACATTTAATTCGCTGGGTATGGTACCCGTATTTGTAGCTGGATCTGGAGTCGGTATTATATTTAAAGTGGCAACTTTAGAGGCTGTCCAAGCAGGGCCACCGGTATTCCCTTGATCATTAACCGCTACTTTAATGGAGTCAACACCGTTGCCATAGAAGTCTTGATTAGGAGTATACTGCAAGCTACCAATGACGTTATTAATGGCATCCACAGAACCTACTATGGTAAGCCGATAAATTGTGCTCCCATCTTGTTGGGTAATTAGGCTACCGTTACTGTTTACGCCCATAGTTTGAGTTAAGGTCAAACTTCCATAGTGTGCTTCTATGGTGACACTCACATCAGCGCTGCCTGCATCTGAATCGGCTATTTGAATGTCTGTAATATTTAGCGTGGAATCTTCATTTAGTGTGTAGTTATCCGAAAATGAAACAGTAGGTGCATTGTTTACCGCTTGTATATTTACATCGATAGCTTGTAGAACCACCGTAATACCGGTATTGGAGACAGATAAATCTTGATCGGTAATCTGAATAGAAATTCGATCAACATTGTTACCACTTAGACTCAAGTCTGGGTGCGAATATTCAACGCTATCTGACAAAGATAAAAAAGTGTTTAAAGTATCTTTATCTGCGCTAATCATATACGCGTTTGTCGCAGAATCATGAGTTATTGACACGTTTGCAGCGTTGTTAAAATTTAACTGGCCGCCATTTGTAGGCACTAAAGCTAAAGTTAAAATCCCACCTTCTATATCATCAACACTAAAACCGCTAAAATCAATGTTACTTGTCTGACCTTCTGTGACCGAAAGGGTGTTCAAGTAGCTTCCACTGGTAGTAGGCGCATCATTCTGAGCGCTGATATCAATAACTATTTGCCCAGTAGTTGTCAGAGCTGGCCCACCATTACTACCCAAGTCATTCACACTAATAGCAATACTGTCAGCCGACGAGCCAGAGACATTGCTGGCAGGACTGTAATTGAGCGCCTGTAAACTAGAGTTTACATCGGGTAGGCTGCCCATCACGGTAATCGCTGTAGAATCATTACTTCCTGCAACTACAGTAAGGTTACTTAGATCTAGGTTTAACAAACCACCTGTTGTGGTCAGCTCTACTTCCACATTTCCGTTGCTTGCGTCATCTGTAATCGATAAACCATTTATTACATTTAGAGCACTATCTTCGTTTACTGTAATAGTTGCAGGCGCAGTTATTACAGGAGCGGTATTTTCAATTACATCTACATTAAAACTATCAACATCTGATACAGTTACACTACCTACAACAAAACTTACATTGACTTGATCGAGGCCTGCCGTATCACTGTTATAGCTTACATTTCCAGCCGTATTTAAGTAGGCATTAACATCATCAATATTGCCATTGACAATAAAACCATTTGCAAAAGTCTGAACACTTACACCTGTGCCCGCTAGGCCGCTAAACTCGCCGTTTGTTGAACTTAATACCACTCGCACAAGCTCACCGGAATAGTCAGCA
Organism: uncultured Pseudoteredinibacter sp.; assembly: GCF_947502065.1. Classification (GTDB taxonomy): domain Bacteria; phylum Pseudomonadota; class Gammaproteobacteria; order Pseudomonadales; family Cellvibrionaceae; genus Pseudoteredinibacter. Next base: position 12,510 of record NZ_CANMYE010000005.1, read on the forward strand.
TCACTAACTTCTAAACCGCTAAGATCCAAAGCTAAATCTTGATTCAGTAAGGCGGTAGCATCGTTTAATGGTGTTCCTGAATTTACAGGGAGATCATCGACAGCCGTAATAGTGACAGTACTTTGCTCTACAACAGTGGCCACACCTCCGCTGCCTTGTGCACCACTATTACCATCACTAAAGGTCCAGGATAGATTAACACTTGCAGGCGGGGCATCAGAATTGTTCGCATAGGTGATTTGACTGAATATAGCATCGACATCTTGCGAGGTAGGAGTTTCGCCATTGGCGTCGGTAAAGCTAATAGTTATCCTACCCGCCGTAGAATTATCAACTGTCGCTATCGCTTGTCCATTCTTAATCAGGCTGGCTCCGGCAATGGCAAGCAGGTCTTCTGAATTTGCCCCCCCTTCGCGCTCTAGCGTTAGACTGGCCCCAGCATAATTACCTTGGCCGGAATTAAGAGCGTCCAGCTCCGCATCGACAATATCGATGCTTGCGTCTAATACGATCGGCGCTGCGCCTTCTACATAGGTCGGCTTATCATTGATGGTGCTACTCGGTGCAAAACTTTGGTCTAAAACTCCATTGGCATCCAACTTAAAAACTAACGTTCTGGATTCACCGCTTTCTGAGAAATGACCTATTACGATAATGCTGCCATCCGGCAATACTTCAACGGCCTCAGCAACAGAGTAACCACCAATAGGGGACTTATAGACACCGCCATTGGCAAAGCTTGTATCTAAGGCGCCAGATGAGGTGTATTTTACAACCGAAAAATCATTACCAATCCAACCGGCGGTTATATAACTACCATCAGGCAGAACTTTGACATCCTTTGCATAATCACTGCTGAAAAGTGTCGGCTCGTTAGCTACGCCGTTATTTCCGAATGAGCTATCAAAACTACCATCCAAATTGGCTCGAACGAGCGTCGAATTGTAATAGCCACTTAGCGTCGAGGAACCGGCAACAACTATTTTACCGTCACTCTGTTGAATAACAGAATAAAATGCATCTATGCTATTCGTTCCTAAATCATCTCTTACAATATTAAAATTGGGCCCCGCGCTGCCATCTTGTGACAGGTTAATCATTAAAAAGTCATAGCTGGTATCTATTGAGTGGCCCACTATCACCAAGCTACCATCGGCTAAACGTGTGACGGCTTTTGCCAGGTCTGTATTCCCGCTAACATCGATACTTAGCTTACCACCATTGCCAAAACTTGGGTCTAATAGACCGGTGCTATCCAGCTTAATGACACCTACATCTCTACCGGCTTCACCGACAACAATAATGCTACCATCGGGTTGAACTATGACATCTCTCGCATAGTCATCGGCGTCTGCAAAATCTACCTGTGTATAACCAGAACTACCAAAGCTACTGTCTAAGCTACCATCGTCATTCAACCGAGCGACAACAACATCATCAGTGTAGTCATTGCCAAGACTATTCAAGCCTGGCCTACTGCCGACTAATATAATTTTTCCATCTGCTTGCACAGTAACAGCAAAGCCTTGTTCGCTTGCAGAGCCCAAATCTAACCTTACAACACCATCTGTGCCAAAACTTTCGTCAGGCGTACCATCGCTATTGTAGCGAGACAATAGATAATCCCAGTTAGTATCATTGGCATACCCCATGACCAGAACTTTTCCATCTGCCTGTACTAAACCGTCGTTGATAATATCTATATTGCCGCTAGTATTAACCAGAAGCTTGCCATCAGGTACTTCAAAAGTTGGAGCGGTATTTGGTGCCAGAACAGATGCATAGACTTCAGCAAAATTTTCATCGAAAAGATTATTGTAAGCAGAATGATCCTTGCCGTATTCTAAAACCCAGTCACCACCGAGCTCCGAAAATCCTGTAGTATCCTCGCTAGCAAATACCGCTCGCCCTACAAGATCCGCCAAGCTATCAACAAAATCGTTATTTTCTGAAGCGACATCGCAGCCGTATAAATGAATTGCAGCATTCTCGGAAAGAAAGTCCTGCCAGCTTGATATTTCTTCTGACCGCGAAGATAAAAGCGCTTGATTGATGGTGTCTGAACCCAACTGAAAACTGCCAGGCTCACCATGTCCAATTAAATGAATAGCTTCAATATTGTTCATTGAAGCGATGTGCTGTCCTACAAAGCTTAAGCCCTGTACCTCTACATCGATTACTAGATATTCAAGATTTCTAGGGCTATTTTCTAATTGATCAATGATCAACTCTAAATCCGCCACATCACTGTTGATAAGTACCAACTCTTTATTATTTGATCCTTCAGCTATTAAGCCTAGCATTTCATCAGATACGAGTTGATGATGCCTATCTTCATCTGGCCCCATCACCAGATCGGCCAAGGCCGTATCAGCAGAATACAGAAGCCTCTTAGCAAGAGGCTCAATTATAGGTTTTCTATATGTGCCGGCCTTAGTAAATTTCATATTGCTGCCTATAAAGCACAAGGGCTAACAGAAACAGCTGAATTTTTCGCGATGACTGACAACCAGCTATTTTGAGTTTCACTTTTAGCTCTTGACTCCAAAAAGTTTTCTGCTTTAAACCGCTCTACAATTTCGGCCTCTACTTTACCCACCGTTAATTCTGATAATCTTGATTTGGCTGCGGATTTTTTACTATATAAACCAAACGAAATTCGTCCTGAATTATCACCCTTAGCGATCAAAAACATATCATTCAGGCCTTGAGACTTCAGCTCGCCAACATCCGCAAGACGATAGTTTCTAGCTGTACTTAAGACCATAAACTGACTTGCAACAGAGTGATCTTTGAGCTTAGCCTCAAGACCATATTCCTTTAATTCTTCACGCGTCTCGTTCAAGCTTCTCGAATTACTAAATGGGCCAAATCGATAGCAAGTCAAAGGAGGGTCGCTCTGCTTTAACCTAGAATCAGTTTTGATTAATCTTAATTCACTGGGTTCATCACTGGCTTTTTCGGATATCGAACTTGATGTCGGTCTTTCCTTGAGCTGCTTACGAGATGATTCACTAATTTCACCATCTGATACTGAGCCAGAAGAGTTTGCTAAAGTCAGATCGGGCTTCGCCAAGCTTTCACTAACTGCCGCCTCCGTATCTTTTACTGCAATATAAGTTTCTGGATCAACTGTCGAGGAAAACTTTATTCGACATCTAACTCCAGCAGGAATAGTGAGCTCATCGTTTTGCAAGCTCAGCCGCACGCTAAATGTCGAGCTAGGTGCATCTGCAACCTTATCAACCAAACTAATTTGCGCTTCATAATTCGGTTGATAAGCATCTACACTTAAACCCACAGAGGCAAGCTGACCAATTTCTAGCCGCCCCATAAGCTCAACAGGAAGAATGGCCTGCACATGCAATGGATTAAGCTGCGCAACACGTACGATTGGATTCTCGTCAACAAATTCGCCAACAGATTTATATCGCTCCATCACTACACCATCTATCGGGCTCAATATGGTTTTTCTACCAACAATCGCTTTGGCCTGATCGTACTCTAGCTGCGCCAGTTGATAGTTTTCTTTTTCTTGCTTTAATCTAAACTCTGCTATTTTTGAATCTGTTCTAATTTGATCTAAATCTTGCTCGGATATTGCTGAAGTACTTGCAAGAACACTATTACGCTGATCCGTTCGCTGGCCAAACTCCGACATCAATTGATGCAAATTCATCGAGGTTTTTGAGTTCGCCTGGAACCTCTTTAACAACATAGCTTTTTGCTCGACACTGGATTCCAACTTGGCGATAACTTGCCCTTTACTAACCGCCTGGCCTCTATCTACAGTTATCTTGTCAAGAACCCCGGGAACTGGACTCCCAATATCACTGATGAGACTGGGCTCCAACATGCAGTCATACTCTTCTTCTAATAAGTTAAATTGTGCTGCAGCTTCCAGGCACTGGATCGAAAAAACCATTGCTATTATTCTTTTGATTTTCATATTCCTATATAGATACTAATTTCTCTGAGAATGTCTGTTTGAACTTTCTCGAGAGCAATTCATATAATGATGCTTCTTCAAAGTTCAACTTTATAAAGGCGCGATCCCCAATTACACTTTGCTTTAACGATGGCAACTTTATTTCTAGGATAATGAGCTCTCTATTGCTCACATAGCTACCTTTGCTGTTATCAAATTGAGATATAATTTGCCCTCCATTTTGAAGTGATAATGCCTCATGAGGAAGATTTAGAGTTGCTTTGGGAAATACTTTTATGAGCTCGCCTTGATGCTCTTCAAATGGCCGGCTGGCCAACCTTACTGTTACAGACTTTAACTTATCTCTAATAAGCTTTAGGTAGTCTTGATTAACTGCAGCTCTTATCAGGGTTTCTTGGTCTTTTAACACATATGCAATTAGCTGACCTTTTTCAAACCAGCGCCCCTGCAAAAGGTAGTCATCCGACAACACCAGCTTTCCATCACTATGGCTTTTAACTTCTAGCTTACCCAGCAAGCTCCTTAATGCACCAAGAGCTTCCTTTTGAGCCTTAATTTCCTCAGCAAAATCAAGCCTCTGCTTTCTTTCCTTGAATGAGGCAAAATAGTTTGTTTCTAAGATTTTCAGTTTCGAGTTTTCGAGAGAAATCCTGCGCTTTAGATCCTCTGACTCTAATCGAAATAGTAGTTCTCCAGAAGAAAGCTCAGCACCATTATTTATATGAGCTGACCTTAAACGAGAATACTGAGGCGCAAGCACCTTGGAGTTGTGGTCAGCCCAGCTTACCCCCTGAATAGTTTTGCTATTTTTCAATGGGATATAGAAAATAACAATCATAGTGGCAGCTATCGCCAAACCTACCCTAAATGCCGCTATTTTTGATTTCGGTCCTTGCAAAACATCCTGAATAATAAATTCATAGAAACTGATTAACGGTTTAATCAGTTGCTGATAAACCAGAAAGCAAGATAATATTACACCAACCGCGAAAAACGTTTCGATAAGATACGATGCGATAACATATGAGAGTATAAGCCGGAAAATTATTGTACAGTGGCCAAATATTAACAGTATTTTTTTTATTTCATCGGCTTCTATTTGCGTTATAGGTTTTGCAAATATCAAATTTTTATAAAAAAATTTGCAGTATCTTCTAGATCTGTCAAAAAGATCTGGTATTTCAACCATATCTTCGAGTACAAAATAGCCATCAAATTTGAGAAGCGGGTTTGCATTGAAAAATACACTCGATGCGAAACCGACTACCGCCAAGCCAAGGCATGCATGCTGAATTATCTCATTTGAACTCAATAAATAGATGCTCAAAGCAATGCAGGAAAGCAATAACTCAGTGTAGATCCCAGCTAGGCTGATCATTATACGCTGCCACTTGCTATTCAAAGTCCAAGCTGCACTCGCATCGACATAGGGTATTGGCATAAATACCATTACTGTTAAGCCACACTCTACAGAAGGCTTGCCATAGCTTTTTAAACAAACACCGTGCGCTAGTTCGTGAATGAACTTCAAAAATATATAACTTGCTATAAGTAGAAGCGCATTATTGGCTAAGTAATTCTCCGCCTCATAAAGATCACTTTTTATGTCAACGTAGCTCCCGATCGCAAATAAACAAGTCAATACTATGAAAGCGAGACCGCTCCATAATAATGGCTTAGCTAGGAAAAACGGGAGCTTCTCTAAAAACCATTCAAACAAACTATTAGGGTTAAATAGAGGGATTTTTATAGCTAAAGGATTAAATAGATGCTCTGTATTACTACTTTTTCTTTCACGTTCTTTCTGTTGAAGAAAATCAGACGTATTGAGGTTTACTCCCGGGGCTAATATCTTGAGCTCTAGTAATCTCGATATTGTTTCAACCATATCCGATTGACTATATTTTTCATCTTGCTTGTAGTTGCTCAGATATGTGTAGATGTCTTTTACACTGCGCGATCCGTCAAATTGGCTAATGATATTGAATGTTTTTTTATTAACACGTATAGCTTGCTTGCGCGCAGTGTCTGATAGCACATACCAAGGTTCACCGCGGAACGAATGGAAACTTACGTCTACGTGTGCGTACAATTGTGGCTTATAGCCTGAAACCCGATTCCACTGCGTGTTTTGGCCAGGCAGATCTTCAAAAAACGGCGTAGTTTCCATCTACCAACCAACTCCTTGCCAAAGCCACAATCGAATACGGGTTATCGTATTTCTAGTCCAAATCCAAAGCAGAGAATGTTTTGCCGCGGAAATCTGAGCATAGCCCCTTAAGCCGGGCTTAAGGTCACTGTTTTCATCGTCCAGCTTCGCTTCTATTCTGAATACATTTTTCTGATCTCTAATTTCAGAAACAGGGTGGACGGACAGCAGGCTAAAGTTCCAAATTTTATCGGGAAAAGCAGTAAATCTAATATTACCTTTTCGCGCATCTTTTAGTTCGCCCAAGTCATATTCACTGACATACACAACAACTTTGTAGTCATCTACTGCCGCTAGCTCATATAAGACTTCTGCGGCCTTAACAGGAGCTCCGATACGCTGACTCATATCGCCCTGCAACACTATGCCATCAAAAGCCGCTCTGAGTTTTTGTTGGCTTAATTTATATTCAATTATATCGATCTCGGCCTGGGCCTTTTCCATTTGGGCTCGATACCGTGCGAGTTTTACCCTATCCCTCTCTGACAAAGCTGCTTGGTACTGGCTTTTTATTGACGCCAAGCTCGCTAGTTGCTGTTTCTTTTTTAGGTCTAGATTTAAATCATCGAGTCGTGCCAGGACGTCCCCGGCTTTAACAGTATCTCCGCTGCGATAGAATGCTTCTTTGATGTATCCATCATGGGGCGCCACGAGTAGCTGCTTTTGCCTACCCTCGACTTCCGCTTCCGCCTTGATTTCTAGAGTTCCATCAATATTTCCAGCAATTATCAGTAATACAGCTAGCACGCTACTTATTACTGCTAATCTTGCACTGGCTATTTTGGAATAGATTTTTCCAATAGGTTTTTTCTCATATTGGACTTTTAGTCGAGCCCCCAAGACTTTATTCAAGGCACTAGGCAGCAAGGAAATACTTTCAATATCTTTGGGAGAAAACGCTTCTTTTTTTTGCAGCAGCAATACCGCCATACGATTGCCATTTTCAACAAATGGAATCGAGCAGAGTGCACTTTGTGTATCTTGTCCAAATCTTTGGTGCTCACGTTTGAAGCTTGGAGCATCTTCGATAGATGGGAAACTTATTAGGGCTTGCTGAGCAAAAGATTCATCGCGAATTCTTTTAAGTTGCAGCTCTAGATCACTATTGCTCAGCACGTCTCTAGGTGGATAACTCAACGCCTTAGCGGCTTTAGTACGCCCAGTGCTAAGCAAGTACACCATCTCACAATTGTACTGCAGACCGATATGCTTGCAGAGCTCCAAAAGGCAATGCTCTAAATTATCGGAACTGAGTAGAGATTCCACCAGCATTAAATTAGAGACAGACTTATGCTGCTGAGCCTTCAAGATAGCCAGGCAGTTGCCGCCCCATTGCAATAAATGAATCATGGCTTGCCGCTGACTTGCCGGTCTATTTTCGGACAGTACCCACAGCATATATTGCTGATTTTCGACCTTAATAGGGCAGGAGATGAGATCCTGTGACACCCCGGCTATTTCACAAATATTGGCCTTATTAAACAAGCCAGGCTCCGATCCTAACTGGCTTTGTAGTTCAACAAGAGCGGGGGCAGGGGCAGGCTTGGGCCAACTAGCAACACACTCGATTATTCCACTATTTCTTTCAGGGTATTTTAGAAGGGACGCGCTAGTGCACGATGCCAACATCTGGCATTGCCAATCTAGCCAGTGCTGATCTACCTCAACATAGGCCTCAATGGTGTTTCTTAAGCTTTTAGCAACAAATCCTTTTGCCGCTTGGGTTTTAACTTCAGGGCGCGTCATGCTTTGCCTTTTATAGTGCCTCAACAACCAGCACTAAAGTGCCAGGATGTATAGGAAATGTACCGAACTTTGGGTATTTATAAAATAGTTGGCGGGGCAAATTTCGCGTTATTTTTTGCGACGGATGGATGATTTAAAGGACATTAGTTATATTGAATATTCTGTCTGTATATATAGTATGTTTTTAATTTCTTTATCTATGGTTTTGCTTATTTCTTAGGATGTTAGCCTATAAGTTACTGTCAGTTTAGACAGCTTTATTTTTAGTAAACCCACTCAATTTCCCGCTAATCTTTAGCCATTTTGAGCCCTCACTTTGTCCACATAATGGACCTCTAATCACTCGCACTTTCTTAGCTTACAAATTATCTGTTTTCACATGCTTCTTAAAAACCTATGAAAATTCATATATTTAGAGGCGAAAAAAATCCTATTTGCCAAAAATTAGTTGTTTACATATAAAACACTTATGTTTAAATTAATATTGTAACGCTTAAATTAACCTGTAATTTATATTCAATTTACTTTGAAGCCAGGCAGCGTTAATGCCAGAACATAATAAAAACCAGAGCATCCAAAATAGGACAGCACGATGACTTTCAAAAAGAACGCCCTAAGTTCCACCATCGCTTTACTCAGTACCGCCGTCATTAGTTACTCTAGCCAGGCCTCTGTTCTTGAAGAGGTAACCGTAACCGCTCAGAAACGCGAGCAAAGCCTGCAAGACGTGGGCATTGCTGTAACCGCCTTTAGTGGTGATCAAATGTCTGCTCTTGGGGTAACTCAAAGCCACGATATCGCCACATTTAGCCCAGGCGTACACATCTCCGGCAATATGGCCGGCCAAAATACCCAGTTCACCATTCGTGGTGTAACTCAAAATGACTTTAACGATATTGTTGAAGCTCCAAATGCGGTCTATCTCGATGAAGGTTACCTAGCTATCGCACAAGCTCAAACCTTCGCCGTATTTGATGTAGATCGAGTAGAAATTTTGAAAGGACCGCAGGGCACTTTGTTCGGCCGCAACGCTACCGGTGGCTTGGTGCACTACATTTCACGCAAAGCCAATATGGAAGAAGTTGAAGGTTATATTGATTTAACTTTTGGTCAATACGATACACCAGCTAACGCCAATAAGTGGACCTTAGAAGGTGCTGTTGGCGGTCCTTTGACTGAAAAGCTTGGCGCTCGCGTCGCCTTCAAAACTAATCAACAAGACGGCTACCTAAAAAACCTTTATCCACAAGGCGCTAATTCAGATTTACCTGGTGGTGGTTCTCCAGGTAACGGCGCAGGTGCCGACCTAGGGGGCGACGACACCAAAGCTGCGCGTCTTAACCTCACTTACGAAGCCAGCGACGATACCACGATAAATTTTTCAGCTAACTACGCTAGCTCAAAAAGCAGCACCGGGCCTTATCAATCTAAATCCACTATTGCGGTGCTTGATGCCAATGGCGAATTGATCAATGTAATTGATACCCCCGCTGGAGAAACCCGTTTAACTATTCAAGGCGATGGCGACGGTGGTGCCGACGTCATTGATGGTGACCAATTTATTCCTGGCGGTGCGATCGGTTTAGCTGGGCGCCCAGTGCCCGGCGGTGATTTCTTTGGTTATGTTGATCAAGATGGTGCCGATTTTACTTTCTCTGGAGACTTTGCTTTTGAAGATCAGGGCTCTACTGATACTTGGGGCTTGAACTTCAATATCGCTAAAGAAATAAACGAAAACGTCACCATGACGGCGATAACCGACTACAAAGATTATGAGAAACTATTGTTTATTGATGTCGACGCCGCGCCAATAAATCAGCTGGCTAACTATGCCGGTGTTGATGCCAGTAGTTTCTCACAAGAAATTCGCTTTAATGGTGAAAGTGAAAGCAGTCGTTGGGTTGCCGGTTTGTTCTATCTGAATATCGACAACCATTCCGACAATGGCTTGAAGGCCCCTGTAAACAGTATCGTTGACGCTTTGTTTCCGCCTGTAGATATCGGTGTGCAAGCTAATCTAGAAACCAACTCTTATAGCGTATTTGGTCAGGTAGAATACGACATCAGCGATCAGCTTATGTTGACCGCAGGTTTACGTGTGATGGAAGAAAAGAAAGATTACGATGTAGAAATCGGTGTTTATCTTTCTGAAGGCAATCATACGGTTAACCAAGGCTCACCTATTCCAAACGCCTTTGGCGCAGGTTCTCCGTTTAACCATGACTTAGAAAGCTCTGACACTTTATGGACAGGTAAAGTGCAGTTAGATTACCGCCCAACAGATGATTTATTGATTTATGCCGGTATTAATCGTGGCGTGAAAGCAGGTAGCTTTAATGCGCCCTTACTTGGCGCCTACTTAGGTTCTGGCGGCGAAGCTGCACTACCTTACGACGAAGAGATTCTAATGGCTTATGAGGCCGGCTTTAAGGCGACTCTGGGCGATGGCAATACCCGCCTAAACGGATCGGCTTATTATTATGATTACAGCGACTATCAAGCATTTTTGTTTGTCGGTGTAGGTGGTGTAGTTATCAATGCCGACGCCGTCAACAAAGGTATCGAGCTTGAGCTAATTACTAGCCCTGCAGAAGGCTGGGATATTTTATTAAGCGCTTCATACCTGGATGCCACTGTAGAGGACGTATTACTACGCTCCGGCTCGCCACTACCACCACGTGATGTTCGTCCAACTTACGCGCCGGAGGTTCAGGCTACCGCTTTAGTACGGTATGAATGGGAAGCCATGGGTGGCATGATGCATGTAGCGGCCGATGTTAGCTATTCGGACGAGTTCTATTACAACCTGCGTAATTTTGACGCCGATAAATTCGACAGTTATGTGATGACCAATGCACGTCTTGGTTGGGCAAGCGCAGATGATAAGTGGGAAGCGTCTCTTATCATGCGTAACGTCACCGACGAGCGTGCAGGGGTGCAAGGCTTCGACCTGGCAACATTGTGTGGTTGTAACGAAGTTTCATATCGCGACCCACGCTGGACTGGCGTTAATGTAAAATATCGTTTTTAATAAAGCTAAAATGGGGCTTAGCTACAAGCAAGCCCCATTACTTCAAACAATAATAACGTATAGCATTCTTACACTCACAGGCATTATCTGTTTTACAGGTTGGTCTATCTAAGATGTGAGCATGAACCATGATTAAACGCCGAAAGTTCCTCCAAGCCAGTGCATTGGTATTTGGTTTCAATGTCGCCGGCAGCCTCGTCAATTTAAGCTGTGCACAAGCTGCAGAGCTAAACATTCCCTATCAAGTTTTTAGCGAATCCGATGCACAGGATCTAGCTCGTCTAGGAGAAGGGCTGGCAACTGGCGCAGCAAAAGCTGGGGTCGCGCACTTTATCGATCAACAGTTACAAAGGGACGGACAAGCAGATTGCTTATTGATGATTCGTTACCTAGGCGTAGCGCCACCTTTTAAGAATTTTTATCAAGCGGGCCTCAAAGCTGCTCAAGAGGCTTCCCTTAAAACTTTTAGCAAACCCATCGTGCAGCTGAGTGATAGTGAAATAGAACGTTTTATTTCCCAAATGGCAAGCGATGCTCTCGAAGGCTGGCAGGGACCGCCAGCCTCTTTTTTCTATTTTGTTTTGCGCGCTGATGCGGTAGATGTTGTATATGGCACCGAGCAAGGTTTTGCAAAACTCGGCGTTCCCTATATTGCCCATATAAAACCAACAACAGCCTGGTAATACTGTGAGTACAATAATTCAAAGTGATGAAGTAGATGTTTTAGTGGTTGGCTCCGGTGCCGCAGGGAGCCTATTTGCAGCGACGGCCGCTAAAGCCGGCAAACAAGTGTTGGTTTTAGAAGCCGGCCCTGAAAAGAAATTGAGTGACTTGCAAAGCTCTCAGATTTGGGCGCGAAAGCTTAAGTGGGCCGGCAGCCCGGTTGAAGAAAGTGGCAATCATAAAATAGGACAAAATTTTAATTCCGGCTTCGGTAGCGGCGGCAGTGCCGTTCACCACTATGGTGTGTGGCCACGATTGCACGAGAACGACTTCAATACTCAAAGCCAATATGGCATTGGCTTTGATTGGCCGATCCAGTACGACCAGTTACGCCCTTTTTACGACCGTATTCAAAAACATATCGGCATTAGCGGTGATGCTAAGGCCGAGCGTTGGCGGCCAGCCGCTGATGATTATCCAATGCCCGCGCTGCCGACTTTGAATCAGGGAAACGTCATCGCCAAAGGCTTTAAAGCTAAAGGCCTGCACACCGCGCCAATACCCTACGCGGTAAATTCTGTTCCGAAAGGCAATCGCCAATCCTGTATTTTTGATGGTTGGTGTGATGCTGGCTGCCCAACTGGTGCGTTGGCTAACCCACTTGTTACCACGCTAGCTGAAGCAAAGCTGGCTGGCGCAATAGTGCTTAATAATTGCTTAGTTCGTCGAGTCTTACTCAATGAAGCGGGGGATAAAGCGACTGGCGTTGAATTTCAAAACTCCAACGGCGAGATCTTTGTCCAAAAAGCACAAGTTGTTGTGCTCGCAGCTTTTACCGTGCAGAACGCTCGTCTACTCTGGCTTTCGCAACACAGCAAACATCCCCAAGGTTTAGGCAATAATCACGATTTACTGGGCCGTTATTTAATGACCCATCCAGCACATACTATTTGGGGCGTATTTATAGAAGAAACCCAGCCCCATATGGGCTTGAGTGGCGGCCAATTAATTTGTCAAGATGGCTACGCCAACAAAAAAGCGATGCCAGAAAGCTACGGCAGTTATCAGTGGCTCATCGCCAATGCCTGTAAACCTAATGACCTACTGGGTATCGCAACTTCAAGAGCAGACTTGTTTGGTAAGAAGCTTGATCGCTTTATGCAGCAGGCGAGTAAACACTTTGGCACCATGGTGGGTATTTGTGACGATATACCATCAGCCGAGAATCGGATAACTTTGAGCAGCAATAAAGACAGCAGTGGCTTGGCGCTTGCTAAAGCTCATCACGATATCGATCCGCGTGTTGCCAAGCTTACCGAGCATATGGTGAAAGAAGGTTTAGAAATCTTTAAAGCAGCCGGCGCCAGCGAAAGCTGGACCGGACCACGAGCCGGTATGCATATTATGGGTGGTACCATTATGGGGAAAACTGCCAAAGACTCCGTATGTAATAAATATGGGCAGCTACATGATGTAGCCAATGTATTTGTGGCCGGGCCCGGTTTGTTCCCCAGTAGCGGAGCTGTGAACCCTACCTACACAGTTACAGCCTTGAGCTTAATGGGTGCAGAGCATATGCTAAACAGCTGGAGTCAACTCAGCTAAGCAATGCGCATTCAACAAGTTGTAAAGGGGGTAGGGTGAAAGAGAGTTACCGCGGCCAAGTCGAAGAGGCTTGGATAGATCTAAATCAACATATGAACATGGGCTACTATCTCGTGGTCTTCGATCTTGCCACCGAGAATTACTATCGCGATCTGAACATTGGCGGTGTCAGCGATCTAGATGATGGTCATACCATCTTTTCTATTGAGTCCCGCCTGTGTTATCGAAAAGAACTGCGTTTAGGCGAGCGCTTTATTATCGAAACCCAGCTATTAGGTTTTGATCACAATAAGGTGCACTACCTCCACAAAATGATGACCGAAGAAACTCGGGAGCTAGTGTCACTCAATGAATGTATGGTTATCAATGTCGATCAAACAAGCCGCCGTTCAACAGCCTTTACCCAAAGTAGCTTACAAGCTTTACAGGCAGAGCAAGCCCAGGATCAAGACCTGAATGTTGACCCTTGGGTAGGGCAAAGCATGCGCCAAATAGGCTGGCCGGATAAATAAACCCAATTTATCGACATAAACACCCTGGAAGCTCATGGTAATAGCTGAAACAATAGAGCTATACAATTGAAGGGGATCACCATGTCAAAGCCCATCCAACTTATTGGTAATGTTGGCTCGCCATACACCCGCAAGATGCTATCCTTATTGCGTTATCGTCGTATCGAACACGCGATTACCTGGGGCGATCCAAGTGCTGAATTAGACAAGCTTGGGATTCCAAAGCCCAAGCTCGCCTTTATGCCTACTTTTATTTTAGATAATGAAAAAGGCGAAGCAGAGGCCGTTTGTGATTCCACACCTATTCTTCGACGGCTAGAAAAACTATCTCAGAAACGCTCCGTATTACCCGACGACCCGGCACTGAACTTTATTAATTATTTGCTGGAAGACTATGCAGATGAATGGTGCACTAAATTTATGTTCCACTATCGTTGGCACTTTAGCGCGGATGCCGATAATGCCGGAACTCAGCTACCACTATCAATGGGCGTCACCTTAGCGGAAGATAGTTTGCAGCAATTCAAAGCGTTTTTTAGCGAACGCCAAATTGGGCGATTAGGATACGTTGGCTCCAATGAAATTACCGCTCCGGTAATTGATGCAAGTTTTCGTCGCTTACTGCAGCTTTTAGAGGCTCACTTTGCCCGGCTGCCGTATCTTCTTGGCGATAAACCAAGCTCAGCCGATTTTGCTTTATTCGGCCAACTCAGCCAACTTATCGGCTTCGATCCAACTCCTCGCGCCATCGCTTATGATTTATCGCCAAGAACAGTAGCTTGGGTAAGCATAATGGAAGACCAAAGCGGTTTAGAGACTGAGAAGCTTCAGTGGAGTGAGCTTGATGAGCTTCCTGAAACCTTAAAGGATATTTTAAGGGAGCTGGCAAAAACCTATGTACCCGCCTTACTGGCCAATGCTGAAGCCATTAAACATCATCATTTAGAATGGCAGACTCAAATCGATGGCAAGCCTTGGAAGCAAGCTAGCTTTCCTTATCAAAACAAGTGCCTTCATTGGATACGAGAAGAGCAGAAAAAGCTAAGTACCCAAGATCAAAAACGGCTTGCTGATTTACTTTCTGAAACTGGCTGTGACGCTTTACTGTAAATTTATCAGCAACACGAAAAGGCGCTCATAAAGTAAATAAATGATAGTATGCATTTATGATGAGTGATAACCCAAAACTTACATTAGAGCTGCGCAGTTACAATAGCGAAAGCCATAGCCACCAGCATGATTATCATCAACTGGTATTGCCAGTAGTGGGCGAGTTGGAGCTAAATGTTGGCCAACAAGAGGGCAGGGTTAGTGAGCAAAGTATAGCCCTGGTAGCAGCCGGAAAAGAGCACGGTTTTTCCGCCACAGAAAACAATACTTTTGTTGTTGCCGATGTACCATCGATACTCGCCCCTCAACTCGAAAAGCTTCCCGCCTTTATCCCTTTAGATAGCACGCTGGCGCATTATGTCAGCTTCCTGCACAGTCACTTATCGATGAATGAGCGCAGGACAAGTAGTGAACGACAAATGTTGCTTCTGCTTATTCAATTGTTTCAGGAAAGATATGGCAACAGCTTAAGACTTGATAGGCGCCTAGAGGCCGCACGGGAATACCTTGATCAGCATTATCAACAGAACCTATCCTTAAGCCAACTTGCTACCGTTGCCAATCTTAGCTCCAGGCAACTGAACGAGCTATTTTGTCGGGAGATAGGAATGACTGCGCAGCAATATCTTATCGAAAAACGCATGCAGCTTGCTTGGCAACTTTTGGAAAGCACGAATCTAAGTGTGCAACAAATTGCCGAACGAGTTGCCTATTCCAACCTTTCTAGCTTTAGCAGTCGCTTCCGAAAACACTTTGGTAAGCCCCCGAGTTATTTCCGCAAATAGAACAAACAAGTCCTCCGATTTGGCAAAGCGCATTTATCGTCCAGCCTATACCCTGCATGCTCGATTCATCTTTGATTTATTTGGTATGTATTATGAACACACAGCAAGCGGCAACTTTCATTGGCTCAATTGCCATTTTGCTATGGGGAAGCCTCGCGCTTCTAACGCAACTCGCTGGCACTCACATCCCTCCCTTTCAACTTATGGCAATGAGCTTTGCAATTGCATTTTTGTTTATGCTCGGCCGCTGGCTTTTGCAAGGGCACCTGGGCATTCACCATCTAAGAACCAATACTAAATCTTGGCTCTTAGGTGTAAGCGGCTTATTTGGATTTCATTTTTGTTATTTCCTAGCTATGGATAAATCACCGGCAGCCGAAGTCAGCTTGATTGCTTACTTATGGCCAATCTTTATCGTATTGCTGGCTTTATTGTTGCCGGGTGAACGGCTATACAAACAACAACTAGCCGGGGCAGGGCTTGCATTGCTTGGCTGTTTTTTGTTGTTAAGTGGGGATTCCAACGGCTTCGATCAGCGCCACTTACTCGGTTATTCACTGGCCTTTGCCAGCGCCATCATTTGGGCCGTCTACTCTGTAGCGGGGCGCTTGATACCAACGGTGAACAGCGAAACGATTGGCTGGTATTGTGGCGCCACCGCCGCACTAGCACTGTGCTGCCACCTATATTGGGAACAAACTCAATGGCCCCACAAACCACAGCAATGGCTAGCCCTTATAGGTCTTGGCTTAGGCCCTGTAGGAGCAGCCTTTCTTTGCTGGGACTACGGCATAAAACACGGCCAAATACAGTTGCTTGCGGTTTTATCCTATGCCGCGCCATTAATCTCTATTGTATTGCTCACTTTAGCGGGAAGCTCCGAAATGCGCTTAGAAGTAGCGCTGGCCTGCCTACTTATTGTCGCGGGATCTCTTTGCGCGTCTCGTGTTAAAACACCGACGGCAAAGAGCATCAACAAACAATAAAGCTATTGACGCAAAAGCTATTGACACATCGGCACACATGGGAAACAATGTTTCCCATAAATATAAAAGTGAATACTAGCCGGTGGATCAGATGACAGATTTTCTATTTTACTTTGCCCTTTTTATCGCCATTGTTCTTACTATTGGTGAAACCTTAATCCTTGTTAAAACCGATAAATACTGGCCATTGTCCGTGGATGACTATGCAGTATGTGGCTTATTAGCCTTCAGCGCATTTAATCTGGATAGTGGTTTTGGGCTTGCCTTGATGTTACTTGCTTGGTCATTTATGGCCGGCAACTTATACGCCATGCTGTTTACCCGTATGGACCCAAATGGCGGGACCCGCGAGCGCTTAGGCGCCTTGACGGTATTAATGGTTTGCGCACTTATCGGTGCCGGCCTGACGGCTAATGAAATAACAGTCTTGATCAGCGCTTAGGAGATAACCATGAGCACTTTAAACCCCACTCAAGTCGCACAGTACAAAGAACAGGGTTATATCTGCCCGGTGACTATTCTAAACCCAGAAGAAGCCGCCCTAAGCCGCGCCAAATTGGAAGCCATGGAAGAGCTGCAGGGCAAACCTATGGATCGCATCCAGTGTAATAAAACCTATCTGCTGTACGACTGGGCCGACGAGTTAGTACACCACCCCAAAGTACTGGATGCCGTAGAGGCCTTAATTGGCCCGGACATTCTCTGCTATATGAGTAATTTGTTTACCAAGGAAGCAGGCACCGGCAGCTATGTGTCTATGCACCAAGATGCCGCCTACTGGGGTGTCGATGCCGATGATGTGGTTACTGCCTGGATAGCATTAAGCCCCGCTACCGCTGAATCCGGTGTAATGAAGGTAGAGCCGGGTAGTCACACTAGTGAGCGCTCCCAAGTGAATACCTATGCCAAAGACAATCTACTGACCCGCGGCCAAGCCATCCCAGAGAACGAGCTGGAGCCTGAAAAGCAGGTATACATGGAGCTAGAGCCAGGACAAATGTCCTTACACCACTTTATGTTGGTACATGGCTCCGACCCAAATCAAAGCGATGATCGACGTATCGGCTTAGCCATTCGCTATGTGGCAGCCAGTGCTAAAAAGATTGGTAAGCCCGAATCGGCACTGTTAGTACGTGGGCAAAATAAGGGTAATTTCCTGCTGGAAAAGCGCACTAAAGACTTTAGCAAAGGCGCCCGCACCGTTGAGCATATTCGCGCCTTACGACGTCAGCTGCACAATATTTTTAAAGCCAGCCCAGATGCCGACTGGAAAGAGCGCCTGCGACTAGGGGTCACTAAAAATGCCGCTATCGCGTTAAGCTATTTCAAAGAGTTATCGGCCAAGGTTTCTGCCTAGGCCGCAGCCTTGCATTTGGCTAACTCACAAGAGCTTCTGGCTTAGCCGCTTGCTCGTTTTCAGTACGGATAGCCGGGCGCCCAGTCAGCTCGGTTTTCTTACCATCGAAACGCTCATAAAAAGCCCGGTGGGCGGCAAGGGAGCAAGCGTCATCCCGGTGGCCATAATCATGAATCCACTGAGTGAGCATCTCTAGATTTTTATCTTGGGATGCCTTGCTGGAGTACTTGTGGGGCTCCCAAGGGCGAGCTTGAGCATTGGCCACACAATCTTCAATAGGTAAATTTAGGAATATCAGCTCATTGGCGTCTTCTTCTAAGAGCTCCAATAAATCCGCATAACAGCCTTCAATGACCCAACCCTCATGCTGCTCTACAAATTCGGTAATTAAACCCATGGATTCATCCAAAGGCATGCGCTTGGGAGGCAACTCTGGCAACCAAGCGACAGTATCTAGATCCAGATAACCTAGCCCCTCGGAAGTGGCTAAATAATTAGACAATGTTGATTTTCCAGAACCCGAGTTTCCGGTGATGAGCACTTTTCGCAAAACAATTTCCTAAGACAAATCCAGCAAGCGGCGCGAGTATATACGAGCTTATATGACGCTTTTGTGTCGTCGAGCAAGCTTTACTCTATAAGTCGCCTAGCTCAACCAATATCGGCCTGCATTCTAATACTTCAATATAAATCAGGGCTGAATTGCGGGCCTGGATTAAGGTATAGAGCGACATTTAAGGCCTGTCAATTTGCCCAGACAAGACAGACCCCTGCCCAGCTTATTGATATGACAGCGAGGAACCCCTGAGCCACACAATCAGTACCCCCTTTCGCCGTACACAGCTTCAAGTTATCTAGTCAACCAATTCGATATCAAAATAGTCTAGTAACCGTATGGCCTCGAAGCGGCTGAACTTTGCGCCCAATGTCGTGTTCTCATTTAAGTTAATATCGTAGTTGCTTGATTCTGTCATATCGCAACTGCTTAGATTCGTGTGTTGAAACAAGCTCCCAGTAAAATCGCAATAACAAAGCTTGGCGTCCGTAAAATCACCTTCTCTAAAATCGACATTATGTAATTTGCTGTCTTCAATGATTAATCCAGGTAAAGACACTCCATAGAAAGAGCTATCGTTTAGTACTACCTGATTAAATCTAATAGGCGATTCAAACATAATCCGAGGCCAATGCACCTTACTCCAATTCACCCCTATGACTTTACATAGATCGAATGCCACATCGGAAAACTTGCAAGCATCAACCCGAATCAAGCTGAGGTTACAATTATTAAACTCACACTCTATAAAACTGGCCCTCGAAAAATCCGCTTCACTAAAATTACAGTTTTTAAATATGCAATCATCAAACTCCTTCCCCTCTAAACTGATCCCTGAGTAATCTTGATCTGAAAAGGTTTTAGATAAGAAGGTGCTTTCCTTTGAAAATTCCTCTACCGTCATTACAACTTACTCTTTAAAAAGTAGGCACAGCCCTTATTGTAGCGCTTATAGCCATACATTAACTACGCCCCTCAACCAGCAAGCTAAAACTCTCTTCAAGGGAAGGTTCTTCAAAGAAGGAGTGCATTTTCCAGAACATATCTTCTGTATCCGTTTCAACCCGCTCAGGCTGAGCTTTACGGCGAGCTGCCAACTGATCTAGACAGTGCTGATCGGAACGAGCCAGGTAGAAGAGTTGATGCGGCGCTGCGATCTCTGCAAAAATACTTCGAAACCAATTGCGTTGATTTACGGTATTTGCCGGAAAATCCAGTACAACATCGCTTCCTGTAGTCAATATAGACTGCACTAGCTCTTTCACTATAGGCTTCAGACGTGTTGAATACTCAATGTAGCTCGATAAACAGCGCACCTGAGCAGGGTATAATTTTTCCAGCCATAGATCTTCCGATATAAGCACCGCTTGGCATTGCTCTGCGATTTGTTTAGCTCGTGTAGATTTCCCTGCCGCCATCTTTCCACAGAAAAAACTCAAAGTACCTATTTGTTTAGCCATATTGCCTCCGTATATAAATCCAGGAGGCAGAAACAAAAAACCCGCCTCTTGGGCGGGTTTAAGAATTACTTACGCACTAGCCAACCCACCATTGATTGATAATGATGGTAATAATGACGGCTTGAGTGCTAAGTATTTTGTTCATAGGCGGATATTGGTTGAGTATTAAGCAATTGTCAATCAGTTTGTCAAAACTGAACTTATGACTGATAGCCCTGAGTTGTATAAGCTTTAGAATTTTTAGATAGTATTAGCTTTTTAAAGGACAGCCCCACAAGGATCGTACATGAGATTTTTCAGCTTAGCGCTTTTCTTATTTTTAACCGCTTGTGACGCACGTTACTCACTAGGTTCCAAAACAGTAAAAAAATCTAAGGCTGGTTGGAATTTCAGCGTAAGTCGAGATCAAGAAAAACTAATAATTGATATTAGAGGACCTAAAATAATAACAGAAGAAGATGCTGTCTACGCTGTTAGGAATAACGACATTTTCGATGGGATATTTGAAGATCTTTTATGCGAGAAAGAAAATCAACTCACTAAGGTGACTGAACTACCAGAAAACTCTAAATATGATTTTAGAGTGACTTGTAGCTGCCCGGACAAAGAACAGATGGGCAAACTATAAAGGTTTCAGCTGAGCTGATTTGTAAAATTGCTCAGCTAGCTGCCACTCTCGATCTTACTGCAAAACGTCACCATAGTTTCAACCCTTACTTCTTTAGTTTAGCTAAGTACTTATCCAACTGATTCGCAAATGCCTGCTTTTCTTTTGGTCCCAAAGGCGGCGGGCCACCACTTTGGATGCCGCTGGCTCGCATGGTGTCCATAAAGTCGCGCATATTTAGGCGAGCACCAATATTGGCTTTGCTGTAAGGCTCACCTCGCGGGCTTAATGCCTTAGCGCCTTTTTCAATAACTTCAGCGGCCAGTGGAATATCTGAGGTAATTACAAGATCACCTTCAACACAGCGTTGTACGATTTCATTATCGGCAACATCAAAGCCGTGAGAAACCTGAACACTGCTAAGAAACTTAGATTTAGGTACGGGAATATATTGATTGGCGATTAAGCAGCAATCAGTTTCTGAGCGATTCGCGGCTCTGAATAAAATCTCTTTAATGGCTACCGGACAAGCGTCGGCGTCTACCCATATTGTCATAGTCTTTCCTAATCTGTTGGTAATTCGCCCGATTGCTTTACTTCAAAACGATTACCCTCTGGGTCAAGATAGTAGATCCAGCGATGCCCACCATATTGACCTAATTCTGAATCGGCTTTATAGCCCATAGACTTCATACGCTCAATGGCGGTATGTATATCTTCAACTTCAAAGGCTAAAACCATTGATTGCTGTTCAGTTGTTTTACGTTGCCCGCTAGCTTTGCCACCGTCAAATATCTCAAAGCAGTCGCCATTCTCAGTCTGCATTATGGCGCAATCATCGCGGTAACTTCTCAAGGACAAGCCCAGAGCCTGCTGATAAAAATCGCTAAGTTTCTTTACATCTTCTGCAAACAAACCGACCCAAGATATCGCCAGTGATTTCATGTTTTATATCTCATTTCCTGGTTGTTCTAGTGCTCTATTTTTTCTTAACTAATAACTTAGCCTCTAAGGCTTCAAGCGCTACATGCGCCGGGCTATTACTGAGCAGCTCGCGCAGCGAAAGATAAGGGTAAGGCAGTGCCTCAGCCCACACTAAGAAGGGCTCTTTTGCTTCTTCATCTAAAACATTCATAGCATCAATGATAATTTCCAAGCGGTCAGCCAGTAGATGCGGCCCTGAGTGTGTAAAGCTCCAGTGATAGTCGCCAAAGCCAAGGCGTACTTTGCCTGTGGCTTTTTCCGTCATAACAACCAGCCAACTGCAGCTCAAGTTAAGGTCGGCTTCACGAAATGTGTCAGTGATGCAATAGGTATAGATGTTCTCATATTGCTTATTAAAATCGCTCACCAATAACTGGCTGATAGCCGCTAAGCCCCGAGTATTTGACGGAAAGCTGATATTCTCAGTCTTCACCTGCATACTCAGCGTCGCATGCTGTGCGAAGGCCTGTTTTAACAAATGGGGCTTATTGTGATCTTTGCCCTGTATATATCGGCTAATGGCCTTTTTCATAGAAGCATTCATAGAAATATTCATTGTGCTCTTAGTTCTGACAAATTTACACAGCCCTCATGCACTTCTCACTCTGTATTGAGCCCACTCTATTTGAGATACTGCCTAGCTCTCACCAATGCAGCGCCTTTGATATAGATCGGTGTAAAAGGCGATTGTAAAGCTAAGGATTAGAAAATGAAAAAACTATTGGCGCTTCTGGCGGTAATAATACTAAGCGTACTCTCCCTGACCATAGTGCGTACTTGGCTTCACCAAGCCAATTCGCAAGACCAACTTTCAGAGCAATCTGCAGCGGCCACAGCAGGATTAGACAGCACGCAGATCGATATAGAGGCCATTTCCCAGCGCCTTTCCGAAGCTATCCAGATAAAAACGATTTCTTATTCTAGAGAACATAAGCCTGGCCCCGAGTTCAACGAGTTTATCAGCTGGCTCAAACTTAACTACGCCGAGGTTTTTGCACAGCTAGAGCTAACGATCCTTAACGACTACACCCTATTACTGCGCTGGGAAGGCCAGAATACCAGCTCACCCGTGCTTTTATCAGCGCATTATGATGTGGTTCCAGTAATTCCCGGTACCGCTAAACTCTGGCAGCAGCCGCCTTTTAGTGGGCATATCGATAGTACCCACATCTGGGGGCGCGGCGCGCTGGATGATAAGAGCGCCGTAATCGCTTTATTGGAAGCGACCAGCCTGATGTTAAAACAAGGGATCTCACCCAAACGTACTGTGTACCTAGCCTTTACCCATGACGAAGAAATAGGCAGTGAAAAAGGCTCAAAAGCCATCGCTGAATATTTACAGACGAACAATATCAAACTGGCCTGGAGCCTAGACGAAGGCTCCTTCGTATTGAGCGATATGATCGATGGCATGCCAATGCCAGTGGCCAGCATTAACGTTGCCGAGAAAGGTTATTTAAATATCGAGCTTTCTGTCCAAGGGGAGGGCGGCCATAGCTCAGTACCACCAAAACAAACCGCGATTGGCGTTCTATCTCAGGCGGTAAGCCGTGTACAAAATGCTCCAATGGAGGGTGGCCTAGAAGGTGTAAGCGCCGAAATGTTTGATGTGCTATCACGCTATATGCCCTTTAGACAGCGATTCTTTTTTGCCAACCGCTGGTTATTTAATAGCGCTCTAGAAGAGCAGATGAGCCAAGTTACTTTCGCCAATGCCATGCTACGCACAACCACTGCACCGACTATGATCAGCGGCGGTGTAAAAGAAAATGTCTTGCCTATTTACACATCGGCGAACATTAATTTTCGACTGCACCCTCGCGATAGCGTAGAACAAGTCGTCAGTCACGTTGAGAAGGTCATCGATGACCCAAGGGTTACGATACAGAGCAAAGAAGCTCAGGAAGCATCACCTGTAGCCAGCACTCAGAGCGAAGGCTTTAAACTGCTTGCGAATGCCAGTAGAGAAAACTTCGGCGAGGTTATTGTTACCCCTAGCATTACGGTAGGCGGCACCGACAGCAAATATTATCAACTCGTCGCCAAAGACAGCTTTCGCTTTAATCCCATGGTCATCGGCAAAGAAGATATCAGCGGCTTCCATGGCAATAACGAGCGAATTAGCATTGAGAATATGCGATTAGCGGTGAGATTCTACGCGAGATTGATGATGAGCCTATAAAAAATAAAGAGAACACAGCCCACGCTTCAGCTTGGGCCACTCGACCTGATCAACCTTAAGAGGTAAGTGGTACCAATTAAACCGAGCAGCACGATCGTAATCGCAAGCAGAGGGCTGTCATCAATATAAAAGCTATAAGCCAAGCCTACATACACCACAAGCTGTAACAGCAAACCCGTGACACATAAATACAAAGTGCGCTTGTTAGCTTTTTCCTTCGACGTTATTTTATCCACAACCCTCTTTTCGACTCCCGCTCGCTCTAGAGTTTATGCCTTATTACTTAAAGTGTAGACGATGAAAACGTTGAAGGTATAAGGTAAAAGTCCTGATTATAATGGCGACCGAGAAGATTGGTAAAAGCCTATAGCAGCAAAACTAGCCAACAATGCGCTTAAAAGAGAGATCGGCGGAAAATAGGCCGGCCACTTTTCAGGGCTGGCCCAAGAGCTGTACATGGGCAGCAAATGCCCCAGCAATGCCAAACAAGCCAACACCTTAATCAGATTATTCAAACGCTCTGACTGTAAGCGATAAAACGCATAGCTGCCCAAAGCGCCAGCAAGCAGCATGATGTTACCTAGTAAATTGAGCTTGGCACCATCATAAAACTTCGCAAAATACGCAGGGTTTAATAAGCCTATGGACAGCAAAACATGCAAGATCAAAGCATGCCACGCCCAACGCCCCCACATGGCCGATTGTTTCGCTTCAAATTTGGAATAAAGCTCATCGCTAGAGATAGCATTTAACAAGCCGATTCTTTTTAAGCGCCAAGAACAATAAGCTGAGGCCGCCATACAGGCAGCCACAAAAAAGCTAACACTTTTATTAACAATAAAAACAGGCCATTGCTCTATTGCTACATCACCAAACACAATATAGCGCAAGGTGGCGTAGCTTAAGCATATCAAAAGAACAACAACAGGCTTCATCATCAGTGCTTATTTTTCCAGTTCAAAAGCCAACAGCACATTACCAGGTAGCTGGCCAAACATACTGTAACCGGAATTAATAAAGAGCTTATCCTTACCTAGCACCGCACCATCCACATCGATAGCACCGCCATGAGCGGCTAGACCATTAACGGTTTTAAAAGGTACAGCTGTTTTACTTTGCCAAAGGATTTCACCATCTTTCATGCGATAAGCGGAAAGCTTACCATCTAAGCCCGCAGCGAAAACCAAACCAGGAACGGCACTTGGCGCCGCTGAAAGACCGTAATACCAAGAACAGGCATAACGATCTTCTAGCTTACGCTTTTTACCGCTGCGCACCTGCTCCAAGCCAATCTTAGGTGCATACTCCATATCGAAATCACAACCGCGGCTCACGGGCTTGGCCCATTCAACCTTACCGTTATCGATATTCAAACGATACAAACCAGGTTTGGGTGTATAGCCCGGAATATCACGCTCAGGATCGGCCAATGGAACATAAACCGAATTCTTATAAACCGTCATGCCCCAGTGAATACCACCATTGGTTGTACCCATACTTAAACGATTACGCCAATATAACTTACCGGTATCAGGATTTAGTGCAAATACCTCAGAAGACTTTTGCCCAGCTAACAATACCGGACGACCATCGCTCATCTTATGAAGAATCATCGGCGCACCAAAATCAAAATCTGGCCCCATATCCTCTGGACAAGCTTCGCCACCGTTTAAACAAGCCGCATTCCAAATATCATTGGCCAAAGCTTGAAACTTCCAGCGCATCTTGCCCGTAGCCATTTCCAAAGCGACAACCGAATCACTGGTGTCCGTAGCAGGCTTAGACGTATTCTCACCGGTACCAATAAAAATCAAACCGCGCTCAGCATCGATAGTCGGCGTCGTCCACACCACCGCACCAGACGGCCCAAACATCGGCACACCACTTTTGGTTTTACCCAAAGGCTTCGCTTGCTCAGTCGCATGCCATTGCCATTGAGTTTTACCCGTATTAGCATCAAGAGCAATCACCATGCCGTGAGAACGACAGCAGGGATAACCCGGCATACCAGCAGCGGCTACTTCAAAAGAAGAGATAGGAACTATTAACTGGGAAACCTCTTCTTTTTGGCCCTTAACCTTACCTTTATAAAAAGACGGCGTACCAGTAATTAATGAGGTTGGAAACACACCTAAGTTTTCCTTCCAAACTTGACTGCCATCTTTCGCGCGCACCGCGTAAACATTGGCTAGCTCGTCAGCAAAAAACAACACACGCTCACCAGCGATTTCACCCAGCACCAAACTAGAACGCACACCTGCTGCGGTTTGCTGTTGCCACTTAATACATCCAGTTTCCGGATCTAAGGCCATCACATGGGCACTTTTACTGCCTACATAAAGCGCATCTTCGGTATATACTGGCTGATTGCGCATATCGTTAACCTTCTGAAAACCAAAGGCCCACTTTAACTTCAGCTTATGCACATTCTCCGGCGTAATCTCACTCTGGGTCTGCAAACGGTTATTAAACTCACCAAAACCCCAGTCCCCACTGATCACCTTACCATCTGCCTGTGTCACCACTGGATACTTATCGCAGCGATTAGCTTCTAACCAAGTATTATCAACCTCACCGCCACCCGATAAATATTCCGAAACCCAACTACGCTCATCCTTAGACATAGCCGCCGCCTGTGGCTGCATACGACCAATCGAAATCGTCATCATAATTTGGCTTTGACTAAGTCGCTTTAAATCTTCCACCTTCGGCGCTTTATCAACACCTATATCATGACACGCTGCGCAGTACTTCTTATACAACTGCTCGCCTTTTTGAGCATTACTTAAATCAGCAGCTAAAACACCACTACTCAGGCTCACACCTAGCGCCGCACTGATCGTATAGGCTAATCGGCTTATGATTTTCATTGTTTTTCTCTTTTTATTAACTGTTTTATTTATAATGTTAGTTAAAACTCGGGGCTTCGAAAAATTCACGTTAGTAAGGTTTGAAGTGGAGTGGTGAGTTACAAAACCCTCAAAAACAGGGACGTTTTTGGGGAGCCCCCATGGATGGGTTCACGGCGCGTTTTGTAACTCACCACCCCACTTCAAACCGATTAAAGCAAAGAATAAGTAGCTGATATTTAAACTAGAGATCAATCCGGCAATGCATACGCCAAAATATAATCACCCGTCCCACGATTAAACATCTTATGCCCACCAGCAGCCAAAACCACATACTGCTTACCATCCAACTCATAAGTCATCGGCACCGCCGTCGCATCCACCGGCAACTTCGTCGTCCACAACGTACGGCCCGTTAAACTATCGTAAGCCCGAAAACGCTTATCCATCGTCGCCGCAATAAACGTCAAACCACCAGCCGTCGTCATCGAACCACCAAGATTCGGCGTACCCCAATCAATATCAAAAGGAACAGGAAAAGGCGCCATATCATGAATCGAACCCAAAGCAGATTCCCAACGAACCTCACCCGAACCCATATCAATAGCTACCATCTTGCCCCAAGGCGGCTCCGTACAGGGCGCACCCAAAGGCGACGTCACCGTATCCGTAATGACCATATAAGGAGAACCCTTCATCGTGACCTTCATCTCACTACCATGAGCCACAATATGATCACCAGGATTATTAGCATTAATAGGGCGCAGCTCACCCTCAAAAGGCGCCGTATTTAAATTCACAAACAAAAGATTACGCTTAGGCCAAAAGCTGGCACCACCCCAGTTAGCACCACCCAAACTACCCGGCAACATCAAAGTACGCTGCAAAGACAGCGGCGTAAAAAGCCCATCACTGTGCAAAGACGCCAAACGCTTCTCACAGGCATTTTTATCGAACCACAACATACCAAAAGCATCTTTCTTGGGATCGATATTGGCATCAATAAGGGGGCGTGGCTTCAGCGGGAAAGGCTGAGTTGGCGAACTGTACTCACCTGCAATTTTCGATTGCGGAACAGGGCGCTCTTCCTGGCCAAAGACAGGCTCACCGGTTTCGCGATCAAAGGTAAACACCAATCCCTGCTTGGTCACCTGAATAACAACCGCGCGCTTTTTACCGCCCTGATTAATATCCACTAATACCGGAGCCGCAGGCGCATCGTAATCCCAAAGATCATGGTGCACCAACTGCTGATGCCAAACGACCTCACCCGTAGCGCCGCGCAATGCCACAACCGAATTGGCATAGCGATTGTCACCCGGGCGCATACCGCCGTAGAAATCCGGCGACGGGCTACTGGTAGGAATAAAAACGAGATCACGTTCATTATCGACAGAAAGCGGGGCCCAAGCGTTAGCACCACCAGCGAAGTCTTGTGGGCTTTTGCCATCGACTCGAGGCCAATCTTTCGCCATAGGGTGGTCATTGCTTTTCGGGATCGGATCAAAGCTCCAACGAAAATCACCACTCAATGCATCGAAGGCGACAACAGTACCCTGGGGCGCATGGGATTCGGCAAAATCAATAATCGCCGAACCCACAACAATATTATTTCCAACCACAACTGCCGAAGAAGAATTGTTCACATAATCTGGCTGATAGCCGGATTTTTCATTGTATAAAAGCAGCTCACCATTTTTGGCAAAGCTCTTACACAAAGAGCCTTCTTTGGCATCGATCGCTACTAACCGGCGATCATGGGTGGCAACATATAAACGCCTGCCGCAGTATTTCTCGCGCTCTTGCGTATTAGAATGCTGCCAATAGGTAACCGCTCGACAGCGCATAGGGCGCGTGCCTGCCATATTTACTTTAGGATCGAAGGACCAACGTTGCTGCCCAGTTTTCGGATCAAGCGCAATGACCCTATTGAAAGGCGTACAAAATGCCAAGTGGCCGCCCGCTTCTTTAGGCAAAAGAATTGGAGTAACTTGGGTGGAGGTGCGGCCCATATGTTCAGCCATCTTCTCGCTGTCGCCGGTTCTAAATTGCCAGGCTAGCTCCAGCTCATCCACATTACTGCTGTTGATTTGCTTCAAGCTGGAAAACGCCGAGGCGCCTTCATTTGCCCGATAGTGCAGCCACTGTTCCTCAGCCTTTTTTTCAGCTTGAGCTACTCCAGTCCAAGCAAGCAACAATGCCACATTAATTGTCGCTTTAATTGCTGCCTTAATAGTTAAACAACGATACATACAAAACTCGTTCTAGTTTTCAACAGTGCTTTATGGGATTTGCTTTACTATTTTTAGGCTGCCTAGGCCTTTAAAGGCTTTGGTAAACTCTAAAACCCAACCCAGTTGTCTTTCACTGCCCATATAACTAGCAGTGCGATTCGGGCCACCGTTATCGGATTGCATCTGAAGGACAACATTATTTGCCTGCAGGTATTCCAGCAGTTGATCATGCTCTAGCAAACGTCCCAAACTGAAATGGTGTGCGCCATCACCATAACGGCGCAAGTAATCTCTATGGGGGGTAGGTCCGGCTACTGGCTGTAGTAACTCGATTTGAAGATCAAACCACTGGCCATAGCCCACATGTACTTCGCTATAGCCGGAGCCTGCGGCGCCTAAGTACTGGCCATCAGTGGTCATTGGTGGTTTAAAGTCTACAAAGACCCAAGGGGATAAACCTAAAAGTTCTTTCCATTGCAAAGCGGTTTTTTCAGCGGACTCAATGACAATGCCAATTTGAGCAATGCTCGCAGTATTGAGCGGAGCGTCTTTTTGCAGCGCCGCTAGATCGGCAACACCCCAGTAATGCTGCTTTGTTGGCGGTGCAGCTGTAAAGCTTAGATTCACACCCAAAGTATCGTAACTATCCAACCATTGTTGTTGATAGGGCTTAGCATTGGGTATATGACTAATGTCAGACGATGCTTTCTCTAAAGCAGCAAGTTTATAGGCGGCTTTATCTTTTAGGTATTTTTCATCTACTAAGAGATGAAAAATACCTTCGCCACGCTGCTGAATGAAATCAGCAAGCTTAGTTTTGCCGTATAGGGGCTGTATTAAATCGACACTCTTGCCTTTGAACTCACCTCTAGCAAAACGAATAGCGCCGCCCTCGACATTAAGATCGATATACTGCCACTGTTTAATTCCCAGTATGGTTTGGTAGTGGGAGAGCTTTTCTGGAATATCATTAACCGCAATACCAATACCCAAAAATGGAGATTCTGCTGCCCAGATAATCTGACTGAAGCAAAAGCTAATCAACAATAAAACTTTTTTCATTATTTTTTATCCTATTTAAAGACTAGCCAATTACTTCACAGCAACTTCAGTTTTATTCGCAGCTACCCTTTTTCCATCCGTTGGCATAACACGAATCAACGTTGGCTGACCATCTTCAATCTGCCAGCTAGGGAAGTGTGAGTTGGAAGTATAAATAGATCCGTCTTCACCAACTTCAATATCACGGGTAAAACTACGCTTGCGTGGTAGCGGATAGACCAGCCACTCTTCGCTATCGATATCAAAGCTAAAAATCGTATCGGACTGATTGCCGTTTACCCATACCATTTTTCTTTCACGGTCGATGTTGAGCGAGTAAGGCAGCTCATTCACTACCGGCAAATCATACATAGTGAATTTTTTCGCCTTCGGATCGTATTTAGCTAATTGCGAATCCTGGAAGGCAACAATCCACAGATTATTATCGGCATCTACCCGTAAGCGACGCGGCCCTTTAAAAGGCGTTTGAATCATAGAAACCTCATCGGTTTCTGGGTCGATAAAGCCAATATCATCACCGTAAAGACGAGCAAACCAAATTTTTCCATCAGGTGCTACATCAATACCGTAAGGCATAGGTACACCAGTCGATTTACGATCCACTTTCGGCAATGGTCGATCTTCAACATCCATGCTCAAAATAAAGGGGATGGATTTAATAATCATCCACTCCTTAAATGAGCGTGCCGGTAAATCGTAAACTTTGAATTCTTTCTTGTTTCTATCCCAACTGGCCACTTGAGAAGAGACGGCCAAAGTGAACCAAATACGCCCCTTGCCATCAGCACGGATAGTATGCGGGTAGTAGCCATCATCCATCTTGTGGGTGGTGAATTCCTTAGTATGAGGATTAAACTCGATCAAGGCTTGCTGCATAGATGGGGTAATAAATATGTGGCCATCTTTAGGGGAAACCGCAAAAGAGTGCACTCCCATATAGTTGTACAACTTAGGGAACATAGCGCCGAAGCGGTTTCCTAGAATGCCACCAAGCTTGGCATCTTTTTCGTGGGGTACCACATACACCTTGTAGTCACCGGTCTCTGGGTTCACCTCATAAATGCGATCTTGCAGATTGTCTCCCACATAGACAAAACCATTAGGGTGCACCAAGAAATCATGCATTTGAGAGAATGCATCCCCAATGGGGTATTCAATAATCTCAACACCCGCTAGCTTATCGGACCAAGGGCGAGGCGAGGCTAGCTTGTCTGAATTAGCATTAAGCTTTTTATATTGTCGGCTTAAAACACCGGCTAAACGCTCTTTGTCTTCATCAGCCACCCTTGCGCCATATTTTTGCATGCGCTCAATAATCTCCAGCCACTGCTCGGGGCTGCGCTCGGCACGCATGAAGGACGAACCCTGCTGGTGACAGAAAGCACAATTTAACTGAAAGTGTTTCTTCAGCTCCTTGTCACCTTCAAAATCCATATTGTTAATCCAAACATTGCTAGGCTTTGATTCAGCTAGCTCTTTGGGATCAACAATCGCCTCCAAAGCGACGGTTAATTCAGAATCAGCATTTTGTTGAGTCAGCAACTGATCTTTGAAACCCGGTTTGCGTACCCGGTAGCTCACTGTGCCGACATCATCAGCCAAGCTATCGAAGAGCACCTTACCGCCGCTGTTACTGAAACGGTTATGCTCTAGGGCTATTTTGTTGGCTACACCATGGGGACTATAGCCGTTATCACTTAAATCCTGAGCTGGCTTATTTTCCAAAATACGACTAACCATAGCGGTTGCTAAAGGCTTGCCCGCTTTATCGGTAATGGTAATTTCAGGTTTTGCTATTAACTGGGTAGGCGAAAGAGCGATACCACTGATAGCTAGGGCTATAAAGGCTTTAGCTGTAAGGCGCATGCTGGGTTCCTTTCATTATTGTTATCAATAAGGCTTTTAGATAATCACTGCGACAGCAATCGACAGTTTGATAGCTTTGAATCTTAAGCAAGCTAAAGCCTTTGCGTTTGACATTTAGACACTACCACTTGACAATTAAGACCATGACAACGCAAATCATCAGCCCTCTGCAGGTTAGGGCCAGTAATCTATTTGGATTCGACCAAGCTGTACGAGGCTTAGGTGGGGACCATCGCCCATTATTCGAAGAAATAGGCTTAGATCCGACACTGCTAGAAAGACCAAACGATTTATTTGCATTTGTCGATTTTAATCGCCTGCTCAATCTAGGCGCAGAGCGCTATAACTGCCCTTATTTCGGGGTTTTATGCGCTAAAATGCACGAAAACGCACCCTTCGATACCTTTCTACAAATAATAAAACGCAGCCCAAACTTAGCCGCCGCACAGGAGCTCTCCGATCGTTATAGAGGTTTGGAGTCAGAGGTAACCACCTTTAAGTTGGTGGTAGAGGAGGGCCTAGCTATTGTACACAGGCTCTATAATGCACCATTTCAGTTCGATACTCGGCAGCACCGTTTTTTTACTCTGACCAGAGCCTTTGTATTAGGGCAGCTACTATTGAAGGATGCTTGGCGGCCGCAGTCGGTTAGTTTTTCTTTTAGCCAGCCAGGGCCGGGCCCGTTTGAAAGACTCTTTGGAACACCGGTTTACTTTAATCGAGAAGCCGATAGCTATTGTTTTCCAGAGCAGGATTTATATAAGCCGCTACAGAGCTCAGATGAAGAACTGTTGGACATTTTGCAAAATCACGCAGAGCAACTGAAGAAAACCTTCGAGCTAGGGGCAAAGCTTCAGCCTGTAGTGCGTAAACTGATACAACAAGGCTTGAGTAGTGGGAATGCCGATTTAGACCGAATTTCCCAATTACTTAAAATGCACCCCCGAGCACTTCAACGAGGCCTGTTAAAAGAAGGTATTAGCTTTAAAAACCTGGTCCTCAAAACCCGAATGGATATTGCTCAAGAACTACTACTAAATTCTGATATATCACTTACCGAAATCTCTGAGTTAATTGGTTACAGCGAGTTAAGTGCATTTTCCAGAGCCTTTAAAAAGTATAGCAATCACTCGCCTGAACAGTGGCGAGCTCTATCCACACCATAAACTAAAAACTTCTATAAAAAGCTTTCAACGACAACCGACTAATTCAATAGTGTTAGATTTAATTAATCTATCTACTTTTTATTGTCGAGTTATTTTGACACCTTGTCTTTCTATCTTAGTGACAAAGATGGTTTAAGCTGGATGTGTATTGCCTTTCCCCTACCCACATTTATTCTGTGACTCAAATCTAATTTTTAACAACCACTTGTCGGTTTATTTTTCTTCAGGGTGAAGCTAATGGCACGAGCAATAATAACAAAAGCGTACGATAACTACGGTAGCGTTAAAGGAAACATCGATCATAAAGGTCGCAGTAATGACGAAACACTAAAACTTATAGGCGAGGGTGATCCAGGCAAAACAGTACGAGTTTATGATGGAAATAAGTTTTTAGGCACTGCAAAAGTTAATAATAAAGGCGTTTGGACATTCACAACCGATGAATTAAGTCATGGTCATCATAACTTTACGGTTCGCACTGAAGAATCAAATAGCCGCATGTCATCAGCTAGCCCTAAGTTTAAAGTGCTAATTGATACTAAGATAAATGAAGTCGATAACTTCAAGATCTACGAGGATAAAAAGCTCGCCGCAGAAGTCGTTGGTGAAGGTGATATTTCTATTCGGGGAAAAAGTGAACGTTATGCAAATATAGAAGTATTTGTAGACGGCGAAAGAGTTGCCGAAGGAAAAGCCAATAAAAAAGGCAAATTCAATGTTGCGCTAGATAGTGATTTAGAAGCTGGCTCTCACGACATAACGGTTGTTGTTACCGATTTGGCAGGCAATAAATCGGAACACAGCATCGCACAAACAGTTACAGTAGCTGGCGAAGATAATATCCCCCCTCAAGTTGCCCCCACAATAGACAAGCAACTCCATCACCCTGCAGGTGAGCTTGTACTGAGCGGGACCGCCGCAATAAATGCCGGGGATACTTTAACTGTATCGGTAAATGGTCAGGACTACACTCTGGCTAATGGACTAACATTTGAAGGGGATCGCTGGTTCCTAAATCTTGGTGAAGTTGATTGGGCTGAAGGCTTTTATGATGTCAGTGCCACCATTAGCAATATAATGGGCAGCATCAGTGACAGCAGCACTGATGAATTACGCATCAGTACGGCTAACTTAGGTCAAGCCGGAGTAGACACCGACGGCGATGAAATTTCAGACGATATCGATATTGACGATGATAACGACGGCATTCTAGATATTGTCGAAGGCGCTGGAGATCGTGATGGAGATGGACTTGCCGACTATTTAGATATAGACAGCGACAATGATGGCATTGCCGATAATATCGAAGCACAATCCACCTTCTCATTTGAAGAGCCCAGCGTGTTTATGGATGCTGATGGCGATGGCTTGAATGATATCTTTGATGCAGATATAGGCAGTAAGGATGCGCTCCTCTCCGTAGGTTTAGATACTCAAAATACTGACGGTGTGGGCTTTGCTGATTACAAAGATTTTGATAGTGATAATGATGGTATTAAAGATATAGACGAATCGGGCTTAGTGTATTTTGATATCAGTCGAGACTACGCTAACCCAGCCGGCGGCATCGATCCTTTCGTTTTAGCGGATACCTTCGGCGGTGACGAAAGAGACTATCGAGAAATAGACTTAACGATAAATCGCTCCATAGGCCCAGTAAAAGATATTGATTTAGATTTTAACCAAGTAAGCGAAGACGCAGCAATAGGTGATACTGTTGGCTTAACAGCCGAGGCCATTGACCCAGACGCCGGTGATACCGTTCGCTACGAGTTGATTCAAAATCCCAATGATATGTTTGCGATCAATGAAAACACTGGGGTCGTAACTCTTGCAGGCCAACTTGATTTTGATAAACAAAACCTTTATCAAGTTTCTATTAAAGCTACATCTAGTGATGGCAGCAGCTCTTTTAACGTCTTCAATATTAATGTCCTTGAGGTTAACAACCCTATTGGCCCTGTTATCGATGTTGATGGTGCAGATAACGAAGTTAGAGAGGGCTTGGCTGCGGGCGCGGTGGTAGGGCTTACGGCCTTTGCTGAAGATCCTGATAAAGATGATACGGTTAGCTATTCGTTGTTTGACGATGCTGACGGACGCTTTGAAATTGATGCCGATTCAGGCGTTGTTCGCACAACTCGAGAGCTAGATATTAGCAACGGTTCAAGCTATGACATCGTTGTTAAAGCCGAATCAAGTGATACAACCGTAAGCAATGAAACATTTACAATTAATATCTTAGCTAACCAACCGATTGGACCTGTTAAAGACATCGACTCCGATAAAAACCAGGTAATGGAAAATGCCAGTAAAGGTTCTCGCGTTGGCCTAACTGCACAAGCAATTGATCCGGATAGTGATGATAAAGTACGTTACGAACTTGTAGATGATGCAGACGGTCGTTTTGCTATTAATAAAAAAACCGGTGTTGTCACCCTTAAAGGAAATTTAGACTACGATGTAGATACATCACACACTATTAAAGTTAGAGCAAATTCCTCTGATGGTAGTTTCTCTGAAAAGAAATTTACCATTAACGTACTTGATCATAATGAGCCCATTGGGCCGGTTATCGATAGCAATAATAGTGTAAATGAAGTATCTGAGTGTGCTAAAGAAGGGACCGAGGTAGGTATTACCGCTTTCGCGGAGGATCCAGATACTGCAGGCAAAGTTACTTATAAACTACTCGATGATGCTGACGGACGCTTTCAAATCAATAAAAACACCGGTGTGGTTACTACCACAGGCTCCGGTTTAGATTACGAGACAAATACTCACCATGATATTTTAATTCAGGCTAGCTCTCCTGATGGATCTAAATCAGAAGAGACCATGCGTATCGATGTCATAGATGAAGAGATTAGTATTCAACTCTTTGGTGTGCCGTCCAGTTACGATGCTGGCTACCCTCGGGATATCACTTTGTATGGCACAACCAACGCTGAACCTGGAACTGAAATAACCATTTTTGAAAGCAACCATATGCGTTATTCAAGCGGTGTTTCAACCAATAATACCCATGTGCACACAGCTATAGTTCAAGACGACGGTAGCTTTCGATTGGATGCTTTTAGACCTTTGGCACCATCACTTAATCCTCACCGTTTACAAAATGGTCAAATTCACTACCCCGGTTACAGTTCATCCACTAGCTATGTTGCATACCTTGGTGATGAGCCCATGCCAGGCAACACAGAGTGCCATGCTACCTCTGCATACAGCACTATGAGTGTTACCAATACCAAAGTTATTACACCTCTGGTGCTAGATCTCGATGGTGATGGCGTTGAACTGATTGCGATGAGTAACGGTGTAGATTTTGATATTAATGCTGACGGCCTAATGGATACAACAGCCTGGGCGGGTAGCGACGATGGATTATTAGTTTTCGATCGTAACAATGACGGATTAATTAATGACGGCTCCGAATTATTCGGCGAACATATGAGTTTAAGCAATGGTGACAATGCAGAACATGGCTTTGCAGCTCTTGCCGATTTAGACTCTAATGGCGACAATATTTTTGACGCTAAAGATCATGCCTTTACGCAAGTTCAAGTGTGGCAAGATAAAAATAGCGATGGTATTAGCCAAGAAGATGAGTTGCTAAGCCTAGAAGACATTGGTTTAGAATCCATCAATTTGGAAGCCCAAGAAGTCGATGAAGTTCACGATGCCGGCGTAACTGGTCTTCGTTCTAGCTGGGCCGATACTGAGGGCAATACTCATGATATTGACGATGTTTGGTTGGAAGTTGCTACCGGTATCAGTGATGAAGAAGCGCTAGCATTAGGAATTACAGACCTTTTAACTGATGCAAAAGCCGATGACATTAATTTAACAAGCAGCAAGGCAAAAAATTCCAACTCTATCGTACTAGAACAAGATGGCACTGCTGAGATGCTGGATCTCACAGCAATCAACCCTATCGAGCAGCTTGAGCAAGTTATTGGTTTTTATTGATCCAAGAGCCATGGTGTTGATGCTATAAAAGATAAACACCACCCCCACAAAAAAGCCCGCTGAATCATAGCGGGCTTTTTTGTGGCTTGCTAACAAGCTCAGGAAACAACTAGCTTAGTTTTATCGAGTATGTAAGCCACACTCTCGATTTGCTAGAGCCTTAGTTGGGTCGTAATAATTTTCTTCGTTGGGTAGATCATTTTCCTGCAGGTATTTTTCCAGCGCCTCATCGTCATAATGGAAGAACGGAGAAACCTTAATAACACCGTCGCTACTCATAGATACAATATCTAAAGTCTGACGCAAAGCGGTTTGATGTTTACGTAAATTGGTAAACCATACTTCAGGCTGATGCTCAGCCATTGCACGATTAAATGGCTCTAACTTGAACTGCTCGGTAAACTCAGCATGCTCTGGCTCATCAACCATTGGGATGCCACCCATAACTGCATCGCGACGAGCCGCACTGACTTTAGGCGTATAAACGTCCAAGTTTAAATCAAAGCGCTTGATCACTTTATCGGCGAACTGGTAAGTCGCTTTTAAGGCATAACCTGAATCAATCCAAACCACAGGTACTTTGGCATCCTGTTCGCAAACAGCATGAATGATAGAAGCCTCACCCGGGCCAAAGTTAGTAGTTAATATCGACTTTTTACCTAAGCCAAGTGCCCACTTAACAATCTCAGTAGGGCTTGCCGAAGCCAATTCTTGGTTGATCGCCTGAAGATCCATGATTCTCATACCTTAATAAAACAAGGTGGAGGATGGTAAACCAAGAAAACAAGGAAACAAAATGACCTTTAACCATAAGTTAAAGGCTTTTAGCTATATAGGGCATCAAAATGAGAAGCGCGGCACTCATATCACTAACCGTTTATATAGCGACTCTGGTAGACTCTAGCCTAATTGCCACCCAGAAGAGCTGTAGACGGGGGCAGCCTGTGTTAACTAAGATAAATGCAATAACAATATGGCTAGCCTGATCAATGTACAAAGCAAACAGCTTTGTCACTTATTACCACATCACACCTTTGGCCGCCGCGAAGATAAGGTCGATACGTTTTTAGATGCCCCACAAATTTCGAAGATTCATGCTTCGATAGAGTGGGACGGCAGCCAATGGCTGTTAAAAGACATCAGCCGCAATGGCGTATGGATTGATGGT
The DNA here is from genome assembly GCF_947502065.1 of uncultured Pseudoteredinibacter sp. GTDB lineage: Bacteria > Pseudomonadota > Gammaproteobacteria > Pseudomonadales > Cellvibrionaceae > Pseudoteredinibacter. The sequence continues at coordinate 50,566 of NZ_CANMYE010000005.1, forward strand.
AAAAAGATTGAAAGCCAGCAAAACTACCCGATCCAAGCAGGGCAGCTAATTCAGTTTGTAAGCAAAGAGCTGCGTTTCTTAGTCGAAGACACATCAGCACCTGATAGCTTTATCGTGCCTCAACATAGCCAAGAGGGCGCTATACCCCTACGCGAGCTGATGCTGCTGCCTAATGATGAGCACCCCGAGCTGGCACTGCACCTGTCACCCGATAATCATCAATGGCTATTGGAAACCCTTGATGAAAGCTCACAGGTAAAAGAGCTAAAACATGGCGATGAAATCAGCCTAGGTGATTTACGCTGGACTTTGCACCTCACCGATAAATCCAATTCGCCTACCGTTGTGATCGATGCCGATTGGTCTGTGGACAACTTTCTGTTCCGCTTCAATACCACCCAAGATGAAGAGAACACCAGCCTTGCACTGAGCAATGGCGGTAACCAGTGTGACCTCGGTGAACGCAGTCATCATTATGTTCTTCTTCATCTAGCCCGCTGCCGAGCCCTCGACGAAGCCAAAGGCCTCAATGATTACGACCAGGGCTGGATTGATAACGATCTTTTATGCCGCGAAATGGGTATGGATTTAGCCCATATCAATATTCAGCTCTATCGCCTTCGCAAGCAGCTCAGCGATACCATGCCAGACCTTATCGGCATCAATAAGCTGGTTGAACGCAAGCGCGGCAAGCTGCGCTTTGGCAAAGCTCCCTTCCAAATCTTCAAAAGCGGCGAATTACTAACCGAATTAAAACGAGCCGGTTAGTCGAAGAGTAAACTTATGTGATCTTGACTCTAAATGCTTCGATTCGCCGTCTAAAATGGGGAATCAAACATTTAAGGAGTCGACCATGTTAAAGACCACTACCACCAATATTGAAGGCCGTAACATCGATACTTATCTAGATATCGTAGTAGGCGAGGCCATCTTGGGTGCCAATATTTTCAAAGATATTTTTGGCATGGTGCGCGATGTAGTAGGTGGCCGATCTAATGCCTATGAACAGGAAATGGGTAAAGCACGCGATATCGCCTTTCAAGAAATGGAATCCAAAGCTCGTGCCCTTGGCGCCGATGCCATTGTAGGTGTGGATATCGACTATGAAGTGGTTGGCCAAGGTGGCAGCATGATGATGGTAAGCGTCAGCGGCACCGCCGTTCGCCTAAAATAACCCCCCTCCGACACAGGGGTCAGATCCCTTGGGATCTGACCCCACCCCTCACTCACCGTCCTAGACTAAGCCGCTGTGTCATACTCAAATAGCAATTTAACACCGCATCCACGATTTCCGGGCGGGCTTGCTCTGGCACAGGGGTCAGATCCCTTGGGATCTGACCCCATCTCTCACTCACCGCCCTAGACTAAGCCGTTTGCGTCATACTCAAATAGCGATTTAACACCGCATCCACGATTTCCGGGCGGGCTTGTTCTGGTGTGCCAGAGTTAAAAGGCGCTTGCGGGTTGTATTCCAAAGCCAGCTGCACCGCTTCGGCAACATCTCGGCCAGCGATGGTATCCAGCATAGCCAAACCAAAATCAATGCCGGCGGTAACACCGCCACCACTGGCAACCCCATCATCAATTACATAGCGCTCTTTAATAACCTCTACCCCCATAGTGGCAAGCGCATCGAGGGCTGCCCAGTGAGTTGTCGCTCGCTTACCAGCAAGTAGGCCCGCGGCTGCCAGCACTAAGGAGCCTGTGCAAACACTGCAAACCCAGCTCGCTTTTTGAGCTTTTTGCTGTAAAAACTTGAGTACCACTTGGTTCTCCATCAGCTCTAATGTCGGCAAGCCGCCGCCGGGTACAAAGACAATATCGGGCTCGGCAAAGCAGTCTTCAAAACTATGGCTGGGCATAATGCCCGCTACTGTATCGGTAGAAACCACTTCCTTATGCTGCCACACCACCTGAATATTCGCGTTAGGCCATTGCGACCACACTTGCAATGGCCCTAAAAAATCCAGTGGTGTCATTCCTGGGTATATCAACATCAGTATCTTCATGCTGCCTTCCTTTACGTTCTTGATTTAAAGGACACCATAGCAATATGAAGAGCTGGCCGTTATGATAAAGAGATGTCAAATTCTGCCAAAACAATCTATATAGCCTGTTACCCTGGTTTTCAGCTACTTGATGTCGCCGGCCCTGCTGATGTATTTGCCCAAGCCAATGAAGAGCTTGGCTATCAGGCCTATGAGATTCGATATATTGCCGAGCAAAGCAGGCTAAGTAGCTCCTCCGGTCTAGCAATTCATTGTGAACCCCTATCAGCTTGCCAAGCGCCCATCGATTATTTGCTGATTCCGGGGGCCAACGCCCAGCCACTTCTCGCCGCGAGCGAAAACTCTAATTTCATGAGCTGGATCAGCGTAAACGCAGCAAAAGCAACACGACTATGCTCGGTATGCAGCGGTAGTCTTTTATTAGCCAAGGCAGGCTTGCTGGAAGGAAAACGGATTACCAGCCATTGGGCAGCGTTGTCTCACTTACAAAAACTTTGCCCTGATAGCACCGTGTTGGAGAACAGCCTTTATGTGAACGATGGTCATTTATGGACATCGGCGGGGGTTTTGGCTGGCGTCGACATGAGCCTCGCATTGCTCACCCAAGATCACGACCGATCTTTGGCTTTAAAGGTGGCCAAAAATTTATTGGCCTTTATGTTTCGAGAAGGGCATCAACCACAGCTTTCCATGCCGATTAGCCTGCAAGAAAAAGCCGCCAAAGGCAGCCTGCTGAATCTCATAAAATGGCTACAGGAAAATTTAGCCTCAAGCATCAGCGTAGAGCAAATGGCGGATTTTATGGCCACCTCTGTTCGCAGCCTGCACCGCCTTTGTCAACAAAGCTTCCAACTATCTCCAGCACGTTTATTTAATGAACTTCGCTTAGAACAAGCCAAGTCATTATTGGCCGACAAAGCCATCCCCATTAAACAAATTGCCAGCGAGTGTGGCTTTGCCGATAGCTCGGCACTCTCAAAAGCGTTTAGCCAACGACATAAAATTTCGCCTTCGCAATATCGTCATCAGCTCTATAAACCCTGATCAAAAAGCACATGCTCAAAGCTTCACTTTAAACATGTGCTGTAAGGATTTATAGATTAGACCAAGACACCGTTAAACCATAAGTTCTTGGTAAACCAGGAAGAGGGAAGGCACCGAATGGAGCGATTTGATAATTGTGGATGTAGTATTCTTCATCCAAGGCATTATTTACCCAAGCCGCAACTTCCCATTGCTCATCTTCACTCATATACGCAAGGCGCATGTTGGTTAGCTCATAGCTCGGTATCGCAGAGTATTCGAAGTTCTCGATATCTTGATAGGCTTTATCTTTCGAAATGTATTCAATACGGCCATTAATAGCGCCGCCTATGGAAAGATCTTTTTCGTATACTGCGGCTAAGCTGAAGGCATTCTTTGGTGCGTTGCGAAGATTATTGCCTTCATGCTGCGCAAGGTTGCCATCTAACTCTTTATACTCAGTATCTAAGTAGGCATAAGTCGCTGAAAGCTGTAAGTTATCCGTAGCAGCTAAAGTTAATTCTAGCTCTAAACCACGAGATTCCGCTTCACCAGCATTCTTGGTAACCAGTGGCGGTACGGAACAGCCACCGCAGTCGAAAGTTTGTAGAACTTGTAGGTTTTCATAATCAACATTGAACAAAGCAGCGTTCAAACGCACTCTGTCATCCAGTAGCATCGACTTCAAACCAATCTCTAGGTTTAATGCTTCCTCTTCATCGAAAGGTGTTTTAGCGGCAATCTCGGTTGCCACTACGCCATCAAAGCCGCCACTTTTAAAACCGGTGGCCGCACTAAAATACAGCATGCTGCTATCATTTAGGTGATAGTTAACAATAAGCTTAGGTGTAACTGCCGACCAGGTTTCTGTTTCGGCAACATTATAAGGCTCGCTAACATAAGCTGTACCTGGGGTGCCGATATTACTGAAGTCTTTTTCCTCACGGGTATAACGAAGACCTAGGGTTAAATATAAATCTTCCGTTATGCTGTAGGTGCCTTGGGTGAAAAGCGCCACACTTGAGGTTTCATTTCTTTGATCCGCCGAAGCGGTAACTAACGCAGCCGCAGGCAGTACTGTACTAAAGAATTCGCCACCTTCTAGGCGATGGGTTTTTTCATTGTTTAGATAAACACCTGCCTGCCATTTTAAGTTATCGCTATCACCGGCAATGCGTAACTCTTGGCTGAGCATTTCGGTGTTTTCATCCATAAAGTTATTCAGCGTTAAATAAGCAAAGGTTTGCGGGCCAACACCCAGTAGGTAGTTATCAAAACCAGCATTACCTTCACGATAAGCCGTGATAGACGTTAAGGTGCCGATTTCTAGATCCCAATCTACTTTCAAGGAAATACCCTTGGTATCGGAATCTTGAAACCCTGGGTCTTCCAAATGGTTTTGGTGGAAACCTACTTCGGGCATGGCGGCTAAGGTTTGGCCGATTAAGCCGTATTCACGTGATGGTCTGGTGCCCACACCGGTTCTTTTATCGGTCGCATAATCCAATGTCAGCATCGCTTCAAAATTGGATTCCGGTGCATAATGAAGCTGGGCTCTTACGCTATCGCTGTTAACGTCCATCGTCTTTACGCTAGGATCAACAACACTTTCCATGTATGGATCGCGATCTTTTTTGCTGAAAGTTACTTTTGCGCTAAGGTCATCGCTTAAAGGGCCGCTGATAAGCCCGCGATAGCTGCGTTGGGATAAATTGCCTACGCCTAACTCAAGATTAACGGTAAACTCGTCCGCTGGTTTTTTAGAGCTTAAGTTAATTGCACCACCGATAGCATTTTTGCCCCACAGTGTTCCCTGTGGGCCACGCAATACTTCAATGCTCGCCAAATCAAATATTTCTGTTGCGGCGCCAGCGCTACGGTTGATGTAAACACCATCTAGAAAAACCGCTACGGAAGATTCACCGTTGGCTGCGCCATCACCGTTACTACCAATGCCTCGAATAAACAGCTGCGGCTGGCTCGCAGTAAAGTTACCCATGCTAAAGCCAGGCGTACGAAGGGAGATGCCCTTCATATCATCGATACCAGTTTGCTTAATAAACTCTTCCGATAAAGCCGTAACCGCCACAGGCACATCTTGCAGATCTTGGCTGCGCTTTTGTGCAGTAACGATGACTTCTTCTAGGGCTTGGGCTTGTACATACGTTGTGTTGGCTAAGGCTATTGCTGCGCTAAGGCATAGGCAGCTTGATACAGTGATGGCTTTCATTCGCGGTGCTCCACTTTATTTCTATTGTTTTAGTGGGTGGCCATTATCCAGCCAATTGACTTACGCGCTTGCGAATTTACGACAAAAAACACCACTGGCCCTAGCATGTTGTAAGGCGGTCTTTATACTAGGCAATATGGGCAGGACTACTAACTGCGTCAGTGAAAGCTGACTTAAACCGCTTAGGTAGTGAATTAAGAACATGAAAAAAAGACAATGAATAAGCACTGGACGGTACAAGTCAGTTATTTCAAAACGCTGTTAAATACGGCTAATAAACTAGGGCTTGATAGCGAAGCTCTGGTTGCCCAGTGTGGTTTGAAGGAACAAGACATAGCCGATGCCGATAAACATGTGCCACTCAGTGCTTTACTCTCCTTATTTCAGCAAATTGATCAGCAAGCGAACAACCCTAATATTGGTTTAACTTTTGGCATGAGCACCAGCCCAAGCTCATTTGGTTTACTTGGAGTATTAGTCGGTTGCTGTGAAAGTTTTGCCCAAGCCTTCGAGACGATGATTCCAATTCGCAGAGTGCTGATGCATACCGGCACTTCTAAGGTTCAATATCACGAAGATACCACCAGCTTTGAATGGCAGCCGCTTTCGCCTGAGCTAATGCAAGATCGCTACCTTGCCGATGCTATTTTATCTGGCTGGGTGAATCTGGGGCGCAAAAGCTACCAGGATAATTTTACCCCCATCAAAGCGCAGCTCCATTACCCAGAGCCTGACAATTTAGAGGCTCTACATAAAGTTTTTGGTGAGAACATCGTTTTTAATCAGCCTAAGATAAAGCTGACCTTCCGTAACGAAGACGCCCTACACACCGATAAACCAAGCAACCCCCGTTTAGTTGATCAAATATCCCAACTGGCCGAAAGCCGCCTGCGTTACAAAAAAGATTCCATGTGGAATAGCCTGCAGGTTCGTCGCTTTATCATTCAAGAGCTACCTAATGGCAACGCCAATATAAAATCAGTGGCAAAGCTGATGCATATGAATGAACGCACATTGCAACGCCACCTACAGGCGGAAGGCAGTAGCTTTCAAAAGCTGCTTAATGAAGTAAGACTGGATATTTCCCAGAAGCTACTTAAGAATCAGGAATTCCCAATAACCAATATCGCCTTATTATTGGGCTATCGGGAAAACAGTGGCTTTACCAACGCTTTTCGCAAATGGACCGATATTTCTCCTAGCGAATATCGCAGTAGACAGCTAGCTTAAAGTTCTAGAACGAGAGGAGCCTAGCTCTGCGAGTCATATTCCCTGAGCACCGTCGCTACTCTAATTCTATAGTAATCAAATAGCTCTTCTTTTCCTTTTTTCTGAGCGGACTGATGCTTAAGATTAGCCTTCCACTCTTTAATGGCTGATTCATTCTCCCAGTAAGATAATGAAAGATATTTCTCTGGTTCAACCAAGCTTTGGAAGCGCTCTACAGAGATAAATCCTTCTATTCTCTCCAATGACTTCTTTAATACTTCTGCCAGATCAAGATAGCTGGCCATAGCACCCGCTTTTGGTTTAACTTCAAATAGTACGGCGATCATAAGGCCTAGACCTTTTTCTGAAGTTGATAGGTGGAGGGAATTACCTTTAGAAAGCTTCGCTTTTCACTAAATATGAACTTCTCTTTACTGGCAAAATCAAAATTACTTTTACCTGTTTCAGATTCCTTCAGTACAGATCTATATCGCTCATAGTCCGCAAGGGAATCGAAAGATATCAAACCATAAGCAATATTATTTGTCCCTTCATGAGGGGCAAAATAACCGACTAACTCGCCTCCGCATTGTGGAATAATCTCTGCCCAATTATTGGCGTAATCTTCAAAAAGTCTAATTTTGTTTGGATCTATCTGGTATTCAATAAAACAGGTAATTTTCAAAACAGTTGCCTCTTTGTTAGTTTTTAGGCACTTTACTTACTAAACCTAGCGAATACTTCGATAGCCATCGAACTAATTGCTGTAGAATCAATAGCTACAGAACAGACAGCCATAAGACTATAGAGACCTTAACGTGGAACCCAATATTGCAACTATAGGAAGTCTCGTTGGCGATCAGGCCAGATCAAAAATGCTTATTGCATTAATGGGGGGCAAAGCTCTAACAGCAACCGAGCTTGCACTAGAGGCCGATATAAGTGCTCAAACTGCCAGCAGCCATCTAGCAAAGCTTGTTGAAGGTGGTTTGCTTGTTGTTCGAAAACAGGGGCGTCATCGATACTTTCAGTTGAGAGGCGAAGAGGTAGCCGGGTTAATTGAGAATATGTTTAATATCAGCAGCTCTCTCTCTGAAGAGTCGGTCTTTACAGGCCCCAAGGATAAAAATCTGAGAGCCTCACGTATCTGCTACGACCACATGGCAGGGAAGCTCGCTACACAACTCTATGAATCATTAGTCGATAAACAATTCATAAAAGATAACATATCAGAATCAACATTAAGCGAGGAAGGAAAACAGTTCTTTCTCGATCTCGGCGCCGACCTAAGCGAAGTATCTGGCCTTAAAAGACCGCTGTGTAAACCTTGCTTAGATTGGAGCGAGCGTAAAAGTCATCTGGCCGGTAGCATTGGCAAATGGGTACTTAGCGATGTTATACAACGAAAATGGGCTGCGCGAGATTTAAACTCGAGAGCGCTGCGCTTTAGCGATGATGGTCTCAAGGCGTTCAAGAAAAGATATGGACTGTAAAAAGCAGCTTACTCATTAAGCTCGCCGCTTTTTAAACGCATAAACCCCTAGGTTTTTAAATACCTTCCAAGCAGCATACCACTCATTCAAGTTCGCCTTTGGCGACTGGCCTTTTGCGATTCTATCAAACTGGGCTTCGTACCAACTCATATTCAATAAAACCATCTCGTCTAGTTTTTTGATTCCTGTGGAAAGAGGACGAAGATGGATTGTGTAGCCATTATCGGCCATAGCTTTGTTGGGCAGATCGGGCTCTACTGCAAGAGGGCGTGCAATACCGATTAAATCGCAAGCTTCTTCGGCTAGAGCGTCATTCATTGCTGATGCTGAGCGAAAACCACCCGTTAATACAACGGGGCTATCGACAGATTGACGTAGCTCTTTGGCATATTCTAAAAAGTACGCTTCGCGTTTTTTGCTGCTTTCTTTTTGTATTCCATCAGCCATAGCAGGTACTTCATAGGAGCCACCCGAAACCTCTATAAGATCGATACCCTCTTTGGCTAATGCTTGGGCTACAGTAATGGAATCACCTTCACTGAAGCCGCCATTCATAAAATCAGCGGAATTAAGCTTTACAGCTACGGGGAAGTTATCGCCCACTTCCTTTCGAATGGCACGATAGATTTCCAGTAGAAAACGCATTCTATTTTCTAAAGGCCCACCCCTTTGGTCATCCCGCTTATTATGACGGGGCGATAAGAACTGGCTGATTAGATAACCATGGGCCGCGTGAATTTGCACACCCTGAAAACCCACTTGCTTCGCTAAAGCCGCGCTGTTAGCAAACTGCGCAATCACCTGCCATATTTCATCTTCCTTAAGGGCTCGCGGCTTGTTGAAGTTCAGTTGTAACGAGCCTTCTAGAGCAATAGCCGATGGGGCTACTGGCAGTTTTTGTAAAAATTTGGGTGACTGTTTGCCAGGGTGATTCAACTGTGCCCAAAACCGGGTGTCATTTGCCGAGGCTGCCTGCACCCAAGCCTGATACTTTTCGAGATTACTATGGTCATCTAAGACCGTGTTGCGGGGCTCACCTAAATGTTCCCTATCTACCATGATGTTACCACTAAGGACTACAGCCGCACCGCCTTGTGCCCAAAGGCTATATAAGGTATTGAGGCCTTCACTAGGGTTATGGTCATGATCAGCTAACTGCTCGCTCATAGCCGATTTAAAAAATCGGTTTTTTATCATTTGTCCGCAGGGAAGTTCGAAGCTTGATGATAATTCTATCTCACTCATTTGTTTTCACTCTCCTCGCATGCAATTTGATCCATAAACTCTAAGTAAGCCCCAGCTACATCTTGTGGAGCCTCTACTTGGGGGTAATGACCTATAGCCTCTAACTCTTTTAAATAGTCCAAGCGGCAAGCCAGCTCTTTATAGCGCTCGACCATATGTTTTCCTGAAACAGGATCAACAGAGCCATTAACTAAGGCCAATGGGGTAGCCGAATCTTGTAGTGGTTTTAACCAACGTTCGCGATGCTGCTTGCGATCGTTAATATAGGTAATCAAATTGTGGAAAAGGTGCTTGCCGTCATTCTCATTGATTAGCTGCCAAAACACCTGCAACTCAAATTCACTGGGTTTGCTTTGTGGACCAAAAACGCTACTGAAGTTTTTCTTAAAGCTAGCGTAACCATTAAAGCGATTTACAAAAGCCCCGATAGGGGAGAGCAATAGTTTTTGGGTAAACAATGCTCGATGTGTTTCTGGAAACAAGCCCCCATTTAGAAAACAACAGGATAGGCATTGCCCGCTACCCTTAGCTTCATATTGGCGCGCCAGCAGCTCTTGGGCCACGGTATCACCATAGTCGTGAGCTAGTATGTGGTATTCCTTCAGCCCAAGCTCATCGATCAACGCTTCAAACAAATCGGCTTGGCCATGAATGGTGTAGCGGCGTTGATTGGGCTTTTCAGAAAAGCCAAAACCCAACATATCCAAGCTTACTAGGCGGTAATGCTTATTGAGTGTCTGCCAAATGGGCAGCCAATCCCAGCTGGAAGTAGGGAAGCCATGAATAAGGACAACGGTGGCTTTTTCAGTCTCTATTGATGGGCTATCTATTGTAAATATCTGCCTTTTGCAGAGCTGGCGCAGCTGGCCTTTTTGGCGCCAGCTTTCGATGGTATTTGTTATCTTCTCGTCATTTAGCTTCAAGTTATCGGTTTTTATCGTCATTTTCTCGGATTTTATGTAGTTTTAATAGTAGAGAATGTCCTGTCTTGTTGGTCTAGTCTAAAACATAAGCGAACTTGACTTCCAGTTCATGTTTTATTTAGATTAGATCTTAATACTTGCTAGAAGCTATGTGATGAAAACACTCCCCACCCAAAAACGGGCGCTCGCAAAGCGCGCCGCGCTGATTCAAGCCGGCCGAGAAAGCTTTGCTAACCGTGGTTACGAGCAGAGCACCGCCAAGGTAATAGCAGAAGATGCCGCCGTGGCGACAGGGACCTTCTATCAAAACTTTCAGAACAAAGATGAGTTATTAAGAGTGATCGCCCAGCTTAAGCGCGATGAAATTTTCCACGCCGTACCCGGTTTAGAAACAAAGCAAAGTCGCTTAGATCCATTGGAGCATTCTACCGAGCTGCTATTTCGCAAGGTTTTGGAAATTGTTTATCACTACCATGAAAGCGAGGCAGAGTTGCACCAGGTGCTGGAGCAACGCCGATTCATCGACCCCTTGCTTGACGAGATACTGCTAAAATCTGAAGCCGTGTTGGAAGAAAAGGTGCTGGCCTATGTAAAGGCCCACAACAAAGAAAACCCGGAAGCCGTGGCTTATAACCTGTTTGCGATGGCGGAAGGTTTAGTCCACCGCCATGTATTCGGCCACCCCCTAAGCAGCAAAGAAGACACCCTAGACTTAGGGGCCAAGATGCTGGCCTGTTATTTCGAGTGCGAGCACCGTTAAGCAATACTGAAATCGAATACTTTAAGCCTATTTAGTGACAACATAAAAAACACTATAAGAAGAGAAATATAATGAGTGAGCAAACTCCAGCCTATGACACCCTAATACAGGGCGCGAAAGTCTTTAACGAAGGTAAAGCCCCCATCATCGAAGATGTCGCTATTAAGGATGGACAGATCATAGAGCGCGGTGCCAAGCTTGATAGTACTAAAGCAGCCACCGTCATAAATGCCGAAGGGCAGTGGTTGATGCCTGGTTTATTCGATATACACACTCATTATGATTTGGAGCTAGAAGTTGCACCTGGGCTACCAGAATCTATCCGTCACGGTACGACATCAGTAGTTATCGCCAACTGTAGCCTAGGCTTGGCCTTTGGTAACCAAAGAGACGGGCGCAACGACCCGATTGTTGATTGCTTTGCACGGGTAGAAAACCTGCCCAAATCTATATTGAAAAGCTGCGCCGATAAAGTCGACTGGGAAACACCAGAAGAATACTTAAACCATCTAGATACTTTAAAACTCGGACCTAATGTTGCAACCTTGCTACCACATTCTATGTTGCGTATTGATGCAATGGGTTTCGAAGACAGTATTAGTCGTGATCCAAGTGCTAGTGAACTTAGCGCCATGAAAAACACCTTGGCCGAAGCTGTCGATCTAGGTTATGTGGGTATGTCCACCGATGCCTTACCCTTTCACTATCTGGCCAGTGCCGCGCACTGTGATAAAACCATTCCCACACAGTTTGCCAAGTATGAAGAAATTAAAGAGCTCACCTCGGTGCTGCGAGAAAAAGATGCACTCTGGCAAGCCACACCGCCAAAAGATAGCGCCATAGGCACACTTAAAACCTTTATGTTGTCCAGCGCCTTCTTCCATGGCAAACCTTTAAAAACCACAGTGGTAGCTGCACTAGATGTATTCAATAACTTCAAAATTCTAAAGTTAGGCCGTTTATTATCGCGAGGTTTAAATTCCAAATTACTTAAAGGTGATTTTCATCTGCAAGCCCTGGGGGCACCTTTTAAAACCTGGTCAGACGGCGCCGTGACACCACTGGCTGAAGAGATTCCAGAGCTACGTCGCTTAAATGAAACCGATTTGGAAGACAAAGAAAGCCGTTTAAAAATCCTTAATGACCCAGAGTACATAAAAACCTTTAAAGAGATGTGGCTTAAAGGTAAATCTGGCTTTAATGTCGCCAGGCTAAAGCGAATCATCAACATGGAAGATTACGCCTTTAACCGCAGTATGGAAGATATGTTCGTAGAACGCTGCCCCATCGAATACTGGCAGGGTAAAGACTTCCAACAGCTATTCGAGAGAGTTCTCGATATAAAAAGAGGCGTTGAAGTCGCTAGCTTAAGCGATGAAGAAGCCAGCATTGTCGCCAGGGATTTTTTCTGGGTAAGTGACGAGGCTGACTTTGTACTACAAACCTTAAGAACCTTTGATCTTGAATTAAGCTGGTGCACCACCACTGCAAACCGCGACCCTAAAACCACTCGCGATTTAATTATGGATCCATTACTAATGCCCGGCTTTAACGACAGCGGCGCACATCTAAATAATATGGCCTTCTATGATGTAAACCTACGATGCTTACAACTAGCCTCACAAGGTGGCGATACGGATGTTAGCTATATGGTGAAAAGGCTAAGTAAAGATGCAGCGGATTTATTTGGCGTAGAAGGCGGCAGTATTAATATCGGCGATAAAGCCGACTTGATTTTAATAGACCCTAAAGCGCTAAGCAGTTATGACGGTGAAGCCAATATTCAACGTGTTCTACGTGATGAGTATCAACACCATCAACTCGTAAATCGCTCAGATGATGTGGTACCACTGGTAATGGTGGGTGGCCATATCGCCTGGCAAGATAATAAGCATAGTGAAGCGCTTGGACAGATTCCAATGGGGCGTCTGTTGAGAGCTAATAAGGGCTAAGCCTCATAATATTCAATAGCAACTTAAGAGCTAAACCTTCTCTTAGCTCTTAAGAGCTCCTTCACTAATATAGTAGGTTAATGAGTCAATTCTGATCGCCGATGAACAAAGACCAACTTGTATTGCAAACACCTTTATAATTCTTCACTCCGTTTGAACCCCAGCAGTTCAAGCTGGCTCTGTTTTACCGGCTTTTCAATTTTATCTATTACTTCAAATAACTGCTGACTTTGGTTTAAAGGGACACTGTAAATCCAGATAAGGTCGTCTCCGCCCTGGATTACAATTCTGGCATAGTCGCTATCGCCGGCGAGTTCCGCCCTGAAGGTGTCGACATATACCCATACACTGGTCTTTAGAAAGTAGCTCTCCCAACTGGGATCAGCATCCCACATTTCATCGATATGGACAAAGTCTCTTGGCGTTTTACGCATAGTCAGTGCTCATCGGCTTGTTTTACCACGTATGGGTGGTCTATTTGACTATGCTATCTTATGATTTGCTTTGCTTATAGGTACAGATCTCGATAAAAAGAAGGGTACAGTCCAGTAGCGGCGGATGCTGTTGCTTTAATATGAGAATGGAAATGCTGTTTTGACATTCCTATAAGGGTGAAAAGATAGACTAACTATTGCTTGTTAAAAACTTCATTGTTTTGTTAGCAACTTTATTGTTCGCCCACAGCCTCTGTGGATTGACAAAAAAGTATCATACTAACTTAGGGCTAATAACTTTTTGAGTCCCCAAAGGCTACAAAAAAGTATCATACTTGAGAAAAACCTATTTAAAATCAGATGGTTAACAATTAACTGCCTAAAGCTCATAGGTTTTTGACTTTCTTAACATACAGGCCGAAAAGATATTGCTTATTGAGGTAATCAATTTGGTTTCAACTTCAATCAAGTACCGGAAATAGAGAATCTGCCCAGTGTTTAGTAGCTTAAACTCAAAATCTAGTTTTTCTCCATTATCCCTAGACAACACAGGTTGACACCGACAATCAAGCCAGTAGGGATTGATGTACCTTTAAGCTACCTTGCAGTGGACATGGATATCGATCTCTTTTCTGGGTCCATCCCGTCTATCTTGCTATCTATATTATCCGCAATCATTACTAATAAAATAATCTGGAGAATTGTAGTGATGCTCACTGTGCGAGTAACAAAACATAGAGCTAGGCACTCCCTAAGTATGAATAACGAATAAACTACATGTGCGGCTCCACAAGGGAGCCGTTTTTCTGTATTTTACTAATAGAGATATAGCTAATATCTAGTAGTGACGCTCGATTGCTTCCTAATTCGGCCAGCCGCTATAGGCAAAAAAGTCAATGCCAGAATAATTAGCAACGGTATTGGAAGCGCCGGTACAGATTGGGCGCTTTGAGCACCCGGCGAATTTGGTACACCGTTTACGCCTAAGTTATACCAAGCTGGAGCTCGATTATTTAATGCAATACCTGAAGCCCTTGATATTATCGCAACCTCACCAGGATTACTTGTTGGCAAACCGTCACCAAAGCCTGCACTAGTAACAGCTGGGTCAGTAACCTGTCCATAGAAAAAACCAATCTGCCCTTCTCCTGCCGGAACGCTATACGCGCTTGATCTTATGACTAACTGAAATGTGCTTCTGACCGAGTAGTTCTTGTCGTAATGCCCAAGTTCGACGTAGGTCACGACTAATTGGTGTGGCGTAGATATGTTTAGGTAAATGAGTGAAGGGGCGTCAGAGGTACTGTCTAGATCCGTAAAGGAGCCCGCTATCATAGGTGCAATTGATTGGGTGTTTAATGGATCAGCGCTATAGGAGGTTCCACCTATACCAAAGGTTACATATCCATTACTACTAATATACAAACCGTTGTAATTATTCCCAAAGAAATTAATGCTAGACCCTCCTGGGAATGACACGGGGCCGTCGAAACAGTCATCACAATCACTTACCGTAATTAGCGGCGCACCAAAATCATTAGTGTAGAGCTGCGCATTGGTATTATGTACAAACATAAGCATCGTCGACATAGAAATGGCTAGTAACTTGAGTTTGGCCAAGGTGGGTTTGAGCATTAATAGATCTCCAATTACTTATTTTGTTAATAATATAGTTGTTGTAAATCAGGGTATTTAGAACCGGTATGTTTAAGTAGTAGCAAGGATTCGTCCTTCATTTTGTATCGGGCTTAGTCTGTTCTTGATTTCAAGAAATTTAATTCAATCGCAGTAACTATGTTTTTACTGCCACTTAATTGGGGCGCAATCATACACAAACGCGTAGGAATTCCGATGACCTTACTGATCGACAATGAGGAACATTTTCGATCAAGGGGATTTGCTTGTTTTCTAATAGAGAAATTACATGTGCGGGTTTATGGATACTTATTATTAGTACTTTCTAAAATATCTGATACAAAAAGATACAAATAAAAGAACATTACAGAGCCAATTTACATATAATTGTCAGCTAGATTATGTAGCAGCCTTGCAACTGGTCACCCTTCGTTAAATAATCACTGAATGGTGGTTTAATGTAGTAAATGGCCTACATGGGTTCATGGCGAATAGAAATAGGAATTTAGGTAAAACGTGGGACCATACTTTGTCAGTGCAAGTGAGCTAGACACTTTATTATGCGATTTAAACAGTACAGTTATAAACACAAACCAATCGGAAATTTTAAGTTATTCACAAAATAATCCTATTGGTGAGTTAACCGAGCCCGAAAATGAAAAGCGCAATGTGAGTGATCTTGTGGCGCTTCCCCAAGCTCTAAAGATGCTTGAAAAGCACCAAGCTCTTACGCTTGATGAGAGCTACACAATCTCTAAAAGAAAACTGAGAAAAGGAAGTACAAGGTTAATATTTTCCGCATTACAGAATTGTAAAACCTTAGAGGAAGCGCTTGTTTCCTTGGCTGAAAGCTACAATATTCTCCACGGAGGTGAGTTTAACCTAGTTATCAAGAAAGGAAATACTATTAGCTATGTTGTAGACGACAAAAATTTTCACTATCAAATTGAAGCCGTACCATTAGCAATTGAATTGGCGCTACTAGGTATTCATTGCACTCTTTCATACTTATGTGGCCGGCCACTGAAAACCACCAGAGTGGGGAGCAAAAGAAAGAACCAGCCAGAATACAAACATCACCTAGATATATTCAGTTGTGAGCTGGAGTTTTCAAGACGACAATATGAACTTAGCTATGAGATCAGCCAAGCCAGCCTAGATATACGACTTCAATCCGTAGAAGATATTATCGATGTGCAAAAAAACTATTATGAATATTTCATAAAATTAGTGCGTAACGAAGACAAGGCTAACTTCTTACGTCATTGCAAAGGCAAGTTACTTACTGCTAGCGCTAAATACGTCCTAGTTGAACAAGAATACATTGCTAAATGCCTTGATATCAGTGTAGCAACACTCAGACGTAGATTGAGAGAATACGGTAGTAGCTTTCGAGAAATAAGAGACGAATGTAACAACGCAATAGCTTGTAAGTTCTTATTGAGGGGCTGGGAAATAAAGAGGATCTCTGAACAACTAGGCTATAGCGATGTGCGGAGTTTTACAAGAGCATTTAAACGCTGGCAGGGTGTATCGCCATCTATATATGCAAAAGTTAGCGCCGTCAAGAAAGATTAATTAGGTCGATTCCCCGATACTCTAAAGTCAAAATAAATCAAGCTTTGAGATCTAGTTTTGATGAACTTTATTATCCTATTTGAATGTATTAAATATTTTATTATTCAAAATGAACTGCTGAGATTTGGATACATTTTAAGAATGGAACCGTATTTTCAGAAGTTTTAGAGAATAGTTGTTAAATAACCAATGATTAAAACCTAGGCATTTGATGCTTAGCCAGCAAATACCGAGAGCTTCTATTTATATAATTTTAAATTGTGAATTAACATCGCACGCGAACGAATACCTAGTTTTCGATATATAGTCGTCAATTGGTTTTCAATCGTCTTCTCAGAACATTCTAGGGCCAAAGCTATTTCTTTATTAGTTTTGGCTTTTGCGACAAAGAAGGTGATTTGCTTTTCTTTATTACTGAGACTATTAAAAATCTCTGGTATCTGAAGTATTTCCAAATAGCGATAGCCTAATAGCTCCCCACCAAATAATATTGCATTTTCACTGCATGAAAATCCTTCTTTATAAGAAAAATCACCACTAAGGTTATCGGTGCTAACACTAACTTTACCCAAAAAATCAAATATACAAAAACCAAAATCTAAGGATCGACAATACCGTAAAGCTGAATAAAGTAGCTGTAATCGATGAGCTTGTACTAACTGTGGCCCGAGAACTTTCAACGGGCATAAGTTACCATCTAAATCGCCGGATTCTTTATTTGCGTCGATATATATAGCATGCCGGCAATTACTTTTTTCACAATAATTCACATAACTAGGTTGAGTTTGCTCCAGAGGTGAATCCATGAACGTCAGCGGTGGCGGGATTTCACCCTCCCGATTATTTACTCTGCTTTCCTCTCCAAAAGAAGTGAACCAATGGAGTCCACTGATACTCAACTCTTTTTGAATGTGATTTATGCACTCAGCCCTAAAACTCTGTTGATCTAAAATATGGATAAAGCTATATATTTTAGCTACAACCTTGCCAAGTTGAATGCTAGCCTGTGGCTTGCTGATCTGTAGTACTGACATATCAATTTTGTTTAATCGACCTGGAAATGAGCTGCTCTCTCGATTCGCAGTTTTTGGTCTTTAGAATAGATTTGACATGGTTTTTAACTGTCGCCTCACTGATACCCAATTTATCCGCAATTTCTTTATTAGAAAGCCCTTTTGTCACCCAGCTCAGTATTTCTCGCTGTCTTTTGGTTAGACTATTTCCTTCATTCGCTGTCGCATAGAGGTACAGCAAACCTCTGGCGCTAACAGCCCTAAATCTTGTATCGCCAATAGTAAACTCATCCACTATCGGTCTCGGAATAGCTAACTTACCTTGATTTATCAATGAGTTTTCATCTGCGAAACACCAAAACTCATCATCCGCTTCTATCAAGTTTCCATAATGATCCACTACCACCTTCAAAAGTCCTGGTTTCGAAGGTGACGCTTGAAATCCATCTAGGATATTTAGTTTTAAAGCTGCACAAAGATTGGGAACTAAAAACTCTTTAATCTGCTTCTCTGTGACAGAAAAGGGCTTTTGCACATTGTGACGAGCCAAAGTAATAATATGCATTAGTTGATTTTCTGGGGCTACTGTAACAGTCATTAGCGAATGGTACAGCTGATACTTTTCGCAATAGAGCTTATACATATCTGATGCAAGCCAATCTTCTTCTGGCAAGATATCAAGTATATCTTTCGTGTGCCCTAAATTTCCTAGCATCACTCCAAATATTTGTTGAACTTGTTGAGAGACGCTAGATAAATCATGGTAGTCCTCTATAAACCCTTTTGGAAGATTCAAGGTGAGGGCATCTTGTTCATAAAATGGTATTTGTTGCTCGGCTCTTGTTATCCATACACCGCTGTCAGCATCTAAATGTTCTGCGAATAGTTTAAAAGCCGCTTCCTTAAAGGAATCGTAAGGTTCCTTTAACGCTAACTCAAAAAACTCGCCTACTATTTGATCAAGATACCTAAAATTGTTGATACTGCTTTCCATCAATTTATAAAGCTCTTAATGGTGAAGTCGACTCGTATAGCCCTTTCCCCCTAATAGGTAGTAAACAGCTATTTCTGCTTGTCGTGATCGTCGGTAGCTCAGTGGTAAAACCTATTGACGATCAGTGCTTTGAAAACACATTTAGTTTACATCAGCCATATTTTGACTGCTACTAACCTCTGATTGCCGGGCTTTTCCTATCCGCATAAACTCCGCGCCCTTATAAACCCAGTAACCCTAATCCAACAGGCGGCATGGGTTTAGAGCCTTAACGGATTTAGGGGAAGAAATGAGAATAAACTTTTTTACGTTGCTTTTAGCAATAAATACGGCTGTTTGTAACTTTGCATTGGCAAATGATACCTCTTTGCAAGATGAGAACTCTGAGTTTGCCACCCGTAGCTGTAAATTGAAGCAATATATAAAACACAAAACAGCACTGCCTGCTGATTGCCGCTGCGGCTCAAATCGCTCCAATTCAAGTGGTCTAAACGTATGTCAAAGGCCAACTGAAGTCGCTAGAAATATGGGTATTAATATTGGTAAGGGGCCTTCATTCGCTAACTATTATAATTCACGGCTAACCGGTGGTTTCATTGATTATAAAAACAACGAGCTTATTGCTTCTGTTCAATGGGGCTCAGGAAAAGAGTCTAGAGGCTTAATTGTAGCTTACGATATGTCTGATTGGTCTCGCCGTTTTGTGAGCGGAGATGCTCAAGATGAATATGGGCACCATGTAATTGCTAAAGGACCCAGTTTTTTTAAGTTAAAAGATGTTCAAGCTGGTAAAGATGGATACTGGTACGGGTTCTCTCATGAGCAGGTTAAAGGAGGTGGCTTAAGAATCTTGCAAGTCGACCCCAAAACTGGTGAACGCAAGTTAATCTGGGCTGGCAGAGATAGTAGCTATGGCCAGTGCCTTTCAGGCAGAAAGATAGTTAGAAACGATTCTCAGAAGTATGTCCAGTACACACAAGAGGCTTTCGCTGTCGATCCATCAGACGGCTCGTTCCTAGTCACGTTTAGCAATAACAAAATGGGTGGCACAGGTATAGCACGTATTTCATCAGATGGATCAACTTGTAACTTTGTCACCTTAAGTGGTAGTCGCGACGATAATCTTAAAGTAGGTAGAGGCTTTGATCTACGAGGTCCAATGCTTGGTTTGTATATCCACGACGGGAAAATTTTTACGCACTCCAGTGGAGAAAAGACTTTTTATGAGATAGATCCAAACAATGGCAACCGAAAAGCTTTAGCACGTAAAGGCCCTAAACCACCCGCATGGAGACGGGTAGCATGGGACGAAAAACGGAAGGTATTTTGGGTTTCTGGAAAGATGAACTCTGTTTCTATTGCCGCCTTTGACCCCGAAAAGAAAAAGTATCTCATTGCCCACAAGAGTTGCGGAATGAAATTCCCTTGGGCGTGGTACCCCCTGTGTATGGGTGGCCCAATAAGAATCAACTCTCTTAACTACGGCCCAATGTGGCTAAACAAAAAGACTGGCAATCTTCTTTTTGGACAGGATTTGATTGGCATTGTCGAATTCGAACCATCAACTGGAAATTCAATCAATCGTAGCTTCTAACTTATTCAACTAATGAGACTTATTTATGTATAAAATTAAAGCTATAGCTTTTATGCTAGTGTCACTATTTAGCACCTCAGTAATTGCAGATCCATTTGTGTATGGCATTACCACGTTTACCGCAGCTAACGGTAATACCGGCATATTTTCAGGTAGCAACAGTGTTCCCGTAACTTTTTATGTAACACTCGATAATGGTGGTAATTCTAGGTTGAATCAAACCTGGGCAGTTAGTGATATTCAGGAAGTAAGTTTCGTTTTGAATGGTGTTAGGGTTAGCACAATTAATACTCAAGCTCCAAGCTATACCCTAAATGCTACTGGTACAACCACCACCTTTCAAAGCGATGCATCAGGAAACATGACCCTTGTACCCAACGGTATCACGGGAAGTAACTCATCAGCAGGCGCCGTCACCGTCGGGAGTGACCCAAGCTTATTGGTTGACTGGGATTTATTGGGCCCTGTTTTCTACTCTTCTAACCTTGGTGCAAATCAATTTTTGTTGTTAAACCCTTCTTTATTAGCAAGTGCTCCTAGTAACTGGATTTTCTATTCGTCTGGTGCACCATCTGGTGGGGGAAGTAGCGGCGGCTCACCTGCGGCTGGAGTTTCTTCTCATTCAGTGCCCAGCTTGCCTATCTATGGAGCTGTTTTCTTAGCCTTATTGATGTTAATTTTTGGTTCACGCCGAGCAAAGCTTAGTAGTTAAGCTTCTTATGCAACTGCTGTCCCCTTACGCTGCAGTTGCTTTTTTTCCCTTTCTGTGTCTGACAGGTGTATATAATTTTCACTAATTACCTTTCATTGTCCGAAATTCGCATTCGAATGGCAGAGAATCGAAACTTCTTTTTGATTTCCAAAAACCCTTCTGTGCTAGCTTATATAGTTAATTCACTACCTTAAGAAGTATAAGAAGTAAGACTATGTCCTCAATTAAAAAGTTACTTTTAACCATCTTTATTTTGACCTATTCCATTAATAGTAGCGCCGCAGCTGAAGCTCGCGGAAAAATTAATAATATGGCGTACGTTATTGGGAAAGGTCTGCGCTATGACTATACCGCTTTTTTCAAGATTAAAAATCGTGGCTCAGATATGAAAGCCTACGCCGACATTCACCAATTCATAGATAGGAGCTCAGATTTCAAACTGGTAGCTACCGGGATATACAAAGGCTGCGTTTTAGCATCGTTCAAAACGCAAAGTAATGCCAGTGAAGGCCAGATTTCTATCAAGCTAGCAAATGCCTCTAGGAAAGCGGACCTTAGAAAGGTGAAAAGCAAACGAGGATTAGCTAAAGCTGAAATGAAGGTGGTAAACAGTAGCAGGTATCAGGATGCTAATATGGACGACGTTTTTCTAGAAAATTTTTGCCGCTAGTAAATCGGGAGATATCTTCATGAATGCTTTAATTTTACGATTACTCTTTTCTTCAGTATTACTAATAAGTGGAACCGCTCAATCTTCGCAAGACCTTGATTTAACTATTTATTTTACAGATGGTTCGAGTCTGAACGGACCAGCAGAACTAGACGGCCAAAGCAATAAGCACTTCTCTGTTAACTACGAGAACGAAATAATTAAGGTGCCTTTTGTGGATATCTCAAAGGTTGAGATAGAATCATATAGAAAAGGAAAAGGTATAACTCGAAAGTTTGGACCTACAAAGGAGTGGTGGATAGATTATACATTTAAGTTATCCACTAAAGCCGGGATGGATGTAATCGTCAAAGGTGACCGCTTTCCATGCTACGCAAATATTCTTAGAGTTAACAAGCTTACAAAAAAGACAGAGAAGAAGAGATTCCTCTTTACTGGCGCAAATAGTGCTTGTAAATATAGTTCGGATAGTTCTCAGAAAAAAATAGTAGCAATTGAGTTTAACTGAACGTAACACTTCCACATTCTCTATAATTTTTTACATATACAGACGTATAGTGTTTTTGAAGCAATGATAAGAGAGCTTAGCGCTTCAACCTAAGCTCTCTTACCAATTACTCCACAGTAACCGACTTTGCCAAATTTCTGGGTTGGTCCACATCCGTGCCTTTCAATACAGCGACATGATAGGAAAGCTGTTGTAGCGGCAAAGTATAAATAATAGGCTCTAAACTTGCTGGTACATGGGGCAGATTAATCACCTTGGTGCTGCCATTGTTTTGGAAGCCAGCATCTTTATCGGCAAAAACGTATAGCATTCCGCCGCGTGCTTGCACCTCTTCTAGGTTTGATTTTAGTTTTTCAAGCAAATCATTATTTGGGGCGACCGCAACGATAGGCATATCGGAATCAACCAGCGCCAGCGGGCCGTGTTTTAGCTCGCCTGCAGGATATGATTCGGCGTGGATATAGGAGATTTCTTTAAGCTTAAGGGCGCCTTCCATTGCCACTGGATACTGTGGACCACGGCCTAGGAAAAGCGAATGATGCTTTTCTGAGAAATGTTCTGACATCTCCAATACTTCTGGATCCAATGCCAGTACTTCTTCACATAGTGAAGGTAAGCTGTGCAGGGCTTTTACCAGCTCTGACTCTTTTTCGCTACTTAGCTGGTGGCGACGACCTAGCACAATGGTAAGTAGCTGCAATGAAACTAACTGAGTGGTAAAAGCTTTGGTTGAAGCTACACCAATCTCCGGGCCAGCTTGAGTCATAAATACTAAATCAGATTCACGAGCTAATGAGCTATTGGGTACATTACAGATAGTCAGTGATGCTAAATAATTTAGCTCCTTAGCTAAACGTAACGCCGCTAACGTATCGGCTGTCTCACCTGATTGAGAGATAGTTACAAATAGGGTACCTGGACTAACAACTACTTTGCGGTAGCGATATTCAGAAGCTACTTCGATATCACAGGGAATGCCCGCCCAATCTTCTAACCAATATTTGCAAACTAGGCCGGAATGGTAACTGGTACCACAGGCAATAATTTGCACACGTTGCACTTGGTCAAAAATTTCTGCAGCCGAGGTACCAAAGACTTGCTCTAGTACTTTGTTTTGCCCAATACGGCCTTGCAAGGTATTTCTAATAACACGAGCTTGTTCAAAAATTTCTTTTTGCATGAAGTGTCGATAGTGGCCCTTATCCACAACTTCATCAGCCTCGGCTATTTTGGTGATAGGGCGATCTACAGACTCACCGGAAACATCGACAATGCTGTAAGTCTCACGACGAATATCGACCATATCGCCTTCTTCAAGGTATACAAAGCGATCGGTAACTTGGCGAAGCGCCATTTGATCAGAAGCCAGGAAGTTTTCTTCGATACCGATACCGATCACCAAGGGGCTGCCGCTGCGAGCCGCAACAATTCGATCTGGCTCTCTGCTGGAAACAACCGCTAGGCCGTAGGCACCTTCAAGC
Source organism: uncultured Pseudoteredinibacter sp. (assembly GCF_947502065.1). Lineage (GTDB taxonomy): Bacteria > Pseudomonadota > Gammaproteobacteria > Pseudomonadales > Cellvibrionaceae > Pseudoteredinibacter. The sequence continues at coordinate 74,029 of NZ_CANMYE010000005.1, forward strand.
TGTGAAACAGTTTTTTGTAAGGCCGTAAATAAATTCTGCTCTTGCTCGTAAACTTTATGTAAAAGGTGAGCAATTACCTCTGTATCGGTTTCAGTAATAAACTCATAGCCATCTGCGCTTAATTGCTCGCGCAAAGGTTCATGGTTTTCGATAATACCGTTGTGGACGATCGCGATATGCTCAGAGTAGTGTGGGTGAGCATTGGCCTGACTTGGCTTGCCGTGGGTTGCCCATCGTGTGTGAGCGATACCTAGATTACCGCGAGTAGGGTTGTCTGTTAGCTCTTTTTCCAGCTCGCTAACTTTGCCGAGTGCTTTACGAACACTCAAATCGCCATTGGGTTCAACCAAAGCGACACCCGCTGAATCATAGCCGCGATACTCTAGCCTTTTTAAACCTTCAACTAAAATACCCAACACATTCCGTTGTGTTACCCCACCGACAATTCCACACATAGTCTTTCCTACTTTCTAGTTTTGTTTTAGCTTTTTGAAGTACGCCGTTATCCCTGGCGCTTACTTTTTAACAGGCTTCTGCCAGTTAGCTATATTTCTTTGCTTGGCTCTAGCAACAGCAAGTTCACCTTCTGCAACGTCTTTCGCTACGGTTGAGCCAGCCCCCACAGTAGCTTCGCTAGCAACGGTTACAGGTGCTACCAAAGATGTATTGGAACCAATAAAAGCACCATCACCAATAGTAGTTTTTGATTTGTTCACGCCATCATAGTTACAGGTAATCGTACCGGCACCTACATTAACGCCAGTCCCTAGCTCTGCATCGCCAACGTAGCTTAAATGATTAATTTTAGAACCTTCACCAACCTTGGCTTTTTTGGTCTCTACAAAATTACCAATTTTCGCGCCTTTGCCTAGCTCTGTGCCAGGACGTAATCGAGCGAATGGGCCGATGTCTGAATCACCGGCAATCACGGTGTCTTCTAAAACACTATTGGCTTTAATCGTTGTGTTGTCGCCAATTTTACTGTCAGTGATAACACAGTTTGGGCCGATATAAACGTTATTCCCAATTTCTACGATGCCTTCAAAGACGCAGTTAACATCAATCGTAACATCGCTTCCTGCACTTAACTCACCGCGGCAATCAAAACGATCTGGATCTAATAAGCTTACGCCTTCTTCTAAAAGGATCATCGCTTGTACAGACTGATAGTAGCGCTCTAACTCTGCTTGCTGCACGCGGTTATTAACACCCAGCACATCCATCTCGTCGTCGGCTTGGACGATATTAATGTCGATATGATTGCTGCTCGCCATTTCAACAACATCAGTAAGATAGTACTCACCTTGGGCGTTTTCATTGGAAAGGTTTGGTAACCATTCTTTAAGCAGTGCTGTAGGTACTGCCATAATACCCGTATTGACTTCGCAAATTGCCAATTGATCTTTACTGGCGTCTTTTTGCTCTACGATGGCACTGGCATTACCCTGGGCATTACGAAGTATGCGACCATAACCCGTTGGGTCATCAAGCTCTACAGTGAGTAGAGACATCGCGTCTTCTCGAACTTGCTCTAGTAACTCTCTTAAAGTCGCTGTAGGTGTTAATGGGACATCACCATAAAGAACTAATGCTGTCGCATTGTCTCGTAGATAGGGCAGGGCTTGTTGTACGGCGTGGCCAGTACCTAGCTGCTCGGTTTGCTCAATAAAGTTAACCGGCTCTTCGCTAAACTCACTTCTAACAATTTCTGCGCCGTGACCAATAATAATATTGATATTGTCGGACTCAAGCGCCTTCGCTGCACCCAGTACATGAGAAAGTAGGCTGTGACCGCCAACCTTGTGCAACACCTTCGGCAGGCTGGACTTCATCCGTGTCCCTTTACCGGCCGCGAGAATTACGATGTCTAATAACATAGGGGATCCTTGTTGTTTTGCCTTAGCGCCAATTCATTTGGAACTAAGTTTTTAAGCAGTTACCGCAACAGTTTACAGTACACGGAGAGTTTGACAGTTTAATGCCAATAAATACTCAACTTACAGAGGAAAAAAAAGCAGCCGAAGCTGCTTTTTTAACTCTGGGCAAATAGAGCTTATTTACCCAGTTTTTTGCGAATAGCCTGCAAGGTGCGAAGCTGTGCAGAGGCTTCCGCCAACTGTACGGCTGCCGCCGAGTAATCAAACTCACCAGACTGATTAGTCAGTGCTTGCTGAGCTTCTTTTTGCGCTGCTAATGCTTTGGATTCATCCATATCATCAGCACGCAAAGCCGTATCGGCCAATACAGATACTTGGCTGGCTTGCACTTCCAAATAGCCACCGGAGATGTAGTAGATCTCTTCCTCACCACCTTGCTTGATGATGCGGATTGGGCCTGGCTGTAGGGACGTCAGTAATGGGGCGTGGCCATAAGCAACACCGATATCACCTTCTGTACCTGCAGCAATTACCATTTCTACTAAACCGGAGTAGAGCTGCTCTTCTGCACTTGCAATTTCGCAGTGGACAGTCATTGCCATTGTTCTAGCCTCTTTCGGGTGTATGGTAGGGAGCTAGAGCATTCTCTAACTCCCAAGCCCATTACATGTTTTTGGCTTTCTCGATAGCTTCGTCGATAGAACCAACCATGTAGAACGCCTGCTCAGGCAGATCGTCGTACTCACCACCTAGAAGACCAGTGAAGCCACGAATGGTTTCTTTCAATGGTACGTACTTACCAGGTGCACCGGTAAATACTTCAGCTACGTGGAAAGGCTGAGACAAGAAACGCTCAATCTTACGAGCACGAGATACAGTCAACTTATCTTCTTCAGATAGTTCGTCCATACCCAAGATCGCAATGATGTCTTTCAACTCTTTATAGCGCTGCAATACAGTCTGTACGCCACGAGCTACGTCGTAGTGCTCTTGACCAATGATCAGTGGGTCCAACTGACGTGAAGTAGAGTCTAGTGGATCGATCGCAGGGTAAATACCCTTAGAAGCAATATCACGACTCAATACAACAGTTGAATCCAAGTGCGCAAAGGTGGTTGCTGGAGACGGGTCAGTCAAGTCATCCGCAGGTACGTATACCGCCTGTACCGAGGTAATAGAACCAGTCTTAGTTGAAGTAATACGCTCCTGTAGAGCACCCATTTCTTCAGCTAGAGTTGGCTGATAACCTACCGCAGAAGGCATACGACCCAATAGTGCAGATACTTCAGTACCCGCAAGGGTGTAACGGTAAATGTTGTCAACGAACAACAGTACGTCTTTACCTTCGTCACGGAATTTCTCTGCCATGGTCAAACCAGTCAAGGCAACACGCAAGCGGTTTCCTGGTGGCTCATTCATCTGGCCGTAAACCATCGCTACTTTAGATTTGCTCTGGTCTTCAACGTTTACAACGCCAGACTCCTGCATCTCGTAGTAGAAATCGTTACCTTCACGAGTACGCTCACCAACACCTGCGAACACAGACAAACCACTGTGCTCCAATGCGATGTTGTTGATCAATTCCATCATGTTTACGGTTTTACCTACACCCGCACCACCGAATAGACCAACTTTACCACCCTTAGCGAATGGGCATACTAAGTCGATTACTTTAATACCAGTTTCTAGCAAATCGCTAGAGGCTGACAACTCATCGTAAGCTGGAGCTTTACGGTGGATAGCACTACGCTCTTTTTCACCGATTGGGCCACACTCATCGATAGGGTTGCCCAATACATCCATAATACGACCCAAAGTCTCAGTACCTACAGGTACAGAGATAGGGGCACTGGTGTTATCAACGCTTAAACCACGGCTCAAACCTTCTGATGAGCCCATGGCGATTGCACGTACCACGCCGTCACCTAGCTGCTGCTGAACTTCAAGGGTTAAACCCTTTTCAGCAACGGTCAGTGCGTCGTAAACCTTAGGTACGGAATCACGGGGAAATTCCACGTCAATAACGGCGCCAATAATTTGTACGATACGTCCGCTACTCATTTCCGGATCCTCTTTAAAAAATAATTCCTTGGATGCTTCGGCTTATACAGCCGCGGCACCGCTCACAATTTCAGACAACTCTTGGGTAATGGCGGCTTGACGAGCCTTGTTGTAAACCAACTCAAGATCATCAATAAGGTCACCGGCATTATCGGTGGCGTTCTTCATTGCGATCATACGAGAAGCTTGTTCACAAGCACCATTTTCTACTACCGCCTGATAGACCTGAGACTCAACATAACGGGTCAATAGACCGTCTAGTAGTTCACGTGCATCTGGCTCGTAGATGTAATCCCAAGCATGTTTTTTCTCGGTGTCTTCTTGCGCTTGTAATGGCAACAACTGCTGAACTGTTGGGTTTTGAGTCATGGTATTTACGAACTCATTACCTACTAAGTAGAGCTTGTCGATCTTGCCATCGGCGAAAGCATCGAGCATTGTTTTAACGCTACCGATCAAATCGGCGATGGCTGGGTCTTCACCTAAGTCGCGCACTGCTGCAACGACATTACCACCATAGCTGTTAAAGAATGCTTGGGCTTTAGCACCGATCAAACACAGGTTGATACCCACATCCAAGTCGGCCCACTCTTTCATGGACTTAATAGAAGCTTTAAACAAATTAATGTTTAAGCCACCACAAAGGCCACGGTCGGTGGACACTAAAATATATCCAACCCGCTTAACTTCACGCTCTTCCATATAGGTGTGCTTATATTCAGGCGTTGAGTTGGCGATATGGCCAACAACGTCACGAATACGCTGAGCGTAAGGTTTGCCTAACTGCATGCGGTCTTGGGCTTTACGCATCTTACTCGCCGCAACCATTTCCATGGCGCTGGTAATTTTCTGCGTAGATTTAATACTCGATATTTGAGTACGTATTTCTTTTCCGCCTGCCATAACCGGCCCTCGAACAAAGCCTCCAGTTAGCCTAGGCCACTGAAGGCATGATTAATTTACCAGGTTTGAGTTTCTTTGAACTTATCCAAAGCTGCTTTAAAGCCGCCTTCGATTTCGCCATTGAAATCACCGGTATCGTTGATCTTGTTCATTAGGTCAGCGTGCTCTGCGCCCATGTAGGACAGCAAAGAGGCTTCGAAGTCGCCGATTTTGTTCACAGCAACATCGTTCAAGTAGCCTTCGTTAGCAGCGTAAAGTACAACACCCATCTCTGCGATAGACAGAGGAGAGTACTGCTTCTGCTTCATCAGCTCGGTTACGCGCTCACCGTGATCTAGCTGGGCTTTAGTAGCGTCGTCTAGGTCAGAAGCGAACTGAGAGAACGCCGCCAATTCACGATACTGAGCCAAAGCAGTACGAATACCACCAGATAGCTTCTTGATCACTTTAGTCTGTGCAGAACCACCAACACGAGATACCGATACACCAGCGTTCATCGCAGGACGGATACCGGCGTTGAACAAGTCAGTTTCCAAGAAGATCTGACCGTCAGTAATCGAAATTACGTTGGTAGGTACGAATGCCGATACGTCACCAGCTTGGGTTTCAATGATAGGCAGTGCGGTTAAAGAACCGGTTTGACCTTTCACTTCACCATTGGTGAACTTTTCTACGTAGTCAGCGTTAACGCGAGATGCGCGCTCTAGCAAACGTGAGTGCAAGTAGAAAACGTCACCAGGATAAGCTTCACGACCTGGTGGACGACGTAGCAACAAAGAGATCTGACGGTAGGCCCAAGCCTGCTTGGTCAAATCATCATATACGATTAGGGCATCTTCACCGCGATCGCGGAAGTATTCACCCATTGAACAACCACCGAAAGGTGCCAAAAACTGCATCGCAGCTGGGTCAGAAGCGGTAGCGGCAACAACAATGGTGTGCTCCATTGCGCCGTGCTCTTCTAACTTACGTACTACAGAAGCTACCGAAGAAGCTTTCTGGCCAACGGCTACGTAAACACACTTAATACCTTTGCCTTTCTGGTTGATGATGGCATCAACGGCAATGGCGGTTTTACCGGTCTGACGGTCACCAATGATCAACTCACGCTGACCACGACCCACGGGTACCATGGAGTCAACCGCTTTCAAACCAAACTGTACAGGCTCATCTACTGATTGACGCTCAATTACGCCAGGCGCGATTTTTTCAACCGGCTCAGTGATGCTGTTACCTAATGGACCTTTACCGTCGATTGGGTTACCTAGCGCGTCAACTACGCGGCCTAGCAACTCTTTACCAACAGGTACTTCCAAGATACGGCCAGTACACTTACATTTTTGCCCTTCGGCAACGCCTTCATAGGCGCCCAAGATTACGGCACCAACGGAGTCTTGCTCCAGGTTCAATGCCATACCGTAGATGCCGCCTTCGAACTCGATCATCTCACCGTACATCACATCGGCTAGGCCGTGGATGCGGATGATACCGTCGGTTACGGAAACTACAGTACCTTCGTTCTGTGCTTCAGTTGCAACGTCGAGATTGTCGATTCGCTGCTTAATAATTTCACTGATTTCAGAAGGATTCAGTTGCTGCATGCTCTGTTCCTCTATTCCTAAAACGTGTTAGGAGTTCATTGCTTCGGCCAGCTTAGCCAAACGGCCTCGCACCGAACCATCGATTACTGTATCGCCGGCGCGTACCACAACACCGCCCAAAAGACCCTGATCAACAGAGCTTTGTACAGTGACTTCGCGGTCCAGTTTGGCACTCAATGCTTTCGCCAATTTTGCTTCCAAGTCGCCAGACAGTTCGAAAGCGGTTTCGACGTGAACGTCGACTGCTTTTTCCCTTTGAGATTTGAACTGTTCAAACAGAACAGCAATCTGCGGCAAAAGCTCCAAACGCTTATTGTCTGATAAAACACGCAAAAGATTTGCCGCTTTCTCAGAAATAGCGTCACCACATACATTCACAAAAGCTTCTGCTTTTTGTGCTGCAGTTAGGCTTGGGTTTGCCAGGGTTTTTTGCATGGCACCTTCTTGGGCCACCGCTGCGGATACGGCTAAAGTGTTTGACCAAGTGGCCAAGTCACCTGCCGCATCGGCAAATTCGAATACAGCTTTGGCGTATGGTCTGGCTAACGTTATTAGTTCAGCCATGATAATCCTCGCTTAAAGCTCTGCCGCCAACTTGTCTACCAAGTCGTTGTGTGCGTTCGCATCGATAGTATTGCCCAGTACTTTTTCAGCACCGGCCAAGGCCAAGGTAGCAACCTTCGCACGCAATTCTTCTTTCGCGCGATTGGCTTCCTGTTCGATCTCAGCTTGAGCAGCCACTTTCAAACGATCGCCTTCAGCGCGCGCTTGATCTTTGGCTTCATCAACAATTTGGTTAGCACGCTTGTTAGCTTGCTCAATAATTTCCGCGGCTTGTTGCTTCGCTTCGGTCAAAGTTTCACCGGCTTTTTTCTGAGCCAGTTCTAGATCTTTGTCCGCACGATCAGCAGCTTCTAGGCCGTCGGCGATTTTCTTTTCGCGCTCTTCCATTACGGAAATTAGCGCAGGCCATACGAACTTCATGCAGAACCAAATGAACGCAATGAAAGTTACCGATTGACCAATCAGAGTTAGGTTGATATTCACACTAACACCTCTTGCTTAGTTAAAGTTAAATTCAGCAAAAAGCGGTGAATTAAGCAGCCAAACCTGGAGCAACAACGAAGATCAGGTACATGCCGATACCAACACCGATCATTGGAACCGCATCCAATAGACCAGCCATTAGGAACATTTTACCTTGTAGAGCAGGACCTTGCTCAGGCTGACGCGCAGAACCTTCAAGCAACTTGCCACCCAAAGTACCGAAACCGATAGCGGTACCCAAAGCGCCCAAGCCGATCAACAGAGCTGCTGCAACATATACTAAACCAAGTGCTTCCATTGTTTTCTCCTTAAGAGAGTAGTTAAGTTTAAAATTAAAAGTTTAGGTTTAAATTATTAGCGCATCGCCAAGGCGCTGCGCTGAATTCTTTTTAATGCTTAGTGTTCTTCTACATCGTGAGCCATGGCCATGTATACGATGGTCAAAACCATGAATACAAAAGCCTGAAGGGTAATTACCAAGATGTGGAAAATTGCCCAACCCATTTGTAAGAAGAAGCCCATACCTGCCATTAGCGCGCCGGCACCAAACATTAATGCGATCAAGATAAAGATCATCTCACCGGCATACATGTTTCCGAATAGACGCAAGCCAAGAGAGATAGGCTTAGCAATCAAAGAAACGGTTTCTAGAATAAAGTTGATGGCAATCATCAACGGCGCTAACACAATTGCCGCACCTTTAGTCGGTGGTGCAAAAGGGTGCATAGTTAATTCTTTAACAAAGCCGATAAAGCCTTTTTGGGTAATGCTGTAGAACACCATCAGAGCAAATACCGTTAGGGCCATACCCATGGTGGCATTTGGATCGGTAGTCGGTACGACTTTGAAGTAGAAGTGCGGGTCGCCAGCGGCTGCGGCAGCCACTTGTGGCAACCAGTCAACTGGGATCAAATCCATCAAGTTCATCATGAATACCCAAGTAAAGATGGTTAATGCCATCGGGGCAATCACGCGGTTTTTATGATGGAAAATATCGGTAACGGTGTTGTTAACAAAATCGACGATAAGCTCGACGAAGCTTTGAACACCTTTTGGTGTGCCGGTATTCGCACCCGCAATTGCCTTGCGGAATACAAAACCTAGAATCAGAGCTAGAGCAATTGACCAACCTAAAGTATCTAGGTGGATCGCCCAAAAACCCATATCTGCTGCCTCTTGGGCAGAATGCGCAATAGTCCAAGTATCCTGGGTAACCACAGAGCCATCAGCGCGGGTGTAGCCGGCCTCTAGCTTGCCATAAGCAAGGTTTTGCAGGTGGTGTTGGATATATTCCGTTGAAGTTTGACCTTCGCTTGCCATGTCTCAAGCACCTTAAATTTAAAAGCTAAAAGATAGAAGTTGTAAAAACACTCTTGAGCTTAAAAGCGCTTTTAGAACTTCTAACCGAGGCTTTTGCCTCGTCTTACCAACGCACCTGGTTAATTACCCGGTTTTGTAAAATATTGCCCAGCACTAAACAAAGCCCGTAGGCTAAGAATACTGTGGCGATTGACCAGCTTACCGGGCTGTTAAACAGACAGGCGAAGCCAACCAAAGTTAATACATACTTGCCTACTTCGCCCCGATAAAACGATTGAGCAATCAAACGACTGGCTCGGGCGCCACGGAAGCGAAAGGCATATAGGGCAAAATAGCTTTGCGGGATGATATAGAGACAAGCACCTGCCATGATGGACTGCCCCAAAATAGGGCGAATTCCATATACCAGTAGGGAAACCACCCCACTAAGCAGGAAAAGCTGTAGCATCACACGCAAAATTGCGGGTTTATCGATGGTATTGCTATGCATGATGGCAACGCCGTTTTCCAATAAGCCCCACATTAAGCACCGAATATGCCTGTATCTGCGCTTATTTTGGGCGCAGTTAGGCGTCGCGCATTATAGTGTTAAGAGACTTTGCATTCAAGACACTAAAATCCCCTAAAATTGGCAATTTGCAGATATGTAAACACTTACTAATCAGCAAAACCATAGGGCTGGAAACCGCGTTCAAAAAACACCCAGCAATTCAGCTTACTGTATTCAGAATATTCATATAAATTATATTGCTTGTAGCGTTATTATCTAAAGCAAATACCGACTAAATCTCTTCTCACGCCCAGCTCTTAGCAAATACTGCAACAAAAACGCCTTAGCTGGCACAGGCCTGCCTTACAGAAACCTTTGGCCAATATGGCAAACCACAGGCTGATGCAGCACAGCTTACGAAGGATTCAATCTCTTCAGCTTCCACTGTGTGCAAATAACACCGTCACGGGGAATACGCTTGATAAAAAAGCGATCGATCTTTACCCATTTCATGGGCAGCTTGGCTAGATAGGGAAGGGGAGGATACCCAGTGCCAAAACCGTCAATATAGATTTTATACCCCAATGCCCGCCGCTCCGACCGACTCATGGTGGTCGTCCCTGGCCTTTTTCAGAATTCGCTTCCGAGTGATCTCAAGCTCTAACAAGTTATGTTGGATGTTAAGCCGTTTCCATCTGCTGATAGCCTGAATAGAGCTTACTTATGGGATCACATCATGGGGTCACATCGTATTTGCACAATTCGCATTAGGGGGGCACACCACCTGATCATTTTCAGGCATCATTTGGTTCTGTATTACTAAGGCCAAAAGACGTTACAAAAAGGTCGGTTTCCATTAAGTCCTTAGCTGATAATGGATGGCAGTAGTAAAACCCCTGTGCAAATTGACAGCCCAGTTCTTTGAGATACTGGTGAACCTCTTTCTCTTCAACACCTTCAGCTACCACTTTAAGACTCAAGTTATTAGCTAACTCAACAATGGTATGAACAATACTTTTTTTACGATCATCAACTAAGAGGTCTTTAATAAAAACTTGATCTATCTTTAGGTAGTCAATTGGAAAATCAGCCAAGTAAGATAGTGAAGAGTAGCCTGTACCAAAGTCGTCTATATAAATTGAATGTCCCTTATCACGTAGTAGCTTCAGCACAGCGATGGATTTCTCTCGATCATTCATTAATAGGTGTTCAGTTATCTCAAACTCTAAGAGATAACGGTCAAAATCGTATTGCGATATAATCTCTTCAATCATATCAACAAAGTTGTCTTGAATAATTTGCTGAGCAGACAGATTTACTGCAACAGGTATTTTTACTCCGATTTCCCACCAACTTTGAAGCTGTAAACAAACATCCCTTAAAACCAAACTACCAATTTTATTTATTACACCAGACTTCTCCGCCGTTTCGATAAAGCTATCTGGCGACTGTATTTTTTGTTTGTCCCTGCGCCAGCGAACTAAAGCTTCCGCCCCTATTACTTTTCCGCTCTTTAAGCACACCTTAGGTTGAAAGTAAGATATAAACTCAGAATTTTTAACCGCCTTGCGCATATCACTCTCAAGGCGTATATGATTCTGAAGTTTAGAATTCATACTTTCTGTGTAAAACTGAAACTTACCACCGCCATCTTCTTTCGCGGATTTCAATGCAGCATTCGCTTGACTGAGTAATGTTTCAGGATTGAGGGAGTCAGTTTTATAAATACTAACCCCAATGCTTACTGTTACACTTACGTTTTCTTCTTGCGTTTTTATTGGCAGCTCAACAACTTCTATGATTTTTTTCGCCAGTTGAGCCAATCGTGTAACATCCTCAATATTTTCCAAAATAACACAAAACTCATCCCCCCCTAAACGGGCAATAGAATCTTGCTCTCGAATACAGGAATTAATTCTCTCACTGGTAGATTTAAGGAGGTCATCTCCGAACTCATGGCCAAAGCTGTCGTTTATCCACTTAAATCTATCAATACCTATAACAAACAGCGCAAATTTGCTGAAAGTTAAATGATCGGCATTTTTTACCGCTTGCTTTAGATTGTCATTAAATAAATTCCGATTAGCCAAGCCTGTTAATCTATCGTAGTTGGCCAATCTACGAAGCTCCTCTTCCTGGCGCAATTTTAGGGTGATGTCGCTAATTAGAAGAACATATCGATTTTCAAGTTCGTTGTCTTGATCGACTTTACTGGCGACACACTCGATTGCCACCTCCTCTTCGTAGCGTCCCCTAATATGGGTCTGGCCAAACCAATGCCCAGTTTCAATAAGCTGCTTCCACAGTTGTCCAAAGTAACTTGAATCATAACTACGAGGCCTAAGCTCCAATAAACTTTCTACTCCGGGCCTGGTGATACTATCAAAAGCTAGATTCTTAGCCTGAATATTTCCATGCTGATCAACAACACAGAAACCCTCTGCTGCATGCTCAAAACCTTGCGCATAAATTTTAATCTTATTATATGACTCCTTTTTGATTTTGTTTTTTTGCAGCCATAAATAGTAATATAAGCCCAGTGCTAAAATAACCATTAAAGAGTAGATAGCGTACGCCCAATAAGATCTCCACCAAGGCGGGATCACTTCTATATCTAGTTGATACTCTGCTTGCTGTAAAAACTTCGACCTTAACTTGAAGGTATATTCACCAGGACTTAGCGCCGAATAAATAGCGTAGTTGCCAGCAGCGTTATGCCAATCCTCATCTCGGCCTTCTAACTTCAGCTGTACACCTAGAGCACCTAAGTTTTCAATACTATTATCCGAGAAATTTATAGTGATAAACTTATCTTCAGGTTCGAGGATTAATTTTTTTCTGGTGTCGTAGATATAGTTTTCTATTTGTTGATTATTTTGAACAACAATGCTGCTTACCTTTAAAGGAAGGTTTTCGATCGAGAGCTTCTTAGTTTGCTCACTAATTCGATAAATTGATTCACCTTGAGTTAAAAGTAGATTCTCCCCAATATATGCGATACTTCCAATAGGGTTTCCACCTAAGAGCCCTGACTTTGCTCCTATGGATTTGTAGTGATTAGATTCTATATCTAGCTTAAATAAACTTTTTCCATCTAAACTAGAAAACCAAATAAAATCTGTTGCGAGAACCGCAGAGCCAATAACATTGTTTTTTAAAATTGGAAATTTTTCAGAACCTATCACTTCATAAGTTTCCGATCGTGTAGATAATATGATTTTTTCAAAACCATTATTACCAAATACCCAAAGCACTCCGTCACGATAAATAATAGGAGCACCTGAATAACTGTACTCGCTTTGATAGGGTATGGACTTTAATCGTCCATTTTTGTTTAAAAAGTATATATTATTACTAGCTACAAACCATATCCCGGTACTAGGATCTGAGTAGGGCTTCGATATTGAACTGTCCGGATTAGGTAGATCGAACTTTCTAGCCTCGCCTGTTTTATTATTTATCAAATAATAAGATCTAACCATAATTCCAAAGACACCAAGCTCAGGATGATGCTCTAAATAATTTATACGGCTTGATACCGTTGTGGTTTTTCCAGTTTCAGGGTTTAGTTTTATTAACTCACGTCCAACAATAGCCCAAATCTCTTTTTCGTTTATATAAACGGCATCACCAACTTCTTTGTTTCCCTGATAGACATAAGTTAGCTCTTCACTTTCAGTATTTATCTTTACAATCGTATTATTGCTATAGGCATAAATTGAACTACCGTTTTGACCTATAATTCCATCTATGGCCTTATTGAATCTATCGCTCGATAAATTTATTTTTTCAAATTCATCATTAATTAAATTGTAGAACCTTGGATATTCATCAATGTAGATAGCTATTAGATTACCAAGCCTATCTTTAGTGAAGTTGTAAATTTTTTTGTTGGGTAAACCATGTTGATCGACGGCTTCAACTAGGTATTCTGTTTGATCGCCAGTTAACTTGGCCAGCCCTCGACTTTTAAATGTAAGCCAAACATTAGATTTATGATCTTCTTGAATAATATTGGGGGTTAAAGTTTCGCCTTTATATTCAAAGTCTCTGACAGCCGTTATTTCTTTCCCTGAAATACTAACGAGTTTGTCTTGCACACTGACAAGCAATAGGCCATCTTTCGTTACATACAAATCGCTAATTTTGTCTGTCTTAGTGAATTTGAATTTAACCCCATTGTTATCAATATATTCAGCTAAGTATCTATTGAACTCTCCAGTTAAGGGGTTAAGTAGAAACAAACCGTCGTAGGCACTACCCACCCAGATTTCACCAATATCATTATCAGCTATGTTGGTAGTAATAATTTTTTTAGCTGAATCTATATCAGGATGCTTAATGGGGAATGGTGTGAATTGGTCTAAACCCGCCTCATACAAGGTAACGCCGTTATATGAGGTCATCCACAAGCGATCACTATTATCTTTTTTCATGTTTAAGATAACATCGTCGCTGATGGTATGTTTTTTATCTTCTTTCTCTACTAGGACATATTCATAACTATCTAGATCAACTCTAGCAACCCCCATAGTCGTACTTATCCATAGATTATTATCTACGATCGTTAACTCATGAGTTTGTCGTGATTTTAGGTCTTCAGCTCCCGGAGGAATAAAGTCAATAAGACTCTGCCCGTCATAACGCTTAATACCGTAGGCAGTTGAAATCCATAGATATCCATTTTTGTCCTCTTCCACGTCATAGGCATGTCCACGTAATTCATCAAGTGGTTTTTGGTAGAAGTGTATATCCAGCGAATTATCCGCAAAGCTATTACTGCAGAATAACAACAAGCCCATTAGCAGTCGTAACAACCACTGGTTCATAGATCCCTCACAAAGCAGCATTATTGTTGTATTAGCGCCACCAGTTAAGGAACTGAACTACGGCAGATAAATTAACAACCATCTTTAAGTCTAAGTGTAGAAGAGCTTTTTCTAAAATGAACCGCTTAGCTGATTCAATAGAAATTGATCGTAAAGACTCAGGATTATTTTTAATTGCTTAAACTATAGTTGCTCAAGATTGCCAAACAATCAAGTGGGAGGGTAGGCAGTGACTCTTAAAACACCGAGCCGTAGGACTTAAGGCTCGGTTATTGAGAAAAAATAAGAAATTAGAATGAGATATTAAAGATTAAGCTTCGTAGTTAAGGTGATTTAATATTCCGTCTAATTCATCGAGACTAGAATAGCTTAATACCAACTTGCCTTTTCCTTTAGCACCGTGCTGAACCATAACCGGCACGCCAATTTTCTCAGACAAACCATCCTGCAACTTTTTAATATCAGGGTCTATGGTTTTGTCCGCCTTAAACTTGTCATCACTTTGCTCAAGCTGCTGAATACGTCTAACCAAAGCTTCTGTTTGACGCACAGATAATCCTTTAGAACTTACCTGTCTGGCGACATCTTTCTGTTCATGACTAGGCAGCGGAAGTAGTGCACGGGCGTGTCCCATCTCTAGATCGCCATGCTCAAGCATCTTTTTTACTTCATCAGATAAACTGATTAAGCGCAGTAGATTGGTTACTGTAGTGCGTGACTTACCAACCGCCGCGGCAACTTCTTGCTGAGTTAACTCAAACTCATCTTGAAGGCGTTTTAGAGCGATAGCTTCTTCGATTGGATTTAGATCTTCACGCTGGATGTTCTCAATTAGTGCCATTGCAATAGCAGCTTCATCAGCAACTATTCGAATGACAGCGGGGATCTTATCCAGACCAGCTAATTGCGTCGCTCTCCAACGACGTTCACCGGCAATAATTTCATATTTAACGGTGTCGTTACCAGAATCTATCGGACGTACAACAATTGGCTGCATAACCCCTTGAGCTTTAATCGACTCACTGAGCTCTTCGAGCGCTTCGGGGTGCATATCTCGGCGCGGCTGGTACTTGCCGCGTTGAATAAACTCAACGGGTATTTCGGTTAGAGTGCCATCTTTGCCGGGCTCTGGAGAGGAAACAGCTGCAATTGCTTGTGTAGCATTTTCGACCTGGCTTGCACCACCACTGCCCAATAGGGCATCCAAGCCTTTACCTAAACCTTTGCGTTTCCCCGCCATTGTGATTCCTACTTCTCAAATATCTTAATGTTTTTATCTAATTATGTTTATTCAGGTTTCGGGCTAAGCCGTTACTTCAGCCGACTCTCTTTGGCTGATTTCATTCCGTCGAATCAACTCACCTGCCAAAGCCAAGTATGCGATTGCGCCCTTAGACTGGCGATCATAGACCAATACCGGCTGGCCAAAGCTCGGGGCTTCAGCCAAGCGTACATTTCGAGGTACGCAGGTACGATAAAGTTTATCACCAAAGAAGTCTGCCAGCTGTGCCGATACATCATTGGTTAGGCTATTGCGAGGGTCGTACATGGTGCGCAATATGCCTTCTATCTGAAGCTCAGGGTTAAGAGCACTTTGAATCTGGTTGATGGTGCTGATAAGCGCCGACAAACCTTCAAGTGCGTAATATTCACACTGCATCGGGATTATTACCCCTTGGCAGGCTACTAGGGCATTCAAGGTCAACATATTCAACGAAGGAGGGCAATCGACTAAGATATAGTCAAAATCATCCTTCAAGCTTTCCAAAGCTGATTGCAGGCGACGTTCTTTTTGATCCAAGCTCAGCATTTCTACTTCTGCTGCTGTTAGATCACCATTGGCAGGTAAGACTGAGTAGCCACCTTCCTCGGACTTCACCAACGCCTCTTTGGCGGTGGCTTCTCCCACTAGAACATCATAAACCGATAGCTCTAGCTCATTTTTGTTGATCCCCGAGCCCATGGTGGCATTGCCCTGCGGATCTAGATCCACCATTAGCACCTGCTTTTTGGTTGCTACCAAAGATGCGGCTAGGTTTACGGTAGTTGTGGTTTTACCTACACCGCCTTTCTGATTAGCAATAGCGTATAGGTGGCAGGGGCCTTGGGTGCTCAATGTCGTTATCCTTATGACTTGTCACGGCAAGTAAGAGGCCGCAAACAAGTGTATTGTCGCTATTCGGGTCAATAGCACAGCTCGCTACTTAAGAGGGTGTATCTCCAGTAGGTGGCGCTCGCCTTCTTCACCCGGAATCATTAATGCATGGGAGTTAGCGACGATATAGTGTTTTTGCAACGGCTTCAATTCATCTGTGGGATAAATTCCCTTCATAGCCCAAAAGCGGCCATTTTCCTTAAGCAGATGCCGACACCCTTGGGTCATGTCTTCTAAACTGGCAAAGGCTCGACTCATAACTCCGTCAAACAGCTCTTGGGGCTGATAACTCTCTACGCGGCAGTTGTGGACCTGAACATTATCCAGTTTCAACTCAGTCTTTACCTGAAACAAAAAGCGCGTTTTCTTGCCATTGCTGTCTAACAAGTGGACATCGCGCTCAGGGTGGCAGATCGCCATGGGGATTCCTGGCAAGCCGCCACCAGTACCGACATCGATTAATCTCTGGCCTTCTACAAATGGCATGATTGCCAGACTGTCGAGTAAATGCCGAGAGATCATATCTTCGATATTTCGGATGGCGGACAAGTTGTAGGCCTTGTTCCACTTATCAAATAGCTGGATGTAGGCTAATAAGCCATCAATGCGGTCACTATCTAGTTCTAAACCTAGCTTTGTGACTCCAGTTTCCAAGCGATCGCGTAGCTGCGTGGACATTTTTATCCATTTTCCTCGATTTTAGCGGCGAGATCAGGCACTTTGCTTGCGCAATAAGCCATGTTTCTTCAAATAAACCAATAGCAGAGAAACGGCAGCCGGGGTCACTCCAGGTATTCTGGAAGCTTGAGCCAAAGTGCCAGGCAATGATTCCTTCAATTTCTGCTTAACTTCATTGGATAAGCCTTCTACTGAATCATAAGGGAAATCCGTAGGAATCAAGGTATTTTCGTTTTGGCGTAATTTTTCGATATCTACCAACTGGCGCTCAATGTACCCAGCGTATTTCGCACTGATCTGCACCTGCTCGGATACTTCCGTAGCAATATCGGGCTTCTCGTAAGGCAACTCGGCAATATCGCCATATTCCAACTCAGGCCGGCGCAATAAATCCATCAAACTGTACTCGCGCCCCAATGGTGACTTCAACTTGGGCTCCAGTTGCTTCGCCTCATCACTACCGGCCTGAACCCAAGTGCTTTTTAAACGTTGCTCTTCTTGAGCGATAGCTTCTTGCTTATCGCAAAAGTGCTGCCAGCGATTATCATCAACCAATCCAAGTTTGTGTCCTTGCTCAGTCAAGCGAGCATCGGCATTATCTTCTCGCAGTAGCAAACGGTATTCGGCACGGCTGGTAAACATACGGTACGGCTCTTGAGTACCAAGGGTAATCAAGTCATCGATCAAAACACCAAGATAAGCTTCGTCTCGGCGCGGATGCCACGCCGCTTTGCCTTGTGCCAATAGCGCCGCATTGCTGCCGGCCAATAGACCTTGAGCCCCGGCTTCTTCATAACCCGTGGTGCCGTTAATTTGACCGGCGAAAAACAAACCTTTGATGTGTTTGGTTTCTAGGCTGTATTGCAAATCCTGCGGGTTAAAGAAATCGTATTCGATGGCATAACCTGGGCGGGTAATATGAGCTTGTTCAAAGCCTTTAATGGAATGCACTAGATCCAGCTGAACATCAAAAGGCAAGCTAGTGGAGATACCATTTGGGTATAACTCATGGGTGGTAAGGCCTTCGGGCTCGATAAATACCTGGTGGGAGTCTTTATCGGCAAAGCGCTTAACTTTATCTTCAACAGATGGGCAATATCGTGGGCCAACGCCGTCGATCACTCCTGTATATAGCGGCGATCTGTCTAGACCGGACATGATAATGTCATGGGTTTTGCTGTTGGTATGGGTTATCCAGCAACAAGTTTGCGCGGGTTTATCTTCGGCTTTGCCCATATAGGACATGATCGGTGCAGGATTATCACCCCATTGCTCAGCTAAGCCTTCAAAGTTAACGCTGCGAGCATCGATTCTTGGCGGGGTTCCAGTTTTAAGTCTTTCAACTCGTAGAGGCAGTTCTCTTAATCTATCCGCCAGGGCTATAGATGGCGGGTCACCAGCTCGCCCCCCCGAATGATTTTCTAATCCAATATGGATTTTGCCACCTAAGAAGGTCCCAGCGGTTAACACTACCGCGGGGGCATAAAACTTTAAGCCCATTTGGGTAACAACCCCTCGGACTTCTTCACCTTGCAATATTAGGTCATCAACTGATTGTTGGAATATTTGCAGGTTTTCCTGGTTTTCTAAGGTTTCACGAATCGCGGCTTTATAGAGAATTCTATCGGCTTGTGCACGAGTCGCTCTAACAGCGGGGCCTTTGCGACTATTCAGAACCCGGTACTGGATACCTGCTCTGTCTGTGGCTAATGCCATTGCTCCACCTAGTGCATCGATTTCTTTTACTAGGTGTGATTTACCGATTCCGCCAATAGCTGGGTTACAAGACATTTGCCCCAAGGTATCAATATTGTGGGTCAACAATAGGGTAGAGCTACCCATGCGAGCTGCTGCTAAGGCAGCTTCGGTGCCGGCATGTCCACCACCAATAATAATGACATCAAAGGTCTTCTTGTAATCCACGGTATCGCCTTTGCCTTTTGGGCATGGGTTAGAAAAAGGGCAGGCATTATAGGGATCTTTCTAGCAGAGTTCAAAACTTGTTTATTATTTAATCAGTCATTTTTTTTAATTTAAAATCTCATTATTAATATATAAGTAGATAAATAAATATTTATATATATGAATAGATAAAGAAGATTATGTTTGTTGTTATATATAGTGAGGCGTTTTTCTGTGGATAAGCGGTTTTACCTTAAGTAAATCAACATCTTACAGCTCTGATAACGGTGTATAAAACCCTTTATTTCGCATAGGTAAAAGCTCTGTTTTAAGGTCGAATGATTTCTGGATAACTTTGGACCTTGTGGTCAATTTGCTGTTATCCACATTTTTGCGCCGAGCTAGAGCACGCTTTCTGCTATGAGTTATTCACATTTGACAAAATTACTCTAATGATCGAACAAAAAACCTTCAAAATTAGGCACTTATGTGGCAAAGCTGTGAGTAATTGTGGATAAGCCTTTCTAAGTGTCGGTAGTTATTCAAAAAATCTGTGGGTAAGTTGGGATAACTTTTTTTGGCCAGATATGACTAGGTGATTTTTTAGCGTTATTTAGCTATAAATTTTATTGGTCTGGAGACGTAAAAAGCAGAGCCTATGATAGCTCGCTTCCTTTTGGACTCGCACCATCCAGGCGCTCAGCCGTTGGCAAAGCCCAAAAAACCTCTCCAATAGATAGAAAACGCCCCTGTACAGCATGAGCTATACAATACTGACTACTTTGCTGCTTGTTATAGCTTGATTGAGTACAAAATGCGGTGGGTAAGCTTGATAAAGAGTTTATAGGGCAACTACTTGTTGTGCTTTGCAGCTGGCCTGCACGGTTTGACCTTAAGTTAAAAGGAAGTTTTAAGTGGGTCGAAAGTTGAGAGCCTGTATGAGCTGAACCTACAAGCTTGCTGGCGGCGAAAAAAACCTATGGTCTACAAACGAATAGACGGGTAGATATGTAGGCCTAATAGGCCTACAGGGTAGCCGTATGGTTGTAATAGCTGGGGTTACTATTTCCCAATACAAAAGCTCGAGAAAATTCTCCCAAGAAGCTCATCCGGTGTAAATGTTCCGGTAATCTCACCTAGGGATTCCTGCGCGGCGCGCAAGTCTTCGGCTAGGAGTTCGCCTGCGCCCATATCGTGTAGTTGTAGCGCGCCATTATCCAAGGCTTCTTGTGCCCTTTCGATGGCATCTAAGTGGCGTCTACGAGCGGTAAACCCTCCTTCGCTGGCGCCTTGATAGCCCATGACGGATTTCAAATGCTGTTTAAGTTCTTCTAGGCCTGCTCCAGTCTTGGCGCTAATCCCTAGGCATTGTTTATTATCCCCTTCTTCTTTTAGCACCCCTACGCCATGCTCACTTAAGTCGGCTTTATTAAGGATCACAGTAAGCTGATTTGGGTTGGGTAGCTTTTCTGTAAATTCTGGCCATATAGAAGAGGGGGTAAAATCTGTATCAACGGCCTGGCCGTCCACCATGAGCAGTACACGATCCGCTTTTTCGATAGCTTGCCAGGCTCGCTCTATGCCAATACGTTCAACTTCATCGGGGCTTTCACGTAATCCGGCGGTATCAATAATATGCAGTGGCATACCGTCGATATGAATCTGTTCCTGAAGAATATCCCTTGTGGTGCCGGCGATATCGGTGACAATGGCTTTTTCAGTTCCTGCAAGGGCATTCAGTAAGCTTGATTTACCAGCGTTGGGTTTGCCTGCAATGACTACGTTCATGCCTTCGCGCACTAAAACGCCTTGTTTTGCATCGGCCAATAATTTTGCCAATTGTTCTTGTAGCTGCTGTAAATCGCCAGCAACTTTACCATCGCTTAGAAAATCAATTTCTTCTTCTGGAAAATCGATGGCCGCTTCGACATAAATGCGTAAGCGTATCAGTGCTTCAACTAAGTCGTGAACTTGTGTTGAAAATACACCTTGTAAAGAGTGCAGAGCATTGCGAGCGGCTTGAGCAGAGCTCGCTTCAATTAAATCGGCGATCGCTTCGGCTTGGGCTAAATCCATTTTGTCGTTGATAAAAGCGCGTTCTGAAAACTCACCAGGCTTAGCCATTCTAGCGCCGAGTTTGCAAACCTCAGCGAGCAGTAAATCGAGAATAACGGGGCCACCGTGACCTTGCAGTTCTAGTACATCTTCGCCGGTAAACGAATCGGGGTTTGGAAAAAACAGTGCAATACCGGAATCTAAAACTTCACCTTCGCTCGATAAAAAATCGCAGTAATGTGCATGTCTTGGGCTTAGCTCTTTTGCACAAATATGTTTCGCTATTTGTGCTGCATGTTTACCTGAGACACGAATAATTCCAACACCTCCTCGTCCGGGTGCTGTCGCTATTGCTGCAATGGTATCGCTAAATTGATAAGACTCTTGCATTGTTTTTTTCCAAAAAAACTCTATAAAAAAAGGGGCTCTAAGCCCCTTTCCGTAAAGCGAAAAGCTTAGGCTTCTGCTTCAATTTGTTTGGTGATGATGTACTGCTGAATCATCGAGATGGTGTTGTTAACCACCCAGTACAATACCAATCCCGCAGGGAACCACATAAATAAGAAGGTAAAGACAATCGGCATATAGCTCATTATCTTAGCTTGCATTGGATCCGGCGGAGTTGGGTTCATCTTCATCATAAACCATTGGGTCGCACCCATTATCAGCGGCAAGATAAAGTAAGGATCCTTCACCGATAAATCTTCGATCCACAAAATAAACGGAGCGTGGCGTAATTCTACAGACTCTGAAAGCACCCAATATAAAGCAATAAATACAGGCATTTGAATTAGAATCGGTAAACAACCACCTAAGGGATTCACCTTTTCTTTCTGGTAGAGCTTCATGGTTTCTTGGGACATCTTTTGACGATCGTCGCCATAGAGCTCTTTTAATTGTTGCATCTTAGGTTGCAGCTTGCGCAAATTCGCCATGCTACGATAGCTGGTTGCGGTCAGTTTAAAGAACAAAGCTTTAATTAAGATGGTAAGAACAACAATCGACCAACCCCAGTTAATCACCACACCTTGAATCAAGGTCAGTAAATAGAAAAGTGGTTTTGCCACCCACCAGAGCCAACCATAATCAACGGTTAAATCTAGGTGCGGAGCAATTTCCTCTAAGCGGTAAACGTCTTTAGGGCCCACATAAAACTGAGAGTTGATTACGCCTAATGTACCTGGCTCTACAAGTGTTTGAGGAGCTGTATAGCCAAAGGTGTACATCTGGCTGTTACGAATTCGGCGCAAGGTATAAGTATTGTTCTGTTCTTTGTCGGCAACCCAAGCACTAATAAAGTAGTGCTGAACCATGGCAACCCAGCCACCTTCAATTTCTACTTTTAGTGATTCTTCATCTAGGTCATCAAAATCAACTTTTTTATAGTTCTCATCTGGGGTGGTTAAGGCCGCCCCCAAATAAGGCTGTAGACCAATGGCGCTGCTACCGGTGGCCACTGGAGATCGGTCACGCTTGATTTGAGCGTAGAAGTTACCTTTCCAGTTGCTGCTGCTTTTGTTATCAATCAAATACTCAATATTGATTAGGTTTTCACCACGGGTGAAATTAAAGCGCTTGGTGATGGTTACCTCACCTTGTTGCAAGACAAGATCTACAGCGAGATTGTCTTTGCCTGGGGATAACTCATATTCGCTTTGGCTTGCTTGGAATACTGGGCGACCTTTAGCGGTATCGGTAGCGTTTGGTCCAATTAGGCCACTCTGAGCAATATAGGTTTTATCTGCAGTGCGGTTGAGGATAACAAATGGCAGTTCTGGACGGTTAAGTTCAGCGTAGTGTTGTGGCAGTGCGGCTTTAACAATGTCACCACCATGGGTATCGATAATAAGATCGAGGGCATCGGTCTTAACACGAATAAGCTGGGAGCTGCTTGGAGTTTCTACACTGGTTTGTTCTGCAACTGTGCTGGGCAGGTCACTCGCTATAGTTTGTTTGCTAGGTGCAGCAGTTGGTATTTCGCTGGCCGCAACAGGCGAGGCCAAAGTCTCTTGGCTGGCTGCTACGGGCTTGTTGGCTGCTTGTTTGCGGTCTTGGAAGTCATTCCATTCCAGAACCAAAAGATAAGAGACCACAGCCATTGCGATGATCAATAAATACTTTTGCCAATCCATAATATCTATTCTTGGTCTTGAGAAGTTGAAGGTTTACCGGGCACATAGTCAAAGCCGCCAGGGTGCCATGGATGGCATTTAGCTAAGCGGCGAACGGTAAGATAACTACCTTTTATACTGCCATGGGTTTCTATTGCTTCTTTCGCATAATGAGAGCAGGTCGGATAAAAGCGGCACTGGTTGCCAACCCAAGGGCTAGCAAGGTATTGATAGATTTTTATCAAACCTAAAAGCAGTGCTTTCATTATTCACTCGTCGCTTTGCGAATCAGCTTTTGCCATTGCTTATTCAGCTGGCGTGTTAACGCCGCATTGTCCAATGTGTCCATGCCACGGCGAGCGAGCACTATAGCATCGAATGGCGGTAATTGGTGTTGCTGAAGCCGAAAAGATTCTCTAATTAGACGTTTTAATCGGTTGCGATCAACGGCATTGCGCACGTTCTTTTTGGCGATTACTAGGCCAAGCCGAGGGCGGTCTAATTGGTTCTTGCGGACAAGAATAAGAAAGTGCTGATGAGAAGCACGAAAAGAAGGCGAGTCAAAGACAGGCTTAAAGTCACTGGAGTTCAGCAGCCGCAGGGATTTATCAAAACCTAAATGCTGCGACAAGCGGAAACTCCAGTTTACAGGGCAGTATCTGAGCTGATTATGCAGCTAGTACTTTACGGCCCTTGCTACGACGGCGAGCAAGCAATTTACGACCGTTTTTGGTCGCCATGCGAGAGCGGAAACCGTGAGTGCGCTTGCGCTTCAATACGCTTGGCTGAAATGTTCTTTTCATGATAATACCCGTGTTCAATCATGTCGGCTTTAGAGCTTAACTGAAACCCATTGAACAGCCGAGCTCGTGGAAAAATGAGGCGCGATATTAATGGATACTCCTAGAAATTGCAATGCTTAATTAGAAAATGATCAGTTTTTCCGCTTGTACAGGCTTTTAAACGATATTTGTACAGGCTTTATTCAGTTTTTCAACAGGTTTATCCACAGGTGTTTGTTTGCGCTGTTCGTGTAGGGGTTTTTGAATAGTTGAGGGTAGTTGTTGATTCTGTGGGGGTTTTCAAATTGTGCTATAAAATAGATTTCTTTTATGTGGATAACTTTTCTCTGATAATGTAATCTACGCGGATTGCTGTGGTTAACTCTAGTTATTTGAACAAACACAGAGAGTATTGGAATACTTATACACATCTGCATTCAACTGATGTTGGAAAGAGCAATCTATATAACGGTTGTTGTCAGTAGATATAAAGTCTTCCTTCTATATATACATATTTTGAAATCTATAAGTGCGCTGAAATTTTCAAAGCGCTAATGGCTTTATTCTCTGGTAGTTTGCGATTGCTTAGAGAGGGTTAGACTTACGGGTTTACTGGGGGATTCATTGTCAGGCCTTATTTGGGACAAATGCTTAAGCAGTTTAAGTCAAGAGCTGCCAGCACAACAATTTAACACTTGGATAAAGCCGTTACAGGTGCAAAATGATGAGGCGGGTGGCCTCTGCTTGTTGGCGCCTAATCGATTTGTTCATGATTGGGTAAATGACAAATACCTGTCTCGCATTATAGAGTTGGCCAACGAATATTCAGATGGAATGCGAATAAGTGTTAGCGTGATCGTAGCTAACCGACAAGCTAGTCGCTTTCAAAGGCGTAACCATCGCTCAAGCCCCGAGCCTATCCCCACGGCAATTGCGACGCCAACTATGAACCCTGTGCCGGTTAGCTCTAGTGCTTCTGCTTATCAGCAGGAGCCTGAACCTACTCAGCAATTAGAGTTGGCTGGTACCGATAACAATGTGGGGGCCGCGCATTCATCTTCTATGGGCGCTCCAATTAGTCAACTTAGCAGTTCTGGGGGAGGTTTTCCCAATTCAGCCTTAACTATTAAAGATAGCCAGTCTCTCAAGCAAGTAGAGAGTGTCCCTGAGATTATCAAGCCTAATAGCGATATTGAGGTCGAAGGTGGCCTTAAGCATCGTACTTATCTGAATGCTGGCTTTACCTTTAAGAGTTTCGTGGAAGGTAAGTCCAATCAGCTTGGTTTGGCGGCTGCAAGACAAGTTGCGGAAAATCCAGGCGGTTCATACAACCCCCTATTTATCTATGGCGGTGTGGGTTTGGGTAAAACTCACTTGATGCATGCAGTAGGTCATCACTTAGTCGAGCAAAACCCACATGCAAAGGTTGTGTATCTGCACTCTGAGCGTTTTGTTGCTGATATGGTAAAGGCATTACAACTTAATGCCATCAATGACTTTAAACGCTTCTATCGCTCAGTGGATGCTTTGTTGATTGACGATATTCAATTTTTCGCAGGTAAAGAGCGATCACAGGAAGAGTTTTTTCACACTTTCAATGCCTTGCTAGAAGGTGGTCAGCAAATTATTTTGACTTGCGACCGCTATCCAAAAGAGATTCAGGGCTTAGAGGAACGACTTAAGAGTCGCTTCGGCTGGGGCTTAACAGTATCTGTTGAGCCACCTGAACTGGAAACACGAGTTGCGATTCTTATGAAGAAAGCAGCCCAGTCGAATATGTTATTGCCTAATGACGCTGCTTTCTTTATTGCACAACGAATTCGATCAAACGTACGTGAGCTGGAAGGTGCATTGAAGCGCGTAATTGCAAATGCGCAGTTTACCGGCAGAGATATCGATGTACCTTTGGTTAGAGAGGCTCTAAAAGATCTATTGGCACTGCAAGATAAACAGGTTGGTATTGATAATATCCAGCGTGTTGTGGCGGAATACTATAAAATCAAAGTTGCAGACTTATTATCAAAAAGGCGCAGCCGTTCCGTAGCTCGCCCTAGACAAGTTGCCATGGCTTTGGCTAAAGAGCTAACTAATCACAGCTTGCCAGAAATCGGAGATTCATTTGGCGGTAGGGATCACACCACTGTGTTGCATGCCTGCCGTAAAATTAAAGAGTTAAGAGAAGAAGACGCGGATATTCGTGAAGATGTAAAAAACCTACTGCGCTCTTTAACGACGTAATACATAGTATATTATATAAGATAAAACTAATATAAAACCATTAGGATTTGGGATAAATTGATGAAATTTTCTATCTCTCGAGATGCTCTTTTAAAACCTCTTCAATTAGTTGCTGGTGTTGTGGAGCGCAGGCAAACCTTGCCTGTCTTGGCTAATGTATTGGTAGTTTTAGAAGGTGATCAGTTATCTCTTACCGGTACTGATTTAGAAGTTGAAATAGTT
The DNA here is from genome assembly GCF_947502065.1 of uncultured Pseudoteredinibacter sp. GTDB lineage: Bacteria > Pseudomonadota > Gammaproteobacteria > Pseudomonadales > Cellvibrionaceae > Pseudoteredinibacter. The sequence goes on from NZ_CANMYE010000005.1 coordinate 100,300, forward strand.
GGCCGTGTACAGCTTGAACAAGCTGGCGAATCCGGTCAGATTACTGTTCCAGCCCGAAAGCTGTTCGATATCTGCCGTTCCTTGCCCGATGGTGCATTAATCGATTTTATTGAAGATGGCCAAAAAGTCATCGTTAAAAGCGGTCGCAGCCGCTTTAGCCTGGCGACACTGCCAGCTAATGATTTCCCCAATGTGGAGGATTCAGCACAGGATCTTCAGTTTACCTGTGCCCAGTCAATCATTAAAACTTTGATCGATAGCACAGGCTTTGCAATGGCACAGCAAGATGTTCGTTATTATCTAAACGGTATGCTGTGGGAAGTTAGTGAAGGTAAGCTTCGTTTTGTAGCTACGGACGGTCACCGTTTGGCAATGAGTACCGAAGATATCGCTATCAGTTGTCCTGAAAATAAACATGCGATTTTGCCACGTAAAGGTGTCGTAGAGCTGTCCCGTCTATTGGACGACTGTAGTGAAGAGGTTACGGTTAGCTTGGGAAGTAATCACGTTCGAGCTATCACTGAGTTTTATACATTTACGTCTAAACTGGTTGACGGTAAATTCCCAGATTACGAGCGTGTGCTGCCAAAGAATGGTAACAAGACTGTTATCGGTGAACGCGCTGAGCTTAAACAAGCATTTGCCCGAACTGCTATTTTGTCTAATGAGAAATATAGAGGTGTGCGCCTGCTACTTAGTGATGGGCAGCTAACCATTACAGCGAATAACCCAGAGCAGGAAGAAGCTGAAGAACAGGTGACTGTAGACTACGCCGGAGATAGCTTAGAGATTGGCTTTAACGTTAGCTATTTACAAGATGTCGTCAATGTATTGCAGTCTGACAATGTGAAGTTTACTTTGTCTGATTCTAACAGTTCTGCTTTAGTTGAAGCGGAAGAAGGTAGTAATGCTGTATATGTCGTAATGCCTATGCGCCTATAGTAGGGCAGTTATTCCCTGCTTTTTTGATGCCACTTCAACGCATTTCTATTAACAATCTACGTAACTTGGGTTCAGCGAATTTGAATCCAAGTTCTCGTCTAAATTTTATATACGGCGCTAACGGTAGCGGTAAGACCAGCGTGCTGGAAGCTATCTACTTATTAGGTAGCGGCAGATCGTTTCGAAGTCATAAGATTAAACCCCTCATTAAGCACGATAGCGCATCACTAACGCTATACGCTGAACATACAAGCAATAATTCAATTCACAAAATTGGTCTTGAACGAAGCGGCGCTAACAACGCATCCAGAACAAAGGTTGATGGTAGGGTTGTCAATTCAGCTTCTAGTTTGGCCTCATTGCTTCCCACCTTAATGATTGATGCCCATAGTTTTTCCTTGATAGAGGGCAGCCCAAAGGAGCGACGCTCATTTTTGGATTGGCTAGTGTTTCACGTGAAACATGGGTTCCATGATGCCTGGAAAGGCTATTCTAAAGCGCTTAAACAACGGAATAGTTTGCTGCGACGTGGTAGAATAGAAGGCTTCGAAATCCGCCCTTGGGAGCTTGAGATGTGTGATAAAGCACATCAATTAGAGGCGATGAGGCTGGAGTGCTTTAAGTATCTAAAGCAGAACTTAGAAGCTGTTATCAGCGATTTTGTCCCTTTAGAGGGCGTTAGTTTCGAGCTATACAAAGGTTGGGACAGGGATAAAACGCTTGAACAGCAGCTCGATCTTGGTCGAGAGCGTGATTATAAACTAGGTTACACCTGGTATGGCTCTCAGAAAGCAGACCTGAAAATAAAGGTTTCGGGTCATGCTGCTGATCAGGCTCTCTCTAGGGGGCAACAAAAGTTACTGGTTTGTGCTTTAAAAATCGCGATTGGTAAAACGTACAGTGAGCTTAGTGGTAGGCAATGCATCTATCTAGTTGATGATTTGCCCGCTGAACTGGATTCAGGCAATCAAAAACGATTGGCAAGTTGGCTAAATGTCATCGGCGCACAGGTTTTCGTTACTGCCATTGAGTTAGAAAGCCTTTCGCTTGCATGGAAAGAAACAGAACGAGATAAGATTGCCATGTTTCACGTGAAACATGGCAATGTGGAACAAATAAAACAAGAGCCCTAAAAGCTCAGACTATAGGTAAAGCGTTTACCTATACAACAACGGAGTATGCTATGTCAGAAGAATCATCTTATGATTCGTCCAGTATTAAGGTACTAAAGGGCCTGGATGCTGTGCGTAAGCGTCCAGGTATGTACATTGGTGACACGGATGATGGAACCGGTTTACACCATATGGTGTTTGAAATCGTTGATAACTCGATTGATGAGGCCCTGGCAGGGCATTGCTCCGAGATTAAAATCGTAATTCACCCCGATGAATCCATATCTGTTTCAGATAATGGCCGTGGTATTCCTACTGAAATGCACGAAGAGGGGGTCTCAGCAGCCGAAGTTATCATGACTGTACTGCACGCTGGCGGTAAATTTGATGATAATACCTACAAGGTGTCCGGTGGGCTGCACGGTGTAGGCGTTTCGGTAGTAAACGCTCTATCTGCAGAGCTTAAACTTACTATTCGTCGAGAAGGCAAGATTCACGAGCAAGTTTACCATCATGGTGTGCCTCAAGCGCCATTAACCATCGTGGGTGACACTGAGGTTAGCGGTACAGAAGTACATTTTGTACCTTCAGCTGAAACCTTCAGCAATATACAGTACAACTATGACCAGCTGGCAAAGCGTCTGAGAGAGCTTTCATTCCTAAACTCAGGTGTTCGAATTGTTCTTAAAGATGAACGTACCGCGAAAGAAGATGTCTTTGAGTACGAAGGTGGCCTAAAAGCTTTTGTTGAATATCTAAACCAAAACAAAAACACCGTAAACCAAGTGATGCACTTTGACATACAGCGAGATGACGGTATCGGTGTAGAGGTGGCATTGCAGTGGAACGACTCCTTTCAAGAAGGTCTTTTCTGTTATACCAATAATATTCCCCAGAGAGATGGCGGTACACACCTAGCAGGTTTCCGTTCAGCGCTTACCCGTGGATTAAACAACTATATCGAAAAAGAAGGTATGGGTAAGAAGGAAAAGGTTTCGACTACCGGCGATGATGCTCGTGAGGGTTTAACCGCAATTATCTCTGTGAAAGTTCCTGACCCTAAATTCTCATCTCAGACGAAAGATAAGCTGGTTTCATCTGAAGTAAAGGGCGCCGTAGAGCAAGAAATGGGGGCAGCCTTTAGTGACTACTTGCTAGAAAACCCGCAGGAAGCAAAAGCGGTAGTTGGTAAGATGATTGAAGCGGCGAAAGCCCGAGAAGCGGCACGCAAAGCTCGAGAAATGACTCGCCGCAAAGGGGCCCTGGATATTGCAGGTTTACCTGGAAAACTGGCTGATTGCCAGGAGAAGGATCCGGCTTTATCAGAAGTATACCTAGTGGAGGGTGATTCGGCGGGTGGATCTGCAAAGCAGGGCCGTGATCGTCGAACCCAAGCTATCTTACCGTTGAAAGGTAAAATCCTTAACGTTGAAAAAGCACGTTTTGATAAAATGCTTTCAAGCGCCGAAGTAGGGACCCTTATTACCGCGTTAGGTTGTGGTATTGGTGCTGAAGAGTTTAACCCTGACAAGCTTCGTTATCATCGCATCATTATCATGACGGATGCTGATGTTGATGGATCACACATCCGTACGCTCCTATTAACATTCTTTTTCCGCCAAACTCGAGAGCTTATTGAGCGTGGTCATGTGTATATTGCACAACCACCGCTTTATAAAATCAGTAAAGGTAAGCAAGAACAGTACTTGAAGGACGAGGCGGCGTTAGAAGAGTTTTTAACTAACGTTGCTCTAGAGACAGGTGCCTTGCATGTCAATAAGGATGCCCCTGGAATTACAGGCAGCTCTCTACAGGAATTGGTTGTTGCTTATCGATTGGTAATGGCTACTATCGATCGTTTGTCTCGCCTGTACCCTGCCGAAGTTTTGGAACAGATGATCTATCAAGACGCCATTAGCTCCGAGCAACTGAAAAGCGAATCAGAAGTTCAGCAATGGAGTGAGTCCTTACTAACTAGGTTGCAAGGTGAAAACAGAGCGGGAAGCCATCGCTATAATGTGACAGTTACCGAAGACAGTGAGCGTCATGTTTTTCTACCAACCTTTACGATTACCGCACACGGTGTCGATACTGATTTTCAATTTGGGCATGATTTCTTCCAATCTGGTGAATACCAGTCCATGGTAGAACTTGGAAAGCGCCTAAATGGTTTAATGGAAGAAGGCGCATATTTCTCTAAGGGTGAGCGTAAACAGGAAACACGAGACTTTAAAGTTGGCTTGGAGTGGCTAATGAAAGAGTCTAAGCGTGGCTACAATATTCAACGCTACAAAGGTCTGGGAGAGATGAACCCTGAGCAATTGTGGGAAACTACTATGGATCCTGAGACTCGTCGCATGCTTCAAGTAACCATTGAAGATGCGATCAGTGCTGACCAGATATTCAATACGCTAATGGGTGATCAAGTTGAGCCTCGCAGAGACTTTATTGAGACTAATGCCTTGGCGGTAGCTAACTTGGATGTTTAAATTCCTTTAATCGGCTCTATAGAAAAAGGCGCCATAGGGCGCCTTTTTGGCTTTCGACAAGAAAGTATATAGATTCAGTGTTATTGAACTCGCGTAATTTCTACCTTAGCTACTCGGTCTGCCCACTGATAAGCTGCGCGACTTAAATCTCCTTCACCGTGAATACCTGGGCTAGGGTAAATATAACCTTCACCTTGATCGTCGTCTGAGAAAGGCTCGCCACCACAACGTGGGCCTGGGATATCGGCACAAAGTTCACTATTCACTTCGCTACCACCATCATAGGCTCGCATAAAGTGAGTGAGTGTAAAGCCTGGATAGTGAGGTAAGCGTGCATTCAAAAGACTAACTAAGGTATCGTTTGTTGGTAATGCCATACTGATTAAACTAAGGCGCGGGAAAGCATTAGTCGAACTTAAAGTGATCTCTACAGATTCCCCTGGGTTTAACAAGCCTTCGCTGTGAGCCGTCGCACTAACACCTTGATCTGCATTTAGCTGATCTTGCAGTGGAGCAATATCGCCCCCTTCAGCAATACGGATAACTTCAGGTGAAGCTTCTTCGCCAATATTAAATAGACGTACATTGTGGTTGTGTGCCACTGAAAGAACAGGGGTAAAAGAAATACCCTTTGTTATATTGGTAACTTTGACTGTGTATTCAAAGGTTCTTTGAGCTTGTGCGGAAATACTTAGTGCTATACCAGCTGTAACTATCGCCGCCTTGCTTAGGCTCTTTAGATTTAATGAAAACATGATCTTTCCTCTGCTGACTAGTTGGTGACTATCGAATAGATAAACTAACCAGCAGTGAAAACATAGCGGTCACCTCTTTATAAAAAAAAGGTCACAAGTTCATTGGAAATAATAACAAACTCAAAAAAGGTAGCACTTTAGAAGGGCTACCATTTACATATGGGGATATAGACGCCAGCTTAAAAATCACAATGCCGACTAAGATCATCTAAGCAATCCATTACCTGATGGCTAGCGCGCTCCATTTCCTCGAAGTATAAAATGGCATTTTCCTTGTCACCGCCCTCTAGTGCGGTTAATGCTGCCAAACCACTGTCATGAACCTTTTGATGGGGTGGATCAATATTTTTAAATGCCGTTACAGTACTGTACTTTTGAGCCCCTTCTTTCTGATACCACTGACCTAGCCTGCAGCTAAGATGATTGGCGAAATCACTAATGGATTTATCGCTTTTGCCCGCCGCGACTTCATAGACCTCACTTTTCCAAACGATATGGTCGAGTTTAACGGTCTGAATGAAGGTCCTTAGCGAGGCGTTATTGATTGTGGACTTCATGGTATTGCAGCAACCGATGATAGACCCGTAATCTTCGTTTAAACGAGCTACACCATTGGATAAGTCATTATTGCTGTTTTGTATGGTATTAACCGACTGGACAGTTTCAGAAGTCGACTGAATGATCTGGCCTACTAGCTCTGAGACTTCGTTAGCCGAAGTGTTCGTGTTATTAGCCAGCGAGCGAACCTCATCGGCTACAACACTAAAGCCTCTGCCAGCTTCACCTGCGCGAGCCGCTTCAATAGCGGCGTTAAGGGCAAGTAAATTGGTTTGATCTGAAATCTTAGATATTGTTTCTACGAAAGAATTAATATTATCGGCCATCTCAGAAAGGCCAGATATATTTTCGGTCATTCCGCCCATATTACTGGTTAGACCTTTCATTTCGTTGACGATCTGATTCAAAGATTCATTGGAAACATCGAGCAAATCATTGATCTTGTCTGTCGATTGGCTTTCGACTTCTATGGATTGGTGAGAAGACAGTACGGCCTCGCGAATTCGCTCTATTTGACCTAAACACTCTAGGGTACAAGCTAATAGCATAGACTCAAAAGCATTGGTATTAGCACTACTATGTTCTTCTACTTGTTCTGCAGGCGGTTGCTGGAGTTGTAGATTATCCTGTTCAAGCTGTCGTAGTTGCTTTCGCAGTGATTCGTTCTCTTGTTCTAAGTTTTGATATGTGGATTTTAATACAAACATTGACCCTTGCTCTTGCATTCAATGTACTGTCGCCGAGCAAATACTATTTCCCTGTGCCTGGCTAAAAGGTCCTGCTCAGTACTAGTTGTTGGTTATGCTCGTCCCTGATCCATCAAAGTATGATTTTTTATCGGCATTTATCAAAAAAGATTAATATAAAAGAGAATAGATCAGAATTCTGGATACGTGCAAAAAGATTTGTTTTTAGTTGGCAGCAGGGCCTAAAGGGCTTAAGGCCCTGCTATGAGCATGGAATTGTCGATGAAAAGAGCCGCCAATAGGCGGCTGTGCCACTGTAAAGTGCAAAGTCCTAAATTCTGGAGTGACTACTTTGTCTTACTGAAATCAGCACCTGTTAGGATCGCAAACTTATCGATCTCGAGATAGCGTTTCATTACCTTATGGATATCTTGCGCTGTTAAGGCGTTGATCTTCTCTTCAAAGTCTTCGGACCACTGCATATCTCGCTTAAGGTAGGCATTGCTGCCCAATATTGGTGCGAGTTCATTGTCTTTGGATCGAGATATCTTGCGTTGTTGTAAGTAGCCAGATTTAGCGCTGGCTATCTCTTCGGCAGTAAAACCTGAATCTAGGACTTTTTGAAGTACCTCTTTTACGCCCTCTTCAACTTTTGACAGATTTTGAGGAGCGCATATCGCATAGATCCCTAAGGCGCTGCGCTCGTCAATAGAGCTTTGGTTAAAGAAGGAACCTGCGCTATAGCTCAGTCCGTCTTCCTGGCGTAGCTTGGTAGCTAACCGACTGTTCAAAAAACCACCGCCTAGCATATAGTTACCCAGAACTAGAGCCGGGCTATCGGCATGCTTATCGGATACCGGCAAAGAAATCGTGGCGGCAAAAACGGCATTTTCTTTATCGGGGGTATTAAATTGCTGCGCATTGCTGTCAACCGCCTTAAAGTCACGAGCTATGCGGGTATAACCAGTTTTCGGTTCCCAGTTTGCAAAATGCTTCTTTAATGCCTTACGGATAGCTTGCTCATCAAAGTCACCTACTATCGCCAGTTCACCGTTAGCGCTACCGTAAAACTCGTTATGGAAAGCTTTAATATCATTTAGCTTTAAGTTGTCTAAACGCTTGATGCTTTCATCGAAAGTAGGAACATAGTAAGGGTGATCTTCAGGCACCTGACGGTGGCGACGGCTGTACTCACGGAAGACGAGGGCTTGAGGGTTTTGTAAGCGTTGCTCTAAATCCACTTTGGCAGTGGACTTATACTGCTCAAACTCTTTCTCATCAAAATTAGCTTCTTTGAGTACGTGTGCTACCAAGTCGATTGCTTTAGCTAAATTTTCACGCTTGGTTTTAACCCGGGCACTGACTGAGCTGGCACTACCACTGATTGAAACACCGGCTTTTAGCTTATCGAACTCGTCTTGTAATTGCTCGCGGGTATATTTATTGGTACCTCGCATTAGTAGGGTTCCGGCAGCACTACCAATCTCGGCCTTATTCATTAACGACTTTTCATCGCCTAGGTTAAGGCTTAAATAAAACTCTACGGATTCACCACGTGTTTTCTTAGGGAGCAAAGATACTTTTAGGTTGTTGGCAAGAGTGTAACTGTTGGTGCGCTTATCAATATTATCAGGGGAAGCATCAAACAGCTCACCGGTGCTTACAGCTTTACGACCTTTATAGTCTTTTAGCATGTCAGCTACGCTTGCTACTGCAGGAATTTCAATTCGTTCAGGGTTTTCAGCTGGCAAGAATCGACCCGCAGTTCGGTTGTTTCGGGTTAAGTATTTTTCGGCTACACGTTGGACATCTTCTACTGTGACTTTTTCGATTCGGTCGCGATTTAAAAATAATAGCCGCCAATCGCCCATGCCAAGCCATTCGCTCAGTTCTAGAGCCACACTCTCTGAAGAGTTAAAACCAAGCTCAAAGTTTTTAATAAGCTTACGTTTGGTGCGTTCTACTTCTTCTTTGCTGACGGGGTTTTTGGTAATGTTTTCCAAAACTTTGTGGCTGGCCTCGATAGTTTTTTGTAAGTCTGCAGATTGATCTACCTCCATACCAAACATCATTAAGCCTGGCTCGGCCCACTGGAAATTGAAGCCGAAACTTCTGCTGGCAAGTTTTTGCTCTACGATTTCTTGATGCAAACGCCCGCGAGGGGTTTCGCCTAGAATGCCAGAAAGCACTTCTAATGCAGCAAAGTCTTCATGGGAGCCTGCTGGCACATGATAGGCTGTGGCATAAAGCTGAACATCACCAACGCGACGAATCGTAACAAGCTTTTCACCGTCCTGTGCAGGTTCTTTAGTATAGAGTGGCTGTAAGCTTCGATCTGGTTTAGGTATCGGGCCGAAGGCATCTTCAACCTTATTTAGCATCTCTTGTAATTTAAACTTACCCGCAACAATAAGTGTAGCGTTGTCTGGTTGATAATACTTTCTATAGAACGCTTTTAAACGATCAATCGATACGTTCTCGATATCAGAACGGGCACCAATTGTAGACTTGCCGTAGTTATGCCAGCTATAAGATGCTGCCAGAAGGCGTTTGAGTAGTACCCCGAATGGGCTGTTTTCGCCACGTTCAAATTCATTTCGAACAACAGTCATCTCACTGTCGAGATCTTTTTGGGCGATAAAAGAATTTACCATGCGATCGGCTTCCATGCTCAAAGCCCAATCGATATTTTTTTCGCTCGCATTGAAGGTTTCAAAGTAGTTGGTGCGATCGGTCCAAGTGGTTCCATTTGGACGAGCACCGTGTTCGCTTAGCTCTTTTGGGATGTCTTTATGTTTTGGGCTGCCCTTAAATACTAGGTGCTCTAGTAAATGAGCCATGCCAGTCTCACCATAGTTTTCATGCTTAGAGCCAACTTGGTAAGTAACATTTACAGTGACGGTCTCTTGAGTGACATCAGGGAACAATAAAACCCGTAAACCATTCTCTAGGCGATACTCGCTGATACCTTCTACTTCGGTTACTTTTACAGGTTTTGCAAAGATACCTTGAGACAAAGTACCGGCGGCAATGATCGCTGATGCAATCAGAGTTTTACGAAAAGACAAGCCCATAGCTGGCTCCTTATGATTAGGCAGCCCCCATCGTTGGGTGCTGGAATTACAAATGAATCAAAGCTAGGCCGCGAGCAGCCTTAATATTATTAGACGCTATATTGCTCGATCCAGTTTCGTACTTCTTGGGTAAGTTCTTTGCTATTGCGATCTTCAGTGCTGATCATATCACTAATTGTGATTGTTACGACGCCGGCTTGCTTGGCCAGTTTGTGCGGTGCCCATGCTACGCCGGCATTGTGCGCCACAGCAACTATAGGTACATTGGCCGCTATGGCGATATCGGCGCCACTGCGGGCAAAGTTACCGAGTTCGCCAGGTTTTTTGCGAGTGCCTTCTGGGAAGACTAAGACTGAAATGCCGTCTTCTAGACGAGATACGCCTTCGCGACGGACTTTCTTTAGAGCTTCCCTCGGGTTGCCCCTATCAATAGGTATTGAGCGAAGCGCTCTTAGGCCCCAACCAAAAAACGGAATGTTTAAAAGTTCTTGTTTTAGAATAGTAGCAACAGGATTAAAGTGAGCCTGTAAAAAAAGTGTTTCCCAGCTACTTTGGTGGTTGGCTAATATCACACAAGGACGTTCTAAAGCAGCTTTATTGCCTTTTATTTCAATACCGATACCGCAACAGACTTTTAGCCAAAGCAAACAAAAGCGATTCCAGCTCACCAAAAAACCAGAGCGAAATGAATAGGGCAGTAACATAAGTGGCAGTGCGAGGGCACCGTATAAGATACCGGTTATGACGTAGCCGATATAAAAAATTATTGCGCGTAGCTTTGCAATCAAAGTTACTATCCTTAACCGAAATTATCTGCAATATAAGCAGCAGCCGCTGCTAAGTCTTCAAATACAGGTGTATTTTCCAACCCTGGATACGGTTGCTCAGCAAGCTTAGCGAGAGTTCTTTCCCCTTTGCCTGTGCGAACCAAAATAGGGCGACAGTTTTTAGACAGAGCAGTTTCTAGATCTCGTAAGCTATCGCCTACGAAAGGCACATCATCAGCGCAAATATCAAACTCGACTTCTATCGCATCGACCAAGCCTGTCTTCGGCTTGCGACAACTGCAATTATCATCGGGCCCGTGTGGGCAGTAGAAAATCGCGGCAATACTTCCGCCACGAGTTTCCACCATATCGCTTAATTTGCTGTGCATAGCTTCTAAATCGTCAAGATCGAATAAACCCCGAGCTAAGCCCGATTGATTTGTCGCGACGACCACCGTGAAGCCAAGGCGAGATAACTTCGCAATGGCTTCAAGGCTACCTTCAATGGGCTGCCACTCCTCTACAGACTTAATATAGTCGTCAGAGTCGTGGTTGATTACACCATCTCTGTCGAGAATGACCAGCTTCACTAAAGGCTCCTTATTTGGCCGGAACCAAGTGAGAAATATCAGCAACTTGTAAGAATAGCTGGCGTAACTTATTCAATAGGGCTAGGCGATTATTGCGTAGCTCTAAATCATCAGCCATTACCATCACATCGTCAAAGAAGCTATCCACAACTGGGCGTAAATCCGCCAAAGCACTAAGGGCCTCGGTATAATTAGCTGCGGCAAATAGAGGTGCTACTTGATCGGCTTTTTCTGCGACAGCTTGTGCTAAATTCTTCTCGGCTGTTTCTTGCAATAGTGCTTCATTAACCTCATCGGACACAGCTGAATCCAATTTGGCTAAAATGTTAGATACACGCTTGTTGGCTGCAGCCAGTGCAGCCGCATCGGGCAATTGACTGAAGGCATGTACTGCATGAACGCGACGATTAATATCCAAAGGAACCGTTAGGTTCTTCGCACTCACCGACATAAAGACTTCTACAGCGATTTGCTCTTCCTCGTACCAAGAGCGGAAGCGTTCCAACATATACTCAAGAGCGGTAGCAACTGAAGCGTCACTGTCTTTAATGCTGTCACCGTGATTAATGGTGGCCAACTTTAATAGCTGGGCCAAATCTAAAGGAAGCTCTTTTTCTACCAACAGACGTAAAACTGCTACGCTAGCACGACGCAGTGCGAAAGGATCCTTAGAGCCAGTAGGCTTCTGACCAATACCAAAAATGCCACTTAATGTATCTAAGCGATCTGCCAATGCGATGATGGTACCGGTTTTACTGCTAGGCAATTTATCGCCAGCAAACTTCGGTAGGTACTGTTCTTGTAGTGCTAGGGCTACTTCTTCATCTTCGCCAGCATGCTTAGCGTAGTAGTAACCAGCAACACCTTGCATCTTGTCAAACTCACCCACCATGTCAGAGACCAGATCACTCTTACACAGTTCAGCGGCACGCTGTACTTTCGCAAGGTCACCGTCAACTTGTTGAGCGATCATTTGGGCTAGGTTTCGAACACGTTCGGTTTTATCGTAAATAGAACCAAGTTGGGCTTGGAAGACGATGGGCTTTAAGCGCTCGCGCATATCGCTTAGGCTAATCTTCTTATCGGTTTCATAGAAGAAGGCCGCATCTGCTAGGCGAGGGCGAATAACTTTTTCGTTACCCGAAATTACTTGTGCTGGATCTTTACTCTCAATATTACTGATAGTAATAAAATAAGGCATCAATTCGCCAGCAGCGTTTTGCACGGGGAAATATTTTTGATGTTCTTTCATTGAGTAAACCAGAGCTTCGGAAGGTACTTCCAAAAAGCTCTCTTCAAATTTACCCATTAAAGCGACCGGCCATTCAACGAGTGCAGTTACCTCGTCTAATAGCTCTTCATCAAGCATCGCTTGGCCGTCTACTTTATCGGCTTCGGCCAAAACTTGCTGTTTAATGGTTTCTCTTCGCGATTCAAAGTCTGCATTGACATAGGCTATGCTGTTTAGCTTATCAGCGTATTCGCCTGCTGATTCGATGATTAAAGTCTGATCATAGTGGAAGCGATGGCCGCGAGTCTCGCGATTCGCTTTTACGCCATAAACTTCAGCTTCTACCAATTCGTTTCCGAACAGAATGAGTAACCACTGTACTGGGCGTACAAATTCATCACGACGGGCACCCCAACGCATACGCTTTGCAATGGGAAGCTTAGCTAGCGAGTTTTGGATAATGCCCTCTAGCTTGCCGGTGGTTAATTCACCGCCAGCGGATTTACGGTAAACCAGCTTATCTTGCTTGCCATCGTTTTCGGTTTTTAACTCAGCAACATCAATACCGTTTTTATTCGCAAAGGCCTCAGCGGCTTTACTTGGATTACCATCGGCGTCGAATGCAATCTTGGCCGGCGGCCCCCAAACAGTAACTTCTTTTACAGCGGTTTGCTCATCTAGCCCGTTTACTACCACAGCGAGACGTCTTGGTGCGGCGTAGGATTTTACAGAGTCGAAGTTAAGTTCTAACTCTGTCAATCCGTCTTCGATACCCTGGGTAAAAGCCTTTGATAAGGTTTTAAGCGCTTTTGGAGGTAACTCTTCGGTGCCCAGTTCAACTAAAAAATCTTTTTTCATTAGGCGTCCTCCTCCCGGGCTAAAAACTCCTTGCGCAAGCTCTCTTCGGCTAGCGGGAAACCGAGCTCTTTACGGGCATCGTAATACGCTTGGCAAACCGCACGGGCAAGGGTTCTTACACGAAGGATATAGCGCTGACGCTCGGTGACCGAAATAGCATGACGGGCGTCTAACAAGTTAAAGGTGTGAGAAGCTTTCATTACCATTTCATAGGCGGGTAATGGTAGGCCTGCTTCTACCAAGCGAGCGGATTCGCTCTCGTATTTATCAAAACACTGGAACAAGAAATCCACATCGGCTTCTTCAAAGTTGTAGCGCGACATTTCTACTTCATTTTGGTGGAAAACATCACCATAAGTCACAGGGCCTTGCGGGCCGACGGTCCAAACTAGGTCATAGATGCTATCGACACCCTGAAGGTACATGGCAATACGCTCTAGACCATAGGTGATCTCACCCATCACCGGCATACACTCTAGGCCACCTACTTGCTGGAAGTAGGTAAATTGGGTGACCTCCATACCGTTTAGCCAAACTTCCCAACCTAGGCCCCATGCACCAAGCGTTGGAGACTCCCAGTTATCTTCAACAAAGCGCACATCGTGAACTGTAGTATCGATGCCAAGGGCGTCCAATGAACCTAGATATAGTTCTTGGAAGTTTTCAGGGTTTGGCTTCATGACCACCTGAAACTGGTAGTAATGTTGTAGACGGTTGGGGTTTTCACCATAGCGGCCATCAGTTGGGCGGCGACATGGCTGCACATAGGCGGCATTCCAGTTTTCAGGCCCTACCGCGCGTAATGTAGTGGCAGGGTGAAAGGTACCGGCACCGACTTCCATATCCAGAGGCTGTAAAACCACACAGCCCTGTTGGGCCCAATATTGTTGCAAGGCTAGAATTAGCCCTTGAAAAGTACTTGTATCAGCTTTGGGGTCGGACACCGCGAAATTGCCTCCGGCAGAATGAATCAAAAGGGCGGATTATATCGCTGCAAGCGCAATAACTCTATGGTAGAAGAGGGCTCTAAGCTCCTAAAAGCCCTATTTCGCTTGGGAGTTATAGCGCTTTACGTTAAGCTGCGCCCTTGATACACCTGAAGTACAGCGAAACTATGACAAACGCCAGCAGCTCGCCCGCTCCCAAGCGAGGACCTATTTACTTTCTTATGGCCGCCGTATCCCGATTGCCCTTGGGTATAAGCCGCGCAATTGGTAAGGCAATTGGTAGTTTACTGTGGGCTGTTAATGGTCGTGAAGCGAAGGTCACCAAGCGTAATCTGGAGATGTGCTTCCCCGAAATGCCCGAGCAAGAGCGCTTGATCCTTGCCAAGCGTAGCTTGCAAGAAACCGGTGTTATGTTGATGGAAACGCCCGCTGTGTGGATGCGGGATATGGATTGGTTACGTAGCAAGGTCATTGAAACTGAAGGCTGCGAGCTGGTTGATGAAGCTCTGGCTAAGGGCAAGGGCATGGTGCTCATCGCCCCGCACCTGGGGAACTGGGAAGTGGTTGGCCTATACGCGGCCACACTTGGACCAATTACCAGTTTGTTTGAGCCTCCGAAAAACGCGGAAGTAGGCGCTATCATTCAAGAATCGCGGGAAAAATCGGGCGCTACCTTAGTGCCGACAGACCGCCGTGGAGTGATGAGCTTATTAAAGGCCATTAAAGCCGGTGGTATTTCTGGAATATTGCCAGACCAAGTGCCTGGTGATGGCGCAGGTGAGCTTGTTGAGTTCTTTGGCCGCCCGGCATATACCATGACGTTACTGTGTAATCTGGTCAGCAAAACAGGCTGTGAAGCCCTAGTGAGTTATGCCGAACGAGTACCTGGTGGTTTCAAGCTTGTCTTCAAAAAATCTTGCCCAGATCTTTATAGCGAAGATTGTGATAAATCGCTGCGAGCTTTAAACCGCAGTGTAGAAGATGCCATTAAAGCACTTCCTGAGCAGTATCAGTGGGAATATAAGCGTTATAAATGTTTTGAACACGGGTATCAGGATCCTTACAAGAATATGAGCTAAGCTTTTTGCCTTGCTTAGTGCACAAACCCCGCCTACATAAGAAACAAGGCTGCTGATTTTTAAAGCCAGAGCAGCTTGTTCTGCGGATGCTTTGAAATCCGGCTTACAGTCCTAGTTCAGCTAAGCGCTTATTTAACTCTACCGTGGCCTCCGCTTCCCAATTGGGCTTTTCTTTTGCAATTAGTTGTTCGAGAGCGGACTTGATGGGCAGCTTTAAGCCTTGGCAGTTTAGTTCTGTTTGTGGAATAGGAATTAGCATTTCCAGTTCACTGCTTAAGCTTTCTGCAAACAGTGGTTTAAAAACTATCTCGCTAGGGGTTTCAAATTCGGTCTCGCAAGCGATATCTATTTCTTGACCAAAAAGCTTTTGCTTAACTTTGCCACTAAGTCTTACCTTTAAGGGCAAATGTGCGGTAATGGTTTCGCTAGCGCTGCTGATATCTGCTTCGCCCGCTTTTGCAATATGCAGATTGTAATGCCCATATTCCCAAGGAACATCTTTGGCCGCAAATAGCACATGGGGCAGCTGTTTACTTACCGCTCTTTCAAGCAACATGTTCAGGGCATTGTCAGCATGGGCCGCAGTGCTTAGCAATGTAGCTAGCATAACAATAGTGGGTACGGGGAAAGTTATTTTCATAGTCATATCTTTTAAAACAGTTAGCGGCGCCAGAAGCTGGGTGAGAATAGCACTAATAAAGTAAAAATTTCTAAGCGACCCAATAACATGGCAAAACACAGTATCCACTTAGCGGGGTTGTTAATGTCGGTGTAGTTTAAAGCAACATCGCCCATACCCGGACCTAGGTTCGAAATACAGGCACCAACAGCCGATACTGAAGTAAGAAAATCCAAACCAGTTGCCATCAACAAGATAAACATAATCATATAGCTGATCACAAATACTGCAAAAAAGCCCCAAACGGCTTCCACTACACGATCGGATACAGAAGTCTGCCCAAGCTTAATGGGGATTACCGCATTGGGGTTGATCAATCTTTTGATTTCGCGAATACCCTGCTTACAGATCAGTAATACACGAATTACTTTCATACCGCCGCCGGTAGAGCCGGCACAACCACCCATAAAGGCAAATAGAAAAATAAAGAAAGGGAGGAAGCCTGGCCAAATGGTGAAATCCGCAGTGCCAAAACCGGTAGTCGTTAAAATTGAAATAAACTCAAAGCTACCGTGAATTGCACTGGTTTCCAAATCGTAGGTATCGGTGTGGGCTAGATAGGCAACGGTAATTGGAATCCCTATCGCTAAACAGCTGATATAAAATTTAAACTCCGGATCCTGCCAGTAGTGTGCAATGGAACGATTACGGCTGGTATAAAAATGCAGAGCAAAATTCACACCCGATAAAATCATAAACAGCATGCATACGATTAAAATAATCGGGCTATCAAAGTAACCCATACTGGCATCGTGGGTGGAAAAGCCGCCGATCGCTACGGTAGAAAAAGCATGGCCAATGGCGTCGAATAAGGTCATGCCTGCAGCCCAATAGGACAATGCGCAGGTGATGGTTAGGGCGCAGTAAATTAAAAATAATGCCTTGGCTGTTTCGGTAATTCGCGGAGTAAGTTTCGAGTCTTTCACAGGCCCAGGAGTTTCCGCGCGATACAGCTGCATGCCCCCAATACCTAGCATAGGTAGAATAGCTACAGCGATAACAATAATACCGATACCGCCTAACCACTGCAGTTGTTGGCGATAATACAAAATAGATTTTGGTAGATCGTCTAAGCCGGTGATTACTGTAGCTCCGGTAGTTGTCAAACCGGAAAGCGATTCAAACATCGCATCGGTAAAGCTTAGACCTGGCTGTTCAGAGAAAATAAAGGGTAAGCAACCCGCTATTCCAAGTACCGCCCAAAACATAACGGTAATTAAAAAACCATCCCGGGTTCGTAAGTCATGTTTGGTCTTATTGCTAGGTAGCCAAACCATAAAGCCGCTAGCGAAAATTAATGCCATTGCCGAAATAAAAGCGACTAGTGATTCATCGTTATAGTAAATGGACACAAAAGTAGGCGGCAACATGGTCATGCTAAAAAGCATGAGCAAAATACCCAGTACACGAAAGATAACCGAAAAATGCATAGTTGTTTGTGTATTGCCTATTTATTATGCCGCTAAAAGAAGCTAATTCCTGTTTGAAACAGGTGCTCGATATCGCGGGTATATTTTTTATTTACTAAGAATAGAATTACGTGATCACCGTCTTCGACGATAACGTGATCATGGGCGATTAACACTTCGCTGCCGCGGCTACTCTCACGAACGATAGCGCCAATAGTTGCTCCGTCGGGCAGGTCAATATCTTCGATAGCCTTGCCAACAACTTTTGAATTCTCTTTATCACCATGGGCAATAATTTCGATAGCTTCGGCCGCACCACGTCGTAGAGAGTGAACGTTAACCGTATCGCCTTCGCGTACATGGGTAAGCAAGCTGCCTAGAGTTGTCTGTTGTGGCGAGATGGCGATATCAATATCGCCACCTTGCACTAAATCGACATAGGCAGGGTTGCTAATTAAAGCCATCACTTTTCGAGCGCCCAGGCGTTTGGCTAGCATGGACGACATAATATTTGCTTCATCGTCATTGGTAACCGCTAAAAACACATCGGTGTTTTCTATATTTTCTTCCAGCAGCATTTCCTGGTCAGAAGCGGAGCCATGCAAAACAATGGTGCGCTCTAGTTGCTCTGAAAGAAACTTGCAGCGCTGAGCATAAAACTCTATGACCTTGACGGCATAGCGGCTCTCTAATTTCTTGGCCAAGCGATAACCGATGTTACCGCCACCGGCAACAATAATACGTTTATAGTGAGTCTCTAATCGACGTAGCTCACTCATTACCGCCCGAATATTTACCTTGGCGGCAATAAAGAAGACTTCATCGTCTACTTCAATAACGGTTGAACCTTCAGGAGTGATGGCGCGACCGCGACGATAGATAGCGGCTACGCGAGTATCTACCGAGGGCATGTGCTGACGCAAAAAGCGTAGCTCCTGACCTACCAGTGGGCCACCATGGTAGGCTCTCACGGCTACTAGCTGTACCTTGCCATCGGCAAAGTCGACAACCTGCAATGCACCAGGATGTTCGATCAATCGGAATATATAATTGGAAACCAATTGCTCCGGGCTGATTAAAACATCAATGGGAATATTTTCATCAGCAAAGAGCCCGGGTTTATTTAAATAGGATTGGGCGCGAATTCGGGCGATCTTAGTTGGAGTTTTGAACAAACTGAAGGCGATCTGACAGGCGATCATATTGATCTCGTCATTATTGGTAACAGCAACCAACATATCGGCTTCATCGAGACCGGCGCGCAGCAAAACATCGGGGTGGCAAGCATGTCCAGTTACCACGCCAATATCGATGTGATCACGTAGCTCGCGAAGGCGGTTCTCATCGGTATCGACAATAGTAATGTCGTTAGCTTCGTTGGCGAGGTTTTCGGCGAGTGTTCCACCAACCTGGCCGGCCCCGAGTATAATAATTTTCATAGGTTGAACAGCTTAGCTAATCCATTGCGGCTTATAAGGCCATTGCCCGCCAATTCTACGCCTTTTATCCGGCTTTTTGCAGACGTGCGTAGTAAAAACCATCATGACCACCTGGTTGAGGGAATAATTGACGGCCATGCTTTACCTTGAGCCCCCAGCTGGCATCTATTTCTAGCTCATTCGCATCACTGTGTTTAGCTAAGAAAGAGGAGATCTGTTCTTCATTCTCTTGGGGTAATACTGAGCAAGTGGCGTAAACCACAATCCCACCAGGCTTGAGTGTAGTCCAAAGTTTCTCTAGTAACGTTTGTTGTATTTCACACAGCTCGATAATGTTGTTTGGCTTGCGAAGTAGCTTAATATCAGGGTGGCGACGAATAACACCTGTGGCTGAGCAGGGGGCATCAAGCAAAATACGATCGAATGCTTGACCATCAAACCATGCATCAGTATTGCCGGCATCTTCGCAGACTAGCGTTGCGTTCAAATTTAAGCGGCTTAAATTCTCTTGAACACGTTTTAATCGCTTAGCTTCAGTATCTATAGCGGTAAGGGCGATACCTTTTGCGCACTCAAGAATATGGCCTGTTTTTCCGCCAGGGGCGCAACAAGCGTCCAATATTCGTTGATTATCGCCTATTTGCAGTAAACCTGCGCTAAATTGCGCAGCTTCATCCTGTACGCTTAACCAGCCTTCCATAAAGTTGGGCAGCTGTTCTACAGGGCAGGGTTTAGCGAGCGTGATTCCATCAGGGCTAAATTGGCAGGCGCTGGCCTCGATACCTTGTTGGTCTAAAAGCTTGAGGTAATCGTCACGGCTCACGCGTTGGCGATTTACTCGCAAGCTAAATGGCGGGTGTTGATTGTTTTGTTCAAAAATTGCATCGGCCTGTTCGGGCCAAGCTTGGTGCAATTGTTTATATAGCCATTTAGGGTGGCTTTGTTTTAGCCATGGTTGTGAGCTGACATCGCGACTTTCCAGGCGTTGATAGCTACGCAGTACACCGTTAACGAGTTTACAGGCCCAGTTCTTTTTTAGCGCTCGACACGCCTCAACACAGCTGGCAACAGCCGCGTGGGGGGGAATGCGACTGTAGTCCAACTGATAGCAGCCAATAATCAATAGCGCTTGGATATCTTGATCTTTAGGCTTAAGCGGCTGCTTTAACAAGCCCTGCAAATGCTGGTTGATCAGATGAAAGTATCGCAAGCTACCGTAACAAAGTTCTTGCAGTAGCCCCTTGTCTTGAGGCTTAACTTGCTTCAGCAAGGGTGGCAGGGCGCTGGCCAGTGAGCCCTGTTGTTTGAATACCTGAGCAATGGCTTTTGCTGCGGCTGCACGTGTGTCGAGTGCCATACTTAGCTCAAGGCCTCGCCGACAGTGAAGAGGTCGGCGCGACCGTTCAATAAATCCCTAAGGCTCATTGGCTTTTTGCCTGGCAATTGGATTTGGCTGATATGCAGCTGCTTTTTGTCACCACAGGCCACCCAGATACCGTTTTGGTCCACCTTTACAATAGTTCCTGCGGGCGCTGAGTTACTTTCCTCTAATGCATTTGCCTGCCAGATTCTTAGCCGTTGCGCTTTGCCCTTATCTTCGAACCCACAATGGGCGACAGGGAAGGGGTTATAAGCTCGCACTGTCTGCTCAATTTGTTGAGCAGAGCTTTGCCAATCAATCGCGGCATCGGCTTTGCTGAATTTGTGAGCATAGCTTACGCCTACACTTGGCTGAACCTGGGCAGAGGCAGTGCCGTCAGCAATTTCTGACAGAGCTTGCAAGAGCGCAGGTCCACCAATTTTCAGCAATTTATCATGCAGGCTGCCACCGGTTTCATCGCCCTCAATCGAGCAACGGCGTGTAACTAATACCGGGCCAGTATCTAAACCCGCATCCATTTGCATGATGCATACCCCTGATTCGCTATCACCAGCTTCAATCGCACGCTGGATTGGCGCTGCACCGCGCCAACGCGGCAATAAAGAGGCATGCACATTGATGCAGCCATATTTTGGCGTATCCAAAACCGCTTGCGGTAGCAACAGTCCATAAGCGACAACCACCATAATATCGGCGCCAAGAGCGTCGAGGGCAGCTCGGTCTTCAGCCTCTTTAAAGTTTAGTGGTTGGTAAACATCAATATCGTGTTGCAGGGCCAGCTGTTTAACTGGACTAGCTTGCAGGCTTTTGCCGCGATTCGCAGGCCTATCGGGCTGTGTGTAGACGGCGACAACCTTATGTTCGCTATCAAGCAAGGTTTGCAGATGTGCAGCGGCAAAATCCGGCGTACCGGCAAATACAATTTTTAGAGGCATGTTAAATCCGCGAACTTAGGCTTGGCTGCGATGCTGTTTTTCCAGCTTCTTACGAATGCGTTGGCGCTTCATATTGGAGATATAGTCTACGAACAGCTTACCGTTTAAATGATCAAGCTCGTGCTGTATGCATACCGCCAAAAGGCCATCTGGCTCTAAGCTAAAGCTTTTGCCATCCCGGTCCAGCGCGGTCACTCGAATTCGATCTGGACGGCTGACCGTTTCATAGAAGCCAGGTACCGAAAGGCAGCCTTCGTCATAGTCGAGCACGCTGTCTTGATCTAGCACTTCGATATTTGGGTTAATAAATACCAGTGGCTCGTCCTGTTCTTCGCTTACATCTATCACCACTACACGCTTGTGCACATTGATTTGGGTGGCGGCTAAACCAACCCCTGGCGCGTCGTACATGGTTTCAAACATGTCGTCCACCAAGGTGCGTATTTCGTCGTTTACTTCATCCACTTCCTCGGCGGTAGTGCGTAACCTTGGGTCTGGAAATTCTAATATCTCTAATATGGCCATGTGAGCGTGTTAACTGCCTGTGACAAACTTCTAGTAAAAATGTAAGGAGCGCTGCTAACATTATGATCAAGCAGCAAATATTGGACGATTTATCGCCCCCTTTACCTGCCGTCTTGCCGCCGAAGCTGCTATATTAGTGACTTAACATCGACTTAAATCGGCAAAAAGCAGGCATTGAACGGTTTATTATACCGAGATTCTGTAAAGGGGCCGACTACAAAGGGCATTTTCTATGAAAAAAACACTGCTGGCATCTTTGTTCAGCCTGTCCGCCTTGGCCGCACCATTGCTCGGTTGGGCTGATGAGCCCCGCCTGAGGAACAGCCACCCAGACACCTATTCGGTGGTTAAGGGTGATACGCTATGGGATATTTCGGCACGTTTTCTAGAAAACCCCTGGATGTGGCCCGAAATCTGGCATGCCAATGACCAAATCGCCAACCCCCACTTGATCTTTCCTGGCGATAGAATTCGTTTAGTGTATCTAGATGGTAAGCCACGTCTAACCTTAGACCGCGGCGAGGCTGGACGCACCTATAAGGCTAAGCTTGGGCCAGAGATTCATGTGGTACCCAAAGAAAAAGCCATCACCACTATTCCTCTAGATCGCATAAACTCCTTTTTGTCTCGTAGCCGAGTAGTTGATATAGGTGTACTGGATGCCGCGCCGTATGTTTTGGCTGGTGGTGATGAGCACATTGTTACCGGTGCTGGGGACAGCTTATATGCTCGCGGCGAGTTTGATAGTGAAACAAAAGCATATGGCATATACCGCCAGGGCGAAGTGTATGTTGACCCGCAAACCAAAGAGCCTCTTGGTATTCAGGCAATTGATATTGCTTCGATCAAACAAAGGGCGCTAAATGGTGATATTGGTACGTTTGATATTATGCGCACCACCCAGGAAGTTCGACTGGGTGACCGTCTGTTAAAAACGGTAGAAAGATCCATTGATTCAACATTTTTCCCTAGGCCCCCTAGCCAGGACATCAAGGCTGAAATTATTGGTGTTGAGGGCGGAGTCAATCAAGTCGGCAAGCTCGATGTCGTAGCTTTGAATAGAGGCTCAAGAGAAGAGCTACAAATTGGCGATGTTTTACTGATCTATAAAAAAGGCGACACCATACGTGATCGAGTCACTAATGAGTTGGTGGCACTGCCTGCGGAGAAGTCAGGTCTACTAATGGTGTTTAGTGTGTTCGAAAAGATGTCTTATGGAATAGTATTGGAAGCCGAGAGACCTCTTCGTACTGGTGATGAGTTAAGATCACCTTAATCAGAACTTCTAAAGTAATTTCTAAAAAGCCCAACTCGATAGAGTTGGGCTTTTTAGTTTTTAGCTATCAATATAACCCCTCCACTGGAAAGCCCTTCAACGTTCATTTAATTGTTTGCTCAACAATAGCAAGGGTCGGTTCTGGCACTTTTTACCTCAAGTTGTCACATTTCTTCATTGAATTGTATTTGCTGACTACAGAATCAGAGCTTATGTGCTAGCGTTAAATAAATAAGCCTCAATAAGCTGTTAGAAGGCGTATTAGAAAGCAGGAAACTTAGTAAAGCTTTGGGTGGGCAAAAGCCGATTTATGGAGAATGTAGAAGATACAGTTATCGCCAACGAACCCAGTTTGGGCTTGCTGGACTTAACGCGTTTAATTCCCAAGGGGGGGTTGGATGAGCAATCTTTTTATCCACTTGCAATTGATATGGCAACAAGCTTATCTAGCTTGCATGAAGAAGGGATATACCACAGTTGCCTGCGCCCAGAAAAATTTTTGTGCGACAGAAATTTCGAAAATCTAAACCTGATAAACATTAGGCCCAGAGAGAGCGTAACCAAACCCTATGCCAATAAGGAAGATGTACATAGGCTTTGCCAGGATAGCTATTTAGCACCGGAACAGAAAGCACTGATAAACGAGCCACAGGGGCCCTTATCAGACATTTTTAGCTTAGCTCTATGTTGGTACTTTGTTTTATGTGGTCAGGAGCTTATTCCGCGAGGGTTAACAAGTAAAGACAGTGTGGATCAGCTTGAACATTTAAGCGATAAAATAAAAACACTTAATAACTTCAGCTCGTCTAGGGTATCAAGGCCGCTGATTTATCTATTGCGAAATATGCTTTGTGTGCATCCGCTTGCACGTCCGCAAACAGTAAAGGAAATTGTTGGTCGATTAAAGCAACTCTCGAAACAGAATCAGGCTCAAGCTGAACAAGCCAATGAAGCAATCTTGTTAGATAAATTTCATCGTGAGCTTGATCGTACGAATGCGACCGAGCAGATTATGCTACAAGCGGATAAGGCTGCAGAAGGCATACGAATTGTTAGTATTGAATCTAGCTCCGGTAACGGAAAATCTACACTTTGTCAAAATGCTGCGATCAATGTTGCCAGTAAATTTACTTCGGTAATTCATTTTACCTGCAAGGCCTCTCAAACTAGCAGACCATACTTCGGGTTAAAACAACTACTGCGCCAGTTAAGAGAGTTATTAATATCCCATAAAGATTTTAATCAATGGGGTGATGAACTCATTGACGCTCTGCCGATGGGTGGAGCTTACATTTGCCACGTACTGCCAGAATTTAAATCCTTACTGCCAGCTGAAGACATAAATACGGAGTCTGTATTCTTACGTAGTCGATTTATTCAGCAAAGTATTTTTAGTCTTTTTAGTGTTTTAAGCCAAAATGATTTTACAACGGCAATTATTATAGATGATGCTGAACATCTAGATCCTGATAGTTTACAAGTGCTGCAGTCGCTTTGGGAGTTGCCAGCGATAAAAATGTTAGCGCTGCTTGCGTTTAATCCGGGACATAAAGAAAAAGTAGAAATTGTTGGGCCCAATGCAATAAACAGTAAAACTATCGAGCTGGCGGCCCTTACAGAAAGTGAGGCAATTGAGCTATGTGAAAATAGCTTCCCCAGTATACGTGATGCTGTGGAAGTAAAAAGATTAGCGGATATATTACTAATGTTTAGCCGCGGTAATCTAAAGCTCTTTAAGCACTACTGTGCTTTGGTGATTGAGCAAGATCTTATAGATCGACACTCGGTAGAAGATACACTAGATCTGCAGAAAATAGAGGAGTTGCAAGATGTTAATGTTTATGAGTTTTATACTTATCGTTTGAGCATTCTCTCACAACAAGCAATTAAAACCATGCAGTATGCTGAGCTTGTCCACCGCACTATGCCGCTATCAGACATCTCCATCTTAAAAGCTCTATGTTCAGGGCAAAGCCAGGCTCTAACAGAGGTATTCGATCAGGATCTAATGTACACCTTGGGTCAGGACTTTTGCTTTAAAGACAACATTATTTCAAGAATTACCAGTGAATACTGGGGTGATGAGCAACTGCTGGAGGCTCATTTATTGTTATGGGAACAGTTGAGAAGCTTAGAAACTTCCAATATGGAAGATTGGCTATGCTGCTTAAATCCAGTTCAACACTTGATTAAAGATAACAATCTTAAGCTGCAGTTGTTAGAACATAATTATCAGTTTGCTGAATACTGCAGAGAAATGGGCGCACCTTTGGCGGCAGAGAACTATATTCGCCAAGCAATGTACCTGCTAGAGCTTTATCAACTACAAGGCGAGCGACAATTATGTGATGCTCTGCTGCAAAGTTATGGTGAAATTTTAGCAATAAATGGCAAATTGCATGAGAGCGATGAACTTTTTCATAAGGTGCATGATAGTTGCAAAGATGCCAAAGATCAGGACACCATAAGTCTGAAGCAATATGAATTAATGGTCGGCATTAACCAAGCCTTACAAAGCCAAGTTGGGCAGAAAAAGTGTCAGCTCGCAGATCAGCAAAGAGAGATAAATGAACTCAAACAGGAGTTATGGGAAACACAAAATTGTTTGCTTGAGTCAGAGAAAATGGCTGCCCTTGGAAGCTTGGTAGCAGGAATCACCCATGAAATAAACACGCCTGTAGGAATAAGTATTACAGGCATGAGCCATTTTATTGATAGAACAAAGCAAATAAAGAAAAACTACTATAAGCAATCTATGACTCAAAAGGAGTTAGAGTTTTATTTTGATTCATCAGAGCAAGCCGCCGAGATTACTTTCAAAAACCTTTTAAGAGCAGCTGATTTAATTCGAAGTTTCAAACGTATATCTGCAGACCAATCAACTGAGCATGCTAGTCGTTTCAATCTTGTTGATTATATTAATGAGATTTTACTGAGCCTGAGCAGCCAATATAGTAAGCGTGGTATTACGGTAGAATTAAAACAAAGAAAAGACATTATAGTAAAGTCTCACCCAGGTTGGTTTTCGCAAATATTTACTAATTTGATTATGAACTCTCTAATTCATGCGTTTGAAGAGGGACAGAAAGGTGCGATTACAATTGAGGTAGAGGCCAGTAACGATCGGCTCAATATGATTTATCGTGATAGCGGTAAAGGCATCAGTGAAGAGCAAAAACGACAGATA
Organism: uncultured Pseudoteredinibacter sp.; assembly: GCF_947502065.1. Classification (GTDB taxonomy): domain Bacteria; phylum Pseudomonadota; class Gammaproteobacteria; order Pseudomonadales; family Cellvibrionaceae; genus Pseudoteredinibacter. Next base: position 126,219 of record NZ_CANMYE010000005.1, read on the forward strand.
TTCGACCCTTTTTACACAACTAACCGTGATGGCGGAGGAACCGGCCTGGGTATGAGTGTTATTTGGGATATTGTCACCGAGAGCCTCGGCGGTGAGATTCAATGTGAAAGTGCATTAGGCCAAGGCGTGACGTTTACAATGATCATCCCCTTTGAAAGCCTTGGAATGACTTAGAGTTTTTGCTTGTCAGTCAATAATAGGCAGAAACTGTATCTTGGTTGCGATGGACTGATTATAAAAATAAAAACAGGGCTTAAAGCCCTGTTTTTATTTGTTGCTGTTACAAGTAGCCTTTACTTGTAATTTTTGTAAATCTCTAAGATGTCATCTAGATTCTCTAGCAATGAATCCACCACCTTTGGATCAAACTGCTTGCCTTTTTCAGATTTAATCAGCTCCAAGGCATCTTCTATAGTCCAGGCATCTTTATAGCAGCGCTTGCTAACCAGAGCATCAAACACATCAGCTACAGCGGTAATTCGCGCTTCTAATGGAATGTCTTCACCAGATAGGTTGCGTGGATAACCACCGCCCTCCCAGCGTTCATGGTGCCCGCCGGCAAGATTGGCGGCTGTTCTTATAATCTCAAGGTCAGACCCAGAGAGCATCTCTTCACCGATAAGAGCATGTTGCTTCATGGTTTCCCACTCATCTGGGTCAAGCTTGCCTTCTTTATGTAAAATTGCATCAGGACAAGCTATTTTGCCAATATCATGTAAAGGTGAAGCGATTTTAATAATTTGCGACTTGGCTGCTGAAAGGCCACATCCTAGGGCTAGCAACTCCGAGGTCATCGCTACACGCTTAACGTGATTACCAGATTCATTCGAGCGGTTTTCGATTGCTTCGCCTAGCCGATAAGCAATCTCTTTTTGGGTGCGTTCTGTCTGGGCTTGTAAGGAAAGGTTTTCATAAGCGATATTTACATTGCTGATGAACAGGTTTAGCAGCGAGTATTGGTTTTTCTCATCGCTGCTATAGGTCATATTATTGAGTAGTAATACCGTAGCGTCGGAGAAGGGGCAGCGTAGTATAATAGCCAGCTTATTGTTGGGCAGATTAACAATGCGTTCATCAGTCGCGAGCAACTTCTCAACGGTGGTCCCAAATTCAGCTCGCACATCGATATCACTAATTCCACGGTAGCAACCTGTAGCGGCAACCACTTCATATTCGCCATGGTTGCGCTGAATGGCAATTGAGTTGTCCTCAATCACCAAATTCATGCTGCGTTCCAGCTTACTTAAAGAAAAGATTTGCTCTAGTACACCTTCAACAAATAAGCCTAAGGAGCGTTTGCCGAAAATATCACCGGTAGACTCAATGACCTTTTTCATGCCTGCTTCATGGGCCATTAAAGAGTGGATATCCTGATATGAACGCAGAGAGCTACAGGTCACGGTGTAGAGCTTATTCGCGGTTAGCTCAGACTTTTCTTTGTAGCCATTGATGTCATAGTCTCGAACCACTTGTCGTTCGGGAGCGTCTCCTGGCTGGCCAGTACGTAGAACAATGCGAACTTGATTGTTCTTTAGTTCTTCTCGAATCCAGATGACCAGTAATAGCCCAGCATCTCTCGATTCCATGACAACATCGAGCAATATCAGCCCAATATCGTCTTCTTGCTGCAATATTTCTTTAGCTTCGGCGGCAGAATTTGCGTGTAGCAATTCAATACCGCGATTTTGATACTCAAAATCACTCAGTGCTAGCTCAGTAATGGTATGAATATCTGGCTCATCATCAACCACGAGAACCTTCCAAGGGTCACCTTGAACTTGTGTTGGCTCGAAGCTGGATTTTTCGTTACTTAGAAAACTGTACTCAGGCATTGGAGCTTCCTTTAAAGCGTCTACTTTCATACTAGACGACATTATTTAGCAGTGCACATCGGAATGAGCTTTTTATACTAAATTCTTTTCTTGCCCCCTCAACTGTAGGCCTGGCAGCGAATTTAGAGCATATTTTTAGTCTATTCCATAGCTTTAAGACTAATAAGAATTTTGGCCTGTTTCAATTTATGTGAGGCAGTTTATGTTTTCCCTTCAGTTGTGTGATTGTGTTGCCTGTTTTTTCACCAGGTCGCCTGTTAGCTGTTCATGCCAAATAAACGAGATATAGGAAAAAGCTATGGAGCTTTCCCTGGAAAACAAGAACCGTATATTGCTTCTTATGTCACAGCATTGGCAGGGCAGATATCTGCGTCGCTCCACTCAAGGCTTAGACTCTATAGCTGAGCTCTTTGAATTGGGTGCTAAAGAGCAAAAGCTTCGACTGGGGGAAGAGGCCTATGCGCTTCTACAAAGCTATCGACAAGCCGGTGATGATAGTGCCTTAGCTAGGAAGCTACGGCAGCTGATCAAGCTTTGTAACGATCAGTCGGTGCGCCTGCTTTTCGCTAAGGACAAGGACTTCCCGAAATTGTTGTTGGAAACGGCGGACCCGCCAGAGCTACTCTTCGTAAAAGGAAGTGTCGAAGCTCTGCATTGGCCGCAGCTAGCTATTGTGGGCAGCCGCAAAGCGAGCCCCTCAGGTGTTAAGCAGGCAGAGCAGATCTCTAAAGAGCTTAGTATTGCAGGAATAGCTATTACCAGTGGCTTGGCACTAGGGATCGACTCAGCCGCACACAGGGGGTGCTTGGCCGCAGGCGGCAAGACGATAGCGGTGTTGGGAAGCGGCCTAGATCAGCTTTATCCTCGACGAAATACAGCCTTGAGCCAAGAAATTATTAATACAGGCGGCGCACTTCTAAGTGAGTACCCTTTTGGTACACCGCCAATCGCGGCGAACTTCCCAAAACGAAACCGCATCGTGACAGGCTTAGCCTTGGGTACGCTAGTCGTAGAGGCTGCAGAGCGAAGCGGCTCTTTAATTAGTGCCTCTTTGGCGCTTGACGAAAACCGTGAGGTTTTTGCAATTCCCGGCTCTATAAATAACCCTTTGAGCCGAGGTTGCCATAAGTTGTTAAAGCAAGGTGCGGTGCTGGTGGAAGGTGCTGAGGATATCGCTCAACATTTAAGTGGAGCCATCCAGTGCCAGCTAGATTTCAAACCGGCTACTGTAAGTCCAAATGAAGAATCAGGGCAAAGCTCCAAGCCCAATGGCCTATTAAAGTTTATAGGTTACGATCCGCTCAGTATCGATGAAATACAGCTGAGCAGCGGGCTCAAAGTCGAAGAGATATCGACACAACTCATAGAGTTAGAACTTAATGGTCAAATTTGCCAGCAGGCTGGGCTATATCAGCGTTTGAAATAGGGGCTTTGGGAAGAATGCTAAGTTTTTCAAAAATGCTTGAGCACGGCATGAAGTTCGGGTAAATTTGCCGCTTTTTCGCACAAGAGACTAAGCCGATGAGCAAACCATTTGTTGCTATTTTGATGGGTTCTGATTCAGACCTACCTATTATGGAAGCCGCTTTCGATACCCTAGACAAGCTAGGCGTGCCTTTCGAAGCTAAAGTTAGCTCCGCTCACCGTACCCCAGAAGCTACTCACACTTATGTTAAAGATGCTGACGCCCGTGGTGCTGGCGCCTTTATCTGTGCCGCTGGTATGGCCGCTCACTTGGCGGGTGCTGTTTCTGCAAACACCTTGAAGCCAGTGATTGGTGTGCCAATTAACTCTTCTTTGGACGGCCTAGATGCCTTGTTGTCTACCGTTCAAATGCCTGGTGGTATCCCAGTAGCAACCGTTGCTATCGGTAAAGCTGGTGCTAAGAACGCAGCATATTTAGCGGCTCAGATCCTAGGTACCTCAGACGCTGAGTTGCACCAGAAGTTGATCGACGAGCGTAAAGCAAATGCTGATGCCGTTATCGCTAAAGATGCTTCTTTGCAGGAAAAGTTAGCTCAGCGCTAATTTGACTGTGAACTGGGCCCTAAATCCTCGTATTCGCCGTCTTGCAGAGCAAATGCATGATGGAGGCGTTATCGCCTATCCGACCGAAGCGGTTTGGGGTCTAGGTTGCGATCCTTTTCAACAAGAAGCTGTTGAGCGTATCTTGTTCTTAAAGGGTCGTGCCCAAGCCAAGGGGCTTATCTTGGTCGCTGCCAATATTGAGCAGTTTGAGCCTTATCTTGCGGGTATCTCCCACGATCAATACGCTAAACTAGAAGAAACTTGGCCTGGGCCTAATACTTGGCTGGTGCCTGTTAATGGCTATTGTCCGAGTTGGATTAGCGGTCGTTTTGATTCTGTTGCCCTGCGTGTCAGTGCTCACCCAGTCGTTGCAGGCCTTTGCCGAGCCTTTGATGGCCCTATTGTTTCTACCTCAGCCAACCCACAGGGTTTACCGCCTGCCATTAGTGCTATGCATGCCGAGCGATATTTTCACGGCTGCCTTGCCGGTTTGGCTCCAGGCCTTGTGAATACCAAGGCTAAACCGTCCACCATTCGCGATTTACGCACGGGCGACATTATCCGCGCTTAAGCTTTGCCCTAGCTGAATTCTCCCTAATAGCCAAAAGATATTTCCAACTGCAGTGATCATGGGCTTTTGTTACTATGCCAAGCCCAGTAATGACACGAAGAAATATCTATGAGCTCGGTCGATAAAGAGGCGGTAAAAGCCTATCTAATGGCGCTGCAAGATAAGATCTGCGCCGACCTAAGCCAAGCCGATGGCGGCACTGAGTTTAAGCAAGATCAGTGGGTGCGCGAAGAGGGGGGTGGCGGCCGTTCGCGAGTGATTGAAAATGGCAATGTTTTTGAAAAAGGCGGGGTCAACTTCTCCCATGTAAGCGGAGCGGCTATGCCGGCCTCAGCAACGGCGCACCGTCCAGAACTTGCCGGCCGCTCTTTTGAAGCCATGGGGGTGTCCTTGGTAATTCATCCTCACAATCCTTATGTGCCCACTAGCCACGCCAATGTACGTTTTTTTATTGCCGAGAAAGAAGGTGCCGAGCCGGTTTGGTGGTTTGGGGGTGGTTATGATCTAACGCCTTATTATGGTGATGAAGAAGATTGTCGCCAGTGGCACCAAACCGCCAAAGACGCTTGCGATCCTTTTGGTGATGATGTTTATCCGCGATATAAAAAATGGTGTGATGACTATTTCTTTCTTAAACATCGCGATGAAGCTCGCGGCGTGGGGGGCTTGTTCTTCGATGATCTCAATGAGTGGGGTTTTGAAAAGAGCTTCGCCTTTATGCAGGCCGTGGGTGATAGTTACACCAAAGCTTACGTTCCTATCGTAGAGCGTCGCAAAGATCAGCCTTACGGTGAACGTGAACGAGAGTTTCAGTTGTATCGCCGAGGTCGATATGTGGAATTTAACCTAGTCTGGGATCGAGGCACCTTGTTTGGTTTGCAAACCGGTGGCCGTACCGAGTCGATATTAATGTCGATGCCGCCATTGGTGCGCTGGGAGTATGACTATCAGCCAGAGCCGGGTTCTGCTGAAGCGCAACTGACAGAGAAGTTTTTACCCCATAGAGATTGGCTGGCCAGCTGAGCGAGGTTACCGTGACTAATTCGACAATAGATCGTTATGCGGTGCTAGGTAACCCCATAGCCCATTCCAAATCGCCACAGATACAGCAATCATTCGCTGAGCAATGTGCTGAGGCCCTAAGCTACGAAGCCATTTGCGCGCAAAATTTTGCTGATGAGGCGGGTAAGTTCTTTGCACAAGGTGGCAAGGGCATGAATGTCACAGTGCCCTTTAAGCTTGATGCACTGGAGTTTGCAGATGAGCTAAGCCCAAGGGCCTCCAGAGCTGGTGCAAGCAATACCCTGATTTTGCAGGAAAATGGCCGTATTTGCGCCGAAAATACCGATGGCGTAGGTATGGTACGTGATATTGAGCAAAACCTATCTTGGCCTTTGGCTGGCAAAAGGGTTTTGCTTTTAGGTGCAGGCGGGGCTGTCCGTGGTGTCATTCAACCTTTATTGGCTTCGAGCCCTGCGGCGCTTCATATAGCAAATCGTACGGTCTCTAAGGCGCAGCTGTTGGCCGACGAATTTGCTGATATTGGCAAAATTACAGCTTCTGGTTTTTCAGATATTAAGCCCGGTCAGTTTGATATCATCATTAATGGTAGTGCCGCTAGCTTGCAAGGTGATAGTTTGCCATTGGCCAATGGGGTTGCTGAGGGCTGCTATTGCTACGATATGATGTATGCCGCCGAGCCCACAGTGTTTATGAGCTGGGCCAAGAATAATGGTGCTCTGGCTGAAGCTGATGGCCTTGGTATGTTGGTCGAACAGGCTGCTGAATCCTTTTATTTGTGGCGTGGCAAGCGTCCCAACACCGCTCCAATCTTAGCTCAATTGCGTCAGCAGCTAGAGCCAAAATCGCCTTAATCTAGGCCTTAGCTAAATTAATCTCAAAGTTTTTCTGGCGCTTGCATCCATTCGGCTGTTTGCGCCGTCTTAAGCAATACCAAGCGAAATTCGCTTAGCAATAGCAGGGCAGAAGATCACTGCCCAATGAAACACTACGAGGAATATGAATATGAATCATTTAAACCTAAAGCAGCTGTTCGCCGCGCTGCTGATGATGTGCACCATCGTTGGTGCAGCGGCGGTAACGGCCGAAAGCGAAGCTGATAGTCACCGCAAAGTGATTGTGGTGAAAGATGGTGATGTTGAAAAAACCATCGATCTCAACGTCGAATCCGGCGAAATTGTGGTTCGTACCAGCGATGGCAGCGACGAACAGAAGAAAGTCACCATCAACCTAGGTTCATTTATCGGTGAAAACGTCCTTAAAGAGATTGCCCACGAGCTGGAAAAAGAAGGTGTTGAGATAGACGGCAAAATCGTCCTTGAAAGAGAGGCCGAGCACCAAGCCGAACTGGAAAGCGAGCGTCGAAGCGAAAGCAAATCTCGAGTGGTTTATAAAGAAGGTGGCAATGCTTTTACCGACTCAATCGGCGATTTTCTCGAAGCTTTAGTGGCCGTTGTCGCCATTGTACTGATCTTTGGCATGCCGGTATTGATCGTAGGCGTGGTTATGTACGGTCGTCATAAGCGCCGCGAGCTGATCAATCAAAGCATCGATAAGATGCTGGAGAAAGGCCAAGAGATCCCGCCTGAAATGTTCCAAGAAGCAACCGGTAAGCCTGAGAAGAGCACTCAAAGCAAAGGCGTCATGCTGATCGCTGTAGGTGTTGGCTTGATGGGCTTCTTAGGTGCAGTTGCCGGTGAGGTTGGTGCGGTAGGCTTAATCCCAGCGCTGATTGGTGTGGCCCACCTTTATATCTGGAAGACTGAGCAAGCTCAGCAAGAAAAAGAAAACAACAGCCAATCCGTATAACAAAAACAGTAACTTAGGCCACCTTTGTGATAGAGCTTAGCGACCAACAACTGATTGACCTAGTAGTAAAGGCGGGAAACCAACGCGCCTTTGCTATCTTGGTTAATCGCCATCAATCTGGTTTGCGCGCATCATTGCGCCAATGGTGCCAGAACGATGCCTTGGCTGATGATCTAGCCCAGGAGACCTTTTTAAAGGCTTTCCGTAAGTTAGACAGTTTTCAGTCAAACGCTAAGCTAAGTACCTGGCTATATCGGATCGCTTATAATACCTTCCTCGATTATAAGAAGATCAAGAAGAATAATTTCCAGGATACTTTTGAGGACATTGATAATGTTCACTCGGCAGCAGGCTCTGATTTAGAGCATGTGGGTAATAGCAGGGACCTTGATCAAGCCCTAGCCCAGCTGCCTGATATCCAAAGGCAAACCATTGACCTGTGTTATACTCAAGGGATGAGCCACAGTGAGGCTGCTGAAATCTTGCAGTGTCCTGTGGGTTCGGTAAAATCCCATGTTCAGCGGGCGAAACAGAAGCTTAAGGCTATCTTAGCTGCACCCGCAACCGCTCAAGTAGCGGGGGAATGAAGACTATGAATGATCAAGAATTTGAACTGTTTCTTCAGCGAGAGCTGAAGGCCCAAAATGACTATATTGCGGATGATGGCTTTACTGATGCTTTGATGGCTCAGTTACCGGCCAAGCCCGACCGAGAGAAAGCCAAGCCTAACCGTCTAGTGGTTTGGGCGGCTATTCTGTCGACCGCACTTGTTGCTGCTATCTTGCCTTTGCAGACTATGTTGCAGGGCTTCGCCTCAATTTTCACCCAGCCAAGCGCAAACTGGGCGACTTTGTTGGGCCTAGGTCTTAGCATGCTAGCTGTAGCGGCTCTAGTTGTGTGGAATGACCGAACTCGCATATTCGAAGTATAGACCTCCCAAAGTTCTTAGTTCCTATTTTATCAGCGGCCAATGATCTTCATTGGCCGTTGTTCGTCTAACTACCGTAAAACAACAATATTTGTGTATGCGGCTGGTATCACTCAGCCAAGCTACACGCTCGTCATGAGGAAATACAATGAAGTTGATGACTAAAGCGACGCGCTTAGCGGTAGCGCTCGTAGCTGCAAGCAGCGCAACATGGGCGCTTGCAGAAAAAACCGAGTCTGAAAAGGCTGCTGAGTTTTTCGAAAGCTCATTTAAAGAATCTTTGGCCAATAAGCCGATGTACCTTACTTATTTAGGTATGAAGGAAAAGTACGGCGAGTGGGGCGATATTTCAGCAGCAGAAGATGATCGCGATCTAGCACTTGTTAAAAAGCAATTAGCCGAGCTTAAGAAGATTGACTTTGCTAAATTGGGTGAGCAAGAAAAGCTAAGCTATCGCCTATTTGAAGAGCAGGCCAAAGATCAGATCTTTGCGGATCGCTATCGCGACTATGGCTACCAAGTTAATCAAATGTTTGGCCTTCAGTCTCAACTCCCATCATTCCTGATCAATATGCATCGCGTTGATAATGTTAGCGATGCTGAGGCTTATATTTCTCGCTTGAAAAAAGCCAAGCCACTTTTTGATCAGCTTATCGTGCGCATGGAGAGCAGCGAAAAACTAGGTGTGGTGCCTCCTAAATTTGTTTTCCCGATGGTGATTAGCGACAGTAAAAATATCATTGCCGGTAAGCCTTTTGAGAAAGACGCTAAAGAAGACAACCCAGTTTGGGCAGACATCCAGGGCAAAGTTGAAAAGCTAGAAGCTACAGACGAAGAAAAAGCAAAACTGCTAAAAGAAGCGAAAGCGGCTTTATTGGGTGAATTTAAAAATGCCTATACTGCATTGATTGGCTTCCTAGAAAGTCAGGAGAAGCGTGCTGATACGCGTGATGGTGTTTGGAAGTTTCCTAAAGGCGAAGAGTATTACAAGTATCGCCTAAAAGACATGACCACCACAGATATGACTGCGGATGAAATTCATAAGCTAGGGCTTTCTGAGGTTGCTCGTATTCATGATGAAATGCGTGCGATTAAAGAAAAGGTGGGCTTCAAAGGTGATTTGCAGGCATTCTTTAAATTTATGCGTAATGATGCCCAGTTTAAATTACCCAACACCGATGAAGGTCGTCAGAAGTACTTAGATGATGCCGTTAAAGCCATCGATGTGATGAAGTCTCGCTTGGATGAGCTATTCCTTACTAAGCCGAAGGCCGACCTTGTAGTTACCCGTGTGGAGCCTTTCCGTGAAGATTCTGCTGGCCGTGCATTTTATCAGCGCCCATCTTTAGATGGCTCTCGTCCAGGTCGCTACTACGTAAACTTAGCTGATATGAATGAGATGGCAGTGTATGAGCTAGAAGCTTTGGCTTATCACGAAGGTATTCCTGGCCACCATATGCAACTGGCGATCGCGCAAGAGTTAGAAGGCATTCCAACATTCCGTAAGGTAGGTGGTTATACAGCCTATACTGAGGGTTGGGGTTTGTACTCCGAAACACTACCAAAAGAAATTGGTTTTTATCAGGACCCTTATTCTGATTTTGGTCGCTTATCAATGGAGCTATGGCGTGCTTGTCGTTTAGTGGTTGATACTGGTATTCACGCTAAGAAGTGGACACGCGAGCAGGCTATTAAGTATTTACGTGATAGCACACCAAGTCCTGAGCTAGACGTTGTAAAAGCCATCGAGCGTTACATTGTTATGCCTGGACAGGCGACTGCCTATAAGATTGGTCAAATCAAAATTATGCAATTGCGTGCTAAGGCCAAGAAGGCGCTAGCAGAGAAATTTGATATTCGTGAATTCCACGATGTTATTTTGCGCAATGGCATGTTGCCATTAGGTATCTTGGAAGAGCAAGTCGACCAGTATATCGCCAGCAAAGGCTAATCTTGTTGAAGCCGGCTCATAGGGCCGGCTTCATTCTTAAACTGCTATTTGTATTTGAACGTTTATCCTTTCTAAATAACGGCATTCTCGAACTACGATATAATTCCCAGCTAGCAAATACGTTAGTTATTCTGATCTTTGGCCTCGGCTAAATACTCATCCTTCAGCTTCACATAATTCCCAGCGGTGTAAGGGAAGAAATTACGTTCTTTTTCTTTTAGTGGGCGAGCTTTCTTAACTGGGGAGCCAACGTACAAATGGCCGGATTCTAGGCGTTTACCAGGTGGTACAAGGCTGCCAGCTCCGATGATGACTTCATCTTCTACGATTGCGCCATCCATAATGGTAGAGCCAACACCGACTAGGATTCGGCTGCCTAAGGTACAGCCATGGAGATTGACGGAGTGTCCGACGGTAACATCGTCGCCTAAGGTTAGAGGCCAGCCGCCCGGGTTGAAGTCACTAGCATGGGTAATATGCAAAACTGAGCCGTCTTGGATACTGCAGCGATCGCCAATTCGGATAGAGTGCATATCGCCGCGAATCACCGCACAGGGCCATACCGAGCAGTCATCGCCTAGAACCACATCACCTATGACTACGGCAGCGGGGTCGATCATAACTCGTTGCCCCAGGCTTGGGCTGATGCCTTTGTGGCTGCGAATGGCGGTTTTATTGGCTTTGTTTGGCTCGGAACTCATAGGGCTATCTCATGGCTGTATATCTAATATTATCCGCCGCAGTTTATAGGATAATCTTTGGTTTACAAAAAACACTGGAGATTTACATTGGCGCCAGACTTCTCTGGGTTATAATTTGAACAGTTTTAAAAATGCAGACCAATAAATCATGAACCCTTCCAATAAAGCCAATTCCAAAGCCATAACTTTACTTATTGTGGAAGACGAATTGGCGAGCATGGAGCTCTTATACAGCTATTTCAATCAAGCCCCCTATGAGGTGTATAAGGCTCACAACTGTAGTCAAGCAAGAGAGCTGCTAGCGCAAAAGACAATAGATATTGTGTTGTTGGATATTACCCTGCCAGATGGCGACGGCTTAGCTTTAACTAGAGAGATACGGGGTCGCTCGAATATGGGGATTATTTTAGTCACCCAGCGCTCTGATGATATTGACCGTATTGTGGGTCTTGAGCTGGGTGCCGATGATTATGTGACCAAGCCCTACAATATTCGGGAGTTGATGGTACGGGTAAAAAACCTCGCATCACGATTGCATCAAGAAACACTCAATAACAGCCAAGATTTAGCCGAGCAAATAAGCTTTGATTGTTGGTCTTTTTTACCCGGTCGCCGACTATTAATGCATGTAAATGGGGAAGAGGTAAATCTTACCGAGGGTGAATACAAATTATTGGCCGCCCTACTAGCAAATCCAGGAATGGTACTGAGTAGGGATCAGCTGATGAATAAAATGCAACGTCGTGATTGGTATCCCACAGATCGAACTATCGATGTAATGGTAGCAAGGCTGAGAAAAAAGCTACAAGACGATAAAGGATCTCCAAAATATATTAGTACCGTTCATGGTGCAGGCTATCTGTTTATTGCAGAAATTAACTCGAATGAGTCATAACTGTGCCATTCAGTAAGGGCCAACCTCCACTGCGCCAACGATTGGCGTATAAGCAAACCAGAAATATTGTTTTGGTGGCCTTTATAATTGGTCTATTGCTGACCGGTGGCCAGTTGATGGCCGATTACTTTCAACAAAAGAACAATCACGATAATGATGTTGAGCGTATTCTTAGCACCGCAATTAAATCGGCACAATTCGCAGCTTATAACCTAGATGATGCCACCGCGGGCGAAATCGTCGCGGGTCTTTTGAATAATCGGTTTATCGTAAAGGCAAGCATCAAAGACAACTATAAAAACACCTTAGCACATGCTAGTAAAGCTCCTGAAAAAGTCTCGGGGGTTGGGCGCTGGCTGTTTGGAGACCTAGAAGATATACAGGTTTCCTTGTTGCATACTGGTACAGAGGAAGTCGGTGTTCTATATATCCAGGTAGATCCCGCAAATGAATCTCAAGCTTTTATACAGCGTTCATTGTTGACCTTTCTATTCGGCATTATTCGCAACATCATCCTCGCGGCCTGCATAATGCTGGTGTTTTATTTTGGTGTTACAAAATCTGTACTCTTAGCTAGCCAACAAGTGAGCAAACCGGAAAAGCTGAAAAATATCGATATTCCTAATGCGCACCGAGATGATGAAATTGGCATGTTGCTCAATGCTTTTAATCAACAATTAAAAACCATTGAAACCCAGCATGAGCAAATTCTAACCGCGAACAAAAACCTTGAAGCGCAAGTGCTTGAGCGAACCCACGAACTTAAAAAAGAACAGCAATCAGCCCTAGCGGCCAGTAAGGCTAAATCAGACTTTTTGGCTGTTATGAGTCATGAGATTCGAACCCCAATGAATGGCATTTTGGGTTTGCTAAGGCTTCTTTCAGATAGTGGTTTACCCAATGCACAAGCCCAGTATGTCGATTCAATCAATGACGCTTGCGAATCATTATTGGGTTTAATGAACAATGCTTTGGAATACACCCGCAATGAGCAGGGTGAGTTAGAGCTAGTGGATAAGGTATTTGATCTAGAAAGGCTGATTAGCTCAATTATCTTCTTAATGGGCTCTTCTGCTAAAAAAAACCAGAATCAGCTTAGCTATCATATTGCGAATAATGTCGATCGTTACTATGAGTTAGATTCCGAGAGGTTGCGCCAAGTAATTTTAAACCTAATCAATAACGCTATTAAGTTTACCCGCGACGGTGAAATACATTTAGAGGTTAGCTGCTTAGAAAAGAAAGATGGTTGTAGCCTACTAAGGTTTTTGGTGAGTGACACAGGGGTGGGCATAGCTGAACAGGCTAAAGAAAAAATATTCTCCCCCTACCAACAAGCTGATAAAAGCATTCATGCACTTTATGGCGGTGCGGGTATGGGGCTAGCGATATGTAAGGCCATTGTAGACAAAATGGATGGAGAGCTGAATTTTAGCAGTCAAGAAGGCGAAGGCGCTGAATTTTGGTTTGAAGTTAGTGCCAAGGTAGCACAGAAAATGCCAGCCCTGAGCCATGAGGGCGGCACTGCAAGTATGAGTCCACTGCGAGTTTTGGTGGCTGACGATGTAGAAATGAATTTAAAGTTGGCCAAAATATATTTTGAACAAAATAAGCATAAGGTCTATGTGGCCGAAAATGGCCTAGAAGCGATATCCCTTTGCGAAGCCGAGCAGCCCCAGTTAGTGCTTATGGATGTCAATATGCCAGAGCTTGATGGCATTAGTGCAACTGAAAAGCTAAGACAGGCTGATTATTGCGGCACAATTTATGGCGTGACTGCACATATCGACCCTGAGACAAAAACAAAGTGTTATGCCGCTGGCATGGATGGCGTAATTGAAAAGCCCGTGGACTACGGCGAGCTTTTGAACAGTATTAATCAAGATTTCGCTAAACAAAATATTGCTTTGAACAAATCTGTCATTCATGAACATTTCAATAATTTAGGTATTGAACCAGCGGCACAACTGTATGAAAAAGCCTTGCAGGAGCTTCGAAAAAATATCTCGGCAGAGGAGGGGGTTTTAGTAGGAAAACCCTTGAGTAATGAGCAATTACATAAACTAAGAGGCCTAGCGGGAAACTTTGGCCTTCAGGCTATGTTGGATTTATTTGACGATTTTGATGACGATGATGGTATATTGAGCCCCGCTACATATGCCCTGTGGATAAAAACCATGAGAATAACCCAAGGGGCTATCAATCAATATCAGCCGAATAAGATGTAATTATGAAGCTTAGAACACTGAGTTTATCTGTATTTCTAGTGGCCTTATGGGGCGGTTTCAATGCAGCAAACAGCCAAGCTCAAGTGACTCTAGATGTAGTAACTGAAAGAACTCCAATTACTTTCCGTAGCAATGATAACTTAGCCGATGGGCAAGCGACGGAATTGGTTCAAGAGCTCATAGCGCAATCGGGCTTTGAGTATCAGCTATATTTCTCACCATGGAAAAGAGCCTACCGCAGAGCTGAAACGGAATCTAATGTCATCATTTACCCACTGGCTCGAACCACAGAAAGGGAAAATAAGTTTCATTGGATAGGCCAAATAACCCCAGTTCACTATTATCTATTTCGATTACTTGAACGTCGAGATATTACGGTGGATAGCCTTGCTGATGTAAATCAATACAAAGTCGGTGTGGTTAACTTTCACGCACACCATGTTTATTTGAAATCCCAAGGTATAGCAAATCTAGAGCCCGTAAATTCCAATCGACAAAACTTCCATAAGTTACTCCGCAAGCGGGTTGAGTTGTTTGCGTCTAGCTCGGCGGGCTTATTAACACTTTGCGAGCAAGAAAAGACTGATTGCGAAAAATTCGTACCGGCACTTAAGTTAGAAGGTATTTCTAAAGGGCTTTTTATTGCGGCCAGCTTAGACACTCCTGAAGAAACTGTCGCTAAGCTAAGAGCTGCCTACGACCTTATTGAAGAGAGTGGCTTGCTAGGAAAGATAATGGGGGAGCGAATGAATGCGCAGGATAAGGATCGCTTTCTAGAACAATTCTGATACTCAGTTCTTAAAAAACCTTAAAAGCCCACATAGCTATGTGGGCCCTGACTATTGATCAGTGATGGTTTTCAAAGTCTGGCTTATTCTGCAATCGTAGCCGCGCCAGGTCTTCTAGGATCAGATGCTCCGTAAACAATACCACTTTTAATCACTATCGATTGTGTGCTACCTATGCCTTTACTAGGTTTTGTTGTGTAGCCCATATTACTCAGTATTGAGATGGTGTCGGCGCTGATTCCAGATTCGAGGTTTAGGATATCAGGTAGCCATTGATGATGAATACGTGGTACCGAGGAAGCTTGCGCAATATTCATATCATAATCGATAACATTACTTATGGTTTGTAAAACGGCATTGGCAATTTTGCTGCCCCCGGGGCTACCCGTAATCATAAACGGCTTATCATTTTTGAAGATAATGGTCGGTGCCATCGAACTCAAGGGGCGTTTGCCAGCCTTAATTGCATTGGCTTCACGGCCAATCAAGCCAAAGGCGTTCGGTACACCGGGCTTGGCAGAAAAGTCATCCATCTCATTGTTCAGAATAAAACCGGCACCTTCAACGACAATACCCGAGCCGTAACTGAAATTAAGTGTGTAGGTATTGGACACTGCATTACCGTACTTATCGATAACCGAGTAATGGGTGGTATCGGGGCTCTCCTTCCATTGATTAAGGTTCAGAGGCTTAACTTCCGCGGCCGACTTTGCGCGCATTGGTACAATGCTATCGGCTAATTTTTTAGCGTATCGTTTGCTGGTAATAGTTTGAATAGGGACATCATAAAAGTCAGGGTCACCTAAGTGCTCACTACGATCGGCAAAGGCAAACTGCATGGCGCTGCTGAGTAAATGTAGATGTGCTGCACTGTTGTGGGGAATATCATGGAGCTGACTGTTTTCCAATATATTGAGCATTTGAATAATGTGAATGCCGCTGGCGCTAGGTGGGGGCATGGTAACTACATCGTAGCCTCGGTATTTACCCTTGGCCGTTTTTCTTAGTGCCGGCTGATAGTTTTTCAGATCCTCTAGCCGAATCAGGCCGCCTTGTTTTTTGGAATCTTGAACAATCAGTTTGGCGGTTTCGCCTTGGTAAAAGGACTGTCCATTAGTTTCAGCGATTTTTTTTAAGGTATTGGCCAGATCTTTTTGGATTAGCTTTTCACCCGCTTTATAAAAGCGACCATTGGGCTTATAGAAAATCTTCTGTCCGGCCTTAGAGCGGCTGAGTTGCGAATGACGTTGCTGTAGCTCAAGTGCGAGCTCTTCTGATACTACAAAACCTTCTTGAGCGAGTTTAATCGCAGGAGCAATGACTTGCTTGGGGCTCATGGTACCGTGTTGTTCTAAAGCCAGAAGTAGGCCCGCAACGGTACCCGGAACGCCAGCGCTTTGAAAACTATTGCGAGCTCTTTGTTTATTAACACTGCCGTCACTGTTTAAGAATATATCGCGGTGAGCGGCTGCTGGAGCCGTTTCTCGATAATCGATTGCATGGGTTTCAGTTGATTTTGAATTGTGCACTAGCATAAAGCCACCGCCACCTATATTGCCTGCTTTTGGCAAGGTAACCGCTAATGCAAAGCCGACGGCAACCGCTGCATCGACGGCGTTGCCGCCCTGTCTAAGGATATCCACACCCACTTGGCTGGCCAAGGCTTCTTGGCTGGAAACCATACCCTTACGTCCAATAACGGGATGAAATTGTCCTGCTAGGTCAATAATCGCTTCTGAGCCGTGTGCACTTTGAGCTTGTGCGCTAGGTAACTGACTATGGAACAGTGCAATGCTGCTGCAGGCTAGTAAACAAACTTTTTTAATCGATATTTTCATAATCAATCAGTAGAAAAAGGAAAAAAAGCCCGTAGCAGAGACGGGCAAAAACTCGTATAAACTGCACTGACAGTTGAGATCAAGCATGCGGGTAGCCGCCTCATTTGCTATACGAGAGTGAGGGGTGGGGCCATCGGGCCCCTAAAATTTCTTGCTTACATCAAGATAAACGTAACGACCTCTGGCTGAATGAAGCGCCGGACTATAACCGCGAGAAGAATCAAACAATGGCGGTTCTTCATCAAATAGGTTGTTGGCACCCAAACGGATGTTGGTGTTATCTAATACGCCTTCTTCAAACTTGTAATTCACATAAGTATTTACAGTGGTCCAAGAAGGAATCTTTAGAATAATACTAGGGTCGTCATCTTGCTTAACGTCTGGGTCGTAAACTTTACCCACATAACGAGCACTCAGACCCGCGCGCCAGTTGTCTTTTCTCCAGGTGACACTGGCTTTTGCACGCCAGCGTGGTGTGGCTTCATCTTGAATGCGTGAACCGCTACTGAAAGATGATACAGAGCCTGTAAGTAATGGATTGGAATCCACAGCAGCTTGAATCTCTTCAACCTGTGGGGAGGCCTCTTGATCCCATTTTGCGATATAGGCACCATCAAACTTCAGTGTAAAGCTGCCGATACTGAATTCATCGGTGTCATAGGCAACACTAAAATCGGCCCCTTCAATTGTGCGAGGCTGTAGATTTAAGAAGGTATCATTGACATGCAAAAGCTGGCCAACGGCTGCTAAACTGGTGCCATTTGCTGCATTGTAAGCATCGATTTCAGCTTGATCTTGAGCGGTAGCGGCTGCACGTATTACGTTAGGGTTACTGCTGCCGTTTAGGCGCATGATTTGATCAAGAATTAGGTGGTTATCGCGGCCGAATAAACCAACCACACCTTCTTGCTCAATACGCCACCAATCAGCAGTAAAAACCAGGCCTTCAAGAGGTTCTACAACAAAGCCAAAGGTTAAGTTCTCAGACTCTTCACTTTGTAGATCTTTGTTACCTAGGCGGCGAGTATTAATTGATTGCTGACAGGCATCAACATCTGACTCTGGCGTACCTGCAGCTTGACCGGCAGCGCAACGCAAAAAGTCGCTCTGGTTATTATTGAAACGTTCCTGCACGGTTAGGTTCAGCGTTTCTAGGTTAGGAGCACGGAAGCCTTTAGAAAAAGCACTGCGAACTTGCAACCAATCAGCAGGGCGCCAAGCTAGAGCAAACTTTGGTTTGACAATATCTTCGTCAACATCCGAGTAGCTTTCGGCGCGTACTGCGATTTGTGCATCTAAGCTTTTAACTAAGGGGATATCCATACCCTCATTAACCATAGGCACTAGGAATTCTGCATAAGCGGAATAGACTTCACGAGCACCATAGGTGTCTGGGGTAGCACTAACACCCATAACATCACTGCTAAAGAACTCACCGCTAAGAGGGTGAGTAAAGGTTACTGTGCCATCAAGTAGTGGGTCACGATCATCACGGTAGGTTTCGCGGCGCTGTTCTACACCAAAAGCGGCGCCAATATCACCGCCAGCCCAGCTCACTAAGTTAGGGGTGGAGGCCTTAAAATCTATACCGCTGATTTCGGTTTTGTTTTTGCGCTCTACATTAACGGTGAACTCAGAAGCGTCGCCACCGCTGCTTGGGTCGCCATTGGCTGGGTCGGCAAAGTTACCACCGGTAAATGGGTTATAAGCATCGGGTGTTGAGCGTGAAACCGCTTCGTAGAATTTACTGCGACTAACACTTAGCTGGCTATCTTCGGCTTTGGCAGCTGAAGTATAAGCGGCTGATTCCCAATCCCAGTCATCCCAAGTACCGCGGAAGCCTACAAGGAAGCGATGTGAATCACTTTCAGTGGCGATTTTACGTGGACCTGTATCGTACAAACGTAAGCGATCAATTTTTACATCTAGTCCTTCTTCAGGCACATCATCTGTACTTAAACCTGCCAGGCGGTTCGGGTTACCAACAGCTCCAAATGGGTTGTAATAGGCCGTTTTTGGAATGTACATCTTGTTAACGTCAGAAATAACGTTAGGCCCGAAAAAGGTATCGTACTCAGATTCGTAGTACGAAGCTTCTGAAAATAGTTCTATCCCACTATCAAACTCATGGGTAAAGGTCGTAAAGAACTGGCGACGTTCTAGATTAGGAATGATCATACGGAGATCATTAATGTTGTAACGCAGATCGCTATTCAGCGTACCGTCGTCGATTGCTAAGCCGTCTTTGTACTCCACCCCACCAGAGGCAGTATCTGGCTGAAGGTGAAAGCGTCCATCACTGCTGCGAGCAACACCAGAAACCCCAACCGGTGAAAAGCTACCGTCACTGTTAACGGTACCTAGATTAAATTGACCCCATGGAGTAAAAGTAGACAGGTTTCTCAATGAGCTATCACCAACGAACAAGGCCGGGGTGCGGTCTGTATCGCGGTAATCACTGTTTTGGGTGTAATCAATTTCTTGGGCGGTTACCCCAGAACGATTAAAGTCGCTGGCGAAGAAGGTTAGGTTGGAAGCGCCTTCGTTGAATTCGAAGCCACCGCGAAACTGAATAGAAGTCTCGCCTAAGCTATCGGAATGTCCAGAGCCATAACGAGTTTTGATTTCAAAACCCTCATAGTCTGTATCGAGTACATAGTTAACAACACCGGCTACTGCATCGGTTCCATAAATAGCGGCGGCACCATCGCGTAACACTTCAACGCGATCCAGCCCAGATGCTGGGATCATGGCGCTGTTAACGAATTGAATCGGTACGCCGTCACGAGTAGAAGAAGATGGGTTGAGCACCATGCGGCGACCATTTACGAGCACCAGGGTGCTGTCTGCTCCTAAGCCGCGAAGGTTGATGGAGGCTACATCGCCACGAACATTGTTAGAGGAGGTGCCTTCGCTAGAGCTATTAAACTCTACCTGCCCGGCTTGGGGTAGTTCACCAATAAGCTCTTCGGTACTTAAAGCGCCAGCTAAATCCAGGTCTTCTTTACTAAGCTGGCTAACAGGCAGGGCGCCGGCTATATCAACGCCTTTAATATGGGTTCCCGTAACAATAACTTCTTCTAGGGCTGCATTTTCTTGGGCTATTGCAGTCCCTGCACTTAAGCTTGCGATAATCGCAATACTTAAAGGATGCGGTTTAAACATATGGACTCTCCGGTATAGTTAGCTCCACTTATCGCGGGCTTTATTATTGTTCAGCATTATTGGATGACACTCTCACGCTGTTGCCATAGGCACTATTCAGCACCCTCATAGTAGCGCCTAGGAGTAAACCAACTGCTGCAGCTATGTGCTAAGTTGTAACAGGATGTAAATGAATTGTTACAGTCCGATCGCCTTGGCCCCAGGACGACGGCTATCAGCGGCACCAAGCAATTGATTTCCTGTGATGGCAATCGATTGGGTGCTACCCATAGTGGCGCCAGCTTTTAGGCTATGCCCTTTGGCTTTCAACAAGGCCAAGGTATCTGGACTAAAGCCTGGTTCATATTCCAGCTTATAGTCACGTTTCCCCCAGCCCTGGTGAATTCGAGGGTAGGCCGTCGCCTCGGCAATGTTCATTTGGTGATCCACCACATTGGAAATTAACTGGGCAACAGTCGTGATAATACGTCGTCCACCAGGTGTACCAGTGGCAAGCACGGCTTTACCGTCTTTAAAGAGCAAGGTGGGTGATTGGGTGCTCTTGGTGCGCTTACCACCAGCGATGGCATTGGGCTCACGCTGCTGGTTTTTGTAAACATGGCTGGGGCGGATAACAAAATTATTAATCTGATTATTCATCAGAATACCGGTGCCTTTAATGGTGACACCCGAGCCAAAGGAAGCGCTGAGGGTGTAAGTATTAGAAACCACATTGCCTTCACTGTCAGCGATTGAGTAGTGAGTGGTATCTGGGCCGGGAGCAGGCCCTTGTAACACACTAGCTTTTACTTTGCGTGCGTCGCTAGCTTTGTTCAGATTTATGCTCTCGCTATGTTGCTTGGCCAGAGATTTGTCCAGTAGCTGCTCAACCGGAATATCACTGAAGCGCGGATCACCTAAATACTTAAATCGATCAGCATAAGAGCGCTTCATGGCCTCCGATAAAATATGGAGGTTTTCTGCTGAGCCGGCACCCATTTTACGGATATCAAAATTTTCAAGAATATTTAGAATCTGCAGTAAAGGCAGGCCACCTGCTGGTGGAGGCATGGTAAGTACTTGATGATCGCGATAAGAAGTCTGTAATGGTTTGACTAAGCGAGCCTGATAGCTTTCTAGATCTTGCGTTTGAAAATAACCTCCGTTGGCTTGCATATCTTTAACAAGACTGTCAGCAATGTCTCCTTGGTAGAAGGCATCGGCGCCATGCTTGGCAATTTTTTCTAAAGATTTTGCTAGATCTTCCTGAACAAACCTTTCACCTGCTTCCATATAGCCGCTACAGTTTTTGAAAAAAATTCGGCAGCTTTCGGCGTTTTGGATGAGCACTGAGGATTTTGCTTTGAGGGCCCAAGCGAGATCATGGCTTACCGTTATACCTTCGCGAGCCAGCTTAACAGCAGGCTTAAGTAGATCTGCCCAAGGTAATTTACCTTGAGCCTGGTGGGCAGCGAACAAGCCTGCAACGGTGCCAGGCACCGTAGAGGCAGTATGACCGAGTTTGGTTTTACTGCGGTTTACTTTGCCATCTTTGATAAAGTCGTCAGATGTGACTGAGGAGGGGGCTTCACCGCGATAGTCGATAGCCTGGGTGTCTCCGCTTTTTGCGGAGTGCATTAGCATAAAGCCACCGCCGCCTAGGTTGCCGGCTCTTGGGAGAGTAACGGCAAGCGCAAAGCCTACGGCAACAGCAGCATCAACAGCATTGCCGCCTTTCGCTAAAATATCCCGCCCGACTTCACTGGCAGTAATATTTTGGCTAACAACCATACCTCGCTTGCCAATAACAGGGTGGTGGACACTATCGTAGCGTAAAATATAGCTAGAGCTTTTTTCTTGGCTTGGTGGCCAACTCAGTGTCTGATCGGCTGCCGCGCTGTGTTGGAATGGAATCACGCTGCAACTACTAGCGGCGATAAGGCAATTAAGGATGGTCTTTTTCATAATAGCTCCCCAGGGCGAATAGCTTACGCTACAAGTTTTCAGAGAAGGGAACAAGCGAGGAAAGTGGCCATTTTGTTAACCTCAAGTTAACAAAATGGCGGAGGTGGTACTAAGTGTGGAGCTGCTGTGCTATTGCAGCTTTAGGGCTTCACGAATTGCAGACCAAGAGAGTAATTTGAAGTTTTGTGGCTCGCTCGGTAGTACATTATGCCCATCCTGTACGACCAGTAGGCCTTCGCTGAACTTACCCCCTAAGTTGGCGCTCGTGACATGGAGGCCATCAGTTTCTGATGCTCCATCTAACCCAGCTAATGGATCCATGGAAATTTTAAATGATCCACGATACTCGAAAGGCGCAAGCGTATCGTAAACGGCATAGCTATTATTACCCTGGCTAGAAACCACTAAGTAGTCTCTATCTTTGCCTTGATAGATAGCCATTCCTTCAACGTCATCTTTCAGTGGGCCACCCACTTTATGGATAAGCTCAGCTTGGCTTTGACTTTCGGGCTTGCTATCAATTACCCAAATGCCCACGTCTTCTTCACCCATAAAGAGGCGCTGCTGCTTCTCATCAACGGCGCAACCTTCAGGCTGGCCTGGAAGGCTAAATTCACGGCTCAGTTGCCCTGTCATATTGCGGCTTGAGCCGCCGATTAAGTATTGCTGGTAAAGGCCGCTTTTATCATTGGCCAAAACGTAAGCTTTACCATCTGTTTGGAACATGCAAAGTCCATAAATTTCATGCATGGATGTGGCAATCTGGCCGGCCTCACGCACAAC
Source organism: uncultured Pseudoteredinibacter sp. (assembly GCF_947502065.1). Classification (GTDB taxonomy): domain Bacteria; phylum Pseudomonadota; class Gammaproteobacteria; order Pseudomonadales; family Cellvibrionaceae; genus Pseudoteredinibacter. The sequence continues at coordinate 148,700 of NZ_CANMYE010000005.1, forward strand.
TCCATCTGAGGAAATCTGAAACATAGCAATGCTATTATTATCGCGTAGGCTTGCAGCAGCGATATCAGATTTACCGTCATTCAATGGTACCTGATAGACGATATCGACATTATTCAAGCGGCCAGTACGTAAGAACTGTTGTTCCTTCCCGTCTAAGCTATAGCTATGCAAGCCGGCAGTTTTATTGGTACCTAAGATTAGCGAGTCAGTGGGTGAGCTTTGGTTTACCCAAATGGCTGGATCATCAGCGACATCTCCATAACGGGGCATCGCCTGAGTTTCGCCGTCTGCTTTAAGCTGTGGCATGTTCGCGGCACTGTGGTTTTTTAATTCGATATTGTCGTGCCATAAATAGACTTGGCCCTGCTCATCTACACTTGCAAGCTTAAGCTGCTCTTCGTCTTGAGCGAGAGCTAGCTGTTCAGCCTCGGCGGCACCAGCAAGTTGGTAGCGAGCTTTAAACTCACCATCAATCACTAAAGTAACGCTGCCCTCAATTGTAGAAAGAGCAGCAAAGCCACCATCGATTGCACTGATAGCGCTAATATCTGTTCCAAGAATGCCATCCCAAGCACTGGTCAAAGCGATGAGCTCACGGCCACTTTCAGCTTCGGGCTCAGCTTCATAGGCCCACACGCCGGTAGATTCTTCACTTACATAAAGAACTTGTTCGCTATCATCGACTGCACAATAGCTTCCAGGCGCTGTCGTAAACTTGCGGACCTGTTGAGATGGGCCGCGATCGTTAATTAACCACTGCTGCGCCCGGCCCTCGCCATCCAAATAAAAAGCAAAAAGCTGTTGCTCAAACTCATTTAAGCACAAACCATCAATATTAAATCCAGGGCTAGCAAAGCGGTTGAGCTCACGAATTTCTTCGTCGACTTGGGTAAATAGAATAGGAGTATTCTTATTTTTGTCGACTATTAGCAAGCGAAGAAACCCACCTGGCTTGCGAAAGTCAGCCAATTCAAACTTCCCTTGTATTTCTTGAAGTGTGCTTCCAGACTTATCCAATAAACGCAAACCAAAAGATTCACTAATAGCGATCGTGTAATTATCAAGAGGAATAATTTGTTGGGCGGATTCTACGGTATAGCTGGCCGCTACCTCAGTGTTTTCCTGCTTAATATTGGATTTTCGTGGCTCAGAATGTTCGGCACAAGCGATCAATCCAAACAAAGCTATGGTGGAGGCGAGGGTTTTGTTAAAGCTGTTTTTGTACATCATCAATTTATGCATAGTATTCTACTTAAAGTTAGCAGTGCCACCCAGCTATAGGGGGGCTGGGCAACACTACTAAAAACTGGACTAATTAAAAATTAGTAATTGTGGCGCCTAGTTTAAAGGTCGGACCGTAATCTTCGTATTGTGCATTCCAACGAGGCTGGCTTACGTAAGCGTAAAACGGCTCATCATTGATATTAATGGCTTCAAAAAACACTTGGATATTGTCTTTGATGAAGTAGCGTGCGCTAAAATCAAGCTGAAAGTGGTCGTCGACAATGATATCGTTAACGGGGCTTTCGGCATTAATTTCATCAAGGTAATCAGACTTGTAGTTTGCAGCTAGGCGTAAACTTAATTTGTCACTATCGTAACCGACGGTAAAGTTTCCGGTAGTATCTGACTGCTGTGGTAGTCGAATAGTGCGAGAGCCTTCGATGGTGTCAATCTCGGCATCAGATTCTGCCAATGTTAAGTTGGCAGAAAGTAGTAGGCCATTAAAAGGTTCTGGCAACTCACTGAGTTGTTTAGACCAGGCGAATTCAACACCATAGAGCTTTGCGTCTTTACCATTCAGCGCGATTTCGGCTTCTTCGATGTTTTCAAATCCACTCAGTTGATCTGTAATGGTGTCATAAATAAAAGTATCGATATCTTTATAAAATGCGAATGCTGAAACAACACCGGCAAAACCCATATAGTGCTCAATACCTACATCTAAGTTGCTGCTCTCCCAGGGTTTAAGTTGGGGGTTTCCGAACTCACCTTTTTCACCATCGTCTTCCAAAATATAACCGGGGCGAGCTTGTTCGAAAGTAGGGCGAACCACTGAGTTGGTCCATGCGGCACGAAGTTGAGTATTGTCATTAACGATATAGCGTAAATGCAGCGCGGGTAGAAAATGAGAGTCGCTGCGGCTAGCTTGACGCGCTGTGATTTGCTGATCGTCCTCAGCGTCGTCATCATAGGCAAAGCCATTCGCTTTGAAGTCAACCTCTTGATAACGTGCACCAAAGACTAAGCGTAGATCCTCAATATCCATGGTGGCCATGGCATAGACAGCTTGCAGATCTTCTTCAACTACCCAATCACCTGCGTTAGACTCTTCAATATTGAGTTCGCGCTCCTGATTTTGTGCAGCGGCCAGTACTGCCGAAGAGTCAATGCCTGGGCCAAAACGCTGAAGTTTGTAATTGATATCACTATTAGCAAAATCACTTAAAGGATTGAGCATTTCCTCGATTTCACTGACGGTTTCGTCGACCTGTTTTTCTCTTTGGCTAAATTTGGCACCGAATTTAATTTCTGTTGGGTAAGCGCCTAGCTTAATATCTTTAGATATATCAAGCTTAAAGCTGCTAGCTTCGTCTTCAGCTTGTGCTTTGGAGAGCTCAACAGATTCTAAAAAATATAAGTTTGGGTTGTAGAATGAATCGGGTGCAATTAGCTTTGGTTGCTGAGAGTCTTCAAAGCCAATATCTCCTTCAATATTAGCCACGAATTTAGCTTCGGAGATATGTTCTGGTTCTACTTCTTCTGATTTACTGTAGCCCAGGTTGTATTCTATGGTCCAGTCATTGGCCTTGTATTCTCCGCCGAATACTGTCGAAAATATCTTTTGGGTTTCTAGGCGTTGTTTCAACTCACGCACAGCGATAGGGCGGTCTTCAAATTCATTGCCTTCGCCATCTATGTAGTCATCTTCTTTTAAGCTGCCCAGCTCTCCTGGCGCGAGAGGATCTTCGAATTCAATAATATTGGCTAGACGCTGCTCGGTATCGGTATATTCACTAAATAAATTTCGCAGAAATATTTGATGGTTTTCACTAATTTTATAATCGATATTAAAAGCGGCCCCTAAGCGCTCGCGTTCAATTGCATAATTACGTTGCTCAAACTCTTCTAGTTTGGCTTCGCCCTCTTCAATTTCCCACTTACCACCAGTCTCACTGTTATTAGAACCAAACTCACGGTCAAACCAACTGACAGCGCCCGCAATGGCAAGATTGTCGCTACCCTTACCAACGCTAAAAATATTGCTAATGCTGGCTGCAAGTTTAGGGCTGCTTTCACCGCTAAGGTCATCGTAGCTACCTTCGCTGCTTAAAGAGTAGAACAGGCCATCGCGATCGAAACCAGAAACACTTTTAACTTCAACAGAGCCGCCGATGGCATCAGGATCCATATCCGGGGTTATGGATTTTGTGACCTCTAAAGTTTCAACGAGATCAGCAGGGATGACATCTAAAGCTACCGCGCGACGATCAGACTCTGGTGACGGGGTGCTCATGCCGTTGATACTGACAGAGTTTAAGTCAGCAGAAAGACCCCGCACACTGACGAAGCGGCCTTCACCTTGGTCACGCTCAATGGAAACACCCGGCACACGCTGCAAAGCTTCAGAAACATTAGTATCGGGTAATTTCCCAATAGAGTCGGCACTGACAATACTTTTGATATTATCGGCCATGCGCTGCTTTTCGAGCGCGCGATTCAAACTTGCGGCATTACCGAAAACGATAATTTCTTCTAACTTTTCGCTGTCTTGAGCAAAACTTAGATTGCTTGCGCCGATTGTTGCTGTAATCGCCAGAGCAAGCTGACTGTGTTTAAAGACTTTGCGTACTACTGTGGCCATGGTGGCTCCCCTTAAATAAAGTCCCGAAGGAATTGGGGCGAACCTTAGAAAGTCTATGTGACAGATTAGTGACGTCAAGCCGTCGAAAGGCTGTACTCTCAATATTATGGGCATCGAAACGCTTATTTTGTAAGCAGCTTGAGCTTTTAGGACTACGGCAATCACTTAAAACACGATCTTTCCTAACGCCAGAGCAGTATAAATAGCCTTTTTCGTAAAAGAAAATCCAAAAAATCTCAATTTCTATGAGCTAATGAGCAGAGCTAAAGATTGGACGGTTACTTGTTGTCATAAAGCTGTCACCTGAAACTGTTTTATTGTCATCAGTGAAAAAGGTAATGACATGCTGCAACAGCTAAAAAAACACACAAACAAGCTTTTGTTAATTCTACTGCTATTGAGCGCACAGATATTAATTACTCTTGCGCTGGGTGAAAGTAAACAATGGCAGGAAGTTGATTGGCTTGATATTGCTGGTGAAGGTGGGGCGGTATGGCTTTGCATGGTGTGGTTGATTGTGCTGTTGGCAAGCCGGCCTCATGGTCCTGTCACGAGCTTGTTGTTCTGGGGGTTCAGTTGCTTTTTAATTGCCAGTGGACAAGATTTACTGGATGAATTTATTCGCCTTCCTGATGCAACTATTTGGAGTCATGCCGTAGAGTCAATTCCCATGCCGATTGGCATGTTGCTAATGAGCATTGGTTTATTGCATTGGTACCGTGAACAACAAGCACTGAATGAGCAGTTGCTCAAGCGCGAGAGAGGCAACCGAGATCATCGACGCTTGGACAAGATTACCGGTCTGGCTGATGCTCATTACCTACGTACGCAATTGTCGATTGAGCTTAAAAAAGCTCGTGCAGAAGGCTTGCCGACATCAATTTTGATGTTGGATATCGATGAGTTTAGAAACTTTAATCGCAGGCTTGGAATCGCAGAAGGGGACAGGTTATTAAGTGAATTGACAGAGTTGATCTTGTTAAATTTACGCCGAAGAGACCTTTTGTGTCGCTATGCTGGTGATCGCTTTGCTATTGTAATGCCGGCAACCTGCCAAGAAATGGCTGTGCTTGTTGCTCAGCAATTGGAGGATGTTTGCCGCCACTTTGCATTTAGAGCTCGCAATAATGATAGCGCACAATTTCATACTGTTAGCACCGCGGTGGCAACCGATGGTCTAGATGCTTCAATCGAAGAATCTTACGTTGTAGATAAGCTTTTGGAGCGTGCAAACTATGGCTTAGCAAAGGCTAAAGAAAGGCGTTCGCTAAAGGTTGCCTGATGCCTAAACCATATTATGCATTGGCGGATAAGCGTATTTTCGCACAAGAAAGCTTGTTAGGCTTGCTAGAGCTGGCCCATAGTCGTGGGGTACACCCAGATAAATTATTAAAGGGTAGTAGCTTATTCTCTGGGGATATCGAAGATGCCAGTACAATGCTATCAGCACAACAGCTGTTGACCATTTTTAAAAATGCCAAGCGCAGCTTTGGAGCAGATGACAGTAGCTTTCTACTAGGTCAGTATCTATTGCCGGGAAATCACCCGCAATTTGCCAGCGCAATTCTTGCCTCACCAACGCTTCTTGATTTAATAGAACTCTTGCAGAAATTTGGGTTTTTATCCCAGCCCCTGATAGAGTTTAAAAGCGTTTATGATGATCAAAACCTCTATTTGCAATTACTGCCTGTTGATATTGATGATTATGCTAATGATTTCTTGATGGAATCGATAAGCAGTGCTTTTTTTTCCTTCTCTCGCTGGTTGGGTGTCGATACCTCTTCTTGGTCCTGCTTGCATGCCTTTAAAGAGCCTAAGTATCAAGAGCAGTTTTTAGTTCACTATGGCCTGAGGCCAAAGTTTGCCAGCCATATCAATGCCATTATTATCCCGAGAGCAAGCTTGTCTGAACAGTTACCCAGAGGGTCAAGGGCCCGCTTTGATTTGGCATGCAAGCTTTGCAAACAGAACCTAGCTGAGAAGTCGAGTAGAAGTTTATCGCTGTGGGTTTATCAGAGCTTGCAAGACGAGCTATCCCAAGCACCTGGCCTCGAGGAGCTAGCGGAGCGCTTAGAGCTAAGCCCTGCATCTTTTAAGCGCCACTTGAAGGCGGAGGGGCGTAGCTACCAAGCTATCTTGGATAGTGTTCGACGTCATATGGCGGTCTACTACTTGCATACCGGTCAGCTGAGTACTGAACAAATTGCCCAAAAGCTAAATTATCATGACAAACACAATTTTAAACGCTCGTTCCGCCGTTGGACGGGGATTAACCCATCGGTATACCTAGCTAGCAGTTAGAATGATCAGCAAATGCCTAAGGGTTAACAAGCCTCATATGAATTGAGCTAAAATAGAGGGATTGTCATGATTTAAGAGATGAGTCCTCTATGAGCGCCAATCCACTATTAGCTGATCACCGTTTACCGCCGTTTTCCAAGATTGAAAATCAACACATCGAGCCCGCCATTCGCTCATTGATTGAACAGTCTAATTCCGAGCTGGAAGCTCAGCTGGCGAGTTTGGGGTCGGACATCAGCTGGCAGTCCCTGGTTGAGCCTCTAGAATCTCGAGGAGATCGTTTGGCCAAAGCTTGGTCTCCTGTGAGCCACATGCACTCGGTAGTTAACAATGATGAGCTGCGCGAAGCTTATCAGGCATGTATTGGGCAGTTGACCGAATACAGCACAGCCTTGGGACAGAATGCTGAACTCTATCAGGCCTATCAACAGCTTGCTGATAGCCCAACCTATAAAGATATGACCACCGCTCAACAAGCTACGATCGAGCATGCCTTAAGAGATTTTAAGTTAGCAGGGGTGAGCTTGCCGGATGCGGCAAAGGCTCGTTTTGGAGAAATTAAGTCTCGCTTATCTGAACTTAGTACCCAGTTTTCTAATAATGTAATGGATGCCAATCAAGCTTGGTATTACCACACAGAAGATGAAGCTGAGTTGCTTGGCTTACCAAAGATGCAGTTGGATATTGCTAAGCAAACCGCGGCAGCAAAAGAGCTTAATGGCTATGTGGTTACTCTCGATATCCCTTCATATCTTGCTGTAATGCAGTACGCCGAAAACCGGCAGCTGCGTGAAACCATGTATCGTGCCTATGTTAGTCGTGCTAGCGAAAACACGGTTCGACTTGATGAGCAGGCTGGTCCTTGGGATAACAGCCCCTTAATTGCAGAAACTTTGGCTTTGCGCCATGAGCTCGCCGAGCTTTTGGGCTTTTCAAATTATGCAGAGCTTTCCATCGCTAAAAAAATGGCTAAAGAAACTCAAGAGGTCGTAGACTTCCTACGTGAGCTGGCGATCAAGAGCCGTGCTGTAGCAGAATCAGATTTGCAGGAATTGAAGGGCTTTGCCGCAGAGCAGGGCTTAGAGCAAGAATTGCAAGCTTGGGATCTAAACTTCTACAGTGAAAAGCTCAAACAAGAAAAATACGATATTTCTGATGAACTCCTGAGACCTTACTTCCCAGCACCCCATGTGATTCAAGGCATGTTCGATATTGTCAGTAAGCTATTCGCCATTGAGGTGAAAGAAGAGTCGAACAATGAATTATGGCATCAAGACGTAAAGTTCTATCGAATTGAAAAAGACGGAGAAGTACTGGCGTATTTCTATTTGGACTTATATGCACGTGAGAAAAAGCGAGGCGGTGCATGGATGGACGAATGTCGTGTGCGCCGTAAAGATAATAATGACATACAACTTCCCGTTGCCTATTTGGTTTGTAATTTCACGGCGCCTCTGGCCGATAAGCCTGCGTTACTTAGCCATGATGAAGTGACAACGCTATTTCATGAGTTTGGTCACGGCTTACATCATATGTTAACTAGTATTGATGTGGCCGCGGTGAGCGGAATTAATGGTGTACCTTGGGATGCCGTTGAGTTGCCCAGCCAATTTTTGGAAAACTGGTGCTGGCAGGCTGAGTCTATCGCGATGATATCTTCGCACCATGAATCAGGCGAGAGTTTGCCGAAAGATCTTTTAGATAAATTACTATCTGCAAAGAACTTTCAAGCTGGTTTGCAAATGCTGAGGCAAATAGAGTTCGCCTTGTTTGATTTTATTTTGCACAAGGACTATCAAGCACAATCGCCGCAGGATCCGCAGCAAGTGCTGGATGCTGTTCGTAAAGAAGTCGCACTTATTATTCCGCCTTCGTTCAATAAATTTCAAAATGGCTTTTCCCATATTTTTGCCGGTGGCTATGCGGCCGGTTATTACAGCTATAAATGGGCTGAAGTGCTTTCAGCTGATGCCTTCTCATATTTTGAAGAGCAGGGCATTTTTAGTGAGCAGGCTGGACAATGGTTTCTAGAAACGATTTTAAGTCGTGGTGGTAGTGAAGATATTGCAGATTTGTACAAACGCTTTCGTGGTAGAGGGCCAAGCAGTGAAGCCTTGTTGCGTCACAATGGCATGGCTTAGGAGTTAATATGAAAAAGCGATTTATAGCTGGAGCCGTTTGCCCAAAGTGTTCGCAAATGGATAAGGTTGTTATGTACAAGGAAGATGATAGCGATTGGCGAGAGTGTGTGGCTTGCGGCTTCAAGGATAAAATGCATTTTCAGCCTAAAGCTAGAGAGCTAGAAACTCGGGTAAACGTTACTGAGGAAGAAAAAGCTCAAGAGGTTCAGGTAATTGAATTACAACCTTTAGGGAAAAAGCACTAACCGCGATTTAGTGATTCAGAGCTAGGCGAACAGCATTCTCTTCTTTATAGATAGATTGCTGTTTTCTTTGGTTCTGTTTTTGGGCTTCAACGTAGAGCATTAGGGATTGTTTGCTGAACAGGGCATTTTGGCTAATCAGCATCTCTACGGAATAATGAACGGCAAGATCCAATTCGTTAGCCAGGCTTTCACCAATTAGAAAGTGCATCACTACATTATCTTCGGTGTTATCGATGGGCGAAATGGAAACACCGGCATTTCCAATAAAGCGATCATTCACTTCTTCAATGAGTCTATGGGCTAAATAGGCTGCGTCCATAATTTTCAGTAAGCCGCGGTGGCTTGCTGTTATTTCTAAGGGCTGCAGGAAGTAATCAATGGCGATATGTAAAAAAGCTTCTAGTTCGTCTTCGACACCCGCTGCCAATGATATCTTGTGGAAGTGTGCTAAAACATCGGGTACCTGCTTGATATAGCGATGAACAAACTCTTGCAGCAGCTCGACCTGGTCGCCATCACCAAAGCCAATGCCGCGATGCATGGTTTTCGCACGACTAGCGAGGAAGCGATGAAGGCTAACATCGTTGCTGCTCTCGCTAAAGGCAGCGTCTATAGCTAACCTTAATTCGGATAGTGAAACCAGTTCGTCATTCATTATCAGTTCTTTTCGTAATTCTTAGTACTGACGACATCAGTCAGATAAACATAGACACAATTTCAAACAAATCAAATGGTGGTGGTGATATTCAGAGTAAAGTCATGGACTGCTCATTTCGTATATCGTGCTTTGGTAATTATAGACAATTACTTTCCTACTTATTTCCCATTATTTGCTCATGCCCCAATTATTACGCTGTCGATAGCAAAACATCAATGCCAAAAAAAAGCCTCTGGCGCCATTAAAAGCGCAAAATGATAACCAAAGGCCATGATTTGCATAGCCTTGGCTGAGCCACCAGAGGGGCAGGAATACCCCAAAAGAGGACAGAATCATAGTTATTTCCATATCAAAGGTGTGTGCTGTTCCAATAAACACACCATCTAAGAAATAACATGTCGCTGATACTATGGGTAAGAGCAATACCCAAGGGTAATAAATTGCTACTTGTTGCCTAAGCATGGTGTCATCACTAAATAGCGCGATAAGCGGTGACTGTGCAAGATAGAAGAGCGCCGATATAAACAGCGCTACTAGGACCGACCAAAAACCGGTACTTAAGCAAGCCTGTTTAAACAGCTCTGGGCTCTTTTGCCCAACAGCCTTGCCGACTAAAGCTTCTGTAGCGTGGGCAAAACCATCTAAGGCATAGGAGGCTAGGTGGACCAGCTGCAGCAGTATTGCATTGGCGGCCAAAATGAGTGGACCTTGTGCGGCCCCTTGAGCGGTAAAAAAGCTAAGGCTGCCCAGAAGGATTAAGGTTCTAACAAACAAATGCTTATTAACTTGCAATAGCTCTTTGTATGGGCCCGCTTGGGCCAGTGCTGCCAAGGTGAAGCCACCGGCTGGGAAGTGCTGTTGCAGCTGCCTAATGCAAAAATACAGGCCAATACTAAGGTTCGTTAGATCCCCAAATAAACTGGCAATGGCGGCACCACGGCTGCCCATATCTAGCCATAGCACTAAAATAACATCCCCTACGATATTGACGGCATTCGCCGAGATCGCCATGTATAAAGGCACGCGGGTATTCTGTAAGCCAATAAACCAGCCAATAATTCCGTAGGACAGCAATACGGCAGGGGCGGCCAATAAACGTATGTGGATATATTCTTTGCTTAAATCCCCAAGAGCTTGATCACTTTGCATCAAATTAACAGCGAGAGGGACCAGCAAAGGTGATAGCAAAACTATCAGTAGGCCAATACCTAGAGCCAAAACCAGCGACTGCCCTAATAAAAGCTTGAGTTTCTCCAGCTCATTAGCGCCAAAAGCGCGGGCGGCCAAACTGGTTGTGCCCATACGCAAAAAGCCAAACGCCCACAATAAAAAGCTAACGACCGATGCTCCAACAGCCACCGCGGCGAGGTAATCAGGGGTGTCTAAATGACCCAAAATAGCGGTATCCACCAAGCCAAATAGCGGAACACTGATGCTGGAAAGCAGCATGGGAATCGCAAGATTAAAAACCTTACGATGAGCAAGTGTATTTAACAATAAATTCTCCGAACCACTTTAAACGTGCAAAATTTAGTCATTATAATCGTTAAAAATACAATAATTAGACAAGTTGAATGTAATTTGATCGCTATAGCAAAACGAGATCAAAGGCCCTTTCTAAAGGAATTAATTAAATATCAAACATTGACATTGCGTTTAGGCTGTGGCCTTCTAGGCCATGCTGTAGTTGCGACGATTTGTCGCATAGCATTGGTTCTGCCTTCTGGAAAGCAACGGTTTGGGGTTTGCCGGGAGTTAAGTCGTCCGCTTCATTTTTTAGACAGAAGCGAGTTAACAGCCACGCAGCAACATAAAATAATAAACCAAAAAACAACTAAAGTTGTTAACAGTGTTTAGCCGACACTGAAAGAATACCTTTGTTCTCCAGTTGGTCGTAGTTGCCACAACAACTGCTCCGGACCAATGGGGGTGCCGTTAGCGAGTGATAAATCGCTTGTTCTAGTCGCATTGGCATCTCCAGAAGTAGTAATAAAAACGTATAAGACTACACGGAGATAAAAAGCAATGTTATATCGAGCGCGCAGCTTGTTAAGCCGGCTGCTGTCTGTCTGTCTGATGGCAGCGGTATCTATGCAGTCAATGGCTGAAAAAGAAGTCGAGCGATGGGGGCTCAATATGACTGAAGGTGTTACCACCGTCAGTCGAGATATCTTTGGCCTGCATATGAATATCCTATGGTGGTGCGTTGGCATTGGCGTAGTGGTGTTCGGCGTGATGTTTTACACCATGCTTGCCCATCGAAAGTCAAAAGGTGCTAAGGCTGAAAATTTCCATGAAAGTACAACTCTGGAAATTATTTGGACGGTTATCCCTTTTGTTATTCTCATTATCATGGCGATACCCGCCACCACTACCCTAAAACAAATCTATGACACTGAAGAAGCTGACATGGATATTGTAATTACCGGGTATCAGTGGAAATGGAAATACGAATATCTCGGGCAGGACGTCAGTTTCTTCTCCTTGTTAAGTACGCCAATTGAAGAAATTCAAAACCTGAAAGAGAAAAACCCAAATTACCTACTTGAGGTTGATGAGCCTTTAGTAATACCGATCAATAAAAAAGTTCGCTTTCTTATTACCGCTAACGACGTTATCCACTCTTGGTGGGTACCGGATTTAGCCGTGAAGAAAGATGCCATCCCTGGCTTTATGAATGCTGCTTGGACTCGAGTTGACGAGCCAGGAATTTATCGTGGTCAGTGCGCGGAACTTTGTGGTAAAGATCATGGCTTTATGCCGATTGTGGTGAAAGCTGTTCCTCAAGACGAATACGATCAATGGATTTCTGAGCGCCGAGAAATGGCCGCCAAACTCAAGGCAATGGCCAATCAAACGTTTAGCTTTGACGAGCTGTACAGCAAAGGTGAGCAGGTTTATAACACTGTTTGTGCTGCTTGCCATCAGGCTAATGGTGAAGGTATTCCACCGACATTCCCTGCAATCAAAGGTAGCCCTGTTGCCACAGGCCCTCTCGCTGGGCATATGGATATGGTGATCAATGGTAGCCGCACAAATCCCGCCATGGCAGCTTTTGGGGACCAGCTTTCTGAAGTTGACCTTGCAGCTGTAGTTACTTTCCAACGCAATGCCTTTGGCAACAATATGGGCGATACCATTCAGCCCATAGATGTGCTTAAAGCAAAACAACAATAAGGAGGCACGTCATGGCACACGGTCCTGCAAAAGGTTTTACTCGTTGGTTGTACACTACCAACCACAAAGACATCGGCAGTATGTACCTTTGGTTCAGCTTCGCGATGTTTCTTCTCGGTGGCGTCTTTGCTTTAGTCATTCGCGCCGAGTTATTTGAACCTGGCCTACAAATTGTAGAGCCTGAACTGTTTAACCAAATGACCACCATGCACGGCTTGGTGATGGTCTTCGGTGCAGTAATGCCAGCCTTTGTGGGTTTGGCAAACTGGATGATTCCAATGATGATCGGCGCACCCGATATGGCCTTGCCCCGAATGAATAACTGGAGTTTCTGGATACTGCCTTTCGCCTTCGCAATGATGACATCGACATTGTTTATGGAGGGTGGGGCACCGAACTTTGGCTGGACATTCTACGCACCACTATCGACAACTTATGCGCCGCCGAGCGTAACCTTCTTTATCTTTGCTGTGCATATCATGGGTGCATCTTCGATCATGGGTGCAATTAATATCATTGCTACCATTATGAATATGCGTGCGCCTGGCATGACTTATATGAAGATGCCGCTGTTTGTGTGGACTTGGTTTATCACGGCCTATCTTTTGATTGCCGTTATGCCGGTGCTAGCAGGCGTAGTTACCATGATGTTGTTTGATATTCATTTTGGTACCAGCTTCTTTGATGCCGCCGGTGGTGGTGATCCCGTATTGTTCCAGCATGTGTTCTGGTTCTTTGGTCACCCTGAAGTGTATATCATGATTCTACCGGCCTTTGGTATTGTGAGTGCAATCATTCCAACCTTCGCACGTAAGCCGCTATTCGGGTATTCCTCGATGGTGTACGCCACCGCATCAATTGCATTTTTAAGTTTTGTGGTATGGGCACACCATATGTTCACAGTAGGTATGCCCTTAGCTGGTGAGCTGGCCTTCATGTATATGACGATGTTAATCGCGGTGCCGACCGGGGTGAAGGTATTTAACTGGGTAACCACTATGTTTAAAGGTTCGATGACATTCGAAACGCCTATGCTGTTTTCGATCGCTTTCGTAATCTTATTTACCATTGGTGGTTTCTCAGGCTTGATGTTGGCAATTGCGCCAGCGGATTTCCAATATCACGACACCTATTTTGTGGTAGCGCATTTCCATTATGTACTAGTTCCTGGTGCAATTTTCTCAATCACTGCGGGGGTTTATTACTGGCTTCCTAAGTGGTGCGGAAATATGTACAACGAAACGATGGGTAAAACCCATTTCTGGACAGCTTTTATTGGCTTGAACCTTACGTTTTTCCCAATGCACTTCGCAGGCTTGTCCGGGATGCCAAGGCGAATCCCTGATTACAATATGATGTTTGCTGATTGGAATATGATTTCGTCTGTCGGTGCATTTTTATTTGGCGCTGCCCAGATCTTGTTCCTATTTAATGTGATAGCAACGATTCGAGGCGGTAAGAAGGCCACTGATGAAGTGTGGGAAAACCCAGAAGGTTTGGAGTGGACGGTTGCGTCTCCTGCGCCTTACCACACCTTTAGCAAACCCCCACAGGTAAGCTAAGGAGAACGTTGTGGCGGCTAGAGAAAACATGAAAGTGACTTGGCGACTACTGTTTACAGTAGTGGCCATGTTCATATTCGCTGTGTTTATTATGCCGCCCATATATGACGTGTTTTGCGAAATTACAGGGCTAAATGGAAAGACCGGTGATCAATATCAAGCGATATCGGCTGAAGTGGATACCAGTCGCAAGGTAAAGGTTCAGTTTTTGGCGACCAATAATGAATCTATGCCTTGGCAGTTTAAGCCAATGCAGAGTGAAATTTATGTCCACCCGGGCGAAGAGGTTGAGGTTAAGTACTACGCTAGCAACCCTACGCAGCAAGATATGGTAGCTCAAGCGGTTCCCAGCGTGATTCCATTCAAGGCGGCAGAATACTTCCATAAAACGGAGTGTTTCTGTTTTAACAATCAGCCTTTAGAAGCTGGTGGGAGTACAGAAATGGCCTTGCGTTTTATTGTGGATATTGGTGTCGCAAAATCGGTTAATACCATCACACTGTCATATACAATTTTTGATATTACTGGGGCTGCAACTGAACAAACGCTAGCCCAAAACTAATGGCCAAAATAAGGCCACCCCAATAAATAACTGAAAAGGCGGGGAAGTTATGTCGAGTAATCAAGATAACACTGTAGAACATGAAGAGTATTATGTTCCAGAGCAGAGTAAGCTACCGATCTTTGCATCGATAGGTTTATTTTTAACGGTTTGGGGCGCAGCAAATTGGCTGAATGGCGATGCCAATGGGCCAATGTATTTCTTTGCTGGCTCGCTTATGTTCGCTTTTGTACTGTGGAATTGGTTTTCCATTGTCATCAGCGAAAATATTCAAGGTTTAAATAGTCCACAGCTTAAAAAATCCTATGTCATTGGCATGGCTTGGTTTATTTTCTCCGAAGTTATGTTTTTCGCTGCCTTCTTTGGTGCGCTATTCTATGTGCGTAGCCTAGCAGGACCTTGGTTGGCGGGCGAAGGAGAACAAGGGTTAGGGAATGATTTGATTTGGCCTGGCTATGAGCATGAATGGCCGGTGATGACTACTCCAGACATGGCGGCTAATGGCGATTCAGCCACCATGCGAGGTCCAGAACAAAACATGAGTAACCCAGGCTTGGCAAATTGGTTGGGCTGGTTGCCATTTTGGAATACCGCAATACTGCTAACCTCAAGTGTTACCTGCCACATTGCTCATGGTGCACTGAAAAAAGATAATCGACGTCAATTCAACATCTGGTTAGGCTTAACTGTTCTTTTGGGTATAGCGTTTATTATTCTTCAAATTGAAGAGTATGTGCATGCCTACAATGAAATGGGCTTAACACTAGAGTCGGGCATCTACGGGGCAACCTTCTTTTTGTTAACCGGTTTTCACGGCGCGCACGTAACCTTGGGAACATTTATGTTGCTGGTTATGTTTCTAAGGTCAGTACTGAAAGGCCATTTCAAATCCGATGATCACTTTGGCTTTGAATCAGCGAGCTGGTACTGGCACTTTGTGGATGTGGTCTGGGTCGGTCTTTTCCTATACGTTTATGTTTTTGGTTAATCATTAATTATTACTCTGCACCAGTAGTGCTTTGCTGGTGCAGGCGCTTATCCCAAGGCGCTTGGTTGCTCAACTGGCCACTTGATATTCCATAATAAACAGCAGCAAGTAAGGCGGCAGCTAAAATAACACGAACACCCAAGGCTGCTTTAAGGCGTTGAGATTCAGTATTACCGAAGTCCTTGAGTAAAAAGTAAAGCCCACTTGAAAGAGAAAGTAGTACGCCAATAAACAGCACCACTATAATAATCTTTATCGCCATTGGTCTGCTCTCCGTTGGTAAACACTAGTGACAAGTTTAACATTTAAAATAAATATACCGCTAAGCTTTATCTTTTTGCTCTTATTTCCAATTTTAATAAGCCTTGGGTTTTGGCAGTTAAACAGAGCTGAGGAAAAAAAGGAAATTCTAAGAGACCTTCAGGAGATTAAACGCTTAGAGGCTACGAAATGGAAAAGCAAAGGCTTGCAGAGCGGTCGCCTGATAAAAGCAACCGGAAAATTTGATTCAAAGCAGTATTGGTTATTAGACAATAAAATTTATCGAGGTAAAGTAGGCTTCGAGGTCATAATGCCTTTTATCATTGACGGTAAAGTGGCTTTGGTTAATCGAGGTTGGGTGCAAGGGGATCTTGCGCGACGTAAATTGCCAACGGTAGAAACGCCTAATTACGAAGTGACCATCACAGGGCGTATACATCAAAACAGCGATAATGTATTGGTCGATTATCAAAGCACCGCGGCTTGGCCAAAAATTATCAGCCGGGTAGATATAGAAAAAATGTCGGTGAACATTGAGGGCTTAGAGGTAGATCATACAGTGCGATTGCAAAGTGATAGCCCTGCTGCTTTGCCCAGTGATTGGTCGGCAATTAATGTCTCACCTCAAAAGCATATGGCTTATGCTGTACAGTGGTTTGCAATGGCAGCTGCCCTTTTACTGATGTATTTAATATATAGCAGTAATATTTTAAGAGTTATTGGCCTTAGTGAAGCCACTAATTCCGATACATAACAATAAAGTCGAAGAGCCGAGTAGTATCTTATGGTTGCACAAGTACAAAATACACAATCTGAAAATACAACTAGTAATCGAATCGGTAATTGGCAGGCTGTCTTGTTGTTTGCCGTTATTGCGCTGCCGATGGTTTTGGCGCTACTCATCTATAAAACCGGTATTGGAATGCCGGCAGGTACGATTAATGAAGGCTTAATGCTAAGTCCCGCCAAACAGATTAATGTCATAGCTAAAGCGGATAATGATGGCCATAGCTTGTTGGCGACTGGTAAGAAGTGGCGTCTAGTAATTCCCTATAGCCAGAACTGTGATAGAGCATGTGCATCTAATCTTTATATTACCAGGCAAGTGCATATAAGACTTGGAGAAAAAGCTCGACGAGTTGAGAGGGTGTTGTTGTCGATGGGGGCTGATAAGACGGCATTGGAAAAGCTATTGCAAGAACATCCTCGCATGAGGGTAATGAATATTGAAGCCAGCGATTTCAGTCGTTGGTTAAGTGAGTCTTCCCTACCTGAGAGTGTTGACCCTTTGCAGCATTATTTATTAGTTGATGAAGATGGCTTCGCAATGATGGCTTATAACACCGAGCATGAAGGCAATCAACTATTGAAAGATATAAAGCGTGTACTGAAATTCACAAATGAAGAGTAGGTGACAACATGCAAGCAAATAATAATGGTTTACTTTGGCAATATAGACTGGTTCTAGCATCCGTTGCATTAGCTTTTTTGGTTGTAGGCTTAGGTGCGTTTACTCGTCTAGTTGATGCGGGTTTGGGCTGCCCAGATTGGCCTGGCTGCTATGGGCATTTGATGTGGCCGGAAACTAATGCAGAAAAACAAGCGGCCGCCCAACTGTTTCCTGATTCGCCGGTAGATACACAAAAAACTTGGCCAGAAATGGTGCACCGCTATTTCGCAGGAAGCCTTGGCTTGTTGATTGTGGCGATAACAATTTTTGCTTATCGAGCAAGAAAAAGTGGCCTTGATGTGCCAATGAAGTTACCGCTTGCATTAATTGCATTGGTGACGCTACAGGCTGCCTTTGGTATGTGGACGGTAACACTTAAATTGCTACCGCAGGTAGTGACCGCCCATTTATTAGGCGGGTTTTGTACGCTATCTTTGCTTTGGTTGCTAAGCTTGCGTATTAAATATCGATTTACTGACATTAAAGCTTACCAGAACAGAGGGCCTATAAAGCTAGCCTTTGTGTTACTAAGCGTTGTGGTTGCGCAGATTGCTTTAGGTGGCTGGGTTAGCTCTAATTACGCTGCCCTCGCTTGCTCGGATCTTCCTACTTGCCAAGGACAGTGGTGGCCGGCGGTAGATTTCGCTAAGGGCTTTTCACTCAATAATGAAATTGGCCCAAATTATGAGGGTGGCATTTTGGGCATAGAGGCGAGAACTGCGATACATGTTGCTCATAGGTTGGGGGCGATCATTGTTACGGTACTATCTCTAGCTTTTGTTTTTAGGCTTCTACAAAATCATTTCTTGGGTTCAGCACTAGCGTTTTTGGCTGTATTAGGTTTCCAGGTTGGACTAGGGCTTAGCAATGTATTCTTTGCTCTGCCTTTGGCGATCGCTGTCGCCCATAATATTGGTGGTGCGGTACTACTGTTGGTATTGATCAGTATCATTTATAAGCTCTATAAAAATAATCAACTTAATGAATCGAGGGTAGTCTAATGAGTGCAGGTGCAATTGCAAAAAACCAAAACGCCTCTTGGAGGGACTATCTAGAGCTGTGTAAACCCGGTGTTGTATTGTTGATGATACTAACCAGTGTAATCGGCATGTTACTTGCCGTTCCTGGTGCGGTTCCACTCGATATATTTTTAATTGGCAATTTGGGCATTGCCTTATGTGCTGGCTCAGCGGCGACAGTGAATCACTTGGTGGATCGACAGATCGATCAAAAAATGGCTCGCACACTGAATAGACCGGTTGCTAAAGGGCGTGTCGAGCCGCTTAATGCAGGCCTGTTTGCCCTTGTATTGGGCGCTAGCGGCATGGCTCTATTATTACTGTTTGTTAATGCGATTACCGCCTATTTAACTCTGGCATCACTACTGGGATATGCGGTGGTGTATACATTATTTTTAAAGCGCGCTACGCCTCAGAATATTGTGATTGGTGGTATTGCTGGAGCTGCTCCGCCTCTGCTGGGTTGGACTGCGGTAACCGGTGAGGTTGCTGGTCATGGTTTATTGTTGATGTTGATTATTTTCGCTTGGACGCCACCACACTTTTGGGCTTTAGCAGTACATCGTAAAGATGAGTATGCGAAAGCGGATATTCCGATGTTGCCGGTAACGCATGGTGAGCACTACACCAAGATCCACATTCTGTTGTACACCATTATTCTATTAGCTGTTAGCTTACTTCCCTTTGCGACAGGCATGCTAAATTGGTTTTACCTATTAGGCGCGTTAGCTTTAGGTTTGGGCTTTATCTACTGGGCCCTGGTGATGCTGTTCACTGAGCGGAAAAACGCAGGTATGCAAACCTTCAAGTACTCAATAATTTACTTAATGTGTTTATTTGTCGTTATGCTCATTGATCATTATGCTCTGCCGGTAAGAATGGTAATAGCGCCTTAAAACATTGTATCTATCCCAAGTTTTAAAGGGCCGATTTCTGAAAAGCTAGGAAAAATCAGAGCTACATTGAGGAGCAATTGGTGGACGAAGTAAGTACTAATAATAGTGAAAGTTTACATACGCAAGAGCAAAGGTCCGGAATCATCAAAACGGTTGTTGCGATAGTTGTAGCAATTGCCGTTATGCTAATGATGTTTATCCATAAAATTAACTCGCCTCGCGTGTTAAGCGCAGAAGAGTTGCGGATTAATGGTTTGTTTGTATTGGACCAGCCAAGAATACTCAGTGACTTTGAGCTAAAAAATCACCGCGGGGAAGCTTTTAATCGTGATAGCTTGAAAGGAAAGTGGAGTTTGGTTTTTTTCGGCTTTACCCATTGCCCAGATATTTGCCCAACCACAATGGCTCTACTTAATCAGCTGCTAACAGAGATCAATGGTGACATATTAGATCAGACTCAAGTTGTTATGGTGACGGCAGACCCTGCGAGAGATTCGGTTGAAAAGTTAGCTGAGTATGTCCCGTTTTTTAATCCCGACTTTATTGGGGTCACCGGTGAGTTCATTACGCTTAAGAAGTTGGGTAATCAGTTGAATGTTCCATTTGTGAAAGTGCCGCAAGGTGATAGCTATACGGTGGATCATGGTGGTCAAGTGGTTATTATTAATCCCCGTGGCGATTATCATGGCTTTTTAAGTACACCATTAGATTTAGCTAGGATGAAACTCACCTACCAGTCGATGGTAACCGCCTCAACATGTTGTGGGCAGTAGCGATCACTAATGCTTAGCTCCTTATCTAAATACTGATTATTGATACGCATCAACTCACCACTTGCTCTTAGCTCTTCAAGAGCATTTGCCAGTTTTGGAGCTAGCGTCATCGCATTGCTGCTTTTAAGTGATAGTGCTAAATAGGTTGGCTTGGGCATCGTAAACCTTTTGGGTTCTATCTTAAGGTCTTTTTCAATGCCCATTTTGGTAGCGACATGCCCAAGAGTTGTGATGTTACTGATGTAATAGTCGATTCTATCTCTTTGCAGGGCTTTTAAGCCAAGTTCCAAACTATTAAATTCTTTGAGGGAGAAGTGCTTTTCCTCTTTAGATTGTTCGAACTTCTTATTGACGTAAAAGCCTGCGTGCAAACCCAGTCTCTTGTTAAACAGATCGCCTAATTTATTGATCTCGGCTTGCCCGTTTGAGTGGCTCGCTAGAACATAAGACTCATAATGCAGCGGAGTCATAATGAAATTAGCCCAAGATTTTCTCTTATCCGTTATATAAAGAGGAAAGACACCGTCCAGATTTCCGGCAGCCACTTCATGTAAGCTCCTGCGCCAAGGGCTGCAGTGTACACTTAGTTTTATATTGAGCTTTTTGGCCACAGCGGACAGTATTCGGACATCGAGACCGTCTACAGCAACATTGTCTTTGTTACAGACTACAAATGGAGGGTAATGAACGCTGCTAAATTGAAGTGAAGATGACTGGCTTTTCGCCTCCACGGAAGAGCTTGAAGATAAAGCCCACATAAATAATATGCATAGCACAGAAACGCTTTTCATAAAGAAAGCCTAAAGTCGTTAATATTTGACGTTTAGAACTCCGTTTCTATGCGGCACCCTAGCGCATGACAAACAGTCTAATAGAGCTAAAGTAGAGCGGCAAGCATTAATCTGCCTGCTTAAAAATTGTCGAAGATTTACTTAATCCAAATAGCATACAGGCTGCTGCAACGATGGCAGGCCCTGTGGGCATATCCCATTGATAAGATGCGTACATGCCAATGCCAAGCGCGATAAGAGCACTGGCCATAGCAATAAGAGCCATCTGCCCAGGGCTTTTAGCAAAGGAGCGAGCGCTGGCAGCTGGGATGATTAAAAGTGCCGTTATTAGCAATGCACCGACCAGCTTCATCGACATTGCAGTGATAAACGCAATGGCAAGCATTAGTAAAAGCTTGTGCCGAGAAACCGCGATACCTTCAACGCGCGCCAAATCTTCGTTCAGGCAAATACAAATTAGAGAGTCCCAGCAACGCCATAGATACAAGCCTAAGGCAACTGCACAAGCGCTAATCAAAACCACATCAACTAGACTAGCAGATAGTAGGTCGCCAAATAGGTAGCCGTATAAATCTACACGTCCGGCACCGGCTAGGCTAATCGCGATAATACTTAAGGCAAGGCTTCCGTGAGATAAAACACCAAGCCAAGTATCGCTGCTGAGCTCACCATGTTGTTTGATTTGCGCGAGACTGATTGCCAAAATTACACAGCTAAATAGTATGGCAAGTTGAGTAGAAACCTGCAGAATTAAACCAATAGCCACGCCAAGCAGTGCCGAATGAGCTAAGGCGTCACCAAAGTAAGCAAGGCGCCGCCAAACAATAAAGCAACCTAGTGGGCCGGCTAAAAGTGCGATTACAATGCCGGTTAAAATTGGCGCGAGTAGAATTTCCAGCATATCAATGTTTGTGATTACAGTTTTCGATTAGCTCACCATGAACACCGTGTTGGTGATCGTGGCGATGTGTGTATAGCGCTACATTGGAAGCTTGATTGTGGCCAAATAGCTTTAGATATTCAGGATGCGCGCTGACTTTTTCTGGGTGCCCGTGGCAACAAATATGTTGATTCAAACAAATTACTTCGTCGGTGGCGGCCATTACAAAATGTAAGTCATGGGACACCATCAATACACCGCAGTTTAATTCATCACGAAGTTGGGCAATCAGCTGGTAAAGCTCTGCTTGGCCGTTGACGTCAAGCCCTTGGGCAGGCTCATCCAATATCAGTAATTGTGGCTTTTTTAACAGTGCGCGACATAATAGAACTCTTTGTAACTCCCCACCTGATAGCGATTGCATCGGACGGCTAAAAATACAATCAACATCGCTAATTTGTGCGCAGTGTAAAAAGTGCTCACGGTTACTGTTTTGGTTTAGGGATAGGAAACCCTTGACTGAAATAGGTAGGCTTGCATCTAAGTTTAATTTCTGCGGCATGTAGCCAATTTGCAAACCCTTGCTGGCACTAATATAGCCTTCATTGATTTCAACTAAGCCCATTAGTGCGCGCACAAGCGTCGTTTTTCCAGCGCCATTTGGCCCAATTAAGCTAACGACCTTGCCGGCTTCTAAGCGTAAGCTGGCATTGTCGACCAAGGTGCGGCCTTGTTTATATATAGACAGTCCGCTGGCTTCTAGCAGCAAGATATCACTCACTCAGAGAGCTCCCGACAATGAGGGCAAAGGCCATTAAATTCCATATTCTGTTGGCGAATGGCAAAACCGCTTTGTTGCTTAAGTTGGCTAACGGCGGCTTGAAATGGGCCGGGGTCTGTCTCGACGGCAAGATTACAAGATGTACAAATCAAAAAATAACAGTGGTGTTCATGGCTAGGGTCTTGGCAGCCAATGTAGGCATTTAATGAATTAATTCGGTGGATTAATCCTAGCTCAAGTAAAAAATCTAAAGCCCTGTACACTGTAGGTGGTGCAACCCGCTTTTGTTCCCCTTCGGCCAGCGCATCCATTAGGGAATAGGCGCCAATTGGGCGATGGCTACCCCATATCAACTGCAAAACCTTTTCTCGAGTCTTGGTAAGCTTTTGCTGCTTATCGCGACAAAGTTCCCGTGCGGCCGCCAAGGCCGAATCGATACAGGCTTGATGGTCGTGATCTGGGTGGGGGGCGATGCTTTGGGCATCCAAGTTGCTGGGCATAGGCAAAACGTCCAATTTTATCGTGTTACAATATAACACATCGATGAATTTTGAGGTATGCGGTTACAATGTGGAGTAGTTTACAGCGGCTATTGCTGCTGTTTTGTTTAAGCTTGCCGGCAAGCTGGGCGGCAAGCGAAAAGCCAGTCGTGCTTGCTAGTATTGAACCGCTGGCTAAAATTGCGAGGGAGTTACTTGGTGACCGGGCTGACGTAGAGGTGTTGCTGCCCGCTGGGGCCAATCCGCATCAATATGCTTTGAAAATATCAGATCTAGGGCGAATTAAGTCGGCCTCATTGTTGATTTGGAACGGGCCTGCATTAGAGCCTTATTTACAGCGTGCAATTGTGAAAACTGGGGTGCTTGATGTTCATTTTGAGGATCCACAGCTAGTTCATACTGATCTTCATCAGGATCCTCACTATTGGCTAAGCCCGTTACAAGCTATGCAAATGGCAGAAGGAATTGTTGAGCATTTATCATTGCCGGCTAGCTTATTACAAGCCTATCAGGCGGAACAGTTGGCATTGCTCGCACGTTGGCGCGAGCCATTGGCTGCAAGGTCGGTAGCGGTTTACCATGATGGCTACTCCCACCTTGCAGAGGCCTTTGATATTCATATCGTGGCAGCGGCGAGTGCCGGAGAAGGCAAAGGTATCAGTTTGGCTAAGCGATTGGAGCTTCGCTCAAAGTTACAGGCTGCGCCTTGTTTATTGGCTGAACCCTATAGCGAGGCTAATCGTGCCAAGCGACTGGCAGAGCAAGAAGATTTGCCGCTAGTTTGGCTTGATCCATTAGCAAATAGTAGCTCTGAGAGGCTTTATCATCCCTGGATGGAGGCCATGCTAACTCAGATTTCTGGCTGCTTTAAGCCATAGGCGCCGTCTTTGTGACTGAATGCCCCTTGCTAGAATAAGTATAAAAAAGGCCAGCATTTGCTGGCCTTTTTTGTAACAGTAAATCTTACTGCTTAGGTGGCATTTGGAACTGGCGTTCCTCTTGTAATGCCAATTTGCTTTCCAGCTTTTCATGTAGCTTGCTGGTTAGCTCTTCGTGCTGTGCTTCAAGCTCTAGCAGTTTTAACTCAGCGGGGTTGGTGTTCATTTTCTCAACCGCCCAACTGTAGTTAGCGCCTGCTTCGGCAATGGCAACGGCGATATTAGATACCGCAACTTCCTTGGCCATAACACTGGGTACAAACAGTGCTAGGGCAACGTACAAACCAAATTTTTTCATACTGTAGCCCTCCTTTTTAAAAGGCAAAAATAAAAGTGAGCAGCTTGGTCTACTGCTCACTTGAAATTCAAAATCTACTGGCGAAAAAGCATGTGTTACTTGTTGCTGATTCGTTTTGTTACTTTGTGTTACATATTGTAGCGGCTGTTCAATAATTGCGCTAGTAAAGACAATGGTAAAGTTTAGTTAGGTTTATATTTCAGGGCTGTAACGTAAGTAAGTACAAACAATATTTTGTGGCCCAAAAGCTGGTTTTGGCGTAACAAAGGGTAACAAAAGGAAAAAAACAGCATTCGAAATGCTGTGGCTCCATGTTTTTCGAATCTAGTGTATGCTTCGCTCTTTGTCTGAAGATGAGACACCGTATGTCTGAAACGCAGCAGGCCCCACTGGTTTTGGTGGATGGCTCTTCCTATTTATATCGCGCATTCCATGCTTTGCCGCCGTTGACCAACTCTAAAGGCCAAGACACTGGTGCGGTTAAAGGCGTAATCAATATGTTACGTCGCCTGCAGAAGGATTATGAGGGCAGTGAAGTCGCTGTCATTTTTGATGCGAAGGGCAAAACCTTTCGCGATGACATTTATCCTGAGTACAAAGCCAACCGTCCGCCTATGCCGGATGAATTGCGTACCCAGATTGAGCCTATCCATAACATTATTCGAGCCATGGGCTTGCCGCTGATCGCTATTGGCGGAGTAGAGGCCGATGATGTTATCGGAACCCTAGCGCAGCAGGCCACCGAGGCGGGTATCGATGTGGTGGTATCTACCGGCGATAAGGATATGGCCCAGCTGGTTAATAAGCATGTCACCTTGGTAAACACCATGACCGAGACGGTGATGGATATCGCTGGTGTAGAGACCAAGTTCGGCTTGCCCCCCGAGCTGATTATCGATTATTTGGCTCTTATGGGTGATAAGGTCGATAATATTCCCGGTGTGCCAGGTGTTGGTGAAAAAACGGCTTTGGCCCTATTGCAGGGCCTCGGTAGCCTCGATGATATATACGGTCGCCTAGATGATATTGCAGAGTTAGGTTTTCGTGGCTCCAAAACCATGAAGCAAAAGCTGATCGACAATAAAGAGCAGGCGTTTTTATCTTACGAGCTGGCCACCATTAAACTAGATGTAGAGATGGATTTTGGCCCAGCAGACCTAAAGCAAACAGCCCCGCAAAGCGAAGAGTTACTTAGCTTGTTCCAAGAGATGGAGTTTAAAGGCTGGGTTGCCGAAATAGATGAGGCTGGAGAAGGTGCCGAGTCAGCGACAGTAGCTGCGCCGCAAATATCTGAAGTGGATTATCAAACAGTTTTATGCGAAGAAGAGCTAGCGCCCTGGTTGGAAGCTTTGCAATCCGCTGAGTTATTTGCCTTCGATACCGAGACCGATAGCCTTGATTATATGCAGGCCCAATTGGTTGGTGTGTCTTTTTCGGTTGAGCCGGGCAAAGCCGCTTATGTCCCTTGTGCCCACGACTATCTAGATGCACCCGATCAAATTAATAGGGAGCGCTTACTTACTTTACTGAAGCCTATTTTAGAGGACCCAAGTAAAGCTAAAGTTGGGCAGAACCTTAAGTATGATAAAAGCGTGCTGGCCAACTATGATGTGGATTTGCAGGGCATCGCCTTCGATACCATGTTGGAATCTTACTGTTTAAACAGTACGGCCAACCGCCATGATATGGATACCTTGGCTAAAACTCACTTAGATGTTGATACTGTTCATTTTGAAGACATCGCCGGCAAAGGCGCCAAGCAGCTAACTTTTAATCAAATCGAACTCGATAAAGCTGGCCACTATGCGGCGGAAGATGCGGATATTACCCTGCGTCTTCATCAGGCAATTTGGCCGCAATTAGAGCAAGATGAAGGACCCCGCTCAGTATTTGAAAAGATAGAGCTCCCATTAGTGCCGCTGCTTTCAAAGATCGAGCGTCAGGGTGCCTATTTGGATTGCAACCGTTTAGGCAAGCAGAGCCTAGAGCTGGCGGAACGCA
This sequence comes from uncultured Pseudoteredinibacter sp., assembly GCF_947502065.1. Lineage (GTDB taxonomy): Bacteria > Pseudomonadota > Gammaproteobacteria > Pseudomonadales > Cellvibrionaceae > Pseudoteredinibacter. Next base: position 174,787 of record NZ_CANMYE010000005.1, read on the forward strand.
TGGAAGCCTTGGAGAAGGAGGCTTTTGAGCTGGCCGGCGAAGAGTTTAATTTAGGCTCGCCGAAGCAGTTGGGTGCCATTCTTTTTGAAAAGCTCGAGTTGCCCATTATCAAAAAGACCCCTAAAGGCGCCCCATCTACAGCGGAAGAGGTGTTGCAAGAGCTGGCTTTAGATTACCCATTACCGAAGCTATTGATGGAATATCGTGGTCTTTCTAAGCTGAAGTCGACTTATACGGATAAGCTGCCTCAAATGGTACAGCCGAAGACTGGGCGAGTGCATACCTCCTATCATCAGGCGGTTACGGCAACTGGGCGTTTATCCTCATCGGATCCCAATTTACAGAACATCCCAATTCGTACCGAAGAAGGGCGTCGAGTTCGCCAAGCTTTTGTTGCACCAGAAGGCTATAAAATTGTTGCGGCGGATTATTCTCAGATCGAGCTTCGTATCATGGCACACTTATCCCAAGATAAGGGCTTATTGAATGCCTTTGCACAGGGCTTGGACGTTCACCGAGCGACTGCAGCTGAGGTATTTGGTTGTGATATCGAGCAAGTGAGTATTGAACAGCGTCGCAGCGCTAAGGCGATTAACTTTGGTTTGATCTACGGCATGTCGGCCTTCGGTTTGGCCAAGCAGCTTCATATTGGTCGAAATGATGCGCAGCAATATATGGATCTGTATTTTGAGCGCTACCCAGGCGTGCAGGATTATATGAACGACACTCGGGCTTTAGCCGCGCAAAAGGGTTATGTAGAAACGCTATTTGGCCGTCGCTTATATTTGCCTGAGATTAATTCACGCAATGGCATGCGCCGACAAGCCGCCGAGCGCACCGCAATTAACGCGCCGATGCAGGGTACTGCTGCCGATATCATAAAGCTGGCAATGATTGCGGTAGATGAATGGCTAGAGGAAAGTGGCCTAGATGCCCGCATGATCATGCAAGTTCACGACGAATTGGTACTAGAAGTGGCTGAATCAGACCTTGATAAGGTTACTGAGGGCTTGGTTGAGGCAATGTCTACGGCGGCCAATCTTGATGTTCCGTTATTGGTTGAGGCTGGTGTCGGAGATAACTGGGATGAGGCTCATTAATTTCTGAAAGCAGGATGGCAGAAAGATTAAAAAAATTTCATCTTTTTTGGAACTTTGCCTGATGAGGCCAGTCATAGATAACAGTTAATGTGACTCTCCTCTCTATTGATTAACTGAATTTCAGTATTAGCTAGAATTTTAAGCAACCCCGGCCGATTGGTACGGGGTTTTTTATTGCCTGAAGTAACTGGAGTTGGCGTTTAGAGCTGCATGAATGCGATGTAACCAATAATCCAGATCATACCCTGCACCTGCTTACTGATATTCGCCGTCCGGGCGAATAGCCTACGGCCAAGCCCAAATTCCTTCCAAAGGAATTAGTCATGGCGCCCGCAGGATACGAGCCACATGGATGTGGTGAATGTCGATATTGCAGGAGCAAATCTCGACCGGTCATCCAGACCATATCCTGTTCCTGCTTGCTGATATTCGCCGTCCGGGCGAATAGCCTACGGCCAAGCCCAAATTCCTTCCAAAGGAATTAGTCATGGCGCCCGCAGGATACGAGCCACATGGATGTGGTGAATGTCGATATTGCAGGAGCAAATCTCGACCGGTCATCCAGACCATAAAAAACCCGGCGCGGTGGCCGGGTTTTGGGTCCTTCAAGCCTAGGGCTTAGAAGTTGTATTTAGCTGTCATACCGTAAGTACGAGGAGGCTGCTGAATAAACGAGCTCAAGCTGTTAGTTTGGAAGGTAGAAGTGAATGATGCATAAACTTCATCATCAGTCAGGTTCTTGCCCCAAATCTCAAGTGCCCAGCCGCCGTCTTGCTCGCCAATACCGATGGTGGCATTAACAACGCTAACATTCTGCTCACTTAGCGGCTCGTTAGAAGACTGACGGAAAAAATCAGAGCGATAGTTACCACTTAAGCTAGCAGTGAACTCTAGACTTTCCGAGATTGGCTGATTATAAGCGATCAACAAAGAGGCGCTAAAATCAGAAGACTGTACTACTCGCTGGCCTGACAAGTCATTGGTGTTCGCAGCTTGGCCAGCCAATGTTTGTGCAATGGTAATTGGGCCGTCTGGGAATTCGTCATAGTTCACGTCTTGCCATACCGCACCGCCACTAATAAACCAGTTGTCGCTAGGCTTGAAGGCGAAGTCGACTTCTAGACCAGTACCTTCGGTTTTGGCAGCATTTCGAACAACAAAGCCGGTGCTAGTAAAGCTCTGGAACTGATAGTCTTCAAGTTCTTGAACAAATACAGCAGCGTTCAAGCTTAAGCGGTTGTCCATCAAGCGAGACTTGAAGCCCACTTCAAAGGTATCAACCAATTCAGGCTGGAAAACCACAACGCTTGGGTCGCTCACTACTTGGCTGTCAGGCGTGGTGCTCGGGCCAGCACGATCTAAGTTTAAACCACCAGATTTGTAGCCGCGCGCGAAGCGGGCATAACCACTCATGTCTTCATTGAACTGGTAGTTCATACTGATGGTGCCAGAGATATTGTCATCATCGTAATTTGCGGTGAAAGGATCATAAGGCACAACCAATTGAACGCCGCGAGCGCCTGCAGCCAATTGCTGAGCGCCGCCAACTAGTGCCTGTGAACGAGGGTCGCCAGCAGAGGCGCCTGCCTGAATACCGGCTAGAGTGGCATTAACGATGGCAGGATCAGTACCGATTGGGAATACACCGTTCTGAACAGCCAGTGCCGCTAGGTAGGTGTTAAACATTTCCTGTGAATCGATGCGAGACCAAGGGTTGTTGAAGTCCGGAATATAGTCAGCTTGCTTCTCTTCATCAGAGTAGCGAAGACCCAAGGTGAAGCTTAAGTCGTCGTTAACATTCCAAGTGGCTTGACCAAAGAATGCAAAGCTTTCTGCAGAATAGTCATTACCACTGCCACCTTTACCGTCGGCACCGAAGTATAGCGAGCCAATTTGGGTTGGTGAGATATTGCCTAGGGCGGCCTGACCGACTTCTGCCAAGGTAAATAGGTTGGCGGCATTGGATGGGTCGGCATCCAGAGAAGTTAGTGCGTTCACATAAGGACGCAAGTCGGTACCGAAAGGAAGCGGTGAGTTGTACTGGATCTCCTGATCAAATACGTAAGCACCCACAGTCCAATCGATGGTGTTTGAGCCAGTAGAGGCCCAGCGAATTTCTAAGCTCTTCTCATCGTTATCAAAGGTTTGAATACGAGTCAGGATGTCAGCTGAGTTGTGGTCAGCATCTAGCGCCTGGAAGTTTTCAAAGTTACGACTAGAAGCGATAACGGTAAGTGCTGTCTCACCCAAGTCCCAGTTCAGCTCAGCGGAAATACCTTGGTCGTCAATCTTGTCGACATATGGCTGGTTAGAAGCGAACTGGTGATCAAATACGTCACGGATTTGGGCGCCTGGCAAGCCATTGTAGTTAATCGGGTTAGCCGGTAGGCGAGAAAATTGAGAGCCATCTACAAAATCAATAGCACCCTGTGCAGGGCCGTATAAAAGTGGGGTGGCCGCACAGCAGTTCTCATCAGAGTGAGATTTATCAACGATTACACGCAATGTCGCATCGTCACTGACATCCCAAAGCAGCTGACCGCGCAAGCTGTAACGATCACGGTTTTGGGCTTCTTCGCCGGTAAATGGATTATCCATATAGCCGTCGCGCTCATGCCAAGAACCAGAAAGGCGACCGGCTAGCTTGTCTTCAATTAAAGAGCCAGTTGCGGAAGCGCGAACCTGCTTGTAGCCATAATTACCTAGGCTAACTTCCATAGTGCCGCCAGCTTCATGTGAAGGCGCAGCAGTACGAACACTTACCACACCAGCTGAAGTGTTACGACCGAAAAGAGTTCCCTGCGGACCTTTAAGAACCTCGATGCCTTCAATATCAACATAATCTGACATGGCGGAGCCAGGACGACCTCGATATACGCCATCGATAAAGATACCTACCGATTGCTCGAAACCGGCGTTGTTACCGGAGGTGCCCATACCACGGATGTAAATAGAGGTATCTGATGCGCCGGTGGAGTTATCGATGCTGATCGAAGGGGCAACCTGGGTTAAATCATTAATATCGCGAACTTTGGCCTGGTCTAACGAGTCGGCACTATAGCTGGATACGGAAACGGGGACTTCAAGTATGGATTGCTCACGTTTTTGAGCATATACAACGACTTCTTCAAGCTCGGTGCTGTTCTGTGCAAAGGTAGAGCTTGCGCCTACTGCCATAGCAATGGCCGTAGCCAACAGGGTTGGTCGGTGGTGTAGTGTCATGGTGACATCCTCTGTTGCAACTTCATTTTTATGTTTATTAGCGAATTTGACTGGTTTTTAACTACCAGTTTCGAGAATCTTTATGTTTTTTGCGTCCTTATTATGAAATTATTTAGACGCTTGTTTGAGATTACCGGATTTGTTAAGAAATGCAAATAAACAGTGGCTATGATGAGTACTTTTTAGGATGAATACTGTGCCGAAATTTTGTACAGCGGAGCGTTTATTCTTCCGCCGGTTGGCCGCTGAGTTCAGTGGAATCGATTGTTAACCACTTGTTTAGGGTACTTTCTAGCTCTTTTATGCCTGTATTTTTTAGGGAAGAGAATAGCTGAGCACTGACTAAATCATCAGCCTGGGCTTCTTTAAGGTGCTTACGAACTTTTAAAAGGGTGTTTTGAGCAGGGCCTTTTTTGAGTTTATCGGCCTTGGTGAGCAGAATGTGTACCGGCATTTCACCCTCAATCGCCCAATTCAACATCATTGTGTCAAACTCTTGCATTGGGTGGCGAACATCCATCAATAGGATTAAGCCCTTTAAGCACTGTCGCTCAGCTAGGTATTCGGATAAATGCTTTTCCCACTCTTTTTTCATGGCCAGCGGCACTTTTGCAAAGCCATAGCCTGGGAGGTCGACTAAACGCTGTTCTTCAGTAAGCGCAAAAAAGTTGATTAACTGGGTGCGACCAGGGGTTTTACTTGTACGAGCAAGCTTGTGATTCTGGCACAAGGTATTAATGGCGCTGGATTTGCCCGCATTTGAGCGGCCGGCGAATGCCACCTCAGCGCCACTGTCACTGGGACATTGGCGAATACTTGGTGCACTTTGTGTAAAAATAGCGTCGCTGTACTTGATCTGGCCCATATCCGGCTGCAAAACCCTTTATAAATAGTGTGTTATCAATGAGTTGTGTATATAATGTCGCGGCTTTGGCCTCGGTGAGGGTGCGCATTGTAGCCTGTCAGCTGCAGGATACCAAGTTGTCGCTCAGTCGCCACATAACAATGGCAAAGCACCATAGCTAGCTGTGCTTGTAGCAACAGCAGTGATAGCTTAGACAAATTACGCACTGAGCGAGCTTGCCGTCTACAATAGGGTCAAGCCATGCCATTGCAGCAGGTTTATAAGTGATAGTCTCGCCTTAGAGGCGATTCATAACCGGATTACGGATTAGCCAATGAAGAATCTATATAAATACGCCTTAGTATCCATCGCAGCCTTATCTACTGCCAATATCACCGTCGCGGCAGGTGATGCCGCCGCGGGCGAAGCCAAGACTGTTATCTGTGCAGCTTGCCACGGTAAAGATGGCAATAGTGCTGCTCCGAACTTCCCTAAATTGGCTAACCTGGGTGAAAAATACCTAGTTAAGCAGATGCAAGACATCAAATCTGGTGCTCGCCCGGTTTTGGAAATGACTGGCATGTTGGATGCTATGAGCGATCAGGATTTGGCGGATATCGCCGCTTATTTTAGCAGCAAGAGCATGCAGCTAAGTGGCTCCAAAGAGATTGAAGTTCAATTGCAGTCCGGCTTACGCTCAGAAGACCCAATTGCTTTGGGTGCTAAGGTTTACCGTGCGGGCAATGCAGAGTCTGGCACTCCAGCTTGTACTGGCTGTCACTCTCCACGCGGTCAGGGTAATGCCCCAGCGGGTTACCCACGCTTAAGTGGTCAGCACGCTGATTACATCGAAAAGCAGCTAAAGGCTTTCCGCAATGGTGATCGCGTAAACGATGGCGATACCAAAATTATGCGTGGTGTTGCTCAGTATATGACTGACGCAGAAATCAAAGCGGTAGCAAACTATATCGCTGGCTTAAACTAAGTTTTCCAGCGTTCTTGAGAAGGCGGCTATAGGCCGCCTTTTTGCTGCCTGTAAGATTTACGGCCTTCAGTTTTTGTTAAGGCCTTGGAACTAGAATCAAATTAGCGGTCTAATGCTATCTATACAGTTATGGAGAAGAAATATGCGTGCCATTCTGGCTTTTGCTGCGATGCTGTTTTCCCTATCGGCTTTTGCTCAATATGAAGTGGGTAAAGACTATATTGAACTGGCGGTTCCTTTAAAAACCGGCAGTGACAAAATTCAGGTGGATGAGTACTTTTCGTACAGTTGCGGCCACTGTTTTAAATTTGAGCCTGTGATTAGCCAGTGGAAGAAGGGCTTGGCTGATGATGTAGAGTTGGTACAAACCCCAGTTGCTTGGCAATTAGTGAATAAAGGTCAGCGTGGCTATGCGCAAGTGGCTTTGGCTAAAGCCTTTTACACGGCTAAGGCTCTTAAGGTACTAGATAAAGTTCATATGCCAATCTTTGATGGTATCTTTGTTGACCAGAAAAATATGTCTGATGAAGATGAGTTGAAAGCTATATTTGAGCAACATGGCGTAGACCCTAAGAAATTTGAAAAAGTATTTAACTCCTTTGGGGTGAATACTCAGGTTCGTGTCGCCCATTCTCGCTCTCGTGGCGCGAAAATTTCTGGTACACCAGAAATTGTGGTTGATGGTCGTTACGTTGTAAGTGCTCGTAAAGCGGGTGGTCAAGCCAATATGCTTAAGATTACCGATTTCCTCGTCAATAAAATTCGCCAGGAAAAGGCTGCTAAGTAAAATCACTTTATAACGGTTGCTGCCATCCGCTTTTGCGCTGGCAGCAATGATTTTAGCCAAGTTTCATATCTACTGCGCTTTTGGGCTCTTAATTCACAGGGTTAAGTAAGCCACCATCAATTTTTTCCTCAGCTCCGTTGCTCAATCTTTCCTGCTATCAGCCGCTATCTATGCCTATAAGGGCGTCTATACTTTTTAATTGGATCAATAGGCCACGGCAAGCAGATGACAAGCAGCGAGCAAGACTGGAAAGAGAAGTATCTAAATTTAATTGACTCCAATGAGCGTCAAAAGAAGCGCTTTGATGAGCAGCAAGATAGCCTGAAAAAAGCTTTGGGGCGATTGAGTGTGGCCGCTACTGGCCTCGATGAAGAGCTCGATAAGCGTTTGGATGATTTACGTCGCCAGTTAAGAAGCTCTCAACCTAAGCCACTTGGGCCATTACTCAGTCGCTTGGATTCCAGTGTGGTGGCTTATGATGCGCGCCGAGATCAGCGAGCTGGCGTCAGCTTGGAGGCTTTAAAAGGCATCAGTGAACAGTTGCAATCGATTTCGAGGGACAAGTCTGCCGATAAAGGCTTGAAGCGATTTCGTCGTGAGCTGAAATCACGAGTAGAGCAACAGCATCAATATTCCGCCATGCTAACGGAGCTTGCGGACTTGCAAAGCTTGGTGATTGAAAGTGTGGCGCTAGGCCCCGGTAGCTTCTGGGATAAGCTTAAAAACAAACGACAAATTGCACCTGTAGAAGAGGGTGCCCAAGAAGACTCCGAAGCTTTGGATCAGCAGCAGCCTGTAGAGTTGTCGAGTGCCGATGAAGATGCGCTTGATGAGCAGGCATTAGTTGTAGAGCATCAACAGGAAGAACTCGAAGGGCAATTTTTAAGCCGTGTAGAAATCGAGGCTGAGTTAGAGGCAAGTATAGAAAGGCCCAGGCATGAGCCTGCTTTTAGCCGCATCTCCAATCACATCACCCGAGTATTAACAGAGCTATTAGATGGCCTGCAGCCAGAGCCTTGCGTAGCGGCCAAAGCTTTACGTGCTCAGAATCGAATCGCTAGGGGGTTAAACTGGTATGAGCTGGTGCCCACTTTAGAAGATATTCGTGACTTAATTATGCAGGCCTTTTTGGCGGCAGAATTAAACTTCGAAAATTACCTATCGCAATTAAATGAAGAGTTGGCCTTGCTAGGAGAATCCTTGGGGGTGGCGCTTGAGACTCAACAACAGCAAGGTGATGCGCAAAATAGTTTGCAAGAAACGCTAAATAATGAAATTGATACCATCGAGAAAACCGTTCAAAGCGCTGAATCTGTTGATGAATTAAAGGGGATGCTCAACGCCAATATAGCTACGCTTCGCGGCGCACTTAGCCAGCATAGTGAAAGTGATCAGGGTGAAGGATTATTAGGGCAGATGCGCAAGCTTTTGGGGCAGGTTAAAGACTTAGAGGATGAGGCTCAGCAGCATGAGCAAGCCTTGCGTGAAGAGCGTGAGAAGGCCCATAGTGATTCTTTAACCGGGCTACCAAATCGCGAAGCTTATTTGCAGCGGGCGGCCGAAGAGATTGAGCGTTGCCGGCGCTATGGGCATGGCCTAGTGTTGGCGGTGTGTGACATCGACCACTTCAAATCCTTCAATGATAACTATGGGCATCAAGTGGGAGATCGAGTTCTTAAGCTGGTGGCAAGATCCATAAATCAGCGCTTACGACAAGTTGATTTTATGGCTCGTTACGGTGGTGAAGAATTTGTCATCTTATTGCCGGAAACCGACGAAGGTGGCGCCTTAAAGTTGTTGAACGAAATACGAGAGATGATAGCGTCGGCACCCTTGCGCTTTCGGGATGAGCCTGTACGACTCACGGTATCTTTTGGGCTCTCGGCATTTTGTGAGGACGATGATCTCGATAGTGTTTTTGCCCGTGCTGATAAAGCCCTCTATCAAGCTAAAAATGACGGTCGCAATAAATGTTGCGTAATAAGTCAAAGCTAAGCTAAACAGCCCCTTAGGTTTTCGGTATGGTGTGCCTATTAACAATAATAAGTACAGCTTGGAAACCCATATGATCAGTTTTAAATCTCGAGTTGCCGTTATTACTGGCGCTGCATCTGGAATCGGACGTGCCCTGAGCATAGCGCTCGCTAAAGAGGGTGCTAGATTGGCGCTGGCCGATATTAATCAGGAGGATCTCGCTGCTGTTGCAGAGGAGGCGCGTAACGCGGGTGCCGAGGCTGTCGAACATTGGTCGTTGGACGTATCAGATGAGCAAGCTTGGCAGGGTTTTGCTGAAGAAGTTGAGCAGCAGCTGGGCATGGCTGATTTGCTTTTTAATAATGCCGGTATTGCCCGTATGGGGCGCTTTGAGCATACCGATTCTGAGGCCTTTCAAAAAGTTGTTGATGTTAATTTTTGGGGGGTTGTATATGGCACAAGAGCCTTCTTGCCTCAAATTAAATTGCGTCAGGGGGTGTTCGTAAACATCTCCAGCCTGTTTGGGCTTATCGGAATGCCGGGCAATACTCACTATTGTGCAAGTAAGTTTGCTGTACGTGGTTTTAATGAATCCATCCGGCAAGAGTTCTCCGATTTTGGTGTGCATGTAACCAGCGTTCACCCCGGTGGTGTACATACAAATATCGCCAATAGTGCAGAGTTTGATGAGGGCGCCGAGGATCGAGAGGCCTTGTTAAAGCGCAGTAATGAAAAGCATCTGGTAATGCCGCCTGCGAAGGCTGCAGAAATTATTCTTAGCGGCGTACGCAAACGTAAACATAGAGTGTTGGTGGGTAACGACGCTAAGCTGCTATCTTTCTTTCAGCGTTTAATGCCCGCTTCATATCCTAAAATTATCGCTCGTTTTCTAAAAGATGATGATTCTCCAAAACTAGACCCTGGTCCGATTCAAGCTCGTCTGCAAGCTCCTTCATGGCGATCTCGCTTCTTTAGCTGGACGATTCGTAAAAACTTCAAAGCAAAGTTTGCTGACACCAGTAAACCGTGGGAGCCAGAACGCATTCGCGCGGCGGTCGAAAAAACCAGCCGCTCTAAAGCTATGCCCAATGTATTGTGTGAGGATGTCGAGTTGCCCGCCAATGAAGCAGGCGCGCGTGTAAAAGGGCAGTGGCAAAAACCTAAGTCCGCTAGCTGCTCCCATACGGTGCTCTACTTGCATGGTGGTGGCTATGTTTTTTGTTCTATCAAAACCCACGCCAATATGACTCGGGCTTGGGCCGAGCAGGCGGGTGCGCAAGTTTTTAGTGTGGACTATCGTTTGGCCCCTGAGCACCCATATCCTGCGGCTTTAGATGATGCCCTTGCCGCTTATCAATACTTATTGGATGAGGGCATCAAGCCAGAATCAATTGTTATCTCAGGTGATTCAGCCGGGGGCGGTTTAAGCGCCGCGCTGTTATTAAAGATAAAAGAGCTAGGCTTAGCCATGCCTGCGGCCGCTTTGCTGTTATCACCTTGGACGGATTTGGCAGGTACAGGGGCAAGTATGCAGGCGAATAGTGATGCCTGTGCTTTTTTCACTGGCGATATGATTCGAAACGGTGCGGCTCATTATGTTGGTGACGAAGATACGCAGAACCCGATGATCTCTCCTTTATATGGCGATTTAAGTGGCCTACCGCCAATCCGTATTTATGTTGGTAGCACAGAGGTGTTGGAAGATGACTCCTTGCGCTTTTTTGCAAAAGCTCAAGATGCGGGTGTTGAGGCAGAGCTGCGTGTTTGGAATGATCAGCCCCATGTTTGGCCAGTGTTTTACCCATTCTTCCCTGAGGCAAAAATAACCGTCGCAGAAATGGCCGAATTCAGTCAGCAGCAGACAAATAGCTAAATATAAGCTGTAAAAGTAGGAGCTACAGACATGGCAAAGATATTTATCACCGGAGCGTCATCAGGCTTAGGTTGGTATATGGCCTTGGAGTTCGCCAAAAGGGGCCATCAATTGGCCCTTTCAGCCCGTCGCCTAGACAAACTGAATGAATTGGCCGAGCTGATAAAGACGCAGTCTGATGTCTCTGTACACTGCTACGCACTGGATGTTTGTGATGAAGCGGCTCAGCAGGCCATTTTACAGCAGGCGAAAAATGATCTCGCTGGGCTAGATATTATTATTGCCAATGCCGGTATAGGTGAAAGCGCACCTATTGGTAAAGGTAGCTTCGATAGCGTGCGTGCCACTATAGAGGTGAATGTGATTGGTGCCTTTGCAACTCTTCACCATGGGGTGGCGCTGTTAAGAGAAAGTGGGGGTGGTCAATTAGTGGCCATTAGCTCAGTTGCAGGTGAGCGCGGCTTACCTGGTGCGGCGGACTACTGTGCTTCAAAGGCAGCCTTAACGAGCTACACCGAAAGTCTGCGATTGGAATGCTGGAGTGAAAATATTGATGTGACTTTGTTAAAACCAGGCTATATCGATACCCCAATTAACCAAGGGGCAGCAAGTCGCCCGTTTTTGGTCGGCCCTGAAGATGGCGCGAAGGCCTTGGTTGGTGCTATCGAAGGCAAGCGTAAGCGCAGCTTTATACCGAGCTGGCCCTGGTTTATTGTCGCTCGCCTATTACGTTGGCTTCCTGGCAGCTTGCTTGCCAAGTAGGTTGCACAATAACTGTACTATCGACACCGTTTAACCCCTGATTTTACCCGCCCGGAAGGCGTTGCTACTGGCAATGAACTTTCCAACAATTCATTACCTAATAGCTATGGTGTGGAAGCCCTCAAAAGCCGAGTTGGGGAGTCACGCCGAGGATGCATTTAGGGTATACTCTCGCCTTTTGACCAATCGCCCTAAAAATGGCCTATCTAGGCCTCAAAATACACCGCTGTGGGTTTAGTGCCCCTAGTGTAGTAAGAAGCGACAATTACCTATGAAAAAACATGTTTCATTGCTGGCGGCGTCCATTATTGCCCTAAGTGGCTGCGCCCATAATGATGATAAGCAAAGCCCGTTTTTGTTTGATCGTATCCTGCAGTCGGATGACCCTTATGTGGCGGAAGAGGCCCCTAAGGTAGAAGTTCAGGATGAAGTGAAGAAAGAAGCCCAGGCAACGATCTATAAGGGTAATGATCGACAGTTAAGAGCGCCAAAAGCACGCAAAGCAATAAAGCTAGATGGTGAAGCTGTCCACATGAACTTTGAAGGGGCGCCACTTGCTGATGTTGTGCATGCTATTTTGGGTGACACCCTCAAGCTGGACTATGTGATTGAACATCCGATCAAAGGGAAGATCACATTAAGAACCCGCAGTCCTATCCCTAGAGATCAATTATTAGAGATTCTTGAGTCTTTATTGCATGCAAATGGGGTCCTAATGGTTCGGGATCCGAATGATCGATATTTTGTTTCTGCTTCAAAGGCATTGCAAACAATGGTGCCTCAATTTGAGAGCCCTAACAGCAGAGGTGCTGGTTTTACAACAACGATTATCCCGCTGCAAAATATCGGTGCAGCAGAAATGGCAGACATACTAAAGCCTGTGGCCGGCGATAAGGCTTTTGTTCGCATCGATGTAGCTCGTAATATCCTTATTATGGCGGGTACTAGGGTTCAAATGTCCGGGTGGCTGGACATTATTAGTTCTTTTGATATTGATACCTTAAAAGGGATGTCTGTTGGAGTCTTCCCGATTGAATACGCGGACCCAACTGAAATACAAGCAGCTCTAGGTCAAATTATCGAAAGCTCAGGTGACGCAGTTAAGAGTCCAGCTCAATTAGTTAAACTGATTCCTTTGGAAAGGTTGGGCAGCTTATTGGTTATTACCCCTAGGGCTGAATTACTAGAAAAAGTTAAAACTTGGATAAAGCGCTTAGATAAGCTCCCAGATAGTGGAGCGGAGCCCCAGCTCTATGTTTATCCGGTGCAAAATGGAACGGCAAGCCATATATCGGAGTTGTTAGGGCAACTGTTTGGTGGGGGAAGTAATGGTTCTTCTAGGTCCGGTGTTGCACCTGGGCAAGGCCGACAGTCGGTAAGCGACTCTACTGGTGATGGATCTAAAGCCAAAAGTGCTCCCATCAAATCTGGAAATAAAAATCGTGGTGGCAGCTCAAGCGTCTCGATTGCCGGCGACGTGAAGGTTGTGGCGGACGAAGACAATAATGCCCTGTTGATTTATGCGACAAGTAACGAATATCGGAAAATTGAAAAGGCGCTACAAAAGCTAGATGTGTCCCCGGCACAAATTATGGTAGAAGCAAGCATTATTGAAGTGACTTTAAATGACTCTTTAGAGTATGGCTTGGAGTGGTCATTTAGTGGCGGTTTAGGAGGCGGTGATGCTGGTTTAGGTGGTTTGGCCAATACTAAAAACGCGCCAGCGGTGAGCCGTCCTGGTTTTTCCTACTCTTTAGTGAATGCTACTGGGGACATAAAAGCTGTATTAAACGCGCTCGCTACAGATTCACTACTAAATGTTATCTCTACCCCTTCTATTATGGTATTGGATAACAATGAAGCATCAATCAAGGTCGGTAGTCAAACTCCAGTACAAACGGGTAGTTCAACAACATCAAATGGAATTGTAACGAGTAATATTGAATTTAAAGATACTGGCGTTGATTTAACAGTAACTCCTTCGGTAAATGCAGGTGGGATGGTCACTATGGATGTAACCCAAAAAGTTACAGATGTGGGGGCGCAAGATGAAGTGTCTGGGCAGCGTAGTTTCCAAACTCGAGAGTTTCAAACTCGTATAGCAATCCGTTCGGGTGAGTCTGTTGTTTTAGGTGGGCTAATTCGCGAAAATAAAACAAACGGCTCCAGTGGTGTACCTGGCTTACATAGTATTCCTGTAGTTGGAGCTTTGTTTGGGAAGAAGTCTAACACCTCAGTTAAAACAGAGTTGCTTGTTATTTTAACTCCACGGGTACTGTTCAACGAACAAGACATGAGGGATATCAGTCGTGAAATGCGTGCACGCATTAGTGACTTAACCCTATTGGAAGGCAACCCTTCGAAATAAAAGGTAAATTGTGAATATTGTAACTAAAACCAGTCTGTTAGCTTGTGCAATAGCCGTAAGTGCTTGTGCGAACATTAAAAATAAAAATTTAACTCCGGAAGAGTCGGTTATGAAACGAGCGGAGGCTCGTTATGAGGCGTTGATGAAAAAAGATCAGGCCGGTCTGGCTAAAGCTTGGGAGTACACTACCCCTAGCTTTAGAGGTTATACAACTGTAGAGCAGTATGCCCCTAAAGTTGCTGGGAGAATGTTTTGGAGCGCTGTTGAGCCGCGAGGTGCCGAATGTGAAGAGGACGTATGCGAAGTAACTTTTAATCTTACTTATAAACCACCACAACTTAATGTACCTATCACTAGGCCTCTAAAAAACAAATGGCTATTTATAGATGGAGAGTGGTGGATCTACCACAAGTAAGAGAGTTTATGATGAAGCGGATTTTAGCAAGTGTGACAATGTGTTTGGTAACTTCACTGAGTGTCGCTCAGGAAGAGGGGGTGTTCGAGGCGCAAGGTCTTCGTGTAAGTGAAGGTGATGTAGATTATTACATTTCAAGCTTTGTGACCCCAAAGCAGGAAAAGGACTGGCAGTTAACTGTTGAGGACGTTAAGCATATAATTGAACTTTTATATGTTAATAAAGCTCTAGCTGCACAAGCCAAAACTATGAATGGCGTTGATAGTAGAAGAGCTAGATGGCTTGGTGACTTTCAGGTGTCAATGGCCCTGAAAGAGGCTTTGCTCAATATTGAAGCTCAAAATGCCCTAGAAAATGTAGACTTTGAAACAACAGCTAAAGACTTATACACAAAGCAGGCAGATCAATTCAAGACTGACATAGAAGTAAGGGCTGCCCATATTCTAATTAGTACAAGAACTCGGTCCGACGCAAAGGCTATGGAAAAGGCCCAGAAACTACTGTCGAGTCTACGTGATGGTGGGGATTTTACGAAGATAGCTCAGGAACACTCAGAAGACCCTTCTGTATCTAGAAATCAAGGCGATTTAGGTTTCTTTGGAAAAGGCAAAATGGTCCCTAATTTTGAGGCGGCGGCATATTCATTGGAACTCGGAATGATAAGTGAGCCAGTAAAAACACCATTCGGTTACCACCTAATCAAGGTATTAGAAAAGCGCGGCGGGGAGCCTAGGCCATTTGAAAAAGTGAAACCCCTGATTGTATCCGAGCTCAGGAAGCAGTTGGTTTCGAAATATAAGCAGGATCGCGTAAACAGCCTAGCTGAGAGTGTTGTGTTGGATGACTCCACTTTGGAGAATCTTGTTACCCAGTTTAATAGCGCATCAAAAAAGAAAAACTAATATGGAGGAGAGCGACAACTCTCAAAAATCGCTAGTTCTGCAAGTTAACCATGTATTCAAAAAATACATAAGTTACCACAAACCAATCTATCGATTATGGAGTTTTTTTTTCAAGCCTAGGCAAGGTTGGCAAACTGAATTTGTAGCACTTAAAAATATTAGCTTTAGCTTAAAAAAGGGTGAAACAGTTGGAATTGTCGGGCGAAATGGCTCTGGGAAATCAACATTGCTGCAAACAATTGTGGGAACCCTTAGCCCTAGCGAAGGTTCCGTTCAGAGTCGTGGACGTATAGCGGCTTTATTAGAATTAGGTGCAGGCTTCAATCCAGAATTTACTGGTAAAGAAAATGTTTTTTTAAACGCTTCGATTTATGGGTTAACCCATGAGCAAATAGAAGAGCGTTATGAAAGAATCTGTGAGTTCGCTGGTATTGGCGAGTTTATTGATCAGCCAGTAAAGACCTATTCATCAGGGATGTATGTCCGATTGGCTTTCGCGGTGATCGTACACGTTGATGCCGACATTCTGATTATTGATGAGGCGCTCGCTGTTGGTGACGCCTTGTTTTCTCAAAAATGCATGCGTTTTCTTGAAGACTTTAAAGAGCGGGGCTCGATTCTTTTTGTGAGTCATGATGCTGGTGCTGTGACTCGCCTTTGTGACAGGGCCATATGGCTAGAAAAAGGTTCGCTTGTAAAAGAGGGAAGTGCAAAAGAAGTTACAGAAAATTATCTCGAACACCTATATGCACAGCAGCAGGATGTGAGTGGAGCTATCTTACAGCGTGAAGATGAGGATTCTGAGCCACTACCAGCTTTTGAAGAAGGGAAAGACTTCCGGGATAAATTTTTAAATAGTTCGAGCCTTCGCAATGACATAAAACTCCAACCTTTTAATATAAAGAGCAACTCTTTTGGTACGGGCTTGATCAAAATAAATGATGTATGTATACGCGACCAGCAGGGAAGTAAGCTGAGTTATGCTGTTGGTGGCAATAAGGTGGTTGTCGATATATGTTTTAAGGCTTCAGAGTCAATTTCAAGCCCTATCATTGGATTTCTTTTAAAGAATCGCCAAGGGCAAGTTCTATTTGGTGATAATAGCTATCTCGCTTTACTAGACCATAATACCGATTTGGAGGGTGGAAATCGGTATAGTGCTAAATTTGGACTCAGTCTGCCTTATCTGCCTGCAGATGAGTATGTGTTGTCAGTAGGAGTGGCATCTGGAACCCAAGATGAACATGTTCAACACTGCTGGTTACATGATGCACTAGTTATTAATGTCCTTAATGACCACTTGGTTCACGGGATATTTGGTGTTCCTATGGGCTTTTGTCAGCTTGAGAGGCTAAAGGGGTGAGATTTGTCCTCGATTAAACCGAATTCGGTAACAATGGGTTGGCTGGATATTTGGCCTCACCGTACCTTGATAATTAATCTAGCAAAACGGGAGGTGCTATCTCGATATCGCGGATCATGGTTGGGGGTCTTGTGGAGCATAATTAATCCTGTGCTTTTGTTGCTTGTATATATGTTCGTTTTTGGCGTCATATTCCAGGCTCGCTGGCCCCAGTCAACGGGTGTAGATGAGAATTTTGCAGCGCTTCTTTTTAGTGGATTAGTAGTGTACATATACTTTTCAGAGCAGCTTACCTCAGCTCCGAGCCTCATTTTGCGACATGAAAACTTTGTTAAGAAAGTTGTTTTTCCGATTAATACCTTAGCTTGGGTATCTGTTCTATCCTCGCTTTTTCACTTTGTCTTATCACTGATGGTGTTGTTTTTATTTGTTGCTATTTGGGGTAATGGGCTCAGTTTAAGCGTTATTGCTTTAATTCCGTTGTACTTTATTTTTACCGTACAACTTGTTGCTATGGTTTGGTTTGTCTCTGCGCTTGGAGTGTTTATCAGGGATGCAGTTTATATTGCATCTTTCCTTTCTACTGCCTTGTTCTTCTTAAGCCCTATCTTTTACCCTATCGAGGCTGTTCCCGCGTCATTTGCAAAAGTTATGCAAATTAATCCTTTAAGCTTCTATATCGAATCTACAAGAGAAATAGTTGTCCTTGGAAATTGGCCAAGCGGCAATGGAATGTTGATCGCTGGGCTTGTGGCAATACTAAGTTATATTGCTGCCGGTGTGTTTTTTGACCGTGTAAAAAGCGGCTTTGCAGATGTAATGTAGGAGTGGGAATGCTTGATTGTAATGACAATATCTTAGTGGTATCGCAATCAAAAAGGTTCTCTGAAAGTGTAGCAGGAGGTAGCGCGCTACACTATATGGATTATCAATTTAGTCATGAAGTGTCCCCAAATGGTTTAAGTGCTTGGGAGTGTGGCGAGCTTATTAAGGTTAGTGCATCTTGCGAGCCTGTCCCAGGTGTTTTCAGGCAGCAAGCATTAAACCGGCTGTTTGCAAAGAGGATTCTACAGATTAAGCCATCTCAGGTATTTATCGTAGGTGTAAATGGGGCTTCTATTGACCTTATACGTGTCGCCGACCTAATGGGCGTAAAAGCTATCGTTTTAATGGATGCGCCACCGCCAGCACTGAGTGATACCGGCGATAGGTCATGGCTAGAAGCTTGCATAAATAAAGCGTCCAGACGATATACGCTGGATGAAGAGTTGAAAGTAGCTTGGGCAGATTTTGAGTGCTCCATTTGGGAGGAGCAAATGCCTATTTTGAGTCAAAACAGTTGTAAGCTCACTTTCGAGTATGGCATCTATGAGTTCTGTTTGCGAGATCACCCCTTGTTAATGGCTATGCAGGAGAGTGATGTTCAGCATTTTCTGTCTTGCGAGCGAGTGCTTGACTTGGGCTGTGGCGCTGGCTTGTTCCTACAGTTGTTGAAAGAGAGGGGAGTCGGTGCTTATGGTGTGGAGCGAAACGAGTCGGTTGCTTATTATGGGCGTGATACTGGGCTCGATATTGTTTGCCAGGATGCTTTAGAACATCTTCGTACTGCAAAAGATGAAGTTGATGGAATCTATTGTTCGCACTTTGTAGAACATTTACCAATAGAGATAGTAGAGAGTTTGATTGAGTTGATAGCTCATCGGTTGAAGCATGGTGGGATCGCTGTTCTTACTTTTCCGGACCCTGAGTCAATTCGATCTCAACTTCTAGGGTTCTGGCGGGATCCTGAACATGTTCGCTTTTATCATCCTGAGCTTATTATCACTATGGCTTCAGTGTATGGTCTAGACTGTGAGTGGAGTAGCTATCAAGACCAGGCTCATAATATTTATCCATTCCCAGAGGAGCCTGAAACCTTACCAGTCGATGGGTTTTTAAACAAACCAAAACTGAGTAAGCGAAGCTTATGGCAGAAAATACTATTCAAAATGGGTGTGGTGAATAGTTATGATTTTGAGAGCATCAGAGCTTTGGAGGATAAGCTGACATACCAGCAAAGTGTTATTGACAATCTTACGAGGAGAACTGAGCAGCTTTGGAAGGTTAATCAAACCTGGTCGTGGAATGACAATGTTACTTTACGGTTCAAAAAGCGATAATCAGCATGCAAAGCAGATTGCATTACCCTGTCGATATAATTATTCCGGTTTATCGTGGTTTGGAAGAGACGATAACCTGCATTGAAGCTGCAAAACTATCGCTAAGTATTAGCGGTGTTAGACTAATTATAGTAGATGACGCTTCACCGGAAGAGAAGATCCGGGCCTACTGCCGAAAACAATCTAGCATCAAAAATATTGAATTAATTAGCAATAGTTACAACCTCGGTTTTGTTGCCAGCGTTAATAAGGCAATGCAATCTTCCGATAGTGACGTGGTTTTGCTAAATAGTGATACTGAAGTTTGTAATGATTGGCTACGTAGAATTCAAGTATCTTCATATAGAAGTAATGACATAGCAACAGCCACGCCACTCTCAAACAACGCGAGTATATGCTCGGTCCCTCTTATCGAAAACCTTTATGTTCATGGGGCGTTTCCGCTCGAAGAAATAGATAAAATTACTGCCAAGGTCAACGAGTCTGTTTTCGTGGACGTTCCAACGGGAGTGGGCTTCTGCATGTATATCAAGCGGACGGCTTTAGATCTAGTTGGCTATTTTGATGAGGAGAGCTTTGGTAAAGGCTATGGTGAGGAAAATGATTTTTGCATGCGGTGTCTTGATCATGGTCTAAGAAACATAATGGTTCAAGACGTATTTGTTCATCACGAAGGTGAAGTTAGTTTTTCTGTGGAGTCGGTTAAAAGAAAAGAAGCTGCCGAACGAAAATTACTGACCTTGCATCCGCATTACGTAGATGAGATAAAAAAATATCTACAAGATGATCAGTCTCTACAATATAAACTTCGCTTATTGTCGGCTTGCCAATTGAGTAGCTTGCGTATTAATCTTAATGCTGAAAAAACCGTCTTGCATATACTTGGCTTAGATGGAGGAGGGAGCTTTCGGTATGTGGATTCATTGGTAAAGGAGCTTCCGGAAGATATAAAGCACTTTGCATTACTAATATCTGATAAGGGCTGTTACCTGCAGGACATTGAAACAAGTGTCAGTCTAGATTTGAATCAGTGTTTTCCACAAAAAAGAATTCCAGAATTATTGATTAAAGAACTGGGATTCAAAAATATTCACCTTCATCGATTAAACGACGAATCGATTGGTCTACTAAATAGAGCAGCACTTGAAGGAGTAAATCTATATATAACTTATCATGATTTAAGCTTTGTAAGTAAAGATGTATTTGATGATGTCGCGAATAAAGACTTTACTTGTATATCAGAACTTAGGGATGATGAGTGGTTGGAACATTCTATTCAATTTGGAAAACTCGCTAAGGCAATATATTTTCCTAGTGAATATTTAAAGTCTGTATATGAAGGTTTGCTTGGAGAAAGTAATGTGGCGTCTATTTTCTGTCCGGACCCCCCTTTGCAGTTGAAAACTCTTAGTTCCCAAGAAGAGGAAGAGATAGCGCAAAATATAGCGTCAGCCTTTTCAAAGGATAACAAAACAATTGCTATAGTTGGGGCGCTTGGAAACCATAAGGGCTTTGAATACTTTGAGCGCTTAAAGGAGCTGGCTGATAAATCGAGCGGAAGCATAAACTGGCTACATGTGGGGTATTCAGAGAAGGTAACCGGAAAAAATGTTGAGCGGAACTACATTGTGACCGGTGCTTATGAGCCTGACTATCTAGCAGCAATCTTGTCAAATTACAAAGTTGATTTGATTTATTTTCCCCCGGGAATCCCAGAGTCCTATTGCTATGCGCTTTCCGATGTCATGAGTACAGACTTGCCGGTAATCTCACATAAGCGAGGAGCATTAGCAGAGCGTGTTAGCGTGAATTATTGCGCAGCTAATCTTTTAGCTAGTGATGAGCCTGTCGCAAGTACATTGGCTTTTCTCGAGAGAGACGGACACTCTAAAAGAGGGCAAGCAGAATGTACTCTTGAGAGAGAAAAAATTGAAGATTATATTGAGGGCTTGCGAATGAATAGCTTAAGTATGGCGGATGATGAGAAATTCTTTATTTTGCAGGAGCAAATGAAGCATTTTAGTGTTGATCAGCTAGCATATCGTCAAGAGCTCAAAAAGCTGTCTGATATTAAAGAATTTTTGCAGTTTCAGTTGAAAAATTCTCATGAGGAAATAGCTACTCTCGCCGAGCAGGTGAAAGAACATAAAGCTTGGCAAGAGAAGCTGGCGAAAGATATTGAAGCTCAAAATGAAGCAATGGATAAATTAAATGCTGAATGTAGTGAGTTACTGGTTAAACAAGAGGCGCTAAATCAGGAATTAACCGGAAAAACGGCTGAGATAGAAGAGCTGAAATATGAACTTCATATGGCCAGTTTTTCTATTAAAAGAATTAGCCATAACTTATATGGTTACTTTGTTAGATATTTTAAAGAGAGATTGAAATTGTGAGTATTGGGGCGCTGGATATATTTCTGGTTGTTTTTCATCCGAAATTAAGTGATTTAGATGAGATTTTTAGTGCGCTTCTGTCTCAAGGGCAGCATAGCTTCGAAGATATCAATATACATATATGGGATAACTCATTAAATCAAGATCATAAACTTGGTTTGGCTCAGCTTAAAAAAGAATTCGAGGGACGGTTTAATAGCTTTAACTTGATCGTTGGCGAGGAAAACTTAGGTTTTGGTCGGGCGAATAATAGCTTGTCCCAAAGGTCGTCGTCTCCATGGATTTTCTTGCTAAACCAGGATGCTATTCCAGAGCCTGGTATGTTGGCTGAGCTGTCTCGTCAAATCGAAGAGTCAGACGAAAAGGTAGCGGCTTGGGAGTGTCGGCAGATTCCATATGAGCATCCAAAGGTTTACAACCCATCAAGCCTAGAAACAGAATGGAATTCTGGAGCTGCTGTTGTTTATCGCCGTGAAGCATATGAAGAAGTTGGTGGCTTTGATGAAAACTTTTTTATGTATGCCGAAGATGTAGATCTTTCATGGCGTTTGCGTGCTTGTGGATACAAATTAAAATATATTCCAAGGGCGGCCGTTTATCACGATACATATTCTGAAGCAGGTGAGGTTAAGCCAATTCAGGTCATCGAAGGTACCCTAAATAACCTCCTAATGCGGGTGAAGTACGGGAGTTGGACAGACATTCGTGCGGGTGTGTTGGGTGTTTTGAATGAGGCACGGCGGCCACAGTCTTTTCCTGGGCGAAGATTACAGATGGCTTTGTTGGTGCCGAGAATGCTAAAACGCATGCCTAGCATGCGACGTGCAAATAAAGCTTTTCGTAAAAATTTTAAACCTAGCTTTGTTCATTGGGATTATTCCTTACACAGGGATGGAGCTTTCTTTGAGTTTCGGCGTCGCAATGCCAGTGAGTTTCAACCTCTTGTAAGTATTATTGTACGAACGCACAGGAGGCCAGAATTTTTGAGGGAAGCTTTGTTGAGCTTGGTCAATCAGACCTATAACAACTTAGAAATCATAGTTATTGAAGATGGAGAGGATACAGCCAGAGAACTTGTCGAAAAGGAATTTTCCGAGACAAATATTAGTTACCATGCGACGGGTGAAAATGTAGGAAGATCAGAGGCCGGTAATATTGGGCTTGCAATGGCAAGTGGTGAATGGCTTGGCTTTTTAGATGATGATGATCAGTTTTTTTGTGATCATGTAGAGGTGATGGTGCAATCTGCCCAGGAATGCCAGGCAAAAGGTATTTATGGCACGGCTTGGGAAGTGGCTACTGATGTAGAGTCACTTACTCCTCTTGCTTATACAGAATTTAATTCTAGAACCGTATACAAACAAGAGTTTTGTCGCCCTCTTATGTGGCATAGAAATTACTTGCCAATACAGTGTGTATTGTTTCACCGTGAAATTTATGAACGCTGGGGTGGTTTTGAAACAGATATGGACCAGCTTGAAGATTGGAATCTATGGACAAGGTATACTTTCGAGCATGATTTTAAACTTGTAGATAAAACAACGTCAAAGTATCGAGTGCCTAATTGTGAAAAGGTATCTGCTGGCCGGCAGGAGAAGTTAGATGCTGCATACCAGCAAGCGCTTGAGAAGCAAAAACAATTAGAGTTAAGGATCAGAATTGCCGAGTTTTTTGAGCTATATCATTCTATGCCAAAAGAGCAGATTGCGGAAAAACTTCCTTTTTCTATCAAGTTGAAGCACGCATTAAAACAAAACGTTAAGCGTTTTATTTAATTAGAGAGTGCCCCTTGGATTTGAACGTAAATAAAGAGCTGCTTTCGATTGTGGTGAGTTACCAGCCAGATCTGGATCAGCTTAAAAACTTACTTGATTCTCTTGCGAAACAAAGCCATGTTTGTTTAGTCGATAATGGCTCCAGACAAGCTGAAGAGATCGCACAGTTAGCCGAAAGTCGTGTACAGTTTTTTTTCCCTCAATCTTCAAATATTGGTTTGGCTGATGCCCTAAACATAGGGATTCAGTGTGCTGAGGTGGAATCTTACCAGGCAGTATTGTTATTCGATCAGGATAGCACGCCAGTTGGTGATTACGCAGCCAATATGGTTGGTGTTTATGATAGCTTGCAGAGCGAAAGTCGTCACCGCTGTGCTGTAATAGGACCTCGGCTACTTGACCCTGAAACGGGTAGTAGAACAGATTTTAAGCTTTTCTCTGGCTTGGTAGCTAAGGCGGATAAGCAGCTAGACGAGTTGGCTGGTGTTTATGAAAGTAGTTTTGTTATAACTTCCGGTAGTTATATTCCCTTAGATATCATTAGGCGAGTTGGCCCAATGAGAAGCTCATACTTTATTGATAATATTGATTTGGAGTGGTGTTTTCGCGCAACTTCTATGGGGCTTTTAGTGCTGGGTAGTGACAATGTAAGCCTAATTCACTCAATCGGCGAAAAGCAGGAAAATACGCTTTTTAAGCGGCTTGGGTTTAAGCATCACAACCCGAAAAGGTTCTATTACACCACAAGAAATAGAATCGACTTGTATCGACAGAAATACTCCCCTACGGGGTGGAAAGTGAGGGATATCGTTCGCTTTGCTTTAAAAACCTCATTGCTTCTATTGCTGAGTAAAGATCGAAAGCAAATTTGGCACTATACTAAACTTGCTTTTTTGGGCAGGCCACTTGAACAATGACTGTTCTATTATAATTGCATGCCCATTAGCTTACGTAGTTTTTTAATTGTAAAGGTCTCTTTCAACTGGAGCTCTTCTACATTATTTAAGCCGGTTTTATCGCCGCCCCCTATACAAAATTCATTGTCGGCATTTTTAGGGGGAATCGAAAAGTTGTTGCATTGGTCGACCCATAAAAAGTGGGATTCGCTATCTAGCTCTCCAATGTGATCCTGAAAGGACTTATGCCCAGCCGACCTGTGAAATTGGAACCTCGCAATTGTTCTTAAGTTTGGTTTCACTTCTAAAAGAACTGGCAGCTTCATATGGTGTTTTGCAAAAGAAATCTGTCTCTGTTCTAAATCTATAGTAGTGTTTCCGATTAACTGAGGAAAGCTCCAAAATTCTAGTAGGTCATCCCTCCATTTGGGTAACTTCTGAAAGATGTGCCCTTCTTTATGTTGGAATTCCGAAAGAAGGCTCTGCCCCAGTCCTATAGATCCTTTTAAGTTCATGTATTCAATCAGTGTGGGAGCGATATCAAGAGCAGAGCCGAGTTTTTCAATTTTGGCGCCATCTTTGCCTGAATCGAAAATCATTAATAGATTGTTTCTTGGTTTTTTCTCAAGAGTGTCCCATGCTAAATTTTTCATGGCTAAGTGATCTGACGCCAAGACTACTATAGTATTATTTGCCGTGTCAGAATCGAGAATAGATTGAATGAAGTTCGATAGTAACTTGTCGCTACAATGAACCGAGTTAAGCATTGGATTTAGCCCATCTTGATAGCGTAAGCCGGAACAGCTTTTGGAAATGTGACCTTTGGGGTGATGGGTGTCTAAGGTAAGTGTAAAAATACCAAAGGGTTGTTTTTTACCCGCTAGTTGCTTATATCGTTTTTTCACCAGTTCTAAAAGTTGGTCGTCATAAAGGCCCCAGGCAGACAGCTTATTACCCGCTTCTCCTCTTGCTTTGAACTCGCTAAGGCCATCAACCGCTTTGAAACCATGGCTTTTAAAAAATTTACCTTTCCCAGCAAACTCTAGCTTTGCCCCACCTAAAAAGTCCAGTCGATAACCATTATCGGCTAACAAATCCCCGAGGCAGACGGCCCCCGGTAGAAACTCTTGCATTCCCGACATGGAGTTTCCGTGAGAAGGTGTAACTAAGGGGATGCCACATTGGCTTGCAGTAATCCCCGCGATTGTCCAACCGGTTCCATATACCTGTTTGATGTTGGTAAATACTGATGCTTTTTTCTGTAAGTTGTTTAATCCTGGGGTTAATCCAGGAAAGAGGGATTCGTCGAAATAATTTTGCTCTAGACTTTCCGCGTAGATATATACAATATTCTTTGCTTGCTTTTGGGTGGTATTTAGTGTCGGTTGTATATAGTAGTTCGTAAAGTCAGAGTCCTTTGCTGGATTGCTTAGGCCTGATAGTCTGTAAATGTCACTCAGGCTAGGATTGCTCAAGATAGCAGCTGTTACGAGTGCAGCGGTTGCCATACTTGCATATCTTGATGATCTTTTAGGGGATACTATAAAGAAAGTATAAGTAATCAATATTATTAAAAAGATAAGGGCAAGTCCCCCCCAAATGATAATATCTTTATACTCACCAAACCCTGCACCACCCAGGCCATACTTCAAGTGGTAGAGTGTAGCTTCGTCAATTCCGTTTCCTGTAAATGAATCTGCCACTAGATAAGTAGCTATTAGTATTAGCCAGCATCCTGCGCCAATAAAATAGAGTACATTTAGCGCTTTTCTTGATTTGAAGCTAAGGCCAAACAATATTGCGGCAATAAATAAGCAGATGGAGCCAATAAGGGAGAAATCGTACATCAAAGAAAATCCATTTCGCATGGCGGGTTGTTATTCATGAGTTTGTCATTGTAATGCAATCTTTATGTGTTACCAAAGCTTGATTTTTATTTTGCCAGGGCCGCCCGATGTCTTATAATTAAGTATCTTCATTTAAGGACGTTCCAATGCGCTGGAATGACATAGGCAATGAGACCTGCTCAGTATCCCGAGCTCTATCTGTGGTTGGGGATCGCTGGAGTCTATTGATTATTCGCAGCGCCTTCCTAAAAGCTCGCCGCTTTTCTGACTTTCAATCTGATATCGGACTTACTAAGCACCGCCTCTCTGACCGTCTTAACAAGCTCGTTGAAGAGGGGGTATTTGAGAAGGTTTTATACCAAGAAAAGCCACCGCGTTACGAATATTTACTGACCGAAAAGGGCTTGGATCTCTATCCCATTATGCTGTCGTTGGTACAGTGGGGGGATCGCTGGATGGCCGGCGACGCCGGCGCGCCCATTGAGTATGAGCATAAAAGCTGTGGCCAGCGTATCAAGCCCGCTTATTTCTGCCCAGACTGCAAAGAGCCAATACGCCCCCAAGATATGCGCCCTGTAGCTGGACCTGCCCTCAAAGGTTTGGATCTAGATGAGCTCCGCCCTGGAGTGCGTGCTCTGGCGAAATCTAAAAAGTAAGTCTTTATAACTCGACAAGCGATTTCGTTTTCAGCTTGATCTAAGTAAAGGGTTGCAAAATGGAACCCTGTGGTTAATGATGTTTGTCATTCAGCGAATTGCATAGGTGAGATGATGACTGAGAAACAAGAGGTCGCTTTAGTTGTTGGGGCAGGTGATGCGATTGGAAGCGCCATAGCCAGACGCTTTGCACAAGAAGGTTATACGGTTGTCGCGGTGCGACGCAATGGCGATAAACTACAATCGCTGGTATCCGAAATCGAAGCTGCTGGCGGTAATGCTCACGGCTGGTCGGTGGATGCTCGTGATGAAGAGGCCATTACCACTTTATTTGCTCGGATTGAATCTGAGGTCGGGCCATTGGCGGTTACCGTGTTTAATGTAGGCGCCAATGTACCCATGAAGATCTTGGAAACCAGTAGCCGTAAGTTTTCTAAAATATGGGAAATGGCTTGTTTTGGTGGCTTCCTAACTGGTCGTGAAGCGGCCAAAACCATGTTGCCCCATGGCAAGGGCACAATTATCTTCACTGGCGCTACGGCCAGTGTGCGCGGCGCGGCAGGCTTTGCCGCGTTTGCCAGTGCTAAGCATGGTTTGCGAGCCCTAGCGCAAAGCATGGCCAGAGAGCTGGCGCCCCAAAATATTCATGTGGCCCATGTTGTTATCGATGCTGCCGTGGATACCCAGTGGATTCGTGAAAACTTCTTAGTTCATAAACAAGATCGCCCAGAGGACGATATTGTGCAGCCAAGTTCGATTGCTGAGGCCTATGTACAGCTGCATCGCCAGCCTAGAGATGCTTGGACGTTTGAAATGGATCTGCGACCCTGGGTCGAAACCTGGTAGTGCTTTAGCAAAGGCTGCCGCTATTCTTACTTGGCGTTTATAGTCTTGGTGAATATTGACAATTTATGGCTGTTTGATTGCTTGTTCTTTTCTATGAGGCTCAGTAAAGTGAGCCCTCGCGTTCTTCTTTCTTGCCCGATTTAAAAAGCACTAAGACTTTAGCAAGTTGAAGCCTTGATCATGTGGCCCTGAAGGCGTGCCCCATAGTAATGTAAACAGTGAATGTAGCCGATGTACAAATTGAATCAATTGCTAGACACATTAGAAGTCGAGCAACTGGATAAATACCTTTTTCGTGGTACTTCCTTACCGCTAGCCTTGCCCCGTGTATACGGTGGTCAGGTATTGGCACAAGCAATCAATGCCGCTGCGCGCACTATCGAAAGTGATCGCCAGCCACATTCAATGCATGCTTATTTTTTGCGTCCAGGTGACGCCAAGCGCCCAATTATTTTTGATGTCGATCCCATTCGCGATGGTGGCAGTTTTAATACCCGCCGAGTAGTGGCGAAGCAAAATGGTGCAGCTATTTTTAACTGTTCTATATCCTTTCAGAAAGTCGAGAAGGGCTTAGAGCACCAAATGGATCTTCCTGCTGGCACGCCTATGCCAGATGAATTGGAAAGTGATCAGCTTCGCACCGAGCGTATTTATGCTGGGCATGCCGATAAAAGTGCTCCCTTTATTTTTCCGCTAAGCATGGTTGATATCCGCTCCACCCAACCCCAGCACCCGATTGATCCAGAGCCTGCTGAACCAGAGCATGGATTTTGGTTTCGCTTCAACGGTAAGCTAGCGGATAACGATAATATTCACCGTACCCTATTAACTTATATTTCTGATTATAAGTTGATGACTACGGGCTTAAGGCCACATCGTGTGCCGGGTTTGATGGAGAAGATTCAGGGTGCGAGCCTGGATCATTCAATGTGGTTTCATAATGCCGTACGTGTCGATGAGTGGATCTACTACCATTTAGACAGCCCTAAAAGTGGCGGTAGTCGAGCATTTAATCGCGGTAGTTTTTACAGTCACGATGGCTTGCTGCTGGCCTCTACAGCTCAAGAGGGTTTGATTCGAGTACGCGACTAATTGAGCGTTTGACAGTTTTCGTCTCTCGCTTGATAAACTTTGCCATGGTGGCGGTTGCTTTAGTGCCCTTATGATGAAGGTCTAGGCCCTAATAAAAAACTAAATAAGGAGCGCCACCATGAGAGTTTTTACCGAAGAGCAGGCCATGTTTCGCGAGGCCTATCGCAAATTTTTAGAGCAAGAAATTAGCCCTCATATGGAGTGCTGGCGCGAGCAGGAGATTGTTGATCGCGAGGCGTTCCTAAAAGCTGGTGAGCAGGGCTTCTTGATGATTTGGCCAGATGAAGAATATGGCGGTATGGGCGATCGCGATTTTCGTTATGAGCAAATCATTATCGAAGAAAATGCACGTGCTGGCACCGGTGAGTGGTTTGCGACGTTGCATAGCCGTTTAGTGGGCCCATATTTAGATCACTTTGGGAATGAAGAGCAGAAGAAGCGCTTTTTACCTCCTTGTGTTCGAGGTGAAAAAATTCTTGCTATCGCGATGACCGAGCCTGACGCGGGCAGCGATCTAGCGGGCATGCGCAGTACCTTAAAGCCCGATGGGGACGACTTTATTCTTAATGGTTCAAAGACCTATATCTCCAACGGTATTAATGCGGATCTCATTATCGTTGCGGCAAAGAACGACCCTGAAAACAATCCACATGCCATGACTTTAGTGGTTGTTGAACGAGGTATGGAAGGCTTCGAGCGTGGCCGTAATCTCGATAAAATGGGTATGAAGGCACAGGATACCGCTGAGCTGTTTTTTAATAATGTGCGCATTCCCAAAGAAAATGTATTGGGTGAAGCTGGGCATGGCTTCTTCTATTTAATGCAAGGCTTGGCAGAAGAGCGCTTGATTGCCGCTGTAGGGTCAACGGCCAATGCTCGTCGTGCATTTGATTTGACGCGTCAGTTTGTAATGGAGCGAAAGGTTTTTGGTAAGCCACTTTCCCATATGCAAAACACTCAATTTACTATGGCCCAAATGGATGCTGAGATCGATATCATGCAGGCCTATGTGGATACTTGCGTGACTCTGCACAATAAAGGTGAGCTAAGTGTCAATATGGCCGCTAAGGCTAAATTACAGGCCTCCGAAATTGAAGGTCGCATGTTGGATCTAGGAGTGCAGCTTCACGGCGGCGCGGGTTATATGAAGGAATACCCTATTTGCAATATGTTCACTGATGCTCGAATCAATCGCATCTTGGCAGGCAGCTCGGAGATCATGAAGCTGATTATTGGCAGGGATGTCTTCTCTGAGAACTATCAGAGCCTTCTAGATTAAGTCTAAACTTCTTAATAATTGCTCATTTTTGTCTAATTAATTGCTTATAAAGTTAGACAAAAATGAGTTTTTGTCTCAATTTCCTTGAGTTAAGCTGGGCTGTGTACAACTATTTCAGTGTAATCACTGAAATGGAGCATAGCTCGTGGCTTTTTTAGCTGAAACCTCGAATCCACATCAAAAAGCTCCGGCGGCCCCGGTTACGGTTTTGCTATGTAATCTTGGCACCCCTGCCGCAGCAACTAGCTCAGCCTTGAGGCCTTATCTGAAACAGTTTCTAAGTGACCCTAGAGTTGTGGAGGTGCCGCGTAGTATTTGGTGGTTTATCTTGAGGCTATTCATATTACCGTTTCGCCCAAGGGCTTCTGCCAAACTATACCAGCAGGTCTGGACCGATGAAGGCTCCCCCCTGCTTGTCACCTCTAGGAAGCAGCAGAAACTTTTACAAGATAGCCTAAATTCGGCATATGGCCGCGGGCAGTATCATGTAGAGTTGGCGATGAATTATGGTGCGCCCTCCTTCGGGCAGGCAATCGCTAAACTGCGTCAGAGTTTTAGCAATAAGCTGATCGTCTTGCCTTTATATCCCCAGTATTGTGGAGCTACTACGGCCTCAGCTTTTGATGCCTTGAGTATAGAGTTGCAGCGTTCACGTTGGGTGCCCAGCTTAAAGTTTGTGAATAGTTACCATGAACACCCGCTTTACATTCAGGCATTAAAGCAATCTGTGCTTCGTCATATCGACAAGCATGGTCGCCCGGATAAGCTTATTCTTTCCTATCATGGGACTCCTAAAGCTTATCTAGACAAGGGCGATCCTTATCACTGTTTTTGTATGAAAACTTCCCGTTTATTAGCCGAGGCCTTAGAGCTTAAAGATTCGGAGTATGAAACCACCTTTCAATCTCGCTTTGGCAAGCAAGAGTGGTTACAGCCGTATACAGATATTCGTCTACAGCAACTGCCTGCCGAGGGCGTTACTAAAATAGCCGTCATATGCCCAGGCTTTTCTGCTGACTGTTTGGAAACGCTAGAGGAAATTCTAGTAGAAAATAAAGCGATATTTTTTTCTTCTGGTGGTGCAGGCTACGAATATATACCCTGCTTAAACGATCAGGCCGGCCATATCGAAATGATGCGCAGCTTGGTTGAAGAGAATGCATTTGTAAATTACAAAATTTCATCGTCAACAAAACTTAATCAAGTAGCCTAGCGTCGGATAATAATACCGAGGCAGTTATTTAGAACAAAGGAGAATATCATGAAAAACAAAATTCAAATTGGTATTAGCGCTTGTTTGCTTGGTCAAGAGGTTCGATACAATGGCGGTCATTGCCAATCAATGTTATGTCTGAAGACATTGAGTGAATTCTTTGACTACAGAAGTTTCTGTCCAGAAGTTGCGGCTGGCTTTTCGGTGCCGCGCCCGACCATGCGCTTAACGGGTGATCCTGAAAAACCAAAGCTTAGTTATAACGATGATCACAGTGTAGATGTTAGTGATAACTTGATTGCAGCAAGCAAAGAAGCGATGCCGGCCATGAAGGATCTGTATGGTTATATTCTGATGAAAAACTCTCCCAGCTGCGGCATGGAGAGAATTAAGGTTTATCAAGATAATGGCCATCCGCACATGAAGAAGCGCAATGGTTTATTTACAGAACAGTTGCGTAAATCTTATCCCAATATGCCAATCGAGGAAGAAGGGCGTCTAAATGATAAGCCTCTCTACGAAAATTTTGTGTTGCGTGTTTTTTGTTATCACGAATGGAGAGAGCAGGTCTATAAGAAAGCTAGTAAGGCTAAAATTATTAAGTTTCATAGTCGACATAAGTTCATTTTGCAGGCCCATAATTATGAAAAAACTGTGGCGCTTGGCCGAATGTTGGCAAGTATCAACACCATGGACATTCTGTTGGTAGCTCAAGAATATGAACAACGTTTTATGGAGATACTGGCGAAGCCGGCAAGTAAGGCTGGGCACTGCAATGTAATGATGCATATACTTGGATTTCTAAAGAAGAAGGTGGATGGTCAGTCGCGCCAAGATTTGATATCGGTTATCAAGCGTTACAGAAAAGGTGAAATTCCATTAATTACACCCATTACACTATTAAGGCACTATACCCCAAGGTTCGGGGGTGACTATATTAACTCGCAAAGCTATTTTGAGCCTTACCCTGGGTCCCTAGGTTTGAGGAACACTCTTTAGGTATTTGATATGCAACTGGTTTGGCTTCGAAATGATTTAAGATTGGATGATAATCCTGCGCTCTACTTTGCATGCCAGCAGGCGATCGAAAGTAAAGACGCTGTTTCAGTTGTGTATATTGCAAGCCCGAAGCAATGGCAGGCTCATAATGAGTCACCCCGTAAGCTAGGTTTAATCCAAGAGACGCTCAAGTGTTTACGCTTGAAACTGGCCGATCTAGGTATATCGTTTGAACTTTTAGAAGTTAATAGTTTTACCGATATACCGGCTGTTTTAAAAGCCTATTGCATAAAGCATGAGGTAAGCGGGCTTCATTTTAATCGAGAGATTCCTCTGAATGAACAGCGCCGCGATAAAGCCGTTCAGCTAGCTGTTTCAAGGCTCGATATTACAGTGGAGTGCTATGCTGACGATAGAATTATCCATAGCAACATACTCAGCAAGCAAGGGGCGGTTTATAAGGTATTTACCCCCTGGTACAAAAACTGGATTCAAAAACTCTTTGATGCCCTGCCCGAGGTGTTACCGCCACCAAAGGCGGTGTCTTCTCCTTTAACTGCAACACAAGAAATATCCCTAAGTGCTGCGCAAGTGTTTCGAGAAGACATATGGTTAAGTAATGAAACTGAAGTGTTGGCTTTGTTGGATCGATTCTGCAGGCGTAAGGCAGAAGGTTATGAAGCCTCTCGGGACTATCCTGCAATGCCCGGCACCAGTGTAATATCACCCTATTTAGCGATTGGCTCGCTCAGTGCAAGGCGCTGTTTCCATCAATTGATTTTATCTTGTGCCGAGCAAGGGTTGCACCTTGGTGAAGCTATTAATCATGTCTGGACCAGAGAGCTTGCTTGGCGTGATTTCTATCGATATTTAATGCTTAATTTTGAGCATCTAAGTCGTGGGGAGAACTTTAAAACTGAACCCCTTGCCAGGGCTTGGCGCGTTGATACCCAGGCGCAAGCTGCCTGGCAAACAGGTAAAACGGGCTTTCCTATTATTGACGCCGCCATGCGTCAGCTGTTGCAGACAGGTTGGATGCATAATCGCCTTAGAATGCTGGTGGCGAGCTTTTTTTGTAAGCTTTTATGTTTAGATTGGCGAGAAGGCGAGAAATTTTTCATGGAGCATCTTCTGGATGGTGACTTTGCCTCCAATAATGGTGGTTGGCAATGGAGTTCGTCCACAGGATGTGATGCATCGCCATGGTTTAGAATTTTCAACCCTACCACGCAATCTGAGAAATTCGACAAAGACGGTGAGTTTATTAAGCGCTTTGTACCGGAATTGTCTGCACTGGATAGCAAATCAATTCATTGTCCGAGTACAGAGCAACGACTGGCGCTTAACTACCCTGAGCCTATCATCGATTATAAATTTGCACGCCAGCAAGCCTTAGACTTTTTTAAAGTCTAAAAACACTGTTTGGAAATATTTGACACTTCTTAAACGTAGTATACGTCGAGTGAGCAGCCATAGACTTATCTTTGACCGTTGGCTAAGAATAATTTTTAATAATGCGATCAAGTCTCTGGTAAAATTTTTCCAGCTCCTTGCGGCCAGCACCACCACTATTGATAGTGTTATGAAACCCTAGGGTGACGTTGACCCCGAAGAAACTAAGAGTTACTTGATAACCGTCTGAGCCTTTATCTAATTCAACTTGATCAAGGCTGTAACCATTGTCTGTCACTCGTCCGTGGGTTTCTATAAGGCCTGCTGCAAGTAGTAGACGCCTTCGATCTGCTGTTTGAGTCATAACTGTATATTCTCAGCTTCGATTACCTGTTGCAGCATTTTTTCCATGGTATGCCTAGCGTGTGCGGTTTGCAGGTAAATTCTATGATGCAAGATCGCATCTTCGGTATCCCTATTTTCGCATTGCTGGCTATAGCTTTCAAAAGCACAAAGCGACTGGATAAGTTCGGCAATATGCTTTGGGCACTCACAATCGATTGCTGTGCTTACATTGCTGAGTTTATTAAGTTGTGATGGATTAAATAAATGAACGGGGGCCATCCCTGAACTATCGATTCCCTCGTCTTGTTCAATTTCTGGGCTGCTAAGTTGGCTAATGGCCTGGTAGAGCTCGGCGCTATTTAGCGGTGCTCTCCATAGTTTAAAGTCAAAGTTTCGCAGCTCTTCGACTAACTCTCTAAGACCATAATGAAATACCACAAAAACCGATTCAACTTTTTGGCTTTGGTAAAGTTCTCTGAGGTTGTGCAAGGTGCTTGCGTTTATGGTTTCAATTTGCAATACCGCAATATCAAAATGCTCGCTTTCAGTGGCCTCTGAAATTTGGGAAAAGCTGCGTAATCGAGCGGCTAAGTCCAGCTGCTTATTGTCATTGAGCTTAGTTATCAGGGCTGATGGAATGGCTTCACCACACAACATGATCTTGAGGCGGCTGGAGTCTACGCTAGGCCGGCTTTCCGATATGAGGGTGCGGGACTCTTCTTGATTACCTAAGCCTGAAAGCTCTTCTTGACTAAGGGTGGCGAGTTCACTGATTTTGTAGCCATCGTCGATCAAAAGTTTGATAGATCTTAGGCGAAATATATCTGCTTCTGAATATCTCCGGCGTCCGGTTTCGCTGCGGCCTACTAAAAGGCTAGGGTGTCGACGTTCCCAAGCCCTCAAGCGATGAGCGCTGATACCAGTTTGTCGAGATACTGTCGCTATTCCAAATTCTGCCAGATTATCCATGGCCATTTCCTATACATGTCTAGAATATACCTATAGGTATATCAAAATATGTAGCGAAAATCCCTTAAAAATCTATACAGTATTTGTTTTGACTAGATAATGTATAGGTATCGTGACAATCTCATAAGCTTTGTCTAAAAGTCGATAAAAGGCTGTAAAAGATTAGGCACTAGGGATTTGAACTCGAGGGGGGCATCCACTGCGATAAGGCAAGTACAGGCTTCATTGCCGATCGTGATCGGCTGATGCTCTATCTCATGATCCAAATCGGCGACGTCACCAGCTCGAAAACAGCCTAGTTCATCCTGGAAGGCGCCCCGCAACACCATAGTGAGTTCGGATCCTCGATGGCTATGCAGGGGGAGGTTGCGGCCAGGGGCGATACGTAACAATTTTAAGCTGCTTCCTGAAGAGTGAAGATCACTGGAATTAAGGGTAATGCTGTGCATGCCCGGTACGATAAGCCGCCAAGGTAACTTTTGATCACGCCCAGATAAAACCACGGCTACTTCGGCTGGGAGTTGATGCTCACTGCTCCCTGAGGGGGCAAGCGGCTGCGGGGCCGGTTCAGAATTTAAGGTCGCAAAGAAGCTATCCCTTAAAGCTTCGCAGTTGCTTGCCTCTATTGGCGGGGAATGTTCGATGAACTCACCGGCAATCGCCTCCGCCTTGAATATCTTTTCGTGGCATTGCGGGCATTGCTGAAGGTGGCAGTCTATCAAGACTACGAAAGGCTGTGAAAGTGCGCCAGCTGCATAGCTCAGCAACGTTGCTTCGTCAGGGTGATGGTTTATAGGGTTCATGATGGATTTAACTCTATACACAGTTTTTGAAAAGCCAAACGTATGCTTGATTTAATCGTGCCTAAGGGAAGCCCACTCGCTTTGGCTATTTCACTGTGGCTTCGGCCAAGGTAGTAGCTTTGATAAATCATCTGGGATTGCTGGTGTGGCAAGTTAGCAATGGCTTTCTTAATGAGGCCATCGTCCAGGCCAAAGTCGTAACTTTTAACATCATCAATCGCCAGTTTCTCAGCGTGCTTTTGCTCTACTTTTTGACGACGCTTGTGGTCTACAAATAGGTTTCTAGCGATTGTAAACAACCAAGTGGAAGCCTTAGCTTTCTCGGGGTTGAAAGCACTGGCTCTACGCCAAGCCTGTAAAAAAGTCTCTTGGCTCAGCTCTTGTGCCAACTCTTTATCGCCGGACAGCTTTATCAACCAAGATCTCAGGCGAGGGGCGAAGTGATCATAGAAAACCATAAATAGCTTCCTGTCGCCGGTTCCAGCGACAGCGACAAGATAGCTGTCCCAGTCATATTGCTCGAAGTCTTCTAACCTTAATTCGCCCATCAGCTTTTCCGTCTTCTTGGTTTATCTACGTTTGAAGAACTGCATTAGATCTACACTGCTAAATAAATAGGGTTTGATCCAGCTGGGCAAGAGCAAGGTATCAATAACTATATTCATGTTTAAGTAATGTCTAACTTGATGCCTAAAAAATTGCAGTTATTGGCGCAGGTATCACGGGCTTGGCTGTTGTCGGGGCAGCATCAAGTTTGCTTGTATGAGAAGGATGATCGATTGGATGGCCACAGTAATACGATTGAAGTAATTGGCCATCAGCCGTAAGAAAAGTCGCTCCCTTGGCGGTGAAGCTATATTGGGAAGAGTTATGTAAAAATACTCGACATCAGTTCCTTGTAGCGCTCCTAATCTATCCGGCAATTGCCATTATCACAGCGGCTTTTTCCCGTTAGCAAAAGTGAGATGTTATTTCTGTATTTCGCAAAAAACCGATAGATAAGGTTGGCAATGGGTTTCACAATAGGCAAGCGGCTGAAAGCGAAAATATGTGTGACGAATTGCTTCTCTGCCACAGTGCGCCAAGCCTCGTAGCCTACATCTAAACCATAAAGATACTGCCCATCGCCAAGCAAACCATGCAGTATTGTTCGAGCCTCTTTTTTATCAATATGCGGATAAGCTTGAGCGAAGTCTTCGGCTTCAATATCAATAAAGGCCAGTTTACCTTCAGTATTCAGCTTTCGTAAGCTGTCCATTTCCTTGACACATAAAGGGCACTGGCCATCGTAGAAAATACTAAGCTGTGGCACTTTTTCCATTGGCTTATCCTATTCTGGCTTTCTCATTGTGATAGCTCTGGCATAATTAGGCCATCTAACGTGAATAAGGCATATTATGAGTTTAGCGATTTCTTACACTGATATCGAAGCGGCTGCCAAGCGCCTGCACAATGTCAGTGAGTTAACACCATTATTACACAGTCGGGCACTTGATGAAGCTTGCGATGGGCAAGTATTCGTCAAGGCAGAGAGCTTGCAACACATTGGTGCTTTTAAGTTTCGCGGGGCTTATAACCGCATCGTTCAATTGAGTGCCCAAGAGCGGGCCGGTGGTGTGGTTGCTTGGTCTTCTGGTAATCATGCGCAAGGTGTTGCAGCTGCGGCCCAATTGCTAGGTGTTAAGGCGACCATTGTGATGCCCGCGGATGCGCCCAGTATCAAGGTGGAAAAAACCCGTTACTATGGCGCTGATATCCAGTTTTACGATCGTTATAGTGAAGATAGAGAGCAGGTTGCAAGGGCATTGTGTGAGCAACTTTCTGCAACTCTCGTTCCGTCCTACGACGATCCACATATTATTGCAGGGCAAGGAACAGTCGGGCTAGAGATCACCCAGCAGCTTGCAGAGCCTGCCGATGTTTTAATTAGCCCTTGCGGAGGTGGTGGCCTATGCTCAGGTAGTGCCATGGCCGCCAAACAACATTGGCCCGAGGCAGAAGTAATCGGTGTTGAGCCAGAGCTATATAACGATACCTATCTTTCTCTAGAAAATGGAAAGCGAGAATCTGTATCGCAATCGAATACGTCGATATGTGATTCACTGATGGCAGCGGCCCCTGGTGAGCTGACCTTTCCAATCAATCAACAATATCTCAACAGGGTAGCTACCGTCACAGATGAAGAGGTAGAGGCCGCGGTGTATTTTGCTTGGAAGAATTTAAAGCTGGTGGTAGAGCCCGGTGGAGCAGTCGCGCTGGCGGCTTTACTGGCTAAGAAGGTAGATATTAGTGGCAAGCGTTGCGCAATAATATTGAGTGGTGGCAACGTCGATCCAGCTTGGTTTGCCAAGCTACTCACCAAGCATGGCGCATAGCTAGGCTTTCTCACTTTGGATACCACGATGTGCTCTGATGAATTAGCAGCAATGGCGGGCTTTATAAAGCAGCACTCGCGCTTAGTTGTATTAACTGGCGCAGGTTTAAGTGCCGCTTCTGGGATTCCAACCTATCGTGATGCCAGTGGTAAATGGCTAAGGCGAGAGCCAATCCAACATCGTCAATTTATTGAGCTTAATAGCGAACGGCAACGTTATTGGGCACGCAGCCTACTTGGCTGGAAGCTAGTATCTGAAGCGCGGCCCAATAAGGCCCATAAAACTTTGGCCCAATGGGAGCAGCAAGGACGTATTGAATTACTCATTAGTCAAAACGTTGATGGCCTGCATCGTATGGCTGGTTCTAATAATGTGCTAGAGCTGCATGGGCGGCTTGATCGAGTGCAATGTCTCAATTGTTATCGTTTCAGTCATCGTTCGGATATTCAACAACAATTGATCGAATTGAACCCAAAGCTGTGGCAGGCAGTTCAAAGAAGCAGTATTGATGCTGGCCCAGATGGTGATGCAAATGTCGACGATTGGGACATGAGCACAGTGAATTGTCCGACTTGCCCATATTGCAAGCAGCAAAGTCTAAAGCCAGATGTTGTGTTCTTTGGTGGTACCGTACCAAAGGGCCGGGTAGATCACTGTAAATCCGCTATTGCTCGAGCAGACGCTCTATTGGTTATTGGTAGTTCATTGCAGGTATTTTCGGGCTATCGCTTTTGTAAACTGGCCCATGAACAAGGCAAAGCGATTGCGGTCATCAATATCGGTGAGACCAGGGCTGACTCGCTGCTCACTGTAAAACTGTCTTTAGCCGCTAGCCCGGCGCTACAGGCTATTACAGCGGCACTGAAGTAGCCTCCTCAATGCGCCTAAAAGCGCTTCCATGTCATATAAAACCTTCTTTGTCAGTAAAGATCACCCAGTAACTGTCGATAGCTTAATTAAACAGAGGTTGATTAGGCATGCTGAGACAAGAGCTGCTGGCGTTTGCGGCAATAGGCATATTGGGTTCCTTGGCCTTGTTTGCATTGTGGTTTTTCGAGTGGCGCTGGTTGGGGCGCTTTGATGAATCATTAGTGCAGTTTGATGGCGAGCGATTACCCGCTATTGCGGCAGGAAGAGTCACTGTGCAGCAGTTCTTGGACCCTAGCTGCCCATGCAATCGCTATGTTCAGCAACATAGCGAAGAGCTGAGTAGCAATTATGGTGCCCAGGGAGTCGCTTTCCAAACCGTAGAGCCTTCTAAAAATGTAGAGGCCACTATCCCCTCAAGCCCAGCAGTAGCGATTTGGACAGCGGATGGAGACCTTGCCTATTTCGGCCCCTATAGCAATGGCGTTATTTGCAATGCCAAAACAAGTTTGATTGAACCTGTACTGCAGAGCCTGCAGTCAGGTGATAACCCGATGATAAGCAATACCGCTGGCGTAGGATGTTTTTGCCCGTGGCCTGATAATGAAGTTAGTGCATAGTCGCTAAAGGAAGTCTTGTTAAATGAATATCCAATCCCATTACCTTAAAGCCGATAAGCTGATGCTGGGCATTTGCTGTGGCCTATTTATCTATGGCCTCGCGCTAGCGGGGCTGCATGATACTTGGGGTATCGCCATCGTGACTGGTGGCTGCTGTCTTGCGCTTATTGCCTTGCTCAATAAGTTGGTACCGGGCAGTCGTTTATTGCGTTGCAGTGTCGCGGCTGTATTTATGATTTTTAGTGCGATGCATATTCAACAAGGGCATGGCTTAATCGAGTTTCACTTTGGCATCTTTGTATTGCTGGCGTTGCTGCTTTACTACCGCGATTGGGCTCCGCCGATAGTAGCTGCGGGCGTTGCTGCCGTGCACCATGTGTCCTTTTATTATTTACAAAGCCAAGGTAAGCCAGTGTATATGTTGAGCCCAGATAATCAGTCTTGGGGCTTAGTATTTTTGCATGCGGGCTATGTGGTATTTGAAACCGCCGTTGTGGTTTGGATGGCTTTGGATGCCAAGAGAGAGTATGCACAAACCGAAGCTGTGAATAACTGTATAAACAAAGTTATGCAGAATAAAGGTGAAATAGATTTGCGAGCCAGAGCAGATCTAGACACTGGTGTTGTAGCTGTGCTTAATGAATTTTTGGATTCTACTGAGCAGTTAGCCGCCCAGGTAAAATCCACGGCATGCGAATTTGCTGATCAAGGTGCAGAGCTAAATCGCAGTAATAAGGAGATCTCAAAAGAGCTGATATCCCAAGGTGAACAAAGCGATGAAATTGCAAATTCAATGCAGCGTTTGAATGGCGGCGCTGAGCAGGTTTCCGAATCCGTAAAGTTGGCAACGGCGCAATTGGATGAGGCGAATCAGGATTCGCTTAGAGGGTCACAAGCCGGTGATGCTTCCTTGCAGGATATTCAACGCCTCAATCATTTGATCGGAGATGCTTCCACCAAAGTAGGTGAAATGGATAGCCATTGCGAGCAAATTTTCTCTTTGTTAGGAACAATCCAAAGTATCTCAGAGCAGACCAATTTATTGGCACTCAACGCAGCTATTGAGGCAGCGAGAGCAGGTGAGCAGGGCCGGGGCTTTGCCGTTGTAGCTGACGAAGTGAGAGTGTTGGCCCAGAGGACTCAAGCGACCACCAATGAAGTGCAAGAAACCTTGGATGCCTTGCAGCAAAGCTCTAAGCAATCTATGAGCGCTATGGAAAATAGCCAGCAAAACGCTGAGCGTTGTGTCAGCAAAACACAAGATACGGTAGAAGTATTACAAAGAGTTCAGGGCAATTTGTCGACGCTATCAGATATCGTTTCTTCCGTCGAAAGCTCTTCGGTTGAGCAACAAAGCCTAGTGGCGGGAATGGTGGACAATGTTGAGAAGATTCAGGCCTTATCCCAAAACAATAAAACCCATGCGACTCATAGCGATCGCTTGAGTAGTGAGATGCTCGCCAATAGCCAGGGCTTAGTTAAAAAAGTAGAGCAGTTTAAAACTAGTTAGTGCTCACTAAACGAGTTTCAATAACAGCATGAGTTAGGGCGCCAAGTGGCGCCCTTTTTTGTTTTGGCTGCCACCTACTATTCAAATTTTTCTCTTAGTTGGGCTTAAAGCATAGCAACAAGGCCTTAGGCGACAAAATAATGTTTATTAGACCAAAGTAGACTAATTATTGTGTTTTATTTGCCGAAGCCCTAGTTGTAAGAGGAATTACTTTTAGCAATACCATGGCTGGTAGATGCATGCAGCAGTACTTGAACTTTAAGCAGTGCCTAGGTTAGAAGTAATTGAGGTTAAAGCAGTGTTCGTACTATTAGAACTTAACCTTCGGATATGCAGGTGCCCCAATGAAAGCTATCTCAATTAAACAAAAAATTCTATTACTTACGGCTGTACCCATAATATTGGTAGTGCTGGCTGTGATGGCCTATGTCAATCTTCGCCTTAATGATCTTGGTGAATTAGAAGTTAAAGACATACGTGAGTCTATGACGCAATTAAAGCGTGAAAACCTAAAAAATTATGTCGCTATGGCGCAAACGGCGGTGGAGCCAATTCTAAAAAACGAAGCGCTTTTTTCTGATTACCAGTTGAAAGAAAAAGTTGCTGAATCCCTGAGATCTATGCGTTTTGGTGAAAAGAAAGACGGCTATATCTTTGTTTATGATTATGAAGGAATCAATATTGCTACCGCACCTAATCGAAGTCTTGAAGGGCAGAACCTAATCAATCTAAAAGATAAAAACGGCGTAAGATTGATTTACGAGCTAATTTCAAAGGCTAAAAGTGGTGGCGGTTATGTGGATTACCTATGGCTAAAGCCATCAATTGAAACAGAAGCTCCGAAGATGAGTTATGCAGAATCAATCCCAAGTTTGCAGTGGATGATAGGGACGGGCTTCTATGTGGATGATATTGATAGGGCTGTCGAAGCTACACGTGCTAATACCCAAGCAGAAATAAAACATACTATGTTACTGATTGCGGCTATTGGCGCCGTACTAGTAGTAATCTCGATTGGATGTGCCTTCTTGTTAACCTCGAGAGTCGTTAAACCATTGGAAGCAACGGCCCAAGCGCTTGAAGATATCAGTCGAGGAGAAGGTGATTTAACCTTGCGTTTGCCTGTCAAGAGCAAGGATGAAGTAGGAAAAATTTCACAAGGCTTCAATAGCTTTGCAGATAAGATGCAAACTTTAATCACTGAGTTGAAACTAAGCATCGACGATTTAGGTGAGTCTATTGCAAAAACTAATCAAGTTGTAGAAGTCACGCAAAACAGTTCTCTGCAACAAAAAGAAGAGACTACCTTAGCTGCAACCGCTGTGCAGCAATTAGCTTTCGCGGCACAAGAAGTCGCGCGTAATGCGGCTGAGGCGGCGGGATCTGCAAAAAATGCCGATCAAGAATCAGAAACAGGAAAGCAAACGGTTATAAACACTGTAGCGGCAATTAATGATCTCTCTAATGAAATCAACAAAGCTTCAGAGGTGACAACTTCTTTGCAGAGCAATGCCGAGAAGA
Organism: uncultured Pseudoteredinibacter sp.; assembly: GCF_947502065.1. GTDB lineage: Bacteria > Pseudomonadota > Gammaproteobacteria > Pseudomonadales > Cellvibrionaceae > Pseudoteredinibacter. The sequence goes on from NZ_CANMYE010000005.1 coordinate 216,939, forward strand.
TCAGCGATATTGTGGATGTTATTAATGAAATTGCTGATCAAACTAATTTATTGGCTTTGAATGCGGCCATCGAGGCGGCCAGAGCTGGTGAGCAAGGTAGAGGGTTTTCGGTGGTTGCTGATGAAGTTCGCGTGCTCGCAAATAGAACCCAACAAAGCACCAATGAAATTCATGAAATGATCGAAGGCTTGCAGAACGGAACCAAGGAAGCCGTGCAAGTCATGGCGAATAGCTTATCAAAACGTGAGCATACGGTTCAGCAAATCGAACATGTGAACGAATCTTTGCTCACCATTTCAGATTCTGTTGGTGAAATAAGCAGTATGAATAATCAAATTGCGACAGCGGCTGAAGAGCAAACATCAGTGACAGCCGAGATATCGCATAATGTGGAAAAAGTAACGGCAATAGCTGAAGGCTCTGCGCAAGGAGTCGAGCAGCTTTTAGAAGCTTCTCAAGACTTACAAAACATCGAACATAAACTTGCTGGCATAATCGCCCAGTTTAAAGTTTAAGTTGCGGGCAGTTAGGTTGCGGGCGGTTAGATAGTTATCGTTTATCTAACTGCTTTGTTTGCCAGGTTTTAAGGATGCAAGAAAAGCGCTAATAATAATTCCTGCCGCTGTACCCGCAAGCAAGGCTAAGCCCATTTCAAACCAAAAGATGCCGGCAAAAAGCCCGACGAGAGAACCGATTACGATACCCCAAGGAAGATATTTCGACATGATGGCTCCTAAATTAATGGCCGCATTTCTAGATTAAGCCTGTTAGACATTCATGTTAATGGCTTTTCCCACACAGCAAGGAAATAGCCCACATCCAAATGGCTTTGTTCCAGCAGGCTAGCATACTTGCGGTTCCAATGACCACTTTTGAGATCTTCGGCTAATCTTTTCAAGCCCTTATCGGCATTCTTTATCTTGCTAAATGACGACATATTTTGTCTTATCTTGTCATCAAGATAGGCCTCTGGCCTAGCCCAGTAAGCGGCCGTAAAACCGTCTTGGCAGTTTGCTGGTATGGCCAAGGGATATATCTGAATATTGGGGAAATGGGCCTCTAGCTCATCGATCTTTGGAAAGATACTTCGATCTATGTCGTAGAGCTCTGGAAGATAGTCTTGCAGTAGCCAATAGGGTGTTGCATCGGGGTTCCAGCTCAATGCAATAAAGCGCCGCTCGGTAACGCGTTTAATCTCCTCATAGGCTAGAAAGCGGTTTTGCCAATGGTGTATTGAGAGAACCGTAAGACACTGGTCGAAAGAATTATCCCCAAAGGGCAGGGCTTCAGCATAAGCTTGAATAGCGCGGTGGGCGCTTGGGGCACGTTGTTGGATCATTCTCCAGGATGGCTCCAGAGCAATAAGCTCCTCAAAGCTTGGGCACCTCTGACTAATGGCGTTGGTGCTCAGGCCTTCAGACAAGTTCACAGTTTAGGCGCAGACTCGAAGGCATACTGGCCGTACGTCAAGAGGCTGTAACAACAACTGTGAGCTTGTCTGTAGACCCCGCAGGGCGGAGCCTAAAGCATCCATCTACGTCGTAATGCTTTTTGCTAAGGACTAAGGCCATTAGCAGCAAAGCATGCCTAGTATCTGGGCGCTTTAGACCTCCGCTGAGCACTAACGCCATTAGTCAGAGGTGCCCTAGATTCATACGATCCAGTTCCCGCCCCAATATTTAAGGTGCGGCTATTTATGTCCGCATGGCCTTGAATAAAGCCATCAATGGCTGGGTCACTTATGCGACCTTGTCGGTATTGAGAGCCAATTTGATCGTAGATTTCAGTCATGCTTCCCTCGCCTCTAATGTTTTGAGCGCTTGACAGTCCCTGCTAGAGCCCCATATGATTTGTGAGTTCCAAAAAGATACCAATAGCATTGCGGTCAGCCAATTGAACGTGAGCTTAGAGATGAATAATAACAAAAAGAACCTCGCCGCTATGTGTACACCACAATAAGCGCATCCCTGGGGACAGCTGCGGGTTCAGCCTAAAGGTAAGAGAAGATGAGCAAGCCAGAGCAAGTCAACGAGGAATGGCATAGCACTGCCTGTAACCTATGTTTTGTAAACTGCGGCGTACAATTCAAGCTCGGGGGTGAAGACGGGCGACAAATATTGAAAGTCCGTGGCGATAAAGAACACCCAACATCACAGGGTTATATTTGTAATAAAGCTTCTCGGATCGATTATTACCAAAATAGCACAGCACGAATTAACAGCCCTATGCGGCGTAAAGCCGATGGCAGCTACGAGCCCATTGATTGGGATACCGCCATTAGCGAAATCGCGTCGAAGTTAAGCGCCATTAGAGATGAACATGGTGGCGATAAAATAATGTACTACGGCGGTGGCGGCCAGGGGAATCACTTGGGGGGTGCTTACGCCACCAGCCTGCGCAAGGCTCTGGGAATTCGATATAAGAGCAGTGCTATCTCACAGGAAAAGACTGGCCTGTCATGGGTATTTAGCCGCATGATTGGTGGCTTGGTACATCCCGAAGTGCACCATGCTGAAGTGGCGATGTTTGTTGGCAAAAATCCTTTTATGAGTAATGGCTTAGATCGTGCTCGTTTGTTTTTGAGGGAAATAAAGAAAGACCCTAATCGTACGTTGATTGTAGTTGACCCTCGGCGCAGTGAGACAGCAGACCATGCTGATATTCATCTGGCGGTGAGACCAGGTCGTGATGCTTGGTGTTTATCGGCCATTCTGGCGCACATCATACAAAGTAATCTTCTGCCCATGGACTGGCTGGCAAAACACGCCCATGGCTATGAAAAGGTTATCGCACGTTTTAAAACCATCGATGTCGATAGCTATGCTGAGTTTTCTGGTATTAGTCCTGCTCAAATTAAGTCAACAGCTGAGGTTATCGCCAAGGCGCAATCATTTGCTCTGGAAGAAGATATTGGTGTGCAAATGGCACCACACTCGACTTTGGTAACTTATCTCAACTTTCTATTAATGTTGATGAATGGTAATTATGGGCGCCCAGGCACCATCGGCATGTTTACCCAGTTGGCTGAAATGATCGCAGTCGACTATGGCCCAGTGGATGAAAACGGGTATGAGACAGAGCGCCGCACCCTTCCGGTAACTGGGGCTCCGATTGTCAGTGGATTGTTCCCTGCTAACTATCTTACTGAGGAAGTTTTGAATGATGATCCTAAACGCCCGCGAGCACTGATAGTAGAAAGTTCAAATCCAGTGCACTCCCTATCGGATGCCGGCCGAATGAGAAAGGCCTTGCGCCATTTGGATTTTAGTCTGGCTATCGATGTGGTAATGAGCGAAACAGCACTGGAGTGTGACTATGTGCTGCCGGCATCGAGCCAATATGAAAAGTGGGAAGCGACGTTTTTTCCAAGAAACTTCCCAGCCAATATTTTCCATCTTCGTCAGCCGTTAATTGAGCCAATGCCCAATACTTTGGCTGAACCTGAAATGCACGCTCGCCTAATTGAGGCGCTCGAAGTATTCGAAAGTGATGAGCTCGATAGCTTAAAGCTTGCTGCACAAGATGGCTTTACCGCCTACCAAGCTGAGCTGTTTAATCAAATGGGCAGCAATAGGAAGATAGCCTCTTACTTGCCTTATGTTTTATATCGCAGCTTGGGGCCCTCACTGCCTGATGGGCAGGCTTCAACAGCCGCAATTTGGGGGCTGTGCCAGATGTATGTCTTAAAGCACAGTGCTGAAGCTGCACGGGCAGGCTTTAGCGGCCCAAGTGCGGGTACAGATTTGTATCAGGCTTTGGTTGATAGTCCAACGGCCGTAGAAATCGGCATCTCTACCTATGAAGAAAGCTGGTCTAGAATTCCCCATGCCGATAATAAACTGCAAATGTTAATTGGCGAGCTTTTGGATGAAGTGGACGAGCTAGATAAGCTGCAGCCATTACATAAGACTTCCGAGGAGTTCCCTTTTGCCTTAGTTGCCGGAGTTCGCAGAGCTTACACAGCAAACTGCAATATTCGAGATCCAAAGTGGGCGAAAGGCAAGGCTGTTATGGCACTTACTATGCATCCAGATGATGCTGCACAACATGGCTTTGAAGAAGGCATTAGGGTAAAGCTAGAAACCCAAACCGGACAGGCGGAAGTAGAGCTTGCCTTCGATGAGCGCATGCACCTAGGGACTATCTCGGTTCCCAATGGCCAGGGGATGCGCTTTGTAAATGAGAACAATGAGTTGGAAGATACTGGTGTCTATGTCAATGAGCTAACCAGTGTGCTCCATCGCGACAAATTTATTGGCACTCCGCTACATAAGTTTGTACCGGCAAAAGTAAGTATTTGTTAATTTAAAGGCGGTCGGAAAATATTTTAAACCGTTTCGATTTATCTCTCGTCTAAGTTTTCATAAACCAGATGAGGGATAAATCGTGAAGAAAATTCTAGCCATAGCAATAGCTTTTAGTTCTGTCAGTTTGGCCGCCTGTGCCAACACATCCACTAAGTCATCTCCATCATCTTTAAGTGGAATAGATTTTAATTATTCCAATGTGATTCGTATGTCTTACGGCCAAGACTTAGAGAATAAACAGTGGAGCTCAGGCAAAGAGGATTGTAGCGCTCGATTGATAAAAGAGTCCATCTTGTCCAATTACGAAGTTCATCAGTACGACAAGCATAGTTTTATCATTCGCCAAAACAAATGTAGCAATTTTGAAGCACCAATAATGTATTTGATGCTAGGTAAAAATAAAAACCTATTATTGGATACGGGTGCTGATGAGCCTACGAAAGGTCAAGAGTTAGCAGAGCTGGTACAAGAGCTGTTGTCAAAATATGGAAATAGCTCAGAGCTGCTGGTTATTCACTCCCATCATCATAGTGATCATACCGCGGGTGATTCGGCCTTTTCTAAGCTTGCAAATGTTGAACTTGTGGCAGCAAATAAAGATTCCTTTGAGGACTTTTATAGCAAGCAAGAAGTTAAAATCGATTTGGGCGATCGTGAATTGAGTCTACTAAAAACTCCAGGGCACCAAGAAGAAGCGATTACAGTTTATGATAGCCATACCAATTGGCTGCTAACTGGCGACAGTTTCTACCCAGGAATGTTGTATGTAAAAAACTGGACTGACTATAAACAGAGTATCGCTAAGATTTATGAGTTCGCCAAAACTAAACCAGTCTCTTATGTGTTGGGGTCGCATGTTGAAATGGGCCAGCAGGCAGGCCAGGTGTATAAAATTGGCAGCCTCTATCAGCCAGATGAAGCTTCGATGGCCATGAGCCTTGAGGATTTACAAGGCCTACATCAACAACTGCAAGCCAATGAGGAAGGTCAGTTGACGGCTGAAAACTACATTGTTCAGCCGCTAAACGGTGTACAAAAATCTTTGAGTAATCTGGTGCGCTGGGCAAAGAACTAGCGATTGAAAGTTCGCTGCCAGTAAGCCTTAACACTAACTTACTTGTGCCTTGCCAAGCCAGATCTTACAGTGCTCTTTTAAAAATCTGCACTGTAAGATCATTAAAATGTTAAGAAAGCTTCTACAGCCATTAAAATACCTATTTGTTTTCAGCACCATTGCTATCACTACTATTTTTATTGCGGCTTGTAGCTCTTTTGGAAAGCTGCCCGATCTTAATGACGAGGCTGTAGCTGGACCCATCAAGGCCTCCCCTCAATGGGACGGCACACATTTCAAAAATAAACTCGCACAACAACCGGTTGACGGCTGGAAGGCCCTGAAATCGATGTTCTTGAATCAAAATCCAGATGTAGAGCCTAATCCACGCTTGGAAATAGCAGCCACTAATACCGATATATTCTCTAAAGAGCCCGAATCTGGTTTGCGGGTAACTTGGCTTGGTCATTCAATTTTGCTGCTGGAGGTGGATGGCCAAAATGTTCTCATCGATCCTGTATGGTCGGAGCGAGCCTCACCCTTTAGCTTTTTGGGGGCTAAACGTTTCTACCCTTCGCCTTTAGCCTTAGAGGATTTACCAGATATTGATGCCGTTTTGATATCGCATGATCACTACGATCACCTGGATATGGCAACGGTAAAGCAGCTAAAAGAAAAAGGTCTACAGTGGTATGTACCATTGGGAGTAGGTTCTCACCTTCGTTATTGGGGGGTTGCGCCAGAAGATATCCATGAGATGGATTGGTGGGATAATCAGCAAGTAGGTGATTTAAAAATTACCTCCATTCCGAGCCGCCACAGCTCTGGGCGTACGGCATCGCGCAGCAATCATAAGTTAACCTTGTGGTCTGGTTGGGCGATTGCTGGGCCGAAAAGCTCAGTAGTTTATAGTGGTGATACGGCTATGCATGAGGGCTTTCTTGAGGTGGGTAAGCGCCTTGGGCCTTTTGATTTATCGATTGTTGAAATCGGCGCTTACAACCCTTTGTGGCGAGACAATCATTTGGGGCCAGAGCAGGGTTTGATAGCGCATCAAATGCTAAATGCTAAAACCATGCTTCCTGTGCATTGGGCTGGCTTTAATCTATCAAGGCATAGTTGGGTAGAGCCGATAGAGCGTCTGTTGCAGGCGGCCAAGAACAAAGGCCTCTCTCAAGAGATCATCATTCCAATACCTGGGCAACCGTTTGAACCTGCAACACCTATTCAAGAACGCTGGTGGCCCAAGGTGCCTTGGCAAGGTGCAGATAGTTACACAGTCTGGTCGACAAAGGTTGATGAACTGCTGAAACCGTATCGCTAAGGGTGAAAATCACTAATCTAGCAAGGCTAATTGCCATGTAGTCCTTTCCTTGTTAAATTGCTTGTTGCTCTGGCCGCTCGTTTTATAGGGGCCATCGAATCAAGGCAAGGATGAATTTAGGCATGAGCGAGTCGTATAACGTAGTATTTCGCGGCCAGGTAATAGAAGGTTTTACATCTCAGCAGGTACAGCATCGTTTGCAGCAATCAATGAGGCTCAATGATGCTCAGCTTCGAAAGCTATTTTCTGGAAACCCCGTTCCCCTTAAAAAGGGAATAACACTGGAGCAAGCACAGGATCTGCAGCTAAAACTGGCAAAGATTGGTGCGCAAAGCCGGGTTGTCTCCAGTGATAGTAAAGTCCAAACCAGTCCCCCTAAGCCCCAAGTTGAGCCGGCAACTAAGCAAACAGCAGTGCCTGCATTTAGTATGGCTCTCGTGGATAAGGAAGAGCCCAAAGCAGCGATGCAGACCAGCGCAACAGTAGCCGATGCGTTCGAGCACAAGCCGACTGAACGAGTCGAAGAAAAAGAGCTTCACAGTTTCCAAAAGCGAGTCAGTTTTAGTGCTATGAAGCGTAGTCTCAGTGGCATCAGCTATTCATTGATTGGTGCAAGTCTTTTGTTTGTATTTCCTCCCTTTGACGAATCCCTCCTGCGTCGAGGAACCGCTATAGGCTTAGTGATTTTTATACTGGGTGTTTATCGACTAATGACATGGAATCGTGAATGATGGCAGCTTCAATGAAAACTCTATTCGCTATTGCGCTGCTTTCTATAGTAAGTAGCGCAGTTGATGCTCAGATTTATAAATGGAAAGATAAAAATGGTGTAGTGCATTACGGCGATAAGTCGAAAATGGCACAAGCAGATCAACAGTCGGAAGTCATCAATATTAAAGATAAATATGCGGTGCCTGTTGCCGAGCAGTTAACCCCCATTTCATATTCGGGTAAAGCCACAACACGCGGTGTTGTGTTGAGCGATTTCACTCTGGATCTGCCAAAGTCAGAAAGTGAAGACGTGCTTATTGGGCGAGTTGTTTGCGGGGCTCCTGTTGATTTGTATTGGGTAAAAGGTTATGTCCGCTTAGATAAGGACTATGTCGGCCCGAAAATTAACAAGGTCTTTGAATCTCATGGCTACCTTGCCCGTACTGGAGTGCCAGTCCGAGAGGCGGGGGATTTGGATTTGACCGCTAGGATCAAAAAAGTCTTCATTAATACCTGTGTCAAAAGTAAGGCGAGAAAATCTTCAAAAGACAGCACTTATATTAAGATTGAATGGACTTTACGAGATCCACTGCTTGACGAAACGGTTTTGGTTTTTGAAACCAAAGGGTCTCATCATGGAATATCTGAAGTTGCTCGCTCCGAAGGTCGTTCTAAGAGTTTTAATGCCGCACTGAAAATGGCTACCGAAAATATGCTTGCCGACGAGAGCTTCGTAGACGCGATTAGTGAGGCAGTGGATAAAAACAAGGTTGCCAAGCTAGATGCTGAATCGATTGATGTAAAGGTTAACTACAAGAATGAGTTTAAATCTTTTGAAGATGCTGCAAAGTCACTGAAGTATCGCACGGCGATCATTAAAATGTCTTCGGGCCATGGTAGTGGTGTTTATATCGGTGAAGATGGCTATGTGTTAACAAATGCTCATGTTGTGGGTGATGAAAAAGAGTGTAGGGTCATTTCGGGTAAGGATGATTTCAAAGCGAAAGTAATTCAAAAGAATGCCATTCGTGATGTTGCCTTGCTAAAAGTTGAATCACCTTATGTTCCAAATCCAGTGCCTATTAGCAAAAAAGGTGTTGATATAGGGGCTTCTTTGTTTGTCATTGGAACGCCATTGGATATGAAATTTAGTCACACTATTACACGTGGTATTGTGTCGGCTAAGCGTGAAATGCGAGGCATGTCTTATATCCAAACGGATGCAGCGATTAACTTTGGTAATTCAGGTGGCCCTGTATTTAATAAAAATGGTGAGCTTGTCGCCATTAGTGTGTCTGGAGTTATGACCCGTGAAGGTACATCGTTAAATATCAACTACTTGATACCTATCGAAGATGCGCTTGATAAGCTGAATATTAAAGCCAGCCAGATGGATTTTACCAGCCGTGCGAAGCAGCAGGTTAGTGATTTGCAGGCGAAAATAATTGCAGGTGCAGGTCTTGATCCAGTAGAGGCCGATAGCGCCGGGTCTGGCCTCTTGTATTATATTTACGATTGGTTGAATCAGCCTTTAATAGACTAATTAAAAAGCCCCTTTTAAAGGGGCTTTTTTATAAGCGCTCTACATTTGAATGTAGATTAAAAACGTGCACGCTATAGTTTTTTATACTCTATGGCTTTGCAAGATCCATAGCTTCAAATAAAACCTCTTCTTCACCAATATGGTTTGAGAGTAAGAGAATCAGTTTGGCGTTCATCATTTGAACTTCTTCTTCGCTTAAGTCTCGTTGCATATCAATAAGGTGATTGTAGAAGTTGTCGGGTTTTGTAATATTGGATTGAAGTTGTAATCTCATATTCCCTCCCATTAATGCTGGCAGCAAGCTTTTGCGATTGCTGCTTTAATTTTAGCCTCATCAAACTTACGCCATCTGGCGGCAACGTGTTGGTCGGGGCGTATTAGATACACCGCACCCTGATCGCCGTCGTAGCGTTGACTGACTAAACCTTCAGGGTCTTCGAAGTCGGCACCTAGTTTTAGTGTGTCTGCTTTAACTCCGCCTTGTTCTACGCTGTGAGCAGCATCTTCATTGATGATTAGTAGTTTAAATTGGCCACCTAAATGATTCAGTAGCCAGCTACTATGTCCTGAGATGGTAATGGGGGCATCAGCGCAATTCGTTCCAGGTGCCATGCAGTTTGAAAACGAATCTTCGTCTTCGGTATTTAAGCTGGACTGTAAATAGGGGGTTGGAGTTGAAAGTCGACCACTATTGACTAAGGGGCGGGCGAACTCGTGTTTTTCTGCCAGTTGTAAAACTGCATCGCGAAAAACACGGCTGCTCTTACTTTTGGGAGTGATAAAATCCGTCGAGCGAGTAGAGTTCATTAAATTGTCATCGGCAGCAAAGACACGTTCTTCGCTATAGCTATCTAATAATTCAATGGGCGCCTTGCCTTGGAGATTGAGCTTTAGCTTCCAGCCAAGATTATCGATATCTTGTACACCTGTGTTGGCACCACGAGCGCCAAATGGCGAAACTTGGTGGGCAGAGTCACCGGCGAACAATACTCTTCCATAGCGGAATTTGTCCATTCGACGGCAAGCGAACTGATAGACCGAAACCCATTCAAGTTCAAACTCGCAGTCATCGCCCAGCATTTGCTTTAGCAAAGGAATAACATTTTCAGGCTTTTTAGCCTCCTCTGGGTCTGCATCCCAACCTAGTTGAAAATCGATCCGCCAAACATCATCGGATTGTTTGTGCAAAAGTGCTGATTGGTTTTTATGAAAGACAGGATCAAACCAAAACCAACGCTCGGTTGGAAAGTCGTTTTTCATGACCACATCTGCAATCAGAAATCGGTCTTGAAAGAATTGACCAGAGAAGTCTCCGTCTAACATTTTTCGGGTATCGCTGTTGGCCCCATCACAGGCAATTACCCACTGAGCTTCCATATTAAAGACACCGTCTGGGGTCTCGATAACTAAGGTGGCGATATCGTCATTTTGGGAAATGCTTAATAGCTTATGCTTCCAGCGTAAATCGATAAGTTCTTGGCGTTCGCACTCATTGACCATGTACTCTTCAAGATAGTACTGCTGCAGGTTTATCATGGCGGGCATTTTGTGACCTTGCTCTGGCAGCAGGTCAAATTGATAGGCCAGCTTCTCTTTGAAAAAAACCTTGCCGACTTGCCAGCTAATGCCTTTTTCAACCATTGGGCTAGCAACACCTAGGCGATCCCAAATTTCGAGCGGGCGCTTGGCGTAGCAAACGGCACGAGAGCCAATGCTGACGGTATTGTTGTCATCAAGCACCACGGTAGGAATGCCCTGGGCGGCGCACTCCAAAGCGGCAGTAAGACCAATTGGGCCAGCCCCAATAATCACCACAGGGTGTCTTTTAAGCTCACCGGATTGCTGCTCTGCTGATTGCTGGTAGTCGAACTCAGGATAATCATAAGTATTTAGCATCTGTTTACCCTCTTAGTCTTCTGAGAATTCATCGCTGTGCAGCCAAGCGGCTTGCTTTACCGTGGTTTTCTTTTGACTCCACTCTTCAAGCATCTCTGGGGCGATACGGTTTAGTTCTTCGATTTGTCCGGCCTTGTCTGTTCGCACTGTCAGCTCTAGACGGTGCCCATTAGGATCGAAAAAGTAGATCGACTTAATGATTTCGTGGTTTGTCGGGCCGACAACTTCAAGACCCTTGCCTTCTAGTTCGGCTTTGGCTGCAAGTAGTTCTTCTTCGCTTTCGAGCTCAAAGGCAATGTGTTGCACCCAGTCAGGGGTGTTAGGGTCGCGGCCCATTGGAGGGGAGTTTGGGATCTCAAAGAAAGCCAAGATATTGCCATTGCCGGCATCCATAAACAGATGCATATAGGGATCGGGCTCCTTGGTAGAGGGCACCCTGTCCTCTGAGATTGCTAAGATAAAGTCCATATTGAGAACGCCACGGTAAAACTCCACGGTCTCCTTGGCATCTTTACAGCGATAAGCGACATGGTGGATTTGCTTAATATTGATCATGGTTATTCCTGTCAATCGTCTTATTTGAAACCAATAGTATTCTCAAATGAAACTAATGTGAAGGGGTTTTTGAATGGTTTTGGCTGTTTATCGTACTGCTTGGCCAGCCGAGAAGGCAGTGGAAGGGCTTTGATAGGGGTTTTATGTAGATTTCTGTGCGTTAATTCATTTCAAATGAGAATTTATTTTGTTGAGTGTTATTTCGGTAAGCGGTTTAAGTTCTTATTGGTCTTAAAGGGTCTTGGTACGGCTTGGATAGCTCAAGCTAAGTACACTAATATTTTGAGTACAAGATTCGTAAAAGTAGAAAGAGGAAACAACTAGATAGATGTAAAAACTTCAGTGGAGAGCTGCTATGGGTATACGAGTTGCGATAAACGGTTTTGGGCGTATAGGCCGAAATATATTTAGAGCTATTTTCACCTCAGAGGATTACGGCGAAATTGAATTGGTGGCCATAAATGACTTGGCACCTCCAGAGACCAATCTGCACCTTGCTCGATTTGATTCAGTCCACGGGCGATTCCCGGCTAGCATCGAAATTCAGGGTAAAAACTTGCTAGTTGAAAAGCAGTTGGTTCAACTTTGCTCGGAGGCTGATCCCGAAAAACTCCCCTGGGCTGATTTATCCATTGATATAGTCTTAGAGTGCACCGGCTTATTTACCAGTCGGGAAAAGTCCGCAGCACATATTCAAGCGGGGGCCAAAAAAGTGATCATCTCTGCACCGGCTAAAAATGTTGATGCCACGGTAGTGTATGGGGTGAATCATCATTGCCTAGATGCTGCTTGTGAAATTATTTCGAACGCCTCTTGCACCACAAATTGTCTTGCCCCGCTGGCGATGGTTTTGAATCAATCCCTAGGCATAGAACGCGGTATCATGACAACTATTCACGCCTATACCAGCGATCAGCAACTACAGGATGTGTATCACAAAGACATCTATCGCTCACGAGCAGCAGCCCTTTCGATGATACCCACTGAAACGGGCGCGGCCCAGGCCGTTGCTTTAGTTTTGCCTGAGTTGGCAGGAAGATTAGATGGAATGGCGGTTAGAGTGCCCACGGCCAATGTTTCCTTAGTTGATTTCAGTTTTATCGCTTCGAAGGCGACTACTGTCGATGAAGTAAACAAAATTATTCGCAAGGCTTCGGAAAATCTACCGCGGGTATTGGCCTATAATGACTTGCCCTTAGTTTCGGCAGATTTTAATCATCAGTTGGCTTCGTCGAATTTCGATGCAACGCAAACTAAGGCAAGCGAAAATCTCGTTAAAGTTATGGCTTGGTACGATAATGAATGGGCCTTTGCCAATCGCATGTTGGATAACTGTTCTGCGCTTATGGCTGTGGCTTAGTTGATTCTTGTATTGTGAGTTCGTGAATTGAATACAGCTAGTACAAACGCCAATATAGAGAGGCCACTAATAATGATGGCAATGTTCAAAATAGATGCGTGTAGCCAGTAGCTACTGAACTGCCCAATTAGAGAGCTAAGCAATAACTGAATAGCTGCAAATACCGCATTGCTACTGGCGATATTGTGCTGACAGGATTTTACGGCAGTGGCCTGAGCGTTGGGCTGGCTTAAACCACGCCCAATTGTAAATACAGCCATAGGAATAAAAAACAGCCAGTAGCTCGCTTGCTGCATAAAAAGATACAGCAAGAAAAGCATAGTGAAAGCCGCAAAAACTGAGAGGCTGTAGCCGAAAACTAATAGCCGCCTTGCGCCTAGTTTAATTGCACTTCTGCCGGCAATAAAGCTGCCTAACCAAAAGCCACCGGCAACCCAAAGAAACCAATTACCAAAATCTGTAGCGCTACCATTTAACTCTTGTTCCACAACAAATGGCATATTATTTATAAAAACAATATAGCTTGAGGTAATGAGAGCGTTACTCAGTGCAAAAGTTAAAAATACTCGGTTTCGAAGTACAGCCCAGTAGTTTTTGGCGGCATTACCTAAGAGCTTACTATTTTGTTGCGGCTGTGAGGATCTTTGTTCTTTAGATAAGAAGCGAATTGCAAAAAGTAAGATAACAACGGCTATTACAAAAGAAAGCAATATTGCACTGCGCCAGCCAAACCATTCGGCAAGATAAGCCCCCAGTGTTGGCGCCAAAGCTTGCGAGCTGGCGATGCCGAGCGTGATATAAGCCAGCAGGGCTCCACTCTTATCTAAGTTGTTATTTTGTAACACCAAACTTCTGGCCAGTAGCATGCCAGTACAGCCGCCGGCTGCCTGCAGGCAGCGGCCTATGAGTAATACAGCGATACCCTGGCTGCCTATTACTAATAGGCAGCCCACTATGTGAATCAGAAAGCCGTATATCAAAACTGGCCTCGCTCCCCATCTGTCCGCGAGGGGGCCTGCAATCAATTGCCCAACGGCTAAGGAAAGGAGATACAAGGTAAAGCCAAGCTGGACGCTTGCATTTGAAACGCTAAATTGATCCGCCAACATAGGCATAAGTGGTGCGTATATATTCAGCGCGATAGGGCTCGCTATGGCCATTAATGCCAATAGGAATGGGGGCGGTGAATCAAATGCTTTATTGGTAGACATTTATTGGCTAGATTAAACAATAAAAGGTAATCGAGGCTGTATTAAAATACAGTGGCCAAAAGCAATTATACCGATTTACTCGTTAAAGAAGAAAAACAAAAGGCCTGTAATAATGCGATCTGAAAACTACCAGCATATAAATGTCGAAATAGACGGTGAAATGGCGCTTGTGCAGCTTAATACTGGGCACAAAGGAAATGCCTTCTGTTTAGAGACAATCTCAGAGCTCATAAATGTAGCTGATGAGCTAAGTGAGGATATGTCTGTTCACGCCATCATTTTGCGCGGGCAAGAGCGTCTGTTCAGTGTCGGTATGAACTTAAATGATCCATTGGTATTAAACCCCAGCCAATTTGATTTGCAGACCTTACGCCGTGCATCGGCGCTAGGCGCAAAAATGTGCCGAGCTTGGGAAAACATCGAAGCGTTGACAGTCTCTGCTATTGAAGGCCCTTGCCTAGGTGGGGGAGTCGCCCTATCTTTGGCTTGTGATCTAAGAGTCTGTTCAAGTGAGAGCTTACTCTATGTTCCTGAAATAGAGCGCGGAATGAATATGAGTTGGCAAAGTGTTCCGCGCAGTGTCAATTTAATTGGGCCAGCAAAAACCAAGCGCATGTTTATGCTGGCCGAGCAGGTATCCGCGCAGCAAGCCTTTGATTGGGGGTGGGCGGACTATATCACCAGGCCTGGTGAGAGTGTAAAGCAGGCAAGGGAGTTAGCTCAAAAAGCGGTATCGATGCCACCTATGTCTAGCCGTATGTGTAAGCAGGCTATTAATGTTGCTGCAAATGCCTTAAACCATGCGGTCAGTTATATGGATGCAGATCAGCTAGTATTAACTCAATACAGTGAGGATTTTAAAGAAGGTATTGATTCGTTTCTGCAAAAGCGGCCGCCAAAATATAAGGGGAAATAACTGTGATTGGCAGCTCAGCTGATTTTTCCGTTACCAAGTAATTTATCTTTTTCGTACCAGCGTTGGTTCAGCCAATTCTGCATGTTGTCAATTTCATCGAGATCGAAATGGTGAATGTGAATAATAATATTATTGGGTACACCATATAAACATGACCAAAGACTGGCATTTTTAGATCTGTAATCAATAGTTATATCGATTAGGGGCGTTCCAGGCTCGGCATGTTCTTGAATAACTTTTAAACCACCACTTCTCGGTTTTAAGAGTTGCTGGTATGGCGATTGTTGATCTTCTCTTTTTGCTTCTGTAAAACGTGTGCCTTCTGGGAAGATCAATAGGGCACCGGAGTGGCTGTTTCGCTCAATGCCATGTTGCTGGGTGGCTGCTTTTACCGTGGCATAGTCTTTTTCACGGTCGTGGCTTTTTTTGTTTCTGTTTAGCCTAGGGAAATCAAGCAGAAAGCAAACCCAGCCAAAAATAGGAAGCCAGATAATTTCCTTCTTGATCAAAAATTTCAGCAGTGGTCCACGCCCTGAAATGACATCCTGCAATATGGCCACATCAAAACCACAGTGATGATTAGAGATAACTACGGGCGCAGGATGTTCGCTAGGGGTTCCCTTAATTTCAAACTTGATACCCAGAATATTATCAATCCAAAAGCTATCTACTCTTACGGCAAGTTGATATAAAGCTTCAATTAAATAATCACAGTTTTTTTGAATCGCCTTGATGGGGAGTAGCATTTTCACAATAGCAATTGCGAGCAATAGAGAAAGCGCAATAATTAAATTGCCACAGACCCAGAGCAAAGAGACAAACGCCAGCAAATGCCGACCGACTAGCCGCATAGGGCTTACATTGTTGTGAATAGACGCTGCCCGAGACATTATTGTGGTACCTGCCTGAGTTTACTCATGTCGTATCCAAGCTGTTCTGAAAAGTCTGTTAGCTCCTTCATTTTCTCTGAGCTAATGCTGGATTCTCTGGACATTATCCAAAGATAATCGCGTTTATTTCGGGCGATTATGGTGTGCTGGTAATCAGAATCTACATAAGCCACACGATAGTCAGCTTTTATCGGCCAAAAAAACTGCATGCCCCAAACACTGTAATTGCGGCTGGCATCTGGGAAGCCGGTGGCTGTCATGGTTTGTTGTTCCGTATCGCCGACCTCGGTGAATGTAAATACCGTATCAACGCTGCCGTCTTCATTCAAACGGTAACTTTCAATGGCCTTACTCGCATTGCGCTCTGGCCAAGTTGGAATATGGGCAATGACATACCAGTCGCCCATAAAACGTTGTAGATCTAAGTTTTCTACAGTCTTAATAGGCGGCTGGCTCTGGCAGGCGCCGAGTATTGTAATACTTAACATTATGATTATATGTCTTAGGGCCATTGGGCTAAGTTCCTTCAACGTTCGCGCTACGATAATTTAAGGTACGCCCGTTTTCTAACTTAGCTATTAGCGCTTTCCAAAGATCTAGACCTGTTGCTTGATTAGTTTGGTAGTGCAATTCTATATCCACATCTTTGCCAGAAAGCTTGATAATTCGTAACTCGCCGTTTAACTCTTCAGACTGTTCAAGCTCTTGCAGTTCACCGGTCTGGCTATTTAAAAGCGCCTTACTAAAAAGCAGGTCTGGCTCCCAGTAAACAAAGCTTCGCGTGCATTCGCTTGTTGTAAACGTTTCGTCCTGCGTTGTTATTTGCAGGCTTTCATTAACTAAGGTGGAGCTGATCGAGTACTTATCGCCATTTGAATTGGTGCTGCTTTGAATAGACTTAAGGCAGTTATCCTGCCAAAGCTCTTTGCTTTGATGCTGATAGTTGAAGAAGGTAATGCCTAAGATTTTAACCTTATAACTGGCCTCTGAATTAAGCTCGTAGCCATTGTCTATGGCTGAGAAAATAAAGTTATGTTTACCAATTTTCTTATCATCGAGAAAAACATCGAAGTACAGGTTTTGTGGTATTGAAGGGGATATTGCGTCGGTATTCGCATCGATATGATTGGCAATAGTTCCCGCGCTCAGTGGTAATAGGAGCATCGCTGAGCAGCATATCTTTGGTAGTGGCATCATGTCGACAAGACAAATCTCAGTTTTTGGTTAGAGGCTATACCTTATACGATGCGAATGCTTTTTTGGATTACAGCGGCTATCAGAGCCTCTGCCTATGCTAGGGGCTCATTGAGTTTAAGTGTATTAGTGTTTTTGAATGTAATTACTTAATAGATGCCGTTTAGTCTCTAATGCGAGTTTGCAGGTTGCGGTGCAATAAAGGCCCAAGATGGATTGGCCTTTTATGGGAGATTTATTAAGACGAAAGGCTAGTCTCTTTTGGGTGGCAAACTTACAAGTAATAGCTATTATAGAGGTGCATTTCGCAAAGGAGTTAATTCGAAGTACCTTGCGATAACTTTCGTGCAACGACTTATTGATCAGCGCTTTAGAACTAAGAGAATCAAGTTTATGGCAATCCCCATTCCTCGCCGCCCCAGTGGCTTTCTACTCGGCAATGCCCATGCCTTAGTCACTATTGATGTATTTCTTGATATCCAGTGCCCGCATTCCCGTGCAGCCTGGCCAAGCTTGATGGCGCTAATGGAGTCTTATAAAGATAAGTCGCTTAGCCTACGGGTACACCTGCTAACTTTGAGTAATCATCGCCAAGCTTGGGATGTAAGCCTGGGTATTTTTGCCTTGGCAGAGGGTGATGCTGAGAAGTTCAGGGGTTTTGTTAGCTTCTTATTTGATCGGCAAGAGCAATTCAATAATGCTGCTTTCTCCAATAAAACCCATGTGGATTTGCAGCAATTGGTGGCTGATCTAGCCCAAGAGCATGGCGCGGTCGATCGTGATGCTTTTTTTGAGCGAATGCAGAGCCATGAGATCTACGTTGATGCACGTACGCCGATTCGCTATGCAGCCACTAAGTCAGTTTGGGCCACGCCTACCTTCTTTGTGAATAATGGGGATAATGTGCCTGTTGATCATAAATCGAGCATGGAGGAATGGCGTGCTTTGATTGAACCCTTGCTCGTGTAGTTTTTGCCACAGGGCTGCGTGCTGGTGGCGGCATTCGACAAATCGCCAGTGCTGCAGCTTCAATTAGCTTTCAAAATGTCAGGTGGTCAATCTGAGTCTTCAAATTAGTTTCTTGCTGCATATCGTCGATATTTAGTGTTCAGTGGATGTATGCCCACGTTGTGTGAACTAAGCGAGCTTGGCGATAAAAACTGAAAAAACTTCGAGAAATTACCCTTCGCAAGATTTTTGTCTATATATCCGAAAATTTTCCTCCATTCTTATGCGGTGGCACTAGTGCAAAATAGGCGCCAGTACAAAGGCATATGGTAACTGCATTCAAACTATGGCTATGAGTGTCAAATCGTGCAGTCGTATTGCTAAAAATAGACCCCCGTTTATGGCACCAGCGAGTCGTTGTGCCTAGGCTTTTGTTTACAGTGAATGTGAGTATGAAACAATAATAAGTAAATGTGGAAAGTTGCTCGCTTAGATTAAATAAACGCGCCGTAAAAGGCTCGCTAGCTCGAATAAGCTCAATCCGAGAAAAGCTAGGCTTAAGTATTTTAGATTCAAAGTTTCCTACTGATGTGTCTTTAATGTCTAGTAGCATGGGTGCATCGATGATGGAACTAAGGCGCCACTTGAAAGGCGTATTGTAGAGTTTCTGAAATCAACAGTAGATGAATAGCGTATTAACACAGCTACAATTTTCGATTTTGTTTTGGCTCATATCCAGCGTTGATGAAGTTTAGTAATCCCTTATTCAAACGGGCTCAGAAATTCTTTGTTCTGTCTTTATGTCAATGTTTGAGAGTTTGATATCCAGTTTTCAATAAGAAAAAATGTTATTTCTTTGTGAGTATTTCACGGCAAATCTATGCTGTGTGGAAGCTTTTGCGCAGCAGGTCACATTCTATCAATAAACCGTGGTGACGTGATCATCAGCACTCTTTTACACACTACTTAACTCTATAATCGCCGTCGTTTTGAGGGTATATAACAATATTAGTTTTATTGTTAAAAAGACCCGAAATAAACTTACTCTTTTCTTGCTAAATGAATAGTGGTTATAACATTGGCGAATAAAATATCTGTTGCGATGGGCCCGCTTCCTGAGCTGCTGAACCGAATCAATCCTTTGATGAGGTATCGTAGGCGTCAGCAGTCCATATTGGCCGCCAAACTCGTCAAGTTGTGCCAGGCTGCTCTATTTGAAAACACGAATTCATTTAATGTTGCACAAGATCAACTTGGAGTTGCCGTTGTTTTAGAAAAGCTGCCCAGAGTTTTACTTCCGCCTGGCTATGGCCGAAGTTGCCGATTTCCAAAAGCCTTTCAGTTATCGGGCCTGCAAGATTTAGTTAAAGCTCAGGGTTATTCTTTAGATGACTCGATAGCAGAAGAAATATTGGGTCTGTTGAAAGATAACCAGTCACTGCTTTCTTATGCCAAAAAAGCAGGTAGCGACTATAGAGCAGCGAGAGCGACGCCGATTCATGCAACTGAGCAGTTTGGTCAATTTTATGAGTCGTACCATGAATTGTGCCAGCGTTGGATGCAGTGCTTTACTCGTCTCAGTATGATTAACGCCCAGCTTCGATGCCTGTGCGATCCGAAATTTGACGGAGATTTAGACGCGGTCAAACCCTCTATTCGTCACTTTGAGTTTGATAAAAGTGTGCTTTACCATAACTTCTTACCTGACAGGTTACTCGGCGAGTAGTTGTTTCGAATTATAGCTGGCCAGACAAATGGCCCTTAATCTAGCTCTCGCAATACAGTATTAATAGCTAAGCCCTTTCCTGCTGACATAAGGCTTCTGATATTGGTGTTTCTTGTGCGTACTTATATTAATACTCTTGATGAACCTCCCTCGATATGTGCGACAAGTCAGTAATATAAGCTTGGGCATTTTCCCCATAACAAAGGCAAGTCGAATTCTCGACTTAATAATGAAGCCTTTGCATTAACCGCTGATAATAAGGTGAGCTGTTGATAAATACCGCTCACCTTATTTTGTATTTTGATTTTAAAACTGAAACTTTTAAGTATCACAAGCCCATGTTGCGGCATTTAATGACAGTACCAACACTAAAGGTCCGACCTGCAGGCACATTAATTGCGTCATACTGCGCGGTATTGGCCGCTTCAATACAAATGAAGCTCGACAGTTGATTGGGGGCAATGTCACGCAGCACCGACTCTTTGCCAGGATTCCAAATCACCGTAGATTTGCTATTGCCTTTGCTAATTGAAATGGTTCGCGCGAGGCCTTGATCGATAAGTTGGCAATTTCCTGAGTGCTGATAAATACGATCCATGGCCAGATTCCAGCGTGATTCTGGTTCGCGGCGAAAACGTTGCTCGAGTTTGTCGTAAAAGACTTCCTCTTCAAGACCTGTAACACATAGATTCGCTGTATCGGATAGTTGAAAATAGCTGTGTAGCGCCTGGGTCATCGTAAAGGCTTGATCACGATCATTTTGAGTGCTTAGTTGAATATCGAGCTTCTGTTGGCTGGCACGAACAATTAGTCTCAAGGTGACTCCTTCCAGTAAGTGGGGAGCTTCTAGCACCCAATGGCTGAAGTTATCGAGGTGCTGCTCCTCACAAAGATCCCAAATTGCAGTTCGGGCTAGGCCATGATTTGGCTGCTTAGCTCCAGTAGGGTGTGCACCAAACCAAGGCCAACACAGAGGGATCCCCCCCCTAATTGCCTCTCCGGGTCCTGCACTTTGATCGCTTAGCCACAAAGCAGGTGCGTGGCCGCTTGGTCGATAATGCAAGATTTGAGCTCCTTGCTCTGCAATGGCAAGTTCGCCCCATGCTTGTTTAAACAACATTACCTTGTAACCCCTCCAAACCACTGTGCTTCTATTGGCATACATGGTGTCAAAGTAAGCATTGAGGGGGTGATAAATCGCGCTCATCGAAAATGTCTCATTAATCAAATTATGTAGTGTTATTTAATTTAATTACATTTTTAGCTCAAAAGGAAGACAGTGGAAGCATTTAAATTAGTTTAATTACTTGTTTTGAGGAAAATATTCTGTATGATTTAACTTAGTTACACGGATATCTCGTGTGGCTATCAGCTTTTATGGATTTGGTCCCGCTTCTTACTTACGGTCCATAGCCCCCTTCGCTGGGGGCTCTTTTTCGCCAAGAACCCGAGTAAGCCGAATAAAAGTTTAGGACTCCCAGAGAAGAAGTCACCTATTATTACCAAGGTAATATGAATTTATGCTCCATTCGACCGTTGCAGCCGTTACCCAAAGAATTCGGGAGCGCAGCCAGGACAGCCGAGCCAGCTATTTAAATAAAGTGAGTGAAGCTCGCCAAGGTGGTGTGTATCGCAGTGGTTTATCCTGCGGTAATCTGGCCCATGGTTTTGCGGCCTGTGGCAAGGACGATAAATCCGTACTGGCGGTGGATCGCAGTGCGAATATCGGTATCGTGTCGTCCTATAACGACATGTTGTCAGCCCACCAACCTTTTAAAGACTACCCCGACATCATAAAGGAAGCCGTACGTGAGCACGGCGCTGTAGCACAAGTCGCTGGTATGGTTCCTGCTATGTGCGATGGCGTTACTCAGGGGCAGGACGGCATGGAGCTTTCGCTGTTTTCTCGTGATCTGATTGCCATGTCGACGGCAATCTCTCTATCGCACAATATGTTTGATGGTGTTATATGTTTAGGGGTTTGCGACAAAATTGTGCCGGGTCTTTTGATAGGTGCCTTGTCGTTTGGTCATTTGCCAGTAGTGTTTGTGCCCGCTGGCCCTATGCGAACGGGTTTGTCGAACTCGGAAAAACATCGAATCCGTCAGTTGTATGCGGCAGGTAAAGTTGGCCGCAAGGAATTACTTGAATCTGAAAGTCAGTCGTATCACAGCGCGGGCACTTGTACCTTTTATGGCACAGCCAATAGTAATCAATTGCTCATGGAGTTTATG
This sequence comes from uncultured Pseudoteredinibacter sp., assembly GCF_947502065.1. Classification (GTDB taxonomy): domain Bacteria; phylum Pseudomonadota; class Gammaproteobacteria; order Pseudomonadales; family Cellvibrionaceae; genus Pseudoteredinibacter. The sequence goes on from NZ_CANMYE010000005.1 coordinate 238,808, forward strand.
GGGCTGCAATTACCCGGCAGTTCTTTTGTAAACCCCGATACAGATTTACGCAATGCTTTAACGCGCGAAGCCAGTGAAATTATTCTACAGCAAACGGCGTTGCTAGAAGGTTATCGCCCGCTAGCAGAAATTATCGATGAGCGCGCAGTTGTCAATGGTATTGTGGGATTGTTAGCCAGTGGAGGCTCAACTAATCACGCGATTCATTTAGTGGCTATTGCGCGAGCTGCGGGCATCATTATTGACTGGCAGGATATGTCTGAGTTGTCTGCGGTCGTGCCGCTACTTTGTCGTATTTATCCAAACGGAAAAGCGGATATCAATCACTTCCAGGCAGCTGGCGGAACCGCTTTATTGATTCGTGAGCTATTAAAAGGCGCTTACCTCCACGGTGATGTAAGTACCATTGCTGGGGAAGGGTTAGAAAACTACTGTCAAGAACCGTTTCTGGAAGATGGAAGAGTGGCCTGGAGAGCAGGCATCGAAAAGAGCCTAGATGCGGATGTCATCAGTAGCGTAGAGCAGCCCTTTAGTGATGAGGGTGGCTTGAAGTTATTGAGCGGAAATCTTGGACGTTCAGTGATTAAAATCTCGGCGGTTAATGAAGCCCATCGAAAAGTTTGTGCCCCGGCAATTGTGTTTGAACATCAAGATGAATTGCAAACAATGTTTGATGCTGGTGAACTGGAGAAAGATTTTGTGGCTGTTGTTCGCTTCCAAGGTCCTAAGGCAAATGGCATGCCGGAGTTGCATAAGCTAACGCCAATTTTGGGGTTATTACAGGATCGCGGTTTTAAAGTAGCGCTGGTAACGGACGGTAGGATGTCTGGGGCTTCTGGAAAAGTGCCTGCAGCAATTCATTTGCAACCAGAAGCTTTTGAAGGTGGCATGATCGCTAAACTTAAAACCGGTGACATGATAGAGCTGGATGCTAATCAAGGTAGTTTGAAGGTACTGGATGAACAGGTATTACAACGGCCGGTGAAACCTTACGAGCTTGACCGAGCCACCACGGGTATGGGGCGTGAGCTGTTTCAAGGCTTTCGCTCTCTTGTGGGCAATGCGGAGCAGGGCGCCAGTGTATTTACAAAATAAAAATCATCGACAGCTGACGGAGGCTTAATATGTCAAATAAAACCGATATCGTCATCTTTGGAGGCACCGGTGATTTATCTGAACGCAAATTGATTCCGGCATTATTTCGGGCTCATCAGGAGGGTAGTCTTGATGAAGACTCCCGCATTATCATTACCACTAGACAGCCTGTGGCTCTTGAAAATTATTTTGAAGAGCTCAATAGCAAACTTGAAAACTATCTAGCTGGTGAAGATGTGTTCAGTCGATCAGGGTGGGAGAGCTTTAAAACTCGAATCTTGCCAATACTTCTGGATGTTTCCTGTGATGGTGATCAGTGGCAGGAACTTGCTAATATATTAAATGCTCAGGCGGAGCACCACCGGGTTTATTATCTGGCCATTCCCCCTGATATGTTTTCCGTATGCTGTCGATTGCTATCCGAACATGGATTATGTAATGGCAATAGTCGTGTCGTGGTTGAAAAGCCTCTAGGTTATGATGAGGCTTCAGCTGAAGCTATTAATGAAGATATTTCTCGTTTTTTTCCGGAAAACAATATTTATCGAATAGATCACTACCTTGGTAAAGAAACTGTTCAAAATTTACTAGCCCTGCGTTTTGCCAACCAGATTTTTGCCCAATTGTGGGATGGCCGGGCGATAGATCATGTACAGATCAGTATTTCTGAAACCGTAGGGTTAGAGGGGCGCGTAAGTTTTTATGATGAAGTTGGCGCGCTTCGTGATATGGTGCAAAACCACTTACTTCAATTGCTTTGCCTCGTGGCCATGGAGCCACCCAATAAGCTGGACGCTAATAGCATTCGTACCGAAAAAATTAAGGTTTTGGAGGCGCTTCGCCCAATAAAAACCGAGGATATGGGCCAGCGGACTGTGCGTGGTCAATATGTTGCCGGCCAGCAAAACAATGAGATGGTACCGGGCTATCTTGAAGAACTTGAAAACGGCAGTGACACCGAAACCTTCGTGGCTTTAAAGTGTTTTATTGATAATTGGCGCTGGTCCGAAGTGCCATTTTATCTTCGCACTGGCAAGCGATTAAAACAACGTTGTGCTGAAATTGTTATTCAGTTCAAAACGACTCCCCATCGGGTGTATGCCGAATCGGCCGGAAACATCGATCCAAACCGTTTGGTAATTCGTTTGCAAGAGGAAGAGCTTATCGAGCTCTCTATTACTTCTAAGAATATGCAGTCTATTGGAGTTGAGCTTGAACCGGTTAAGCTGAATCTGAACTACAATAAGCCCCACGGTGACGCCTATATGCGATTACTGATCGATGTTATTGCGAATGATCCTGCGTTATTTATTCATCGCGACGAAATCCGCGCGGCTTGGCGCTGGATCGATCCCATTATTAACGGCTGGTCGAGAAACAAACAAAGCCCTCATTTGTATCGAGCTGGAAGTTGGGGGCCAGAGGCGGCAAACGAGTTAATCCAGCGTGATGGACGTGATTGGTTTAATGCCGGTGAAAACCAGTAGGGGATCGGGGTGTTAATCGAATTATTTTTTAAATCCAGAGAAGAAATGCAGGCAGCTGTTCAAACCCTGGTCATGCTATCTATCAATACAGCTCAGCAAGAAAGAGGAGCCGCTTTATTGGCACTTTCTGGTGGCAGTAGCCCCCAGGTTTTGTATGAGTCGCTGGCACAACAGAATTTGGATTGGAAGAATATTCACATTGCTCTTGTCGATGAGCGTTGGGTAGATCCAGCGCATAGTGCAAGCAATGAAGGTTTTCTCAAACGTTGTTTTGCACACCTTAACTGCGCCGATGTAGACATTGTAGGTTTGAAAAATCAGGCCGATTCCGTTGTAGAAGGTTTGGCAGAGTCTGAAGAAAGATACCGTAGTTTCGAAAGCGCTTTTGACTTTGCATTACTGGGCATGGGGATAGACGGTCATACAGCGTCTTGGTTCCCCCACGCCGAGGGCTTGACCGATGCCCTGAGTGACGACGCTGACAGTCAAAACCTTCTCTGTGCAGTACAGGCTAAACAAAGTGATGTGACAGGGCCGTATACCGAGCGTATTACACTTACCAAGCGCGCTGTACTCAACGCGAAAACCGTTGTATTGATGATTAGTGGACAGGAAAAGTTTGATGTCTACCAAAAAGCAAAAAAAGCTTCACCGAAGGATCATCCAGTTGCTGCCTTACTGCAACAAAGAGACAAAGATATCCGCATATTTTACGCGCCTTGATTGAAAAATCAGAACAAATATTCAGGACCAATAATGAGTAGAATTGAAGAAATAATGACATGCAGCCCAGTCATACCGGTGATTGTGATTGATGATCTGGATGATGCGGTACCTATGGCGAAGGCTTTAGTGGCAGGTGGCTTGAAAGTCTTAGAAGTGACTCTGCGCACCGAACACGGCTTGGCCGCTATTAGTAAAATCAAACAGGCACTGCCAGATGCTATCGTGGGCGCGGGTACCGTGATTACGGCTCAAGATGTTGAAAATTCTGTTGCTGCGGGCGCTGAATTTCTGGTGAGCCCCGGTCATACAGATGCTTTGCTTAATAGGGCTTTAGAATTAAAGGTGCCGATCTTGCCAGGTGTTGCTACTCCTAGTGAAGCGATGAACATGTTAGCTAAGGGGATTCGTCATTTGAAATTTTTTCCCGCAGAAGCTGTTGGTGGCTTAAAAGTACTCAAGGCGATTGGGGGCCCTCTACCACAGTTACGTTTTTGCCCTACCGGTGGCATTAACCCGGAAAAAGCTGTTGATTACTTAGCTCAGAAAAACATTCTTTGTGTAGGTGGCAGTTGGATGCTGGAAAAATCAGATATCGCCGACAAAAATTGGGGTGCTATTGAGCGCAAGGCCCGGGAAGCGGCCAGCCTTGCAGAATAACATTGCTATTGGGTTATATTACAGTGCTAAAAGGCTTTGGTATCATCTAGGCTGCTCTTGATTTCACGCAGGCGGCCATCCATATTATCTCCCAGAGCTAAGGCCAGCCCCGTTGCGAGAATATCGATGATAGTGAGAACAACAATTCTCACTGTCATCGGTACGTAAATGGTGGTGTCTTCCAGGTCATTTCCGGAAGGAATCACTAGGTCGACCTCATTGGCCAGTGGTGAGCCAGGGCTGGTAATGGCAATCAAGCTGGCGTCTTTAGCGGCGGCAATCTGAGCGACTTCTACCATGGCTTTGGTACGCCCAGTGAACGAAAACATCAGTATTGCTGAATCTTTATCTGCTCCGGCCGCGGACATTCTTTGCATTAAATGATCTTCATGTGCGACGCAGGGAATACCCAGGCGAAAGAGTTTGTGCTGAGCGTCTTTGGCGATGGCGGCTGCACCACCCATACCAAAGATTTCAATTCGTTTGGATTTTTTTAAAGTTGCGATACATTTTTCGATCAACTGGGGATCCAGTTCTTCGCGAATAAATGCTAATGCCAACTGGTTGGCACTGACGCGTTTTTCGATGAGATCTCTTGCGGTGTCACCCGGGCTGACCGCTTTGCTGATAAAAGAATTTTCACTGGCCAAACTCTTGGCGAGCTTCACTTTAAAGTCCGGAAAACTGACACAACCAACCGATTTACAAAAACGGGAAATCATCGGATCACTCACCTCGGCCAAGCGTGCAAGCTGAGCTGTGGTGTAGTTGGTGGCGGCTTCGGGCTGGGCCAAAATCACCTTGGCAATGCGCGCTTCCGATTTACTCAAAATGGCGAGTTCTTTTTGTAACTGAATTAAAAGATTCATTTTATTCCGCTGGATATCCCTTAAGTTATTGATTATGCCCTAAAAGTTAAGCAAATCAGAGCTTGTAAAGCATGTAATTCTATCAAGTATAATTAATTTAATTACATAAAGGTGTTGGTTTGTGTAAATAATTCAATTATTATTTTATTAAGTTACAAAAAGATAGCGTTTTCCTCGCCATCATTATCATTAAGAGGTTACTCATGACAATTCGAATTGCCATCAACGGCTTTGGTCGCATAGGCCGGAACATATTTCGGGCCCTTTTCGAAGGTAAGCAACATAGTGGTATCGAGCTGGTTGCTATTAACGATTTGGCTCCGGCGGATTTTAATGCTCATCTGGCTCAGTTTGATTCCGTACATGGGCGTTTCGGCGGCCAGGTGGAACATAAAGGGAATACCTTGTTGGTAAACGGTCACGAGATCCGTCTGTGTTCGCAAAGAAACCCTAAGGATCTACCTTGGGCCGAAATGGCCGTTGACGTGGTGCTCGAATGCACGGGCTTTTTTACCGATCGAGAAGCCGCCCATGCACACATCGTTGCAGGTGCACATAAGGTTATTGTTTCAGCACCGGCAAAAGATGTAGATGCGACCGTGGTGTATGGCGTTAATCATCACGTACTGAGCGCTGATAGTCAGATTATTTCCAATGCGTCTTGCACAACTAACTGCCTGGCTCCTTTAGCCATGGTGTTGAATCAGGATCTTGGAATTGAGCGCGGCATCATGACCACAATCCATGCCTATACCAATGATCAGCAGGTACACGATGCCTTCCACAGCGATATCTATCGTGCGCGTGCCGCGGCACAATCAATGATCCCTACCAAAACCGGCGCCGCCCAAGCGGTGGCTTTAGTATTGCCCGAGCTGGCAGGTAAGCTCGATGGTATGGCCGTTCGAGTGCCGACCGCGAATGTGTCATTGGTCGATTTCAGCTTTGTCGCTCAACGCGATACCAGCACGGAAGAAGTTAACGAATTACTGCGCAAAGCTTCCGAAGATATGCCAGGGGTTTTGGCCTATAACCAGTTGCCTTTGGTTTCCGTCGATTTTAATCACCAGATCGCATCTTCAAATTTTGACGCAACACAGACCAAAGTGAACGGCAACCTTGTGAAGGTAATGTCCTGGTATGACAACGAATGGGCATTTGCCAATCGAATGCTCGACAATACCTCTGCCTTGATTGCGGCCAGCCGCGTCAGTGAGGCTGTGGCATGATCCGTCGTACAAAAATTGTTACCACGCTTGGACCTGCCACAGACAGAGACGATGAATTGGAGCGTCTGATTTTAGCGGGGGCCAATGTAGTCCGATTGAATTTTTCCCATGGTGAAGCTGATGACCATCGTCAACGTATTCAAAAGGTACGACAGTTGGCAAGCAAGCTAAAGCGTAGTGTGGCGGTATTAGGCGACTTGCAAGGGCCCAAGATACGAATCGCGCGCTTTAGAGAGGGTGCTGTTCACTTGGAAAAGGGCCAGTGTTTCACTCTGGATAATACTATGTCGCCTCTAGAAGGTGATGTCGAGCGGGTTGGTTTGGACTACGAAGGCCTGCCAAACGAGGTCAGCAGGGGTGATCGTTTGTTATTGGATGATGGTCGCTTGATATTGCAGGTTGAAGCGGTTGTTGATCAAAAAATTGAGACACAAGTTGTTGTGGGCGGCCGCTTGTCCAACAACAAAGGTATCAACAAAGAAGGTGGCGGCCTTTCGGCCCCCGCTCTTACCGAAAAAGATTTTTGTGATATTAAGCTTGCCGCTGAAATTGGTGTTGATTTCCTGGCGGTTTCTTTTGTCCGCAGTGTCGATGATATTGAGCGTGCGAGAGAGGCGTTGAGAAAATCGGGCAGCGATGCCCATATCGTTGCTAAAATCGAACGCGCAGAAGCGGTTGCTGATTACGAATTGTTAGATGATATTATTCTGGCTTCAGATGCAATCATGGTGGCGCGCGGAGATCTTGGTGTAGAGATTGGTGATGCGGCTCTCGTAGCAGTTCAAAAGTACATGATTCAAAAATCACGAGAACTGAATCGCACTGTTATTACTGCTACCCAAATGATGGAATCGATGGTTGAAAATTGTTTGCCTACTCGAGCCGAAGTCTTCGATGTGGCTAACGCTGTGTTAGATGGAACGGATGCAGTGATGCTATCGGCAGAAACGGCCGCCGGAAAGTATCCGGTTGAGGCGGTCGAAGCAATGGATCGGATTATAGCTGGCGCCGAAAGTCACCCTTCTGCATCTAGCTCCGAGCATCGCTTACATCAAGATTTTAAAGCGGTAGATGAATCCATCGCCATGGCGGTAATGTATACCGCCAATCACCTACTAGGGGTAAAGGCGATTATTTCCATGACAGAAACCGGTAATACCCCTTTACTCACTAGTCGTATCAACTCTAAACTTCCAATTTTCGCATTCACGCGCCATGAAAAAACAGAGAATCGAGTTGCCTTATATCGGGGTGTTATGCCTATAACTTTCGATATCAACAGCTACCCAAAAGAAGAGCGTCTAACTATGGCAATCAATAATCTGCGTGAAAGACAATTGGTCAACGCAGGTGACCTAGTGATTGTCACAGTAGGCGACTGTGATAATGTGCACGGAAGTACGAACACCATGAAAGTTCTAAGCGTTTGATATGCATGGTGGTGAGTGGTTTCCTTAATAATATGAATGTGGTTGGGCGATTGGATCAAATTTTGAAAGACTCTGGAAAGCCTACTCTAGTTGCAGATATTGGTGGCACTAATGCGCGCTTCGCAATTATTCAATCTGGTAGCGAGCAATTGTCAAACTTGAGTAAGCTCCTTTCACAGTCAAGTTGTTATGTCTCTCATTAGGGGGTTGAGCTGATTCTAGGAAGGCTGTTTCCAGTCTTCCTAAAGCCAGATAAATATTCCCCTAGGGGCCATTAGAGATTTAAGTGGTAGTTTTTGAAAATGGCAGTGTATTAAGCCAACATGACCAGGGTGGTATTGAGCTTAGCTAATTTTGGATGTTATCTTGGGCATTAAAGTTGAAAGTAATTAGAGTCCGATTTCAATTTTACTGATAAAGCCTCTAGGTCTTTCGTTGCTGACTTGTTGGCCGCCTGAGAATCGATTGAATTACCAGACATAATTTCGATCTCTTCTACCGAAGATGCTATCTCGCTCATTCCTGAGACTTGCTGGCTGATTGCTTGGGTTACCATTTGTATCTGGCTTAAGGAATCGGCCGCTTCCCGCTCAATATTTTCTAGTAGACTCGATGCCTGGATTGTGAGTGTTTTCCCATTTTCAACTTTGGGTTGAGTTTCTAGCATAGCATTGACTGAAACCGACGTTTGCTCTTGAATTTGTGTGATCATTTCACCAATCTCACCGGTGGCTTCGCTAGTTCTTTGTGCGAGCTGTCTGATTTCATCGGCCACGACAGCAAAGCCACGACCAGACTCTCCGGCTCGAGCGGCTTCAATGGCTGCATTCAATGCAAGTAAATTAGTCTGCTCTGAAATCCCGTTAATAACATTTGCTATGCCGCTAATTTGTCCGGTGAACTCTTCGAGCTGTCGAATTTGAATTACTGTATTGTTGACCGTCTCAGAGATTTCAGTCATCTCCTTAGCGCTAGATTTTACGGCGTCTCGTCCTTGTTCGGCAAAGTCTACGGTAGACTCAGAATTCTGTTCGGTAAGGTTGGCAGTTTCGAGCATATGATCGAAACTGCTCTTCATAGAATCTAGCAGACTTGCTGTTCTTGAAGTTAGGTTTTTTTGCTTTTCTGCGGCAGCCAGTGCCTGGCCCGATCCAGAAGAAACAATTTCTGTTTTATCGTTAAGCTTAACCGACGCCTCTACAATACTTTTTACAATCTCTTTTAGTGTTGACTGCATTACCTCAATAGATTCAAGAACACTTCCTGCAGGGGCGTTGCCCAGATTATTGGATAAGTTGCCAGTTGTTATCTCTCGTATGGTATTGGCCACTTCATTGGGCTCGCCCCCTAGTGAGTGGTAGAAGCTTCTTTGAATAAAGACCCCAACAATTATGCTGACAGCGATAGCCAGAAGACTCATAAACAACATTAAGCCTTGAAAACCACCAGCGACTTCCCTGGCCTTAGGGGTGGCTGCTCTATTATTTGCTTCTTGATAGTCAATAAATTGATTTATGGCGACTAGCCATGAAGTAAATGCTGGCCCAATCTCGTCCAGCACTATGTCGTTTATAATTTGTAGATTGCCGTCTTTTTTAAGCGTTAGGACTTTCTCTACCAGCGGCAAGGTGGAGGATTGTATTTCACTAATCTTGTTTAGAATCTGATTTTCTTGCTCGCTGAATTGCTCAGGCATGCTGGACTTCATGGCTGCCATTTTGCTTTCGGAGTCGCGATAGAAATCTTCAAGGTGCTTGATCTGATCTTGATATTTACTAAGCTCAGATGAAGTTCTTGAGTTCGCTACGTCTCTAATGGCGATTGCTCTATCGTGCACGCTACCGCGATAGTTGATGGCATATCTCTGTTTTACAGAGTTTACATCAACGATATCTGACAATGCTTCATCGATGTAATTCACCTTACCGATCCCCATCACGGTAAGTGTCATCATCAAAGAAAGAATGAGGCCGAACCCAACGGACAACCTATATTTAACCGACATACTATTAAAGAAATTCATTTTGCCTCTCTCGTTAGCAATCTAGGATTGCATTTAGCTTCGATCGGCCCTTCTTCATACCCAACTACGAAGTTCTTTAGAAGATATATCCTTCACGTGGTATCGGCATTGAGAGGCGATGCTTTAGTTTTACTTTTAAAGACACTCGCCCTTTCACATGAAAAACCCATAATCAGATTTTGTCTAGGCTATTTTAGCTTTTCACCTGGGAGCAGGTTTTTGTGTGAGAGGTGTGATTGCTTACTTAGTGTTGGTTTGCGTCCTATCGGGCAATGCTAAGGGGTTATTTGTTGTGTGAGTTGTACAGTCGAAAGACAGTTGATGAATAACAATTTAATAACAATTTTAAACGTCTTGGGTTTTACATGAATTTCTATGCAATTATTTTATGCGAGCGCCGAGTGAGTTACCGAATCGTATCTAGAAAAATTCAACTAAATATATTTGGTAATTATTGAGGGCTGGGGTGAAGCAATATTCTGTGCTCTAAATACTGAAATTTTTAAAAGGCATATTAATATGAATCTAGCAAGATTTTTTAAGTTTAGCGCTGTAACGCTGATAACTTGTGCGCATGCAGCTTACGCGATAGAACCTGGTGTGTATGATGGCGCAACATCAAATGATGATTTTCAGTTTGTTGTGGCGCAAGACGGCAGCTATTCCAGCAACTCAAAATACCTTGCGTCAAAAGGGTTGGCAAATGGTAAGGTGACACAGCTTAATGGAAATTTTGTTGAGTTGAGTGATGAAGAAGATGAAATTGAATTCCTAGATATCGGCTTCGCTGAGTCAATAGGAAATGACATTCACTTGATAAACGTTTCTAGTCGATCGAGGCGTCCTGTTGCCTTAAGATTGAGCTTGACTGATGAGGTCGCACCAGAGTCAATCTTGCCAGCTTCTCAAATTGTGCTAGGTACTTGGAGTGTATCTATCAACCAACCCGGGCGCTTTAGGTTTGGTCGTCCAACAGTTAAGCAGGGGTTTATCACATTCAATGATGATGGCAGCTACGATACAGATTTGCAGTTGTTTCAAGGTGTTGCTCAATCATATTCTTTGGTTGGTGACAAGCTAGTTCTGGAGCGTAGCTTTACTGTATCGAAATCCGGTTCTCGTGTTGGTACTCGTACAAACCGATATACCTTAAACTTAGGTGTCGTCAGTGATGCTGAATTTGAGGTGCTATCAACTTCAGGAGGTGTTTTTGGCCGGCGCCCCAGCACTCGATTTAGCGCAAGCTTTAGTCGATAGAAGCCATGCAGAATACAGATTGTATTATGATTAAAACTGGCTGACCGATTTGGATTTTGCTTGTATGAAAATCCCTGGGTCGTGACTAAATATCCCAGGGGTTTTATTGGCAAAATTAAGCGCTACACATTGAGGGTTACTTTGTTAGCGTCGCGAAAATGGCCCACCCTAGAGGATTCGAACCTCTGGCCTTCGCCTCCGGAGGGCGACGCTCTATCCAGCTGAGCTAAGGGTGGGTAATAGGATGTGCTGGCCTGATCTGCATCATAAATAGGCCTGCCAAGGAGGGCGAATGATACCTTGCCTCTAGGCTCTCGTCCATGCTTGTCATACACTATAAGCCTCTGATTTCCATAGTATATGAGGCGGCTTTGGCGCTTAAACCGAAACACTTAATCTTGAACATGCTGCTTGAGGCTAATTTACCTATTAGTTCTCAGGTGTTTATCCGTATCTGTCAGTTATTCGATATTACTGAAAACAGTGCTCGGGTGACTCTGGCGCGTTTAAATTCTGAGGGTATGGTAGAGGCCCCAGAGCGTGGTTTATATCAGCTGGGCCCCAAAGCAAGAAACCTAGCCGCTGATTTAGCCAGCTGGCGAGAGCTTGAAAGTAAGTTAGGTGACTGGGATGGTAGCTGGATTGGTGTTTATCAGGCCATGTTAGGGCGCAGTGATCGCACGGCTTTGCGTCGGCGTGAACGCTTGCTGCAGTTGGCGGGTTTTAGTGCGCTTGAGCAGGGCTTGGCGGTAAGGCCGAATAATCTAGTCGGCGGCGTGCAGGCGTTGCGCAAACGCTTGCAGTCTATTGGTCTGGAGGAAGAGGCTATCATCTTTCGTATCGATGAGCTCGATGTGGATTCTCACAAACGGGCCATGTCGCTTTGGGATAAAAAAGACTTAGAGCAGCACTACCGTGATGCTCAAAAGATTATGGCGGAATGGATGGCTAGAGCCGAGCAGTTAGATTCTGAGGCAGCTGCCAAAGAATCATTTTTGATTGGTGATGAGTATATTCGCTGTATTGCTTACGATCCAATGTTGCCGGAAGAAATGGTTGATACTCAGTTGCGTCGAGAGTATCTGCAAACACTGATTGCTTTTGACCAGATGGGCAAATCTATTTGGCAGCAGCTCTACCAAGAATTTGCCCGAGTGGGTTAATTACTCTTCTTCCATGTATCGAGCAAAGGCTTCGCTATAGTCTGGATGCCAGCGTGACAGAGCTGGGCGATTTAAGCTGATATCTGTCGCGCCCCATAAAACGCGTTTGTTATCCATCTCTCGAGTCGTCTCGTTATCTGGGCAGATAATATAGAAGTCACCAGCTTCTAGGCGCTGCATCATATAGTCGATCGTTTGCTCCGGGCTCCATGCAAAGGCCGGTTTTTCAGGAATAAATCGTTTTATCATGCCGGTATACACAAAGCCTGGTACCAATAAATGTGCGCTAACTTCATTGGGCGCCTCGTTGCCTTCGGCATTGCGTAGTTCATGCTGTAAGGATTCGGTTAAAGCCTTTACTGCCGCTTTGCTGACGTTATAGGCAGGGCTACCAGGAGGGCAGGTGATCCCTTGTTTGGAGCCTGTGTTTATGATGATTGCAGGCTCGTTTTGCGCAAGCATGGATTTGCAAAACGCTTGCTGGCCGTTAATAACTCCCCACAAATTGATGTTCACAATTTCCTGCCAATTATCGTAGTTATCCCAGCTGCTGCTGCGCTTAGCGATGCCGGCATTGTTCATCAGTACATTGACGCGGCCAAATTGAGCAAAGGCCTGTTCTTGTAGTTTTTCTAGTGAGGCTAATTGGCTGACATCTGCCGTGCTAGTTATCAAATCAGCATTGGGGTATTGCTCATGCAGCTCATTGACGGCCGTTTGCAAGGCACTTTCGTCTATATCACTGAGCAGTACTTTCATGCCGAGTGACAAAAATTTATTCGCTGCGGCAAGTCCAAGCCCGCTGGCGCCGCCAGTAATAACAGCCACTTTATTTGCCTGTAGGGCAGGGTGTTGCATGCTCATGGCAATTCCTCAACTTATTGGATGATTATCAAATATGTTACACTGGCTCTGGTAAATATGTAAACAATGCATAAAAATAAGCCTCTGCAACAGCTAGAGCCCTAGAGCCGAAAGTATGAACGACAATAGAAAGAGCCAAGCTGAGCGCAAGGCCGAATCCGAGCAAAAGCTATTTGATGCGCTTGTTGATATCGTAAACAGTGAAGGGGTAACGGCCGCGACCTGCGACAGAATTGGTAAACAAGCAGGCTATAGCCGTGGCTTAACCACCACTCGCCTTGGCAAGCGCGATACTATGTATGCCCGCCTAATGGATCGCCTATATCAAGAACAGGTAATTCGTCTTGAAGAATTCAATGTGGATGAGCTAAGTGGTTTAGATGCATTGAAAAAATACACAGATATTCATTTCGACGATATTCAACACAAGGCCAGCTATCAGGCCTATTTTGTGTTGGTAGCGGCGAGTTTAACTGAGTTACCCAGCATTCGAGATCGTGTCTTGATGCAGCACCAAATGGTACAAACTTTATTGGCCTCTTTTTTTGAGCGGGCAGTGAAGGAAGGGAGTATAAATAAAAAAACGGATTGTGATCAGCGTGCGACGATACTGGGCAGTTATTTGTTTGGTGTGGCCATGCAGAATCGCTTGAGTGGGAAGTCGGGGGTTGAGGCTTTAAAAGCTGGGGCTTATGAGTTAATTGTGGCTGTTTAATGGTTTAGATAAGTGGCTTCGATATTGGGGTCAGAACCCAAGGGTTCCGACCCCGGGTTTTGGTGGTGGTAGAGGCAGAACCCATGGGTTCTGCCCCCGAGTTTGGGCACGATATTTATTGGCTGATTTTATTGCCAGCTTTTGCGTATCTCGCTTTGGTTTCTTCACTCCACTGATCTACTTCACCCTCAGGTGCACCGTAGGCTAGGCCGCGCTCGAATGCTGGGCGTGAGCGTAAGCGTTTTAGCCAGGCTAAAATATTGGGTTTATCGCTCATATCAACCTTGCTCCACTTCCAGCCGCGTACCCAAGGGTAGATAACAATATCGGCGATACTTAGCGATTCGCCGCAGATGAAATCCTGCTGGCTAAGTTGTTCTTCAATGATCCCCGCTAGGCGCTGAGCTTCTTTACTAAAACGATTGAGTGGATGGACTTTTTGTTCCTCGGGTACATCACTCATATAGCGCGTGTAGCTGAGTTTATTACCAAAGGCGGGGCCGACATTGGCTGCTTGCCAATATACCCAAGGTAGAATTTGCCATTTTTTCTCCTCGGGTAATAAATCGCTGGGGTATTTTTCAGCGAGATATTGAATGATGGCGCAGCTTTCCATGAGGTTAAGGTCGCCATCAATAAACAGAGGGATTTTTTGATTGGGATTTCGGCGACTGAACTCTTCTTCGAACTGCTCGCCGGCCATTAGATCAATTGTGCGAACACTCAAGCCTTCTAATGCATGGCCGGCTTCTCGCAGCTCTTCGATCATTAGGCTGACTTTCCAGCCGTTAGGGGTGGCGGCGGTCCACAGTTGTAAATCACTCATGCTTTAACTCGTTTTTTATTGTTTGGTGCTTGTTTTTTGAAGTTGGTTGTTCAATGCTAGCTTTATTGCTTCATTTCTTTACGCATAGAAGACGCTTGCCATTCGCTACTTAACCAATCTTGCCCTTGCTCGCTCTTGCTTGGGTCTTTGTTGGCAAGATAAAGCTCGATATAACGATAATCATCTTGGCCAAAAAACAATTCCCCATCAATCACGATGGTAGGTACACCGAAAACACCCTGATTAATGGCTTCTTCGGTATTAATTTTCAGTTTCTCGCTGGCACTTTTGCTTAGGCCCTGTTTTATCAACGTTGATGAATCCAGGCCAGCTTTATCAAGTGCATCAATAACATCTTGCTCTTCACTGATATGCTTTTGCTGCTGCCAAACTGCGCTCATTAGGGCATCGATAATTTTCTCTCGCACAGATAAATCCTGCTCTTCGGCAGCGATTCTCAAGCCTAGCAAAGGATTAAAAGGGTGAAACTGAGGTGCTTTGATGGTAATGCCCATTTCTTCACATTTTCGAGCAATGTTCTTTTGCATCCATTTTTGCTTAGCTGGATGCTCAGCTGGACCAATCTGACCATAAGCTCTTAATAACCCTGCGAATAAGACAGGAACGGGTTCGATTTCTAAACCGGTGTTTTGGCGCAGTTGATCGAGTTTTTGCCAGCCGATAAATGCATAAGGAGAAATATAATCGAAGTAAAATCGTGCCTTCATTGCATGCCCTGAAATATCTATTACGGTGAACAAACGGTTAAAAGGGCGATGTCAATCACTCCGCCCATTTAATGTTAAAGCCGAGCTTATAACTTGAATACGCGCTCGGCATTGCCAGACAGGAATAGCGCACGGCTCTCTTCATCCATACCTAGACTATCGAGGTCGCGTAAACATTTCTCAGGGGTGATCATTGGATAGTTGGTGCCAAACATGACTTTTTTGCGGCCATTGCTCTTCATAAACTGAATCAGCTCTGGTGGGAAGCGATTGGCTGAGTAGGCCGAGGTATCAATAAAGACGTTCTCATGCTTGGTGGCAACTGCGATCATTTCGGTTGTCCATGGGTAGCCCACATGGCCCCCGACAATTTGTAGCTCAGGGAAGTCCAATGCGATCTGGTCGATATAAGGAATAGGGCGGCCAGTCTCTGAAGGGCGAAGCGGCCCAGTGTGACCTACTTGCAAACAAATCGGTACACCTAGGTTTACGCACTCAGCATACAATGGGTAGTACAAAGGATCGGTAGGCGGCAGATTCCAAACCCACTGCACGATACGCAGAGCTTTAAAACCGTATTCACTCACCCACTTGCGAAGCTCGCGTACGGCTTCCATTGGCTTGGCAAGATTAGCACCCGCTACGCCAACAAAACGATCAGGTGCTTTTTGTACGATGTCCGCTACTTCTTCGTTGGAAATCAAATAACCATTAGGGCTAGACCAGGCACAGGCTAGAGATTTATCAACACCCGCTTGATCCATGGCGGCTAAGGTCCAATCTAGAGGGATGGCTTCGGTTAAGATATCGGTTTTATTCCAGCGACGTAACGACGCAAACATCTCATGATTAGAGAATTCCAAATTTGGATGCTGCATCCAAACATCAATAATTTTTTCGCTCATAGTAATACCTGTTTTTCGCTTATAGCGATACCTAGTTGAAGGCGGTTTCTAAATTTTTTGCGGCTACTTTAAGCAGCCTTTAAATCTTTCGAGGACACGAGTTTGAGTACATACCAGTAGCCTGGAGGTTTAGGCACTGCATTTTTCTCGCGTAATAATTTGTGCAGTTTAGGTAACTGCCAATAGGGAATAGAAGCCAAAGCATGATGCTCGATGTGATAGTTCACACGGAATGGCGCAAATAAGGCGCGCGCAATTGGGCCGGCTTTGGTGCTGCGGGTATTCTTCAGCATATCGGGGCACTGCTCTGTCATGGCGTGCTCGGCTAGGGCTCGAATGCGAGTGAATAAAAGATAAGGGCTAAGATAGGCCACAAACCAAGCCAGATAGAGCTCTGGGTGATCAATAGCCCACAGCAAAATAAATAGAATCACATTGGCGACTAAGCTGGGCCAAGCTTCTCTTAAAAAGTTAATAAAATAGTCGAGATGGCTGCGGCCATTGCGTGGCAGTTTTTCGATGTCACTGGCAACGGTCCACTTTACATAGCCGGCGTTCATCAAATACACACCGATAAGATTTTTAAAGCCGGTAATACCAAAAAAATCTCGTGATAGCTTGCGAACTAGTGAGGCTCGGCTAGTAGGAAAACCACGTATCAAGGAATAATCAATATCGTCACTGGTGCCGGTTTTTGCGTGGTGTACAAAGTGATGCTTACGGTATTTTTCGACATCTAAGAAGATGATGTGTCCGCACAGCCAGTTTGAGAGATTGTCGTTGAGCCAAACATTTTCAAAGAGTGCGCGATGGGAAGCTTCGTGCATTAAAATGGCCAAGCCTAATTGGCGGCCACCTAAGATAGCTAAGGCCACAATAATTGTTGCTACAGCAAGCCACGGTACTTGAGTTTGCGCCCAGACAATCATACCAAAGGCAATCGCAATGGCGCCCCAGCAAGAGGCAATCGACCAAAGACCCATCCAATTAGAGCGACGGTGCAAATCTTTAATGGTTTGCTCGCCTAGCAGCTCGGTGAGCTTGCGCCTTGCGCTTTGTCGCTGCAGGCCCTCAGCGAAAAGATCTTGTTCAGACATAATCAACTCGTATTGTTTTTATGTACCAATTTAATTTAGCAATAGAATATTACCTGAAATGGCCATTTACAATAACAAATGTAATGATGGTCAAAAAATCATCATTTTGTTGATTCTGGGCTGTTAGTCTCCTCTCAGCCACTTCGAATGAGCACGCTTAGGCAAAGAGCCAAAACTTGAGGATCACAAATAGCAACATGCTTAGTACGGTGCTCAGCAAGGTGTTTTTGCTTAGCAGCATGATTAAAACAGCGGCGATGGCGCCCAGTAGATAGGGGTTTTGCCAATCAGTGACGAGCTCTCCCTGATGGCTTAATACCATCGGCGCAATTACGGCCGAAAGAACGGCCGGCGTGGCATAGCTCATAAGGCGGCGTAGCTTTGGCCCGAGCTCAATAGGCAATCTAGGTTCTAAAAACAGATAGCGACTGGCAAATACCAATAGCGCCATGGCCGCTAGCGTTAAGGCAATCACTGTAGATACTCCTGCGCCTGCTCAAATATAAAGCCTGCAAACATGCCGCTTAAAATGGCCAGCAGTAGCCCTGCCTGCCAGTCCATAACCGCAGCCAAAACAGCCACTGTGCTGGCCGTGGCGCAGCAGCAAGCAATGGCAAGAGAGCGGATCATGGGTACCAGCATGGCCGTGAAAGTTGCCACGACGGCGAACTCTAGGCCCAGCTCGGTAAGGTTTGGAATGGCACTGCCCGCTAAAATACCCAGAAGTGTCGCTAGGTTCCAGGCGATGTAAAAGCTTAAACCAGCACCTAGTGCATACCATTTATTGAGTGGCTTGCCGTCATTGCTAGGGGTGTGGACGAATAATTCATCGGTTAGTAGAAAGCCCAAACCATAGCGCCAGCGGGCAGGCAGAGGGCTGATCTTATCGCGCAGAGCCATGCTATAGAGTAGGTGGCGGCTGGTAATTAGGGCGGTGGTTAACATAATCGCCACGAAGCCGGCCTGAGCTTGCAGTAAACCCAGTGCCACCAGTTGCGAGGTGCCAGCAAAGACAAACAGTGATAGCGATTGGGCTTCTAGCGGGCTTAAGCCAACCTCCAAAGCATAAGCACCCACCAAAAAACCCCAAGGGGCTACCGCAATACTAAGCGGAGTCATGGCAATGGTACCCAGCCAAAGTTCTTTGCTTGGCGGCTTGCTGTTAGAATCGACGGTGTGGGACATAAAACTACTCGCTGAGCGGCGGGGCTTAAAATATAAGGCCTGATCAATAATTCAAAACAGCTTAATGAGAGCGCATTGTGCTGTTTTGTAGATTGTTGCGTATTTGTTTGGCAAAGCGACCGGGCGTCACTCCCATGGCGGCTTTAAAGTGCCGATGAAAGTGGCTTTGATCATGAAACCCTGCACCATGGGCGGCATTAGATAGACTGTGGCCATGGCGAATCAACTGCTTAGCTTTACGCAAGCGGGCTTGGATTTGATAAGCGTGTGGGGAGAGCTCAAAGTGCTTTTGAAATTGGCGGATAAAGTGGTACTGGCTAATCCCGGCCAACTTGGCCAGCTCTTCTAAACTGATATCCGACTCGGGTATATCATCAAGTAACTGCTTGGCCCTTAATAATTGCGGTTTGGCATCGCGGCTGATAAGTGCTGTGCCCCTAGCCATGCTGTGGCGTTGCACTAACTGTTGTAGGCAACTAAGTAGTAGGCTTTCGCGCAGCAGGCGATTATTGGAGTGCTCTAGAACACTGAAGCTGTGCCTAAGCATACCGGCCATCTGTGGGTCTTCCACTACGGCATTGGGAAAATAAGGCGCGCCATCAGGGCAAATGCCTGTATCGCTATCTCCATTCTTACCCCTATTAAAAAACTGTTCGGGAGTAGGGTAGATAGCTCGATAAGACCAGCCGCCTTGGCTGGCAGCGCAGCCGGTGTGAACCTGGTCGGCATTCACCAGAATAATGCTGTATTGGGGGGCAATATGATTATCACCGGTGCGATAAAATTGCTGGGCGCCGCTTTCAATGACCCCGACTGTATAGCCTTCGTGGGTGTGCTTACTAAAGTTCTGCTGTTGATAGCTGGCTTTTAATAGCTCTAACCCGCCCAGCTCCTGGGCGTGGTGATAGGTGGCCTGTTCAAGGGCTTTGTCTTTAGTTGCACGGCTCATCTGGCCAGTCTAACACAGCGGATTAGGCGGTTTTTGTACATTATTGCGCTATCCTTATGATTCCTAAGGCCTTCTTAGTTTCAACTTAGGGGCCAAGGCGCTATAATGCCGACGCTTTGTAGGCTGTCAGTGGATAGCCGTATAGATTTGGCCGAGAAGGTCGAACAGCTGCAATAGCCGTAGCCAATGGATTGTGCCCGCCTGATAGCAAATGTGCACAGTCAAGCTGCCCGGTAAATCCGGAGCAACCAAAGAGGACAAAACCGTGAGTCACGCGAAAAAAGTAATTAGCCTGTTTTCCATGGCGGCCGCTGCCGCTGTAGTTTCTGCTGCGGTCTTCGCTGCAGATGATTCTGTTAAAGCGCGTATTGCGCCAATCGGCGACGTTTGTATGTCCGGTGAAGCATGTGCCGCCGCTCCTGCTGCCCCGGTAGCTGCAGGTCCTCGTTCTGGCGCTGATGTATACAACGCAAGCTGCATGGCCTGTCATACCACTGGCGCATCAGGTGCTCCTAAGTTGGGTGATGCTGCAGCTTGGGCGCCGCGTATTTCTAAAGGTATGGATGTGCTGTACGGTAGCGCAATCAACGGCCTAAACGGCATCATGCCACCAAAGGGTATGTGCATGGATTGCTCTGACGACGAGCTAAAAGCCGCCGTTGACCACATGCTAGAAAATAGTAAGTAACTACTATTTTCGCCCCTTGTTTTACTGAGGGGATAAGGGAGTTTTAAAAAGTTCCCTTATATAAAAGCCAAAAAAGCCGCTCTTATGCGGCTTTTTTTATGTTTAACAAGTGCTTAGCTTTAAAAACTATTTTTCACTTTAAGTGTAAAGATTAGGCGCCATGTAAACTGATTCTTTCTTATTCTTAATACTAAAGTTCTTAGGCCAAAACGGTTGTTAAATCGATGCCATTTGTCGCGGAAAATCATGCAAAGCCATTAAGAAATGAGTATGCTTATTCTCAGACCTTGGGCTCCACTAGAGGTGACAAAGAGAAGAACAAAACCAAACAGCGCACGGTGACTCAAGGCCGAGCAGGGTATGTCCCAAGCCAACAGTTGCGCTATCGTTTAGATTCTAGGTTGTTTGCTTTTGTAACTCTTACACCGTGGGGCTCAGGGCCACCAAATTCTTTTTGGCTTTGCTGCCAAACTAAAAAAGGCCTCAATTGATGAGGCCTTTTTTATTGCGAGTCCGTTATTTTATCAAATTACTCGGCAGCTTTTACTGTTAGCACATCCCCTGTGGCTGAAATGCTAACAATAATACTCTTATTATTTTCTGGGTTATCGACTTTGACTTGATGCTTGCCGGAATCACTTGGTAAAACAGTGATGTTCTCGCTGCTAATTGTACGCCAGCTCGCATCGAGCTTTCCGACATTGTAACCCAAATCTTTTAAGCTCAACTTTTTGGTCATGCTTAGTGCAATGGCTTGTGCTTGGCCGGCATTGATAAAACCGTGATCGGCGTGTGCCGCTAACCATTGGCTGTTAAAACTTAAGATGGTTAATAACATGGCCGTCATTATTTTTTTCATGGTCGTTCCTTTTGTAGGTTTAGTTTGTTAGATATTTGTCTCTAAAATGAAAATTAGTGTGTTGGGCTTAGGGTTTGTTAGCAAGACTGTATTGGCCTTTAAGTTGTAACAATATTTCTATGTCATCAGAGCTGCTGTTTTTAAAATACCAACCATGTGTTCCTGTGAATGGTGCAGTAAAGCTGCCTTTCATTTCAGCTAAAGTGGCGATGGCGTAGCTTTCAAAATATCCCGAGGTATCTCCTTCTGGCTCACCGTGTAAATCGAAGTAAAGCGCATCGCCTACGCTCAACCATTCGTACTCGACTTTTTGGAATTGATTCATAAATAATTTGTATTCAATACCTTTACCTGCGGGCACTATGATTTCAATGGTGTCCTCGCGAAGCTCGCCATTGCTTACGCTGTATTGCACTTCGTTTTCTTCTTCAGCTTCGGCGATAGCGGTTAGGCCGAGAGCCTTTCCTATACCAGTTGGGTCTGAGTTAAATTCAGCTGGCATGACGGTAGTAACGAAGACGATAGCGGCCAGAAGCAATGCAATCAGAGTTGCTTTGATGAGTGCTGGCCCGGATAAATTTTGTTCCATGGTAAATTCCTACTTTAAGACTGGAAGTACAAACTGAGTTGCAAGGCCATTAGTAAAAAGCCGGAACCCATCAATAAGGTGTTACTTACGGTTGCGAAGCGCATAAAGCTGCTATGGCGACGCCAAGCACTAATCGCAATTAGAATCATCGCTAATGCGGCAAACTGACCCAGCTCTACACCCACATTAAAAGCAATTAAATTGCTGAGTAGCCCATCTTGGGGTAATTGAAACTCCTGCAGCTTGGTGGCTAGGCCAAAGCCGTGAAATAAACCAAATATAAATACCACCAGTTTGCTATTGGGGCTTTTGCCTAAAAGTTTTCGAAAACCACCGAGGTTATCAAAGCCTTTATAGACGATGGATAAGGCGATGACAGCATCGATAAGATAGGCATTTAGCTGCACTTCCATTAGCACGCCTAACAGTAGTGTCGTGCTATGCCCTAAGGTAAATAAGCTGACGTAGATTAAAATATCTCGGGTGCGGAATAAAAAGAATATGACCCCA
The DNA here is from genome assembly GCF_947502065.1 of uncultured Pseudoteredinibacter sp. GTDB lineage: Bacteria > Pseudomonadota > Gammaproteobacteria > Pseudomonadales > Cellvibrionaceae > Pseudoteredinibacter. The sequence continues at coordinate 260,659 of NZ_CANMYE010000005.1, forward strand.
CATAAAAACAGCAAATGATCATAGCCAGTGATCATGTGCTTGGCGCCAATATACATAAAGGGTATGAAGTTAGCACCCGTGTTGCTTTGCAGAAACAAACGGGTTTGCTCGTCCACTCCGTGAGCAATGGCAAGGCCGCTGAATAATATTGTCATGGCTAAAAACAATATTCTGCCAAAAAGCCGATCGTTAATCGGTTTTTTTCTTGTTGTGAATTGTTCTTTGTCTATCACATGATTACCTGTTTGGCTGGGGTGAATTTATAAAACGAAAAACAGGGCGCTTTCGCTTAGATGATGCACGCTATCGATAGAGAGTATCATCATGATGGCGATAGCCAGCATCGGAAACAACAGGACGTTAAGCCATCGAGATGTTTTTCTTTCCGTGCTTAGGGCTTCTACTCTTGCTTTGATAAAACTATCACTAAAAGCACAAGTTGCAATTGCTTTAGCGTTTGCTTGGCTTTGTAATTGCTGCAAGCGAGCGACTTTGATTAACGTGCTGGCAATATCGAAGCGATTACAGCCTGCAGATTGGCTGGCTAAATCAGCTCGCTCTTCCATGGCGAGTAAATAGAGCCTGAGTAAATTTTGGCGAAAGGGGTAGAAGTAAAGTTGAATAAGCGCTTTAAAAGCAAACAGCTTTGCTGGGTCTCGAAACTGACAGTGTGCTTGCTCGTGGCTTGTTACAATGTGAAGCTCTTCTTTTGAAAGTAATTGCTTTAGTTTGGGGCTTATATAATAACTGTCTTTAGCCAATCCAAAGCTAAAAGCGAGAGGCTGGGGCGAGGCCGTATGAGTCGTTTCCAATTGAGGGCTATGCTCATTCCTCTCATTGTATTCATCCTTCTTACACAACAGTGCAAATTGTTTTTGAGCTTTTTGCCAGCGTCGTAATTTGATAACAATAAAAGCAATCAATAAAACCCCAAACAGGAATCCGCTAATACTGTGCCCGCTAAATTGCTCTGGGACATGATGCCAGTGCAGATAGCGGTTAGATAACTGGGGCTTATTGGCCAAGACCCAAACCGCAGCCGTGCTAAGAGCGGCAATAAGTAATGGTGTGCTAGCAAGCAGCCCTAGGAATTTTAAGCGCAATTTAGCCTGACATTGATTAAAGGCTTTTTGCACAAGCTCTAATGATAGAAGGCTGGCGAGAACATTAAATACAATAAGACTTGCTAGCAAGGCTAGTAAAAACACACCGCTAAAGTGAGACAAGCTTAATAGTGTGTTCGCCATAGTATTTTAACGCCCTTCTAATGCCTGGCGGCGTTCTTGAATCATAGCTTCAAGCTCATCCAGTTGTTTTGCATCTAATTCTTCAGACATAGATGCAAAGGCCGCAATAAGGCCGCTTTGCTGATGCTCGGCAAATTCCTCGGTAGCCTGATTGATCATTTTAGCGATCATCTGACGGCGCTCGATGCGCGGCGAGTAATACCAAGCATGCCCCTCTTTTGTACGGCTTAGCAGCTCTTTTTTAAACAGGCGATCCAAGGTGCTCTGAATAGTATTGAGCGAACCGTCCCGGCTTTTGCTCAGAATGGCATACACCTCTTTGGCCGAGGCGGGCGCCTGTTGCCAGAGTGTATGTAAAACTTGTTTTTCTAAATCGCCTAGTTGCATCTTCAATTGCTATAACTTGAATGGTGAGGCGATTCTGGCAGATTAAAAACCGATAGGCAATCGGTTTTTAATTTCGCTAAGATAAAGTGACAGGGTTAGATAATGAAATTATAGGTCGGCAAGTAGGCTATCGAGGGTCATGCGGCCTTTTTGTTCGTTGCGAACCGGGCAATGATCGCCAAAGCCTTCTGTTTCAATCTCTTCTTCAGGTAGCTCTTCAAGAAAGCGTGAGTTACTGGTATCGATGATTTCACCATACTGCTTGCGCTTGGCAGCCATGGTGATGCTGAGGGTTTTTTGGGCGCGGGTAATGCCCACATAGCAAAGTCGGCGCTCTTCCTCGACATTGTCTTCTTCAATACTGGTGCGGTGTGGCAAAATGTCCTCTTCAAAGCCCAGCATAAAGACATGGGGGAACTCTAGGCCTTTAGAGGCGTGCAGGGTCATCATCTGCACCTGGTCCATCTCTTCCTCCTCCTCGTTGCGCTCTAGCATATCGCGCAAAATCAATTTATTGAGCGCGGCTTCCAGGCCGATGTCCTGCTCATTGAGATCGTCTTCGGTTTGCTGGCGTTCCAGTAAATTGCGAATGGAATCGATCAGATACCAAACATTCTCCATGCGCTTTTCGGCAACTTTGGGGCTACTGGCGTTTTGAACGAGCCAGCCTTCATAGTCGATATCATTGACCATTTCCCTGAGGGCGTTAATCGGGTTAGCGTTCTCACATTGCTCAGAGATATGTAAAACCCATTCGCGAAAACGAAGTAATCTTGCCAGGGTCTGCTTAGGGATTTCACGGGCTAGGCCCATTTCATCAACCGCGGCGAATAAGCTGATATGGCGTTCGCTGGCATAACGCCCCAAAGCCTCTAGGGTGCTTGTGCCTATCTGTCGGCGAGGGGTGTTCACAATACGCAAGAAGGCATTGTCGTCATCCGGATTCACGATCAACTTCAAATAGGCCATGATGTCTTTAATTTCGGTGCGTGAGAAAAAAGAGGTGCCGCCCGACATGGAATAGGGTATTTGGTGCTGCTGCAGTTTGATTTCCATTAGGCGAGCCTGATGGTTACCACGATAGAGTATGGCAAAATCTTTGTATTGAATCTGCCGCTGCAAGCGCTGGGTAATAATTTCATTGGCGACCCGCTCGCACTCAAGGTCTTCATTACCACAGCGGATAATTCGAATGGGCTCGCCATAGGATTTATCGCTCCACAAAGCCTTATCGAAATCATGGGGGTTGTGGGCAATTAGATGGTTCGCAGTTTTTAGAATGCGTTGAGTAGAGCGATAGTTTTGCTCCAACTTAATTAAGTGCAAATTAGGATAATCTTTTTGCAGCATGCTCATGTTTTCTGGGCGCGCACCACGCCAGGCATAAATCGACTGGTCGTCATCACCTACTACTGTGAGCTTGCCGCGATCGCCGACTAATTGTTTTACCAATAGGTACTGGCTGGAGTTGGTATCTTGATATTCATCCACCAATAAGTAGCGTATTTTCTTTTGCCAGCGTTGCAGTATGTCGGGCTCATTGTGAAACAACTGCACCGGGATCAGAATTAGATCATCAAAATCCAGCGCGTTATAGGCTTTCAATGCTTGGGTGTAGCGCTCATAAACATAGGCGATAAATTCTTCGCCTTTGCTTTGGGCTTTGCTCTTGGCGTGAGCAGGGATAACTAAATCGTTCTTCCAGTTAGAAATCTGGTTTTGCACCATATCCAAATGGTCGCTATCAATATCGCCCTCTTTGAGCATTAGGTCCTTTAGCAGGGTGCGGGAATCTTCAGCATCAAAAATAGAAAAGCCCGGCTTATAACCCAAGGTTTTGCATTCTTGGCGAATAATATTCAGGCCTAGGTTATGGAAGGTCGATACGGTTAGGCCCCGGCCAGCTCCTTTGGGCAGCAAGCTGCTCACCCGCTCTTTCATCTCCCGGGCCGCCTTATTGGTAAAGGTCAGGGCCGCAATATTGCGGGCCGCCAGGCCACATTCCTCAACCAAATAGGCAATCTTGCGGGTAATTACACTGGTTTTACCACTGCCGGCGCCGGCCAGTACCAAGGTGGGGCCATCGATATAGAGCACCGCCTCTTTCTGGCGTGGATTAAGGTGTTGAATAAGATGGGACACGAGTGAATCAAGCTGTTGTGTATGGCCGCCTATTGTAGCGATGAGATGGGCAATTGTCAGAGGAATTTACTGACTATCTCGATCGAGGCCTCGATAGCTCAAAGCTTCACTTATATGGTTGGCCTCCAATGTTTGGGCATCACTCAAATCGGCAATGCTCAAGGCCAGTTTTAAGATACGGTGGTAAGCTCGCGCCGAAAACTTCAGTTGGCTCATGGCTTTTGCGAGTAATTCAAGGCTTGCGGCGCTGGCGACTAGCTTGTTGGCCAAAATTTCATCCAGCTCGGTATTGCTTAGGTTGGCGTTGAGTTTTTGCTGTCTGAGTAGCTGCCTCTTTTGGGCGGCTATTACCCGCTCGCGGATTAACTGGCTACTGTCGCCAATCGGCGCGTTTTGCAGTTCATCACTATTAATAGTCTGCATGGGGATGTGTAGGTCGATGCGATCCAATAGTGGGCCAGAGAGTCGCAAACGATAGCGCTGCACTTGTTCTGGGCTGCAGCGACAGGCGCGTTGGCGACTGCCGAAGTAACCGCAGGGGCATGGGTTCATGGCTGAGATCAATTGACTAAATTCAAGTAAAGTATGAATAACATATCGAAATAATTTGTAAACTATATTTATATCTACATGTAGTACTTGGGCTGGTTAAATTGCCCTATATATAGATTTTCTTGAGTTTGTTCTGTTTGAATTTTGAACAGTTTTTTGTGTTAATTTGTGGCTAATTGAGACTTGGTTTGATTATTCTGATTGTTGGTCGATAGTTAATTGAGTTAAAGTGTCTAAAAAAGTGTCTAGTAAAATGTCTAAATTGCAAGGTGAGTCAAATGTCAGGGAGATTTGAGACGGCTCCGTTAGTGTATGTAACTGCTAAGCTGTCTTTGAGTCCGTTAAATTTAACCCAAGATCAATTAGCGCAAATACAACAGGGCCTGCTTGGGTTGGAATTAGTCCACTTTGAAAAAAGTGTAGCAACGCAAATAGATATCAATGGAGAGACGGGCATTGTTGAAGCTGAGGTGAAGAAGAGCTCGTATGTTCGTCACGCCTTTATGAGTAGAGATAAGTCTCGAGCATTGATATTGGATCAAAATAGCTTTGAGTATAGGGTAACTAAGTACACCAAATATCGCGAATTTATTGAGGAATTCCTGAGGTGTATTGAAGTGGTTAGTAAGCTCGTTGAGATTAGCGGCATGAGGTCGCTGAAGGAGTGTCAGCTCAGCTATGTCGATGTTGTGGTTCCTATTGGTGATAGGTCTCTTAAAGATTATTTTAAGTCTCCAGATGCCATATTGCCTTTGGCGCACGTTGAAAATAGCTCAGATGAGCTTCAGTTTGGCCAGAATCAAGCCATAAGGTTGGTCGATCTACAAACAAGGGTTAATATCATGGTGGAGCAGCTACCTGCTAATCATGGTGTCAATAAATTTATGCCTGAGCAGATGGGCGAAGATGATGACGCATTTGTTATGCCTCTCACTATTTTGCCTCATGTTAGGGAGTATAAATCTGAACGCGGCCATTATGCGCTATTGCTAACACAGGCGGCAGCTTTGTTGAGTGGCGAGCTTGTTGGTGATCACGATATTAAAGAGTGTTTCCGTAAGTTGCATGTTCATGTGAAGGATAGCTTTGAAGCGGCTATAAATAGGGATGTTTGCGATGAAGATTGGAGGTATGTAGCGGAGTGAGTACCGTACTTAAAAGAACTACAGCTAACGGTTGGGGCCCTTTTATGGGGGCAATACCAGGCCATGATGCGGGCTTATATAATGCTCGGGCGCTTGCCTCGGGTGATGGGGCGCCAGTCCCAAGTACTCGGGCGCCCACCCCAAAAACTTGGGGGGGCACCTTTTCTGATGATGATTCGGTGGATTCTTTTCTCAGAGAGTTTGAAGCGGTAGTAAAGTCTTTTTCTGGTGTACTTAAGGTTTCGGTTTCGCAGGATGAGCTTGAGTATAGCCTTCCTAAAAAGCGCCACAGTGTGGTCGAGGTAAAAGAGCAGCAGTTGGTTGATGTTGCGGAGATGGTTGAGGTGGTAAGGCGAGTTTTTGGTCTTACTGCGGCCCAAGTAGCTAAGCTGGTTGGAGTATCTAGGCCTACGCTTTATAACCACATGTCTAATAGCTGTGACCTATCCGAGAAGGTGGGGCATTATAAGGATTTATATGAAATGGCGCTGGCCGTTGAGCGTCACTGCGCAGGTCCTATTTCTGCTGGACTGAAGAATGTTTTAGTGGATGGGCAGACGTTATTGTCGTTTTTGAAAGCAGGTGGTTACACAGAGAAAGAGCTTCTCGAGTTTGTTTCTTTTGTTGATAAAAGGCTCAGGGAGAGGGGGAATGGTGGTTCGGTACCATCTGTGTATCAGCAAAAGGAAAAATTGCTGGGGGGGCCTGCATAGCTCGTTAGCTGGCAGATTAAGGTAGATGTCGTCTGAGTTGTTGAGTAATGGAGTATCTCAAGGGGCTATTTTGACTTTAAAGGATCAAAATTGCTCTATAAAAGAAAGCATTCGGGAGAATAGGGCGGACCCTAGTAAAAGGGCTAAGCCGTTTAAGCCTACAGACAAACTAGTCATATTAAGTCAAGATTGTGATATTAACGGTCAGGAATCCACGGTAGAGGTTGCGGTTTTATCTATACCGAAAGGAGGGGATAGAACTAGTAGCCGCATTTCAAAAGTTAGAGACGTAAAAAAGCTAAGAATCAAGCATGGGGATGATCATTATGTATTGCATGTCTCATTAATTGGGGTTCTCTCGAAAGTTGAGCTATTAGAGTGTCTAGACAAGTTTCATATTGAGCATCTAGATGAAGAGAATCTTTCAATACTTAAAAAGTGGCGTGTAAATAGGTACAGCAGGGCGGCGCTGCCTCATAAGTTTAATACCGACTTTATCCAAGCAAGGCTAGCCCCTGAAGATTCAGGGTTGCGACAAACACTAGAGGCGAATCATAAGCACGTTTTGGGTTTGTATGCGTACGTGTTCCCGTTAGATGAAGATGCTCCTAGATACTATGTTTCGGTCTCTATAGTTTTGTCTCTTAAGGCTAAGGAGGAAACTGGTGTTTCGGCATTTCATGATGCTTTGATGGGGGTTTTAAAGCAGGTGCACAAGGAAAGTGATCATTTGCATATGCTGCAGGTTGAAGATGTTGAATTTGGTCAGTCTAGGTTGCCTACTAGAGATTTGGTCGTTCCCCCTGAGGATTTTACCGCTGAGGATCAAATTCTCATGTCAGAGTTGACGCTTGACTACATGTGTTGGCCAGATGCTGATTGAAGCCTAACTAAGAGTTCACGCCGGACTTTCGGTCTTTCCTGCTTTGCTTGCGAAGTAGTTTTCTTTTTTTGATGTGTATATTTTCTTAACGAGTCGATTTCCACTCTGGAAATAATAGGACTGGCAGTCCGTTTTTTACTACTGAGGCATAGCACAACACTATTTTAGAGTAATTCCGATTGCGTCAATGGTGTTCATTTTTGTTTTTAGTGAGTGCACATAGTCTTAGTCATAATTCTTGCTATTCGTGAATGCTTTAGGTGTTTGTATGGGTTAGCCTTATATGGAAAGAGATAATAGTGGATAAGCAAATATGATAACACTGTTGTTGATTTTCTATGGCGCTGCCCCCAGAAGCAGCCGGCTAATAATATTAGTGTAAACCATAGGATAATGGACTCTATGTCTAACTAGGGCCAGATTTTTAGCGGAGAGTACAAAAAAAGTGAATATTCTGACAAATGAAAACCCAACTTGGTAAGTTCGAATTGGCATGCTGATAAATATTTAATTGTATGGTATTGCTCTAAACTCGTCAGGTTGTATGGTGTCAGTTGAATTTGAAAAATGTTGTTTTAAGCAGAGTACATCGGAGGCGTTATGAAAGCTGAAAAGTTTAATCTGGCTACGCCTGCAATTTATTCGATATTAGAGAAAAGCGTAAAAAACATTTAAGGTGTAAAAAATTCACTTAATGTGCGGGGCTTAGCGCCATCAGGAGTCTCCGTATTGTGGAAAATTTTGTCGTTATAGTCATTGCATTGCGTGGCGAGAAGATTGACATTGAAGAGTGTTAGATGTCTTATGATTGACCTAGTCTTTTTATACAGTTAAAAAGGATGGTCAAATGAAATTTATATTATCGGTTATTTTCATGCTTACCTTGGTGGCGTGTAGTCATGCCCCTACAAAAGAGTCAAAGTCATCTCCTAGGACAATAGCCTTGTTGTCAGATCAATGTTTAATGACGCGGAATTTGGCTAAACAGCAGGCTGGCTTAGGTGTGGCCTCTGTAGTGCTCCCCTATATTCTTGACTATGGGATCTCATATGTGGCGAAGAAGTTAAGCGAGGTAAAGAAGGTGGAGAGTGCATCGGAATTCTATGCTCCACTATACGCCTCTAATGAAGGCGGTTATCCAGAATTTGATCCGAGATTCAAGTGTGTAACAGTTGTTACAGCGAATACTGACTTTAGCCCTGATGGATACTTTTCGCTACCAAAGAACCAAAAGGTTACTGTTGCTAGAAGCCCGGCACAAATAAGAAATAATGTTGACACCAGAGAGTTGGCGCATAAGATTTTGATTGATGCCAAAATTATTAAGTCTGAAAGAGATTTTTACTCTGTGTATGAGTTTGAGTTGGTGAATGCTCAGGATGATAGCGCATTTAGAGTTAAAGATCGATATTTGCTTGTGGATAAGCTTTTAACTGGAAAAAATAAATCAAATGTAGTCTATACGCTCACAGTAAGTGGGCCGGGAGTTTCAGAGAACGGAGTTACTTTGTCAAGTCTTGTGCTTAATTTGGGGGGGGTTGAAAAAGGTACTAGAAAGGAATACGAGGATATCTCAACTAACTTGTCCGGTTTGTACAAAACTATTGGTATTAGCCCTGAGTCGTGGATGTATTACATTCAAAATATAGCTGGTAAGAATCATACCGGATATACTGGCCTAATGGATTCTAGGGTGGCGATTAGCATGGTTCAAATAAATAAGCCTAGTGAAGCGGCAAAATTTGTGGCTAATTTTCTAGAAAATAATAAATCAAAAATATCAAAAGCGATAACTGCTAAGGCATTTCCTGAGGATAATACAACTAAAATTTTAGAGTCAACGATTGCAGCGCAAAGCGCAAAAATTGAGTTTGATTCTGCAAATAAGGGCACGACTCAGTGCCGATTGGCCAAAAATAAAATTGACTTAGCTTGTTCATCTTTAACGACGTTAGGTGGTGACAAGGATGTGAATATCTGCATGAATAGAAGTTCTTTGAGTTGTGAGTGATGAAAAAATTTATTCTATTTTTGTTGATTGTTTTATGTCGAGGGTGTCGTGGAGAGGTCGGTCACATTGTCGAAGATTCGAGGAAAATATACGGAATAAAAGGTGAGAATCATGAGGGTTACAAGTTTATTTTCTCAAATAAATCCTCTGAGTCAATAAAGGGTTTTTTTCGTGATAAATGGCTAAGAAGGCAAATAGAGCCAATTAGTGTGTGTTTTATGGAGAAAGGAAACAACTCGTTAAAAAACTTTATTCGAAAAGTAGCTAGGCTTTGGGAAATAGAAGGCACATCAATTAATTTCACTTTTAAAGGTAATGATTTCATCTGCTCGAAGAAAATAAGTGAGTTAGATGATATTAGGATTTCATTTTCAAAAAACGAATTGTACTCGAAGATAGGTCTGGATTCAGAAAACTCTAGCCCTATTGATGAAACGATGATTCTTGGTCGCCTAGTCGGCCGGAATCTAGATTCCGAAACTCGGCGCTGGATTTTACATGAATTTGGTCACGCGCTTGGGTTTTATCATGAACACCAGTCTCCAGGGTTAAACTGTGAAAAACAATTAGAGATGGAAAAATTGTCAGTATATGTGAGGAAAAAGTATGGCTGGGATGATGAGGACTTAAAAAAGGAAGTGTCAGTGTTAAGTGGTAGTCTATTGGGAATGAAAGTGGTAAATAAAAACATAGATAGTGTGATGTCTTATACTTTTCCAAAGAGGTTTTACAAAGTCCCTTTAGGTGATTGCTATGCTGATGTTGCTTATGATCTAACAGAGAGCGATGTTAACACGGCAAAACTTCTCTTTGCCTTGCCGGTGGTAGATAGTTTTGAAATCAAGAAACAAGTAGAAGTTGGCGCTGGCGCGCGGAAGAGTCAAAGGGGTGAATTGATGCGAGAGCTTGATAAGTTGGGGGTAGACGAAAATGTCAAGGCCCAAGTTTTAAGTATAGCTGGATACTAATTGGAAGTGTTGTAAAATCTAATAGCATAATTTATGACGACATATGAGTCCTAATAAATAATAGCCTGTAAGTAAATTTCTGTAGCTAGAATATCTGAATTGTGAGGAGTTATTGGGCTAGGACGAAAATTGACTGTTCGCTGCCCCAATTTCCAGATTGATTTAGTTCATTTTGTCGAAACCTCGGGTTGGCCGTGTAAACCAATTGATAAAAGATTCATTGACAATAAAGAGCCTGTGTGCTCGCCAATTTACGGACTGTGGTGCTAAAGATTGCGGAGGGTTGGTTTTCTAGAACGCAATAGGAGCGGTCTGGTAGTTGATCTGATGGTTAATTAGTCTCATAGAGTGGGCGCCTTCCAGAGGAATTTACTGACTATCTCGATCGAGGCCTCGATAGCTCAAGGCTTCACTTATATGGTTGGCCTCCAATGTTTGGGCATCACTCAAATCGGCAATGCTCAAGGCCAGTTTTAAGATACGGTGGTAAGCTCGCGCCGAAAACTTCAGCTGGCTCATGGCTTTTGCGAGTAATTCAAGGCTTGCGGCGCTGGCGACTAGCTTGTTAGCCAAAATTTCATCCAGCTCGGTATTGCTTAGGTTGGCGTTGAGTTTTTGCTGTCTGAGTAGCTGCCTCTTTTGGGCGGCTATTACCCGCTCGCGGATTAACTGGCTACTGTCGCCAATCGGCGCGTTTTGCAGTTCATCACTATTAATAGTCTGCATAGGGATGTGCAGGTCGATGCGATCTAATAGTGGGCCAGAGAGCCGCAAACGATAGCGCTGCACTTGTTCTGGGCTGCAGCGACAGGCACGTTGGCGGCTGCCGAAGTAACCGCAGGGGCAGGGGTTCATGGCCGATATTAATTGAAATCTAGCTGGAAAAGTCGCCTGGGCCCTTGCTCTAGAGATGCAGATTTCGCCATTTTCTAGAGGTTCCCTTAAAACCTCCAGCACTGAACGGGGAAACTCGGGCAGTTCATCTAAAAACAGCACACCACCATGGGCTAGGCTGATCTCGCCCGGTTTCGGGTTCGCGCCGCCACCGACCAAAGCCGTGCTCGAGGCCGAGTGGTGAGGGTTGCGAAATGGGCGTTGACGCCACTTAGCAATATCAAAAGGTTTATGTATTGAATGAATAGCCGCAACTTGAATGGCTTCTTGTTCGGATAGTTCGGGCAAAATATCGCCCAGCCTTTGGGCGAGCATGGTTTTACCAGTGCCGGGCTCCCCAAAAAATAAGATGTTGTGACCACCGGCGGCGGCTATTTCCAAAGCTCTTTTGGCTTGGGCTTGGCCCCTAACATCTTGCATATCCAAGCCGCTGAGCTGCTGTCGCTCGCTCATCACGGCTGCAGGCTCAGGATCAAGTGGCTGATTACCGTTTAGGTGGGCGCAAACCTGTAGCAGGTTGTCGGCTGCTAGCACTTCAGTATTGGCGCTCAGCGCGGCCTCGGCTGCATTGGCCCTAGGCACGATGAGCTTACGTTGCTGTCCGCTGGCCGCCAGTGAGGCACTAAGGCTAGCGGGGACTGGCCTAAGCTCTCCAGATAAAGCAAGTTCACCAAGTAGCTCGCAATGTTGTAACTCGCCTTGGGGTATCTGCTTGGAGGCTGCCAATATCCCCAGTGCGATGGCTAAATCAAAGCGGCCACCATCTTTGGGCAGGTCGGCGGGCGCTAAATTCACGGTTATGCGGCGGGCGGGAAATTCGAAATGACTATTAAGAATGGCGCTACGTACACGATCTTTGCTTTCTTTCACCGCTGTTTCGGCTAATCCAACAATCGCGAGTTTGGGCAAACCACCGGAAATGTGGGTCTCTACCGTAACTAATGGCGCATCAATGCCCAGTCTGGCACGGCTATATACAACAGCTAATGACATATTTTGCTAATCCCTATTAAGCCCTTTCAAGTCCTAGGCCTCAGCAAGCCGGTGGCGGCTAAGTGCACATATTCTGTGGGGTAATGGGATTAGGCTAACAGCCGCTATAACTATGCAGTATCGGGCAAAAGCCGGAATAGGCCTTGTTGCGAATGGTGGTTATGAGTTGGTAGAGGACTTTTGAAGTTCTTCTAGTTGCTGCTGCATCTGAGCTAATTGTTGCTCTAGGGCATCAATTTTTTCTCGGCTGCGCTGTAGCACGATACTTTGTGCATCGAATTCATCACGCCCAACTAAGTTCAAGCGTTTTACCGCAGAGCTAATTATTTGCTGTAACTGGCTGTGAGGCGTAGGGCCGTTTTCCACAGCTTGGTGAATATCATTGGCGAGTTTTTGTGCGAAGTCTTGCAGCATGGAAGGGCAGTCCCGATAAAAAGTAGGGCGCTAGTGTAAACCATGTTGCAGGAAGATACATAAAAGCCTGTTTTGCACCAAGAGAGGGCTAAAAGCGGCGCACCAAGAGCGAGCGAAGCTCGATGCACTAAAAGAATTGCACCAGGGCTGTGCAAAATAAGCCCATTAATTCCCCGAAACGATTTTAATCCCCCGAAAAATCAATACATAGGAGAAAAATTAAAAGTTGGCCCGCGATGTGCAATAAGCAATTTAGTTGATTCAATCACGAGTGTCGTTAGGCAGAAGTTTTAGAGTGCCGGCGGCGGAATAAACACCATGTGCTATAGCTTAAAGAATGGCCGAGGCCGTTCCTAAGCGCTAAGAGCGGTGCCAATACTTATAAACAAACTTACAAGCACTTAAATCTTGGAGAATAATTATGAAGAGAGTCATTAACTGTGTTTCAGCTGCTGCTTTGAGTCTGGCGGCATTTTCAAGCCAGGCTGCAGAAATCAGTGCAAACGTTGCGCTAACCAGCGATTACAAATTCCGAGGCATTTCACAGACCGATACCAGCCCAGCTATTCAAGGCGGTTTCGATGTGAATTTTGAAAACGGCGTTTACGTTGGCACTTGGGGTTCCAATGTCGATTTTGCCAACAGCTTAGAGCTGGATTATTACATCGGCTACAGCACCGACTTAAATGAAGATGTTTCTATTGATGTCGGTTACCTTTATTACGATTACCCTGGTACTCCTGATGTAGATGATTACGCTGAGGTTTACGGCAGTGTGTCTTTTAAAGATTTCACGTTGGGGGTGAACTACTCCGATGACTACTACCTGGAAACTGGAAAGCTGATCTACATTTATGGCGGCTACGAGTTTGCTTTACCGGAAGATTTCAGTGTTGCCATTCACTATGGCTTTAGTGATTTGGATCGCAGCACTCAAAATGCCGCTCCTGGCGAAAATGCCTTCTTAACTGGCGGCGCAGATTCATATGCTGATTACAACATCACTTTAAACAAAAGTTATGGCGGCGTTGATTTCAGCTTGGGCTATTACGATACCGATTTGAATAAAGCCGAGTGCTTTGACAATGACAGTCTCTGTGATGGATCGTTTATTTTTACTATTGCTAAATCGCTATAAACAAAGCAGCGCATTTCGGAGCCAGCTGCGGCTGGCTCCAATTCGGGGGAATTATGAAATTAGTAACTGCAATTGTTAAACCATTCAAACTCGACTCCGTGCGAGAAGCCTTATCTGAAGCTGGCGTGCAAGGTATTACGGTAACGGAAGTTAAAGGCTATGGCCGACAAAAAGGCCACACTGAGCTATATCGCGGTGCCGAATATGTTGTCGACTTTTTACCAAAAACTAAAATCGAAGCTGCAGTGGCAGATTCAGATGTTGACGTTGTTGTTGAAGCTATTTCAAAAGCAGCACACAGCGGAAAAATTGGCGACGGAAAAATATTTGTCAGCGCCTTAGAGCAGCTTATTAGAATCCGCACCGGTGAAACCGGCGAAGATGCTATCTAGCATGGCGATCTGATTTAATCTCGCAATAAACTCAAAAACCTTATTTTTTGCGGCTTTTTTAGCTGCGACAGGATTCTTTTGTCTGGAGAAAACTGATGGAAACCCAAGTTAACGAGTTGGCTTATGCCCTCGACACCTTTTATTTCTTAGTCTGTGGTGCCCTGGTAATGTGGATGGCCGCTGGCTTTGCCATGTTGGAAGCTGGCTTAGTGCGCGCTAAAAACACCACAGAAATCCTTACCAAAAACGTCGCCTTGTTCGCTATCGCTTGTACCATGTACATGATTTGTGGCTACACCATCATGTACGGGTCAGCCGATTGGCTGTTGTCCGGCATTACGGGGGACGGAATTGCCGGAGCCGCTGAGCCTGCGAGCTATGCTCCTTCAGCGGACTTTTTCTTCCAGGTTGTGTTTGTAGCAACCGCCATGTCGATTGTTTCAGGTGCTGTCGCTGAGCGCATGAAACTGTGGGCATTCTTAGCCTTTGCTGTGGTGATGACAGGCTTCATCTATCCACTTGAAGGTTCTTGGACTTGGGGCAGTAAAGATGTCTTCGGTTTGTACAATCTAGGAGATCTTGGTTTCTCTGATTTTGCGGGCTCGGGCATTGTGCATATGGCAGGTGCCGCAGCGGCCTTGGCTGGTGTATTGATTCTTGGCCCACGTAAAGGCAAGTATGGCCCAGGTAATGTCATCACTCCGATTCCGGGTTGTAACTTACCATTGGCTACCTTGGGTACCTTTATTCTTTGGTTGGGTTGGTTCGGCTTTAACGGTGGCTCGGTATTAGCAACAGCCAGTGTTGAAAGTGCAAACAGTGTAGCGGTCGTCTTTATGAATACCAATGCAGCAGCAGCTGGTGGCTTAATCGGTGCGCTAGCAATTGCCCGCTTTAAGTTTGGTAAGGCTGATCTCACAATGGCGTTGAACGGTGCTCTAGCTGGCTTGGTAGCGATTACAGCAGAACCATCAACACCTACTCCATTACAAGCCACATTGTTCGGTATGCTTGGTGGTGTCATCGTTGTATTCAGCATCCTGACTTTGGATAAGCTAAAAATCGATGATCCAGTAGGTGCAATCTCTGTTCACGGTGTTGTGGGTCTATTGGGCTTACTGCTAGTGCCAGTAACTAACCCTTTAACGGCCGATGGCGGCTCTAGCTTCACTGGCCAGTTAATTGGTGCTGCTACTATTTTCGGCTGGGTGTTCCTAGCAAGCTTAGTGGTGTGGTTGATCATCGATAAGATCTTCGGCGTACGCGTAAGCGAAGAGGAAGAGTACGATGGTGTTGATCTGGCTGAGTGTGGTATGGATGCCTATCCAGAGTTCACCACTAAGTAACTGAACATAGCGTTTGTGTTACATCATAAAAGCCCCGGTTTTCGGGGCTTTTGTGGCTAAAGAAGGCTTGTTTGGGTGATTTTTAGGGCTTTTCCGTGTATGGTGCCCCCTCTAAAAAAAGCCATGAAAAGCCTTAGCAATTCAAGTTCAAACAGGAATTCGGTATGAAGTTAATCACAGCGGTTATCAAACCATTTAAATTGGACGACGTACGTGCAGCCTTATCGGAAGTCGGCGTGCAAGGTATGACAGTTACTGAAGTCAAAGGTTTTGGTCGTCAAAAGGGCCACACAGAGCTTTATCGAGGCGCTGAGTATGTGGTGGACTTTTTGCCCAAAGTTAAACTGGAGCTGGCTCTTGATGACGCCATGGTTGAGCAGGCCGTAGAAGCCATTAGCAAATCGGCTCAAACGGGTAAGATTGGCGATGGTAAAATATTTATTTCACCATTGGATGAAATTATCCGCATTCGCACTGGCGAAACTGGCCCCGAGGCCGTATAAAAACCTCGCAGCTATCATGGTTTTTGATGGCTGCGCGCTCTTTATTTTCTTCCTATCTTTCCTACTTCCACTTTTTCTTTTCTTATTTTATTTTCGCAGCGGTTTAATTTGCTTTTTTACTTCAGTGTCTAAGCACTTATCAAGTATCACAGCCCTAACGGCTGGATTACTTTAGTTCTAAATTAGCTTATCGCAAATCAGCTCTGATTGAAGGCCTGCCTTTGTTAAGTCATTGAGATGTCGCTGCTGCACAAATATTTGATTGAGCACATAAATATTTTTGCACCGTTTATGGGCAATTCTCAATTTCTCTTTTGTTGCCTTATCAATAAGTCTAGGCGCTGTTTACACTGTTCGTGGCTCTGCAATAACCACAACTAAAACACAGATTTCAATTCAAAACTAAAGAACTAACTGTCTAAGCTGTCATTTTGGAAAAAATGGAATTTTTTCAGTAATAATGATGAAAAAAAGTGATAAAAAAGTTCCGACGATTGGTTGCCTACTCTGATCAATAGGCTATACCTAAATACGAAGGGTGTATTCTTAGGGTACTTAATAAAATGACAATACTTAAACAGCATAAAAAAGAAAAAGCTGTTAAGCAGCTTAATGTGAGTGACAAGCCGGTTGGATTAGATTCGCTTGCTAAATTAGATAAAGAGCAATCCTTTACCCCGGGCTGTCGAGCCGATCTTAGGTCCGAGTTAGATCGTCAAGTGCAGGAATTTCTAAGCCAAGGCGGAGAGATCCAGGATGTTGCACCGAACGTGATGGCCGATCCGCCTAAAAAGCCTCAGAATAATTATGGGTCTAGGCCTATCTAAATAGTTTTACGGTTTCATCTGCAAGTTGGCCTGCAGTCGTTCTACGGCTGCAGGTATTTTATTGAGTTGGTCGACTTCCAGGCTAGCTTTGTAATCAGCTTCTTTCCAGGGGTTACTCTTAGGGTTATACCAAATAGTGTATAACCCTGCTTGCCGTGCCCCCAAAACATCGTCACTCGGGTTGTCCCCTATATGTAGTGCTTCTTCAGCCTTAACATTAAAGTGCTTTAAGGTATGCACAAAAGGCTCTGGTTCTGGCTTGCCGATACCAAGATCTTCTGCACTGATATGCAGTGTGAAGTATTTATCGAGCCCCAAGCGTTTGCTGCAGGCATTGCCATTGGTGATGGCTGCGAGTTGATACTGTTCGCTCAATTGCGCCAATGTTTCCTCTGCATGTTCAAAATAAATGGGCTTGTGCCGCCAGTGCATAAAGCATTGAAAGATTTCATCGCTGAGTTGATCAGCACCGCTTTGGCTAAAATTATGATCTTGCAAAACTAAACTGAGAGATTGGCGACGCAGCTGACTTATTTGGTATTTCAGTTGTGGGTGGCTGGCAGTAAGCTGTTTCCACTTTTTTACGCGAGCTTGAAACAAGCTCATCATGTCATAGTGTTCAGCTATTACCGTGGCGTTTTGACTTAATAGGGTAAAGGCTTGTTTTTCAGCTTCCATCATCACTTGTTTGGTAGACCAAAGCGTATCATCAAGATCGAAACAAATCAGTTTAATATCTGGCATAGAGCAGTTTCTTAATCGTCTTTTTTCTGCGCCCTTGGGTGGGCATTATCATAGACTTTCGCGAGATGTTGAAAATCCAAATGTGTGTATACCTGTGTGGTGGAAATATTGGCATGTCCTAAAAGTTCTTGCACGGCTCTTAAATCACCGCTGGACTCCAGCATATGACTGGCAAAAGAATGGCGCAGCATATGGGGGTTAACCGGGTGGCCTTTAGCTAGGCTTTGGCGATTAAAACGCGCTTGAATGCTACGTGGTTTTAGGCGCTGACCTTTTTTACTGATAAACACGGCGGGCTCGTCTTGTTCGGCGAACAACTTACGCTGAGCTAACCATTGTTTTATGGCATTAATGGCAAGCTTGCCTAAGGGTAGTAATCTTTGTTTGTTGCCTTTGCCTCGTGCCAGCACGGTGCCCGCTGAAAAGTCGATGTCGATTATATTCAGACTGGTCAGCTCGGCTAAACGAAGTCCAGATGAGTACATGGTTTCTAAGATTGCGCTATCACGTGCGCCATAAAAATCATCTTCGTGATCAACCGACATAAAGTCTGCCGTTTGATCCACATCCATCGTTTTGGGTAAGGGTTTGGGCGATTTAGGCGCACTGATGCCTGTGCTTGGGTCTTGTTTTATCCACTGTTCCTTTATGGCAAAACGAAACCAAGAGCGTAAGGCTGAGAGCAACCGCTGTATACTTCGGCCGCTTAAGCCTTGGCGATGCAGCTGTGCAATGCACTGGCGAATATGGTGTGCGTTTACGGCACTAATATTATCGAGGTTTTGGGAATCGCAATAATGTATAAATTTATCCAAATCGCGTCGATAATTGGCGAGGGTATGTGGGGAAACTTGCCGCACTTGCTGCAGATAATCGCAGAAGCTTTGACTTTGTTGCAGCAAGTTTTCCATGCTTAGCCTGGCAAATGTTTTGGCACAATGCGATTTAGCATATCGGCAATATAGGAAAGAAACAGGGTGCCCATGCTGGATCGATAGTAATCTGGATCACGATTGCCGATGGCTAGCAGGCCAAAGCAGTTGCCGTGAATTAGAGGCGCAATGGCGGCCGAGCCTACCTTGGCGGCATTGTCTTCAAATAAGTAATGAATAGTGTTGCCGTCGAAATGTCCGCAACATGCTTTACCCGACTTAATATGTGCGCCAAGCGGCTCTCGGGCTTCATTCAAAGTAACAATGCGGGCCGGGCCGGCGTCAATATTATCGTCTTTACTGAATAGCAGCAGGGTAGTGTAGTGAATTTTAAATTCACTATTAAAACTGTAGAACAGAGCATCAATAATATCGCCCAAATCTTGGGCTTCCATCAAGGCCAGTACTAGGCGCTTGGTTTTATCGAACAACTTATCGTTATCGCGAGCATTTTCTAACAGGCTGCTAAGGCGATGACGCATTTCCATATTGCGCTCACGTAAAACACTAACTTGACGTTCAATCAGTGAAATTGCATTACCGCTGGCGTGGGGTAATTGAATATCGCTGATTAAATTAGGATGGCGTAGAAAGAATTCTTGATCGTTTTTTAAAAATTCAACGATATCCTGTTCGTCTATAGCACTTTCTGTGTTGCTCATATTTTTATTTGTCCGTGATAAACCGTCGTTGCGGGTCCTGTCATGATAACGGGCTGGTCGCGCCCTGGCCAATCGATCTGCAAGCTACCACCTGGCAGATTTACTTTCACCTTCTCATCCAATAAGCCCTGTAGACGGCCGCTAACGACTGCTGCGCAGGCGCCGGTGCCGCAGGCCAGTGTTTCACCTACTCCGCGCTCAAAAACCCGTAGGTTAACTTCCTGTCGAGATAGTAGCTCCATAAAGCCGGCGTTTACCTTCTGTGGAAAGCGGGCATGAGCTTCTATCTGTGGTCCCCATTGTTCAATCGGGCCTTTCTTACAGTTATCGATCACAGTAACGGCATGGGGGTTGCCCATCGATACTGCACCGATCTCAATCTCGCCGTGATCTAGCGTTAAGCGATATTTGCTTTGTTCTTCAGCATTATCAAAGGGGATTTGTGCTGGGCTAAGCTCGGGCTTGCCCATATCCACACTGACATCTCCATTGTCTTGCACTTTTAGTAGCAATACCCCGGCTTTGGTTTCTACTTTAATTTCTTTCTTGCCGGTTAATTTGCGCTCGCGCACAAACTTAGCAAAGCAACGAGCGCCATTACCGCAATTTTCAACCTCACTGCCATCACAGTTAAAAATGCGATATTTAAAATCAACATCGGGACGGCTGGGAATCTCAACGATCAATAGTTGATCACAGCCGATGCCAAAGCGTCGATCAGCAATCTTGCGAACCTTCTCGGCACTGAGTCGGATGCGTTGGCTAACTGCGTCAATCATGACGAAGTCATTACCTAAGCCGTGCATCTTGGTGAATCTCAGTCTCACTCTATCTTCCTTATATCTAACTTTCTGGTGCTTACAATAGCTGCTCGTGGGCAAATAACTCGGCAATAGATTCGCGTCTGCGGATCAACTGAGCCTTATCGCCGTCAACCAGAATTTCAGCGGCTCTGGGGCGGCTATTGTAGTTAGAGCTCATGGTGAAGCCATAAGCGCCAGTCGACATAACAGCTAATATATCACCTTCTGCCAAAGCAAGTTGACGCTGCTTGGCCATAAAATCACCAGTTTCACAAACAGGGCCGACCAAGTCCCACTCTTTGCCTTCTTCGGAACGCTCTTGGACTGGCAAAACTTGTTGCCAAGCTTGGTACAGCGATGGGCGAATATTATCGTTCATGGCGGCATCGATGATGGCAAAGTTCTTATGTTCGGTGGGCTTTAGGTAGTCCACACGGGTGAGCAGGGCACCGGCATTGGCGACAATAGAGCGCCCAGGCTCAAAGATGAGCTCTAATTGGCGATCACCAAGCTTGGCTCGTACGGCTTCGACTAACTCGCTGATGGCTGGTGGCTTTTCGCCCTGATAGTCGACACCTAGGCCGCCGCCTAGATCCATATGCTTTAGGGTAATGCCTAAGCCGGCAAGGGTGTCTATAAGCTGCAAAATACGATCTAGGGCATCAATAAAAGGCGCGAGCTCAGTCAGTTGTGAGCCGATATGGCAATCAACGCCCACAACCTCAAGAGACTCTAGGCTTGCGGCGCGTTGGTATACCTCGGGTGCGCGCTTGATATCGATACCAAACTTGTTTTCTTTCAAGCCGGTGGAGATATAAGGGTGGGTCTTCGCATCGACATCGGGGTTTACGCGCAGCGAAACGGCGGCGGTCTTGCCCATGTCTTTGGCAACTGAGGCGAGTAGCTCGAGCTCGGCTTCAGATTCCACATTAAAACAGTGAATCCCCACCTCTAGTGCGCGGCGCATCTCGCCGGGCTTTTTGCCGACGCCGGAAAAGACGATCTTTGCGGGTTCCCCACCAGCGGCGAGCACACGTTCAAGCTCACCTTCAGAGACAATATCAAAGCCTGCGCCTAACTTGGCTAGCTGCTGCAAAATCGCGATATTGGAGTTGGCTTTCACCGCATAGCAGGCCATGCCACTATCGCCAAGGGCGTTGGCATAGGCTAGATATTGGCGTTGTATATGGGCCAGGCTGTAGACGTAGCAAGGGGTGCCGTACTGTTCGGCAATATCTTGCAGCAGGCATTGCTCGGCCATGAGTTGTTGTTCGTTATAGTAAAAATCTTGCATGGTGCTATTGCTGTATTTAATTCTATGATTTTAGTTGGATGGGGTGGCTTATTATTCCACCGCTTCTTTAGTTGGCGCTTTCGTTACCGCTGATGGCTCTTCATTACCCGCTGATGGCTCTTTTGTTGCCGCTGATGGCTCTTGCACAACAGGCTCAGCGGCAGGTAAGACCAATGGGCCTTTTTGGCCGCATGCGCCTAGAGCGGCCACAAGGGTAAGGCCAAATAGGATTGCGAATGCTTTTTTCATAATGCGTCTCTATAAAGGCTATAAGCAGGCCGCAGTATACGGTAAAGGCGGCGGTGGATATAGCTTTGGCAGCATTGACCCTGTGTCAGATCGTTGATGTGGGGCATGCTACAATCCTTGGTTTGAATTGTTTGATAGATGATACTGAATCTAAGAGAGAATCGACCATGAATGAAGCTGAATTTTTAGCCCAAGCCGAAGACACCCTAATGGCCCTAGAAGACGCCATCGATGAGTGTGATGCCGCTTTAGACTTTGAATCCAGCAGCGGAGTATTGACCATCGACTGTGAAGATAGCAATACCCAAGTGATTGTCTCTCGCCAACTGGCGATGAAGCAAATCTGGGTGGCGGCCAAGTCTGGTGGTTTTCATTGTGATTGGGAAAGTAGCCAGTGGACTTGTACCACAACGGGCGAAAGCTTGGATGAGTTGCTTAACCGTGTGTTGAGCGAGCAATCCAGTCAGCCGGTAGTGCTATAGCCCTTGTAATAGCTCTTGTGGCCGTACCAGTGGGCGGTCTTACAAATGAAAAAGAGCTTAGAAAACATAGAGAGCTTAGAGAACTTATATGAGTGATTTGATCGAATATAGCGAAGCTGAACATGCGGTAACCCTTCGCCTCAATAACGGTAAGGTAAATGCCCTGTCCCCTGCGGTGTTGGCGGCCATCAACGAAGGTTTAGATCGCGCAGAGGCTGTGGCTAAGCCGGTGATCATTACCGGTCGCGAAGGTATGTTTAGCGGTGGTTACGATTTAACCGTAATGCAAGAGGGGATCGATGCCGCCAGAGCTATGGTCGATGCGGGCTCGCGCTTAACACGTCGCATGCTGGCACATCCACAGCCCATCATTGCGGCATGTAATGGCCATGCCATCGCTAAAGGCGCATTTTTATTGCTGGCCTCAGATTATCGAATTGGCGTAGAGGGTAACTTTAAGATAAGCCTTAACGAAGTAGCGATCGGCATGACCATGCATCATGTGGGTATCGAGTTATGTCGAGGGCGTCTCGCGCCAGTCTATTTCAATCGTGCTATTATCAATGCAGAAATGTTTGATCCGCAGGCAGCGCTTACAGCTGGTTTTTTAGACAGCACCGTTGCCGATGAAAATGAACTGCAGCAAGCAGCTGCAGCGCTAGCGCAGCAAATGGCAAGCCTCAACCGTGATGCTTTCAAAGCAACAAAAGTAAAAGCCCGCAAACAGCAATTGGACGCTTTAGATTGGGCCATTGAGGAAGATAATAAAATGTAAAGCCATTGCTTTGCGCTGTTGTAATTACAGGAGACAAGGCATGTTTAGATTACATTTTCAAAAAACTTTCTCACGAGGGCTGACCATGCTGATGGTTGGCCTTCTACTATCTTGCGGTGCTCCGCAACATAGCGCCACTGACCAAGCTGCAAGTATTGAGCAGTTGCAGGATTTTTTAGACACTTACCCCGCACTTGATGTTCAAGCCGAATTAGAAAAGTTTCTGTTCATGAGTGATGATATGAAAGCTTTTTCTAGTTTTTACGTTAGGCCTAAGGGGACAGCCAGTCGGCGTATTCAAGATATACATAACGCCATTAATGATCCTTCAAGAACAATAGAATACAAAGCGGATGCTCATTACACGGCGGATGAGGCCTTCGATAAGGCACAGGCAAACTGTCTTTCTTATTCGGCATTGTTTATAGCTATGGGGCGGCACGTCAATCTAAATCTATCGTTTCAAGAGGTGGATTTACCTCCCAGTTGGAGCTTAGGAGAAAAAGATTTACTGCTTAGGTTTCGCCATGTGAATGTTATTGGTAAAACAGGTGCTGGGCGAAATAAAATAATCGACTTTCGCATGGACCGCTTTAGCCACTTCTACCCCAGCAGAACGATATCTGACTTGGAAGCTTTATCACTTCAGTTTAATAATCTTGCCGTCGATGCGATGTTTGAGGACGATTGGCCAACAGTATTTAAATATTTGCATTCTGCTATCAAGGCAGACCCTAAAAAAGTAGTAGCTTGGGGTAATTTAGGCCTAGCACTAAGACGAATTAACCGTCTAGCGCTTGCAGAAAGAGCTTACTTAAAGGCCTTGTCGGTTGAGCGAAGAGATTACAGCGTTATGACGAATCTTGCCAACCTGTATAGAATTACTGGGCGTTTAGAAGAGGCCAAAGCTCTCGCGGAACGATCTTCTTCCCATCGAAAAAGAAATCCCTATTATCATTTTGCAAATGCCCAGAGAGACTTTCGTAAAAAAAATTATACTGGAGCGCTTGAACATTTAATTTTGGCAAAAAAAATCAATGATCGGGAAGGCAACTTTGCTCAACTGGAAGCTATCATTTATTGGGAGCAAGGCTTGAGAGAGCAAGCTATTGCTACCATGGAATTGGCCTATAAATGGGAAGAGGGAGCTAGAACCAGCGAGCTCATTGATAAGCGCCTAAAAGACTGGCGTCGAGCCTTAGCAGCGGGCGAGCCCGCAAAAGATTTGAAAGACCTATAACTTATGATCAGTACAGAAGCCGAATTTTATCCCAATGGCAATTGGCTAACAGAGAAACAACTAGAAAAGCTCCGCAAAGGTTTGCCAGCTTTCTCCTTAAGCGAAGCTAGCGAGCTAGAAGAAAATCTGGCCATACTAAAACAGCAGTATCTTAGTTTTTATAATATCGATTTTTCTGTTGAGTTTCCGGACTTAGAGTTAAAGCATTCGATGGGAAAAATCGAAAGTGGAGAATTTGAGTTACTGTGCCAGGCCTGGCAGCCAACTAAACCTAAAGCTTGGGTGCTGTTAGTGCATGGTTATTATGACCATATGGGTATCTACCAACATATCATTCGCCACCTTCTTAGCGCAGGCTATGCTGTTTTAGGTTTTGATTTGCCCGGGCATGGTATGAGTACAGGTGAGCGTGCCTCGATTGAAAATTTTGACCATTATGCCGAGGCCTTAAAGAAAGTTAGGTCTTTGCTGGGCGACAGTGAGCTGCCGGTTCATGTTATTGGTCAAAGCACGGGTTGCGCTGCGATTATGAATTATTTGATTAATAATGATGAGCCCGCTTTTGATAAGGTGCTGCTGTTAGCTCCACTGGTAAAACCCTTTGCCTGGGATAGTGGTCAGTGGTTGTTTAAATTGTTAAATAATCGCATCAATAGCATGCCGCGACGTTTTGCTATTAACTCCCATAATATTCCTTTTATGAAGTTTCTCGCGGAGCAAGACGTCTTGCAGCCAAAGCAGTTATCTGTGCCATGGGTGGCTGCCATGAAAGATTGGCTAGAGCGAGTGGATGCTATCGAAGAACCCTGCACTAAGCCTATTGTCGTTATCCAAGGCACCGATGATAAGACGGTGGATTGGGAATATAACTTGCCCCAAATAGAAAAAGCCTTTGCCAGTGTGAAGGTAGAGCTTATCGAGGATGGCCGCCATCAATTGGTAAACGAGGCGAGACGCTATCGTGATCAAGTCTTTGCTCTTATCGATCATCACCTAGAGGCCCACTAGCCTGGCTCTATAAATACCCTTAAGTGGTTAATCCTGCCAGTTAAGCGACAGTAATCCCCCTGTTGCCAGGCTTTTACTCCGGCTGATAATAGGGCGCAGCGTGGTACGGCTATAAATTTGAATTAAAAACAACGCTTAAAATAACAATAACTCGGAGGCCCTATGATTCAGTGGAGCGAAACGCACCAGAGTGTGCGCGATATGGTGCGGGATTTTGTCGAGAAGGAAATCGTCCCTCATTTGGATGAATTAGAATATGGTGGCTTACCGCCTTACGATATTCTGCGCAAATTTGTAAAAACCTTTGGCCTGGATGAAATGGCTAAGGCTTCTTTTGAGCGACGTATCGCCGCTGAATCAAATCCTGAGAAAAAGTCAGATGGCGATTCGACGAGGGATGCCGCTTTAAGCTTGATACCTACTATTGAGATTAGTCGTCATGCCCAGGGCTTGGTGACAGCTATGGGGGTGTCTATGGGCTTAACCGGTGGCGCCATTATGTCTAAGGGCACGCTAGAGCAAAAGCAACGCTGGGCTTTGCCTTTGCTCACACTAGAAAAAGTGGGCGCTTGGGCGATAACGGAACCTAATTCTGGCAGTGATGCCTTTGGGCAGATGAAATCTAGCGCCAAAAAAGTCGATGGCGGTTTTTTACTTAATGGCAACAAAACCTTCATTACTAATGGCCCTTATGCTGACACTATTGTCTTTATTTGTAAGCTTGAAGAAGACGGTGTGCCCGCCGAGCAACGTAAAATTGTTTCTTTTGTTTTAGATTCCGGTATGGAAGGTTTAGAGCAATCGAAGCCCTTCCATAAAATGGGTATCGGTTCTTCTCCAACTGGCGAGCTCTTTTTGCAAGATGTTTTTGTTGAGGAAGATCGTCTTTTAGGTGGTAATATTAACAGCTATGGTCGCGGTGGTGCGAAGGCGACATTCGCACAAGAGCGTGCCGGCATTGCGGCAATGGCCCTAGGCATTATTGAGCGTGCGCTTGAGCTATGTGTGGAATACGCTAAAGAGCGCCAGCAGTTTGGTCAGGCCATTGGGCAGTTTCAGTTAATTCAGTTGAAGCTTGCCAATATGGAAGTGGCTCGGGTTAATGTTCAAAATATGGTGTTCCGTTATATTGAGATGAGTCAGCAAGGTATTGCGATGAGTATGGCTGAGGCTTCTTCGATGAAGCTTTATGCTGCGCAAGCGGCCATGGAGGTTACGACTCAGGCGGTGCAGATTTTTGGTGGCAATGGTTATATGCGCGAATACCGGGTAGAGCAGCTTATGCGTGATGCCAAGATTTTACAGATTTATGGTGGCACGGATGAGATGCAGGTATTGGCGATAGCGAAGGATTTATTGCGGGACTAATTTTTCTAGCATTGAGCTTGATAAGAATCATTATTGGTTTTTTGCCGCCCTTAGAGGGTGAAAACGCTCGCCCGCAACGCGCTCAAGCCATGGATTCGCACCGTCCAGGTGCTCAGCCTTCGGCCAAGCCCAAAATCCCTCCAAGGGATTTGGTCGAGGGCGCTCGGGTCGTGTCATCCGTGACACTTTACGGTTGCTGGCAAGCGTCTTCACCCTCTAAGGGCTACTGTGAATAAGTCCGGGTAATCTTCCGCACTAGATCGAGAGAAATCTGGTTGTTGGCTGGTATAATAAGTAAACAATAAATTTAATTAGGCATAAAATCTGTCAGACCTCGGCATTTATGTGTAGAGCTTCTGATAGGGTCAGTACGTACAGAGCCTCTTTGCTATATAATCCACTGCAAATTAAACAAAAACCATAGCAAAGAGAAAACCATGTCTACATTCGAAAACGTAAGCGTTGTCAAAGCGGCTAACATCTACTTTGATGGTAAGGTGGTAAGCCGTACCGTTCTATTTCCAGATGGCAGTAAGAAAACCCTTGGCTTAATGTTACCTGGAGATTACACCTTCGATACCGAAGCGGCTGAATTGATGGAAGTGCTGGCGGGTAAGGCTGAGATACTATTGCCGGGCGACAGTGAGTGGAAGAGCTATGCCGCAGGTGATGACTTCAATGTGCCGGCGAACAGTTCTTTCTCGTTGAAAGTATCAGAGCCTCTAGATTACTGCTGTTCTTACCTGTAAATAAAAAGCACAGGTAGGGAAAGCCTGGCCTGTGCTTTTTCTATCCCGATTTTTCACTCAAATCTGTATTTCTTTTGATGTCCCATTTTGTTCCTCAGTGCTTTGCGTTTCTAGTTCAGCAATAAACAGTTTTAACAATTCCCGGCTTACCTTCGCAAAGTCTGAAAACACCTCAGTTCTGATATTGGCATTGATCGCCATCGAAAGTTTATAGCGTGGCACTACTAATAAGAAGCTTTGTGCTCCGGCGGCGACTCCGCCGTGATGCATATACATAAGTGGCTCGAAATCTTCGCCGAGTTTTAGCTCGTGAACTCGCCACCCCAGGCCATAATGTTGCGGATTAAATTCACCGTTATTGAGTTTTTGTGGGGTCCAAAACTGCTCCCGGATATTTGTGGGTAAAAAGTCTTCATCCATAAAGCCCTGACCTAAGCGAGCAAGATCCATCGAGGTGGATAGCCAGCCACCACCTGCCAGGCGATGGCTAAGATTGAGTGAGTACCATGGCTTTAAGCGGCTAGTTTGATTTGGGTCTTGCCAGTAGAACTGGGCGGTAGGCGCCTTGTTTTTTTTGCCCTCTTGCGAAAGCTTACTGCGGGTTGAGCTCATATTGAGTGGTGTTAAAACGGCTTCCCCCATAAAGCTCTGGTAGGGCTGCTCGGCTTTTATCTGAATTAGGGCGCTAAGTAATACAGTGCCCCAGCTGGAATAGCTAAATTCATCGCCGGGCTCAAAGAGTAAATCGCTGGCATCAAACAGCTTTACAGCATCTAACACATTATCGTATTCACCCTGGGCGCTTAAGCTGGCCAGCATGCCATAACGATCTGCATTGCGGCGATAATGGGGCAACCCCGACATATGGGATGCTAAATGTCTTGCGCTTATTTTGGCCCAGCTTGGGTGGGGTAGCTCTTTGAAGTAACTGTTGAGTGGGGCATCCAAATTCAGTTTGCCTTGGGCCACAAGGCGGGCAAGTGCAGTGGCTGTTAGAGCCTTTGAGGTGCTGCCAATACGCATGCTGGTTGCTGTGCTCATTGCCACTTTATCTTCGATATCGGCCCAGCCTACACTTGCTGACCAAGCCATTTTGCCATCGATCGCCACGGCTGCGGTGTAACCCGGGGCAGAGACGGCTTTTTGTTGCGCCTTTAGCGCTTTTAGAGCGGCGGTATCAAGCGTGGCAAAGCGAGGCTGGTGTACATTGCTGGTAGCAGGTTGATCTTTTGGCCAATCAATATAGTTGAAGGCCAACATTGGTGCCTTACCGCGATGGGATAAACCTTGGTATACCGGTAGGGCGGTATAGATAAAGGCTGTAATCAGAATGGCAACAAGGCCGAGAATCAGTTTTTTCACGTAATGCTCCAGCGAAGAAAAGCGCTTATTTCACTGGATTTAGGGCTTCACTGCTTTGCAGAATTGAAAATACCCGCAAATTTTTAAAATTGATCACGATATTGTTTGGGGGTAAGACCCATTTGAGCCTTAAAGGCCCGATTGAAAGGTGCGATAGAGCCATAGCCAGCTTCTAAGGCGATGCTTAAAACAGGCAAGCTATTGCTAGGGTCACTTAGCTGTTGGCAAACCCAGGGGATGCGATAGCTGTTTAGGTATTGAGAGAAGTTGTTATAGCCCAGCTCCTGATTGATTAAGCGGCGCAGTTGATGGGCGGGTAATTGCATTTGTTCGGCCAGCTTGCCAATACTGAGCTCGGCTTGCAAAAAAGCGTCCTGCTCCATGAGCTGTTTTAGCTTATCCAGTTGTTGCTTGTTGGCCTGTTCTGACTTGTGCTTGGCATCGCGCTTTTGCTGGTCAGGGTTGCTATCAGGGCCGCTATCTTCTTCATCTTCTTCATCTTCTTCATCTTCTTCGTAGCTGATTTTTTTGAGGCTGTTTGGCTTGGGGGCAAACATAACAAAGGCACAAATGCCTTGAGTGATGATAAAGATAAACAGCGCGTTCGATAGGCTAAATTGCCATGAGTTGCGAATATCGCGATCCATAAATTCAAAGCTCACCAAGCCCGCCATATACAGCGAGCAAAATGCCACCAGCAATATACGGGTGCGACGGCGGTGGTTATCGAGATCATCTAGAAAGTCGCGCAGGCAGAGATAAACCAAAGCCAGTAGCAAGACGATCCCTAAGCCGTGGTTAACATCATGTAAGACGTGCTTGCCTTCGAAACCTAAAAACAATATGCATAGGGCAATAAACCAAGCGGCAGTTGCGAGTAAAACGCTTTTGGGTAGTTGCTGTAGTGTAAAGCCTGCATCTAGCTGCCTTAAGGTATACCACAGGGCCATAAATGGAACGATATCGGTTAACAGCAATAAAACATTGCGACTAAAGCCATAGTGGTGATTTTCGATGGGGGCGGTAAGGGCAATATAGGCGATTATTGAAAGGCACAAGCCAAGCTTTTCCGGTGCTTTAAGGCCATATTGCTTAATAAGATAAAGGAGCAATAAACACAGCTGCCCGATGGCGGCAAAGCGCAGGGCGAGATCAAGTAGTTGGACAGCGGATACCGAAATGGTCATTGCATTTTCTTTGTTTGGTGAGCTCGGATTGTCTCATATGTTCAAGGTGAGCACATGCCATTTGCAAGCTTGGTGAAAGCAGGCCTTCCAGCTCCCTGAGGTTTCTGTGCTTTATCAGCCGCTAGATTGTCAGATTAGTCTATGCTGAAAATATAGCTGCTTTTTCAGGGTAGCTTTGCGTGTAGTTCTCGTTGTGCTTATAGGCATAGCCTTGGTTGTGGTATTGAGTGTAGTGAAATGTTGAAGCTTGTAAGTGTATTAGGCCTCTTCTGTGTATCGCTTTTCACATTCGCCGAAAAGGTGAGTTTGGTGCAATTTAATATCGAATATCCGCCACTTCAGCAAAACATTAATGGCAAGTTAGATGGCCCGGACCTGCAGCTAAGTATCGAAGCCTTTCGGCGAATGCCGAGTTTTGAGCTGGAAGTGGTACAAATGTCCATAGCTCGGGCGATGAGGGATTATCGTCTGGGAAAACTGGATTTATTTTTTAATTACAGCAATAAAGAGTTTCAGGATTACTCGCTGTATCCAGATTATCCCTTACGCTGGGCTGAGTATCGTTTGCTGGTTTTGGCGGGAAAGGGTTTTAAATATGAGTCTTTGCTAGATCTGCGAGGCAAGCGAATAGGTTTAATCAATGTGGTTCCATTAGGAGAGGAGCTACAAGCAGCAAAAGATAAAAACTATATCGAAGTCAGTAGAATTGCCAGTCATCGCCAAGTGTTGGAGATGTTAAAGCGCGGGCGAGTAGACGCTATATTTATGTATACCGATGTTGCATTGCACTACGCCGATGAAGTGGGGGTGGAGATTGAGGTGATGAATCCTGGTCCATACTCTCGACGAGGCTTTTATCCGTCAATTAGCTTGCGCTCTCCCATAAGGAATCATGCTTTACTGCAAAAAGAACTATCGGAAGCTTTGGGATCAATGTATCGAGATGGCACGCATAAAGCTATTCTGCGGCGTTTTGGTGTTGCCAGTGTTGTTAAAGTTGGTGGGAAAGAAGATTAGCCGTGTCGCATAAGTATGACACGGCTAACGTTTTAAGTCGGTTTTAAGTAAAAGCGATTACTTAAAACAATACACGACAGCGCATAGTGCCTTCGATGCTCTTAAGCTGTTGCAGGGCAACGTCGCTGTATTCGGCATCGATATCGACAACCACATAACCTACCGATTCATTGGTCTGCAGGTACTGGCCGAGAATGTTGATATTGTTTTCAGAAAATACCGAGTTAATAGCCGACATCACACCCGGCACGTTTTTGTGAACGTGCAATAGGCGGTGTACATCCGAATGTGCTGGCAGCGCAACTTCCGGGAAGTTTACGGCGGTGATGGTGGTACCGTTATCCGAGTACTTCACTAATTTCTCGGCAACTTCTAGGCCGATGTTTTCCTGGGCTTCTTGGGTAGAGCCGCCGATGTGTGGTGTCAGTAAGGCGTTATCAATGCCGCGCAATGGGCTTTGGAATTCGTCATCGTTACCACGTGGCTCTACTGGGAACACGTCAATCGCTGTGCCGCCAACTTTGCCAGCCTTAAGGGCTTCAGCAAGAGCTTCGATATCTACCACGGTACCGCGTGAGGCGTTCAGCAATATGGCTTTATCTTTCATCTGGGCAATTTCTTCTGCGCCCATCATCATTTTGGTAGATGCGGTTTCAGGCACGTGCAAACTAACAATATCAGAGCGATTCAATAGCTCATTTAGATTGCGAACCTGGCTGGCATTACCCAAAGGCAGCTTGGTAACCACATCAAAGAAGATAACCTTCATGCCCAGGGATTCGGCCAGTACACTCACCTGGGTACCGATAGAACCGTAACCGATAATGCCTAGGGTCTTGCCACGAATCTCATAGGAATCTACGGCTGATTTCATCCAGCCACCACGGTGACAAACCGCGTTTTTCTCTGGAATGCCGCGCAATAACAAAATAGCTTCGGCGATCACCAGCTCGGCAACTGAGCGAGTATTGGAGTAGGGTGCGTTAAACACCACCACGCCTAGCTCTTCAGCGGCTTTTAAATCGACCTGATTGGTGCCAATACAAAAGCAGCCTACAGCGATTAGCTTAGGCGCCGCTTCTAGCACCTTGCGGGTCAGCTGGGTACGCGAGCGAATGCCAACAAAATGGGCATCGGCTAACTTTTCGATCAGCTCGGCTTCGGGCAGGGAAGTCTTGAGATATTCGATATTGGTGTAGCCCGCCGCCGTTAGGGTATCAATGGCGGATTGGTGAACACCTTCTAGGAGCAGGAATTTAATCTTGCTTTTTTCCAGGGAAATACTGGCCATGGGAAACTCGTTACTTGCTATGGGTCGTCTTTTGGGCTCTTTACGCATGCGTCGGCCCTGTTTTAAGGCGCGCTATGATAGCATATGCAGCCCGTGGTGCTATTGATTTGGAGTTCTAAGCTTATGGCCGTTGAAATTACGCTGGATGGTCAGCCTTTCGCCCCTTGTGTTGACCGAGGTGTTGGTAAAATAGTCTGTGTTGGACGCAATTACGCGGCGCATGCGGCCGAGCTCAATAATCCTGTGCCCGACGAGCCTATCTTGTTTATGAAGCCACCCACGGCGGTGAGCCGCATCAGCCCGTATTTCAGCATTCCGGTGAATCGCGGTAGTTGTCATATCGAAACCGAAATCGCCATTTTGATCGGTGCCGAGATCGCCCGCGCTACTGATTTTCAGGCCAATATCGCCATCGCTGGTGTGGGGATCGGCTTGGATTTAACGCTTAGGGATGTGCAAAGTGAGCTAAAAGAGAAGGGCCTGCCTTGGGAGAAGTCCAAAGCCTTTGATGGCAGCTGCCCGGTTTCAGGTTTTGTCAGCCCCGAAAAGGATGAAGACTGGTCCGCCATTGAGCTGCGTATGACGCGCAATCACCTGCTACAACAAGAAGGCCGCAGCAGTGACATGCTTACTGGCATTCTGCCGTTGATTGGTCATATCACCGAGCACTTTACCCTAATGCCGGGCGATATCGTACTAACCGGCACCCCCGCAGGTGTCGGCCCCATCGAGCCAGGCGATCAGCTGCAGTTTGAGCTAAAGACCCAAAGCAACAATATCGACTTAGCTGCAGAAGTGGTGGCTAGGACTTATTAAGCGCGGGTTTTGCCGGGGCTCCAGCTACGGTGCCCCGAACCCGGGGTCAGATCCCGTCTAGATTATGCCGCAAAAAGCCATCAGCCCCCGCTTTCTTAAAAGAAGTGGGATCTGACCCCTAAATGGGTTGGCTATGTTTCAGGGAGAGTGCCTTCGATCCGGGGTCAGACCCCGTCTCGATTAGGTCGCTAAGAGTTATCAGCTTCCGCTTTCTTAAATAATGTGGGGTCTGACCCCTTTTTAGTGGTGCGAGATCGAATTCCAGCTATCAGCTACCCGCAGCAAAATAACCCTGCTCGGTGATAATCGCGCTCAGAGGGATATCCCAGCTTTCAATCGGCAGCTGTTCTACCTCTTGCAGGCTGTGGGCTACCCCAATCAAGGTCGGTTTGCTAAGGCTATGCGCTTTAAAGGCAAAGGCGCGATCATAAAAGCCGCCGCCCATACCTAAGCGGCCGCCATCTCGGCTAAAGCCCACCAGGGGCAGTAAGACCAAATCCAATTGCTCGGGTGATATCAATATCGCCTTATTGCTGGGCTCGGCAATACCATAGCGATTATTCTGCAGCTCACTGTCTTGCCGGTAGCCGCGAAACTCCATTTGGCTTGCGCTGGTTACTCTTGGTAGATAGCACTGTTTGCCTTGTCCCCAGATCAACTCGATGCAGGGGCTTAAATCTAACTCGCCATCGCTGGCTAGGTAAGCGGCGATATTCTGGCTTTCGGCAAGCTCGGGCAGCTGCGCAAAATGCAGACTTAGCTTTTCGGCTGCGGCTTGCTGTTGTTGGGCACTCAGCGATTGACGCTGTTGGCGCAAATGCTGGCGTAGCTGTTTTCGTAAAGTAGTTTTATCGGCTGTCATGGCGGGAGTGTGCGATAGCTGTCTAGGAAAGACAATAGCAGGATAAGGCCCCAGGGCGCCGCGGTCGACTTGGCCTTGAACCCGACGGTTCAAGGTGGGAATTTCTGCGCTGTATTAGGCTTTCCATCGTGTGGACATGCACACCAACAGCGGCGAGAAAAACCCGGTTTCTTCATTATCGGCTCGAGGACTCGTCAACAGGGCGAACACCTCAGGGTTAAGCGAAGTATAGCCCAAGGGAATGGCCATACACAGGGCTTTTTGACTAAGCTTTAGAATTAAAACGCTTGTATGGGGCTATTTTATACAAATTGTTTATGGGCGAATCGAGGCGGGGAATTATTGCCCAGAGCAGCCAGCGGATGCTGGCCGGGAAAATTATTTCAGTGCTTTATCAAGCTTCTCTGCAAGACGATTAAGCAGCTCTTCATCCAAGCCAGCTTCGGCATCCGCATGACGCGTTTGCAGACTTAGTAATTCGTGGCTTAGGTTCAAGGCAACCATCACCGCGATACGCTCAAGACCAATCACATTGCCGTTGGTGCGTACATCGCGCATTCTGGCATCCAAGTTGCGGGCAGCCTGCATTAAAGCGTCGCGCTCTTCGGGCGGACAGGCGACCTGATACTCTTTGTCGAGTATTTTGACAAACTCTGTTGGGGTTGTGTTGCTCACTGTCCGCTCTCCTTGGGCCGACATCGGTTGGGCACTCATGACCAATATCTTTTACCTGTCTTAAACTCTATGTGTTAGACGCTTAATTAGCGCCAGCTTCCAACTCTTTTAACCGGCCAATCATGGCCTCGACCCGGGTGCGGGCCAGCTCATTCTTTTCAATCAGGCGCGATTTATCGCTTTGCCACTGCTGGCGTTCCTGCTTTAGGACGTCATTTTCCTGCTGTAACAAATGACAGCGCTGGATGAGCAAGTCCAGTTTCTCTTCCAATTGTTTTAGGTCTGTCATAGCTATAATTGGCCTAGTTGAACATGGCTACTATATTGCGCCCGTGGCAGCGGGTCAATCAGTTAAAGCAGTTTGTTAACAGTTTAGTCTATCTTCATAAACTGGCGCACTTTTTTGCGATCAAGTGCCCTGTTATCGGCTTAGTAATCACTAGCCCTGTAAGCCGCAAATCACTTGCCGCGCCGACAAGCGTGCTAGAATGACGCCGTTTTTTAATCGGTATTAGAGAGTTTATGTCCCAGTTATTGAGTTTTGATGAATATTGCGACCTATTGGCCCCCGTTGGCGCCTTAAACAGCCCAGCGGAATTGCACGGCATGCTATGTGGCCAGCTAAGTGGTGGCGCTCGCCCGGGTTTGGCTAAATGGCAGGCCATGGCTTTAGAGTTTCTTGATTTGGTCGATCTCGATGCTGAGCTAATTAGTGCACAATTGCGCCAAGCGATTGCCCAGATGTATACCGGTACGCTGCTGGCCCTAGAAGATGAGGCCATGGGCTTTAGCCTAATACTGCCCGATGAAGATACCGATATGGGCCAGCGTTTGCAGGCCTTGGCCCAGTGGTGCCACGGCTTTCTAACGGGCTTTGGCAGCTCGGGACTATCGGGTGATCAGAGCTTTAGCCCAGAATCGGCCGAAGCGCTGCGCGATTTCGCCGCGATTGTACAAATCGGTACCGATGAAGAAGATAATGAGCAATCTGAAGCCGATCTTTTTGAGGTCAGTGAGTATGTTCGAATCGCAGCGATCAATCTTTTTCTAGAATTTTCACCAGCAAGCCAGAATGAGCAAGCCAAGCCTGGGCCTGGCGGTATGATTCATTAACGCTGTGCTTTGTTTAGGTGATGCGCCTTGTTAAGAGCGCGCACTAAACCTAGCTTATCGAAACAGTAATCAGCCCCAGCTAATAAAGTAGAAGGAAGTTATGGCAATTAGCCTAGAGGAATATGGCCGTCGTCGTCAGCGTTTAATGGAGCTGATGGAGCCTGATAGTATCGCAATCATCGCGGCGGCCAGTGAGCAGCTGCGTTCTAACGATACCTATTTTCCGTTTCGACAAAACAGCGATTTTTATTATCTGAGTGGCTTTAATGAGCCGGATGCGGTGTTGGCCTTAATCCCAGGGCGCAGCCAGGGCGAATTTGTCATGTTTTGCCGCGATAAGCATCCTGAAAAAGAAATATGGGATGGCTTTCGCTATGGTCCAGAAGGTGTGTGCAAGCATTTTGAAGCCGATGATGCTTTTCCGATTGATGATATCGACGATATTTTGCCGGGCCTAATAGAAGGGCGCACGCGTATTTATTACGCCATGGGGCGCGATACTAATTTTGATCGTCATGTTATGGATTGGGTGAACACCATCCGCTGTAGTCAATCATCAGGTGCAACTCCGCCTGGAGAGTTTCAAGAGCTTGATCATTTATTGCATGAGCTGCGGCTATACAAAAGTGCGGCAGAAATTAAAGTCATGCAAAAAGCCGCTAGCATATCGGCCGAGGCTCATCGCGAAGCCATGATGGCCTGTCGCCCGGAGATGTTTGAGTATCAACTAGAAGCTGTATTGCATCACCGCTTTGCCCAGGAGGGCGCTCGCTTTCCGGCTTATACCAGTATTGTAGGCAGCGGTGCCAATGCCTGTGTTTTGCACTATGTGGAAAACCAGAAAAAAATGAAAGCTGGTGAGTTGGTGCTAATTGATGCGGGTTGCGAATTTCAAAATTACGCCGCCGATATTACCCGCACCTTTCCAGTAAGTGGCTGCTTTAGCCCAGAGCAGCAAGCCATTTACGAAATTGTATTGGCCGCCAATGAAGCCGCCATTGCTGAGGCCAAACCGGGAAATCATTGGGATAAGCCCCATGAGGTTTCGGTAGAAATTATTACCCAAGGTTTATTGGATTTAGGCTTGCTACAAGGCGAGCTAAGCGAGCTCATAGAAACCGCTGCTTATCGTCGCTTTTATATGCATCGCGTTGGCCATTGGTTAGGTTTGGATGTGCACGATGTGGGCGACTACCGCGTTGATGATCAGTGGCGTTTGCTAGAGCCCGGCATGGTGATGACGATCGAGCCTGGTATTTATATATCGCCAAGCGATCAACAAGTTGATGAAAAATGGCGCGGCATTGGCGTGCGAATTGAAGACGATGTGGCGATCACTAAAAATCACTGCACCGTTTTAAGTGCCGATGCGCCAAAATCCATAATGGATATTGAAGCCTTAATGGCAGGGCATATGTTGTAGATGGCAGCTTATCGGCTGACAAGAAGAGAAAAATGGCAACACAAGACAATCAAGCAGAGCCTAAAAAACAATACGATATTGTGATCGTTGGTGGTGGCATGGTGGGCATAAGCCAGGCTTTGCTGCTATCAGCGCAAAACCCACATTGGAAGATCGCTTTGATCGAGCGTTTTGCTTTTTCAAAAAGCAGCGCTGAAGCACTTTATCAGCCCAGCTTTGATGCCCGCGCCACCGCTTTATCCTTAGGTACCGTACAGGTCTTTCAAGCTTTAGGTTTATGGTCGCAATTGGCCGAGCACCACACTGCCATTAAAACGGTTCATGTTTCTGATCGTGGGCACATCGCCGGCACAGAAATTTGCCACCAAAAACAAGGCGTAAATCTATTGGGCGCAGTAGTCGAAAACGCCTGGTTGGGCCGGGTGCTTTTGTCGGCGCTGCGCGCGCAAAGCAATATTGAAGTGCTTGATAACTGCGAAGTGAATAGCGCTCAAATGCTAGTCGATGGAGCACTGCTAACAGTAAGTCCTAATCAGCTTGAAAACGACAAGCAAGCCGAAAATAAAAGCCAGCAAGAAAATGACAAAGCTATAAGTATTCACTGCCAATTACTCTGTCTGGCCGATGGGGGTGATTCTGCATTAGCAAAGCAGTTGGGTCTGTATCGCCAGGTGCAAGATTATCAACAGGCCGCCATTATCGCCACGGTGGAGGCCAGCAAAGCGCATCAAGGCGTGGCTTATGAGCGCTTTACCGATCAAGGCCCAATGGCGCTATTGCCCTTAGGTGAAAGTGATAGCGCCAAGCGCTGCGCATTAGTGTGGACATTGCCCGAAAATGATTTAGAGGCGACACTGGCTTTAAGCGATGTAGAGATATTAGAAAAATTACAACAGCGCTTTGGCTATCGCCTGGGTAAGTTTTGCAAAATTGGCAAACGCCAAAGTTACCCCTTGCAGCTGCAAATGATTAATGAGCAGCTGCGCAGCTCATTGGTAGTATTAGGCAATGCGGCTCATTATTTACATCCGGTAGCTGGGCAAGGTTTTAATTTAGCACTGCGCGATTGTGTGGCATTAGCGGAAGCTTTAAAGCAGGCTAACGAGCAACAACAATCGCTGGGTGATTTATCGGTATTGCAGCGCTATTTACAAATGCAGCAGCAAGATCAAGATTTAACCGTGAATTTTAGCGATCAAATAGTCAAAGTATTTAGCAGCCAGCAACTGCCAAAACAGCTATTTCGCAGCGCAGGTTTTATCGCCTTGGCATTGTTTCCAGAAGCAAAAGAGTTTTTAGCAAAGCAAACCATGGGTTTGGCGGGGCGCTTATCAAAGCTTAATGCGATAAATAAAGGAGTGGCCTAAATGAGCGACGTTTACGATATCGCGATTGTTGGTGCAGGCCTAGTTGGCAGTACCGCAGCGGCCGCATTGGCCGAAGCTGTTCCCTCATTAAAACTGATCATGCTAGATGCCGGGCCAGCACCAGTAACGTTGGCTAAACACAAAGCCGCCACAGGCGTTGACGATTTTGATCCCCGTGTTGTGGCTCTTACTCGCGATTCTCAAACGCTACTGCACAGCATAGGTGCCTGGCAGCGTGTTGCCGAAAAGCGCCTGTGCCCCTACAGCGACATGGAAGTGTGGGATGCCGATGGCACAGCGCGCATAAATTTTGATAGCAGTGAAATACAAGAACCAAATCTTGGCCACATCGTAGAAAACAAACTACTGGTATCCGCCCTAGCTGAGCAGCTCGCAACATACAGCAATGTTGAAACTTGGAACGGCTGCACAGTAAGCAATGTAATTGAACATGAAGGGCAGCAAATCCTAGTTGTGAACAAAAGGCCGCTTGATGATAAAGCAAGCAATAAAGATCAAGCGCAGCCAGTAGAGGTGAAAACAAAACTGATCCTAGCCTGCGATGGAGCGCAATCACCACTGCGTCAAATTAAAAACATCGCCACCCGCGAATGGGATTATGGGCACGATGCAATCGTAACTACTGTAGAAACCAGTAAGCCGCACCAGGGCTGTGCCAGGCAGCGTTTTATTTCCACCGGCCCATTGGCGTATTTACCACTGGCCAGAGATAAGGCTGCACAAAGCAATAATGAACACTATTGCTCGATCGTTTGGTCCTGCCTGCCCGAGCGCGCCGAAGAGCTAATGGCGCTAGATGGCGATAGCTTTGCTAAGGCCCTAGGCGAAGCGCTGGAGTTAGAGCTAGGCGAAGTAAAGGCGGTAGCTAAGCGCTTTAGAATTCCGCTGCGCCAGCGCCACGCCAAAAAATACATCCAAGCTGGCTTTGCCCTAGCCGGTGATGCCGCCCACACTATTCACCCGCTAGCAGGCCAAGGGGTAAACCTAGGCTTAAAAGACGTTGCTGCATTTGTAGAGCAAATACAATACGCCAGCAAGCGCGGAGTGCCACTAAACAATTACTCCATTCTAAGGCGTTACCAACGCCAGCGCATGGGCGATAACCTAAGCATGATGGCCACCATGGAGGGCTTTAAGCGATTATTCGGCAGTAATGACATTAGCGTACGCTGGCTGCGCAACGAAGGCATGCGCAGCTTAAATAATGTATCCATGTTAAAGAACAAAATCGTCAGGCAAGCAATGGGCTTGTAAGCAAGCCAAAAGGGGCTTTAACAATTCTTAAGGGCAGTGCCTGAAAAAATACGTTATAAAGTAAGGCACTAAAGATCTGTACAAAATAATACTGAGGTGCCCACCATGAACACACTAACTCGAATTGCCTTGTTAATACTGTGCTTCTTCGCTGCTATCGCCTGTTATGTATTCGGCATTCCAGCCGGTGGTGCCGTATTTCTAGTGCTGGGTATCGTCTTTGAAGGCCTATTCTGGATGGGGCTCTTCTCAGGAAAGAAAAAAGCCTAAAGCAATATGCCAAAGGCCTTTTACCGTCAGTGAAAGGCTTTTGAGGAAGTTCAACTGGGTTTTTTCCTTACTTCACCTTCACACATTCCTGTAAATCTCTTTACGCTACTATTTTGCTCAAGCATTTTCCGTCCTCCTCCAGCGGCTTGAGCGCAATCTATTGGCTTATTGGGGCTTCTCTTTAGTCGCAGTATTTATGCTTTTCCCCCTTGGTGTAGGTAAGAGCTTGATCGTTTTTAGATCAAGGCTGTAATCTTATACAGGTATAATAAATTTCGGCCGAAATACAGCCATTCCGCATAATTCGGGAATTAACAATTCATAAAAGACAAATGCTATACAAAACAAAAACCTACGCGCAAAAAACGTCTTCCACAAAAAAGTTGCTCACGAGAAAAAGCAAAATTAAGGCCAATAAATAAAGCTCTAAGCGCCAGGTCTCGTGATTTTGGTATGAATTTTTAAGGCTTGTAAAAACAATTTAAAAACAATAAATTAGAGTTTTAGACAAAGGAATGCAGCCAGGTATTTAAACGGACACCATCCTATTATTTCTGATATCCCCGAATTATTAAGACGCGTCCGCTTTTTGGTTTTATTTACACCTGTCTGTTGAGTAAGCTGTTGCGGTGTACCGTAACGAATAATTTTTCTACTGCAGTGTAACATGGAAACTTACAATTACTGTATATTTAAACAGTATATGTAAATTCGTTTTAATCGCAAGAAAAACTAATAAGGAAATTGACGTTGCGACTCACAATCCTTACCGTAAAGCCCCTAAGGGGGCCCGTAAAACCGGCTGGATTTTTACAGGGACACCTTAGGGGCTTTACGGTTAGGCCCGCAAAATCAAAACTTTTTTTAATTATTCGTTACTGGATAAAGTCGCTAAATCAAATGAATCATTTTGTTTTAAAAGACAAACAAAACGAGCTTTATCGCGACCACGCAACAAGACCCAGCTCAAGACGTCGCAAAAAACCGCGACGCATGAGTGGTAGGCGTTATGTGTCATCCGAGAATAAAGCAAACGAGATAATATGAGCGATTTTAAACTCACGAAAGAACAGGCGTTTTTAGCAATGTACTCATTTCTAGATGAGTACTACCAGCTTACTCAGTCTGACGACGTTGGAGGTTTACTCGGTAGCTTGTCATTGTTTCTTGACGGAGGCTTTGCAGATCCTGGAGTGCAGGAAGAGTGGAACGAAGCTGTTGAAAAGGCAATGAATGGTAAAGTCTATGCTGATCTGCAAATTGCAAACACATAACAAGAGCATGTTGTCGCCCTTCGGGCTGGGACGGCTTACACTGCGCTTCAGCCGCCCCAAATGCGGGCGTTATGTCTTCTAGGGGGTTAAGAAATGATTAATGCTGATCTATTCAAGAAATACATACAAGATCCAGGCTTAAAGTCTCACTATATCGATGGAATGGATAGCAAGAATTTTGCCGGAAGCATAGTTCCCAAGGAAATTATAGACAAAGGTTATGTCGATAAAAGAACAAAGCTGCAAAAGTACTTTATTGAACACCAGCTAGAATTAGAGAAAATGAAACTCAAGGAGCAATATAAAAATGAACGCTTGGCTATGATTTTGTCTGTAGTATTGGTGTTAGTAACAATACTAACCGTTTTTCTCGCGCCAGAAGGAAAAGAGATAATATCATATTGGGTAGGTGGAGCATTAATTTTGGTTATTGCAG
Organism: uncultured Pseudoteredinibacter sp.; assembly: GCF_947502065.1. GTDB lineage: Bacteria > Pseudomonadota > Gammaproteobacteria > Pseudomonadales > Cellvibrionaceae > Pseudoteredinibacter. The sequence goes on from NZ_CANMYE010000005.1 coordinate 301,888, forward strand.
GTATTCTGGGGTATACAAAATTATCAATACGATCAGGTGAAACAAAAATAGCAGCAAATAAAGCATAACAAGCCGCAGCTATTGCTCCCGTTGGTCGCTGGGATAGCCAAAACGCTGCGCTTTTTTGTCGTCCCCTGTGCGAGGCGTTAAAGTCTCTAAGTATCGAGAAATATATGAAGCTAAAAACAATAATCACTCTAATAAAGAGCAGCTTACTTTACATTGCCTCATTCGTGGTCTTGGGGATAGTTCTCTTTGTTATCGCTGCTCAGATTGAGACGGATCACAAAGTGATCTCTACAATATTAAACTCTTGTGGCGCAACGCTGATTACTATTGGCGTTCTATCTTCTTGGATTGAGATCCTAAATGCAGGAAAACTCATAGATATGATTAGCCTATTTGGGGATCATAAAGATGAAGGGATAGTTAGGCTGTTTCCTATTAAAAATCCTGAATATAAAGAGTTAAGGTCATCTCTACTTCAAACTTGCAAAAGCTACAAGGCTACATCCCTAGTTGGTCGCCAATATATCGATGGACCAAAAGAAGTAGAAGAGACTATTGAGCTCGCCAGAAGATGTAGCGAGTTTGAGTTGCTGTTTATGGATTCTTCGACTGAAGGTTACAAATACCGTTACGCACACCAAGAGAAAGAAACTCCAAATGTAATTGGTCGAAGTGAAGAGAAGCAGGGGGAAATAAGGAGGGCCCAAGACCAGATTAAAGAGAGTATAAAGGGTGAGGCGAAAAAGAGCGTCAAGCATTACAAAACATTGTCACCTTTTAACTTCGAGATGATTGATGATTTTCTTTTTGTATCGTTTTATGGCAACAAGGCAGTTGAGGCTAGCTCACCCATCCTTCTTCTCAAGAAAAGCAAAGGTAGTAAGTCTTTTCAATATTTCATTAATCAATATGATTATCTTGCTAGGGAATCTACGTAGACACCCCAGCTTTAACAAGCGCATGCCAGTCGGACTGGTTCTCCGCTGCGCTCCAAACCAGCCATAAAAATGCGGGCGTTAGGCAACCGAGTTACCCAAAACTAGTAGACACCCTGTATAATTGAAATCTATATGAAGGTGCTCAAATGGCACGTAAGAAAAGGGCTCAAGCCTACACCGAAGAATTTAGAAGAGAAGCGCTAATACAGAGTTTTTGTGCCAAAGTGAAGGCTCAGCCCAAGAAGATAATGTGGTCATGCTCTGGCTCGAAGGTGTACCACTGAATGAGAACCAAATATCATCTTTCTTCAAAGAGCTAGCAGCTTGGGAAACAAAGCAAGGGTTCAAGTTTAGAATTTATATGGCTTATAAATGCTTGTCTGCATTTGTAAATTAATTAAGCTTGCCACAGTGTGCAAGTCACACCATACAAGGCGTGGCAGCAAGGTTGCTTCGAGCCGGGGGAGGGCGTTCAAGGATATGAAACGAAAATGAATTCATTAGTTATACTTTTTATATGCAAGCTTTTGTCTTTAATAGGGGCAGTTTTAAATACGGTTGGGTTTCTAACCTTTTTCTTTTGGGAGTCTCTTGAATCCTATCGCTGGGAGATGATTGCCGGAGGTTTGATACTTATCGTTATTTCGGAGCTGGTGGCTTATTTGCTCGCAAAAAAGATGGCGAATACCCCTGAGTTAGAGGAAGATGATTAATCTATAGCTGTAAAGTCTTCTCATTGAGATCTCAGGGCAATATACCTAGCTTGATCAAGCCGGAAACTGGATTATTGCTATTGCCCTGCTTGCAGACAGTACTTTCTACGGTCTTACTGGTCTAAGTTGCAAGGCTTTTTTAAAACAAGCTATACAACTTATACAAGCCAAGACAAGAAACCAAAACCACCACAAAGCCGCCTAGGCAGTTGGCTAGTGTGCCGTTTTTATAGCTACCCAGTAATTTCTCTTGGTTCATGGCGAGCAATAAAAAGATCGCAATTAATGGCAGTAGTAATCCATTGGCCGCTTGGGCAAAAATAATTGCTGCTAGTGGTTTGGTGCCGGCGATAGCGAATATGGCACCGGTTAGCAATACCACAAACCATACGGCGCGAAAGCGCAGATTGTTAAACTCCGTCGACCAGCCCAATGCGCCACATACGGCAAAAGCGGCGGCTAGTGGCGCGGCAATGGCGCTGGTTAAACCTGCGGCCAGCATGCCAATGGCAAAGCAATATTTTGCGGCAGGGCCCAGTAAGGGTTCTAGTTGTTGGGCTAGTTGCGCGGCTTGAAAGCTATCGCTTTGGCCAAAGAAGGCTGTTGCAGAAGTGGCGATAATCGCTAAAGTTATCAAGCCACCAAAGCCAATGGATAGCCCGGTATCCCAGCGGCTATTGCTCAGTGCTGCGTCTATATCTTGCTCGCCAGATTCCTGAAAGGATTTGCTGACGCTGCTGGCGTGCAAGAATAAATTGTAGGGCACTACGGTGGTGCCAATCAGAGCGATTACCAATAGTACGCTGCCATCTGGAATGCTAGGGGTAAACAGGCCCTTTAATATGCCAGCCCAATCTGGGCCGACCCAAATTAAAGTTAGCAAGAAAACAAAGCTCATTAAAACGACTAATGCAATGAGCGATTTTTCTATAAGCTTGTATTGCCCGCTGGCTAGCAAGGCAAAAGCCAACAAGGCAATAATGGCAGCGGCGGCTTGGTTGGAAAGTTCAATCGCGCTATTAATGCCCAGCGCGGCACCAGCGATATTGCCGGTTTGATAGGCCGCATTGCCAAGGCCAATCGCAGCTACAATAAGAAATATACTCAGGTTTTTTAGCTCAGGGCTTTTAAAGCTAGAGCGCACCGCCTCGGCTAGGCCTTTGCCAGTTACCAGGCCTAATCTCGCCGCCATCTCTTGCAATACGATGGTAGCGAATACGGAAAACAGCAATGCCCATAATAAGGCAAAGCCAAAACCTGCACCGGCCTTGCTGGCGGTGGCTACCGTACCAGGGCCGATAAAGGCAGCGGCGACTAATAAGCCGGGTCCGAATTTTTTCATAAGCTGATGTAACCTTATTATTTTCTATTGCTCACGCCTTGGGTGGACTCTGAGATTCTTTCAGTGGGAATTTTGCACGAGTCGAATTATCCCCACAGAGTATTGACTGGCTATGTGACCATATTCAGCAGAATGTGGCAAACAAAAATGGCACCCTCTGTAGGAAAGACCGTTTTATAGCCTGAGTGCACCTATAGATATAGTTCCTAATAAAAGGGGTTGCTAGAGTTTGCGAGCAGTACAAAGGAACAGCTTCTACGGATTGTCACTATGAATAAGAATAAAATCGCTTTTGCGGCACTGCTCTTACTTTCTTTCAATGCTGATGCGCAGATTGTTATCGGGCCACCCGGAGGAGCCGCGGCCGCTGAGGGCATTCCTACGATAAGCACGCCCATTCTTTTATGCTTGGGTGCATTTCTGGCCTATATGGCGCATCGATTTAAGCTTCAAGGTAAAGGTAATTTACCTACTGTGTTATGGCTTGTTGGGGCAATTAGCTGCTTTTCTACAGTTGCTGGTATCACCTTGGTTGAGAAAAGCCAGGCTGGTATGTCTGGTGCTGATATCAGAATCAGCACGCAAACTGAGAATAGCTACCCGATTGAAGATGGCGAGTTTAACTATTATGAAAACAATAGTGGTATCGAGCTTGAGGTGAAAAGTATTCAGTATCCGGGTTCATGTCGTAACTTGGAAGACCCTGAGCAAGAATCAGAAAATGAATTTCGTTGCGCGGCCGCATTGCGCCTTGGTGATAATCAAGCTTGCCATATTATCTGTTAGTTGAATAAAACTAAGCTGCCTAATGGCCTTGCTTAGGTTAAACCGAAAAACATAAAGAGTAGGCTTTATGTTTTTCGGAATGCTCTTGCGAGAACTATCTTATTAGATGCAATCGATATAGCAGGTGTTACCGTCAGGAATTAAGGTATTAGCTGAACACTGTTGAAAATTTGTCGGGTCTGGGGTGCGGGCATTGTCAGGGCAGCTTCCAGGTAACTGAATACTTTTAATTTCTAAAGTGATGCCGCTGTCATTTTGGTATTCATTGTTAGTGTTATTAATGATGGTATGGCTGGCCTCCGTGCGGGCATTGATAGCGATAAAGTTGCCACTGGCTTGACTGCTTTCGATTAAGCTGATTCCGCTGCCTGCGCCAAACAGAATTAGGGATCCAGCTGCTAGCAAACCAACATGCAGTTGCGCACGCCCCTTGGCTTTAAAGCGATAGGCTACATAGCCGAGTAAGCCACCCAAAAGCAACAGCAGTGGAGCGCCAAAAATGGGGACTTCTTGCGGGCTTGGCGGGCCAATAACAATCTGTGCATGGCTGGCCTGGCTAAACAGGAAAAGAGCAGCAATGCTGCCTAAAGCTCGAAGTTTCATAACTCACCTTATGATTTTAGTTTTTGCCCAGCCTTGCTGGGTGCATATATTGAATTTGGAATTGCTACACTAACTACAGAGTTACAGGCAATCGATACGACAGCGTTCGCTAGCCGGAATTAGAACCCCGACTGCGCATTGTTGTACGCCTGGAAGGCTGGGTATGGGGTTGTTGGGGCAGTTGCTGCTCGGCAAGTTTATGCTTTTAACTTCAAGCGTGATGCCGGTATCGTTTCTGTAATCGTTAAGATCACTTGGCAGAATGTTGTAGCTATTGTCACCTTGTAGAGTGATGACCACAAAGTTTCCAGTCGTCGCTTCAGAGTACTGCACGAACCCGATTCCGCCGCCTAAGGACAGCAACGCTGTGGCTCCAGCTAGCAATAAGCCGCTTTTTAGTCGGCTAAGCTTTGGTCCGCGAAAGCGATAAGCAATATAGCCTAAGAGGCCGCCCAGAAGGATTAATAGTGGGGCTCCCATGATGGGCACTTCTTGGGCAGCCGGGGCGCCAATGACAATTTGGGCTGAGGCGAGCTGTGAAAACAGGCTAAGACATAGAATAGAAAAGCACAGGGAAAGAATGCGCATCTGCAGAACCTCTAAGACATTAGTGTTAGTTATTGTTGTTATTTTGGACTCTAACAGATGATCTGAAGGCTGTCGATACAGGTGACATTAGAAGTCGTGAGGCCTGGCTTTCTTCTGGCTCTCTTAGGTATTCCAGCCCTAATTGACGGCTGTCCAAATCGTCCTTGGGTAGTCTTTTCGCCGTTCTAAACAGGTGGTCATAGATGGACAAAATAGTTCCGTAATTGCTGTCGGTATAATGCCGCTCACTGAGGTGATGCACTCGGTGGAAGTTGGGGGTTGCGATAACGCTTGCCAGGATCTTATCTAGCCAATCGGGTAGTAGGGTGTTGGAATGATTAAAGGCGATGAGCAGCATTCGAATAACCGGGTGCCATACCGCTACCATAATAGGTACGCCAATAATGACCATAAACGGAGCCCCTAAAAAGCTATTCACGATAAGCTCTAGGGGGTGATGGCGATGTGCGGTGGTGGCATCAATTTTGGTATCAGAATGATGAGTGGCATGCAGGCGCCATAGCAGCGGAATGCGATGAGCAAACCTGTGCAGCATGTAGTCAATTAACTCATAGGCTAAAACACCAGGAATAAAATAATAAATCCAGTGCCTGTCGGTTTTGCTTAACGGCGCTGCCCAGCTAAACGCTTCTTGCAGCCATTGCCCAATGGCTTGGCTAAAAGGAAGTAAAACCGGCTCCAAAGCGTAAACAACTAGCAAGGTGTTTAGTGTGGCTAGGAATAAATTCCCTGGCCAACGTTGCTGGATATTTTGAGTACTGCCAGATCTTTTGTTGATATCGTCCCAAAGCAAAAACAACATCATGCTGATGATGGTGCCAGCGATAATGACTAGCTTGGAATTGTGAAAAAGAAAATCAGACAAGGCTGGCTCCGCAACAGGTAGTACTAATGGCCTTAATGGCTGTTGTTGCGGAAGAATACCGATTTTAGCCAGCCAAGGGTACTGTTATCACGCATTACCCAGCGGTCGAGGTCTTGTTGATTTTGTTGGTAAAAGTCGCCGTCTTGAAACATCAGCTCGCGTTTCAGCATGCGGCGATTAGGGTTGAGCGTTTTTATTACCTTGGCGGGGTTACCACCAACCACCACGTTATCGGGCACGTCTTTTACCACAACTGAGCCTGCGGCAACCACAGAGTTTTCTCCAATGGTGACCCCTTTGCCCACTTTAGCGCCGTGGCCAATCCAAACATTGTCTTTCAATACAATGGGCTTGCTGCAGCGAAATGGACGTAGACGATTGTATAGGCCGTGCCAGTCACTATCCGCAATATAGCAATCGGCTGCGAACATACAGTTATCGCCGATGGTAATGGAAACCGCCGAGGTAATGGTTGTGCCAGGGGACAGCAGGCAGTAATTACCTATTTTGATTTCACCATCAAGGTTCTTACCACTCCATGAGGTTAGGCGTACAGGGTTGTAACTAGAACTGATAATGTGCGGGTAATCTCCAACGTGAATATTGCGGCCAAACACTTCCACAGTTCTGGGTTTTAAAATAGCAGCGCCTTTGCCAAGGTGATCGAACTGCGGGCGCAGAAACCTTTCAATCCACCAAGCTTCAAATCGGCTGACGATATTTTTTAACCAAAAGGGGCGATGTTCTTGTCTCACGGTGTTTTTCCAGTTTTTTATATGTCTTAAGCATATCAGTTTGGCTGGCGTTGGTATGTGGTGTATTTGCACAAATTCAGCGCGTATAAGCTGTTTTTTTGAGCGTTCCTGCGATCTACTGGTGCGCAAATTGCGGGCCTTAGCGCTGTGATCCGCAAGGATTATGAGTTGGCTAATTGGCATACATCTTGAAATATAGCTTACAGAATATGTAAGAAAAGGTGTCCAATGAAGTACTTAAATCGTCGCGCTGTAAAACATGCTGACTTAAACCCTGCGGCCAAATTATTTGGTGGTGCATTATTAGCTTGGATTGATGAAGAGGCGGGAATCTACGCAAGTTGCCAGTTAAGCACTAAGCGATTAGTTACCAAGTATATGTCCGAGATTAATTTTTTATCATCGGCAGTTTTGGGTGATATTGTTGAAATCGGGATTGAAACAGTGGCGGTGGGGCGAACGTCGATTACTCTAGCCTGTGAGGTAAGAAATAAAGAAAGCAAGCAGGGGATTATTCGGGTGGAGCAGATTGTGATGGTGGCTGTAGATGCCCAAGGAAAACCTTGGGCTCATGAGCTCAATCAAATGCAATCTTAGTCGCAATCAATTTGGCAGCTACCGCTTGCTGCGATGCGAAGGCCTACGGTGCAAGTTGCTGGGCAGCTGTGGCTGCCTATAGATTTCACTTCCAAAGTGATGCCGCTATTGTTGGTATAAACATTGGTTACACCGGAATCAATGGGGTATGAGGTGTCATTAGTGTTGGTCATGAAGTGCTGACCTGTTGGGACGCCGGCTTCTACATCAGAAACAAATTGTAGGCCGCCAATACCGCCACATACGCCAATTGCGAGCAGTGCGCCTAATACACGATTTTTATTACTGCTTAACAATCCAAATTTATAAGCCAGCAATGTTAAAAATCCGCCTAAAGCGATCAGCAAGGGGGCGCCAAAAACAGGCACTTCTTGCGCAGCTACTGGGCCAATAACGATTTGGGCATTGGCGGCATGGGTAGCCAAAGACAAGCTAATTAAAGCAACAAGTTTAAAAAGACCACTGCGATACATCAAAGAATCCTCCTGGATTTCTTTTTCAGGTTAGTTTTATTGGAATTTAAGTGCTTACTTCGAAGATATTTCCAGGTCGAAGAGCGGTAGGAATACTGGCACGTAAAGCATTATTAGTCCAGTGCATGAATTGGCGTTTTTGGACATTGCTTTACCTCGGCTTTCGCTATTAAATGCCTAGCTTCGTAAAGCGGTTAGGCTATTTTTAGGAGCAGGCATGAGCATTGAGCTACCCATCGATATTGATCAAATTAAGGGCTTTTTAGCCGAAGATGAAGGGGAGGCGCTGTTCAATTTTGCCCAGCAATCGGCGCAGCTAGGCCCGGTACTGGAAGTAGGCAGCTACTGTGGTAAATCGACGGTTTATTTAGGTGAGGCCTGCAAGGGAAGCCCCAATGTCGTCTATGCGGTTGATCATCATCGCGGCTCTGAAGAGCACCAATTGGGTGAGGAATACCACGACCCAGACCTTTACGATAGCAGCGTCGAGTTAATGGACAGTTTTAAAGCTTTTCGCTCCACCATGCGTGCGGCTGGTTTAGAAGATACCGTGGTGCCGATTGTGGCAAGTTCGGCTTTGGCATCCAAAGGTTGGAACACGCCTCTTGGTATGGTGTTTATCGATGGTGGTCACAGTGAAGAAGCGGCTCAAACGGATTATCGCAGCTGGGTATCTCATATTAAGCCCGGCGGTATCTTGGCGATTCACGATATTTTCCCGAATCCAGCAGATGGCGGTCAGGCGCCATACAATATTTGGAAGCTTGCTAAGGCCTCTGGTTTATTTGAAGAGTTGCCGATGGTAAATACTCTGGGCTTGTTCCGCCGTAAGTAATCGCCTGCTGTTTTAAGGCAGCCAGCCGGCTGCCATTTTCCTTTTTTACTCATCCAAATTCGCGTAGAAGATAAAATCCATTGAAATATATTAGCGCTAATATATTATGCTCTGATGAATAATAAAACCCCCTTAGCCTCAGAGCTTGGCCTAGGTCAGGCTTTGCGCCGTCTGCTTGATCTTAGTGACAATGATATGGACAGTTGGTATCAGCAACTGTCTTTCCCCTATCGGGCGCGTTATACGCCCCTATTAAGGTTACTTGCCAATGGCCCGCAGATGGTGGGGCAGTTGAGTGAACAGCTGGCTGTTACCCAAGGTGCAGTTAGCCAAACGGTTCGCCTTATGCTGGACGATGGTTTGATCGAAAAATCTGCCGGTAAGGATGCTCGCCAGAGTGTGATATCTCTTAGTGCATCCGGTAAAGAGGCTTTGGAGATATTGCAGCCCCATTGGCAGGCAATGCTGCGAGCTGTGGATCAATTGGAATCTGAGCTTGGCTGCCCCTTGCGCGATAATTTAAGCGCTGCGGCTGAAGCTTTGGAATTGGAATCCTTCAGTGATCGAGTAGAGCGACAAAAGACGGAGCCTACAGAAAAGCTATTAGCAGGTACCGGTCAACAGAACCCCTTTTCGATTGCCTCTGCAGAATATCAAAAATTTCGTCCCAGCTACCCAGAGCAGTTAGGGCAAGCCCTGGCTGAGTTGTGTGGGGGCAATGATGTGGCTGTTGATGTTGGCTGTGGTAATGGCCAGTTAAGTACGGTGCTGGCGGCTTATTTTAAAAAGGTCATTGCTGTAGATAATAGCGCGGAGCAAATCCGGCATTCCCAGCAGCAAGACAATATTACTTACCAAGTAGGCTCTGCGGAATCTTTAGGGGGCGATATTCATGGTGCAGATCTGATTGTTGCAGCCCAAGCCGCCCATTGGTTTGATCTAAATAGCTTTTACGACGAAGCTCGCCGTGTTGCTAAACCCAATGCAAGCATCGCTTTAATTAGCTATGGCGTGCCCTATATAGAAGGCCCGTTAAACGCGATTTTTCAGCAGGGCTACTGGCAAGATTGTTTTTCTTATTGGCCTAAGCAGCGTCGCCCTGTCGAAAACGGTTATGCAGATTTGTATTTTCCTTTCGAAGAAACAAGCTTGCCCAATGTGAGTATTGAGCAAGAGATGAGCTTTGAAGAATTACTTGGCTATATATCCACCTGGTCGGCTTATAAAGCGGCGCAGCAAAAAGATGAGCTGGCGGTGTTTCACAGCTGGTTTGAGCGATTGCAGAAGCAGTGGGGTGATGAGCCAAAGAAAAAAGTGCTTTGGCCTATCGCAGCGAGAATTGGCAAGTTAAGCTAGTTTGGATTTCTCAGCTTAGCTTTTATCTTAAAAAATGTGCCGATTAGGCTTTTCGTGCCGCCTGTTTTTCGCCAAGTGATTTTTCATTACTTTTACAATCATAGCGTTGAAACTGGCAGCACTGAAAAATATCCCATGCGGCGGTGTGCTGGGTTAGCGCATCGGCCGCAAGCAAAATGGCGCCTGCTGTCCAGGTGGTTTTTTCTTCTGGCCAGATGATTTTTTCTTTGTATTGATAGCCTGTCCAATAAGCGCCGTCGTTATTGTCGCGCCATTGATGTAACCAGCTGTAAACCTGCACCGCTTTTGCATGTTCGTCTGCCGCTAACAAGGCCATGGTTAGCTCGCAAGATTCGGCGATGGTTACCCAAGGTTCATCGCTCACACACAAGCAGCCCATATTGTCCCGTACAAAGGTATCCCAACGCTCGGCAATACGTTTTTTAGCAGCCTCACCAGTAATGGCACCTGCAAGAATGGGGTAAAACCAATCCATCGAAAAGCGCTCTTTACTCTCCCAGGTGCGGTCGAAATACTCAGGGTGATCGGCTAATGCCGCGCCAAGCTTTTCATAGGCTTGTAGATAGCTGCTGTAGTCTTCACCAAGTTCTTCGGCGATGGCGATGGCACATTCAATACTTTTGTAAACCGAAGAGCAGCCCGTAACAAGTGCATCTTTAAAGGCGCTGCCGTCGGGTTCTATAGCCCAGTAGATTTCACCGGTGGGTGCTTGCAAAGATACGACAAGATCAATCGCTTTCTTAACGGCCGGGTACATGCGCAGCAAAAAATCCCGGTTCTGGCTGATGCGGTAATGGTGCCAAACGCCAGTTGCGATATAAGCAATAAAATTGGTTTCGCGCTTCTCTTTGTAGACTTCTTTGCCGTCTAGATAATTAGCGTACCAGCTGCCATCGTCTAGCTGATTATCAGCTAACCATTGATAGGCTTTTTCGGCCGCCTCATATTCACCCGCGATAGATAAGCCCATGGCAGCTTCGCTGTGATCCCAAGGGTCGGCCTTGTGGCCTTCAAACCAAGGGATTAAGCCGTCTTCAAGTTGTTGGCTAAGAATATAGTCAACGGTTTTGCGAAGAAACTGTTCGGGGAATAAACCCTTGCTTAGCAATAAACCGTCCATCTTATTCGCCTGTTGCTGTGGCAGCTGTTGTTGCGGTGGTCGCCGCCGTTGGGTCTTTCTTAAAATACATCACGATACTCTTACCCATAATAGGGTTTAAGATCTTATCTAAAACCTTGGTGAGTAATGGCCGCTGCATTAAATCCCAAACTAAAAACTTATGATAATGGCGCAACGCCCACACTTGATCATCTTCTTGGCCCCAGTATTTACACTTCAGCCACCAGTAAGGAACGTGCAGAGCGTGTGCCCAGTGGCGGTAATAGCGTGACCAACCTAGGTCTTCTACCTCCTGGCGCAAATGCATGGCATTAAAAATTCGGATGTGGCCACCGGGTGTGCGGTGATAATCTTCGCTTAAGCGCCAGCAGATATCTTCCGGCCAAGCGCGTGGTACGCTGATAGCAATTACACCATCGTCTTTTACGACTCGCTGAAGCTCTTTTAATACGCCTTGGAAATCTGGAATGTGTTCAAGCACTTCAGAGCAAATCACTTTATCGAAGCTGTTGTCTTCAAACGGCAGCTCTAGGGCATTGGCGGTTTGAAAGTGCAGGCTACGATTTTTGTTTTCTGGGTCCACAAATTGTTCGGCTCGCTCACCTGCGGTGGCCAAATCTTTTTCGCTGAGATCAACACCAATCGCTTCTACATCGGCATGCAAGTATGCCCCGATGGTGTGACGTCCTTCGCCGCAACCGACATCTAAAAATCGTTCGCCGTTTTTTAATTCAAGGCGATCAAAATTAATGGTTTGCATATATCCTATTTCCGTTCGGCCAGCATCTGTTGGTAGTATTGGCCGAACTGTTCTGCGGCAACCTTCCAGCTAAATTTTTCTTCTATTCGTTCGCGACAACGCAAGCCCATCTCTTGTCGGCGCTCAGGGTCTTGCAGCAACTCAGCAATGGCCTTGCTCAGGGCCTCGGCATTACCGGCGGGCACTACCACGCCAACATCACCAACAATTTCAGGTAGGGCGCCACCGTCACTGGATATTACCGCAGTGCCACAGGCCATGGCTTCGCCTGCCGGTAGGCCAAAGCCTTCATATAAAGAAGGCGAAACGGCGATGCTGGAGGCGTTGTAATGTTGCACTAGTTCTTCGGTACTGATACCCGATACAAAACGTACCTGCTGCTCTAGCTTCAGCTTCTTTAACTGCTTAGCGGTATCGCCATCTTCACGCAGTTTTCCGACCACAAGTAATTGCAGCTCAGGAAAATCCTCACGCAAATTCGCCATTGCATCCAACAAATAACGCAGGCCCTTAAGGGGCTGGTCGGCAGAAGCTGTGGTGATGAGCTGCAGAGGTTTTTTCTCAATATCGCTGCGTGGTCGAAAGGTTTCGGTATCGATACCGTTATAGACCAAGCTAATGTCGTCGCTGCTAATATCAAAGGCATCAGCAATATCATGGCGTGATTGCTCAGATACTGTAACGATATGGTTAAGCTTTTGAACTACGCGCTTTTGCATTCTTAAAAAAGAATGCCAGCGTTTTACTAATAGGCGATCTTTCCAGCCTTGGGCGGCATTCAGTGCCAGCTGGCGATCCCGGGTAATCGGATGATGCACAGTGGCGACTACCGGTAGGCCGCGCTTTTGAATGCTCAGCAGTCCCCAGCCTAGGCACTGATTGTCATGCACCAGATCATAGCGGTGGCCGTGTATTTTTAAATACTTAGCAACGCGGCGACTAAAGGTATAAGGCTCAGCAAAGCCACCAGTTAACATGCTCCACCATTCAAAGGTGTCACTGAAAGATTTCAGATGCTTTGGGCGTAAAGCAGTGACATGGTTGGGGGCACTAAATAGATCCAAACTGGGCATTTCGATCAGCTTAACCCGTGGGTCTAGATCAGGATACGGAGGCCCGGATATCACATCCACTTGATGCCCAGCGTCCACCAAGGCCTTACTGAGATACTTGATATAAATGCCCTGGCCGCCAACGAAGGGCGCACTGCGGTAGCCCAACAGGCAAATTCTGAGGGAGCGTTGTGCGTCGGTATCGGCACGGTTATTGGCATTGCTATCGGCAATGTTTTGGCTAAAGCTGTTCACGATGGATAAATGCTGCTTTTTTGGCTGCTAATTGCGCTCATTGTTAGCTCGCTGTGCGGTAACAATGGCTCTGTGAAATTGCCGCACAGTGTGACACAGCCTATAATCCCTCGGCAATTCCCTCATAGGTAATGACGATTGTCTTAGCTTAGGGAGCTCATTCCTAAAGGTAGTGCTGCTAGGGCAGCTGGGGGAAACATTGAGCCAAGACGAGCTCTCAGATAAATCCGAGTTAGACGATCAGCCGCAAGAGGCCGCGTTTGGGCGCATGCTTAAATTTTGGCGCTCCCAAAGTGGTTTATCGCAAGCCCAGCTTTCCGCACGCTTAGGTACCTCTAGCCGCCACATTAGCTTTCTTGAAACCGGTCGCAGCCGGCCCAGTCGCGCTATGGTCCAGCGCTTGCAGCAAGAGTTTAAGTTATCTTCACGCGAGGGCAATTTGCTGCTGCAGTCGGCGGGCTTTTTGCCCAATAGTGTCGCGAGCAGGCAAGTTTTAGGTGAACGCTTAAAGCGCCAAATGGGCTGGATGTTAGAAAAGCATGAGCCTTACCCAGCATTTATTGTGAATGATCTGGGCGATGTGCTGCTGTTTAATCGCGCCTGGCTAAACCTTATGCAGCAGGCGGGTTTGAAAGCGGGTTGTGAAGCCAGCGCTATTCAGATGAATATGTACCATCTGTTTTTCTCAGAAGAAGGCATGCGCTATGTGATTGATGGTTGGGAAGATTTTAGTTGCGCTTTATTAATGCAGGTAAAAGAACAACAGTTACTGACCAATGACAGCAAGCTTAACGAATTGATGGAATGGTTAGAGGCTTACCCTGGCATACCAAAGAATTGGCCAGAAATAGCAAGGCAGGTGCGCTTTGATTCAAGCTACGATATTCGTGTGACCTTGCCGCAAAGCGATTACTCAATGAAAACGGTAGTCACCGCCATTGAGCCCATCACTTTAAGTGCAAATGGAACTTTTAAACTGCACAGTTTCTTTCCGGGCGATATAGCAACGCAGCAGTGGTGGCAATCGGCGGCGACTCGCAAGGCTTATGGCGAGCTAAAACATCCGCTTCTAGCAACTGCCACCTAGACAGCAGTAAAACTTGGGGCCCAATTAGTGTTAACAGGCCCTAGTGATCGCCGTGATCTACACGCTCATCAATGGCATAAGCCAACAAAGCACCGACAGTCAAAATCGCAAAGATTCCCGCCATGAAAACGATCATTACAGCAGCGGTTACAGTCATTGTCTTGTCCTCAACAGGTAGTTAATGGGTTTTCTGTATGGCTAAGACTACGCCTGTGTAGGGTTGGGCTTATTGATTCACGTCAACAATTGTTCCGCTATATTGGTTTTTGCTAATTTACGTGTAAGCCTTTATTTTAAGTGCTTTTGAATAATCTGTGGCGCTGGTGTTTGACCCCGGCAGGGCGGCCTCATAGACTGGTGCCCGCATGCCCATACTGGTCACTTAAAATAAGAATTTAATATGTCCCTAGCCGAGTTACTTCCCCGTATTGAAACTGCTTTAAATCAATTTGCCGATGCTATGTGGAGCACACCGTTGGTAGTGCTATTGGTCGGTGGCGGTTTGTTTTTCGCTATTTATTCCAGGTTGCAGCCATATCGTCACCTTGGTCATAGTGTTGCGGTATTGCGAGGGCGCTACGATGACCCGAATGCGCCGGGGCAGGTTTCCCACTCGCAGGCCTTGTCGACGGCTTTGGCCGGCACCATGGGGCTGGGTAATATCTCCGGAGTTGCTATCGCTATTGCGCTAGGTGGACCGGGTGCAATATTTTGGATGTGGGTCACCGCAGTTATTGGTGTGGCGACAAAATTTTATACGGCCTCACTGGCGGTAATGTTTCGCGGTAAAGACAGTTTAGGGGAAACCCAGGGCGGCCCGATGTATGTCATTCGAGAAGCCTTGCCTAAGGGCTTCTTACCGTTGGCCTATTTATTTTGTTTAGCGGGAATGATCGGTACTCTGCCGGTGTTTCAAGCCAATCAGTTTATCCAGCTGCTGCGTGATGCGGTTGCGATTCCTGCGGGCTGGACTACGGCTGAGAGCCATATTGGTTTCGATCTAATCGCCAGTAGCTGCGTCGCTTTGTTAACGGTGGTGGTAATCATTGGCAAAATCCAGCGGATTGGTCGCTTAACCGTACGCTTGGTGCCGGCAATGGTGGTGCTCTATCTACTCTTTACTGCAGTGGTGCTGTTTCAATATATCGATCAAATTCCAGCGATGTTGGCGTTGATCGTAAGCGATGCTTTCACTGGGCAAGCTGCTGCCGGTGGTGCCCTAGGCACAGTGATTATGATTGGTGTACGCCGAGGGGCATTCTCTAACGAGGCGGGTATTGGTACGGAATCGATGGCCCATGGTGCGGCAAAAACCGATGAGCCTATTCGTGAAGGCGTGGTAGCAATGATTGGCCCTGTGGTTGATACCTTGGTGGTTTGTACTTGTACGGCGCTGATTATTTTACTGACTGGCGTGTGGCAAGATCCGTCAGCCGGGGCGGGAGTGACTATGACGGCAAGCGCAATCGATAAGGTGTTTCCTGGCGGTGGAATCTATTTGTTGCTGGTGATGGTGGCTTTATTGAGCTTTAGTACCATTGTTACTTATTGGTTCTATGGTGCTAAGTGTTTGGGCTTTTTAATAGGAGCTCAGAGGCAACATTATTATACGCCCTGCTACATTTTCTTGATTGTGCTCGGTGCTGTCGTTTCGCTAGACGTGGTGAATGGATTGCTGGTTGGGGTTTATGCCATCATGGCGATTCCAACCATGATTTCTAGCTTTATATTGGCGCCGAAGGTGAATGCGGCCGCTAAAGATTATTTCCGACGCTTGAAGCATGGAGAATTCAATTAGCCGTCTGTCATATACTGTAAGGAAACTTACTTGATCTGTAAGGCGTCTATCACTACATTGGACCTCTAGTACAAGGAGGTATTCTGATGGATTTGGTATTTCAAGCAAGCTGGCCAGCCCTTTGGGCAGCTTTGCTAAGCCCGCAAGGCATTATTGCGAGCTGTTTATTTTGTATAGGTGTGTTGGGTTTTCTGCTGTTTCAAGATATGGGAGAAAACTTGCGCTCATCCTTGCTGTCGCTAGCACTTTTCGGCTTGCTTGCGCTGGCCTATTCTTATTTGCAGTTTAGTCAGCCGGCGATCCCTCTGGCCCAGACCAGCGCCCCTGTAATAGCGGCGACTCCTCAAGTTAATAACAGCGCGATTATTACTCGCGGTGAAGGTGATTTAACGTCGGATGAGGCAGGCTACATCTATATTGGGCGATACCATAAGAAGAGTTGGCAAAGCGCTTTGTTTGATGGCCCCGAAGGGCCGCTGCGAACCGGAGATGTTTTGCAGTTAAACACGAACCGCGAGATGTTTGCCTGCGCCCCATATCGCAAGAAGATGCTGGATTTGCGCTTTACCTATTGCAAAGAGGTTATCGGGCAAGCCCAAGCCGAAGACAATGTGCGGGTCGCAAGGCCACCTATTATTGTGGGCTTGAGCAATGTTTGGGTTTACGTCACCAAGGTAAGCGGTTAGTGCCGTTAGCAGTCTGTGCCGGTGCAAGTTAGTAAGTAAGGGGCCCTAATAGAGCCGCCTAGACTTGCGTTGGCTTCATCTGAGTAGCCACCAATTTCCATAAGCCATAACCAAGAGTGCACACGCCAACCTTCTGGGTCACGTGGTAAATCTAGCTTCTTTTGCTCCATTGTGTCGAAGATACAGGTTAAATTGTCTTTAGTGATATGTAGCCGAAAGAACTGTTCTTTGCTGAAAGGCTTATCGCTGAAGCTGTTGCTATAAATAGATTTTTCAAAAAAACGACATTGTTCATTACTGTCTTCAGCTGCAAGAAGTGGTGCGGAGACAAAAGCTGAATATCCATCGTGAGCACTGAAGGAGGGGTAGACTCCGCGCATGTCGTACAAGTTGGCTAAAACACCGATGATTTGTCCGCTATCGCTCTGTAAATAAACCACCATAGAGGATTGTCCAATGGCTTTTCCATTGGGTGAATTGGCATCGCGATAAAACTGCGGCAGGCGATGGAAAAACTGAAATGTCAGGCTCCAGTCTGCCTCATTGCTCCAAGGCCTAGGCGCGCCTTCGATGTCATAAAGGTATTGGTAAGCACAGTGCGGGCCGCCGCCATTTATAGCCTGCCAGTCAAATTGCCAAGTATTAATCATACAGCCTGCCTGGTAACCGTGCAGTTGGATGGCGCTGCTCCCGGTTGGTGGGGCTAGGTCAAACTCACCAAACTGGTTTTCGACGTCGGTATGAAACCCAGTGTAATAACCGACATCATAGCTAATATTTTGTTCGGCAGCGTTTGGGCCTAAATGTCTGATAAAAAGCTGTGGCTTATTAGTTTCAAAAGGTTCAACAGTAATTAAGCCGTTTTGAACAACGATATGATCTTCTGGTTGACTAATGAATTGTGGGCTGGTGAAAATTTGTCCGATTTGCGCGTGGGCGTGATTAATGGCAAGTCCAGACACTAGAAGAGAAGCAAGTGCAGATCTAAAAAACATTACTTTGGTGTCCATTCCAGATTAAGTGTTTCCGATAGTTTACATCCGACTGCAGAATATTCTCTGTAGTTGGACATAAACGGTAATTTTGAGAGGGTGAGCGCAGCTTTCTTTATGTTTGTTCTTGTTGATATTGAAACACTTCCTCTAAAGGGCGCTGAAAGACCGCCGCAATTTTAAAGGCCACTTCCAGCGAAGGAGAGTAGCGCTCAGCCTCTATGGCCAATATGGTTTGTCTTGTTACCCCAACAGCCGTGGCGAGCGCTTGTTGGGTCATTTCATCATGTTCAAACCGCAGGCGGCGTATTTGATTGCTAATTTGGCATTTGCTCATGTCACTTCCCGCTGTGGTTAGATACCACGATATAGATAATAAAGCTGGCGTCCGGCGTTTGTTAACTCGGCCAAGATTAATCCGATTAATAACAATAAAAGTGGGTGGGCTAGGCTTAATTCGCTGCGGTCGCCACCAAATTGTACGGTTAAGCCAAATTGCACTAGGGCCAGTACGATGGTGGTTTGGCTGATGGTTGCAGACCAATAAGCGCCAAGCTGGGCTGCCTGCTGCTCTCGTTCGTCGCGCTCCTCTTCCGCGTCTTTATTCGCGACGATGGCGATTGCGATATGGCAGAGTATATAAGCGATAACAGCCATAAAGAGCACGCTAGCAACCACCTCATAGGCTTGTTCAATATTAAATAAGGCCCCATTACCCGCTAAGATCAATTGCTTAACGGTATACCCGATTAAGCCCAACATAATTAGGGCATCAACCCACAGCACTTGTTCGCGATAAGCCATTACTGCCTCCTTGGTATAATTTGATTAACCTGGTGTTAAAAATGTTTGACATGGCAAATCCTAGTTTGGCTTTAGCATCATGTCAAATATATTTGACATGATGTTTGTAGAACTTAACAAATGCCATTGTATTTATGGTGAGACGTGAGACGTGAGACGTGAGAGGGGGCTAGAAGAGCTAAGCTGATCTAGAGGTGTAAAAAGGCCCACCGTAGCGGGCCTTGTGGGGGATTTAGCGCTGCGCTATAAGGGCTAGTGCGCGTCCTGCGGCTTGGCGAACCTGATTTGGGGCGGTGCCGCCAATGTGATTGCGAGCGGCAACCGAGCCTTCAAGAGTTAGAACTTGGAAGACATCATCGCTGATTTGGCCGCTAAATTGCTGTAGCTCTTCTAGGCTCATATCAGATAGATCCTTACCGGTTTCTAAACCGTAGGCGACAGATTTACCCACAATCTCGTGCGCATCGCGAAAAGGCACGCCTTTGCAAACGAGGTAATCCGCTAAATCTGTAGCGGTAGAGAAGCCACGCTTAGCGGCTTCCAGCATGGCCGCTGGTTTAGATTCAATGGCAGGAATCATATCGGCGAAAGCACGTAGACAGTCTTTGACGGTATCCACTGCATCGAATAATGGCTCTTTATCTTCCTGATTGTCCTTGTTGTACGCCAGTGGCTGGGATTTCATCAAGGTTAGCAGGCTGATCAAATGACCATTCACGCGGCCTGTTTTACCACGTACCAGTTCTGGCACATCCGGGTTCTTCTTTTGGGGCATGATGGAAGAGCCGGTGCAGAAACGATCTGGCAAATCAATAAAATTAAACTGCGCTGAAGTCCACAATACCAACTCCTCAGACATGCGTGACATGTGGGTCAGCAGCAAGCTGGCAAAGGCGCAGAATTCGATGGCGAAGTCGCGATCGGATACTGAGTCCAAGCTATTCTCAGTTGGCTTGTTAAAGCCCAGCAACTCGGCTGTCATATCTCGCTGAATGGCGTAGCTGGTGCCAGCTAAGGCTGCGGCGCCTAGCGGCGATTGGTTTAAGCGTTTACGGCAATCGACTAAGCGACCAAAGTCACGCTCTAGCATCTCGTTCCAAGCCAATAGGTGATGACCGAAAGTTACTGGCTGGGCTGTTTGCAGGTGCGTGAAGCCTGGCATGATGGTGTCGGCTTCGCCTTCGGCCAGTTTGATTAGACCGTCTTGCAGGCGTGTCATTTCAAGGCTGATCAAGTCAATCTCGTCGCGTAGCCACAGGCGAATATCGGTAGCTACCTGATCGTTGCGAGAACGGCCGGTGTGGAGTTTTTTACCGGTAATGCCAATGGCTTTGGTTAGCGCTGATTCGATGTTCATATGAACATCTTCAAGGGGAATAGACCAGTCAAAGCGTCCGGCTTCAATATCCGCTTGCACGGTCTGCAAGCCCTGGATGATGGCATTTCGCTCTTCTTGGTTAAGCACGCCTGCTTCGGCCAGCATGGTGGCGTGGGCGACGGAGCCCTGAATATCTTGTTTGTACATGCGCTGGTCAAATTGCACCGAGGCTGTAAAACGTTGTACAAAGGCGTCAGTTGCCTCACTAAAGCGACCGCCCCATTGCTGATTGGTGGCGTCGTTTTGGCTATCGCTCATGGTTACATCCTGCTTTTTTAATCTTAAAGTATTGGTTTGCTATTGCGCCTAAATAGGCAGCGCCCACCTAAGGGTGTGGCATTATAGTGCTTCATGCCGCCTAAGGTAACTGATCAACCTTTTGGCCTTGTGGTGTCGGTGCATCGAAGCGCGAAGCCGTACAATTCAGCACTGTTTTATCACCACCGTTTTTATATGCTCCCTAGGAGAGGCTTTGTTTAATAGAAATAGTAAAAAGCGCCAATTAGAACAAGGAGTTAATGAAACTCTGAATATTCAGGGGGATTTCCTACCCGATCTGAAAAAACCATCTGTAGCTTTGGTGGTGGTCTTGGTTTGTGAGCTATTGGCGATCACCTTGAGTTTGTCGGCCTTTGGTTTAGAAGGCTTCGATTGGCAGGGCTTTGGCATGGTCTCCTTCGCGGTACAGTGGGTCGCGCTGGCATCGCTGCTGTTTTTGGCTTTGATGTCGGGCTGGCTCAATAAGCGCCACCCGGCTGTAGCAGGCCTGAGTTGTTTCGCCGTAGTTCAGCTGATGACGCTATGCTTGTTCAGCGTGGTTATCTCTCAATATGGCGATATGCTGCAGTTAAATTATTGGAGCCTCGGGCAGTTTTTGCTGATTTCCATGATTATTTCAGGCATCGGCCTGCGCTATATGTACTTACAACAACAAGTGCGTAACCAACAGCAGGCGCATTTGCACTCTCAGCTTCAGGCGCTGCAATCGAGGATTCAGCCCCATTTCTTGTTCAACTGTATGAATACGATTGCCTGTTTAATCGAGGTAGATCCGCAAAAGGCTGAGCAGGCGATTGAAGATCTTAGTGAGCTGTTTCGTGCCAGTCTGGCTGAGCCCAAATTGGTTACTCTAAGGGATGAGGTCACTTTATGTGAGCGTTACCTGGCGATGGAAAAGTTGCGCATGGGTGAGCGCTTACATACTGATTGGCAGGTGACTGATGATGCTTGGAATATGCCAATCCCGAGCTTAGTACTGCAGCCTTTATTAGAAAATGCCATTAAGCATGGCGTGCACCACTTGCCCCAGGGTGGCACTATTCGAATAAAGGTGCTTAAACAGAATGACGAGCTACACTTAGTAGTAAGTAACCCTCTGGTACAAGAGGCCCGCAGTTCTGGGAATCAACTGGCACTGAACAATGTACTGGCCCGCCTAAAGGGGCATTTTGGCGAGAAGGTTAAGTGGAATATCGAGCAGAATGACGAACTTTACACAATTAATATTCGTTACCAATTGAAGAAATTATGAGCTGCTGCCGATAGCAATGATTCAACACAGTAAAAAACAAGTGAGATCTAAGTAATGAGCACAATCATGGATGTTTTGGTCGTCGATGATGAGGCGCTAGCCAGAGAGCGGCTGGTTCGAATGATTTCCCGCATGGATGAGTGTGAGGTTGTGGCGCAGGCTGCTGGTGCCGATGAGGCTATGCAAGCTATTCAGTCGTCTGGTCCAGATGTGGTATTGATGGATATTTCCATGCCGGGTGAAGATGGCCTATCGGCGGCTAGACGAATTTCTACGATGGAAGACCCACCAGCGGTGGTGTTTTGCACGGCCTATGATAAGCACGCCGTTGAAGCTTTTGAGGCTCAGGCGGTTGGTTATCTACTTAAGCCAGTTAGGCAAGAGCAGCTAGAGCAAGTTTTACATAATGCTCGTAAACTTAATCGTATGCAGTTGGCTGCCTTAGATGATATGGGCAAAACTGATCGCCCTAACGCGCGTAAACATATTAGTGCGAAAACTCGCCGTGGCGTCGAGCTGATCCCATTAGAAGATGTATTTTATTTTCTGGCCGATCAAAAATATGTGACAGTTTACCATCGTGGGGGTGAAACCTTGATCGATGATACGCTAAAAGAGTTAGAGTCTGAATTTGAAGCCAGTTTTGTGCGTGTTCACAGAAATGCATTAGTTGCTCGCAGCTATATTGAAGGTATGGAAAGAGCTGCAGAAGGACACTATGTTATGCGCTTGCGTGATAGCGATGAAAAGCCAGTGGTAAGTCGTCGGCATGTAAGTCGTATTCGAGCAATGCTAGCTGAAATGTAAATTGCGTTTCTTTTTTTATCAAAGCCTCGATAGTATCGGGGCTTTTTTATTTGTGTGCAGAAAAGCAACTCGCCACTCGCATTTTCGTCGAAAATAAATTTTCAAATTTGAAAAAATTGCATATTGATTTAATTGATGATGTTCTATTAATTGAAACGTTTTGTGGTTTTATCTATTCATAAATGACAGCTTACTCGCGGTATATTTCTTTTAGTATATTTCTCTTATAGCTGCGAGTTACATTTGTCTTATATTTTTGAAAAAAAGCTCTTTATCCCTGATTTGAGGTAATGTTTCGTCTAAATCCTTGTGCTACTATCCGTGCCAACAATTACTTCGACAGGGAGCTCGAAACCAAATGGCACGTCCCAGTGTTAAAGCGGAACGCACAGAAGAAATACTCGATGCATTCGAGAGATGTGTTGCTCGACTGGGTGTTGAGGGCACAACCTTAGAAAGGATTGCCGAAGAGTCTGGTCTGCGACGAAGCTTGTTGCGTTACCACATTGGCAACCGCGCCGAAATGGTGCAAGCCTTAGCGGATCGATACATCAAATCCTCCAGAACCGAAGCCTGCAAAATGCTTGCTTCAATGCCTGAATCAGAAACTAGTTCGCCACTGCTTGATTATTTATTTATCGATATTGATGAAGATCAACGTAGAAAAATTTTAGTGGCGGAAGCTTTGGTTTCTGGTGCGGATCTCTATCCAGAAATAAAACAGCGAATGAACGAGTGGTACAGCAATTTCGTCATGATATTGTGCCGCATAATCAATGTTGATTACCCAGATGCAGATGCGACAGCGCAGCGTGAAGTTGCCTGGGGCTTAATCAGCTTGGTGTTCAATGTTCAGATGATGGCTGCTTTAGGTGGTGGGGACTCTGTTCTCAAAGATAGTCGACGCGCAGCAGAGCGTTTGCTATTGAGTTTAAATGGGCACAGATCAAAACCTGAGCCCGAAGCAAAGCTTGAAGCTTCAGAAGAGTTGTTGGCTTAATCTTGTAAAGCCGCCAGAAATGATCTGCCTGGTTGTTTTTTGAGCGGCGCTTGCCTGAGCTAAAACATAGGAGCAGGTTCTCTGCTCTGTTATTATGTGCGCTTGATTTATTGATTAAGTGTTCATCATGTCCCGATCTATTCGTATCGCCACACGTAAGAGTGCTCTCGCCTTATGGCAGGCTGAGTATGTTAAAGCTGAGCTAGAGCGTCATCACCCAGGCTTAGAGGTAAGTTTGGTGCCCATGGTCAGCAAGGGCGATAAAATTCTAGATGTGCCGCTCGCCAAGGTGGGTGGCAAAGGTCTCTTCGTAAAAGAGCTTGAGCACGCGCTATTGGAAAAGCGCGCTGATATCGCCGTTCATTCCATGAAAGATGTGCCGATGGAGTTTCCCGAAGGTCTGGGCTTAGAGGTTATCTGCCCAAGGGAAGATCCACGCGATGCATTTGTATCCAATGAATTTGCCTCCCTGGATGAACTGCCAGAAGGGGCCGTCGTGGGGACTTCTAGCTTGCGTCGCCAGTGCCAGCTTTTGGCGTCTCGCCCTGATCTTGATATTCGATTTCTGCGTGGCAATGTTAATACCCGTTTGGCGAAGCTGGATGCCGGTGAATATCAGGCTATTATACTTGCGGCCGCTGGGCTTATTCGCTTAGAAATGGCCGATCGTATTCGCGATTTTATCGCCCCAGAGCTTAGTTTGCCTGCCGGTGGCCAAGGGGCTGTGGGTATTGAGTGCCGAGTGGATGACGAAGCCTGCAAAGAACTTTTGGCGCCGCTGCATGATAATGAGACTGCCCGGGCCGTGGTGGCCGAGCGTGCTATGAATCGTCGCTTAGAAGGTGGCTGCCAAGTGCCTATTGCAAGCTACGCGATAGAGCGAGATGGTAAGTTGTGGTTGCGCGGCTTGGTTGGCGATCCAGATGGTAGCACTTTGTTATTTGAAGAAGCCGAAGGCGGCTTAGATAGCGGCGAAAGTATGGGCATAGCAATGGCAGAGCGCTTACTCGAAGCTGGTGCCAAAGAGATTTTAGATAAGGTCTACGGCAATACGCCCTAATTCAGCTTAGGTTTAAAGGTGATGAGCACAATGAACTTAACTGGGCTTAATGTGCTCCTATGTCGGCCGGAGCAGGCGAATACCCGCCTGCAGGATAAAATTGTAGCGGCAGGGGGGCGATGTTTGCATATCCCCTGTATGGAAATTGCCCAATTGGAAGAGGCGGCGGCCATTGCCGCGATCAAGGCTGGAGTTATGAACCTTGATCAATACGCGTTTGTGATCTTTATTAGCCAAAACGCCGTCAAATACGCAGAGCCTTGGATTGATCAGTATTGGCCCCAGTTACCTATGGGGCAGCAATATCTGGCAATTGGAGCAGCCACTGCGGCGGCGGCTCGGGGTATGGCGTTTGCTGAGTTAAGCTCGGCCGAGGGCGCCATGGACAGTGAGGCACTTCTGGAACTGAAACAGCTGCAGGATTTAAGCGACAAAAAAGTCCTTATTTTCCGTGGCAAGGGTGGCCGAGAGCAACTGGCGCAAACATTAAGCCAGCGAGGTGCTAAAGTTGACTATTGCGAGCTCTACCGTCGTATTCGACCGGCTACGCTGAGTGCTGCCTTAGCTGGCAGCCAATTTTCTGATTTGCCAGGGCGAAAAGTGATTTTGGTGCACAGTGGCGAGTCCTTAGAAAACTTGCACCATGGAATAGAAGAAGCCGGGCTTGGTGCCTGGTTAAGTTACCGATTGATTTGCCCAAGCTTACGCGTTGCTGAAATGGCGAAAAGCTTAGGGTTTAAACAGGTCTTAGTTGCCAGTAATGCCGGTGAGCCCGCCATGCTGGAAGCCTTAACTAGATTGGCCAGCTAAGCCCAAATAGAATTTAATTTAAAACCCCGCTGCTAGGGTGACCTTGCACAAATGGAGTTCACATGAGCAATACCGATAACAAAGATCAGCTGCCTGCCGACGATAAGGCAAAACAAGAGCAGCAAAAACCTGAGCAAAAACAGTCAGAATCAAAAACCGCCAGCGCCGCTAAGCCAGCTGAAAAAGCCGCTAGCAAAAAAGCCCCTGCTGCTAAAGAAAAAAGCTCGGGTGCCGGCTTCTTTATTTGGTTTGTAGTGCTACTGCTATGCGCTGCGGTTGGCGCCGGCGGATATTTTGGCTGGCAGTTCTGGCAGCAAGATAAAGCTCGCCAGGCGCGTGAAGCTGAAATGGCGGCGTTAATTGAAAGTCAGAATCAACAAATTCTGAAACTCGCCAGTGAGCAGCAAACGGTATCAGCTTCGGTAGCGGGCACTGATGAAGTGGCTCAAACCGTGCAGGGATCATTGCAAGCGGTGCATCAACGTTTAGATGCTCATAATAAGCGCTTGATCAGCATTTCCTCTACCAGTCGTGATGATTGGCTATTGGCCGAAGCGGAATACCTATTGCGTTTAGCGAACCAACGTTTGCTAACCGAGCGTGCCACTAAAGGTTCACAGGGCTTGCTAGAAACCGCCGATAAAATTTTGGCGGAAATGGATGACGTAGATCTATTCCCAATTCGTCAGGCTATCGGTGAGGATCTCGCCGCATTAAAGCTAGCGCCAAAAGTTGATCGTGATGGTTTGTTTTTACGAATGGCAGGCTTAGCTAAGCAGATTGATAATTTGCCGACCTTACCTAAGCGGGTGCCGATGGCTGAGCGCAACCATTCTATGGAAGAGCCGGTATTACCTGAAAACGTTACTTGGCAGCATCGTATGCAGGGTTGGGCGACTTCGGTTTTCAATTATCTAAAAGGCTTTGTGCATATTCGTCGCAATCAACCGGTAAATGCGCTGTTGCCACCTGAAGCGCAGGCTTATGTGAAGCTTAATTTACGTTTTATGATTGAGCGTGCGCAGCTGGCGATGTTGCGTGAGGAAAAAGTAATTTACGAAACTTCTATTCAACAAGCTCGTGAGTGGCTACAAAATCAATTTCCACCAAATAGCCAAATCGAAGCTTTTATATTGGAATTAGATGATCTAGAAGGCCAGGAAATTATTGTTCCGCTCCCAGATATAACTTCATCGCTTGAGCAGTTGCGTGTGTACATAGAGCGTTTGCATAAAGTGAAATCGACCCAGCCACAGCCTAATACTCAGTCTCCGCAAGCAAGTGCGAGCGAGGAGGCTTAATAATGAAATTTCGTTGGAAGTTCAAATTATTGGTTTTACTGGCAATAATTGCCGGTGTTTTCTATCTCGATTATTTAGTGCAACACGATAGTGGCTATGTACTGATCGCCTTCGGTAACATCAGTATCGAGATGAGCTTTTGGTTTACCGTCATTTTAGTCGTGGCGGCTCTTTTGCTTGCGCGTTGGACTGCAAAGTTATCAAAAGGAAGTGTAAGTCTCGTCAAAAAAAGCACCGGCTTTATTCTCTTTGGTAGCGCCGCTGCAGCCCAAAAGCGTGCCGAGAAAGGCTTGGTAGAATTCATCGAAGGCGATTTTAAATCTGCCCGTAAAGATCTATTGAAATCAGCCCACAATGTTCAAGCCCCTGTACTTAATTATTTGGCGGCCGCGCGCAGTGCTCATGAGTTAGGTGATGAGAATCAAGCGAACGAGCTTCTGCTAAAAGCCGAAGAAGTGGCTTCAGAAGATAGCTTGGCTATTATCATCACTCAGGCGCGCATTCAGTTCTCAGCTAAGAAGTATGAGCAGTGTGTGGCGACTTTAGAGAAGGCTCGCAAGATTTCACCGAAAAATGTTTTGGTGCTGGAATACCTTCGAAATGTCTACACAGAATTGGAAGATTGGGAGTCTCTAGAGCGCCTATTGCCAGAATTAAATCGCCATAAGGTGGGCAGTGAAGAAGAACGTTTGGCTTTGTCGGATAAATTGTATTTAGCGTTGATTGATTTGGCCGGTGAGCAAGCAAGCCGTATGCAAACCAAAAACGCCATCGCTAAATTGCAGGAAGTTTGGGAAGACCTGCCTAAGGATGTAAAGAAGCGTCCGGCGATGGTTATGGCTTATACCCAGCAGTTGCGGCGCTACGATGGCGATGCGATTGCCGAAAACTTGTTGCGCCGTCATTTGCAGAAAGATTGGCAGAGTAATCTTATCTCCCTCTATGGTTTGCTAGCCGGCGAAGATTTGGATCGTCAGCTTATACAGGCCGAAAACTGGCTAAAGCAACGCCCTGCAGATGCGGCTTTGTTGCTAAGCTGTGCGCGCCTAAGCTTGCGCAATGAGCTGTGGGGCAAGGCGAAAGAGTATTACCAAAATTCCATCAAGCAAAAACCAAGCGCAGAAGCCTGTGCGGAGCTTGGTCGTCTATTGGCTGCAATGGGTGAACATGAGCTGAGCACTCAGTATTATCAGCAGGGCTTAAAAAGCGCTGCTAATGTGCAATCTCAGCTTCCCCTCCCTAAGCCAGCTTAATGTCATAATTGGGTGGCCGATTGGCCACCCAAGCCTAAATTGTTCTTTTCTGACGTAAATATTTTCTTTTTTGCAGATCTTGGCGTATGTTTAATACTAAGCCTTCGTTGATTTCGTTTGTTTAAAACGAAGGTGTTGCTTTGGTTTTCTGAGCGCTGATTTGCATTATGTTAAGACCTTTAGCCAGTGGTATCTTATGCTTCCTGATTGGGATTATATGGGGAGGGAGCGTTCATGCTGAGAGTTTGACAGAGTTAATTGAGCGTTTAGAAGTGAGGCGTTTGCAGATGGATTTTGACGCTGATGTTCGAATTCAGCTTGAGTCAAAATTTGATGAATACCCTCAGTTGCCATCTGCCAAGCAGGCGCATTATCTATTACTTTTGCAAGATTCCCAGCTCCGCTCTGGTGAAATTAAACAGTCTCTAAGTACTCGTGAAAAGATCAAGCCTCTAGAGCAGTTGTTTCCATCCAAACACTTTACTCTTTATAGCCTGATGCTTGAAGGCATCGCAAAGGCCTATCTCAATGAAACATCTCAAGCACAGAAGATTTACGAAAGTTTGGCTGTAGAATCAAAAAATGAAGGCGATTACCTATTGTACTTTCATAGCCGCTTATCCCTAGGTGATTTGTTTACTGGCTTGAGAGAATTTAGCCAAGCCCTACTGCAATATAGTGAAGCTCAAAAAGTACTTGTTGAAACCCTTTTGCCTACGCTTGAGGACAAAGAGCGTTATAGCAAAGAGGGTGAGATGAACTATCGCATTGGTTATGTCTATGGGCGAATGTTGCGGCATCAAGAGGCAATAGACTTTATCAGTGAGGCCTTGCGTTTAGACACTCTGGCAGGCAATCAGCGCAATGTCCGCTTTGATCTTTTTCGTCTAGCAGAAGAAAACCGTCAACTGGGAAAAACAGATGAGGCCAAAGCTTATTACAATAAATTATTGCTTGCTGCGTTAGCTGGACCACACCCAGATGTCTATAGAGTGTTCGCGGCGAAAGTTGGCTTGGCGCGATTGTATATTGAAGAGGGTAATTCTCAGCAAGCGGCTATAAGTCTTGATGAGGCCTCAGATTACATGGAGGGGGTGGAGAATCGCCCGCTACTAATGCGCTATCACCTTGCCCGCGCTCAACTGGCTTTATTACAAGGGCGACATGAAGATGCTGTGAAGGCGGCTGATTTATTTATAGATGTTGCTGGAACGGAGCAGTGGGACGATTTGGGGATAGCCGTTTACGAGGTGCTTGGGGCAGCTTACGAAGCCTTGGATCGACATCCAGAGTCATTATCATCGTTTCAAAAAATGCATGAGCTCTATAGGAAAAGAAGTGATTATGCCCGGGTCATGGCCGCAGAGGTTGAGCGGGCACGTTTCGATTTTGAGCGTCGAGAATTAGAATTAAAAAGCCTATCTAGAGATAAAAAGATTGCTGAATTAAAGCTACAGTCTGCAGAAGTAAGGGCTGAGCTCGGGCGGGGTAGGCTGATAACGGCTGTGCTATTGATAGCCTCATTGTTGCTCCTAATTTTGATCTTGGTGTCAGGGCGCCGCCGCTTTAAGCGGCTGGCAGAGTGCGATGCCTTGACGGGGGTGAAGAATAGACGAGCTATTTTTGAATATGGAGAGAAGGCTTTTACTTCTCGTGGCCTGTTAAGCATCCTATTGATCGATATAGATTTTTTTAAGAGGATCAATGATAGCTTTGGTCATGGCTATGGGGATGAAATTCTTTGTGCAGTGGCCGAAATAGCTCGTGAACTTTGCGAACAGAATGTCGAATTCGGAAGGGTCGGTGGTGAAGAGTTTCTGTTTGTTTTGCCGCGCAGGGGTCCAAGTGAGGTGAATGTCTTCGCTGAATTATTTATGAGCAAAATTCGGATGCTGAGATTACCTGATGGAAGTTCATTAAGCTGCAGCGTGGGTATTAGTCAGTCAGGTGGTGAGATAAATGGCTTTATGGGGCTTATCGAGAAGGCTGATATCGCACTTTATAGTGCAAAACGAGCGGGTCGTGATCGAATTGTTAATTATTCATCTGAACTGAATAGCTAGCTGTTCAAAAACTAGCTCTTTTAGACGGGTTTGAAGTTCATCTCTCGCGCTCAGTTCCTTGGAACTTTTTTGTTACTTTCTTTTGCGTTCTCTTGCCCATTTCTAAGCCTTTGTTCTGTATTGCGTTTCTCCTTCAGCTAAGTGCTTGCCACTTTCTTTCCTATAGGCTTAAGTTTAAGGGTGTAAGCCCAAGATAGCCTGTTCATTCCAATGACTTAGGCGTGAAGAGGCTTACGTAGAGCTGGCCGTTGAGTCATTCTTCGCTTAAAAACCTGAAAGCTGGATTGCGAGATGAGTTTTTATCTTTCAAGACAAGTTCTTTGTCTAATATTCCCCTTGCTCTTATCGTTATCGTCAATGGCCGAGACTCTATCGGAGGTAGTGGCTCGCCTAGAGGCAAAGCGCCTTGATATGAGCTTTGAAGATGAAGAGCGCGTTCTGCTTGAATCTTTTGGCGATCAATATGAACAACTCCCCATTAAAGAGCAGCTAAATTACCTAGTTCTCTTGCAGGATGCTCAAGCTCGCTCCAGTGAGGTGTCTAAATCCTTAATTACTCGTGAGCTTTTTAAACAGAAAAGCAGAGGTGTTGAAGGTGTAGAAGATTTGAAACGCTACAGTTTGCACTGCGAGACAATAGCCTACGCTTACTTACAGAAAATTGATAAGACCATTGCGCTGGTTAACCAACTAATTGAAATTTCTCGAGCGCAGGGTGATCCCTTGCTGGAATTTCACGGTTTGTTAAAACTTGGCGATAACTACGCCGGTGAAGGAAAGTTTAGTAAAGCCTTAAAGCAATTTTCATTGGCAAAAGAGGTTTATAGTAAGCAGCTCGCATCGACACTGAGTGAGCGACATCGAAATAGTAAAGCCGGCGAATTAAGTTACAGGGTAGGGCATATATACGGACGCATGCTGCGTCACAATGAGGCAATAGTATATATAAAGGAAGCTCTGCGTTTAGATACTCTGGCAGGGAATCAAAGAAATATACGATTTGATTATTTTCGCCTCGCAGAGGAATACTATTTGCTTGGAGAATACGAAATTTCAGGCGCTTATTTTAATAAGCTTATTCAAGCATCGACCAACTTAATTGAAATTGATGTCTACAAGTTGTTTGCAGCACAGGTCGGCTTGGCGAGAGTTTATATCGCTCAGAAGGATTATGACTCAGCTCAAAGTTATTTGGATTTGGCAACGCAGAGACTTGCTAGGATAGAAGATCGAACTTGGCTAATGCGCTACTACATAGCGACAGCTAACTTGTCCTTGAGTCAGGGGGATTTTAAAGAAGCTTTGCACCAGATAGATCATTTGGATAGCTTAAGTGAGTCTATTTACTGGTTCAATATTGGTGCCAAGCGCCGGGAAATTGAGGCGCAAGCCTATGCTGGCTTGGGAATGCATAAAGAGTCGGCACTGGCTTATCAGAAGGTCGTTGAGCTAGAGAGGCAGAGGAACAATTATTTACGATTAATCAATGCGGAAGTTGAGAAAGCTCGTTTTGATTTTGAGTTGACCTCACTAAAAGTTGAAAGCCTTTCTAGAAAAAGCCAACTGACTGAGCTAAAACTGGAAGCTACGGAAGCGCGAGCCTCGAAATCGAGGGATCGTTTAGTTACTGCAATGTTGTTAATTGTATCGCTTTTAGTCATTGTGCTTATCTTGGTTGTTGGTCGCAGAAGATTGCGTCGCTTGGCTGATTATGATGCCCTGACAAGAGTACGCAATCGACGCGCCATAATGCGAGTGGCTGACGAAGCCATTGCTAAATTCGATGTATTGAGTGTACTAATAGTTGATGTGGATTTTTTTAAATTAATCAATGATAAGTACGGTCATGGACAAGGAGATAGGGTGCTTTTGGAGGTCGCAGCCATCGCTAAAAGACACTGCAACAAAGAGCAATATTTTGGTCGAATTGGCGGCGAAGAGTTCCTCTTTATCTTGCCGAAGCTCGCCTTGGCCGAAGCCTCTTTTTTTGCGCAAGAGTTTTCGGAAAAACTTAAGCAAATTACTTTACCAGATGGAGGTAAAGTTACGGCCAGTGTAGGGGTGTCGCAGTCTCATGGGCGGGGTGATAATTACAAGAGGCTTTTGGAGCAAGCGGATTTGGCACTCTATCGGGCAAAAGAAATGGGCCGCAACCAAGTCTGTATTCAGCGCAGCCCAGATCAGCCAACCTTAGTATCGGCTGTGTGATTTTGTTAAATAAGTTTGTTGTCGCTTTCTGGTAGACGAATGCCAAGCTCATCCCACATGGCATCCACCTTATCTTTCACGGCTTGATCCATAGTAATGCTTACACCCCATTCACGATCGGTTTCACCGGGCCATTTATTGGTCGCATCCATGCCCATTTTTGAACCTAAGCCTGAAACCGGCGAGGCAAAGTCCAAATAATCAATCGGCGTGTTTTCAACCATAGTGGTATCGCGTATAGGGTCCATACGAGTGGTCATTGCCCAAATTACATCTTTCCAATCTCGAGCATTAACATCATCGTCGGTAACGATCACAAACTTGGTGTACATAAACTGGCGCAAGAAAGACCAGACCCCCATCATCACGCGCTTGGCATGACCAGGGTATTGCTTCTTCATCGTCACTACCGCTAGACGATAAGAACAGCCTTCTGGTGGCAAATAGAAATCGACTATTTCTGGAAACTGCTTTTGTAAAATAGGCACAAAAACTTCGTTCAGCGCCACTCCTAAAACGGCTGGCTCATCGGGTGGGCGGCCGGTGTAAGTGCTGTGGTAAATCGGATCTTTACGATGAGTAATCGTTTCTACCGTAAATACCGGGAAGCGATCGACTTCATTGTAATAACCCGTATGATCACCATAGGGCCCTTCATCGGCCATATCATCGGGATAGATAAACCCTTCAAGTACATATTCAGCACTGGCGGGAACCTGCAAATCATTACTGATGGATTTACAGACTTCCGTTTTATCGTCCCGCAGCAAGCCCGCAAATGCATACTCACTCAAAGTATCGGGTACCGGCGTTACTGCACCTAGAATCGTCGCAGGATCGGCGCCAAGGGCAACGCTGACCGGATAAGGCTCGCCCGGGTGCTTCTCTTGCCATTCGCGAAAATCTAAAGCACCACCGCGATGGCTCAACCAACGCATAATCAAACGGTTTTTACTCAGCTTTTGCATGCGGTAAATACCCAGGTTCTGACGCTCTTTATTGGGGCCGCGAGTAATCACCAAAGGCCAAGTAATTAACGGCGCCGCATCGCCAGGCCAGCAAGTTTGAATAGGAATCTCGTCAAGATTAACTTCATCACCTTGCTTAACAACTTGTTGGCAAGCGGCCTTACTCAACACCTTCGGCCCCATATTGAGTACCTTTTTGAAGATGGGCATCTTACTCCAAGCATCTTTCAAACCCTTGGGTGGCTCGGGCTCTTTCAAAAAGGCCAGCAATTTGCCGACTTCTCTAAGGGCGTCAACACTTTCCTCGCCCATCCCCAAGGCAACCCGCTCAGGAGTACCAAATAGATTGGCCAAAACCGGAGTATCAAAACCTACCGGGTTTTCAAATAGCAGAGCTGGACCGCCGGCTCGCAAAGTGCGATCGCAAATCTCAGTCATTTCCAGATTAGGGTCTACCGGCGTATGGATGCGCTTAAGCTCGCCGCGTTTCTCCAGCAGCTTTATAAAATCGCGCAGGTCTTTGTATTTCATGGTGTTACCGCAGTTAAAAGGCGTTAGAGAGGCCAGAAAAAGCTAACTTTAACATGAAAGGCGCCTCTGTTAAGGTTTGTAGACTCTTTGCTGCACTGTCTTCTTGCAAGCGCAGTGGTAGTCAGTAGGGCCTAAGCAAACAATAACAACAAAGGTAACTCTGCGATGAAAAAAGTCCTAATGGCCAGTGTCGTAGCTGGCATCATCATGTTCTTCTGGGGTTTCGTATCTTGGACCGTACTCAGCTGGCACCAAGATGCCTCCCACCGCTTTAGCGACGAAGCTGCCATGGAAGCCAGCATCAAAGCCCAGGCACCAGAGGCTGGAATCTACTTCTTGCCCTTCGAAGAAGAAGGTTTCAAAGAAGGCGGCGCCTCAATGTTTGCCAGCATCGTCCCCGAATACCACCTCAACATGCCCGTCACACTAGGTGTTGGCCTATTGTGCTACATAGTCTCGGCCTTTCTTGTCTGCCTAGCCCTAAACATGACCTCAGGCCTCAGCTACGGGCAACGACTCGGCTACATCTGCCTAATAGGCCTAATCATCGGCTTCGTTGGTCACTTTCCGTACTGGAACTGGATGAACTTCTCCACCCCTTATGTGCTGGTCATGATTGTCGATTCGGTAATCAGTTGGTTACTGGCTGGGCTGGTGATAGCTAAGTGGGTCGAGGGTAGGGTTCAAGAATAATTAGCTAATAAGTTTAACAGCCGTTCTGTAAAAGGAGAGCTTAGAATTACAGCATGCAGTTTGTAGATTTTAGTGAGGGCGGCTATTAGTCAGGAACCGTAGAGTGTCATGGACGACACGACTCGAGCGCCCTCGGATGGTTTAAGCGCGTTCCAGACTAATAGCCGCCCTCGCTAAAATCGGCCCGAACCTACTGTCTCAATCGCAAATAACGACTATTCACCACCAAACTTGCCGAAGACGGCAGCAACAATCACAATAGAGGGCTAAACAAAACAAACATAAAGTAAGCATTGGAGTTTACATGAAGCCCGAAACCATAGCATTGCACGGCGGATACGAAGGCGATCCAACCACCAACTCAGCCACCACCCCAATTTACCAAACAACCTCATACACCTTCGACAGCACCCAACATGGTGCCGACTTATTCGACCTGAAGGTACCGGGTAACATCTACACCCGCATCATGAACCCAACCACCGACGTCCTAGAAAAACGCCTAGCGGCACTAGAAGGTGGAATTGGCGCATTGGCCGTAGCATCCGGCATGGCAGCCATCCGCTACGCCATCGAAGCGATCGCCGAAGTGGGCAGCAACATCGTAAGTACCTCACAGCTCTATGGTGGCACCTACAACCTATTTGCCCACACCTTCCCACGCCAAGGAATCGAAACCCGATTCGTCGATGCCGACGACTTCGACGCAATAGCAGGCCTAATTGACGAAAACACCAAAGCACTGTTTTGCGAATCCATCGGCAACCCAGCCGGTAACGTCGTAAACCTAAAGCGCTGGGCCGAAATTGCCGAAGCCCATGGCGTGCCACTGATTGTCGATAACACCGTAGCGAGCCCGAGCCTATGTCGCCCATTCGAGTTGGGCGCCCACATCGTTGTGCACTCATTAACCAAATATATTGGCGGTCACGGAACAACCATTGGTGGTGCCATTATCGATTCTGGTAAATTTGATTGGGCCAAGCACAAAGATCGCTTTCCAGTCATGAACACACCTGATCCTTCATACCACGGCGTGGTTTATACCGAAGCCTTAGGCGAAGCCGCCTATATAGGACGCTGTCGTGTAGTGCCATTGCGTAACACCGGTGCAGCCATCTCCCCGCACAGCGCCTTCCTAATTATGCAAGGCCTAGAAACCCTATCTTTGCGTATGGAGCGTCACTGTGAAAACGCCCAAAAAGCAGCCGAGTTTTTACAGCAACACCCATCCGTAAGTTGGGTAAACTATGCTGGCCTAAGCGATAGCCCGCACCATGCAAACTGCCAAGAAATCTGCGGCGGTCGCGCATCAGGTATCCTTAGTTTTGGAATTAAAGGCGGAAGCGAAGCGGGCGGCAAATTTATCGATGCCCTGCAAATGATATTGCGCCTAGTAAACATTGGTGATGCCAAGTCCCTAGCTTGTCACCCAGCCAGCACCACACACCGCCAGCTATCTCCAGAAGAATTAAAATCGGCCGGCGTAAGTGAAGAAATGGTTCGCCTATCGATTGGTATCGAACATATCGATGATATTATTGCCGATATCGATCAGGCTCTAAAAGCGGCCAGCTAAGCTAAACCGGCTAAAAGATAGCAAAACTGTTATATGGACATGTTATGGAAAAACTGCAATCACTTTTAGCCGAAATTCCAGGCTTGCTATTACCACTGCTGCCGCTCTTGGCGGTAGTGGCTTTTGCAAGCTTGGTTTTATATTACCTAAGTAAGAAAGGGCGCGAACCTTCAGAAGGTGCTCGTTATCGTAGCCAGTGGATGACACTGCTAGTGGTACTGGTTGCCTTATGTGCCGCTATCATCGTGCTGCCGGTAAGTGATAGCCTGCAAGGCAATCTTCTTACCATGCTGGGTTTATTACTCACCGCTATTATTACCTTATCTTCCACTACCATTGCAGCAAATGCGATGGCGGGCTTAATGATTCGCTCATTAGAAAACTTTAAGCCAGGTGATTTTATTCAAGTGAATAATCACTTTGGTCGTGTTACCGAACAAGACTTATTTCATATCGAAATCCAAACTGAAGATCGTGATTTACTCACCTTACCTAATGTTTATGTGGCGGCTAACCCAGTAAAAGTGGTGCATGCCAGTGGCACAGTAGTAACTGCTGAAGTCACTTTAGGTTATGAGCTTGATCATCATGATATAGAGAAGCTACTCAAGCAAGCCGCGGAAGATGCCGGTTTATCGGAACCCTTTGTCTATGTGATGGACTTAGGCGATTTTTCAGTGTGCTATCGCGTGGCTGGATTTCTAGAAAATGTGCGCACACTGCTTTCAGCGCGCAGCAAATTACGTCGCCATATGTTGGATAAGTTGCACGGTGCCGATGTAGAAATTGTATCGCCGAATTTTATGAATCAGCGTCAAGTCGCTGATCAAACTTTTATCCCTCAACCGCAATATCGCCCGAGGCTAGCTGAAGAGAAGGCGCCAGAAGCTATCGTTTTTGATAAAGCGGAAAAGGCTCAATCGCTGCAAGAACTAAAGGATGATTATGAAGAGCTTAAGCAAGAAGTTGCCAAGCTAGAGGCTGAGAAAGACACGGATAACAAAGCTAAGATTGAGAAGAAGCGCCGTAGTCAAAAAGCTATTCGCCTAATGATACAGCGCTTGGAAGAGCGCAAAGAGTCTTAAGTTCTTATAGCTTTAATAAATTGGCCAGTAATAAAGTCATTGCGTAGCCTGCAGTATAGGCAATGGCCAAGGCTGGAAAGTAACGTAGATAACTGACAAAACTCAAACTCTGCACTTTACTCATGGCAATAATTCCTGCAGCAGATCCAATTGCTAGCAGGGAACCACCCACGCCGACCGCATAGGTTAAGCCCAGCCAGTTCTCAGTGCTCAACTCAGGTGATGCTTTCAAAAGTGCAGCAGTCAACGGCACATTATCCAACAGGGCTGAGCCAGCACCAGCTACATAATTGGCGTAGTGAGGGTCAAACTCGCGATAAAGTTGGGCCAAATCTTTTAGCACGCCAACTTCTTGCAGCATTCCAACTAATAATAAGATACCTAAGAAGAACAGCAGGGTGTCGTATTCGATCTCTCGGATATATTCCAAAATACGAGTCTGCTCAGCATCAGTTTTGATGCTGCGGCCAACTAAAAACATAAGCGAGAGGCCGCTAAGAAACGTCAGCACTGGCGGTACGCCATAAAATAAATTCAGCAGCATAGTTGCACCAATCGTGGCGAAGAATATGGCGGCAATAACGATGTCGATATTGTGAAAGCTGGCCGCTACCGGGCTGGCAGAAACACGACCCTTAGCTCCAATGCTCAAAAGCATCGCCAGCAATAAAACGCTTAAGCTCGCGGGCAGCAACAGAGTAATAAGCTGCTGCATACTTAAGTGGCCATCAAGAAAGATCATTAGTGTGGTCACATCGCCGGTAATTAATGCCACGCCACCAGAGTTCACAGAGAATACCACCAGAGCGGCTAATTTGATTTGCTGTTTGGCTTCGAGCTTAAAGGCTTGCAATAAACCAAGACTGACCAAAGTGGCCGTTACATTATCGCAGATGGCTGAGAGCAGCAGCGCAAATAAAGCCACGATAAACATCAAGGCTCGTAGACTTAATTCTTGGGGCACAATCTTTTGCACCACGTTTTGAATTAAACCCTTGGCGTTTAGGTAGGCCACAAAGGTCATGGTGGACATTAAAAACAACCACAGCGTGGCTATTTCTAGCAGGTTTTCATTGAGCTGTTCTTGAACTTGATGGGAAGCTTCTTTTGAATCAGCTGCAATGAATAAAATCAGCCAAGAAAGGCAGCCAAAAAACAAAGTGGTTTTGGCTTTGTTAACGTGAATAACTTCTTCAAATACAATGCCCAATAGGGCAAGCAGGGCAAGTGCCAGCAGGCAATACTCCAGCATGTCGATCTCTCAATAGTCGGTGGAACGGGGGAGGTGTTTATAGACTATTGTTGTACCTCGGCTGGCGCGCATAAGACCACAGATTGAAGAGGGGCGCAATTACCTATTTGTAGTGCCTGTTGATGTTTAGCATTTTGAATCTGGTTGTGAAAGTAAGTGACTTCGATCCGCAACTTGTGTGTTGGGTATGCTTTGCTCCACGAGTGGCGGCCTTCCAGGATACCCTCGTTCCCAAAAAAGCCAAGCAAAAAGACGCTTGTCTTTTTTACTCAGTCGGCGCTCACTCTTTATTGTTCCGCAAAGCACACCCAACACACAAGCTGCTCAGAAAGGCAGTATTAGCGTCGATAGGTGGATTTGCAAAGAGGCTTTTAACGAAGAATGGAAAAATATGAGGGAGATAAAGGGGGAAAGAAGAGGGCTGCAAATACAGCCCCCGGATAATACTTAGTCTACCTTGTGCAAATGTACATCTTGCTGTGGGTATGGGATAGAGATCTTCTTCGCATCGAAGGTCTTCTTCACGGTTTCCTGCATAGCAAAGAACACGCCCCAGTAGTCAGCAGAGTTCACCCAAACACGAACGGTGAAGTTCACGGAGCTATCAGCCAACTCAGCAACCACAATCAAATGGGCTGGATCTTTCAAGATACGATCATCGGCAGCAATGATTTCTTCTAGGGCATCGCGGGCGGCATCGATGTCGTCGTCGTAGCCAATACCAAAGCTCATGTCCACACGGCGAGTGTCTTCGGTGGAGTAGTTAGTGATGCTGCCATTTGAGATTGGGCCATTAGGAATAATGATGGTCTTGTTGTCGCCAGTCTTCATTACGGTATTGAAGATCTGAATAGACTGAACCACACCAGCATGGCCTTGGGCTTCAATAAAATCGCCAACCTTATAAGGCTTGAACAAAATGAGTAGTACGCCACCAGCGAAGTTAGAAAGACTACCTTGCAAAGCCAAACCCACGGCCAAGCCAGCAGCACCCAAAACAGCAACAAAAGAGGTTGTCGCAATGCCTACCATAGAAGCCACGCTGATGATCAACAGGGCTTTCAAACCGATACCGATAATGCTGCTCAAAAAGCGCTGTAAGGTGACGTCTAGCTCATTTTTCTCCATGGTTTTAAGGCTAAGGTTTACCACCTTACCTATCAACCACCAGCCAATAACAAGAACAACGATCGCCATACCCACTTGCGGGGCCCAGGCAGAAACAAACTCGGAAACAGCGTCCATAAAAATCTCCTAAAATGGTCAAACAAAATGCACCGAATCTCTAGCATAGCGCTAACTTAATAGCCTAGCTAGGTTTGCGGGGGAGTATATGGAAAAAGTCTGTACCCAAGCTTAAGCTTGGGTACTTATTAGGGTGAGAACTTAGGAGGAAGAGCTATCTTATTTGCTCAGAAATTCAGCACGGTAGCCAGTGTCGTTCTTAAAACAGCCGCCCAAGGCCAAGGTGCTAGTTTGTGAACTGCTATCCATCACGCCGCGAGATTTTACGCAGTAGTGAGTGGCTTGCATGCTCACGGCAACATTGTCTGTTTCGAGTAGAGTTTGTAGGGCCAATAGAACTTGCTGAGTTAAGCGCTCTTGAACCTGGGGGCGCTTGGCAAAGAAACGTACAATACGATTGATCTTAGAAAGGCCGATAATCTTCTTGTTGGGGATGTAAGCGACCTTGGCTGTCCCATCGATAGTTACAAAGTGATGCTCACAAGTGCTGGTCATATCGATATCACTGACCTTGATCATCTCGTCCACAGCCATCTTGTTTTCGATCAGCGCAATCTTAGGGAAGCTGCTGTAATCCAAGCCAGAAAAAATCTCATGGACATACATCTTAGCGATACGATGCGGGGTTTCGGCAAGGCTGTCATCGCTTAAATCGAGTCCAAGTGTACTGATAACCTCTTCCATAAGCCCTTGAATTCGAAGGTACTTTTCTTCGTTGCTTAACTGGTTGTCTAGCATGGGCGTCTCAAGGCCTGCTGCCACTAAGGCGGCCTTTACGCGCTGAGCTTCTGTGCTGATACTATCGTCTTTTTTAATGGGTGATATCGCTTTGTTCATGGTGTTTCCTAAGGTCTATGGTAGCACAAGCTTAGGGCCACCGAATCGGCGAAGCGCAAAGCGTGGGGTTTATCGATGCAGACTTCAGCATAATCTATGCTGGGGTGCTCACTGCATAATTCCAGTACATCACTAACGAGCTTTTCGAGCAACAAAAACTGACCCTGCTCCACATGTTGGATTATCGCTTTGCAGATAGTTTTGTAGTTAAGAGCGCTATCGACATCATCACTGGCAATGGCTGAGTTGGCTTGGTAGTGAATCTCAGCATTGATCACTACGTCTTGATGTTTTTCCCGTTCCTCGGGGTTAAATCCAATTAGTGTGCGTAATCGTAAATTGCGGATATGTATTTTGGCTAAACGTGTAGTCATTGTTTTCCTTATCATAAGCCCTAGAGCTTTTTACGTTTTGCGGCGCACATTATTCAGAGGTGCCCAAGTAGCCTAACTTTTATACCCACTCAGCTAATGGGGCTTTGCGATTACGAATACAAAAACGGCACCAATAAAGGTGCCGCTCGTTCGCTACTTAAAGATAAACGCTTATTTGCGCTTCATCGATAAGAAGAATTCATCGTTGGTCTTAAAGTCTTTCAGACGATCAACCAAGAATTCAGTTGCCGCAATGTCTTCCATATCGTGTAACAGTTTACGCAATATCCACACGCGCTGCATCTCGTCTTCTTTCATCAGCAAGTCTTCACGACGGGTGCCAGAGCGACGCACATTGATCGCGGGGTAAACGCGCTTTTCGGCCACTTTACGATCCAAGTGCAATTCCTGGTTACCCGTACCTTTAAACTCTTCGTAAATAACTTCGTCCATTTTTGAGCCGGTATCGATCAAAGCGGTAGCGACGATAGACAAGCTGCCACCTTCTTCGATGTTACGTGCAGCACCAAAGAAACGCTTTGGACGCTCAAGAGCGTGGGCATCAACACCACCGGTAAGAACCTTACCAGAGCTTGGAATTACAGTATTGTAAGCACGAGCTAGACGAGTAATGGAGTCCAATAGGATCACTACGTCTTTTTTGTGCTCTACCAGGCGCTTGGCCTTTTCGATCACCATTTCGGCAACCTGTACGTGACGCGAAGGTGGCTCATCAAAGGTAGAGGCAACCACTTCGCCGCGAACAGATCGCTGCATCTCGGTTACTTCTTCCGGGCGCTCATCGATCAATAGAACAATCAAGTGTACTTCTGGATTGTTGCGGGTAATCGCCTGAGCAATGTTTTGCATCATGATGGTTTTACCGGCCTTAGGTGGCGCAACAATTAAGCCACGTTGACCTTTACCGATTGGCGCAACCAAATCGATGATTCGACCGGTTAAATCTTCAGTAGAACCATTACCGGCTTCCAGTGGTAAGCGGTCATCTGGGAAAAGCGGGGTAAGGTTTTCAAACAGAATTTTATTTTTGGTGTTCTCAGGCTTATCAAAGTTGATCTGGCCTACTTTTAACAAAGCAAAATAACGCTCGCCTTCCTTAGGTGGGCGAATTTTACCGGCAATGGTGTCACCGGTGCGTAAGTTAAAGCGACGAATTTGGCTTGGAGATACATAGATATCATCGGGGCCGGCCAAGTAAGAAGAGTCTGCGGAGCGCAGGAAACCGAAACCATCTTGTAGGATCTCAAGTACGCCGTCGCCGTAAATATCTTCACCGCTTTTGGCGTGGCGTTTAAGAATGTTAAAAATAATGTCCTGCTTACGTGAGCGACCCACATTGTCTAGGCCGACTTCTTTGGCAATATTAAGCAGTTCTTCAATAGGTTTGGTTTTTAGGTCTGTTAAATTCATAGAATTAGAATTGGAAAATTTGGCCGGGAAGGAATGGCCAGTGGTGAGTGAACGTTATGTTTAGATCAATATAACTGTAAATTTTAACCTTCGAGCTAAGTAGCAACTCAAAATTAAGGAAATTTGATTGCAGGCTTTGGCGCTTATTGTTGGCTTTGCCGCTACCCGCTAGCGCAGGCCTTCTGGGGGCAATGGCAAAATCTACCTAGTCAGCACAGAAATATCGAAAGGAACAATAGCAATTGCTAAGTTGATTCTAATGGATAGCTGTGGAGATTAATCTATTGGGAAGATTAGCCGCGAAACGCGCTTAACTGACTGGATTATAGCGTACTTTTTACACCATGCAAGGCTTGGGCGGCCAAGAAGGCCGCCATTTGCCCAATTTATAGGCTGCTATCGATGAACTCAACCAATTGAGTCTTAGATAGGGCGCCAACCTTCATGGCGTCCATATTGCCGCCCTTGAAGATCATTAAGGTTGGAATGCCGCGGATGTTGAACTTGGCAGGGGTTTCTTTGTTGCCATCAACGTCCATTTTGCAGATC
Organism: uncultured Pseudoteredinibacter sp.; assembly: GCF_947502065.1. Lineage (GTDB taxonomy): Bacteria > Pseudomonadota > Gammaproteobacteria > Pseudomonadales > Cellvibrionaceae > Pseudoteredinibacter. The sequence goes on from NZ_CANMYE010000005.1 coordinate 344,299, forward strand.
TTGATCTTGTCGCCGTAATCGCTGGCAAGCTCATCCAGTACTGGAGCGATCATTTTACAAGGGCCGCACCATTCTGCCCAAAAATCAACCAGTACAGGGCCTTCGGCTTGTAAAACGTCAGCTTCGAAGCTGCTATCGGTTACGTGAACAATGCTACTCATGGGTATTCTCCAGAATGTCAGGCGGCAGCTGACTGCCAAAAAAATTTAGCGTAATGATAAGGACTGGCTGGCTGTGAGACAAGGGCTGTAAGCGTCCTGCTGAGTCAATTGCGGCATAAGCTTAGTTCTTGCGCCGCAATATTGCCGATGATTGGCAAAATGCCCATTGGCCAAATAAGGCCACCTTAAAGCTGGCCTAGTGATTCTAGTAGTAATTGTTGTTGGGTTTTATCATCCGGGCTTTGCTTAGCTGCAGGGGCAATATAATTACCTTCGGCATTTAGCTCCCAGCGTCCTTGCGGGCAATCCAAATAGCCCTGTAATTCGGCAATCACCCGCTTGGCCAGATTGGTTTTGGCTATTGGGAAACAAGTTTCTACCCGGCGGTTAAGATTACGCTCCATTAAATCGGCGCTAGCGCAGTAAACCTGGGCCTTGGCATTGGCGAAATAATAGGCGCGGGTGTGCTCCAAGAAGCGACCGATAATGGAATACACTCGAATATTTTCAGAAATTCCAGCAACACCTGGGCGCAAGCTACACATACCACGAATGATCAGGTCTACCTTCACCCCCGCCTGTGAGGCTCGATACAAAGCCTGGATGACTTTGGGTTCGGTAAGGCCATTGGTTTTAAGGATGATATGGCCTTCTTTGCCCTTGCTGGAGGCATCGATTTCATCGTCGATCAGTTTCAACAGCTGCTTCTTTAAGGTAAAAGGTGCATGCAGCAAATGATTTGAGCGCTCAGTTTTACCCATGCCGGTTAGCATCTGGAAGACCTTGTGAACATCTTCGGCGAGCTCGGGGTTGGCCGATAGCAGCGAGTAATCGGTATATAGGCGAGCATTACCACTGTGGTAATTACCAGTGCCAAGATGAATATAGCGCTTGAGCTTATCGCCTTCTTTGCGAACGATGAGCAGCATCTTGGCGTGGGTTTTGTATCCCACTACACCGTAAACTACTACGGCGCCGGCTTCCTGCAAGCGGCTTGCAAGCTCTAGGTTTTCTTCCTCATCAAAGCGAGCACGTAACTCCACTACAGCAGTCACTTCCTTGCCATGGCGCGCCGCTTCAATCAGTGCATCTACCATGGGGCTTTGATCACCGGTGCGATAAAGAGTCTGCTTAATGGCCACAACATTGGGATCTTTAGCGGCTTGGCGCAGTAGATCTACCACCGGGTTAAAGGATTCAAAAGGGTGCAGTAGTAGCTGATCCTTGCTGGCCAGTGCATCAAATAAATTGTCTTTGCGGGTAAGCCCTTTAGGTAAACCAGGGGCAAAGTCTGGGTACAGCAGATCAGGCCGATTGACCATGCCAGGTACACTCATCATGCGCTTAAGGTTTACTGGGCCATTTACACGGTAGAGCTCATCATCACTCAGGCCAACCTCTTTTTGAAGGAAGTCCACCATCTCATCGGGGCAGTTATCGGCGACCTCTAGACGTACAGCGTTGCCAAAGCGACGTGAGTGCAGCTCACCGCGCAATGCCCTGGCCAAGTCTTCCACACCTTCGGTATCGACATCCAAGTCAGCGTTTCGAGTAATACGGAACTGATAGCAGCCTTTCACCTGCATGCCAGGGAAGAGCTCTTCGGCATGGGCATGAATCATAGAGGAAAGAAAAACAAAATTATCGCCGGGTTCGCAAAGCTCATCCGGTAGGCGCACCAGGCGAGGAAGGGAGCGCGGCGCAGGCACAATCGCTAAGCCAGATTCGCGGCCAAAGGCATCTTTACCATCTAACTCAACAATAAAGTTAAGGCTTTTATTTACGAGTCTTGGGAATGGGTGAGCATGATCTAGGCCGATAGGGCTTACCACAGGCAACACTTGCTTATGAACAAAATCAGAGATCCATTCGGCCTGTTGTTCTGTCCACTGGTGGCGGCGCAAGAAGCGAATGTTTTCTTGCTCCATTGCCGGAATCAAAATGTCGTTGAGCGTATCGTATTGCAGTTGTACGGTTTGGTGGCACTCTTGCGCCAATTGATCGAGAATCTGCTGTGGCAATAAGCCATCAGGGCCAGGGTTGTCTCGGCCCAGTTTTAGGCGTTGGTGTAGGCCAGCCACTCTAATCTCGAAGAACTCATCTAAGTTTGAGCTGAATATGAGTAAAAACTTTAAACGCTCCAGCAGTGGGTGGCTCTCATCCAGAGCCTGTGCCAGCACCCGCTGATTAAACTTCAAATGACTCAATTCGCGATTGATGTAATACTCGGCGGCACTTACATCGATATCTTTCGAGTTGTTTGCTTGGCTCTGTTCATTAGTATTGCTTGGCATAGGTCTTCTTTCTTAACTTGGTCTCTGGGGCCAATGGCGCTGTAAATCAGCGTGTGGAGTATAGCCTTGGGAGCGATTGTTACAATAATATGCGATGTCTGTGACACTTTTATGTGATTTAAAAAGTAGGCTAAGGGTTCGATAAACTCTATGTTGATCGTTGTATATTGATAATAAATGACCCTTGGCGTAGAGAAAAAGTATTTAAGGATTTAAAAATGGTTAAAAAAATAGCTATTTTGGCGGTATTGGCCACAGCTATTGCGGTGTTCTATCTAAACGGTGGTGCGCAGTATCTGTCATTGGAGTTTTTCCAACAGATGGTAGCCGAGAAACCCGTCGTCGCCGGTTTACTGTTCTTTCTTATCTATGTGGGTGTAACGGCCGCTTCTTTGCCGGGAGCTGCCTTAATGACATTGATTGCCGGTGCCGTTTTTGGGTTCTCCTGGGGCCTATTGTTGGTTTCTTTCGCTAGCAGTATTGGTGCAACGCTGGCTTTCTTAATTGCTCGTAGTTTGTTGGGTGATTGGGTGCAGAGTAAATTTGGCGATCAACTGCAGACCGTTAATAACGGCCTGGAGAAAGAAGGCGGTTTTTATTTATTCACCTTGCGCCTGATCCCAGTAATTCCATTTTTTGTAATTAATTTGGTTTTTGGTTTAAGCCGAATTAAAGCCTGGACCTTCTATTGGGTTAGTCAGCTAGGCATGCTGGCAGGCACGGCGGTATACGTAAATGCCGGCGCACAACTGGCCAATGTCGAAGAACTGAGCGTCTCTGGTGTATTAACCCCACAAATTATATTGGCCTTTGTTTTACTCGGTGCTTTCCCCTGGCTGGCGAAGTTCATATTGAAAGCCATGGGCAAGGGGAATTCCGAGCAAGAAGATTCTTAAACACCAGTATAAATAAGAGAGTTAAACACGATGTTTTCAGGTAAAAAATACGACACTAATTTGCTGGTGATTGGTGCTGGCAGTGCAGGATTAATTTCTGCCAATATTGCCGCGACCCTTAAAGCGAAGGTGACATTGATTGAACGTCATAAAATGGGTGGTGATTGTTTAAACACAGGTTGTGTGCCCAGTAAGACTCTATTGCGTTCGGCAAAGATTCGTCATCTTATGAACGATTCAGAGCGTTACGGTTTAAAAGCGGCCGATGTGGCGGTGGATTTCCCTGCCGTAATGGGGCGGGTGCAATCGATCATTAAGCACATTGAGCCCAATGATTCTGTCGAGCGTTACACGTCATTGGGGGTGGATTGTATCAGCGGCGATGCCAAGTTGGTTTCTCCCAATGAAGTTTTGGTAAACGGCGAGAAAATTTCAGCACGCCACATTATTCTTGCAATGGGTGCGCGCCCATTTATTCCTGAAATAGCGGGCCTGGATGCTATAGATTATCTAACATCGGATAATATCTGGCAGCTTGAAGAGTTGCCTAAGTCGATGTTGGTCATGGGCTCTGGTGCAATCGCCTGTGAAATGAGTCAGGCTTTTTCTCGGCTGGGTTCTGAAGTCACCATGGTTCAGCGTTCTTCATCCATTTTAAATAAGGAAGAGCCAGAAGTTGGCGAGTTTATGTTGAAGGCTTTTGAGCAAGAAGGCATTCAGGTGAAGCTCAATAGTAAAATTAGCGAGGTGAGAAAGGCCGAAGGGGGCGGTGTTGAAGTTTGTCTGCAAGATGAAAGCGGTGAGCAAAGCTGGCAGTGGTATGAGCAAATACTATTGGCCGTTGGCCGCAAGGCCAATACCGATGGCATGGGCTTGGAAGAAGTAGGTGTTGAGCTCAATGCTGACGGCACAGTAAAAGTTGATGAATATCTGCGCAGTAGTAGCCATCAAAACATTTTAGCCTGTGGTGATGTAGCTGGCCCATATCAGTTTACCCATATGGCATCACATCAAGCTTGGTATGCCACAGTTAACTCCTTGTTTGGCTTTGTGAAAAAGTTTAAGGTCGATTATCGAATTGTTCCCAAAGCGGTGTTTACAGACCCTGAAATTGCCAGTGTTGGTAAATTGGAATCTGAGTTAAAAGCTGAGGGCGTGGCTTTTGAAGCCGTTCACTTCCCGTTAGATGATATGGATCGTGCTTTAGCTGAAGGTGAAGCCAAAGGATTTATCAAGGTGCTGCTCAAAGATGGCAGTGATAAGATACTGGGTGTAACGATTGTGGGGGCTCATGCCGCCGAGTTAATCACCGAGTTTATTCATGTGATAAAAATGGGCAAAGGCCTTAATCATATCCTGGGCACTATTCATATTTACCCAAGCTTTAGCGAGGCCAATAAATACTTGGCCGGACAATGGAAGCGTAAACATGCACCCCAGTGGGCGCTAAAAATACTTCAAAAGCTACACGCTTGGCGCCGATAACTGCAGCCTGTTGCATGCAGGCTATTCGCTATTGCTCATATCCTTTATCCCGATACGATTAAACAACTCAGCAAATGCTTTTATTGTAAGAGGTTTGCTGAGGTGATCGTTTATACCCGCCGTATAGGCATTATCCGTGTGCTCACCCTTTTCATGGGCCGTTAAGGCAATTATCTGGCACGCACGGACATCATTTTCGGATTCAAACTCTCGAATAATATGAGTGGCTTTAATACCGTCCATAATGGGCATCTCGATATCCATGAGAATCAGAGGAAACTTACCTGGGTAGCGCTCGAAAAGCTCAACTGCCTCTAATCCGTTGTTGGCAATCACAGGTTCAATATTAAATTTGGCTAGAATTTTTTGGGCAACGATAATGTTGACACTATTATCGTCTACAAGCATTACATTTAAACCGTCGCTAGCCTGGGGTAGGCTGACGGGTGAGCCTGAATCAACTTTGCCGCCATCCGCGTGATTGGGTAGCACCTCTTTTTCTTCTTCTTGTAGCTGTAGCTGAAAAGTAAACCAAAAAGTAGATCCCTCACCCAGTTCGCTTTCAACCCCAATATCACCATGTGCAATTTGGACAAGGCGCTTACAGATGGCTAGGCCTAAGCCTGAGCCGCCATAACGACGAGTGGTGCTGGTGTCGGCTTGTTTGAAGGGTTCAAATAGATTGGCTATCGAGTTTTCAGTAATACCGATTCCAGTATCGCTAATGGTAAATCGGATCAACACATATTGCTTATCGGTCTTTTCAAGGCGAGCGGATAATATGACTTGGCCACGGTCGGTAAATTTTACTGAGTTGCTTAATAGATTAACGATGACCTGTCTTAATCTAGTGGGGTCACCAACAACCTTGTTGGGTACAGAGGGGTGGCGTACTGTACGGAAATTGAGATCCTTTTGTTGGGCTTGGCGGGTGTAGATTTGGCTACAGTCATCAAGTAAGTCATGCAAGTTAAAAGGGTAGTTTTCAAACACTACCTTATTGGCTTCGATCTTCGAGTAATCTAAAACATCATTTAGAATATGCATCAAGGAATCGCCCGAACGACGCATGATGTTGACATAGTGTTGTTGAGTTTCATCAAGGTCTGTATCGCCCAGTAACTCGGTCATGCCGATGATGCCGTTCATGGGTGTGCGAATTTCATGGCTCATGGCAGCCAAAAAGAAACTTTTTGCCTGGCTCGCACTTTCGGCTTCTTGTTGCTGTTTAATAAAATCCAGTTTTTGTTGTTGCTCATGTACCAGCTGCTGAGACATGCTACGGCGCATCTCGATATCTCGCAGTAGACTAGTACGCATGATGTTGAACCCGCGAACAACATTTCCTAACTCATCATTTTGTTCATTTTTACGTCCCAACTGTAAGGGTTGATTCAAATTGCGAAGGGACAAATTACTAGCGTAATTGGCGATATGAGCCAGATGTCGGGTAAACAGGCTGCGAATCAAAAAGAAGATGGCCAGAGATACCAAAAGCGATTTGGTGAACTGCATGGCAATAATAAATCGCGCCCTTTGCCAAAGCTTAGTGTAAACACTGTCCAGGCTTACCACGATGCTAAGGTCACCAAGATGTTGCTCGTGAGTATTGATGTCGCTATATACCAAGGGGTATACACGGGTCATTTGTCGCTCGCCCATGGGTTCGGCTTGATCGGAGGCGGTTATCGCTCTTGGGTGATCATCCCAATTGGTCCAATTAACGGTAACTTGCACTACATCGTTGACAGCGAGCATGCTGTTAACCTGCAGGCGAAGTTGCTCTTCGTCAAAATTCCATAAGCTTTTCGTGATGCTGGATAAAGTACTGATTCGAATCTGCTCTAACCTTAAGTCCAGCTCTTTGAGGTCATCTTGAAATGAGGTGCGTAACTGAACCACCACAGCGATCAGTGTGATGCCGGAGCTAATAAGCAAAATCCAAGCAAGTAGCCTAACGGTGAGTGAATTTTGATTGGCGCTGTTATTGAGATCCCACATATTAATGAGCTCACGGCTTCCCTATTGATAACGGCTAGTGCAATGATGTTATACGTTATTTTCTAATTGCTGGCTTGCAAAGCTATTACAGATTAATCGACATGACAAAATATGCCAAGTGCTAAAGGCGGCTCTTTCTAAAATGAGCCGCCTAGGCGAAGAGAAGTGTGAGGACTAGTTTGCGCCGCACACTAGTCCGCTGGCAGAAAGCGCGCAATCACATCGTTTAAAAAGCGTTGGCCCAAATCGGTTGGGCTAAGCACGCCGCACGCTATGTTAATAAATCCTTCAGACTCTAACTTTGCAAGCTGCGGCTCTATCACTGAGAGTGGTAAAAAGGTTCGTTGCTCAAAAAGATCCAACTCAAAACCATCGCTTAGGCGCAGCGCGTTCATCATAAATTCTAGAATCAGCTGCTCACCCTGTACTAGCTCTTCGCCAGCGGTGTAGCTACGATGGCTGTCCAAATAGTGGGCAGGTAAGCGAGTTTTCCAATGTCGGTTTACGGTTTGCTGGCGGCTGATTTTTGCATGTGCGCCCGCGCCAATGCCTAGATAATCGCCGAAGGTCCAATAATTAAGGTTGTGTCGGCTTTGTTGGCCTCGGCTATAAGCCGAAATTTCATATTGCTGGTAGCCGTGTTGAGCCAGTAACTCCTGCCCCTGTATCTGAATCTCGGCTAGCTCGTCATCTATCGGCAATAAGGGGGGGCGCTTATAGTATTCGGTATTAGGTTCGATAGTTAACTGATACCAAGATAAATGCTCTGGCTCTAAGGCAATGGCTTTTAGCAAATCCTGTTTGGCTGATTCAACGCTTTGCTGGGGCAGGCCATGCATAAGATCCAAGTTAACGTTATCGAAACCGGCTTTGCGGGCCATCTCCATGGCTTTACTGGCTTGTTCGGCGCTGTGAATTCTTCCCAGGGCCTTAAGTTGTTCGTCACCAAAGCTCTGTACGCCTATTGAAAGGCGATTGATGCCAGCTTGCCGGTAACCTGAAAAGCGTTGTTGCTCTGCGGTTCCGGGATTCGCCTCCATGGTGATTTCGATATCTTGTTCAAAGCCCACTATCTCTTTACAGGCAGTTAAAATGCGTTCAAAGGCATGGGGGCTAAACAGGCTTGGTGTGCCGCCGCCTATAAAGATAGATTGTAATGCGCGGCCCTGGCTCAGTTCTCTGCTTTGTTGCAGGTCTTCTATTAGGCTGTCGCAATAGGCCTGCTCTGGCAACTCTTCATCGGCGCGATGCGAATTAAAGTCGCAGTAAGGACATTTGCGAACACACCAGGGAATGTGGATATATAAAGAAAGAGGAGGGAGTGACTCCCGCACAGGAGTGCTCACCGTTTTTCTTCCATGGCTCGCATCAGCAATGCCAAGGCTTGGCCGCGATGGCTAATCTTATTTTTCAAGCTGCGATCAAGCTCGGCTGAGCTGCATTGTTGCTCTTCTAGCCAAAATAAAGGATCGTAACCGAAGCCTTGTTCACCGCGAGCTTCGTGCAAAATACGACCCTCCCAGCTAGCGTGGCATATCAATGGGGTAGGATCTTTTGCGTGGCGCATATACACCAATACACAATGAAAGCGTGCGCTGCGTTGGCTATCTTCAAGGCCGGTTAATTTTTCCAATAGCAGTGCATTATTTTTTTGATCGGTCGCTTCTGCGCCGCTAAAGCGTGCGGAATAAATTCCAGGCGCACCATCTAAGGCATCGACTTCTAGGCCGGAGTCGTCGGAAATTGCTGGCATGCCGGTAATCGCGCAAGCGTGGCGTGCTTTAATGATGGCGTTCTCAACGAAGCTTAAACCGGTTTCATCGGCGTCTTCTACTCCAAGCTCACGCTGCGGTTTGATATCAATCGCCAAAGGTGAAAACAGTGCTTGGAACTCTTTGAGCTTGCCCTGGTTATTGCTGGCCAGCACGATAGTATTGCTTGTCATATTCTTAATCGGTATTCATTTTACGGTGGAAGCTAAAGCTGTGGCTTTGCTCGGAGCCCTCAGGCGTTACATCGATATGAAAGTGCAAAACTTCTTCATTATCAAAACGTAGTGCTGCCAAGTAATAGGTAGCGTTTTGCTCTTTGATTTCAATAAACTCCAGCTCGCGGGTTTGTTGAATTAAATTCTTGTAGTTGCCGCTAACAGCAGCTTTGCCGCCGCGAATTGTGCCGTTTTTTAACACCGCAATATTAACTAATGCACGATTTGAGCCGCGTACCAAGTTATAGGCTTTGGCAATCTCGGCGGGAATAAAGCTGCTATTAAATACGCTGAAGAATATTTTGTAATCACCAAATTCCTCGTAAGGTTTGCTGAGTTCCCGGGCCTCTTGAGCGAAGCTGCTTATGCTTAAGCTACAAAACAATAAGGCGAGGATGGATTTTATCGAAGACATTTTTCTACCTATCGTTTACGTAGATGATACATGGCAGTGATGCCAAAGAAATTAGGCAAGGCTTGTTTGATCATGCGGCCGCTACCTTGGGTGGTCACTCGGCGGCTGATGATTTCTATCGACAGCTCTTGACACAAGACTTCAAAATCTTTGAAGGTGCAAAAGTGAATATTGGGTGTGTCATACCACTGGTAAGGCAGTAAGTCGGAAACCGGCATGCGGCCCGAAAAAGCCAAGTGCCAGCGTGCACGCCAATGGCCAAAATTAGGGAAGGTAACGATGCACTCTTGTCCAACTCGTAGCATTTCCTGCAATACTAAATGCGGGAAGCGCATGGTTTGTAGTGCCTGAGTCATGACCACCGTATCAAAACTGTTGTCGGCAAAATTGCCCAGACCCTGGTCGAGGTTTTGCTCTACAACATTTACGCCACGGGCAATACAGCGACTAATTTGTTCTGGCCCAATTTCCAGGCCATAACCATTGACGCCTTGTTCCTGTAAGCGCTCCAACAGTGCACCGTCACCACAGGCGAGATCGAGAACTTTTTGCCCGGGCTGGATCCAAGTGCTGATGATGTCAAGATCACTGCGCATTGTTAGGGGCCTCCAATTGCTGGGCAACGCCTTTTAAATAATTTGAAAAGACAGTTTCGTAACGCTGATTGGGAAGCAAAAATGCATCGTGACCGGCGTCAGATTCAATTTCGGCATAGCTCACTGATTTACCCGCCGCCATAAGAGCATCAGCAATTTCACGCGAGCGAGCCGGTGCAAAACGCCAGTCACTGGTAAATGACACCACTAAAAATTTACATTGCGCATGGCTAAAGGCTTTTACTGGGTCGTGATCATACTCGCGCGCTAAATCGAAATAATCCAGCGCTTGGGTCATTAAGATATAGCTATTGGCATCGAAGCTGGTTGAAAATTTTTCGCCCTGATAGCGTAGGTAGCTTTGTATTTGAAATTCCACCGGCTCATCTTGGCCTTGCTCGAAGGTACCTGAGCGCAATTGTCGGCCGAATTTTTCGCCCATGCCATCACCTGATAAATACGTGATGTGGCCGATCATTCGGGCAACCGAAAGGCCGGCGCGGGGAATGATATCTTGTTGCTGATAGTGGCCTTCGGCAAACTCTGGGTCGCTGCATATTGCTTGGCGAGCGGTTTCATTAAAGGCAATGTTCTGCGCGCTAAGCTTCATTGCGGAGGCGATAACAATGCAGTTCTTCACGCGCTCTGGGTATTCCAGCGACCAGCGCATGGCCTGCATGCCGCCAAGGCTGCCGCCAATAATGGCTGCCCAACATTGAATACCAAGCAGATCGGCTAGGCGAGCCTGGCTGTTTACCCAATCGCGAACTCTTAGGCGAGGGAAGTCGGGCCCCCAAGGCTTTTGGGTTTCTGGGTTGATGCTATTGGGGCCGGTTGAGCCATCACAGCCGCCAATATTATTCAGTGACACCACAAAAAATTTGCTGGTATCAATTGGCTTGCCAGGGCCAATATAGGCATCCCACCAGCCTGGTTTGCTGTCTTCATAGCTATGAAAGCCTGCGGCATGGTGATTTCCCGATAGGGCATGGCAAATCAATATGGCATTGCTGGCGTCACTGTTAAGCTCACCGTAGCATTCATACATTAGCTGGTATTGCTCAAGCCTGCGACCAGATGCTAACTCAAGAGCTTCGTTAAATTCAGCGCAGTGAGGTTCTACTAGGCCAACGCTTTGGTCATCAATCTCGGACATCTTCGTTATACACCAAGCACTGTTATACACCAACTACTAGGCTTGCAATGGCGCCGCCAATACCGACTTCATAAGCTAAGCTGCCGAGTAAAATGCCCAAGATCCCTAATACTAAAAAGGCAAAGATTGGGCTGATGTCAAAACCACCAAGATCCGGTACTAGACGACGAAATGGTCGCATCATCGGGGCTAATAATTGATTCAATAACAGCACTGCTGGGTTGGGATTATGTGGCGCTATCCAACCTAGAATGATTGAAATAAATAGGCCCCATTTATAGATGCCTAACGTCAAACCCAATAGGCCAACCATAGACCAGGTCAACACATGGAAGGGGTTCAAAAAGCCAAGGCCAACAACCGCTGCGCAGGCTTCAATAAGTAACCAGTGCAAGGCAATAGCCAGTACGACGCAGGCCATGTCGAGGCCAAATAGGCCAGGAATGATTTTGCGTAATGGTAGCAATAGTGGGTTGGTAGCCTTTACCAAAAACTGTGATACCGGATTATAAAAATCGGCTCTCGCTAGCTGTAACAAAAAGCGAATCACAATCAGCGCGATATATAGGCTGCCAAGTGTTTGTAAAACATAAAGGCCGATTTCATTGAGCGCCCCCATGATGTTCTCCTTAGATAAAAGGGTCTAAAAGCTTTGCAGCGAATTATAGGCTATCGCGCCTCTGCTCGCTGCTGACTTTGCGTTGATTTGCAGTTTAGCCCAGCTCTTTGGCCATCTCGCGGGCGCGATCACTGCAGGCCTGCATAGCGCCGGCAAACAAATCGCGCAGGCCATTATCCTCAAAATGGGCAATCGCCTGTGCTGTGGTGCCGCCAGGCGAGGTAACCCGACGGCGCAATTCGGCAACATCGACATCGCTTTGTTGGGCCAGCGTGGCAGCCCCAAGTACGGTTTGTATGCACAATTGCGCGGAGCTTTCGGCATCAAGGCCTTGGGCAATACCTTCGGCGATCATAGCTTCCATAGCTAGAAAAAAATAAGCTGGCCCACTGCCAGAAACCGCGATGACAGAGTCGATAAGCGCCTCATCATCTAACCATTTGACGATACCTACAGAGGCTTGAATATCATCGGCCAGTTGTTTTTGCTCGTCGCTACAGTTTTCATTGGCATATAAGCCCGCTGCACCAACACCTACCAGTGACGGTGTGTTTGGCATTGAGCGCACAATGGCCAAATCTTCACCTAGCCATTGATTGAGGCTTTGCATTGGAATACCGGCAGCCAGCGAGATGATCAGCGGCTTATGCTGTAAATGGGGTTTAATTTCGCTTGCAAGCTGCTGCAGTACTTGTGGCTTAACGCCCAGTACCACGACATCCGCCGCGCTACAGGCTTGGCAATTATCGTTGTCGGTATGAATGGAGAATTCTTCGCGCAGGGCTTTAAGGTTTTTGTCACTTGGGGCGCAGGCGATTATTTGATCACTGGTGAAGCGGCCTTTTATCATTCCGCCAATAACAGCGCTGGACATATTGCCGGCACCAATAAATGCGATTTTAGCTGACTGCTTATTCATGTATCTACTTTGTCCTATCGGCTTTTCTGTATTTGTGATTAGCGGTGAGTTTTGTGACTAACTGCGGGGGCCAAAAATATCGCTACCTACTCTTAGCATGGTACTGCCGGCCGCTACAGCCGCTGCAAGATCTTGTGACATGCCCATCGATAAGGTGTCTAGCTTAAGTCCCGCCTTATTAAGCTCTTGTTGCAGCTGTCGTAAACGCTGCAGGCTATGAAGCTGCTCTGAATACTCCTGGCGTGGCTTTGGAATCGCCATTAAGCCGCGAAGTTTAAGTTTTGGCAGTTTGCTAATCTCCATCGCCTGTTGTTGCAGTTCCTGTGGGCTAAAGCCAGATTTACTCTCTTCATTATCTAGGTTCACCTGCAGGCAGATGTTCAGCTCTGGCTGTTGCTCGTCGCGTTGCTGAGAAAGGCGCTGTGCGATTTTTAGCCTATCAATGCTGTGCACCCAGCTGAAGTTCTCGGCAATAGCACGCGTTTTATTGGATTGTATAGGGCCAATAAAATGCCAGCAGATATCGTTCGCAGCTTGCGTCTCATCATTGAGCTGGGCCAGTTCTTCTTGCTTTTGTAGAGCTTCTTGCAGGTAGTTCTCGCCAAAATCGATCTGCCCGGCATGATAGGCCTGCAAGATGTCGACCAGCGGTTTGGTTTTGCTAACGGCCAATAGCTGAATGTCGCTGGCCATACGACCACTTTGACTGGCGGCTTCATTAATGCGCGATTGCACTATTTTTAAACGTTCAGCGACGGTTTCGGCAGCTTCGAGCATCTTTTTGCACAAATAGGTGGAAATTAGCGGATGGGTATTTGCTTTTCTTGGGTCTCTAGGTCAAAGTTTACCGTATAGCAAAGAAAAACACCTCAACTATAATTGAGGGTAGCAGCGAAGGGCGATGCAGGGTGTATAGCTTGTTCGACTGCGAAATAAAAACCACCTAAATTCGGCTCGTTGGCTATTGGATGCGGGCTGCGGTGGGGGAAGACACCAGTTTAAGCTGTTTTGAGGCCATTATGGATATTACGGAGCTGTTAGCTTTTAGTTCTAAACAGGGGGCATCTGACCTCCATTTGTCGGCTGGATTGCCACCTATGATTCGTGTTGATGGCGATGTGCGTCGCATCAACCTTCCGCCGATGGAGCATAAGCAGGTTCATGGCCTGATTTATGAAATCATGAACGATAAGCAGCGTAAGGACTTTGAAGAGCATCTAGAAACGGATTTCTCTTTCGAGGTGCCAGGCGTTGCTCGCTTCCGTGTGAACGCCTTTAATCAGAATCGTGGTGCTGGTGCAGTGTTCCGTACCATTCCTTCAAAAGTTTTAACTATGGAAGAGTTGGGCATGGGCCAAGTCTTCCGTGAGATCGCCGCTGTGCCTCGTGGTTTGTGCTTGGTAACAGGGCCAACCGGTTCGGGTAAGTCCACTACCTTGGCGGCGATGATCGATTACATCAATGACAATAAATATGAGCATATTTTGACCATTGAAGATCCGATCGAATTTGTGCACGAATCTAAAAAATGCTTGGTAAACCAGCGTGAGGTGCATCGAGATACCCACAGCTTTAGTGATGCATTGCGCTCGGCCTTGCGTGAAGACCCCGACATCATCCTAGTTGGTGAGATGCGAGATCTGGAAACCATTCGCTTAGCATTAACCGCGGCAGAAACAGGCCACTTGGTATTTGGTACCTTACACACCACCTCAGCGGCGAAAACCATTGACCGTGTGGTTGATGTATTCCCCGCTGAGGAAAAATCCATGGTTCGTTCCATGCTGTCAGAATCCTTGCAGGCGGTGATTTCTCAAACGCTGATGAAGCGCCAAGAAGGTGGGCGTGTTGCGGCGCATGAAATTATGCGTGGTACTTCGGCAATTCGAAATCTTATCCGTGAAGATAAGGTGGCTCAAATGTACTCGGCTATCCAAACCGGTGGCGCCATTGGTATGCAAACCATGGATCAATGTCTATCGGATTTGGTTGAGAAGCGTATTATTTCTCGTGAAGTGGCGCGGGAAAAAGCCCGTATGCCAGAAAACTTCTAAGCTCGTTTGGTTTAAGGAACCGATATGGAATTTGAACGCTTATTGGCGATGATGGTAGAGAAAGGGGCTTCGGATCTTTTTGTTACAGCCGGTGTTCCGCCGTCAATTAAATTACACGGTAAAGTTGTACCCGTTACCACTACGCCTTTGTCGCCAGAGAAAACCCGCGAAGTGGTTTTGGGGGTAATGAACGAGCAGCAGCGCCAAGAGTTTATTCAAACTCACGAGCTAAACTTTGCAATCAGTGCCCGTGGTATTGGTCGATTTCGTGTCAGCGCTTTTTACCAGCGTAACTTGGCTGGTATGGTGTTGCGTAGAATTGAAACTGTTATCCCCAAAATTGATGATCTAGGATTGCCGGCCATTATTAAAGATTTGGCGATGGTAAAGCGCGGTTTGATTATTTATGTGGGGGCGACAGGCACCGGTAAGTCAACTTCCCTTGCCGCAATGATCGGTCATCGCAATGGCAATTCAAAAGGGCATATTATTTCCATTGAGGATCCGATTGAATTTATACACCAGCATCAAGGGTGTATTGTCACCCAGCGTGAAGTGGGTATTGATACGGATTCTTTTGAAGTCGCACTGAAGAACACTCTGCGACAAGCGCCTGATGTGATTATGATTGGTGAGGTGCGAACCCGAGAAACCATGGAGCATGCCATTGCTTTCGCTGAAACTGGGCATTTGTGTTTATGTACCCTGCACGCGAACAATGCTAACCAGGCGTTGGATCGTATTATTCATTTCTTCCCGGCCGATCGTCACAATCAATTGTTGATGGACTTGAGTTTAAACTTGCGTGCTATTGTAGCTCAGCAGCTGATTCCTACGCCGGATGGTAATGGTCGTCGTGCTTGTTTGGAGGTGATGCTGAATTCTCCGTTAGCGGCAGATATGATTCGTAAGGGTGATGTTCATGAGCTCAAAGAGCTGATGAAAAAATCCAATGAATTGGGTATGCAAACCTTCGATCAGGCTTTGTACGAGCTTTATGACTCAGGCGAAATTACCTACGAAGATGCTCTGGCGCACGCCGATTCGCCAAATGATTTACGTTTGATGATTAAGTTGGGCTCAGAAACTGATGCCGATTACCTTAGCAATGTAGCGAATGAACTTTCTTTGCAGGGTGATGATAATGATGACAAGGGCCGCTTGTTCTAAGCGGCTGTTTTAAGGCTGGTCTTGTTTGGTCAGCCAACTTTCCAGTATCAAGCGTGCCGCGATTGAATCGATGGGTTGCTTGGAATAATTACCATACTGCCCCCTTTCGCTGGCTTCTTCTTTTGCTGCAAATGAAGATAGCCGCTCATCCATCATCTCGACTTTAATACCAAAGCGGCCATGAATGCGGTTGCCAAATTTTCTCGCCCTTGCGCTCAGCTCACTTTCGCTGTCATCCATATTGAGAGGCAGGCCGACCACAATTAAATCGGGTTGCCACTCTTTAAGTAGCTTGGCAATTTCATCCCAATTGGGGGTGCCATCTTTTGCTTTCAGTGGTTTTAATTCTTGTGCGGTGCGGCTTAATAAATTGCCTTGGGCCAAGCCAATATTACGCAGGCCGTAATCAAAGGCCAGCACGGTTTTTACTGCGCTCATAGTGAATCCTGTTTAGGCGTGGCCGGCTGTCGATTGCAGTGTGTCTGGATCAAAGCCTAAAGAGGCGACAGCTTTTTGCCATTTCAAGTGGCTGGGGGTTTGAAAAAGAATCTCGCTGTTTGCTGGCGCTGTTAGCCAACTATTGCTTTGAATCTCTTCCTCTAGCTGGTCGGGCGCCCAGCCGGCATAACCCAAGCTAATTAAAAAATGCTGGGGGCCGCTGCCTTTAGCAATGTGCTCTAATAATTCCAGCGACCCTGACAATGCAATGTCATCGCTAATGATGTCTGATTTTGGGTGCGGGCCGTTGTCGGTACTGTGCAAAATAAAGCCTTGCTCTTGCCTTACTGGGCCGCCGTGCAAAACCTTTTGCTGCATTTTTTGGTCGCAGTCGATATCCAGTTGCTCAAGAATTTCATCGAGCTTGGCTTCCGTTTCTTGGTTAATCACTAAACCCATTGCACCTTCGTCATCGTGGTGGCACAAATAAATCAGGCTGCGTTCAAAGTTAGGGTCGTTTAAACCAGGCATGGCAATCAAGAACTGATTGGAAAGATTCATGGTTTGCTTGTGTGTAGACATGGCGGGCCTTTGTTATCGGCTAGTGCTCAAACCGGAAATTTCAAAATGCCAGGTTCGAATAATTTCCAGTTTGTCTGTGGTTTTGCGAATTTCCTGAGGGAAAGGCGCAAATGGTGAGGCTAAATAAACTATTTGCAAGGCAGCGCGATCTAGTAGCTTTTGGCCTGAGGAGTGCAGAATCTCAACTTTATCCACATTGCCATTAGGTAGCAATGTAACGGCGGCGCGTAAGGTGCCGGTAATACCTTGCTGCAGCGCTTCATCTGGGTAGTTGCGGTTGCCGACAAATTCGACCTTGCTAGCCCATTTGCTTAAGTACTCGGCATCAATCGAGGCGCGAGTAGCCACTGAGGTAATGCGGCGAATGCGTGGGCGTTTAGCATAGGCTTGGCGCTGTCGTGCGAGCTTGGCATGCAGGCTGGCAATCTCGGCGCTGTGTAGCAGTTCAACATTAGATTCCCCCTGGCTCTTTTCCTGGCGCTGCTGCTTATCTTGGCTGCTGCTTATTTTTCGGCTTTGCCCTGTGGTAGCTAAGAGTTTCTGTTGCTGCGCGGCTTGCTCACTGCGCAGGCGTTCGCTGGGAGGGGTGATGTCTCTAATTTGGGTGTCGGCAATAGGCGCCTGTTTGTCTACCGTAAGTTCGCGTAACTCATCAATACTGCCGCTAGCTTGCTGATTGTGTTGGGCAAGAAAATCGGCTTTATCAGGTGCTTGAGAATCTTTGTGGGTCGCCAAGGTGATATTTAACGAAGCCGCAGGCTGGGGCTCGAAATCAATATCAAAAGTCAGGCCAAGAATGATAAGCGCGTGCACAGCTACTGCGACAAAGGCAGTAAAATACAAGCGGTCATTGCTGCTTGGGCTTGGTGTGGCGGCTATAGACATAAAGCGATTATAACAGCGCAAGCGGTTAAGCAAACGCTGCTTTAAGCATATTCAAAATTAATTAATACGCTTGGCGATCGCATCCATTAATTGTTGGCCGATATTTGTACCATAAGCGGCATCAATCTCACGCACACAGGTAGGGCTGGTGACATTAATCTCGGTAAGGTAGTCACCAATAACGTCTAGGCCAACAAATAGCAGGCCTTTGTCTTTTAAGGTGGGGGCAATTTGTTCAGCAATCCAGCGATCGCGATCGCTTAATTCTTGAGCGACGCCTCGGCCGCCGGCCGCTAGATTACCGCGAGTTTCCCCTTCGGCGGGAATTCGGGCTAGGCAATAAGGCACAGGCTCACCGTCAACAACCAGAATGCGCTTGTCGCCATTGCTGATATCCGGGATAAATTTCTGAGCCATGATGGTTTCTTGGCCAAAGCGGGTTAGGGTTTCCAGGATGACGCCCACATTGGGGTCATCTTGTTTGCAGCGAAAAATGCCCGCTCCACCCATGCCATCAAGTGGCTTAAAAATGACATCACCGTGCTGCTGATGAAAGTCACGCAGCTGTTGGTCGCTACGGCTAACCAATACCGGTGGGCAGCATTCTGGAAATTGGGTGGCAAAGACCTTCTCATTGCAATCGCGCAGGCTCTGGGGCTTGTTTACGATCAAGCAACCTTCGCGCTCAGCAGCTTCAAGAATATAGCTTGAGTAGATGAATTCAGAGTCAAAAGGAGGATCCTTGCGCATCAAAACAGCGTTTAGCTCAGCAATGGGCTGCTGCACTGTGTCGCCAAGCTCAAACCACTTCTCTGGGTTGGCGAAAACCTGCAAGGGTTTCATATTGGCCATGGCGCGGCCTTGATCCAGGTATAAATCGGCCTGTTCCATATAGTACAGCTCCCAACCCCTTTCGGCGGCTGCTAGCAACAAAGCTAAGCTGGTATCTTTTTTGTACGTAATGGCGGCTATTGGGTCCATAACGACACCAAGTTTTACCTGCATAATCAAGCCTCTTCAAAATAGGTGGGTGGCAAGCATAAGAACTTGTGTGACATTAGGCAAATGCTGTTTTGTGTCAAGGTACTGTAAGGTGAGTGCGGTACATTGGCGGTTAGATCCTCTTGTGGGCAGGGCTGGGCAAATTTTTGCTTAGTGGGCATTCGCAGAGAATCGATTACTTTTTATCTACCTAGGCACAACAATTCCCCTAACTCTGTGAGCCTTTGCTTATCTATTTCAACGGGTTATGGATAAAAGCTAGGAACTGTGTTAAAAATTGGCTGCTTGGCTGTAGCACAGTTGCGCCAAATGCAGGCCAACCGCTTTAGCGAGAATATTCCATGGCTGGACTATATTTGTTGGACGCCAAAGCGAAATTGGGCTTCAAGGTGAGAAGTCAATCATTGAAACAGCCCCGCGTAAGCGGATAATTATTATAGCTACTACTCAAAGGTCACAATCCGATGGATGTAGATTTTGAAAGCCTTACGGTGATGGTCATCGACGATAGTAAAACGATTCGTCGTACGGCTGAGACCCTACTCAAAAAAGTAGGCTGCGCCGTAGTTACGGCGACAGACGGATTCGATGCTCTGGCTAAAATTGCAGATAACAGGCCGGACATTATTTTCGTTGATATCATGATGCCACGTTTGGATGGTTATCAAACCTGTGCATTAATTAAGAATAATAGTCAGTTTAAATCCACTCCGGTGATTATGCTGTCCAGTAAAGACGGCTTGTTCGATAAAGCCAAGGGGCGGATTGTCGGTTCAGATGAATACCTGACCAAACCTTTTAGCAAGAGTGAACTTATCGGCGCGATCGAATCCCAAGTGCGCCTGACTAGTGCTTAAAACTCTAACAACAATAAAGCCAGCATTGGGGGGAATATGGCAACCGTACTTATTATCGATGATTCACCGACAGAGACCCACAAGCTCTCGGGTATGTTAAGTAAGAACGGACATGCAGTGATCACAGCAGACACTGGTGAAGCAGGCATGGATAAAGCCAAAGCGGAACGCCCAGACGTGGTGTTGATGGATATTGTAATGCCTGGTCTAAATGGCTTTCAGGCCACTAGGCAGTTAACCAAAGCTCCTGAGACAGCCAATATCCCAGTGATCATAGTGACCACTAAAGATCAGCAAACCGATAAGGTTTGGGGGATGCGCCAAGGCGCCAAGGCCTACTTAACAAAACCGATTGAAGAAAAGACGCTGTTACAAACCATCAGTGATGTAATGTCTTAAATGGTGACAGCAGTGGAACAGCAGGTATCACTATGAGCACGACGGCTAGCGCTTTTGATGTATTGGCCGAGCTTTCGCTTACGGCTAAGCCTGGTGGTGCCGGTAATAAGCTGGATGCTGAGGCTCAGTTGCAGTGGAGCGGCATTGGCTTTTCTTTGTTTGGAGAGCAATTTATTGCCCCGGTTGGTGAGCTTTCAGAAATGCTCGAGATACCGGCCTCAACCCGTTTACCTGGGGTGCAGCCCTGGGTAGTCGGAGTTGCTAATGTACGCGGTAGATTGCTGCCATTATTTGATATGGCGGCATTCTTTGGCGGCAAGCTGAGCAGCTCAAAAAGACAGCATCGGGTACTTATTTTAGAAAGGGATAGCGTTTACGCCGGCCTGATTGTAGACCAAGTTTTTGGTATGCAACATTTTCCCTTGGAAACATTTCAGGAGCAGGCCAATAGCAAATTGGAGGCAGTAACAAGCTGCTTGTCTGGTTGTTATCAATTAAGCGATAGCAATTGGCAGGTTTTTAGTACTGCTAAATTGATCGAAGATCCAAGATTTGCCAATGCCGCGCTGAGCTAATTTGGTTTTCGCTGTAGCTGGCGAGCCCTTGGAAAATAAACTTAAATGCTAATAGGTCAGGAGCGCCTAGCATGAAAAATGATTCTAAAAGTTTTGCTTTAACCGTACGCAGCAACCCGTTTATGGCGGCGTTGATTGCAGCTCTGGTGGCATCGCTTATCGCAATGGCGGTGAGCTTTTATTTACTCCAGCGCGATGCTGGAAAAGACCAAGAGCAGCTCCAGTTAACCGCTGAATTACGAGCTTTATCGTATCGATTGTCGGCGCTGTCCCGCGAATCTACTTCCGGTGATGAGAAGGCATTCTCTGAGCTGTCTAAAGTAGTTGCTACTATGGACAGTACTTGGCAGGCCGTGCGCACTCAGGATGATAGTAATCGTACCATGATGGCAGCTGAGTATGCGGCCTTTGATAGCGTATGGCAGCGAGTAAAATCAAACTCGCGAACCATTGTTAACAACAAAGACACCATCATCTTTCTAAATGATGTTGCGAATACTCTAAACCAGTCACTGCCAGAACTGCAGGCTGAGCATAACAACATTGTAGAGATTCTTTTGGAAAGTAACGCACCGGCGGATCAGGTGGCGGTAGCCCAGATGCAGTCTTGGCGTGCGGAACGTATCGGTCGAAACGTTGATAAAATGCTACGCGGTGGTTCCGATGCAATGGAATCAGCGGATCAGTTTAACCTCGATGCAAACTTATTTGGTAAGGTTCTTTCGGGCATGAGCGACGGTGACGTTGCTATGAGTATTTCGAAAGTAACTGATACCGATGCCATCGAAAGTTTGGTGGAAATTAAAGAGCTGTTCGACTTTGTAAGCTCCTCGGTAAAAGAAATTTTTGAAGCGTCACCATCACTGTTTAAGGCCCGTCAGGCGGCCGATGCGCTACTGGATGACTCCCCAGTATTGCTAGAGACCTTGAGTGACCTAACCGACGGTATTGCAACCGCATCTGAACAGCGTCAGCCAAACAACACCACCATCGCCGTTATTGCTTTCATCGGCGTTGTGTTGTTGATCGTAATTGGTGCTCAGCTATTGAGCAGCTCTCGTAAACGCTTAGAAGAATCCGCCGCGGCGAACGATCGTAACCAGCAGGCGATTTTGCGACTACTTGATGAACTTGCCGACCTCGCTGATGGTGATTTGACTACCTCGGCAACGGTAACGGAAGACTTCACCGGGGCCATTGCGGACTCGGTTAACTACGCGATTGACCAACTTCGTATTCTAGTATCCCGAATCAATACCACCTCAACCAGTGTATCGTCAGCGGCACAAGGTACACAGCAAACCGCGCTTCACTTAGCAGAAGCATCCGAACACCAGGCGCAGGAAATTGCTGGTGCATCGGCGGCGGTAAATGAGATGGCTGTAACCATTGACCAAGTATCTGTAAACGCCGCCGAATCAGCGGGCGTTGCGGAGCGATCGGTAACGATCGCGAACAATGGTGCGAAGGTGGTACAGAACACCATCACGGGCATGGATACTATTCGTGAGCAGATTCAAGACACCTCAAAACGTATTAAACGACTGGGTGAATCGTCCCAGGAGATTGGTGATATCGTAAGCTTGATTAACGACATTGCTGACCAAACCAACATTCTTGCACTGAACGCCGCAATTCAGGCATCGATGGCGGGTGACGCCGGTCGAGGTTTCGCGGTGGTGGCGGACGAAGTACAGCGATTGGCGGAACGTTCTGCGGCGGCAACCAAGCAGATTGAAGGCCTGGTAAAAGCAATTCAGAACGATACTAACGAAGCGGTAACTTCAATGGAACAAACCACTACCGAGGTGGTTAAGGGTGCGCGCCTAGCACAGGATGCGGGTGTTGCACTGGAAGAAATTGAAAACGTATCGTCTAACTTGGCGGAATTGATTCAAAGCATTTCGAACGCTGCACGTCAGCAGGCTTCATCAGCGGGCCACATTTCAAATACGATGAACGTGATTCAGGAAATTACCTCGCAAACTTCATCGGGTACCAGTGCAACGGCACAATCCATTGGTAACTTGGCTGACATGGCGACCGATCTACAAGATTCGGTTGCGGGCTTTACCTTACCAGAAGGCATGCGCATGGATTCGGCTAACGAAGACGATGTTGTTTTCTCTTCGGCCGAAGATGCTGATGTAGAAATCGGCTTAGATGATGTTGATGACTTAGATGCATCACTTGATGAAGAAGAGCAAACCTTGGAAGTCGCTGGCAATCAGTAAGACGAGTTAGAGGTGAATGAGGTAGCGTAAGATAACTGTTAAATGTCTTGGTCTTTGCAAGTATCCAGCGGATTAAGCGATTTAGAATTTAATCGCTGGCGAAAACTATTAGAAAAAAGAGCAGGGATGGCAGTTGGCGAACAGCTTCGCAGCATGTTGCAGGTGCAGATTAACCAGCGTATGCAGGCGATCGGTTATAGCGACTACTCAGCCTATTATGATTTTGTGCACAGTGGGCTTGGTGGCCGTTTAGAGCAAGCTTTGCTCATAGAAAAGCTGGTGGTTAGCGAAACCAGCTTTTTTAGGCATCGGCCATCATATGATTTTGTGAGCTCTGCATTTGCTCAGTATTTAGAGCGTCGACAGGCCGGCAATACAAAAGCTTGTTTTGATGTATGGAGTATAGGTTGTGCCAGTGGCGAAGAGCCTTACTCTTTGGCCATGGGCTTTGAAGATCTGCTCGCGGATTGTGAATTATACGGCTCTGGGTACTACAGCATTGTAGCTACGGATATTAGTCACAGAGCTATCGCGTTAGCGCGCAAGGGTGAATATGGCCGGGCTAAGTTTGACACCGTGCCGGACGAGCAAAAGCAACATTATTTTGAACAATTAAAAGATGGGCGTTACAAGGTAAAGCCTGCCTTGGCAAAAAGTATCTGTTTTAGTCAGGCTAATATTGTTGATATCGACAATATGCCGGTAGTGAAAATGGATCTCGTGTTTACGCAGAATATGTTGGTGTATTTTCGTAAGCCCCAGCGCCTAAGAATATTAGATTACATCGCCGAGCGCTTAAAGCCAGGTGGCTATTTAGTGCTGGGTTTGGGCGAGGTAACCAAATGGCACAATCCACGCATGCAAATTGTGGATGTGGGTGCCGTGCAAGTTTACCAGCGCAATAAAGAATAATTGGGGATACTTCCTACTATGGAAGAAAAAAGAGACTTAACAGCACTGGATTGGGTGCTCGGTGAAATTTCCGAGTCCCTAAATCAATCCCGGCAAGCACTGGAAGCCTATATGGGCGATGTGCAGGATGCTACCCAGCTGCGATTCTGTCTAACACATTTGCATCAGGTATACGGTAGTTTGCAAATGGTTGAGCTTGAAGGCCCAACCATGTTGGCCCAAGAGATGGAGCTGCTCACCCAAGAAATGCTTAATGGTGCGGTAGCTGCAGATAACACGGTTGCCAATACTCTAATGCGGGCTATTGTGCAGCTGCCATTGTTTTTGCAGCAGATTCAGCGTGGTACGGGTTTCCATTCTTCGGCGGTGTTTCCCCTAGTCAACGAACTGCGTGCCGCACGCGGCGATTCTTTAATTATTGATTCGGTGGGCTTTAAGCCCGACTTGTCTGCGCTGCAGTTACGTTTTGGTACAGCACCTAAACTCTTAGCTGATCAAAATCATTTTTTAGCGGTCGCTAAAAAGCTTCAGCAGATGTTTCAGTTCGCCGCCGCCAGTGTGCTGCGCGGCATGAACCTAAAAGATAATCGTGATTATCTAAATAAAATTTTTCTTCGCTTAAAAGCCATTAGCCAAGCAAGCCCACGATTACAACAGTGGGATATTGCCAAAGCATGGTTGGATAGCTTGAGTAATGAAGACCTTTCCTCGGGCTTAGCGGTACGTGCTTTGATGCGGCATTTGCATCGCGATATCAAGATTATTTCGCAAAAAGGTGTGCCGGCTTTAAGTGTTGCTCCAAACCAGGAGTTGCTACGTACTTTATTGTTTTACGTTGCTTGCAGCACTGAGTCATCAGATGCTATCCGTGCGGTGCGCGAACGTTACGCTTTGGATCGAGCTTTTGGTGGCGATGATCAAGCGGCAATCTCTGCGGTGTCAGAGCCGCAGTTGGATACTATTCGTTCTGTGACTAAAGCTCTGAAAGAAGAGCTGGATGAAATTAAACAAACGCTAGAAAAGTTTAATGAAGATAGCGGTGAGGTTCAGTCCTTAGAGGATATGTTGCCGGTATTCCAGCGCGTAGCCGATACCATGATGGTAATGGGCGTGAACGAGCTGCCCAAGCAGGTCAACCAAATCGAAGAGTCCTTGCGACTCAAATTGCGTGAAGGTGAATTGCACGGCCAGGAGCTGATGAAATTTGCAGAACAAATTCTGCACGTTGAGCATCAGCTTGAGGCAATAGCGAGTTCAGGTCGATTGCAAGAAACGGTCGACAATAAAACACTGGCTGCATTGCGAATCGACGATGCGCAACAAGCCGTGGTGCAAGAATCCTATAGCCGCCTAGAAACCGTTAAGCAATCTATTGTTGAGTATATTGCTTCACAGTGGGATGTTACGCACCTGCAAGAAACCCCAGCTTTACTAAAAGAAATTGCTGGTGGCTTGGCGATCATTCCATTGCAGCGTGCCGCTAATATTCTATACACCGCAGCGCGTTACATTGACGATAAGCTGCTGATAGGCGATGCCGGTGCCCCGCAGTGGGTTGAGTTGGATACTTTGGCAGATGCCATATCCAGTGTTGAGTACTACTTGGAAAAACTACGGTCCGGTGTTGATAACAGTGAAGATCAGTTGCTGGAAGTTGCTGAAGAGAGCTTGGCTAATTTAGGTTACGCCGTTGTTGAAATTCAATATGTCGAGCCAGTAAAAGAAACACCAGCTCAAGAACAAGAACAAGAACAAGAGCAAAATCAAAGCCAGCTTGATATGCCAACGGCCGCTGAAGAAGTTGTTGAAGACCTTACTGCGGCAAATGAAGAAATCGACTTGGCTGATGCAGCTGTATCCGAGATAAGTCTATCTTCTGTACAAGAAGATGAAGATGAGGATGAAGATGAAGATGAAGTTGATAGCGAAATTCGCGAGATCTTCATTGAAGAGGCCGCCGAAGTTATTGAATCTATCGATGATTACTTCCCGCGCTGGGCGATGGATTTCTCTGATCAAGAGTCCTTGGGTGAGTTCAGGCGCGCGTTCCATACCTTAAAGGGCAGTGGCCGATTAGTAAAAGCCTTCAGCATTGGTGAGCTGGCTTGGTCTGTGGAGAATATGCTTAATCGCATTATCGATGGCGCAATCGAGCCGAACGAGCAGCAAGTTAGCCTGATTAATCGTGTTCGATCACATTTGCCGGGTCTAGTCGAAGCCTTTGCTGCAGAAGCTGCGGTAGAAAACGAGGCCGAGTTGCAACAGTTGCAAGAATGGGCCGCGGTGCTGGCTGATGGCGGCAGCGTTATTGGTTTGGATGACAAGCCAGAAGCTGAAGAAAAAACAGAAGAAGATCAGGCGAGTGAATCAATAATTGATGAAGGTGCGGCTGATGCTGAGCCGCTAAGCCAAGAAGACGAAGAGCGCGCCGAGGAATATCAGCTTTGGGATATTTTTGTTTCCGAAGCTGAAGGCCACTTGTATGAAGTGGGCCGCTTTAATGAGCGTATGTTGGCGGCCGCACCTTTATATGAAGCGCCTAGCGACCCAATGCAGCGTGCCTTGCACACCTTAAAAGGCAGCGCCCATATGGCTGGCGTCACCGAGGTGGCGGAAATTGCAACGCCCTTGGAAGGCCTAGCCAAAGAGATGCGTAATTATCAGGTTATTTTAAACCAAGATAGTTTGCAGCTTTTTGTTGATGCTCGTGAATATATTCAAGCAGCCTTAGAGCAAATTAAAGCGCGCCTAGAAATTCAAATTCCAGAAAAAGACATGTTCTTAGCTCGCGTAGCTGAGCAATACGAACTTAATGTTGGTCATCTAATCCACCAAGAGCAGGATTCACCATTAGGCTCGGCAGATCCTAGCAAGCTGACCGCCTTTATGGCTGGCGGTATGGATTTATTGCTCGATGCTGATCGCCTATTAGTCAGTTGGCGTGCGGGTGGCCCTGCTGCCGATGTGGCAACCATCGGTACTGAATTACATGCCTTGCATGAAGCGGCCGAGCAGGCGCGTTTACCGCAAGTGGCGCAACTCAGTGAGCAACTGTTAGCGGTTTACAAACATATTCCAGCAGATGCCGAAACCTTTGATGCCGAAGTTTTAGGGCACCTTGAACAAGGTCATGAGTGCATTCTAGACATGTTGGATGCGGTGGCGGCAACCCAAGAGCTGCCATTGCCAAGTGATGAATTGGTGGCTGCATTAGAAGCTGATGCGCAAAACTTGGCTGTGCCTGAGCTAAGCGAGCATATTGAAGGTGAGGCTGAAGCTGAAGTTGCTGAGCAGGAAGTGGTTGAATCAGAAGCCGCCGAGCTAGAAGCAGCAGAAGAGGTTGGCGAAACGTCAAGCGAAGAGGCTGAAGAAAAAGTCGACAGCGAGCCCGAAAGCGACACTACTGAAGTCGAAGCTGTTGATGAAAGTACTGAAGCTACTTCTGAAGCTTCAGATACCACAGCAACACCAGAAGTTAGCGAGCATGAAACCAGCCAGTACATTAAAGGCTTGTTAGATGCGGCCGCAGCTAAGTCAGAGCCAGCTATTGAAGAGCCGGAAGCTGAAGACGAGGTTGACCCGGAAATTCTAGAGATCTTTTACGAAGAAGCTGAAGAGCAAATCGAAGAGATCGAAGAGGCCGTGCACGATTGGGAAGAAGCACCCAATGATCATCAGCATGCCGATGAGCTTAAGCGTATTCTGCACACCTTGAAAGGTGGCGCACGTTTGGCAGGTTTGTCGACGCTGGGCGATTTAGCGCACGACTTTGAAACCTATCTAATTAATAACACCGATCAAGCCAGCAAAGATCCGCAGTTCTTTATTCAGGTACATGAATACCAAGATCGCCTGATTAGCAAAATTAAATCGACGGGCGAATACACTGGTGCAGCTGACGCTGATGTTGAGCAAGAAGAAGCTGAAGAGCAAGCACCGAAAGAAGTTGCGGTGGTTGAAGCTGAGCAGGTGCAAGTGCAAAGTCAGGCACCGGTGCAAGGTGAGCAAAACAAGCTGCAAGTTCAGCGTAGTGCGCCACAAGAAGTTATTAAGATTCCAGCTGATCTTCTTGAAAGTTTGGTTAACCTCGCTGGTGAGACCTCGATCTCCCGTGGCCGAATGGAGCAGCAGGTTTCCGATTGGGGGCAATCGCTGGATGAAATGAACTCCACCATTGTGCGTTTGCAAGAACAGCTACGCCGTTTGGATATCGAAACCGAAGCACAGATCTTGTTCCGTCAGGAACAGTTGCAGCAGCATGAAGATTTCGATCCGCTGGAAATGGACCGCTACTCACAGTTGCAGCAGCTGTCGCGCTCATTAACCGAGTCGGCGTCTGACTTATTGGATTTGAAACATACGCTGTCTGATAAAGCGCGTGATGCCGAACAATTGCTACTGCAACAGTCGCGCATTAATACCGATTTGCAAGAAGGTTTGATGCGTTCGCGAATGGTGCCTTTCTCTCGCATGGTGCCGCGCTTACGCCGAATTGTCCGTCAGGTATCGACTGAACTTGGCAAGCAAGTAAACTTGCAGATGGAAAACATCGAAGGTGAAATGGATCGCTCGGTACTTGAGCGCATGGTAACACCTTTGGAGCACATGCTGCGTAATGCGGTGGATCACGGTATTGAATCAGCCCAAGAGCGTGCCGCTGAAAACAAAGCGCCCCATGGTCGCATTGTGTTAAGCCTAACCCGTGAGGGTGGTGATGTTCTATTGCGCTTGGCCGATGATGGCCGCGGTATTGATCTAGAGAAGGTTAAGGCCAAGGCAATTGAGCGCGGCATGATGGCCGCCGATGCCCAGCTAAGCGATCGCGACATTATGCAATTTGTTGTGCAGGCGGGTTTCTCAACCGCCGAATCGGTGACGCAAATTTCGGGCCGCGGTGTTGGCCTTGATGTTGTAAGTAGTGAAATTAAACAACTTGGCGGTGCGGTTACGATTAACTCACAGCAGGGTCAGGGTACTGAGTTCTTAATTCGCCTACCGTTTACGGTATCAGTAAACCGCGCCTTGATGGTGCAGATTGGCGACGATTCTTACGCCTTACCATTGAATACCATCGAAGGTATTGTGCGCGTAAGTCCGTTCGAGCTAGAGCATTATTATCAAGATCCGCAAGCACGTTTTGAATATGCTGATGAGAACTATAAGGTTCGTTATCTCGGCGAGATGCTAGGCACTGGCGCTAAGCCAAAACTGGAAGATCAGATTCTACCGCTACCTGTGGTGCTAGTAAGAACCACCGAGCATGTGGTTGCTATTCAAGTAGATGCGCTAATGGGTAGCCGTGAAATTGTGGTGAAAAGTCTTGGGCCGCAATTTGCGGGTGTGCAAGGTTTATCCGGTGCCACCGTTATGGGTGATGGTAGCGTAGTAGTTATTATCGATCCTGTGGCCTTGATTCGTCGCCAAGCGGCCATGAGTTATCAGCCGCATCTGCTAAGTGAAGAGCCTGCTTTACCAAGTCGTGAAAACGATGAAATTACAGTAATGGTGGTGGATGATTCGGTTACAGTACGTAAGGTAGCTGGTCGCTTCCTGGAGCGTCAGGGTTATCGCGTAATTACCGCTAAAGATGGTATGGAAGCGCTGAAAGTTCTGCAGGACGAGATCCCAGCAATCATGTTGCTGGATATCGAAATGCCACGTATGGATGGCTTTGAAGTTGCCAAGAACGTACGTGGTAGTCGTCGCTTGCAAGACCTGCCCATTATTATGATTACCTCTCGAACCGGTGATAAACACCGCGAGCGCGCCATGGAGCTTGGTGTGAACAAATATATGGGTAAGCCGTATCAAGAAGAGGCGCTGCTAGAAAATATTAATGAGTTGATTGGTATTGTTCCGCGAGCGCTTGAGCAAGCCTAACGATGAAGCGAAATTTGCAGGGCTTAAAGCTGGGTGTTATTGCTAATGATGATGCCAGCCTAGAGGGCTTTAAAGATTTGCTGGCCGGTTTAGGCTGCAAGTCTATTTTTGCAGAAACCTTGTTGAATATCGATTGGCAAGGTGACATCAATCAGCTGCAAGCCGATGCTTGGATTGTTTGCGTAAAAGATCACGACGATGATGCATTGGCCGATTGGTTAGCCGAGCAAAATTGTGCATTGATGTTGGCCGATGAAGATATCCCCAAAAAAGATTCAGCGAGCTTTGGCGAGTGGCGTCAGCGTTGGATGCAAAAGCTGCATAAGCTTCGCCAAGGCGAAACCCAAGTAGCCCGTTGGCCAAAGCAACTTTGGATTCTTGGTGCATCAACTGGCGGCCCAGAAGCGGTAAGCGAATTTCTCGCTGCACTGCCCGATGATCTAGA
The DNA here is from genome assembly GCF_947502065.1 of uncultured Pseudoteredinibacter sp. Taxonomy (GTDB): domain Bacteria; phylum Pseudomonadota; class Gammaproteobacteria; order Pseudomonadales; family Cellvibrionaceae; genus Pseudoteredinibacter. The sequence continues at coordinate 374,261 of NZ_CANMYE010000005.1, forward strand.
TGCAGGCTTTATTTATATACAGCACAGCAGTGTTGCTGGCGTTCCCCTGATTCGGCAAGTGGTGGCAAAGCACAGCCCTTACCCGGTGGAAATAGCCGCCGCGGGTCAAACAGTTGCCGCTGGCAAGGTGCTGATGTTGGGCGCTAAAAAGCGCCTACTATTAAACTCTCAAGGCATGTTAGAGGCCGATGGCCGCGCATGGGCCAGCGATTTTTCACCGAGTATTGATCAGTTTGTGTACTCGGCCGCTACCAAGGTGGCTACTATTAATAACTGTCAGCTAGGTGTGATTATATTTAGTGGTATGGCTGGCGATGGCGCCGAGGCCTGTCGTTTTGCCCAGCAGCGTGGCGCCCAAATATGGGCTCAGAGTATCGACTCTAGTATCAGCCCTTATATGCCAATAGCGGCTGCAGAAATCGCCGAGATCGAATTTAGTGGCAGCCCTAAACAGCTGGCTGAGAAGATTAGTCAGCAGCTAGTAGATACCGAGGTGGAATTACAAGCCGCTGAACAAACAGACGAGCAAACACTAGAAGCAGAATTAGATAAGGTTGCCAGTTAAGATCTGGAGTAATTTTTATGGAACAACTTGCCCAAGAACGCCCTACAGAAGTCCCCAGTCTTGCGGTGCCAGTAGCTGGCTTTACATTATTATTGCCCACCATTTCAGTAGCTGAAATGGTACCGTATCGAAAGTCTCGTTTTATCTCGGCTGAGAAAGAAAGCGTTGGATATATCGGGCGTTATGAGTGGCGAGATCAGCAAGTGCCTTTGCTATCTTTTGAAGAATTAAATGGCTTACCGCGCGGCGAGGTTTCTGGCTATAACCAGGTGGCGATCATCAACGCTACGGGCTTAAGCTCTGAGCTGGCTTATGTGGCGGTGATTGCACAGGGTATTCCCCATGTAGCACGAGTAACTCCCGAAGCGATCCAAGAGTTGCCTGATGCGCCGGATTTTCCCTATGTCAAAATGACCGTTATCGTCGATGGCCAAGAAGCGGCCATTCCTGATGTGCCTGCCCTAGAGGCCATGGCTGCTGAGCTTTAGTTGCCCAGCGCTGAGCTAACTTTTCTTTAGGCCTGCGTGGCAGGCTGTTTACAAATCGCCCCAATGATATTGCAGCAGGCTCAGTGCGGCTAAGGGGGCGGTTTCTGTGCGCATTACCCTTGGCCCAAGGGTAAGGGCCTCAAACTCTACCGCCTTGGCGGCCTCAATCTCCGATTCGCTCAAGCCACCTTCTGGGCCAATTAGCAAGCAAGCGCGTTCAATCGGCTGGCTGGGATCTAAACCTTTGCTATCGCGATGGTGCAATACCCATTTTTGCCCGCTTGGTGCATTTTCTAAGAAAGTGCTAATGCCAACGGCGTTGTTCAAGCGTGGTAGCTGATTGCGTTGGCATTGCTCGCAGGCGCTGATCAGAATCTGCTGCCAGTGCTGCTGTTTTTTCTCTAATCTTGGGCCGTTTAGCTTAACTTCGGTGCGCTCGGTGAAGAGCGGGCTAATTTCTGTCACACCCAGTTCACATGCCTTCTGTAAAACCCAGTCCATGCGGTCACCACGGGAAACTCCAATCGCTAAATGGCTGTGTAATGGGGATTCCCGATCGACCTTGTTATGGTCGGTAATCGTTACTTGAGTGACTTTTTTGCCGACCTCATGAATAATAGCTGAGTATTCACCCCCTAGACCGTTGAATAGGGTTAGTTCACGGCCTGCAGCCATTCGTAAGACTTTGCTGACATGACGTGAAGCAGCCTCTTCTAGGCTGATGGTCTGACCGCTTGATAGTGTTTGTGGGGTGTAGATTCTCGGAATGCGCATGGCGAAGCCGCTAGAGCAAGTGAATGTTAGCGACTAAGCGCCGGTGGCTGCTCATAATAACAGAAGTGAGCAGCCAAACCTAAGATATGGATGTAGTGATGAAAGCCACCTTATTGATCGTAGAAGATTGTGAAGCCACCCGTGAGCGTTTAGAAACCGCCATTATCGAAGGTGGTGAATTTCGCTTGGTGGGCTCGGTGGGTACCTTTAAAGCCGCCGCCGCCATGCTGGAAAACTCATCCCCAGATATCTTACTCACCGATCTAGATCTACCCGACGGCAATGGTATTGATCTGATTAAGATGCTGCGCCAAAGCAAGGTTAGCACCCAGCTGGCTATCGTGATTACTATCTTTGGTGATGAAGCCCACGTGATCAATGCATTGCGTGCGGGTGCATCGGGCTATTTGCTGAAGGACGATGAGTTCTTCGAGATCAATAAAGCCATTAAACAAATGCAAGAGGGCGGCGCCCCTATCAGTCCAGGCGTAGCGCGCTTTTTATTGCAAGAATTTAAACCAGCGCCAGCGCATGAAGAAGATAGCCATAATACATTAAGCGAGCGCGAGCACGAGATCTTATTGCTGGTCAGTAAAGGCTATACTTCTAAAGAGATCGGCAATATGCTAAATGTATCCTTTCATACGGTAAATGCTCACGTTAAGAATATTTATAAAAAGCTGGCGGTTACCAACCGTACTGGGGCCATCTATGAAGCCACCAAGAAAGGCATTATTTAAGAGCCTAACACTGTGAAGCAACACAAGACGACCTTGATATTTCCACTGGCCTTGCTGGCTGCTATGCCGGCTATGGCGATGGATGAATCTCTGGATTTAGATCTACCTGTAGTTATTAGCGCAAGCCGCTTAAACCAATCTATTTTACATAGCCCCTCGGCGGTAACCGTTATCGATAAAAATATGATTGCGGCTTCGGCTTATACGGATATCGCTGATGTGTTGCGCTTAGTGCCAGGGTTTCAAGTGGTGCGCGCCGATGGTCGCACCCATTCGGTTAACTCTCATGGAGGCGGCTGGGAATTCAGCAATCGCCTGCAGGTGTTGGTGAATGGCCGCACTGCATATTTGCCAACTTTATCGGTGGTTGATTGGGATACCTTGGGTGTTCATATCAATGATATCGAGCGTATCGAAGTAGTGCGCGGTCCTTCAGCGTCGGCTTATGGCTCTAACTCCTTTTCGGCGGCTATTAATATTATTACCCGCGAGCCGGGCTTAAGTGAGCCTTACCGTTATTCAGTAAGGGCCGGCAATAAAGGCGAGCGTGAATATCAAGCCAGTTGGTCTGGGCAAAACCAATTAATGGATTATCGCGTTAACCTATGGAAACGCCGCTCGAATGGCTTAGATAACTTTCACGATTTTAAAGATCACGATAATTTTAGTTTTGCCGGTGTGAGTCAGCTATCCGATGGCTCTAAATTAGATCTCGAGTTTAATTTTTATAATGGCAAAACCGGCGCCGCCGAATTTAGAGAGTTTCAGCCAAGAGATCGTAAAGTAAATGGCTTCTCTGCAAAAATTGCCTGGCAAAAAAATTACAGCGCCAATAGCGATTTTGGTATCAAGGCTTATTACAGCGATCGCGATGAAGATGATCTCACTTTTACTATACCGCTTTATGAAATTGTTGGCTTAAGCCCTGAGGTGTTCAGGCTAGTTACCGGATCGGACGATGTATTTTACCGCACCGGCTACAGCACCCATAAAGGCCGACGCGCCGATTTAGAAGGGCAGTACAGCTGGCATGGCGACGGCGGTTTTAAAGCGGTTGTGGGATTGGGTATTCGACAAGATTTCCTAAAAAGCATTTCTTACTTTCCACAAAAAGGTGAGGTTGAAGAGACGAGTTTTCGAAGCTTCGCCAATATTCAGCAGCCTTTGAGCGAAACCGTATTGCTTAACTTGGGCTTACTGTATGAGAACACTGGCGATCAAGGTAATCATTGGTCGCCGCGTTTAAGTTTGAATTGGGAATTTAAACCTCAGCAAAGCTTACGTATTGCAGCCTCCCAGGCTTATCGTCAGCCGTCTTTGTTGGAAGCTAACTTTGATACCAAAACGGTGTTAAGCAATGGCTTTGTGCTGGATCAGCGTTATATCTCTGATGAGAATTTAGAGGCCGAAAAGATCCTCAATCTAAACCTTGCCTACCAAGGGAAATCTGGCTTTTGGCAATGGGAGCTAAGCGCCTACCGTGAGGCCTTAGATAATATGATCGATTATGCATCTGATCGCTCGGTCATTGACCCATTGCGCAATTTTGCGACCCGTATTGGCAACTACGATAGCTACGACAGTCAAGGTGTTGAGGGTGAGATTAGCTATCGCCCGCAATTGGATAAGTTTATAAGGTTTCATTTTAATCGTGGCAGCAGTCACCATTACTCGCTATTGCGAATAAACCCATCTCTGCCAAGAATCTATAAGGATCGTGCACCTAAATGGAGTGCGGGGATTTTTGTGTCTTATCCCATAAATCAGTGGCAAGCAGGCTATTCCATACAATATATGGACGAAGTCTACTGGGATGGTTTTGGAGATCGCGTGAAATCATACACTCGTATGGATCTCTCCCTAGCTAAAACTTGGGATATCGGTGACAAGGAGCTGGAAGTGAAGTTTGGAGCATTGTCGTTTAATAGCTCATACCAAGAATTCAATGAGGATCTATTTATAGAACCTCAGTACTATCTCGGTTTTACTCTGGCCAAGCGCTAGATGACAGCTCGTTATCTACTTTTATTGGCGCTACTATTTGGCAGCCCCCCGGGCTTTGCCGATATACATATCCTTGTGCCTGAGCAAAGTAAATCTTTAAAAGCGGCTGCCGAGCAAATCAAAACTGAAATGCGCAGCCGCGGCATTGCCGAAGATGAACTGTCGATTCGCTATGGGCTGCAAGCACCTTCTGACGGCTTTAAAAAGGCCGATCTATTACTAGCCCTTGGACCAAAGGCCGCTAATTTTGCGTTGCTGCATGGGCAGAAAAATAAGATTGTCTTTAGCTTTGTAGAAGAAGCTTTTATCCGCGAGGCTACCGAAGGGCGCAAAGCCGGCAGCTGGGCAGCCATTGTAATTAATCAGCCATTGCAACGTATGTATGCATTGGCCGAGTTACTGCTGGCAGAGCGCACCAATAAAACGGTACTTGTTCCCAATAGCTTGAACAATGCGCTACTCAATAAACAAGTAGAGGATTTAAGCCAGAGCGAAGCCCTACAACTTATTCACCGCAGCATCGAGCCAAATGCCAGAAATATCTCCCGCTTAGAAGATGAGTTTTACCAAGCGGCTATGATATTGGCGCCACTGGATAATGAATTGTGGCGCGGTAAAAATGCTCGCCTATTATTGCATCAGGCTTATAGCTACCAATTGCCCATCGTTGCCCATAGCCGGGCTTTTACCAAAGCCGGCGCCATGCTTGCCGTTTACCTAAGCAAAGAGCAAGTCGCCAAAGAGACAGCAGATTTAGTAAAAACCTGGCAAGCAGCCGATAGCTTTGCCCAAGATGCCATTGTCTACCCCAAGGCGAACTTAGAAATTAATGACAATATTGCTAGGGCTCTACGTTATAAGCCAGAGCAAATCCGTCAGCAGTTACAGCAGCCAGAGCAAAAGCAAAAAATTCTAGGGAGGCAGAGTCGTGCTCGCTAGAAATATTCGCAGCCAGTTATTGTTTATCGCCATGATGCCGCTGCTGCTGGTGGTGGCTGCGGTGAGTGTCTTTATGCTTTCTGAATCATTAGATGATATCGAGAGCAGCCTAGAGCGCCGCGGCAATGATATTTCAACCCAGGCGGTGTTGATGTCAGAGTTTTATTTTTACACTGGTGATGTGCAGCGCTTAAGTGAAATTGCCGGCATTGTAATCAATATTGATGCGGTAAGCTCGGTTCGTTTTGTGGATGCTAATAATAAAATTTTGGCCGAGCAAAGCAAACACAATAGCGTTATCAATAAAGATCGCTTATTTATTATCCCGATATACAGCAAAGATGTATCACCAGATGAAGTATCTGCCTTGGCGGGCATTGAAGAAAATCAAGAAGAGCGCCTAGGGCAAATCGAAATTGCATTATCCAGAGATGAGCATTCCAGTTTGCGAGAGAAGGCTTATCTTCGCATTATGGTGGTTGCGGTTTCTGCAGTGGCCTTAGGCATCTTTATGGTGTATTTATTTGGTCGCCGTTTAAGTGCTTCGCTTTCCAATATGGCCGCTTCGGCAAAAGAAGTGAAGATGGGTGATCTAAGTAGCCGCAGCCCTGAAGATGGTGAAGGCGAGATTCTAGAGCTACAGCGTTTGTTCAATAGAATGGTGGGCAGCTTGCAAGAAAACGAAGTGCAGCTTCAAAACCGTATTGCCCAAGCGACTAAATCCTTAAATGAATCCGTAGATGAGCTATCGCAAAAAAACACCCAGCTAGAACAGCAGCGCCAAGAAGCCATTGAGCTAGAACGCAGCAAGGCCATCTCTGATGAGCGTGCTCGCATAATGAAAGATATGCACGATGGCATCGGTGGCCAGTTAGTGGCATCCCTGGCCATGATTGAAAAAGAAAAGAATAGCGAGATACGGGATAACATTTCTTCGGCACTGCGAGAATGCCTAGATGATTTTCGTTTAATTATTCTATCTTTGAATGTGAGCGATAGTAATCTACAAGCGCTACTGGCCGACTTTAAATATCGCATTAATAAAAAGCTTGCTAAGTTAGGTGTAGGCTTGCGCTGGCAGGTAGCCACCGAAGTCGATCAAATAAATATCCAGCCCCAGCAAAGCTTGCACTTGCTGCGTATTCTGCAAGAAATATTCGCCAATATTCTAAAGCACAGCGAAGCAAACGAAATTACCTTGAAGGTAAGCTTGAGCGACAAGGAAGTTTTGTTGCAAGTGGATGATAATGGAAGCTTCGATGAACCTGAGCAAGCTGGCGGGCATGGCCTAAAGAATATGCGTTGGCGAGCTGAGGAGCTTAAAGGACATTTTGAGCTGAGCCAAAACGAGCAAGGCGGTGCAAGCGCGAAGCTTTCCTTTCCTGTAGATGCTGCTTCCTAGCTGTTGGTTTATGGATTTGTAGCTTTTAAAAAGCCTATTAAAATCGTTATGTGATCTATGAATTTACTTGAGGAATATATTCCTGATTACTCTGGGCATATTGCAAAGTTAAAGTATATCGTTGAGAAAGAAACACTTGAAATAGTGTTTTTTGATCGGCCTGAAGAATTCAATATTGTTTTGAAACTCGTATTTTATGGTGTCAAGGAGTTGCGTGAGGCCGAGTTCGAAAGGCCTGAGGATAACTGTATTGAGCTAGCGATTGGTTTAGATTCAGTTGTTGGAGGTTACTGTCTCCATACGGACCAGCGCGAAATACATTTTCAAGCAAATAGAGTGGAGTCTTTTAGTGTCGATAGATAGCAAGGCCAATCAATCTCCAGAGCTACACTTTGTTTCATTTTGTAAGCTCCGCTAACGGCATTAAAAGTAATAGAACTATGAGAATACTTGCACTGCTTATACTTTTTTCCGGAGTAGTTTCGGCTGGAGAGATAACTTTACTTAAAGGCCAAGCTTATACTGTACCTGATGGTAAGGTGTGGATTATAGAGAATACTCCGGTTTCAACTTGTCGAGTTTGTACAGCCGACGTATACGTTAAAGGTGAGCTAAATAATATTGAAGCAGCTGGTGTTATATTTAGCGGGGAGTTCAATTTTTCGTTTAGTTCTAATTCAAATGGTCCAATTAGGCTATTTCCAGGTACTAAAGTGACTCTAGGCGATAGTCGTGGGTCGCTAGTTGTCTACGAAGAAGAGCTTTAAGCGTACAGCAGAGCCTTACAACTGATAAGGCGTTAACAAACTGATTAGTTGCGCACGTTGATGAATATCTAGCTTTTGGTAAATGCGGCGAATATGTGTGCGGCAGGTGCTTAAGCTGATGTGTAATTGCTCGGCGATAGCCTGATCAGATAGCGCACCATTTAGTAATTTTAAAACTTCATATTCACGTTGGGTAAGTCCAAACTGTTTAATCAACAGCTGCCCGCTCTTCTTGCTTAGCCTGCGCATGCTATTGCGAAAATGCGGCGCGATAATATCCAGCATATTCAAATCTGTGGTTTCGAAGTTACTGCGTGCTTTGCTGCGCCATATGCGAAAGTCCGCTAGGTTCTCACCGCTTTCATCAAATACATACAGGTTTACCCCATAGTGCATGCCGTCGCGTGCTAAGAAGTCTTGGTAAAATTCGGTCTTTTCAAGATCTTGCTGCTGCATAATCTGATTGACCGATACCGCTTTGCTGCACTGGCGCATCTTGTGGGTAATGGGGTCGTGAAACTGAAAGTAATCCTTGTAGCGGCCAAGGTTGCTGTCATCTAGATTGAGTTGGCAGGGCTCGGCGAATTGTTGCTTATCGTTTTGCCAGATATAGGAGGCAAAGTGATCGGCATTAAGCAGGCGCAATAGTGCATGGCCGCAATCCATGCGTAGCTTATAGGCATCTTCAGCGGCGCTGAAGTGCTCGATCAGCGTTACGGTATCTTGCCATTGTCGTTGAGAAAGCCCCATATTGAGCCCCATCTATTGCTTAATTTGCTGTGTGCCGTAATGTGGCATCCTAATAGCCTGATCATCGGCGATTAGCTCACCATCAGCGATCTAGGCTTGAGGCCTAGTAGGGCGGCTACGTCCTATTTATGGTTATGGAGGTAGGCCAAGGCACAGCTGTTAATAGTAGTGTTGATAGCCCCTTCTAGTCTATGATGAAGTGAATAAAAAATAAACGACAAGCTTTGGGCCGCTGCTATATTAAAGCCCCCATCTTATGCCTGTTAGCCCACTAGGCAGAGTGAATTGTGAGGATAGAGTGAACTTTGAACTTAGCTACGGTAGCCACCTGGCCACCAAATTAGAACGCAGCCAAGGCTATATGCAAAATGCCGGTCTTGAGGCCGTGATGATTGGCTCGGGCGTGCAAGAGCCTATCTTCCAAGATGATTATTACCACCCCTATGTGGTGAACCCGTTTTTTAAAGAGTGGCTGCCACTCTTACAGGTGCCCAACTGCTACCTGCTGATTCGCCAAAGCGGCCGCCCTAGCTTGTTCTTCCATAAGCCGCTTGATATTTGGCATAAGGTATTGGCCATGCCAGATGATTTCTGGACAGCGCATTTTGATATTGTGGAATACGCCGATGCTAATCAGCTGAATAAGCTATTTAGCCCAATTAAAGGCGCGGCGGCCTTTATTGGTTTGCCAGAGGCTATGCCGCAAATCAATGGTATTGAGTGGCAGCTAAACGAGCCAGCTTTGCTGAATCACTTTAAGTTTTACCGTGCCTGCAAAAGCGAATATGAGCAACAGTGTATCGAGCTGGCCAATCAGCAGGCGGCCAAATGCCACACTGCCGCTAAAGAAGCCTTTATGGCCGGCGCCAGCGAGTTTGAAATTAATCAGGCTTATCTCGGCGCCCTAGATTTACGCGAGCAAGATATGCCCTATGGCAATATTATCGCGCTGAATGAAAACGCCGCTATTTTGCATTACACCCACCTGCAAAAGCAGCGCCTAAACCACAGCCGCTCTTTTTTGATCGATGCCGGTTTTAGCGTTAATGGTTACGCGGCCGATATCAGTCGTACCTATTGTCGTGAAGAAAGCGAAATTGGCGTGCAGTTTATGCGCTTAATCAGCGAGCTAGATAAAGCCCAGCTAGCGCTAATTGATGAGCTAAAACCTGGTATGCACTACCTAGATGCCCATAAAGATATGCACCGCCGAGTGGGTGATATTTTACAAACCGCTGGCATTATAAATATCGATGGCGAGGCCGCATTGGCCGAAGGCATTACCAGCAAATTTTTACCCCATGGCCTGGGGCACCTTTTAGGTGTGCAAGTGCATGATCTAGGCGGCTGGCAGCAAGATGAGGCCGGCACCAATCAAGAGCCTCCGGCAAGCCATCCGTATTTGCGCCTAAACCGTAAGCTGCAATCCGATATGGTCATTACCGTAGAGCCCGGCATTTATTTTATCGAGCCATTATTAGCCGAGCTACAAGCCAGCAGTCAAAGTGTTTGTGTTAACTGGCAATTAGTTGATGCCATGCGCCCATTTGGTGGCATACGCATCGAAGATAACGTAGCCATTAAAAAGGCAGGCAACGAAAACTTTACCCGCAAGTACCTGCCGCATTAATAGGCCAGCACACAATGTAAGGGAACATTGGGTGTCTATTGAGTAGAGAAATTAGAAAGAAAGCAGAAAGCGTAAAGAAAATAGAAAAAGAGAAGCGATGATGAAAAAAACAAAACTACTGGCACTGCTAGCCGCTAGCATCAGCATGCCAAGCTTAGCAGATACTCAAATTATTCACGCGGGCACATTATTGGCCGTGCCGGGCGAAAAGCCACTAAGCCAACAGAGCCTAATTATTAAAGATGGCCGCGTGCAAGAAGTAAAAGCCGGCTATATTAATGCGGCCGATGTTGGCGATGATGCAAAAGTTATCGATCTAAAAGATAGCTTCGTAATGCCAGGCCTAATGGATATGCACGTGCATTTGCAAGGCGAGCTAGGCCCCAATAATGATAGCGAACGTTTGCGTATGTCCGATGCTGATGTAGCGATGCAAAGCGCCCATTTTGCTAAAAAAACTTTGATGGCAGGTTTTACCACGGTGCGCGATCTAGGTGCCCAAAGCCCGCAGCATATCTACGCACTGCGTGATGCCATTGCCAAGGGTTGGTTGGATGGCCCGCGTATTGTGGCATCGGGTGGTGTTGCAGTAACCGGTGGCCATGGTGATGTTGATGGTATGCGTCACGATCTATTAGAAAAATACACCTCTAAAACCATTTGTGATGGCCCATACGATTGCCGCCGTGCTACCCGTCGTGCCATTAAGTTTAATGCCGATGTTATTAAAATTACTTCCACCGGTGGCGTGCTATCCGATACCGATACTGGCACCGGCCAACAAATGGCCGATGATGAGCTGCGCGAAGTTGTCGATGCCGCCCATGCTTTAGGTCGCAAAGTTGCCAGCCATGCCCATGCGGCCGAAGGCATTAACGCCGCACTGCGCGCCGGCGTAGATAGTATCGAACACGGCAGCTACGCCGATAAAGAAAGCATCAAGCTGTTTAAGAAAAACGGCGCCTATCTAGTGCCCACACTATTGGCAGGCGATACCGTAAAACAAATGGCCGAGAAATCGAACTTTATGTCGCCCGCTATTAAAGAAAAGGCGATACGCGTTGGCGGCGATATGATGGATAATTTCAGCAAGGCTTACCGCGCTGGCGTTAACATCGCCTTCGGTACTGATTCCGGCGTATCACGCCACGGCATCAATGCCGAAGAAGCCGTGCTAATGACCAAAGCTGGCATGAGCGAAATGGATGTGCTGCAATCGGCCACCGTAAATGCCGCAAAGTTAATCGGCCAAAGCAAAACCCTAGGCACACTAGAGCCAGGTAAATACGCCGATATCATCGCCACCAACGGCAGCCCACTAGCAGATATTAAAGAGCTATTGGATGTCGATTTTGTGATGAAAGCCGGCAAGGTTTATAAGCTGTAGTAAGGCCAGCAGCTTTAAACCTAAGGCAACTCCACACCTAAGGCATATAAAACCCAATAAGGCATTAGCCGCAAGGCTAATGCGCTTTACCCCATTTCAACGACTCGCTTGTAAGCAATCCATTAAAATTTGCTTTGATCAAGTAGAGCAATGCCAATACCGGCCATTGCTTTGTCTGCTGTAACCCAAATAATGAGACTGTATGAAATTTATACCAGTAGCCTGTGCCGCGCTGTTAACCGCATCTTGCGCCTCACAACAAACCTATAAGTTCTACCAAGGCCCCCAAAAGCTGCCAACAGAGCTTTCCACAATCAAGCCCAAACGACCATTTGCCGCGCCAGGCATTTATGTACGATATGTAGACGGAAAATATATATCCGAGTATGAATCAATGGCAGGTTATCCGGCGACGGTTCAAGAGGCTAATATGCTAAAGCCACTGCTTTTTCAGGTAGAGCCAGGCCCGCATCGTTTTAATGTTGGTTTCAGCTATACCGATGTGGCCAACAAATTTGCCACAGTAAGCCAGATGACAAGCACAGCCCTAGCAAGCGGCGTCGCAATCGGATCATCAAAAATCGTAAATTACCGACAATTTGCCGATATAGAAGTAAACACAAAAGCCAACAAAGTTTATCAACTTAACTACCAGTGGGACGAGAAAGCGGGCGTTACCTTTTACGTAGATGAGTGCGATCAACAAGAAAAGGCCTGTAAAAAGATTCCTGCCAAAATAGAAAAACAGGAATACACAATCACCCCAGGCCTGCCTACAGGTTACGATCTGCTAGCAAAGTAGCTAGGCAGTTTGAGTGATATTTGCCTGGTGATGGGTTTGCATCGTAAAAACCAATTGTTACAGTCATATAGCGCATTAGCCAAATGTTAATGCGCTGCTTATCCAAGCTATACCATCAAGCTCCATTTATGGTCTGCCGACAGCTTCTCAATGTGCATTCTCTGCGTGTGCATGGCGCGAAAAGGGCGCCTATACAATATTAATTTTAAAATTCCGAATCCCGGACCTTCTGTTTAACTTGGAAATCAATTGCCAACGATTTAAGACCCACCAGGTAAATAATCATTTACGCGACGTTTGCGGGTTAGCAAGATTCGCCGCTCAAAAGAAAAAGCGAAATATCGCCTAAAAATAGTGATATAGGCGTCAAATTTTTTAATTTGGTATGAATTTTCTTGTACTTGTAAAAGTGAAAATAAAGCAATAAATTAGAGCTTTAGACAAAAGAATGCAGTTAGCTGTTAAAACAGACACCACTCTGTTATTTCTGAAACTCCAAAATTAATAAGACGCGTTCGCTTTTTGGTTGTAATTCTAGCAGTCTGTTTATTTAGCTGTTATAGCGTATATCGCTGAAGTATGGAATTCGAAGAGAAGCTGTACGATTAGATAAGTATCACCCTTTTAAAGGGAGCCCCTGAACAAGTAGTTGCTTTCTGCTTTAATTTAGTTGAAAGCGGTGGAGACTACTCGATAGAATTTTGTTGCTGATAGACTTGATTCAAATGATGTTGACTGGGCGTGAGACGAAGTTTTTGAGACGAAACCTAGAGAGATTGAAATACCTATTTCTATATCGAGTGGTGGTTGGAAGATTTGCTTGGGGAATATGATCCAGAAATACGTACTACCTCAAAAGTTGGGGCAAAAGTGTTAGTAAGTTGTAAGGGTGTAGGAGTAGGGTTTGTAGATGGGAATCTGGAAATTATTAATCGGCCATAAGACGTTACTCAAACATGTTACGTCGTAAAAGCTCGGCCTGCGCGTGACAGTCTACACTACGTCCGGCTGCCCCTTGGCAAAACGTTATACCCCCTAGCCTTTTCGAAGTTTGGATGTGGGAAGGTTTACTTCCATAAGGAGATATCAAGTGAAAAAACTACTATATTTAGTACTTATTTTTATCGCCAACCCTTTTCATGCCGTCGGTAGTGAAATCATAAACGAGCCAGACAAATTTGCTTGGCAATTGTTCATTGAGCTGAATCTGCCCGCAGCCCCAAATAAAAGAGGCGTTGCTGATTCATCTAAGAAACTAGGTGACGAAGGTAATGTGGTGTGGGAAACATGGGCTTTAGCAGATGATGTGTTCACACGCGATGGTTGTAAACCGAGCAGATGGGATGATCTTAAATTAAGATATTCTACTAAATCAGAGCGAATGCGCTCACCAGTATCGAAAGCTGATTTGATATTCAGCCAGCTAAATGAAGATGATTTTCAGGTGAATTTTGATCCTAACGAGCCGTTTTCTGAGACCCGAATGAATCAAGCTGCTTTCGATTTTATAAGAAATGAAGGGCTTTACAATATTGAGGGACAGGAGGCATTCCACACATCTGGAAGATTTATTGATCTTCCAGAAGAAGCCCGCGAGATAAAATCCGCATGGAGGGTGCTAACCAAGGAGGAAATAAAAAGCGGGCGCTATCATATGAACAAAGCGGGGGGAGAGACTTATGGCTTGATTGCACTACACATTATTACTAAAGATATTCCCCAGTGGTTTTGGTCGACGTTTGAGCATGTAGATAATCCTGATATTGATATACGCGACACTGAAAACGATCTGCGATGGTTTGATCGTCACACTAATGGTGGAGAAAAGTCAAGGCTCCCTAAGGAGGTTATTGGTACTAAATGGGAAAACTACAGGCTTAAAGGGACTCAATTGGACTTTGTGACTTTAGACGGGCGTCCTACGATAGTCGCGAATGCCATAATTGAACGCGGCTTCATGGGAAGTTCGTCGTGTGTTAGTTGTCACGCACACGCTACAATTGGAGACCCGATCAACAGGTGTGACCCAACAAAAGATAAATCCTGTAAGGCAGAAGATATACGTGCTAATAGGCTGCCCATTTTCGAAGATATTCGGCGTCAATATTTGGACCCAACCAACCCCAAATCCAAGTCTTCTAGGTTTATTCTTGGATGGACGGGGACACCTAATCCAGAACTTTTCTACGATAAGAACGCAGGGGCATTGATCTCAGAGACCAGAAGCTACACTCAAACTGACTTTATGTGGTCATTTTTTAGGGCGAAGTCTAAGCATTTGTGTAACAAGTAGAGCGAACTAGACAATGAAAGAATTTTACAACCGCAAAAGAATACACACCTCATTAGGGTCTAAGTCTCCTAGTGAGTATGAAAAAATGGCGGCTTAATGAAAATCAAAAGGTGTCCACTTTATGGGGGCGCCTTCCCTCGCTACCGCTCGGCCGGTGTTGGTGGCGTTAGCTTCCCGAGTTACCCAAAACTAGTAGACACTCTGTATAGTTAGAAATCTATATGGAGGTGCTCAAATGGCACGTAAGAAAAGGGCCCAGGCCTACACTGAAGAATTTAGAAGGGAAGCGGTTAAAAGAGCTGAGAAGGAAGGTAATACCACGGCATCCGTTGCTAAGGAGTTGGGGGTTAGCGCTCAGCAGATCTACAATTGGCGACGTCAATTTAATCGCTTATCGGATAAGCAATTTAACTCTATGGATGGCGTGGATTACTCCAAGAAAGAAAGCGAAGAAATTAGGAGGCTGAAGCGAGAAAAAGCCGCTTTAGAGAAGGAGCTTGAGTTCGTAAAAAAGGCAGCTGCGTACTTCGCGAACCACCAAGAGTGAAGTACGCCTTGATTATGGAATATCGGGGCCAGTATACCTTACGTTTGATGTGCAAGGTTTTGGCGGTGTCACGTTCTGGTTTTTACAGGTGGCTGGATCGACCTAAAAGCAAGCGTGCTCAGCACAGGGAGTACATGGAAGCTCAAGTTACTGATATCTACTCGACCTATAAGGCTCGATACGGAGCGCCTAGAATCTCTCAGGAGCTGAAGGCGCTAGGCGTTCCGTGTTCTACCAATACGGTAGCTGATATCCTTCAGAGTCAGGGTTTAAAGGCTAGAAACGGGAAGTCGTTTCGATATGGCAGCCATGCGCTTACGATGAACAATGTATCGGATAACTTGCTGTGGCGAGATTTTAGTTCCAGTAAGCCAAATGAAAAATGGACGTCGGATATTACGTACATTTGGGTGAAAGATCGTTGGTTGTACCTGGCTACTGTTATGGATCTATTCTCTCGGACGATTGTAGGTTGGGCGCTAGATACTTCGATGACGGAGGAACTCGTCACGGAGGCTTTATTGATGGCGTTTAAGCGATGAGAAGTGCAACCGGGGTTGATCATACACTCAGACAGAGGTGTGCAGTATCGTTCTAGAAAATATATAGACTTTATGAAGTCCTGGGGATGTAAGCCCAGTATGAGCCGGAAGGGAAACTGCTGGGATAATGCGCCAATGGAATCATTCTTTAGTAGGTTAAAGGTAGAATTAATTTACGCAGAACAATATGCATCGATAAGCGAAGCTAAATCGGGTATCTTTGAGTATATTGAAGTGTTTTATAATCGTTTAAGAAGGCATTCTGCAATTGGATATATGAGTCCAGTTGAGTATGAAGAGAAAGCAGCGCTGGCTGCATAGTTAGAGTGTCTACTTTTATTGGGTAGGACCAATTTTAAAGGAGGTTTCTAAGTAGATATGTGGGACTTTTTTATTTCGCATGCTAGTGAGGATAAAGATGCTGTTGCTCGACCACTGTATGATGCACTATGCGATCAAGGGTATTCGGTTTGGTTTGATGAGGCTACTCTCTCGCTTGGCGATTCATTGCGTCAAAAGATAGACGAGGGCTTGTCAAAATGTAGTTATGGAATTGTTATTATTAGCAATGATTTTCTGTCTAAGCCCTGGCCGCAACGTGAGTTAGATGCTTTGGTTTCAAGGGAGGATTCCGGATCCAAAGTTATTCTTCCTGTTTGGCATGAGGTTACACATAAAGAAATATCTCTAAAGTCTCCACTTCTTGCAAGTAAGTTGGCGGCAAAAACATCAAGTGGCATAGTTGGAATTGTTAAGGAGGTTGAAAAAGCTTTTAAACCCTCTTCTGATCATATTCATGAGCCGTTATTGGCAAACCTTAATTTTTCTTTGCCAGAAGAGCCGAATCAAGATGCGTATTATAAAGCATGTGAAGAGGAGTCCCTCTTTATAGAGTATTGTAATGATGTGTTGAGTGTTGGGGACTTTCAAATAGGTGTAACAAAACTTCTCCGGGAGGGTGTGGTCGAGACTGGTAAGGTAAACGAAATATTAAATAATTTTACGCAAGTATTTAGCCCTAAGCATTACCGTGTCCTATTTCAGCTTGGTTGCTTGTTATATGACTATGTGGATATCGAGGACAACATATTCGATGTGCTTGGACGAAAAGGTGTAGAGCCAAAGGTTCTTGAGAGTTTAAGTGCATATATACCTAATAAGTCTAGTTACAAGTTGTCTCGAATATTCTTCAACGCTTTCTATGAATTAAAAACGGGGCCTATTGAGTTTGGGTCGGCGTTGAGGTCGGATAGCTTCGCTTTGTATTGCAGTAGAATTGACAATCAAAGAACTCTTCACATACTGCAAAGCTGGAGAAAAGCCTCATGGTTTACTGGTGCTTTGGTAGCTGATGCGGTCTCATGTGTTGTTGATCTCGTTGATAAGTCTGAATCAATAGATGATATCCGCTATATAAAATATGAATTGAAGAATTGGGGAGAGGATGGCCTTCTTGACGAAAACATGAACCCCAAAGATTACGCCTGGGATGGAGTGAGAAGAATTCTTGGGTGGTAAACACAAAAAATCTAACACATATGAGCCATTAACCAGTCAATAGGCAATAAGGTACCCGCCAGTGTTCTGGGTGGAAGTTTTTATATTTTGAATGCCCGTTGCTTCGTTAGTCCTATGAACCGTCATAAAAACGCTTGCGGTAAACACATATTGAGGCTCTCTTATAGGGTCTCACCCAAGCCCAGTCTTTCA
>NZ_CANMYE010000006.1 GCF_947502065.1 uncultured Pseudoteredinibacter sp.
AAGTCTTCTCCAAGTTGGTTCGCGCCTCAAGCTTACCGCTTTGGTGGTAAGCTGGAGAAGGCTCAATAAGTATCAAGTCAAAGCACTCGGACACAGAAAAGCTGTGCCGGTGTTTGAGGCGCTAGCACTCAAACATGAAACGAATAGCACTCCTAATACTGATAACATTTACGCTGGGCGCATCAAGTAGCGGAAATATCCAATATACTTTCGAGGCGAGCGATCCTAACTTGGCGGTAAAGCTAGCTAAGGAGTTTCTTCAAACTCAGGGCTTTGGTCATGTCGGTGAACTAAACGGGGTCAGTGAGTATGAGCATTCGCAGTATTCAGTTTTTGCTTATCTTGGCTCAGTCGAGAAAACCGTTTATCTTGGGTTTACTGAGCTTAGAGGCGGCTGTAGCAGTGTTGAGGGTGTGCCATCTATCGAGCGCGAGTACGAAAATTATCAATCGCTCCTTGATAGTCGGGGCATAAAAATTAAAAACTTTGTAGCGAGCAAAAGTGCTAACAAGTCAATTAACTACGCGCCTTCGGCGCCGGCCAGCTAAAAGCGTGGCTTCGCCACAAAGCTGCCGGTTATTGAGGCGTTGAATTTCTAAGGAAAGATCATGAGTAATCGTCACAATGTATTCATCAGTTATCATCATAAAAATGATGAAGCGTACAAAATTGAATTCGAGAGGTTGTTCTCTGGAGTTTATGATATTTTAGAAACCAAAGCTGTTAGCGATGGTGATATAGACCCATATATAAAGACGGAGACTATTCGTCAAAAAATTAGAGATGAGTTTATTCGTTCTGCCAGTGTTACTGTTGTGCTGATTGGCTCAGAGACATGGAAAAGGAAGCACGTTGACTGGGAAATATCATCAAGTATTCGTGAGACACAAAGAAATTCGAGAACAGGTTTAATTGGCATAATCTTACCAACATACCCAAGATTAGATACAAGCAAGTACAATAAGGGAACTATTCCACCAAGGCTTCAAGACAACTTGGACTGTGACTTTGCGAAGATCTACAATTGGTCAAATGACCCATATACAGTTCAACAATGGATTCATGAAGCATTCGTTCGGCGGAAGCAAATTAATCCTGATAACTCACGTGAAATGTTTGGTCAAAATCGTTCTTCATCAAGTTGGTGCTAGTTATGAAGTGGGCTAAGTGGTTAGAAAACTGGGATATGACATCCCTTAAAATTAAAGCTCCGTTTCTTGAAATGGAGTGGAATCCTCAAGATGAAGATAAAGCAGCTGCGTGGGAACTCTACATTGAGCTTCTTACGAGAATTACTACCCAGAAATTAGATGATAATCACGGAGATGAGAAAACAGCTTTAACAAGCATATTTTCGATATTTTCAATTACGCGTGATGTCATGAAAAACAATGGCCGCCACTGCATCGAGTTTACCAAAATAGCAATTGTTGTCCTGAATCAGGTAGTAAGACCTTTTACTGCAAAATGGCATGGCCTATCGGTAAATGGAGCTTTTGACGACCCTAAACAATGCAAAGAGTTTAGAGCTGAATTGGTTGAAATTCAGAATACACTGAGAGTCTACACAAAAATGCTAGCCGATATGGCTGGGGTTGAAGATTTAACTGAGCTTGAGAGTGACGAAATTTAACAAGGCCAATCACTCGGAAAATTTACTCGCTGCGCTCCCAATTTTCCGGTGTTGGCGGCGTTACTGTAGTGGCATAGTTAATTTGGCCATCTGATTGGAGGTGATATCATCGCCTCTTAGACAAAACAGGTGATCAATGAGTAAACGTACAAGACCTACATTTAGCCCTGAATTCCGACTTGAAGCTGCTCAGCTTGTTGTTGACCAGGGGCGTTCCGTTCGTGAGGCAGCTGATGCAATGGGCGTGGGTAAGCCAACAATGGATAAGTGGGTGCGCCAACTCCGTGAAGAGCGTGAAGAAAAGCACCCTTGGGTACGCCAATGACCCCGGATCAACAGCGTATTCGCGAGCTGGAGAAACAGCTCAGGAGGGTCGAAGAAGAAAAAGAGATATTAAAAAAGGCTACAGCTCTCTTGATGTCGGACTCGATGAGAGGTTCTCGTTAGTCGACAAGCTCAAAGAGAGCCACGCAGTAACAATAATTTGCGAAGTCTTTGGTATACACCGAAGCAGTTACAAATACTGGAGCAAGCGGTCGCGATCGTTATCGCCGGAGCAACTCGAACTGCACTGCCAAATTAAAGCGGCATTTGAAGAGAGTAATGGCTCGGCGGGCGCTAGAACTATTGCAGATATTGTAACGGCCCGAGGTATAGATTTAAGCCGTTACAGGGCTAACAGACTAATGAAAAAGCTTGAGTTGGTCAGCAGTCAACTACCTGGGCATAAATACAAGAAGGCGAGCCAAGAGCACATCGCAGTACCAAACAAGCTCGATCGTCAATTTAACGTATCTAAGCCCAATCAAGTTTGGTGTGGTGACGTCACTTACATTTGGACTGGTCGGCGCTGGGCGTACTTAGCGGTCGTGTTAGATTTATTTGCACGAAAGCCAATTGGCTGGGCAATGTCGTTATCGCCAGACAGTGCGTTAACGTCTCAGGCGCTAAGCATGGCATTTGAATCTCGCGGCAAGCCTAAAGGGCTAATGTTTCACTCAGATCAAGGAAGCCACTACAGCAGTCGTAAATTCCGACAATTATTGTGGCGCTACCGAATCACTCAGAGTATGAGTCGTCGCGGTAATTGCTGGGACAATGCTCCGATGGAGAGGTTCTTTAGGAGTTTGAAAACTGAGTGGGTGCCAGCACTTGGCTATCGAAATTTTACAGAGGCAAAATATGCGGTGACAGATTATCTTGTTGGTTACTACAGCCAGACAAGGCCGCACCGACATAACGGTGGTTTAAGTCCAAACACTGCTGAGCAGCTGTACTGGAGTGACTACTAAACCGTGGCCAGATTTACTTGACCACTACAGGCCTTTGCTTGCGGGGCTTTAGTGATGTTGTCGGTTGTCGTTGATCACTATGATGGGCGCGATAATGAACACAAGTATCAGGTCTTCGCTAGGGTGTTTAAGTATCTTGCTTGGAGCTTGTTCGCTGCGGCTTTAATTTACAACCTGCTAAATTAAGCGCTTTATAAAAGTGTCACTTAACTCAGCATTCCGCTTCGCTGCTTGAAAGTCTTATGACATCTCTTCTTATAGCCATCCCTGCGCCGCTGGAGTAAGCTTTAAAGCCAGTCGCTGTATTCGTTCCCGGTGGTCGCGATAGCTTGGTCATTTCTGGCCTAGATTGTGCGGGTTCTTTGTGGTCTGTGTACCTGTGCAAAACAGGTGCTTTACTACCACCACCGGAGGGATTCTAAAATGATTAAGCAGGGTAAATACCAGGCATTTATTGGAAGTGTACTGCGAAGCTGCCGCTCGTTCTTTTCTGTTCCGTTTTCCTTATCTTTTCTACCGTGCATTGCTTTGAGCTTGTCTCTAGGTCTTAGCGCTACGGTACAGGCCCATGAGGGGCATCAAGATGAAGATATTATCTTGAAGGATTTGGGGAATCTTGGTGAGGTCGATTTTAAAGTCTCTTGTGATAAACCTGCACAAGAAGCTTTTAATACGGGCGTGGCTTTGCTGCATCATATGATGTATGCCCAGGCTGAAGAGTTATTTCAAAAGTGGAAGCAAAAAAGCCCAGACTGCGCCATGATGTATTGGGGCTATTCCATGTCGCTGTTTCACCCGCTGTGGCCGGATAAAATCTCTAAGATGGCCTTAGCCAAAGGGCAGCGGGCTATTAGCAAAGCGACTACTTTAAAAGTATCCGCTCGGGAGCAGGCTTATATTCAGGCCGCCGCTGAGTTTTATAAAGATTGGAAAACTGTCGCTGAGCCCCAGCGCATTAAAGCTTGGGCAGATGCCCATAAGGGTATTTATAAACAGTACCCTAAGGATGTAGATGCTATTGCCTTCTATGGTTTGGCGCAGTTAGTAGTGGCTTCTAAAACGGATAAAACCTTTGCCGCGAATAAAAAAGCGGGTGAGTTGTTGGCAGGGATCTTAGAGAGTAACCCTCTTCATCCCGGTGCTATTCACTATAGTATTCACGCTTACGATAATCCTGTACTGGCCGAGGTTGGCGCAGAACCCGCTCGTGCCTACGATAAAATAGCACCCGATGTACCTCATGCTTTGCATATGCCCACTC
The DNA here is from genome assembly GCF_947502065.1 of uncultured Pseudoteredinibacter sp. Lineage (GTDB taxonomy): Bacteria > Pseudomonadota > Gammaproteobacteria > Pseudomonadales > Cellvibrionaceae > Pseudoteredinibacter. The sequence goes on from NZ_CANMYE010000006.1 coordinate 4,187, forward strand.
ATATTTTTGTACGTTTGGGCGAGTGGAAAGATGCAATCAGTTGGAATGCGCGCTCGGCCAAGGCCGCACTAAAGTACCCTTCCCATGGTGCAACCTCAATGCACTATGTGCACGCTTTAGATTATCTGATCTACGGCCAATTGCAGCTAGGCAATGGGGCAGAAGCCGTTAAGGTATTCGAGCAGAGCCATGCTCACCATCCAATGCAAAATACTTTCCCGGTTGCGTATGCGCTTTCGACTATGCCGGCTCGGATATCTTTAGAGCAGCAGCAGTGGCAACAAGCCAGCCAGCTTAAAACTCGCGAGCCAAGTTATATCAACTGGGATAACTTCCCTCAGTTGGAAGCTATCAGTTACTTTGCCCGTGGCCTAGGCGCAGCGAGAAGTGGTAACTTGGATGCTGCACGCAATGCCTTGGTTACGCTAAATCAATTGCATACTAAAGCAACCGCCATTAGCCCCAACTACTGGGCGCCATTGGTTAATGCCCAGCGTAAATCAGTTAAGGCTTGGTTGTTGTTTGCTGAAGGCAAAAAACAAAAAGCACTGGCACTACAGCGTGAGGCTGCTGATATCGAAGATTCTCTTGATAAAGACCCAGTAACACCCGGTGCGGTGTTGCCCGCTAGGGATTTACTTGGCGATATGCTGCGATTGGATGGTAAGCTTGAGGCCGCCCAGCAGGCTTATAAAGCCAGCTTAAAAATTGGCCCTAATCGCCGTTATAGTTTAGAGGGCCTTGAAAAGGCTAAACAAATATAAGGTGAGCTAGCAGTTATAAAATGTACCAAGGTATTTTGATTGTTTCGCAGCTACTGTTAGCTGTTATTTATTTTAGTGCCGGTTTGAGCAAGTTATTACCTTGGTTTCCCAATATTATTGGGCCGGTATGGTTGATTGATGTACTAGCCAAATACAACTTGGCATTGTTCGGCTATTTTATCGCTATCGCTCAGGCTGTGGTGGGTGGCTTATTGTTTTTTCCGCGCTTTAGATTGGCAGCCAGCTTAATGCTGCTGCCAATGCATTTATGTATTACGGTTATCCCTATTTCACTAGGATGGCAGGGGACACCAATCGTTAATGGCTTGTTGTTGATAATGTTGCTTGCATTGCTATTTGACGATAGGCATCAACTAAAGGCTCTCCTGGCTAGCCAGGCTGAATCACAATACGGCAATAACAAACGTGTGTATTGGCTGAGTTTGGTTTGCTTTTTTTTCTTGGCTGTGTTTTTAAAATACGGCACTGCTTTCTTATAAGCGTGCCGCTTAACTTTTTCGGTGTTTGTAATGGCTAAAAGCTTAAACCCTGTTGTTCAAAAATGGCTGCAATGCTGGGAGCAGGGCGATATTGATAATTTGCCCATCACGGATGATTTTAGCCATAGTAGTCCCTTTGGGCTTATTAAACCCAAGTCTCGTTATCTAGAGATTGTAAATAAGAACAAAGCCGACTTTTTGGGTAACAGCCTTAAGGTGATTGATCATATCGAAGAAGGCGATAAGGCCTGCATTCAGTTTGAGCAGAAGAACAAAAATACTGGTTTAGAAATGACGGTGTGTGAGTGGTATGAGCTGGAAGGCGATAAGATTAAGGCGATTCAATCTTTTTATAATATTGGTGATGCCAAGATAGAAGGCTAAGCCCTTTGGGGATTAGCCTTGTATTTCAATAACCGTTAGCGTTTTGTTCTCACGCCCTAATCTAAATCTTTGGCGAAGCGATCACTGCGGGGTAGAAAGTAGTTTTCATAATCGAAGGATATGGCAACTTTGCCAGCGCGGCCTCGTAGTTCCTGTTGTGGGATAAAACCATAAACTCTGGAATCGGCACTGTGGCTGCGGTTATCGCCCAACACTAGATACTGATCTGCGGGTACGGTAACGGTTTCAAAGTTGGCTAATGGGCCGTTAGCTTGGTCGATTCTTACTTTATGTGGGCGGCCGGCTAGCTCTTCGATAAATAATCTATCGCCAAGTTCTTTATAGGCTAGGGCTTCGCCATTAATAATCAAACGGTGATTACGCATAGCCACTTTATCGCCCGGTAGGCCCACTACCCGTTTTACTAGACGCTTATCGGCCGCGACAGAATCAAAAACAACGATATCACCACGCTCTGGGCTATGTGGCTCTGTGATGAGCTGGCCGGTAAAGGGCACTCGCAAGCCGTAGGCCATTTTATTAATGGTAATGCGATCGCCTTCGGTGATGGTGGGTAGCATAGATCCTGTTGGTACATCGTTCCAGTCGGCGATGGCGCTGCGGAACATCATCATGCCGGCGATAAACAGGAATAAGCCTCGGTTGTCCTTCCAGAGTTTTTGCATAGTTACTTGCTCACTTTAAGAGGTTTAGGCTTAGAGTGAGCCAGTGGGGCTTAGTTCGATTCTGGTCAAAAGAAATCGATTCTTGCCGTAGACATTAAGAGCGCTAACTTAGGCGATAAGTTTGGCCGTTTCTTGGGCGATTATCTTTTCTTCATTGGTGGGGATAACTAAGCACTGTATGGCCGAGTTGGGCTTATTGATACGTGCCTTGCCTTGAGCATTGCACTGTTCATCAAGCTGCAAACCAAGCCAGCTGCAGCGCTCGCCAATACGCTGGCGTATTTCGACTGAGTTTTCGCCAATGCCACCGGTAAATACGATGCTGTCTAGGCCTTCCAGGGTGCCAGCTAGGCGGGCGATCTCCAATGCTGCGCGGTAGCAGAATATATCGACGGCCAGCTTGGCCTCTTCGGCATCAGATTCCAACAGAACTTTCATTTCAGAGCTAATACCCGAAACACCTAGGCAGCCGCTTTGGCGATAGAGTAAATCTTCTAGCTCATCGAGGCTGAGGTTTTTTTCGCGTTGTAAATACAGCAAAACGCCAGGGTCGATACTGCCAGTGCGGCTGCCCATGACGAGGCCTTCTAGGGCGCTAAAGCCCATGCTGGAAGCTACTGATTTGCCCGCTTGCATGGCACACATGCTAGCGCCAGAGCCTAGGTGGCAGACAACGGTTTTATTGGCACTGAGGTTTTCCTGCGCCAGTTGTTCGGCAATATATTGATAACTTAAGCCATGAAAGCCATAACGTTGCACGCCCGCTTCACGATATTGTTTGGGAATGGCATAGCTGCGCTCTAGTTCTGATTGTCCGACATGGAACATGGTATCAAAGCAGGCAACTTGCTTTACGCCTGGGCGGAGGCTTTGACATAACTCGATAAGTTTAATGTTAAAGGGCTGATGCAACGGCGCCAAAGGAATAAAATCACTTAATTGATTTAGGGCTTGCTCATCAATAATACGGGCTGCAGAAAAGAGTTCGCCGCCATGCACAACACGATGACCAATCGCGGCGATATTTATTTCGCTTGCCTGCTGCGCTAAGAAGTCGAGGGCAAACTGTAGGCAGTATTTATGAGCAGCCAAAGATTGCTCATCGCTTGCCTCTTCGGTTTTAGGAATATTCAGCGAGATCTTTTGCTTTTCAATATTACCTTGGTAGCTTGCGCCGGGTTTTATATTAACCCGTGCATCACCGTAAATATCCGATGTATCTAGGCGCAGCAATAGCTCGCGGTTATTCTTATTGAATAGCCCAAGCTTTAAGCTGGAAGAGCCTGCATTAACCGTTAAGATTGCATCCATAGCAATATTCCTACGCCCTAGTTTTTGTGGAGTACCAGTTGTGAAGCCAAGGCGCAGCTGGCCAATCTGGCAAAGGTGCCATCGGCGCGGCTATTTAGGACGATAGGCACTTTAGCACCAAGGGCGATACCGGCCGATTTGGCATTAGCTAAATACATTAATTGTTTGGCAATCATATTGGCTGATTCTAAATCGGGCGCTAATAAAATATCGGCATCACCCGATACTGGCGAATCAATATGTTTATCTTCGGCGGCCTGTTTTGAGATGGCATTATCAAAGGCTAGTGGGCCATCTAAAATGCCCCCTTTAATTTGCCCTCTATCGGCCATTTTACATAGTGCAGCCGCATCGATGGTGGCTGGCATATAGGATTTCACTTTTTCTACTGCGGCCAGTATGGCGACTTTAGGTTCGCTAACCCCCAATGCATGACAGAGATCGATACAGTTTTGTACGATGTCTTTTTTCTGGGGCAACTTTGGATCAATATTGATAGCGGCATCGGTAATCATTAAGGGTTTGTGGTAGCTCGGTACATCTAAAACAAACACATGGGATAGGCGACGCTCTGTTCTGATGCCATGCTGTTTGTCGATGACGGCATCTAACAATTCGGCGGTTGAAAGATCGGCTTTCATTAATATTTCCGCTTGCTGCTCTTTTACCATGGCTACCGCTTTGTCGGCTGCGGCATGGCTGTGCGGGGTGTCGATAATGGCATAAGGGCTGATGTCCAGGCCTTCTTCTTCGGCGCAGGCGCGAATGCGAGCTTCTGGCCCTATCAGTATAGGTTCGATAATACCTTTCTCGGCAGCTTCAACGGCGCCGCAAAGACCATTTTGCGCTACTGGGTGGACGACTGCTGTGCGTATGGGGCGTGCGGCAATGGCGCGCTCTATAAATTGTTCTAATTGGCCGTGTGCAGCATTCATCATAATTATGGGTTCCTATAAGCGCCTTAGATGGCTAGAAAGATAGCTCAAGTTTTGTCTTAGAGTATATCGGCTTTAAGTTAACAGAATATGATTTATATCGGTTTTTAATTCCACCAGCTTATGGAAATTAATGTTGGCAGTCGCCTGAATAAACCCAGTATACTGCTGTGACTTTATGCTGTGCGATAACAACAATAAGCTTGGGCAAATGCGTTGGCCTAATTGACTCATAAAGCTGAGTAATAAAGTCGCACGGTAAAGTGGCAGGCAAGATAACAATAACGATCAGAAAAACGGACACAACTATGAGTAATAAAGGCGAGCAAGCTGAAAAGTCAGCAGGTTTTCAGTGGCTGGGTTTTACTGCACGCATTCCATTTGTTCACACTCGGGTTTGTTGGCCTGAGCTGTTTCAGGGTATTTTAATTTCGGCGGCTACCGCTTTGGCTTTGGTGCCTTTGTTAACGGGCTATTTTGGTTTGAGCTTTGAAGAGGCGATTGCGATGTCGTTTATTCACAGCTTTTTGATCAGTGCTTCGTGGATGATCTTTGGCGAGCCTTATGCCTCTGGTTGGTTAACGCCAGCTTTGCCGTTTGTGTTAACGCTGTTGTTGTCGGACAGTTTTAGCAGTGCCACTGAGCGGCTGCAGATGATGACGGCTATTTCTTTGGATTTTGCGATTTTGCTGGCCATTCTCGGGGTCACGGGGCTTGGGGCTAAGCTGATTAAGGTGATGCCTGAGGTTTTGAAAGGTGCGGTTATTTTGGGTGCCGCGGTGGCGGCCTTTTTGAAGGTTTTTGATCTGCAGGCCAGTGATAATATTTTTAATACTCACCCTTACAGTGCCACTGTGGCGATTGCCTTGTCTTTGCTGCTCGCTTTTTCGGCTCCTATGCATCGTATGGCGGCTAAGTATCCGATGGTGGCTCGTTTGGTCGCTTTGGGTTTGCTTCCGGGTTTTGTATTGGGTGCTATTGTAGGTGCGGTAACGGGTGAGCTGAAGTTTGATATTCAGATGGGTTTCTTTGCGCTGCCTATGGTCGATATGTTCAATAAGGTGAGCCCTTTTGTTATTGGCTGGCCAAGTTTGGATATGTTTTTGCAGGGTATTCCGTTGGCTCTGATTGGTTACATTTTGTTTTTTGGTGATTTGGTCACCGGTAAGGAAGTCTTGGCGATGGTGGAGAAGAGTCGCGAAGATGAGAAGTTGGATTTTAATGATTCCCGCACGCATATTTCTGTGGCGATCCGTAATGTGATCAGTGCTTTGATTGCGCCGTTTTTTCCAACTCAGGGTATTCTTTGGACGGGTATTCATGTGGTGATTGCTCAGCGTTGGCAGCAGGGTAGGAAGGCGATGAATTCTTTGTATGATGGGATTTCGTCTTATTACATGATGGGTTTGCCGTTTATCTTCTTTATTGCTCCGGTGGTTACGGGCATTAAGCCGATGATGCCGATTGCTTTGGCGGTGACTTTGGCGCTTACGGGTTTTGCTTGTGCTTATGTGGCGATGAGTAAGGCGAATAATAATGCTGAGCGTGGTTGTATGATGCTGTCGGCGGTGTGTTTGGCGGTGATGGATCCTTGGTTGGGGTTGATTTTGGCGGTTCTGTTGAGTGTGTTTTTGGTGGACTTTAAAGCTGAGACGGATGAGGCATAGTTGCCCGTACTTTATAGCAGGGTGAGTGTAAGCTTTGGCCATGCTCAGGTTTGATGTGCAGCCTGGACCGGTTTTAGCCCATGCGGTAGTTGTTCTGGAACACGCTTAAACCATGGATTCGCGCCATCCGGGCGCTCAGCCTCCGGCCAAGCCCAAAATCCCTCCAAGGGATTTGGTCGCGGGCGCTCGACTTCGCAGCGTGGATTCGCGCCATCCGGGGCGCTCAGCCTTCGGCCAAGCCCAAATCTCTTCCAAAGAGATTTGTCATGCTGCTCTACGGTTCCTGACCAACTACCGTTAGGGCTAAAGCCTACAATGGAGTTGTTTGAAGGAACCTGTGCTTCCTTTGATGCAGGAGCCCAGTAATCATTGCTAGGCTGGCTTAAGGTAGATGAGACTGAGATTTTCCAAATCACAGATACAAAAAAGCCCGGAGGTCCGGGCTTTAAGAAATTGGTTTGCTCGCTTTTTTAGGCGGCTGATTGGTATTTTTTGAGTGTGTCGGCAAAAGCTGGCTTTTCACAGACAAACTCTACAAAGGCGTCGACACCGGCACTAGCTTGGTTTAAGTCATCAAACGGGCCAATATTAATTTGCTCGCGTGTGCTGTAATACCAGTAATCTCCCGCTTTAAAGCAGCGTTCGCTTCGCGGCGGAACTCGTCCTGATTCGCCTCTCCTGGGTTGCGTATTAAGTGCTGTCATCGGTACTCCTCCCTGTTACGCACTGTGTTGTCATGGCTATATTCTAGCCTATGAATCGATAAATGCGATTATCGTTTAGTCTAATTGGGAGAAATTCATACTAATCTCCTACATTGACTAAAAATAGATCAATTAGGGCGGGCCTGCCACTTGGTTGGAGAAGTTTTGTGCGCTAGTTCCACTTAATAGTGTGGAAATGTGCACAAATTCAATGCCGGCGATGCGCAGTGGAGGGGTTAAGCGCTCTAGGACTTCTAGGGTCTCAGGGTAAGGGTGGCCGATGGCGATGGCGTAGCCGGTGCGTTTGGCGTGTTTGATGGCTTTTTCTAGCTGAGCCAAGATATCTTGGTGGTCACGGCTGTTGTCTAGAAATACGTCGCGGCTGGCACTTGGGATGTTGTTTTGCTCGGCCATTTGCTGGGCTTGGCTTAATGGGCTGGTGCGGCTATCGATGAAGAAGAATGGGGTCTGGCTTAGTTCATCCATTAGCCATTGCATGGCTCGGGCTTGCTCGGTGACGGCTGAGCCCATGTGGTTGTTTACCCCGCGAATATGTGGCACGGCTGCCAGGCCTAAGCGCACGGCACTCTTGAACTCTTCTTCAGCCATGCCGGTAGTGAGACCGCCTTGTTCTAGTGGAGCAGCTTCATTATGGCTAGCCATTGGCAGGTGCAGCATGATTTCTTTGCCGGCTTTGTGCCCGGCATCGGCAAGCTCGGTGGCATTGGGGCTGTGGGGTATCACGGCGAGTGTGACGGGAACGGGCAGTTTGGCGCTGCGATAGCCGTTATCCAGGTGGTAGCCAATGTCGTCGATAATAATCGCTAGGCGTGGTTTGTCAGCATAGCTCGGTAGGCAGGCTGTACTTAACAATGCCAGCAGTAAGATAAAGCGGGTTTTCATAAAGCGATTATTTCTTGCTCAGCAGGCTTAGGCCTTTCAAGATATTTAGCGCTTCATAAAGCTGGTTGTCACGCTCTAGCAATTTGCGGCCGTTTTCTTGGCTGCGTTTGCGTTCTTCGGCATCGCTTTCTTCGCCGCCATTACCATTGCCTAGGTGGCCAGATAGGTCGGCTTCGGTAACTCGTGCTCTTGGCTTTATAGCGGTGAGTCTGGCGCGTTCCACTTCGATATCTGGCTCGATACCTTGTGCTTGGATAGAGCGGCCGTTAGGGGTGAAGTACAAAGAGGTGGTCAGCTTGATGGCTTTCTCTTTGCTGATGGGGATTACGCTTTGCACTGAGCCTTTACCAAAGCTGCGGGTGCCAATTACGATGGCGCGGCTGTGATCCTGTAAGGCACCGGCGACAATTTCTGAGGCTGAGGCAGAGCCGCCATTAATTAATACAATAACCGGTAGGCCATTGGTAACATCGCCTGCTTCGGCATCGTATTGTGCATTGGCACCTTTAATGCGGCCTTCCGTGTAGACGACGCGCCCGCCATCTAGCAGGGCGTCGGCCACTTCAACTGAAGAGCGCAGTACGCCGCCTGGGTTGTTGCGCAAATCGATGATGAGCCCTTTAAGGCTGCTTTCAGATTCTGTTTGTAGCTTTTCAATGGCTTTTACAAAATCTTTGCCGGTAGGAATCTGGAATTGGGCGATTCGAATTAAGCCGTAGTTGTCATCCAGTAAGCGTGAGCGCACGCTGGTGACCTTAATGTAATCGCGGACGATCTCAATATCTTTTGGTTTTTCTAGGCCTTGGCGCATTACCTTTAAGGTGATTTTGCTGCCTTTTTCGCCACGCATGAGTTCGATAGCTTCGGCTAGGCTTTTGCCTTTGATGCTTTCGTCGTCGATTTTCACAATCAGATCGCCAGCTTCGATTCCGGCTTCGGATGCCGGGGTGTCGTCCATTGGGCTGATGACCTTCACGAAGCCATCTTCCATTCCGACTTCGATACCTAAGCCACCGTATTGCCCGGTGGTGTTTTCTTTGAGATTGTCAAAGCGGCTGGCATCAAGGAAGTTTGAGTGCGGATCTAGCTCGCTGAGCATGCCTTTAATGGCGTACTCGAATAGGGTGGCGTCATCGACTTCTTCGATGTAGCCTGCTCGAATATCTTCAAAAACACGGGTAAAGGTGCGCAGGTCGTCCAGTGGCAAGCGGCCTTGTTCGGCTTTGCTTTCGGCCGGTTCAGTTTGGCCGTGACTCATTCCGGTCGCTAGGCCTAGACACAAGGCAAGGCTGATCTGCTTAATTCGGCTAGGCCTCATAGTTGGCATCCGTTATCCGTTGATTCTTATAGCTAATTCTTAAGTCGCAACCATATCACAATTACTGGGCGCTGGCGTATCTAATAGGATGGAAGCCGCCGGTCGCCATTGTTTGGGCCGAGCTGCTTAGGCGCGGCACCAGCGTGCTGGATTGGTGGGGTTGCCCTTGTAGCGGATTTCGAAGTACACACCGGATTCTTCCAGCCCGCCGGTATTGCCTACTTTGGCAATGACGTCGTTGCCATCAACCCAATCCCCGGTTTCTTTAAGCAGGGTTTGATTGTGGGCGTAGAGGCTCATATAGCCTTCACCGTGATCCACGATTATCAACATGCCGTGGCCCTTGAGGTAATCGGAAAACACCACGCGGCCATGGTGAATAGCGCGCACCGGGCGGCCGTCATTGGCGCGGATAAAAACGCCTTGCCACTTTAACTTGCCATCGGCGCGTGGGCTGCCATAGCGATGGCGAATGCGGCCGCTGCTGGGCCACTTTAATTTACCTTTGCGCTTTTTAAAGGCCACGCCATTACTGGGCAGTTTGATGTTGGCCAATGTTTGGCTAACTTCGTCCAATAACTTTTGTAGGCGCTTTTGGTCGGCCGCTTTGCTGATTAGCTGGGCATCTTTTGAAGCCAGGGTTTTATTTAATGCCGCTAGGGTGCGGCGGCGTTCGGCTTGCTTTGACGTCAGCGCTTGGTGTTGAGTTTGTAGGCGGCTTTGCTGTTCGCTAATGGCCTCTGCTTGCGCCAAAATCTTTGGCTCAATCTCATCCAGTCTGGCGATGGTTTGACGAAACTCATCCAGTTTGGCTTGGCGCGCTTCGACAATATATTGGTAGTAGCGCAGCTGCCGGCTAAATTTATCCGGCTCTTGCTGGTTTAACAGTAGGCGAAGATTACCTTGCTGGCCTAAACGATAAGCTCCGTTTATTTCTTCGCCAATATGTTTTTGCTGGCTACGCTTTTGCTGCTGAAGTTGCGCCCGCTCGTTATTGAGCCGGCTTAACTGCTTTTTTTGGCTGGCAAGTTCCCCTTTTAAGCGGTCAATTTTCTTTAGCAGTTTGGCAATATCCTCTTCCGAACCCTGCAGTTGGTTTTGCAAAGTGTTACGGCTCGATTTTACCGAATTAATTTCACGCTTAAGCTCGGCGATGGTCTCGCGCAATTGTTTGAGTTTGTTTTCGTATTCCGTAGCTGATTCCTGTGCCATCGGCGCGCTTGCCCAAAGCAAGCAGGCGCATAGGCTGGAATAGCGGGCCAAACGGGCAAAAAAACTTTGCATACTTTTCTCCGCGTTATCAGTGTGCCGCTAGGATCGCTAAATTCTTGCCATCCATTTCTGCAGGCTGTTCGATACCCATTAAGGTCAGCATGGTAGGTGCCACATCGGCTAAGCTGCCACCTTCTTCTAAGCGAATATCGCGTGGACCATAATATACAAAAGGTACCGGTAGCGTTGTGTGCTGAGTATGCTTTTGGCCACTGACTTCATCGAACATGGTTTCCACATTACCGTGATCGGCCGTTACCAAAACTTCGCCGCCGGCTTTATCGATGCTGGTAAAGATTTCGGCTAAGCAGCCATCAACAACCTCAACAGCTTTTATAGCCGCATTGTAGTCGCCAGTGTGACCAACTTGGTCGCAGTTGGCGTAGTTACAAATGATCACATCGTATTTGCCAGATTCAATAGCTGCGGTAAGTTTTTCAGTAACCTCTGGCGCGCTCATTTCTGGTTTTTGATCGTAGGTTTCGACATCAGGTGATGGAATTAACTCGCGGCATTCGCCATCGAAAAGCTCTTCCTGGCCGCCACTAAAGAAGAAGGTGACATGGGCGTACTTTTCGGTTTCCGCAATACGTAATTGTTGCTTGCCTTGCTTGGCCATAATTTCGCCAAAAGAGTTCACTAAGTTTTGCGGCGGGAAGGCACAGTTTGCTGGAATATCGGCGGCGTACTCTGTGGTCATAACAAAGTCGGCCAAAGCTGGGCGTTGCTCGCGCTCGAAACCATCAAAGCCATCGTCTACAAAGGCGCGGCTAATTTGTCGGGCGCGATCGGGGCGGAAGTTCATAAACAATAAGCAATCGCCATCGTTAATGGTGGCGGCTTCTTCGCCTTCAGCGGCAATCACGCTGGCTTTAACAAACTCGTCGTCTTCACCACGGGCGTAGGCTGCTTCCAATGCGCTAATCGGATCGGCGTAGCGATAATCAGCTTTGCCTAAGGTCATCAGATCGTAGGCTTGCTGTACGCGATCCCAACGGTTGTCGCGATCCATGCCGAAAAAACGACCGCTGACAGAGGCAATACGGCCTAGGCCTTTTTCACGCAGTAAACTATCTGTTTGCTGCAGTGATGGCTGGGCGCTACGCGGGGGTACATCGCGGCCATCTAAAAAGGCATGCAGATAAACTTTCTTGGCACCACGTTGTGCGGCCATTTCGATGGCGGCATTTAAGTGGGCTTCATGGCTGTGAACGCCACCGGGCGACAATAGCCCCATAATGTGGACGGCGCCTTCATTGGCAACGGCTTTATCCACCGCTTGGGTGTAAACCGGGTTGGTGAAAAAATCACCATCGGCAATCGCTTTGTTGATACGAGTGTAATTCTGATAGACCACTCGTCCGGCGCCTAAGGTCATATGACCCACTTCTGAGTTGCCCATTTGACCTTCAGGTAGGCCGACGGCCATGCCCGAGGTAGCAATCAAGGTATTGGCCCTGTCTTTCACCAAGGCATCCCAGGTGGGGCTATTGGCATTGTGAATCGCGTTATGCTCTTGGCTATCTGAGTAGCCAAAACCATCCAAAATGAGCAGAACCAGAGGGCCTTTTGCCGCCGTCATTGTAACTACCTTATAAGCTATGGTTGAAAAACGGCGAATTTTACCCTTTTGTGCCCCTTAACACCATGAAATCTAGGCTAGAGCGTGTATACTGCGGCGTTTTGATTTTGATGAGCTTGGCGGCCAGAGTTTGATTTGGTCTCTTTGCGCTAATGAGGGCTGTTAAGGCGTGGACGTACTGGTATTTATTACTGAGCAGTGGATGTTGGTCAGTATTTTGTTTGGTCTGATTTTTCTCTATGTCTTCACCGAGAAGCAAAAGGGCGGTAAGAGCATCAGCAGTCATGAGCTGACCCGCATGGTGAACGATGGCTCGGCAGTGGTTTTGGATGTCCGTGAGGCCAAAGACTATAAAGCTGGCCATATTGTGGATGCCGTAAATATTCCGTTCAACGCGATGGAAAAGCGCATCGTTGAGCTGGATAAGTATGAGGGAAAGACCATCGTTATCGTTGATAAGATGGGTCAACATGCTGGTGCCGTAGGCAAGCAGCTTGCCCAGCGTGGTTTCAGCATTAGCCGTTTAAGCGGCGGTATGATGGATTGGCAGGGTCAAAACCTACCCGTGGTTAAAAAGTAGGAGGATTTATGCCTGAGGTAACCATCTATTCCAGTGATTTTTGCCCCTTTTGTCATCGAGCCAAGGCTTTGCTGACAGGTAAGGGCGTTGATTTCAAAGAGATTAAAGTTGATGGGCAGCCCGAAGTGCGTGCCGAAATGATCAACAAGGCACAGCAGCGTACCGTGCCGCAAATTTGGATTGGCGAGCGCCATGTTGGTGGTTGCGACGATCTATACACCCTGGAGCGTGCCGGCAAGCTGGATGGCTTGTTAGGGTAAGGGTGATGGGGGTGGCCTTGAAATCAAGAAAACCACCCCAATCTGTTGGGTATTAGCCCGACAACTTTGGCTTAGTTTAGCGCTGAGGCTGGTTGAAGAGCGATAGAATAGAGCGATAAAAACGGCGATAAATTCGCAGCGATTTATCGTTTAGTAATATAGGTAGTAGACAATAACAGGTGTTAAACACCTTAAATTTAAAGTAGGCAAGATTATGGCTGAAGAGCATAACCAAGAAGCTGCAGCGGCAGCAGAAGAACAAACCGGTCAACAATTCGCGGTTCAGCGTTTATACGTTAAAGACATCTCCTTCGAAGCCCCTATGGGCGCTGAAGCGTTTACCAAGCAGTGGCAGCCAGCTGTAAACCAAGAGTTGGGCAACAAGGTAAACAAACTAGATGACAATAACTACGAAGTTACTTTGACTATCACTGTAACCGTTAAGTTGGGCGAAGAGACTGCTTTCTTGGCTGAAGTTCACCAAGCAGGTATTTTTGCTATCGCTGGTTTAGATGAGCAGCAGCTAACTCACGTATTGAACACTATGTGCCCGAACATCTTGTTCCCATACGCTCGTGAAGCTATCGACAATATCGTAGGTAAGGGCAGCTTCCCTGCTTTGATGTTGCCGCCTGTAAACTTCGACGCCTTGTTTGCTCAGGCTGTACAGCAGCAACAGCAACAAGCTGGCGAAGCTCCGGCCGAAGATACTGCTCACTAAGAGTTGTTTATCTTCCGATAAAAAAACGCCGCTTCTGCGGCGTTTTTTTATGGTTATCTGTATTGCCACAGGCGCTTCTTAAACCCATCGGTAGGGTTGGGTGATGCTTATTTGGGCAATCTTGTTATAGTTACTCAATTGCATGTTTTGTCTCATCTAGAGAAACAAACGCTTTGGTGGCTTTAAAAATTTGGTCTATGCTGTAATCTTCGCTTTCCTGCTAATTCTGACAAGGCAATGCCGAAGGTTCCATGGAAGATATAAAAATAGAAGGTGCTGCGCGCGAGGATGCAGCCGCTATGGCCGACCTTATCTACAGCTCTGGCCCAAAGGCATTTGATTATGTTTTTGGTTGCAAGCGAATGACCGCGAAAGATTATCTTCTGCATGCCGCTCAGCGTCGTAAAGGCCAATATTCCCACCGTAATCATGTCATTGTGCGCCGTAATGGTACAGTGCTGGGCTCTATGTTCAATTATGATAACCGAGGCCTCAGCGCTATGTACCTGCCTACCATAATATCGGTGATCAGCTTTTTCCGCTGGCGTATTTGGGGGGTGGCTAAGCGCTCTAATGTTATCGATCAGGTGATTAAGCCGCCTGCTGATGATCTTTTGGTGGTGGCCCATCTGGCCGTTGCACCACAAGCCCAGGGTTTAGGAATTGGCTCTAAGTTGATTGATTATGCGGCCGATATTGCCAAAGAGCATGGCTATGCCGGTTTGGCTTTAGATGTTTCTATGGAAAACCCAGCAGCACAAAGGCTTTATGAGCGTTTGGGTTTTGAAGTTTGTGCCGAGCGTTTATCGCCCATCGATGAAGTGCCTGGGCATCGCTATATGGAGTGGCGTTTTACTTAAGGGTAAGCAAGGGCAACTTTTTGAGCTTTTCTTTTAAGCTTTTCTCAGCTTGCATCGTCAGCGCCTTGCCTATTTCAAATTACTCATGCTCCATTTGTAAATCTTTAAGTTTTCTCGTCAGCGTATTTCTGCCCCAGCCTAATAACACAGCCGCGTCGCGTTTTCGGCCGGCAGTATGTTTTAAGGCGGTTTCAATCATTGCTTTTTCAAAGCGTGGCATGGCGCTATTAAGTATTTCTTTTTGCCCTTGCTTAAGCGCTTTTTCGGCCCATTGACGCAAACATTTTTCCCAATCACCATTGGCCATATTGGGTCCGTCTTGTTGCTTCTCTAGCAACTCAGGTGGCAAATCCTCGACATGAATTTCTCGGCTGGAAGCCATCACGGTTAACCAGCGACAAGTGTTTTCCAGCTGTCGAACATTACCCGGCCAATCCAAAGAGCACATAAAGGCTTGTGTTTGGGGTAGCAAAACCTTGGGCTCTACATTCAGTTCTTTTGAGGCACGGCGAATAAAGTGCTCAGCCAATTTGGGGATGTCTTCTTGTCGCTCGGACAGTGTAGGGATATGAATACGAATAACATTAAGGCGGTGAAATAAATCTTCGCGGAATCGATTTTCGTCAACCAGCTGCTCCAAATCTTGGTGAGTTGCTGCGATAATTCTGACATCAACTTTCACTGGCACATGACCGCCAACTCGATAAAACTCTCCATCGGCTAATACGCGCAATAATCTTGTTTGGGTATCGGCTGGCATATCACCAATTTCATCCAGAAATAGGGTGCCACCATCGGCCTGCTCAAAGCGGCCTTGGCGTAAACTGCTGGCGCCGGTGAAAGCTCCTTTTTCATGGCCGAATAATTCCGACTCCATTAAATCTTTAGGAATCGCCGCCATATTAAGGGCAATAAAAGGATTCTGTTTGCGTGGACTATGGCGATGCAAGGCCTGCGCAACCAGCTCCTTACCGGTACCGCTTTGGCCGTTAATTAACACGGTAATATTGGATTGTGATAGGCGGCCTATTGCACGAAACACTTCCTGCATGGCAGGCGCTTCGCCAATAATTTCGGCGTCGCTATCTTCAGTATTAGGATTTTGCTGAAACTGTTCGGCAGCTTGAATTAAAGCTCGCTGAGTCATCGCGACGGCTTCATCAATATCAAATGGCTTTGGTAAATATTCAAAGGCACCACTTTGATAAGCGGATACTGCACTTTCCAGATCTGAATGCGCGGTCATTATAATGACCGGCAAATTTGGAAAGCGTTCTTGCAATTGCCCTAACAGCGATAGGCCATCGGTACCAGGCATGCGAATATCACTGATGATCACCGTAGGTTGTTTACGCTCTAGCTGTGCCAAGGCATCATCACCACTGGCGAAGCTTTCGGTATTGATGTCCGCTTGCTGCAAGGCTTTTTCAAGTACCCAGCGAATGCTGCGGTCATCGTCGATAATCCAAACCGTTTGTTCTTGCATATTCATTGCTCGTTGGCCTTGCCGAGGGGTAAATAAATAGAAAACTGTGTGTTGCCAATGTTACTGTCACATTCAATCAAGCCGCCATGCTGGCTGATAAGTTGTTGAGAAATTGCCAGCCCTAATCCAGTGCCGTTTGCGCGCCCGGTGATCATGGGATAAAAAATATGGCTGAGAATATCCGCAGGAATGCCCGGGCCGTTATCGATAATATCCACTCTTACTACCAAGCGATGGAAGCGTTGGCCGATCGTGAATTGTCGTTGGATGCGGCTGCGCAAAATAATTTTTGCGTTTTCGGTTTTGCTCTCAAGTATAGCTTGAACGGCATTACGGGCAACATTTAATAAGGCTTGAATCAATTGTTCAGAATCTATCGGTAGATCAGGGATGCTTGGGTCGTAATCTTTTTCCAGCACAATACGCTGGCCCACCTCGGCATGAATAACGGCAATAATTCTTTCCAAAACCTCGTGAATGTTACAGGGGCGTAGCTGCAGAGGCTGATTGGGGCCTAGCATGCGGTCGACCAAATTTCTAAGTCGGTCGGCCTCATCGATAATAACTTGGGTGTAGTCTTTTAGTGATTCACTATCCAGCTCTTTTGCCAGCAGCTGCGCCGCTCCGCGAATACCGCCGAGGGGGTTTTTGATCTCGTGGGCCATATTTCGAGCCAGATTGCGGCTGGTTTCTTGGGCGCTAAGAAGGGCTTCTTCTCGAGAGATACGCAGCAATCTATCCAAGGGTTGAATCTCAATGGCTAAGCCTTCTTCATCCGCGAGGGGGGTGACGCTGTAATCGATAGTGAGCTGGCTGCCATTGGGTAAAAGCCAGCAGGCACGGCGTTTGGTGTATAGGTGATGATCTTGCAGAGCTTGCTGTAATGTTTCAATGGCCTCATCGCTTTCTTGGAAGAATTCCAAAAAAGATTGGTTTGCCACCTGTGCTCGACTGACCGCCAGTAGATTCTCAGCGGCAGGATTCATATGCATAAGCTGTAGGCTGGGGTCTACAATGACCACAGCTGTGCTTAAGCTATCGAGCAATTGTTGATAATTCATAGGCTCCGTCGCGTTTTAATGTCGGAATTCTTTATTTCTAAACTCTAAAGACTGTAACGCCAGTTCTAAGGGCAGCTTGCGCATCGCTGTGGCGCACCGGTCCCCGACTTAATGCTTAGAGCAAAAAGCAAACCAAGAATGGCGGCCTTAAAGGAGATATTTTTAAGTCTTTGATTTATATAGAGAAAAAGAATAGACCTTATTCTCTGCTCGTCTTGGATGTGGGAATAATAGCGAACTTTTCGAGGGGGTGCACCAAGTTGGTGCGCCAGTGCCTTTGTTGTGGTCGAATAAGGGGCTGTTGCTTTACTTGGCTCTTGGTCTGTGCACCCAAATGGTGGCCTTGGCGGGCTTGGTGAGTTGCTTGCCGTTGGAATTTACCAGGCGAGCTTCGATTTTATGCTCGCCACGAAAAATCTCCTTCACTGTTGCTTTGCCATCTTGGCTTGGTAGCAGCTGACCATCCATATAGATTTTAATTTGGGCGCCCGCAATGGCGGCTTGCTTAACCTCATCGATTTTACTTTGCTCTGGGCTGTTGCTGCGCACACTTACTTCAAAAGCCGCTTCGATATGAAGATCCCGTTGATGGGCCATTAGGTGGCTGCCATTTTTGGGGCTGCGTAGGTAAAGCTTGTAGGCGCTATTAAAGCGGGTTTCCACTTGTTGGCGCTGCTGGGCTAGCTTTTCAAGATCCAGACCTGGGGTAGTGTTTACAGCAGGAAGGTCGACCTTTTCATTGCTGGCGTCATCCGCTGGTTTATCACTGTAGGTGACGTTGCCGTCTTCATCGATGTTTTTATAAATCTGAGCAAGTGCCGGGCTAATGAGCAATGCTGTTAGCAGGAATACAATATAGGGTTTCATGTTGTTTTTACCTAGCAGTCTCATTTAAGGCTCTTATTTCGTATGTAGATTGTGGCGTATTTATTTAGATAGCAGTGTTTGAAAAAAGTGCCGTGCTTGCAAGTCTACGATTAAAGTGGCTGGGTTTGCAAAAAACGACGAAGCTCTTTGGGTATGCTGGCCATGTCGGCCTTTGCCGCTAGTTCCTTTACGTCGGCGGAGTTAAAGGTGTGCCAGTACAATACCTTCTTATCACTCTGATTGGCGCAACAGTTTAGTGCGGCAGCGGCCGTTTTGGCTGTGTAGGTGGGTTCTAGCTGTATTTGAGTTTGCTCAAACATCTGCTCTGCCCAACGGCCTTCATTAGTGGCATGGCCGTAGCCACGGCCAAAATAATCGTCTTGCAGCTGAATTTCAGGAAGCTCAATATCTTTAAAGCTTGCCTCCATTTGGCAAAGGTATTTGAAGCAATTTTGACGTAGTTTGTGAACCGTGCCGCGAGTACAGGCTGGAATTGGGCCAATATGGGACGGCGCTACACGAATGCCGACGAGTTGAGATTTTAGTCCAGCTAAGGCGCAGCCTAAACTTAAGCCGGCCAATGTCGAGCTGGAGCCAACCGGGCAATAGATGTAATCGGGCTCTGGTAATGTACCATCATCTATTTGTTGTTTAAGCTCAAAAGCCGCGTTTACAAAAGCAATACAGCCGAGAATATTAGAGCCACCCGCAAACAGATAGTAATTGCTTTGCGATTTGAATAATTTTCCGATGTAAAAGTTCAGAGCGGTTCTAAATAAAGAACCTTGGTAGTGAAGCTTGGCGTTGAAGCGGTGCATCAGTTTTATATTCTGCTGAACATGGTTGGTTACCGGCTGTTTGAACAGCAGCAGCTTTAAGGTAATGCCCATTTGTAAAGCATAAATTGCAGTCGCAACTCCGTGGTTGGTGCCAATAGCCCCAAAACTGACTAGCTTCTTCTTCTTTGATTTGATCACGTCGGCAAGTATAAATTCCAGCTTTCGAACCTTGTTGCCACCGTATAGGGTATTTGTTTTATCGTCTCGCTTGATCCACAGATTGGGTGCCAATTCTGGAAGTGGCTCTATTGGAGTTGGGAGCTTCGCTAATGCCAACGAGGGGATGTGTTCACCAAGACCAGGAAAGGCTTCAAATAAGGGTCTTTTCATCGAAATCTATAACACTCGCTCGACTGGGATAAATGTATGGCGGGCAATTATAGCGGACTAAGCAAAAGGTAGTAATAAAAATAGCATCAAGGCGGCTTTTATCGATCAGTATGTTAGGGCGGGCATAATTGCTGCGCTTAAGCGTTAGTGCTTGGCAGGCTAGTATCGTTGCTTAATGAGTGCTCATTTGATTTTTGGGAGGCGGTACCGGCCGTGGTCTCGGGTGAAATAACGGTGCTATCAGTTGGCTCCTCGTTCATAGGATTAACTTGTTCGTGAACTTGATCGACGGCTTTATCCAAATTCATGGGCAGAGTAACTTCGAATTTTGCGCCTTCGGGTGCTTCGCTACTGCAAGTTATGCTGCCCCCCAATCGTTGGGTAACTAGATTGAAAACAATGCTCAGGCCTAAGCCGGAACCACCTTTGCCTCGCTTAGTGGTAAAAAACGGGTCGTAAATCTTACGTTTTATACTCGGTGATATGCCTACGCCATCATCACGATGGATCAGTATTACAGATTGGTCTTGGCTGTGCACATCGAGATAGATATTGCCGCCTTTATTGGGTGAGCAGCCGTGTTGAACAGAGTTATTAACCAGGTTGGTAATTAGCTGTGCAATGATGCCAGGATAGCTGTGTAGCACTATGTCCGAGGGGCATTGAAAGTGTACTTTGCAATTAGAATTTTTGACGGTTGGTGATAGCGTCTCTAAAACTTGATTGAGGTAGTCATGCAGTTGGATTTTTGAAAATACCTCGTTGTGTTGATCAACAGAAACATTTTTAAAGTTACGAATGAGCTCGGAGGAGCGATTTAGATTTGCCAGGATTATATTGGTGGTTTTTATGGTTTTGCCTAGGTACTGTTTGAGAATGTCTTGGGTGAGAGAGCCTTGTTCAAAACTGCTTTGTAGTGAGCGGCTGCTGTCATGAAGATGGGAGGCCGCCGTAACGCTGATGCCTAATGGTGTATTGACCTCATGAGCTACTCCAGATACCAGCTCGCCCAAAGCGGCCATCTTCTCTTTTTCAAGCAGTTGTTCTTGGGTCTCCATGAGTTCATCGAGCGCCACTGTGAGTTGTTGACCGCGTTGCTCCAGATCGCTGTTTTTTTGGTTCAGCTCTTGGGTTCGATCTGATACCAATTTAGATAGCTTTCGCTTCTCCTGTTTATGTTGGTATAACCTGAGTCGATAAAAACCAAGCAAGGCTAAAATGATGAGTAGTGTACATGCTGCTTTGAAAACATTGGATTGATACCACTGTGGTAATACCTCTATGTGTATTGCCTTGCTGGGAAGGGTGTCAATACTCCTGCTGTTTGTTCCTCGTAAATGAAGTGTGTAACTTCCTGGTGCGAGATTGCTAAATAATAAGCTGTGCTGACCGGGAGGAATGCTTTGCCATTGACTTTGTTCGCTTTGCAGATTGTACTCAAAACGATTTTTTCCTGGGTCGGTAAAATCCAAAATGGCGAGCTCCACCGAGAGTGTGGATTCATCAGCCTTCATGCTGATGCTTGGTTGCTTGTAGAAGTTTAACGGCTTGCCATCTAGAGATACATTGCTAATGGCGAGATTCGCCGCGCGTTGTGGGATTTTCAATGTCTCTGGCAATATGGAAATGAGGCCGTTTGCTGTTGAAAAGAGTAGTTCTTTGTCCGAGTAGGATGCCGCCAGTTTACCCTGACTTAAAAAATATCCGTCAGCCTGGTTTAATGGATAAAAGCTATTGTTGCGGCTGTCAAAAACCCCTTTACTCCCCCAAAGGCGGCCAAACTCATCTTCGCCTACAACGCCAAGAAAAAACGAACCTTGAGGGGCGTTCTTTATATTTGTTAGCCTTTTAAAATGAAGTTTAGAGTTTTCTATGCTGCCTTCGAATAGTCCCGTACTTGTATCCGCCCACAGCCGCCCTTGTTTATCCATGTGGATACCTTTGACATCATCACCGACCAAATGGCTAGCATGGAGGGCAGTCTCGCTATCTGCTGTAAGTGCATTTTTTAATGAAAAGAGTCCATGCTCAGTTGATACCCAGAGGGTTTCTTGTTGGTCAAGAATGATGTTGTTGGTGTAGCTGTATATGACATTGTCGGGGGATTCCATCCTAAATTCTTGGTTTTTCCCAGTTTCCAAATTAACTCGAAGCAGAGAAAGAGTATTGCAGCTAAACCATACGTGGTTCGCAATAATGCTGCTGACACCTAAAGAGTCGCAGAAGTTATTAGATTGGATCTCTTCAAGAGAGTTTTGGCGTTTTCGGTATCGCTTTATGCGGCGGTCCTGATACACAAAAATGGTGCTGCCATCGCTTAGGGTTTTTATATTGCTAAGTTTTATTGGGTTCTGGTCGCTGCTTTGGCTAAAGCGCCTAAGTTCTTTATCGATTTCTAAAAGCGATTCAGGTAGGGGAATCTTGTCGCCATTTTGATTGATTAGGTTTAGCCCTTCACCGGCGAAAAGAAAGCCCTCATCACCGAGCCTGCCCATGACGCTGATTTCTTTGATATCCAAGGCGTTTTGTTTGTTCTCATGGCTGTAAATAATTTTGCTACCAGTTGCGTTGCTGTTAACCGTGCTTAAGGTTTGATTGCCCGCCAGATAAGCAATCCAAATAAGCCCCGTCTTGTCTTTTAACATGGTGTGTACAGTATTGTCTGCCAGGCTACTATCAACCCCGCGCTGTGTGGTTAGTGCTCTTAGAAATTTCCCAGATTGACGATCAATAACGGCAATGCCTTTGCCGTAGACCGATGCCCAAATTTCCTGCTCATTCGCTTGGATAATATGCCGAATAATGGCCTGGGGCAGAGCTGGGAATTGAGTGTGGCTTGGATGACCGCGAACAACCGTGCGATCGTCGTCGGCCAGCCATAGTAAACCTCCTCTGTATGTGCCGACCCAGATTCTTTCATGGGAATCTTTGAAAAAGTTATAAGCCCTTTTCGATTCGATCTCGGCGGTTTTGCTATAACTTTGCAGTGATTGAATTGTTTGGCTTTCAAGATCGAGAATGTCGATACCACCATCTGTTGCAACCAACATCTTTCCGTGTCGATCTTCAATAATATCAAACACGGTGCTATGGCTAAGCTTTTGTCCTTTGGGCCCGTCTGCTCGATAATTCGTAAAAGATTGTTTGCCATAGGGGAGGTGACTAAGGCCATCATAGGTTAATACCCAAATGCCTCCATTCTTATCTTCATAAAGCCGATAAACTTCGTTGTTGGCCAGGCTACTGGGCTTATTTGGGTCATTTCGATAAAACGAGAAGCGATCCAGCTCTGGGTCATAAACTGATAGAGTGGATTTTGTGCCGATCCATAGGCGCCCATCTTTGGCCGCGAGTAAGGCATAAATTTTATCTTCGATAATGCTGTGTGGGTTATTGCTATCGTGCCTGTAAGCTTTGAAGTCATAGCCATCATAGCGAAATAAACCGTGCTCACTGCCGATCCATAGAAAGCCATGCTTGTCTTGAGCGAGCGCTCTTACCCGGGGAGTCCCCAGCTGATCTTTATCGTGTATATGGGAAATGAGCTCTTGGCCATGGCGTGCAAGAGGGGAAGGAGGTTCACCGTGGCTTGTGCTACAGATAAGCAAAAAAATAATAAAACGAATGAGGCTATGCACTATCTATCCTGAGCTTGTGAGGTTTGGGTGATTCTTGATTGATCAAGGATCACCAGCAAACGTCTCTCTGGGCGAGAGTATTCCTTGCATTGTCTTATTCAGTATAGGCAATGTTTCAAGGCTTGCCTGAGGGCTTGAGTAAAAGGGAGTTGTCAGAAGCCAGGCCCAAGAAAGAAATGCAGTGTTGTAAGGGTTTAGAGAAGAATTGTGAAATCGAGCTGTGTGATTGATAGCTTGGCGAAGAGAGTGCGCGGATTGAAAATATGGGATGTTTAATGGAGCAATTTAGAAGGGGCGGATTGCGGTGACAGGGGAGTTAAAAACTGGGCAGGTCGCTTAAGGCGCCTGCCCAATTAATAGCTTATACGCTGTAGTACATATCAAACTCAACAGGGTGAGTGGTCTGCTCTACGCGGTTTACTTCTTCCATTTTCAGGTCGATGTAAGCTTCGATCATGTCATCGGTGAAAACACCACCGCGAGTTAAGAACTCGTGATCTTCTTTCAGTGCATCAAGAGCTTCACGCAAGCTACCAGCTACTTGTGGAATTGCCGCCGCTTCTTCAGCTGGCAAGTCGTACAAGTCTTTATCGGCTGCATCGCCAGGGTGGATCTTGTTCTGAACACCGTCAAGGCCAGCCATCAACATAGCGGCGAAGCACAGGTATGGGTTAGCGATTGGGTCAGCAAATCGAGCTTCAATACGCTTACCTTTTGGCGAAGCGACGTATGGAATACGGATAGAAGCTGAACGGTTGCGAGCAGAGTAAGCCAACATAACTGGCGCTTCAAAGCCTGGAACCAAGCGCTTATAAGAGTTGGTGCCTGGGTTAGAGAAAGCGTTAATCGCTTTAGCGTGCTTGATGATACCGCCGGTGTAGTAAAGGGCAGTTTCAGACAGGCCAGCGTAGCCGTTACCGGCAAACTGGTTTTCGCCATCTTTCCAGAAAGACTGGTGAACGTGCATGCCAGAACCGTTATCGCCGACGATTGGCTTAGGCATAAAGGTCGCCGTCTTACCGTAAGCGTGAGCAACATTGTGTACACAGTATTTTAGAATCTGAACTTCGTCAGCTTTCTTAACCATGGTGTTAAATACCACACCGATCTCACACTGACCGGCCGTTGCTACTTCGTGGTGATGTACTTCAACGTCTAGGCCCATGGCTTCCATGGCATTACACATGGCAGCGCGAATGTCGTGTAGGCTGTCTACTGGTGGTACTGGGAAGTAACCGCCTTTAACGCGAGGGCGGTGGCCCATGTTGCCATCAGTGAAAGATTTGTTGCTAGACCATGCGGCTTCTTCAGAGTTGATCTCGAAGCTGCAACCGCTCATGTCGTCTTTCCACTTAACGTCGTCAAAAACGAAGAACTCAGGCTCAGGACCAAAGAAGGCGGTGTCGCCTAGGCCGGTAGACTTCAAGTACTCTTCGGCGCGTTTAGCAACAGAGCGAGGGTCACGCTCGTAACCTTGCATAGTAGAAGGCTCGACGATATCGCATCGTACGATTACTGTAGGCTCGTCGGTGAACGGATCCAATACAGCAGAAGAATCATCCGGCATCATGATCATGTCGGATTCGTTAATGCCTTTCCAGCCAGCTACGGAAGAACCGTCGAACATTTGGCCGTCTTCGAAGAAATCTTCGTCAACAACTTTAGCGGGAATCGTTACGTGCTGCTCTTTACCTTTAGTATCGGTAAAACGCAGATCTACCCAACGGGCTTCGCTCTCTTCGATCAGCTTCAGGGTATTCTCTGACATCTTCAACCTCCAGGGTGCTATGGTCATGGCTAATTATAAATGCGCGGTCTATTCCCTTGCCGGGTCTGCGACCTTGATGCATACGGGTCTACACATGGCAAATACCATGCCAGTCTTATTCAGGGCGGATAGCCAGTGTTTTTAAGGGGGCTGGCGCTAGCGGCACCAAAACTGTGCGCCAATTTGGTGTTTTTTAGAAAACAGGGCACCACTATGGTGCATTTTGCTGTAATGGTGGTCGTTCGGGCGCTTTTGGTGCAGTTTGCTGGGCTAGAGCGTGCAAGGCAGAACAAAAAAGAACCACAAATAAGTCATTTGATGAAAAAGTAACCGTGAGAAATCTTGGCGACTGCTTTATAATCCGGCCCCCTCGCTGCCCGGCATTAGTTTAGCTGGCATTGCGGCCTTATTTCCTTACTCGATTCCTTATAGGTATATAGCAAGACTTATGCACATTATTGTTCGTCTTTTTTCAGAGATCACCATAAAAAGCGCACCCGTACGCAAGCGCTTTATTAAGCAGTTACGCAATAATCTGCGTGACTTGCTGCGCCCCATTGATGCTGGTATCAAAGTGACCCGTGAGTGGGAAAAAATCGATGTGATGGCCGACAGTGATGATCCACAGCTGATTCAGAAGATCAGCCAAGTGCTGGCTTGTACGCCAGGTATTGCGCATTTCTCATTGGTGCATCAATACCCATTAGGTGATCAGCATGATGTGTTTGAGAAAACCATGCTGCATTGGAAGGATGCGCTTGCGGGTAAAACTTTCTGTGTACGAGTAAAGCGCACTGGCAGCCATGAGTTTACCTCTACTGATTTAGAGCGCTATGTTGGTGGTGGTTTAAACCAGCACACTGAGGCTGCAGGTGTAAGCCTTAAAAACGCCGACATTACCGTGCAGCTAGAAGTCAAAGACAATCAGTTGTTTGTTGTTGAGGCTAGGCGCCAAGGCATGGGTGGTTTCCCTATCGGTACGCAGGACTCTGTCTTGTCTTTGATATCGGGCGGTTTTGATTCAACGGTTTCCAGTTATCTCACCTTGAAGCGCGGCTTGCGTACCCATTATTGCTTTTTTAATTTGGGTGGCCGTGAGCATGAGATTGGCGTAAAGGAAGTCTCCTTTTACTTATGGAATAAATTCGGTTCTTCTCACAAGGTGCGTTTTGTTACGGTGCCTTTTGAAGAGGTGGTAGCTGAGATTCTTAAGAATGTGAAGAACTCCCACATGGGTGTGATCCTCAAACGCATGATGTTACGTGCCGCCGAGCAAGTAGCCGATGAGATGGAGATTCAAGCTTTAGTGACTGGCGAAAGTGTGGCCCAAGTTTCTAGCCAGACACTAACAAATTTATCGGTTATTGATAAAGTAACCGATACCTTGGTGTTGCGCCCGCTAATCACCATGGATAAAAATGATATTATTGATATCTCGCGTAAAATCGGCACTGAAGAATTTGCAGCGGCTATGCCTGAGTATTGTGGTGTAATTTCCAAAAAGCCAACTACTGCCGCTAAGATGGAAGATGTTTTAACGCAGGAAGAAAATTTTGACTTCTCTGTATTAGAACGTGCGGTGAGCGAACGCAATGTGCAGACCATTGATGAAATCATGGCGGACACAGAGCGGGAAAGTGCTGAAGTAGAAATTCTTGCACAGCTGCCTGCAGCAGCAAAGGTGATTGATATTCGTCACCCAGACGAAGTAGAGCAAAGCCCGCTGAAGCTTCCCGAGCAAGACGTTATTTGTATTCCTTTTTATAGTCTCAGCACGAAAGCGGCGAGCTTAAAAGAAGGTGGCCCTTACTACCTATATTGCGATAAGGGCATTATGAGCCGCTTGCATGCCAGTCATTTGGCTGACGATGGTTATGCCGTTGGTGTTTATCGCCCTTAATGGCCTAGAACTTTTATATAGGGGCTTTTTTCTGAAGCTTTTATCTAGAGCTTTTGTATAAAGGCGACTATTAAATTTAGAAGAGCATCAATTGCCATGCTCTTCTAAATTTAAGGCAGTTTCAAACTTCACAGTTCTAATGGAAATTGAGCTGTGAAATTTTCGAATATTACTATTGCTGTGTAATACCCGATCAATAAATTTTTCATAGGCGTGAATATCGCGCACCGACACCAATAAAATAAAATCCACTTCGCCAGTGACTTGATAGCATTGGGTAACTTCTTTTGCCGCTAGCACCGCCTCGCGAAACTCCCGATAGATTTCTTGCCGATCGCGTTCCATTTCAACGCTGACGATCAGCTGCAAGCCGTGCCCCGCAAGCTGCGGATCGAGCATGGCGACTTCCTGTAAGATAATGCCGCTTTCTCGTAAGCGCTTAACCCTTTGTAGGCAGGCGGGTGGCGATAAGCCCACTTGGGCAGCCAATGCCTGATTGGCAATGCGGTTATCTTGTTGTAGCTGAGACAAGATGGCGATGTCTATGCGGTCTAAATTGTAAGATTTCATATGTCTAGTATTTTAAAGAACTGAATTAAGTATGCTGCTAATAATAAATCAAATATTAGTTTGTGGAATACAAATACAAAATAATTCAATGATTACATCAGGCACAATAAGCTCTATCTGAGAGCCTTGCTTGGAAGGCGCTGTAAGTCTGGGGGTAGTGCTAGTGCAGAAGTTTTTTAACGATTGGTGGGCTGAGACTCAAAGGGTTTGTTGGAGCCTGTTTAAAGTCATGCTGCCAGTCGTTATTGCCGTGAAATTGCTCGACCAATGGGGCTTTAATGAGTTATTGGCCGATTTTCTTGCTCCTCTTATGCAGGCGGTTGGTTTGCCCGATTCCATGTCCTTGGTCTGGGCTGCGACTATGTTGTCGAATATTTACGCCGGCATGCTGGTCTATGTGCAGTTGGGTGAGCCTTTAAGTCAGTCCCAGATCAGCATATTGGGGGCGATGATGTTGATTGCCCACGGTTTGCCCATGGAGGTGGCGATTGCCCGCCAAGCTGGTGTCTCGGTAGTCTTTAGCCTAGTGCTACGTATTGTGGGTGCAATTGTTTTTGCTTGGCTGATCAAGCTTACTTATGAATTCTGGCCACAAGATCAGGCGGCAGAGCTGCTATGGCAGCCCGACTTTAAGCAGACGACCACTTGGTGGGGCTGGGCCCAAGAGCAGCTGTTGAGCTTTGTGGTGATCTTCTTGATTGTGGCTTTATTGCTGGCCGTGCTGCGCCTGCTTAGGGTGTTGGGGGTGGAGGCTCTAATCGCTTGGTGCCTAGCGCCGGTGCTTAAATTGCTTGGCATCGCCAAAAGCGCCATGACCATAACAATTACCGGCATCACATTGGGTATGGCCTTCGGTGGTGGCATCTTAATTGATGAGGCCCGTCAGGGAAGGGTAGAGCCCAAGGATGTCTTCAGTGCCATCATGATGCTGAGCTTATTGCACAGCCTTATCGAAGATACCTTACTGATTCTACTGCTGGGTGCAGATTTTAATGTCATCTTCTGGGGGCGCTTGTTGTTTTCTTTGCTGCTAGTTGCCCTGTTAACTCGCCTGTTAAACCACCCTAAGTTAAGCCGTGTTTGTTATCGCGATATGCGTGAAAAGCCTGCAGGCTAGGGATTGCTAACTATACTCTTAGGGGAATTAGGGCTTTAGATGTCAGTTTTTGAGCTTTTATGCCAAATACGGCTCAAGAAGATAACCGTTTGTCCGATAGCCTCAGTAGAGATGAGATAGTAGCGCAGCGAGCGAACAAGCATGGCAAAGAAGTCACAGGAAGCCCAAAGTAAACAGAAGAAGGTCATTGGTGGCCTAATTGGTGTGGTGGCGGTAGTCACTGCTGTTGGTATGTTTGTCGCAAATCAAGGGCCTGCTCTAGCGGATCCAGATACATTCAGTGACGGTATTCCAGTGTATGGCAAGCTAAGCCTCAATGACGCTCGCATTGCTTGTGAGCGTTACACCCGCAAAAGTTTGGGTAAGCAGTTAAAAACCCTATCGGTGGATACCCGCTCCAGCCGTTTGGACAATAAAAAAGGCCAATACATGGTCTATATGGAAGCTTACTTGTACGAGAATGAGATGGGTGGCGGTAAAAGCGATCACTACTATGTGAATTGTGCTTCTGATAAGTCAAAGCTCAGCCTAGCTAAGTATGAGCTGATTAAAAATGAAAATGAAAAAACCAAAGCTAAGCGTAAGGAAAAAGGCAGTCGTTACGGTTGGCAATAAATCTCTTTGGGGTCGGGTCCTTAAAACCTGCTCTTTATAGCCTGGCCCTAATATTCTATCGGTAAGCGTTGTGGTAGTTTGTGCTTACTAACAAGCCCTTTGGGCTTCTTTGCTTCGCTTTGCATCCCCATCTGTAACAAAGTCACTCGATCCCCCAGAAAAAACCGAAATTGCTCATGATTTCGTCAGGCAGTCTCTGTATAATGCCGCGCTTCTTCGCCCAGCTGGGCTGTTTTTTAGAGAGATACATTGTGATCGAGAATTTACGCAATATTGCCATTATTGCCCACGTTGACCATGGCAAGACCACCCTAGTTGATAAGTTGCTGAGCCAATCTGGCACCTTGAGCCGCCGTGATGAAGGCGCCGAGCGTGTGATGGACTCCAACGACCAGGAGAAAGAGCGCGGTATTACTATTTTGGCGAAGAACACCGCCATTGAGTGGAATGGCTATCGCATTAACATCGTAGACACCCCTGGGCACGCCGACTTCGGTGGTGAGGTAGAGCGTGTACTATCGATGGTAGATTCAGTATTGCTATTGGTTGATGCGGTAGATGGCCCAATGCCACAAACTCGCTTTGTAACCTCTAAGGCCTTTGAAAAAGGTTTGAACCCAATCGTTGTGGTCAACAAAGTTGACCGTCCGGGCGCGCGTCCTGATTGGGTAATCGATCAGGTGTTCGATCTATTTGATCGCTTAGGTGCAACGGATGAGCAGCTAGATTTTCCAATCATTTACGCTTCGGCGCTAAATGGTGTTGCCGGTCAAGAGCCCGATGACCTGGCTGAAGACATGACCCCGCTATTCGAAATGATCACCGAGCGCGTATCGGCACCTAAAGTTGATCCAGAAGCGCCTTTCCAAATGCAAATCTCCGCTTTGGACTATGACAGCTACGTGGGTGTAATTGGTGTTGGCCGTATTTCTCGCGGTACGTTAAAACCAAACCAGCAGGTTGTGGTTGCAGCAGCTGATGGTTCTACTCGTAAAGGTAAGGTGCTTAACGTTAAGGGCTACTTAGGTCTTGATCGTGTAGATACTGAATTAGCCAGCGCAGGTGACATTGTTTGTATCAATGGTATTGATGGCTTGGGTATTTCTGACACTTTATGTGATCCAGATAATGTTGAAACACTGCCAGCATTGAGCGTTGATGAGCCAACCGTATCGATGACCTTTATGGTTAACGATTCTCCGTTCGCGGGCCTAGAAGGTAAGCTGGTTACTTCGCGCAATATTAAAGAGCGTTTGGATCAGGAATTGATTCACAACGTAGCGCTGCGTGTACAGCAGGGTGATAGCGCTGATAAATTTATCGTATCAGGCCGTGGTGAATTGCACTTGTCGGTATTGATCGAAACCATGCGCCGTGAAGGTTTCGAAATGGGTGTATCTCGCCCTGAAGTAATTCAAAAAGAAATCGATGGTGTAATGCAAGAGCCGTTTGAAGCTGTTGTGATTGACGTTGAAGAGCAGCACCAGGGTGCCGTAATGGAAGAGCTTGGCCTGCGTAAAGCTGAGATGACCAATATGGAGCCAGACGGTAAGGGCCGCGTTAAATTAGAATTTATCGTGCCTTCACGTGGTTTGATTGGTTTCCGTGGTTTGTTCCTAACCCTAACCTCGGGTTCAGGCATCATGACCAGCATCTTCGATCACTACGGTGAAGTGAAGCAGGGTGAAGTGGCCAAGCGTCAAAATGGCGTATTGGTTTCTATGGTGAAAGGTAAAACCTTGAGCTACTCACTATACAGCTTGCAGGATCGTGGTCGTTTGTTCTTGGGTCACGGTATTGATATCTACGAAGGTCAGATTATCGGTATTCACTCGCGCAGCAATGACTTAGCGGTAAACCCAACTAAGGGTAAGCAGCTAACCAACGTACGTGCGTCGGGTACTGATGAAGCAACCATTCTTACTCCGCCAATCAAGCACACCCTTGAGCAGGCGCTAGAGTTTATTGAAGATGATGAGCTGGTAGAAGTAACACCAGAAAGCATTCGTCTGCGTAAGAAGTTACTAACTGAAAACGAACGTAAGCGCGCTAAGAACGCTAAGTAAGTTTTAGTTTTTAGTTAAAGAAGAAACCGGAGCTTGCTCCGGTTTTTTTGTGTCTTGGTTTTTTGTGCGGCCCAGTGTTGCTGGGTTTCTCAAAATGGGGTCAGATCCCTCTTCGGCGCTGGGCGGGGTCACGCTGGGCGGGGTCAGATCCCACCTTCGATAAGATTACTAAGATTACGGTAATTGATTGAATTGCGGTTTCTATTCAGGCGGGATCTGACCCCAATTCTATTTCGTTGAGTGCGGTGAGATTGTGCCAGCCTTAATGGGGTCAGATCCCTCTTCAATAAAAATTCAGTAGCTGATTGAATTGCGGTTTCTGTTCAGGCGGGATCTGACCCCAATTCTATTTCGTTGAGTGTGGCGAGATTGTGCCGGCCTTAACGGGGTCAGATCCCTCTTCAATAAAAATGCGGTAGCTGACTAAATTGTGGCTTCTGTTCAGGCGGGATCTGACCCCAATTTTATTTTGTTGAGTGCGGCGAGATTGTGCCAGCCTTAACGGGGTCAGATCCCTCTTCGATAAAAATACGGTAGCTGATTAAATTGCGATTTCTATTGCAACGGGATCTGACCTCTGTCGTCGCTCTTCGAAAAAACTCATACTTTACACAGCCGCAGGTCAGCTATTACTCTAAGCGCTAACATCGACGGAATGATTACTTATGAGATTAAAAGCAATTGCCTTTGTGCTTTCAATGGTTGCTGTTTTGGCAACATTTCTTTGGTATTTACAGCGAGACGAAGCACTCAGCGAAGAGTCTTTAGCGCTGCTATCAAAAGTTGATCCAAGCATAGATAGCCCGGCTTATCGATACTTAATGGGCTTTGCTGCGCCTAAGGGCGAATCGCCGCTCGAAGAAGGCTCTCGCCTGTTACTTGAAATCAGAAAACAAGAAAAAGACAGCGGGTATACCATTTCATACAAGGAAGGTGGCTTGCCCGCTATTGAGGGCGACTTGGTCTGTAAAACTTGGGAAGACAATTGCCTAAACATATTATTCTCAGGGCGATTTGAAATAGATAGGCTTCTGGAGCAATACAAAACTCGATTAGATAGGGTAAAAGAATTTTATCAGTTTGATGAGTACAACACGCTAAGTGAGCCAATCTTGTCGGAGCCCTTTGCTCCGTACTTGCAGTTGATGTCAGCTGATCGCCTTATCCATATGCAGGCCATTCAACTGCATCAGCAAGGTGACAGTCAGGCTGCAATCGATGCGCTTTATGATTTGCTGGGATTCCAGCGAAAGATGCTGAGTTTACAGGATCAGCTGATTGGTAAAATAGTTTTTCTAACGTCGTTTCGGCAAACCATAGATGTGCTTTCTGTAATTGCATCCGAAGCCTCGGGCGAAATAATTTCGAAAGCTATCAAAAATCTTAGTGCTGAAGAAAGGGATTTCTCTCGTTCCGCAGCGAGAGAATTTAACCTTATGTATAACTATGCTTTAGAGAGGGTTGAGGAGCAGAAGGGGTGGGGTGCGATTTGGCGGATCTTGTACAAGCCTATTATGACGGCCAATCAATATGCTCCTCGGTGGGTGCATTTCTTGAGGTTGTCTGAGCTGACTCCAAAAGAGTTCAAGGATGCTCTATCTGAGAAAACTCGTGGGCCAAGCGTTTTTTGGAAACTGCGTAATATGATGGGTGCTATTGAGCAAGAAGTTAATGCGGGCTCCGAGGACTATATTATTCTCATGAATGATATAGATTCAAAAATTCTTCTCTTTAATGAAATCTACGCAGAAGGTCGCTCTTTTACTGAAATCGAAAACCCATATTTCCCCAATGATTTTGCAAAGTTAGTGGGTAATAAGGTCTGCTTTGATGGTGTTGGTGAAAGTGGTAATAAAGTAGAAGGTGGCGGTGAGAAATGGAGTCGCTGCTTGTTTGTCAAAAGTTCTTTTTAAACTCAGAGCCAAAATACGGCTCTGAGTTTTTACTTTTAATCCAAGCTCGGACTGCTAGTTTGATCCAGTGGCTGCATCTTAGCTTTGCGCTTTCCGCCCAGTTCGGCATAGAGCATTGCACTAATGATCAAGCCAGCGCCGATCCAGCCTTTAAAGCCTAAATGCTCATCCAAAAATACATAGGCAAAGAAGTGCGCGAAAATCGGCTCTAGTGCAAATACTAAGGCGACCTTGTGGGGCTCCAGTAATCGTTGGCTTGAAGTTTGTGCCCAGTAGGCGAACGCGCTTCCCAGCACGGCTGAATAAAGCACTGCTTGAATAACCACCGAGCTAAACAGTTGCTCTTGAATTGGTGGGTATTCTTGAGTTTCGCCAATTCCGAATGCCGCAGCGATTGCGCTATAAACACCTACCGCCGCAAGCTGATAAATACTGAGCAGCACGATGGGGTAGCGATCGGCATAGCGATCGGTAAAACAAATATGTAAAGCGAAGCAGATAGCGCAGATGGTGACCAGTATGTCGCCGCTATTAAATTCCAGCTTGTCACCTACAGTAAGCATATATAAGCCAGCTGTTGCCATAACGACGCTAATCCACACCGCTTTATCAACTTGCTTTTTGAATAGTAGGTAGGCGATTACTGGGGTGAGCGGTACGCAAAGGCCGGTAATAAAGCCCGCATTAGAAACGCTGGTATAAAGCATGCCTTGGGTTTGGGTGCTGAAACCTAAAAACAACAGTAGGCCTAAACCAAAACCCGTTTTTAGTACTGGGCCGTGACCGCTGAAAGAACGGCGCTCTTTTGACATCCACCACAGTGGTATAAGGCACAGTGCTGCTAGGCTGAAGCGCAAGGTGTTAAAGGTATTCACAGCGACAATATCAATAGCTTTGTCGATAACCACAAAGCCAGCACCCCAGATGATGTTCACTATCACTAGGGCCCAAAATGCTGAGCGTCCAGAACGAATCATGTCTAATTAAAACCTGTGCTTATTGGGCAAAGCAGGCGATCTTAGCAGGCTTGAGGCTTTCCTCAAAGCTAAGTTGCTAGTTTCAGATCGCGGCTCCGGTCGGGGTCAGAACCCGCGGGTTCTGACCCCAGGTTTGGGCAGTTTGTTTGGGGTGTTACTGCGACTGATGGAGTCGCGGAGGTTTGGGTGTTCTTTGCAGTTCTGTGTCTTTGCTTCTATGGCTTTTTACCTTGAAGGGTTCTATAGGAGTGGTTGGTGCGTATAGATCGTGGCTCCGATCGGGGTCAGAACCCCTGGGTTCTGACCCCAGGTTTGGGCAGTTTGTTTGAGGTGTTGCTGTGACTAATGGAGCCGCTAAGGTTTAGGTGTTCTTTGCGGTTCTGTGTCTTTGCTTCTTAGGCGTTTTACCTTGAAGGGTTCTATGGGAGTGGCTGGTGTGTGTAGATAGGGGCTCCGATCGGGGTCAGAACCCACGGGTTCTGACCCCATTACTTGGCTAGTTTGTTTACCTGGGTGCGGCGAAAGCAATCTTGGCAGTGATCATTAACCAAGCCACAGGCTTGCATATGGGCATAGCAGATGGTGGAGCCGAAGAACTTGAAGCCACGTTTTTTAAGATCTTTGCTAATAGCATCTGATATATCAGTAGTGGCCGGGTACTCTTCCATCTTGGTGATTTTGTTCTTGATGGGCTTGTGATTCACATAGGCCCACATATAGTCACTAAAGCTGCCAAACTCCTTTTGAATCTCTAAAAAGATCTTGGCATTGCTGATGGCAGCTTCAATCTTGCCGCGATGGCGAATGATGGCGGGGTTTTGCACCAGCTCCTCAACTTTGGCCTGATCAAACTTAGCGACCTTTTTGGCGTTAAAATTCGCAAATGCCTTACGGTAGCCTTCACGACGCTGCAATACTGTATACCAGCTGAGCCCGGCTTGGGCGGATTCAAGCACCAAGAATTCGAACATGACTTTATCGTCATATACGGGGACGCCCCATTCTTCGTCGTGGTAGCGAACATAGTCTTCTTTGCTGGTATCTAGCCAGGGGCAGCGGCAGGGGGCTTTCTTGCTGGGCATGGTAAATCTCCTCGTTGGAAGCTCATAATAAAGCCACTAGCACTTAGAGCAAGTTAAGTTTCTTTGATATGCTTGCCTAACTGCCTTAAAAATAGCTTCTATAATGTCTCTAAGGCTCGGTTTGGCCTGTTGTCCTTTTTACCGCTAGGAGTGCTTGCCCCTATGTTAATGCTCTATCCGTCCATTAAGCCCTATAAGACCTTTTATTTGTCCGTCTCTGATGGCCATCAGCTCTATGTAGAAGAGTGTGGTAATCCAGAAGGCATACCGGTCTTATTCATTCATGGTGGGCCTGGAGGCGGTTGCAGCAAGAAAGATCGATGTTTCTTCGATCCGGAAATGTATCGCATTATTCTATTTGATCAGCGTGGTGCAGGGCGCTCCTTGCCCCATGCTGAGTTAGAGGCCAATACCACTCAAAAGCTAATTGCCGATATCGAACAAATTCGAGAGCGCTTAGAGGTGGATCAATGGGTCTTGTTTGGTGGCTCCTGGGGTTCTACTTTGAGTCTACTCTATGCCCAAGAACATGCCGATCGGGTAATGGGGATGATTTTACGAGGCATCTTCCTCTGCCGTGATCGAGACCTGCGTTGGTTTTACCAAGAGGGCGCGCACCATATATTTCCCGATTATTGGCAGGATTATGAAGAGATTATTCCGCCGGCTGAGCGTGAAGATATGATCTCGGCTTATTACCGTCGTTTAACCGGCAGTGATGAGTTGGCTAAAATGAATGCGGCTAAGCATTGGTCGGTATGGGAAGGGCGCTGTTCTACGCTACGCCCGAGTGCCGACAAAGAAGCGCACTATTCAGATCCGCATGTGGCTTTAGCCATGGCTCGAATTGAGGCGCATTATTTTGTAAACGAGGCCTTTATTGAGCAGGACCAGATTATTAAGAATGCTGAGAAGTTAGCGGGTATTCCTACCACGATTGTTCATGGGCGTTACGATATGGTTTGTCCGCTGGATAATGCCGTGAGTTTGTACGATGTGTTGCCAGATTCGGAGTTGCATATTATTCGTGATGCTGGCCATGCCTCAAGCGAGCCTAGTATCACCGATGCACTAGTGCGAGCGACCGAAGAAATGGCCGAGCGCTTTAAGGGCGATTTTCATCGCGGGGCTTAGTTGTTTCTGAGCGCTCGAAGTTAGCGCTATTAATTTAAAGCTGGTTCAATAAATTCAAATGGGGTCAGAACCCGAAAGGTTCTGACCCCGATTTTTATCTCTCTAAGGAAGTATCTTGAAAGGCTTAATTCAAAGAGTTAGTCATGCCAATGTTGTGGTTGCTGGTGAAGAAGTTGGTGCGATTGAGCAGGGTATTTTATTGCTGTTAGGTATCGAAAAAGATGACGGCAAGGAGCAGGCCGATAAGCTGCTTGATAAGCTTTTAAAGTATCGCATCTTTTCCGATGAGCAAGAGCGCATGAATTTGAGTGTGAGTGATATTGAGGGCGGCGTATTGGCGATATCACAATTTACCTTGGCGGCGGAAACGAAGAAGGGATTGCGTCCGGGGTTTTCTACGGCTAAGCCACCTGCCGAGGCGGAGGAGTTGTACAACTATTTTGTATCGCGTTTGCAGGAGAAGCACCAGGGTAAAGTAGCTACTGGTGAGTTTGGTGCTGATATGAAAGTTAGCTTATGTAACGATGGGCCGGTGACGTTTATGTTGGAGGTTTAGTTGTAGCATCAAGATCACGGCTCCGATTCGGGGTCAGAACCCACGGGTTCTGACCCCGGGACCTCATGGGTTCTGACCCCCGGTGGTTTAGGAGTTGGCTTCGCGCTTAACTAGGGTTTTGCCCATGATGATGCCCACTTCAAACAGCAACCACATTGGCAGCGCTAGCAAAAGCTGGGAGATTACATCTGGGGGTGTAAGCAGCATACCCAATATAAAACAGCCCACAATAATATAAGGGCGTTTTTCGCCTAAGCTTTCGGGCGTGCTTACGCCGGCAGAAATTAAGATGAAGGTCGCGATAGGAATCTCAAAAGCCAGGCCAAAGGCGAAGAAGATTTTTAGAATAAAATCCAGATAACTGCCCATGTCGGTCATCACCGATACGCCTTCGGGCGCCACGGATGTGAAAAAGCCAAACACCAGTGGGAACACTGCATAATAGGCAAAGGCTATACCGGCATAAAAAAGAAACACGCTAGATATAAAAATAGGCAACGCTAGACGGCGTTCTTCTTTGTACATTGCAGGCGCGATAAATTGCCAGACTTGATAGATCAAGAACGGCATAGAGACAAAAATCGAAACAAATAGGGTTAACTTAAAGGGGGTTAAGAAAGGTGCGGCCACCTCGGTGGCGATCATACCGGCCCCTTCGGGTAAGAACTTTTGTAGCGGTGCGGCAACGAAGGTGTAAATATCGTTGGCAAAATAAAACAAGCCAGCAAAAACCAACAGCACAATTAAAATACAACGTAATAAACGGTCACGTAATTCAATCAGATGCTGAACCAGTGGCTGTTCTACATCTTGGTGTTCACTGCTGTCATTCATGATGCTGTTTTATCACTTGTCGGCTGAGGATTTTCAGCGGCCGCTTGAGGTTCTGAACTCGATTCTGCTTTGGTTTCATCGTTACCGATGGCAGCGCTTTGCTCTGAGGCCGTGTTAGGCTCTTCAATATCAAGGCTTTTGTTAAGCTCTGCCTCAGCTTTCGCTAGGCGCTCCATAACTTCTTCATTGTGCAGTTGGCGGCGAATATCATCGGCGCCAATTTGCTGCTCAATTTCTTGGCGGGTATCACTAATGCTGCGTTTAATGCGTCCCCAGTAAAGCGCAAGCTTGCGCAGGGTGCCAGGCAGGCGCTCGGGCCCGATAACGACCAGTCCCACTACGGCAATCAGCAAAAGCTCAAAAAAACCAATATCAAACATAAAGCTTACTTTTCAGCTTTTTCGGATTCAGTTTCTTTTTCAGTGCTTACACTTTCGCTTTTATCTTGCTCGACAGATTTAGGCGCTTCTTTGTCTTCGCCTTTATCTTCGTCATTCATGGCTTTTTTGAAGCCCTTAATAGCGCCACCTAAATCGCCGCCTAGGTTCTTTAAGCGCTTAGTGCCGAACAATAGCAACACAATCACTAAAATGATCAGTAGCTGCCAAATGCTAATTCCACCTAAACCCATTATCTTTTCCTCGCTCTAGAATCGCTTACTGCTTAGCAGCAAAGCTTATTTGTTTTTACGAGCCGCTTTTTCTTCCAAACCAGAAAGATCAAAACGACGCTCTAATTCACTAACAACAGCGCTGGCATCTTCGCCAAGATGGCTTAGCATAACCAGAGTGTGAAACCACAAATCCGCTGTTTCATAAATAAGGTCTTTATTATCGCCACTGTGCTCGGCGTCTTTAGCGGCCAGCACGGTTTCGATGGCTTCTTCGCCAACTTTTTCTAAAATCTTGTTTAAGCCTTTATGGTGCAGGCTTGCTACATATGAGCTATTTGGATCTGCAGCCTGCTTGCGCTCAGCCAGCACTTTGCTTAATTGCTCTAGTACATCGTGTGTCATGGTTGGCCTCTGTCCTTACTGATAGATATCTGAAGGATCTTTTAACACCGGATCAACGACGACCCACTGTTCATTTTCTAAGCGGCGATAAGCGCATGATTCGCGCCCAGTATGACAGGCGATGCCACCAATTTGCTGCACCTGCATAACGATCATATCGCCATCGCAGTCTAAGCGAATCTCTTCCAGCTTTTGAGTATGCCCCGAGCTTTCGCCCTTGTGCCAAAGCTTTTGACGAGAACGCGAGTAATACACGGCCTCTTGGCGCTCTACGGTAAGCTCTAATGCTTCACGATTCATATAGGCCATCATTAAAATGCGGCCTGTCTTGCTATCTTGGGCAATCGCGGCGACTAGGCCGTTACTGTCCCATTTAACTTCATCTAGCCAGTTGCTCATTGTTAAACCTTATTGCCGGCTGTTTTGCTATTTTTTGCTATGAGGGCGCATTATTGCATAGCCCCCGTCTCGGCTAAAGCTAGTGGCGAAGCCTTAACGAAAGTTTAAAGCTAGCACCAACAGGGCTTAACGATGCCAGAGTAGGGCGAGGCCAACTACTGCCAAAAGTAACGATTGGTAAGACCAAGCAGCGAGTGCTGGTCCCGCCGCCATCAATAAGCAGGCAGTGCCCATAATAGGCCACAAATAACGGCCTTGGCGTGTCTTAGGCTCTGGCTTTACGATGTTCTGGGTGGCTGGGCGCAAGCGCTGCCTTTCTAGGTTTTCATAGATCAGCTCAGGGATTTCGGGAAACTTCTCCATCCATTCTGGGGCGTAGCGCTTAAACTGCTGCCACAGTGCTTTTGGTGCAAAGCGATCCTTTAACCAGCGTTCAAGATAGGGGTGGGCCGTGCTCCATAGATCCAGATCAGGGTAGAGCTGGCGGCCAAGGCCTTCAATATTAAGAAGGGTTTTTTGTAGCAGTACCAGCTGTGGTTGTACCTGCATATCAAAGCGGCGGGCGGTTTGGAAAAGCTGGATCAACACCTGGCCAAAAGAGATTTCTGCCAAGGGCTTTTCAAAAATAGGTTCGCACACGCTGCGAATGGCATTTTCAAACTCGCCAATTGGGGTATCGGCCGGTACCCAGCCACATTGCACATGTAGCTCGGCGACTTGGCGGTAGTCGCGGCGGAAGATAGCCAGCATATTGCGAGCCAGGTAATACTGATCTTCGCGATTTAAACTGCCCACAATGGCCATATCGACGGCGATATATTTGGGCTGCTTCGGGTTTTCTCTGGCAACGAAAATATTTCCCGGGTGCATATCGGCATGGAAAAAATTATCTTCAAAAACCTGCCGAAAGAAGATGTCCACACCACGCTCGGCCAAGCGCTTCATGTCGGTATTTTGCGCTTCTAGCTGCTCGATGTCGGTGACCGGAATGCCATAAATGCGCTCCATGACCATCACGTTCTGACGGCAAAACTCCCAGTGCACCCTGGGCACATAAAGCATCGGGGAGTTTTCAAAATTACGGCGCAGCTGGCAGGCATTGGCGGCCTCCATTTGCAGATTGAGCTCATTTAAAATGGTGTGTTGATAGTCTTCTACAACCTCAACAGGGCGCAGGCGGCGGCCATCTGCGCTAAAGCGTTCCACGAGGCTTGCTAGGCGAAATAGCAAGGCAATGTCTTCATTGATAGTGTTTTCAATGCCGGGTCGTACTGCTTTTACGACGACCTCTTCACCGCTTTTTAGCTTGGCCGTGTGTACTTGTGCCACCGAGGCGGAGGCGAGTGGCTCACAGGAGAATTCTGCAAATAACTCTTCGACCGGCTGGCCTAAAGCACTTTCAACAATCTTTTGAAATTCAGCTTGGTTAAAGGGCGCCACATTGTCTTGCAGGTGGTTTAGCTCTTTGACGATATCTTGCGGGACCAAGTCTGGGCGTGTAGATAGCAGCTGGCCAAACTTAACGAAAATAGGGCCTAGCTCTTCTAGGGCATGACGTAGGCGTTGTCCGCGGTTTAACTCGCCTTTAGGAAACAGCCATAGTAAAGGCTTTGCACTGCGCAACCACCAAGGTTGTTGTGCACTATCGAGCAGTAAATCTAAGCGATAGCGGGCGCCAACGCGGATAATCTTCAAAAGGCGAAACAGTGCCGTCATTCGGGTTGGTTTCCTTGCTTAGCGGCATTAAGTGCCGCTTCCAGGCTGTGTTGAAGCTTGCCAACTTTGGCGGCCAGTCGCTCGCCGTCATCGCGTAGCTGATCTACTGCCTGATTAAAATCTTCTAGTTCATAAGGGTGTGGAGTAGCACGCAGTTCTTCGCTAAGGGCTTCACCGCTACGTTGCCATACACTGGCTTCGCGTTCGCGCCAGAAGCTTATGCCTTTGCGCACTAAGCCCGCTAGGCTGGGGCCAGCGACATCGCCAAGCAGTTGGCTTAAGGGCTCTTCCCAGTCGATGTCTAAATCTTTGGCGATACCTTGTAGATCTACTAACAAGCCTGTGCTGCCAAAAACTTGTACGCCGCTATTGGCCAAGCTGTGTTGTGAGGATAACCCTAAGTTGGCAAGTGCCATGGCGCTGCCTTTGAGTTGGCAGTCTATTTGGCCTTCATAATGCTGTCGCAGCTGAACCTGGCCGTCATCTATGAGCACAAAGGTCGTGATAGTAGGCCCTTGGCAGCAAATCTGCAGGGTTTTTGAGCCGAGCTTGCGCAGCTTTTGTTGGCTGCCTGGGTCATAGCTTAGGGCGCTATTGATCATGCGCTCTAAGCTGGCGAGGGCGGCCGTGCTTAGGGTTGGGTCCATGCTAAAAGCTCGCTTAGGGCTTAATGCCTTTATGCAGTGCGACAATGCCGCCAGTCATATTATGGTACTCACAGGCTGCAAAGCCGGCATCACTCATCATGTCTTTTAGGGTGTTTTGATCCGGGTGCATGCGGATAGATTCCGCTAGGTAGCGGTAGCTATCGGCATCATTGGTGATCAAGCGGCCCATGGTCGGCAAAAAGGCGAAAGAGTATGCGTCATAGGCCTTTTCCAGTAATGGATTGCCTGGCTTGGAAAACTCTAAAACCAGCAACCGGCCGCCGGGCTTTAATACGCGCAACATAGAGCGTAAAGCTAGATCTTTATCGGTTACATTACGCAGGCCAAAGGCGATAGTGATGCAATCGAAGGTGTTATCAGCAAAGGGCAGAAATTGAGCGTCCGCCTGGGAGACCTGTACATTACCCGCAACGCCTTTATCGATCAGCTTGTCGCGGCCAACTTTCAACATGGAATCGTTGATATCGGCCAGCACCACTTGGCCTTCTGGGCCCACTAGGCGGCTGAACTTAAGGGTTAAATCGCCAGTGCCGCCGGCAATATCCAATACCTTTTGCCCTGCGCGTACGCCGGAAAGCTCGATGGTGTAGCGCTTCCACAGGCGGTGGATGCCACCTGACATCAAGTCGTTCATCAGGTCATATTTTGCGGCTACAGAGTGAAATACATCGGCAACTCGACCGGCTTTTTCGCCTTTGTCGACGGTTTCATAACCAAAATGGGTGGTTTCCTGCTCTTGTTTGTGCTCGCTCATAATGCCCGGTTCGCTAGAAATTTAGTCGGCCGCTATTTTACAGGCTGGAGCTGTAAAAGCCATGTTTGAGAGGCCAAGCTAGACTGAGCTGGGTCAAGGGAAGGTTAGAGGTGAGAAGTTAGTAGAGGTTAGATGTGAGAAGAAAGACGAGAGATGAGAGATGGGAGATGAGAGATGAGAGATGAGAGATGGGAGATGGGAGATGGGAGATGGGAGATGAGAGACGAAAGAGGAGGGGCGAGCCTCTTAGGACGCTGTCGGGTAAATTGCCGGTAATTTAGGCGATCCCGTCGCAATCTGGGTGCTGCTGTTACGAAATGGTTTATACTTCAGCTCAGATCAAGTTGTATTTAAGGTAAATTATGTCGCAGCCTGCCAACCAGCATAGACCTGCCCCTATCTATAAGCGCTTTCGGGATGTCTTCGAAGCTGGCTTTAAGATCGATTGGGTTACTGCCAGTTTTCTAAGTATTACCCATGTCTTAGCGCTAATCGCTACACCATTCGCCTATTTCTTTGCCCCAGAGGGTTTGTGGGTTTGGATGTTGGCGTGGACCATCTTGCATGCCCTAATTGGTAGCCTATCCACCACCGTATACAGTCACCGCTTAATTGCCCATGGTGCGGCCCGCAAGGTGAGCTGGCCGGTGCATATCCTATTTGGCTTTATTGGCCAGGTGATGGCGGTACAGGGCCCGGTAAGACGTTGGGCAGCAATGCACATTATTCACCATGGTGTGGATCGCAACGGTGAGCATCGCCGAGATCCATACAGTGCCACTTGGTTTCCAGATGCTTGGCGCAACTTTGCCTGGTCCCATATGCTGACTTACTACTTTAAACACCCCGAAGATGAAATGATTGAGCGTGCTTATCAAAGTAAGAATCACCCGGCACTGGTTTGGCAGGAGAAGCTCTATGTGCCATTGTTGGTGTTATTAAATTTCTTAGTACCGATGGCATTGGGCTTATATCTAGC
This sequence comes from uncultured Pseudoteredinibacter sp., assembly GCF_947502065.1. GTDB lineage: Bacteria > Pseudomonadota > Gammaproteobacteria > Pseudomonadales > Cellvibrionaceae > Pseudoteredinibacter. The sequence goes on from NZ_CANMYE010000006.1 coordinate 46,918, forward strand.
CGGTTTTATTGGCATGTTATGCATGATGATGGCTGGCATCGCCGGTTTTGTATTGGCACAACACAATACCTGGACAGTAAACAGCGTAACCCATATGTGGGGCTTTACTCCTGGTGCTTTCAGCTCGGCGGTAAACAACTATATTTGGCTGGGGCCTTTAGGCGAAGGCAATCACCACGCCGACCACCATGATTTTGCGCGTGATTATCGCAATGGTTTTGGTATCAGTGGATGGTTATTAGACCCTACCCGTTATGTTATTTTAGGCTTGCGTGCTATCGGTTTGGTAAAAGGTTTGCACCGGGCTAATAAGCGCCAAGAAGCCGAGATTTTAGCTCGTCGTAAATTGATTCAAGCTCAGTGCGATACCAAAACAGCACGCTGGCAAGCTTGGGAAAATAAGTTGGAATCCCTGAAGGCCGAGTGGCTTGATGCGGCCCAGCGCTTTGAGCAGTTTAAGCAGCGTAAAAGCCAGCTGAAGTTACAGCTGAAAAGCGCCAGCCTACCGAAAATTGAATTTCGCGAGAAATTGGAATTGTTAAAAGCGGAAATGGAAGTAGCTCGCCGGGCAATGCAGGCTCGTCGTCAGGCTTTTTTGGATGCTTTGTTTGAGATGCGGGCTTTGCCGGCATAACACTTTCAGTTTAGGCGCTTTAAAGAAGGGTTGAAGTGTGAGCTTCAGCCCTTTTTTTGGATCTAAAGCTTGTATGAGATATAGCGAGGTAAGGGCCTTGTCGTTATCGAAGCGCCTTGGACCTTACTAATTTGAGTATAAGGTTCTATATCTACAACCCAGTTTTGGGAATAGTTTAGGCGAGTGTTTTTGTTATTCTAGTTCGGCAATTTGTTATTCGATATCTAGAGGGATTTATGCCGAGCTTAGCAAAATGTTTATTCATTATATGCTGTGTGGGGAGTGTTCAGCTGCTCTATAGCCCAGCGGTTAGTCACGCGCAGCAGCCATTTCAAGTTCAGTCTCAGAGTTTGAGTGAGGATGCCCTAAATGCTTATTTGGAGAGCCTGCAATTTTGCTTGGTTGAAATCGGTGAGATGGCGGCTTATACACCTGAGCTGGAAGCTCGCTTGCGACAAAATATTCGCCAGAACTTTAGCTATTTGCCACAAGAGACGCAGTTGAATCTAATTAATGCGCGTTCTATATGGTCGCAATATCAAAGTCAGTGGGCGTTTTTAAATATTGACCAGAAAAAGGAATTTGGTTTTGCAGTTTTAGGTTTGGCTTTTGGTGAAGAAGCCGCAGCGCAAGCTTTGGGTATGGGGCAAAGCGGTTCAAGCTCATTCAACGGTGTAGACGTGGACTCTATAGGTGGTGGTTGTACGGGTGGCCACTGTGAAACAGTTGGTGGTACTGTTGAGATAGATCCCAACTAATTGTGAATCCGTCGAATCAAGAAATTGGCAGTGCTTAATTTACTAAGCACTGCCTGTGAATTAGACCTTAACAGGCTGGTGAAAAACTATCTGCGTTGCCATTGCGTTGTTAAAAACAAGCTCAAAATGCTCATCTATTACCTATAAGCTGCGCTTTTTCGCTTGTTTTTGCCTAGCGCTGACTGCCTCGAAAACGTTTTTCAATAGCCTGTTAAGCAAAAAGCGTCTCTCGGTGCTTTTCAATATCTGGTCGCATCTGACGCTTAATTTGCGCGTAGGTAGCGCGATCTTTTTGGGCTAACAGCTGGGCGTATTCAAAAGTTTTCTGTTGTAATTCATCCATAGCAAACAGGCCATCGACAACATCGCCTTGTAGAGCTTCTTCACCTGTTAGTGCTCGCCCGAGCAAACACATTTCCTTTAGCATTTTTTTATTGGGCATAAGGCCAACGATGTCTTGCATTACCAGGGTGAAGGGGATGTTGATATTTACTTCTGGGTAGCAGAAGCGGCCTCTGTCAGAACGCATAAAGCGAAAGTCTACAGCGCTCATTATGATCGCCCCGCCGGCATAGCAGTTGCCATTTATCGCTGCTACCGTAGGCATGTCTAATAGTGCTAGGCGGACCAACAGTTGTTCGAGGGTTTTAACAAACTTCATTAAGCCATCTTGATCTTGCGCGCCTAACCACTCAAGGTTAATACCAGTAGACATGGTTTTTTCATGCTCGCAAGTAATCATCAATGCGGTATTGCCCTGATACTTTTCCACTTCATCTAAGTGAGCTAAGTATTCTTCTACCACTTCCTGGGTGAGTTTGTTTTCAGTGTCACCTTCGGTGAGGGTGAGTACGTGAACATTGTCTCTAAGCTCTAACTTCATTGCGGGCATGGTCATCTTCTCGGTTAAAAAGGTCATGGGCCCAGCAAGGCGGTGCTATTTCTTATAGCAGGCTGTTGCCGGGTTGATGTCTCTATCCTGCATGATTGCGAATCACTTGCTCAATGACCATTTTGATCAGAATGGTGACGACAAAGCGCAGAGACGTTAAGGTATTTGATCACTTTCTTTGTTGCGGCGTACCGGCTTGGCTGCTTCGATATTGTTTATTCTAGCCATGATTTCGCTCAGGCGTGACCAGCTTTGAAGCGTAATGGGTAGAACAAGTGCCGCTTCTACAAAGCTCCATGAGTAGCTGATTACGGCGAATATTTTGCCTACTGTTACTTCGATATTGCTTGCGGCGAACCAAAGATTAAAGCAAACAAAGCTGAGCAGTATTAAGAAGATGAGGCCATAAACGATAGATTCGCTGTCTGACAGATTAACTTCCAGCTTACGAAGACGTAGTAAGTGATTCTTTATACGGTCATTCTTCTTGCTCGCCAAAATATCGACCTGCTTTTCTTCTTGTTGATTGTAGGCTGAGTTGAGTCGATAGAATCGTTTATGAAATAGGCTGTAGATTGCCATCATAATGATGGCGGCTGATAGTGCGGTGATCGCTAATGTCGGGTGAAAGCTGTACAGCACAATGGCAGAGACAAGTAGCTGAATGAACGATGTCATAAGCTCTGGCGCTTGCTCTTCTAGAAAGTCGGCCAGCTCTCTGCCCATACCCATGCGAGCATTAAGGGTTGAGGTTGCCAATTGTTGTGAACGCTGTACTAGAGTTTTACCCAGTTCCACACGAATGCTACCAAAAACCCGAGTGTCGTAAGCTCGTCGGCATACGGCGATAAACAACAAGGCAAACATCAGGGCAATCAGGTGAATAAATTTTTCAATGTTATTTTCCAAAAGCCCGTCGATAGCAAATCCAGTGAATAACGGTATAAGAGCCATTAGCACGGTTTCAAATATGGTAAGCAGCCAGGTTAGACTTATCGACTTCCAAAACCTTTTCAGCAAGCTACTTATTGTTATGGGTAAATCATCTAGCATAGCTGTTCCTATTTAGCGCCGACTAATACATCATCAATGCTATTACGAAAAGCGCTGGAAAAGATGTCCCAGATTACTGAAATAGATTACTGAAATGGATTGCTTTGAAAAAGGGGAAGACGCTGTGGCTTTTGGGGACTTGCCACAGCTGTATAGAGAAGAGGCTTGCTAAATGCTTTTGTCTAATTCAGCTTCAAGAGCCTCAGCTTTCTGAAATTTCTCAAGACCAGCCAAAAAGTCGTGATAGGCCTTTAGATTCGGAAACATCGCCAAGGCGCCGCCGCGATGTAGGGCATCCACAATAAAGCTCATCATAATATCGGCGCCCGTGAGCTGGCCTCCGACAAGATAACCTGCCGTTACGCGTTGATTAAAGTAGGTCATAACTTTGGCGACCTCGACCTGTGCATACTGATCTAGCATATTCATCTTGGCACCGTCTTTCTCCACAAACATCTTGAGCAGCAGAGGTAAGATGGCCGAGCTTTCAGCAAAGTGCATCCATTGTAAGTAATCAATATAGTCGTCGCTGCCTGACTCGGGAATCATATCAGGGCGATATTGTTGGCATAGATACTCGGTGATTGCGCCAGATTCCGCTATAACGCGGCCATTGTGCTCGATAACGGGCGATTTGCCTAAGGAGTGGATAGCTTTAAGCTCAGGAGGGGCTAAATTACTTTGGGCGTCGCGTTGATAGGGTTCAATGCGATATTCGACACCAAGCTCTTCTAGCAACCAGATAATACGTTTCGAGCGCGACTTATTCAGATGATGCAAAACGATCATGGTAACTCCTTTATTATTGTTATCGTTTTGAAGGGCTGCTTTCAATAAAGCAGCCCTCGTTGTTTCCGGTCGTTATTTGTCAATGCTGTATTCGCTGTCTTTAACTCCGAATAATTGGGCGTATAAAATAGGAATAACTATTAGTGTTAAAACTGTAGCAAAAGAAAGACCGAAAACCAAAACTACCGACATAGATTTGAAGAATGCGTCAAAAAATAGGGGGATAACGCCAAGCACGGTTGTCAGGGCTCCCATCATAACAGGGCGGACGCGACTAGCGGCAGCATCAATGATCGCATCCAGCCGTGGCTTACCTGATTCGATTTCTAGGTCTGTTTGATCTACCAGCACAATCGCGTTTTTAATAAGCAAGCCTGAAAGGGAAAGCAAACCCAGAATAGCCATGAACTCCATAGGGGTTCCAGTAACTATCAGCCCTACAACTACACCAATAATTGCTAAAGGAACCACTAGCCAAATAACAATGGGCTGTCGAACGGTGCCAAACAATATGAAGACGACCAAAACCATGGCTAGCAAGCCCAATGGAATAGTTGAAGCCAAGTTGTCGTTGGATTCTTTAGAGTCTCCATATTCGCCTCCCCACTTTAGCTCATAGCCTGCTGGCAGTGGAATAGCATCGATCTGTGGACGCACGCGCTCAAACAGGTCAGCTGTTAACTCATTGGGGTATGGGTCACTTTGTGCTTTGATCCTCCATATTCTGTCTTCGCGACGAAGTTGGCCGTCACGCCATATCGTTCTGAATCCGTTGGTAATCTGAGTGATGGGTACGACTTTCCCTGTCGCAGAGCTGACGACCAAAATGTCTTTAATATTATTAATATCTTTACGCTCATGCTCGGGGGCGCGTGAAATAATTGGGATTTGTTCATCCCTTTCGCGGTAAGTACCAACTTGCCTCCCGGAGAAATTAGTTTGCAGTGCTTTTGCTAAGTCTTCTCGGCTTACACCTGTTCTTTGGCCAGCATTGGCGGCATATACTGGCTCTACCACAGCTACTGCTTGGCGCCAGTTGTCTTTGACAGATAGCGCTCGGCCATCATTTGCCATAATTTCTTTAGCTTGATTGGCCAGTTGCCTCAGCACTTTCGGGTCTGGACCGCTAAATTCAGCTTCAATTTTAGAACCGCCGCCCGGGCCGAGTACAAACTTCCATACCTTGCCTTGTGCTTGTGGATAATGATCATTTATATGCGACTGAATTTTCGGCATAAGACCGTCAATTAGCTGATAGTTTTCAGTCGAGACTAAGAGTTGTGCGTATGCCGAATTGGGTGACTCTGGACCGTATACCAGCATAAAACGCGGTGCGCCGCCTCCAATCGATGCCTGAACGGACTTTACCCCTTCCAAAGAAGAGACAAACTTTTCAAGTTGCATTGTATCTTTTTTGGTCTCGCCAATATCGGTGCCCTGGGGTAGCCAATAATCTACAACGAATAGCGGGGTTGTTGACGATGGAAAGAACCCTGATTTTACAAATTGAAAGCCCCAAATAGACACCGAAAATAGTAAAACTATGCTGAATAGTACGCTTATGCGATGGCGAAGGGAAACAGCCAGTAGAGCTTTATAAGCTTGCATTGCTTTGTTGTCAGAACTTTCTTTTGTTTCTTCGCTATCAGTGCCCTGAGAAAATAGGTGATAGCAAAATAGCGGGGTTATTGAGATAGCGAAAAACCAGCTAAACAAAAGTGAAATTAAAATCACCCAGAAAAGATGCCCGGTATATTCTGCTGTGGATCCTGGGGCAAATCCGATAGGAGCAAAGGCAATGATCCCTACTAAAGTTCCGCCAAGTAAAGGCCATATCGAGCGTTTAACAATTCGTTTTGCAATTTCAAGTTTATCTTCACCGCGTTGAACGCCTACCAGTATGCCTTCGGTCACTACAATGGCGTTGTCTACCATCATGCCTAAAGCGATAATAAGCGCGCCTAAAGAGATTCTATGCATGGGTATATCAACCCATTGCATAGTGGCTAATGTTGCGAAAACAGTAAGGATTAAAATCGCACCAATTACGATGGCTGACTTTAATCCCATAAAAATCAATAGCGTAACAACAACGATTACTAGAGCAGCAATTACATTCACTACAAAGTTTTGAATCGAATCGTCAACAATTTCACCTTGATGATAGAACTTGTGAAGAGTCATGCCCGCTGGTCGTAAGTTATCGCTAGTCTCGATTTTGTCTGCAATAGCTTGTCCAATCTTGACAATATTACTTCCAGAAATACCCGAGATACCAATTGATATGGCCGGCATGCCATTAAATCGATACAGTTTTTCATCTGGTTCTTGGTAGCCTCTCCAGACTCGCGCAATATCTTTTAAATAGATTACTCGTCCAGAATTGTCGGTTGAAACGAGTAAGTTTCTTATTGCCTCTACGGAGTCGATGTTGCCAGTAGGGTCAATAACAATACGGTCGTTCCCGATTCGCACATTGCCCGAAGATACCACGGCGTTTTGTTGGGATAGAGTGTTATAAATGTTTGAGATTGAAACGCCGAGAGCGGAGGTTTCCTGCCTGGAAATTTCTACATAAATTGCTTCTTTTTGCAATCCGCCGATATCTACACGAGCCACACCATCAACCTGAAGTAAGCTGCTTTGCAGGCTTTTAGCATATTTTTTTCTCTCGGCAGGACTGTAATCGTTACCGGTGATGAAATACAGTAATCCAAAAACATCACCAAAATCATCCGCAACATATGGTGTGGATGCCCCTGAGGGAAGTTGCCCGGCTGCATCGTTTACTTTATTGCGAAGTTTGGTCCATATAATTTGCAAAGCTTCTTTGTTCGGCGAGGCTTCGTAAGCTATTTCAACGGTTATTTCTGATTTTCCTGAGCTTGATGCCGATCGAATACCCTTTACTTCAGCCATTTGTTGAATGGCTTTTTCAAGTGGTTCAGTGATTTCTAGTGCTACTTCCTCTGGACTGGCACCGGGGTATCCGGTGATTACTTGAGCTTCGCGAATAGTAAACTCTGGGTCCTCAAAACGGGCCATATTTTTGTAGGCCGACCAGCCACCTGCTAGTGCTAGCAAAATAATTATTACGCTTAGCACTGTGTTTTTTATACTGTATTCAGCAATGTTCATTGTTTAATAAACCTCAAATATTCAGATTGGAAAATGGATAAATATGCGCTTATTTCCATTCTTTAATCTTCATACCTTCAGATAGATAGGCGGCACCAGCGCCGACAATAGTATCTCCACTGCTAAGCCCCTGGCTTACGATCATAGTGCGACCGATCCCAGGTTCAATAATCACGACCTGCTTGTGTACCGTCATTGTTTTACTATCAACCAGCCACGTGAAATCAGAATCGCCGTCATTGTTAATCGCTCCTGCAGGTACCGCAACTCTCAAAGAATCATTGGTTTTGTGATGAAGCTCTATAGTGGCGTTCATACCAGGCAAGACATTGATGTTGTCTGGGGCGGGAAAAGTAAAGCTGACGGCATAGGTTTGCGATGAAGCATCGGCGATCAATGTTGCTTCGCTGAATTCACCAGGTATTTTTTCGTTGGGGTTCGCATCAAGGATGATAAAGGCTTGATTGTTCTCGTCTTCTGCTGTGTCTCTAGGAATTTTAGCTACGAAACTAGCTGGTAAATCAGCAGTGGCCTTGTTGAGCCCTTCATCGATAATGCTGACGATAACTTGCCCTGCAGAAACAGTCTGTAACTGATTGACAAAGGTTTGTGCAATCACACCATCGAAAGGAGCCCGCATAATTGTATCGGCTAATGCCTTTTGGGCTTGGTCAAGTTGGTTTTTACTTACATCAAACTGAGTTTTTCTCTGTTCTAGATCACTTTTAGAAATGGCTAATTTTCCAGCGAGGCTTTTGGCGCGCTCGTACTCATTTTTAGCATTGTCGAATTGAGCTTTTGCACTTGCGACAGCCGATTTGTAATCGCTTGGATCAATTTTGGCGATCAGGTCACCGGTTTTTATTTCTTGGGCTTCTTTGACTGGAAATTCTTCGAGTTTGCCACCAACTTGTAGGCTGAGCTCTGTAAACTTATTGGCTTTGATCACTGCTGGGAAACGATTGATTTCCTCTGCTTTCTCGGTACCAATCGTGATTAGCTTTACGGGCCTTATCGTTTCGCTAGCTATTGGAGCCTGTTCATCGCTGCAAGCTACGAGTGTAATGCTGATAAAACCGGCCAATAAAGCCTTAGTGGCGAAATTGTAGCTCATGGTTATCTCCTGATTGTGGTATCGCTACCCATTGAGGTGGGGAGCGACGAAATGTCGAGTAAAAGTATATGCGTCAATTGTGCAGATAGGTAAGTTGGCTTGATGGTTTTCGCCTAGTAGAGATGCTATTCTAACTAAGTTTTAGAATTTCAGGTACTGCCCATATCGCTGCCGGTGTGCCTGCTCTATATTTTCTGCAAATTTGTTCAATGTTTAACTCTGGGTGCTTAAAAAAAGCGAGCATGCAGCGATAGTTAGCCACAGAAACCATCTTAATATTGGGGTTGTTCTGTTTTGTTACAGCCCTTTCGTAATCAGCTCTTCCGCTCCCCCTGCCGCTGTCACCTAGTTGGTATTGGGAGTGTCTGGACCACAGCCAATTAACGGCGAACACATTAGAAGGCAGCTCGACAGCTCGTTGCAATCGCTTAGTGGTAGGGCATTGATAGTTTTTCTCTTTTTCAGAGTAGGCGCTGCCGCTTTCTTTAGGTAGGACCTGGTCGCCTGATACGTACAGTCCCGCATCTTCTATTCGCTGCAAAAGCTCGAGTAGCTCTTGCTGCAGTTCTAATTGGGTTTGCTTCAGGTGTTCTTCTTTCTGGTGAAGCGTATAGGCGTGTAGGGCCTCGATTTCCGGTAACGTTAACTTGCTTTCTAGAATGTCACGGATGTGATCAGGAAGCTTTGATATCCCCTCCTTGTAGCTCTGAATTTCATCGTTGTTCATAAGTGGCCTCTTGTAGAACTTAAGTGCTTGATATTTATGTATTTTTTCTGTGCTACCAGTAAAGCTGGAATAGTTTGAACCAACACCTCTTGCCTATAGTGCATAGATTACTGATATTTGCATGAAGCTTATTGATCTGGGTCAACGCGTTCAAAAAACCTTAATGATTAAATATGTCAAAGGTTGCTTATATCTAAAATTTAAAGGTTAAAGATTCTTATCAGGAGATACTATATATGAATATCAAACCCTTGAACGTGGCTATTCTGGTCTCATGTGCGTTTACACTTGCTGCATGTTCAACTGCGCCTAAAGTCTTTACTGACTCTGATTCTCGACAAGACTTTTCGAGCTATAAATCCTTTGCGTGGACAAACGCTAATCCTATGTTGAAGACGGGGGAGAGGGTTGTTAGTCCGTTAATAGAACCTAGGTTAATGAAAGCCATCAAAGCGAATCTGGTGGCCAAAGGTTATGATTACGTTGCGGATAAAGCTCAAGCGGATATTGCCATTTCATTTTCTGTTGGAGCGCGAGATACCGTAAAACTAGAGTCTGATCCTGCTGTTCTATACGACGTACATTGGCGTTGGGGCGGCCCAAATTACGGTACCACTTTAATGACTAGGACCTATACTAAGGGCAGCTTGGCGATAGATGTGTATGATATAGAGAGAAACAGCCCTGTTTGGCATGGAATGGTATCAAGTCGCCTGAAAAAGTCAGACTTGAATAAGCCAAGTACGGATCAGCAGCTGCAGACAGCTGTAGATACTGTGCTGCAAGAGTTTCCTGCCAAATAAAGTGCTTTTAATACTAGCACTGCTAAAACCATCATAAATTTGACGAGCAATAACTAATGGATGTGGTCACTCTAGATAATTTTGTCAGCTTCACCCTCGGAATTGTTGTGTACTTTTTGGGGGTGGCAGTAAATAAAAGAGTGCCGTTTCTGCGTTTCTACAACATCCCTGATGCGGTTAGCGGTGGCTTGTTAGCAGCTTTAGCGGCCTTATTACTATACGGTTTTGCGGATATAGAGTTGAACTATCAGCTTGATGTGCGCGACACACTTTTAGTGTATTTTTTTACAGCCATTGGCTTAAATGCTCGTTTAGCTGATTTGTTTAGTGGCGGTCGCCCCTTGCTAATTATGTTACTGCTGACCTTGGGTTATATGGTGGTGCAAAATATTGTTGGCATGTCGGCGGCCTGGGCCCTTGAGCTGCCTCCTGCATTGGGAGTGCTCGCTGGTTCAGCTTCTCTTATTGGAGGGCATGGAACCGCGATAGCGTGGTCCCCAGAGTTTTCAGAGGTCGGTGTTAAAGGGGCCTTAGAGATTGGTGTGGCTAGCGCAACAATTGGCTTGGTTATCGCCAGTTTAATTGGTGGGCCTATTGCGCAATTTCTTATTAGTAAACACTCCTTGTCTGGTGAATCTGATGAGAAATCAGGTATTGGGGTTGCGTTTGCAAATGAAGCGCAAACAAAGATCGATCATATTAGCTTGATGTCAACAATGCTGGTTTTGCATCTTGTAATTGTCGTTGGCTGGTTTGTCAGTCAGGTGGTTCTGGCCTTTGGTTTAAAGCTGCCGCTCTTTGTTTGTTCTTTGTTGGTTGGCATTATCATGTCAAACTTCGTGACAAGATTTTTCCCAAAAATAGAGTGGCCAGCGCGTGGTCGTGCTTTAGCTGTTATTTCTGACTTTTCTTTAAGTATGTTTTTGGTGATGTCTTTGATGAGCATGCAGCTTTGGGCTATCTCTGGGATGGCGTCGTCATTGCTTTTGATTCTATTAGCCCAAACTGTGTCAGCTGTTCTATTTATTGTGTTTGTGTTGTTTAACTTAATGGGGCGAAATTATCTCGCCGCAGTATTAAGTGCGGGCTTTGGTGGCTTTGCTTTGGGGGCAACACCAACAGCAATAGCCAATATGACCGCGGTAACCAAATCCCATGGTCCAGCGCCAATGGCATTTATTATCTTGCCATTGATATCGGCTTTTTTTGTCGATATTAGTAATTCTTTTTTAATTCGCTTTGCAATTTCTTTGTAGCTTACATATCAAAGATTTTTACAACTTGGGTATCTGGGTCGCGGTTTAAGTTAGCTTCGGCCAGTTTATTCAAATAACTCTGCCACAGGTTTTCCTGATCTTGCCCAAGCTCGGCAAGATAAGCCCAGCTGTATATTCCGGAATCGTGACCGTCATCAAATGTGATACGGATAGCGTAGTGGCCGTTGGCTTCGATATCGGTGATGGCAACATGTTGTTTGCCATGCTGTAAAACCTCTTGGCCCGGGCCGTGGCCTTTCACCTCAGCCGACGGTGAATGGACCCGGAGAAATTCAGCGCTAAAGCGATAGCTCTGCTGGCTAAAGATAACTTCCAACTCTTGGCTGCGGCGGTGGAATTCTATTTTTTTAGGGGCTTGATACATATTCGTGTCTTCTACAGTGCCTTCCCGTCAGCTCTTGGGCTGCTGAGGTATGGGATGAATTCAATGGCGAAACAAAGCAAGGCTAAGCTCCAGCAAAAGGCGGCACCGTCCCAAAGTGCAGGGTTGGGCCATATACTCGCGGCTAATCTTAATGCAACCGCTAGCAGCATTAGGCAGTAGCTGCTTAACATCAAGCGGCTGCACTCTAGTTTGCGTCCGCTATGGCCAAGGCTGACTCTCCCGATAAAACCGATGGTCATCATACCGATACAAAGTACAGCTGCACTGTGTATCCAAAAGCTATTGGCCATCAAATGATAGTGGCTGGCCGCCTTGCTGATATAGCTAATGGCTAGGCCTAGGTAGGCAATATGCAGTACCCACAACATTGGCTTGCGCCACAAGGCTGTGCCTTGCCAGCCTAACCACGCCCAAAAAATTAGGGCGGCAAATATTAGGCTGCTTGTGGCTTGTAACAGTTTGACATCTAAGAAGGTATTGACCAGTAGTTGTGATACTCCTGCTGCAAGTAATATCAAAGGCTGGTTTGGAAAGCTTCTTGGCTCTACGGCCGCCTGGGTACCATTGCGAGTAAACATCGGCATGACTCGAGCGCCGATGATGGTAATCAGCATCAGTACAAGCTCTAGTGCAAATAAGATTGGAGTGCTGGGGTTAATTTCGAGCTGTTGATGTATTGCTAAGTGGTACAAGAGGTTGCAGATAAAAAACGCGCTTAGGATGGGGATAAACAATAAGTTGCGCCAATTCTTACTGCGAATGATCGGTACAGCTAAACATATAGCGAGTGCGGGGATAAAAGCTAGATCAATAATGCTCAACCAAAAAGAGGGCGCTAGCATCATGCTTAGCGGTCGTGGGAGCAGCCAAAGAGTGACTAAGCCCAATAACAGTGGGCCTCGTGCGGTATCGAGACCGGTCCAATTTCTTACTGCGGTTAATAAAAAGCCCGCCACAATGGCGATCGCATAAGCAAATATCATCTCGTGGGCATGCCAGCTAAAGATATTCGCTAAGGGGAGCTCAAGTGTGCCGCGATAAATAAATACCCAGCTAAGCATCATGGCGGCACCGACGAGGCTGCCAAGAGCAAAAAATGGCCGAAAGCCAACGCTAAGAATAATTGCTAAAAATCCAGGATTGGAAGGAGTGGGCTCCTGGAGCTGGATCAGGGACATAATGCGATCCTCAGAGGTATACCTTGCTACTTTATCATGGCCTCAGTAAAGCACAATCATAGCATTGCTGTTATTGTTTTGGCGCAAGAAGTGAGCATTCACATCATCTTGGGCGGCAATAACCATTTGTTTTTTAAGGGTGTTTTAAAGGAGAGGGGAAAGAAAAGCCCCTGGAGCTGGATAGCATCAAGGGCGAAAGGAGCATGTTGCTATTTAAACATAAATCGTCGCCTGGGTCATTCAGCGGATACGGTTAAATTGGACATTAATTGTAGGTACCTTAGATGGTATTTTTTAAGATGATGCAATTAGCGGACAGTGCTGAGCTTAAAGAGACTCATTCGCTTTAAGCTGGCTGTTATAGTGAATGCTGCTTGAGTAGTTTATTTAATGGGGGAAAGTGGGGGGCTACAAATGCGTAAGCTCAATCAAATCATTTCAATCTGCATATTGTTGCTTTGCTTTAGTAGCGCTGTGAATGCTATCGCCGCGCCAAACATAGTATTAATTGTGGCTGACTACATGGGCTACAGTGATATAGAGCCTTATGGGGCTAAAGATATTAGAACCCCGTCCTTGAACGCGATAGCCCAGCAGGGGATTCAATTTAACAGTCATTACAGCTCAGCCCCTAAATGTATCCCAGCGCGCGCTTCTTTGATGAGTGGCTTGTATCCGCGAAAAGCCTTTAAAAAAGGTCGTGGCTTTGTGGCCGAGAGAAACACCGTACTTAAGGGGCTTAAAGACGCTAATTACAGGACAGCCCTAATTGGTAAATGGCATCTTGGTCTATCTGAAGGACGCCACCCTAATGATCATGGTTTTGATTATTTTCTGGGCTATAACTCATGGGCACTTTCCCGTCACAGTCATCAAACTTCTGATGGTAAAAACGGCTTGTATGAAAATAAAGTCCCGGTCGAAAGAGCTGCTTATTTAAGCGATTTATTTAGTGAGGCGGCGCAGGAGTTTATCGCGGCTAAGAGCGAGCGTCCCTTTTTTCTTTATCTTTCCTACAGTGCAGGTTTGCCGCCATATCAGGGGCCAGATTTGGCGCGGGAGAATTGGGATAGTGGCTGGGATGCCACAGAGGCTAAGAGGTCTGAGTATGTGGCAATGATTGAAAGAATGGATCAAGGTATTGCTAAGGTAATGCAGCAGCTAGAACGGCAGGGGCTAAGTGACAATACCTTGCTGATATTTACCTATGATCATGGCGGACGGCATTTCGCAAATTCGGGGCCGCTTTTTCATGGTTTTGATACTTTATGGGAAGGAGGTATTCGCGTTCCCTTGCTGGTACGTTGGCCTAATAAGCTGGCAGCCGGAAAGAGAATAAATGAGCCAAGTATTATTATGGATGTCAGTGCTTCTATTCTCGATGCGGCAGGACAAAATAAGTTGATCGAGAGTACTGACGGAAAAAGCTTGCTGCTTAAAGATAAAGAGTCGTTTTCCGACAGGGCGATATTTTGGAAAAATAAGTCGATGAAGGCCGCTAGAAAAGGACGCTGGAAATACCTTCAAGATGGCTATACGCAGTTTTTATTTGATGTTAGTGCAGATCCGGGTGAGCGTAATAATTTGTTTTATAGTCGTCAAAGTAAATTAAAGGAGTTAAGTGAGCTATGGGATGCTTGGGAGCATTCTCAGCTTAGCGATTAACTGCAATTGTTCGTAATTCTCTAGGGGAGTACATGGAAGATTTAGCTGAAGGGCTATTTAAAAGTATATTGCGTATTATTAGCTTGTTTTTTCGGGGCTTGCTGTGGGTGCTGATCAACAGTTGGGATTTATGCTTTGAAAGGCCTGGCTGGTATATCGGCTGGCCAATTTGTCGTCTACTCAGCCTAGGGCGCTTACCAAAAGAAGCTTGGGGTGAGCCTGACAGGGCCAGTGATAAATGCCAGGCCTTGGTCGCGATTGTAGGCTTTATTGCCATATTTATTGTCGTTGTTGGCATTTCTTACTTACTTGGAGAATCGGCTCTTAACTAAATAATACTTTTGTTTCCCTTTTGGCCTGATCATAATTAGTCTTTTATATAATCCATAATAAGAACTAAGGCAGTGTATGGGCTCTCTCTATATCCAATATGAATACTGGTTTTCCGCTTTCCAATTAATTACCGCGATGGTCGGTATGGGGGCAACGCTAACCCCGAAAGATTTTAAAGAACTAATGTTGGAGCCTAAGGCCGTTAGCAGTGGTACAGCGATTCAAATTTTAGTTGTACCAGCGATTGCATGGCTATTTATTTCGGCTTTTGGTTTGGCTGGCGGTGTTGCCGTTGGTTTGGCTTTAATTGCCTCCGTTCCTGGCGGCTCAACCTCGAATATCTTTACGCATTTTGCTCGAGGAAATATTGCCCTATCCGTCGCGATAACCGCCGTGACGACTTTAGCCTGCTTATTTACCACTCCTTTCATTTTAGATTTACTCATTGCCAATTATATGCCGGTAGAGTTTGTGATGCCTAAGGCGCACATTATGAAAGAGATTGCGCTGACCTTGTTATTGCCATTGGCATTAGGGATGCTCTATCTGAAATTGTTTCCCTCCACTGCTGAGCAGTTTTCAAAATGGGCGATTCGAGCGTCGATGTTTGGTTTGCTTATGATTGTGGTTGGGGCATCGGCTTCTGGGCGTTTAGATTTACAGTTATTTGGTTACTTTAATGTATTTCTGATCGTATTCTTTATATTGGCAATGGGGGTGGTTAGCTGGCTGATCTCCTGGGGTTTGCTCAGGCTCTCCCATGCTGATGCAACGGCCGTTGATATGGAAGTGGTCGTGCGTAATATCAATCTTGGCCTAATGTTAAAAGCCTTACTGTTTCCAGCTGTGCTAGGGCAGGTTGACCCAGTCGGGGATATGGTATTGTTGGCGCTGTTGCTGTACGGTGGTTTGCAAATGTTTGTGGCCGCTGCTTTGATCGCACTGCGACGCTCCACAGCACCGGCAAGTCATTAACGATTTAAGGAGCCCTGTATGAAATATCTACTGGCACAGGCAAATATTGCTAAGTTTCGCTTACCTCAAGAGCACCCGGTGAATGCGGACTTTGTTAATAATCTGGATCGTGTAAATGCGATCGCCGAAGAGCAGCAAGGCTTTGTATGGCGCTTTACCGGTGATGGTAATGATGCGATGGATGTGCAAGCCTTTGACGACCCAAATATTGCCTTAAATATGTCGGTATGGACCGATGTAAAATCTCTGGTGAATTTTGTTTATCGCAATCAAGATCACCGAGATATCATGCGTCGACGTAAAGAGTGGTTCGATAAGATCGACTTTCATATGGTGCTCTGGTGGATAGAAGAGGGGCGCATGCCAACACCAGAGGAGGCTAAGATTCGATTAGAGTTGCTTAAGTGCAATGGCCCTAGCTATGCAGCCTTCACCTTTAAACAACCTTTTGCGCCACCGACAGGAGAATTGGTCGAGGCCTTTCAGGACCGCTGTGCTTGAAATTTTAAGAATTACTGTGTGGATTCAAAGGGCATGGCGGTAGTATATTCACTTTTAAAGCTTTGATATGGAAATTGTTAGTATGAAATGGTTAGTTGTGTTGTTGTGCTTGAGTTCGGTTTTATTACATGCTGAGGAGAATACAGGCGATACGGAAATCGATAAGTATGATGATTTGATGTTGGCTTTGGAGTTGGCGAAGATCATTCATAGTCCCCAAACCCATGAGGAAATGATCAAGCAGATTGTTGACGACACTATCAAGGGGGCGCCTCATATGGAGCCGTTTCGTAAAGTGTTTCAAGAGTTCTATAGCGAGTATGTCCACTATGACTTTGTGGTGGAGGATGTTGCGCTGATTTATTCTGAGTTATTCGATAAAGATGATTTGCTTGAGTTGAAAAAGTTTCATACCTCAGAAGTGGGGCAGAAGTTTAATAAAAATGCGTCAGCTATCCAAATGTCGATGCTGGAGGCAAATATGGAGCGTATGGCCAACAATATGCAGTATCTACAGCCAATGCTTGAAGAGGAGGCCGCTCGCCTCAAATCTTTGAGTGAGGCGAATTAAAATTGATGGTGGTAGTGATATAAGGCGCTAGCTTAAGCGCAATCAATAAGGGCAGCCAAAGCTGCCCTTATTGATTTGTAAGTTGGCAAATATTTTTTACAAGATAAAACGACTTAAGTCTTCATCCTGAGCTAGCTCGCCCAGCGCCTTGCTAACATAATTTGCATCAATGTTTACCGGGCCCTGGCTATCGCTGGCGTCAAAGGAAATTTCTTCCAATAAACGCTCTAGCACAGTGTGTAGGCGTCGGGCACCGATATTTTCAGTGCGCTCGTTTACATCAAATGCTGTTTCGGCAATTTTGCGAATACCGTCGTCAGTGAAGTTAAGCTCTAAACCTTCGGTGGCCAGTAGTGCCTTTTGCTGCTCGGTAAGAGAAGCATTTGGCTCTACCAAGATGCGCTCGAAGTCGGCAGCGCTCAATGCTTCAAGTTCTACGCGAATAGGCAGGCGGCCTTGCAGTTCTGGAATGAGATCAGAAGGCTTGGATAGGTGGAATGCGCCTGATGCAACAAACAAAATATGATCGGTTTTGATCATGCCGTGTTTGGTGCTAACGGTGCAGCCTTCAATTAATGGTAGCAAGTCACGTTGAACGCCTTCACGGGACACATCACCGCCAGAATTTTCTTGGCGCTTGGCAACCTTGTCGATTTCATCAATGAAAACGATACCATTTTGTTCGGCTGCGGCAATGGCTTTAGCTTTAACTTCTTCTTCGTTGATTAGTTTGGCGGCCTCTTCGTCTTGCAGTTGTTTTTGTGCCTGCTTAACGGTCAGCTTGGTCTTTTTGGTTTTTCCTGTATTCATTGAGGAAAACATATTTTGCAACTGACTGGTCATGTCTTCCATGCCAGGAGGTGCCATAATTTCTACGCCTACTGGGGTGGCGGAAAGTTCAAGCTCAATTTCCTTATCATCCAGCTCACCTTCGCGCAGCTTTTTGCGGAAGATTTGGCGGGTGCCAGTTTCCGCTTTTTCGCTCAGATCTTCGCCGCGTGCTGGCGGTAGAAGAGCATCCAGAATTCGATCTTCAGCGGCCTCGTAAGCGCGATGTTCAACTTTGGTTTTTTCCTGCTCGCGATACATCTTGATCGACATGTCGACTAGGTCGCGAACAATAGATTCAACATCGCGGCCGACATAGCCCACCTCGGTAAACTTGGTGGCCTCTACTTTAATAAATGGCGCGTTAGCGAGTTTGGCAAGGCGGCGGGCAATTTCGGTTTTACCCACGCCTGTTGGGCCAATCATCAAAATATTTTTAGGAGTGATTTCATTACGCAGCTCTTCGTCGAGTTGCATGCGACGCCAGCGATTACGTAAAGCGATAGCAACAGCGCGCTTGGCATCTTTTTGACCGATGATGTGTTTGTCCAGCTCGTGAACAATTTCTCTAGGTGTCATTTGGGACATGGTCTTACTCAGTATTCCAGTTCTTCAATGGTATGGTTCTGGTTGGTGTACACACAGATGTCACCAGCAATCTTTAAGCCTTGCTTAACGATGTCGATCGCTTCCATCTCGGTGTTGTCCAACAGTGCGCGGGCGGCAGATTGGGCAAAGGGACCGCCAGAGCCAATAGCGATTAGATCGTCTTCGGGCTGAATCACATCGCCATTACCGGTAATAATTAGAGAAGCTTCCTCATTGGCGACAGCCAGTAGAGCTTCAAGTTTGCGCAGGGCTCGGTCTGAGCGCCAGTCTTTGGCCAGCTCAACGGCGGCTCTTACTAGCTGCCCATTGTGGGCTTCTAGTTTGGCTTCAAAGCGCTCGAATAGCGTGAATGCATCGGCGGTACCACCGGCAAAGCCGGCGATAACCTTGCCGCCATGCAGGCGGCGAACCTTACGGGCATTGCCTTTCATCACGGTATTGCCCATTGATACTTGGCCGTCGCCGCCTATGACTACTTTGCCATTGCGACGAGCGGATAGAATAGTTGTGCCTCGATATTGTTCCACGGGACGTCCTTCTAAGGGGGTTGATTGCCAAAAAAATCTTGGCGATTACCCCTTTAAGTATGGGCAATATTGTGGCTTTTCAAGCGATAATGGGTTTGCGCTGTGCAAAGGAAGGTAAATTGTTACTGAGAGGGCTGCGTGATACTGAAATTAATAGCTCAGGCAGCTATAGTGACCGTTTATTTTCGTGCTTCGCGTTCGATGACTAAGGTTTCTATGCCTTGGCTTATCAGTTTGCCGCGGGTATTGGCCAACTTTGATTTGCTCGCGTATGGGCCGACCAAAACGCGGTGCCAGATGCTGCCATTACGCACCTTAACCTCTTCAACTTGGCTGTCGAATCCCGATAGTGCCAGCTTGGCATGTAGGCGATCAGCATCTTTAGCACTGCGAAATGAGCCAACCTGCAGCAAAAATTCCATATCTTTCTGCTGACGCAAGCCGCCGCCGTCGTAGGCATCCGGCGATTTTTCAACAACAACTTCAGATTCTTTTAATAGCTCGTAAAAGTCAAAACGCGGCTGGGGGATGCTTTTTTCTTCGGCAGCGGGCTGTTTGTTACTCGCTTGCTTAGCTGTCTCGGCCTGGGGGGCGGGGATCACGCCGCTTAAGAATATTAAAAAGGTGGCAAGGCTACCTAGCAGGCCGCCGCAAAGGAACCATAACCAGCCGCTAGCGCTGCGGCTTTGTGCTTTTTTGCTGCTACTGCGGCGCTTATTACCGCTCGCTGTGCTGCGAGAGCTGCTACGAGAATTGCTGCGGCTGCTTGTGCTGCGTTTTTTCTTGGCGAAATCTTGGCTCATGGGGTCCTTGAACTGCTTACTAACTACCTAGCAACCCGTTTTGCGGCGGGCTGCGAAAACCCGACATTCTACATCATGTCTAGGGGATCGACATCAAGGGAGCAGCGAATGTGGCTCGGTATCTTACTCTGATCCAGGTATTGACCGACTAAGCTCAGTATCTGCTGCATATGGCGCCGGCTCTCGCAGTTAAATTGCAGTTGGTATCGATACATTTGCTTGCGTTTTTCCATCGGGGCTGCAAATGGCCCCAGGTAGATTCGTTCAGGGCTTGGTGGGGCATATTGTTCAAGCCATTGGCGCATATTCTGTAAAAATGACTCAGCTTGCATGCCGTCACGGGCATCACAATGCAGCAGGGCTAAGTGCCTATAGGGCGGCATATAGGCAAGTTGTCGTTCTCGCAGTATTTGTCGTGCAAACAGGTGGTAACCTTTGTGCAAAAGCGTTTCTAGCAGGGGGTGGTCTTTGTTATGGCTTTGGATGATAACTTTTCCGGGCTTTTCGGCCCGCCCAGCTCGACCGGCCACTTGGGTAATCAGCTGGCCCATTCTTTCCGGACCTCGAAAGTCGCCGCTGAATAATCCGCCATCGGCATCCACAATAACGACCAAGGTGACATTAGGAAAATGGTGGCCTTTGGCTAACATTTGGGTGCCCAATAGGATACATGGTTGGCCTTGATCGACTTCGTGCAATAGCTCGTGCATCGCCTGTTTCTTGCGAGTGCTGTCACGGTCGATGCGAATGATCTGGGTATCTGGGAAGTGCTCTTGCAGGGTTTCCTCGCTGCGCTGAGTGCCATAACCCTGGCTAATTAATTCTCTACTAAAACAATCCGGGCATTGTTGAGGCTGCGCCATGCTGGCTTCGCAATGGTGGCAGCGCATTTGATGCTGCGCTTTGTGCAGGGTCATTCTTGCGCTGCAATGACGGCACTCGGCAACCCAACCACAGTTGTGGCAGATCAGGCTAGGCGCAAATCCCCGTCGATTTAAGAATACTAAAACCTGATTACCGGCTGCGAGGGTGTTTGCGATGGCATCTAGGCTGTTTTGGCTAAGGCCGCCAATCAAGGTCTTTTGCTTGATGTCTTCAACGATAATTGCTGGTGGTTTAGCGGCGCCTGCTCGTCGGGTAAGGCGCAAATGCTCGTAGCGACCTTGTATGGCATTGTGCAGGGTTTCTAGGCTGGGTGTTGCTGTGCCTAAGATAATTGGAATATTCGCTTTTTTCGCTCTAAATATCGCAAGGTCTCTACCCGAGTAGCGCACACCGTCTTGTTGCTTGAAGGACAGGTCATGTTCTTCATCAATGATGATAATTCCTGGTCGGTATAGCGGTGTAAATATCGCTGAGCGGGTGCCAATAACAATTCCGGCTTGACCGGTTTTAGCCATGCCCCAAGCTTGCAGGCGCTCTTTATCATTAAGCCCAGAATGTATCGCTACAATGGGGCATTTAAAGCGGTTTTGAAAGCGTCCGAGGGTTTGCGGCGTGAGTCCAATTTCAGGAATTAAAACTAAGGCTTGGCGGCCTTCGCGTAGTACTTCGGCAATGGCTTGTAAATAAACTTCGGTTTTGCCGCTGCCTGTGGTGCCTTCGAGCAAATAACAGGAAAATTGTTGATAGCGCAGCTGCTCTAGTGCGGCCTCTTGTTCTTCGTTCAGTGGCAGGGGGGCTTGTTTTTGATGTTCACTAGCTACTATCGTGGGCAGCTGCTCGCTATGCCAGTTAATTAAGCCTTTATCCAGCATGGCTTTGACCACTGCGTTGCTGATACATAGTCTCTTTAAGTCGGTTTTATCAAGCCTCCCTTCTTCCTGAAGGGCGCTAAGTAAAGCAGCTTGCTTACGAGCTTTGCTGAGCCCTCCTGGTGGAAGGCCAAGCCCTTCTTGGCTGAGTTGTAGGTACTCGTTTTGGGGCAGGCTTAGCGCCTCACCTTGGCGTAGGAGCTTTGGTAGTGCCGTACTATAGGCCTCTCCGATCGGGCATTGATAATAGCTACTACAGAAATCCAGTAGCTGGCGGATTTCTTCAGGTACTAAGCTATCCTGGTCTAATGCTGCTCCAGCGGCTTTGAGTTTGGCAATACTTTGCTTGGTGTCGCGGCTTTGTTCTAGTACAACACCGGTAAGCTCTCTATGGCCAAAGGGTACTTTGACTCTTGAGCCTATTGGGTAGTCTCTGCCGGGCTCGCCGATGTAGTCGAAGAGTCGGCGCAGTGGTACCGGTAAGGCAACTCGGATAATACTGTATTGATGGTTCTGATCCGGCATAGCGTTGATATAGGGCGCCTGTAAGTAATCGCCAGAGCACCACTGGCATTGTGTTTAGGTGCCTTATGAGTTTACCGTGGCATTATAAGGAGCTGAGGCCCTTTTGTTCCAATCTGAATAGGCATTGCGCTAAGACTTCGTGGATATTGGTCTAAAGCTGCATTTTTGCTTGCGTTCTGGTCTTGTTCTGTTAGTATGCGCCGTCTATTTTTTGGCCGCTGCGAGTGGCCTAAAAGCGCTTTATAGGGTTTCCGTGCTTGGCAATGACTGGGTGGCGGAAACAAGATTAATTAATGAGGCACACTATGAAAGCTGATATCCATCCGAATTACGGTGAGATTACCGCTACTTGTTCTTGCGGTAACACCATCAAGACTGGCTCTACTTTGGGCAAAGACCTACACTTGGACGTATGTTCAGAGTGTCACCCTTTCTACACTGGTAAGCAGAAAGTTGTTGATACCGGTGGTCGTATCGATCGCTTTAAGAAGCGTTTCGGTAGCCGCATCAAGAAGTAATTCTTGTAAGCAGCCGACAGCAAATTTATTTGCTGCAAGAAAAACCCTTTGTGAAATTCACAAAGGGTTTTTTTATGCCTTGAAAAACGTTTTCTTGTTTTATCTTATGAGTTTGATGCCCTGCTTTAGGGGTGAGAAATGCCTGCTCTCTTATCTGTAAGCTAATGTTTTTTCAGTTATTTTGCGCTTGTCTATTTATCTTCCTGACTAATATTGATTATTGCTCGTTCAAATAATGCGGCATTTAGGCCAATTTAACCTAGCTATAGGGCTATTTAATGTAATCAATGGTCGCTAACACCGCGATTGTGGTTACAATTGTTATTGATGGCTTTATATGCTGGGAGTATGCTTCCTAGACCTGTCTGAAAAGCCGTCAGAGCTTCGCGGGAAATAATTACAATATTCAGCAATAGTGAACAGGTGTCATAGTGCACTTGCCTGTCGCTTTGCAAACACAAACATAGCAATAGTGGTTGGGACCATGTCAAACGATTTGAAAAAAGCGGCGCTGGATTATCACGCCTTCCCCCGTCCCGGAAAGCTCAGTATCGAATTGAGTACTTCGGCGGAAACCCAAGAAGATCTTTCATTGGCTTATAGCCCAGGTGTGGCTGAGCCAGTTCGCGAAATTGCCAAAGATGCGGAAAACGCTTTTAAGTACACCTTAAAAGGTAATTTGGTCGCGGTGATCACCGATGGTAGCGCCATTTTAGGTTTGGGTAATTTAGGCCCCTTGGCGAGCAAGCCTGTAATGGAAGGCAAGAGCCTGCTGTTTAAGCGCTTTGCTGGAATTGATTCGGTAGATGTTGAAGTCGATGCGGAATCTCCAGAAGCCTTTATTGATACCGTTGAGAGAATCGCCAATACCTATGGCGGTATTAATCTGGAAGACATCAAGGCACCAGAATGCTTTGTGATTGAGAAAACCTTGATCGAGCGATGTCAGGTACCTATTTTTCATGATGACCAGCACGGTACAGCGATTGTTACTGTTGCCGGTATGATGAATGCTTTAGAGATTCAAGGTAAAACGATTTCTGAAGCCAAAATTGTTTGCTTGGGTGCTGGTGCTGCGGCACAAGCCTGTTGCAAGTTGATGATTAGTGCAGGTGCCGTGCCTGAAAATATCACCATGCTGGACAGTAAAGGTGTTATTTACGCAGGCCGTGATCACCTAAATGAATACAAAGAAGTTTTTGCTCATGAAACTGATGCTAGAACTTTAGATGACGCGATCAAAGGTGCGGATGCATTTTTGGGGGTGTCCGGCCCTAACTTGCTATCAGCAGATCAGTTGAAATCAATGGCAGATAATCCAGTGGTTTTTGCTTGCTCTAACCCAGACCCAGAAATTGATCCGAAGCTAGCGAATGCTGCGCGTGACGATTTGATCATGGCGACAGGTCGCTCGGACTATCCGAACCAGGTAAACAATGTTTTGTGTTTCCCATTCTTGTTCCGTGGCACTCTCGATGTGCGCGCCAAGGCGATTAATGAGGAGATGAAACTTGCTGCGGTTGAGGCTATTCGTGAATTGGCGAAGCAATCTGTGCCAGAGGAAGTGTCTGCCGCTTATGGTGGCGCGGATTTAAGCTTTGGCCGAGAGTATATTTTGCCTAAGCCAACCGATGAGCGCTTGTTGGGCGCGGTAGCTGCTGCAGTTGCCCAAGCTGCGGTTGATACAGGGGTGGCTCGCTTGCCTTACCCTGCGCATTACCCGCTTAGATCAATGGCTGATATTAAGTAAGTTTACGCTTTGCTAGCCGCTTTTTGTGGCTACTTTTAATTGGCTGTTCTAAAAGTAAAACGCCCCATTAGATAAGCATTGCTTACCCAATGGGGCGTTTTTATTTTTGCTGTCTATTAAAACAATTCTTCCGGTAGCGCCTCATCACTGTCGTTATTGCCAATGCTCTCTTGGCGCAAAAGTTCTGGAGCGTTTTCTGTCCTAAAGCTTTCGTATATTGCGCCAATGGTATTGATGTTGGCGCGCTCACCTGTTTTGGGGTCGATACGTACGGTGATGATTCCTTCCGGCTGTGGGCGCTTACTCTCCGGTACATCTTTTAGGGCGGTGCGCATGTAATCAATCCAAATGGGCAGCGCGGCCGAGCCGCCATATTCGCGGCGACCTAACATCAGGTTTTGATCGAAGCCGAGCCAAGTTGTTACTGCTAATTCGCTGTTGTAGCCAGAGAACCAGGCATCGCGAGGGCCGTTTGTAGTTCCTGTTTTACCGGCTAGGTCGTTACGCCCCAGGGTCTTAGCTGCCGTGCCGGTGCCTTTGCGAATAACATCTTGCAGCATTGAGTTTATTAGATAGGCAACCTGAGGGCTGAGTACTCTTTCGGCTGGATTGGCTGGCGCTACAAATGCAGGCTCGGTATTGGTTTTGGCGCTGTCTTCTGTAGCGGGTCTATCTTCTCCGAGAGCGGCCAGTTCAGAGGCAAGCTCAGCGGCAAGTTCAGCATCCAGCAGGTTGTTGTTTGTGGCTGCTGGGTTGGTTTCGTTTTGATCGGTGGTTTCGTCTTTAGCCTTAGCTTGTTCGCTGTCCTGGGCTGCTAAAGTTTCGCCATCAATGTCCGTTTCTGATTGAGCAAGTTCTAGGTCGCTCTCGATCAGGGCCATTTGTTCACATCGAGGGCAGGCTGTCGCAGGGTTGGCTTGGTAAATAACTTCGTCATTCACATCAACCATGCTGCTCAATAGGTAGGGTTCAACCTTGAAACCGCCATTGGCAAATACCGCATAACCGGTAGCAATCTCTAATGGGGTAAGCGCATAACTGCCTAGAGCTAATGAAAGGTCTTTCGGTAATAGTGCCGGCTCAAAACCAAATCGGTCCATACCTTTGATGGCATTACGTATGCCGATGTTGCGCAGGACTCGAATTGAAACCAAGTTGCGAGAGCGATAAAGCGCTTGTCGTAATCGGGTCGGGCCGTAGAATTTTCCACCATCATTTTCGGGGCGCCAGGTACTTTCAAGGTTGGCATCCTCAAACACGATAGGTGCGTCGTTAATAATGCTGGCGGGTGTCATGCCATGCTCTAGTGCTGTGGTATACACAAATGGCTTGAAGTTTGAGCCAGGCTGACGCTTGGCTTGGGTG
Organism: uncultured Pseudoteredinibacter sp.; assembly: GCF_947502065.1. Lineage (GTDB taxonomy): Bacteria > Pseudomonadota > Gammaproteobacteria > Pseudomonadales > Cellvibrionaceae > Pseudoteredinibacter. Next base: position 72,390 of record NZ_CANMYE010000006.1, read on the forward strand.
ACGCGATTAAAATGGCTTTGGGCAAAGTCAAAGCCGCCAACCATGGAAATGATTGCGCCATCCTTGGGGTTCAGGGCAATAAGTGCGGCTTGGGCTTTTGGCACCTGGCTAAAGCGCCAGCTGCCTTCGGCTTCTGGGCGCAGGCGAACAACATCGCCGACGTTGACAATGTCTGAGGCAAGCTTTGGTCTGGGGCCGCGAGCATTCTCTGTTTTGAAGGCTCTGGCTTGGCGCAGCCCTTGCTCCCATTCAATATCTACAATATCACCGGTCGCTAGCAATGCTCTAATCTGTTGTTCGAATACTTGCACCACGACGGCGGGCTCCAGGCCTCCATAGCGACTTAGGTTTTCAAGGGCTCCCTGCCAAGCGGCTAAATCTAGGTTGTTGAAGTCTGTAATGTCAGTGACACTTGGATCGATAAAGCTGGCTGGCCAGTGTTGCTCTGGTCCGCGAAAGCCCTTGCGTTGGTCGTAGGCAATTAGGCCCTCTATCACGGCGTTTTGAGCTTGTTCTTGCAGCTTGCTGTTGATGGTTGTGTAAACCTTGAGGCCGTCAGTGTAGGCGCCATTGCCATAGATATCGATCGCTTGGCGGCGGGCCATCTCGGCGACATACGGGGCATGATAATCAACCTTGATACCGTGCACGCTGGCGGTTACGGGCTCATTGATGGTGGCGTCATAGAGATTTTGGTCGATATAGCCCAATGAGAGCATGCGGCCAAGGATCCAATTGCGGCGAATCAGTGCTCTATCTGGATTGGCAATTGGGTTAAATGTGGATGGTGCTTTAGGTAATCCTGCAATCATTGCTAATTGAGCTAAACTTAATTCACTCAAGGGTTTACCATAGTAAACTTCAGCCGCTGCATTAATACCGTAGGCGCGGTTGCCTAAAAAGATAACATTGACGTAAAGCTCTAGAATTTCTTCTTTGCTGAGCTCGCGCTCAATTTGCAGGGCCAGCAAGATTTCATTGAATTTGCGGGCAAAGGTTTGTTGGCGAGTCAGGAAGAAGTTGCGGGCAACCTGCATGGTAATGGTGCTGCCGCCCGATTGAATGTGGCCAGAGCTGACGATTTGCGAGGCCGCGCGTAGTAATCCGCGAATGGAGACGCCATTGTGGGAATAAAATTGGTCGTCCTCGGCGGCTAGCAGGGCTTTGGTATAGAGATCCGGTATATCAGGGTGTCGAATGGGGGTGCGGCGCTTTTCGCCAAATTCGCCGATTAGTAAACCATCACTGGAATAAACTCTCAGTGGTGTTTGTAGTTTTACGTGCCGAAGACTCTCAACTGAGGGTAATTTCGGGCTTAAATACAGGTAAAACGCGGCTAGTCCTGCAATAATGGCACCGCTGCCACATACGGCTAGCCAGAAGGTAAGGCGGAAGAGAGAATTTCGCATGTATTTAGTTCTTAAACGGTAATAGTCGGCAATTTGCCAAGAAAGGGGCATTATAAGTGCTTTTTAAGCCATTACCTATGACAAAGGTTGTTGCAGCACACAGTTCAAGTGCTATAACATGATTATCTCATAAGTCACGGATATTGATTGAAAAAATGGGCATTCTGGGATTCTTGGAGTCCAAGGCCAAGCCACTCATTGGTCTGGATATAAGCTCCACCGCTGTGAAATTGCTGGAATTTAGCCGGCAAGGGGACAGTTATCGCGTGGAAAGCTACGCCGTGAAAGCCTTGCCGCCTGGCTCGGTGGTGGAAAAAAACATCAATGATCCTGATGGGGTTGCCGATGCGGTTAGAGCTGTGGTGCAGCAATCCAAGAGCAAAGAAAAGCTCGCCGCAGTCGCGGTTGCTGGATCTGCGGTAATCACCAAGGTAATCGAAATGCCGTCAGGCCTTTCGGAGGACGCTTTAGAGACTCAGATTTCTCTAGAAGCTGATCAATATATTCCCTACCCGTTAGAAGAAGTGTCCATCGACTTTGAAGTGCAAGGGGTGTCCAAGAACAACCCAGAGCAGATGGAAGTTTTGCTGGCGGCTTGTCGGCGCGAGAATGTTGACCTGCGTGTCGATGTGTTAGAAAAGGCAGATTTAACCGCCAAGGTGGTCGATGTTGAAGCCTACACCATGGAGCGCGCCTTCTCTTTGATCGCCGAGCAGCTTGAGCACCAGGACGGTCAGGTTGTGGCAATGGTCGATATCGGCGCCACCATGACGACTCTCAGTGTGCTGGTGGATGGTAAAACCGTTTATACCCGTGAGCAGTTATTTGGCGGTAAGCAACAAACCGAAGAAATTCAACGCCGCTATGGTTTATCCGCAGAAGAAGCGGGCCTTGCTAAAAAGCAGGGTGGCTTGCCGGATGACTATGAATCTGAAGTACTAGAACCATTTAAAGATGCCGTGGTTCAACAGGTAACTCGCTCATTGCAGTTCTTCTTCTCTTCAAGCCAATATAACGATGTCGATCTGATTGTTCTAGCTGGCGGTGTTGCTGCGCTTGAAGGCTTAGGTGATTTAATCGAAGAGAAAATTGGCACCATGACCATGGTGGCAAACCCATTTGCCAATATGTCGGTATCGCCGCGAGTGAATGCGACGGCCCTAGCCAATGATGCGCCTGCGTTGATGATTGCCGCGGGCTTGGCGATGAGGGAGTACGAGTAATGGCTAATATTAACTTACTACCTTGGCGCGACGAATATCGAGCGCGGCGCAAGCAAGAGTATTTGACTATTTTAACTGGGGTGATAGTCATTGCCGCAGCTTTAGCTTATCTGTGGGTTTCTTCAGTGCAGGCAGACATTGATGCGCAGAACCAGCGTAATAAAATGCTGAATGACGAGATTGCTATCTTGCAAAGCAAGGTGTCCGAGATCAAAGAGCTTAAAAAGCGTCGCTCTGAACTGCTGGAACGTATGCGAGTCATTCAAGAGTTGCAGGGGCTGCGTCCAGTAATTGTGCGGGCTTTTGATGAGTTTGTTCGCATGGTGCCGGATGGTATTTACATCATCAGCATGAAACGCAATGGCAATACCATCAGTATGGAAGGTGTAACCGAATCAAATAACCGAGTGTCCACCTTCATGAGAAATCTTGAGAGTTCAGCTTGGTTTCAGGATCCTAACTTAAACTCAGTAACCGCTAAGCCCGATCTCGGTGAGCAAGCTAGTGAGTTCAGTATGACTGTCAAAGCGGCTATTCCAAAGAAAGATGAATCGGAGGGCGGTAAGTAATGTCTGGCATGTCCGATTTTATGGAGCAATTGCAAAGCTTTGATCTTGCAGAGCTCGATTTTGAAAGAATAGGTGTTTGGCCACTTGTTGGTCGTATCCTTGTCGCATTAATTGCTATCTCGATTGTTTTTGGCGTTACCTATTATGTCTTTATAAGTGATTTGAAGATTAGTCTCGAAAATCAAATTTCTGAAGAGGCTAACCTTAAGGCGAACTTTGAGCGTAAAGCCTTTGAGTCAGCAAACTTGGTGGCTTATCGCAAACAGATGCAGGAAATGGAAGACTCATTCGGTGCTTTACTTAAGCAGTTGCCAAGCGATACTGAGGTTCCCGGCTTACTAGAAGATATTGATGAAAAAGGCAGCGAGAGCGGTTTAACTATCTCTAGTATTGAACTGCAAAAAGAAAAGTCCGAAGAATTTTATGTTGAGTTACCAATATCGATAACCGTAAGTGGCGGCTATCATGATCTTGGTGGTTTTGTGAGTGGGGTAGCAGGCATGCCTCGTATTGTTACTCTGCATAATTATGACATTAGCAGCGGTGAGCGCGGCGAGCTAACAATGAACATTATTGCCAAAACCTACCGCTATAAGAGTCAGGACGATTAAGCATGGTGCGATATACAGTTTTAATCATGGCTTTATTCGCTTTTGGGGGCTGTTCTTTTGAAGGGCAGCACCAAGATTTGCGCGATTATATTGAAGAGACTAAGCGGCGTCCGCGTGGTCGTATCGAGCCGTTACCGGAGTTTCGCCCTTATAAAGCCTTTAGCTATGCTGCCATTAAATTGCGCAGCCCTTTTGAGCGTTTAAAGGAAGAGCAGCAGCAGGAGTTTGTAGGCAACTCAGTGGGTGTTGAGCCTGATTTTAATCGAGAAAAAGAATTTCTTGAGGGTTTCGCTTTAATGGCTCTTAAGATGGTTGGTACCATTGAAAAAGATAATGTTTTATGGGCATTGGTTTCCGATGGTGAAGGCGGGGTTTATCGCGTTTCCACTGGCAACTATGTCGGTAAAAACCATGGTCGTGTAATTAATACCAGTCATGGGCAATTAGATATTGTGGAAATTATTCCAGATAACTTGGGTGGCTGGGTAGAGCGCCCCCGAGTTCTCAAACTAGAGGAAGAATAAGGAATTGATTATGTTTTCGCTGCTTAGATCCATAAGCCTTGTAAAAGGGCGCCTCGCGGTAATCGCGATGCTTGCCTCTTTGGCGACTTCCTCCTTTGCGAGCAAGCTCACCGATATTCAGTTTGCTGAATTGCCAGGGCAAAGATTTGAAATCAAGCTGAAGTTTGATGAACAGCCTGATGCACCCAAAGGTTATACCATTGAAAAGCCGGCTCGTGTGGTTCTGGATTTTCCTGGTGTAGAGAGCTTGCTAACGCAGAAAAAGTTTCCAGTCTCTTTCGATTCGGCGAACAGTGTGGTGGTGCTATCTAGCGGCGGTCGCACTCGCATGATCGTCAACTTGAATGAGTTGGTAAACTATTCAACTAGGCTTGCTGGCTCAGATGTGATAGTGGAGATGGGCAGCGGTGCAAGTACAAGTGAATATTCAAAGCCTGGGTCTAGTTTAGCTTCTGCGCTATCTAGTTCGTCTGCGAATACGCAGAGTGACTATGAGAGCGCCATTACCTCATTGGACTTTAGACGTGGTGAGGAGGGTGAGGGCAAAATAATACTTAGTTTGTCTGACCCTAATGTGAACATTGATGCAAATTCTAAGGGCGGCAAGCTTACTTTAAACTTCGATGGAGTTTCGATTCCTGCCGACTTGCGAAGACGCTTAGACGTGGTTGATTTTGCAACACCGGTTTCTTTTATCGATACCAGTTATGATGGTGGCAGCACAAAAGTAATTGTTGAGACAAGCCGAGAATATGATTATTTGGCTTATCAAGCAGACGATCAGTATGTTGTGTCGATTAAGCCTTTGACTCGTGTAGAGCGAGAAGAGCGCAAAAAGCAGTTTGAGTTTGTGGGTAAAAAGTTATCTCTAAACTTTCAAAATATTGAAGTTCGTTCAGTGCTTCAGCTAATTGCTGATATCACCGATTTGAACTTGGTGGCTAGTGATACGGTTGGTGGCAGTATTACTTTGAGGTTAGATAATGTCCCTTGGGACCAGGCCTTGAGTTTGGTGCTGAAGACAAAGGGCTTAGACAAGCGTCAGGTAGGCAATGTATTAATGGTGGCGCCTGCAGCCGAAATTGCTGAGCGTGAGCGTCTTGAGCTGGAAACTCAAAAGCAGTTAGAAGAGTTGGCTCCGCTACGAACCGAATATATTCGTGTGAGGTATGCAAATGCACGTGAACTGTTCAAACTTTTTAATAAGCGTACTGGCGACGGTGAAGGTGGTGGTGGCAATCAAGATGGTAATTCTACCGGCAGCATTTTGTCAGAGCGCGGGCAGGCTATTGTAGATGAAAGAACTAACTCAATTATCTTGACAGATACCGAAGAGAAAATTGAGAAATTCCGCAAGGTTATTGCGCAGGTTGATATTCCTGTGCGCCAAGTGTTGATCGAGGCGCGGATTGTTGTTGCTAACACTGATTATCGAAAGGAGTTGGGCGTTAGGTGGCAGGCTGTGGGCAGGCACCAGATACGGTCAACTACCGAGCGAGTGCCAGTATTAGACTCAAATGGCAATGCAACGTTTAACGGAAATGGCCAGCAGGTTTTCCGGACGCAAACCGTGAGTCAACGAAGTGGGCTGTTCTCGGGCTCTACAGAGGCCTTTTCTTCAGATAACTTTGATGATAATGGTGTTTGGACACCAACAATCGACCAAGCGAATATGGTTGATTTGGGTGTGGCTAATGCAGCGGGTTCTATTGCAATGTGGTTGAGTAGCGATAATGGTTCAATAGGTTTAGAGCTTAGTGCGCTTGAGGACTCTGGTTTTGCTGAGATTGTGTCGCAACCTAAGGTTGTAACAGGTGATAAGCAGCAAGCTGAAATTTCATCCGGGCAGAAAATTGGATTTCGTCAAGAGTCGGGTAGCGGCGGTAATACAACTTCGTTTGAAGAGGCAGTGTTGAAGTTAGAAGTGACACCACAAATTACTCCTGATGACCGCATAATAATGGATTTGATTGTCACTCAGGATGAGATTAGTAGCTTTCTTTCAAACGGTGAGCCACTTATTGATGTCAACCGCGTAATTACTCAGGTGCTAGTAGAAAATGGCCAAACCATTGTATTGGGTGGGGTATTTCAGGATCAGGTGAACAAAGGCACCACGAAGGTTCCTTTGCTGGGGGATATTCCCTATCTGGGGCGTTTATTTAAAAAGGATCTCGAGGTTCGAGAAAAAAGAGAGCTGCTAGTTTTTATAACGCCCAAAATATTAGCGGATAGTTTTGTCGAATAATTGCTTGTGAAGAGTATCGTTTTAGTCGGCCCCATGGGGGTCGGCAAATCAACTATCGGGCGCCTTTTGGCGTCTGCCTTACAGCGTGACTTTTACGACACCGATAAGTTAATAGAAGATCGCGCTGGTGCTGATATTTCTTGGATATTTGATATCGAGGGTGAAGAGGGCTTTCGCGTGCGTGAAAGTAATACTCTTGCCGAACTTTGTATGCAGGATGATTTAGTTATCGCAACCGGTGGCGGTATCATCATGCGAGAGGAAAATCGCAAACTGCTTAATAAGTATGGTCATGTTGTTTATCTGACAGCATCTGTAAATCAGCTGGTGCGTCGTACTGATAAAGATAAAAAACGCCCGCTGTTGCAAGTGGATGACCCCAAGCAGAAAATCATCGAGCTGTTGGAGTTGCGTGATCCTCTTTACCGAGAGGTTGCCGATTTTATTATCGAAACCGATGGCAAGACACCCAAGCAAGTCGCAGAAACCTTGGTGGAAGAGGCGTAAATAGCTTCTCTCGGTTTATTGTTCCCTTGGTTTTTCTGGTATTCTTTGTCGGCTAAACTTTACTGCCGGATTTAATCATGCGTACCTTAAATGTCGATCTAGCCGATCGCAGTTACCCGATTTATATTGGTCCTAATATTCTTGCTGATAAAGCGTTGCTTGCCCCTCACATTAAGGGCAAGCAAGTCTGCCTGGTGACTAATACCACCTTGGCAAAGTTACTACTGCCAAAGCTTAAGCCCGCGTTGCTAGAGTATGATTATACCGAGGTGATATTACCTGACGGAGAAGCATTTAAGACGCTGGATACTTTGAATCTGATCTTTGATGAACTGTTACAGGCGCGCCATACTCGGAAAACCACTTTGTTGGCATTGGGTGGTGGTGTTATCGGTGATATGACAGGTTTTGCAGCCGCCTGCTATCAGCGTGGTGTGGACTTTATTCAGTTGCCCACAACGCTTTTGTCTCAGGTGGATTCAAGTGTTGGTGGTAAGACAGCGGTTAACCACGCTTTGGGTAAAAATATGATTGGGGCTTTTTATCAGCCCAATTGTGTGATCGCTGATAGCGCGGTTTTACAGCAGCTTCCAGCAAGGGAGTTAGCTGCCGGTCTAGCGGAGGTGATCAAGTATGGTTTGATTGCCGATGAGTCTTTTTACGGCTGGTTGGAAGATAATATATCGGCCTTGAATGCAGGCGATCAACAGGCCTTGAGCTATGCCATTGAGCGTTCCTGCCAGATTAAGGCAGATGTTGTTGCAGAGGATGAGCGAGAATCTGGCCTGCGAGCGATTTTAAACCTAGGCCACACCTTTGGCCATGCGATCGAAACTCATATGGGCTATGGAGAATATTTGCATGGTGAGGCGGTGGCCATTGGTATGCAAATGGCCGTTACCTTGTCTGTTGCCAAGGGTTGGGTGGATGCAGAGCTTATCGATAGAAACAAAAAGCTAAGTGAGGCCGCAAATCTGCCTGTGACGACCCCGGCTGCTATGACAGCCGAAGAATTCTTACCGTTAATGGCGGTGGATAAAAAGGTTTTAGATGGCCGTTTGCGTTTGGTGTTATTGTCTAAGTTAGGCAAGGCTGTCATAACGGAAGATGTAAGCAAAGAAGAGCTGATAGCAACTATTGAGGCTTGTCGCATCTGAATTCATAATTGAGGTGGACATATTAAAGTCGAAGCAGGGGGTTGAGTGGATACTCTGGCCGAATATTTAGATTACTATGGTTTTAGCGCGGAGCCGTTTGTAGGGAAAGGTGGCTTTTTCTCAACCTCCGAGCGAGCTGAGCTGTTAGACCAGATTGAACATTGGTGTGACTTCGGCTCTGGCGTCATAGTTGTCGAAGGTGAGGCGGGCATAGGTAAGACCGCTCTTCTGCAGGAGTTTTCAAAGCGTTGTGATGACGGGGCGCTGATATCACAGCTGGACGGCCCGGTACTTGCTGGTCTTGATCAAATGCTGATGTTGCTAGCTGCTGAGCTGGGCGTAGACCTGGTTGAGGGGCAAACTTCAGGTGCCATGCTGGGGCATTTGCGCAAACATGTTAAGTCATCTTCTCGCTCAATGTTTGTTTTGGTTGATCAGGCTCATAAGCTTGATGATAGGGCCCTATTAGCATTGATGGGCTTACTGCAAGGACAGCAGGCCGGTGATCTAGGGCTGAACGTGGTAGTCTTTGCCGAGCCCGGCTTGGCAGAGCGCTTAAGCAAGTTCGACGTGGCTGATGTTATTGTTAATCAGAAGTCCATAGAGCGTTTTTCTCAGTCGCAGCTGGCCAGTTACATTCATCATCAATTAGCGGCGGCAAGCTATGATGGCCCCGAGCTATTCAGTGATATGGAGCTCAAAGAGCTTTTTAAAGCATCTGGAGGGTTGCCTGCGCAAATTGATGTGCTGAGCCAAAACCTACTAATCAACCGCCTCTACAACAACACGGCTGCAAAGAAAGGTTTTCCTGCTTGGCATGTTTTGGGTGTTGGTGCCTTGCTTTCAATTCTGGCTACCGCTTTTGTTTACCGCGCTGAATTAGAGCAGTGGTGGCAGGGCAATAATACTAATCAGCCTGAATTGATGCAGGCCGAAAAGGCTTCAACGAAGACGCAAAGTTCAGCGGTTTCTCAAGCAAGTGAAGCTCCTTCTGATAAGCAAGCGGTAACAGCCGAATTTATTGATGATGCTGAAAACCTGATCAACGAAGCCCTAACGCCTTCTGAGCCAACAATTGCTAGTAATGATGCGTCAGTAAGTGATGGTGGTGACCTTGAGCTGCAAGAAGCCGCTTTGCCTGAGCAGGCTGAGTCCGAAGTTTTAGTTGATGCTGCTGAAGGTGCTGCACAGGAGAGGCTAGAAGCTGCGGGGCTTGATGCGGCTGCTCGGCAGGCGCTACCGCAAGGTAATGAATTACCACAAAATGATAGTCATTCTGCAGAGCAAATGGCGCAGCAAGTTGCTGAGCCTGAACTGCCGAGCGATGACCTGAATGACGATGAGCTTAGCGCTATGGCGCTGGCCGATGTCAATGAATTGCAAGATAGTCAAATCGATTACTCCGCGTATAGCCAAGAGGAGTTGGCACGAATAGGGATGGATCCTGCGTTTGATCTAAGTGTTTTTACCGAAGATGAACAGTATTTACTGCGACTATCAGACAGTGCCTATGTTTTACAGTTGATTGCTGTTCGAACCACCGAGCAGGTGGAAAAATTCATGCGAGTTCAGTCGAATCGCGCAGATCTCAAAATATTTAACCGCGAACGCGATGGCAAATCTTGGTATGTGATTGTTCAGCCGGGCTTTGATACTTGGGAGCAAGTTGAGCAGGCGCAGAGCAAATTGCCATCTAGGCAGCGAAGTAGCGGCGCTTGGGCCAGGTCGCTGAAAATCATTAAGGCAGATATACGCTCTTTTAGGGGCATTTAGCAGCATATTTGCGAACTTTGCCCGATCATGGCCGAACATTCCATTAGTTCGACTTGCTTATTTCTAAGTCTACAGTTAATATTCAGCGCCCAAATGCCATCAAAGCCCCTCTCTTAAGGGGCTTTTTTGTCTGGGAAGCACAGTTTTGTGCTGGTATCAGCCCGCCGTAAAATATTAGAGGCTGAACCAGTAATGCACTCATCGCGCGGAATAGTGAATTAGCGGTGTCTTAATGTTGAGGCGCTACTGATATTAGAAAGAAGCGAGCATTCCGCCATAGCAAGAAGAGAGACAGAGCATGACTACTGGACTCTATCGTTTAGACGAATTTAAAGACAACTGCGGTTTTGGCCTAATCGCAAACACCAAAGGAAAGGTGAGCCATAGCCTACTAGAGTCGGCTATTGAAGCATTAACCTGTATGACCCACCGCGGTGGTATTGCCGCTGATGGCCTTACCGGTGATGGTTGTGGCCTATTAATGCAAAAGCCAGATAGCTTTTTGCGAATCATCGCTGAAGAGAATGGCTTTGAACTGAGCGCCAACTATGGCATCGGCTCGGTAATGCTAAGCCAAGATCCGATTTTGGCTCAGGCTGCTCGTGACGCGGTTACTGCTGAAATTGAAGCAGAAGGCCTAAACGTTGCAGGCTGGCGCGAAGTTCCTGTAGATAAGTCTTGCTTGGGCCCGATTGCGCTTGAAAGCTTGCCTAGCTTTTATCAGGTCTTTGTAAACGCTGAATGTTCGCTGCCAGCATTAAATGCCAAATTGTATATGGCGCGCCGCCGTGCGGATAAAGCCTTAAAAGACGATAAGGCTTTTTATATTTCCAGCCTGTCTTCTTCAGTATTGTCCTACAAAGGCTTGATGATGCCGAAGGATATTCCGGCATTCTATAAAGATTTGGCTGATGAGCGCCTTGAGACTGCAATTGTGGTTTTCCACCAGCGCTTTTCTACCAACACCATGCCGCAGTGGAACTTGGCTCAGCCATTCCGTATGTTGGCTCATAATGGTGAGATCAACACCATCATGGGTAACCGCAACTGGGCCCGCGCGCGTACGCCTAAATTCCAATCTGAACTACTTCCGAATCTGGCCGAAGTGGCGCCGGTGGTAAATACCGAAGGTTCGGATTCTTCCAGCTTAGATAATATGTTGGAAGTTCTGGTGTTGGGTGGCTTACCTCTGCACCATGCCTTGCGCATGTTGGTGCCGCCAGCCTGGCACAATGTAGAGTCTATCGACCCAGAAGAGCGCGCCTACTATCAGTATATTTCTATGCATATTGAGCCTTGGGATGGTCCAGCGGGCTTGGTAATGACTGATGGCCGCTACGCGGTTTGTACGCTAGATCGAAATGGCCTGCGCCCTTCTCGTTGGGTGTTAACCGATGATGATGTCATCACGGTAGCTTCTGAAGTGGGTGTACATGGTTATCAGCCAGAAAATGTTGTTGCCAAAGGTCGTTTGGGGCCTGGTGATATGTTGTCGATCGACACTGAAAGTGGTGAGATTCTCGACACTGATGAAATTAATGAGCAGCTAAAAACTCGTCAGCCTTATCGCAAGTGGCTGAAAGAGGGCAACTTAAAAATTGAGGCAACTTTGGAAGCGGAAGCTTACGAAGAAGGCATGCCTCGCGAAGAGTTGCCGCGTTATATGAAAATGTTCCAGTTAAGCTTTGAAGAGCGTGATCAAGTATTGCGCCCGCTTGCTGAACTGGGGCAGGAAGCCACGGGCTCGATGGGTGACGATACCCCTATGGCCGTGCTTTCTGGCAAGACCCGTAATCTATTTGATTATTTCCGCCAGCAGTTTGCCCAGGTAACCAATCCACCAATCGATCCACTACGTGAAGCGATTGTTATGTCTTTGGGTACGCAGCTTGGTCGTGAACTCAATGTCTTTGCAGAAACTCCATCGCACGGTAAACGTATTAATTTGCGCAGCCCGGTTTTATCGCCGCGTAAGTTTTACACCATCCGAGAGATGAACAATAAAGATTATCGTACTCAGCAATTTAGCCTGCGCTACGATCCTGCAACTCACAGCTTGAAAGAAGCCATCGTTAAATTATGTGACGATGTTGAAGCAGCTGTACGCGAAGGCGCGGTGATCGTTATCCTGAGTGATGGCTACCCTGAGCAAGGCATGGGCATGATCCATTCCTTGTTAGCTACAGGTGCGGTACACCACCGTTTGATCAACGCGGGTTTGCGTTGTGATTCAAATATTATTACCAAAACCGCTTACGCCCGCGACTCGCATCAGATTGCTACCTTAATTGGTTACGGTGCTTCGGCGGTTTACCCATATCTGAGTTATCAGGTGTTATCGGATTTGATTCACACGGGCGAACTGCTAGTGGATCACGATACCGCGCTGAAGAACTATCGTAAGGGTATCAATAAAGGTTTGATGAAGATCCTATCGAAGATGGGTATCTCTACCATTGGCTCATACCGTGGTGCACAGCTGTTTGAAATTATCGGCCTTAACGAAGAGATTGTTGATCTGTGCTTTAAAGGTACGCCGTCGCGTATTAAAGGTGCGAGCTTCGAACATTTGCAGGCTGAGCAAGAAGCACTGGATACCATTGCTTGGATTGATCGCAAGTCGATCGAGCCAGGCGGTTTGTTGAAATATGTTCACGGCCAGGAGTATCACGCCTTTAACCCCGATGTTGTACAAACTTTGCAACAAGCGGTTAAAACCGGTGATTACAGCGTCTGGAAAAAGTACGCCGATCTCGTTAATGAGCGCCCGGTAGCAACCTTGCGCGATATGCTAAAACTTAAAGACGCCAAGCCGATTCCTTTGGATGAAGTCGAGCCGATGGAAAACATCGTGGCGCGTTTTGATTCGGCGGCTATGTCTTTAGGGGCATTATCACCTGAAGCACACGAAGCCTTAGCCGAAGCCATGAACACCTTAGGTGGTCGTTCTAACTCCGGTGAGGGTGGCGAAGATCCTAAGCGTTTTGGTACCAATAAAGTATCGAAGATCAAGCAAATTGCCTCTGGCCGCTTTGGTGTAACGCCTCACTATTTGGTAAATGCTGAAGTACTGCAAATTAAAGTTGCCCAAGGCGCGAAGCCTGGTGAAGGTGGTCAGTTGCCTGGTGGTAAGGTAAACGATTTGATTGCTACCTTGCGCTACTCGGTGCCAGGTGTGACTTTGATCTCTCCTCCGCCGCATCACGATATTTATTCTATCGAAGATTTGGCTCAGCTGATTTTTGATTTGAAACAGGTTAACCCCGATGCTCTGATCAGCGTTAAGCTGGTGTCGCGCCCTGGCGTAGGTACCATTGCGGCTGGTGTTGCAAAAGCCTATGCCGATTTAATTACTATCTCGGGTTACGACGGTGGTACCGCAGCATCGCCTTTAACTTCGATTCGCTATGCCGGTTCGCCTTGGGAATTAGGTCTTTCTGAAACCCATCAAACACTGCGAGCCAATGACTTGCGCGGTAATGTGCGTGTGCAAACCGATGGTGGCTTGAAGTCTGGTTTGGATGTGGTTAAAGCCGCGATTTTGGGTGCAGAAACTTTTGGTTTCGGTACCGCGCCAATGGTTGCCTTGGGTTGTAAATATCTACGTATTTGTCACCTGAACAACTGTGCCACCGGTGTAGCGACTCAAAACGAAGCGCTGCGTCGTGATCACTACATTGGCACAGTGGAAATGGCCATGAACTTCTTCCGCTTTGTTGCTGAAGAGGCCCGTGAATGGATGGCCGCTCTGGGTGTGCGCAGCTTGGAAGAGCTAGTTGGCCAAGTGAATCGTATGGAAATTGATGAAGCTAAGACCGATAAACAAGCGGCCTTGGATCTAAGTCCAATTATTCATACTGACGATTATCTAGAAACAAAACCGCAATTCTGTCAGGTGGCGCAGAACGACCCTTATGATAAGGGTGAGCTGGCCGAGCAGATGGTGAGCGATATGATCGCTAACATCGAAGCGAAAGAAGGCGGTGAGTTTGAATTTAAGATCACCAACTGCGATCGCTCCATCGGTGCTCGTGTGTCGGGTGAAATTGCCAAGCGTTATGGCAACCAAGGTATGTCTGATAAGCCCGTTACCGTTAAATTAAATGGCGTGGCCGGTCAGTCGCTGGGTGTTTGGAATGCCGGTGGTTTGAATATCTATCTTGAAGGTGATGCCAACGATTACGTCGGTAAGGGCATGGCCGGTGGTAAGCTGGTATTAATGCCGCCACGGGGCAGCGCCTTTAAATCGAAAGAAACCTCCATCATGGGTAACACCTGTTTATACGGTGCAACCGGTGGTGAGGTTCTCGCGGCAGGCCAAGCTGGTGAGCGTTTAGCGGTTCGTAACTCTGGTGCTCAGGTTGTTGTTGAGGGCGCTGGTGATCACTGCTGTGAATATATGACCGGCGGCGTAGTAGCAGTTCTGGGTCAAACCGGTGTTAATTTCGGCGCGGGTATGACGGGCGGCTTCGCCTATGTATTGGATTTGGATCGCGGTTTTGTTGACCGCTTTAATAATGAGCTGGTGGAAATTCGTCGCATTGGTGGCGAAAACTACGAAGATCATCGTAACCACCTACGCAACCTGATTGCTCAGCACGCCGAAGAAACCGGCAGTGAGTGGAGCCAAGAGTTGTATGAGGACTTTGACGATTACGTCGGTAAGTTCTGGCTCGTGAAGCCTAAGGCCGCCAGTTTGGGCAGCTTGTTGGCGCAAACTCAATCTGATACTGAATAAGCGGAGGGATCATCATGAAAAACCCTAACGCCAAACAAGAACGTTTAAGTAATAATTTTCAGTTTATTGATGTGGGTCGTAACGATCCGCAGAAGAAGCCGATTCATACCCGCAAAACACAGTATGTGGAAATTTATGAATCCTTCACTGAAAAGGAAGTTAGCAATCAGGCCCATCGATGCTTAGAGTGTGGTAATCCATACTGTGAGTGGAAGTGCCCGGTACATAACTTTATTCCTAACTGGTTGAAGCTCATCAGCGAAGGCAATATTTTTGAAGCTGCGGAGTTGAGCCATCAAACCAATACCTTACCTGAGGTTTGCGGTCGAGTCTGCCCGCAGGATCGTTTGTGTGAAGGCGCCTGTACGCTAAATGATGGTTTTGGCGCAGTAACCATTGGTAATGCCGAAAAATATATCACCGATACCGCATTTGCTATGGGCTGGCGTCCAGATATGTCAAAGGTGGTTTGGACCGATAAAAAAGTGGCCGTCATTGGTGCGGGGCCTGCGGGTTTAGGCTGCGCTGATGTATTAATTCGCAACGGCGTTAAGCCGGTAGTATTTGATAAATACCCGGAAATTGGTGGCTTGCTAACTTTCGGTATTCCAGAATTTAAACTGGAAAAATCTGTACTGACTCGTCGCCGCGAAATCTTCACCGAGATGGGTGTGGAATTCCGCCTAGAAACTGAAATTGGCAAAGACATCAGCATGGAACAACTGCTGGAAGAGTACGATGCGGTATTTATGGGTATGGGAACCTATAAGTATATGAAGGGTGGTTTTCCAGGTGAAGATCTGCCAGGCGTTTACGATGCCTTACCTTTCTTGGTTTCTAGCGTAAACCGTAATCTGGGCTTCGAGAAAAACGTCGATGACTATATTTCTGTAGCCGGCAAGCGTGTTGTGGTTCTAGGCGGTGGCGATACCGCTATGGACTGTAACCGCACCTCAATCCGTCAGCAGGCGCGCAGCGTGACTTGTGCTTACCGTCGTGATGAAGCCAATATGCCAGGATCTGTTCGCGAAGTAGCCAACGCTAAAGAAGAAGGTGTTAATTTCCTTTTCAATCGTCAGCCGGTTGAGATTGTTGGTGATGGTAAGGTTGAAGGCATTAAAGTAGTCACCACAGAGTTGGGCGAGCCCGATGAAAATGGTCGCCGTCGTCCTCAGCCTATTGAAGGCTCCGAGGAAGTGATTCCCGCCGATGTAGTGCTTATCGCATTTGGGTTTCAGCCTAACCCTGCCGATTGGATTGCCGGTAATGGAGTGACAATTAATAGCTGGGGTGGTGTTGAAGCCGCTGAAGAGCAGCAGTATAAATTCCAGACCAGTAACCCTAAAGTATTTGCCGGTGGTGATATGGTGCGTGGCTCTGATTTGGTTGTGACGGCAATCTGGGAAGGTCGTCAAGCTGCTGAAGGTATATTGGACTACTTGCAGGTTTAAGTTCGTTTTATGGCTAAATTAAAGGGGGAGCTTAGGCTCCCTTTTTACGTTTTAACAATACAAAAATAATACGGAATTATTATCACCTCAACAAAGCTGATGTGTTAGATTGAGTTCAGCTTATCAGCTCAAATAAAACAAGGATCTGTTATATGTCGAAACATTGTCAGGAATGTCAAGGTGAATTAAGCCCCGGTCAAATTCGTTGCGGTCAATGCGGATTGATCCAGGAAGAATTTGTTTACAAAAGTCGAGTCGCTGCGGCAACTCTAGCTATAGTGGCAGGAATGTTTGGCCTTCACCGCTTTTACTTGGGTAAGTGGTGGGGTGTGTTTTATCTGCTGTTCTTTTGGACTTATATTCCCGCGTTGATTGGATTGATTGAGGGGGTTGTTTTTCTCGCCACTGATCAAAAAAACTGGAACGCGAAGTACAACCAAGGCCTATCAGCAGGCAGTGAGCGTGGGGGAGTCGTTATTTTCGTTCTATTTTTGCCGATGTTTGTGGTGTTTGGGATATTGGCAGCTGTCGCAATACCTGCATATCACGACTATACCTTGCGGGCAAAGGTTGTGGCGGCCCACGCTGAAGCAAAGGCAATAATCCCATTGGTAGAGGAATTTGCTTTTGAAAATGAACGTTGGCCAATGACGGAAGATTTACAGCTGCCGGCCTTGAATAATCCACTCTTGGCGGATCGGAGAATTGAAGAGGGTGATATTATTATTAATATGGCAAAAGATACTGGCCTTAGCGGTTCATTTATCTATAAATCAAGCAGCACAAATACCGGAATTAAATGGTCTTGTGTAGAGTCAACGATTGAAGCTAAGTATCTGCCGCAGGAGTGCCGCCAGTAGCCAATTGAGCCTCTTTTCGAAACTTTCTCTTGCCACAAAAAAAGGAGCTTAGGCTCCTTTTTTTGTTGGCTGTCTAATGGCTGATTATATTCCAGATAAATCGCGAGTACTTCTTAGTACCACAGCAGTCTTTTCTAAATTAGACCTTTCTAATTTCAGTTAATTTGGCACGTAAACTATCAAATATCTACCGACTGTCACTTTTTGGGGCGGTCATAGCCAATGTTGTCTATACCATATTATCTTAATAGCCCTAGTTTTCTTCGGATTATTCGATGTGGGGACGCAGTTCCTCATGGCTATTGTGAGTGGGTTTTACACGATAGTTGGCGGTCAGGGGTAGTAGTTTTAGCAATATTTTTATAGCGGTTACCAGAGATGGAGCTGCTGTCGTATTTGAACGAGGTGCTTTACGGATGAAAAAGTTCGATATCAAAACCATGGTACTGGGTGTTATAGCTGCCAGTATTTTACTTCTATTAATTGCTTCTCTTTTTTCCACCTACAAGCTGAGAGCCGATTTGGAAAAGTTCGGGTCCCTTTTGTCCCATGAAGTCGCGGCTATACACGGGGCGGATAGAGTAAATATCGAATTTAAACGCCAGGTACAAGAATGGAAGAACGTACTTATCCGTGGTGCTGATGATGGGCAGAGAGAAAAATACTGGGGCAAGTTTTTAAAGCAAGAAGAGAGTGTTCAAAAAATTGCCAGACAGCTCGTCACTCTTTTGGATTTTGATCCTAAACTGCAGGGGCAGGTTCGTGAGTTTCTCGCAGAACATGAAAAAATGGGGCAGGCTTATCGTACAGGTTTTGAGGAGTTTGTCGCCTCTGGTTACAGCCATCGTGCCGGTGATGTCGCCGTAAAAGGAATCGATAGAGCACCTTCAAAGCTTCTAGATGAAATTTCAAAACAAGTAAACGCTGTTGCGAAAAAGAGCAGTGATGCTACCGTGGCTGAGTCTGAATTAGTCGTTATTTATGCGGTCGCTTTAACGTTGCTAACAGGTGCATTGGTCATGTTTGGCAGCTACATGATCTTACAGCGTGAGGTTTTAAAGCCGCTTCGTAATACAGCGAGTAATATCAGTGGTCTTTCAAAAGGTGATCTTTCGATAAAGGTTTCACGCGATGGGCGAGGAGAGATCGGCTTGCTGAATAAAGCCACAGCGGATCTCACTGTGCAAATGAGGGACTTAATGTCGTCTCTAAATAAAACTTCGTACGCCCTCAATGAAACGGCGCACAAGTTTGAGCAGCAATCTAATATGCAGTCCCAGGCAAGTGAGGAGCAGGTTGCTCAGTCTACCCAAGCATCCCATGAAATCAGCACCTTGGTAGCCAGTGCTGAATGTGCTTTCGATACCGCAAGCCATACTAAAGAAATGACTGAAACTACTCTCGAAAAGGCTGAGCAGGCCAGCTCTGTTGTTGATCATGTGGATGAACTAATGAAAGCGCTGCAGCAAGATATTCTGCATGCGGACCAATCAGTGAGTGCCTTGTCAGAGAGAGTAGTGCGTGTTGATGAAGTGATGAGTGTTATTCAGGGCATTGCAGAACAAACTAACCTATTGGCCTTAAATGCAGCAATTGAAGCGGCTCGTGCTGGGGATCAGGGGCGAGGCTTTGCGGTGGTTGCTGATGAGGTTCGCGGCTTAGCCCAAAAAACACAGCAGTCGACTCAGGAGATCGCTTCAATATTAGAAGACTTGCGTAAAGGCTCTGAGTCAAGCGTGCAAGCGATGAAGGTTGGCCAGGAAAAAACCAATTTTGCCGCAGAGAAAACCAATGAGATTGCTGCAATCTGGCAAGGCTTATCCGGAGATATATCCAATATTTCAGAAAAAAACGTAGAGTTGAATCTCTCTGCTTCAAAACAAAGTGAAGCTGCCAACGGCGTAGAAGCGTTTATCGAAAAACTAAAGGCAGATGCTATGACACAAAACCAGCTAGCAGCCGAGCAATTACAAGCCAGTGGAGAGCTACAGGAGCTCTCCACGGCGATTAGTGAAAAGATCGCCTATTACAGAGTTTAGGTGATTCGCACTTAGCGTAAAAATGCCTGGATAAGAGAGCGACTTTCTTTATCGGCTTCTTGGTTTGCTAGCGGATCGCCATCTAAGGGTATCGAGGCGTCCAGCAAGTGACCTGCGTTAGGGTAATGGTGATGCACACAGCTCTTTTCGCCCTTACTCTGACGCGCTTTCTTGCAAATTAAGTCGGCCATTGTTTTAGATGGCCAAACACTGTCTTTGCCACCACTAAAAAGTAATAGATCGGCCTGACTCTGTTCGAGGTCGATTTCTGCTTTTTCTACCGCCGCGGTATCTTTGAGAGAGTTGCTATAGAGATCGACTAAGCTGCGAATATTACCGTTAGCTTTGTAGGGAACATAAGGCAAGGGTTGATCTCCCATCGTCCAGCTTGAGTTAGGAAAACTCTTTCCTGGTACGATTCCAGGCCACACAACATGGCTTGGCGCTATCGCAACAACTTTGCGTATTCTTTCATCCAGCGTTGATAGCAAAAGGGCGGCCTCGGCGCCTTTAGACCAACCAACAACCGCTAACTCTTTACTGTGGTTCTTCTCTAACAACCATGTTTTAGCGGGCTCAAAATATTCCAGCGGAATTGCTTCTATGTGTTTTGGCAGTTTGGCCTCCTTATAGTAAGCCAAAGCCAATACCGGGTGCCCTAATTGGGATATTTTTTCGGCCAGTACTTTGGGGATGCCAGAGCCGGAGCCCTCCAAAACCAAAACAGGCGTTTTATCTTGATTTCCGGGGTAATAATTTGCGACGAAGTTTTGTTTTTGTATTGCGGTAGGTAGCGGTGCAGCCAGCGCTTTTACTGACAAGCTAGTTAGCAATGTGATTATCGTTTTATACATTGTAATGCCTTCACTATGATCTTTCCCATTTAGACGAGTCAAAATAGACAATGGCACATTGGCAATTTATCTAGGCACCTACCCATTGGGTAAATGAGCTCTACGGCTGCTCTGTAATCGTTTGTGCTGAATGAAAAACAATCAAAATAGTTGCGTGTCGTATAGCTGGCGTAGAAATGTCGTATGGAAAAAGGCTAGATTTTCCTTATAGATTAATTACTTAAGGTAAGTCAGAATATGGAGATGAAAATTAATCGCCACAACCTAAAGCGTCTTCGCAAAGACAAGCTTTGGTCCCAGGAGCAGTTGGCTGAGGCCAGCTGTTTAAGCTTACGCACTATTCAAAGAATTGAGAGTAGTGGCGTAGCTTCTATGGACTCCATCGGGGCCATTGCTTCAGCGTTTGATGTTAATAAAAGCTTTTTAACTCAAGAGGAAGCGATTTTTAAGCCCTATCAGCATACTCAATTGGGGTACCTGATGTGGGTTATTTGTTTTCTTGTTTTGGCGTTAATTTCTCCCTTACCTGGAATGCCAATGGTTGGATTGGTCATTTTGTTTGTTGGCGCTATAGTGCCAATGATTTTGTTTTTTAGCTTGAGTATAAGTGTTACTGAAGAGCGGGTTCGATGGTATTTCGGCCCGCGTTTTTGGAAAAAAGAGCTTTCTGTCTCTGAGATAGCGAGTAGTGAAGTGGTAAGAAACAGCGCCTTAATGGGCTGGGGAATTCGAATGCTTGGAGACGGCTGGATGTATAACGTCTCCGGTTTATTGGCTGTGGAAATACGGCTTAAGTCTGGCTCAGTCATTCGCTTGGGCAGCGATGAGCCAAATTATTTAAAAGAAGCTATAGATGGGGCTATAGCCCTGCAGCAAGACAGGGCTGATTGAATGTGCTGCTAGCACTTAGTGCAGGTTTTGATACCAACAAGCTTATAAAGTGGGCAAAAGCCGATTAGGCCGGTTAATAGCGGTATTAGGCCAATATAAGCCCACGGGCTTTGTGGCCCAAAAAAAGCTAAGCTTAGTATGGCGAGGCCAATAGTAATCCGAATTACGCGATCGATAGTGCCTTCATTTTTCATGCGGCTTTCTCCAGTAGCTATTTACGAAGCCAATCCTAAGCCGCTTTGAGGTGTGCTTCAGTGACAAAGTCACATTGCCTTTGAATCGCCTTAAAGTAGCGTGATTTTTCCTCTGGAAAGCTCTATCAGCCCCTCTAGTTCTAGCGTCTTTAATTGCCGGCTAATAACTTCTCTTGATGAGCCAATATCTACAGCAATTTCTTGGTGGGTGAGGGTTAACTGGGAGCTTTGCTGTTCTCCGATGCGATTTTGTAGATATTTCCACAGGCGTGGCTTTAAGGCTGTTAACGTTACCGATTCAATTTGGGCCATGAGTTGGTAAAGGCGTTCGCTGAAGCCGCGGAAAACGGCCTCTTGAAAGCTCTGCTGGCTTGCGATTAAGCGGTGAAATTCAGCTTTGGGGATAACAGTCGCTGAAATATCGGTTTCACAGATCACCTCGGCTGGAAATGGATCGTGGCCTAATAAGCAAGCCGTGCTCAGTACACAAAATTGCTCTGGTTCAATTCTATAGAGTAATAGCTCTCGCCCTTCGGGGCTGCGCGCAATTACCTTTAGGCGACCGCTGGCTAATATCAGGGCGTCATTGCAGGCCTGGCCTTGGCTAAGTAGCACTGAGCCTGCAGGAGCTTCAAATTGAGGGTGCTGGCTAAGATAAGAGAGAATCACCTTGGGGCCTTCTAGCTGATGGGCTACTGATCTACTGGACTATTGATCTACTGAACTATTGGTCCACTGGAATGGGGTAAAGTTAGCTTTTCAGAGAAGCGAAGGTGATGCGATATATCAAAGGTTTTACTAAAAACAAGAAATCAGACAGCTAAAGTCTTAGCTATCTGATTTTTAAGTTGCAATGCTCTAAGCGATAGCGCCTGCTTCTCGCAATGTTGTAATTGCGGCGCTGTCATAACCGAGTTGTTGCAATACTTCCTCGGTATTGGCGCCAATCGGTAGGCCGGCGTTTCGGTATTCGGTTTGCGAGCCACTGAATTTAATGGGGCTGGCAATCTGGCGTAGCTGCTGGCCATCGGCCGCTGGAATCTCGATATACATACCACGCTCTTGAAAGTGTGGATGCTGTTCGGTTTCGCCAAGGTCTAGCACCGGCTCTACACAGGCGTCCAAAGCCGCGAAGATTTCGCGCCATTCAGCAAAGCTCTTTTGCTTAAATGCCATAATCAAATCTTGTTTTAGCTCAGCTTGCACATCAGGGCTGTAGTTCATTGCACGCTCAAACCAATCTGCTTTGCCCAGGGCCTCACACAATTGCTTGCAGAATTGCGGCTCTAAGCTGCCCACAGAAATATGGCGACCGTCAGAGGTTTCATAGTAGTCGTAGAAAATACCGCCGTTCAACATGGTGCCAGAAAGTTCTGGGGCCTTATCACCTGCTAAATGGCCTGCACCAGCCGTAGTGCTAAGTGCAAGAGCAGCATCGCTCATGCTGATATCGATGTGCTGGCCTTTGCCACTGCTGTGGCGCTCAATAACTGCCGCTAGAATACCCATAACGGCATGGTGAGTACCGCCAGCAATATCCGCAATTTGAGTGCCGGATAAAATAGGCCCAGTGTCTTTGCGGCCGCTATAGCTGGCAAGGCCTGCTAACGCTAAATAGTTAATATCGTGGCCTGCACGATCTTTAAGGGGGCCGGTTTGACCGTAGCCGGTGATCGAGCAGTAAATCAGTTCGGGCTTTTCAGCACTTAGGGTTTGATAATCTAAACCAAGGCGCTGCATTACACCGGGACGAAACTGCTCCAATACAATGTCGTATTCTTGTAGTAGCTTTTTAACGATGGCTGTAGATTCAGGTTGCTTTAAGTCAAGAGCGATACACTGTTTATTGCGATTGATACTGCCATGGCCCGCAGAGATTTCACCGACCATCGGTGGCGCAAAGCGCAGTAAGTCTGGACGTGTTGGTGACTCGATACGCAACACTTCGGCGCCCATATCGGCTAATAATTGGGTCGCATAAGGTCCTGGCAAAAGGGTTGAAAAATCTAGAATTTTTAATCCGCTTAGTGGGCCGCTCATGGAGAACTCCTGAATCGAAAATACGGTTGTCTTTATGTAAACGGCTACCCAATGGGTAGCCGAAAACAAATAGCTATATTATTCAGCACCATTTCCGTGGTGCCATATACTCAATTAGTCGAGTAGGGTACGACCAATGATTAACTTCATAATTTCATTGGTACCAGCATAGATTTTTTGGATTCGTGCATCGGCATAGGCACGGGCAACTGGGTATTCCCACATATAGCCATAGCCACCATGCAACTGTAAACACTCATCGATAACCTTGCACTGCAAATCGGTGCTAAGTAGTTTTAGCTTTGCAGCTGTTGGCACATCCAGTTTGCCTTCTACGTGAAGCTCTAAGCAGCGGTCAACAAAAACTTGAGCCGATGTGATTTCGGTATCAAGCTCGGCCAATTTAAATTGAGTGTTTTGGAAGGTAGCTACAGAGCGGCCAAAAGCCTTTCGCTCTTTCACGTATTCAACAGTTTGATCTAGGATAGAGCGAGCGCTGGCGATGGCGTTAACACCTACAGATAAGCGCTCTTGCGGTAGCTCTTGCATCAGGTAGATAAAGCCCATGCCTTCTTCACCTAACAGGTTACCCTTTGGTACGCGCACATCTTGGAAGAATAGCTCGGAGGTATCCTGAGCTTTCATGCCGATTTTTTCAAGGTTAGTGCCTTTTTCAAAGCCTGGCGTGCCAGCTTCAACCAAAATTAAGCTGGTGCCTTTGGCGCCAGCATCTGGATCGGTTTTGGCAACTACGATCACTACATCAGCATGCTGACCGTTGGTGATAAAGGTTTTAGAACCATTAATAACCCACTCATCACCATCGAGTACGGCTGAGGTTTTTACACCCTGTAAGTCAGAACCAGCACCAGGCTCAGTCATAGCGATGGCGGTAACCATTTCACCACTGACAAACTTAGGCATGTATTTCTGCTTAAGTTCTTCGCTGCCGTAATTCAAAATGTAAGGCACGCCGATATCAGAGTGTAAGCCCCAGCCAATGCCAGAAAGACCTGCGCGAGACACTTCTTCATCAACAATAGCGTTATAGCGAAAGTCTACACCTACGCCGCCGTATTCTTCAGGTATGGTTGGAGCAAGGAAACCTTGCTCGCCAGCTTTGTTCCAAAGGGCGCGATCAACCTGGCCATCTTTTTCCCACTGGGCGTGATAGGGCGCAGCTTCAACTTCTAAAAATTTACGGACACTTTCGCGAAACAGCTCGTGCTCTGGCTCATATACTGTTCTTGGGATCATAATTTTTTCTCAAATCTTAATAGGGGTGGTGAACTATTGAAGGCTACTCAATAGTAATAGCCCGACAGAGTCGGGCTATTTGAGCTTGCAAGGAAGGCAAGCGCGTTTAGCTGTCTTGGAAAACTTCGCCTTTTTCAGCCATGTCTACCAAGTAGGCTGGTGGAGTAAAGCGTTCACCATATTTATCAGCAAGTTCTTGCGCGCGGGTTACAAAGTTCTTCAAACCGGTTTGGTTGATAAACTGCAGAACACCACCTGTCCAAACTGGATAGCCAATGCCCATAATTGAACCAATATTAGCATCACGTACGCTGGTCAGAACCCTCTCTTCGTAGCAGCGAGCGGTTTCTACGGCTTCGATATAGAGCATGCGATCCTTAATGTCTTGCAATGGGATCTGTGCATCAGCCTTGTAGAACTGATCTAAGCCAGGCCACAACTTTTTCTTACCGTTCTCTGGGTAGTCGTAGAAACCACCGCCGGTAGATTTACCAGCGCGATCTTGCTCTAGCATTGCATCAGACGTGGCATCGGCTGGATGGGCGGTGTAGCTCTCGCCAGCAGCTTCCATATCGGCAATGGTTTGCTTACGAACTTTGGCAGAAAGGGTCAGGGTAACCTCATCCATTACCGCCAATGGACCAACTGGATAACCAGATAGGAATGCGGCATTTTCAACCGATACCGGGCTAACCCCTTCGCCTACCATCGCAATGCCTTCTTGGGTGAACGTGCCAAATACGCGAGAGGTGAAGAAGCCGCGGCTGTCGTTAACAACGATAGGCGTTTTGGCAATTTGCTGTACATAATCGTAAGCACGTGCCAGGGTTTCATCGTTAGTTTTTTCACCGCAGATAATTTCAACCAAAGGCATCTTATCTACTGGTGAGAAGAAGTGCAGGCCAATAAATTGATCTGGACGCTCAGAAGCTTCTGCCAAGCCAGTAATTGGTAAAGTAGAAGTGTTAGAAGCAAATACGGCATCGCTAGCGATTTGTGCTTCGGCTTCTTTGGTTACAGTGGCTTTTAGGCCGCGCTCTTCGAATACGGCTTCAATAATTAAATCGCAGCCCTGAAGATCTTCGGCGTTTGCTGTAGGCGTGATCAAAGCAAGGATGCCATCACGCTTTTCTTCACTCATGCGGCCACGCTTAACTTTTTTGTTAAGTAGGGTTTCTGAGTAGGCCTTGCCTTTATCGGCGTTCTCCTGGCTAACATCTTTTAGTACAACTTCAATGCCTTTGATGGCAGAAGAGTAAGCAATACCAGCACCCATCATGCCAGCACCTAGGATGCCCACCTTCTTAACAGGTTTTTGTTCGAAACCATCAGGACGACCGCGGCCGGCTTTAATTTCATTAAGCTGGAACCAGAAAGTGCCGATCATGTTTTTGCTGATCTGGCCGGTGGTTAAAGTGGTGAAGTAGCGTGTCTCGATGCGAGTCGCGGTATCAAAATCTACCTGCAGACCTTCAACCATGGTGCACATGATAGCTTCTGGAGCTGGCAAAACGCCTTTGGTTTGATTGCGTAGCATAGCCGGTGCAATCGGTAGCATTTGTGCCAGTGCGGGGCTGCTTGGCTTGCCGCCAGGTACCTTGTAGCCTTTAACGTCGTATGGCTGGGTGCACTCAGGGTTTGCTTTAATGAAGGCTTTAGCTTTTGCCAGCATTTCTTCAGGAGTATCGACGATGTCGTGAATCAAGCCCAGCTCTTGGCCTTTTTCTGGTTTGAACTGTTTGCCTTCTAGCAAATAAGGCATGGCGCCTTGCAAGCCTAGTAGGCGAGTCATACGGATTACACCGCCGCCGCCAGGCAGTAGGCCTAGAGTTACTTCAGGTAGACCTAGCATTACGCCTTTCGATAGCGCAATACGGTGGTGACAAGAAAGGGCGATTTCCCATCCGCCGCCTAAGGCCGCGCCATTAATACAGGCCACTACAGGTTTGCCCATAGTTTCCAATTTGCGCATGGCTTTTTTCAGGGCTTCAACTTCATCAAAGAATTGCTGGGCATCGCTAGGCTGCACTTGGATTAGTGCGGTTAGGTCACCACCGGCGAAAAAGGTTTTCTTTTTCGAGCGAACGATAACGCCATCCCAACTTTCTTCAGCTTCTAGTTGCTTGATGAAATCAAAAAAATCGGCTTGGAAGGCGGCATCCATTACATTGGCCGAGCCATCCTTGCGATCCAAAATCATATGGACAATATTGTCACTGTCTTTTTCAAATTGTACTGAGCTCATAATTTTTCTCTCTTGGCTGTCTGTTGCTACAGCTAATTAATCTGGATGAGTGTTTACACAGTCGTGTTTACACACGCTCGATGATGGTGGCGATACCCATGCCGCCGCCTACACATAGACAGGCTAGGCCGCGTTTCAAATCACGAGCTTCAAGCTCATCCAGCAAGGTGCCCAAAATCATGGCGCCAGTGGCACCCAGTGGGTGACCCATTGCAATAGAGCCGCCGTTTACGTTGACGATGCTTTCATCTAGATCTAAATCTTTTATCAGGCGCAGTGCTACTGATGCAAAGGCTTCATTAATTTCTACTAGGTCTAAGTCTTTTGCTTCTAGGCCGGCAATCTTCAGTGCTTTCTTAGCCGCTGGGCCAGGGCCTGTTAGCATGATGGTTGGATCGGTACCTACAACCGCAGTAGCAGTAATCTTTGCGCGCGGCTTTAAGTTGTACTTATCAGCCATTTCTTGGCTACCGATTAGCATGGCAGCAGCGCCATCTACGATACCCGAGGAGTTACCAGGGCCATGTACGTGGTTGATCTGCTCGATGTCGTGGTACTTCTCACGTGCCACGCCATCGAAGCCCATTTCACCGATACCGGCGAAAGATGGATTCAAGCCAGCCAGTGTTTCTACGGTAGTTTCAGGGCGAATAAATTCATCACGATCTAAAATGGTTAAGCCGTTTTGATCTTTTACTGGAATGATGGATTTATCAAAAGCACCACGCTCCCATGCGGCGGCCGCTTTTTTGTGAGATTCAGCGGCAAACGCATCTACATCGGTGCGGCTGTAACCATCGATAGTGGCGATTAGATCGGCGCCAATACCTTGTGGCATAAAGCCTGTGAACATATTGGTTTCTGGATCGCAGGCCCAGGCTCCGCCATCGCTACCCATAGGTACGCGAGACATGGATTCAACACCACCGGCAACGACTAGCTGTTCAAAACCAGAGCGCACTTTTTGGGCGGCCATATTGACAGCTTCAAGGCCAGAGGCGCAGAAACGGTTTAAGGTAACGCCAGCAACATCGTCATCCCAGCCAGCAGCCAGAGCAGAGGTTTTAGCGATATCAGAGCCTTGATCGCCGACAGCAGAAACACAGCCCATTACAATGTCGTCCACATCTTTGCTGTCAAAGCCATTGCGCTCTTGTAAAGCGTTTAACAGTTGCACCAATAGGGATACAGGTTTTACTTCATGTAGGCTGCCGCTCGCCTTGCCGCGTCCACGCGGGGTGCGAATGGCATCAAAAATAAAGGCTTCATTGCTCATGAGCTTATCTCTTTTTGCTGTTCTAAATAGATTGAGATGCGAAGCTCTGCTGGAGAGCAGAAGCTATTAACATCGGTGTGCTATACAGCTTAGGTCATACACGGCGCAGAACAATGACCAAAGTTTTCAAGCGAGTGGGAGAAAATGTCAGCGGGCAGTGATTGGCATAGGGCTAAAAGGCCAAACTATAGGTGAGCGCTTGCTCGGCTTTGAATATGCGCTGCCGCTGATGTTAGCGGCAAGTCTCGCGATAAGCGCCGGGGGTCATGCCGGTCCATTTTTTAAAGGCGCGGTTAAAAGCGCTAGGCTCAGAAAAGCCCATAATGGCAGCAATATCATTAATAGGTGTGTTTAATCGTGCCAAGTGATAGGTGGCGGTATCGCGGCGTACGGCATCTTTGATTTCTTGGTAGGCATTGCCTTCTTCCTTTAGGCGCCTGCGCAAGGTTTGAGTGGTCATATGCAGTCGGTCGGCAACTACCTCAAAGGGTAAATTCTCGACGCAATCGCTGGACTGCAGCATGCCGCGGATGCGAGCGGTTAAGCTATTGTCGCTCTTATAACGCGTGAGTAGGCACTCTGGTGCATTAGCCAAGAATTCACTGAGAGTTTGCGGGTCTTGGGCTACTGGACGCTCTAAAAAGCGTCGACTGAACACTACGCTATTCTCGGATTGATTAAAGTAGCTGCGACAGGCAAATAGATCCTGAAACTCGTCAGCATAACTGGGTGCGGGGAAGGTAAAGTTTATGCGCTCAAGGAGGATTGGGCGGTCAATCATCCAGCTGGTCCAGCGAATCCAGATAATCATCATGGAGACAATAAACCATACTGGGTCGAGCTTATGTGGGTTGTCGTACATAAAGCTCAGGGTGGCTTCTTCGCCTTGTTCCCCTAAGGAAAAGCCCATTTCATCATGACACACTCGAGCATGGCGAATGCTTCGTAACAGTACCCGACGTAGATTTGGACATGTGATGGTTGAATGGCACTGTAGCGAGAAGTAACCCTGGCGTAAGGGGGTAGACAGAAAACCGGCCGATTCGTCGTCCATTGCTGCCCAGGTCGCTTTGATTAATTTGCCAAACTCATCATTTGGTAGTTGGGTGCTATTATCAGGCAGGGCGCTAAGGTCGATATCCAAATCCTTCATGATTTGGTCGATATCGATACCCTGTTGGCGCGGGCCGTTGAGCATTGACTGCAATAAATCTAGTGGAATGCCGGGTTTTGTTTTCATGGGGGTATATTAGCACAGGCGCAGATGAATTTGACGGCAGATCAATGCCGATGTACAAAAGTCTTAAGGGTATCAATTTTATTGTCAGTAATCGTCATTGGGCCGTCATGCAAAATTGCATAAGCTCAATGCAATAAAATAGGCCAGCTTTGCTTTCTCGTTGGCTGTATAACAGATAAACATTAAAAATATAATCTAATAGCACATAAGATCAAGCTCACATAAAAAGGCAGACACATGACCAGCGCGATGTTTGAAGAGACCACACCCCTGCAACAACTCTATAAGCGGGAAAGCAACTCCCCGGATCAACTGTATTTGCGACAGTCGGTAAATGGCGAATGGGTGGACTATAGCTGGAAAGAGTTTGGCCAGCAGGCCCGTAAAATCGCCAGCTACTTAAAACAGCAGGACTATAAAGATGGCGATCGTGTCGCTATCCACGCTAAAAACTGCGCGGAATGGTTAATGGTGGATATGGGGATAATGTTGGCGGGTTTGGTTAGCGTTCCGCTGTATCCCGGCCAACCAGAAAGCTCAATGCGCTATTGCATGGAGCATAGTGAAACCAAAGCTATTTTTATGGGGGCTACAGACAATCCAGAAGCGTTAGATGGCTCAATCCCAGAGGGCGTTCGCCGTATCGGTATTTGGGGTAATGGCCTAGCCGCCGATGATACTACCGCGAAAATTTTTGAAGATTGTGAGCCCTTAGCTGAAAACCCAGAGTTCGGGTTAGATAAATTATTCACCATTATGTATACCTCAGGTACCACGGGTAATCCAAAAGGCGTGATGCACGCTTATGCTTCGGTAGCCTTTACCGTGCCCCGTATGATGGCAGAAGAAAAATACGGCACGGAAGATCGCTTCTTCTCTTATTTGCCGCTTTCCCATGCGGCTGAGCGTATTATTGTTAGCATGGTGAGTATCTACAGTGGTGCTGTAGTTCATTTTGGTGAGGGCTTGGAAACCTTTGTGCGTGATTTAAATCGCGTTAAGCCAACCATCTTCTTTTCTGTCCCTCGTTTATGGAAGAAGTTTAAAGAAGGTGTCGATAGCAAAATGTCACCGGCTAAGCAAAAAATTCTGTTCAATATTCCAATTTTGGGTGGCATCCTTAAGCGTAAAGTGATCGCAGGTTTAGGTCTTGATCAAGCGCGTAAGTGCATCACCGGTTCTGCGCCAACACCGGTTGATTTGCAAGAGTGGTACGTAAATCTTGGTTTGCCATTGATGGATGGCTACGGAATGACGGAGAACTTTATTTACGGTTGTATTTGCCGTGATAAGCCAATTCCAGGCTCGGTGGGTAAACCTTACTCTGATAATGAAGTGAAAATAGGGGAAGGCAACGAGATCCTGTTTAAGAGCGGCGCGCTAATGGCTGGCTACTATTTAGAGCCAGAAAAAACAGCTGAAGTATTGCGCGATGGTTATTACCACACAGGTGATACCGGCTATCTTGATGACAATGGTAATCTTTATGTAACTGGCCGCTTAAGCGAAGTGTTCAAAACCTCGAAGGGTAAGTTTGTTAAACCAACTACCTTAGAAACCCGTTTTGGCAATACCAAAGTTTTTGGTCAAATGTGCATCATCGGTCACGGTATGGATCAGCCGATTTTGTTGGCTGGCTTGGCAGAAGGTGTCGATGGTTCTGATAGGACTGCACTGGAAGCAACAATTGCCGAAGAGCTTGCAGCAATTAATGCTGAGCTTCCGCCACATGAATGCATTAATAATGTATTTATCGTAGCCGAAGAGTGGACTATCGAAAACGAGCTGTTAACACCAACCATGAAGATGAAGCGCAATGATATTGACGCGGAGTATCGTAAGTGGGTTGAAGCGACGTTGGCGGCGACTGATACTAAACAGGTTAGCTGGCAAGAGGGCTAACTTCATTGCCGGGTTTAACGAGTCGGTTTGTGCTGGCTGGCTCGATAAACCCCTTTAGTGTTGAACTGTTTCACAGTCCTGCCTGTTTATCATTACTATATCTAATGCGCCCCTAGCCAGCAGTATATTGACAGTGCATTTTTAAGTCTTATCACTTATTCTTGCGGTTATTGTAAAAGAAGCGCCCAGTCTAGGGCTCTTTGGCCAATTGTGATAGGGATGTTTCTCGGTGAATTGTCGTTTTTTTGCACTCTCAAATCTGCTGCTATTGCTTTCTCTTCCTATAACTCTCCAAGCTCAGAGCTTTGTGTTTGGCCCCGCGAACGTTGTAACGGGCTGCGACGGTGGATGTCCTGGGGGGAGGGAAATTACCCTTCCCAGTGAAAACAACGGGGTGGTGGTCAATGCTATTGCCGATTCGGCATTCGAGGCTTATGAGCTAGATTCTGTTGTTATCCCAGATAGTATTCAGTTTATAGGGGCGCGCGCGTTTCTAGATTGCGGTTTAACTACCTTGCAAATAGGGCAAGGTGTTACAGAAATCGGTGAGCAGGCATTTAGCAGTAATAGGCTAACTGACATCGATATCCCCAATAGCGCCACTGTAATAAAGAGCGAGGCTTTTTCTCGAAATAAACTAACAGCTGTGGTGGTCCCACCTGGAACTCGAGTTATTTATACTCGTGTGTATGAATATAATCAGCTAGAGGCAGTGAGCATACCGCCGGGTGTGGTAGAAATTCAGGGTCTATCTTTTTATTACAATAAATTAACGTCGGTTTTGCTGCCAAGTAGCCTTGAAAAAATAGGGCCTTGGGCATTTAGATATAATCAGATCGCTTCTCTGCAAATTCCATCAAAAGCTATCAATATTGGCCATGCTGCCTTTGAGGGTAATCGTCTGGAGTCGGTCAATATTCCAGAGGGAATAAGTAAAATTGAATCATCGGTTTTTGCTTTTAATAAGCTATCATCGATAAATCTCCCGGATAGTATTACTGAAATAGGAGTTGAGGCGTTTAGGAATAATGCTTTGGTATCTGTTGATATTCCTGACAGTGTTGTCACTATTGGAAGTTATGCTTTTGCCAATAACGAGCTTACTTTAATCCGGATTCCTAAAAAGCTTACTGATATTGCGCAAGGTGTTTTCAGCAATAATCAAATATCTGCCATTGATTTTCAAGGGGCGGTGAAATCTATAGGGATTGCAGCTTTTAGCTATAACTCTCTGGGTGCAATTTCCATTCCAAGTCACATAGAACACATTGGAAACTACGCATTTGAGAAAAACCAACTGGTTTCGCTTAGTTTGACTGATGGGCTGAAGGATATTGGGAGTGACGCCTTTGTTGGGAATAAAATAGAATCGCTTGTTATCCCTTCGACGGTTAGATCGATAGGGAATAATGCATTCTCGGATAATATGATAAGCGCAATTACTATCCCTGAAGGAGTTGAAGCGATAGGGCGTTCTGCCTTCTATAACAACCTGCTTTCCACGCTGGATCTTCCCGAAGGACTGTCATCATTGGGGGTTGCTGCTTTCGGGAAAAATAAATTGGAATCCATTGTGTTTCCTGCGGATATGGATCTGATACCTGATGAGCTGTTTATTAAAAATAGCTTTGCTTCACTAGTGATTCCAAAAACAATTGAAAGAATTGGAGCAAGGGCATTCCATTTTAATGTGTTGCAGGAATTGACTCTGAATGTAGGGTTGAAGAGTATTGACAGGTATGCGTTTGCTGGGAATCAACTAACATCTGTGGTTATTCCTGATACCGTAGACTCAATTGGCTCGTCTGCATTCCTTGGGAATTCGATATCCTCGCTAACATTGCCAGAAAATATTAGTTATATTTCGGCTTTCTCTTTTAAAGATAACAAGTTGCCTGAGCTAATGATCCCAACAAAGGTTAACTTTATTGGTTGGCAGGCATTCTCTGAAAATCATATCCGGACATTGGTTGTTCCTGCCTCAGTGACTGAAGTGGATTCTCAGGCGTTTTCGTTTAATGAAATAGAAAGCATACTTTTTGAGGGCGACAGGCCCGAGCTTGAAGTAACTGCATTTAATGAAAACTCTCCATTACAAAAAGTACTGTTCAAACCTGGACGAACTGGTTGGCCTGGTGCAAAAATTTCTGGCGTGACGCCTACGCCACTGGGTGGGAGTAAGCCGCCTTCTGCTCCGGACCCAGCTCCTGATAAGTTAGAGTTTAAGATCTCTACTCACAGTGACTCGATGTTCGATAATATGCCATTGAAGCTCGTGGTTCACGATGTAAATATATACGCTGCTGGTAATGTAGCAAGGGCTGACATTCAACATGTGGCGCATGTGTTAGCGCAGCTCCTAGATAGTGATGGTGACGGTGAGGCTGACGAGCCCAGTGTGCGTAGATCTATGAAGCAAACTAACTCAACTTTGGTTATTTGGGATAATCAGCAAGACTGGGAGCATCTGGTAGCTTTGGTTCCTGATAATATGCAGTTAAGTGGCTTGGAAGCTAGAAAAATCAATCGCGAATGGGAGCCAGGTTTGGGGGGGAAGTTCGATGGTGCCTTAGAGTTCGTGCTTAAACATGTCGCAGCTGCTTATGCGAGTACTTACCCTAATGTATTTGGCGCGGCACCGGGAAGCAGGCTTGCTAATGCCATGGATACAGCTAGGGGGGGGTATTTTGAGGTAGTGCCTGCAAGCTACCCTGATGGCGCTTGGTTTGTCTCAAGGGACAGCGATTGTAATTATAGATGTATGGTACTGGATTATTTCTACTGGGCTTTGAGCACAAAGCTAGGAGCACATATTGCTCGAGAGGCTGAAATCAATGGAAAGTGGAAATTAAATACGAATGCGAAGCTGCAGTCAGTTGATACAGAAATCAATAAGCTGCTAACTGAAGAGGCATTTAATCTGCCTCAGGTTTTACCCGATGGAAATTATCAAATTGACGAGTCGGATAATCCAAAAGTTGATCTTGGGAGGTTGTCTGGGACTTGGTATGACCCTGGTGAAGCTGGTCACGGGATTATGCTCCAGGTATTTGATAGCGCCTCTTCCTCAGCTGGGGTTACAATGACTTGGTTTACCTTTGATGAGAGTGGTAACCAGCAGTGGTTTTATGGAGATAGTCAGCAGCTAGTGGCAAGTCGAAACAATAGTGGCAGCTGCTATGGGGGCACCGGTAACTATTTTGCTACCTTTCCTACTCTGAGTCGCAAGGGTGGTGAATTCGTGAATAGTTACGATTCGACGGAGATCCAGACTAGCCCCTGGGGAACTCTCAGTGTTTGTTACGATACATCTAAAGACGAAGTGACTTTAAAATATCTAAGATCAAATAATGAAGCTAAATACTCGATGCTTCGCCTTACTCAAACCTCGAAGGCTCGTGGTACAAGGAGTGATACTTTAGCCGGGCTAACCGGTACTTGGTATAACCCTTCAAAAAGTGGTCAGGGTCTGTATCTGGAAATGATTGAGCGGACAGAGGGGAGGGTGGGGGTGAACCTTGCCTGGTATGGTTTCAAACACCAAAAGCCAATGTACTTCTTGGGCTCTATTGGAGAAGCGCCTGAATCGGGCGGCTCAATGACTATACCTATTTATGAAACTTCGGGTGCCAAGTTTGGAGAAGAGTTTAGCTCGGCAGATGTGCGTCGAGAAAGTTGGGGTGAGTTACATGTCGAGCGTGTTAACTGTAATAAGATCAAATTACGTTTTGAAGGCATCGACGCGGATATTGAAGAAAGCTTGAGTAGATTGTCTTCAGTATCTGGTAGAACTTGCCATTAATGGTATGTGATTAGAAGTTAAAAGACCGAGATTGGCAGCTCGGTCTTTTGTGTCTCTGAATTATTGTTTGCGAATTTCCTTCACGCCATCTTCTCCACCGAGTAGCAAAACATCCGCCGAGCGCTCAGCAAATAAACCATTGGTTACTACGCCAACAATACCATTAATTGCGCGCTCTAACTCGGCAGGTTTTTCAATCTGCATATTGTGAACATCAAGAATCACATTGCCATTATCGGTAAGCACGCCTTGGCGGTAAACCGGGTCGCCGCCAAGCTTCACTAATTCTCTTGCAACATGAGAGCGGGCCATGGGAATGACTTCAACTGGTAGAGGGAATTGCCCCAAGTAATCAACCCATTTGCTGCTGTCGGCAATACAGACAAACTCATCGGCAACAGCGGCGACAATCTTTTCGCGAGTCAGTGCAGCACCGCCGCCTTTAATAAGGGCAAGCTCCGGGTTACTTTCATCGGCACCATCGACATAGACGGCCATTTCACTGACTTCATTCAGATCAAACACAGTGATGCCGTGGCCCTGTAAACGCTCAGCAGTTGCTTCAGAGCTGGCTACGGCACCCTGGAAGTCACCTTTAATTTCAGCTAGATAGTCAATAAAGAAGTTAGCGGTAGATCCTGTGCCAACACCTACAATCGAGTGGGCATCAAGTTTTGGCCGTATATAGTCTACGGCAGCTTTGGCAACCGCCTGCTTTAGCTGGTCTTGGTTCATGGAGGTCTCATCAAGGTCGGGGGTTGGAAAGCTCGCCATTATACTCCCAGCTCAAATTGCTGTGAACAGCTCTGACAAGCCATCTTGGCCGTTCGACAAGCCTTATTTGTGATAATCTAGCTTGGATTTTTGAATAACAATTAAGGAAGTTAGCGATGAGACGTAGCGATTGGATAAAGAGGCTGGTATTGCCAGCTATGTTGTCCTCAGTAGCTTTGACGGCTGTTCTGCCTGCCTATGCAGGCTTGGATTTGGCAACTATTGATGCCGAAGCAAAAGCTTTGGAAACCAAGGTGATCAAGTGGCGTCGCCACCTTCATGAACATCCAGAATTATCCAATCAAGAGCACAAAACCGCCGCCTATATAGCTAAACATCTTAAGGCGCTTGGCTTTGATGAGGTTCAAGAGGGTGTGGCAAAAACCGGTGTGGTTGGGGTGTTAGTGGGCGGTAAGCCTGGCCCAGTTGTTGCCTTACGTTCGGATATGGATGCTTTGCCTGTTACCGAAGAAACGGGCCTGCCCTTTGCTTCAAAAGCAAAGGGTATGTTTAAAGACAAAGAAGTGGGTGTGATGCACGCTTGTGGCCATGATGGTCATATGTCTATTTTGATGGGGGTGGCCGAGTTATTGGCTAAGCACCGTGAAGATCTGCCGGGTACCGTGAAATTTATTTTCCAGCCCGCTGAAGAAGGCATGGAGGGCATTGAAACCTGGGGTGCCAAGCAAATGGTGGAAGAGGGGGTCCTCAAAGGAAAATATGCACCAGAGGTTATTTTTGGCTTACATATCTTCCCATTCCCAGCCGGTAGCTTGGCGTATCGAGCCGAAGGTTTTATGGCGGCGCAAGATCGTTTTGAGCTTACCATTCAGGGCAAGCAGACCCATGGTTCAGCTCCTTGGTCGGGGGTTGACCCCATTACCACAGCAGGTCAAGTGGTTACTGCAATTCAGTTAATACCCGCTCGACAGCTGCCAATTACTGAGGCGCCAGCTGTTGTTTCAGTGGGTTCTATTCATGGCGGTGTGCGTAATAATATCATTCCAGATAAAGTAGATATGGAAGGTACTATTCGTACCTATGATGTAAAAATGCGTGAAACCTTACATAAACACTTGCATCGCACGGTGGAAAATATTTCGGCGGCCTCGGGAGCTACAGCAGATTTAGAGATTGTTCCTGGTTACCCAGTGACCTTTAATGATCCAGAATTGACTCGTCAGATGCTGCCAACTTTAGAAAGGGTATCTCCGGGCAAGGTGATGGAAATTAAACCAATTACTGCTGCAGAAGATTTCTCATATTTTCAGCAACAGATTCCAGGTTTATTTATTGGCTTGGGTGCTGGCAAACCCGGTGCGGCGTATAACCATTCTCCTAAATTTGATTTGGATGAAGCCGCTTTAAAAACGGGAGTTAAAGCTCTGAGCGCTTTAACTCTAGATTATATGAATAGCAAATAAAATATTGTAAGCCCAGCATGGGGTTTAGAAAACCCTATGCTGTATTCCCCTGCGGTAATTCCTTTGTGATTAAATTAAACCACTCATGACTGTCGAGGGCAAAGCTGTAATGATGGCCTTGAACCATATCGCAGCCATGCTCGCGAAGAAATTGCTCCTGCTTTTCTGATTGAACGCCCTCACAGATGACCTCCATAGATAGGCTTTTTGCAATGGCAATGATGGTCTTAACCAGCTCACGATTGTGTTTTTTTTCTATTGCACTGATAAAAGATTTGTCGATTTTGATGATGTCTATTGGCAGTCGGGCTAAATAACTTAAGGATGAAAAGCCGGTGCCAAAATCATCTAGGGCAATCTTAATGCCTTTTTGTCTGCACCATTGAAGGTTCGCAACAGCTTGAGGTTCATTATTGATGAGTACATGTTCTGTGAGTTCGATGCCTACGGTAAAACAGGGAATGCCATGTTTATCTAGCATACGCTGAACAGAGTGTTGAAAATCTTTGTGGTTAATGGTTTCGGCAGACAGGTTTGCAAATGTTCTTGGGGGGTTTATACCGCTTATTATATAGCTTTTTATGTTTTTAAACATTTGACTAGTAACCCAAAAATCTAGCATAAGCATACTTTTTTGCTGTTCCAATATTGGAATAAATTCCGCAGGGGAAATTTCACCCAATAGCTCATGCTGCCATCTTAGTAGAGACTCACTGCCGCAGAGCTCTGATGAGCTTAGGTGAAACTGCGGTTGAAACATCAGTTTTAACTCTCCGGCTTGCAGTGCTCGTTTTATGTCCTGGGCAATATAGTGAACACGATGAGTGTTTCGATTAAGTTCTGGATCAAAGTAGAAAAACCCATTGCCACCATTCGCTTTGGCTTGGGCTAATGCAGCATCCCCGTGTTTGAGAAGTGTTCCGGCATCTTCACCGTCATGAGGTGAGATCGCTATACCAATACTTGCAGTAACTTTATCCGGCCCTTCAATTAAATGTAGCTCTTCTGAAAGAGTACTTAATAACCGGTTAGCTATAGTAGATGTTTGCTGGCTACCTTCGGGAAGATTGAAAGCAAGAACATAAACGTCGCCGCCAAAACGAGCTTTCAGGTCTTGAACGCTTACTGAAGAGCGAATTCTATCGGCGACACGTTTTAGTATTTGATCGCCGATTTCGTGTCCGTATTGGCTATTTACGAGCTTGAACTTATCAACCCCAATGAACATGACCACGGTTGATAAATCTAACTGTTGGCTGATTTTCATACTTTGTTGAAGCAGTGAATGCATAAGCTGCCGATTCGGCAGTTTAGTTAGCTGATCATAGTATTCTAATTCGTGCAGCTGCTGTTGCTGTTGTTTGGCGCCCTCCATACTATAATCTATGCAATATAATTCGACTTCGTTATGAGGCGACCGAAGCACAATTTGTGTAGTTTGAATCTGAAGTTTTTGGCCTTGACGGTTTACTCGGATGCACTTTCTATTGGGGGCGACGCCGGCTTTTGATAGCCACTTTTGTAAGACCGATGGAAAGCCTGCTCTCTGGTTTTGGGGGATCAACAGCTCCGCCATCGTCTTGCCGCTGGCTTGAGCCAAGCTGTAACCGTATAGATCGTTACATGCTTCGTTCCAATAGATAACTCGGCCCTGCTGGTTATAACCTTGTACTGCTAGATGTGGCAGCTGCATGAGCAGCTTCAATGTTTCTTGATCATCACTTCTAGTTGAGGGCAATTCAGCTTCCGTTGTGCGGACAAAGATGCCTGCCGTAATTGAAGACCTTTCGCTAATTAAGTAGCTGAAAACATTACTACCCTGGCATTTTTGCAGCCCGCTTTGATTTGGCTTTTTGAGTAGATGTCTTAGGCAGGGTGGGGTGTCAGCTGAAAATATCGAGGCGCTTTGTTCAAGCTTTAGGAGTTGCTTTGCAGTTTCGTTGACAAATAGGCAGCCTGGGCTGGCCTGGTAAACCCAGATGCCAACCGGTCCGTCAATGATTGTATCGAATGCACCCTGTGACAGGCCTGGGAATATTGAGTCAAAGAACTCCTCATTCACAGGCAGTGTCAGCGTCCAGCTGTTCAATGCTTGCACCCTTTATATGAGTGGATATCCTTCAAGCACTACGCTCTAGGCCAAAAAAACCTAATTCCTAACCTAGATGCTGCTTTGGCATCTTACGCCAAAGGCTCCCTTGTCTTATAATTTGTCACCATTATTAGCTAATTTTTAATCAGTTGTCGAGCCTTATGCCAGAGAGTTACGTAAAAAGAATACTAGATGCCCGCATCTACGATGTGGCCCGTGAAACCCAATTGGATGAGGCGCCTCTGATTTCAGCTCGAATTAACAATAACGTGCTGATTAAGAGGGAAGACTTACAACCCGTTTTTTCCTTTAAAATTCGTGGCGCCTTTAACAAGCTTAGATTGTTAAGTGATGAAGAAAAGGCCCGGGGGGTGATTGCTGCTTCGGCGGGTAACCATGCTCAAGGGCTTGCTTTGAGTGCAAAGGCTCTAGGTGTAAAGGCTACTATCGTCATGCCTAAGACCACTCCGGCCATTAAAGTAGATGCCGTGCGCCGTCGTGGTGCAAAAGTGGTGCTGCATGGTGACGCTTATGATGGTGCCGCTGCACACGCCAACAAGCTAGTGGAAGAGCAAGGGCTTACCTATATCCACCCTTTCGATGATCCAGATGTGATCGCTGGGCAAGGCACCGTAGCGATGGAGATACTACGTCAGCATCCGGCCAAAATCGATGCCATTTACATCCCTGTCGGTGGTGGTGGCCTATGTGCTGGAATGGCGGCCTATATCAAATATGTAAGGCCCGATATTAAAGTTTATGCAGTAGAGCCAGAGGATGCTGCCTGTTTAAAGTTGGCAATGGAGAAAGGTCGCCGAGCCACTTTGCCTGAGGTGGGCATTTTTGCAGATGGTGTGGCAGTAGCCCAAATCGGCAAGGAGACTTACCGCGTACTGAAAGATAGCGTTGATGGCGTGATAACCGCCAATGCTGATGAGATGTGTGCTGCAATCAAAGATATTTTTGAAGATACGCGTTCGATCGCTGAGCCAGCTGGCGCGCTATCTTTGGCCGGCTTGAAAAAACACGTCGCTGAGCAAGGCTGGGAAGATAAAACCGTTATTGCTATAGCCAGTGGCGCTAACACGAACTTTGATCGTCTGCGCTATATTTCGGAGCGTACGGAAATCGGTGAAAAGCGCGAGGCGATGCTGACCGTGACTCTGCCCGAAAAAGCTGGAGCATTTCGCAAGCTAAGTCGTGCTATTGGGCGTCGTGGCATTACTGAGTTTAACTACCGCTACGGCTCCCATGAGCAGGCCCATGTCTTAGTGGGCGTGCAGGTAATTGATGATAATGGGCGTCATGAATTGGTCGCAGAACTACGTGAAAAAGGTTATGAGGTCTGTGATATGACGGACAATGAAATGGCCAAATTGCACGTTCGGCACATGGTGGGTGGCCATGCCCCCCAAGTAGAAAATGAGCGTCTATTTAGCTTTGAGTTTCCCGAGCGCCCTGGCGCTATGGATAACTTCCTAAGTAAAACGGCCAGTCGCTGGAATATCTCTTTGTTTCATTATCGTAATCATGGTGCAGCTTATGGGCGGGTGTTGGTCGGTCTGCAGGTGCCCAAAGAAGACAATAAAGAGTTATTAGCTTTACTGGATAGTTTGGAGTATCGCTATAGCGAGGAGACGGATAGCGAAGCC
Source organism: uncultured Pseudoteredinibacter sp. (assembly GCF_947502065.1). Classification (GTDB taxonomy): domain Bacteria; phylum Pseudomonadota; class Gammaproteobacteria; order Pseudomonadales; family Cellvibrionaceae; genus Pseudoteredinibacter. The sequence goes on from NZ_CANMYE010000006.1 coordinate 113,142, forward strand.
TATCGCTATTTTTTGAGTTAGCAGTGCTTTAGGAAGCTGTGGCGAGTCATTCCGTTTGGCTCTAAGTATTTGTACTAAGGATAGATCTGTTTATTGCTTGACCTTTCTGGGGTGCGAGAGTACTGTGCGCCCCCTGCTTTGGTGCCTACCAGCCCTTTCTTTAGGCTTGGGTAGGTTAAACGGGAAGCTAGGTGCGTCAATACTATTGGCAAATCCAGCGCTGCCCCCGCAACGGTGAAACGGCAATAGCCGTCAAGCCCGATACCGGCCTTCGCAGAGTCTTAATATTAACGATGAAGCGGAGGGCTTTATCAGTGAAAGACGAATGCGGGCGTGTAGCTTGGCATTGGTCCGAGCCTGTTCCCTCCCTCAGTCCGAGTGTTTGATTGAGGATCTACAATGCAATTTTCCAAAATACTTTTCGCCAAATCTGTTTTGGCTCTGGCTGTTACAGCCAATACTCACGCTGCTAAAGAAAGCAAAATTGAAGAAATGATTGTTGTGGCAAACCGTATTGAGGTGCCGCTGAGACAACAGTCTGCGGCTGTCAGTGTGGTTGATGCCGAAACTATTGAGCTTCGAGGCCATGCCAGCCTGATGGATGTGTTACGCAGCGAGCCCGCTATTAATGTCAGTAATTCCGGAGGGGCGGGGAAGGCTTCAGCATTACGTATTCGTGGTGAGGAAGGTTATCGTACCAAGGTATTTGTCGACGGTATCGATGTTTCAGATCCTACTGGAACCCAAATAGGTCCTCAAATACAGCATATCAGCAGTGCTGGTGTGTCACGAGTTGAGATTCTACGTGGTGCTCAGGGGTTGGTGTATGGCGCTGATGCTGGTGGTGTCATCCTAATTGATAGTCGTTCCACTAAAGCTGGCTTAAGTGGGGCGCTGCAGGCTGAGGTGGGACGTTACGATACCCAAAATTGGGCCGCCAATGTAGCTGTGCGTGAAAAACAAGGTGATATTAGTCTTGCTGTTTCAAAGCAAGATACCGACGGCTTTAACGCGCGTAGCATTGATACCACCGGGGAGCTCGACGGCTATGAAAATACCACAGCTCATATTCATGGTGGCTTAAACTTTGCTGAAGACTGGCGGGTAAGTGCCACCTTGCGTGATGTGGATTCTAGCGCTGGCTATGATGGTTTTAGCTCCACGAGTAACCATGTTAACTTTGCTAACTATGAGCAACGTGCAAGCCGTTTTTCGCTTAGCAAAAAAGGTAAGCAGTGGGACCATGAGCTGGCCTACAGTAAAAATGAAACGCAGCGCGAGAATATTGCAGACTTTGGCTTTGAGGCTGAAGGAGAAATCGAAGAGTTGCAATACCTTGGTGCCTGGAAAGGCGAGCAGAATACCTTCGTTTTTGGCATCGAACGCGAAACTCAGCAAGACACATTAAACCGCAAAGAGCGAGATCAAGACTCGGTATATGTTGACTGGCAATGGCAAAATGACAATAAGTTGTTTATCAATGCCGGTGTACGTCACGATGACAATGACGATTTTGGTACGCACAATAGTTACCGTTTAGGGGCGGCCTATTTAATACCAACCGCTGTAGGTGAGTTAAAGCTGAAAAGCAGTTGGGGAACGGGATTTCGCGCGCCTAGCTTATCGGAGCTGGCCTATAATCGTCGTGACTTTGCGCCGCCATCAATTTTAGATGTAAATCTTCAGGAAGAAAAAACGGACAGCTATGATCTTGGCATTCAGTTGTTCCTAGAAGGTGGCGGTCAGCTAGAAGTCGTGTACTTTGATCAAACGGTAGAAAACGAAATTTATTTTGATCTACAGACGTTTAGTGGCTATTTGCAAGGAAATGGTGAGAGTCGATCTAAAGGTGTCGAGCTCAGTTTCCAGAAGAATCTGAGTGAGCAACTGTATGTTTACAGTAATGCTACCTATAACGATACAGAAACTGCACCAAATAGTGCAGGAGTAAGAGAACAGCGTGTTCGTCGTCCGCGAGTGTTGTTTAATGCCGGCATGGATTATCATTTTTGGAATGATCACTTGATCTTAAGCAGTAACTACCGTCATGTAGCTGGACAGCGTGATAGCTCTTCAGAGCTTGAAGACTATCAAGTTCTGGATGTATCGTTACGTTGGACGGCGACCGAGCATATCGATTTATTCTTGCGGGCTGAAAATGCTTTTGATGAAGATTACCAAGAAGTTTCTAGTTATAACTCGTCTGGCGCAGCTATTTATGCGGGCTTTAAATTAAGTTTGTAAACTCCTAAACCGATCAATAAATATGGGGCTCAGAAGGTATGCATAGAGAAACGGCTAAGCGAATTCTCTATTTGCAGTTGATCCTGCTGCTGCCCCTTTCCCTTTTGGCGCTCTGTATAGGCACAGAGCCCTCCTCAATTTCTGATGCGCTACAAGCTTTGCTTGGAAGGGCGGATAATACCGAACAGCTTATCATCCGAGATATTCGGTTGCCGCGATTGCTACTGGCCATACTTGTTGGTGCTATGTTGGCAAGCTGTGGTACGGCAAGCCAAGGATTATTTCGCAACCCTCTTGCCGACCCAAGTTTAATTGGAGTGAGTGCAGGCGCTTCAATGGGGGCTAGCTTGTGTATTGTCTTCGCTGCTGCGGTGCTCGATGTCCCGCTTAGTTTTCTTTTGATTGCACTGAGTGCATTTCTCGGTGGAGCTTTGGCCAGCTTCTTAGTGTATCGGCTTTCTTTAGGGGATTATGGAACCTCCGTTGCGATGATGCTATTGGCTGGGATAGCAGTTAGCGCGCTCGCAGGAGCGATATCAAGTTTCAGCGAGTTCTATTCCGATAATGAGCAGTTACGACGGATCAGTATTTGGCAAATGGGAAACCTGTCTGGCAGCAGCAGTATGCAGCGTTGGAGCCTATTTGCTTTGTTAGTAGCCGTTCTTTTTTTCTTACAGATAAATGCACAAAGGCTAAATGCGTTGCTGCTTGGTGAATCCGAAGCCCGGCATCTGGGGGTGAATGTAGACGGTTTGAAAGTGCTTGTTGTTTTGTTGATTGCTGCTGGTTTAGGCTTATCTGTAGCGCTCGCTGGTATTATCAGTTTTATCGGCTTGGTGGTGCCACATATTATGCGTTTATTAATAGGTCCAGATCATCGGTTTTTGATTGTGAATTCGGCCTTAGGTGGCGCCCTACTACTGTTGTTGGCTGATACTTTAGCGCGCACCATAGTTTTGCCTACCGAGTTGCCAGTTGGGGTTTTGACAGCTCTGTTGGGGGCGCCATTCTTTTTAGTTTTATTACGTAGCAAGCGTCAAAAGATACTATGAATAAGGCATCACAAGAAAGCAGTAAGCCTCCAATAAAGCAGTTCGCCTGCTTAGAAGCGCAAAACCTATCTGTGCTTCGCTCGGGTATTGAGGTATTGAAAAATATCAGTTTTTCAGCTTGTGCGGGTGAGTTGGTTGTAATCATTGGTCCCAATGGGGCGGGAAAGTCCAGCTTGTTAAAAGCTATGTCGGGGGAGCTTCCAGCTGCTAGCGGTGCTATTCACATCCACGAGTTAGAAATCGCAAAGCTTGACGCGTCGCAAAGGGCGCAAAGCTTGGCGGTATTATCCCAGCATACTAATTTGAACTTTCCATTTTCAGTATCTGAAGTTGTGGAAATGGGACGGATGCCATTTGCAACGGGTAGGGCGTATGACCAGGAGGTTTGCGCGAAGGCGATGCAGACCTTTGATTGCTATGATTATCATGGGCGAACTTACACACAGCTTTCGGGTGGCGAGCAGCAAAGAGCTCAGCTAGCAAGAGTTTTTGCGCAGGCGTGGCCAAAACTTGCTTATTCCCCCCAGTATATATTTTTAGATGAGCCAAATAGTTCCTTGGACTTGAGTCATCAGAAAATGCTATTGGAAGCCTGTCGGCAACGAGCAAAAGATAACGCCGTGCTTATACTGGTTCTGCATGATTTGAACTTGGCTTGTCAATACGCTGACCGTATTTTGCTGCTTGATAAGGGCCAGCTTAAGGCAAGTGGTAAGCCATGGGAGGTGTGTACAGAAACCTTGCTGAGTGAGGTGTACCAGGTAGATGTCAAGGTCGTTCAACATCCAAGTAAAGATTGTCCGGTGGTTTATATATGAATGCCAAGTGTTTGCGAGTCCGCCATTTCAAAAGGTGTTTGGTCTGCTCGATTCTCTTGTTTCCCTTGTTTACTGCCTGGGTGTGGGCGAATGAATCGAAGGGTTCCGTTGGGTCGGCAAAGCGAATAGTGGCCTTGGCACCACACTTGGTGGAAGTGGCTTATGAAGTCGGTGCCGGAAATAAGCTGATCGCTGCTGTCGACTATAGTAATTACCCTGAGGCTGCTAAATCTCTACCGAGAGTTGGCGGATATACCGGTGTGAATGTCGAAGCGATAGTGCGCTTGAATCCTGATCTGATCCTTGCTTGGAAAAGCGGAAATTCTGAGAAACATTTAAAGCAGCTAGAAAATCTGGGTTTTCAGGTTTATTACTCCGAGCCTAAGACCTTAGAAGATATTGCTCTTTTGATGGAGGATGTGACTCGATTAACTGCCAGTAAGGCAGGCGTTGCCAAGGTGGCCGAATTTCGCGACAAGCTGAGTCGATTAAAAACGAAATATCAGTCGCAGAATAAGGTGTCTGTGTTTTATCAGGTTTGGAATCAGCCCCTGCAGAGCCTTAACGGTCAGAGCATAGTCAGTGACGTTATTGATTTATGTGGCGGAGTAAATGTTTTTCATAGTGCCAAAAGTATTGCACCTAAGCTGAGTGTAGAGACTGTGCTGCGTAAAAATCCAGATGTGATTGTCGCAAGTGGTATGGGCGAAGAAAGGCCACAGTGGCTAGATGAATGGAGGCGGTGGCCTAGCTTAAGCGCTGTGAAAAACGATCATTTGTTTTTTATTCCGCCAGATCTAATACAAAGGCATTCTCCTCGTTTGCTAGAGGGCGCAAGCATATTATGCGAACAGCTGTCGTCTGTACGGCAGCGAAAAGCTAATTAAAAGTATTGAGTCAAACTAGTTGGGTGATTAAAAATGACCGAAGAAAAAGAACAGCGCCACAAAAAGCGCATGCAACAACGCAAACAAATTGTAGATGCGGGTGTTGCTAGAGCCCAGGAAGATAAGGGCGTGTTTATAGTGCTAAGTGGTGACGGTAAAGGCAAGAGTAGTTCAGGCTTTGGTACCGTGCTTAGGGCCCTAGGTCACGGTTATAAAGTAGCTGTAGTGCAATTTATCAAAGGCACCTGGGAGTGCGGCGAACGCAACATGTTGGAGAATATGCCCGACGTAGATTTTCATGTCATGGGCACTGGGTTTACCTGGGAAACCCAGGATGATGAAAAGGATAAGCTTGCCGCCCAAAAGGTTTGGCAGGAAGCTAAATCGGCATTTAACAATCCGGATATCCACTTGGTGTTGTTGGATGAGATGACCTACGCCTTAAATTATAAATGGTTAGATAAAGACGAAGTTCTTGAGACTATTGCCAATAGGCCCGAGGCGCAAAGTGTGATTATCACCGGGCGTGGTGCAAAGAAATATCTGCAAGATGCCTGCGATACCTATAGCGAAATTAAGGCTGTAAAGCACGCATTTCAGGCTGGAATCAAAGCCCAAAAAGGTATTGAGTGGTAGCTCAGTGAAGTTGGATCTCAAGAAGTTTAACAGCGCTGCTCTGATGGTGCAGGGCACCACCTCTGATGCCGGTAAGAGCACATTAGTAGCAGCGCTATGCCGGATATTTTCCAACCAAGGTAAATCTATCGCGCCATTCAAGCCACAAAATATGGCCTTGAATAGTGCAGTTACTGAAGATGGTGGTGAGATAGGTCGAGCGCAAGCGGTTCAGGCAGAAGCGGCTAGGGTGCCAGCCCACACCGATATGAATCCGGTTTTGCTAAAACCAAGTACGGACACCGGTGCCCAGGTTATTGTGCAAGGCCATTCCATTGGTGACATGCAGGCCTTAGATTATCACCACTATAAAAGCACCGCGAAGCAAGCGGTTTTGGAATCTTTTGCACGCTTACAAAATAGCTATCAATGGCTGTTTGTGGAAGGGGCTGGAAGCCCTGCGGAAATTAATTTGCGTGAAGGTGATATTGCCAATATGGGCTTTGCTGAGGCCGTAGATTGCCCAGTTATTCTTATAGCAGATATAGATAAGGGAGGAGTATTTGCTCACTTAGTAGGAACGCTAGATCTTTTGAGTGAAAGTGAGCAAAAGCGTGTGGTCGGCTTTGTTATTAATCGTTTTCGTGGCGATATTGCATTACTTGAACCGGGTTTAGAATGGCTGGAAGAAAAAACTGGCAAACCCGTTTTAGCGGTTATTCCTTATCTACATCACTTTCACCTGGAAGCCGAAGATGCGATAAGCGTCAAACAGCAAAGAAAAGCAACGGATAATTTAAAAGTCTCTGTACTTGTTCTGCCTAAAATTTCAAATCATACAGATTTCGATCCTCTTGCCCTGCACCCGCAGGTAGAACTTAGCTTTGTTGACTTGAAATCGAGTTTGGAAGAATGTGATCTGCTGATTATTCCTGGCTCAAAGTCGGTACGTTCTGATTTGGACTATTTACGGGAACAAGGCTGGGAGGATGTCATTAAACGACATCTTCGCTATGGCGGAAAGCTTTTGGGGGTATGTGGTGGCTACCAGATGCTAGGTAATAGTATTAATGATCCGCTGGGCGTCGAGAGTGCAGCAGGAAAAAGTCCAGCTTTGGGCTTGGTCGATATGGATACCGAACTCTATGAGCGTAAAGAGCTGAATAATCGTCAAGGATACTTTTTTGCTAGTAATATTGCGATCAGCGGTTATGAAATCCATATGGGTAAGAGTTCTGGCGCTGATTTAAAGCAAAGCCCGTTGTTTGAATTAGAGGGTGATCTGGGGCTAGAGCTAGAGGGCTTTCGCTCTGCTGATGGACAAATACTGGGAACCTATTTGCACGGATTGTTTAATGAAAGTTCGGCTCTTGAACAGTTACTGCAATGGGCTGGTTTGGAATCTTCCGAAGTGTTTAATTATTTCGAATTTCGCGAGCAAGAAATTGAACGTTTAGCTCAATCTACTCTTGAGGCCTTGGAGCAACGCGAAGCTGGCAGAGACTTATTATCAATGTAAAGCTATACATTGAGTTTTGAATTTACTTAGCTGGCCCTGGATCCAATTATGTAGACTACTCTTAGCCAGTGCTACAAAGCAAAACCAGTGCTGCGGCCTCGATAATTTCTACACTGGCTCCGGCTGTATCGCCGGTGCAGCCGCCAATCCTACTCATCATTAAATGGCGAAGGCCTAGCCAGATAAGCAGTAATATACCTAAATCGATTAAGCCTGTGGGCCAGAGCAGTACAAACAGGCTTAGATAAATTAAGAGGGCTAAGTTGATTACATTGGTTTTCTTCAAATCTAAAAAACCTAAAGCTGAGCCTGATTCACTCACGTAGGGGCAGAACCTAAAAACAGCTATCGCCGAACAGCGGCCCAACATAAGGATGATGATTAAGCTGCTGGCTAAATTGATTGACTCAGTGTCACTTTGCTGGAATAAATGTAGCAGTGCGCCATATTTAAGTAACAATAAACAGATCACGGTAAATACAGCGCCGCTACCGCAGCGTGGGTCTTTCATAATGGCTAGGCTGCGACTCTTATCGCCCAAGCCGCCAAGCCAGGCATCGGCTGAATCCGCTAAACCGTCGATATGTAAACCACCTGTTATATAAACCCAAGCACAAAGTAGGATGGCGGCGCTGACACTCGCAGGAAATTGGCTTGATAAAAATAGACTTAGTACAGCGAGAAGGGCGCCTAGCAATAAGCCCACTAAAGGAAAGAGAAGGCCGGATCGACGTTGGTCTTCAAGTTTGTATTCCTTTAAGTGCGGCATGGGGATGCGGCTTAAAAACATAAAGGCGATGGCTAAGCTGCGCCCAAATCCCGAAACTCGTTCCATATGGAGCCCTATTAAAAACAGGTGATAACAGTAGTCAAACTTAATTTAAGCCGTGACTGATTAACTGCGGCCAGTCTGGTTTTCCTGCCTCGTGAAAAATGTCGATTTGACTTAAGCAAGCGTGAGGCACGCTGATTCGAGATAACGGTCTTAGCGACATGCCTAAAACATCGGCAAGTATACAGCGAATAACACCACCATGGGTGATCAATAATATTTGTTTATATTGGTATTGCTGCAAAATGTTATGCCAGGCTTGGCAAACCCGTTGATTGAAGTCTGCCATTGTTTCGCCATTGGGTGGGCAGTTCGATACAGGGTCGCTCCAAAAAGCTTCCAGTTGTGACTGTTGGCTTTTCATGAGTTCTTCTATATTAACTCCTTCCCAATCACCAAAGTTGATTTCTTTTAAATCTTCCTCGATCAGCAAGTCTGAATTGCTATACTGCTGTGCCAATTCCTCTGCAACTTGCCGACACCTTTGCAGTGGAGAGCAAATAATAACGTCAATATCTTGCAGTGCAGTACAGGCAGTTAGCATTTGTTGATGCCCTTCGCTAGATAAAGGGCTATCCCAATGTCCCCGAAAAATATTGCCACCTTCGCAAATACCATGGCGCAATAAACGAATACTGGTTTTCATTATTGACTGACACCTGCTTCGGCAAAGGTGGCCATATTGTTGTGAATTTGACAGGCGCTATCTAACAGGCCAATGCACAATGCTGCACCACTGCCTTCTCCTAAGCGCATACCCCATTCTAACAGTGGCGTTAAATTAAGGCTTTCTAGAATAGTTTTATGGGCTATTTCAGCGGAGAGGTGGCTGGCCAGCAGGTAGTGTGTTACGGCTGGATTAATTTTGCATGCTAGAAGAGCGGCGACACTGCTAATGACGCCATCGAGCAATATGCTTTTGCCCATTTGTGCGGCCCTAAGGTAAGCTCCGCATAAGCCCGCAATTTCAAAGCCACCTAGCTCTTCTAAGGCGAGAAGCGCTCGCTGGCGCTCAGTTAAATCTAGCGACTTCGCTTTTTCAGTAAAGCGCTGCACGCCCGCATTAATTAGGCTAGCTTTTTGAGATTTGGCATCTTCACTGATACCCGTCCCGTAGCCACACACTTCATCGATCTCTTTATTCAGCAGCGCAGCGGCTAGCGCTGCTGCGCTGCTGGTGTTTGCAATGCCCATCTCTCCACCAATAAATAAGGTGCACTCCAGCGGGGCTCTTTCAAGAGCATTTGCTCCTTCTTGCAGGGCTTGCTGCGCTTGCTCACTGCTCATAGCGGCTTGCCTTGAAAAGTCGGCGGTAGACTTTGCAATAATGGCATTGTGCAAACCTTGTAAAGGCTCTTGGTTGCTGCTCAAGCATTGGGGGATTGGATAGCAGGTGCCAAGATTAACCACTTCCAATTGGGCATCGAACTGCTTCGCCAAGACACTGATCGCGGCACCACCGGCGATAAAGTTGCTAACCATCTGTGCAGTGACTGACTGTGGAAAAGCCGAAACGCCTCGCTGAGCGATACCATGGTCAGCGGCAAATACAGTAATTTGTGGAGCTCGAATAGTGGGTTTATTACTGTTTTGTTGTGCCGCCAGCTCAATGGCCAGTGATTCTAGTTTGCTTAATGAGCCTGCTGGCTTAGTGAGCTGTGATTGATGTTGTGCTGCTTTCTCGCGGCTATCGTTCGAAGGTAGCGGGATGTTTTGGTCGAACCAATATAGAGTTTCGGGCATGAGCGGGCTTTCTTGTGTTGGTGTTGGGCTTGTTTTGAAGCGGTAGGGCTCTATTTGTTGCTCTGAGGTTTGAGTTGTTGCGGTATACCTGCGGTGACGAATGTTACTTGGTCGCAAATTCGAGCCAGATCTTGATGTAACCAGCCTGATTCGTCAACAAATACTCGGGCCAATTTATCCATAGGGACCAAGCCTTGTCCGACCTCATTGCTAACCATTAGTAATTGGCCTTCGAAGCTGCTTAAGCAGCTTAGCAGTTGTTGCTTTTCTCTGTGCCAAAGCTCTTTGTCTTGATGAAGTAGGCAATTGCTTAGCCAAAGAGTTAAGCAGTCCACTAAAACGATAGCATCGGTATGGTTCAGCGATTCTAGTGTCTGGGATAAAGCCGTTTTTGTCTCAATGAGTTGCCAGTGGCTGGGGCGCATCTGTTGGTGCTGTTTGATTCGCTGAGCCATCTCAAGATCGTTTTGCGAGGTATCGGCGGTGGCAATATAGAATACCCTTCGTCCAGCCGATTCGAGGGATCTTGCAATTGATTCGCTATATCGGCTTTTGCCAGAACGGGCACCGCCTAAGACTAGATGCAGCATGATATAAGTTTCTTAGTTAGAGGAAAGGCACGCCATGGGGGTAAGCAATGCCACTTTAAGATAAAAATGATTCCAAAGTATGGATAATTTGTCTTGTTTCGCATAGAAAGATTGTAATTTTAGACTATTATTTAGTTGATTGCTGCGACAAATGTCCTGTATCACTTGGAGTAGCTGGGTATAAAGGATGTTTGTTGATTGATCAATTTGCATCGCTGTTCGAGCGCTAGGCTCAGCTTAGCCATTTTTGCACTCGCCAAAAAAAGCCGCTTAGAGAGACTTTATTAAAAAGTGACCACGGGACTGGAAATCAGCTCCTGTTGACCAATACTCTAAAGGAACGGGGCAAAAATTTGGACAGCGTTTCGGTGTTTGGCCGTACGGTTCTATCCACATAGTGCTGTATTTAGATAAAGAGAGAATTAGGAAGTTGGCAGGACTAGGGCTGGTCCAGGGTGGTGCCTCAAAGGTATTGGGGCGGATATTAAGAACTCTAATATAAAAGACTATGAAATTTAATGACTCCTGTGTGCAAGACCATATGACAATGGGTTTTGTAACGGTGGAACCCAATGCATCGTTAAGCGAGATATTACAAACTCTCACTGAAGCGAAGTCTCCATGCCTTATTGTGATAGATGACGATAAGCCGGTAGGCATCATCACCGAAAGGGATTTGGTAGGATTGCTGGCGGCCAGTCACCTTGAAGGTAAAGACTTCTCTGCTTTAATTGCGCAAGATATTATGACGCCCTCTCCTGTGACGGTACATTATGGTTCACCGCTTAGGGAGGCTTTTGTTATCTCGCAATCCTACAATATTCGCAATCTGCCCGTAGTTGACCCGGATGGCTATTTGATGGGGATTATCGGGCAGAACGATGTTTTAGATGCCCACTTTAATATGCTCGATGAGCTTAGAACCCTGTCTATGGAGGATTCTCTTTTGGGGATCGGCAATCGCCGCGCCATGGAGATGGATCTGCAATACACCCATAACAATGCCTTGCGTTATCAACGTTATTATTCGGTTGTGCTGATCGATGTTGACTGCTTTAAAAAATACAATGACCACTATGGGCATCAAGAAGGTGATCGGGTTCTAAGGCTGGTTAGCGATACAATTCAGTCCAGCTTGCGTAGCTCTGATAGATTGTATCGTTATGGTGGGGAAGAGCTGCTAGTGTTGCTCCCAGAGACTTATCCCTTGGTGGCGGCGAAAGTGGTTGAGCGGGTATTAGAAGCGCTTGAGGCTAAGGCCGAGCCACATTGTGAAAGCGACTACGGTATTTTAACCGCAAGTGCCGGCCTCTGTAGCTATGAGCCCGGTTGTGGAATGGAATGGAAAGAATTAGTAGAGTTGGCTGATGGGCAGCTTTATAAATCTAAAAATCGGGGTCGAAATTGTGTTAGCTGGGAAGGCGATAAAGATTCCATAGCTGCGGCTGCCGTTTGATTTTGATCGTTAGCCGAGGGTTGCGTTATTGTTTTTAAAATGCAGCCTTTGCAATATCTTTAATGTACCAATCTTTGACAGGCTTGCTCCCTTCTAGTTAGTGAAGTAGATTGATTGAACTAGAATGTATCAGGGAGGGCTGTATGAATATCCTTTTAACAGGCGCCAGTGGTTTTATTGCCCAATTTCTAATTCCCCGATTGCTCTGCAAAGGGCACCAGTTACTCGCTTGGAGCCAGTCTAAAAATACCTGCGCACAATTATATGGGAAGCAAGTAGAGTGCTTCGCCAGTCTCGATGATTATTGGCAGCTTGCGAACAGCCCCAAGATAGATGCGGTGATTAACTTAGCCGGAGCGGGTATTGCTGATCAGTGTTGGAGTGAGTCACGCAAAGCAGAGTTACTTAATAGTCGTATCAGCACCACAAAAAATTTAATAGAGTTGATTTCAAATTTAGATTGTAAGCCCGATGTCTTACTGAGTGCTTCAGCAATTGGATTCTATGGTAGCCATCTTGAAGATGAGCCGCTCGACGAAAGTGCTGCCCCCCAGCAGGGCTTTACTCATGATTTGTGCAGCTCCTGGGAAGCTGAGGCCTCTCAGGCAGAAGAGTATGGCATTAGAGTTTGTCTTCTTCGTACAGGGATTGTGCTTGGGCCCGGAGGCGCACTTGCTAAAATGCGTTTGCCGTTCTCTATGGGTCTTGGTGGTCGGGTTGGCAGTGGTAAGCAATGGATGTCGTGGATTCATATTGAGGATGAGGCGCGAGCCATAGAGTTTTTGTTGGAGAATAAAAACGCTAAGGGCGCTTTTAATTTAACAGCACCCAACGCTGTACAGAATGTTGAGTTTACCCGCCTTTATGCTGAATCACTGCGGCGCCCCGCAATTTTTCCTTTGCCCGAGATAATTCCAAAGCTTATGCTCGGTGAGGGAGCGGAGCTGTTGCTTGAGGGGCAGAGAATCTATCCAAGGAAGTTATTAGAGATGGGCTTTCAATTTCGATATGAAGAATTGGCAAAGGCATTTTCCACGCTGTAAAAAATAAAAAAGAGCCCAGCGGAGCTGGGCTAGAAAATCGACTAGGGTTTAAAGCCTATTTAGAAAAAGTTATATCTAAAATCTATGCCGTAGGTTCTGGGCAAAGCATAAGACCTTCTGACTACACCTTCTTGGGCTAAAAATGCTGGTGCGATACTGGTGTAATAGCGTTCATCCGCCAAGTTTTTGCCCCATAGGCCTACTGTCCAGTTTTCATCATTATCCGAAATCTCGAAACGACCATTGAGCAACTCATAAGAGTTGATAATGATGTTGTTACTATTGGCGATATCACCATAAACGTCATCAATATAACTGTAATCTAAGGACGCGCGGGCCATATTACTATCGCTGATGCTGAAGCGATAAGAAACTTGCGCATTTGTTTGCAGCTTAGGAGTGTTTGGTGTTTCATTGCCAATAATCGTTGCAGATTCTGCTGGGTCTTCAGAGGCAAACTCAGTAATTTCACCGTCAAGATAGCTGGCGCCTAGGTCGATTCGCAGCCCTTCAATCGGTTGCCAGTTAATATCGAATTCAGCACCTGCAATCTCCGCCTTACCGGCATTTGTTAAAATGGCATCTTGTACCCTTGTACCGTCTTCGCCAACAATGGTTACTAGTGCTTGTGCTTGCAGATTGTCATAGTCATAAAAGAATACCGAAGCATTAACTCGCAGCGGAATATTACTGGAGGTCCACTTTATGCCAGCTTCATAGGCTAATAATTCTTCACCGTCGAAAGGTTCTAGGGCCGCGTTTGAAGTTATGCCTGAGCCATCAAAGCCGCCTGACTTATAGCCTTCGCTAATGCTAGCGTACAATAAGGTGTCGTCATTGGGACGATAATCCAAGCCGAGTCTCCAGGTAAGCTCCTCAGCATTGATGCTGTCTTTGCCTGGGATTATTGGCAGGTCAGGAAATATTCGATCTACGAGAGCCGTACCATAGGGATCGAATGATTGTGAGCTGCGATCGATACTGCGCTCTTCTTCAAGATAACGTAGGCCGGTGGTTAAGGTGAAGTCGTCAGATAATAACCAGTCGACCTGCGAGAATAGGGCCCAGCTCTCTACGGTTCGTAAATACTTTGTATCAAGAAAGCCTAAAACCGAATCAGAAGCGTCTTGTCTTTTGAAAAAATCCACTTCGTCTTCAGCGTAATGAAAACCGGCCGTCCAGTTTGTGTTTTGCGTTTCACCGACCAATCGAAACTCTTGGCTGAACTGCCAAGAATCATTGTATAAATCTTCGTTAAGAATTCGGCTGGCAGTACCCTCAGAATCAATCATGTGTCGATTCAGGGTTTCGTAACCACTTAATGAGGTGAATTCTGCAAACCCTAGATCCCAGCTAACTCGCAGTTGACCGCCCCATTGCTCATGGTCATTAATGCCCAGTTCGTCACCTTCAACCGTGTAGGGATCATTACTGGCGGGGCTCATCCCAAGAGCATCCGCGCCATCAAGTTTCACCAGTGGGATATCTGATTCATCATTAAAATAGTGAATGCTGGAATATACTTCTACCTCTTCGCTTGCCTCCAAAAGAAAGCTCGCGCGAATAGATAACTTGTCCTGCCCGCCAAAATTACTGTCGGCTGGGCGCTCTGCAATTCCTGGGATCACTCCAGGTATTCTGGTAAAGCCCGCAGTTCTACTGGTGCCCAAATTATTTTGATGACCATCTGAGCGAGTCTGCTTTAGGGCGACTCGAGCCGCTAAGTTATCGCTTAGGCTGCCGCCGATTGCAGCTTCGATATCCGTTTCATTAAAACGCCCGTAACTTAAATCTATGTAGCCGTCGGTTTCATGGCTGGGTTTACGAGTAATAAAGTTAATGGCTCCGGCTGTAGTATTTTGTCCAAATAAAGTTCCCTGAGGGCCTTTTAAGACCTCCACTCGTTCAATATCAAACAAAGGAACATTCAAGTAACTGGGGGTTGCCATTGCGACTTCATCAATATGCACAGCTGCTGAGGCACTTACATTGGGTTCTTCAAAGCGTAGGCCGATTCCCCGAATTGTGACGATAGGGTCATAAAAACCAGTAGAGGGGGCTAAGTTTAAACCTGGGGTTAGGGTGCCAAGCTTACTAAAATCGTCGATACCCTTATCCTTCAGGTTTTCAGCGCTAAAGGCCGCAATAGAGATCGGAATATCTTGAATATTCTGCTCTCGCTTTTGAGCGGTAACGGTAATCTCCTCTAGCGTGCTTTGTTGAGCAAAACTGTTACTGGCACATATGGCCAAGGCTAGGGCGCTGAATAAAAATGGTTTGTTTAAGCGTGATCGGGCCATGATGCAAGTGTCTCCGAGGCTATGCTGTTGAGCGTTCAAGTTATTGTTATGCATACAATCATTCATGTATTTCAGATACTTAAAGCTTCTCGTTTACCTCGGCCAAGCCGGCGGCCAACAGCATTGCTGACTGTATACCGGCCAAGGTGTTTTAACAGCTTGAGTAAGCCAAAATACCTACTGAATATTTACATACATTAACGTATGTATGGATGATAGGCAAACCGAGTTTCAGTTTGATGACAAGATTTAGATCGCTTTCAACTGATATCTAGGGTTCGTCCAAAATGCCTAAAGTGGCCTTTTCAGCGATATCAAACAGCTCGTTGAAAACTTCCTTTTCGGGAAACATTAGGTACTCGATAGCAGCCCCGCGCAGCAGGGTTCGCTGCATATAGCGGATTTTTTGAATCTGAGCATGCTTTAAGTCAGAGTGCTTTAGGCAGTTGCGCCATTGCTCTGAAAGCTTGCTGTCTAATTCCTTAAACAGTGGCAGGATTCTTTCTGATAGTTCAGTGTCGCTGCGACAAGCGAGCCATATTTGGATAAGAACAATGGTTTCTTTTTGGTGGAATAATTGCTTTTGGAGTTGCCAAACGTCCTTCAGAAGTTTTCGTGGGTCTTCGTCTTGTAAGATAGGCAGGTATTGTGCGTAATACTGGTCATACACATGCTCGGCGGCTTGAGCGATAAGCTCTATACGTCGGTTACCAAAATGGTGTTGCAGCGCGCCACGGGTTACCCCTGATTCTTGAGCAATCAAAGACATAGTGGCACCTTGGTAGCCGTGTTGCTGTATGCAGCGCACCGTCGCTTCTAAAATATTGCTACGGGTTTGATTGCTACGTTCCTCGTTGCTACGCCGAATTAGACTCATGCTTGCCTTCTTTTCCCAAATCAAGCGGGAGATTCTAACCTTTGACCTTTATGTACACAATGCAGCAGGGAGCCGCTAAGGTTTAGGTTAGGCCTTCTGCTTTAGGAGATGGCTTTCTCAAATATTGACATGCAGTCATGTATGTATGTATCTTGTATGTATTCTAAGCGTAGTCTTGCGCTGGCAAACTGCACTGGGCTGTATTAGAGAGAATTTAAGAAATGAAACGCAGAGAGTTAATAAAGTCCGCTGCTTTAGTGGGCGGAATAACCGGGCTTCCTTTGGCGCATGCTACAAAGAATGCAACTGTTTTTGAGCACGGTGTAGCAAGTGGCGACCCCTTACAAGATCGCTTTATTATTTGGACGAGAGTTCACCCGAGCCAGGCGTTGCAGACAGTAAGCTGGCAGCTGGCGGAAGATCGCGAATTTCACAATATTGTGCAGCAAGGTGAGCTTGTGGCACAGGCTGAAAACGATTTTACTCTCAAGCTTGATGTTCAGAAATTGCTACCAGCGAAGGAATATTTTTATCGTTTTGTTTGTAATAAAGAGTTCTCGCCAATAGGGCGTTGCAAAACTCTAGCGGCCGAAAATTGTAAGCAGGCTAGATTGGCGGTGGTTTCCTGCTCTAATTTCCCGGCGGGTTACTTCAATGTTTATCGAGCAATCGCGAATAAGCCTGACTACGATGCTGTCGTGCACCTGGGGGATTATCTCTACGAGTATGGTCGCGGCGGTTATGCCACTCAGCATGCTGAAGCGTTAAACCGTGAGCCCGTACCGGCCAATGAGCTTAAATCCTTAAAAGATTACCGATTGCGCCACGCACAATACAAAAGCGATACGGATTTGCAGGCTATGCATGCGGCGCATCCTATGATCGCGGTATGGGATGATCATGAGTTTGCCAATAACGCCTGGCAAGATGGCAGCCCTAAAAGTAAAAGCCCGGATGCTTGGCGCAAACAACAAGCGGCGGCACGCCAAGCTTATTATGAATGGATGCCTATACGGGAAAATGCCAATGATGGCATAAACCGGCATTTTACTTTTGGTAATTTACTTAGCCTTTCAATGTTGGACACCCGTCTTAAAGGAAGAGAGCAGCAACCCAGTCGTAAGGCCTTTGCGCAGGGGCTAGAGCGTGATCGTGAAATGCTTGGGCAAGACCAATCAAACTGGCTTGAAAGGCAACTTTCAAAGAACAGCTGTCGGTGGACAGCAATTGGCCAGCAGGTAATGGTGTCGCCATTTCACATGCCTGATTTGCGCAAGGTAGCAGATCCCAATGGAGATTCTGAGTTTGCGCGGTCGCGCTCTCGCAAGCACTATCAAGCGGTAATTGAATCCAGTAAATACGGACAGCCTATGTTGCTAGATGCCTGGGACGGATATCCCAAAGCTCGGGATCGGTTTTTAGAAATTTTGGGCAAGCATAGTGTAAATGCTGTCATCCTAACGGGCGATATCCATACGGGAATATGTTCTCAAATTTCGATACCGAGTAAACCTCAGCAAAAAATCACAGAGTTAATTACCAGCTCGGTAACCTCCCCAGGCTTAGATGATTATCTGCCAAGCTTCCAGGGAAGTTCGGTATCTGATGCCTTTATCGAAAAAAATCCACATCTTAGCTATGTCAATGGCAAGGATAAGGGCTGGATAGATGTGGATTTTCAAGTCGATAAAATGTCGGCTCGCTGGATGACTGTAGATAATATCCACTCATACAGCTTTACGGTCAATGAAAAATATAAAAAAACGGTTACTGCTAAAGGTTAGTTTTAATGAAGTTGTCCATTTTATTGTCTCTCGTTATGGTGTTTTCCCCTTTGGTCTTAGCTGGGTCTAAGGATAGCCTGCCGAATTGGAATTCGGGTCTATCTAAAACTCGATTATCACAGTTTATAAGGGATGCAAGTGACCCTGAAGCAAAGAACTATATTGCTAAAGAGGATCGTATAGCTGTTTTTGATGTGGACGGCACCCTTTGGGTCGAAAAGCCAAACTATGCTCAGCTAGACTTTGTCTTGTCACTTAAGGCGAATGAGCTAGCAATGGCAAATCCAAAGTCCGAAAAAGATCTTTTGGCATTGTCGTCTGCTGTTTTTAAGGGCGTTAGCGAAAAGAAATATCAGCAATACGCGCGGGAGTTTTTGCTGAGAAAAAGTCGTCACTCTAGATACGATAAAAAACAGGCTCAGTTAGTCTATCGGCCTATGCTTGAGTTAATGGCGATGCTGCGTGAGCACGATTTTGAAATCTATCTTTGTACTGGCTCGGATGAAGGTCTGATCCGTTCTGTGTCGCAAGAATTATTCTCAGTCCCTCCGCAGAATGTAATCGCTCAAAATGTCAGTTATGTAATGTCAGATGGCGAGTTGGTTCGCTCTGGTGTTTACAGAACACCTATCAACTTAGCCGAAGGTAAGGTCAGCAATTTGCAGCATAGGCTCGGTAAAGCGCCTGTGCTTGCTGTGGGCAATTCGATGGGTGATTATCATATGTTGAAGTGGGTTTCTCGCTCGGGTGGCTTAGCAGCCTTGTTGGTGCATGATGATGAGCAAAGAGAATATGATTACGGTAAAAAGAATAAAAAGTTGGCGAAAGCTTTTTCGGATATAGATATCGTTAACATCAGTATGCGAGAAGAGTTTCTACAATTGTTCGATGACTAGAGTAGAGTGCGGATTATGCGTTACATGATTTATGGTTTATTGCTAACCGTTGTGTCTGCCGCTCTGCTTGTGGCTTATATATGGCAATCACTTGGTGGCGGCAATGAAGTATCGACTAGCGATTACCAATCTTGTGAGCTTATAAAAGGGCCGGTCGGAGCTGAAGATATCGAAGTGGGGCTTGGGGGCTACGCCTATATTTCTGCTGATGATCGTCGCGCTCACCTGGGGAATCCAGCTGCGGCGGGGAATGTTTATCGTTTTCAGAGCGCTGGTGAGAAACATGAACTTCAGCTTATGGAGCTTCCCGAGGCTTTAAATAGTTTTCACCCTCACGGTATAAGTTATTTTAAGGAAGCTGATAAAGAATACCTTTTTGTTATTAATCATCGTGTTCCTGCTGCAGCTGATGGGGGGCACGATATTTTCCTGTTTAGGATTGATGGTCTGCGCTTAATTACTGTGAAGCAACTTGTTGTTCCAGATGGTTATTCACCAAATGATATTGCCGCGATCTCTAGCGAAGAGTTCTATTTTAGCAGTGACCGAAAAGCTCTATCCGGAATCGCTATGTACGTCGAAGTACTGCTGGGTTTGGCTCGGTCCTCCATCGGTCATTATTATCAAGGTCAATGGAAGGTGGCTGTGGACGGCTTGGCTTTTGCGAATGGTATTGCTTATTCTCCACGCTACCAGCAGCTCTGGGTTTCTGAGTCGCGAGCTGGGCAATTAGGTAAATATTATCGCAGTGAAAAAGGTGGTCTGGAATTACTGCAAAAATTTTCTTTAGGTAATAGCCCCGATAATATCTCTGTGCTGGAAAATGGTGATCTTCTGGTGGCCGATCATGTTAATGGTGTGGCTCAGGCTCGCAATGCGAGTGACTCAACGATTGCATCACCAAGTCGTATTTGGAAAGTGAAAGCAAATGGCAAGCTTGATACACCGCTATTGCAATTAGATGGGCGAGCCTACTCGGCTGCCAGCGTGGCGGTAAGTATCAATAATCAGTTGCTTTTGGGGTCAATATACAACGACGGTTTATTGCTTTGTTCGGTTGAGCAGTAAGTATTTTTGCGCTGAAAATAAAAAAGCCCGGCGATAACCGGGCTTTTGGCTTACACCTTAAAGCTTAGGCTTTAATGGGCTTGTACTTCATTCGCTTAGGGCCGGCATCGGCGCCTTTACGAGCAACAAAGTCTTCATGGTATTCAGTGTAGTTACCTTCAAAGAATACAATATCACTTTCGCCTTCATAGGCTAGGATATGTGTTGCCACGCGATCCAAGAACCAGCGATCGTGCGAGATTACCAGTGCGCAACCTGGGAAGGTAAGTAGGGCTTCTTCCAGTGCTCGTAAGGTTTCAACATCCAAATCGTTTGACGGTTCATCGAGTAGCAATACATTGGCGCCTTGCTTTAAAGTATTTGCTAAGTGCAGGCGGCCACGTTCACCACCGGATAGTTCACCAACGCGTTTTTGCTGATCAGTACCCTTAAAGTTAAAGCGGCCGACATAGCTGCGTGAACTAACTTCGTAGTTGCCAATCTTCAAAATATCGTGGCCACCAGAAATGGCTTCCCAAACATTTTGGTTGTCGTCTAGGTTTTCACGTCCCTGTTCAACGTAGGCTACTTTGACCGTTTCGCCTAATTCTACAGAGCCTGAATCTGGTTGCTCGGTACCAGCGATCATACGGAATAAGGTGGATTTACCAGCACCGTTACCACCGATAATACCAACGATAGCGCCTTTAGGAATGGTTAGGCTTAGGTCGTCAATTAACTTACGATCACCAAAGCTTTTGCTTAGGTTTTTGATTTCAATAACCTTATCGCCCAGACGCTCTCCTGGTGGGATATAGATTTCATTGGTCTCATTACGAGATTGGAAATCTTGCGATTGCATTTCGTCAAAGCGAGCTAAACGCGCTTTGTTTTTAGCTTGACGGCCCTTCGGGTTCTGGCGTACCCACTCCAGCTCTGCCTTGATGGCTTTGTTGTGTGCGGCCTCAGCTTTTTGTTCTTGCTCAAGACGTTGTTCTTTGGTTTCTAGCCAAGTGGTGTAGTTACCTTCATAAGGAATACCGTGGCCACGGTCGAGTTCCAAAATCCAGCCGGCAGCATTATCTAGGAAGTAGCGATCGTGGGTGATGGCCACTACGGTGCCAGAAAACTCTTGTAGAAACTGCTCAAGCCAGAATACCGATTCAGCATCCAAGTGGTTAGTCGGCTCATCAAGTAGCAGCATATCGGGGCGCGATAGCAGCAGGCGGCATAATGCTACGCGACGCTTTTCACCACCAGAGAGCTTGCTTACTTCAGCATCCCATGGCGGAAGACGCAAAGCATCGGCAGCCTGCTCTAGTTTGTGGTCTAGATTGTGGGCATCCCAAGCTTGAATAATATCTTCGTATTCACCTTGCTGCTTGGCCAGTGCGTCGAAGTCAGCACCTTCTTCGGCATAGGCCGCGTATACCTGGTCTAAGCCCGCGATGGCATCAAGTGCTTCACGAACACCGTCTTCAACATTGCCACGCACATCTTTTGCTTCATCTAATTGCGGTTCCTGTGGAAGGTAGCCAACCTTAATGCCTGGCATTGGGCGGGCTTCACCGTTGTAATCGGTATCGACGCCAGCCATGATGCGTAGCAGGGTGGATTTACCTGAACCGTTCAAGCCAAGAACGCCAATTTTTGCGCCAGGGAAGAAACTCAAGGATATATCTTTTAGAATTTGACGTTTTGGTGGGACGATTTTGCCCACTCTGTTCATGCTGTAAACGTATTGCGCCATAGCGCGTCAGCCTCCAATCAGTGCATAGAAAATTGCCGCTATTGTACCTGAGCCAACAAAAAGTGGCCCGCTCATAGGCTATTTATTTTCACTTTGTGCTAATTTAGCTTTTATAACTTGCATTAATAAACTTACTAAGCCATGATTAGATCATAGTGATAACAATATAAACTTCGAAATAGCCAGAAATGGAGGCCACAAGCCATGAATTCACCAATAGACGCTGCCAATCTAGAGGTCGCTGCAAAGTGCACCATTATCGAAGACAAGCAGGGCAACCCGGCCCCAAATGCACCTGCTTGGACTAAGGAAATCGACAATCCTTATTTGCATGGTGTCTATGCGCCAATCTGTGAAGAGGTGCAGGCCGATACATTAGAAGTTGTAGAAGGTGAGATTCCTGCGGATCTTTACGGTGCCTATCTGCGTAACGGTCCAAATGCGGTTTATAAGCCTCGCTTTAACTACCATGCCTTCGACGGCGATGGCATGTTGCACATGATCAATTTTAAAGACGGCAAGGCCAGTTACCGTAACCGTTGGATTCAAACGGATGCCAAGATAAAAGAGGCGGAAGAAGGCACGGCTGTTTGGCCGGGCGTGATGGGGCCATTTGATTTCAGTTTGCCAGGTTTCCCCATTAAAGATACTTCCAATACCGACGTGATGTACTACAACGGCCATATTATGTCGCTATGGTACAACGCGGGTATTCCTTACAAGCTTGATATGGACACCTTAGATACCAAGGGTAGAGAAGATCTAAATGGTGGTCTTAAGCGAGCACTATCGGCGCACTCTAAAGTTGATTTGGAAAATGGTGAGTTGGTCTTCTTCGATTACTCTGATGACTACCCTTATTACACTTACGGCATCGCTGATAAAGATGGCAATATCAAACATGAAGCAGGCGTTGCCTTGCCTGGCCCACGCCTGCCTCACGATATTGGCGTAACTCCTAATTATGTGATTGTGCATGATTGTCCTTTCTTCCACGATGTGGACTTATTGGAAAAAACCAATAAGCGCGTAATGACTTTCCATCGTGATGTGCCAACTCGATTTGGTGTGCAGCCGCGTTACGGTAATGGCGATGAAGTGAAGTGGTTCGAATGCGAGCCTTGTTACATTTTGCATGTAACCAACTGCTGGGAAGAGGGCGATTGGGTGATTCAGGTAGGCTGTCGCTCAACTAACCCAATGCCAAAAGCGGACCCTACTGAGGGTGAGCTTTCTCATATGTTGGCTTATATGCGGCTCGAGGCTAACTTGTACGTCTGGAAGTTCAATATGAAGACGGGCGAGGTTATTGAACATGATGTTGATACGCTAAACTCCGAATTCAACCGTTCTAACCCTCTTTATATGGGCTATAAAACTCGCTACAGCTTTAACCAATATATTATGACCCGCAAGGACGACGGCGTAGGCACCTTAGCATTTGGTGCAATGCTGAAATATGACGTTGAAAATGGCGATTTAGAACGCTGGGATTATGGCGAGGGTGTATTCGGTAGTGAGGCACCTTTCTGTCCGGCCAAAGGTGCGACTCGCAATGACCCCGAAGATCAAGGGTACTTGGTGACCATCGCTACCGACACTAACGACTGGACGTCTTACTGTTTGATCTTTGATGCGCGAAATGTTGCTCAGGGGCCTGTCTGTAAGTTGAAGCTGCCACAGCGCGTACCAGGAGGCTTCCATGCTAACTGGGTGCGAGGAGAGGATCTTTACGGCGAGTAAATCTCTCTGCTCTGTAGTATTAAAAAACCCAGCATTTGCGGGGTTTTTTAATGGCTTCGTTTTGAGGCATAAAGACTTGCCTGCAATTAAGCCTAGTCTTTCTTAATAGCTTCAGCGGCCTGCGCGGCGGCAATGGCTTTTTCGTGTTCGTCTTTCTTAATATCTTGCAATACTTGCAAGTTAGCACGAAAGCGCTCGGTTAGGTCATCGATACCTTTTTCTGAAAGGTAGCCGGCATTGCCGGTAGACACATAAGAGCAGTAGTTGGCGCTTGCGGTCATTAAAGCGGCAGCAACCAAATTCGGGTTTTCAGTTTCTTGAGCGGCTGTGTTGCACATTTCGATAAACAGGCCGGTCAGGCGGTGATGTTCTTTTTGTAGGTCGTCCACGTCACAGTTCTTATTAAAACTGCTGAATGATGCGCTTTGTTGGCATGTAGGTCAATATGCTTGGCCCGCTTTGCTCAATTGTTTCCTTTGAGCCGCCGCCATTGCTGGCGAGTTAAAAGTTGAAGCTTTCATTCCTAGGGCTTTGAACCAGTTCTAAATTAGGCGGGTTTAATGAGAGTCCTCGAATGCTACTGCTACTCTGGACCGTGCTGGCGATTTTATCTCTTGTGATGTTTGCGCCACAATCTCCATTGCAATTCAAGGTCCAGACTTTCTTAATGTTATTCTGCTGGTCGAGCAGCAGTAATAGTTTTAGCTTGGCTTTTTGCCCATTTCTATTGATATCGAGGCTCTTGATTACACCGAGATAACTTGTCGTTTTGCTATGCCCTTGGATTTCGCTTGAGTCGGCTGAAAATTCACTGAGCTTACCGTCAAGTTGGTGCTTGGCTAGCAAACTTAAGGCTGCAAGTAATGTAAATACAAGCACTAGTCCTATATTGCTGCTTGAGTTATCAGAATCGATTCGACTGTAATCTAAGTGGCTGGTTTTCATCTATACACTCGGCTTATCGTTGATTCAGTAGTCGTCTAGAGGAAAACATAGCGCTGGTGCGTATATTAGAATCCAGTTCCAGTATCTGATGGTCTATGAGTTGGTAACTATGGTCGGCATATAGATCAAATATATCGAGGCTGCTTGTAATGATAATTGTCGATCCGGTAGCTCTTAATTGACGTATCAGTTGCAATAGTTGGGCATTTGAGCTGGCACAAAGATGTTCGCTAGGATCATCAAATATGATGAGTTTGGGCTTCCCAAATACTGCCCTTGCTAAAGCAATTTTTTGTTTTTGGAGTACGGAGATTTGTTGGCAGCCGTCGCCGATCTTGCTCTGGTAGTTTTGCGGTAAGCGAAGGATATCGGAATGAACGCCAGCCATTTTGGCAGCTTTTATGACTTCCGAAATGTCGGCATTCGTAAAGCGGCTAATGTTTTCAGAGATTGTGCCTGCGATTAACTCGGGTTGTTGGCTGATAAAGGCTATGTGTTCAGCGCGATTCCCATCGGTCCACTCGCGAATATCTAGGTCGGCGACTTTAATGACTCCTTGTAGGCATGTCTCTAGGCCTAATGTCGCGCGGCATAAGCTGGTTTTTCCGCTTTGTGCTTGTCCTTTAAAAAGGTGGATTTCGCCAGGGGTTAAGTAGAGGTCAGTGTTAAAAAATATGGGGGAGAATCGATCATCACCAATGGATACATTACGCAGCTCGATACTTAATTCATTGTTGATTGTTGTTTTTTGGGCGGCTGGTGTCGACGCTATATTTAATACCTTTTTAGGGTCGAAACATTCGGCTTGAAAGCGACTATGGAACTTAAACGCATCATTTAATGAAGAAATAATTTGGTAAAAAACGATCAAGCTTATCGCCAAGCTGGAATAGCTTATTTGTGAGCTAAAGGTGAGCTGTGCACCCAAGATGGCAAGTCCGCAAAGGCTGGCGTTACCGCAAAGCCTGAGCAAATTCGAGAACAAACTGTTGATGCCGTTGCAGGCGTTTAGCTGGTTTTGATTAGCATTGTATTGCCCAAGCCAAGAGTCTTTAAAGCTCTGCTGCATGCCCATAGCGATAGTGCTATCGCGGTGATCGAAGAATGATGCCAATGACTGCTTGGCTTCCACTTGCTTGACTTTGGCATTTATCGCCTCTTCGAATGTTAACAGCTCTTTGAGCTGATGAAACAGCCAAAGCAAGAAAGCGCAGAGGCATGCTAAGGACCCAATGCGAACATCAACAGCAAAAAGGGCGAGCAAATAAAAAGGTGTCCAAAAGCTGTCTAGTATGGCTGGAATTCCTGATCCGCATATTAGGGGTTTAAGTCTTCCTAGTTCTTCCAATTTTAATAAAGGCTTGGCTGTTTCTCCTGCAGACGGAGTTGCTATTTCGCCATCAGGGGTGAATATGTCATCTATGCGTTGTTTCTCTAATCTATTGGAGAAGCCCGAGAGCGCCATATGGCGTTGCCGATTGTAATAGCCAATAATTAGAAATGCAGATAGGCTTGTTAAAATAAGCGCAGTTATTGTGCTGTTGCCCTCTATCGGTTGGGCTATAACGTAGCTCGCTAGACCTAATAATAAGAGGTTCTTAATGGCGCTCATCTGAATGATTCTGGATGAGCGGAGAGCATCGTTTTCTATCAAGATTTGCTTGGTAAAACTGATCATATCTTAATGGCTATACTTATAAATGCTGTGTACTGCAGTGAATTTGGATGGTGAGCAGTCTCTTTGGCCGCGATTGTGTTGCTTAGTATTCGCAGTCGTAAGTCGACACCTGGTCTCATTGTTTAACTCATCAAGCAGAATATTTAGCGCTTTGATCCATTGGTACTGGGCTTGACTAAGGCCAGTAAATGGTTGTAATTCATAAAGCCTCTGCAAGCTGTCTTCTAGCTCTTGCATAACAGGGTATTGCGAGGATGCGAGGAAATCTTCGATTACACGATCACTGATATGCTCTCCGGCTGAATCAATTACGGACTGCCATATGGCATCCATTTGCTGATAAATATGCTCTGCTTGCTCGCGTTCTTCTTGATTGAGAGTCTTGCATGGGCCTAGCATGGCATCGGCCTCATTATTCAATTGTGCAAGTGATAGCCTCGGGTCGACGCGATGGTCATGTTTGTCTGTTTGGTGTATCTCTGTTTTAAAAGCCATTTTGGTGCAGCTACCATCTTATCTATCAGCTAGATAATTATTGATGGCTGACGTGCTGCTTTAAATGAATACAATGTGATGATTTGTAGCTTTTTTCCCATTTCGAAGGCCCGCTAGATACAATGCGATACATTTGCGGTAGCTTTGTAGCTAGCTGCCTAACTTTGCGGGGAGCAAGCTAGGCAGCTGGGCTGAGTCAGTAGGATTTTTAACTGAAACTGCTGAGCCAAGCGGTTGTTGCCGCTATTTCTTAAAGGGGCGACCATTTAGGCGGTAAGGAATAGTATTTCTGAGGTAGTAGGCGGCCAGAATATTTGAAGGCTTTAGATCAAGAGGATGAGCCTCATCAGAGGATGAGTTATTAGAGCGATTCAACTCAATATCGCCATTTCCCATTTTTAGAGTGAGTCGCTTACTGAAAATTCGGGATAAGTCCAAGATATTACGCTTGCTGCTGCGGCCCATTTGAACCACTTCGCCGTTTAACAAATTTAGTTTGGGTAGTGTTGAAAAGTTTCTAATGGTGTCTTCTTCTGAAGCGCTAACCTCTTGACCTACAGCGCTCAGCTCTAGAGACATTTCGTGGCCATTTTCGGTCTTAACATGCGCAGAATAAGCTGTCTCAGAGCGGTTGAAGTCGATATCACCCATGGTTTTGGGTAGGCCTAGGCGTCGAATTCCTGCAATTCGAGATTCCTGGCTGGTCACCGGCATAAAGATACAATGCCAAAACTCATTGCCTTCGTATTTGCCTAAGATAAAGATTGATGCTTCTTTGTAGGGTTTGGTATTGGCGTCCATTTTGTAAAAATCGGATATGAATGCAAATACCATTGGGGTTTCCGGCATGGTAAAGCTGTCGGGAAGAAGTTCGCGGTAGCTATCTATCTCATCGGTTTCATAATAAATAAAAATTCCGTCGTTCTCATAGTAGGTGAATCGCTCTTCCTGAGATACAGCCTGTTGTGAGCTGAAAAGTGTTACTATTAGAAAGATGATTGAAGAAATTGCCTTGTACATATCTCTTTTCTCTTGTTTAAAGTGGTTGATAGTCTGCGGTGGTTTTACTTACAACTTATTTCTAGGCCCTGCTCATCTTTGCAGATGTGTTCCCTAATGATTTTTCCATCTTGTAGGGTTGCGCTACCTTCATAGCTTTTTCTGCTGGCGCCTTCTCTGGATACGTTTTTTCTGTAGCTTAATCCTTCGCTCTCGCTGTAACTGCTTTGTCGAGTCTTATTCACTGTGCCGCCATTTTTGTTGTTGCGCTGCTTATTTATCTGCCTCCAGTATTCACCTTCAGCAGTCCTTCCGCCATGTTTTGTTCGCAATCCTTCTGTGCCGTCAGCTTTCTCATAGGCTCGTGCATGAGTTTTCAGCACTCCGCCTTTATCATTCCCTCTGTTCGCCTTGCGGGTATAAACGGCCCCTTGCTCAGCAATCGAAGCCTTAGACTTTGAGATTTTACTTAGGCTAGACTCGCTAGCTCGCACCCTTGTCGATACCTTTTTCTTATAAATTGAGCCTTCTGCGTCGGCAGAAGGTGGACTTGAGTCTGCATGGGTGCCCGCTGAAGATAGGAGCTGGATGTTACATGCTGCCAGTAGTATGGCCAATTTTTTCATGTGGATATGTTGGAACATGGGGGGCTCTTGCCTTTAGATTAAGATGTGGTGTATGTTGAATTAAGCATGAAAAAGTTTCAGTCAAATATCCGTTATGGTAGTGTAAATTTTTTGTAAATAAGCTTTGGCTAATGGTTGATTATGGTGGGGAAAAACCACGTTTTAGTGATAGAGGATGATCTCGATGCATGTGAGTTGCTGGCTGAATATCTAAGTTTCGAAGGCTTTAAGGTGGACACTGCCAACTCGGGCATGGAGGGGCTTGGTTTCCTAGAAAAAAATCAGCCGGATATTATTCTACTGGATATTATGATGCCTCAAATGAATGGCCTTGATGTATTAAAACGTATACGGCTTGACTCCGATGTACCTGTGCTTATGTTGACCGCAAAGCATGAAGATATGACAAAAGTTATGGGCTTTGAGTTGGGTGCCGATGACTATCTGACAAAGCCATACAACCCCGTTGAATTGAGTGCACGTATTAAGGCTATTTTGCGCCGTACAAGCAAGGCTGTTACAGAAAGCAACGCTCGCTTAGCTAATCTTGAACTGATACAAGCGCGTAGGGAGGTTAAAGTCGATGGCGAAACTGTGAGTTTAACAGCAACAGAATATGATCTGCTGGAATACTTGCTGTTTAGGCCCGCACAGGTGGTCAGTAAGGAAGAACTTTTTCAGAATGTCATTGGAAGAAAATATGAGAGCTATGATCGAACTTTGGATATGCATGTTAGCAATCTGAGGAAGAAGATCGACGCAGCTAATGTGAAGTTGGCTACCTGTCGGGGTGTCGGGTATGAGTTGATTGAGTTGGAAAATGACTAGGATCTTCTGGAAGATTTTTTTTTGGCTGATTGTGGTCAATTATGGGGTTGCCACTATATTTTTCCTAATAAGTGGTGAGCGATTAGCGCTATCTCAAAAACAGTTCTCGTCTGAAAAGCTCAGAAAGGTTCAGTTGCAAAGAGTACAGTTTATTACTTATTTGCTGGCAGAATCTGAAGAAGGCGTTGCTCGTAAGTTTATTCATGAAAATCGAGAGATGCGGCCTAGAATCTGGGTTCTAGATGCATTCGGCCAGGACATTCTAGATCGTAATATTCCAAGTTTAATAAGCAACTCAGAGCGCATACATCGACAGCTGGTTCGTGGCCAAAAAGGCGAGAGCTTTGAGGTTCTTACTTTTATTCCTGAAGAAATCAAAGAGCCCTCTCTACTGCAGGGGAAGCACAAGAAAAAAGTTAGAGTATTGGTTTACTTTCTAGGTGGGCTTATCGCCAGTTTTTGGCTGGCCTGGTATTTATCAAGGCCTATCAGAATGCTCTCAGAGGGAGCTAGGAGCTTAGCAGAAGGCAAATTTGAGAAAATCTTACCAAGATTAGGTGGGCGAAAAGATGAGCTAGTAAGCTTGGCTGCTGATTTCGACAAAATGGCCCTTGAACTTCAGGAAAAACAACAGTCGCTAAAAGTCTTGCTTGGCGATGTGTCTCATGAGTTAAGATCACCCTTGACCCGGGTTAGATTGAGTCTTGGCCTGCTGGAGCAAAAGCAAGAAAACATTACTGCCAAGGACTTCGATCGGGTAAAGGCAGAGCTGGATCGCCTGGATGATTTGATCGATCAAATACTGACGGTGAGTCAGCTGGAAAATAATCCTGATTACCCTCTAAATGACTGCGTCGAGTTAAAAGGTTTTTTGCAAAGTACCATTGAGAGGGTTGATGTGGAAATTGGCCGAGGCTCCTGTAGGGTCTCTCTTCATCAAAGTAATGTGCCGGACGAGCTGTTAATGAGCGCGAATAGGGAGATGCTATTAAGGGCCTTTGAAAATATCATTAGAAATGCGCTGAAGTACACGCCCCCCAATGGCCGTATAGATGTGGAGCTGTTTGATCGGCCAGAGGAAATTTGTATCCATGTTACCGATGAGGGGCCGGGGGTACCCGAATCAGAACTGGATAAGATATTTTCACCGTTTTATCGTTTAGATCCATCCAGAAGTAGTCAGGGGTATGGCTTAGGTTTGGCAATATGCAAACGGGCCATCGAGCACAATAATGGCAGTATTGTGGCTAAGAATGCGACCCGTGGGCTGCGAATAGAGATCAGCTTTCCGAGGCGACTCTTCTTGAGCGCCTGAAGAATCTTCTGGCCTGCCTAGGCGGTATGGTGATGGTTGCAAATCTATATTCATAAGTAGGCTATTTAAGGCATTTGTAGTGTTAATCCCCCCCACTTTGTCGACATTGATACAAAGCGATACATTTTAGCAAAAAAGTACGCAAACACTGATTCTATCTGCTGCTAAAATACCACTTATTGTATTTGCCTTGAGAGGCGTCAATTGGCTTCTGTAAAAGGTTGGTAAGTGAAGCGGCTGTTCTTCTATTTATTTGGTTCTATTGTGGTGTTGTTCCTGTTAGTAGGGGGGATGTCCTATGCCATTTTGGAAGCGCAGAATGAAAAACGCTATCTAGAGCACATAGACAGTCATATGCTTCCTGTTGCTAACCTAGTGTCAGTAGGTCTTCAGCGTCAACCAGCAGCTAAGCAAAATGAGTGGTTGAACTTGGTTCGTGAGCTACTTGGAATAAGCTTGGAACCCCAGGAGCAGCCTTGTGCTACAAGGCTAGATATTTCTACAAAGACGGTTGGCGGGCAAAGCTATGAGACCTGCTTTCAAGTAGAGGGCAATAAATCCATAGTATTTCGCTTAGAGGCACTCAGTGAAGAGTTGTTCAGTACCATGGCCTTTCTGATTCTAAATGAGCTAGGTACGGTGCAAGCCAAAGAGCGGCAGGCTTTATTTGATCAAATAAAACGTAGTGCTCCATTCCCTGTATACCGATCCAAAAAAGTGCAGCAGAAATTGTCGGATAAACAGCGCTCTTTATTGCAGCAAGGCCGAATCATAGTGCAGTGGAAAAAGCAGTTTGATAAGGCTGAGCATTTGTTGGTTGTGGCGCCATGGGGAGGGACAAGCGATAGTCTGGTTCTCGGTCCGATACCGCTTTTTGAGCCTTACCCTAAAAATCAAATTTATTTAATTATTTTTGTTGTACTTTTACTTTTGGCCAGCATTGTCCTAATGATTCTTAAGTACTTAACAAGGGAAATTCAAAAGGTTCAGTTGGACATTGATACTATTAGCCGAGAGCAACTTGGGCTTGCATCTATTCCCTATCACAGTGAATCGATTTCTTCTATTGGTGAAACAATCGTACAGCTCGTTGAAAGAATCAAATATTTGTTACAAGAAAAGAACTATGCTATCAGAGCGATATCGCATGATCTTAGAACGCCCATTTCACGTATGCTATTTAGAGTGGAGTCGATAGAAGACGATGTGGGGAAGGCCGCCTTGCCACTGAAGCGTGACCTGCTTCATATGGAGTCGCTAATCAAACAATTGCTATCCTATGAGCAGCTAAGTGTTAATCAAAAGTTATCATTGCGAAAGGTTGATGTAGAGCTTTTAGCCAAAGAGGCCCTTGCTGGTTTTTGTGAGGTTAATAGTCATTTGACTTATGTGCGTCGCGTGAGCTTGGGCGATAATAAACAAGCTTGTTTAATGGATAGAGAGCTCATCTATCAGGGTTTACAAAATTTATTGCAGAATGCGAGTCGCTTCGCTGGCACAGAGGTTGTTTTAAGTGTCTCAGCGCGAGATGGGGGGCTCGAGTTTGCAGTATTGGATGATGGCCCCGGCCTGCCATCAGATGGAAATGATAAATTGTTTGATCCCTTTTATAAGGCGGATAAAAGCCGTGGTGGAACAAGCCTTGGGTTTGGGTTTGGTTTGTCTATCGTTAAGAAAATAGCATTACTGCACGGCGGCAAAGTTAAAGCAAGTAATAGGTCTAACAAAGGGGCTGCATTTTATATGCACATTCCCATTAAAAATGAAGATGTCGAGGAGGGTGAGAATGTTTAGCCTGAATCGATTGGTATTGCTTGTCTTGTCGTTGTTATACTGCATCCTTGTCAGTTCGGTAGTCGCTGCCGGTGATTCTAGTAGTGATACAGCAACAAAGAAGCTAGAGTCAACGAAGCTTGAAAAGCAAGCGAAAGATAAAGCCGGCAAAGTTGGTAAGTTGTTGGGTGCTAATAAAAGCCAAAAGGATAAAGAACTCAGCAAGAAAGTTTTGAAGCCTGTGCTTGTGGATGACTCTCAGGCCGAGGCTGCTAGTAAGCAACAATGGCAGGATTGGTTGAAAGACTCACAACGCGAGTTTGGTGTGGGCATTAGTGGTAGCATAGAAGAAAAAATTAATATTCTAGATAAAAGTAATTTATTAGATGATCCAAGTGGTGTACTTGCAGAGGAGGAGCTAGATGAAGGTATATAAACCGACGAAGCTTCTCAGTGTTGTAACTGTCTTAAGCCTATCTGCCTTATGGAGCACTGGCTCGCAAGCAGAGCTGCAAGCTGACGAAGGCCTTTTGCGAGAGGCTCTCGCTAGCAATTCAGAAAATCACTTGGCACGCGCAAAACTGGTTCAGCTTCTGGTAAAAAAAGAACAGTGCGCTGAGGCGAACTCTAATGCACAACAGATTATCGTTGCTGATTCTGTCCCAGAATTGGTTAAAGATAATCTTAATTTACTGATTCAGCACTGCCATACAAAGCGGGAAAATCAGTTAGCATCAAGCTTTGCTTTACTTGTTAAACCTAGGGTGGGCTACGATAGCCGGCCAACTTCTTTTAGCCAAGATTTAGGTTTTGCTGGCTCTTTACTTGAGGGTATCCCGGTTTTTGGTATTGTCGATAGGCCAGTTCTTGATTTTTACGATCCCGCTGCTTTAGGGGCTGATGTTCGCGATGAGTATGAAAATGTGAGCTGTGTGCAGAGCGCTTGTGATGCGGGGCAGGGTGATGAGTATACCGCTATATCGGCTGAGCTTGCTTATGCAAAGCAGTTTGAAATCTTTGACAGTAAGCCTAGTCAGTTAATCGTGAGAAATCGATTCTACAATCGTTCTTATGCAAATAATGATCATTATGATGTCAATAGTATTAAGGCTGGCTTAGAATTTAAAACAGAACTCAATAACAATCTGGCTGCCGTAGCAGGCATTACTTGGTGGCAGCAAAAATCGGCTGCTGATCTAGAGTTTAGCAGCGTTGGTAATTATATGGGGCTAAACTGGAATGTAGATCATTATGAAGCGTCTTTGATACTTGAGTCACTCAGAAGAAACTATAGCCAGCACGAAGAGATTGATCGAACGGAAACTCGCTCGGCCACATTGTTGTTCTCCACGCCGTTGTTCGACGAATTTGTGAGGCTGTCGGCCCATTATAAATTCTCTGAAAATGATGTTTGGGGTTTCTGTCAAGTCTGTCGTCTTAACTTTTCAGCGCCGGCCGTGAGTCAGGCTCGTTTTCTAGATTATCACAGCAGTAGTTATGGCTTTGATATAGAAAAGCCCTTAAACAATGATTATGTTATTAAGGCCGGTTGGCGGTATATAGACTATAAGGGGCTAAGCAGCGGTGTTGATAACTACAGCCGAGTAAAATTAGAGTTGTCCAAAAAAATTAACTCAAGCTTAGAGTTAAACATAAATATGCGCTCAGAGCGCCACAACTCCTCATCTCATGAATTGGATGATCGAAATGTTGTCTCTTTGGGCCTAGGTTGGGTTTGGGATGGATAAGCATAGGATATTAATCGTTGAAGACGACCTGGAATTGGCTGAGCTTACCTCGGACTTTCTAAGTAAGTATGAATTTCAGTGCTTTATCGAGCCCAATGCTGAATTGGCCTGCAAGCGTATCGTTCAAGAAGATTATGATTTAGTTTTTTTGGATTTGATGCTGCCCGAAATGGATGGCTTTGAAGTCTGCCGACATGTTCGAAGCCAATATTCTGGAAAGATTATAATGCTGACGGCCCGAACCGATGTTATTGATCAGGTGGTGGGTTTAGAGATTGGTGCCGATGATTATATTCCTAAGCCAATTGAACCTAGGTTATTGTTGGCAAAAGCGAGAGCTTATCTGAGAGCGCCTGAGTTAACTGAAAAAGAATCAGCGCCCGAGATGCTCTCTAAACTTAGCTATAACGGTTTGGCTCTTGATAGAGCACGACGTAAGCTGGAGATAAACGGTCATGGCATACACCTTGGCGATCTAGAATTTCGCGTGTTGGAGTTATTTTTTACCAATCCGGGAAAGGTCATTAGTCGGGATATGATTTTCAAACATATTCGCGGAATAGAATATGACGGAGTGAATCGACAGGTTGATTTGCTGATATCGAGGCTTAGATCAAAGGTAGAGCTAGACCCTAAGAATCCAGAATTAATCAAAACCGTTCGTAACCAGGGCTATGTCTTAGCCTGTCTCGCCGATAGCTAGCTGTATATTCAAAAGTTCTCTCCATTTGTAAATGCATGCTTTTGCCCTATAGTGTGCAAGCGATTGATGGATATAGTCGCGCTATTCTGTAGTTACTGTTTCTGCTCATTGCTCTGTGTTGATGGGCTTATTCATTGAAGCTTAGTCTTAAAGAAAGGATATCTTTTGTACAAGTATTTTTTGTGTTTCATAGTCATTCTCCTACAGGCATGCGCCAAACTACCCAGTAAGCCAGCTGTATTAGATCAAGATCCTGTATATACCCTAGAAATTATCGCTCCTTTGGGATACAAGCATGCAGATGTCGACATGCCGTATATTCCGCACCTTCTGGAGCATTTATTGGTATCTAATCTTGTGCGTAATGTTGGATCGCTTCGGGAGGGGAATGTGTCGGTGTCTGCCACAACCGGGAGGTATCGGACGCGATACGAGTTTCGGTTCTGGGAAGGCAGTCCCGCTATGGTGGAGCAAGTGCTAGAGAATTTCTTTGGGCCTGAGAGTTTTGCTCTGGCTGACATCGAGCGAGAGTATAAAAGTATTCATATTGAGGGTGGTAGCAAAAAGCACAATGTTAAAACCGTGGAGCAGTATCGTGATAAAAATATAGATATATGCGCATCGCTTGGGCTTTCTTGTGGGCCAGACCTCATGACGCAGTTTGAATTGGCGGCCTCGATTGATTATGAGCTTGCCCAACAAGCCCTGTTGAGCAGCTGGAAGCAGTACTATGGGCGCGATAAGGTATCTGTCATGGTTACGGGCCCAGCTGCATCGAAGCTAGCAAAATTAAATCAAAACTTAGATAAAACGTTAACCACAGATCCAGCTAAGTTGGCAAAAACGGCAGTTGCTAAGAGTGCGAATCAAGATCTTGTTGTTTTAGCCAAGGCAGGAAAGGAAGCGCTCTTCCGAAGTGGCCTGTCGATCGAGTTTGATATGGAGGCAGTTGAGGATGAAAAGGTTTTCGATTCTATTCTTGAGCGTGTAAATCGGGGCCTGGATGACTATATTAGCAAGCCATCTATCAGGGATAGATGGCTTGCTAAAGTCGCTGTCCAAAATTGTTTGTATAGCGCTTATGGTAGCTGCAGTGGGATGACTCGGATGTTTGGGGATGCCAAAGACCCGGATGAAATGGCGGGGTTTCTAAATAAATTACTGAGTCTATTCCAAGAGAGCGGCTTGGAGTTGGACGGAGATTCCTCAGCTTATTCTTTGGTTGTTTGGCTTGATGATGAAGCTGGCCTTGATCAACTCCAGAACAAGCTTGTCACGTATTTGGGACGAGAGTTGAAAGATGAGGGAGCTATTCGCTATTTTGACCGGGGCAGAATTTCCAGTTTTTCATCTGTAGCCGTAGAGGCTTTGCCCAAAGCGGATGCTCCTATAGTAGTTTCCTCTCCGAGTGAGGAGTCATCGAAAAAGCAAATCACAGTTCTTGAGCTGAAGTCAGTTGGCTTTTCATCAATGCTATCTAAATATACCGGATTCTTGGCGCACTATTTCAAATCAAGGTGCCATAAGCTAAATCTCCAATCTGTCGTAAATGAAAAAAGTAGTATATTTCTAGAGTTCAATACTGCTTTAGGCATGGCCGAAACCGAATTGTGTTTAGAGGGAAAAGTGGGGCCTGAGTTAAAACGAGATGATGTCAATTTACAGTTGAGATTTTATAATTTTAACAATATGAGTAATAAGCTCGGCAAAAACAACCTGGGCAGTGTTTGGGCAGAGGCTTCTACGGGAATCGGAGACAGCTATATTCTCTCTGACTCAGAAAAAAATGAGGTGTATGAGATTTTGGGTACTCTGAAGCTTACGGCGTCCGCAGCTATAGCACACAAAGATTCGGCAGTAGAAGAGGCCTCGTTGATTGAACGCTTTCAGAGGGCTAGCTGCGAAATAGATTTTCCTGCAGCTTTCGATAAGGACAAATTGATTGTCTCTCCCGCCCTATATGATCTGCCCGGCCAAGAACCCGTTTACCAAGTTGGTATAGCCTATCTGCTAGATGATGTGGATATTGAAGGAAAAGAATTCCCCTATGCTAGGTTTTATACATCCGCAGCCTATGCCCAAGACTTCGCATCTTATGGAGCCAATGTTGAGTTTTTACAGTATGGCGATAATGTGGTTGCCCTGTTTTCGCTGCAAACCATGGATGTAAAACGGGTCGTTAAAACCCTTAATGAGTTGCGGGATCTATCTGATAGCGTCTTGGCTGAGGCATATGATGGCAAGACCTTTGATAGTGTGAATCTAACGGACTTACCCATTGAATTATTCGGTAAAAAGAACAGGGCCAAAGATGTCTTTCTACCCTCGCAGTATCGAAAAGCTTATGGAACGAGGGCGGTTAACAATTGCCAGTAGGCTAGGGAAGGAGCCTCCCCTAGCCTTGCTTGGATTCCCTATTTTGGAATCGTTTGCAGCAACTTGGCAATTTCAGTCTCATAAAGCGCTTGACGTGCCTCAGGTTTAGCTTTACTGGCCTTGCCTAGTTTTACACTGCCGCGCCATAACATCTTTCCGCTTTTGTTGGAGTTTAAGTCGATAATAAGCTCGGGCTCTAGGCTATCTGCTTCTTTTGCTTTGGCTCTCCACGAACCACTATTAGCGCTGCCGCTGTAATTGCCCGTTAGGCTCATGCCGTCGCGCTTGCCGGAGTCTAGGTAATAGCTGGCAATAATATCGGCTTCAAGAGGATTAAAAACCTCGTCGAAACGCCCCTTCATTTGACCCGCTATGGCGCGCTCTACACGCTTTAACTCCATTTCGGTAATTTGGGTATCCCTTAAAGTGCTTTGCTTTGAGGATACTAAGTAGAAGCGTTTAAATTCACTGAACTGGGTTGCGGTGTCATAATCACTTTGAATATTGCCTTTATTACAGGCTACTAGAGCTACGCTCAGTGTTGCCAACATCAAATATTTTATGGCTTTCATAATACTTCCTAAAACTTTATCAAGTTACGCTATGTTAATAATCTTCGCTTTCCCAGGAGTAAAAGCAGCTAATCGCTAATACTAACCAAAGTCCTAAACCGCCCCAGTAAAGTGTTGGGGACTCTTCCCGGTAGATAACTTCATGTAGGATGGTGTAGCCGGCATATAGGTCGTAAACGACCCAGATTAGCAGCAGGACACCGATTACTTTCCAGAAATTTGTCATGGTTTTTCCCAAATTGAGGTTATTGGTGAGCCCTGTGGGTACAGGGCTCTTTAACATGGGAACAGTGTAAGTTAAGGCGGGGGATAAACGTGTCCGCTTTTACGGATCAGCCTACCTAGGCAGAATCAGAATCGTTCTGGTGGACGTGGTAGCTGGCTTGCACCGAAGACTTTGCTTGGTACATGGCTTGGTCTGCCATGCTGATTAATGTCTTGGCGTTGCCAGCACTGCTAACTTTACTGCTGGCTACGCCTAGGCTCCACAACATGGGGTGTTCGCCATTGTAGGAGCGACTGCTATCGATTAGCCTCTTGGCGACTTTCTCGGCACCTTTGAGATTGGTGTTACTCAGTACTATGACAAACTCATCGCCGCCTATTCTTGCTGCGAAATCAACTCCTTGGCGTAATGTGTTGCGGATCAAGGAGGCCGCGCCAATTAGCTGCATATCACCACTGGCATGACCGTATTTGTCGTTGAGGGATTTGAAATTATCCAGGTCGCAATAAATAACCGAGATATCTTGACGGTGACGTTGGTGTTCGCTCCAGCTGTGTTGTAGGGCCTCTTCAAATCCGCGCCTATTCAATAAACCGGTTAAGGGGTCGCTATTGGCAATTTTAAGGAAATCTTGTGTGCTACTTTGCAGCTGCTTCTTAGATTGTCTATAGCTCCAAACCAACATAAATATAGAGCTGGCTGCAATTAAAAATATACTCAGTTTGGCTATATTTTCCAGCTTGCTTAGTGATGGAGTGTTTACCATGGCGTGGTGTATCGAGAGGCCTCCACGTATATCGCCGACTTTCCAATCGGTTTTAGGGCTGTTTGGCAAACTATTGTGGCACCCTATACAGCCCTCTTGCATCACCAGTGGTTCAACATAGTCAAAGCTTAGTTTGTTACTTTGATGAGAGCTTTTAAATACAGCTTCAATTTTCTTGCCAGTGGCTTTTTGCTCTCGAAACTTTTGTAAGGCGAGTTTTTCAAAATCTGATTTCGCACCGCCATCTTTAATTCGGTTGGGGAAGGGGTGCTCGCTAAACATGCGAACACGTATATTGGGCTGCTGTTGGCTAACCATTTGGGCAACTTCGATAGTGAAGGTTGCCGGATTAGGCAGCGCCAGTTCTTTGTCATGATAATCCGCCCCAATATAAATATTACTTTGTTTGCTCAGGGGCTTCGCCACGTTTTTATTGTAGTGTATTCGGGCGGCATTCATTGTCATTGCCATAGCGCGGGCTGATTGCAAGGCAGTGCTTTCAACGGCTTCTAAGGCTGAGTTATGTAAACCCACCAATGAGGCAATAATAATTGTTGAAAGTGCGATGCTGTACCAAAGTAGGCGAGCACGAATCGAGATACTACGTAACACTAGATACCTATCTTGGGGTTCTTCGATAAAAAACTAAAGAACAAATCTGCTTCCATGGGCTTGTGAAAGTAAAACCCCTGTGCTTTATCACAACCTAATTTTTGCAAAATATCAGCCTGCTCCTTGGTTTCCACACCTTCGGCTATTGTTGTTAAAGAAAAAGTTTTGGCGATGTTGATAATGGACTCGACTAAGGCGAGACTGGATGCATCATGTTCTATATCGGCTACAAAAGATCGATCAATTTTTAAAGCAGAAAACGGGTAGCGGTTTATATAAGATAAACTAGAAAACCCTGTGCCAAAATCGTCGATAGATAGCGCAAATCCAGCCTGGCTGAGCTTCTTTAATTCCCTGAGGGCGTGCTCGGGTTCGTTGATCATTAGGTTTTCGGTGATCTCTATCTGTATATCCTGGGCGCTCAGCTGATTCTTGCTTAAGACTTCTAGCCATTTTTCGCAGATATCATTGCGATCTAAGATCTCGGCGGGTGAGCGATTTACGGATAAGCACAGCTGCTCAAAGCCCAGTTCTTGCCTTACCCGACATAGAAATTCACTGGCATCCTTAAACATCTTATCGCCAAGATCACGTATCAGCCCGGTATGCTCGCAAACTTCAACAAATTCTTGCGGACTGATCCGGCTCTGTTCATCGCCTTTCCATCTTGCCAAGGCCTCAAATGCCATTACCTTTCGGCTATCTAGGCACACGATAGCTTGATAGACGGGGTAAATACGTTGATCGATGCCGTCTTCGCTTAAACGCTTGTAAATGCTTTGAAAGCGCTCGCTAGACTGCTTTATCTGCTGATCAAAAAAGACTTGGGTATTGCGGCCGTTTGATTTCGCCCTTTGCAGGGCCAGTGCTGAATTGCTTTGTAAGGTATTACTGCGGTCGCCGTCTTCTGGAAATAGGCTGGCGCCCGAGCTAAAGGTTATGTTGCCGTTAAAGCCGGGAGTTGAAAACTCTTCGCGAACAAATTCTCTGAATTCTTTGATTAAATCTGCAATTTCAGTTTGATTTTTGTTCTGAACGAACAAGCTGATTTCATCAGCGCCCGATTTGCAAATCAGCTCTTCTACTTCGAAATGATTTTTAAGTGCGAAGGCGAAGCTTTTCGCTACATCGTCGGCGACGTGATGGCCAAAGAACTGATTGATCGACTTAAAATTATCGATATCAAAATGAATATAGGCGCCACATTGACCTGTTCTTCCTAGTTGCTCGAGTACAGGCTCTAATTCTCTTAGAAAGGTTTGGCGTCGTAATAGGCCCGTCTGTTCATCGTGAGTCGAGCGGTATCGCAATTGTGCTTTGCTGCGCTGCTCCTCGGTGATGTCTCGGTAGAACTTTACAAAAAAACTTGCAGTATCTTTATCGTTCTCATAAATCCCAATAATGTTGGTTTCAAGCTGTTTTAGCTCTCCATCAGCGCTTTTTATTTCTTCGATAATTGGCGGGAGTTCAAGCATATCAGTGTTGAGATGTTGCCCTATTACTTGAGACTGCTTTAGTCCAAATAGTGTTTCAAAGGCGGGATTAACCGAGCGAATTTTCTGCTGCTGGTCTGCGATTAAAATACCATCATGGGCACACTGAAGTATGCTACTCGATAAATTAATTTCACGATTTCGCTGCTCCAGCTCCAGTAATTGCTCGGTAAGAGCCAGCTGGTGCAAATGTCGCTCTACTTCGGCGGTAACCCGAACCGAGAAAAGATCGAAGACATCGTGAGCCCAATCTGGGTTTGGGATTTCGGATTCGTACAGTGCACTAACAAGGCCAATTTTCTGTCCTAGGCTATTGAGTAAGACCTTGCCGATGTAAGAGTGTACCTGCATGTCGACAAGATGATGATCATGCGGAAAACACTGTTGAACATTTAAATTGTAGGCGCAGCTCCCATGGCTTGCGAGCTGTTGGCAGGGGGTGTTTTCAAGTGGGTAGTTTATAGTTTTGGCTTGTTGACCATTCTCATAACCGGCAATGACACTGGCGTTCTCTAAAGCGCTGTCTAGAGTGACCACGTATACATATTGGGCCTTTATTAGGCCAGCAAGTTTCTGCGAGAGCTGATTTAAAAAATCGGCTCCAGTAAACTGACTGATTTCTGAGATAACCCTGACATATTCAGGGTTTAAACCACTTCTATTCATACTTAGCTACGATCAAATACCGGCTAATCATGCGAAAGCACTGATGTGAAGAAAGTATGTATGATGATTTAGGTACTGTCTAATTAGTTATGGTTAATATTCCTATTAACCATATCAAGGCTAATGTTTTTATTGGTGTCGGCTGCGGCGGTATTGGCTGGGTGATAGACCAATCTGTTTTTTAAACAAGCGCGAAAAATAGTAGGCATCCTCATAGCCAAGGCTGGCTGATATCCGTTTAACGGACTGGTCGGAGCTATCGAGTAGGCGGCAGGCATGCTGCATTTTTAGGGCGATAAAATACTGCATAGGCGACTGCCCGGTTAGTTCTTTAAACACTTTGCTGAAATGGAATTTACTACGGCGCATATGCTTTGCCAGATCATCAAGGCTAAAGTTGCTGTGCAGGTGCTGTTGCATAAAGGCTTCAACTTTCTCCATGTTGATGGCTTTTTTGCTGTCTAATTTTGACTGGCGTGCGAGTAGGGCCAATAGGCTAATTAGTTGCTGGGTTTGGTGGCAGCCATGGATAAAAGCCGTGCGGCTGGTTGCGGTATAGCGCACATCAAAGAGCGACTCAAACGCTGCTAGCACTTGGGGCTTGGTGCCTATGTCATGAATCGAGCCACTTTGGGCCGGGCTCAGTAGCCCCATTAATTGATCGGCCAGCTCGCCGTCGAAATGCAGCCAATAAACCGACCAAGGCATCTGTTCATCGGCCCAGTAGCGATGAGCTTGCCCTTTGGGGAGGGCTATTAATTGCCCTCGGGTGATGCTTTGTGTGGGCCCCGCCCTAAGCTGGAGGTAACCCTTGCCGGCGGTGCAATAGAGCAGCAACTGATTATCATGATCTTGGCGCTCCATATAGTGCCCGAGAGCGCTTGGGTAATAACCCATAGCTACCGGGTAGGCACCTTTGGTTAGCGGGTTGATCATCAGCCATTCAAACAACACGTGGGGAGTTAGAAAGCGCGTGGCTTGAGGTTGCAGGGGCCAGTCTGAGGTAATTGGCATGGTATTCTGTCTTACTTAAATAACAGCAATATAGTCCATCATAAAGCCAATATAATCAATCGAATTGCGCCTTATAGCTGTGTTTAACTAGGCTTAATAACGCAATATCTAACCATCGAGGTGATTATGAGCTTTAAATTTCCTTCCCAAGTACCCCTTTTTATTGAGGGTGAGTGGCAGCAAAGCCAATCTAAGCAGTTGATTCCGGTAACAAATCCGGCCACTCAGGAGGTGCTTACCCAAGTACCTTGTGCCACGGAAGATGAGATGGCTCGTGCCATTGCTTCGGCGGCTGAGACGTTTAAATCCTGGAAAGACACGGCAGTGCCTGTGCGTGCTCGCATTATGTTGAAGTATCAGCAGCTGCTTAAAGAGCACCACGATGAGCTAGCTGAAATCCTATGCCAAGAAACCGGTAAGACTTTTGAAGATGCTAAGGGCGATGTGTTCCGTGGTATCGAGGTAGTTGAACACGCTTGTAATATTGCCAGTTTGACGATGGGTGAGACAGTTGAAAACGTAGCACGCACCATTGATTGCTTTTCGGTAACTCAGCCGATTGGTGTGTTTGCGGGTGTTACGCCATTTAACTTCCCCGCCATGATTCCTTTGTGGATGTTCCCTCTGGCAATTGCCTGCGGTAACACGTTTATTTTGAAACCCTCTGAACAAGATCCGCTAACGCCGACTCGTTTGGTTGAGTTGTTCGAAGAAGCTGGCGCGCCTAAGGGTGTGTTGCAGGTTGTTCACGGTGGTAAAGAGCAGGTAGATACGCTGCTAACTCACCCTGAAATTCAGGGCATTTCTTTTGTAGGTTCAACCGCTGTAGGTGAGCACATTTACCGTACCGGTACTCATCATTTGAAGCGTGTTCAATGTATGGTGGGCGCTAAGAACCATATGGTTGTGATGCCTGATGCTAATAAGCAGCAGGTTATTAATAATCTTGTTGGTTCTGGTTTTGGTGCGGCTGGTCAGCGTTGCATGGCTATCTCTGTCGTGGTTGCTGTAGGTAAGAGCAATGAGTGGGTTGAGGAGCTGAAAGCCGAAGCTCAGAAAATTCGCCCGGGCGCTTGGAATGATCCAGAAGCTGCTTATGGTCCGCAAATTAATCCCCAAGCGCGCGATCGTGTTTTAAGTTTTATCGAGAAGGGTAAGCAAGAAGGCGCCAACTGCATTTTGGATGGTTCTGATTGTACGGTAGAAGGTTACCCAGATGGTAATTGGGTTGGCCCTACCATTTTCACCAATGTAACAACGGATATGGAGATTTATAAGAATGAAATCTTTGGTCCGGTTTTGTGTGTAATTAATGTCGATACTTTGG
Source organism: uncultured Pseudoteredinibacter sp. (assembly GCF_947502065.1). Classification (GTDB taxonomy): domain Bacteria; phylum Pseudomonadota; class Gammaproteobacteria; order Pseudomonadales; family Cellvibrionaceae; genus Pseudoteredinibacter. The sequence continues at coordinate 156,500 of NZ_CANMYE010000006.1, forward strand.
ATGAGGCGATCGAGTTAATTAATAACAATCCAAATGGTAATGGTACGTCTATCTTTACGGGCAGTGGTGGCGCTGCGCGTAAATATAAGCATGAGATTTTGGTTGGTCAGGTAGGTGTTAATGTTCCTGTGCCTGTGCCGCTACCTTTCTTCTCTTTCACTGGCTGGCGCGGTTCCTTTATGGGTGATCAGCATGCTTATGGTAAGCAGGCGGTACGTTTCTATACGGAAACTAAGACGATTACTGAGCGTTGGTTTGATGATTCAGAGGAAGCTGCTTTGAATATGACGATTACTATGAAGTAATTCGATTTTTTAGCTTCGTAAGATACACCGTGCAGATGGGGTGCTGCCTGTGGGCTTCCACTTAGACAACTCGCCGTGAACCCATCCCTGGGGGCTCACCTTCAGCATCCATGCTGAAGATGGTTGTCTAAGTGGAAGCCCACAGGCAACACCCCGATACCTATGCGATTCTTTTAGATAAATAAGATTAGGTATCAGTTGGCAGGGTGGAGTTTCTTTAGGGGGGAGGAAGGTAGGTAAATGCATCTTCAGCATGGATGCTGAAGGTGAGCCCCCAGGGATGGGTTCACGGCGCCATTCACCTACCTTCCTCCCCCCTAAAGAAACGTAGGAAAGAAAAGATAACTGAGTAAATTGAAAAATCCACCAAGAGAAAAGCTATGGATTTTAATTTAAACGAAGATCAACTGGCTTACCAAGAAGCTGCAAGAGCATTTGCGGAAGGTGAGTTAATGCCGAATGCGGCCGAGTGGGATGAAGAAAAAATATTCCCACTAGAGACTATCGCCAAAGCGGGTGAAATGGGTTTTTGCGCCATGTATAGCCCAGAAGAAGTCGGTGGCATGAACATGAAGCGCACAGATGCCGCAATTGTGCTGGAAGAGTTGGCCAGAGGTTGCACGGCGACGGCGGCATTTATATCGATTCACAACATGGCCCTGTGGATGATTGCCAATTGGGGTACTGAACAGGCAAAAGCAGAATTTTGCCCGACATTAGTGACCGGTGAGCACCTCGTTAGCTATTGCCTAACAGAGCCCAATGCAGGAAGTGATGCTGCCTCATTGCGTACCAGCGCGAAAAAAGATGGCGACGATTACATTGTTAATGGCGGCAAGATGTTTATTTCTGGCGCCGGCAGTACCCAAGCCTTGGTCGTAATGGCGCGCACAGGTAGCCAGGATGATGGCGCAAAAGGCATCAGTGCATTTGTAATCCCTGCGGATGCTGAAGGCGTGAGTTACGGTAAGAATGAGCCCAAAATGGGCTGGAATGCTCAGCCTACCCGTGCTATCAGTTTTGAAAATGTTAGAATCCCCGGGCACTACCTACTTGGCAAAGAAGGTGAGGGTTTCAAGTTTGCAATGATGGGGCTCGATGGTGGCCGTATTAATATTGCGACTACAGCAGTAGGTACAGCTCAAGCGGCGCTAGAAGCAAGTCAGCGCTATATGCATGAGCGTAGCCAGTTTGGAAAGCCCTTGGCAAACTTCCAAGCCCTGCAATTTAAGTTGGCCGATATGGCAACTGAGTTGGTGGCGGCAAGGCAAATGGTTCGCTTGGCTGGCTTTAAGCTAGATAATAATCACCCTGATAAAACCACCTACTGTGCGATGGCCAAACAATTTGCAACAGATGTTAGTTTTAAAGTGTGTAATGAAGCCATGCAAATTCATGGTGGCTATGGATATTTGCGCGAGTATCCCATTGAGCGTTATGTTCGTGATACCCGTGTGCATCAAATTTTAGAAGGTACAAACGAAGTTATGCGTATGCTGGTTTCTCGCCGCATTCTGCAAGACGGAGCAACGGAGTCGATACGATGAGTGAAACAGGTTTATTAAAATACGAAACGCGTGGTCATACTTGCATTATCACCATGAACAATCCTCCGGCCAACACTTGGACGCCAGAAAGTCTACGTGAGCTAAAGGCCAAGGTTGAAGAATTAAATGCGGATAAAGATAACTATGCCCTAGTTATCGCCAGCGAAAGCGAAAAGTTTTTCTCTGCTGGCGCGGATCTAAATCGCTTTAATCATGATGACAAAGGTCAGGCCTTTGAATTTATTGGCGCCTTTGGTGAAGCTTTTGAAGCATTAGCGGATTATCAAGGTGTTTCGATTGCTGCGATTACTGGTTTTGCCATGGGTGGCGGTCTAGAGACAGCTTTGGCCTGTGACATCCGTGTTTGTGAAAAGCAGGCTCAGCTGGCTTTGCCAGAAGCGGCCGTAGGTTTATTACCTGGTGGTTTAGGTACGCAGCACTTGCCTTGGTTGGTTGGCGAAGCTTGGGCGAAGCGAATGATTCTGTTGGGTGAGCGCGTTAAGGCTGAAAAAGCTGAACAGATTGGCTTGGTTCAGGAAGTGGTAGCAACTGGCTCGGCGCTTGATAAAGCCGTAGAGCTGGCGGAGAAGGTTGCTAAGCAATCGCCAACTTCCGTGCGAGTGTGTAAAGAGCTCATTATGGCGGCTCGTAGCCAAACCATGAATTCTGCGCGAGCATTAGAGCGTGAGACCTTTGTGAAGTTGTGGGATACCCAAGATCAGAAAGAAGGTGTGGCGGCGTTTATTGAGAAGCGGGCGCCCGATTGGAAAAACGCCTAAAAATGAATTTATAGGCGCGCCTTAGGCTCAATAGCGGCGTCAGCGCTGTGCTCACTCGGTCACGTACTTCGTGTACGCTCCCTCGCTGTGCGCAGTGCTTCCTTGCTCTTGTGCCTAATTCGCACCTCTAAATCCATTTTATCTAGTAAAGAAAATTTCATTTCTTTTTGTCCGATTAAATTCTGCTTGTTGTACCAGTGGGCGAATGGAAATAGATCTGAATTTAAAATCTGAGAAGTGATGATGGCTGAATTACCTGTTTTGTTTGAAGAGTTGGAAGCGGCGGCTGGTAAAAAAATCGGCGTGGCAACTTTGAATGCTGAAAAATCCCTTAACTCTCTTAATTTGCAGATGATCGATTTGCTGCAAGAGCGCTTTAGTGCCTGGGAAGTAGACGATGCCATTGCCTGTGTATTTTTGCAGGGTGCTGGCGATAAGGCATTTTGTGCGGGCGGTGATGTTGTCGCTTTGCATGGTGGCAGCGCTGCCTATGGCGAGGAGGTTCCGAACGATTACTGCGTGAATTTTTTCGCTCGTGAATATGCATTGGATTACCACATGCATACTTTCAAGAAGCCCATTATTTTGTGGGGGCACGGAATTGTGATGGGTGGCGGCCTTGGTTTAATGGATGCTGCGAGCCATCGTGTGGCGACTGAAACCAATCGTATGGCCATGCCGGAAGTTACCATTGGTTTGTACCCTGATGTGGGCGGTACATGGTTTCTAAATCACGCGCCAGGTAATACTGGTTTGTTTCTCGGTTTAACCGGCGCCAACATCAATGCGGCAGATGCTAAATTCGTTGGTTTGGCGGATCGTTTGGTGGCCAATGAATACCGCGCTAATGTGCTTGCGGATTTGCAGGCTGCGGATTGGACGGTAGATTCGGAAGCGGTAGTTAATAAAGTGCTGCGTGCTTACGAGGCCAAGTCTCAAGATAAAATGCCTGAGCCTAATGTGCGTCCCAATTATGATTTGATTAATCAGCTTTGTGATGGCGACTCTGCTGCTGAAGTCTGCCAGCAGATTTTGGATTATCAAACGGAAGATAAGTGGCTTTCGCGAGCCATCGATACCTTGCGTAATGGTTGCCCTATTACGCCGCATCTGGTTATCGCTCAAATGCGTGAGGGGGCACATAAAGGCCTGGCTGATGTGTTTCGTATGGAGCTAATTATGTCGCGTCATTGTGCGGCGAAGGGGCACTTCAAAGAAGGCGTGCGTGCGCTACTGATTGATAAAGATCGTCAGCCCAACTGGCAACATAAAAACATTGCCGATGTGACCGCCGCTGAAGTCGCAGAGTTTTTCATTCCTTTTGATGATGACCCTTTAAGCCACCTTTAAGTCGACTAAGCGTTGGCTCGAGGCCAAAGTGTCCTAGTTTGGAGAAAGTTATGAGCAAAAATGTTGCCTTTATTGGCTTGGGAAATATGGGCGCGGGTATGGCGGCCAATCTAGTAAAAGCGGGCTTTAAGGTTACCGCTTTTGATTTATCAGCCGAGGCTTTAAATCAAGCTAAAGCTAATGGTTGCGCTATTGCCAGTAGTGCAATTGATGCGGTGGCCTCTGCTGATGTAATCGTATCCATGTTGCCCAATGGGCAAATTGTTGAAAATCTATATATCCACAATGACAAGCTGCTTTCGTCGATAGCAAAGCATGCTTTGATTATTGATTGCTCGACTATCGCGCCAGAAAATGCCCGTAATCTTATCGCTGCGGCAGCTGATGCAGGGATTGCGGCAATCGATGCGCCGGTGTCTGGTGGTGTTGCTGCGGCAGCGGCTGGCAGCTTGGCATTTATGTGTGGTGGCGAAGAGTCAGCCTGTGAGGCGGCTAAGCCTGTGCTCGAGGCTATGGGGGCTAATATTTTCCGTGCCGGTGATGCGGGTGCAGGGCAGGTGGCGAAAATCTGCAATAATATGCTGCTGGCCATTCATATGACTGGCACTGCCGAAGCATTGCAGTTGGGTATGGATAATGGTTTAGATCCGGCTGTTTTATCTAATATTATGCTCAAGAGCTCAGGCTGCAACTGGAGCCTCGAAAAGTACAATCCCGTTCCAGGCGTATTGGAAGGTGTCCCCTCTAGTAATAACTATCAGGGCGGCTTTATGGTTGACCTGATGCTGAAGGACTTGGGGTTGGCTATGGAGGCCGCCTTGGCAAGCCGATCATCCACCCCAATGGGTGCCGCAGCGCGTAATTTGTATAGCTTGCATAAAAACAGTGATCAAGGTGACAAGGGGGCAAAGGACTTCTCTTCAATCCTTGAGTTGTTTGCCAAATAACCTGCCTAGCTGAGCGACGTATTAAGCTGTTACTGCATTTTGATATGGTTTGATGCGTCGTTTTTCTACATCTTTAAATATTTCTAATATCCTTTTTTACTAATACGGTTAAGTAGTGTTCCTCGCCGCTTGATTGTTTGCCGTTTCACTTTTGGCCAAGTACTATCAAGATTAATAGTCTAATATCAAGGCTAAGACTCTGTATCAAGTTAATACATGGCATCAAGCCGATTATTCTTACAAGGTTTACATTATGTCTTCAATGCTTAGTCGCTTGGCGGCTACTTGCTTTGTGCTGCTGTCTGGCTCTGCGCTCGCCGAGTCTGTGCCAAAAGCAAAGCTTGAACCCTGTTATCTGCCCAATTTATCTGATCAAGTATTTTGTGGTGAGCTTACTCGTCCAGAGACTGTCGGTGGCGAAAAAACAATTGCGGTGCATTATGCAGTATTACCAGCACTGCGGGATAATTTTCCAGAAGAGGCTGTGCTTGCAATTGCAGGGGGGCCCGGGCAGTCGGCAATGGATTTAGCTGCTCACTTTAATCAAACTTTGAATGATGTGCGACGAGAGCGGGATATCTTGCTGATTGATCAGCGTGGTACGGGGCGCTCTAATATTTTACATTGCGATGAGATGGATTCTCTAGAGCAGTTGTCCTTCGATGATCAGAGTATGGACATCGCTAAAGAAACCCAGCGCTGCAAAGATGATTTGGCGGCCGATCTCAATGGCTACACGAGTCGCCAGGCGCTTGCTGATTTTGAAGCTATACGTAAAGAACTAAATTACGAAAAGTTGCATTTATTCGGTACTTCTTACGGCACACGCATGGTGCAGTTGTATATGCGCCACCATCCAAATGCCATTGCAACAGCGAGTATGGATGGCCTTGTTCCACTGCAGCAAAATGTACTGGCAGTGGGGGAGTCTGTAGATCACTCTATGGAGCTATTGCTAAAGCAGTGTGAGCTCCAGCCGGCTTGCCATAATCGTTTTCCTAGCCTCAGGCAAGATTTTGAAAGTCTGCTGAGTAATATTGGTGGGCAAACCCTGTTGCAAGGCGTAAAGCATCCGATATCGGCAGAAGGGGCCGCGCTGCGCCTGACGAAATCAAAGTTAAATGGCATTTTACGCTTAGCGCTATATAGTCAGCAGGCTAGAAGTTTACTGCCTTATGCTATTGATCGTTTAAAACTTGGTGACAGCGGACCTGTGCTTGGCTTATTTGGTTTAACCATGTCTGGTTTTGACCTTGCGATGGGTATGCATGCTGCGGTGGTCTGCGCTGAGGATTGGCCAAGATTAACAGAGCAAGATAGGCAGGCTTTGAAGGGAAGTTTAATTGGCGAGGATATGATTGCTGCATTGGATATCGCTTGCCCGATTTGGCAATTGGAGGCCGACGTTAAAGATTTTTCTGAGCCGCTGCGCAGTGATATTCCTACATTGCTATTGTCCGGAAAATACGATCCTGCAACTCCACCAGCTTGGGCTGAAACAATGGTGGAACAGCTGAGTAATAGCCGACATATTGTTTTCCCTAATGGCACCCATGCAGTAGCTGGTCATACTTGTGCCGATGAGCTAATTACGGCTTTTATCAGTAATCCTAAGCCCGACGAACTCGATGTGAGCTGTGTAAAAAAGGATAGGGAGCGAGGCTTTTTTATAAATGCCAATACTGCTTCGGCCGCTGTAACAGAGAAGGAGCCTGCTGATGATTGAGGTGCATAACTTAAGTAAAAAGATTGCCGATGTTCAGGCCTTAGATCAGCTGAGCTTCAGTGCAGGCGATGGCAAGATAACCGGTTTGTTAGGGCCAAATGGTGCCGGTAAGACGACTTGCCTCAGAACATTGTTTAATCTGCTTGATGCCGATGATGGTTGGGCCAAAGTAGATGGCATTAATGTTAAAGAGAGCCCTCTAAAAGCTAAGCAAAGTTTGGGCTTGTTCCCTGATCCTTTTGGTTTGTATGAACGCTTAAGCCCGCGGGAGTATATTCAGTATTTTGCGGAGTTAAATGGCCTAGCAAGTTCAGCAGCGAGCGCCGCTTGTGATGAGGTAATTGAGCGTTTGCAAATGTCGGATATTGCCGATCGTCGCTGCAAAGGTTTTTCCCAAGGGCAGCGTATGAAGACGGCCTTGGCTCAAGCGATCGTACATAAACCTCAAAATATTGTACTTGATGAGCCTACCCGTGGGCTTGATGTAATGAGTACGCGGACTCTGCGAGACTTGCTGCTTGCTCTTAAAGCGGACGGGCACTGTATTTTATTTTCATCCCATGTGATGCAAGAGGTATCCGCTTTATGTGATGAAGTGGTGGTGATGGCCGCTGGCAGAGCAATCGCTCAGGGGAGCCCCGCTGAACTTTGTGAGCGCACAGGGCAAGATAGTTTAGAAGAGGCCTTCATAAGTCTTATCGGTTCAGATGAGGGGATTGCTGCATAATGGCTGCTTGGATAAAAATTTATAAAAAAGAAATGAAGGATGCCATACGTGATCGACGATCAGTCATGGCGGCCTTGTCCTATTCTATCGGTACCCCTTTGATCATGTGTATTTTGTTCATCGCCATGATTGATAAATTTTCGAGCCCAAGTGCCTTGTACCTCACGATTGAAAATTCGCAGCAAGCGCCAGAGCTAATGCGTCATTTGCAGAGTAAGGATATTTTTTCTAAGGATGCCTTGCCGGAAGGCAAGAGTGCCAAAGCTATCACTTTAACGATCGATGACGGCTATTTGTATGCCATGCAGCATGGTGAGCTGGCAACACTTAGCATAACGGCCGATTTCTCAAATGATAATTTGCGCAGCTCGATTCGGCGTTTACAGCGGGAGCTCAGAAGTTTTTCAAGGGAAGTTGCAGCGCTGCGTTTAATTGTGCGAGGTGTCTCGCCTGAAGTTATCAGGGTTTTGGATGTGCAGGCCAAGGATACTGCTAAGCCAGAGGCAAAAGGTGGTTTCATTATTGGTGTTGCTATCTTTATGATGATTTATGCCGTGTTTATCTCTGGTATGAATCTGGCCATTGATACCAGTGCAGGTGAGCGTGAAAGAAACTCTCTTGCATTAATGCTGAGCTTGCCCATTCGGGTCAGTGATTTGGTTGTGGGTAAGTTGCTGGCGGTAAGTAGCTTTGCGCTATTTGGTTTGTGCATGATTCTTTTGGTGTCGAAAATTGCCTATGCCTATGTACCATGGCAGGAGTTGGGTGCCAATGTCATAATCGATGGCCGCTTTGCCTTATATATGCTGTTGTTTAGCTTTCCTTTGGCTTTGCTGGCGGCCAGTATGCAGCTATTTGTATCTTTTATGGCGAAGACTTTTAAAGAAGCACAGTCCTATTTAACCATTGTTTTAATTTTGCCAATGGGTATGGCAATGGTCACCGGTTATGATATCGGCCCAGACATGTTGCGCTGGCTGCCGGTTTCAGGGCAGCAAAAAGCTCTGATGGAGGTGGTAAAAGGAAATGCATTGCCTTGGGATTCGCTATTGATGGCGACGGCTATTACCCTGTTGTTGACGGGCTTGCTGGTTGGGGCACTGATGAAATTATTAAGTAGTGAGAAAACGGTGTTTTCACTATAAGGGTAAAAATTCCCGCGAGCTGCTCTATAGTGGGGCAGCTCGGGGCTTAAATGGATACGATTAGTCTGCCATTAAATCTAATACAAGTTGTACGTTTACCGCAGCAGAGCTGGCGATATCGATATTTCCTACTGTGCCGGCCAACTTATTTAGATTCGAGCTAGGAATGCCAAAGTCGCTTGCTGAAACAATCACGGCTTTTCGGCTGCTAACCATTAAGCGGCGGCCAGTGTTGGCGATGAGCAATTCTAAATCTAACTCTTTGCTGCCTTGCCAAACCCTTAAAGTCCCTTTCGCCATCATCGGCTTTATCTCACCGGTTTTGGGGAGGCTGTGTGGGTCAATATGGGCGCTAATTTCAATCGATGGGTATTTGTCGTACTCAAAAAACAAATCCCTAAGTCGCCCATCACGAATAGGGTTGACGGTGTCTAGGTTTTTTAAGTCGATATGGGCGACAAACTTTCCGCTTTTATCAAGCGCGCCGCTCAGCTTGCTAATGGTCGCAGGCTCGATAATGTATTGCTTCTTGGTGGTGGCAAAGTTAAGGGCAGATAGCTCAGGATTAATTTCGTAATGCCCAGCAAAGAGTTTTGGGGCAAGTAGAATGCACAGGGCTAGCATCCAGTACTTCATATTATTCTCCGTTATAATTCTTACTGTGTAAGCAGCATAGCAGAAAAAAGGGGCTAGAACCTATGGCTCTGCCCCTTTTTGGTGCTGCGTATTAAGAAGAAAACTGACTTAGCTTAAGCCTAGTTTCTTCTCAAGGTAGTGGATGTTCACACCACCTTCGGCAAATGCGCGATCGCGTGCCAATTCCTGTTGTAGCGGAATGTTGGTTTTGATGCCGTCGACAATCATCTCATCCAAAGCACTCCGCATGCGTAGCAAAGCTTCTTCGCGAGTGTCGCCAAAAGTAATTAACTTGGCGATCATTGAGTCATAGTTAGGCGGTACCAAGTAGCCACTGTAAAGGTGAGAGTCTACTCGTACGCCCAAACCGCCTGGAGGGTGGAAGTTTGTTACCCGGCCAGGACTTGGTAGAAACGACTTTGGATCTTCAGCGTTAATGCGCGCTTCGAACGAATGCCCTTTAATAACAATGTCTTCTTGACTCAAAGATAGTGGTTCGCCGCAACAAACGCGAATTTGCTCTTTGATCAAATCGACGCCTGTCACCATTTCGGTAACGGGGTGCTCAACCTGAATACGGGTGTTCATTTCGATGAAGTAAAAGCGACCACCTTCGTATAGGAATTCAAAAGTACCTGCGCCGCGGTATCCGATTTCAATACAGGCGTTGACACAAGATTGCTGAACCTCAGCGCGCACATCATCAGGAATGCCTGGCGCTGGTGCTTCTTCAAGAACTTTTTGGTGGCGGCGCTGCAAAGAGCAGTCGCGATCACCTAAATGAATAGCACCGCCCTGTCCATCGGACATCACCTGGATTTCTACGTGGCGAGGGTTCTGCAAAAACTTCTCCATGTAGACAGTATCGTCACCAAAGGCCGCTTTTGCTTCAGCCTTAGTGATGGCGATAGATTGGATCAGTTCTTCTTCTTCGTGAACAACACGCATGCCTCGGCCACCGCCGCCAGCGGCAGCTTTGATGATAACCGGATAGCCAACATCACGACCAATGCGCAAGCAGGTTTCTTTGTGCTCAGGTAGTGGGCCGTCAGATCCTGGAACGGTTGGAACGCCGGCGCGTTTCATGGCTGAGATGGCCGAAACCTTATCACCCATTAGGCGGATTACATCGGCATCGGGGCCGATAAAGGTGAAGCCGCTTTTTTGTACCTGCTCTGCAAAGTCGGCATTTTCCGCAAGGAAGCCGTAGCCAGGGTGTACTGCTGTAGAGTCAGTAATCTCCATGGCGCTGATAAGAGCGGGAATGTTTAAATAACTTTCTGGCGATGGATTGGGGCCGATGCAAACTGATTCATCGGCTAATCGCACATGTTTCAAATCGCGGTCAATCTTCGAGTGCACCGCTACAGTTTTAATGCCCATTTCTTTACAGGCACGCAAAATGCGTAGTGCAATCTCACCGCGGTTGGCAATGAGTAATTTCTGTATCATAAATGTTTCCTCAATGGGCTATTGTTTATCGCTTAAGGTAGAAGTCGATTTAAACAATAGTTACCAGAGGTTGATCAAATTCAACTGGCTCGCCATCTTCGATCAAGATAGCTTCAATGATGCCGGCTTTGTCTGCTTCAATTTGGTTCATCATCTTCATGGCTTCAACAATACAAACCACATCACCAGGTTTAACCTGCTGTCCCACTTTCACAAACGGGGTGGCGCCTGGGCTAGAGGCTGCATAGAAAGTTCCAACCATTGGAGACTTAACCGAATGGGTGTTGCTAGCTGGGGCGGCAGGCTCTGCGCTTTCGGCTGGGGCTGCAGCGGCAGCTGGAGCGGCGGCTGGCATCGGAGCGGCGGGTGCCATCGCAGGCATCATTGAAACGGTTTGCATAGAAGAAGAGCCGCGGCTAATGCGAACTGATTCTTCGCCTTCTTTAATTTCCAATTCGCCGATATCAGATTCTTCTAACAGCTCGATCAGTTTTTTAATTTTACGAATATCCATGTTTAAACTCGCTAATTGTTCTGTCGTTAAAAACGGTTGTGTTGGTTCAAGCTACATTCTCTATTGCCCAATCCAAAGCTAGTTCATAGCCTTTGGCGCCAAGGCCGCATATAACGCCCACAGCAATATCGGAAAAATAGGAATGGTGTCGAAAGCTTTCTCTTTGATGCACATTGGACAAATGCACTTCAATAAAAGGGATGTTTACCCCAGCTAGGGCATCACGCAGTGCCACGCTGGTGTGGGTAAAGGCCGCCGGGTTGAAGATGATAAAATCTACCCCTTCGCGGCGGGCATCATGAATACGTTCAATCAATTCGTATTCGGCATTGCTCTGCAGGGCCATTAAATGGTGGCCAGCTTCTTTGCATCGTGCGCTTAAGCTTTGATTGATGTCTTCTAGAGTGGTGTGACCGTAAATCTCCGGCTCGCGAGTGCCAAGCAGGTTCAGGTTTGGGCCATGTAAAACCAAGATAGTGGCCATAGCGGCTGCCCTTTATTGTGATTATTGATCAGATGAATGTGGGCAGTGTGCACGATTTTTGGGCGGATGTCCATGTAATTGGCGAAAAACCCGCGTTTTGGCGAAGATGCCAACAAGATTGGCGAAGTTGTGCTTTGTGTTTTTAATGCAAAAGTCGAGTGCGTGACACTTTTTTGCAAGAAGTGCATCTTTTCGGCGAAGTTGTTGCGTTTTTCTCGCTTTTTATTTGGGTTTCAGGTAAGTTCTGAGAAATTGCGTCGAAGTGGTACCAAAAGGGCGCCTAAAAGCGCCCATCTTGCTAATTGGTCTTGGTGGAAGAGAGTAATATCTCTTCTGTGAGCAGTTGAGGAAGTATTTGCACCTGACCTTTATGGTAAAAAAGGTATAAAGGTACACCGTTTCTACCATGGCTTTGAAGTAAAGAGGTAATTTCGGCGTCGTAGTTCGTCCAGTCTGCTTTCATGGCTAGGGTGCCTTGTTGCTCTAGCTGCGTTTCGAAAGCTTCGGTAAACGCTATACGCTCATTGGCCAAGCAGGTTAAGCACCAAGCAGCCGTTGCATTAATAAATACAGATTGCTGTTTGCTTAATGCGCCATCAAGTTTTGCTTTGCTATAGCTTTGCCAGAATCCGTTCGCAGGTTCTGCAGATTGGGTGGAGAGTTTATCCATCACCCATGGAAGTGAGAGAGCCAGCGCAATGGTGGCGATGCTTAGTATTTTGTTTATTGCGTTTTTATAGCGCAATAGCCAAAGGGCAAACGATAACAACGTTAGGCCAAATAGCGCCAATGCCATTGCATCGCCACCTGCTTGGCGACCCAATACCCACAACAGCCAGATAGCTGCAATAAACATTGGGAAGGCTAGGGCTTCTTTTAAGGTCTCCATCCAGGCGCCGGGTTTTGGCAAATACTTGCCCAGCGTAGGTATATAGCTCAGTAATAAAAACGGGGCAGCCATGCCAAAGCCAAGAGCTGCAAAGACAGAAAGTGCGACGGCGGGGCTCTGGCCTAGGGCAAAGCCTAATGCACTACCCATGAAAGGCGCTGTACAGGGGCTGGCTACCACACAGGCAAGCACACCAGTAAAAAATGAGCCTTGATAGCCTGACTTCTGAGTCAGCCCTTGGCCGACTCCCATTAAGCGATTGCCAAACTCTGCAAAGCCGGCCAAAGAAAGGCCCATGATGAAAAAGAGGTAGGCTAGTAGGCTAACAAAGATTGGCGACTGTAATTGGAAGCCCCAGCCTATGGCCTGCCCGCTGGCTTTTAAAATCAACATGATGCCGGCAATAAGTACGAAGCTCAGTACTGCGCCTGCTGTATAGCTCCAGCCGTGTAATTTTTTACTGCTTGAGCTGTTACTGGCTTCCGCTAGGCTTAAGGCTTTGATGGATAAAACCGGGAATACACAAGGCATCAAATTTAGGATCAAACCACCTAAAAAAGCAAAAATGATCGCTGCCAACCACGAGTTACCTGAGGATTGGCCAGCTTCTGGCGCTAATTCTTGTGTGGGGGCGGCACTGCTAGTGATAGAGCCCTTATCAGTGTTTACCGTGTACCACAGTGTATGGGGTGGATAGCATAAGCCGGCATCGGCACAGCCTTGGAACTCAACTGCCAGCTGATATTCGCTGTGATCTCCAGCAGGGCTTGGAATCTCAACTTGGGTGTTGTGGTAAAAAACCTCTAACTCTTTTTCAAAAGCCAGGTCAAAAATTCGCTTACCATTTTGTAACTTGCCATTTAGCGTTTGGCTTTGCTGGTCATGCCATTTCTGAAATTTAAAGCGATCCTTGTAGAGGTAATAGCCATCGGCAATCTTCCAGTCTAGAAATATCGTGTTGTCTTTAAGGCTAAGACTGGCCTGATAGGCTTCTTCGATAGGAAGAAAATCGACTTGTTCGTTGCTATTGAGAGTAAACGCAGAGTTTAAAGTTGAACTTTGCTTGCTGGGGGCAAGTGAAAAGCTGGATTGAGCTTGGCTGGTATTGCTGGAAGCTTGTTCCAGAATGGGCTCTACCATTGGCTCGGTGGCAAAGGGGCTTTGTGCCTTATCTTCCTGGGCTAGTGCAGATCCACTTAGAAGCAGCACGCTGAGGAAGCTAGCAAGGCGTTTATTAAAGCTCATAAATCCATCTCTATAAATTTCTCTGCTGTAATCAGCTGCCGGTGGCAGTATTAGACTGCTTGGCGACAGTGCTTTGATAGAGTCTTTTCAAAGCAGAATTTTGCGGTTTAGCGTTTGCTTTGTGCAGCGCTTTGTTGCACAGTCTCGCAATCTGTAGGGATTATACGACTAATAAAGCGTGTACCCACCTGTAATTATTAAAACTTAACTCAAAAAAGTATCACAAGAGCTGTTCATGTATCTTAGAAGCCTACTGCTGCTTTTACCTTTCGCTTTAGTGGCTTGCCAGGCACCGCAGCCTGTGGCGGTAAAGAAGCCTGTTGTCGTAAAGCAAACCCCGAAAACTGATGTTAGGGCGGCTGAGGTAAAGCGTTTATTAAATGAAGCTGAAAAGGCACTTGCCGCCAATCGACTGACCATCCCCAAAGGTAACAATGCCTTTGACCTGTATCGCCAAGTTATTAATCTCGATCCGGCCAATGTGCAGGCGAAATCGGGCCTGCAAATGATTCCTTTGCGCTATGTAGAAATGTCACGTTCGGCGGCAGCTAAAGGCAGCATCTCAAAGGCTAAGACTTGGTTGCGTAGGGCATTATCGATCGATCCAGATAATGCACCAGCTAAGACAATGCTGAATAACCTGCAGAAGGTAAATGTCCCTGCGGCGGTGAAAACCAATCCTGAGCAATCGGCTAAGAATGACAATCTGTTTTTAATTGATCCGCAAGCCCTAAAGTCTAAAGACGATAGTCTCCAGCCTTATCTGCAGTTAATTGCCCAAAAGGCCAAGATGGATGGTCTGCTGGCTATTATCAGTGCGCCTACAGACGCCGATGGGCGTTGGATCTATCTACAGATGAAGAAGGCATTGCCAGGCTTTCGTTTGCGGGGAGATATTCGTCGAGGACGGCAACCCCAGGTTAAATTGGAGTCGCCCTAAATCATGCTTGCTACTCAAAAATGGCAGAGGTTGAATCAAGTGCCGTTTTTGAAGCCCCTGGCGGTTAAGCTGGGTTTTTCTTCTATGCTTAAATTGAATCCTTAATGAGATTGCCGATTTGGCCGATATGAGGATGATACGCTCAAGCCCAAAATGGCTTTGGGGAGCTAAATCATAGGGGATAAACCGCAGTGACTTTGTTTCGACAATTAATTATCGCTATCAGTGTGCTCATGTGTATCCTGCTGGCGGTGAATCTGGTCATTAGTGTCTTGAATGCGCGGCTCTATTTTCATGAGCAAATGCAGAATCATGCTGAGGATACCGCGACTTCCTTGGCTTTAACCTTGTCTGGTCCGGCTGCACAGGCCGATGATGCACAGGTTCGCTCTTTGGTCGATGTAATCTTCGATCGTGGCTACTACCGTAATATTGTCTTTCGCAAGAGTGCTGATAATCAGCCAGCAATTCATCGAGAGCTTCCCGTGGCGGTCGAAGGTATTCCTGATTGGTTTATTAATATGATCGATTTGCCTGAGCCGGTCGGGCAAGCTGAGGTGGTCAGTGGTTGGCGGATCCTTGGGAATGTGGTCGTTGTTGGCAATCCAGGCTATGCCTATCGAGATCTCTGGCGCGTCTGCATTCAATATATTTATATCTTTCTGATCACCGCGGTTGTTTGTTATGGCGTAGTGGGCCTTGGCTTGCGGTATCTTTTGCGTCCTCTAAGCGAAGTGGAAAGCCAGGCCGAAGCAATTTGTCGTCGCGAGTTTCCAGTGCAAGATGAGTTGCCAAAAACCGTTGAGTTGCGCCGAGTGGTAACAGCAATGAACCGCATGGTGCAAAAGGTTCAGAGTATGTTTCAGGAGCAGGTAGGGCTCACTGAGAGCTTGTATAAGCAAGCCCACTTGGATCCAGTTACCCAGCTTTCAAATCGTCGTGACTTTGATGCCCGTATGACGGCTTATATCGAATCCGAGCGCAGTGGAAATCGCGGTGCCTTATTGTTGCTGCAAATCCAGGGTTTAATCGAATACAACGACAGTCACGGCCGAGAGGCAGGTGATGAGTGTTTGCAATCGATTGCGAAAACTCTCGCTGAAGTCGTCACCATGAATGACTCCATTGTCGGTCGACGTTCAGGTGCGGACTTCTCGATATTTGTTCCTGAAGTCGATGAGGAGCAATCCAAATCCTTAGCCGCTG
Organism: uncultured Pseudoteredinibacter sp.; assembly: GCF_947502065.1. Classification (GTDB taxonomy): domain Bacteria; phylum Pseudomonadota; class Gammaproteobacteria; order Pseudomonadales; family Cellvibrionaceae; genus Pseudoteredinibacter. The sequence continues at coordinate 172,392 of NZ_CANMYE010000006.1, forward strand.
AGCTAATTAATGCGCTTTCTCGCCGCAGTTGGTATCAAAGCAAGGAGTTGGCGCCTTATATTGGTGCTGCTCACTCAGAAACCATCGCCCGTGAGAATAATCTGCTGTCACAGGCCGATATGGCCTTAAGGCAAGCTCAGCACCATGGTGAGGGTGGTGGTAATTGGGCGATAGCTGAACGAGACACGGCCGAATCGGCACGTCCGGCTCACGAATGGGGTGAAATAATAAGCTCGGCAATTGAGCGCAGGGCTTTTGTTTTGCATTATCAGCCAGTCTATGGAATCGATGGTGGCCTAGTTCACCTAGAGGTGCTTTGTCGCTTGCAAGAGGGCGAAGAGCTATTAACAGCAGGAGTGTTTTGGCCGATGGTGGAACGCTTCCACTTAAGTGCTGATTTGGACCGGGTGTTGATTGAAATGTTAGCCGAGCAAAGCCCAGCTGGCGGCTCAATATTGTGCGTCAACTTGTCCCCTAACTCATTGCACAACGATAAATTCGCGCCCTGGTTAGAAGGCTTTTTGAAGAGTAATCCGCAGTTTGCCGAACGCTTACAGTTGGAGTTACCAGCACAAATGCTAGAAGCCGATGAAGAAGTGTTGCGTACTGTGGTAGAGCGCCTAGGGCCTGCCTGTGCGGGTGTTTCCTTGGACCACTTTGGTGTGGCAGGTAGTGAATTTATGCACCTACAGAGTATCGATCTGCGCATGCTTAAGGTCGATATGCGCTTTACCCACAGTATGAACCCTAAATCGGATAGTCGCTTCTATGTAGAAACCTTGCTTAAGATTGCGCGAAGCTGTGATTTAACCCTCTTCGCTGAGGGGATTGAGACAGAAGAACAATGGCAAGCCGTAAAGGATTTGGGGCTAGATGGTGGTCAGGGTTATTATCTTGGTCGACCTAGTGATCAGCCGTTGTAAGCTCAAGTTCATATAGCCTAGAGCATACTCCGGCCATAATAACGGAGTATGCTATGGGCCCATCCCTAAAAACATGTCGTGTTATCCCTTTCTTGTTGCTGGCTATTTTGGCTTGGCCTGCCTTTGCGCTTGAGCTGGTAGAAGAGGCCTATAGCCGCCCCTTACCACCTGGGCAGAGCACCGCTGTGGTGTATTTGAGCCTAGAAAACAGCAGTAGTGAAACCATCAAATTGACCTCGGTGAGTAGTTCTTTGGGTAAATCTGCCGAGTTTCATCGTCATATACATGAAGACGGCATGATGATGATGCGCAAGGTAGAGCAGCTGGAAATAGAGCCTGGCAAAATTTTACGGTTTCAGCCTGGCGGATACCATATAATGCTATTTGGGCTTAAGCAGCCGCTTCGTGTTGGAGATACCTTTGCTGTGCAGATAAATAGCGCTCGGGGCGAGGTGCTCAACGCCACGGTAGAGGTGAAAGCCTATTAATCGGTTTGTATAGAGAATAAAGCTCAATTGGAGCTTTTTAATACAATCCGAGCTTTTAATTTAAGGAGCTAAGTAATGAGTTATTCAGCAAATGGGGGTGCCTGGTTTCGAGGCGCGGGTTTTATCCTAGGAGTATTCCTGCTGGTGACTGTAGTGCTAGGCATATATTGGAGCTCTGAGCCAGGTGAGGAGTTCTATTTATCTAAAGAAAGCGAAGTTCGCTTTCGCGCTTTACAGAATTCCAAAATTACGGGTGTAGAGACCACTAAAACCTTAATTAGTGTCGCAGATACTCTGTTGTATAAGCCCGGTGGCTTTTTATCTAACGACATTGTTCCGCCTGGGGTGTGGTTGGATAATATTCCAAACTGGGAATACGGCGCATTAATTCAGGTGCGAGATTTAAGTAAGGCTATGCGTGAGAGCTTTAGTCGCTCTCAATCGCAATCTACCGAAGATGCCGATTTGGCTTTGGCTGAGCCCCGCTTCAATTTTGATCACAATAGCTGGATGCTTCCGGCCTCAGAAAAGCAATACAAAGAAGCGACCATGTACTTGCAGCAGTATCTTGATCGCTTAGTGGATGACAATGCCAGCGATGCACAGTTCTTTGCGAGGGCAGATAATTTACGCAATTGGTTGCGCACCGTTGAAACTCGCCTAGGCAGCTTGTCGCAGCGACTCAGTGCCAGTGTTGGCCAGCGCCGTATTAATACTGATTTGGCTGGTGAGGAAAATGCCAGTCAGAGTACCCCAGCACCGGCTGAACTAGAAGTAAAAACACCTTGGTTAGAAATCGATGATGTTTTCTATGAAGCACGTGGCTCGACTTGGGCACTGCTGCAGTTTTTAAAAGCCATGGATAAAGATTTTGCCGATGTGCTAGAAAAGAAAAATGCTCGAGTGAGTTTGCAGCAAATTATTCGTGAGCTTGAAGCGGCGCAAGAACCTATTCTTAGTCCAATGATTGTTAATGGCAGTGGCTTTGGTATGTTGGCCAATCACTCTTTGGTAATGGCGTCTTATATTTCTCGTGCGAACGCCGCCATTATTGATTTGCGTGAGCTGCTATCTAAAGGTTAGATTCTTCTGCTTACCTAATCTTACGAGGCGTTGATCGCCTCGTAGGACGTTAAACCCTCCAACCCTTTTCATTCCTTTATGTTCGATGCTTTTATATTAACCCGCGAGTGGAAAGACGCCCCTAGAGGTGTTCGTCTTGAGCTGTGGGTGGCCAGTGATATTGGGCCGGTAAAAGTTATTATCGATAAACAAGAAGCGGTTTTTTTTGTTGCGCAAGATGAGTTGGCTGATGTCCAAGACATTCTTGGTGTGACTTGGCGTTATGCTGAAGTGTCGATGCGAAGTTGGGACAATCGTGAATTGGTGGCTTGCTATAACCGCAGTCAGCGGCGCTTGCGTGATGGCTTGAGGCAATTGACCTCTCGCGGCATTCAAGTTTGGGAAGGAGATATTCGGCCTCCAGAACGTTATCTGATGGAGCGTTTTATATTTGCTGGTATTGGCTTTGATGCAAAGCCTGAGCTGCAAGCAAAAAAGTTTCCGGTTTTGCAGCAGCCGCGTTGTCGGCCGTCAGAATACAAACCGAAACTAAACGCCATATCTATTGATATCGAAACCTCTTTTGATGCTCGCAGCCTATATTCTATCGCGGCTGTCGGCGACTGTGATCCCATAGTGTTTATGGTTCAGGTAGCAGAGCATCAAGAGGCTATTGAAACGGAAAGTATCGACAGTGAATCTGGTGAGGCAACGCTGCTGTGGTTTGACAGTGCTGCTGAGTGCCTGCAGGCATTTTTTGAATGGTTGAATGAGCAAGACCCTGATGTTTTGATGGGGTGGAATGTGGTGCAGTTTGACCTATGGGTGCTAGAGCAAATGTGCCGCCGCCATGGCCTGCGCTATGCAATTGGCCGCGAAGGGCAGGAGCCAAGTTGGCGACAGGCTAACCAGGGCGGGCACCAATTTATAACGGTGCCAGGGCGTATTGTTTTAGACGGTATCGAGTTGCTTAAGTCTGCCTTTTATAATTTTGAGAGTTTTGCTTTAGGGGCAGTGGCTGCCGAATTACTCGGGAAAGCAAAGCTGATTCAATCCGAAAATCGAGCCGAGGAAATTACCCGGCAGTACAAAGAAGAGCCTATTGAGCTTGCCAAATACAATATTCAAGATTGCCAGCTGGTGTGGGATATTTTTGAAAAGACCGAGCTGATGGATTTTGCCTTGGCTCGCAGTCAGCTTACCGGCCTGTCTGCAGACAAAAGCGGTGGCTCGGTGGCGGCTTTTGAATACGCTTATCTACCTTTATTGCATCGGTCTGGCTTTGTCGCTCCCAACCTGGGGGAGCTGCAATCTTCGGTTGTGAGCCCTGGCGGCTATGTTATGGACTCAAAACCAGGTTTGTATGAGCACGTATTGGTGCTCGATTTTAAAAGCCTATACCCTTCGATTATTCGCAGTTTCAATATTGATCCTTGTGCCTATTGGCAATCGCAGCACTTATCGTTGGCCGATGAAGATTGTGTGATGGGTTTTAACGAGGCGCGCTTCGCGCGCGAGCACAGTTTATTGCCAGATATTATCGCTGAGCTTTGGCAAGAGCGTGAGCTTGCTAAGAGCGAAAACAATCAGCCATTGTCTCAGGCGATTAAAATTATCATGAATTCTTTTTATGGTGTATTGGGTTCGCCAGGCTGCCGATTTTTCGACCCTAGGGTGTGTAGCTCGATTACCCTGCGTGGTCATGAAATTTTAATTGCCACCAAGCATTGGATTGAAAGGGCTGGTTACCGTGTTATTTATGGCGATACCGACTCTGTATTTGTGCATTTGCCAGAGGTTAGCTCCAATGAAGAGGCAAGCAGTGTTGGTAGCGAGCTTGCCCAAAAACTAAATCAATATTGGACGGAGAGACTGCAGCAAGATCACCGAATTAAGAGCTACCTTGAAATTGAATTTGAAACTCATTTTAGCCGCTTTTTTATGCCCACGATTCGAGGATCAGAGCTGGGAAGTAAAAAGCGTTATGCCGGCTTAGTGAATCGCAATGGCAAGGAAGAAATGGTGTTTAAAGGCTTGGAAAATGTACGCACCGACTGGACGATGCTGGCGCGTACTTTTCAAGAGGAGTTGTATCGTCGCGTCTTTCTAGAGTTGCCTTACCGAGATTATGTCGAGGCAAAGGTCAAAGCCGTGCTGGCAGGTGAAATGGATGATCAATTAACCTATCGAAAGCGCCTAAGGCAAGAGCTAAGTGATTATCGACACAATATCCCTCCCCATGCGCAGGCTGCCAGTAAGAGATTGGAGCGAGATGGCTATCTTTACAAACAGGGTGACTGGGTGAGTTATGTGTTAACTCTAAATGGCCCCGAACCTCTGGAATGGGTGCAAGAAGGGCGTGCCAGCTCATTGGATTATGGCTTGTATGTTGAGCGTCAACTTAAGCCTGTTGCCGATGCTATTTTATCGATGGCGGGGGATTCCTTTGACGACATCGCCGCCAGTCAAATGAGCCTGTTTCATTGACATCTCAGCTAGCGCTACCGTAGCTATTGTCGCGGCTACCTTTCGTCGGTAAAGCGAGAGAAATCAAACACATATCTAAGTAATTAGCTGGCCGACTGGCGCTGGCCTTCTATCTTTAGGGGTAGCTTTGGCGTATTTGCCAAAGGCGCTATTGGCACTTGAGAAAACACTGTTTCTGCCGATACCGCTAAGAGACCTTAATTGAATCGGTAGAAGCCGCTAGTGAACCCTACATCTTCAGAGCCAAAGTGGGCCGTACCCACGCCATTGAGCACATTGAGAGACATCAGTGCTTTGGGCCTTGGTCGTGAAGAGGCGGTGAAGCTGTGTCAGCTGTTAGCCGATAACACCCGTGAGGGCGTTATTTTTCTAGATCGCCAAGGCCAAATTCTGATGGCCAATGCCACCGGCAGCACGCTCTTAGGTGGCTCGCGCCAGTGTTTAGGCAAGCCGCTAAACAACCTCTTGCAGGCGATGAGTCCCGATGGCTACCAGTGTTCGGTGCAGGAAAGCTTATTCAAGCGCCTTTGTGGGGGTGAAACCTGCACGGTGGCGCTCAGTCATGGCCCTGCGGATTTATATTTAATTCACAGTCGTCAACTCAATACTAAAAGCGCTTATGCCGTAGCTTGGTTGCGTAAATTAAATTCTCCTCGTGAAGCGATGCTGCGTGCAGGTGGTTTGGACAGCCTAACCGGCTTTGCTGGGCGCCAGTCCTTCGAAAACGCCCTGAGTCAAGCCATGGAGAGGGCGCAGTCCGGTGTCAGTTCTGGGCTGCTCTATATCGATTTATACCATTTCAAAGTGGTCAATGAGAGTTGCGGTAATGATGCAGGTGATGAGCTGCTAAAGCAGGTTGCTGGTATTTTTGTTTCCTGTTTGCGTGGCAAAGATATGTTGGCGCGTCTTGGTAGTGATGAGTTTGGCGTGCTATTAAGCGATTGCAGTTTGTCTGGTGCCCAGCAAATGGCTTCGCGCATCGTTAAGAAAGTTGAATCTTTTCGTTTTCGCTGGTCCGGCCAAGAGTTGGCAATCGGTGTCAGTATCGGTGTGGTTGCGATTAATGACGAAGGTGAATCGGCGAACCAGTTGCTCGCAGCGGCGAATGCTTCGTGTAATGTCGCCAAAAAATCCGGTCGCAACCGCATCAAGGTTTATCATGGTGACGCTAAGATGAAGGCGCGCCAAGAGTCGATGCAATGGCTAAGCAAAATTCAAAAAGCCATTGCCGAGGATCGCTTTGTTTTATATGCCCAGCCTATTGTAGAAACAGCCAATCTTGATCGCCATCATCACAGTGAAGTGCTCTTGCGAATGCTTGATGAAGAGGGGGACTTGGTTAGCCCGGGGCAGTTTATTCCGGCTGCTGAGCAGTTTGGCTTAATGGAGGAGTTAGATCGCCTGGTTTTACGTAAGGTGCTGGCCTTTATGTCTGAGCAAGATTCCGAACAGCACTATGCGGTTAATGTCTCCGGTGCAAGTTTAGGGGACTCTAAATTCTGTGATTACGCCTGTAAAATGTTAGATAAAACCGGCGTAAACCCTCATCGTATTCAATTCGAAATTACCGAAACGGCAGCCATCAGTAGTCGCAGAGCTGCCTTAGAGTTCATGCGAGAGCTGGGTGATCGTGGTTGTAAGTTCTTTCTGGATGATTTTGGCCGCGGCCAGTCATCTTTGGCCTACCTACGAGATTTGCCGGTACATTACATTAAGATCGACGGTTTGTTTGTAAAGAATATGCTTCGTGACGCTAAAGATTATGCGATGGTTAGCACCATTAACCACTTGGCCCATGTGATGGGGCTGCAAACTGTCGCCGAATATGTCGAAAGTGAAGAGCTTCGACAAGCTTTGGAAGAATTGGGTGTCGATTTTATTCAAGGCTATCTGGTATCTCGCCCTGAACCTCTAAAATAAAAATATTTTCACTTATTGTCTTTTTGTTGTCCTTTTCTTGCATCGCCGATCGACGTATGGGTAAGGTACTGCTTTGTGGTGCTGATTATTTATCCGTTCGCTAGGGCCTGTTAACACTAATTCGGCCATCACTGTTAGAGCTGAAATCGCCTTAATCACGGCGCGAGGAGCGTAGTTTGGTCGCTCCAAATAAGCAACGAGCAACACCGAGTAAGACGATTTCAGCCTAACCCTTAGTACCCAAAGGGCATAAAGGCCGACTTATTTCATCGCTCGGCTGTGTTAGTGCTCGCTATAGTGGAGTGACCACAATACGCTCACTCTGCCTTGCCGAATCGACGAAACAAGTTCGGCAGTGACGGCTGAATTAGTGTTAACAGGCCCTGGACGAACGCTAATATACAGTATTGAGAAAAAGGATCGAGAATATGCAATACATCGCATTGATATACAGTGATGAGACTTTTGATGATGGCCCAATCGAAGAGCTATTGGCTGAGTACCAAGAATTCACCGATAAAGTAACAGCCGCTGGCGTTATGCGCGGCGGCGATGCCTTGGAATTGACCAATACCGCGACAACAGTGCGTATGCGTGATGGCGAATTACTGCTTAGTGACGGCCCCTTTGCGGAGACGAAGGAGCAGCTTGGGGGATACTATTTGTTTGAGTGTGCTGATCTTGATGAGGCCGTGTATTGGGCTAAACAGATTCCTTCAGCTAAATACGGCAGCATCGAAGTTCGCCCGATTATGCCTACTGATGGCTAGTCGCTCAATAAATTGGCGGGATTTGTTGAACGACGAGTCCCCTCAAATTATTGCTTATTTAAGCAAGCAATGCGGTGGCGATATCGCTAGCGCTGAGGATGCCTTGCAGGAGGCTACACTGCAAGCCCACGAGCATTGGGCTGAAAATGGTTTGCCTGAAAAGCCCGCCGCTTGGCTCTGCCATGTAGCTCGTTGTCGTTTATTGGATAAGCTGCGACAAGATTCTCGTGGCAGACTACATTTTATAGATGCTCAGCTGTTCCCGTCAGATTCTATTTCTGAGCTGGATGTTTCCGCCGACTACTCAGATGGCGATGATCAACGTCTTGCGCTCATTTTTTGCTGTTGTCACCCTGCTATCGATGAAACCAGTCAGCTCGCATTGTTGTTGCAGTTGATCGGGGGGCTAACTTATCGGGATATAGCTAACCAGTTATTGCTGTCGGCTGATGTTGTTCAGCGGCGCTTGAGTCGGGCGAAGAAGAAAATAAAGGAAGCCAAAGTACCTTTTGAGGTGCCAGAGCAAGAGCAATTATATTCACGCCAAGGGCATATTCGTTCGATGATTTACTTAATGTTTAATCATTCAATGGAGATGAGTGTCGAGCAGGCCAAACCTTTACTGCGACAATCCATAGACTTATTACTGCTGTTGCGTAAAACCGTCGATAGCCCTGAGAGCATGGCCTTGCAGGCTTTGCTAATGTCGGTCATGGCGCGACGAACAGCGGAGGCTTGCGAGTTTGGGCTTGCGCTTTCTGAGCAGGATCGTAGCCAGTGGGATAGGGTAGCGATAAAGCAAGCTGACAACCTATTACAGCAGGCCTTGAGATTTCAACAGCTGGGCCCTTTGCAACTGCAAGCTGCCATTCACCTCTTGCACTCCCAGTCGCCCTCATGGGAGGAGACAGACTGGCAACAGATTATTTCTCTATATGATTTGTTAATCAAAATGCAGCCTTCGGCACTGCCAAGACTCAATAAATACATGGCCCAATTTTATTCTGGGGTGGGCGCCAAAGAGATATTGGATAAAGTGAGTAGCCTGATGCCGGAACTTGAGAATTACTCGGCCTTTTATGGGGCTAAAATGATTTTGTTGCTGGAGTTGGCTGACCTATCTTCAGCAGATGAGGCATATCAGCAAGCTTTAGCGCTTGAGGCTGCGCCTCGCCAACGTGAGTTGTTAATTCAAAATTGGCAAAAGGCGCAGTTAAACAGATAGGGTTTACACTTGAGCCAGTAACTCTTGGTACTGTTCTTCACGTAAGCGTGGGCCATATTGAGCCACTAAAGTTGAAGCGCAAAGGCTGGCTAGCTTGCCGCAGCGTTCATAATCCCAACCTTGGCTAAGACCATAAAGAAAAGCACCCGCAAATAAATCCCCAGCGCCGTTACTGTCGATAGCTTGAACTTTTTGAGCGGCGACTTTGATTTCTTTCTCGCCGTCCCACAATAGAGCACCTTCAGCGCCGAGAGTAATTGCAAAGCTATTAGCGTGGGCGCGTAATGCTTGGGCGGCTTCCTGGACATTGGCGCTGCGGGTAAAGTGGATAGCTTCGGCTTCATTACAGAAAAGTAAATCCACTTTTTCGCCAATCATCTCGACAAGACCATCGTGGAAAAACTCTACCATGGCAGGGTCAGATAGACTCAGAGATGTTTTCACGCCAGCGGCACTGGCCACTTCGCGTAATTCAATAGCGGCCGCTTTGCCACTTTCCGAACTGACTTGATAGCCTTCAATGTACACCCACTGGGATTGCTTAATGGCATCGTGATCAAGTTGTTGAGTAGACACCTCGGCGCTAGCGCCTAAAAAGGTATTCATTGATCGTTCAGCGTCAGGGGTGATCATTACCAGGCATTTACCGCTGATGCCAGTTTCGGCATAAACGCTGCTAGGGTAGTCAACACCCGCTTGTTGCATATTTTCGGTAAAAAATCGGCCAGTTTCATCGTTCGCTACGCGGCAGGAGTAAAAACTTTTTGCTCCGAAATAATTGGCCGCAATGATAGTATTTGCACCAGATCCGCCGCAGGCTCTCTTTGAGGCCACCAAGTGGTCCGACAGTTGCTCCATCAATTGATGTTGTCTGTCCTCGTCAACTAAGGTCATCAGACCTTTTTCGACACCGCATTGGTTGAGGTCTTGATCGTTCACTTCGATTTCAGTGTCGACCAGTGCAGCGCCCAGGCCATAGATGTGGTAATGACTCATGCAAATACCTTGCTAATCAGCTCGCAAAAGGGCGCTATTATGCTCATTTCGGGCCTGCTGATAAAGCCCACAAGGTACAAGAATTAAGGCAATTAATGGCTCCTAAGGCAAAAAAAGCTCCCAGCAGACCTTTTTACAGTCGCTGGTGGTTCAAATTACTATTTTTATTGGCCCTGATATTTGGGGCGTACCTGCTCTATTTGGACTATACCATTCGCGGAAAATTTGATGGCCGTAAATGGGCCTTGCCTGCCAAGGTGTACGCCAGGCCGCTGGAGCTCTACCTCGGGCAGCAGCTGGATGCGAAATCCCTAGAATTTGAACTGAGGCAGCTTGGCTATCGCGCAACTAAACGCTTGTCTCAAGCTGGGGATATGGTGCGTTTGGGGGATCAGTGGCAAATCTATAGCCGAGGCTTTGTCTTTTGGGATGGTGATGAGCCTGCTCGGAAGATCAAGCTGCGCTTAGAGGATGGCTTTGTGAGTGATTTGCAAAGCGCTAAGGGTAAAGCTTTGGATATTGTTCGCCTAGAGCCTTTAGAAATTGCAGGAATATACCCAAGTCACAATGAAGATCGTGAACTATTGCGCTTGATTGACGTGCCACATTTGCTCGGTGAAGCTTTGATTGTGGTGGAGGATAGAAACTTCGCTCATCACTTTGGGGTATCTCTTAAGGGGATCGCGCGTGCAGCCGTTGCGAATTATCGGGCGGGTAGTGCAGTGCAAGGTGGTAGCACTTTAACCCAGCAGTTAATTAAGAATTTCTATTTAAATCAGGAGCGAAGCCTGCAGCGTAAAGCCCAGGAAGCGCTAATGGCGGTGTTGTTGGAGCTGCGCTATAGCAAGTCTGAAATTCTTGAAACCTATATTAACGAGGTTTACCTAGGGCAAAGTGGCAAGCGTGGCATCCATGGTTTTGCATTGGCTTCGCGGCATTATTTTGGTCAGCCCATTCAAGAGCTAAAGCTGGAGCAATTGGCTCTGCTAGTGGGTATGGTCAAAGGAGCTTCTTATTATAATCCTTGGCGTAACCCCAGGCGGGCTACTGAGCGACGCAATTTGGTTCTGAAGCTAATGTTAGATCAAGAGCTAATTAGCGCTCAGCAATATAAACGGGCGAGCAATGCCTCTTTGGGGGTGATAAAAGCTGGTTCAAGATCCGCTCAGCGCTACCCTGCATTTTTACAGCTGGTAAAGCAGCAGCTCAAAAGAGATTACCAAGAGGAAGATTTGCGTAGCGAAGGTCTGCGGATATTTACCAGCCTCTCACCGTCAATACAGCAGCAAGCTGAGCGCAGCTTAAACCAAAAGGCCGCTTATCTTGAGCGCTACTATGGGATGAAGAAGCAAAGTTTGCAGGGCTCCGTGGTGGTTAGTTCTGTAGGGGGGGCTGAGGTGCTTGCTTTAGTGGGCGGCCGAGAAAGTAAAGTTGCGGGCTTTAACAGGGCGTTGAACGCAAAACGCCCGGTGGGATCCCTGCTAAAGCCGGCGATTTATTTAACGGCTCTTAATCGCAGCGAGCAATTTACTTTGGCTACTCGTGTCAGTGATGCGACGGTAAAAGTAAAGACCCCAGAGAACAGTATCTGGCAGCCGCGTAACTTCGACCGCAAGAGCCATGGCGAGGTTATGCTCTATGAGGCCTTGGCTAAGTCTTATAATCAGGCGGCGGCTCGATTGGGGATGCAATTGGGCTTAGCTGATGTGTTTGCGAATATCGAAAGGCTGGGGATTGACGCTGACTTGCCACCGGTACCGGCAGTGCTTTTAGGGGCGGTAGAGCTGTCGGCGATGGATGTCTCGGCGTTTTATCACACCTTGGCTAATGAAGGTGTTTACTCCCCAATGCGCGCTATTCGTGAGGTCACATCAAGTGCTGGCCAACCGTTAAAGCGCTACCCCTTACAAGTCGAGCAGCGATTCTCATCAGATTCGGTGTATTTAAATCAATTTGCTATGCAGGCCGCTATGAGGATAGGAAGCGGTCGCTCGGCCTACCAAGAGCTGCCTCAGCATCTAGAAGTGGCTGGTAAAACGGGTACCACTAATGATCAGCGCGATAGTTGGTTTGCAGGCTTTAGTGGCTCACATCTCGCTGTAGTTTGGCTTGGTCGCGATGATAATGGCAGCACTCCATTAACCGGCTCTAAGGGTGCCTTGCGAGTATGGTCAGATATCTTCGCCAATATACCCACTCAGTCATTGGTCGCTCAGCCGCCACTGGGGGTGGAGTATCATTGGATTGATGTCGCCAGTGGGAAATTGAGCCAAGCCGAGTGTCCAGGAGCTATTGAGCTGCCTTTTATTGCCGGCAGCCAGCCCCAGGAGCAAATCTATTGTCAGCCACGCCAGCCTAAAAAACGCAGCTGGTGGGAGCGTTTGTTTGGTCGAGGTTAATCTCGACGAGTTATGATTTAGGAGTCTGAAAATGATTAAGGGAATTGCCGCGCTAAGCTTGCCATTGATATTGATGGCCTGTGCAAGCCAATCGCCAGCGCCCCAGCAGGATTTAGCAAACGGGCGGGGACAGGGTGGTGAGCAAGCTAAAGAGCAATCTGTGGCCCGGCAAGCTGGCGCGCAGCCAGGCACAGGGCATGTTGCAGGGCGTTCACAGGAGGCGTCGAGACCAGCCCAGCCACCTCAGCAGCCTGTGCCAATTAGGGCGAGAGAGTCCCGCAGGGGAGCGTTGCCTGGTGCGGCTCAAAGTCTATTGTCATCGGCCGCTAGCTCTTTTAAGGCTGGCGACTATAGTGCTGCTATAGCAAGTGCTGAACGAGGCTTACGGATAGCAAGAACATCGCCTGAGTTGCTTCTAATACTGGCCCGTAGCTATGAACGCCAAGGTGATTTTGCTCAAGCTAGGGTATTTGCTGAGCGAGGGATGCGTTATTTGTCGGTAGGGGAGCGACGGGGTGAATTTGAAGATTTATTGGGGCGCCTTAGCCAATAACCTTATATTAAATACAGACAAACTCGATATTCCCACTAATGCTGCTAAAATGGTCAGGCGAGTCACTGGGTAATAGTGAATAATTAGATAGATATTGTCGCCATTCGTGGTTTGGAGGTGACAATCTTGCTAGAGGCTCGACTAAACTCAAAAGGTAGTACAGTAAACCAAGGATTGGACTGCGCACCTTGCTTGTTTGGCCATGGATGTAAAAGAAGCAAAAATTATGAGCAATTTGAGTAATGACAAGTCCGCAACTTCGGCGATCTCCCCTTTTACTAGCGCCCAGATAAAACAGCTATTAGAACGTTGTCGAGACATCGTTGTAGAGCACGCTGGGCCTCGGCTGGAAGAGTGTCTAGAAAGCCTAGATGAGCAACTATTAGAGTTTGCCACCGACGCCCCGACAGATGCTGAGCAGATGCAGTATTTTGATGTGCAGCGAGATTTTCGTAAGCGTTCAGCATCGCTAGTGCAGCTATTTGGAGAATGTTTGGCAGGATGCTTTATTAAGTTCTCCAATGGCCAGTTGAATACCCAAACTGGCGAAGAGAAATTTTCTCGAGACATGCTGTCCTTGGTTGACAACGAAGATCTCGAAGAAACAATTGCTATTTCGTCAATCAACCATGCGGCAACAGATAACTTTGGCGAAAGCTTGTGGTTGGTCGCTATGCGTTTTGGGCAGTTGCGCGGCGGTAAAGAGTTACCCCCAGAGCAAAACCCTGTTAGCCCCGTACAGTTCTGTGAGTCTTTACGTCAAACGCTGCAGGCAGTGGCTTGTGCCACCAAAATAAAAATTCTTTGCTATCGCACTTTTAGCAAAATTTTCATTCCTGTTCTTGATGATATTTATCAGGAATTGAATCAATACCTTGGCTCTGAAGGTGTATTACCGGAATTAAGTTACGCGACGGCAATGGCTGCTGGCCATGCTGGAGAAGCGGTGGCGCCGGCAGATGAGGTACTTGGCGAGTCTTTTGAAGATGTTTTTGATGAAGCTGTGCCGCAAGAACTTGGTAATGCTCCTGTGGCGGGAAATGCGGCGGGCGCCCCTGCCAATGGTTTGGCTCCTGCGCCAGGGCAGCAGGTTCGTTTGCCGGTCAGCGGCTTTGCTCCGCAAGCGAGTGCAGCAAGCCCGGACCCTTCAATGCCATCGCCTCAATATCAACAGAGCTTGGTAAATGCAATTCGGGTATTACAAAACCATTTGGCGACTGACTCCTATCGCACAAGCACTACGCCGGCTGCTTCATTTGCTCAGGTAGAGTCGCCAAGCAACAACAAGGCCTTGATCGTTGATGAGGGCTATAGCGCCAGTTGGAAAACTGCTGCAGTACCTTCTGAAACAGGCTTTGCACCAGCGAGATCTGGAGCCACTGTCTTTAGCGGGCCGCAATTATTACAAGCGCTACAAAACCTGCAGGTGGGCATTAATTCTGGTGAAGGAAAATTAATCCGTAGTGAGGAGCTTCAAGCCGACTCGGATCAATTACAAATTCAAAGTGTTGCTCAAGTTTCGCAACAGTTAAGCAGTCAGCTCCTAGGTGCTTCGGAAGAAGAGGGGCAGGCCGTTGATGTCGATGATATGCAGATTATTGATCTGGTAGGTATGCTATTTGATTACATGCTGTCCGATGATAACTTGCCTAATTCTGTGAAGGCTCTGTTGAGTTATTTGCACACCCCCTTTTTGAAAATCGCTTTTATTGATCCAGACTTTTTCGAGCAAACCGATCACCCGGCTCGTTTGTTATTGAATAGCTTGGCTGAGGCCGGTACTCGTTGGGTGAGTAACGATGGTACCGCCCAATATGATATCTATCCGCGCATCAAGGCTGTTGTTTCGCGAGTATTAGAAGAGTTTCAAAACGATGTTCGCCTATTTGCTGAATTGCTATTGGAATTCAGCGGTTACACCAAAAAAATTGCCCGCCGACAAGATTTGATTGAGCGTAGGGCAATGGAAAAAGTCCAAGGCGAGGAAAAGTTAAGAGAAGTAAAATTGCAAGTTAACGAGCAAGTTAGCATGCGTATCGAAAACACTGAGCTACCTTCGGCGGTTCTGTTGTTGTTATTGCAGCCTTGGTCCGATTATTTAGTCTTTGTGTTGCTCAGATTTGGCAAAGACTCTGAGGAGTGGCAGTTAGCTCTGACCGTGGTAGATGACGTTATTTGGACTGTGCAGCCCAAAGAGCAAGAGCAAGATAAAGCTCGCCAAATGGAAATGCATGATGGCTTGTACGAAAAGCTATCTAAGGGCTTTGATACTATTGCCTACGACCAAACTAAGGCGAATAAGCTGCTTGATGCATTATTTACTTTGCAGAAGATGGCGCTGCAAAGCCAGCCCTTACAATTTGCACCTGAGCCAATGCGATCTAAACTGGAAACTATGGCTGCGGAAAAAGCCGGTGCGCAACCCGATGACGAAGATGTCAGTGAAGAAGAGTTGCGCATGGTGGACAGCTTGAAAATGATCGAGTTTGGTACTTGGTTCGAGTTCAGCGACGGTAAGCGCTTAAAGGTTGCCTGGTACAACTCAACCACCCTGCACTATATGTTGGTCGATCAGCTGGGTAAGAAAGTAGATTTAAAGACCGGTTTGGAACTGGCTAGAGATATGCTTTCAGGTGAGGCCAAGGTTATCTCAGGGGCAACAAAGCCATTCTTCGAGCGAGCCTTGGAAAACATCTTCCAAAGCCTAAATGCCAAAGCTGAGACTAATTCTCAGCAGGAAACTACGGAGAGTTGATGTGAGTGAGAATCGTCGCAGGTTAGAGCGTCGCCGTGTTGAGATTTCTGTGCTGGCACACAATGGTGTGGACGATGAGCCGCTTGGGAAGCTGGTGAATATTCACGAGGAGGGCCTAATGATAATGAGTGAGGGCCCTTTGCAGACAGAGTCAATTTATCAATTAGAGCTTGTTTTGGACTCAGCTATTGATAGCCAAAATACCATTCCATTGGTTGCCGATTGCTTGTGGCAAAGCCCTGCAAGTAGTGATGGTAGCTATTGGGTGGGCTTTAAGATTGTCGAAGTTTCGAATAAGTCGCTTGAAATTATTAGCCGGCTATCACAATAAAGCGTTTAGCAGAGAAACATAAACCAAAAAGCCGGCATCTGCCGGCTTTTTGGTTTTCTAAACAGCTGTCTTGCAAACTTACAAGGGCTGCTGTTTACAGTCTGTTGAAAACCTTCTCCGCCGCATTTAGGGTGGCATCGATGTCGGCGTCAGTATGAGCGGCAGACATAAAGCCCGCTTCATACGATGCTGGCGCTAAATAAACTCCCTCATCAAGCATGCCATGGAAGAATTTGTTAAAACGCTCACCGTCGCAAGCCATAACCTGTTGGAAGTTTGTAATTGTGTCGGCTTCAGTAAAGAAACCACCCCACATACTGCCTACATGGTTGGTAGTAAACGGAATGCCAGCTGCCGCCGCACGTTCTTGCAAGCCTTTCACTAGGGCTTCGGTTCGTTTAAAAATGGGCTCATAAAAACCTGCGGCTGAAATCAGTTCTAGGGTTTTCATGCCCGCGGCCATCGCTACTGGGTTTCCAGATAGGGTTCCGGCCTGATACACAGGGCCAAGTGGAGCGATATATTCCATGATCTCACGCTTGCCGCCAAAGGCTCCCACAGGCATGCCGCCGCCCATGACTTTGCCTAAAGTCGTCAGGTCAGCCTGCACGCCATAGTGACCTTGTGCGCCGGTATGGCTGACTCGAAAGCCTGTCATCACTTCGTCGATAATTAGCACGCTGCCGTATTTGTCACACTGTGCTCTGAGGCACTCCAAAAACCCAGGGATGGGCGGCACACAGTTCATATTGCCCGCAACGGGCTCGACAATAACGCCAGCAACCTGCTCGCCTATTTCAGCAAAGGCCTGTTCCACACCGGCGATGTCATTGTAACTCAAGGTCACAGTGTGCTCGGCAAGTGCGGCAGGCACGCCTGGAGAGCTGGGTACGCCCATGGTTAATGCGCCGGAGCCCGCTTTGATCAGCAAGGAATCAGAATGACCGTGATAGCAGCCTTCAAATTTAATGATTTTGTCGCGTCCAGTGAAACCACGGGCTAGGCGTATTGCGCTCATGGTAGCTTCGGTACCAGAGTTAACAAAGCGAACCATATCCATGCCTGGCATCAGTGCACATAACTTCTCGGCCAACTGGGTTTCGATTTCGGTAGGTGCGCCAAAACTTAAGCCAAGTTGCAGTTTTTCGATAACTGCCGCAATAACTTCAGGGTGGCTGTGCCCGACAATCATTGGTCCCCAGGACTGCACGTAATCAATGTACTGCTTGCCATCGGCATCAAAAGTGTATGCGCCTAGAGCTTTTTCAAAAAATACGGGTGTGCCGCCAACTGCACGAAAAGCCCTAACGGGAGAGTTTACTCCGCCTGGGATACATTGCTGGGCTTCTTGAAATAACTGTTCTGAACGATTCATAAGTTTCCTGAAATCAATTTAGTGGTTCACCAATGAGGCTTGAGTACGACAAGCAAAACAATGGGGATTAACAGTAATACTGGTGCTTCATTGAACCAGCGAAAAAATACATGATTGTGTTGATCTTCATTTCGCGCCAAAGAGTGCATAAAGCGTTGGCAAACAAAATGATAAATAATTAAAAGTGCAACTAGCGATAACTTACCCCAGAACCACAAACTGGATTGGTAATAAGTCCAGTTATAGCTGGCCGTCCAAAAGCCTAAGATAATGGTCGCGATCATAGAAGGTGTGGCAATGCCGCGATAAAGTTTGCGTTCCATTATCACGAAACGTTCTCGGCTAATTTTGTCCTTGCTCATGGCGTGATAGACAAATAAGCGTGGTAGATAAAACAATGCGGCCATCCAGCAAATTACCGCAATAATATGAAAGGCTTTAAGCCAAAGCATAGTGAATTCCTAGAGGCTATTCTCTTCGTTTAACCGTAGAAGCTGTTTATATCTTCTTGGGTAATAACGCCTATTGTAACGGTTTGCCAACGGCTTTGCTTGGTTACGATCAATGCTTCGACTTCTTGTTCTCGCAGACTAGTTTTTGCCTCAAATAAGTTAGATCTTTGGTCGATAAAACTAGCTTGTAGGCGGCTCGCTGGAATGGCCAGTAAATCAATTTCGGCGTTCGGGTCGTCGACTTCTTCAATGAAGCGAGATAAATCGGCGGCCTTCATGACAAGTGGACTTTTGCTATCTAGTACCAACCAATTGGGTTTTGGTTTTAGCAGCCGTTTGGCTGCCTCTAAATCAATCACGGTGCTACAACTCTGGCAGCGACCACTCATAACGCTGCGCACTCCAGCCCTGCTAAGGACCTGTTGGCTTGGGGAGGTCTCAATCGCCAGGCCTTGAGTTCTTAATTGAGCTAAAAATATACCGTCATGACAAAACCATTGGCGCGTCGCTAGGCAGGCCACAACAATCATTAGCATGGCTGGAAAGATAATGTCGGGTGTTTGCGATAATTCCAGTACCGCAAGCAGGGCGGCTAGTGGGGCGTTCAAGACGGCGGCCATCATGGCAGTGGCGCCTAACAAGGCGTAGAGCTCGGTATTGGTTGAGCCGATAGGAGAGAAGTTGGCCCCAAGTTGTCCAATGACAGCTCCGAGACATGCGCCGATGACCATAACCGGCCCAATTACCCCACCAGTGATGCCAGCGCCGGACGATACGGCGCTGGCAAGTGTCTTGGCCAAAACTAGGGCGATTAACAGTTGTAGCCCTAATTGGCCATTTGCAGAGTCCAGTATTGTGTCATAGCCGTTGCCCATAATCTGCGGCCAAAAAATTGCTAATGTGCCTGTGAGTAGTCCTGCCGCCGTTGTTTTCAAAACAATGGGTAGATTGCTTATTTTTAAGGTCGCCAAATGTAGCCGGATAAACAAGCCTGCCGCCAAAGCGATCGCCAATCCACCAAGTGCAATATAAGGCAGCTCCCATAAGCTGAGAAGCTCGCCTTGAATGCCAGTGAAGCTTAAGGTTTGAACAAAGACGGCCTTGGAGATGGCGGCCCCTGCAACAGAGGCGAGTATCACAGGTATAAAGCCGCTGATGGTGTACTCCATCAAGACAACTTCCATAGCAAAGATAACGCCGGCAATTGGGGTATCAAATGATGCGGCTATGGCAGAGGCCACGCCGCAGCCTACCAGAGTGCGTAGGCTGTTATTAGGCAGTTTTAAAAACTGGCCCAGCTGGCTGGCCATGCCGGCGCCAAGGTGCACGGCCGGGCCTTCTCGTCCTAAGCTCTGACCGGTGATTTGAGCAAGGCAAGCTCCAATAAATTGCACTGCAATATTAACTCCCGGTAGGCGCCCCTGAAAGTGATGCAGCCTTGATAGAACGTGCCCTACCGATAGTTGGCGATTTTCGGGTTTTAAGGCCTGTAGAAATAAGCCAATTATGATGGCGCCAATTAAAGGAAGTGCGAAGCGTACTTCAGCAGGGAGGTCTTCAAATTTCTTGCCAGAGAAAAAGCTTTCACTTGGGAGGTCAATGGCTAGACGAAATAAAACAATTAAGCCTGCCGCAAGTAGGCCGCTGAGTAACCCCAATATTGTCATCAAGGGCAGGGCTTCAATATGGGCAACGCTGTGACGGGTGTGGTCGGCCAATTGGCTGACTTTCCTTCGCATGGCAAGGGAGAGCTTGCTTGTAGATGCTTTGCGTTGGCTCATTTTGTTGTCTAAGCCCTTATTTCATGGGGTCTGAGGGGAAATTTTGTCGCCCCAGTTCTTTTGCTTTGGGGCGCTGGCCTTTATTATAAGAGATTAATTAGATTTTGGCTGTGTTTAGTACTTGCACTTATAACATTGCACTTTGGCAAGTTTGGACTAAATTTGTGGTGAGGCAACAATTGTCGCTATTGGCCACACGCAGCAGATAAGAACAGTAGTCGTAGCAAATAGCAGTTGAGGTAGTAGTGATTAAAGTAGGCATTGTTGGAGCAACAGGTTACACCGGCGCAGAGTTATTACGTCTTTTGGTTAACCACCCTAAGGTTGAGGTAAGCATGATTACCTCGCGTGCAGAGAAGGGGGTGGCGGTATCCAGCCTGTATCCAAGTCTGCGAGGGCGTTGTGATATCGCCTTTTGCGAGCCTGATGTAAAGCTGTTAGCTCAGTGTGATGTGGTGTTCTTTGCAACTCCGCATGGCGTAGCGCAAAGCATGATGGCTCCATTGATTGCCACGGGAACACGAGTCATTGATCTGTCGGCTGATTTCCGTATTAAAGATATTGACTGCTGGGAGCAGTGGTATCAGCAAGTACATGCCTGTCCAGAGTTGGTTGAGCAGGCGGTATATGGTTTGCCTGAGGTAAATCGCGAGCAAATTAAAAGTGCTCAGCTAGTGGCTTGCCCGGGTTGTTATCCAACGGCTACTCAGCTGGCGCTGATCCCGCTATTGGAAAATGGTCTAGTGGATCCGGCGCGTTTGATCGCCAATGCCGCTTCAGGAGTGAGTGGGGCGGGCCGACAGGCTAAAGTCGATAATCTAATGGCCGAAGTAACAGATAGTTATAAAGCATATGCTGTTGCAGGCCATAGACATTTGCCTGAAATAGAGCAGGGGTTAAGAACGGTTCAAGGCGCCGATCAAGCGCCGGCAGAAGTAACTTTCGTACCGCATCTGTTACCAATGATTCGCGGGATTCAGGTTACGGCCTATGCAGAGCTTAAGACACCGGGCGCGGTGGATTTGCAAACCTTGTTTGCAGAGCGCTACGCAGATGAAAGTTTTGTTGATGTAATGCCTGAGGGAAGCTGCCCGCAAACACGCTGGGTAAAAGGGTCTAATCAATGCAAAATAGCGGTGTATCAGCCCCAAGGGAGAAACACTGTAGTTGTGTTGTCTGTTATCGACAATCTTTGTAAAGGAGCCTCAGGGCAGGCGGTTCAAAATATGAACCTAATGCTGGGATTTGAGGAGAAATTAGGGCTGGAGCAGTTGGCCCTGTTGCCTTAGTACCTTGAGTGCTGGGCTGGGGATTCGCCGAAGGGCAAGGATGAGGCCAGGCGATTCAATCTTACCTTGATAAAGAGCAGTACTATTGGAGGTGAATATGGCAGTGGTAAAAGGAAGTTATCAATATCGTTTAAGAGTTGTGCAGGACGAGCCTGGCAAGCGCTTTGCCGGACAGCTTGTTACGACGATATTAGTATTAACGGTCGGCTTGGCGTCTTATTTTTATGGGCGTTACCAGCTGCAATCAACTCAAGCTGACGCAACGGCCGAGGTGGCTCAGTTACGTTCGCAGTTGCATAATAAAAACTCAGAGGCTGATGGCTTGCGCCAAGAAGTGGCAAACTTGTCATTAGGCTCGGAGGTAGATCGTAAAGCGGCTGAAGATGTTCGTGGTGAGGTCATTCAGCTAAAAGCGAAAATTGCAGAGCTTGAGGAAAATGTTAGCTTCTATCGAGGCCTGATGTCCCCAACAGCCAATAAGCGTGGCCTAACAATTGGCTCACTTGATGTGATTGCCACTAGTACCCCAAGGCATTATCAGTATAAACTCGTGGTCCAGCAATTGGCCTCCAATCACAGTCACCTGCGTGGACACCTAAGTTTTAACGTGGTGGGTAGAGAGACTGATGGAGAAGTTCGCAGTTTTGCACTTAAAGATTTGTCTAATGATGTTAGTGGTGATGAAATCCGCCTAGGTTTTCGCTACTTTCAGAACGTGACAGGTGAAATGGTGTTGCCGGAGGGCTTTACCCCCGAGCGTATTGAACTGGTGGCCAAGTCTACCGGTAGGGATGCCGTTGAAGTTGAGAAGAAGTTTGGTTGGCTAGTGCAGCAGAGCTAAAGCCCTTGCCTGCCGCTTCTTACTCCACATAACTAAGAGTAAGAGTCTAATCATGTTTCCAAAAAAGGAAAAACCAATGGCATTTGCGGCAGGTTCAACCACTTTAATTTCCAAGGCTACTGAGATTGTTGGTGACTTACATTTTAAAGGCAATCTGGAAATCGAAGGTCGCGTTAAGGGTAATATCATAGCTGAAGATGGCAGTGATGCGCGTGTAAGGGTTATGGATGGCGGTGAAGTAGAAGGTGAGATTCGAGCGCCTTCCATCGTGGTCAACGGCAAAGTGTCTGGTAACGTAAATTCTAGCAAGCACATCGAACTTGCTGAAAAGGCTATCGTTCAGGGTAATGTTAATTACCATCTTATCGAGATGGTTAAAGGTGCTCAGGTTAACGGTAGCTTAGTGTATTGTGATGGCAAACAAGCGGTTCTGACCGCCGTTGAAGGCGCTAAAGATCGCGCTGCCGAAGTATAAATCTTTGTAAAAGTCTTATTGTTGGCGGCGCTATTCGCGCTGCTGCTGTCGGTTTTTATCTACGTTTCAGTATGCCATTCAATAGTTGACTGTTTTCCTTGGTTAAGTAGATAATAGCGCCGCAAGTACAAAGGTTAAAAATATGTCTGAAGCTCAAATGTTTACCCCGCAAGCCTTAGAAGTTACCCCCAGCGCGATCAATAAGGTTCGTAGCTTGGTGGAAGAAGAGGCTAACCCAGAGTTGAAGTTGCGTGTTTTCGTAACTGGCGGCGGCTGTTCGGGCTTTCAGTATGGCTTTACTTTTGATGAGTTGGCGGCAGAAGACGATTCAGTGGTGTCAGTTGAGGGTGTCGAGGTTGTGGTGGATGCCATGAGTTACCCGTTTTTAATGGGCGCCACTGTCGATTATGAAGAAGGCTTGGCCGGCTCTAAGTTTGTGATCACAAACCCTAATGCTGCAGCGACCTGCGGCTGCGGCTCTTCCTTCTCTATTTAATTCTCTTAATCGATTTGGCTTGTAGGCCTTGAGTTGAGCTAGTTTGACGGGTGTCACTTTGGGTGTGCTTGTTTAGCTGGGCATTAGGCTGGGTATATCGCCCCAAGAATCCTGTTTCCTTTTGCACCCGTTACGCTGGGTAAGTTTCCGCTCTTGTTGTGTTTGCATTGATGGGCGAGCCAGGCGAACGTCACAGCTTCAACCCAGTCGGGATGTACTCCTAGGGAGCTTGTGTCGGCTACAGTAAATTGCTCTAGCAGTTCGTCCAGTCGTTGCATTAATGCGCCATTATGCGCACCTCCGCCGCAAACATAGAGTTCGCCTGCAAGTTGCAGTTGCAATACATGCATGGCAATGCTGCGGGCGGTAAATTCCATTAGGGTAGCCTGAACATCTTCAGGGTTTAAGCTTAAACCGCTTAGTTGTTGCTCGAGCCAAGGCATATTGAAGGCTTCGCGGCCAGTACTCTTCGGTGCGCTTTGCTCCAAAAATGGATGCTTTAACAGTCTGGTTAGTAGGTGGTCGCTTACTGTTCCGCTTAGAGCCCATAGTCCGTCTAGGTCGTAGGGCTTCCCTTTGTGCAACATTATCCAAGCATCCATAAGTGCATTGCCTGGGCCGGTATCAAAGCCGATAACATCTTCTTGCAGCTGGGTAGCGGGGATATAACTGATGTTGGCCATGCCGCCTATATTCACAGCAAAGCGATTGCATGTCGGGTGCTGAAATACGGTTTTGTGAAATGCGGGGGCTAGTGGTGCACCTTGGCCGCCAGCGGCGATATCTCGGCGGCGAAAATCAGCAATGGTACAAATCTGGGTAGCTTCTGCGATGCGGGCTGGATCACCAATTTGTAGGGTATAGCCTGCTTGTGTATCGCTTTTGGGGATGTGCCTAATGGTTTGTCCATGACTGCCTATGGCGGCTATATCTTCTGGCTTTAGCCCTTGCTGCTCAAGTAGCTTAAGACTGGCTTGAGCAAAGCTTTCGGCCAGCTGTATATCAAGCTGGGCGAGCTTGTTGATTTCATCTGGGCCGCTAAGGGCTAGTTCGCTAACTAATTTTTTGGTGTGGCTGGGAAGGGGGGCTTCCAGTGTGCCGAGTAGCTCAATGTGGTTGCCTTCAATACTTTGTTCATCAATGGCAACCAAAGCCACGTCTAGCCCGTCGGCGCTGGTACCTGACATTAGGCCGATATAGAGTTCGCGGCTCATTTGGCTCTCTTTATTAAAGTGTGTTGCTGGTTTCTTTTTCTAGTCCTGCAATTTGACGCGCAGCTTGTAGGTCGCCCATTTGTACCAGCATCGGCTGGGTTAGCTCTTTAAAGCGTGTCGCTTCGGATTTCGGTATTGAGCGTGCTTTGGGTAATTTAACGGTTACGGGGTTGCGTACGCGCCCGTTTACGTAGAATTCATAATGCAGGTGAGGGCCAGTTGCCAGGCCGGTTGAGCCAACGTAGCCAATAATTTGCCCCTGTTTTACACGTTTCCCATTTTTAATATTTTTCCCATAACGGCTCATGTGGGCATAAAGTGTTTTGTAAGCGCCGCCATGTTTTATGATAACAGCCTTGCCGTAGCCGCCTTTGCGGCCGGCATGAACAATTTTTCCATCGCCGGCAGCACGGATGGGGGTGCCGCGTGGTGCCGCATAGTCGGTACCTTTATGGGCGCGAATACGGTTTAAAACAGGGTGTTTGCGGCGCAAATTAAAGTGCGAGCTAATGCGTGCAAAATCAACGGGAGTGCGCAGAAACTCCTTACGCATGCTGTCTCCGTCAGGGGTGTAATAATGGCTGCTGCCGTTTTCATGGGTGTAGCGAACGGCTTTAAAGGTTTTATCTTTATTGGTGAATTCAGCGGCTAAGATCGGGCCGTTGCCAATGTGCTTGCCGTCTAAAAACTCTTCGTTATACATCACCTTGAAGCTATCGCCTTGGCGGATGTCCAATACAAAATCCACATCCCAGCCAAAGATATTGGCCATCTCCATGATTAAGGCATCGCTTAAACCGGCATTTTGTCCGGCGAGGAATAGTGAACTATTAATAGTTCCTTCGTGGTAGCTCGGTTGTAAGTCGGGCTCACGGGTTAAAGTTTGGGCTAGGAAGGTTTCGCTGTCGCGGCGAAAGCTTGCTGTGTTTAGTTGGTCGGTTTGGTAACGTAATTCTTGTAGCTTGCCTTCAGCGATATGGAAGTCGATGGTTTGACCGGGGTGGATGCGGCGTAATTGCTTGGCCTCTTTGCAGCTGCTTACTAGCTCGTGAAGATCGCTGTCATTTAAGCCGGCACGTTTAAATATTAAAGAAAGGTTGTCGCCGCTCCTTACTTTCTCGCTGTGCCAATCAATGGCGGGCTCCGGTAGCGCGAAGGCTTCGCTCTTTGCTTGCTGATCTGTAATGTCGAGGTTAACAGGCTCCGCGGTGAATTCTGTAATTGCAAGTGTGTTTGCCGTCAGTGTCTGATCGCTTAGGGCAACTTGGCCAGCAGGCTGTTGATCGATAAGCTCTGGAGCATCTTGGCTGCTAGCTGTTTGTGGGATGTCTGTTTTGCTGTCGCCCATAAAAGCCATTGCGCCCAGCGCAAAGCCTAGGCCGGCAGCCATAGCAAGATTAAGCAGAGGGAATCCGCGCAAAGTTTTTGGGAAATCTTTCATATTTTCAGCGACTTGTAGTCTTTTCTTATGTTCGCACAGTAAAACTTGGTCTTAAGCTGTGTGTTTATATCAAAAATAACCCTGCGAAGCACCCTAAAACCGTCATTCGGCGGGCATTTACGGCAAGGCTCTTGTTTTTCGAAACCGTTAAGGTAAGGTTGCGCCTCTTTTATAGAGGCCTATGACAAATCTAGGCCTTAGATGTTCAATCAAAATTGCCAATTTAATGTGAAAGGTAGTGATATGTCTCAGGTCGATTCGGGATTGCTAGAAGACTTAAAGGCGCGCGGCTTGCTAGCGCAGATGACAGGCGAAGAAACTTTGCCGGAGTATTTGTCAGCCGAGTCTCGCACCCTTTATTGTGGCTTCGATCCTACCGCCGATAGTTTGCACATTGGTAGCTTGGTACCTCTTTTGACGTTGCGTCGCTTTCAGCAGGCGGGCCATAAGCCAATTGCATTGGTTGGCGGTGCAACGGGTTTGATTGGCGATCCAAGTTTTAAGGCGCAGGAGCGCAAGCTAAATACAGCAGAAACGGTTTCTGGTTGGGTAGAAAAGTTGCGTGCCCAGGTGTCAGCCTTCATTGATTTCAATGAGGCGTCCAATTCGGCGCTTGTGGTGAACAATCTGGATTGGACCCAAGATATGGATGTGCTGACCTTCCTACGCGATGTGGGCAAGCACTTCTCTGTTAATAATATGATTAACAAAGAGTCGGTTAAGCAGCGTATCGATCGTGAGGGTGAGGGCATATCTTTTACTGAGTTTACCTACTCTTTATTACAGTCCTTTGATTTTGCAGAATTATATAAACATCATAATTGCAGTTTGCAGATCGGTGGCTCGGATCAGTTTGGTAATATTATCGGTGGTGTTGAGTTAACTCGTCGTCGCTATGGTGGAAAGGCCTATGGTTTGACGCTGCCTTTGGTGACAAAGGCAGATGGTACAAAGTTTGGTAAAACTGAATCTGGAACCATTTGGCTAGATGCTAACAAAACTTCGCCTTATGCTTTTTACCAGTTCTGGCTGAATACAGCGGATGCGGATGTTTATAAGTTCCTGAAGTACTTTACCTTCTTGTCTGTAGCTGAAATTGATGCTTTAGAAGAAAAAGACAGCGCTGCTCAAGGGCGTCCTGAGGCGCAGGGTGTGCTGGCTAAAGAAGTTACTCGCTTGGTTCATGGTGAAGAAGGCCTGGCTGCAGCTGAAAGAATCACTAAAGCTCTGTTTTCTGGTGACGCTGGAGATTTGTCGGCTGAGGATTACAAGCAATTAGCCCAAGATGGCTTGCCAAGTTACACCATTGAAAAAGGCGACTTGCACGAACCGCTAACCACTTTATTGGTTAAAGCTGGTTTGGCAGGCTCCGGCAAGCAAGTTAAGGATGCGCTACAACGCCGCGCACTCCTGGTTAACGGTGGTGACTTCGGTGTGGACGATAATATGAATGCTGAAGAGATTTTTTCAGCGGCAAGTGCCCGCTTTGAGCAGTACTTCTTGGTTCGCTTGGGTAAGAAGAAATATGCACTGCTTACCTCTGCTTAAATAACGGCCATGATCTAATAAAAAGCCCGCATTAGCGGGCTTTTTTGTGGCCAAAAAACAGCCGCAAAAAGTTTTTGTAAAAAAACTTCAAAAAGGGCTTGCCAAGGTTTCGATGCTGCGTATAATGCGCGCCTCTCCTGACGGAGAAGAGCAGAAAAACAAAGCTGAAGAGGCGGTTTTTCAGGCAAGTGTGGCAAGGTTTAGCGAGTTTCAAAAACAACGTTAAACACTTGAAAAGATTTAAAAAAACACTTGCAAAGCTCAACGGGATGTGTAGAATACGCCTCCCTGATCAAGACGAGGTCTTGGTCGCAACGACAAGCTCCAGCAGCTGTCGGTTGTT
>NZ_CANMYE010000007.1 GCF_947502065.1 uncultured Pseudoteredinibacter sp.
GCGATAAAGTCTGTGGTGCTGGCGGTGATGTCGGCATCACGAGTGCTGTCGTAGATTTTATCGGCGGCTGTACCGGTAATGGTAACTTGTTTAGGAGTAATGTCCGCAGTGTCAGTACTCGTTGTATTGGCGAGGGTATAGTTACCGCTGTCGCCGCCAGCTAAAGTAATATTTGTTGAAGTTACCGTCTTGCCTTGACCTACATTTTTATCTTCGAAGCTATTGTTACTAGTATTCGCGGTAACTGTATCCCCACTGATTACACCTGCTAGTGAAAATTCCACATCCGCTGAGTTGTTCCCATCATACTCTTTATTGCTGGCAGTGCCGGATACGTTAATTTCTTTAGGGCTTATGTCGGCTTGAGAATTAGCAACTGAAATGGAGTAATTACCAGAATCGTCTCCGCTAATAGTTAACCCTGAGACATTGACCGTTTTATTTTGACCGACATTTTTATTGGTAAATGCTGCAGTGCCACCGTCAATGCTTACGTCATCTCCAGAGACTAGGCCACTTAGATCTATCGAGTTGATAGTGGCGTTCGTGTTGCCATCATAAACTTTATCGTCTATAACAGCGGCAATCGTAAGCTGCTTGGGATCGATAGTTAAACTTATTGCGGAGCCTGAGACAGTTATATTATATTGGGACGAAAAGATATCGTAGATTAGATTCGAGCCAGTATAAGTTCCTGCGTTTTCGGAGTTTGTACTAACCGAATTTCCTTCAACTAATAGGTCACTTGCTAAAACGTTGTATATATAGTTTAGGCTTGTTGATCTCCTCTCTCCATTGTAGGTGAAAGTTGTTGCACCGCTACTTAAGATGGATACACCAACGTTTCGGTATAGAGAATTAATTCCCGGGGTCGTATTACCTTCTGAGATACACCAAACGCCACCGCCGCCACAGGCAGAAAAATCGAAACCTTGATAGCTACTCTGTGAATTAAGTAAGGCTTCTGTGCTTAGTCCTACGCTATTACTGACGCTTGCTGAACCTGCTATGCCACCGCTGTTTGCAAGTGCATTCCAATAGCTATTGTCGATTGAACTACTAGCGCTGGAATTTCCAACAAGACCGAAGTTACCTGCTGAGTCTACTTCACCCCGAGCATAACTGGTCGTGATAGAAGAATTATTTGTTAAGTTACCAATAAGCCCTCCACCATTGGAGCCGCTAGCCTCGATATCACCTACGGCATAGCTATTACTTATTTGGCTATTGTTAGCGTTACCGATTAGTCCCCCGACGTTATCGTTGCCACTGATTTGTCCAGTGCTGTAACTATTATTGATGGTGCTATTGGTGAACAACCCTGCAAGGCCACCAACATTGTCGACAGAGCTAACATCCATCAGAGAAAAGCTATTTTGAATGCTACCGCCTTCAAGATTCCCGACAAGGCCGCCGGCTCGGGATTCGGTATTGACGATGTTTCCGTATGTTTCTGAATTGTTTATATGGCTATTTTGACCAAAGCCTATAATGCCCCCGGTTTCTCCGGTATTTTTTATTTCGCCGTTAAATAATGCATTGTTAACAGTAGTATCTTTGGCGCGACCTATGATGCCACCATGGCGACGGCGCTCACCTTCTATATTTCCGGTATATTCGGCGCCGTTAATGGTAACTCTCACGCTATAACCAATAATTCCGCCGGTTGCTTGATCGCCATTGATTGTCTGTGTGCTGCGTGCGTTATTGAGTACCAGATCTGTAGCAATACCAAACCAGCCACCTACACGATAATCGCCGCTTACACTATTGCTGAGATTGATATTGCTAAATGTAGAGCTGGGGGAGCCATTATTTGAAGTCAAAAATCCAACCAAGCCACCAATAGCTGGTCGTCCATCTCGACCTGTGACAGAGCCGCTAGCGGTAATATTATCAAACTGTAGGTTTTTTCCATTGCCCAAGATGCCGCCGGTTGCCTCTCCGCCGGCAACGTCGCCATCAAATTGAACGGATTGCAAAGTGAGTTGATCGGAAAAGCCCACAACACCGCCAACGTATCTGGCTGAATCTAGTGCAGAGATATTCGCGTTGACTTGGGAGTCGCTAATGCGAGTTGCAGTGGCAGACCCGGCTAAGCCACCAATATTCTCTCTCTGATTACTTGCTTGTCTAATTGTAATATCGCCATCATAGCTTGATGACTCTATAGTGCTACCATCTGCGTTTCCGATAAGACCGCCAACATTATTGGCATGTGCTGAAATGTCACCTGAAAAATGGCTGTTGATGATGGTTGAAGAAGATGCTCTGCCCGCGAGTCCACCGACTTGGGCACGGTTGTTGCCTGAAGACTGAACGCTGCCTTGGCTGTCGATATTCTCGATATAGGTATTATTGCTAGCACCGATTAGAGTGCCAACATTACTGCGGCCGACTATATTGGCGTTGTTTAAAGAGAAGTTTTTGAAATAGCTACCTGAATCAGCTCCTTGACTGATTAGACCCACATTGTTATCGCTGCCTCGATCAATATTCAGGTTATCAATGTCATGTCCAAGCCCATTAATGCCACCAGCGAAGTTATTTATTGGATCAAAGTTTTTTCCCGAAGCATCAATACTATCACCTAGTACATAATGGCCATTACCAATAGCTTCTAGTTCATCTATTGCTGATTCTGCCGCCGTTGAACCGATATCCGAGTTATTACCATTTATTACTTCGAACGCTACCCCGTCTTCCAAGTAAACGGCGTCTGCGCCAGTCAAAGTAATTTTTATACCATCAGCTAATTGAATTTTTTGATTGCGGGCGAAGCTATCAAAGTCAAATCCACTACCTAGAGTTTGACTCCAACTATTGCTTGAAGAGTCAAAGCTTAAACCACTATAGAGCTGAACCCCTGAGTTATCACCGCTACTGCTAATGTTGGCGTTTATATTGATATTATTTTCAGCTTGAAGAGTCAGTACTGAGTTGTCTGCGGACCAGCTAATCTCGTCATTTACCGAAATATCACCATTGCCGCTTGGGCTACCCTGGTTTGTAGTTTGGATGCTTATGCTTCCGCCACCGTTTAGCGTGTTGCTTAGAGTACTAGCGTTAACATCGGCACCAGCAGAATTTGAAATAACAATGTCATTGGGGTCAATTAGCCATGTACCATTGCTTCCATTCCCGCTTAATAGAACTTTTGTATCTTGTGAGATATTAACATCCGCCGCAGAAGTTTCTATAAACCCACCTGCGCCATCGCTACTTGAAACATCTAAGGTTCCACTATTATTTAGGGTTCCGCTTGTCATATCAGCGAGTAAAACAATCTTTCCGTCTTTCTCGGCGAGACCTTGTGCTTGTACGATACCCTCGTTGTTTACTGTGGCAGCGCTAAGTTGACTAGCCGCCTGTGCCAACATTAGTATTTGACCGCCATTGGCCTCTATTATCGATTTGTTTTCTACTAATGCATCGTAGGTGCCGCGGTCGACTTCTAAGTCTAGCAAGCCCCCTGCGCCGAAACTCAGCACAATTCGATCACCAGCGGCCATTGCGACATTCGCTCGCCCGGAATTAGATGTACTCGCGATTAAATAGCCCTGATTAGAGACCTGATTGCCTAATAGGGCAATGGTACTCGCGTGAATACTTCCCTGATTGATAACTCTCGAGCGATTATCATCGCTATTAACAAATACTAGTTTGTCATCCATAAAATCGGCATCACTTATATCTAAAGTAGATGCAACAATGGCGGCGGCATTGACCTGGGACCCCGGAGCGAAAGTAACGCCATTTGTATTAACTAGGAAGACTTGGCCATTGGCATTGAGTTGGCCGAATATCTGGCTGGCATTGGAGCCAAGAATTCTATTTAAAGCGACTGAGTTTTGATTGGGCTGGTTGAAGTTGACTGTTTCATTACTGTCAATGTCGAAGCTATTCCAATTAATAACCGTGCGTTGGCTTTCTTGGTCAACGGTCATGACGCTTCCGT
The DNA here is from genome assembly GCF_947502065.1 of uncultured Pseudoteredinibacter sp. Classification (GTDB taxonomy): domain Bacteria; phylum Pseudomonadota; class Gammaproteobacteria; order Pseudomonadales; family Cellvibrionaceae; genus Pseudoteredinibacter. The sequence continues at coordinate 3,959 of NZ_CANMYE010000007.1, forward strand.
TTTCGGAAATTTGCGCACTACCTTGTGCGACTGTACCGCCGGTTGGTAATGCTAGAACCAGCTGGCCATTGGCAAGAAAAATAATCGTACTTATCGATTTAGCGAGGGAGCGTTTCGTGCTGCCGCTACTATTGCGCTTTTGCTTAGCCTGTTCTCCGGCGACTTGCCACTGACCTAAGGAAAGGTTCCAGATATGCTGAAAAGTGCGGTTCATAGTGATTCCCTCTTTTATTGTCTTGCCTTGGCGAAAGCAGCCTTCCGAGCTGCTTTTTTTAGGCCGAGGATTATTGAGTTTTTAGAATTGCCAAATGATTTGGGCCCAAAGCCTAGGGCTTTTATCTTCGTCACTGAGTGGAGCGCTATCGGTTCTCCATGCACTACTCAAGCTTAAGAACCAATCTTCGTTCGGACGCCACTGTAGGGCGAAGCCAGCACCAGAGAGCTCTCGATCGTTGTTAATATCGCCTGGCAGCGGATCGACATACCTTTCACCCATGGCACCCTCAAGAAAAGCCGAAAAAAGCCATTGAGAATTGTAGTGATAGAAAATTTCGGAGGAGATTAAGGCGCCCTGATCGACTAATGACTCGCCTTGTGGATATGCGCGAATTCCCTGTGGACCACCAAGTAATAGTTTTTCACTGCTATTTAAATTATTCTCTGAAAGCTGGGCTACGGCTCTTACTTGCAAGCGCCAATTTTCATTTAACCAGCGGCTATGTTGACCTGTGAGCAGAAGGCGGCTGAAGCTGTCTTTGATATTGTATAAGTCGGAGTTATCGGCAAGCAGATCGTCGTTTACATCACCTAAAGCAATACTGGCCGAAAATTGGCTGAAGCTTGATTCTTCATCAACGTAGTCACCGCTAATACTGAATTCGACAGCGTCAATTTCTCGATCACTAAATTGTCCAAGGTTGTTGTTGCTGTCTTGGTAAACTGATCGTCTAAAGGTGATGGCGCTATTTAGGTTGTAGCTTAGACTGCGTACCCATGGATGTTGATAGTTGATATCAAATTGAACATTATCACCTTCCGCGCCCAAAGATTTAAATTGCTTTTGTAACTCGTAGTCACTGCGCTGAACACCGAAATTAATTCGGCCACCATAACTGCCAACTGGTAAGCCAGCTCTTAGCTGAGCGAATTGGTAGCCCTCTTCGCTGCTAGCCAGTCGCACTTGTAAGTATTCGCCATAACCAAAGGCATTATTACTTTGGAGTAATGTTCCAAGGCGAGTAGCATTGGTAAATCGGTTGCCTAGATTATCAAGCGATATATTACCGTTGAATATCGGCGTATCGGTAGTAGCAAGTTTTAAAACGCTGCCACCTAATTTTTCGCCAGGAATAAGTCGAGCTTTGGCTTTTACACCAGGCAGATCATTTAATAGGCGTAGTTGTTTTTCGAGCTGATCAGTTTTGAGGCTGGCGTCTTGTTGAATACGGTCGATAAAGCGACGAGTAACTTTGGGATTTAAGCGGCCGGTATCCTCTACGATGATTTCTTCAATCTGCCCTTCTAAAACAATAATCACCAATTCGCCATTAGCGATACTTTGTGCGGGAAGATAAGCCCAAGCGGTAAAATAGCCTTTGTCTCGATATTGCCGAGTTACTCGTAGGGCGACTTGTTTAAGGCTTGAAAAGTCGTGCTGCTTTCCAATTTCATCCTGCAGGTTTTCAAGGATATCGTCTTGGCTAATTTGCCTTGCGCCCTCGATGCGTATTTTTTTAATCTTAACGAAGGGCCCTTTGCTAGCGGGTTCTTCGGCTTCGTCATTAAATTGTTCGAAAACACTCTCTTTAGCCTTGGGCTTTATTTCAGGCAAAGATTCATTTTGTTTATTGAGGCTGCCCGATGTGGGCGGAATTTGTTGTGCGGTTAGGGAAAAACTACTAAAAGTGCAAAGTGTCCCTACCGTAAAACAGCCAATCATTTTGCTGTATGAGGAAAACATGTGAGATCGCTCCATGACTCCATTTTTAATGGACAGTCAAGGAATACTCTCACAGCAGTTTTGCTTAAACAAAGCCGTCCAAGCAAAACCAGCCAAACATTTTAAAGGGGGTTTACTTAACTCTGTCTTCAGGCTGAATTCGCAGAGATCGAAGCCCCTGCTTTAGTTTGAATAAATGATCGTGAAGTTCAGGGCCCTTACGTTGCGCTACACCGATAGCTAAAACATCGATAATTACCAAGTGAGCAATTCGAGAAGATAATGGTGTATAGATCTCGATATCTTCTTCGACATCAACTTCGATGGGGATGCTGGCGTTCTTGATTACAGGTGTACCGCTAGGTGCTAGACCAATGACAATCCCACCCATGGCTTTAACCATTTCCATAGAGTGTAAAAGCGCTTTTGTGCGCCCACTTTGAGAGATAGCCACTACCACATCGCCAGGCTGCATACTCATCGCTGACATATTTTGAATGTGGTGATCAGAATGGGCTGCTGTGGCTAATTGCAAGCGGAAGAATTTGTGTTGTGCATCTGCAGCTACCGCACCCGATGCACCAAAGCCGTAAAACTCTACTCGATTCGCAGCACATAAAGCGCTAACCGCTTGGTCGAGAATTTCCGGGTTTAAACGATCGCGAACCTGTAGCAGGGTATCTACCGTTGAATCGAAAACCTTTTGGGTAAACTCCTCCACTGCATCAGTTTCAGTAACGGCAATTTGACCAAAGCTTGGGCTAGACGCCAGCTGCTGGGCCAGCTGCAGCTTAAACTCCTGAAAGCCATCACAATCAACCGCGCGGCAAAAGCGCACTACAGTGGGTTCACTAACCTCAGATTTGGCCGCCAGATCGACGATCCGCATATGAATAATGTCGCCCGGGTGGCTAAGCACATACTCGGCCACTTTGCGCTCGGATTTGCGCATGTCATCTAAGGCTTCGGAGATTCGTTGTGTTAATTCAGCTGGCTTCACGGTGATTTCAGCTCCATCCTACGTTCAATATTGCTGTTATTGGGCTTTTTATCGTTCTATTTAGTAACGGGTTTTTAAGCACTGGAAAATAGTAGCCAAGATATGTAGTAAATACAGCAAAAATATGTAATTTTTCTACATAAGCTGATGTATAGCAGCTAAAAACCCCTATAACTGCCTGAAATACAAACAATTAGACCTTATTGGTGATCTCGTGAAGCGAACTTTTATGCAAAAAGCCCTAGTGGGCGTGGCGTCCTTAATAGCCCCTGTGGCGCTAATGGCCGCGCAATTTAGCCCAGAAAACCTGCAGCAGGCCAAGGCCCTAGCTGAGAAGGCAGGAAAGTCTGAGCTGGCCTATGAGCTTGATGAAAGCCTCAGTACAGAAGTGGGCCCTCGCCGAGTGGGTACGCCAGGTGACAAGGCGGGAATCGACTGGGCAGTAGCCAAGATGAAAGCGCTGGGTTTTGATCGAGTTTGGACCGAGACAGTTACCACCCCGGGCTGGGAGCGTGGTGAGATCAGTGTTGAGGCGGTATCGCCTTTTCCTCAGCGTATGGTGGCCATTGCACTTGGTGGCAGCGTGCCAACACCGCCTGAAGGCGTAACCGCAGACGTCGTCGCTTTTGAAAACCTAGATGCTTTAAAAGCAGCTGCTGATGGCAGCTTGAAAGGAAAGATTGCCTATATAGGCTATCAGATGAAGCCTTCTATTGATGGTGCCGATTATGGCGTAGCGGGTAAGCAACGTTACTTGGGCTCAGAAGTAGCGGCCAGCAAAGGCGCTTCGGCTGTACTCATTCGCTCAGTGGGTACAGATAACGACCGTATCGGCCATACCGGTGCCCAAGGTAGCAAGTCTACGATCCCAGCAGCGGCCCTTTCGATTCCTGACGCGGATTTGTTGGAAAGCATGCTTAAGCGCAGCGAGCAGGTTGCACTAAAAGTGAAGATCAGCTCAAAAGCCACCCCAGACGTGAAAACTGCCAACGTGATCGGCGAAGTTACCGGCACTGAGCGCCCTGAGGATTTTGTGGTTTTGGGTTCTCATTTAGATAGCTGGGATGTAGGTACTGGCGCTATTGATGATGGTATGGGCGTCGCGATCACAATGGCCGCTGCCAAGCATATTATCGATAGTGGCAAGAAGCCGAAGCGCTCTATTCGGGTGATCTTGTTTGGTGCCGAAGAAATCGGCCTGATAGGCGTAAAACAGTACTACGAGAAAAACAAAGGAATCTTGGGTAATCACATCATTGGTGCTGAGTGGGATTCCGGCACTCGCATGATTCATCAGCTGCGCCCAGGTGTGGGTGAGCAATCTTTAGCGGCTATTAAGCAAATGGCGGAGCTATTAAAGCCTTATGGGGTAGCACTGCATCCCTCAAACTCCGCAAAAGGTCAGTCGGATATCTCCGTATTGGGTAAAGCGGGCATGCCAGCGATCAACTTTGATTCGGATCTAAGCGACTACTTTGATTACCATCACACTGAAAATGACACCATGGCGAATGTCCCACCAGAGACCATGCGTCAAGCTTCTGCTGTGTACACCGCTTTTGCATGGTTAACCGCCAATAGTTTGATTGATTTTCGAAAGTAAATTGATGCCGCTTGGTAGTTCTACCGGGCGCTGAGCCATTGCTTTTCTCGCCGCTCAATGCGGCGAGAAAAGCGATTGATCTAGATTGGGTATTTCCCGAGCAATAATGCGATAATGCCGCCGACCATGGGGCTAGCCCCATCGCTTTATTGGAGAATGTTATGACTACCCGTATCGAGGCCGTTGATTACCAGGCCCCAGATGCTCAAGCCCGCTTTGTGCAATCCCTAAAAGACACCGGTTTTGGTGTACTCAAAAACCACCCTATCTCGAAAGATTTGGTGAGCTCTATCTATAGCAATTGGAAGCAATTCTTCGATGGCTCCGAGAAAGAGCAATTTCAGTTTAATGTGGATACCCAAGACGGCTTTTTCCCTAAATCGGTTTCCGAGGTGGCCAAGGGTCATGAAGTGAAAGATATTAAAGAGTACTTTCACTATTACACTTGGGGCCAGTGCCCAGCGGAGTTAAAAGACGAGATTCACAGCTACTATGAACAGGCCAATGGCCTAGCTCGTGAGTTGCTGACCTGGGTAGAGGGCAATAGCCCTGCCGATGTGGCCAGCCACTACAGCGAGCCGTTGACCAATATGATCGACGGCAGCCAAAAGACCTTATTGCGTGTTCTACACTACCCTGAGTTTCAAGGTGATGAAGAGCCAGGTGCTATTCGCGCAGCGGCCCATGAAGACATCAATTTGCTGACCATTCTTCCGGCGGCTAATGAGCCTGGTTTGCAAGTGCTGACCAAAGAAGGTGAGTGGCTAGATATTCCTTGTGAGTTTGGTAACTTGATTATTAATATTGGCGATATGTTACAAGAAGCATCGGGCCATTATTTCCCTTCGACTACCCATCGAGTCATTAACCCAGAAGGTAGCGATAGCCGCCGGGCGCGAATCTCCCTGCCATTGTTTTTACACCCACGCCCTGAAGTAAAGTTATCTGAGCGTTATACTGCTAAAGAGTACTTGCAAGAACGCCTAAGAGAACTGGGGGTAATGTAAAAACGGCAACAGTGGGCTACACTGCTGAGCAACCTTAATAATTCATTTAGGAAGCTTATGGACTCTCCAAAATACGCAGGCTTTTGGATACGCTTTGTGGCCCATATTGTTGATGGTTTTGTATTCTCTTTGATTATTGTTCCTCTCGCACTGTGGCTAGTAGATTTTGATTTAAGCCGCTACAGCGAACCGGGCAGTGGCACCTCTATAGTAAGGTTTGTGATGCCGATGTTGGCCGTCTGGCTATTTTGGTATTACAAGTCAGCTACTCCAGGCAAAATGATTTTCCGTATTAAGATCGTTGATGCCCAAACCCTTGGGCGTCTTGGCATTGGTCAAACAATTGGGCGCTATTTTGCCTATATGGTCTGCATCATTCCTTTGTTCCTGGGTTTTATTTGGGTCGCATTTGATCCACGTAAACAGGGCTTCCACGATAAGTTGGCAGGAACTTTAGTGATTATTGAAGAGCCTAAGCAAAACGAAAATGGTTAGATTCCTCGTCTAACCCAGTAATGGGCCCCTTAAGCAGTAACCAGATTCTAAGGCCTTATCAATAGGAAGCTTGCATGCGACTAGAGTTAAAAATACCGCCACTAGTGTTGATGTTTATTTTTATCGGCTTGGTATTTCTGCTGCATTTGCTTTTACCAATGCTATCAATTGGCTTCTCAGCCCAGGCCGGCTTGGCGGCTTTATTATGTTTTATCGCGGCTGGTATTTGTGCGGTTGCGGTATTGCAGTGTCACTTTGCAAATACTACTGTGGATCCGCGCAACCCAAGAGCAACAAGCGACCTTATCTGCAGCGGAGCATTCCGCTTAAGCCGCAACCCAATGTATCTGGGCTTTGCAGTGTTCATCGCTGCGGCGGTTCTGCTAACAGGAAGCCTGCCGGCGATTGCCGCCGTTCCATTGTTTATTGTGTACATGAACCGTTATCAAATTAGCCCAGAGGAAAGGCAGCTACAGAAGAAATTCCCTGAGGCTTTTGCACAATACCAAGCGAAGGTACGCCGCTGGCTCTGACTCTGTTAAACTAGGGTCATGGACGTATCCCCTATTTTAGATCAATTAAACGATGCTCAGCGTCAGGCGGTTTCAGCGCCGGCGGGCAATCAACTCATTTTGGCTGGTGCGGGCTCGGGTAAGACTCGGGTGCTGGTGCATCGCATTGCCTGGCTTATTCAAGTGGAGCGGGTATCACCGTTTTCTATAATGGCGGTGACCTTTACCAATAAGGCGGCGCGGGAAATGCGCGGTCGGATTGAAGAGCTCTTGGGCCTTAATCCGCGTGGTATGTGGGTCGGTACCTTCCATGGTATTGCCCACCGTCTATTGAAAGCCCACTGGCAGGAAGCAAAGCTACCCCAGAATTTTCAGATTCTCGATAGTGATGATCAGCTGCGTTTAATAAAACGTGTTAGCCAAGGTTTACAACTTGATGAAGAGCGCTGGCCAGCGAAGCAAACTCAGTGGTTTATTAATCACAATAAAGACGAAGGCCTGCGTCCAGATTATATTCAAACCCATGGTGACCCTCACCAAGAAACGTTAGTGCGAATCTATCGAAGCTATGAAGAAGCTTGTCAGCGTGGCGGTATGGTTGATTTTGGTGAACTGTTGCTGCGAGCCCATGAGCTTTGGTTAAACAATCCGCGCTTATTGCAACACTACCAAGATCGCTTCCCTTTTGTTTTGGTGGACGAGTTTCAAGATACCAACACTATTCAGTACGCTTGGCTTAGAGTGTTGGCCGGTGATCGCTGTGCGGTGACGGCCGTCGGTGATGATGATCAGTCTATCTACGGTTGGCGTGGCGCTAAGATCGAAAATATTCAGCGTTACAGTCAAGATTTTCAAGGTGTAGAAACAGTTCGCCTAGAACAAAACTATCGCTCCACTCGCACCATTCTAGATGCAGCCAATGCCGTTATTGAAAACAATGCGGGCCGCTTAGGTAAAACACTGCGCACTGATGGTGATGATGGTGAAAAGATTTCACTTTATGCCGGTTTTAATGAGCAAGACGAAGCCCGTTTTATTGTTGAGCGTATTGAGGATTGGCAGCGCAAAGGTAATAGCTTAACGAACTGTGCCATTCTTTACCGATCCAATGCCCAGTCCCGTATCTTGGAAGAAGCCTTATTGCGTGAAGCGGTCCCCTATCGTATATACGGTGGCCAGCGTTTCTATGAGCGCTTAGAAATTAAAAACGCTTTAGCCTATATGCGCCTTATTATTAATCGTAACGACGATGCGGCCTTTGAGCGGGTAATTAATACGCCTACTCGTGGTATTGGCAGTAAGACCGTCGATGGCATTCGTTTATTTGCGCGCGAGCAAGGCTGCTCCATGTGGGATGCTGCTGAGCAGATGGTCAACAATAAAGGTCTTACGGCACGAGCTGCCAATTCTGTTGGCGCCTTTTGTGCTTTACTCAATGAATTGGATAATCAAACCCAGGAGCTCAGTTTAGAGAATATCGCATCGGCGGTGATTAATAGCTCGGGCTTGATTGAGTTTCACGAAAAAGAAAAAGGTGAAAAAGGTCAGGCGCGTGTAGAAAACCTGCAGGAACTGATCAATGCCTGCCGTGCTTTTAATCCGGAAAATGATGAGCTAAGCCCACTAGAAGAATTTTTGGATGGTGCAGCACTGGATGCCGGTGAGGCGCAAGCCGATGAGTTTGAAGATGCCGTTCAATTAATGACATTACACACCGCAAAAGGTCTAGAGTTTCCTTTAGTCTTTATGGCGGGTGTCGAAGAGGGCTTGTTTCCCCATCGCATGTCAGCCGAAGAGCCGGGGCGCTTGGAGGAAGAACGACGTCTTTGCTATGTGGGCATCACCCGAGCAATGCAAAAGCTCTATATTAGCTATGCTGAAAGCCGTCGTATGTATGGCTCCGAAACCTTTAATCAGGTATCGCGTTTTGTTAAAGAGATCCCTGATGGTCTAATTGAGGAGGTTCGCCTTAAAACGGCAATTAGCCGCCCGGTTAGCTTTGGAAGCAATTATGGTGATGCGGCCCAGAGTCGATCGCGAACCGGGCAGCGCAAACTAGCTGGGCGACTTTCTGATGACGGTGGCGATTCCGGCTTAAGCTTAGGGCAACGAGTTTTGCACCCAAGCTTTGGTGAAGGCACCATTTTGCATTTTGAAGGTAATAAAATTCAAATCAACTTTGACGATGCTGGCACCAAGTGGTTAATTGCCGGCGCCAAACTAGACCCCATCTAAGTTCGATAATCTAAAACATGCGGTGCTTATCGTCCTGCCACAGCTAGGTGGCAGGACTTATACCTATTAAGTGTCCGCCAAACCGCATATTCCATTGAATGCCTGCAGTGCGCAGCATGCCTGCTCCTATTTAATCATTTCGTTTCGTCTAATTAGCAGAATCAAAAAACAGCGAATCAAGTAGTATCGCCATTTTCTAATTTACTCAAGGAGGCTCCATGAGTGTAAAACAAGGTTATGGTTTGCCGGAAAGCGTTACAGTTGTTAAACATGCCAATGGTATAGAGCTAAAACGTTATTGGCGCACTTGGAAATCTTTTGGCTACCTAGTTTTTGGTATCTTGTGGTTTGGCTTTTTGTATCGAGAAGGGCCAATGGCTTTACAAGATATGCCCTATAGCGAGCAGCTGCAGATTTTATTGCTGCTCGTTGGTGCAGTGATTGCTTATTATGGTTTAACTCAAATTATCAACCACAGCTCTGTTCGCACCTTCCCTGATCGCCTGCAGATCAGCCACCGCCCGCTGCCTTTATTATTGGGCAAAACCTTTAAGCGAACTGATATTAAGCAGCTCTATGTCAATCGGCATCATCGTCGAGACGAGAACGGCACTATTATTACTTATGAGCTGCGCTCGCTGAGCAACGACGGCAAGGATTACTGCTTACTTAAAAATGTCCCCGAAAAACAGAGTGTGAAATATATAGAGCAAGAGATTGAACAATATTGGGGCATTAAGAATGAAGCTGTGAAAGGGGAAGTGTCGAATTAGAGGCAAAAAAAACGGGCCAGAGGCCCGTGCTTAAGCAGTTGTGTTCTTTACAGATGTGGCAGGCTGATGGGCCTAGCGGCCAAATAACTTACCTGCCAAATTGAGTGCGCCAGAAACGCCCCCAACCATATCCAATAGGCTACCATCATTTGAGGATTTATCCACAATATTTGGTATAGCCTCCTGCAAACCGCTAATCGCCTGATCTTCATTCAGTGATAGCTGGGATGCGAAGTCGGTGATTTTATTTTGTCCTAAAATCTGGGTCAACTGATTTGCTGAAATTCCTTCATTAGAACCATTACCCAACCAAGATTGGGCAATATTCAACATATCACCTGCGTCCATATTAGAAACTAAAGAGCCAATATCGACCTTACCGCTACCGTCGGATAGTAATCCAGTCAGGGCTGGTAAAATAGCGCCTAGGTCTAAGTTTTGGCCTTGCTCAGATAATTTGCTCTGAAACAGCTGTGCGCCGATTTGTAAAATACTATTGATGTCCATTGTAAACACCTTTTATGAAGCTTAGGTTAACAGCCCAGAGCTAGTCTTGCTTTGGGATACGAATTTTTTGACCAGGGTAGATCAAATCAGGGTCTTTAATCACTTCGCGGTTAGCTTCGAAGATAGCTTGGTACTTAGCGCCATTGCCATAGAATTCCGAGGCAATCTTCCAAAGTGAGTCGCCAGACTGAATCACATAGTATTGTACTTCTTCGACAGCAGGCTCTACCGCTGGTTCGCCTTGTACGGTCATCTCTTCGGCTTGTACTGAGCTGATACCCAGGGCATTACCCACCATTAAGATGGCCTTTTCAAAGGCGCTGGGTGATTCGGCCTCACCGCTTACTTTGGCTACGCCACCTTCTACTTGGACTTGTAGGTCTTTTACACCAGGGTTGTCACTTTCAACATGTTCTTTGAGTTTATCACCAGCTTCTTCCTCGCTGCCGAACAGTTTTTTACCCAAGTCGCTGGCAAAATCAAATAATCCCATTTCTATTTACCTTTGTTGTGATGGTGGGGATTTCCCCTAAAACAGCGCCTTTTGAGCGCAACTTTAAAACTTACTTCAATAAAGAACCCAGCACGCCTCGAATCAGCTTACGACCAATGCTCGAGCCAATACTGCGGGCGATGCTTTTCATAAAGGCTTCACCGACACTTTGACGGTTACTGCTTTTACGGCGGCTGGGTCTCGAGCTTTGTTCTTCTTCTGCGGCAGCCTCTTCACGAGCGCTTTGCTCCGCGCGTCGCTGCAGCATCTCTCTAGCAGAATCTGGATCTACTGAATCCTGATATTTACGATGGAATGGATTGCCGGTGATAAGCTGCTGTCTCTCTTGCTCGCTTACCGGGCCCATTCGTGATTCCGGGGGGCGCACCAGTACCCGTTCAACCTGGCTGGGTACCCCGCCCTCTTGCAACACCGAAACAATGGCTTCGCCGATACCTAGCTCAGTAATCACCTTGGCGGTATCAAAGTTTGGGTTGGCTCGAAAGCTCTGGGCTGCAGCACGTACTGCTTTCTGGTCTTTTGGGGTGTAGGCCCTTAAGGTATGCTGTATACGGTTGCCCAGTTGGCCAAGAATATCTTCTGGGATATCGGCAGGGCTTTGACTCACAAAATAAATACCAACACCTTTTGAGCGAATCAAACGGGCAACCTGTTCAATTTTATCGACCAGGGCACGAGAAGCGTTTTTGAACAGTAAGTGCGCCTCATCAAAGAAAAATACCAGCTTAGGTTTGTCTGGGTCGCCAACCTCAGGAAGACTTTCAAACAGTTCAGATAATAGCCATAACAGAAAAGTGGCGTACAGGCGTGGGCTTTGAATAAGCTTATCGGCGGCTAAGATGTTAATGATGCCTTCACCGCGACGGCTGTGGCTAATAAAATCGTCCAGCTCCAAAGCAGGTTCGCCAAAGAATAAATCACCACCTTCTCTCTCGATCATGATTAGGCGTCTTAAAATCGCATTTACTGAGGCTTTGCTAACTTTTAAGCCAACGCCTAAGTCGCGGCTGTTATCACCAAGGTATTCCAGTACTGCGCGTAGATCGTTTAGGTCTACCAGTAGCAAACCTTCATCGTCAGCAAACTCAAAGGCTAAGGTCATCACGCTTTGCTGGGTTTCGTTTAGATCCAGAAGTTCTGAAAGTAGCTGTGGCCCCATTTCCGAAATGGTGGATCTAACGGCTGTTCCTTGTTTGGCAAAGACATCCCACAGGTTTACCGGGAAAGGCAAATGCTCAAAGCCTTCAATGCCTATTTTATCTATGCGCTCTTGAATCTTAGGGTGGGCGCTGCCTGCTTGGCCGAGACCCGCTAGGTCACCCTTCACGTCGGCCATAAACACTGGCACACCCAGCTTGCTGAAGCCCTCGGCAAGAATCTGCAAGGTTACCGTTTTACCGCTACCTGTTGCCCCGGCTATGAGGCCGTGTCGGTTGGCGTAACGGGGATCGATACTGACTTGACCGTTGTCGCTACCGCCAACCAATATCCCTGCTTCTTTCATTTTTGCCGATTCCTTATCGCATTATAAAGGCCATAACTTAAAGCAAACGGCCAGCGGGATCAAAGGAAATAATTTCGGTCAATTCAGCAAAAATTCAGATAGCAGCTAACAAGCTAGAGGCCAGAGAGTTCGCTATCTGTAGCTGTGCAAAGTACACTGGCAGTTGCCTCTTAGAAAGCTTGTGTTGACGAGAATGCAGCGAAGCTTTTTGGGTGCGGGCGTTTCATCTAAGCGGGCGTTAGAGTGGCAAAACTTGATCGCCTTTTAATCAATTTAATGGAGTAGAACATGGCTAAGTTGTCAGATATTGAAGGTATTGGTGAAGTATATGCGTCCAAATTAGAAGCGGCTGGCGTTACTTCCTTGGAAAATCTATTGGAAAAGTGCGCCCAGAAATCTGGTCGTAAGGATGTCGCTGAAGCTTCAGGCTTGAGCGAAAAGCAAATTCTAAACTGGGCTAACCGTGCGGATTTGGCGCGAGTTAAAGGCGTCAGCACTCAATATGCTGATTTATTAGAGTTTGCCGGTGTAGACACCGTGCCTGAGTTGGCCCAGCGTAATGCCGAGAATCTTGCGGCAAAAATGGCTGAAGTTAATGAAGAGAAGAATCTAGTTCGCCAAGTACCTTCGGCATCACAGGTTGCTGATTGGGTGGCCCAAGCTAAAGATCTTCCTCGCGCCATTCATTACTAAGTTGTTCTTGGGGGTGCTTATCCACCCCCATTTCTCCTGTATCTAGGTCTTCCTTAGCGCCTTTCTATGGCCTTGTCTGTTGATATCTATTACCCTAATTGCAAACGATAACGACATAGCGCCTTTCAAATGACTAAAAATGTGTATTGGTCCCCGCTGATCATCATTCTTCTGCTGCTAGCTTTAGTTGTGGCTATCTCGCAGCTTGTTATAAAAAAATCTGATCAAACGCCTCTCCAGCAAGCTACCGACGCTAGCCATCAAAAGCACTACGAATGGCGAATGGTGACAACTTGGCCTAAAGGCTTACCGGGCTTGGGCTTGGCTGCAGAGAATTTTGCTCGCATTGTCGAACAGTCCAGCGCTGGCCGTTTAAAGGTCAAAGTATATGGAGCGGGTGATTTGGTGCCGGCACTTGGGGTTTTCGATGCTGTTTCCTCAGGCAGTGTAGAAATGGGACACGGTGCCGGCTATTACTGGAAGGGTAAGATCCCAGCCTCACCCTTTTTTACCTCTGTGCCCTTTGGCATGAACGCCCAGGAAATGAACGGTTGGTTATTTTATGGTGGGGGATTGGAGCTATATCGTGAAGCTTATGCCCCATTCAACCTTATGCCTTTTCCTGCTGGTAACACCGGTGTGCAAATGGCAGGCTGGTTCAACAAGGAAATTAATAACATTGCCGATATTAAAGGCACAAAAATGCGTATACCCGGTTTGGCTGGGGAAGTTTGGAATCGCGCAGGTGGTGTTGCGGTAAATATACCGGGTGGTGAGCTCTATACGGCACTGCAAACCGGCGTTATTGATGCTACTGAATGGGTGGGCCCATACAATGATTTGGCCTTGGGTTTTCACCAAGTGGCTAAATACTATTACTACCCTGGTTGGCATGAACCAGGCCCGACTTTGGAGCTTTTGGTTAATAAAGAAGCATTTGAATCTTTACCTGCTGATTTACAATCTATTGTAGAGACTACCGCTAGAGCTATTAACCAAGATATGCTGGATGAGTACACCGCCCGTAACAATGCCGCCTTAAAAACCTTAATCAGCGAACATGGCGTACAGCTAAAACAGCTACCTAAAGAAGTGCTTGCTGAACTCCGTAAACATGCCGATGAAATGTATAGCGAGTTTGCACAAAAAGATCCTTTTTTCGCCAAAGTGTACGAAAATTATCGCGAATTTGCTGATCAAGCGGCGCAATATCACGATATTTCCGAACAGGCTTATTACCAAGCAAATTAAAATTCTAGTGGGCAGATGAGATTAAGCTGCCCGCGCTTTTCTTCCACTGGTCACTGCTGTGCTCTGCTATAGTGCCGTAGTACTCACTTTCTAATTTTTCTGCTGGCGCTTAAAACCTCTCGAACTTAGAATGCTAATTAGTGGCAATAAGACGGTTTTATTGCTGAGCTAGATAGTTAGATTGAGATTGCATGGAAAGCCAGGAAATTTTCTCTGCGGAGAATATTGAGTTTATGGGAGTCCTTTGGGCTGCCAATAGTTTTAAAGAATGTTTTGAGTTGTTGGCCACTAAACTGCAAGAGTTTGGTATTCGTCATATCTTCTACGGTATGGGGGTTGGCCGCTGTGATCGAATAGAAACTACCTTTGGAACCTTATCTAATCACCCCCCAGAGTTTTTAGAGTTTTACTCTCAAGCCGATGTTTTTGAACACGATGAAGAAGTTCAGTGGGGTGCCCATAAAGCTGACACCCTGATATGGGGTGAAGAAAAAGCCAAGGAGTTTGATTCTCCTGGTGCGCAGAAAATGGCCAAGTTTCAAGTGAAATACGGTGTGCAACATGGCTTAACGATTCCCCTCCCTAATACTCACCCAGCCGTTTTTGCCGCTATCGGTCTCAGTGCTACGGGGATGGATCAAGAAGAATTTGAAAAGCGAGTGTTACCCAAGCAAGAGCAAATAGAGCTGTTGTGTCGGGTTTTTGCGCGAATCACGGAATACCACAATATCTATCAGGAGCTTGCAGGGCCCGGTCGCTTACAGTTTCCGCAATTAACCGACAGTGAGCTGGAGGTTCTTAGTCTGATTTCCAAAGGCTTAGAGCTAAAGCAAATCGCCGACATACGAAATACTGGCATTGATAATATCAATATCTTTTCCCGTAATATTCGAAAAAAGCTGAAAGCTGAGAATTTGCCCCAGGCTATCTATAAGGCTAGCGCTTTGCGAATCATTTAATTCGCGGGACTTAAACCTGTATTGCTACTTGCGCTGCATCAAGCTATTTCAGCTCAACTACAGTTATCTGTAGTACTACCGGTGGTTGTGACGATCTATACTAAATACGTGTTTTGCCGGCACGTAGCACTGACTCAGTGTTAGTTAGTACTTAAGTATCCAGGGATTGGACTTAGAATATCGTCACAATATTCAAAGTACTGGCGCTTTAACGCATTGGAAGCTGGGCTGTGATAGCTCGTCACAAGCTATTGCAGCCCCTTGTCTTTGCTTTCCTGCTCATGTGTCCCTTATGCCTCCCATTGTCTCTATCTTCAAGACTATTACTGGTTATAATGCTATGTAACATGGTAATGCGAGCTGTAGGCTCGAATGCTCATAAACAACAATAGCAATAAAAAATCATAGGTAGCTTATGCCCTTGGCCATTCGGGTTTGTGCCTATCTGGCAGATCTGTTGGATAGTGTTTCTGATTTTATCGGTCGCAGCGTTTCTTGGTTGACTATCGTCATGGTAGTGATCAGCTGTATTGTCGTGGTACTGCGATATGTCTTTGAGGTTGGCGCTACAGCATTGCAAGATAGCGTCACTTATATGCATGCGACGGTTTTTCTTTTGGGGGCCGCCTATGCATTAAATCATTCAGGTCAGGTTAGAGTGGATGTTTTTTATCGCAACTTTAATCGTCGCCAAAAAGCTTGGGTTGACGCTATTGGCAGTGTTGTCTTTTTATTGCCAATGTGCGGTTTAATTTTTTTCACCAGCTTAGATTATGTGGCGCAATCCTGGGCGGTAAAAGAATCCTCAAGAGACCCCAGCGGTTTACCTTTCGTTTATCTTCTAAAAACTCTATTACCTTTGGCGGCAGCAATACTGGCAATGCAGGCGGTGGCCGAATGTTGCCACGCCCTGGCTACTTTAATGAATCCGCACTCCGAACAAGAAGGAGAAGTGGACAATGCTTGAGTTAATCCCGCTATTTATGTTTGCTGCGGTTTGCCTAGCCTTGATGGCGGGTTATCCAGTCGCGTTTACGCTTGCTGGTGTGGCACTGATATTTGCCTCGGCTGGAATTCTTAGTGGCCACTTTGATGCCAATCTTCTATTCACTATGCCGGATCGATTGTTTGGCACCATGAGTAATATCACTCTTATCGCGGTGCCATTATTTGTTTTGATGGGGGTGATGCTAGAAAAGTCTCGCCTCGCTGAAGAACTATTGGAAAATATGGCCAAGCTCAGTGGTAGTTTGCCCGGGGGCTTGGGCATTGCTGTGGTGATTGTGGGAATGCTGTTGGCGGCAAGTACCGGCATTGTGGGCGCCACTGTGGTAACCATGGGTTTAATGAGTTTACCCACCATGCTTAAGCGCGGTTATAGCCCGAGTTTTGCTACCGGTACAATTTGTGCGACAGGAACTCTTGGCCAAATTATACCGCCATCTATCGCCTTGGTTTTATTAGGCGATACGCTTTCAACGGCTTATCAGAAAGCTCAGCTGAGCGCTGGAGTATTTAACCCTAAGCCGGTTTCGGTGGGGGATTTGTTTGTCGGTGCTTTGATACCAGGGCTCATCTTAGTAGTGATGTATCTTTTGTATGTTTATATCAGCGCTAAGCTAAACCCGGAAATAGCGCCTGCACCTGAAGAGACCGAGGCGGTAGATCGTCGCGAGGTTCTTTTAAGTTTGGCGCCACCGGTGTTATTGATTGTTCTAGTACTGGGATCAATTATTTCAGGCATTGCCACACCTACAGAAGCTGCAGCGGTAGGTGCTTTAGGTGCCACATGTTTAGCTTATTTTAAAGGGCAGCTAAATTGGAGCCGCTTGGCGGAGGTGTGCCACTCGACCACATTGGTTACTGCCATGGTATTCACCATTTTGATCGGTGCTTCGATTTTCTCTTTGGTGTTTAGGGGCTTTGGTGGCGAGGAACTTATTGAACAGTGGTTCTCTGAGTTGGGCGGTAATGTCGCACTAGCTGTATTGATCGTGATGGTGTTGATCTTCTTGCTGGGCTTTATTCTCGATTTTATCGAAATCACCTTTGTCGTGGTGCCTATTATCGGCCCCGTTTTATTGGCCATGGGGGTAGACCCTGTATGGCTGGGGGTAATGATTGCGATCAATCTGCAAACATCGTTCTTAACACCGCCCTTTGGCTTTGCCTTGTTTTATTTGCGAGGGGTGGCGCCAGAGGAAGTACGTACGGCCGAAATTTATCGTGGCGTTATTCCATTTATTATGCTGCAATTGGCGCTGCTTTGCGCCCTGGCCCTGTGGCCAGAGCTGGCGACTTATTTGCCTGAGGCCTTAAACGCCAAAGATTGATTAATGCCAGAGCGCGAACGAGCAAGCACATTTGATAATATTTAAAAGAATTAGATAAGGTTTACATAGCGATGAGTTCCTTGGACGAAGAACCAACCCCGACGGGCAAATTAACCCTACAGACTCTAACGATGCCGGCGGCGACCAACCCAAATGGCGATGTTTTTGCCGGTTGGCTAATGTCGCAAATGGATTTAGCTGGGGCGATTTTGGCTCAACAAATTGCTAAAGGACGTTGCACTACGGTAGCTGTGGGCAGCATGGCCTTCTTACGCCCTGTGCCAGTTGGTGCCACGGTGAGTTGCTACTCGGAAGCTTTAGAAGTTGGACGCTCTTCGATTCGCACCTTGGTAGATGTTTGGTTGACTGATGTTGAGAGTGGTGAGTGCAGCAAAGTTACCGAGGGTGAATTTGTTTACGTAGCCATAGACGATAAGGGCCGTACCCGACCCATTCGACTCTGATTCATGCAGTTATCGGCAACCGCTATTCGTTAGCAAGCGCTGTAGCTCAATCTCTCCGCTTAAGCCTAAGCTTGGCATATCGTATTGAGCGATGCCTTTCTTACAGCTTTCTAGATTGAGCTCTAATGTACCGACCTTATTGGTGTCTACAGTATTAGTGGTATCAAAGCGGCCGTTGCGAGACTGATATAAGTCTAATACCGCTTTGCGACCCGAGTATTTTCCTTGGGCGGTAAACCAGCGTTGTTCCGCTCCCGGAATTTGGCCATTATCGCTGCCAGCTTGGTCGTTATAGGTAAACCAAGCGGCAAATATTTGTTTGCTCACATCATCTAGATCTATCAGCATCCCTTGCCCGCTGCTGGCGGGCTCATACCAGCTGCCCATGCTTTTTGGAGAAAAGCTGTGTTGGGAAACGTTATCGATCCAGTCGTACATCGTTTCGGCGATTGTTGAACCATCTCCAAGCGTTACTGTAAAAGGATCGATGGCAGCAAAACCGTGTCCTCCACCATCGATAACATGATATTGATAATCAAGCCCCACTTCCTCCGCTCGCTGATCTAGTAGTACCGAGTAATTGAAGGAAACAATAATGTCGTTGCTACCGTGCACTATAAATAATGGAGCCTCGCCTTTATCTACGCTTTGGACAGCTTGCGTTGAGTTGTCCAATGGCAACAGGGCGCCTCCCCAGTAATCGACTACAAAGCTGATTCGATTTCTATCTGGTAGGTTGATACTAAAGTCGTCGCTGATGTAAGCGAGATTGATGGCCGTAATCGCGCCCGCGGAACTTCCGATGATTCCAATATCAGAAATTCTATAATAGTCTTCTTGGCTAATTAGCCACTCAAAAGCCGTGATGCTGTCGTCTAGTGCCGCTTGTGCCGCAATCTGTTGTTCTAAGGGAATGGCAACTCCGCTTTGGGTGGGAAGGTGAGAGACGCGATCTGAGGGGATAGGTTTGTCCCCCTGCAGACGATAATTGATAACGGCTGCTACATATCCTTTTAACACCAAATCCCGGGCTATGTTGACTAAGGTGGGATCTTCCTTGCTGCCAGTCTGAAATGCCCCCCCATGTATCAAAATGACTGCGGGGCGTTTTTCAATTGGCAAGCTGGGGTCGTCAACACCAGGGGTATATAGATCCAAAAGCAACTGTTTAGATCCATTTTCAGTTTCAGCTCGGCCATACTCTATGTCTGTTTGCACTACCACGGCAGGTGGTACTGGGCTTAGTGCCAACGCGAATTGGCTGAAAATTAGACAAAGGCTGGTGGATATGATCCTTTTGACAGGCAACAAGCTAGCTCTCCTTAGCGAATGGTCATTCGTCCTACATTATGGGTAACTAATGCAATACTACTGCAATATGGCCTCAGCAACTATATATAGGGTCTCAAAAAGCAACAATATACAAGTTATGTGCCTGTTTATTTAAACGACAGCGCTGTAACACTTCTGTCATATTTCATTCATAGAATTGTCACCCGTTAAATCTAGTATCGCCCTTGATTGAACATTCGGCTCAGTAGCCAGTTCATTAACATAGCGCGCATACAGCAAACAGCGCTTCGACTAGAAAAACACGATCCTCAGGAGGATAACGTGAAAAAGACTCTCATGACCGCAACACTGGCTGCTGCAGCACTGGCTGGTACTCAAGTAGCTTCTGCTGCCCGTGATTACATCACTGTAGTAGGTTCTTCAACTGTATACCCGTTCGCAACTGTTGTTGCTGAGCGTTTTGGTAAGTCTACCCAGTTCAAAACTCCTAAAATCGAATCTACTGGTTCTGGCGGTGGTTTGAAGTTGTTCTGTCAGGGCGTTGGTACCCAGCACCCAGACGTAACTAACGCTTCTCGTCGCATTAAGTCTTCTGAAGTTGATCTATGTGCTTCTAACGGCGTTAAAGATATCGTTGAAGTTCTAATCGGTTATGACGGCATCGTAATTGGTAACGCCAAAGCCGCTGATACCATGAAGCTAACTCGTCGCGATCTATTCTTGGCTTTGGCTAAGCAAGTTCCAAACCCAGACGGTTCTGAAACTTTGATCGACAACCCATACAAAACTTGGAAAGACGTAAACCCAGCTCTTCCAGCTCGCGCTATTGAAGTTCTAGGTCCTCCACCAACTTCTGGTACTCGTGACGCTTTCGCCGAATTGGCAATGGAAGGTGGTTGTAAGAAGTTTGGTTGGATCAAAGACATCAAGTCTCAGTCTAAAAAGTTGAAGAAAGCTGGCCAGAAAGCTGAAGCTAAAGCCATGAAGAAGAAGTACAAGGCTATCTGTCACAGTGTTCGTGAAGACGGTCCTTACATTGAAGCTGGTGAAAACGATAACCTAATCGTTCAAAAGCTAAACGCTAACAAAAACGCTTTGGGTATCTTCGGTTTCTCTTTCCTAGACCAGAACTCTGACATGATCCAAGGTTCTTTGGTTGACGGTAAGCAGCCTACTTTCGAATCTATTGCTGACGGTTCATACCCAGTATCTCGTCCGCTTTACTTCTACGTTAAAAAAGCTCACATCGGCGTGATCCCAGGTATGAAAGAGTACTTGGCTGAATTCACCAGCGAAAAAGCTTTCGGTGAAGAAGGTTACCTAACTGAGAAAGGCATGATCCCGCTAGGCGATTCTAAGCGCTCTCAGGTTGCTGCTGATGTTAAAAACTTGAAGAACCTAAGCATGTAATTCGGTTCGGAAAGCAGCGAATCGATAGCCCAGCCTAGTGCTGGGCTATTCGTTTCTACCCTAAATCTTGAAGTTATATAGTGAATAACTTTGAGATGAATAAAAAAGAAATGGGTGCTTTTCGATTTAGGCTTTTGCTGTGCATAGATGCGCTGTAGCCCAAAAGTCTAAATCTGAAAGTACCCGAACCAACGATTGCAGAGACTCGGTGATATGGACACCTCAACATTATTTGCCTTTTTAGCACTGCTAATGGCTGGCGCATTTATGCTAGGGCGCGGTCGCTCGCTTGCCCAAGCTTCTAACGCTGGCGGTGTGCGTGCCTTAAACTCCCTGCCTTCATACTATGGCATGCTAACACTATTGTGGTGTGGTATCCCAAGTTTGGCGGTCTTGGGTGCTTGGATTATTTTTGATGATTTAATTATCCATCAGTTACTTATCCAATCTCTACCACAAGAAATTCGTAACTTAGATCCTACTGAGCTAAGTCTGCGTATCAATACTATCGAGAATATGGCCGCTTCAGGCATGGGAGCGAATGCAGAGCCTTATATTCAAAACGCGATTGTAACTTTAGAGCGTTTACAAAAAACCAGTGGTTACGCTTTAACGGGTGTCGCACTACTGGTTGCAGTTATGACGGGCTTGTGGGGTTGGACTCGAATTCAACCTCAGCTTAAGGCGCGCAATCAAGTAGAAAACGCTTTTAAAATTATTCTTCTATCTTGTTCCTGCTTAGCTATTTTAACAACTGTAGGTATTGTACTTTCAGTTTTGTTTGAATCGATTCGCTTCTTCAGCATGATTCCTATTACAGATTTTGTGTTCGGTTCTGAGTGGAGCCCGCAGATGGCGATTCGTGCTGATCAAGTGGGTGGCTCTGGTGCCTTTGGTGCTATTCCGCTATTTGTCGGCACCATGCTAATTTCTTTAATTGCGATGATCGTTGCTGTACCCGCAGGTTTGATGGCCGCTATTTATCTTTCGGAATACGCTAGCACCAGGGTTCGTTCATTGGTTAAACCGGCGTTAGAAATTTTGGCTGGTATCCCAACAGTTGTTTATGGTTTCTTCGCAGCGTTAACCGTAGCGCCTATGATACGTGATACTGGTGGCATTATTGGTTTGAGCGTTTCTTCAGAAAGTGCCCTAGCTGCAGGTTTAGTCATGGGCATTATGATTATTCCTTTTGTGTCGTCACTATCAGACGATGTGATCAATGCGGTACCACAATCTTTGCGTGACGGTTCTCTTGGCCTTGGCTCTACTCAATCAGAAACAATTCGTCAGGTGGTTATCCCGGCAGCCTTGCCTGGTATTGTCGGTGGTATTTTGCTGGCGGTTTCGCGTGCAATTGGTGAAACCATGATCGTGGTGATGGCGGCTAGTTTGGCAGCAAATCTAACGGCTAATCCGCTAGAGCCTGTTACTACTGTAACCGTTCAGATCGTTACATTGTTGGTAGGTGACCAAGAGTTTGATAGTCCAAAAACATTGGCAGCTTTCGCCCTAGGTTTAATGCTGTTTATTGTGACTTTGGGCTTGAACTTCCTCGCCCTTCACGTTGTGAAAAAATATCGCGAGCAGTACGACTAAGCGTCGGCTCGAATGTCCTACTGACTTGCTAAAGAGTGAATAACACAATGAACTCAACAGAAAAAATGAACACCATCGATTTGGTGAACAAGAATCTAGCCAAGCGTTATCGTGCTGAAAAACGTTTTAAGGCCTATGGTATTGCCTCAATCGGTTTTGGTTTAATTTGTTTGGTATTTTTATTTACTGACATTATCGGTAAAGGTTATACCGCATTTGTACAGAGCTATATCCAGCTAGAAGTAAACCTGGACGCTGATACGCTAGATATCAGCGATCCAAACGACCCGAACCAAATAGCTGGTGCAAACTATATTGGCGTGGTTAAAAAAGCACTGCGAGAACGTTTCCCTGACGTCAGTGGCCGTCGCGATAAGCGCAAACTGTATAGATTGGTGAGTAATGGTAGTGGTTTTGATTTACGCAAAATGTTGGAAGCTGATCCTTCAATTTTAAACACAAAGCAAACCGTTTGGCTGATCGCCGACGATGATATCGATACCTACATCAAATCAGCCGCAAAAGATGGCAAGGTTTTCACTGGCCGTGTTGATGAGCAGGCTCAAGGCTGGGTGAAAAGCTTGATGGACAATGATGAGGTTGAAACTCGCTTTAACACCGTCTTTTTTACCAATGGTGATTCCCGTGAGCCAGAGCAAGCTGGTATACGAGGCGCCATTATGGGTTCTTTGTTCACCATGTTTGTAACGCTAATTTTGTCCTTCCCTATTGGTGTTGCCGCTGCGGTTTACTTGGAAGAGTACGCCCCTAAAAACAAGTGGACGGATTTAATTGAAGTTAACATCAACAATCTCGCGGCCGTTCCTTCAATCATCTTTGGTTTGCTGGGTGTGGCGATCTTTATTGGCATGTTTGGCATGCAGCGCTCTCTACCCTTGGTAGGTGGTATGGTACTTACTTTGATGACTTTACCAACCATCATTATCTCAAGTCGCGCTGCGATCAAAGCTGTACCCCCTTCAATCCGTGAAGCGGCATTGGGTATTGGCGCTTCTAAAATGCAAATGATCCTACACCATGTATTGCCATTGGCGATGCCGGGTATGTTGACTGGCGCCATTATTGGTCTGGCCCAAGCGCTTGGTGAAACAGCACCGCTACTGATGATTGGTATGGTGGCATTTATTGTGGATATCCCTGGTGGGGTAGCCGATCCGGCAACCGTTTTGCCGGTACAAATTTTCTTGTGGTCTGACAGCCCGGAGCGCGCATTTGTTGAGCGAACCTCGGCTGCTATTATGGTGCTGCTTGGCTTCCTAATCATTATGAATGCCCTAGCAGTCTGGTTGCGTAAACGTCTGGAGCGCCGCTGGTAATCCCGGCCTTACAGCAAAGAATGAATACAGGTGATATTATGGAAGCCACTGCAAGTGTAGACAACGCCGCGCAAGCGGAAGAAAACAAGTTAAAGACTATGAAAGAAGAAGTTATAGCACAGCCTAGCGTAGATGATATCCAGGGAACGGTAGGTACCCCTTTCGTTGAAAACGCTAAAATGTCTATGCGTAATGTCAACGTATATTATGCCGAGAAGCAAGCCATTTTTAATGTTGGTTTGGATATTGGTAAAAACGAGGTAGTCGCGATGATTGGCCCGTCGGGCTGCGGTAAGTCTACTTTTTTACGTTGCATGAACCGCATGAACGACACTATTGATATCTGTAAAGTTGAGGGTTCTTTAACGCTTGAAGGTCAAGATATCTATGATCCAAAGCTGGATGTGGTGCCACTGCGGGCTCGCGTAGGTATGGTGTTCCAGAAACCAAACCCATTCCCTAAATCGATTTACGATAATGTTGCTTACGGCCCACGCATTCACGGCTTAACTAACCGTAAGGCCGAGTTGGATGAGATTGTAGAAACAAGCTTACGCAAAGCCAGTTTATGGGATGAAGTGAAAGATCGCTTGCATGCTCCTGGCACAGGCCTTTCTGGTGGTCAGCAGCAACGACTATGTATTGCCCGTACTATTGCCGTAAGCCCTGAAGTGATTTTGATGGATGAGCCTTGTTCGGCACTTGATCCAATTGCAACGGCTAAAATTGAAGAGTTGATTGCCGAGCTTAGTGAAAATTTCACTATCGCTATCGTAACCCACTCTATGCAGCAGGCCGCACGAGTGTCTAATCGCACCGCTTACTTCCACTTAGGTAAGTTAATCGAAGTGAATGACACTGAAAAGGTGTTCACTAACCCAGAACATGAACTGACCGAAGCTTATATTACTGGTCGATTTGGTTAATTGCTGGCTGAGCTAAGATATAGAGGAGCTTAAATAATGGACAATCTAAACTTAGACCAGCATATTTCTGGTCAATTTAATGCCGACTTAGAAGAATTGAAAACCCAGCTGCTTGAAATGGGCGGTGTTGTACAACAACAAATCATCGATGCGGTTGCAGCTATTGAGCAAGCTGATAGTGAGCTTGCTGAAAAAGTCATGGTCATCGAAGATGATGTTGATATGCGTGAAGTGCGTCTAGACGAAAACTGCACAACCGTTTTAGCTCGACGCCAGCCGGCAGCTTCCGATTTGCGTATGGTATTGGCTGTTTCAAAAGCGACCCGTGACCTTGAGCGCATGGGTGATGAAGCCCAGAAAATCGCTAAGATGGCAATTGCATTGAATGAAGAAGGTCAGGCCCCACACGGCTATGTAGAGCTTCGCCATATCGGTGACATTGTTGAAAAGATGGTGAATTCAACTTTAGACGCATTTGCGCGTTTTGATGTTGATGCGGCAGTAAAAGTTGCTCGTGATGATAAAGCGGTAGACCGTGAATATAAGTCTGCTATGCGCGAATTAGTAACTTATATGATGGAAGATCCCCGCTCTATTGGTCGCGTAATGAATATCATTTGGGCTTTGCGTTCTCTAGAGCGTATCGGTGATCACGCTCGAAATATCGCCGAGCATATTGTGTATCTGGTAAAAGGCCTAGATGTTCGCCACACCTCAGTTAAGGAGATGGAGCGCCAAGTAAAAGACGCGTAAGCCCTCCCAAAGCTAAGCCCCGCTGCACTTCATCGGATTCTGGCGCATGAAGTAGCGGGGTTCTTTGTCCTTATTGACCAATATCATTAAAAAATATGGGTGATTTGGGCGACATAGCCTATACTTTCTGACAATCTACTTGCGCTTAACACCATAAGTAGCTTACCGGCTGTAATATTCAGCCAGACTTAGCCAAAGTACCCACTTACAGCGATTGCCAGAGTTATAGGGTTGTCCCATGTCACAGCATACGGTTAAAGATATACTGCAATCCGTATCTCCTGGTGATCAGGAATTTTTTCCTTCAATTGTAAAGGCGCTCGCACACGCTTTAAGTGCGGATATGGTTTTTATTGCGCGTATTGATAATGAAGAAAACAGGTCCGAAACACTAAGTGTCTATAGCCCAAATAGTGATGTGGATAACTTTGAGTATGATTTGGAGCATACGCCTTGCTGTCAAGTGGCAAATTCTGGGAACTTAGTTTGTACCTATAACGGCGATGTGCAACAGCATTTTCCTGAAGATGAAATGCTCGTGGACATGGGCATCAACAGTTATTTAGGCACACCTTTAAAAAATGCCGAGAATGAAGTTATCGGCATCTTAGTCGCTATATTTTCTGGCAGCATTCCTGATTTAAAGCAATCCGAGCTTATGTTTAACCTCTTTTCAGGCTTAGTCTCAAGAGAGCTTGTGGTTGTTGAAAATATGCGTCAGCTGAGTGTGGCGAACCAGGTCTTTAGTAGCTTAGATGAAGCGATTGTTATCTTTGATCCTGAAATGAAAATTCGGCTGGTGAATCGTGCCTATGAGCGAATCAGTGGTTACGATCATGATGAATTAATTAATAAAGATATTCATTCCACCGAATTTTTGGGGCGCAACCAGCAGCTGCTTTATACCATTACCGAATCAATGGAGACTGTTGGCAGTTGGGTAGGTGAAATTAACGGCCGTAGAAAGGATGGTGTCTATTACACGGTGCAAGTGCAAATTACGACCAGTAAAGATAGCCGTGGTTATATCGAGAACTATATTGCGGTTCTCAGTGATATCACCAGCAAAAAGCATGCTGAAAAAACTATTCATATACAGGCGAATTATGACAGCTTAACCGGCTTGCCTAATCGTCAATTGTTTAACGATAGATTAGATCAAGCTATTCGTATATCCAAACGAAAAAACAAAAAGTTCGCTGTCGTATTTATGGATATCGATATGTTTAAGTCTATCAATGATAGCCTTGGACATTCTTGGGGTGATGTGTTGTTGGCGGAAGTTTCTTTTCGCCTAAAGCGGGCTTTACGAGCTAGCGATACTATTGCAAGATTTGGCGGTGATGAGTTTACCTTTATCGTCGATCCAATAGAAAAAGTTTCTGATGCGATTGTTGTACTTGATCAAATAGTTAAAACAATGCATGAGCCTTTTACCCTACAATCCAATCGTGTCTTCGTAACAAGTAGCCTTGGGGTGGCATTGTATCCAGATGATGGTTTGGACCGTGAACAACTGATCGCACACGCTGATCAGGCTATGTATAGCGCTAAAAACCTAGGTCGTGATCAGTATCAGTTCTTTACTTCAGATATGCACAGGGCAGTGGAAGAGAAGCTTGCTATTAAGAACGCCTTACAAGAAGCTATTATAAATCGAGATATTGATGTGTGCTTTCAGTGGATAAAAAATGAAAGCGACCCTCAACAAATTAAACTGGAAGTTTTAGCTCGCTGGCAGCATGAAGGGGAACAAATCCCTCCTGATGTGTTCATCGCGATCGCTGAGGAGTTTAACCTTATCTCTGATTTGGATGATGTCATATTGGAAAAAGCCTGTTTTTCTGGTTTTCAGTTATGCCAGATGGGTATAGAGAACTTTATGTTATGTACCAACCGATCTCCTATCGAGTTGGCCAAACGTGGAAACCCTGTACAACGCTGGCGAAATATTATCGAGTCTTATGGTTTACGTGTAGAGCAGTTTAATATAGAAGTCACTGAAAACATTTTAGCCAAAGATAGTGACGGTCATTTCGAGGTGCTTTATCAGCTGGCCGATGCAGGTTTTTCAATATCAATTGATGATTTTGGCACTGGCTATTGCTCCTTGGGTTATCTCAATAAATTCCCGATTGATACGATAAAAATTGATAAAAGCTTTATCGATGAACTGGGCAAGAATGACCAACAATCGGCTATCGTCGATGCCATCATGGCAATGGCCAAAGCGCTTAACAAGCATGTTGTTGCCGAGGGCGTCGAATGTCAGCAGCAATATGAAGCGCTCAAGCGTTTAGGCTGTATGCAATATCAAGGCTATATGTTTAGCAAACCATTAAGCTTTGAGCAGCTCAGTGGTTTTTTGGGTAATGAACTCCTTAATTTGACCGTTGACTCAAATCGTTGAGTTCTATCCTTCATCGTTCGTTTACTTAGTGTTAAGGGCTGCTGTGCAGTCACGTAATTTTAGCTGT
Organism: uncultured Pseudoteredinibacter sp.; assembly: GCF_947502065.1. Taxonomy (GTDB): domain Bacteria; phylum Pseudomonadota; class Gammaproteobacteria; order Pseudomonadales; family Cellvibrionaceae; genus Pseudoteredinibacter. The sequence goes on from NZ_CANMYE010000007.1 coordinate 31,543, forward strand.
ATGCATATGAGGCGATGAAAATGGCAGTTATATCTTGGTGTAAAAAGCAATCTTTGGCTTTGGCTCTTACTTCTATGGCCAGCTTCGCGGTCCAGGCGGATTCGCTTTTTACCGATAAGCAGGCAGAGGCTATGGCTGACCTTGCCTCCAGTTGCATTCACAAAGAATTCCCCAATGTGGTTAAACACTATTTTCTTGGCCCACAAGATGTGCGCAGCCCCAAAGAATTATACCCAGCTTTTTTTGGTTGCTTAGATTGGCATTCTTCTGTTCATGGCCATTGGCTGCTGGTGCGTATGCTGCACAAAGCTGGTGATCAGCTAGATTCCAAAGCTATACGCAAGCAGCTAGAGCAGAGTTTTAAGCCTAGCAATCTAGTGGGTGAACTCGCCTATTTTAATCGCCCTAATTCCGGCAGCAGTTTCGAACGTCCATATGGCTTGGCATGGTTTTTACAATTAACCACAGAGCTTCGTCAGTGGGATGATCCTCAGGCGAAAGAGTGGCTGCAGCGCTTGTTGCCTTTAGAGGATAAGATCGTTGAAAATATTTCTGCGTGGTTGCCAAAGTTGGCCTACCCTATTCGTGTTGGCGAACATAGCCAAACAGCTTTTGCCTTTGGATTAATGTTGGATTGGGCGCGTGAAGCGAAAGACAAAGAATTCGAAACTTTACTGAGCTCTAGAATTAAAGACTATTACCTAAAGGATAAAGACTGCCCCTTAGCTTATGAGCCCTCGGGGCAAGATTTCCTTTCGCCTTGTTTAGCCGAGGCAGATCTTATGCGCAGGGTTATGAGTCAAAAGGAGTATGCTAAGTGGCTGGCTGAGTTTTTTCCCTCGTTACCTAAAAATGGTAAAGCGGATTGGATGCCGGTCGCCCGAGTTACTGATCGCAGTGATGGTAAATTGGCGCACCTCGATGGCCTTAACTTAAGTCGAGCTTGGATGTTAGAAGGTATTGCTAGTGCGCTGCCAAAGTCCGATGTGAGACGCGCTGCTGTAGTTGCAGCTGCAGAGTCTCATAGGGCGGCGAGTCTTCCGGTTGTAATGGGGGATTTACACTATATGGGCAGTCATTGGTTGGGCAGTTTTGCGACCTACTTGATCAGCCAGCGTGGTATAGCATCCAATTAAGCAAAGCGCTTATATCTGGCGGAGTATCGCAGTTGGGATACTCCGCTTCCTCAGTTATTTCGTAATTCTATCTTGCCTGTGATTGATTTGACTGAGGATGTATCTGCTGCATTCTCTGCTGCGCTCGCTGGCCTAGTTCCCCACCTGATGCGGCCGCGAATTGATAGTATTCATAGGCCTTGCGGCTGTTGCCCTGCTTGAGCTCCAGTTCACCCAAATGAAAAGTCGCATATTGTGTTGGCAGCATACTGAGGCTGGTTTCGAGATCTATTTTGGCTTGAGCTTCATTGCCTAAGTTTTTATTTACAATTCCTCGGCCAACATAGGGGCCGAAATAGTTTGGATTTATATCGATCGCTCGACTAAAGGCGTTTAGCGCTGACTTACTGCGTTTTTGATTGAGTAACAACTTGCCTTTAGTATCCCAAAATAAAGCTTCCTTCGGTTGCTTGCGAATTGCTTGCTCGGTTAGGCTCAGGGCTTTATCAAGCTGTTTTTGATTGGCTGCAGCCAAAGCGTCTTGATGCAGTTTGTAGGCGGGAGCGTCCTTACGTAGTTGTCGCATAGCTCTATCGAAAGCGGCTTTATTGCGAGTTCCTGGTGGCATTTGCTGTGCTCGCTCGCGATTTGCTGCTACACGCTCTTCCGAGGGCGGGTGGCTGGCGAACAAATTATTCAACCAATTGCTCTGGCGGCCTTTTGAGAGTTTGACAAAGGTTTCTTGTAACTCGACGGCCCCTTGGGGGTCATAGCCCGCGGCAACCATATACTCCATGCCATAGGCGTCGGCTTCGAGTTCCTGGCCGCGGCCATAACTTGCTTGAAAAGCCTGTGAGCCCAGTCCAATACCTTGCTGTATTAAACCTCGGTAGCGGCTTTGGCTGGCGGCGGCTGCCGCAAACTGGGCGCCAACACCCATTAATTGGCGCTGACTCATCTGTTGGGCGCTGTGACTGGCTGCGGCATGAACAATTTCGTGGCCCAAGACAGCGGCTAGCTGGGCTTCATCTTGCAAATGAATCAATAAGCCACGGTTGAAGGCAATTTTGCCCCCAGGCAAGGCCCAAGCATTGGGAACATCGTTGTTGAGCACGACAAATTCATAAGGCAGGCTCGGTCGGTCGCTAAGTTTGGCTAGCTTTTGCCCTACCGAATTAACATAGCGGCTAAGTTCCGGGTCGACATCATAGGCACCACCCTGGCTTTGCTGAGATGGCCCATATTGTTTTTGACCCAAGGAAATCTCTTGGGAGGTCGACATCAAATTGAGTTGGCTTTTTCCCGTAACTGGGTTGGTACTACAGCCTACTACTGCAGTCGCTAGGGCTAGTATGCCCAAAAGCTTTGTAAATCCTTTATTCACCGTGACACCTCCAAGAGCTTGATTCAGGTATAATGCCGCTCATTCTAGCAGCCCGATAGGCTGACATTAAGCGGCAGAGCCTTAACCCCTACTTAATTAAAGGGAGTATCATAGCCTGCACTACAGTCAGCTCCACAAGTTTGAGAGAAAGAAGATCATGCAAGCCCTGCAAGTAATAGAGCTTTTTGCCGGTTTAGATGCAAATGGCCAAGCGGTTATTGAGCGTATGCCGGTTAAGGTAAGCGAAGAAGACGACAGTTGCCAGCTAGTAAAATCCCCTGCTTTTGTAAAGGGAATTGCCAGTGGTGATAAGATCAAACTACGCCCAGGTAGCCAGGACTTTGAATTGTTGGAGCGCAGCGGAAACCTTTGTATTCGCGTGTTGAGCCGAGGTGATATTTCACCTATAGCGGAAGCTTTGGCTCCTGAATTAGAAAAACTTGGTGGCGAGCTGGATACAGAAACCGAGCGTATGCTGGTATTTAGCATTCACGTGAGTTGTGGTTTTAAAGCCATTGAGGCTTTAATCAGTAAATATGTCGATGGCCAGAGCAGTGTATGGCTATATGGAAATGTTTACGATCCACAAGATGGTGAAACGCCACTTAATTGGTGGCAGCCAATTCTGGATGAAAACTAAGAACTAAGGTGGCGTTGTAAAGCTAAGCTTTGGCAATCGGCATCATTGGCTTATTTAATTGTTCATGTGGTCACTTAAGCTGAATAATGACTACTTAATAGATTAAGCGAGGACTGTTTATGTTAATGGTGGTATCACCGGCTAAAAATTTGGATTATGAAACGCCGGCTAAGACCAAACAGTTTACCGAGGCTGACTTTCTCGATCAGGCTGAAATTCTAATGGAAGACCTGCGTGAATTAGCACCCCATCAGCTTTCTAAGCTAATGAGTATTAGTGATAAATTGGGCACTTTAAACTACGATCGCAATCAGCAGTGGGGCAAGCCTTTTACTACAGACAACGCCAAACAGGCCGTGCTGGCCTTTAATGGTGATGTGTATACGGGTTTAGATGCGCCGAGTTTTAAAGCCGATGACTTTAAGTTCGCCCAAAAACATTTACGAATCTTGTCTGGCCTATATGGTTTATTGCGTCCACTGGATTTGATGCAGCCATATCGTTTAGAAATGGGAACAAAATTTCAAAATCAGCGTGGTAAGAATCTTTATGAATTTTGGGGAGAAACAATTACTGACGCGTTGAATGCTCAACTCAAAAAAGTAAAAAGTGATGTGGTGTTGAATTTGGCATCCAATGAATACTTTAAGTCAGTAAAGCCTAAGCTGTTAAATGCTACTATCATGACCCCGGCTTTTAAGGATCTTAAAAACGGTCAGTATAAAATGATTAGTTTTTATGCCAAAAAGGCACGAGGACTTATGGCAGCCTATGTGATTAAGAATCGTATTACCGATATTAATGACATTAAGAAGTTTGATAGTGAAGGTTATAGCTTTAACAAAGAGCTATCGACTGACAAACAATGGGTTTTTACTCGCGACCACGCCGAGTAAAACATTCTTTGCTTAGGTGCAGGAGTCTTATGGCCCTGCACCTACCCTCCTTATCTACTCTGTAAGTGTTAATTATTGTATTAAACACTTTAGCTTTATTTCCTTTTCCTGCTTGGCCAATTAAACTAATTTTGACTGCTTAGTAGAATTACCCAGAGGTACTCTAGCCATGGCTGAACTTGATAATGACAAACCTTTTTCCCAAGCTTGCGAGAACAATCAAGAGCCTATTTTTAACATTTTAAAAGATGCATTTGCAGATAAAACTAGCATACTTGAAGTAGGCAGTGGCACGGGGCAGCATGCTGTTTACATGGCTCCCCGTATGACGCACTTACAATGGCAAACTAGCGACTTATCTGAAAATGCTAATGGCATCAATCGTTGGATTAATGACGAACAAGCCGTTAACGTACTCCGCCCCCTCGAGTTGGATATCGCAAAGCACTGGCCCAACCCAGATCTTGTTAGTAACTTTGATGGCTTATACAGTGCGAATACCTGCCATATTATGCCTTGGGAGACGGTACAGAGTTTCTTGGCTGGTATGGAGTCAATGCAAGAGGGATCACGGGTCGCAATTTATGGTCCCTTTAAATATGGCGGCGAATACACCAGCGAAAGTAACGAACGTTTTGATCACTGGTTAAAGGCCCAAGAAGCGCATCGAGGTATTCGAGATTTTGAAGCGGTAGCCGAGATGGCGAATAAGTCGGGGTTGGAGTTACTTGACGACCACAAGATGCCGGCTAACAATCAATTATTGATTTGGCAAAAGCGATAAATATGATTTCGTTCGTGAATTTGATCGAGCTACCCTAAATCATGGACTTATTTATGCTTGGACGCCGTGTTGTCGAGATGGACTAATATCGGTGCAATCTTGCCAATAAGACAAATGTGGCCATTTTTCTGATCTTCATCTCGGAATTCCTTTCTGCTTGTCATAAACTGAGACCATATGGATTGCCATAATAACAATAGAAAATAAGCCAACTGCCGCGCCCTTGCGGCTGACAGCTACCGGAGATTGCCATGCCTTTTGCTGCAAAGTTAAAACTTGCTGTTCGTAAACTCGCTGTTTCTCTTATTGCCCAACCCAAGCCTATTACCTATGTTGGTGAAGGATCTTCCTTAAAGCTTTGTGAAGCCGTTGATCAATTTGACGTACGTAAAGTTCTTATCGTAACTGATGCTATGTTGTGTGAGCTGGGTTTAATAGACCCATTACAAAAAGCCTTGAGCGATGCAGGTGTAGAAAGTGTTGTGTACCAAGGTGTGACGCCAGATCCCGTGTGGACGGTCGTCGAAGAAGGTCTCACCCTACTCAAAGGTGAGCAGTGCGATGGGGTTATCGGTGTCGGTGGTGGTTCATCAATCGACGCTGCGAAAGTGATTGCTCTGGCGGCTACGAATACCAGTATTCCTCCACGCGAATTGGCAGGCTTTAAAAAGGCCAAGCAAGATGGTTTGCCTTTATTTGCTGTTCCGACCACAGCCGGTACTGGCTCGGAAGTGACAATCGCTGCTGTTATTTCTGACCCCGAGACTCACAAAAAGGATCTCATCGGCGATACCCGAGTTATTCCGAAAGTCGCCGCCTTAGATCCTTCGCTGATGTTGGGCTTGCCGCCAGCCGTTACAGCGGCTACCGGAATGGACGCCCTAACCCACGCTATTGAATCCTATATCGGTGAGTGGGCCAATGAAGAGACTGATGCGCTGGCGAAAAGCGCGATCAAATTGATATTCGATAATTTGCCAAAGGCTGTTGCCGAAGGAAGCGATGTTAAAGCACGTGAAGCTATGGCGCTTGCTTCTTACTACGCTGGCTTGGCTTTCACTAAGGCAATGGTGGGTTATGTCCATGGTATTGCTCACCAGCTCGGTGGGAAATACGGTATACCTCATGGCCTTGCAAATGCCGTTGTGCTTCCTGAGGTGCTTAACTTCTCCAAAGATGCAGCTTCCCACCGCTTAGCAGAGCTGGCTATTCACACGGGCCTAGGTGAGCACTATGAAGGCGATGCAGCGCTCAGCCAGAAGTTCATTGATCATATTAAAGCGATGAATGAAGACATCGGGATTCCTGTAGGCTTTGAGCAAATTCAAGCCTCCGATATTCCTGAATTAGCGACAGCGGCATTGGAGGAATCTCACGGTACCTATCCAGTACCAGAATATATGAATCAAGCAGAATGTGAGGCGATGATTGGGCGTTTGATGTTACGCCCTGCCTAGCTCACGTCCATCGAAAGCTCTTGCTTGTATTTTTCCAGAGAGTGGGCGCCTAATTAAGGTGTCCACCCGTCTTGGTACGCAATTTGTTTCCCCGCTTCTTACTTTGCATAGTTCTTCTGATTGCTCTTTGGCCCATAGTATTAGTTTTTCCCCTTCGCCTAGTTAACTCTGCGCCTCTTAATAATTCATACTTGCCATTGATGCCGTTCTAAATAATAATTTTCGGCTGATGTTGAATGCTGAAATGGAATAACATTAAAACTATGAATAAGGATGTCCAAGAGTTTATTGGAGCTCGCCAATCTACAGCCTATATGATGGTGATTCTTTTACTGGGTTCGGCCAGTGTTTGGGCCCTTCCCCAAGTTGTAGAGACCTTTCAAGAAGGGGGCTTTGTCGAGGCAGTGTCGTTAATAGCTATTTTAGTCTTCCTCTCTGGATTGGCTTACTATTTTGCACCAAAACTGAGCCCCAAAAAATCAATTCGTGTTAATCAAAAGACCTTAAGCATGAGGCAAGATGGAGCAATTCACTGGCGTGTTGAATTGTCTGATATCGGCCGGTGCGATATCAGTAGGCGTGAGGAAACTGCCTTTAAAGACCGATCAAAGATGCTAAATGTATATAGTAAAAACGGTGAAAAGCTGATCGAGCAGGAGGTTGAATTTCTAAGCTCTGATCAACAGAGATCACTATTGGATTTGCTGCTGTATCGTGTAGAAAAAGTCTAGAGCTTACTCTACTGATTTAAAAGGCAAGTAGCTTTCGGCGTCTTCTTTGTAAAGCTTAATATGTTCACTTTCTTGCTTAAGAAAATCCTCAATTGCCGGGCGAAATTCATCAGATGCAATCCAATGAGCTGAATGAACATAGCTGGGTTTAAAGCCACGTTGAATTTTATGTTCACCTTGGGCTCCTGGATCAAAGCGTTTTAGTTTGTTTTCAATGGCATATTCGATACCTTGGTAGTAACAGGCTTCAAAGTGCAATGCATCAAAATCATCTAAGCAACCCCAGTAGCGTCCATACAAGGTTCCTGAATCTTTAAAATATAATGCGGCGGCAACCATCTGGCCATCGTAATGAGCTTGCACCATCATGATGGAGTTTGTACAGTTTGTTGCTAAGCGTTTAAAAAAGTCGTGATTTAAGTAACCCTGTCTACCACTGCGCTTTAAATAGGTTAAATGGTAACAGTGGTAAAACTGCTGCCATTGCTCAGCGCTTATATCTGCACCTTCCACGCACTGAATTTCAACACCTTGTTGAGCCACTTTTCGTCGCTCACTCTTTAAGCTTTTTCGCTTGCGTGATTTAAAGCTGGCAAGGAAATCATCGAAGCTTTTATAGTTTTCATTTATCCAATGAAACTGTATGGCATCGCGCTGCAGTAGTTGATTCTCTGTTGTTAGGCAATTTAGTTGGTGAGAGCTTGGGAATAGGCTGTGGAAGCTAGAAGCTTCAAGCCTCTGGCACTCTTGCTGTAACTGTTGCAGCATGATTTGACAAAAAAGAGTTTCATCTAGGCCTTCAGCCAAAGCATAGCGTGGCCCGGTAGCTGGCGTAAAAGGGATGGCGTTTAGCAGTTTGGGATAGTATTCAACACCATAGCGATGATAGGCATCCGCCCAGGCCCAGTCGAAAACATATTCCCCATAAGAATGGCTTTTGATGTACAGAGGCATGGCGGCTAATAGCTCGCCCTTATCGTCTTGGCTATCTGCAGACCACAATAAAAAATGATGGGGAATCCAGCCGCTGTCTTTGCTTACACACTGGCTTTGCTCCAGCGATTGCAAAAACTCATACTGAATAAAGGGGTAATCACTTGCCCAAATATTTTGCCAGCTATCTCGATCGATAGCGTCAATAGAGGGAATAAATTCGACAAGCATTGTGCGGCACTTTTTCTAATTGGCCTCACATCATAACGGCTCAGGAGTGCTTGGCAAGCCCAATTACTATTGAGCTAGGCCGATTGCTTATGTCAGCTAGTCTGAAGACTCTTCTTGCTTGTCGCTGTCTAATATTTGTAGACGATCTCTTGGAAATATACAGCTAAATGTACTGCCCTTACCCGGTTTGCTCGCGATGCTTAAATGCGCATCGTGGCGTAGTAAAATATGTTTAACGATGGCGAGCCCTAGGCCAGTTCCGCCTGCATCTGAGTTGCGGCTGCCATTGTCTACGCGATAAAACCTTTCGGTTAGGCGTGGTATATGTATGGGGTCGATACCATCGCCTTGATCTTTCACAGAAAAAGTAATGGCAGATTCATCAACACTGATACCGAGATTGATTTCGGTGTCGGGGCTGGAGTATTTAACGGCATTAAAAGCGAGGTTTGAAAAGGCGCTGTGCACTTCCTTTTCATTGGCGAGCAAGGCAATATCATTCTTACATTTTACAGTAATATGATGTTGGCCGTCACTTAGCGCCGTAGCGTCGGCAGCTATCATATCCAGTAGTGGTTTCAATGCCACAGGCTTTTGATTGCGCTCATTGTCTTCTGTTTCTAGATTAGAAAGCGTCAGCAAATCATTGATCAACAGATTCATGCGATCGCTCTGTTGCTGCATTTGCCCAAAAGCGCGTTCCATCACTGGGTTTAAGTCGGGCGCCATACTTAAGGTTTCGATATAACCGCGCAATACTGTTAGCGGTGTGCGCAATTCATGGGATACATTGGCCACAAAATCCTTACGGACCTGTTCCAATCGGTGCACGCGAGTTACATCGCGGACAACTACTAAACGCTCACCTTTACCAAAACGATTGATTTGGTATTGCAGTTGTTTTGATTCATTCCGTGGTGAGGGTAAATCCAGCGGGTCTTCATACTCGCAGGCATCGAAGTAAGCGATAAAATCAGGGTGTCGAATGAAATTGACCAGCGGGTGCCCTTGGTCAATGGGCTGTAAACCCAGCAAGGTTTCGGCCGCTTGGTTCCACCAGTTTAAGCAGCCATTGGCGTCCAGTAATACCACCGCATCACGCAGAGCGGCCGTGGTTTGCTGGCCACGACGAATCATACCCTGCAGGCGACGGCGCTCTTTCTCATGGCGCTTTTGCATGCGGTAAATATTATCGAAAATCTCGCCCCATATACCGACGGTATCAGGTGGTGGCTCGCGACGGCGAGACGTTACCCATAAATAGAGCTGACGGATTTGCAAAAGCACCCAACCCATATAAAGGCCGCCGCCAATAATTAGCGTCCAGCTGATATAACCATTCAGCCAGCCAAAAGAGAGGCAAATCAGAGTAAAGAATGCAATGCGCTTGAGTTCAGCGCCTAAGCCCTGGTGCAATAAAGTATCCGCCTTGGTGATGGGAATTAGCAGCCCAAAGTGTAGTAGGCCCGATGTTACGGTAAGACGACGGAGGTTTAATTGACCGCCGTCACCTTGGTGGAGAATCGATAACCGGTTCCACGTACAGTTTGGATGAAGCGGTCGTGATCGTCCAGTGTTAGCGCTTTACGAAGGCGGCGGATATGCACGTCGACAGTTCGCTCCTCGACATAGACATTGCCACCCCAAACATGATCTAGCAACTGGCTACGGGTGTAGACGCGCTCCTGGTGAGTAAGAAAGAATTCTAATAAGCGATATTCTGTTGGACCCATTTGCACAGGCGAGTCACCGATAGTGACTCGATGACTGATTGGGTCTAGGCATAGGTCGCCAACTACAATTGGCTCAGCGTCTTGATGATTATCTGTGCGACGCAACACCGCTTTTAGTCGTGCTACCAGCTCGCGAGGTGAAAAAGGCTTAGTAATATAGTCATCAGCGCCAATTTCGAGCCCTTGGATTTTATTATCCTCTTCGCCCTTAGCTGTCAGCATAATGATTGGGGTGCGAGCTGTTACCTCGTCGCGCTTAAGTCGACGAGCAAGCTCAATACCACTGGTGCCAGGCATCATCCAATCTAACAAGACTAAATCGGGCTTCTCGTCGATGATTAAGCTGTGTGCCTCTTGGGCGTCTGCGGCTTCCAGGCACTGGTAGTCGGCCATCTCTAGGGCAATACGGAGCATATCGCGAATGGCTTTCTCGTCATCGACGATCAAGATGGTTTTATTAGGCATGGTAGCCCCTCTATCAACGGCGGGGCCTTACACAAAGGTAATGCCCTAGGGTCTGTTAAGAAGGCATTATTAAATAAAGGTTTTGTTGCAACTTTATGACAATTTCTTGTCTGCTTATAGCCCTCTGGTCAAATAAACTCCAAATAGGCCTTAAAGTGCTAATTAATATAGCTAAGTGCAACACCCGCAAATATTGCTGCGCCCACATAATTATTGCTCAAGAAGGCCTTAAAGCAGGCTTGGCGTTCGCGTCCGCGAATCAATATCTGCTGGTAAACAAATAAGCCTGTGGCCACAGCTAGGCTCATATAAAAGGCAAAACCAAGATCAAAACGGTTAGCTAAAACAATCAAGGACATGATAGTAAGGCCCTGTAGGCAACCGATAATCATCTTGTCTTGCTCGCCAAATAAGATTGCCGTCGACTTGATGCCAATCTTCAGGTCGTCATCCCTATCGACCATGGCATATTGGGTATCGTAAACCACAGTCCACAGCAGATTAGCGGTAAAAACCAACCAGGCTGTAGGCGGCAGCTCGTTTAGGCTGGCGCTAAAGGCCATAGGAATGCCCCAGGAGAAAGCAGCACCCAATACTAGCTGTGGAAGGTGGGTATGGCGTTTCATAAAGGGGTAGCAGGTGGCCAGTGCAATACCGCCAAAAGAGAGTGCGATGGTAAAAGTGTTCGTGAGGCAAACCAATGCAAAGGCCGCAATGCCTAAGCCAGCGAACAAAATAAGGGCGTTACGAGGTGCTATTTTGCCCGCCGCTAAGGGGCGGTGCTGGGTGCGTTCTACATGGCCGTCAAAGTTGCGATCGGCATAATCATTAATGACGCAACCTGCAGCACGCATAATAAAAACGCCGACGGTAAATATTACCAGTAAATGCCAAGGCGGCATCCCTTCATTGGCCAACCAAAGTGCCCAAAGCGTTGGCCATAACAGTAGAAGCGTGCCAATGGGACGGTCGATTCGCATTAATTGAGCATAGGCATAAAGCTTATCTTTCAGGCTTAGTTGTGGGCTGGCACTGCTGCTCATAAATGATCCTTAATGGAAGGTTGCCCTTGATAAAAGTGTTCGAAGCTAGGTAAAAACACCTCAGCAACTAATAATGGCTTTTGATCCAAGCGAAAAACCGATCGCCTCGACCAGCAAGGTGCGCTGCTGGGGTAATTAAAATTGTGCGGCTCTAAGCGGCTAATTTCAATTTCACTGCGCTGCATTGTCGGATCTTTGAACAATAATGCCCCCAGGGGGCGATTGTCCAAGGTTTTGAGTTGCCGTAGGCGACCTGTCAGTGTGCTAAGTGGCAGTACTGAGCGGGCAAAAACCCAATCTTGCCCTGCCCCAGACATCACAATCTCACGAATAAGCGCCCGCTGCCTTGCTGGCAGTTTTAGGGCTTTAGCTTCATCAACTTTTGGCGTCGCGAGGCCTTGTCTTAAAATTCGCAAGGAGAAATCGCCCTGGCAGGCTTCCATCAGTTTTTGGGTCAGTGAGCCTGTGCCTAGTAGCCACTGCTTTTGTAGCTGACTAAGGTCAGGGCTGGCTTGTTTGTGCCAGCGCGGGGCATGTGTTCTCAAACGGCGGGTTCCGAAATCTTGCGGGCAACAGTCGCCGCATCGTTATATTACAAAGGCGCTATTTTAGTGCCCATTGACCTAAGGTGCCAACACCGCATTTGTTTATCGGCAAGATATTCTTTCAAAGCTTGGTTTATAGGCCGGGCCTTGGTTTAATGTGGGGCCAATCCAACAGCAATAACAATAGGATAATAACTATGCACAAAACTGATTTAGTGGCCGCTGTGGCCGATCAGGCTGATTTACCTAAAGAGAAAGCCGCTGATGTGGTAAATGCCATATTGGATGAAATCACCAATGCAATGAGTCGCGATGATACCGTGAGCCTAGTGGGCTTTGGGTCATTCAGTCAGCGTCACCGTGCAGCCCGCACTGGTCGCAGCCCTAAAACCGGTGCAAGCATTGAAATTGCGGCTAGTAACACTGTGGGTTTCAAACCGGGTAAAGCTCTAAAAGACGCGGTTAACAGTTAATTTACAATCCCCTTCGTGCCCTCACGGGCAAAGTAGTATTTACTCTGTAATCATTTATTGCCTAGCTTGGAGCAAACAGCGCTCTGAGCTGGTATTCAGTTTCATAGGTTTTTTATGACTTTAACAACACGAATCCTCTTAGCCATGGGGCTGGGCTTGCTGGTTGGTATCAGCTTTAAGATGATCATTGAAGGTGGTGGTAGCTTTGGCCAGTGGCTGCAGGTCTATATGGTTGATGGGGTTTTCGATGTTGTTGGTCAAATATTCGTCAAATCGCTTAAGCTGCTTGTGGTGCCCTTGGTATTGGTTTCCCTTATTTGTGGCTCTGGAGCCCTAGGTGAACAGGGACGAGTAGGCCCAATGGCGGGTAAAACGGTTGGTTTATATCTATTAACTACCTGTATTGCGATTACTTTTGCACTCTTTGCGGCAATATTGATCAGCCCTGGAACCGGTATGGACCTGCCGACGACGTCTGATTATGTTGCTAAGGAAGCGCCGCCGTTTAAACAGGTATTGATCGATATTTTCCCTAGTAACCCTGTAGCCTCTATGAGCACTGGCAATATGCTGCAAATTATCGTATTTGCGCTGTTATTTGGTATCTCGATGTCTCGTGCAGGCGAAGCCGGTAAGCGTTTGCTGTCATGGTTTGAAGATGTAAATGAAGTGATCATGAAAATGGTCATGATGTTGATGAATTTTGCCCCTTATGGCGTATTTTGCTTGTTGGCCAAGCTGTTCTCAGGCTTAGGTTTTGAGGGCATCAATAAGCTAGCGGCTTATTTCTTCACAGTATTTGGTGTGCTGGTACTGCATGGTATTGTGGTTTACCCAACCTTATTACGTGTATTTGGCGGCCTAAACCCAGTTACTTTCCTATCCAAGCTGCGTCCACTGATGATGTTTGCTTTCAGTACCTCATCGTCGAATGCTTCGATTCCTGTGACTCTGCGTACGGCTGAAGAGCGTTTAGGTGTTGATAACCGAGTTGCTTCATTTACCGTTCCTCTAGGGGCTACGATCAATATGGATGGCACAGCGGTGATGCAGGGCGTGGCCACTGTTTTTATCGCCCAGGCCTATGGCATCGATATAGGCCTAACGGGTTACCTGATGGTCATTCTGACGGCGACAATGGCGTCTATTGGAACAGCGGGTGTACCTGGTGTGGGTCTAATTACTTTAGCCTTGGTGCTTGAGCAGGCCGGATTGCCGGTGGAGGGTATAGCGCTCATTATTGGCGTTGATCGTTTGTTGGATATGGCTAGAACAGTCGTCAATGTAACAGGAGATTCCGCTGTTACAGCTATTGTCGCCAAAAGTGAAGGCGCTTTAGACAAGGAATGTTTTGATGGCCCAGTCAAGCCTATGCAGGATCACTAAAATTAGTGAGGCCTAGAAAGAAAAAAGGAGAGCTAATGCTCTCCTTTTTGGTCCATTGGGGCTTCATTACCAACCAACGTGCCCTAATAATTGCTCCCTGCACCCTTCCTTGAAAAGTTTTCGTCACGGTCCTTGTGACAGACCTTTTCCTTTAGGACGAAAACTAACTCACAATCTGTGTATTTCCGTTTCAGATAAAGCGCAAAAGCTATGTGCCTGCCGAGCAATGCACTGCAAACTTCCTGTATTGTGCTTCTTCCTTGTAGCTGCGCTCTACTGAGAGTTTTGATCGCTTCCGAAGAAGAGCCGCTTCCTTTTGGCTAGGTGATCACAGCAGATTGTGAGGTTTAAATATAGAACGACTGGCGCTTTTTCTGTATTACAGCATATTACAACTCGGCGTGTATTGTGGTGTAATAAAGCCTCTTAATGACTTGCATAACTGTCATCTAGCCAGCTGTAGTAGCTGATTGAGGGTGAATTTGTAAGCTGCTTTAAACAGTCGCTCACTGTTTCGGTAATGGCTTATATTAAAGGGCCTAGGCTGAATAGAGGCTGACTGTAATATTGCTGGTATTTTAAGCAATAAGGTTTAGCTGCATCATAAGCAGCGAACCAATACACTACCAAGGACTTCGGGAGTTATTACATGGCGCAAATGCGGGATCTTGGATCTGGCCGCGTTCAGCCTTTGCGCGCCCATCACACTTTTGGCCGTTTGCAAGATCAAGTAGACAGCTGTGTTGATTTGGCCGCTGTATCAAGAATTCATGCCGCCATCGAATGGAATGGCGTCTCATGGTTGCTGCGTGACTTAAGCCGAAATGGCACATGGTTAGATGGTGAAAAACTATCTACCGGGGAGCCCTGTGCGCTTAAGTTAGGGCAGAAAGTTCATTTTGGTTCACCTGAACAAATGCCTTGGCTTGTCGAAAACCTCGATGCACCCCAGGACGTTTTATTCTCTTTGCAAGACAGTACTAACTACTGTTTGCAAAACTACCATTTATTACCGGATGACGAAAAGCCAGAATTGGCCTTAAGTTTGAGTGCGGAAGATGGCCAATGGCACCTTGAGGATATTTCTACAGGCGAAACCCGAGTGCTGCGCCACGGTGATAAATTCCATTGCCAATCACAACTGTGGCAGCTGTTTTTAGTTGAGCAAATAGCGGCTACCGAGCAAGTCAGTATTAAACCTAGGCATTTTTCGGATTTCGATTTTCGTTTTGAGACAAGTTTAGATGAAGAAAATAGCCGCTTGAGCCTGTGTACGGACTCAGGGAATATAGATCTAGGTGAACGCTCACACCATTATGTGTTGTTGCATCTGGCCCGTCATCGAGCAGAGGATGCCCTGAGCGGCTTAGATATTAATAGTCAGGGCTGGGTGGATACGGAAATCTTAGCGAAAGAGCTTGGTTTAGATGCTGGGCATTTAAACATTCTGATTTTCAGGGCTCGCAAGCAACTTGCCGAGGCATTGCCTACTGTCACCGGATTGAATAAATTAATTCAACGAATGCGGGGGCGCCTGCGTTTTGGCGGCAGCCGCTACAGTGTATGCAAAGGCGCCGAAGTAACTCATCGATTAGACGCTACTGTCGACTTGTGATTTATGAATAGTAGTGAACACCCCAAAACAATAGAAAACTACCGTGTTCATGATGTCATTGGACAGGGTGGCATGGGGGTGGTTTACCTTGCCGAAGATGATCGCCTGCAAAGACAAGTGGCTATTAAGTGCATTAATGAACACATCGCTGATGAAGTCTTAACGGAGCGTTTAAGACATGAAGCGCAATTGCTGGCTCAGCTGAACCATCCCAATATTGTTCAAGTTTACGATTTTATTGATAACCAAGATAACTTAGCCTTGGTTATGGAGTATGTTGAGGGGCGTACTTTAAGACAATATTTGCGTGAAAACTTATGTGATCAAAAACAGAAGCTATTATTTTTGGCGCAAATAGCTGATGGCTTAGCGGCCGCGCATAATGCAGGAATCGTCCATCGAGATCTTAAGCTGGATAACATTTTAATAAATCGCCAAGGTCTATTAAAGCTTACTGATTTTGGCATTGCTAAATCACAAGACCCCAACGTAACTAATCTTACTCAGCACGATGCGGTATCTGGAAGCTATAGTGCGATGTCGCCCGAGCAAATTCGTGGCGAGAAGGTTGGCCCTGGTAGTGATTTGTTTGCTTTTGGTATTTTAGCGTGGCGCATATTACTGGGTAGGCACCCCTTCGGTGATGAAGCGGGCCAGCTATTAATGATTGAGAAAATACTCAATAACACCCCCCAGCGCATGTCCGAGACCGAGGCGGATCTGCCAGCTGAGCTATGTCAGCTAATCGATAGTTTGCTTATAAAAGACCCCAAGCAAAGACCTTCCAGTGCAAGCTGGTTGGCAAGGCAGCTGCAAGTGCTATTGCCACAGGTTTCTGATGAGCTAAGCGGAGAAATGACGGCGCATAATATACTGCGCTCGGATTTCAATATTCCCTCCCCTAAAGTTAACTACTGGGGGCGCATTTCCAAAGTAGTCGGGTTTAGCCTTGTGTTGGCTGTAGTTGCTTATATTGGAATTCGATTCAACCCATTGGAGTTACTCTTTAAGCAGCCAGTAATGCATATTGCCGTAGTGGAACCAGAGCTAGAAGCCAGCGACCCTGCACAATTTAGAGATATGAAAGCATCTGTGTTTTTGGCACTCCAGGATGGTGTTAGAAGCTTACCGAATAGCCATTTAATTTCACCAGCTGAAGTTAATTCGGCACGCCGCAGTGGTGGCAAGTTGGGTACTGCGGTGGGTGCTGATATCGTTTTAAGCAGCCAGTTAAGTTGTGAACAGCAAAGATGCCAATTAACGCTATCGGAGTTATCGGGCGATCGCTGGGCCGTTCAACAGCAGAATCGTCAGGCACTGCTGAATAAGAAATTATTAGAAGTACATGGTCGCGGTCAAGAGGCGGTTAGGAAGCTGATGAATGCAAGTGGCATGGCAATGCCACTTGTGGAAGTGGTTTCCGAAGCGGATTATCAACAGTTTCTAAAATTAAAGCAGCTGCAAATAGATGACTCTAAGTCCGCACTTGAACTGCTTGATAAATTAGAAGCGATGCAGCGCCGTGCACCAAGGTTTTGGCAGCTTTACCAACTCTATGCCGATGTGAGTTTGCAACAGTATCGAGCTCAGAGCAGCGAGGTAATTCTGACTAAGCTGCAAGAAATGCTGAATAAGGCAGGGCCACTATTTTCACAGAGTGTCGATCTTCACGAGATCTGGTTTGATATCTATTTGCTCCGTAAAGACTATAACAAGGCTGTGGGCAGCATTGAGTTAATGTCTAAACTAGCTTTAGACCCTTGGGATAGTGAACGAATGTTGGCCCAAGTTGAAATGGCTCGAGGTGATACCACCGCGGCAATAGAAAAATTTAGTAAACGATTGCAGTTGCGAAGCAGTAGCCAAGCGTATAGAGACTTAGCTGAGGCCTACTGGAAGGCGGGTGACAAGGAAGAAGCGGTAGCTAATATTCAAGAAAGCATAAAATACAGCCCGGAAGACATGCAAAGCCACAGCTTGTTGGCGAGTATTTTTATGGCCAGCGGTGATTTCTCTGCTGCTAAAGAAATGTATCTAGAAATATTAGCAAAACATCCGGTTGTTAGCGTTTACGAAAGTCTTGGTCTACTGGCTCTATTAGAGAGGGACTACAGCTCGGCAATAGACTACTTTTCAAAGGCAAAGCGACTAAAGCCAAAGGAGCGTTTATATTCATTATACCTTGGTGACAGTCATCTCTTGGCTGGCAATCTGCAAGCTGCGCAAGCAGAGTTTGAAAACGTAGCATCTTTCGATGTTGCAGATGGCAATGCCAGCGAGTTGAGTTATCAGGCCAGGTCTTTGATTCAAATGGGCGAGACCATGGCTTCCTTGAGAATTCTTCAAAAAGCACAGGCGGTGGATGCTTCGAATAAAAGCGTAGCTTTTGCATCGGCAATTGTGTATAGCAAGGTTGGGAACTATGACTCTAGTTTGTTGTGGATTGAAACGGCAATAGACATAGGTATACAGAAGAACTGGTTTGCCTTGCCGTGGTTTGATGTTTTATGTAAATCAGAAAGATCAGTTAAAGAGTTTGAAGATATTACTGGTTTGAACTGCTCCTTCCCGCCCCTAAAAAGCGCTGTCCTTTAAGTTGTGTAGTAACGAAATTCGCAAAGAAGCGTAGTAGATCCATATGAAAGAGATCGATTGCCCAGAAAAAATCTCCCATTATCGCATTCTTGGTGTTCTTGGTCGTGGTGCAATGGGGGTTGTATACCTTGCAGAAGACGCTCGTTTAAAGCGTAAAGTGGCAATTAAGTGTTTACACAAAAATCAGCATGCTGAGGTTTTGATTCAACGCTTACGCCGCGAAGCTAAAGCGCTGGCAAAGCTAGATCATCCAAATGTAGTAAAAGTCTATGATCTGATAGAGCAAAAGGGTGATGTCGCTCTTGTTATGGAGTATATGGAGGGCCAATCACTTAATCAGCGAATAAAAGGTTTTCATTTATCACTACGTCAAAAATTGACATTGCTTGTCCAAATCTTAGATGGCCTTTCTGCGGCGCATAGAGCGGGGATTATCCATCGTGACCTGAAGCTGGATAACATCTTAGTAGATATAGATGGACGTGCAAAAATTGGTGATTTTGGTATTGCAAAAAAGCAGTCAGAAGAAACACTTGAACTAAGTAGACATGGTGGCGTTTTAGGAAGCTTAGCTGCTATGTCCCCAGAGCAAATACGTGGTGAAGACCTAACGGAGGCGAGTGATATATTCTCTTTTGGCATGATTGCTTGGCAAATACTAAAGGAAAGGCATCCGTTTCAGGCCGAAAATGAATTGTTGAAAGTAGAGAAAATACTTAATGAGCCGGCTGCCTCTTTTCAAGAGGAGGGGCTGTCGAAAGGTCTGGTCGAACACCTAGATAAAACTCTGGTAAAAGATCCGGCAAATCGGGCTTCTGATATTTCAGAGATAATTAAGTCACTGAGAGCATGCTCAAAAAACTTGAATGAAAGTGAGAGCGATCCGACTTTGACTAATGTGAGCGAGCTGTTTAGGAAGAAGTCTTTCAAAGATGTTCGGCGCAAATTATTAATTGCCGTCTCTGCACTCCTTTTGATAACTATTCTTAGCTTCATTTTGATCAGCCATATTAAACCTGAGAACGAAACCGTCTACGTGGCAGTCTTGCCCCCCGTTTTACATGTGGAAGATAGCCTTAGCTATGCCGAAGTTCAGAAGACTGTTTATGACGCTTTACAGGAAGGCGTTATCAACTTAGATGATAGTTATCTGATTCCAGCTTTTGAGGTGGCGGATTATCTTGAGGAAACTGATCAAATATTCTCCGCATTGTCTGCGGATGCGGTTTTAAAAAGTGAGCTAAGCTGTCGAGACTTTCGTTGCGACTTAAATTTGATTTTAGAGTCGTCTAAGGGAAGGCTATCAAGAAGATTCGACCATATCGTGGATCCTAAACTGTTGGAGGTTCATCGTCTAACTCAGTTAAACCTAGCTGAGTTATTCCCGGGGAGGAAAGGGCTGCTCGCCTTGAGCGAGGTGGTTAGCGAACAGGATTATAAAGAATATGTAAAACTGAATTCTAACTCCCAGAAAAGTGAGAGCAATTATACTGAGCTGATTTTCCAGCTTCAGGGCTTGATTTCCCGGGCGCCCGATTTTGAGCCTTTGTATGAATTATTAATAAAAATTAGTCTTGATCAATACAGTGAAACAAAAGATGAGTCATTTAAGGAACTCATTCTAGAAGCTCTGAAAACGGCAGAATACTCAAAAATTAATCGCAATAAACTAGGTCTACTACGAGCTGAAGTATATGCGGAAATTGGCCAGCTTGATCAGGCTTTGAAAGAAGTATCTAAGCTAGAGAATGATTTTGGAGATATCAGGCAGATTCATACCCTCAAAGGGTTGGTAGAGGAAAAACGCGAAAACTACAAAACAGCAGTTTTTCATTTTCAAGCGGCTAGTGAGCTTAGACCGAGTGTGCGGGCATATCGGGATATGGCAATAAACTACTGGTATTTAGGAAATGTGGACAAGGCCATTTCTTCTCTAAATAAAGCGCTCGAAATAAATCCTAAAGATATGCGTGCGAGCCTATCTCTGGCGGCGTTCTACATGACAAAAGGAGATCTAGACAAAGCAGAAGATCTTTATCTAGAATTTGAAGAAAAGTCACAGGTAAGTTCAACAGTCGTAAATATCGGTTTGCTGTACATGCTTAAAAGGCAATATAAAAAAGCCGAAAAGTACTTAATACTTGCTGGGCAGAAAACACAAAAAGAAGGTAACTGGAGGTTAAATCTAGCGGATAATTACTTGTTGCAAGGGCATGACGAAAAAGCTAAAGAGCACTATTTAATATTGATTGATTCTTTGAAGTTTGAAAATGACAGCGATAGCCTAGCAGGCTTGGCCCAGGCCTATATTCACACGGGGGACTCAAAAAAAGCTTTGGAGGCTCTACAAGGGGCAAAGCAAATATCACCTAATAATTCCGATACGCTTTATGCAGAGGCCATTGTGTATACCAAGCTATTAGATTTCTCATCCGCATTACTAGCGGCCGAAAAATCAATAGAGCTTGGCGTTGGAAAAGTGTGGTACCTACTTTCTTGGTTTGATCCCATTTGTGAAAGCGAAGATTATCGAAAACAGTTTATGGAGCTTACAGGCAACCCTTGCTTAATTTAGTCCGCATGGATTAAAAGCTTGTTCTAAGCATATAAACGTGAATCCAAGTAAACATTTATTGTTTCAGAAAAACACATCAACATAGCGTCTATCTTGGGGTATAGGCTCACAAACTGGCGGAAACTCCCGCTTGAGCCCGGCTAAGCCAACACCAGCGATATGCCCCTGTTTACATTCATGGGCAAAACTCATAGTTATGACTATTTAGCTGCTATCGTATTTCTGCTACTTTAATGGCTACCTCATACTCTCAAGACAAAACCATTTTAGTGTGAATTGGATCACAATAAGAAGACGCTATGAAGCACCCAGATCGTCCAGACAGTATCGCTCATTACAACATCTTAAGTACCCTTGGGCGCGGGGGGATGGGGATTGTATATCTAGCGGAAGATCGTCGCCTAAAGCGCAAAGTGGCTATTAAATGCCTTTATAAGCAGCAATCCGAAGCTTTGATGGAGCGTTTACGCCGCGAAGCCAAAGTGCTTGCCAAATTAAACCATCCAAACGTGGTTCAGATTTACGATGTCATTGATCAGGGTGATGAATTTGCTTTGGTCATGGAGTACGTGGAAGGCCGCTCTCTTTGTCGACATCTTAAAGAAAATGATCTTAGCCAACGCCAGCAGCTGGCTGTGCTCGTTCAAATTTTAGACGGCTTGGCGGCAGCTCATAGCCAGGGAATCATTCATAGGGATTTAAAGCTCGATAATATTTTAATCGACGCTCATGGCCGGGCAAAAATTGGCGATTTTGGTATTGCCAAGCGTCAATCTGGGGACACTATCGAGCTAACTAAGCACAATAATATCTCGGGCAGCCTGGCGGCAATGTCGCCAGAGCAGATCAGAGGTGAAAAACTAACGGCTGCAAGTGATATCTTTTCTTTTGGCATTGTAGCTTGGCAAATACTCAGAGAATGCCACCCTTTTGAGGCTGAAAGTGAACTGCTTAAAGTCGAAAAAATTCTGAATATGCCAGCCCCTTCCCTAGCCTGCGAAAGTTTACCAAGTGGTTTTACGGATTGCCTAGATGCATGTCTTGAAAAGAGCCCAGATAAGAGGCCGCAAGATATCCCTGAATTGATCAGAACTTTAAAGTCACATTCGGTACAGCTTAGCGATAAGGTGGACGACCCCACACTTACCCTATATGGGGGTAGCTACAAGGCGATATCAAATAATTTAAGTTGGGTAAAACTGGCGGCTTATTTAACGTCTGTGGTTCTATTGGTTTTTATCGCGCTAGAGCTTTATCGCTGGTCCCAGCCTGAGCCTGAAACTATTTATGTTGCAGTGCTGCCAACAAAGAAAGTATTTAAGGATGGTTTAGACTATCAGTTTACTTCAAAAACTGTGCAGGACGCCCTCAATGATGGAGTGATACGAGCGAGGAATGCCCATTTAATTTCGGAAAAAGATACTGTTTCCTACAAGGAAAACCTAAGTGATATTTTTACGGATTTAGGTGCTGATATGCTCATACAAAGTGAGCTGGAGTGTCAACGATTGCTTTGCGAGCTGCGGCTTAGAAATATCCGAAAGGGAGTAAAGGATAAATCAAGTACGATAGAATTAGTGGATGAGAGCCCGCTACAAATCTATGAGATTGTCCAAAAGAATTTGGCCACTCTTTTTGAGTTTCCAAGGGGAATAACCTCTCTTAGCGAAGCTATTGATGAAAAAGCTTATCGCAGTTATGTCGAGAGCCGCTTAGGGCATGAAAATGGAAGTTTGACAAAAGCTGAGGCCTTATCTAGTCTGGCCCAGTTGATAGAATCTTACCCTAAGTTCGAGCCTGCATTAGCCCATTACGTCCACCTTTCTTTAGATACCTACCACGAAACCCAAGATGAATCTTTCGTCAATAAATTAAAGGAAGTTATCGAAGTAGCAAAGTCAAATAATTCAGATAGCCTGATTCTAAGGCGATTGGAGGCGGAATTTCTCACTGAAATCTCAGATTTCGAAAGAGCAGAGATGGCAATTTCTGCTTTTCGAAGTTTAGGTGGAGGCGAGCGTGACAAGGAGTTTTTGCTTGGTATGCTGGAAAGAGCAAGGGAAAACTATGATCAATCAATTGGGCACTTTGAGATTGCTTTGCAATATAGAGAGGCTCCAGAGTTGTACTACAATATTTCATTAATTTTGTGGTTGCAGGGAAAATCTAAAGAATCCATAGAAAAACTAAATGAAGCTGCGAAGAAGTATCCTGGTAACATGGATATCAGCTATTTAAAGGCCTATGTTCTTACATATTTGGGTGGCTTAGATGAGGCTGAAGAGATTTACCTGAATCAGGTCAAGGTTTCTCCAACTAGTTTTGTACATGCGAATCTGGGTCTCGTATACATGTTGAAGAGAGAGTACCTTCTGGCTGAAGAACAATTGTTAATCTCAAAGAAGTTAAGCCCAAGTGGAGATGGCTGGATTCTAAACTTGGCTGATAATTATCTACTTATGGGAAAAACAAAAGAGGCCGGCGAGCTTTATGAGAAAATCTTGAGCGATCGACAAGGAAAAAGTGATGTGAGAGACCTCATACCTAGGTCGCAAGCTTTTGCCCACTTGGGAGACTTAAAAAATGCTCTAAGGGAAGTTCGAAAGGCAAAAGAGATTGTACCGAGGAGCCCTGATGTGGCTTATACAGAAGCGCTTATTTTTACAAAAATGAAGGACTACTTGTCGGCAATCGTGGCTATTGAAAACTCGCTTGAATACGGAAATGACAAAATTTGGTTTTCTATGTCTTGGTTTGATGAGCTTTGTAAAGATCCGAATCATGGTGCGAAATTTACAAAGCTCACCGAGCTTAAATGTGAACCCTAACAAGGTTTAGCGTTGAATATTTCCTTTAGGATCTGGAGATTGGTAAATAGTTGTAGTCCCGTTTTCACTAACGTGGGCTGCAACAAAAGAAAAGCCAACGGTTTCGTCAAGATTCCCCAGGCTTTGAATGTAAGCCTTTAATACCTTGCCGTTGCCGCCAATTTCTGTTCTTACATCATGTAGAACATCGGCGGTATTCTCTTCGTTTTTACAGCTTTTGGTTCCTTCCATAGCAAAGCGCCAACCAGGTTTATTCATGGTGACTACTAATACACATAATTCCGATTGCTTTTGTAGCCATGAGGAGTTTTTATCAAAAACAACGGAGAAATCATCGGCATCTTGGCAATTTCCATTCTCGTCAATTTGGCTAAACTTCCACTCCCCAGCTACGTCACCATCGGGCAAGCTAGGCTCTAATGTGAAATTCTGGATGCAGCCTTGGCCCTGAGGGACCTTAATTACTAATGTACTTGCAGTAGACATAAGAGTCTTCCTTTTGCTGTTATTTTTTTAGATCAGAGCAGCAGGGAGCCTACTTAGGCGGCGTCCTTGCGGCCATTACGGGTTATTACAGGCCCTTACAAGCGGGCGTAATAATTTGAGGGATAGATAAAGCCTTTAGCAAAGTTCTTTCACTATTGAGAGCAGCTCGTCTTTTGATTCAGCGATGCTTTCAACGGCTTCTTCGATTTGTTCTCGCGATAAGTGCAGCTCTTTTAATAGGCTGTCCTCAACCGGCAAGTTGGGGCCGTGGATAAGATTCTGCTTACACAACATGGCTCTAGCGACATACACCAGTTGAGCGTAAACAATTTGCTCATCTTCGGCTTGCGGCATGCCTTGTAAGCGCAAAGCGGCGACCACTTCAGGTGGCATATTCCATAGATCCATCAGCCAAGAGCTCAACTGATCGCGGCTGATTTTTAGTACGTGGCGGTCAACGGCTTGATAAGGAATGTGTGGGTTAGCTTCTTGCAGGCGGCAAATGTCGCTGTAGTGGGGTGAAAATACTTCAGCCATTACCAGTGTGCCAAAGTTGCTGAGCAATCCTGACAAATAAGACATGCCAAAGCCAGGGCGATGCTCTCTAGGGATCTTGGTGACTAAGGCCTCAACCATGGCAGCGGTAAATACCGATTGATGCCAATAATGAGTAGAACCGGCAGGCCCTTCTTGGGGCATGTTCAAGGTTTTACCAAGAGCAAGACCCAATGCCAAATTTAACACCATATCAAAGCCTAGAACCCTGACGATGGCATCGTGAATCGATTTAATTTTTCCGGGTGCTGAGTAGTATGGCGAGCTAGCCCAGCTGACTACCTGTGCTGCTAGGCTTGGGTCCATCTCGACGATACTGGCTAGATCGGAGATGTCAGCATTGGGGTCTACTCGTAAATTGATAATTCGCTGTGCTGTTTCTGGCAGCGAAGGCAGCTCAAGTGTTTCTTCTAAACGCTGTTCGATGCGTCGCTTGGTAAAAGATTGCACAGACTGGGTAATGGCCGCTGCATCATCGACTAAAGCATCCGCGCTTATCGGCAAGCTGATATCACCAATTTCGGCATCGTTCATGGCTAGCTTGAAATCGGAGGTACTGACGGCCAAGACTTCACCTAAGCTGCCAGAAGCTAGCAATAGCTGATCTGTTTGTAACAAGCTCGCATCCACGATGGTGGGCATTCCGGCAAGCTTTGGTAGTGCTGGAATATTTTGCAGCTTGTACTTATCGAATAGTAGTTGGAGATCTTTTTGTTTGGTGGCCCGCAGCTCTCGACCTAATATCTCATTGAC
The DNA here is from genome assembly GCF_947502065.1 of uncultured Pseudoteredinibacter sp. Classification (GTDB taxonomy): domain Bacteria; phylum Pseudomonadota; class Gammaproteobacteria; order Pseudomonadales; family Cellvibrionaceae; genus Pseudoteredinibacter. The sequence continues at coordinate 56,766 of NZ_CANMYE010000007.1, forward strand.
AAGGCGAAGGTCTAACAATCGATCGGCTGGCAAGAGCGCCTGCAGTTGGCCAAGATTATCTTGCAAGATAGTGGCGCGCACACGGCGACCGCTACCTGGGGGGAATTTGGCGCTAGCAATTTGATAGCCGATGTTTTGAGTGTCCAGTTGTTCCATAACACTGGTAGGTACGCTAGACAATCTGACCTCCTTACGTCGTAGTGCAAAGCTGGCTTAGCTACGCAAAGCCTGTATTAGGATTTCGGCCTAAGTCCCTTAAACCTGAGCATATTCTTCAACTTGGCCTAACCAGCGTTGAATAATGGGATCTATCAGCTCGGGGTGCTCGGTGCTAATGTCCCTTGCTGTGTCGCGAATTCTCTTAATTAAGTTAGCATCTCGTTGCAAATCTGCCAGTTTAAACTGCATTTCACCGGTCTGCTTTGTGCCGAGAACCTCGCCCGGCCCCCTTAACTCCAAGTCACGTTCAGCTATCTTAAAGCCATCGTTGGTCTCACGCATTGCGCTGAGCCGTGCTCGACCATACTCCGAAAGTGGTTGCCCATACAACAGTACACAGTGGCTGGCCGTGCTACCACGGCCAACTCGGCCGCGAAGCTGGTGTAATTGGGCCAATCCGAGGCGTTCTGGGTTCTCAATGATCATTAGGCTGGCATTGGGAACGTCAACACCCACCTCAATTACGGTGGTCGCAACCAGCACCTTAATCTCCCCAGCTTTGAACTGAGCCATTACCGCTTCTTTTTCGCTAGGCTTTAGGCGCCCATGAATAAGCCCGACGGCTAAGCCACTGAGTTGTTGCTGAAGGTCATTAGCAGTAACTTCGGCGGCTTGCGCCTCGAGAGCTTCAGATTCTTCAATTAAGGTGCACACCCAATAGGCCTGCCGCCCTTCTGAGCATGCGGCCTTGACTCTGTCGATCACCAGCTGGCGCCGCTCGTTGGCCACCAGTGCGGTGCTGACTGGACTACGCCCTGGCGGCAGCTCATCAATCACCGAGATATCGAGATCGGCGTATGCACTCATGGCCAAGGTTCTCGGTATCGGAGTTGCGGTCATTACCAGCTGATGAGGGCGGCCTATGCCATGTTGACCCTTGGCCCTTAAGGCCATGCGCTGATGCACCCCAAAGCGGTGTTGCTCGTCAATAATCACGAGGCCTAGGTCTGCAAATTCGACCTCGTTCTGGAACAGTGCATGGGTCCCGACAATGAGTTGGTTTTCTCCGCTTACTGTTGCGGCTAGCTGTTCTTTGCGGGTGCTGGCCTTCTGCTTTCCATTCAGGTGCCCTACTGTTACCCCTAAAGGTTCGAACCAGTGATTAAAGTTTTGCCGATGCTGCTCGGCTAGGATTTCCGTCGGTGCCATTAATGCAACTTGATAGCCATTGGCAATGGCTTGTAGAGCTGCTGCCGCTGCAACCAAGGTTTTACCCGAGCCAACATCACCCTGCACCAAGCGCAGCATTGGCACGGGTTTATTGATGTCGTGGCTAATTTCCTGGATTACACGCTCTTGTGCCCCGGTTGGCTTAAAGCTCAGGCTGCTTAGGAAGCGCTCATGGCTTAATTCGTTGTCAGGGAGTCTTGGTGCTTGGCTAGCTTGAATCTTGTCTCGTACGCGCAGCAGGCTTAGGTTATGAGCAAGTAACTCTTCAAAGGCAAGACGTTGTTGATATGGGTGAAGGCCATCCATTAGTAGATCCACAGCGGCGTCTACGGGAGGCTGGTGCAGATAGTGAAGCGCTTCGGCCAGGCCAATATCGGCATTGCTGCTTGGCAATAGTTCCGGCACATTTTGCTTATTTACTTGCGGTAATAGCTGGCTGATTAGGCCTCTTAATCGAGATTGGGTAATACCTTCGCCAACCGGGTAAACCGGGGTTAGGCTATCGGGCAATACTAGTTGAGACTGCTCATCGTAGAACTCGTACTCAGGGTGATACATCTCCAACCCCGAGGAGCCTCGGCGCGCCTCGCCATAGCAGCGTACATGACTACCGGGGGTGAGCTTAGCCTTTTGGCTGCCAGAGAAATGATAGAAGCGCAGCGTTAATGTGCCGGTGCCATCTTGCAGGCGGCACATAAGGCTGCGCCTGCGCCCATAGACCACGTCGCTGGCTTTGATAATGCCTTGGATCACTGCGTTTTGGCCGGGTTGAAGGGCTCCGATAGGGGTAATTTTGGTGCGATCCAAATAGCGGCTGGGTAAATGGAACAGCAGATCTTGCAGTGTGTAGATATGCAGCCGGGCCAGCTTTTCAGCCAGCTGCTTGCCTACACCTTTTAGTGCGGTGATATCGATTTGGGCGAGGCTGGGTAAAGCCTTGTCACTCATCGTGTTTAGCGCTCCAAAATCGTACAAATACCATGACCATCACAGATGGCACTGCGCAAGGCATCAATGGCTTGGTGACGCGGAAAGCTCGCACGCCAAGCGAGTCCTACAGCCCTCGTGGGAGCGGGATCTGCAAATGGCCGCGTCGTTAATACTCCGGGTGAATAATAGCTGGTGCCAGCAGCCGATTGTGGCAATACCGTGATGCCTAGTCCGGAGGCGACCATGTGGCGCAAAGTTTCAAGCGAGCTGCCTTCAGTCGCTGCTTGAAGAGTATTACTGCTGTTATCAAATTTGGCTTGTAAGTTGGGGCAAGCTTCCAATATCTGATCGCGGAAACAGTGGCCTTCGCCAAGCAATAAAACATTGTATTCGTCGAGATCGTTTGGCTCGATGTGAGTCTTTTCGGTGAGGGGGTGATCAGTAGGCAGCAGCACTTCGAAAGGCTCTTCATAGAGTGCTTGGGTGACTACATCGGCCTCGGTGAAAGGTAATGCCACGATGATAACGTCCAGCTCGCCATTGCGCAGGCGGTGGCGTAAGGTGGCGGTGTATCCCTCTTCAATATACAGCGGCATCTGCTTTGCACTACGCTGCAGCTCTGGGATAAAGTGTGGGAACAGATAAGGGCCGATGGTAAAGATAGCGCCAATCTTAAGCGGGCTGGCCAGTTGGTCTTTGCCCGCCGTGGCGAGATCTTTAATGGCCGCGGTCTGCTCAAGGGCAATTTGTGCTTGGGCGACGATTTTTTCACCCAGAGGTGTTGGGTGGACTCGGGTCTTGCTGCGCTCAAATAAGGCGACATCTAACTCTTCTTCAAGCTTTTTTACGGCAATACTCAAAGTGGGTTGTGATACAAAGCAGCGTTCGGCAGCGCGCCCGAAGTGCTCTTCTTGCGCTAGGGTCACAATGTAGCGAAGTTCGGTTAAAGTCATGATTAAATCTCGCAGCAAACAAATAGATAATTTAGAATTTAACTATTAAAAGTTTAAAGTCAATAGCTTTGTTTAAAATGATTCAGTTGATTCTGCATTCTTGGAACTAAAATGAAAGAAACTCCTAATCCTATTCGCCTTGCTGTACTTGGGTGTGGCGATATCGGCTTACGCCTTATCAATAATTTGCAGGGGCAGGCCAATGGCTATGCCTTTAGTCGTAGCCCAAAGGATTTACCTGATGGCTTTGAGTGGCGTCAAGCTAATGCAGGAGATGTGCATAGCTATGGCCAGTATCTTGAAGCGCTTGATGTACTTCTTATTACTCTTACCCCAGCAGACCGAGGTGATGAAGCTTATCGTTTGGCTTATGTCGAGCCTATACGCCAATTGGTGGAATATGCATCGACTCTTAATCGATGCCCGCTGCTGATGTTTGTTTCGAGTACCGCAGTTTACGGGCAAGATGAAACGGCAATACTGGATGATGATTCTGCGGCTGTGCCTACAAGGTATAACGGCATACGTATGTTGGAGGCTGAAAATTTATTAGCGAACAGCGGTTTGCCTCACTGTGTTGTACGTTTTTCTGGCATCTATGGCTTGGAGCGTAAGCGACTATTTTCAAAACTTGTGCAAGAAGTACGCGAAGAGAAAAGTTACATCGATAGTGATGCGCATTGGGGGAATCGTATTCATATTGAAGACTGTGTGGCTGTGCTAGAGCATTTATTAAAGATGCCGCCCGCACAACGTGAAGCCATGTATTTGGCTAGCGATAGCGAGCCATCATTGCGTGGAGATATTAAGAGTTATTTAGCGTCTTTATTACCTTCAGAGTTGCCGGCGAGATACAGCTGCAATTCGGCCACAGGTAAAAGGCTTTTTCCAAAACGTTTATTGGCTTCGTCATATAAGTTTAAATACCCAACTTATCGCGAGGGATATCAGGCTCAACTTGAAGAGTATTTAGCACGTTAAAAACTAAGCCCACATCTAAAAAGGATATTTTAGTGAGTAATAGCATTCGCCTGAGTGAAAGAATAAGCAGTATTGATACGATTCGCGGTTTTGCCTTGCTGGGTCTTTTGACAATGAACCTAGTGGGCATGTCGATGCCAATGGCTGCTTATTTAAGCCCCTTGGCCTTTCGGGCCGATGAGCCGCTCAATGATGTTATCTTTTCGGTGTTTTTTATTTTTGCGGACCAAAAATTTATGGGGATGTTCTCGCTATTATTTGGCGCGAGCATTTTATTATTGATTGAAAGGTTGCAGGCGAAGGGCGAAAAAACACTGGGCTTGCATTATCGCCGCAACTTTATTTTGTTGTTGATTGGCTTGCTACATGCTGCATTTTTGTGGGAAGGCGATGTGCTCATGATTTATGGCTTTTGTGCTTTATTTCTGTACCCACTGAACAAAAGCTCTCCTTGGGTGCTAGCCACAATAGCTTTTGTTCTATTGGCTGCAGCGAGCTATAGTGCAGGGGGTTTAAACGAAAAAATGGCGAGCATGGATGCGGAATCACTGGCCAATATAAAAGCATATCTTCGTCCTACGGCTGAGACTCTTGCAGCTATAAAACAGAATTACTCGGGTAGTTTTCAGGAAGTTTCAGATTATCGCTTAGGCTTAGAGGAAGAGGGCGATAGTGGCACAATAGAAATTGATTTGATCCTTTTGCTCTCTAGCTTTTATCGAGCACTTGGCATGATGTGCCTTGGGATGGCGCTTTATAAATGGCAGTATTTGCAAGGAAAATTGGCGCTGGCTACGTATAAAAAAGTATCTATAACCGGGCTGTCTATTGGTTTGCCTTTGGCCGTAACGGCTTGGTACTTGGGGCAATCAACGTCATGGAGTGTGGAAAGTTACTTTGCCTATTGGGGAATAATGCCGCTCAATATTTTAGCTTCGCTAGCGTTAGTGCTGACTTATGTTTCCGCAATTATCTTGTTGTGTCGTTATCAGTGGGCTTTACCTTTTCAAAAGAGGGTTCAGGCACTGGGTCAAACCGCTTTAAGCAATTACTTACTGCAGTCTTTAATTGGGACCACAATTATGTATGGTTATGGTTTCGGCATGTGGGGTGAGCTCGCTCGTTGGCAGTTGGTATTACTGATGTTTGCGATCTGGTCGCTACAACTTTACTTGACGCCGCTATGGTTACGTTACTTCCGCCAAGGCCCAGTGGAATATATTTGGCGATGTTTAAGTTATTTATCTATTCCAGCTATACGTCGATAGCTGATGCTTCAAGCTTGGCTGGTTCATTGTTCCAGCCAAGCTTGTATCGTTACCAAGATTGAAATTTGACTCGCTTGCTAGTTAATAACTACTTAGTTAATAACGACGCGATGCAAAATTCTTTCATGCCCTTCATAGCCACCATTGGCTTTGTGCAATACAGATCGGTTGTCCCACATAACTAACATACCGGCTTCCCACTCATGGCTGTACTGAAACTCCGCTCGAGTTTGCCAGTTATACAAATCCTCCATGAGTTTCTGCTCTTCTTCTGGGCTAGTATCTTCGATTCCTACAATGTAGCCAAAGATAGTACCGAACACCCCTTCTTTACCGCTTTCTGGATGCTTACGAATTATGGGGTGAGTTTCCACATCATAGGCATCTTCGGAATAGAGGATCTTCATTCCGCGCTTGGCATCTTTTTCTCGTTCACCATATAAACCATCTGGAGCATAAGCCAACTTGGCGGAATGCTGAGCGATTTTACCTTCCAAGCGCACGCGCAAATCAGCTGGCATATCATCCAGCACCTTATGTAGGTTAATAAAATCCGTATTGCCACCAACCGGTGGAATTTTCAAACCGTACAAAATAGTGCCCGCTGGGGGCTCGGCTCGAAAACTCCAATCGCTGTGCCAGGCATCTGCAAAAATGGGTGTTGTCTCATCGGCCGCCCTGCGCAGCTCCGCAACGTATTTACGGCCTTCAATTGGAGGGAAATAAGGGTCACCCGCAAAGCTACCAAAATATTGGCTAAAGCGTTCTAAATCGTCATCGCTTAGTTCTTGTTTGGGAAATACTAAGACATGATGATCCAACCAAGCGGCCCTCAGTTGCTCGACTTGTTCTTGGCTCAATTCCTGGCTGAGATCCACCCCTTCCACGCTAGCACCGCAAGCGCCATTGGATTTAGTTATCTTCATGCTTGTTTCCGTTTATTGTTATTAAGTGGACTCTATTGTTACGAATAACTTTCGATATGCCATTGACAGCTGATGTACAAAGTTGACACTTTGCGACTAAACTATAGGCGCATTTAGTAAATTTGTGGCTTAAGGTTAAATCAGTGCGACATTCCCATATCAACAGTTTATGGATTAAAGGCATATTGGAGAGCTTCGAGCAACTTGGCTTGCCTATGGAACAGCTGCTCGATGGCTTATACCCAGAGAGCCGGCGACCTCAAGAGCAGTTGGGGGCTTTGGAATTAGGAGCCGCTCGCACCCTTTGGCACCGGGCTGAAAAACTTTCAGCTAAGCAGTGCTTGGGCGTACATATCGGAATGTTGCAAAACCTTAGGGCTAGCGGTGTGCTAATGCCGATTTGCCTGCATAGCCCTACCCCATTAAAAGCATTTGAGCATATCGCGAAATTTCAGGGTTTAATTAGTGATAACGGTGTTTATAGAATAAGAACGGATGCCCAGGCAGGCTTAATATACTGCGATTACATTCCTAGTGCTCATAGTACTTCTTCAAATAGGCAGCAGCTTCTCTCAATCCTCACCGGTACGATAATGTTGCTAAGGGCTATCAGCCCAGAAGATCCGCTTGTGGCTATCAAAGTGCAAAAGGATCTGGCTTTAGAGGAAATAGCTGAGTTGTTGAAGCTCAGCGTGCAACCAGCTGGAGAGTACTCCTGTCTCATCTTAAGCTCGGAAAAAATGAATCGAGCCATTGAAGGGAGAGACGAACACCTCTATGAAATCAACTTGGCTTATGCTGAAGGAATGGTAAGGGCAAAATTAGAAAGCCAGTCAATTAAAGAACAGGTAAAGCTGTTGATTGAGAAAGAAGTGCCCGCAGAAGTTAGCCTAGAGCAGGTGGCTGAGAGGCTGGGGGTAAACAAACGAGTTCTACAGCGCTCCTTAGCTGAGCAAGGAAGCTGTTTTCGAAAATTAAAAGAGAGCCTACTAAAGGAAAAGGCGCTCGATTTACTCATTAATAAAAGACTTGAAATATCACTTATATCCCAAGAGCTGGGGTACTCAGAAGTTAGTGCATTTCAGCGCGCGTTTAAGTCGTGGTTTGATTCCAGCCCGAGACAGTTTCGTGATAGAGCGGTGGTTTAACTTGTTATCACTTCAAGTATAAATTTTAATAACAATATACCTGAAGTGATGATGATTTGTGGCTATACGACTAAAATGCCATCAGCTTCTATCAATGAGTCTTTTGGTAGCTGGCTAATGCCTATAGCCGCGCGTGCTGGATACGGCTGTTCAAAATACTGCGCCATCACTTCGTTTACGATTGGGAAGTTACCCAAGTCTGTAAGGTAGATATTTAGCTTAACAATTTGCTGGATGCTACCGCCAGAGGCTTCGCAAACTGCGGATAAATTTTTAAAAACCTGGTGCGCTTGGGCTTCAAAATCACCTTCTACCAGGGTCATAGTTTCTGGGATCAAAGGGATTTGGCCTGATAGGTAAACGGTATTGTTAACCTTTACGGCTTGTGAGTATGTGCCGATTGCTGAAGGCGCGTTACTGGTTTCTACAATAGAACGATTTGGCATGGTCTTTCTCAAATAGTCATTAGCTTGTTAATTTTTGCTGCGAGTCAGCTTGATTACCGAGTGCATATTGCGCACCCGGCGAATAACGTTGGCGAGGTGAACACGATTTTGCACACCGATACAGAGCTCAATCACGCTGTTGTGGGCATCGCGCTCATCCACATTGATGCGCTCGATATGGGCGCCAGCTTCAGCCATGCGGTTGGCGAGACTGGCAATAATTCCGCGCTGAGATTCTACTTCTACTTTAATATCAACTAAGAACTCGCCGCTGACATTTGGTGCCCAGTTTACCAAACTGATTTTTTCTGGAGAGTGACGCAGTTCTGCAATATTGTTACAGTCTTCCACGTGTACCACCAAGCCTTTGCCGGCACTTAGGTGGCCGATAATTGGATCGCCGGGGATCGGTCGGCAGCAGCGGGCGAAGCTAATGAGCATGCCTTCGTCGCTATCGATCATTAGCGGCGAGTGGATGTTAGTGGCTTTATTGTCCTCGGCATCTTGCTGCAGAATATTGGCGACAGCATTCGCTAAGCGATTACCAAGGCCGATATCTTCAAGCAGTGCCTCCATATTATTCATATGGGTTTCGTCTAGCAGCAATTTAATCTGATCTTCAGTAAGCTCGTCTAGTCTGGTATTAATATTTGCTAGGGCGCGGCCTAGTAAACGCTCACCTAATTCGATAGATTCATGGTGTCGCTGATTCTTTAAGAAGTGGCGAATGGAGCTGCGAGCCTTGCCTGAAGTGGTGAAGTTTAGCCACGCAGGGTTGGGTTGTGCACCAGCGGCAGTAATAATTTTAACTTTTTCGCCACTTTTTAATGGCTGTGATAAAGGCGCAAGGCGATCATTAATTCGGCAGGCGACACAGCGATGTCCTACTCCAGTGTGTACCGAGTAAGCAAAGTCTACGGCTGTTGCCCCGGACGGCAAGCTAATAATTTTGCCTTTGGGGGTAAATACATAAACTTCATCAGGAAAGAGGTCGATCTTAACGTTTTCGATAAATTCTAATGAGTTGCCGGCTTGCTGTTGAATTTCGAGCAGACCTTGAACCCATTGTCTTGCCCTAGCTTGGTTGCTAACTGGGCTATCTTCGTCCGCCTTGTAGAGCCAGTGCGCAGCAATGCCCGTATTGGCCAGCTCATCCATTTCTTTGGTGCGAATTTGCACTTCAATGGGCACACCGTGCATACCGACCAATACGGTGTGCAGCGATTGATAGCCATTAGCCTTGGGGATGGCGATATAGTCTTTAAATTCGCTAATTACCGGCTTATAAAGATTATGCATTACCCCTAACACGCGGTAACAAGTGTCTACATCTTCAACAATAATGCGAAAGGCATAGACATCCATAATTTCGCGGAAGGATTTCTTCTTGGCGCGCATCTTTTGATAGATGCTGTAGAGGTGCTTTTCGCGGCCGAGCACTAATGAGGCGATATCTTCTTTTTCAAGGCGCGTCTCAATCGCGCTTTGGATATTCTCGACCAGCTCTTTGCGATTGCCTCTGGCTTCTTGCAGTGCGGCTTGTAATCGTCGAGCGCGCAGCGGATACATGGCTGAAAAGCCGCGATTTTCAAACTCGATACGCATATCGTTCATGCCGAGGCGATGAGCAATAGGGGCGTAGATATCTAGGGTTTCGGTGGCGATGCGTCGCATCTTTTCTGAAGCCAGCGCTCCTAAGGTGCGCATATTATGTAAGCGATCGGCCAGCTTTACTAATATCACGCGGATATCGTTGGCCATGGCCAAGGCCATTTTTTGGAAGTTCTCGGCCTGCTTCTCTTCGCGCGAGCCAAACTCGATTTGAGTTAGCTTACTCACCCCATCGACCAGCTCGGCGACGGTATCGCCGAATTGATTGGCCAATGCCTTTTTAGGGATGCCGGTGTCTTCGATAACGTCGTGGAGCATGGCGGCCATCAGGCTTTGATGATCCATATGCATCGAGCTTAAAATCGCTGCGACTGCCAGCGGATGAGTTACATAAGGCTCACCACTACGACGGGTTTGCCCGTCGTGGGCCTGCTCGGCATAGTAGTACGCGCGTCGGACTAGATTGATCTGCTCTGGATCAAGATATGATGAGAGTCGATTGCTGAGGGACTCAATGGTTTGCAAATTAGGCTCCAGTAACTCAAGAACCCCGTAGATAGATCACATCACACGGCGGCCAGAAAACAAAAAAGCTAGGGCGTTAGCCTTCGCTAACGTGCCTAGCTTTAAAAATAACACATTCTGTGGCTATTAACAGCCGGAGGTCAGTGCCAAATTACGCTTTTGTTTTACAGCTCAATGCCTGGCTCTTGCATAGGCATGATTGGCATTTCATCTTGCTCATCTTCTTCAACATCAAACATGGCAGGATCGATTAAGCCTTCTTCGATTTCGCGCAAGGCGATTACGGTAGGCTTGTCGTTTTCTTCTGGAACCATAGGCTCTTTGCCCTGCACAGCGATTTGACGCGCGCGCTTGCTGCCAACAATTACCAGTTCAAAACGGTTATCAACGTGGTTGAGGCAATCTTCAACGGTGATACGGGCCATTAGTCTTTCCTATTCAAATTTGCCCAACGATTGGGCCTTTAGCAAAAATCATCTACCGCTGAGTTATAGCCTGAATGAGGTATTTTTGCAAAATACCTAGCTAAGTTTGAGCCATAGATATAAAAAAGGGGCGCTAGTGTACGCATTTTGATCAGGCCAGGCAAGAGCTGGCCTGTATTTGCGCTTATTTTAGTAATTCTTGCAGTAGCTCTTTATGACGATGCTGCTGTTTTGCCTGGCGTAGTCTTTGTCCGCGCAAAATAGCCTTAAACTCGATCAAAGCTTGATCAAAATCGTCATTAATGACCACAAAATCCGCTTCTACATAGTGGCTCATTTCGCTAACAGCTTCGGCCATGCGACCATCAATAATGCTGTCGTCGTCTTGTCCGCGGCCGGTTAAGCGTTGGCGCAGCGCTTTCTGGCTTGGTGGCAAGATAAAGATGCCCAGTGTGTCAGGCATTAAGCGCTTTACTTGCTGGGCACCCTGCCAGTCGATTTCTAAGATTACATCACCGCCTTTGGCTAAGGTCTTTTCCACCCAAGCCTGTGAGGTGCCGTAATAGTTACCGAATACTTCGGCGTGCTCCAAAAAGGCACTTTCGCCTAACATCGATTGAAAATCGTCTTGGCTAACAAAGTGGTAGTTGACGCCATTTTCCTCGCCTGGGCGCATTGCTCGTGTGGTGTGGGAAATGGACACCTGAACATCAGCCAAGGAATCAATTAAGGCCTTTACTAGGCTAGTCTTGCCAGCACCTGAAGGGGCGGAAACGGTATATAGAGTGCCGCTCTTGCTCATGTAAAATCTCGTACTATTAAGCGTGGGTAAGGTTTTATAAGGTATATTGCTATTTTAACCTAAGCCTTAGAGCCTTGCTTGCTTTGTTGAGGGCTTAGCAGCCAATTAGAGATATTGAGGGTAGCTCATGAAATGGCGAGACAGTCGTCGCAGCGATAATGTTGATGATCAGCGTAATAATTCACCATCACAGTTTGGTGGCGGTGGCTCGATAGCGAACTTCTTGCCCATTATTCGCATGCTGATCGGCACTAAGGTGGGCCGAATAGTCTTGGCTGTTGGCGCGATTGCTTATTTCCTGGGCTTTAATCCATTGAGCTTATTGCAGCCGGGTCAACAAGGCTTTAGTCAGGCTAAGGTACAAAACAGCCCGGAAGATAATTTGCGGGCTGACTTTGTAACCGCAGTGCTCGGGCAGACCGAAGATGTTTGGGGGGCAATATTCCAGAAGAGCTTTGGCAAAGCCTACCCGCAACCGCGCCTAGTATTGTTTCGTAATGGTGTGCGTAGCGCCTGCGGCCAAGCCTCTTCGGCGATGGGGCCCTTTTACTGCCCAGCTGATAATAAAGTGTATTTAGATTTGGGCTTCTTTGACGAGTTGGCTCGTCGCCATGGCGCCCCAGGCGATTTTGCCCAAGCTTATGTTATCGCCCATGAAGTAGGTCATCATTTGCAAAATGTATTTGGTGTTCTTGATAAAACTCATCAAGCTAAACGCCGTCTCAGCAAAACAGAAGGCAATGCCCTGCAAGTTCGGGTAGAGCTGCAAGCTGATTGCTATGCTGGTGTCTGGGCTCATCATGCTCAAAAGCAACAGCAGATCTTAGAAGCCGGTGATGTAGAAGAAGCTCTGCAAGCGGCCAGTGCGATAGGTGATGATACCTTGCAAAAACAAGCTCAGGGTTATGTAGTGCCCGATGCCTTTACCCATGGGTCAGCCGAGCAGAGAATTCGTTGGTTTAAAAATGGCTTGCAGCAAGGTAGCTTACAGAGTTGCGATACTTTTAAAGCGGCGAAATTGTAGTCTTTTTCTTGGGCCAGAACCAAAAAGGTTCTGACCCGTTTGTTGTGTAATTTACAGATGTGATTCAGCGTATTCAGCCAGGATCGATCGAGGTACGCCTTGTAGTTGAATATTCCCGCCTTGTTGAAAACCTTTAAAACGCTCACTCAAATACGTTAAGCCTGAACTGGTAGCGTTGAGGTAGGGTGTGTCTATTTGGGCAAGATTTCCCAGACAAATCACTTTCGAGCCCGCCCCTGCCCTGGTAATAATGGTTTTAATTTGATGAGGGGTTAAATTTTGGCATTCATCAATTAAGATTAAGCTGTGTTGAAAGCTTCGGCCGCGAATATAGTTCAGAGATTTAAAATGCAAAGGCACTTTGTTAAGTACATAATCAACACTGCCGGAGCAGTCTTCGTCGTCACAGTGCAAGGCTTCTAAGTTATCAGTAATCGCTCCCAGCCAGGGTTCCATTTTTTCAGCTTCAGTTCCGGGTAGAAAGCCGATGTCTTCGTCTAGGCCTTGGGTCGAGCGAGTGGCGATAATTCTGCGATAGTATTTATTGGCGACAGTCATTTCTATTGCAGCAGCCAAGGCCAAAATAGTTTTTCCGGAACCCGCTGAACCCGTTAGGTTAACAATATGTACATCAGGATCGAGCAATAAATTTAATGCGCAGGCCTGGTAGATATCCCTAGGCTTTAGGCCCCAGGCTTCAGTTTCCAATAAATGATGTCGGTCCAGGTGCAATAATTGAACTTCTTCTTCACTTACTTCAAGAACCCTACCAACGAAGCCTTGCTCATCTAAGATAAATTGATTGGGAGTGCACTCCTGCAAAATATGACATCGATTTAGATGGTGAATGGTTCGACCTAATTCTTGAAATGTATCGACTTGTTGAATTTGATCCCAGAAGCTGCCAGAGAATTCCAAAAAGCCTTTGTTCAGCTTTTCAATATCAGTAACAAGTTGGTCGTTATGGTAGTCCTCAGCTTCAATGCCACAACCTTTAGCTTTTAAACGCATATTAATATCTTTGCTGATGAGCACTATATGCTCATCGGGGCTCTGGCGTTGTAAAAAATAGATATCATTGAGTATTTTATTATCGTTTAAGTGAGTAGGTAATGTGCTGACTCCCTCCGGGGTCTGTTGCATGATTATGGACAGGCTGCCTAGCGCTGGACTTTTTTCTCCGCGCTTGATGGGCACGCCGGCTTCGATTTCGTCTAAATCGGCACGGCCTAAAATTTTGTCCAGCTCTCGAATGGCCTGCCTGCAATCAGCAGCGACAGCGTTGCGACCGCTTTTTAAAGAGTCCAGCTCTTCAAGCACGGTCATGGGGATGGATATTTTATGTTCTTCAAAGTTCAGTAGCGCAGTTGGATCGTGAATCAAAACATTTGTATCTAATACATAGCGAGTGTTTTTTGTTTCTTGTGTGTTCCCAATGGTCAACAGCGATTCACCCATATGTAATCCCTTTTTTGGTGGAATGGGAATGACTGAGCTAATTCGGCAGTTTAGCTTGCTTAGCAAAGCCACCTTTGATTTTTATAACAGTATTGGATGATTAAAACTAGGGCTTAATGATGATGTTTTTTTTAAGTTTTGGAAGATAGGGGTAGAGAAGGAGTGCCTCGGGAACCCACAATATTTCCATCTTTGAATGTCTTTGGCAAGGGCTTTGCGAGACAAATTTCCGATTATGTTTTGAGCTTTAAAATATCGTAGATAAATCAGACGTTTAGAAATCAGGTTTTAGTGTCTGTAGAAAAACTTAGATAAAAATATAGCGAAGATATTAAGGTATTAGGCAGCACTTACTGGCATAGAAGTTTATTGAGCAAATAGTTAAGCTGACAGGCGGCTCAGTACGAAGGCCGCCTGAACGTGACTCAGGCATTGAGGGAGGCGTTATTTTCTTGGCCGAGTTTGTACATGGCCTCTTCAGTTACATCATAGACAATGACACAGATATGATTGACCTCTCCAGTTGTCGATACCAGTGGAATAATTGTCGTGTTCTGGTACATGTGAGGCGCCGTGCAGGTAATTGGACGATAGGTTTTGAACTTAAATAGATAAGGTCTTTGTTCCCAGCTGCTAAATGCACTACTTTGCAGCAAAAATACCGATTCGGCTTTGCTGCGAAAGCGAGCCTCGTCAATTTCAGGAAACAGCTCAAAGAGATTCTGGTCTTTAGTGGAGTTGGGGTGGTGGCCGCTATGGTTTTCCATAAAGCCGTTCCAAAGTTGAATACTGTAATCTTTATCTAACACAGCAAGGCCAACATCGACATTCTGCAAAATATCGATGTACCAATAAAATTCTTTTAATTGATCATCTTGTTCGATCATGGTTTCTAGTCGTCCAATAAATAAGAGGCATGGTGCGCCAAGTGCGGGATGCTATCTTCAGTAAAAAACAACAAAAGATCGCACTTGATTGGATAGTCTTCAATGGCATAGCTTAGCTCGATGGCCAGTGTTCTCTGCCACGCTTGGTTATTGATTTCCAGAAGTTGGCTTACATCGCAATGCTGCCCTAAAACTACTGGGGCGCCGCGGCTGAAATGAAGGTCTAGCTGTTCGGCTAATCCTTTCAAATAGGCGCCCACCAAGATATTTGAAATATCCATCAATACCTCGAGCTCGGCGCTGTCATCAAGTTGCCCTTTATAATTCAGTAGGGCTGCCATATCGCCAAAACTAGAGTCATTTAAAATTAGTAATGCTTCACCACTGATACCGGAGCCAATAAAACCCTGACAAACCCCGGAGGTTTCGTCAAAATCTTCAACTGAGGCAAAAGCCATGCACAGCTCACTGACTTCAATCAGATTAACGTTGGGAATTGGTAGTTCTACAAAGACTTTTAGTAAACGGGCTAGCATGTCGCCAGCTTGACCCATGGCGACATTTGAAATCTCTTGCAAGCAATCGCGCAGCTGAGGATCTAGCTCTTTTATGCTGTCTTTGCTTTCGCTCTTGTTGAGTTCTGGAGCTTTGCTGGGTTTGTCTTTTGCTACTTGAGGTTCAATGATCTGTTGTTCTTTATTAGCGAGTAGCTCAGCGTCAATGATGCCGTACTCAAGCAGCATACTGGTTAGCTTGTCTTTATCGACAGGTTTCTTAATGAAGTCGATGGCGCCAAGCTGTTTTACGCGGTTGCGTGCCTCCGGTTGAATATCACCAGAAATGACAACAACCATTGTTTCGAGGTCTTGCGCGCGAATCGCTTCCAAAACCTCATAGCCGTCCATAACCGGCATATTGAGGTCTAGCAGTAGCAATTCAGCCTTGCCTTCTTTGATTGCTTCGACGCCTTCTTGGCCATTTGTTGCAAAGCTAACATCAACTGGCCAGCCGTCGGGCAGAGAGCGGGCGCATTGCTTACGCGCCATGTTGGAGTCGTCGCATATTAATACAGGAGTGGACATGGTTTGCTCTTATTTTTGAAACTACTAATAAATGTAGCAGAGAATTTCCAGCTTTCTGCCTGATATCGATGACTTGAGTAGTCCTATGCAGTTTATAGCTGGCTTTGCTCGTAAAGTGTCCAGTTTGGGTGATTTATTTCCGCAGAATATCTGTAGTTATTCATTTAAGGTTCAACTTGGAAAAGCATAATGTTTGGCTCTTTAGTGCCGGTTGGCAAATAAAACCATCAAACTAACGACTTAGCTTCAGTTTGGGGTCCAAGTATTACCCACAGGGAAGAGTAATGAGTGAACATAAAGTTGTTTTCGTAGGGCCCTCTGGCGCTGGGAAAAGCACGGCTATTAAAACCATCAGTGAGGCTCGATCATCATTTGATGAGCGTAGCTTAGGGTTGCTCAATTCCCAGCATAATGTGCTGTTTGGCGACTCGGTTGACTATGAGTTGATCAATATGCGCGATGGGCAGTCAATGCATCTATTGGGCACCCAGGGCAGCCAAAACAGTGAGACTATTCAGGTTTTGCTCCGACGAGGAGTGGCGGCGGTGGTGATATTGATCAGTAATGCGGTGCATAATCCCTTGGCAATGTTAAGGGAGCAGTTGTTGCAAATAGGAGATTTAGCAAAAAGTACACGCATTGTGGTGGGCATTAGCCATATGGACGTTAAGGCAGACCCGGGTGCGACGGTTTTTAGCCGTGAGCTACATAAGTTTCAGGTCTTCGAATGTCTAGATCAGAATATCCCTTTGTTAGTTGTTGATCCGCGAGACCGACAAGATATGGGGCTATTGCTTGAAACGGCGCTTTACATCAGCCGTGAAGATGAGCAGCAAGTATTGGCTTAAGTTGTTACTGGGGCTTGCTAAAAATAGTTGTTGCTGCGAGTCCGCCTAGCGAAAGTGCTAGGCGGTGAATCCAAAAACCGGAAATGTACGCTCAGATCCCTTCCATAAAATCCAACATCGCTTGATGCCTAACGGTCTTGCGGTGTTTGGCCCATAGCTCCTTGATTTTGTCTGTGTTGCAAATTTTTCGATCCACTAAAACTCGGGTTTGTAGTTCACCCACAGCCTGTGTTGCTGGGCACTTGCTAAAAATAGTTTGATGGCTGATTAGATCCATAAATGGCCCAGATTTACTGGTCGGCATAATAAACAGCAATTGCAAACCTAGTGATTCGGTAAGGTAGTGGATCACTTGGCGCGAACGGGTTTCGTCCATCTTGGAGAAAGCTTCATCCACCAACACCATGCGACAATGAGTATTACCTTCATTAAAGCGAAAGGCCGAAGTTACGGCCGCTGCGCGAATAATGTAGGCAGGGGTTTCCAATTGACCGCCAGAACCAGTGCCGTAGGTGCTAAGCGCAATGGCTTCCTTGTTTAGGGGCTCTTTATAAATTTCGTAATTTCGATAATTGCGATAATCACTAATGCGATTCAACTCGCGCAAGGCGGTTTGCTCATCTTTATCCAACAGCATAGTAAGCAGCTTATCGCGCACCTGCTGCGATTTTTTGCTCAGCTCAGCATCGAATAGAGAGTTACCATCACCAAGATCTGGCGTATCTATTACTTCTTTAAAGAACTTATAGTATTCCTTAAATTCTGGGATCCAGTCGTAGCCAAAGAAAAACCGCTCGCGATCATCACCAAAGCGATGATGTTGTAGCTCCAAGTTCAATACTTCAAGCTGCTCTTTACCGTCACCAATAGCTTGATATATAGAATGACAAAGGTTACTGACAAAAGCTGTATTAAAGCTGTCCTTGAGAGCCAGTAAATTCTCGTGTTTGCCAACGAGTACGTTGTTTTTCAGCGAGTGGTAAACACCATCAATATTGTGCTGGGCGTGCTGCACTTGCTGGTACATCTCAATGCTATCGCGACTATCACTGCTGGAAAGATAAGGTATAGCGCAGTGGCTGTTGCATAGCTGGTTATGTTGGCTAAGTTGTTGATCTAGCTTGCGTTCGATTTGCTCCAGCTGCCCTCTTAAGTCGTTGCATTGGGGCAGTAGGCTATCGCTAGCATTCGCAGCTAAATGCTCTGCTTTACTAAGCGCTTCTTGGCTATCGAAGTTACTACTGTGCTTGGCGATATCATCGACGGCAGACTCACCTTGTTCGAGCTGCCGCTGTAAGCTGTCTTGCTCATCGGCTAATTTATCAATGGCAATTTCAAGTTGTTGAGATTTATTTTTATACTCGCCCTGCGCCTGATGTTGCTCATTGATTTGTTTTTCTAACGATAGGTGCTCACCTTTTAGCTGCTGTAGCTGTGCCTCAAGGTCATCAAATTCGCTGAGATCAAGATTGCTAATGTCCTGCTCGGCTTGCTCCAGTTCGCGATAACAATCTAGTAACCCATGAACGATATCTACCGACTTAGGCGCAGTAATCTTGTCGCAGGCGTCTAAGCAATTAGCCGCTTCTCGGTAGGAAATTTCTAAATGTTTACTCTGCGCTAAAAGCTCGTCAATTTGCTCACGCTTGGCGATTACTGCACGATCACGAGCGCCCTGGCCGAATAGTAGATCACCAGCATCGATATCACAGCGGAACATGGCATAGTTGCCTGCGCCAATACCATTGGCGCATAAGCCTCGATGGAGCCCTCGAAGCTCTTGCTCATCTTCCGCACGCACCACGCTGCCGTATGAAGCGCGAATATAATATTCGGCTGTTTTGTGGCTGAACTCCATCAATTCGACGATAGAGCCTTTCGGTGTGTTGAGCCGACTCGCATCTCGAGCTGCTTTATGGCCTTGAATGACGCGAGCTCTATTTTGGCCGCCCCGCCTACCGCCAATGTTACGAACAATGGCAATTGCCTCGGCTTCATAATCGGCTTCTACGATAATGCCAAATCTGGCGCCGCCGATATATCCCTCAATGGCCATCTGCCATTGAGGATCGCTGACTTCAATAAAATCACAAAGTACTGCGGGCTTGGCCTCTGGGCACTCTTGCTCAATGGCGTTTAAGGCCTGCTGTATATATCCAGGGTAAGAGATTTTGCTTTGACCGAGGCGTTGAACTTCAAGTTCGCGCGCATCGATTTGTTGGCGATTTCTATCTTGTTTTTCTCGGCGTCTCTGAGCCAATGCAAACAACTGATCTCGCAGGCTGTCCTGGCCTTCTTCACTATGGTGCACCACTGAGTAAAGATGTTGATGGCTATTATCTCGCTTAACAAGCTCTTCAAGCTTCCTTTCTAGGTCGCCGCTGCCAAGGAAATCGATGGTCATCAATTTTTGAGCATCAATGCCGGTTTCATCGCCAAGAGATATCACTTGCTTTAGCGCTTTTTGGCACAGGCCATGAGCTAAGCTTGGGCACTCTAACTCCAGCGAGCTTTGCTGAATAGTTTTCAGTAGCTTCTGGGCTTGCTGGTAGTTTTCGCTAAAGCTGTGCAGTTGTTGCAGTAGTCGCGGTGCTTGGTTGCTGAGTTGCTGCTGAGATCTTTCCGCCAAAGCCTGCAATTCATCCTTGTCTTTTAACGCAGAGATGCCCTTTCGTTTGGCGCTAAGTTCGGTGATTTGATCGAACAAGATACTCTTTTTACGCTCAGCCAACTCGATACTGTGCAAACCATCTTTGGCAGCCAGCTGATTCTGTTGCTGCTGATCTTTCTTAGCGAGGTAACTTTTTTGTAGGCTGCGCTGCCTACGATAGAGCTCGGCATATTCTAAGACTCGTATTTGTTGCCAAATATCTAAAAACTCTACGGCATTTCCATTGGCGTCTTCTAAGCGATCAATGGATTCATTCAGGGCGCGAGTTTCTTGCTCCATGCCATGAATTGTTTTCATTAGCTCCGAAACCTGGCGGATATCTTCGCTCAAATCCTTGGGCTCAAGAACTTCTTTGGCTACAAATTCATTGATACTCTTAACCGGTTTATAGGCCATAAAGTTGGAAAAGGTCTTGGCGGCGTGTTTCGCTTCACGATCTGAAACCGCGCCGCCCTGCCCGCGAAGAGCACCATATAAGCGGCGCAAGTAGCTGCTTTTTTTATCGTAGCTTTCTACCGCTTCCTGGCCGAACTCAATGCGCAAATTTTTAGCAAGGTTGCCCATTGGTAGGATATATTTTCCGCCCTTGTCTTCTTTTACAAAGGTCGCAAGGTTGATGGCGCCAGCAGGGATATGTTCGCTGGGAGCTATCAAAAAAAGTAATTCATCTTGGCGAGCCTGGCGCTGTTTGCCGGCGGTTTCCAGGCTTGCTTGCACTGCCATTATGGCCCAGAACGCCTGTCCGCTCTCACCTTGAGTTGGGTGAAATAAAGCAGCTATATAGCCTTGGCATTTGGCGGGGCGGGCGTAGCTTCCGTCGTCACAGCCTAATATATAGGATGCTAGTGTTCGAACCTGTTTTCCGCCGCGGCCACGCTGACTGGTTTCGTCTTGCCCTGGGTTGTAATTAAATAAATTTTCATGGGCTGCGGTCATTAATGTTTGCAGTGCATCTGCCGCTGTGGTTTTGCCTGATCCATTACCGCCAGAAAATAGATTAACGGGGCCGAAGTCAAATTCGATAGGAGGTATATTGCCCCAGTTAACGAGGATGGCTTTCTTACAGAACATTAGTCATCTCCCTCGCTTTGATTTAGGCCGCTTTGACTTTCCGGATCAAGTTGAGCAAGTACCTCATGGCTGACTAAGCTGCTAATGCCGGGTTGAATACTGATCCAACTCTCTGCATCGTCGTTGCCGGTTTCGCTGTTGAAGCGAATAATACGTAGCTGTCGTAGGTTGCGGAAAAGTTGGCGGCGTTCCTGCTGAGCTTCTGGCAGTTTCCGTTTGAGGAGATTGTTTAAACTGATGGCTATTTCTTCCATAGAGATCAAAACACAGCCCTTGTCATCGACTAAGCCTTCGCGCAGTGACTTTTCATATTCCACTCGAAGTACTAGTATCAAGGCCATTTCCATTTGATTGGGACGATGACGAAAGCCTTGATTGAACGGGCTATGTTCGTCATCTTGAAGGTTCGGGGCCTTGGCACCAGGTGGGTATATTCTCACAAAACAAAACTGTTCATCGTGTTCAATACGAACCCCAATAATTGATAGGTAATCATCAACCAGTTCTTGGCACTGTAAGTAGCGGTCGTAAAGCGTAGCTTCGATTTGGCTTTCATCACGGTTGATAATGCCATAGTCCAAAAGGCGAATCATCAGCTCTGAAAAGTCTTCCACTCGAATGGCTTTTTCATGTAGAGCCTGTTGTAGCATTTGATTGAACATAAAATTTGTTACTTGTCTGTTGCTGGCGCTGTGCCGCGTAGTTCGATGGTGAATTCGTCAAAGCTCTCGAAGTACTCATTGCTCTGTGGATCGGTGCTTAAGTATTGTACTTCGAATTGTAAGTCCGAGCTTTGGTTGTTGACGGCGCCAATTTCAATGGCGGAAGCCATACTCATTAAGCTGTGAGCATCTTCAATTTGTAACTCGCTGGTGGCGATTTGACGCCCTCCACGCAACGAGTCGACAATGTAATTGCGTAAGTTTTCTTTGTTGCTAACAAAAGCTTGGTCGAGCAGCTGCTGAATCATTAATTCGCGCTGTGCCTCGCTATCAAGTTCAACGGCTTCTTGTACTGCAGTGCTTAAAGCAACGGCGCTTTTACGTTCTTGCCACTTGATATGAGCAGGGTCTATAAAGGCAAGGCGCATGCTAGCGCACTTATTGGCCGCTGCGCTAAGGCGCTGCTGGAAACTTTCCTCATCAAGATCGGCAAGTTCGCGACAGGTTTCGACTAAATTATTATCAGCCTGGCTGTGTAAATAGCTGAGCTGACGAATAATAATGTCTGCACGCTTGGTGAAGCCATGCAAAGCGCTACGTAGCGCGGGCAGCATTATATCGGCGGCACTGCGCATGCGCTGCTCTATCTGCTCTAATAAAAAATAAAGATAGGACTGATCTTCAGAGCAAAGGTCGGGCATTACTCGGCGTAATTCTAACTCCGCCTGTTGTTTAAAGGTTTTGGGCTTGCTGCGTATTTTACGAATGATCTTTTTAATATCATCGCGATACTTTTCAACACTATCAGCAGAAAGGCGAACCTGGATGTCTGGCTGAAAGCGTTTTTCCATAAACTCAAAAAATTGCTCACTGGCTTGCTGTACCAATTGTTGTGCTTCGACCTCACGAACCAGTTCACGTTTGCGCTCTTCCAGCTCGGAAATGATATCCGTAAAATCGGTAATAATTCGCTCTGAATGATCGTAAGCATCTAGTAAATCATAAACTTCGGCGCGGCTATGAAATGCTTCCAAAGAGTTCAGAGTGTTGCGCGTATTGCGATGACGAGTACGAATCTGGCTGCTGTCAGCTTCTAACAAGGCTTGGGCGAAAACCCGACCCATACGGCTGAAAGGAAAGCTGGTTGCCAAGGTAGCAGGGTCTACTTGACGTTCTACCCAGCCGCAGTCGATAAGTAGCTTAAGTAACCAGCTGGCCTGCTCACGAGCGCTTTTAAAGCGTAATTCTTGATCAGTGCCGTCTTCGCTGTCACTTTCCAAAACCAGCTTGGCGTTACGGGCCAGTGCCTCAGTGAAGATATCGATGATTAAATCTCGATCAGGGGCGTGCCCATAGTCTGCAGTAGCGCTGTATTGACGTTGGTAGAGTAAGGTAAGGCAGGCGGCCACCTGTGCCCGGTATTTGCCAGTTAAGGCTTTAAAAAAGTGTAAACGTTCAGCACAAAAAAACATCGATAAGCCTCGGCATTCCCTACCATAGCGGGGCCAAAAGCGAGGATTTTACGCCTTTGCTAAGGAGCGGTAAATATGAGCTTTCTAATCGGGACTAATGGCCATTATTCAGGCCTGTCTAGCCAAGGTATAATAGAAGGCTCTAATATAAAGATGTACGATTTAACACCTGCCCAAATAACACTTATAAGAGCAGCTAGAGCCTCAAAGCGAGAATAGCAATATGCAAAATACATTTGATCACCCCTTACCCAATGAGCAAGGTTACTTTGGTGAATATGGCGGAAGCTTTATTCCACCTGAGCTGCAGCAAATAATGAATGATATTGATGCGGCTTATTGTGAGATTCGCCAAGACCCAGAGTTTTTAAGCCAGCTAGCTAGCCTTTATCAACATTATGTTGGCCGCCCTAGCCCAATCTTCTTGGCTCAAAATTTATCAAAGAAATACGGTGCCGAGATTTACCTCAAGCGAGAAGACTTGAATCACACCGGTGCCCACAAAATAAACCACTGTCTTGGTGAAGCTCTATTGGCCAAGAAAATGGGTAAGCAAAAGATCATTGCTGAAACCGGTGCAGGGCAACACGGGGTTGCTTTGGCGACGGCGGCGGCCTTGCTGGGCTTGGAGTGCGACATCTATATGGGCGAGGTAGATATTAAAAAAGAGCATCCCAATGTTGTGCGCATGCATATCTTAGGTGCCAATGTGATCCCCGCAACTCATGGCCGTAAAACTTTAAAAGAGGCGGTAGATGCCGCATTCGAAGCCTACTTAAAAGATCCGCATAGTCAGCTGTATGCTATTGGTTCTGTAGTGGGCCCGCATCCTTTCCCAATGATGGTGCGCGACTTCCAGTCTATTATTGGAAATGAGGCCCGCCAGCAAATGCAGCAGCAATACGGTGGCCTACCTGATCATGTGGTTGCTTGTGTTGGTGGTGGATCCAATGCGATGGGAATCTTCAGTGCCTTTTTAGATGACACAGAGGTAGCCTTGCACGGCGTTGAGCCGGCTGGACATACTATGGATGTTGCCGGAGAACACGCGGCTACCCTAAGCAAAGGCCAGCCAGGTACCATGCATGGCTTTAAGTCTTATATGTTGCAAGATGAGCAAGGTGAGCCGCAAGAGGTGTACTCTGTCGCCAGTGGTTTGGATTATCCCTCAGTTGGGCCGCAGCATGCTTACTTGAAAGATCTAGGTCGAGTTAATTACCATGCTATCGATGATAAACAAGCGATCGATGCCTTTTTTGAACTGTCCCGTATGGAAGGCATCATTCCCGCGATTGAATCGTCTCACGCGATTGCGCAAGCTTGCAAAATTGCAAAAGACGGGGGGTGTGTATTAGTAAACCTATCAGGTCGAGGCGATAAGGATATCGATTTTGTAGTTGAGAATTATGGCCAAGCCTATGAAATAGGCAACAAGCTTTAATCGATAGCGTGGCGCTGCGTTTTCGCAGCGCTTTTTTATTTTGCCGTAATAAAAATTGAGTCTGGTATGGAGCGGCTTCTTTGAAAACTTCTTAATCTTGATCGGGTAGCGTCACTGATGCGAATGCCTTTAGAGAGTAAAAGTGCTCCGCTTTTAGTTTTTACATCGCGAGACAATACCATGTCATCGTCAAGCTCTGATATTGGTACATGCTGTTCGTCTTTCTGAACGATATACTCCAAAGATTTTACGAATAGATCTAAAATCTTTGGGTCGTAATAAATACCGGCTTTGCCCCGCATTTTGTTGATCGCATATTCACTGCTACCGTGTAGTGATTCATAGTGATCGAAATCTACGATGACCTTGAGTAGTCGAGATGCCACTGGAATGTCACTACCGGAAACGTCATCCTCAGGGTATCCGCTGCCATTAAAGTTTTTGTTCTGGTAGCGAATGGAGTTGGCGATATCCTCCATGCGGGGGATTCGGCTAATTAGCTGAAACGCTAGCTCTGGGTGATAGTGGTACATTTGCTCGAAGTTGGCATCAAGTTTCCCTCCTTGGTTTATGGCGCTGATTGCCTCTTCAGGCAAGCTAACTAGGCCTACCAGGCATAACATGGACAGCGCTTCGTATCTCCAGACCTCTTTTACGCCGAGAATAGAGACGCATCGTGTAACATGATCCTTTAGTCTGGAAGTGCGGCCAAATATATCAGGGCTTGCTAAGGCGAGAGTGTCACTCAAAGCCTCAATACTTGCGCGTAGAGTGTTTTCAAGGAGATCCTCTTCCAGATTGTTAAGGGTATATTGTTGAATTGCTGAGTTTAGAACCTCTGAAACGATCTGAGGGGAAGAGGGTTTATTTATAAACTTAAAAATATTACCTTGATTGATCGCGTCTATCGCCGTTTGTTGGTCCGCATTTCCGGTCAGCATAATCCTTATAGCATTTGGTTGGATTTCTTTTGATCTTTCTAGAAACTCAATACCGTTCATTTCCGGCATTTGCATATCAGATACGATTACCGAAAAGGTAGGGCCGGCACTTAGCTGCTTAAGAGCTGCTTCCCCGCTGTCCGCAAGATGAATGTCGAACTCTCCTCGGAGTGTTCTTCTGAAAGCTTTTAGTACATTGGGTTCGTCGTCAACAAATAACACGGAAGGTTTCATGTTGTCCTCATTGATACTTAAATATTACTGGAAATCTCTAGCCAAGATTCAATTTTGTCACTGCTAAAGTAGTCGCCTAATGGGCAGCGATCTGTTTTCAATAATGCTGTGTTGTTTAGCAGTTGATATACAATATGTATGATTTCGGGTGGAGCAATATGACTAAAATTCAAATGTTGTGGCTGATGTATTAACGCCAAGCAGCTGCTAATGTCACCTGGAAGACCCCAAAAATCTAGGAGATATGCCCCTACTAGACTGTTGTCAAAACCAAAGACTTCACTTTCAGACCTATAAATTTCAACATTGTCCATTTCGCTAATGGATGCGGCTTTGAGATAGTCTTTAGGAAATTCCTGCTGTAAGACAATCTCGCCGATTCTGTGAAGTAATCCTGCTGTGAATGACTGATTAATGGCTCCCAGTTCTAACTTCTCGTGGGTAGCAATTTTTTTCGCTAGGATCGCGGTGTTCTGGCTTTGTTGCCAGATTTTTTCCAAGTTAAAATGTTCGCTTTCAGGGCGAGGCAGCTGATCGAAGACCTTTATCGTCAGTATCAAACTCTTGATTGTATCGATACCTAAGAAGTTTACTGCTTCGCAGGGCGATTCTATGGTTCTTCCTATCCCAAAATATGCAGAGTTGCAAATTTGAAGCAGTTTAGCTGTCATAGCGATATCTTGGCTGATTAGCTCAGAGATTGCATCAAGGCTTGAATCCTCTTTACTAAGCTCTTTGTTGATCTCGCTGTAAATAGTAGGGAGGCACGGCAATTTATCAATCTTAGATATAGTCTTGCTTAAAGCCGGGCAGGACAATAGGTCCTTCATTCTAAGGGATTTATTTATCGTAGATTTTAGCGTTTCAGGTTTGGCCGGCTTGGCTAAATATTGATGCGCGACATTTATGCAGTTTAAGATTAATTCTGTTTCACTGTAACCAGACAAAACTATTCTGAGGGTTTCAGGGTATAGCTTTTTAACCTGTGTGAGTAGTTCAACCCCGTTCATATTTGGCATGCGCATATCGCTTACAATGACATCATAGGAGTTGTTCGACATTTCTTCGAGTGCAGCAGCCCCTGAGCTTGAAAAACTCATGGACCATTCATTTCTGGTAGAGTGAAGAGCTCGCCTAAGCCCGCTTAGGACGTTTTCTTCATCATCTACAAACAGTATATTTTTCTTCATTGCTAATCAGGTTTTTCATCAATGGGGAGGCTAATGGTAAAAGTCGTTCCCTCACCTACCTCGCTGCTAATGTTAACTGTTCCCTTGTGTTTGTCCTTTATTACAGAGTATGAAATGGATAAGCCTTGCCCCGTCCCTTTACCGACTCCTTTGGTGGTGAAAAATGGGTCAAAGACTTTGCTGATTATCTCTTGCGGAATTCCAATGCCATCATCCTTAATCTCAATTACGGCAGACTCATCTTCGAGCCTGGTAATAATTTCAATCAGACCCATTTTTTCGCCTTTGTATTTCTCCTCAATAGCATGTGAAGAGTTCACTATCATGTTGAGAAACACTTGATTAAGTTCTCCCGGAAAGCAGCTAACTGGGGGCAGGTCTTTTTCAAGATTGAGTTTTAAATCGGCAGTGTATTTCCATTCGCTCTTTGAAATGATCGAAGTGCTTTCGATTGCCTTGTTGAGGTTGATCTTTTGCTTTTCCTCACCGTCAGGGTGTGAAAAGTTCTTCATTGCACTAACGATTTTGTTGATGCGTTTTAGACCGTCCTTAGATTGCGTGATCGCATCTGGAAGCTCTTCCTGAAGGAACTCAAAGTCTAAGTCTTCTAAGTAGTTTTCGTTGACTACAGATAATTCATTTCCATGTTGCTTGATAAATTCAATCAGCTCCTGGCAAGATGTGCCGATAAAATTCAGGTTGTCACCTACAAATTGCGCGGGAGTATTCACCTCATGGGCAATTCCCGCAGCAAGTTGGCCAATAGATTCGAGTTTCTGTGATTGCCTAAGTTGAGCTTCAATTTCTTGATTCTTTAGCTCCTGTTCTTTTTGCTTGGATATATCAAGATACACACCGCGAAGCTTGTGCAGCCTGCCGTTTTTAAATATTCGACTAATAATGCCTTTGAGCCAAATGTTTTTATTATCAATGCGCTTGCTTTGAAACTCGATTTGAAAGCTACTGTTGTAGTCCTCGCCTTCGATAATTCTTTGCATGATGTCTTGCTGCCCAGTACCTTCCATTAGGCTGCCAATAATAAAGTCGCCACTTGTAAAGCACTCGGGTGGGTACCCAAGTATGCGTTCTACCTGTTCGCTAATGTAGTTATAGCGCATCGTTACAGGATCTCCTTCCCAGAGAATACCGTCAATTGAGTTTGTTAGAGAGGATAGTTCACTGTTGGACTCCTGAAGCTTGTCGTAGAGTTCCTGAGATTTTTCTACTTCGCTTTCAAGTTCTAATTTCGCCTCATTTAGCTCTTTTGTTTTGATGTCGACCTTATGATTGACAAGTTGTGTCTCGATGCTTTGATAGCGAACGTAGTACAAGAGAATGAGTGTCAAAGTTAGACTGAAGATAAAAGGCAAAAAATCGGACCAGCTGTCAAGCTGATAAAAATTATTACCTGGGTCAAATGCAATTGATAAGTCCTTGTTTGCATACTTGATGGCATAGGGTAGAAAAACGATGTTTTTATTTGCTGCTCGAAGCTCTTCTAAACTCACTTCCTGTGAAAAGTCTACCGGGAAGGTGTATAAGCTGCTAAAGCCAGATAATCTGTCGCCAGTAAAAACATGCGTCTTTTGCCAGTCTTCACTTGATCTTTCGATTACATTGGAAAGCATGCTGTTTATACTGCAGCAGGCAATTAGCTGCATGTTGACAGATTCCGGTATTTTAGTGGAAATGCACATGACATTTGCAGATTGGACTTTGGGTTTTATTAAAATAGAAAACTGATCGGGGTAGCTATTGTTTGCTGAGAAATAATTTGTGATGTGAGGTTTTAGGTCAAATTTACTACTTTCCCTCAAGGCATGTAGAGTTGCCGCCTGGTTGGTCTCTCCATCATAAAGATAAAATGATTCGTGAATGGAGAGATCTTTAACTAAGCTTTCTATTTGATTTTTGTCGAAACTGTTCTTCAGAATTATCTCTGAGATCGAGCTGGCCAATATTTTGGAATAGTTCTCTTTGCTTTTGAAAGTGTCTCCGATTATCAAGGTTAGACTCGAGATCTTAGCTTCAAAGTCGAACTTTTTTTGTTTTATTTGTTCGTTAATTTCAGAATTTTGAATAAGAACGGAGATAGTGCATCCAATAATAAATATTACCGAAAATATTATGGCATCTTTCTTGGTTTCTATCACTTTCATTGCTTAAGTGACTCGATGTAGTAGATAAGAGAATTGATTTCATGATCCAGAAGCTCTTGCCCCCAGGCAGGCATCTGCTTTGATCTGCCTAATGGGCTGCCTCCCACGCTGATTATATTTTTCAGGTAGCTAGTGTCTTTAGTGCTTCTGCTTAAGTTGTAGGGTGTAGGGTCTGTGATGACGCTTTTTGACAGAACGCCATCTCCCTCGCCATTTGCACCATGACATATTTTGCATCGACTTAAGTAAATTGTTCTGCCTAAGAACTTGTTGCTTTGTAATTCCCCTGAGAAAGATCTTATTTCTTCAATTGCGCCGTCATAATTGTTCCTCAGCTTAATCACAAAGCTCGAAACTGATGCTATTTGGAGCTCGTTGAGCTCACCCTTCCAGGGTGGTGAATATGGGCTCATCTTGCCTTTGCTTCCGCCATCCGTGACAATTTTGATTACGTCTTTTAGTTTCGTGCCGAATTTTTGATTGAACAAGCTGGCACTAGGGTACTCTTCGATAGATAGAGGAATATAGCCATCTCCGTGGCCAGAGTTGCCATGACATAAGGCACAGCGTTTTATATAAATACCAGCTCCTGACGTTAATCCTGTATCACTAGAAGAAAAGGCAGAGCTGCATATGTTGAGTGCCAAACATAGAGTAAGCCATTTGGCCCTATCTACGATTATTCTACTTTTACTTTGAGCTTCATAAAGGGGTGAATAGCGCATTGGACTATAACCTCTCCTTGTTTATCAAATTTTACCGATTTTGAAACTCCCTTAGCATATGACCCTAGGTCAAATGATTTCGATTCGGACATGCTGTAAACATTATGAAAAAAGGGATCCTGATTTGGGAATTTAATGGTGTCCCCCTTTTTTATGGTGATCGATTTTTTGGTGAATGCCTTGTTTTTCTGTCCAATCACATGCTCTGCAGCCATTACGGATGTTGACATTGAAAGCAGTGCTAATATTACTGTCATGAAAAATTTCATCTAGTTCCTCACTCTAATGAATTAAGAAAAGCCAGTAGCTTCTCTTTTTCTTCCTTGTTTAAATTAACGGGCAGTAAGCTTGGCGAGAAATTGTGTTTTTGAACACTCACTTCTTGGTAGTGTTCAATGACCTCTAAGAGGGTTTTAGCACTGCCATCGTGAAAATATGGGGCGGTTC
Organism: uncultured Pseudoteredinibacter sp.; assembly: GCF_947502065.1. GTDB lineage: Bacteria > Pseudomonadota > Gammaproteobacteria > Pseudomonadales > Cellvibrionaceae > Pseudoteredinibacter. The sequence goes on from NZ_CANMYE010000007.1 coordinate 86,482, forward strand.
GAGTCGCAAGTCGTAAGCTTGGTGTCTTGAAGGCTCTTTTCATTAGAGGGATGGGCGTAAAACGATAGCGTCCAAGGTCCTCGGGTTTTTGTTTGCTTAAGCCGATATTGTGGAATCCGTCGTCAGTGAAATTTGGCGGGTGGTGACAGACAGCGCAGGCAGCTTTTTGAGGATCTATAAATAGCTTGAAGCCCAGAATCTCTTCGTTATTGAGAGCTGACTCATCACCTTTTAGCCAACGATCAAAGCGTGTGTTTGATGCTGTAATGCTACGTTGAAACTCGGCTAAGGCAGAGCTAATGCGAGCGGAGTCAATGGCGCTGTCACCGAAAGCTCTTTCAAATAAGTTTGGGTACTCTTGATTTGACGCTATTTTTGCTATGAGTAGTTTTTCGTTTAAGCCCATTTCCAAGGGGTCGAAAAATGGCATTAATGCCTGCTGTTCAAGGCTGTCAGCTCTTCCATCCCACATGAGCACTTTTGAATAAGCCGTGTTAATAATTGAAGGGGTTGCCCGTTTAAGGGGCTTGCCAACTAAACCCTGTGCTGTTGGCTTGCCATCGCTCCAGCCGAGCTCTGGAATGTGACAGCTGGCACAGGAAGTGCTTTTGTCGATACTGAGGTTTGTATCGAAGAATATTTTCTTACCAAGCTCGCTGAGTTGTTTGTGTTGCGGGTGTAGTGTTGGTGCCGGTAAAAGCCATTGCTTCCTTAGTTCGCGAAGCTCATCAGTGCTGAACGGGGCTTCCGCGGCAGACTCAATGCATATTGCAAGTAGAGGTAAAAATATCCAAAGCCTCATAACGTGGGTACCTAGCTAGCAATTAATACTAAATAAGCAGATATTTAGTTAGGTTATACTACAAATGTAGTATAGAAATGGCGTTTGGCAATTATTGATAAGGCAATATAGAGCAGATTGCTCTAGTTAAGGAGGCTGCTTGCCTCCTTAACTCGCTAAGCGGGAGGGATAAGGTGGGCTGGGTTATATCCTATTCAATATTCTGGATCTGCTCACGCATCTGCTCAATCAACACCTTTAACTCAACCGCAGCCGCGGTGGTATCGGTAACGATGGATTTTGACGACAAGGTATTGGCTTCACGGTTTAGCTCTTGCATTAGGAAGTCTAAGCGTCGTCCGATAGCCCCCTTTTGCTTGAGAGTTCGACGCACTTCGTTTACATGGGTATCCAAGCGGTCCAGCTCTTCATCAACATCGGCTTTTTGCGCCAAGATAACAATTTCTTGCTCGACACGATCGGCGTCTAGGTCTGCTTTTAGATCTGACAGGCGCTCTAGCAGTTTGTCTCTTTGAGCTTGTAGTATCTGAGGCATTAGGCCTCTTACTAGTGTTACCTGCTCGCTAATGCCTTGCAGTCGCTGCTCGATCATATTGGCAAGCTCTTCGCCTTCGCGATTACGGCTATCGATCAGCTGGTCGATGGTTTGGCCAAATTGACTTAAGGCGTCTTGCTTAAGTTGCTCGCCGTCGACACGATCTTCAATAATTACTCCTGGCCACTTTAGTAATTCCAATGGGTCCAGTGGGCTAAAATCCCCTAGCCCTTGCAATTGCTGGTTGGCGCTTATTAATTGTTCGATGAGCGCTTGATTAAGGCCAATTTGATTGTTTTCGCTACTGCCTAGTTGAATGTTAAAGCTGATGTCGAGCTTACCGCGACTAAGTTTATTGCGAATTTGCTCACGAAGATTGGGCTCCAAGCCGCGATGGGCTTCTGGCAGTCGAAAATTAGGCTCTAGGTAGCGATGATTAACGCTGCGTAATTCCCAGCTAATGCTGCCCCAAGGGTATTGTTGTTCGGAGCGGGCAAATCCAGTCATACTGCGTGGCATAGTGCGTACCTTTTGTTAGATCACTTTTTACTGATATGGCTCACGGTCATATCAGCAACCTAGCTGGGGCAGAATCTTACCATAAAGGGTATACTGGGCGGCTAATTCAACACGAAGGTTTATCTATGAGCAGCATCGAGCGCCCCAGCGGCCGTCAACCCCAGGATCTACGTCAAGTCCGCCTCACCCGCAATTTCACCTGTCACGCCGAAGGTTCGGTTCTGGTGGAATTTGGCAATACTAAGGTGATCTGTACGGCCAGTGTTTCTGACGGTGTACCTCGTTTTATGCGTGGCGAAGGGCGTGGTTGGGTTACTGCTGAATACGGTATGTTGCCCCGCTCTACTGGTGATCGAATGAATCGCGAAGCGGCACGCGGCAAGCAAGGTGGTCGCACGGTTGAGATCCAGCGTTTGATTGGCCGTTCATTGCGCGCCGCTATTGATATGGAAGCCCTAGGTGAAAATACCATCACCATCGATTGTGATGTTATTCAAGCGGATGGTGGTACTCGCACAGCTTCTATCACTGGCGCCTGTGTTGCGCTAGCTGATGCCATAAATTGGATGAAGGCTAATGGCAAGCTAAAAGACGGCGCCGAGCCCCTAGCTCGCATGATCGCTTCTGTATCTGTAGGCATTTATAAAGGTGAGCCGGTTTTAGATTTGGATTACCCAGAAGATTCTAATGCCGAAACCGATATGAACATCGTGATGGCTAACGATGGCGGTATTATCGAAATACAGGGCACCGCTGAAGGCGAGCCATTTAGCGAAACTGAATTTATGGCGATGTTGAATTTGGCTAAAGCCGGTATTAAAGAGCTGAATGATTTGCAGCAGCAGGCATTAAATAGCTAATACTGACAACTACTGTCAGCAGTTAAAAAAGGCAGGGCAATTAGCCCTGCCTTTTTTGTTTCTAACATGAGATAGTTCAGCTTCAATTATTTCTATAGACGTTTTAATCAACTAATAAGGAACGCCAGAATGATCGGTTACGTAACTTTGGGAACAAATGATTTTGCAAAAGCGGCAGATTTTTACGATGCCTTATTAGGCTCGATTGGCGCTAATCGTTTTATGGATATGGATACTTTTGTGGCTTGGGCGGTAGATCCGGGTAAACCTATGATCTGCATTTCCAAACCTTTTGATGGAAATGAGGCAACCGTAGGTAATGGCAGCATGACCGCTGTTGCTATGGATTCTCAAGATAAGGTAGATGCTTTTCATCAAAAAGCGATGGATTTAGGTGCCAGCGATGAAGGTGCGCCGGGCTTGCGTGGTGATGGCTTTTATGGTGCTTACTTTCGTGATTTAGATGGCAATAAGTTGTGTGCTTTTACTATTGTTTCTTAATTTAGTATGAGCTTTGGGGTCAGATCCCCGATACAAAAAAAGAGCTTATCAAGCTCTTTTTTTGTATCGGGGATCTGACCCCTTATGTTTACAAAGTTTAAGAACGACTACAAGGCTTTAACTTCTACTGGCACGCCATTGAGTGCTGCATTGCCAGAAACCTGATCGTAAAATTGTTCATCGGTTAAATCGTTACAATTAACGCCCGCTTGTTCATTGGCGATAGTCATTTGCACGCCGTCACGAGAATTATGCCCCCAGCCATGGGGTATGCTTACCACGCCAGGCATCATTTCATCGGTCGCTTTTACCGCAACTTTTAGCTCACCAACCCGTGAGGCAATACTGACCGTATCACCGTCATTGATCTTTCTAGCGGCTAAATCTTCCGGATGCATATATAGCTGCCAACGATCTTTCCCCTTAGTGAGGCGATGGCTGTTGTGCATCCAGGAGTTGCAATCGCGCACATGGCGGCGACCGATTAATAATAAACCATCTCCGGCTTTGCGATTGAGTTGCTGCTCAAGTCGGTTAATATCTTCTGGGATTAATTCTGGCAGGCAATGTATTAAACCGTCTTCTGTGCATAGGCGCCCTTCGGTGATCGAAGGCTCCAGTGGCCCTAAGTCGATACCGTGTTGATGTTTACTCAGTTCATCAACATTTAGTGACCAGTCGTTATCGGCGGCCTCACCATAAGGCCCCATCTGAATGGCGAAATCAATTATCTTTCTTGGCTCAAGTAAGGCTTGAAAATCAATACCTTGCTTGCTGGCTAATGCCGCCGCTAGCGCATTAAAAATTTCCCAGTCGTGCTTGGCGCCTTCACTAGGTTCAAATACTGGCTCGTTAAAACGTGCGGTGTTGCGAACCGCTAAGCGTAAAAATGCCAAGTCGTAATGATCATGCTCTAAAGTAGTTGTGGGTGGCAGAATCACATCAGCATGGCGCGTGGTTTCATTAATATAAATATCAACGGCAACCATAAAATCGAGTTGTTCTAATGCTTGATCGAGCTGGCGACCGTTTGGCGAAGAAGACACCGGGTTGCCGGCCATGATGAACAAGCCTTTGGCCTGCCCTTCACCTTCTGTCAGCATTTCTTCGGCCATGACAGCGGCGGGAATCTCACCATTAAATTCTGGTAAGCCGCTTACTCGACTTTTCCAGCGACCAAAATTTCCGGCACCAGCTTCACCGGGCTTAACCATTCCAACGGCTGGGTGAGTTAATAAAGTCCCGCCCTGCTTATCAAGGTTGCCGGCCAAAATATTAATAATTTGAATGGCCCAATTACACAGTGTGCCGTATTGCTGAGTAGAAATTCCCATGCGACCATAAAAAGCGGCTCGCTCGGTATTGGAAAGTTTGCGGGCAAGCTCTCGGCACTGTTTCGCGCTAATACCAGTATGAGCTTCGATTAATTCAGGCTTAAACGGTTTGGCCAACGCTTCGATATCAGTAATATCTTTTAGCAGCGGCTCTAAGTGGCCAAGTTTAACTAGGCCTTCTTCGAACAGGGTGTGAATAATGGCCATTAACAGGAAGGCGTCGCTGCCCGGTCTAATCGACCAGTGTTCACTGGCGACCTCGGCAGTTTCACTGCGACGGGGATCAATCACCAAGACCTCGCCATCGCGTTGTTTAATTGCCTTCAAGCGCTTAGCAATATCGGGAACCGTCATCATGCTGCCGTTACTGGCCATGGGGTTGCCGCCCATGATGACAAAGAGGTCGCAGTTATCGATATCTGCGATTGGCACACCAAGTTGATGACCATACATCCAGTAACACACTAATTGGCAAGGTAGTTGATCTAGTGAGGTTGCTGAGAAGCGGTTTTTGCTGCGCAGCAATTTTGACAGCATGCTGCCATGGGTAAGGCTGCCATAGTTATGGACATTGGGGTTGCCAGCATAAATAGCTAGAGCGTTCTTTCCATGGGTCTGCTGCAAGTCGATAATCCCTTGCGCGGCCAGTTCTATGGCCTCTTCCCAGCTAATCTCCTGCCATGCTCCATCGACTTTCTTTACGGGCTTGCGTAAACGCTCTGGATCGTTATGCAAATCTTGCAAGGCGACGGCTTTGGGGCATATATGACCACGTCCTAAGGGGTCATTTTTATCCCCTTTAATGGACAGGATCTGATCGCCCTGGGTTTTGATTTCAATACCGCAAATGGCTTCACAGAGATTGCAGGCTCGATAATGACTTTTGATTTCATTGACAGACATAAAACAGGCTCACGATTTTTTATTATGTGATGAATACATTTAAGAACTAATCGTCTAATGGAGCAAGAGTGAAAAATGACATTTAGGGGCCAGGAATATGGCCAGGAGAACAGTGAGTAATGAAAAGCGTACCCACACTTAAGACAGATCGTCTGATTCTGAGGGCTTGGCAGGAAAGTGATATCGAGCCCTATATTGAAATGTGCGCCGATGAGGAAGTTATGCGTTACTTGAGCGGCAAACCCATGACTCGCCAAGAAGCTTGGCGCCACGCCGCTTATATCATCGGTCATTGGCAGCTTAGGGGCTTTGGTCACTGGGCTATTGAACACAAAGAAAGTGGCAAGTTCGTTGGACGAGCTGGCTTCTTCAATCCGGAAGATTGGCCAGGTTTTGAAATTGGTTGGGCGATTCACCCCAATTTTTGGCGCCAAGGTTTCGCCGAGGAGAGCGCCCGCAGGGCGTTGGCCTATGCCTTTGAAGATATGGGCCGTGAAGAGGTGATCAGTGTAATCAATCCGGGTAACACAGCATCTATTGGCCTAGCCGAAAAGCTGGGGGAGCGATATTTACGAGATGGAGATGTCTACGGGCAGCCAGTTTCGATTTATGGCATGAGTAAAGACGAGTACCTAGCGTAATAAGACATTAATAGGAGAGCTCATGCTCTCCTATTAATATTAGCTATTCGCCCAAATATCCCGCGCCCAATGCCAAATCGATTCTGCGGCCTCTTCAGAACCGGATTCAGGCGACCAAAACACAATTTCATCGTCTTGGTTGACCGCATAAAAGCCATTAGCGCGTTGGCAAATTGGCAGTAGCTCCCTCGGTAAGCCTAGTTGCCAGGCTTCAGCGGCCATATCGGCTAAATATGTGTGAGAGCTGGCGTCGGCAGCCGTCGCCGGTTCTAAGCTGCCAATGACCAAGTCGCTGGCATGTAATAAGAAGTCTCGGTACAGTGGCGGAATAGGCAGTAAAATTGCTTCTTCAATGTCCACTAGGTCATCGTGATCAGGCAGATCTAAAGGCACTAGCACCTGTTCGGCGATATCCTGCAGCTCTTCTAAAACAGCTTCAAAATCTTCACTTAGCGCCATGTTTACCACATCAGGTCGTCTGGAATTTGGAAGTCGGCGTATGGATCCTCCTCATCGGCCACTTCGCTACTGCGCTCATTTTGCACTACCACGCGGGCGGCATCGCGCTGTGCCACTTTATCGGCTACAGCTTTAGGCACCAGTTCATAGCTTTCGCCTTCAGCAACAATAGCGATCTGTCCACGAGCAAGTTGAGCTTGCAGGGTTTCGTCGACGTAGAGCTTTTTGATCTTCTTGTCGTGAGTAAAAGAATAGGCAATTTCACCGTTCTTACGGGCGATGGCATTCTTTTTAATTAGATCTTTGATCTGGGCTTGAATCTCTTTGGCTTCAACTTCTTTTTGGCGCTCTTGATTCATGGCTCTATCGCGCTCAGCCTTTTCAGCCAGCTTTTGTTTGGCTGCGGCCTTAATTTCATCTTCTTGTTGATGGCCCTTGGGAGTTTGTTTGGCCTTCTTGCGCTTTTCTTTGCCGATGGCCTTGGCCTTTTTCTGATCGACGAGACCTGCGCCCATCAATTGTTCCTGCAGGGATTTTGCCATGCTGCCAGTCCTATCCTGTCATTCACTTTAAAGGCGGCATTATAACCAAGGCGGGCGGTAGCATGCGATAGCAAATCACTCTGTCACTCACCTGTTATAGCCATTGAGCCTTGCTAATTGCGATCGTAATATTGTCGCTTAAAGCACTTCATTTTGATGTTTTAGGCGTACTTTCTTGATGTCCAATCATTCAATCCATATTGCCAGCTTCGAGTTTGACACTCAGCGTGTCCGGCTCAGCCACAATGGCAAGCTACTTAGCGAAGACGAAAAGATGATTCGCTTATTACAGCTGCTTGCACAAAACTACCCCAATACTCTAACTAAGCAGGATTTGCTCGATCAGCTGTGGGGCGAGGTAGTGGTCTCAGAGGCATCGCTGGCTAAGCTTGTCTCAGAGGCTCGTCGTACATTTTCTGCCCATGAAGAGCGGGATATCATTAAAACAGTGCATGGTAAGGGCTATCGTTTAGCGCTTGAGCCTCAATATACTCAGCGGAGTTCTCGCTTAGATACTTCAGCGCTCATGCAAGAGCAGGTAACCGAAGCTAACAATCGCTCCGCTAATGAGCCCGCTGTAAAGTCGCGCGATGAAAGTCGCAGCTATGGTTTGCTACTGTTAGTTGGTTTGCTAGTGATGGGCTCTTTTGGTGCGGGCGCTTACTTTTTGCCAAGAGAAAAGGAACCCGAAAACGTATTGGGGCGCTGGCAGCTAATAGATAACAATGTCGTGCTTCATACCGAAATAAACTCCGATAATTACCCCTTTTGTGAAGACACCGTGGAATACCTAAACGCCACCATGATCCAGCGTAATGGCGCCTATATATTGAGCTCGCCATTACTGGAAATAAACCTAGGGCTGAATATCGAATATGGCAAACCCTTGAATGCCAACTTTAGTTATCGCGATGGTACTGGGACTACCCATACCCAGCTAAAACTGATCTTTGATGGGCCGCGTAAACTTGCTGGTAAATCAACTTGGACCTGGGAAATGGATGGCGCTGGGATTCTATGCAAAGGCATTAGCTCTATGGTGAGTGAGCGCTAACACTCTTCTTAAGCCTTGCGTGACAGGGATTCAAAACTTTTCAAAAATCATCACGCTATTTTCAATCAAGTTCCGCGCCTGATCGCTACTCTGCACCCGTCGCTTAAACGGCCCTGCTTATCCAGCTGATAACAGTTTTGCTGGAATCCTAAGTAGAGAGTCCCTGGCCGTTTAAGCGACTTCAACAATTGCTCTTATTAGGTTGCTTGGCAATCGAAAATGCAGAAGGTAAACATCATGAAAAACACCATGAAAGGCTTAGCGTCCGTGCTGGCCTCGGCTTTGGCCTGCTTGTCGGCCAATAGCTATGCCCAAACCCAAGCTTCGGTAGCGGCCTACGATTGTAGCGCTCAAACTCAAATTCCAGCGGCAGAATGTAACGCCCTAAAGGGGCTTTTTGCATCCACGGCGGGGGAATCTTGGACAGACAATAGTAACTGGGGTACAGGCAACCCTGGAGACTGGGCAGGGGTATTTTTGATTGGGGTGGCGCCTAATCAAAATGTTAATTCCTTAGCCATGGACAGTAATAATCTTAGCGGCAGCTTAAACAGCAGTTTGGGGGATTTAACCTTACTGCGTGAGGCCAACTTCAGTAACAATAATCTGTCGGGGGCGATTCCGAGCAGTTTCAGCGCTCTGGTGAACATGCGACGCCTGTTCTTATTTGCTAATCAATTGACGGGGGGTATTCCCGATATTTTCACCAATTGGAATAACGTGCTTTTGGTCTCCTTCGCCAACAATCCAGATCTGGGCGGCAGCATCCCGAATTCTTTAGGTGTGAACAACAGCATTGAGCGGATATTTCTGCAGAATACGGCCTTAACAGGTGCCATTCCCAGCAACCTAGGTGATCGGACAAACCTTAATTTAATTGACCTATCGGGGAATGCATTAACGGGGCAAATACCTGTGAGTTTTGCCGCCGATCCAGCTACGCCCGCCAATGTGGATTTCAGCAATAACCAGTTAGATGCTGATGGCGCTGGTATTGCGCTTACTCCTGGCGCCTTGGCAACCTGGGCTGCGGGCGGTGTCCAAAGAACCCTGTCAGGCCAAACAGTTCCTGCTGGCCCTGGTGGAGGTGCAAGCTCAGTAGCGGCAGTTCCTGCGACACCGCTTTGGAGCTTAATGATGATATCCATGGCTTTCTTTCTTTTTCATCGATTCCAAAAATCAGCAGACAAAAGCTGATCCATCTCAAAGATTTACAGAGGCATAAGAATGTTTACTTCCATAAGAATGTGGGGGCAATTAATCGTGTTTGCTTTGGGGGCTGCTCTGGTATTGGGCTCCTCAATAGCAAAGGCGCAAGACCATTTCACAAGAATGCAAACCCTTGATTGCACAGCCGTTAGCAACGCCAGTGTGGTTGAGTGTGAATCACTGCGAGATATTTATTTTGCCAGTGATGGCGCTAACTGGACTGAGGCTACTAACTGGGGCACCACGGATATTAGTACTTGGGCTAGAGTTCAAGTGACCGCTGGTGAAGTCACAGCCCTACAGTTAGATCGGGGGCAGGCGGGACCGCTTTCACCCTCGATTAGTGGCCTGCAAAATCTAACGCTACTGAGCTTAAACGCTCCGTTCACAGGAACAATTCCAGATTCTCTAGGTGGGCTAACAGAGCTAGAGCAACTAACCATCACCAATACCAATTTTAGCGGCTCTATTCCGGCGGCCTTTTCTACCTTGAGTAGCTTAGATATTTTGGTAATCAGCCAAAACGATGACCTTGGTGGGAACCTGCCTCCAGAGTTGGGGCAATTAAATACTCTAGAGATACTTAGGATCGGTGGAGGACAGTTTACCGGCACCATTCCTACTATGTGGTCTGGCTTAACGGCATTAGAGGAAATCTCCATTATCGATACGGGCATCGGCGGTGAAATTCCTGTGTCTTTTGCCAATATTCCGCGTGCGGTGATTATTCAGGATAATCAGTTTAGCGGTTTAATACCGGCTGAGTTTGGCAATGATATAGCTACGCCTGATGACTTCAGGGCACAGCGTAACCGTTTGACGGCTGATGGAAGTGGCGATGCTGTGATGCATACTGCGGGCCTGCAAGCTTGGTTTGCGAATCAAGGTTTTGTCGGTGCTGCAACGCGTCGCTTAATAGGTTTGCAATCGGCATTGACGAGCTCTGGGCCAGGCGGACAACGAGCTGTACCGACGACACCTTTGTGGGTGCTTGTGGCTTTACCGTTAATCATTATGGGGGTGCTTCGAAGGAAGGCGTTTGCTAAGCATTTGTAGCCGTTTGGAGGAAAATAATCAAAAGCTCACTAATGGCTTATAGCTCGGCGTTCATCTTAGGCTCAGGCTGCTATTGTTAAAAACAATAGTTGCTGAATGACTTTTTGGCGGCAAAGTAATCTCTATTGAATAGCGTGAGGTTAAAGCAGATGAATGCATGGCAATATCAATTAGGCTTAAAGCACAGACCAGCTTTTATATCTGGCCTGTGTTGCGGAATTGCTCTCGGCGCTCTAATGACTTATGTCTTAATATCAATTTAGTGTGCCGAGGTAGTAGGCCCGCGAGATCATTAGTTCGCCAGTAAAAACTCACTGATTTTTTCTAATGCCAAATCTGCTTCAGGTAAAAAAGGTGCAAAGCCTTGAAACACATGGGGCATATCCGGCCATAGATCCACTTCCACTTCTGAACCCTGCTCCTTTGCAGCGTCAGCAAAAATGATACTGTCCCCTAATAACACTTCCCGCTCTCCGGTTTGGAGAAGGGTTGGTGGCAACGAGCTAAGATCACCCTTGGCGGGTGAGACCAAAGGATTGTTAACATCGGCGCCCTGGGTGTAGTTTTCAACGACTAAAGGTAGCAAATCAGCGTTAATAATCGGATCCACCGCCTTGTTGCTGCTTATGGTTGGGCTGGCAAAATCTAAACTGGTAGCGGGAGATATTGCGGCTACGGCATCTGGCTTACGCAGGCCCTGCTCTTGCAAAGCAAGCACAAGGCTTAGGCTCAGATTACCTCCAGCAGAATCCCCAGAGACATAAATTTTTTCGGCTGCGCCTTTATTATTGTGGCCATTTTCCAATAGCCATTTATAACTTGCTATACAATCATTCAGTCCGTTTGGAAATGGAAACTCGGGTGCGAGTCGATAAGCAATTGCCAGCACCTCGCAGCCTGTTAATTCTGCCAAGCGAGAGGTTACCGAACGGTGGGTAGCGGGAGAGCCTGCCATCCAAGAGCCACCATGAATATACAGTAAGCGTTTGCCGGGCTGGCTATTTGGGGCAATTACCCATTCGCTAGTGACACTTAACTCGCCGTCGCTGGCAATCGCTGGGTATATGCGTGACTTAATGGCGCTGATACTGGGGTCGGCTGCACAGTACATATCAAGCAGCGCGCGCTTGGCAACGGTTTCGCCGCCAGATTGCCGGGTCGCTGCTGAAACGGCTTCCATATGTTCTATGACTTGCTGGTACTTATTATTATCGATTGGCATTGCTAGGCTCCATTTCAAATGCTTCAAGTTTGAATGCTAGCCCAAGGCTATCAGATTCTATGTGGGAGTGGCATCAGCTGGTTCTTAAAAAATTTAAAAAGTGGTTTAGAAATATCTCTGGTGCTTCGATAAAAGGGCTATGCCCTACACCCTCTAAACATACTTCTTGGTACTTACCATAGCGTTGCAGTAGAGCCCGAGTTTGAGAAACCATCGGTTGAGCCGGGCAGATTTCATTCCCTGGCCAAGCTGGCACTAAACCCTGTGAACCCAAAAACGCTAGGTCGGAAAAAGACTGATCGCTAATAACCTTGTCTTCTGCGCCATGTAACCAGAGGATTGGTGCCTTCTTCTTGAGATTAACTAGCTCTGCAACGTTAAAATACTTAGCACTGATGGCATTGATAGGGCCAAACTTTCCGGGTGCAACGTATGGCCAATTTTCGCTCTCAGTAAAATCTCCAGGGTAGCGATCTACCGCTATTTTTTGTTTCAGCGAGGCTCGCAATAATTGCTCCTCCCTCGGCATTACCCATGGCTTGGCAAAGTAGCTATTGCGAATAACATTTCGTGGAGAAAAGTCATTATCGCTGCTGGTATCTTGCAGTTTTATCTGGGCGATAAACTCTTTGGCAACTACCCCGCCGCCACAGCCTGCAAAATCACTATAGTTCGGGTCGCCAGCAATATTTTTACTGCCACCAAAGCCGAAGGGACTGACCGGTGCAACCAAGCTTAATGAACGAATACATTCTGGGTGATCAATGGCGAGCTGCATAATGGCGGCCGCTCCAGCGGACCAACCTAGAAAATGCGCAGAATCAATATTTAAAGCTTGCATTAGCTCAAATAGATCGTCGCTCCAATCTCGGGCGCCGCGTTCAGCATTTATGATTTTGTCTTCGGTATCCCCATAGCCACGAAGATCTGGCGCCAAGCATAAATATTTACTTGGCATATCTAACATTAAGTCTTCGAAGTAGTCGGCCGCTGAAAAATTACCATGAATAAAAAACACCGGCTCCCCGTCACTGCTGCCACGACGCAAAACATGCTGCTTGAGTCGTGGCGTTGATACAGTGATCGAATCAATGCCGGCCAAGTGAGACGATTGCATCATTCATTCACGCCTAGAAATTATAGCTGGCTGACAGAGCGTAGGTTCTTGGTGCGCTGTAGTAGCCCAGCATAACTCCCGGGAAGGCGGAGATATCAAAGGCATGACTGCGATAGCGCTTGTCCGATAAGTTCTTGCCTCCAAGCATCACGTTCCAGCTATTATCCTCGGCGGCCAATATAAAGGCGGCATTCACGAGGCTGTAACCACTTTGTGCGAGGGTTTCTTGGCTATTTACTTCTAAATAAGTTTTGCTGCGATAGCTGATGTCAGTTAAGAAGCTGAGTTGGCCCCAATCCCAAGCGGCAAAATCGTAACGCAATCCAAATTGCGTATCCCACTCGGGTGCATTAACAAGTTCTCGCTGATCCGAGATATCGATGAGTTGGTTGCTCAAGGGGTCGCCAGTGATGTATTCGCGATACTCGGCATCCAAATAACCAATGTTTAAGTTAACGGTGAGCGATTCTGTCGCCAAAGCGGTCAATTCAAGCTCGGCGCCTTTCATAACGGCTTCACCCGCATTAGTAAACACCGGCAAAATTGAGCCGCCATCAGCACTGGCTTCAAAACTACTCAGCTGCAGGTCGTCGTATTGATTGCGGAATATCGCTGCATTAATTCGCAGGCGATCACCCCAGAGTTGAGTTTTTAGTCCGGCTTCTAGGCTGACCAGCGTTTCTTCATCAAAGGGCGTTAATGCGTCGGAAGTTACTCGGCCATTAAAGCCGCCTGCTTTAAAGGCTGTAGAGTAGCTAGCGTATAAATTAGTGTCTTCATTAAGTTGATACTTCAAGCCCAGCTTGGGTGAAAAATTACTGAAGTCGGCATCATCTGGATTGCCCGATACCACCGTGCCCTGCCCGCGAACAGTTCTTAGTAGATCGCTATCGGGATTGGCTAAAGCGGGGTTTCCAGCCGCCAGTGCCAGCAGATTAAAACTTTCGGCTATGCGGCGATAGGATTTTGTTTCTTTGGTATAACGAAAGCCTGCGATGGCGGTGAGCTGCTCATTGATATCATAGTCAAGCTGGCCAAATACGGCATAGCTATCGGTTTCAAAAAAACCATCGCCCGAACTGGCGCTGAAAATATTGGCAAAGACGCCACCATCAAAGGTTTGCCCTTGTTCATTAAAATAGTATAAGCCGCTGACCAGAGAGACATTATCGTTTTGGTACTGGAGCTGAAACTCCTGGCTGCTTTGCTCTTGCTCATTAAAATAATAGATGCCAAAGGCATTAATCGGAGTGCCATCTAGATCTAACTCTGTGCCATAGTCTAACTCGCGGTAAGAGCTTATGGATTTTAAGCTCCATTGCTCGTTTAGATCCCAGCTGGCGTTTAGGCTAATGCCCTTGGTTTCGGTTTGCTCGACCGTATTGAAGTCGGCATTGACCACGAAGGGATCTTCATCCGCAGCGAAGGTAGGGCCCAAAATAATACTGATCGGGGTTTCTTTTGCCGGTGTGCGAGAGCGCTTAGGGTCGCTATCTGAGTAATCCATTGCTAACTGCAGACTAAAGTTATCACTGGGGTCAAACTGTAAAACGGCGCGCACGAATTGAGTGTCGCGGTCGCCATCGCGTTGGCCATCAAATCGGTTTACGCTATAACCCTCATGCTCCATGCTGGCTAAGGTTAAACGTCCCTTTAGGGTGTCTGAGAGTGGGCCGCTAATACTGGCTTTGATATCACGGCGATCATAATTTCCAAGATGAGCACTGATATTACCGCTGAACTCTTCGGTGGGGGCCGCAGATACATATTTGATGGCACCACCAACCGAGTTACGACCGTATAAGCTACCTTGCGGGCCTCGTAAGACCTCAATTCTCTCAACATCAACGACATCAAGGAATGCCCCTTGAGCGCGCCCCAGGTAAATATCATCGAGGTAAATACCAACGCCTGGCTCAAAAAAGGCGACCGAATCAATTTGCCCAATACCGCGTATATAAACCACAGCGTTGTTAGCATCACCTGAGTGTACGCTCAAGTTAGGTACCATGCTTTGTAAATCGCCGATGGTAGAGACCTGGGCAGATTCTAAGTTCTCTGAGGTAAATGAGCTTACCGCAACTGGAACTTCTTGCAGGTTGGCCTCGCGGCGCTCTGCGGTCACGATAACTTCTTCTATTTGGGCACATAGTGGGGTGCTGGCCAGGGCTATGCTAAGGCCTACGGCATGCGCTAGGGGCTTACGCATCTTACTTTCCTCTCGCTACTATTATTATTTGATGGCTGTCACTATAGGTATTTACGAGCAAGGAAAAAATGACGGATTAGATCGATATATAGGGTACAATTTCGCTCAGCTGGTTTTTGTCAGGCGCGTTTTTTAAAGTGCTACATGGGCCCGCTATACGTCTTCCTGTTTGAGCTGTGGGAATTGTTTTATATAGGTAGCCGGGGATACATTGTGCCAACGTTTGAATGCACGTTTAAAACTACGCTCGTCACTATAGCCAAGACGAGTAGCGGTATCACTAATCGCTAAGCCAGATTCCAAATATTGGCAAGCCAGATCGCTATTACAGTTATCTAATAGCTGGCGAAAGCTAGAACCATATTCGCTCAGGCGGCGTCGCAAGGTGGCCACACTCATGCTCAGCTCACTGGCAATCCATTCTTGGTTCACAAGCACCTGCTTTGCGCTGGCTTGCTGAATTTTCTCCTGGCAAAGTTGTAGAAAATTGAATTCAGCTTTGCTTTCAGTCAGCGCCAGGAAGTATAGATAGTGACTATAAAGGTTGGCTGCAATGTCCTCTTTGAAGTCATGCTGCAAAGGGAGTTTTGCCTGCTCTATATCGTAGGCTAACTCGTATTGTTTTTGTTGTAGCTTAAGTGGAGCCTGAAAAATATTTAAATGATGATCGTGCTCAGGCAGCAATAGGCGTTTACTGCAAACTCGCTTGAGCTTGAGTGGCGTTTTGCATAGGTAAGACAGTGTGCAATGAATGCTAATTAAAGCAAACTCTATGGCCAGTGGGATGGCCTGGGTTTGATAGTGGAATTCACTATCATCAACGCAATAACTTAAGCTACGACCTCGTTTACAGACAATGTTAAAACTGCCGCCATGAATAATGTTGTAATTGTCGGCCAAACTCTGCAGCCCCTGCTCTAGAGTTTCGCATTGCTGCAAGCTGGAGAATACTAAGCGTGTGCTACCGCGTCTAAGAGGACGGCTAGATATCAGGTGAGATTCTTCATGCACAGCATTTTGACTGGCCAGCATAATGCGCCAAGCATCACCCATATCGATGAGTCGATTGGAATTATCTAACAGATCACTGGGAAGCTTCAGCTGCTTTAATATATCCGCAACACTGGCGCCAGCCTCAATGGTTTTGGCCATTAGCTCCAATAGGTCTTCGGCAGCGATGCGGAAATTGCTCATTGTTCAGCTCTTAGTTCCTGAGCTGATGATATTAAGGGCATCTGGAGAAATTACCAGTGCCCATAGTTTTTCCTCTGTATTTAAGTTTTGCTCAGTCTTGCTCAACCCAGCGACCTTCCGCCGCTGCAGTAAACACCACATCTGTCGAACTATTCAAAGCGGTCTCTGCAGAATCTTGAACGACACCAATAATAAAGCCGACAGCTACTACCTGCATGGCAACGTCATTCTCGATACCAAATAGGCCGCAAGCCAATGGGATCAATAGCAAGGAGCCACCGGCAACGCCTGATGCGCCGCAGGCGCAGACTGCGGCAACAACGCTGAGTAATAGCGCCGAAGCGATATCAACTTCAATACCTAGGGTATTTACTGCCGCGAGTGTCAACACGGTAACAGTGATGGCGGCGCCGGCCATATTGATTGTGGCACCTAAAGGAATAGAAACGGAGTAGGTATCTTCGTGCAAATCCAGCTTTTTACAGAGGTTCATATTCACTGGAATATTGGCCGCTGAGCTGCGGGTAAAAAAGGCAGTTACTCCGCTCTCGCGTAAGCAGTTAAATACCAATGGGTATGGGTTACGGCGTGTGCGTACAAAAACAATGATCGGGTTTACAATCAAGGCGATTATTAACATGGCGCTGATTAGCAGCATTAATAGTTGAGCGTATTCTGCAAGAGCACTGAAGCCCGTGCTGGCAATAACCCCAGCTACCAAGCCAAAGATACCAATAGGTGCTAAGCGAATCACCACCTTAACAACCGCGGTAACGGCATCGGCACTATCGACTAGGAACTGCCTTGTTGAGTCGCTGGCTTGTCGCAGCGCTAAGCCAAGACCAATAGCCCAAACCAAAATACCAATGAAGTTGCCACTGCTAATTGCATTGATAGGGTTGTCTACCATCTTCATGAGTACACCCTGTAGCACTTGTGCAATACCTTCTGGGGGCGTTAAAGAGGACTCATTGGTCACGAGCGTCAATGTTACTGGGAAGCTAAAGCTCAACATGACTGCAACAAAAGCGGCTGATACGGTGCCGATGCCATATAACACAAGAATCGGTTTCATATGGGTTTGCTGGCCTTTTTGGTGATTGGCCAGTGAGGACATCACCAGAACAAATACCAGTAAAGGTGCTACCGCCTTTAAGGCACCCACAAAAAGTGAGCCCAATAAAGATAGTTTTTGCCCCATATCGGGGATTAGGCTACCCACGGCGATACCTAGAAGAATGCCTATGGCAATTTGTAAGACCAAGGAGCCCTGCCAAAGGCGTTGAAAAATGGAAGTCATCGCAAACCCTATTATCGTTGTTTAACGTTTAGCCCTGTGGGCATTGTGCACGATTTTGTTCTAATCGATTTGTTTACACAACGATTGGGGGGCAAAATGATTCAATTTGCACTTTTCATTACCATCCAGAAACATACAATGAGGTATGTTTATCAAACTGGCGATCACTACTATGAAAATAATAAAGAACAGCTTAATCGCGTTGTTACTACTGCTTTTGATTGCAGCACTGTTGATGCGTTTATTTGCTCCAGCGGCGATTGAGCGCGAGCTCAATAAGGTGAGCCCCCATGAGCCATGGCCTATATCTGCCAAAGCGAAGAGCCTGCATCAGGATATATTAATTGGTGATTGGCACAGCGACTCTACCCTATGGGCGCGGGATCTCAATCAGTGGGCAGATCGCGGACATATGGATGTGCCACGTTTGCAAGCCGGTAATGTGGCCATGCAGATGTTTACCAGTGTGACCAAGAGCCCATCGGGTCAGAACTACGATCGCAATGAAACTGAGGCCGGCGATACCATTACCTTGCTTGCCATAATACAAGGTTGGCCAATACGAACTTGGAATAGCCTGGCCGAGCGAGCGCTTTACCAAGCTGAGCGTTTGCAAGCTGTAGTAGACGATAATCCCGAGGCAATTCGCTTGGTTCGCAGTCAGGAGGATTTACAAGAAGTCTTACAGCAAAGAGCAAAAGGTCAGCAGCAAGTTGCAGCCTTATTGGGTACAGAAGGCTCCCATGCTTTGGATGGCAAGATAGAGAATGTTGAGCGTTTATATAATGCCGGCTTTCGTATGATGGGCCTGCACCATTTCTTCGATAATAAACTGGGTGGCTCATTACACGGCACCAGCGCTGCGGGCTTAAGCGAGTTTGGCCGCGAAGCTGTACAAGAAATGGAGAGACTGGGCATTATTGTGGATTTAGCGCACTCGTCTGAGGCGGTGGTACGCGATGTGTTGGCATTGGTAACACGCCCAGTGGTGGTAAGCCATACCGGCTTACACGGTCACTGCCCTGGCCCGCGTAATATTTCCGATGAGCTTATGCAAGAGATCGCCCAGCAGGGTGGATTGATTGCAATTGGTTATTGGGATGGTGCGGTATGCGAAATCACACCGAGCAATATCGTGAAAGCCATGCGCTACGGTATTGAGCTGCTTGGTGTCGAACATATTGCTTTAGGCTCGGATTATGATGGCTCAACCGAAGTGCAGTTTGATACCTCTGAATTGGCGGTGTTAACTGAAGAGATGTTAAAAGCTGGCTTTAGCGAAGGCGAAATCCGAGCGGTCATGGGCGAAAATATGAAGCGCTTTTTATTAGCAAACCTGCCTGCTCAGGATTAACTCTGAATTAAACTAGGTTTCAATAAACTAGATTGCAATAAAGTAGAGCGCTCGCTGTTTATGTCTGACTCATTGTCACAAGCAAACCGTCAAGCTCGCACAGATTATGATGCGTTGATTATTGGTGCGGGTATTATCGGAGCGGCAACGGCTTGGCGCCTACAGCAATTGCGCCCGGATTGGCGTATCGCCATCATTGAAAAAGAACAAAGCTACGCGCAACATCAAACCGGGCGTAACTCCGGTGTTATACATGCTGGCGTCTACTATGCTCCTGGCAGTCTTAAAGCCAAGCTGTGTGTAGAAGGTAACCAGCGCACAAAAGCATTTTGCAAAGAGCACCGTATAGCCTTTGAGGAGTGTGGCAAGTTGCTAGTGGCCAGCAATGAACAAGAATTAAAAGGCTTAGATCAGCTCAAGCTGCGGGCTCGTCAAAATGGTTTAGAGGTGGAGTCACAAAGCGCGCAACAACTAAAGCAGCGAGAGCCCAATATCGCAGGTCTCGGTGCCTTGTGGGTTCCTGCAAGTGGCATTGTGGATTACGCTGAAATTTGTCGTGAGCTATTGAGGCAATTCGTCGAGGCCGGTGGCGAAATTTATTATGGCCATGAACTTAAGCAGCTGCGCGAAAGAGACGGTGAGGTACAGCTGCAATGTACACCAAAGCAATCTAGTACTCATACCGCTACTCAAAAGCAGCCACAGACATTTTATTGCAAACAGCTAATCGCTTGCGCGGGTATCCAAAGCGATCGCCTTGTTAAATCCTTAGGCTTGAGTGTAGATTTTCAGATGATGCCTTTTCGTGGCGAATATTTTCAGTTGCCCAGCAAGCACAACAGCATTATCAATCACCTAATCTACCCTATACCCGATCCGACTATGCCATTTTTGGGGGTGCACCTTACTAGGATGATCGACGGCTCAGTTACAGTTGGCCCAAATGCGGTGTTGGCCATGGGTAGAGAGGCCTATAAGAAAAGCCAGTTCTCTATGGTCGATGTACAGCAGATGGCTGCTGAGCCTGGCAGCTATCGTCTATTGGGGCGCTTTTGGAAGGCAGGTCTAGGGGAGCTTCGCGATAGCATATTCAAGCACTCCTATCTTAAAAGAGTGCAAAGCTACTGCCCAAGTTTAAAAGTATCGGACTTATTGCCATATAAAGCGGGTATCCGGGCCCAGGCTGTCGATAAGCAAGGCAATATGATTGATGATTTTCTTTTTGCCCAGAGTGAGCAGTGTTTGATTGTCTGTAATGCGCCCTCTCCCGCAGCAACCTCGGCCTTGCCAATTGCCGATCATATTATCGCTAAGCTCAATCTTAATGCGCCTATTTGAGCTAGGAGTTGGTTAAAATAACATCGCTTTTGGGCCCTCTTTCTGATACTGTGCGCGCCCCTTAAAATGGGCAAATCTAATACTTTGCCTACAAGCCCGAGCCTGAGATAGAACATGAGCCAAGAATTTAAGCAACTTGACCTTCACCCAGAACTGCTGGAAAACCTCGATAGCCTTGGCTATCAGCAGATGACGGATATCCAGGCGGAATGCTTGCCTTTGGCGCTAGCGGGCGAAGATCTTATCGCCCAAGCAAAAACCGGGAGCGGTAAAACGGCGGCTTTTGCTTTGGCCTTGTTGCAGCGCCTGAATGTAAAACGCTTTCGTATTCAGAGCTTGGTACTATGCCCCACCCGCGAGCTGGCCGATCAAGTAGCCAAAGAAATTCGCCGCTTAGCGCGCAGAATTCACAATATTAAGGTGCTAACTTTGTGTGGTGGCATGCCAATTGGCCCGCAAATAGGCTCCTTGGAACATGGGGCTCACATCGTGGTGGGCACGCCGGGGCGCATTCAAGATCACCTTCGCAAAGGCACTATGGATCTTAGCAATATTCACAGCTTGGTCTTAGATGAGGCGGATCGTATGCTGGATATGGGTTTTGCCGATGCCATTGCAGCTATTTTGTCCCAATGCCCGAAAGAGCGACAAACACAGCTTTATTCCGCTACCTACCCTGAAGGTATAGAAGCGATTAGCCGTCAGTATCAGCGCTCACCTAAACGCGTTACGGTGAGTCGCACCCATAGTGAATCCAATATTAGCCAGCAGGCTTATGCCGTTGAAGGTGGCGAGCTAGAAAAGCAGGAGCTTTGTAATCAACTGCTTGCCCAGCACCAGCCAAGCTCCTGTGTGATCTTTTGTGCCACAAAAAAGCAAACGGTTGAAATCGCACAAAGCTTAAATGATCAAGGCTGGTTTAGCTTGGCGCTACATGGTGATATGGAACAGCGCGAGCGAGATTTGAGCTTACTGCGCTTTGCCAATGGCAGTGCCACGGTATTGGTGGCAACAGACGTTGCGGCCAGGGGCTTAGATGTAGACACCGTCGAGTTAGTGATTAACTACGATCTACCCCGTGACGCCGAAGTTTATGTGCATCGCATTGGTCGCACCGGCCGCGCTGGACGTAGCGGTGCTGCCGCAAGCTTGGTGAACGACAAGCAACGTCGTGCCTTTGCGGATATCGAGGCCTACTTAAATAAAGAAATCGAATGGTCTGAGCCTCCACGCATAGACGATATTAACTCCATCGATCAGCGCCCAAAAATGATAACCATTGGTTTGGATGCCGGTAAAAAGAACAAGCTTCGCCCCGGAGATATTTTGGGTGCTTTAACCGGCGAGGCGGGCATCGAGGGCAAATATGTTGGGAAGATTAATGTCCTTCAATTTCACGCCTATGTTGCCGTCGCCCGCGCGGTGGCGAACAAGGCCTTAAAGCAGTTGCAGGAAGGTAAGATAAAAGGCCGCAAGATCAAGGTGCGGAAGATCAGCCGCCCCAATGTCTAAGCTATTTCGAATAGTGCTTAGAGTGAAATCGATTTAAGAGTAGAGACTGACTATGCCAACAGCATGCGCACGCCATATACTGCTAAAAACAGAAGCTGAAGCTCAAAAGATCAAAAAGCTCCTGGCGCAGGGTAAAGACTTTGCTCAACTTGCCAAAAAGCACTCGAGTTGTCCATCCGCTAAAAAGGGCGGCAACTTGGGTGAGTTTCAAAAAGGCCAGATGGTAAAAGCCTTTGATGATGTGGTATTCAAAAAGCCTATTCTTACCGTGCATGGCCCAGTTAAAACCAAATTCGGCTTTCATTTGATTGAAACAATTTATCGAGATTAATCT
The DNA here is from genome assembly GCF_947502065.1 of uncultured Pseudoteredinibacter sp. Lineage (GTDB taxonomy): Bacteria > Pseudomonadota > Gammaproteobacteria > Pseudomonadales > Cellvibrionaceae > Pseudoteredinibacter. Next base: position 108,477 of record NZ_CANMYE010000007.1, read on the forward strand.
GTCATAATGACCACAGAAATAAGACTTGCTGATTATTTAAATACTAAGGACGCGGATGCGCTTAGTATGCTACTTAATGCTTATGCTACGGACCCAATGGGTGGTGGTGAGCCCCTCAGCCTAGAGGTGCAAAAGAGCCTAGCCTCCAAATTGGCAGAGATTGAGGGTGCATTTTCAGTTCTCGCTTGGGTTGATGATAAGCCTGCAGGTTTGATCAATTGCTTTATGGCCTTTTCTACCTTTAAGTGTAAGCCCATCGTGAATATTCATGATGTTGCGGTAATGTCGGAGTTTCGCGGTTTGGGCGTAAGCCGCTTGATGATGGCAAAGGTAGAAGAGATAGCTCGTGAGCGAGGCTGCTGTAAGCTTACCTTAGAGGTGCTAGAAGGGAATACTCTGGCCCAAGCAGCTTATCGTAATTACGGTTTTAGTGGTTATGAGCTTGATGAAGCCAATGGCAAAGCATTGTTTTGGGAAATGCCTTTGAGCTAATTGGCTATTCCAATAACACAAACAGACATCATAATAGAAAAGGCTGTGGCATTTTAAAATCCAGAAGCATATTTTAAAAATCGTTTCATAATAATCAGCGTAGTTTAGTACGCCCCGGTGGCCGTGATTACCATAGGACTTATTCATAGCTCAGTCTTATGGCAAATCAACAGGGCGAGTCAAAAGGACTAACAATGGACAGACGATTCTTCTTGCAAGCCCTCACGATGTTGGGAGGGAGTTATGCTACAGCGGCTATAGCCGGATTCGCAGACAGCTCTCAGGCGGCTGCCAAGCCTTTGGCGATAGGCCCATCCATTGACGAGCTTCCCTCTGATTTGTTCTCTGAGCAAGATCGCAAAGAGCTATCAGCTATGGCTGAAGTGATTATCCCTCGAACTGAAAGCCCTGGCGCGATTGATGCTGGGGTTCCCAGATTCATAGAGTATATGGTGCAGAATTGGCTCAATGAAGCGGAGCAACACGTTTTTCTGGAAGGCTTTCGCGCAACACAAAAGCACTGTTTAACTGAGTTTTCCAAAAGTTTTTCTGAGTTGAATTCAGATCAACAATTGGCAATCTTGGAGGGTTTGGAAGACAAGGCCAGCGATTCACCCTGGTATGATTTTGCCAATGTCCAGCGCCAGTACATTGAGGATGCGCCGTTTATTTGTCAGCTAAAAGAGCTGACTATCTTTGGCTTTTACTCTTCAGAGCTTGGTGCAAAGCAAGTTCTGCGGCACGATCCTATGCCGATGCAGTTCGATGGCGAGTTTGCTCTGGGCGAGGAAGACAGCAGTTGGTCGATGATTAGGACTATGTGATTACTCGAAGTGTGATGCCAATTACAAGTAGCTAGAGCAAAGAATAACAAGAGCGAAAAGCACAATACGGGAATAGCGGTGCAAGAGAATAATAAAAAATATGATGCTATCGTCATCGGTTCTGGAATTTCAGGTGGCTGGGCGGCCAAAGAATTGTGTGAAAAAGGCTTAAAGGTCCTTGTTCTAGAGCGTGGCCGTGATATACAGCATGGCGTGGACTATCTTGGTGAGCACGCCCCCCCTTGGAAAATCCCCTTCGCCAACAAGGCGGATCGTAAGCGTGATGTAGACGATTACCCTATTCAAAGCCAATGTTACGCTTTTGATGCGGCCACCAAAGCTTTTTTTACCAAGGATAGCGAAACGCCTTATCAGCAGGATGGCGATAAGCCTTATCACTGGATTAGGGCAAACGGTGTCGGTGGCCGATCGTTAATTTGGGGGCGGCAAACTTATCGTTGGAGTGAATTCGACTTTAAAGCCAATACAGTAGATGGCCATGGCTGTGAGTGGCCGATTGCCTATGATGATTTAAAAGATTGGTATAGCTATGTAGAAAAATTTGTCGGTATCTCGGGTGCTAAAGAAGGCTTGCCAGAATTACCTGATAGCGAATTTCTGCCAGCAATGGATATGTACGCCCTTGAAAAAACCATCAAGGGTCGGCTCAATAAGTATATGCCCGAAGTGACTATGACGATGGGTCGCACAGCCATACTTACTGAAAACCACAATGGTCGAGCGGCTTGCCATTATTGCGGGCCCTGTCCCAGAGGTTGTTCAACAGGCAGCTATTTTAGTAGCCAAAGTTCCACTTTGCCAGCAGCACGGGCCACTGGGAATTTAGAGCTTCGCCCAAACAGCGTTGTCGAAAAGCTCATTTATGATTCAAGTAGTAATCGAGTCACGGCGGTACAAATCATCGATGCTAATAGCAAAGAGCGTCTAAGTTTTTCGGCCGATCTCGTATTCTTATGTGCTTCCACATTGGCCAGTACTCAGATTTTATTGAATTCCAAGTCGGAGCAGTTTCCTAACGGCTTGGCCAATAGTAGCGGTACTTTAGGTCGCTATTTGATGGATCATTTTAAGATGCAGCATGTGGCGGTATTTGCCGATAATCTCGATCACTATTATAAGGGCTTTCGCCCAACCGGGACCTATATACCACGCTTCAAAAATCTACCTGGAAAAGAGCAAACGGATTACTTGCGTGGCTTTGGTTTACAGGCTGATCCAGTTCGGCCTGATTGGCGCTTCCACTTTAATCAAAAGGGCTTTGGCAAAAGCCTCAAAGATAACTTGCGTAAGCCTGCACCTTATTGGGTTTGGGTGTTGGGTGCTTTTGGGGAATGCCTTCCAAATGCTAACAATCGAGTCGAGCTCGATGAAAGCAAGCGCGATGAGTTTGGGATTCCCCAAATCAAAGTGTCAATGAGCTTCGGTGAGAATGAGCATCAGATGGCTGAAGATATTATAAAAAGTAGTGACAAAATATTTAAAGCGGCCGGTGCAGTCTATATAGAGACTACAGAAAAACTGAGTGTACCTGGCAGCTCGATTCACGAGATGGGTACTGCAAGAATGGGCAAGGATCCAAAAACATCGGTGCTGAATGCTTGGAATCAGAGCCATGATGTGCCCAACTTATTCGTAACGGATGGGGCCTGTATGGCGTCTAGCTCTTGTGTAAATCCATCGTTAACTTATATGGCGCTTACTGCGCGAGCCTGCGACTATGCCGTATCGCAATGGCAGCAGGGTAATATTTAGATCTTATTAGGAAAGGACAATGGCTAAGATTTTACGCACAACGCTGCTTTTTACCGCAATAGCAGTTTTCGCGATTGCAGGCTATGTGGTTTATCAGATGTGGCGCTATGAGCTCTTCAAGGCGCCTGTTTATGAGGAAGTTCCACCTACCCTGCCAGTAATGTCGGGTGGAAGCAAAGTATTGGTGTTTTCGAAAACCAATAGCTTTCGACATATAGAGGCGATCCCAGCTGTAGAATCTCTGTTTAAAAACTTCGCGGATAAACATGATTGGAGTCTTTTTATCACAGAAAATGGAGCGATACACCAGGCTGATTTATTGGATAAATTTGATTTAGTTGTTTGGAATAATGTCACCGGCGATGTGTTGACAGAGGAGCAACGTGAAGCTTTAAAAAATCATATGGACGGTGGCGGCAGCTTCCTTGCGCTACATGGTACTGGCGGTAATGAACATTACGATTGGTCTTGGTTTCCTAAGCATTTGATAAAAGCTCAGTTTATAGGGCACCCAATGTTCCCGCAGTTTAGAGACGGCACCTTAACAATCGAAGATAGAAGTCATTTCGTAACTAAGCATTTTTCGGCAAGCAAAGCTTGGCATGAAGAATGGTATAGCTTTGATAAAAGCCCAAGAGACGAAGTAACAGTACTCATTAGTGTTGATGAGACAGAGTACGATGTGCCAGATTCTTTAAAAATGGGTAAGGATCACCCTTTGGTCTGGCATCACAAGGTTGGTAAGGGTACGGTGTTTTTCAGCGCGCTTGGCCACTTAGCGGAAGCCTATGAAGATGAAGAATATAAAACCTTATTAGAGCAAGCATCAATCTGGCTTTTGGATCAATAAAATTTCTAGGGCTAAGTACTTACTTAGCCCGCTTTATTGTGCTTCCACAGCCACAATGAAAATGTCAGAAAAAGGCCAGCTGCGATTGCACTGAGCTCAAAATAATCCCACCTTGGATAATAAGCCGAAGCTGCCTTGATTGCAGCGTATAGATAATATAGTGGCTCAAAGCTCAAGCTGTGATATAGATTCAATAATAGTGAGCTAGTCGAAGGTAATAGGAATAATAAAAACGAGCTCAAAAGAGCACCATATATTCCTGGTCGAACCCAATCTGTCATAAATCCCCCTTTTATTGCATAAGCAAATTTTACGCAGTTTAAGCCAGTTTGTCATAAATAATTCATGCATTGCCTAGGCAACATCATTCTTTTAACGCCCGTCTAATAAGCGTTGAAGTTATGGGTTTTTGTACTACACCTTAAGAAATAAGGTGCAGAGTAAAGTAAAAGCTCGGCCGATTGATTAGTTAGAAAAAGTGGACACTGCAATGGAATACTTTCCAATAATGCTTGAAGAAGACTTTGAGCAAACTTATCCAGAAATACACCGAGAAGTCTGCGAAGTCTTAGGTATGGGTTTTGTGCCCAATATCTTTCGTTGTTTAACCAATGTTAGTCCAGAGCTTGCATTGGCTTCTTGGGGAATGGTGAAAAATAACCTGTGCAGTGGTGAGCTTTCGCGAGTAAGTAAGGAAATTTTGTTTTCCTATATCGCGTTTAAACGAAATTGCCAGTATTGCCATGTGGCACATCATGCAATGGCTCTAAAGTTTGGGCATGATGATCAGGGCATTATTGAAATTGTGAATGATATCAATACGGTTCGAAATCCCGTTCTTAAAAGCGTTCTTCAGTTTGCGGATATTTGCCTAGAAAAGGATTTTAACGCCACTGTCGACCACTATGAGGAATTGGAAGATATAGGATTAGAAAAAGAAGAAGTCATTGAATTAATCGGAATGGTGTCCTGTTCCCTCTATATGGTTAATCTAGCCGATAGCTTATCCGTAGATATTGACAAGCGCTTTACTGACTACACCGAAAATGCGGCCTAGCATTAAGCTAGAAAGGTAATTCTGTGACTATTGAAGCGTCGCCAGGAAAAAATGGCACTGAGTCTATCTTGGAGGCTGTAGCTACCTTAAGCGATGAAAACCAAGCGAGGGGTAACGAGGCGGTAGAGGCAGCGCTTCGCAATTCTAGCCTACTAGATCTGAGCGATATGATCAGTGTGGATAGTAATTTCAATCGAGATTTGAAGTTTATTCACAAGAATGTTCGCTTTTCTATTGATATTCATAATCTGTACCTCCTTCGTCAAACGCGAGGTATGTACTGGGAGTATAAATGTGTTCTCAAGCAGCACCGTTTTTGTCGAGAAGAAGGCTGGAAAAGAGTACCCACTAGCCTGAACAATCGAGTGGAAGTACTTGTCGGCATGAGGTTGCGCATAGCCGAACATGCTGCTGCAAACGATGGCGAGCGAGAGCCTCTTTTGCAGGAGCTTTTTGGTTCTTCTAATATGCATTTCGAGAGCTTTCGCTATGACCGAGGGGGCGTACTTTTCACGCCTAGCGACGAGACCCTATATACTGAATTCGATAAAAGCTATCTCAGTAATATCGCCTCTATTATTTCCTTTTGTGTAGAAAAAGATTCCTCTGGCCGCTTTTTAGCGGATGTCTATCAGCACTTACAAAATACCGCAGATCAAGTTAAGGCGGCTAATGAGGAAGATGTTTCAGCTTCGATTCCAACCGCCTATTTGGAAGAAAGCTCCGGCCTTCCTAATCAGGCAGGTTTGCTTCGATTAATGCATCATCTTATTGATAGTGCATGCGAAAAATTTTACCTGGTTGTTCTTTCTATCGATAAGTTCGCTTATTTTTGTAATTTATTTGATAGTGAGACCAAGCAAAAACTGCTGGCTAAGACAGTCGCAAGAATACAATCAGTGCTTGGCCAAAATAGTAGCCTATCTCATATTGGTCATAGTGAGCTGGCCTTTATTGTTTTGGATACTGATGAATCCTCTGTGGTGCAGTCCATACATGAGATCACAAATGCCTTTTCAGAAGATGTACAGGTTGATGATGTTCAAGTTCGTTTTGAAATAAGCGCTGGCTTGTGTTCATTTCCTGATTGTGAACAGTCTGCTGAAACGCTATTAAAGATGGCTAATGTCGCTCTTTATCGTGCAACACAAAAAAGCAGCGAGCGTTTAGTTGCCTATCGTAAAGGCATGGAAAACACCTTGCGCTTACATGTCGAGCTTGGTCGCTCCATAAGGCAGGCCATAGATCGAGATGAATTTGAGGTTTTCTTTCAGCCGATTGTGGGGGCAGAAGAAGGTTCAAAAGTGTGCCACTTCGAATCTTTGGTGCGATGGATTCATCCTGTCGAAGGCATGATATCCCCGGTGTTATTTATTGAAATTGCTGAGGCTAGTGGTGATATTATCCATCTTGGATATTGGGTGGTAGAGCGAGTTTGTCAGCACCTGGTAAAACCAGAGGTGCCCAGCGATATCCAGGTTTCTATTAATCTATCACCAGTGCAACTTCGCGAATCCAAGCTGGCCGATAGAATGCTTGAGATTTTGCAAAAGTACGGGGTGTCGGCTGAAAGAATCAGTTTCGAAATTACCGAGACCGCCGCAATGTTAGACCCATCACTGACTCGGCAGCGGTTTGATGAGCTAAACCGAGCGGGCTTTCAATTATCGGTGGATGATTTCGGTACCGGCCACTCATCCTTAAGCTACCTATTAAACTTTTCTTTTAAGTATCTGAAAATTGATAAAAGCTTTATCGACCAGAGTGGCACTGACGAAGGATATGCAGTCATAGCAGGCGGCATGATCAATATGGCACATCAATTAGGTATGACGGTCATATGTGAAGGTATTGAGACTCAGGGCCAGCGGGAAATGGTGAGGCGTTGGGGCGCAGATTACATTCAAGGTTACTTAATCGATAGGCCAAACCCAATAGATTACTACTATCAGAAATGATAACGACGAGCCATTGCGCATCAGAGTGTAGTTTTTTGAAGATCTAGGTGACAAATTTAGGGTGTGAGTAAGAAATAGCTTACAATGTTAATGATAATCATTATTATTAACTCTAGCTGATAGGTGACTGTCAGCTGGAAGCGGCTTATGCCACTTCTCCTTATCAGGCTAATCACGGTTGTCGGCCATCTTCGGGTGGCCGTTTTTTTGCTCTTCGGCAATTATCTGCTGCTTTAAAATTCAAAGCGCAAATTTTAGGCTGACACGTTTGTCGGTTCTTATGTGCGCTACGTTATAGCGTAGCTGCGAGGGCGAGTGTATCCCAAGCCCTTACCCTTTGTTAATAAAATTCATCGATACCCAGTATTTGTTCTATACATTCGATAGATGATCGAACCTAATGGCGGAAATTTGTACAGAGTGAGCCGCAATCCTATTTAAATAAAAATAATTATCATTAATGCTTGCAATACAAATGAGAATCGTTATTATTGTAACCGTTGTCGCTAAGGCGGCAACTTGAAGCGGCTTTTCGAGTCACTTCTCCTTATCAGGCTAATCACGGTTGTCGGCTACCCTCGGGTAGCCGTTTTTTTTGGGGGTCAGACCCCATTCTTAATTAGAAAGTCTAAACTGAGTAGCTCAGCTTTTTATTTGAAACGGGGTCTGACCCCAATGGCGAGCCCCCCTATTAGGTGCAAGGACTAGTATCTAGGCTATAGCTTACTTGTACTCTAACCCCTTGAGCTGGATTGCTTGTTTCTTTTGTTATTGTCAGAAGCTCACTTGAGCCCCAGCTATCCATATCATTAAAGATATTACAGTATGATTCCCTAATGGCATTTAGCTCTTGATTGCTGAGGCGCTGTTTATTTAAGTGTTCCTTATTGATCTCAAGATGCTCCTGACACGTTTTTGCGTGAGTAAAGGTCATCTCTCCATATGAATTGTTCTCGTAATAAAGCAAAGAGATTTTAGCTTCAGCGTCACCAAATGCTAAACAGAAATTGCTCATCGATTGGACTGGGAGGAGTATTTTTTCCCATGCATTGCCATTTAGCTCACTACTATTGGTTTGATAGCTCAAAAGTAGCGATAAAGATATGAGGATGGTTCTAAGCATTGAGGTGCCAGCTTCGTTTCACTATTGGGGGCTAGTATGGGGTCAGACCCCTTACTAAATAAGAAAGCCTATGTTGATCAAATCGTTTGTTTTTTAAACTGGGATCTGACCCCGTGGTTTGCCCAGGGGTCTCAGCAAGGGTTTTTATCAAATCGAAATGTTATCTTGGTAGCACTGCCATCTTCAGTTTCATGGGAGCTCAGTGTTGAGTAAAAACCATTGTCAGCACCTAAGCCACTGAGTGCGTTGTATAGGTGGCAATAAGCCGCACGCATATCGGCTAGGTTGATCTCTTGTTTCAGCTCATCTTTGGTTTGAGTGGGCTGCATTTTTAGATAGGCTGAGCAGCTGCTCGTGGATTTAGTGCTTTCCCCGTTGTTATTGGTGCGGGCGACTTCGAGTTTAATATCATCGGCAACATCGTCAAAAGCAAGGCAATACCCAAGAATGGATTTTTTAACTTCTTTATCTAGAGCTAATGTGCCTGCGTGGATATTATTTATGCTAACGAAAACGAGCAAGAAAGCGGCTAAATGAGCTAATGATTTTTTCATTTCTTCCCTTAAGTGAAAATAATTTGGGAAGATCATAATGAAAAAGGTCAGAATATAATATGGCTCAAAGGTAGGAATCTTTAGCTTCAGAGTGGTACGGGGTCAGACCCCATCTTAAAAGAGAATCCCTAAACCGAATGAATTGTTTTGCTTATTTGAGGCGGGGTCTGACCCCTTGTCAGCGGTTGAAGCGGGCATTTAAAGCCGCACTTCAACGCCTTGGTCTCGCATAAATTGCTTGGCTTCGGGCACGCTGTATTCACCGAAGTGGAAAATACTGGCGGCGAGTACGGCATCGGCTTTGCCGAGTTTTACGCCGTCTACTAAATGTTGCAAATTACCTACGCCGCCTGATGCGATTACCGGTACGTGAACCGCTTCGCTGATGGCAGAGGTGACGTCAAGATCGAAACCATTTTTCATGCCATCTTGATCCATACTGGTTAATAGAATTTCACCAGCACCAAAGGCAGTCATCTTTCTAGCCCATTCAACCGCATCAATGCCGGTAGGCTTGCGGCCGCCGTGAGTGAAAATTTCCCAGCGCTTGGGCTCGCCTTCAGCGCTGACACATTTTGCATCAATGGCTACAACAATACATTGAGAGCCAAAACGGTCGGCGGCTTCTTTTACAAAGTCGGGATTAAAAATGGCTGCCGAGTTAATGCTGACCTTATCGGCACCGGCGTTAAGCATAGTGCGGATATCATCGACAGTACGAATACCACCACCTACCGTAAGCGGAATGAATACTTCGCTGGCAATCTTCTCTACCGTATGTACAGTAGTGTCACGGCCCTCATGGGTGGCCGTGATGTCTAGAAAAGTGATCTCATCCGCGCCCTGCTCGTTATAGCGCTTGGAAACTTCTACCGGATCGCCAGCATCACGAATGTCCACAAACTGCACGCCTTTTACCACGCGGCCGTTTTCTACATCCAGGCAGGGAATAATGCGTTTTGCTAAAGCCATGGGAAACCTTTTAAATAAATAGCAGCTTATTGATCGCAGTAGTTTTGTGCTTCGGCCATATCCAAAGTGCCTTCATAAATGGCACGCCCGGTAATAGCACCGCAAATACCTTTATCGGCAACTTCTTTTAACGCGCGGATATCATCCATGTTTGTTACACCGCCAGAGGCAATGACTGGAATGCTAGATGCTTGCGCCATGGCTACAGTCGCTTCCACATTAACACCTTGCATCATGCCGTCACGAGCGATGTCGGTATAAACGATTGAGCTTACGCCATCTTGCTCAAAACGCTTAGCCAGCTCGGTGGCTTTAACTTCAGAAACTTCGGCCCAGCCATCGGTGGCCACTAAGCCATCTTTCGCATCTAAGCCAACAATAATATGGCCAGCAAATTGTTTGCACATTTCGCTAACAAACTCTGGCTCTTTCACCGCCTTAGTTCCGATGATGACGTAATTCACCCCGGCATTTAAATAATACTCAATGGTCTCGGCGCTGCGAATGCCACCACCAATTTGAATCGGTAGCTCTGGGTGCGCTTTGGCAATTGCGGTGACTACATCACCATTAATTGGCTTGCCTTCAAAGGCACCGTTTAAATCGACCAAATGCAAACGACGACAGCCCTGCTCTACCCACTGGGTGGCCATGGCTGCTGGATCGTCAGAAAAAACGGTCGAGTCTTCCATCAAGCCCTGGCGTAAACGCACACAGGCGCCATCTTTTAAATCAATTGCTGGAATAATTAACATGCTATGGTTCTCGTATATTTGTTATGCGCCAGTATTCCACTGACTAAAATTCTTTAATAACTGTAAGCCATTGCTGTGGCTTTTTTCTGGGTGAAATTGCACCGCGACTAAATTATCTTTGGCCAATACGACATCAAATTCCAAGCCATATTGGCAGCGGCCAATCACAAGGTCTTTATCTTCACTCTTGGCGTAGTAGCTGTGCACAAAATAAAAATGGGCATTATCTTCAATGCCATGCCAAATAGGGTGGTCAGCTGTCTGGCTGACGGTATTCCAGCCCATATGAGGCACCTTCAAACGTTCACCGTTTTCAGTTAAATCTTCGCCGAAAAATTTTACTTCGCCAGGTAGTTGATTAATGGCTTCTACCCCACCATTCTCTTCACTGTGCGTCATCAAGGCTTGCATGCCAACACAAATGCCCAGTACCGGTTTGCCACTGGCAATTAGCTCAGGCACTAAACGGTGAAAGTTCAAGCGCTTAATTTCTGCCATGCAGTCGCGCATCGCGCCAACGCCCGGAAAAATAATTCGCTCAGCGTTAGCGATCACCTCGGCCTCGCTGCTGATCACAATGTCGTGATTAGGGGCGACATGTTCTAAGGCGCTGGCGACGGAGTGAAGATTACCCATGCCGTAATCAATAACGGCGATTGTTGCTTTGCTCATGGTTTAGATTTCAATACTTTTTGTTCGGCGCAGTGCCGGGGTTTCGGAGTCAGAGCTTATCGCTACGACCCTAATTAGTTCTCTTTACAGGTTGCACGATGTAGAAGGTGTGAGCAGGGCACAGTGGCTAGAGGCGTCTTTCGCAGGGATGCGAAAGGTCGAGCCTACAGGGATGTATTCACGGCGACCTCTAGCCACTGTGTCCTGCTCACGCCCCTGCACTATCTATACCTACGAACCCTAACTATCCAGCTTCAAAGTCTATAAACTACCCTTAGTAGAAGGCATCATTCCCGCCATCCGCGGATCTGTCTCTAAAGCCATGCGCAAGGCACGACCAAAAGCCTTATACACCGTCTCAATCTGGTGATGCGCATTTGCACCGCGCAAACAATCAATATGCAAAGTCACCTGAGCGTGATTCACAAAACCATGGAAGAACTCACTAAACAGCTCAGTATCAAAAGCCCCAACACGCTTTTGCGTAAATGGCACATTCATCACCAAACCTGGGCGACCAGAGAAATCGATAACCACCCGGCTCAAAGCTTCATCCAAAGGCACATAAGCATGGCCATAGCGGCGAATGCCCTTTTTATCGCCCACAGCCTGAGCAATAGCCTGGCCCAAAGTAATACCGATATCCTCAACCGTATGGTGGTCATCAATATGGGTATCACCATCACAAGTGATATCAAGATCGATCAGACCATGGCGGGCAATCTGATCCATCATATGTTCTAAGAAAGGAACCCCAGTATCGAACTGACCCTTGCCAGTCCCGTCGAGGTTGAGGCTTACACTAATCTTGGTTTCTAAGGTGTCGCGCTTAACGCTGGCACAACGATCGGACATCTCGCGATCCTCTTTATCTAAATTGTTCTGTGCTGCTACTTCATTTTGCTATGGCTTTCACCGACTCAAACCCGCCCGAGCCCGCGAAAAGAGGGCGGATTATAGCCTTTCAGCCCCCGTGTACCAAGGAAGATATCTGCGAGCTTATGCTGTGAAATGGTCAAAATACGGGTTTATTGGTGGTTTACCAAACTAATTGAGTTGTTATAACATAACAGAATGAATATCCCTGTGCGTAAAACAATTCCCCAATCGATCTGGCTGCTAGTGCTTGCCAGCGTATTGCTGTGGGGCCAGATTGTTAATGCTCAGCATATTCACCTAGATCATCACGCTCCCCATGAGTGCATGAGCTGCCAACAGCTCAGTGCTTCCGACGCCCTTGCTTCCACAGCCTACTGTCCTCCATTAAGGCCGCTAAGCGACAAGCCACTTGCGACCGAGCTAACGACTGCCAAGCAAGAGCAAGCTCAAAATTTTGCTATTCGCGCCCCGCCAAGAAACTAAAGCTCATCGAGCTCCTATGGCTTAAATAACCATGGCCAAGCCCTGTGCTTGCGGCCATCTAACTACCGTGCGCTCCGCACCTGAACGATATTTGGAAGACCCATGAAAAAGCGTCCACTATGCTCAGCCATCGCCATGGCGAGCACTTTAATGATTGCAAGTGCTAACTTACATGCAGATGCAGCAAAATCAGGCAAACAACATGAGGAGCACAAGAGCACCATTGAAGAAGTGATCGTCAGTGCTTCACCACTTGATAAAAGCCATTCTGACAATACTCGTCCAGCGGCTATTCTCAGTGGTGACGAATTGCGTCGGCAGGCGGCATCAACCTTGGGTGATACCTTAAAAGGGCAGCTAGGTGTGGCAAGCGCATCATTTGGCCCAGGTGTCGGTACGCCAGTTATCCGTGGCCAGCAAGGTAATCGCGTAAAAGTAATGCAGGACAATCTAGATACACTAGATGCTGCAAATTCCTCTTCAGATCACGCCAATGCCGTTGAAGCACTCTTAGCAGAGCGTATTGAAGTGCTGCGCGGCCCGCAAACTTTGCGCTATGGCAGCGGCGCGATTGGTGGTGTGATTAATATCATCGATAACCGAATTCCGTCGACTGTGCCCAATGAAATCAATGGCACCATCGAAACCCGTTACAGCAGCGTTAACGAAGAGAGTGCCACAGTATTTAAACTGGAAGGTGGCTCTGGCAACCTGGCTTGGCACCTCGATGGCTTGTACCGCAGTAGCGATGATGTGGAAATTCCAGGTTTTGCAGATATCCATGGCGATGAGCACCCAGAAGATACAACTAATGGCTTTATCGAAAACAGCGACAGCGAAAGTAAAAACCTTACCGCTGGCCTAAGTTGGGTTGGTGATGATGGCAGCTTTATCGGCTTTAGCGTAAGCCGCTTAGACAACGAATACGGCATACCTGCCGGTGCTCATGCCCATGAAGAAGAGGAAGATCATCATGATGAAGATGAGCATGATCACGAAGAGGATCATGAAAACGAGCATGAGGACGAACACGAAGAAGACGAGCATGGTCACGGTGAAGCTCCAGTACGTATCGACATGGAGCAAACTCGTTACGATATCAAGGGGCAATTTTTAGCGCCAATTACAGGCATAGAAAAAATGACCCTGCGTATGGGCTATGTGGACTATCAGCATAAGGAGTTAGAAGGCGTTGAGGTGGGCACAGTGTTCGATAGCGAGGCCTTTGAAGGTCGAATCGAATTGGTGCATGACCGCTACATGGATGGTAAGGCGCGTGGTGCTTTCGGCTTGCAGTTCTTAGATAAAGACTTTCAGGCGGTGGGCGCCGAAGCTTTTATCCCTGGCAGTGACACGCAAAGTGTCGGTGTCTTCTTAGTTGAAGAGTGGGATTTAGATAGCTGGTTGATCGAAGCGGGTGCCCGCCTAGAGCGCACCGAAGTAGATGCCCAAGGTCACAACAGCGTCGATTTCAATACCCACAGCTTAAGCTTGGCTGGTCAGTACCGTTTTAGTGATCAGCAACAGTTGAACATTGTACTGAGCCGCGCCCAGCGAGCTCCTTCTGTCGAAGAACTTTTTTCAGATGGCGTGCACGTAGCGACTCAAAGCTACGAGCTTGGTGATGCCAATCTTGATGAAGAGACCAGCCAGAATATTGAATTAGGCTACAAATATCATGTGCCTATGGGGAGCGACTATGTAGAAATTGATCTCGGTGTTTTCTACAACGACATTAGCGATTTTATCTACCGTGATAACACAGGTGGTATTCGTGAAGAACAGCCTTTGTTCCAATACCGCCAGCAAGGCGCAGAGTTCTCAGGTGTAGAGGCCAAGGTAACCTTGCCGGTATACCGTAACAACGGGAATAGCTGGGATATTCAATTATTCGCCGATAGTGTTCGCGCAGATCTTGATTCTGGTGAAGACGTGCCGCGCATCACTCCACGCCGTCTAGGTTTGCAATTTGATTACCATGGCGCTATTGCCGGTAACGCTTTTGATGCCAAGTTGCGTTACACCCATGTGGCAGAGCAGGATAAGCCGGGTCGTAATGAAGAGGCGACTGACAGCTACAAGCGTTTGGATGCCAGCATGAATTACCGCGTAGAAAGCGGTATGGGTGAATGGACGGTATTCCTACGTGGCGATAACTTGCTTGACGAAGAAATTCGTAATGCCAGTTCCTTCCTGCGTGAAATCGCACCGGAGCCAGGCCGTGGTGTAACCATTGGCGCGCGCTACGCATTCTAATTTATTCCGATGTGCCTGTCAGAGCCCGCCCTTAGTTAGGTGCGGGCTTTTTTTCCTCAAGTTTATCTTTTCGCTATCCAGCGGCATCTTTAGTAAATCACGTTTCTAATTGTGAATTCTTTGTGAATTTTCGACACTCAAAAAGCAAGCTGAGATTCTGAAACTTGCCTATGGCTTATGGAATTAATGCTAAATGCCCTGTTTAACGGGCTAAACTGCAGCAAAATGGCGTTGAAAAATTCATCTTGTCGAAGTTTTGTAAAGTTAGCCATATCAGCCGATGTCGACTCGCTTTTTTGTGTCGAGCTATTCCTCTAAACTCGCTGCCTATTCCAATACTCAAAACAACAGTGAGCAGCTTAGATGCGCAAAAGAGTTCTTTCTATCGCCATTGTGGCGGTTTTTGCCGTAGCCATTATTCTTGTCAGCATTAATCCGCCTTCCGCTAAACGTCGTGGTGGTAAACCGCCTGCGGATATAGCGGTTGATACGCAGTTGATTCAAGCTGCTCCATATACCATCAAATTAGACAGTTATGGATTGATTCGTCCGCGAACCCAGAGCCAACTGCTGCCGCAAGTTTCGGCTCGGGTAAGCTGGGTTAGCCCGCAATTCCGTGCTGGTGGCTTTTTTGAACAAGGTGAAGAGTTATTGCGCCTGGACGATAGAGACTATCAGGTCGCCTTGATACAGGCTCAAGCAAATTTAGCGTCAGCTCAGCAATTGCTAAATGAAGAGCAGGCCAGAGTAAAACAAGCAAAAGCAGACTGGCGTCGTTCCGGTAAAAATGGCGCTGCTCCTGACATTGTAATTCGCAAGCCCCAGCTGATGGCAGCGCAGGCCAACTTAAAATCTGCACAGGCCAGCCTAGATCAGGCCAGGCTTAATGTGGAGCGCACCCATATTAGAGCACCGTTCGCCGGGCGAGTATTATCCAAGTCAGTAGATTTAGGCCAGTTTGTAAATAGTGGCACCACCCTCGCAACGATATATGGTGTTGATACTATCGAGGTGAGGTTGCCAATAAAAAGTCGTGATCTAGCTTTTGTGGACCTACCCGAACGTTACCGATTTAATCAGAGCCCCCAGGAAAAACCCGCGGTTGAGTTTATCTCAACGTTAATTCGCCCCGAGCACTGGTTCGGGCAGGTGATTGAAACCGAGGGCGCGATTGATTCTGGTAGCCGCCAGTTGTATGTCATTGCCGAGATTAAAGACCCTTATGGGGCAGCTGCTCTCAGTGATGGCGATCGAGCAAAAGCACCGTTAAAAATTGGGCAATATGTACAGGCAAAAATAACCGGACGAACACTTACTGATGCGATAGTGATTCCTAATCGAGTCATTTACCAAGGCAGTTATGTTTATGTAGAACTCGATGGAAAACTGCAGCGCCGAGATATACACATTGCTTGGCAGAATGAAACAGAAGCGCTTATTAGTGAGGGCTTACAGTCTGGCGACAAACTTATCATGACCAGCTTAGGGCAATTGCCATCTGGAACCGCGCTAAGATCGGTGAAGGATAAAGCTGGGCCGAAAAAACAAAATGCAACACGTCGAGTGCCCAATGGCGCTGCTAAGGCAGAGCGAAAAGCCAAAAGCCGAGGTGAATCATGATTGCTTGGTTTACCAAAAACCACGTTGCTGCCAACCTTTTAATGGTCATTATTGTTATTGCTGGCGTGGTTTCCTTAAAGACGCAAATACCCTTGGAGATCTTTCCGAGTGTAGAACCCAATATGATCAATGTGTCGGTCAGTTTGCGAGGTTCAAGCCCAGAAGATGCTGAACAAGGTTTAGCGATGCGGATTGAAAACGCAGTGGCCGATCTAGAGGGTATTAAAGAGCTGAGCAGCCGATCGGTAGAAGGTGGTAGCACCGTTAGCATTGAAGTTGAGGACGATTACGATCCGCGTGAATTGCTGGCAGATGTGAAAGCACGAGTCGATGAAATCAATACCTTTCCAGTTGAAGCGGAGCAGCCGATAGTTGCACTGGCGATTCGTAAGCGAGAAGTTATCACCGTCGCCGTTTCAGGTAAGTTAAGCGAGCAAGAACTGCGTCGTTACGCTGAGAAGGTTCGCGATGATTTATTGCAGATCCCTGGCATTACTCAACTAGAGTTAGTGGGTGTTCGTAATTATGAAATGACCTTAGAGGTCAGCAAAAATACGCTAAGAGAGTTTGATCTTACCTTAAATGATATTGCCGGAAAGGTTGGCGATGACTCATTAGATCTATCGGCAGGCAATGTAAAAACAGATGCAGGCGAGATCTTAGTGCGATCAAAAGGGCAAGCTTATGTGCGTGACGAGTTTGAAGGCATTCCAGTAAAAACCAACAGTGATGGCAGTGTTATTCCATTAGGCAGTGTGGCCAATGTTCGTGATGGCTTCGAAGAGACGCCATTACGCAGCCGTTTTAACGGCGAGCTGGCGGTTATGATTGAAGTCTATCGTGTTGGTGATCAAAGCGCTATTGAAGTCGCCGAGAAAGTACGTGAGTACATAGCAGCCCAGCAAGATCGCTTGCCACATGGTTTAGCACTAAGTTACTGGGATGACGATTCAGAAATCGTAAAAGGCCGCTTAAGTACTTTGCTAAGTAATGCCATGCAAGGTGGCATACTGGTATTGGCATTACTGAGTTTATTCTTGCGCCCTTCAATTGCGTTTTGGGTGTTCCTTGGGATTCCCGTGAGCTTTATGGGCGCATTTATATTAATGCCGTTCTTTGGTGTCACGCTAAATGTAATGTCTTTATTCGGTTTTATTTTGGTGCTGGGTATTGTTGTCGACGATGCGATCGTAACCGGGGAAAATGTGTATAGCCACCTTGAGCGAAGCGACAGTGGCTTAGAGGCTGCTATTCAAGGTACACGTGAAGTGGCCGTGCCGGTGACCTTTGGCATTTTAACTACCGTTGCTGCATTTATGCCGATTGCCTTTATGGAAGGTCGCCGAGGCGCTTTCTTTGCACAGATTCCATTTATTGTGGTTCCGGTTCTTATATTTTCATTAATCGAATCAAAATTTGTATTGCCAGCCCACTTGAAAAATGTTCGTTTTAAAAAAGAGCCGGGTCGTATCTCCCGCTGGCAGCAGAACTTTGCCAAGGGTTTTGAACGCTTTATATTGACTTCCTATAAGCCAATGTTGGCTGTTGCTTTGCGCAACCGTCTAAATACTTTACTGCTGTTCTGTGGAGTATTTGGGCTAATTATGGCCCTGATTATGACAGGCTGGACACGCTTTGTATTTTTCCCAAGAATTCAAAGCGATACCGCCAGAGCGTCGGTGGCAATGCCTGCCGGCACAGCATTCGAAGTTACCGATCAGGTTGTTCTGAAAATGGTGAATGCTGCGATCAGTATTCAAGACCGCTATCGTGATGAGGCTAGCGGTGAAAGTGTGGTGAAGAATATTTACTCCAGCACTGGTCATAGGGGCAGTGCTGAAAATGGCAATGTGCGTTTTGAGTTGGTGCCATCGCAGGAGAGGGGCCCTGATTTAAGTACGGCACGTTTAGTAAGAGAGTGGCGAGCTTTGATTGGAGAAATACCAGGAGCTGAATCACTAACGTTTCGTGCAGAAATCGGGCGCAGTAGTGACCCAGTTGATGTGCGCTTGAGCTCCAACAATGTCGCTGATCTAGAGCAAATGGCTGAGCAGTTAAAGCAACGCCTCGCAACATACCCCACGGTTTTTGATATTTCGGATAACTTATCCGATGGTAAGGAAGAGTTGCGCCTAGAGCTAACTCAACAGGCGAAAACGCTCGGTATCAGCCGCAGCCAAATTATCCGCCAAGTAAGGCAGGGTTTTTTCGGAATCGAAGTGCAGCGTATTCAACGTGGGCGTGACGAGGTTCGTGTTATGGTTCGCCTACCCGCTGATGAGCGGCGCGCAATTAGCGATTTGCGTAATATCGATATTCAAACCCCCGCCGGTTTAGTGCCTTTAGATGAGCTTGCCCGCCTTGTGCCAGATAGAGGGGCATCGGCGATCTATCGTATTAATCAGCATCGCACAGCAAGCGTGATAGCGGATTTCGATAAAAATAATACCAATGCCACGGTGTTATACCGAGATCTAGGCGAGTTTTTAGACGAGCTAAGTGCGCAATACCCTGGGGCCAGTTATAGCTTGGTGGGTGAAGCCCAAGAACAACGCGACTCTTTTTCGTCTCTTGCTATGGGCTTGGCCTTAGTTTTATTTGCTATCTATGCTTTGTTGGCGATTCCCTTTGGTTCCTACTCGCAACCATTTATTGTAATGTCGATTATTCCCTTTGGTGCGATTGGTGCGATTGTTGGCCACTGGATCATGGGCATGGATTTAACCATTATGAGCCTGTTGGGCTTGTTGGCTTTGATCGGTGTTGTGGTGAACGATAGCCTTGTATTGGTGGAGTTTTGCAATCGTCGTAGGCAGGAACTGGCGGCAACTATGCCATCAGCTGAAGCACTTATGGAGTCGGTATTGCAAGCGGGTGCGGCACGCTTTCGCCCAGTGATGTTAACCTCTCTAACCACTTTCTTAGGGCTAATGCCATTGTTGTTTGAAAAGGCGGTGCAAGCTCAGTTCCTAATACCAATGGCGGTTTCTCTGGGCTTTGGAATTTTATTCGCCACCCTGGTGACATTAGTTTTAGTGCCGGTGAATATTCTATTACTTGAAAGTGCCAAGCTGTGGTTTCGTAGTGAACAAAAGGCTCCGGAGGGAGCCTTATAGATCGAGCTGATGTAGGCAATGAGCCGCCGCGATTAGCTTTGCGAGCGGCCACCGTCAACCACTAGGGTGTGGCCAACCACATAACTGGATTGATCTGAGCACAACCAACAGATCGCATTGGCAACTTCGTTACTGCGCGCCATGCGCTTCAAAGGGATTCGAGATTCAATTTCTTTTAAGCGGTTCTCAGGGCTGGGTGCGCCGTCGATCTGTTGTTGAACTCTTGGCGTTAAGGTTGCGCCAGGAGCTACTGAATTGATACGAATACCCTGTTGGATATATTCCAAGGCCAGCGATTTGGTAACACCTTCTAAACCAAATTTTGCCGCGCTAAATGCTGCTGCACCAGGGGTTGCTGATAGCCCATTTACGGAAGAAACATTGACGATCTTGCCGCCACTAGCCATCAAGCCAATCTCTTTTTGCAGGCAAAACATTTGCGACCATAAATCGGCATCAAGAGTTTCCTTAAGCTTGGCAGTTGGCACATTACCAAACAGGCCATGGGAAGCCACAGTGGGTGAGGCGTTATTCACTGCCAAATCCAGACGGCCGTAATTTTGTTCGATTCGCTTAAATAAAATACCGGTTGCGTGTTCGTTATTGAGATCTGTAGCGATAAACTCGACTTTTTCTTTGAGTTCGGGGTTGTCGGCGACCGCCTTGTCCCAGTTCTTCTGGCTGCGGCTACAGCATATGACGGTTGCGCCTTGCCTCGCTAATTGGGTTACCGTTGCTAAACCAATACCTTGGCTGCCACCGGTTACTAGGGCGATCTTGTCTTGAAATTGCATCTCACTTGCATTATTCATAAATGGGTCCGGTTCAAATGGTGGGCCGATCTAGGGGGTTAATACAAATATAGCTCAAGCCTGTGAATTTGCTTGAGCAAGCAAGCCGCTAAAGCCAAGGCTTGGACTTTAGCGGGCTATGCCGCTGTAGATAGTGTTGATAGCTTAGGATTGAAGAAGAGTGCTTAATCGTTTTGCCACTTGATTTGAAACTCGATTTCTTCTTCATTGCCTTCGCGCTCATGCTCAATGTTGTATATTGCGCGAACCGGCACATAGATGCGCTCGCCGGCGATTTGAATCTCGAATTTGTCTCCGCTCTCTAGGGCGTCGGCTAGACGACGTAATTTGGATACAAATTCGGCGGTTGAATAGGCTTTTTCAATATCGCGATCACTTTTGTTACTCATAGTGTTACTCACTGTCTGATGAAGTTGCTTCTTCATTAGACGAGCCTTTTGAGCAAAGGGGAAGTTTTTCTAATACCGGGCGCAATATACTCAATTCTTCTAGGGCTTTGCCGTTTTGCATGATTTCACGGGTAACGATATGCCATTCGCTAGCGGACAGTTGCTCATGGAATGTCGTCATAACACATTGGCAATGCTGCCATGCTTGCAGGAGCGACTGACTATCACGATATTCGGCCTCCATGCAGCCAGCTCGAATGCCCACTTTAAAGGTGAATAGCTGCCAGCTACTTACCGGCTTGGCACTAATATGGTGGCTAAAAAGAGTGCTCATCAGAATGATGAGGCTAAGACATAGCTTCATTGCTCTGCTCAAGGTTGAGTGATTTGAAGGGCATTAAAGCATAGATGTGAGTGGCAAACTACGCATTCATAGAATGGGGGCATAAGCCCCCAGTAAAGCGTTAAGGTTTATTAATTCTCTGCTCTTTTTATTCTCTGTTCTTTGCTGAGATAAATAGCCTCACCATCTACCTCTAAGTGAGCAGAGCTGTGTACAGTGATCTCACCTTGGAAATCTGGATTTAGCTCAAAAGCTTGCCGAAAGCTTTTGGTTTCGTAAGGGGCGATACTAACTTCTTGCGACTTGACGCTATCTAAAACAGCGTGGCTTGGCATAACTTCAATGCGCAATTTACCATGGGTTTTTCCAGAGTAAGGACCGGTGAGTTTGATCAAGTTTTGCAGCTGACCATCGCGCAAATTATTTCGATCGACCAAGCAAACGCCGTCAAAGCCTGGCTTGTCAAAATCTCGTGATAGAGAAAAGGTTTTACCACGCCAATTGATATTTTGCTTTAACTGCAGTTTATCAGCTTTGACGTTATGTAACTCTGATACCGATTGATTGTTGAGCTCTATAGCGAGCTGCTGATCTAAGCTTTTTCCTTGTTGTATCCAGCTTAGTTGGTTCTGTACCTTGGCTTTACCGGAAATGGTACTAAGTAATTGTGGTTTGCCATGGTTGTAACGTAAATGATTTTGAATGCCGGAAAGTTGTTGGAGCGTGCTGTCGCTAGCGCTGTTTAATAAGTTATTCTCGATTGCTAAGAGTTGCTCGGAAGCCTTGCTGTGTTGAGTATCGTCGGCGACTAAAGGATAAACTGCTATCAGGTCTTTGTCGCAAGTTGTTTTGGCGCCTGATTCTTGTTCGGCTAAACAAGCTCTAAACACTCTTTGCAAAAGTGCGATATCAGAAAACTGCCAAGGATTGCTGAGTTGCATCTCAGCCTTGGGGTTTGCCTGCACGTCATTTTTCGGGAACTGTAAATAAGGGGTTAAACGGTGGCTTACATCATTTGCCAACAAGCTAATTCCTTGCTGCTTAATGGATTGATATTCCTGTTCGGTAAGTTGAATTTGTTCTTTTTGGCTAATGACATTGCCGCCCTTTAAACTTCGAAGCTCAATATCAATGGATTTATCGTTAACCGTTACATTGAGCCCAAGCTGTGACCCTTGCCCATTTTGTTGCTGCAAAGCGAATAATAATTCTGAGCTAAAGGCAAAAGCTTGATGGCTTTCGCCTTCAAAAATCAAGTAGCGCCCCTCTTTTATCCATAGTGGCTGATAGCTATCTTTGCTGTAGTCAGGGCGTTTAACTTTGTCGTCTTTTTTGCTGGCTTGATAGTCTTTGCGATAGGCGAGATTTGTTTCGCTCAGCTTTAAACCAAGGGCTAAGCCAACTTGGCCTCGATGCAGTTGGCCTTCTTGGTAATCAACAAGTAGGCCAAATTGAGAACCATTTGGAGGGTCAATTAAGGGGCTCGCCTGCGGGCCGGGAAAGTCCGCGGCATTACTCATTTCACTCAGTAGCTTACCCTGGGGGTTGATACCAATATCTAGACGCGGTTGCTGCTTTTCTTCTTGCACGCGAATCCAATAAGCACTGCCGTCTTGCTCCCAAGGGCCCGAGGCAATATGGAAGCTGCTGTGTTGGCTTTTGACATAGGCTGCAAATTCTTTTTCAAGTGCAGGCCAATCCGGAAAAACTTCTTTCAGTAAACGGTTTGCAGTGGGCAAGGTAGCTTCTGAGTGAGGGTTGGCTGCCATCAATCTATCGCGGAACCAAGCAAAATACTGGGCCCGCTCTGGGTCGCTGAGCAAGAAATGAATGATGAAGAAATTCAACCCTCGCTTAAGTGCTGGGTTGTCATTAATTTCGGCAATGCTGGGTTCGCCGCCTGCATAATATTGTTTTAAACCGCTAATCAAATAGCTCATTGGGGCGCGGTCACGCACCATCACGGCGAGCTGCTGGCGCTCAGGGTAATAGACATGGCTGGCGATGGAATCGGCTAAGCCTTCGGTAATCCAGTTTGGCGCCCAGGTCGAGTGGCCAGTTAAGGCCATATGGAAGGCATGCATGGTTTCATGGATGACGATATAGCGTTGGTGTTGCTCTCGGCTAGACGGGAAACTATATCCGGCGCGGTTGTAAAACATGGTTTCGCCACCCGCGTTCTTGTGCACGCCTCGTCTAAAGCCATCATCCAACATGGTGTTGCGGGTGCTAACACGGCTTTTACCGTAGACAACAGCAATGCGCTGATTTTCGATATTTGCCGGTTCAGCGCCAAACAACTCTACATAATGAGGGTAGGACATCTCCAATAGCTCGAGATAGAGTTTAACTTTTTCCTCGGGCAAATCGCTTTTGATGGCAAAGTGTTTGCTGACCCACCATTCGTAGCCCGGGCTATTGGCTATCTTGCCGGCGCTATAGGTATAGGGGATCTGGCGGCCGACTTTGCGGATGTCCATCTCCAATAAGGTCGATAGACGCCCTTCTACCTTTACCTTGGCGTTCAATTGATCCGGCCTAGGTATGATGGCGCTTACTGAAGGTTGGGCAATCTCTGGGCTTTGACTGCGCTCTTTGGTACTTGATTGCTGAGGGCTGCAGGAGCTTAGGCCAAATGCTGTCAGCAGGCAGGCTGCAGTTAGGCTAAGCCCCTTAAAATAATGACTGGGCTGCAGGTCTATAAGTCGAGGAGTCAACTGCGACTTGGGCTGCACATCAGCTTTCGAAATAGGGGCGTTATTGTCTAGCGGTTTAGGGTTAGAGCTGATCTTATTGTTCTGAGTCGCCATAGCGAAACCTTGCTTGTTGACTGGATTGTATATTTTATACAATATGCCTGTTTGTAGAACAAGGGCTGAAGCTTGGATTTGTGGTCTAGCCGCTGTGTTAGTAAGACATATGTTAGAAAGCCATATATTAGTAAGTGATGTTTAGTAGGAGCTAGCGTAGAAGGGACTCACAGCTTGAGCTTGTTCAGCCTGCAAGCTATGGTCTTCGGGCGAAATCAACAATAACAACAGATGATGGCGGCAATACATGTCAACAACAGTAGCTTCAGTGGCTAAAGCAGGTTTCCCTCGCTCGTTCTATGTCGCAAATGGCATGGAGATTTTCGAGCGATTAGCCTGGTATGGCTTTTTTACAGTGTCTTCCGTATATATGACGACCCCGGTTGATCAGGGCGGTGTGGGATTTACAGAGTCACAGCGTGGGGCCTTACAGGGAATTATTCCTTTCTTTTTATATATCCTCCCTGTGATCACTGGAGCCTTAGCTGATCGCTACGGTTTCAAAAGAATGTTTCTTTTGTCATTCGGGATAATGGCTCCGAGTTACTACCTACTAGGGCAAGCCAGTAGCTTTGGTGGCTTCTTTGTGGCGTTCTTTGCAGTTGCTTTGGGTGCGGCATGTTTTAAGCCGGTGGTGCAAGGCACTATTTCCCTAACTACCAATGCCAGCAATCGGAGTTTGGGCTTTGGTATTTTTTACACCATGGTCAATATTGGTGGATTTGCGGGCCCTTTTATTGCTGGGCATGTACGGGCGATAAGCTGGGATGCCGTGTTTTTAATGTCAACTCTTTGGATTTGTATTAATTTCTTTCCTGCTGCGTTTTTGTATCGTGATCCAAGAGACCAGGTCCACAAAGATAAACAAGCTGAGAAGAGCCTGAAGGAAGTGTTACAAGAGGCTCAGGAAGTTTTGGGAAATGCTCGCTTTGCAATGACGATCTTCCCGTGCATTATTTTATTGATGTGTGCTGGTGCTGATTGGTTGAGTTATCTAATGGCGTTTGGCGGGATCATTGCCTGGCTGTTGTTTAATGTGCTGTGGGATCGTTTCGCCCAAGAAGGGAGTAGTGCCCCTTGGTGGCAGCAAAAAATTCACGTCAGCAATGTTCCTTTTGCAATCTACCTCGGGGTTCTGTCTGGGTTTTGGGCGATTTATAATCAGTTGTTTTATACTCTACCGTTATTCTTGCGGGACTATATTGATACGGCAGACATCATAAGCTTCGTATCGTTTTTTGGTCAGGGGGCTGTGAATTATTTTGCCAGTGTTAATGTCGAGGCGTTGACGACGAAGTTGGAGGCATTGGCGAGCTCTGATGCTACTAGCACTTTGTCGGCATTGCGTCTTGAGCTTGTGCATCTAAAGGTAATGGTACCCGAATCAGAAATAGCCACCTCGCTGGAGGCAATTCGTCAGGGGGCTTCTGCCAATCAAGTTGCTTTGCAATGGCAGCAACAGTATCGCCAAGTTAACCCTGAATACATTATCAATATTGGTTTTGCGATGATTATCCTTGGGCAGATTGCGGTGAGCTATGTTTGTCAAAAATTTAAAGCCATTAACGTCATTATCGCTGGGGTCGTTATTTTTATTCTAGGCCTATTGGTTGCATTGCTGTCAGGTAGCGTTGCACTGGGTGGCAGTGCGATTGTGCTTGCGGTTGTGATGATGTCCTTTGGCGAAATGGTAACCGTACCGAAGAGCCAGGAATATGTCGCCAATATTGCCCCTAAGAATCAAGCAGCGCTTTATATGGGTTATTACTTTGTATCGATGGCTCTGGGCTTCTTATTTGCCGGGCTCTTA
The DNA here is from genome assembly GCF_947502065.1 of uncultured Pseudoteredinibacter sp. GTDB lineage: Bacteria > Pseudomonadota > Gammaproteobacteria > Pseudomonadales > Cellvibrionaceae > Pseudoteredinibacter. The sequence goes on from NZ_CANMYE010000007.1 coordinate 134,025, forward strand.
TCGGGCTGGGGCTACGGTACCGTCGCCAAAGAATGGGGGCAGCCAGAGTTGATGTGGGGTATTTTTGCCGCTATTGGTTTGCTGACCTCAGCAGGGCTGTGGTGGTTTAACCGCCGTTATGTTCGAGTGGCGGATTAATAAAGCTCTGCGCCTACCAGTTCTTAGGTAGGCGCGGATCTTGAATTCGTTGCTGTTTCAAAGTCTTGCTGCGCTCCTGTTGCTCCACCTCTCTACGCCTCTGCTTATTAATCTTTGACCAAGAGGCATCTTCTTTCTTTATAAATAGAGCTTGAAACATATTATAAAGTCCCGTTAGCTCAAGTAGTGGGCGCAGGCCAAGCCCGATTAAAATAAGTGCGGGAAAGTAATATACGAGAACTTTGGGGTTGGTCCATACAAAAAATGGGCAAAACCACCAAGCCGCTATATAGCAGCCCCTAGCAAAGGGGCCCCAGTAAAACTGTGCTTCCTGCATATGCTAATCCTTGTCTAGTTTTAAATATCGATTTTTTGTGCCACAAAGATTATCGATGCAGGCTTGTGTGTTTGTGGGTTAACCGGTTCTTTTATTTGGATTAGCTTAAAGCCTGTGTCGGCAAATAATTTATGCCAGGACTCTAGGGTTCTAAAATACCAAGGCGCGGCTTCCTTGAAGCGCTCGCTGATCCCCGTCCAGCTACCTTCACGCCAGCCGTCTTGGTAAGGTTGCTCGCCACAGCTAGAGTGGGGGTGTAAGGTTTGTACTACAAAATGGCCGCCATAATTCAATAGTGGACGCAGACGTCTAAATGCCAGCTCAACTGATTGTCGCCCGAGTAGAGAAAAATTAGCGACCGCTAAATCGATGGTGCTGCCCACGGTACGGCGGCAAATGTGCTCATACCGACAGAGTTTGAAATCGCCACCACCTTTGGCCTTCGCAGTTTCTAAAAACATAGGCACGGCATCAACACCTGTAACCTCCCTGCCTTCAGCGGCTAGAGCTCGGCTTAGCCAGCCTTCGCCGCAACCAAGATCTAGCACGGTATGGCTGGGAATATCTTGCAAGGTCTCTAAAATAGCTTGATTGGTAACCAGCTCGCGGCTGCTTATCTCGCGGGCCTCTAAGGCTTCAAGCCATGGGGAGGCGTTGTGGTTCCAAGCCTGGAGAATCAGTTGTTCATTGAGCAAAGTCATAATGCATTTATAAGCTAGTCGTGGACTGAGAAGCTGTTAAGCGTTCAAATTGAACTTGAATGCGCTGCTTTTGATAGTCCTCCAAGTATAGATGCCAAACCCCAACGAGCAAAATACTAAAACTAAGTAATATAAAAGATAAATTTTTAAGCAGTTTCATCCTTAACCCCATATGCATTGTGGGATTAAGAGTGCCAGAGAGAGGCTAAAGTTCCTGCTGGGGCTATTAGCTTGTCAGCTGTCCACAAAACTTACGTAATCAAAATGCGGGTTTTTTACTAAGGCTTCAATGCTGTAAATTCTTGCTAGCTCAATATCTTGAGTGACTCTGTTTAAGCCTGCATTCAATTGAAGTCGAATACATTCCTCATTGTTGGCGTTGTTAACAAGGTTAATGGCGACCCCTTGAATAAGCTTACCTGTACTGAGCTGGACTTTTATGGCGAGATTGTAGATGCAGCAAAGCTCTAAAATATCATAGTGTTTACAGGAGAGCATGCTGCTGCCCTCTTGGCTGATGGGCTTTTGCTTGGGGTACTTTGTGAGTGCTTGGGGTGTAGATTATTTCTATAGTATCCATGGTTCTATTTGCGGCTTATCCGTAAGCGTGCCTGGAAGGTTAATTTTCCATTTTTAGAAGCAGGGTCTTGATATCATCTTTAGCGTTTAAAATATGTTGCTGTAAGAATTCGCAAGCCTGCTCACGTTTTCCAGCTCGGCATAACTCTAGAATTTTTCGGTGTTCCTGTGCCGCGGTGGTGAAACCACCTGCTAACATTAAGTGCATCCGAACGTAGCGGTCGGCGCTTTTGTTTAATGTTCTCACCATTTCTTGAGTTTGCGGGCGTTTAGCTTTTTGGTACAAATGTTGGTGAAAATCTAAGTTCAATTCACCGCTGTGACTTTGGGTGTCTTCGTCATCTTGTTTGGCCAACCTGTCAAGAATATGCTCAGCCTTCAAAAAGTCATCTTCACTAAGATTATCAAAAGCATGTTTTAAAAGCTCGGCTTCTAGCATAGCTCGAAGCTCGAAAAGCTCATCTACCTGCTCCGCTGATACTTCGGTAGCTGTCGCACCCTTATGGGGCTCGAAGTGCACTAAGCCTTCCCCTTCAAGCTGCAAAAGAGCTTCTCGAACGGGAATTCGGCTGACATTAAGTTCTTCAGCCAGGGCAGCCTGGCGCAGAGGCTCTCCGGATTTGATTTCACCGTTAAGGATTTTCTCGCGGATGGACTCAACCACCAGCTGGCTACGGGTTTTATGCACTATGGCCATTAGGCTTCTCAGTTGTTATGTGTCGCAATGACTTCCTTATAGTATACCGCTTAACGCTATTGCAAAAAACAGCTCTTCCTGGCTGCATTCGTCGCCGAGCTTATTTAGCTGGCGGCTAAGCGAAAAAAAGGCCAGACAAGCTGGCCAAACACTACAGGAATAAGATGCAGTACAGCCTTAGCTCAATAGGTGCGCTGGGGCGTTTTGATAGCAAATTGGACGCACAAAGCGGTGATAGGCCTCGGTGCCCACAGATGTGCTGCGAACATCTGTCGACGATGGGAAAGGTCCACCGTGGTTCATGGAGTAGCACACTTCCACACCGGTAGGCATTTGATTGAAGATTAAGCGGCCGACCTTATGAGCGATCTGCTGGCTTAGTTCTTGAGCGGAAGCTAAATCCTCTTCTAAGCCATGAATACTGGCCGTTAATTGGCCTTCCAGCGATGAAATAATGGCCTTAAGCTCTTCTTCATCGCGGTAACTCACCATCAATGCTGCAGGGCCGAATACTTCTTCGTGCAGCTCTTGATTCGCTAGGAAAGCGCTGCCACTGGTGCTAAACAGTTTTGCTGCTGAGAAGTGCGGCTGTTCTGGTGTGTTGCTAGCAAGTAACTCAACGTTTTCGGTTTGTGCCAATTTAATGGTGCTCGCGCTATAAGCTGCACTGATGCCCTGAGTTAACAAAGCTGTTGTACTGGCTTTACTGATCGCCTCGCTGGCGATGCTGCGAAATTCCTTTGCCGACTCAGGAACCAACCATAAACCAGGATTAGTACAGAATTGGCCGTTACCCATAACTAAAGAGTCGACTAAGCCTTGTGCAATAGTTTGAGCGTTGTCGCTGGCCATCGCCGGCATAACAACTTGCGGGTTCACCGCGCCGAGCTCACCATAGAACGGAATATTTTGTTGGCGCTCCCAGCAGGCTTTTTGCAGTAACTGGCCAACTTTAATGGAGCCGGTAAATCCAACAGCTTGAATCGCAGGATGCTGTACCAGCTGCACACTCGCTTCGGGTTTGCTGCTTTGAACAAGGGAGAATACGCCACTGTGTAGCTGACATTTGTTGATCGCTTTTTCGATAGCTTGCGCTACTAGCTCTGAAGTACCTGGGTGCGCTGGGTGGCCTTTTACGACTACTGGGCAACCGGCCGCGAGTGCAGAGGCGGTATCGCCCCCGGCAGTAGAAAACGCATAAGGAAAATTTGAAGCGCCGAATACCGCTACTGGGCCCAAGGCAATGTGACGTAGGCGAGTTTCTGGTTTCGGTAAAGGTTCACGATTTGGATCGGCTTGGTCAACAATTTCGCTGCCGCTGCGCTCGCGAATAAATTGTGCAAACATGCGCAATTGGTTTACCGTACGCATGCGCTCACCTTGTAGGCGCATCATAGGTAAGCCGGTCTCTGCAGCAGTAGTGTCGAGCAGCTCATCGCCTAGCTCTAGAATTTCTTCAGCGATAGTTTCGATAAAATCAGCGCGTGTTTCATTGCTTAAGCTGCTATAGCTTGGAAAGGCTGCAGCGGCTTGCAGGGCAGCCTGATCGATATCGGCGCTGCTAGCGTTGAAATAGCTTTGTGAAATATTTTCACCGGCTAAAGGGTTATAGGCCTGAAATTGTCCTTCTGCTTCATTGCCAAGCCATACGCCTGCAACCAAGCTCTTACCAGTAATGCTCATAAATTTTTCCTGTGTCTAACTGTGCTTATACAGCTGTAAAATTTTTAAAAAGGTTTGAATTATTTCACCTGAAAACCGAAGGCATATGGATCGTCGTCATCTACCGTAATACAGTTTTTGCCGAAAACTTTTGCCCAGCCTTTGATACTTGGCATCATTGCAGGCTTTCCGGCAATTTCGGTTGCCGATTCCACTTTGCCAACGAACTGGCTACCAATAATGCTTTCGTGGGTAAATTCTTCACCGACAGATAGCTCGCCGCGGCTAAATAACTGCGCCATTCTCGCGCTGGTACCAGTGCCACAAGGTGAGCGATCAATAGCTTTGTCGCCATAAAAAACCGCGTTAGCGCCATTTGACCCTTCCCGCTGAGGTTTGCCTGTCCACAATAAATGTGAGGCGCCACAAACGCTTGGGTCCTCTGGGTGTATACATTCAACAGTATCGTTGATGATGTCTCGGATAATGGGACTGAATTGCAAGACTTGGGCGGCCGACCAATTCTCTAGGCCTGGATAATTTTCCTGTGGCTCTACAATAATGTAGTAGTTACCACCATAGGATATATCGACTTTAAGGTCGCCCATGCCTGGAACATTAATTTGAATATCTTGGTGCGCTAGATAAGAGGCGATATTATAAATTTTTACCCATTCAACCTTGCCGTCACGTTGTTCGTACTCGACGCGAATTTGGCCTGCGGGAACATCCAGTATCAATTGGCCCGGTGTTTTGGCTTGCAACAATCCGGATTCAAGTGCAGCGGTTACGGTACCAATGGTGCCGTGCCCGCACATAGGTAAGCAGCCAGAGGTTTCAATAAAAAGTATTGAGGCGTCGGCATTGTCGCTGCAAGCTGGGTAAAGAAACGAGCCTGACATCATGTCATGACCGCGTGGCTCAAACATCAATGACTCAAGAATCCAGTAGTGATTGTTCAGGAAATCCTGACGCTTTTCACTCATGGTCTTACCCACCAAATCTGGGTGGCCCGAAGTGACTAGTCGAACCGGGTTGCCGCAGGTGTGGGCATCTATGCAAAAAAACGTACCTTTGCGCATGAAAAGGAGCCTTCTTTCTAAAGCGAGTAAATGCTGGCCCTTGCTACATAACTAACGTAATTAAAGGCCGATATAAGTTTTAGCTCTGCTGGATTTGAGGCAGTAAAAATGCCGGGCAGGAGAAGCCCCCACCAGAGACAATGAATGAATTGAAATATAGTGTATATTGTATACAATAACAATCACTTTTCATTTCTGGCGTTCTTCCTATGAGTTTCAAGCTGTCTCTTAATGACGAGAAAATTAAAGAATTTCAAACTCTTACAACAATTGATGCCCATACTGAGGGTGAGCCACTGCGAATCATTTTAGATGGTTATCCTGAGGTGCCAGGCACCAATATCTTAGCCAAGCGCCGTTGCTTACAATCTGAGTTGGATCACCTTCGCCAAGTCTTGATGTATGAGCCCAGAGGCCATGCCGATATGTATGGTGCTTTGCTTACTGAGCCCACCACGGAAGGCTCGGATTTCGGCATCCTGTTTATGCACAACGAAGGATATTCGAGCATGTGTGGCCACGGTATAATCGCCGCTGTAACCATGGCTGCTGAATACGCCAATCTTGAAGTGCTGGTGGGTCAGCGTCGCACCGTGGGTATCGATGCCCCTGCTGGAAAAATTACCGCTTACGCTGAGCGCAGCGAATCCGGTGAGCTGGCTGTTAGCTTTGATAATGTTGAATCCTTCGTAGAGGTTTGCGACCGCAAGGTGCATGTTCCTGGTTTTGGTGAGCTGCAATACGATATCGCTTATGGCGGTGCTTATTATGCTTATGTGGATGCCGATGCAATTGACGTTGACTGCAGCCCCAACAACTCTGAGCAGCTTATCCAGCTTGGCCGTAGTATTAAACACGCTGTTATGGCCGATTACCCCTTGGTGCACCCTACCGAAGAAGATCTAGGCTTTTTATATGGCACTATCTTCACTTCGAAAAAAACTGACGAAGAAGACAGCCACTCTCGCCATGTATGTATATTTGCCGATGGTGAAGTTGATCGATCTCCTACCGGTACGGGTGTCAGTGCGCGCATTGCTTTATTGCATCATCGCGGTGAAGTGAGCTCTCAAGAACGAATCAAGATTGAAAGCATTATTGGCAGCTCGATGCAGGTTGAGATCGCTAGTCAGTTGGATTTCGAGGGTAAGCCGGCTGTTATTCCCCGCGTCTTCGGAACGGCTTTTATTACCGGAGTAAACCAGTTTTTGATCGATAGTAATGATCCGCTCAAGCATGGCTTCCTGATTCGCTAGTGGTGTTGTAATGGCCGTAAAAAAAGTTGCAGTAGTTGGCGCAGGTATCATTGGAATTTGTTCGGCAATTGAATTGCAGCGCAGGGGTTTTGAGGTCTGCCTGTTAGATCCCAATGGGCTTGCTTCGCAAGCTTCATTTGGCAATGCAGGTCACTTCGCGACGGAGCAGGTTTTTCCATTAGCTGATCCTTCCTTACTTCCTGCATTGCCAAAGATTCTGCTAGACCCAAAGGGCCCTTTTCGGGTGGCGCCAAGCTACTTCTTTAAGGCGCTGCCATGGTTTTTCCGCTTTTTGCATAATATGTTGCCTTCTCGGGCGCAGCAAAATGGCAAGCTAATTCGTCAACTAAATGAGGTGGCCATTTCTGCTTATCAAGAGCTTTTGGCGAGTTGCGACTTAGACGCTGAATTGCAGTTGTCGGGCAGCTTATTAGCCTTTGAAAGCACCAGTGAAGTTGAAATCAAAAAGCAGCAAGCGGCCTATTTAGAGCAAGGTGTGGCCGTTGAATATCTAAACCGAGGCGAGGCTTTAGAGCTTGAACCTACTCTGGCCGACAGTGTAAGCGCTTGCCTGTATTTTACTGAGGTGGGGCACTGCACAGATCCTGCCCGCTTATGCAACAAGCTCGCTGACTATTTTTTGGCCCAAGGCGGTGAGTTTAAAGCACTGCGGGTATTAAACGTTGCAGAGCAAGATAAAGCCGTTAGTTTATTCGTACAGCGAGAGGATGAAAGTAAGGCTGAATCTCAATTGATGTTTGATAGCGTGCTCATCAGTAGTGGTGCCTGGTCAAAGCCCTTCGCAAATCAACTTGGCTATAAAGTGCCCCTTGATACCGAGCGTGGCTATCACCTAATGCTACCAGCGCAAAAGCTATTGAGCCGTCCGGTGGCTTCGGCGGAGCGTAAATTTATCATGACACCGATGTCAGCGGGTTTGCGATTGGCTGGCACTGTAGAGTTTGCCGGCTTAAAGGCCGAGCCAAATTACCAGCGGGCGGAGATGTTGCTACCCCATGCAAAGGCTCTGTTAAACGCTGATGTTGTGCAGAATTTTGAAATTGGAGCAGACACTGTCCGCTGGATGGGCTGCAGACCTTCATTGCCAGATTCCTTACCTGTAATGGGAGTCGCTCCAAAGCACCAGCGAGTATTCTTTAACTTTGGGCACCAGCACCTGGGTTTAACCTGGGGGGCAATCGCAGGGCGCTTAATTGCTCAGCATATGGCCGGAGAAACAACCGACTTAGATTTGACGCCCTATTCCATCTCTCGATTCAATTAAAAGCTTTAAAACTTGGGCTCTCAGCCGTTGTAAGTGTATAGCGGACGCTATAAGCTGGAGAAAAAAAGAGAGCCCAAATATGAGCACAGCTGTCCCCTTACTTAGTCACCTTAAAACCCCATTAGCCTATCAGTTTAATTATCTGATGCTTTGTATTGCTTGGAATGTAGCTGGCTTAATCTTATTAGCTAACGGTGAGCAGGCTTTAGGGCCAACAGCATCGACAAGTACCATTGCTATTTTGGCTGGATTTGGAGTGGCGCTGTTTATTGGTGCTTGGAAACTTCCCTATTTGTATCTATTGGCAAGCGTACTATTGCTGTTAATCGCCAGCTCGGCGGTATTGCCAGCCTATACCAAAGATCCAAGTTTATGGCCTTCTGATTATTGGCGTTATGGTGGCGCCTTGCTCAATGGCCTGGGTGCTTTTGTTTGTGCGCGCGGTATCTTGGCCTTTTGGCAATGGCATAAGCTTAATGGTAAAACGAGTGACTGAATTCTCTAGCAATGAAAAACAGATCATTGAAATTCAGGCCAGTGAGTTAAAGGCCGATCACTGGTCTTTATTGCTGAGCGCTGATCCAGAGCGTGAAAAAATACTGGCTTACTTACCATCCTGTCGTATCTTCTGCATTGAGCGGCAAGCTCAAACCATTGCTATAGCTCTGCTGCAAAATGCTGCTGAGAAAGATGCTGCTGAAGATTCAGCGTCTCCAAAGGAATGTGAATTAATTAATATCGCTGTGGCGGAAGATTTTCAAGGTCAAGGATTAGCCAAGCGTTTGATTCAGCACTGCATAGATATTGCGAAGGACCTTGCCTGCCAGGCGATATGGATTGGTACCGGGAATTCCAGTTTGTCGCAGCTGGCCTTGTATCAAAAAATGGGTTTTCGCCTTGTTGAAATTGTCCCAGATTTCTTTTCGGCTTATAGCCCTAAAATTATCGAGAACGGTATTGTTTGCCAAGATATGCTGCGCTTAAAGCGTAGTCTTCTTTGAGACGTGAGACGTGAGACGTGAGACGTGAGACGTGAGACGTGAGACGTGAGACGTGAGACGTGAGACGTGAGACGTGAGCGGAGAGTGCTGGAGGTGATATATGAGTGAGTTGAAAACCAAGGCCAATCAAATAAGCCTGGCCGAATTTATGGCTCAGGTCCCTGAGAAAAAGCTGGATGATAGCAAGCGACTTATTGCTTTAATGCAGGATATTACCGGTCTTAAACCTGTTGTTTGGGGTTCAGCAATTGTTGGTTTTGGTGCTTACGAATACCAAAATACTGGCGCAGGTGGTCGTTGGTTTAAAACGGGGTTTTCGCCACGCAAACAAAACTTTTCTATCTATATTATGAATGGTTTTTCCGAATACTCTGAGTTATTGGGGAAACTTGGAAAGCATAAGCTGGGAAAATCTTGTTTGTATATCAGCTCGTTAAAGGCCATTGATGAAGTAATACTTGTAGAGCTTATTTCTGCCTCTTTTGAGGCCATGACTAAAAAGTACGGATAAGATATGGCTGAGACAGGGCGCTCCGCAGTGATTATTGGAGCATCAGGGCTGGTTGGTTCAGCATTGTTAACCATGCTGGCCCAAAGTGAGAGTTTTTCCAAGGTAACTGCGATTACCCGGAGAGCTCTTGATCATTGCCCTGAGGGCGTGGTGAACACTGTCATAAATTTTGAGCAACTAGAAGATTATCCAGAGCTCTTTAAAGCCGATTGTTTGTTTAGCTGCTTGGGAACGACACGTAAACAAGCAGGTTCGATTGCGGCGCAACGCAGGGTGGATTTTGATTATCAACTGCAAGCTGCAAAAATGGCTAAGTCCGCGGGCGTTGAGCATATGTTATTAGTGTCTTCTTCGGGCGCCAATGCTGCTAGTGGCAGTGCTTACCTTAAAATGAAAGGTGAGCTAGAGATCGAAGTGAGACAGCTCGAGTTTAATCGCTTAGCGATATTACAGCCCTCGCTGTTGCGTGGATCTCGAAAAGATAAGCGCATGGGTGAGAGTATTGGTGATGTATTCCTGTCAGCACTCAATGGGATTGGCTTGCTAAAGCGCTATAGGCCAATTGAGGGTAAAGAGGTCGCTCAGGCTTTAATTCATTTAGCATTGAATCAAAGCAGCGCTGATGTGGTCTATCGTTTAGATGAACTATTCAATCTGCAATAGAGGATTTCACTATGGCAAATCGTCGCAGTAGTGCGCTAATACTGGGTGCCCTATTATGCTTGGGTTTTGTGGCGCTAGGCTTCTTACTGGGTCAGTCAGCGGTCAAGGTTAAAGAATATGAAAGGGTAGTGAGAGTTAAGGGCTTAGCTGAAAGAGAATTGCCAGCCAATGTTGTTATCTGGCCAATTCAGTATTCTTCGGCGAGTAATAGCCTAGAAGACCTATACCGCAAACTAGAAGCCAATGCAGAAGTAGTACAGAATTTTCTCATTGAAAAAGGCGTTGCCGCCGAAGAGATGAGTATTTCTGCTCCCGCTGTCACTGATAAATCGGCGCAGCAATATGGCAATCAAAGTTCACCGTTTAGATTTGTGGGTTGGCAAACAGTTACCGTTTACAGTGAGCGGGTAAAAAGAGTTCGTTCCATTATGGGTAACATTGGTGAGCTGGGTAAGCAAGGTGTGGTACTAAAGGGTGATAATTATGATGGTCGCCCGGAGTATATTTTTAATCAGCTTAATGAAATTAAGCCGGAAATGGTGGAGGAATCCACCAAAAATGCCCGCCAAGTTGCAGAAAAATTTGCAGCGGATTCCAATAGCCGTTTAGGAAAAATCAAGCGTGCGAGCCAAGGCCAATTCTCTATACAGGATCGTGATCGAAATAATCCACATATTAAAAATGTTCGCGTGGTCTCCACCGTTGAATATTATCTATCAGATTAAAGCTGCCTGTGGCAGCTTTAAGTTTTTACAGCTCAAGCCTGCTAGGCTTTGAGCTGCTGTTTCAATATGTCATGAAACACCTGTAAACCAGCCTCGTGACCACCTACTAGAAAGGTGTCGTTGGCACCAGTCAGCATGCCTTTTTGAGCTTGCTCACAGACAAAGAAATCTTCAGCTTCAAATACGCCATTTTCAATAATATTAAAGGCACGCTCATAGTGTGCCAGCTCGGCCTCATCCTTGGGCTCATTTGGCGTAAGGCAGATATGGCTAACGAGTGTTTCGTCGGGCGCTACTGGATAGACAGAAAGTATGCTGCTGTAATCGGGATGAAAGATCAATATAGTATTAGGGAAGATAAGATAGGCAAAGGTACAGTGATGACGATAATCCCACTTCTCGCGTTCAAGCTCAAATGCCTCAGCCAATTCATTTCGACCGACTACTGAGCGTATATGAACACCGCAACCCTTGGTGACAGCGGCGCAATCGATAAAGAATGGCCCGACAGTATTTTTATGCAATCTCTTAACGTGATAACCATCCAGAAATGCATCGATAATGAGTTTCCAGTTGGTTTTTTTCTGTTTTAACGATTGCTTGAAAAATACTTCGTTCTCTATTCCAAAAGCTTCAAGGTCTTGGCTTATCTCGCCAAGGTAAGAATCAAGATCCAGTTCGCCTTCAGGATTAGGGTTTACCCAAATAAAGCCGTGGCGTACCTCGCAAGGTAGCGACTTTAAACTGCGACAGCTTTTGTCCAAATTTGGAAAGGACTCCTCGAGTGGTACGGCGATCAACTTGCCATCCATACCATAAGCCCAATTGTGATATGGGCAAACCATGCTGGGACGGCGCTTTACCTCATGGCCATCCACTAAGCGGACGCCTCGGTGGCGGCATGCATTTAAAAAAGCCCGAATTTTTCCATCTTTTGCGCGGGTTAAAATAATGGGCTGACCAAGGTGGTCAAAGGCCATATGATCGCCGGACTGTTTCAGCATGGTCTCATGCCCAACGATAAATGCGCTATCGCGAAATATATTTTCTTGCTCTTCTTTCAAGACATCATCGCAGTGATAAATTTTTGTTTCGATTTCACCGCATTCCTCAATAATTCCAAGGTCACCTTCCTTGGTTTTTACAATCAATTCAGCAAAAATTTCTTCTCTGGGGTCTGTCATCGTGGGCTCCCTTGTCAGGCATCGAGCTTTTTAATTATTTTATCTAGTTTATGTTCAATACTATTTTTTTTAATCGCGCTAGACTCTCGGCTAAGAATTCCTTGAAATAGCAATTGCCATAGTTGATCTAAGAATTGTTGGCTGTCGTGGCTTTTTCCGGTATTAAAATTAGCAATGGCAAAATGTTCGATGCCTCCGAACAAGGCGTCTCTGAATACCTGGCTTGGAATATCGCAGTCGACTTCTTGCTGTTTTATTTCGTCTAGGGCATCAAGAAAGAATTGGGTATAGCGCCGGTTGTGACAGCGTAGGGATTGTTGAGTGAGTTCGTCGCCATAGCGGGCATGACTACTAACCACCAGCCTTGCTAATGGCCATTGTGCTTCCAGTTGCTCAATATAATCTTGCGCCATTGCCTTTAAACGCTCTTTAGGGCATGAGTGGGCTTGATGTATCTCTGAAATATTGCAGTGCATGGTGACAAAGAAGTCGTCCACCAGGGCTCTTAGTAGACCTTGTTTGTTTTCAAAATGGAGAAAGACAGTACCTTCGGCCACGCCTGCCCGTTTAGCGATAGTGCCGGTTTTGCTATTAATGAAGTCTTCCTCGGCCATAATTTCCTTACAGGCCTGCAATATAGCCCCGCGTGTGGCTTCCCGGCGTTGGGATTGGCTGCGTTTTTCAGACTGAGCTGTACTCATATTGTTTGGCCGATATTCAGTAAGTTGGCGCCATAATGGGCTAATTAACAGGTATTTAATGAGTATTGCTCATTAAGGTGGTGGCTGCAAGCAGAGTTGTTGCCATATATCGGTCTATTTATGACATTTAATGAAGTTGGACTCAGTTTTTACATCGAGTGGCCGTTATGCTTGATGGGGCAATAGGGAGCCCTGTTAGGCTGATTAGCACAGGCGCCGAATGGGAAGTGGAATATGAACTACAAACTAAGACTACTGCTTTTACTGACCTTGTTGGTTTTGGCCGCTGTTAGTTTAATGTTGGGTTTTCGCCAAGGCTTGCTGTTACTGCTGATGATTGGTCTTGTGGTGGAACTGTTGACCTGGTTGGGGCGAGTTGAATCTGACTATGAGCCAAATGTTAGCTCTAACTCAGCTAACCGCTAAAGGCTGATATTTTGTCTTTAGCGGTCTTTGCGTTTGTAACCGGATCCTCTCAGTAGCCAGCTAAATCTCTTTTAAGAAGCCATCCAAGCTTCAATTTCTTCGATAGTTCGCGGTGCGCCCGCCGATAGATTTTCGTGACCATCTTGGGTGACTAGAATGTCATCTTCAATCCGAATTCCCATGCCACGAAACTCCGGTGCCACACTTTCATCATTCGCTTCAAAATATAAACCAGGCTCGATGGTGAACACCATATTGGGCTCAAGGGTTTTCCATTCTTGGTCATTTTTATAACGCCCCACATCGTGCACATCTAGGCCGAGCCAATGGCCTGTTTTGTGAACGCTGTAGCGTTTATAAAGCTCTTTTTCCATAGCTTCTTGATGGCTGCACTGGAGGATTCCTAGATCAATTAGGCCTTGCGCTAGGGTGCTCATGGCGGTTTCATAGAGCTGGTTCCAGGGAGTGCCTGGTTTAACCAGTGCAATAGCATTATCTAAAGCGGCGAGTACAACTTCATAAACGGCTTTTTGAGTGTCGCTAAACTTACCATTTACCGGGAAGCTACGGGTTATGTCGGCGGTATAGTATTGGTAGTCGCCACCGGCATCAATCAGGAGAATTTGCCCGTCCTGCAAATCGTCATTGTTCTCGGTGTAGTGTAGACAAATTGCATTATTGCCGCTAGCCATAATGGTTGGATAGCCGACATCTTGACAGCCAAACTCTGATACCTTGCCAAAAAAAGCGCCCGTTAACTGCTGCTCGTTAATCCCAGCTGCGGCGGTTTTCATAACAGTTTTATGGCCTTCTACCGATGCGTTAACTGCTTTGCGGATGCGCCCAAGCTCATCCTCATCCTTAACAATTCGTCGCTCGTGAATGAAAGGTAAAACTGAATGCAAGCTGCGAAATATTTTCGCCTCATCGAATTTGGCGCTACGACGCTGCTGGTGCAGCCAATCGAAAATACGATGGGAAAAGCGATCCTGTTCGTCGGATAGATAAATATGTTGACGCTGTTCTAATAGCGCAGGCAAACGCTCCTCTAGCTCTGCAATGTCGTAGGCTGCATCACAGCCTAATAATTCGCCTGCCATTTTTTGACCACAGCGATGACCAAAACTAACTTCTGCGGCCTCATCCTTTGGGAGATTAAACAGTACGAATGGCTGATCTGAATTTGGTCGTAAAACGGCAACAGCATCAGGCTCAGAAAATCCACTCAGATAGTAAAAGTCATTATCTTGGCGAAAATTGTAGGTGATATTTTTATTGCGAACTTTTTCGGTGTTACCCACTAAAATTACAGCGGAGTCTTGCTCTAACTCTTGTAGTAAGCGCTCGCGGCGTAGTTGGTAATTCATTTTTACTTACCTTTTTTATTTACCTTTTAAGCTAAACGTTCTACTACCAATTGGGCGGCTGCTAAATCTTCTAGCGCATGTCCAACCGATTTAAATAGAGTGATGTCTTCTGCTGAGCGAGCAAAATATTTTTCTTTGCGGCATAATTCAAAGAGATCCGCACATAGATCTTCTTTTTGCAAAATGCCGTCGGCAATCGGCGTTGCAATATCGCCCGTTTCTTTGCAGGCGCCAGTATAGTTATCAACAACTATACGACTGCGACGGATGCATTCATCATCAGCTTCACGCATATCAGGGCGATAAGCACCAACAAGATCTAAGTGTTGGCCTGATTTTAGCCAATCGCCCATAATCAAAGGTTCTTTGCTCATCGTGGCCACAGAAATAATATCGACTTCAGCTACCGCTTCGGCAAGATCTTCAGTCACGCTAATATTAAATTCCGCCAAGCTTTCCAGTTCGGCTATCGCTTGGGCTTTGTCTGGACTACGTCCCCAAATAATCACCTCTTCAATAGGGCGCACACTGGCGTGAGCTCTGATTAATTGGCTGGATAGGGTTCCGGTACCCACCATCAATAATTTACGGCTATCTGGACGCGACATAAAACGACTTGCCAATGCCGAGGCGGCCGCTGTACGTTTGGCAGTCAAAGCTGGTGCATCCATGGTGGCTTTCACGCAGCCACGCACAGCATCAAAAAGCACATAGGTCCCTTGAATCGAGGGTAAATCGTATTTGTAGCTCTCGGGGGTTACGGTGACCAACTTAATACCAATATCACTGCCGGCCTGCCAGGAGGGCATCATTAGCAGGGTCGTTTCGCGGCTGCTTTGGGGGTTGGGGATATCGTAATGGTTACGCAGAGGGGTTTCGATATCACTGGCAAAGGCCTGCTGCAGGGCGTCGACTAAATCGGCAAAAGGCAGGGCGCGATCGATGGTCTGCTGATCGATAAAATCCATGAGTAACTCTCGTACAGGTAAAATTGTATACAGTATACAAGAATTGTCATTAGAGGGGCTAGAGCTTGGCAGTGAATGCTTCTAAGAGCTGGCAAAGTGAGGCTATTACAGTCTCGTTTCACACTTGGGGCCTCAGCTATGGCCCCAAAATGCTCTGATTTAGGTTTTGGTCCAAATCGCAAATTCACTGCCCGCGGGCTCAAGGAAATGGAAGCGACGCCCGCCTGGAAATTCAAATGTTGCTTTACTGATTTCGCCACCCGCTGCCAAAACAGCGGCTTCACTGGCCGCAAGATCATTGCTGTATAGCACCACCAAGGCACTACCTTGGCTTTGGTTCATGGTAGCATCAACTCGGTAGAAGCCCCCTGCTATGCCGTCGTGTTGAAAGTCACAATAGTCTGGGCCGTAGTCGGTAAAGCTCCAGCCAAAGGCATCTTGAAAGAAAGCCTTGCTTTGCTCTAAATCGCGGCTGGGCATTTCGATATAGTTTATTTGATGATGCGTATCCATGCTTATCCCTTAGCTATCTCTAAACAAAAGTCTAAGGGCCATGATAACGAGAAGGGTAGCTTGCTAATAGCTATTTAGCGGAAGAAATCCAAGTCTACTGACAGTGCTTGTCGCACAAGATTAGCCTTACTAAAGTTACCGCGGCTAATTTTATCCATCATTTCCGGTCTGCCTAATAAAGCGGTGGTGTTTTCTTCGATAGATAGGCCTTGTTGTTCATTGGCCCTGGCCTTTTCGCATAGCCCAATCAGGTAATTAAGCTTGTCCTGCATGCCTGCCTTACCATTTTCATCGATACCTCGGTGTGGGCAGAACACTACCTCAATATCGAGCTCCAAGACTGTCTTTAAGCTTTGCATGAGCTCCATGAGATTCTCATCGGCGCGCATATACTTTAAGGCACGAGCTAGGTAAAGATCACCGCTAAAGAACCACTTCTGTTTGGGCAGATAAAAACAGGTGAGATCTTTGGCATGACCTGGGGTATGGATGCTGCTTGCCTTATCGCCGTTTTCCAGAAGCATGGTTTTAGCAAGCGGCTTAGTGATAACACGCTGGGGCTTACCCCAAGTCATTTGTTGTATGGCGGGAATCCGAAAGCCCTTGGCAAGTTTTTCTTGGGCCTGAATGGGAGCATTAGGTGTGAGTTTATATTTGCGAGCCACCCGCGATGCATTGCCACTGTGATCTTCATGGTGGTGAGTTAGCCAAAGTTGTTTGATCTCTGGCCCAGACTCTAAAAACGTTTTAACGTGCCGCCATTGGTTGCTAGGGCCGCAATCGATAAGCACGCTGCCAATGCGATAGACGATAAAGTTTGAGGTGATACCACCATTTAAGCGGCCGACTTTAACCCCTTCTACTTTGGTTCCGTCTTGGTGCTGATGTTGATATTGCTGGCGAATTGGCATTACGTGACCTCTTGTATAAGCAAGTTCATTGTAATCATTGCTAGCAATTACCAAAGTGTGAAATCAGCCCATTTTATAGGCAGAAACTTACAGCTTTTTAATCCCGGCTTCTCTTAACAGCACAAACAGCACTTTTACTCTATTTTTTTATTGGGCGAAAGAATTTTTTATTATATTGCTGTAGACGGTTGGCGAATTGGCTGCGCCTTATTCAGTCATTCCTCTTTGTGCAAAAAAGTTGGGCGGCTAATGGTTAGTCATTTTTACGAATTGACTCTAGAATAGCTAGCTGTTTCTGAAAGGGTTTACTAAATTTTTTATAGCGCCTAAATCGTCGAAGGCAAAATGGTTCTATATAAATTGTATCGAATCTGCGTACGTGCAGTTCGACGGCGCCATAATTATCAATATCCATCACTTGATAGTTTCTTCCGATGGCACTTGAAAAAACGATAAGTGATTCATTGGGCATTCCAAGAATTGATATGGGGGCAATGACTACTGTTACCCAGTCCCCAAGTTTGAGCTCATTACCTTCAATGTCGATGGCTTTTTCGCGTAGCACTGTCATTTCCTAAATGGCTGCTTAAAATAAAAAATCCCGGCATTGCGGGATTTTTTACTGCCTCTTGGGAATTTTTAGAATTAATCCAGCTGCGACAAATCCCTAACCGCACCTTTATCGGCACTAGTTGCCAACATGGCATAGGCTTTCAATGCAGCGCTCACTTTACGTGGGCGAGCTTCAACAGGCTTCCAACCTTTTTCATCTTGTACCTTGCGGCGTTCCGCTAACTCTTCATCGCTTAGCAATACATCAATCGAGCGATTAGGTATGTCGATCTTAATGCGATCGCCATTTTGAACGAGGCCAATGGCACCGCCGGCAGCAGCTTCCGGGGAAACGTGACCGATACTTAAACCTGAGGTGCCACCAGAGAAGCGGCCATCGGTTAGTAGTGCGCAATCTTTGCCCAAACCTTTGGACTTAATGTAAGAGGTCGGATAAAGCATTTCTTGCATGCCGGGGCCGCCGCGTGGGCCTTCGTAACGTACGATAACCACATCACCGGCTTTCACTTTATCCGCTAGGATATCGGCTACTGCTTGGTCTTGTGATTCTGTAACATAAGCGTTGCCCTCAAAAACTAGAATAGAGTCATCTACTCCGGCGGTTTTAACCACACAGCCATCTTCAGCAATATTTCCGGTTAGTACTGCTAGGCCACCTTCCAAGCTAAAAGCGTTTTCTAGTGAACGGATACAACCATTAGCACGATCGGCATCGAGTGTTGGCCAGCGTGTGCTTTGGCTAAAGGCTTGCTGGGTTGGAATGCCAGCGGGGCCGGCTTTATAAAACTCCATTACTTTGCTGCTGGGGCTGCGCATGATGTCCCACTTATCTAAAGCTTCTTTCATGCTGCTACTGTGCACAGTCGGTAAATCGCTATGTAAGACGCCGGCACGATCCAGCTCGCCTAAGATTGCCATAATCCCGCCTGCACGGTGCACATCTTCGATGTGATACTCGGGCGTGTTTGGAGCTACCTTACAAAGCTGCGGAACGGTTTTGGAAAGACGGTTAATGTCTTCCATGGTGAAATCGACTTCGGCTTCTTGGGCAATTGCCAACAAATGCAAAATGGTATTGGTGGAACCGCCCATCGCGATATCTAAAGTGATGCAGTTTTCGAAGGCTTTAAAGCTGCCGATGCTACGGGGTAACACATTGAAGTCATCAGTTTCATAATGACGCTTGGTGATCTCCACAATTTTGCGGCCGGCTTCTAAAAATAACTCTTCGCGATCGGCGTGGGTGGCCACCACGGTGCCATTGCCAGGCAAGCTTAGGCCCAAGGCTTCGGTTAAGCAGTTCATGGAGTTGGCAGTAAACATGCCAGAGCAAGAGCCGCAAGTTGGGCAGGCGCTACGTTCAATTTCGGCGACATGCTCATCGCTTACTGTGTCATCAGCGGCAATCACCATGGCATCAACCAAGTCTAGCTTATGCTCGCTTAGCTTGGTTTTGCCAGCTTCCATTGGGCCGCCGGAAACAAAGATTACTGGAATGTTCAGGCGCATGGCTGCCATTAGCATTCCTGGTGTAATTTTGTCGCAGTTGGAAATACACACCAGTGCATCGGCACAGTGAGCATTGACCATATATTCCACACTGTCAGCGATGATGTCGCGGCTAGGCAGACTGTACAGCATGCCATCATGGCCCATGGCGATGCCATCATCCACAGCAATGGTATTAAACTCTTTTGCTACGCCGCCGGCTTTTTCAATTTCACGGGCGACCAGTTGACCCATATCTTTAAGGTGAACATGGCCAGGTACAAATTGAGTGAATGAGTTGGCGACAGCGATAATGGGCTTGTGAAAGTCTTCATCTTTCATACCAGTTGCACGCCATAGCGCGCGAGCGCCAGCCATATTGCGGCCAGCGGTAGAGGTTTTAGAGCGATACTCGGGCATAACTTCCTCGATTGTACTATTGCTTGGTTTGCGAATGGGCTCGAAGCCCTGCTGCGCTTGTGGGATCTTCTTTGAGATCAGGGTTGCTCGCGAACGGTGAGCGAGCCTTTATGTTGGGCAGCATGCCACCTTTTGGGTGTCAGGGGGAGAATTGTAACAGATGATGGGGCGCCGCTATACGCTACAAGCAAGAGGGTTTTAGCCTTACAACTCGATGTCGTAGTCCATAATCAATGGCAGGTGACTGGAAAACAGCTTTTGCTTATTGATGGCGCCATATTCGATGCGGTGCTTAAGATCATCGGAAATAACCTGCAAATCAGTTCGCCAACCATCGCCCTCACCTACAGTGCCTGATGGCCACCAGCTGTATTCATCGGCATCGGCATTCACTCGGCGGAAAGCGTCTACGTAATCCAGTTCGTCGACCAGCTGGCGCATCCATTGCTGCTCATGGGGGCGGAAACCGTCGTCATCTTCGTGATTCTGCCAATTTTGTACATCGGCGCGATCGCGAGCCATGGCCCAGTTACCGCAAAAGATAAAGTCACGACGCTTGTTAGAAATCTTGTGCAAATGCGATTGTAAATCGTCAAAAAAGCCGACTTTCTCTTCCAGTTGCTGCTCATTCCCCGCTTCGGCTTGGGGGGCTAAAAGCGATCCAATGCTGAGCTTTTCAAAATCCAACTGCAGATAGCGGCCTTGCATGTCTAAACCGCTGGCAAAGCCGAAGCCATAAATAAGCGCTTTGGGCATATGGCGGGTGTAGATTGCAACACCATTGGTATGGGCGATACCTGAATCGAAGAAGTAGGAAAAATAGCCTTCAGGGTGAAAGGTGTCGTGATCCAGCTCGTATTCTTGCGCGCGTAGGTCTTGTAAGCAGACGATATCGGCGTCCTGCTCGGCTAGCCAATCATACAATCCACGCTGAGCTGCTTGGTGGATGCCGTCGACACTTAAACTGATAATGCGCATTAATAGCCCCTTGATACTGGACTGTGTATGATACCGAGCTTTGCAAATATTGGTAGTTTATTTGGCCCCAATGGACGCTGTAACGGCTGATCTGGCCAAACTTTGAGCGTAACGGTACCAAGGTGCCGCTTCTCTTTGAAATAGAGTGGGGCTAAAAATGATGTGGAGAAAACTATGAAAGACTTTCAGCGTGAATTCATCAAGCTTGCGATACAACATGATGTACTGTGTTTCGGTGAGTTTACCTTGAAGTCAGGGCGCGTCAGCCCCTACTTTTTTAATGCCGGTCGCTTCCAAACGGGTGCGGCTTTGGCTGCCCTTGGGCGATTCTATGCAGAGGCGATTGTTGATGCAGGCTTGGACTTCGATGTTTTGTTTGGTCCTGCATACAAAGGAATTCCATTGGCCGCTACCACCGCGGTGGCACTAGCCGATGTGCACCATAGAGATGTGCCTTATTGCTTTAATCGCAAAGAAGCGAAGTCTCACGGTGAAGGCGGCACCTTGGTTGGTGCGCCATTAAGTGGCAAGATTGCCATTGTTGATGATGTGATTACGGCGGGTACCGCAGTGCGTGAAGTCATGGATATCATTGATCAACAGCAAGCGGTTCCAGCGGCTGTCATCATTGGCTTAAACCGCCAAGAGCGCGGTAAGGGTGAGTTATCTGCCATTGGTGAGGTAGAGCAGCAGTTCAATATTCCCGTGATTAGTATCGTTAATCTCGAAGATATTGTGACTTATCTTGAAGAAACTGGCGGTATGCCCGAAACAGTGGCTAAAATAGAGGAATATCGTAAACAGTATGGGGTCTAATAGAGCACCCCTTTTACTATTTATCGAAGCCGCCTAAGAAAAGGAAGAAACGGTGTTGATAACAGCCCTAATTGCAAGATTGTCTCGAGCATCGATTGCCAGTTTGGCCTTGGTGATGGTGTCTCCTGTTGCCCTCGGGGAGACCGTGTTTTATCGCTATATCGATAAAAACGGCGTTCCGGTAATCAATTCCACTGTCCCTCCTGAATATGCCCAAAATGGTTATGAGGTGGTTAGCCCTAGCGGAAGGGTGATTAGGGTCGTTAAACCCGCCCCTTCCGATGCTGAGAAAGCGAATATGAAATCTAAAGCCGAGCTGGCTAAATGGGATGCTGAATTGCGTCGCCGTTACAGCTCGGTGAAAGAAATTGAGCGCGCCAAGAAGCGCAAATTAGAAAGTATTGATGGCAATATTCAAATATTGAAAGGGAATATTGGCGGAATCGATACTCGTATTCACCAAAAGCGTATGGAGGCCGCCAACTTGGAGCGTGCCGGCCGTACAGTCGGAGATGCGCTATTGGAGCAGCTTAATGAGTTAAAGCTAAAGCGTGAGGTAACAGAGGCGCGCATTGAAAAGCGCCAAAAAGAGCGTAAAGCGCTTATAGCGAAGTTCGATGAAGATATTGCGCGTTTTAGTGAAATAACTGGAAAAGGGAGCTGAGCCAGCTTTACCTGAAGAAGCCCTGAGTTAGCACCATCCACTGATCCTGCCAGTTCTCGGTGGGCGAACGCTTGAATTCACTTCGTACAAATTGCGCAATACGCCCTTCTGCTGTGGCCATTAGCAAATTGGCCGCCGCCCCAACGCTAATGCTTGGGCGAAGCCCTTCGCGAACTTCAGCTTCCCGTAACACTTGCTTGAGTTGAGTCTCTAGGCGGTCATAGAGCTGCGCTACACGGGCTCTCAGGCGGTCTGTCTCGCCCGCTAGGGCATCTCCAGTAAGAATGCGAGTTATGCCAGGGTTGCGCTCGGTAAATGTCAGCAGAAGATACAGAATCTTGTCGCAGGCTGCCAAGGCATTGGGCTGCTCGCTTAGAATCAAGTTGATCCGGCTAAACAAGGTTTCTTCGATGAATTCTATTAAGCCTTCGAACATCTTCGATTTGCTTGGAAAGTGCCTATACAGGGCCGCTTCGGAAACACCCACCTCGCGAGCTAAGGCGGCGGTAGTGATTCTGGCTCCCGGGCTGGCTTCAAGCATATGTGCTAAAGCTTGCAGGATTTGTTGGCGACGAGATGTTTTATTGTTGCTTTTAGTCATAGATGCAATTGAGGCAAATCCAATATTTGCGCTAGGTTCCAAAGTCAGTGGAGAAAATACATCAGTTCACGCTGCTGAAGCGATTGTCATCCTAACGGCAACCGCAGTAAGCTGCAATTGTTCTGGCGCAATATTTGCCAAATTGTTTACAAAGTAGACAGCTTCGGCGGCATGCATTGATGTGCATCATTTGGCCATCAAACTGCCGAACCCTTGCTATTGTATGGGCTAATTATGGCGGTTTAATGGCACTGCTGTCGAACTATTGCGCCGTTTGTTTAGTCTTTCTGATTGGTAATCAGTGTGCCAACGCCGGTGTCGGTAAAGATCTCCAGCAATACCGCGTGGGCTACTCGTCCATCAATAATGTGAGCGCTGGTAACGCCGGCTTTAACGGCATCTAGTGCGCAATTAATTTTGGGTAACATGCCGCCATAAATGGTACCGTCTTCTATCAGTGCATCTACTTGTTCGGTGCTAAGGCCGGTCAATACTTCCCCTTCTTTGTCCTGTAAGCCGGATACATTGGTCAGCAACATAAGTTTTTCAGCTCGCATTACTTCGGCAAGTTTCCCTGCGACTAAGTCAGCATTGATATTGTGACTCTGGCCATCTTCGCCCACGCCTATTGGTGCGATAACTGGAATAAAGTTACTGTCGATCAGCATATCAATAACGTCTGTATTGATGCTTTTCACTTCACCGACATGGCCGATGTCAATAATTTCAGAAGCTTTCATCGCTGGGTTATAGCGGCTGACAGAAAGCTTTTTAGAGTTTATTAAATGGCCATCTTTACCGGTGATGCCAATTGCCTGGCCACCATTGCGATTGATTAGGCTGACGATTTGTTTGTTTACTGTGCCCCCTAAAACCATTTCGACAACATCCATGGTGGCGCTGTCGGTGACTCGCATGCCATCAATAAATTCGCTGTGAATACTGAGCTTTTCGAGTAGTTTACCAATTTGTGGGCCGCCGCCATGGACCACAATAGGGTTCATGCCAACTAACTTCATTAGCACGATATCGCGGGCGAAACTATTTTGTAATTCTTCGTCTACCATGGCGTTGCCGCCAAATTTTACGACCACGGTTCTACTGGTAAAGCGTTGGATATAAGGGAGTGCTTCGGTAAGCACTTGAGCGATTTTCATCGCCTTCTTTTGTGATAATGACATAGGAACACCTGTGCACGTAGGCCTCAATGCTATGGTGAGATACGCCTACGATGCTGTTTAAAAGCTTATGGAAGGTGCTATTTTAGCGATTTCCGCCCTAAAATGCTCCTGAATCTCTTCTAATTGCTCTTCGCTATTGGCTTCAAAGCGCAAAGTTAATGCAGGTGAGGTGTTAGAGGCGCGCACTAGGCCCCAGCCGTGTGCGAAATCTACCCTTAAACCATCGATAGTTGTCAGGCGGCCATCTTCAAAGTGCCCGTGAGAAATCAAGTCTTCGATGATTTGGAACTTCTCACTTTCATCTACCGCTATTTTGATTTCTGGCGTGGCAGGCAATTCTGGGAAACTAGAGAAGATGGTGTCTAAGTCTTGATCTCGTAAGCTCATAATCTCCATCAGACGAGCTGCGGAATACATGCCGTCATCAAAGCCAAACCAACGTTCTTTAAAGAAGATATGACCAGATAACTCGCCGCCCAATAACGCACCCGTTTCGGCCATTTTAGCTTTCATCAGTGAGTGCCCTGTTTTCCACATGATTGGGCGGCCGCCGTAACTGCTTACTAAGCTGTTTAATTGGCGGGTACATTTCACATCGAACAATACGTCGGTACCTGGGTTGCGTGAAACAATATCCTTCGCGAACAACATTAATTGGCGATCTGGCCAGATAATTTTTCCTTGTGGTGTAACGACCCCTAAACGATCACCGTCACCATCAAATGCGATGCCTAAGTCGGCGCGGTGTTTTTTCACGGCCTTAATTAGATCTCGCATATTGCGCTCGCGGCTAGGGTCGGCGGCATGGTTGGGGAAGCGGCCATCAAATTCGCAGTGTAGCGGGATAACTTTGCAGCCCAGCTCTTCAAATAGCCTTGGCGCAACCTCAGCGGTTGCGCCATTGCCCGCATCGATAACCACAGTAATATCGCCAGCCAATGCAATATCCGAGAAAATCTGCTCGATGTACTCTGCGCTGATATCTTGCTGGCTAACTGAGCCTGGTTTATCTGAGCTGGCAAAGGCCTCTTGTTGCATTCTTTGCTTAATGTACTGAATGCCTTGATCACTAATGGTGTTGCGATTGAACACCATTTTGAAACCGTTGTATTTTGGCCCGTTGTGGCTAGCCGTAACCACAACACCGCTGTTGCTGTTTGAAATCATATGGCAGGCAAAGTACAGCATTGGGGTTGGCACTATGCCGAGATCCAAAACATGGCAGCCAGTACTGGTAATGCCAGCAATCAATTGCTCGCAAATCTCTGGACTGTGAGTGCGACAGTCGCGAGCGACGATTAATGTATCTTCCCCTTGATCAATGGCTTCGCTGCCAAGTGCTTTTCCAAGCCGGTCAACAAATTCTGGGCGTAAATACGGATCGGCTAAGCCTCTGATGTCATAGGCGCGAAACACTTCGGCGGGAATAAGCTCATCGCTTAGCGCCACTGCGGGCTCTTCATCATCCCCTTCAAGTTGATCAAGCTCTGGCGCTGCACCTGCAGCTTGTTGGAAACCGCCACCGAGCAAATCTTCGTCATCTTCATTCACTTCGATGTCGAGAATATCCTCCATATGCCGGCCATTGCTGAGTTGATGCTCTCGCACCTTCTGATCAAATTCTCGTACCGTCCTGGTGCCACCGGTGCTAACAGAGAGTTGGCGACGACATAGTTGAAAAGCACCGCTTAAAACAAGAGCCGTCGCTAATAGCCAAATACTCAAAAATGGCAGTAGGCTAGTGTTCGCTGCATCTACAGTGCTCTGTGAGGGCGAGAAGCGAAGCTTCCATAAAGTGTTAGGAATTTCCTTGGTCAAGCTTTCTTGGCTGCTGGCCTCACCTTTAGATAAGATAAGTTGTGCTGGATGGCGGCCAAATTGTTGTAAGAGTTCAAACTTACCGCTGTCCGGGCTGGCATCTCGTAACAGCTCTGCAATCGCATTTTGATTGAGGGTGACCATCAATGTTGCTACTGGAGTTTGATTGGTATCCTGAGGTATTGGTGAGAGCAAATTAAATTGCCAGCGGGTTTTTATTTTTGCGGCTTCTACGGTAATTGGCTGATGGTTTTCTGCACGCGTGATCATGTCGAGTTCGGCAAAACGGATAGGTGCGTCATGCTCGCGGTCGATCTCTGCGGTTCCTCGAGGAATAATGCGTATCGCGATAGCCTTGGGAAAAGCCTTTTCCAAGCTAGACATAAAGCTGCGAATGGTCACGGGCTCTTGCTGTTTAATAGCTTTGCTTAAGGCGTCCCTGCTGGTGAAGCGCTGTAAATCTTGGTTGAGCGAGCCAATATAGTGTCCGATTGCATCAACTTGGGTACTGGCCATGCTATCAATGGCCTGGCTTAATGCTAGCTCGGATTGGCTTACTACGTAGCGTTGGTAGTACCAAGCTCCCGCCCCTAAGCAGAGGATTAACAACCCGCAGAGGATTCCCGCGGTTTGCTTTTCTGCTTTACCCCAGTTCTTAATATTGGCTATTCGCATATAAAGTCGGACTTAATATTGAGTTTTCCAATCTTAACAATAGCTTAGGGAGAGCCCAAGCGTAAATTCCTTATTCAATGAAACCCTTTTTCAGGGCGTTGTGTCGCTAAGATGCTAGCTTGTTATAGCGCTTACTGATTTCTTCCACCAGGCGGCGAGCGAGGGCTGTTTTGCTAAGCTTTTCGATGGCCTTGCTACCCTCATGGTCGACAACAAGTACCTGGTTGTCATCGCTATTAAAGCCAATCCCTTGTTGCGAGACGTCATTGGCAATAACCATGGCCAGATTCTTCTTTTTCAGTTTGCTACGAGCATAGTGTTCTACGTCCTGAGTTTCGGCGGCGAAGCCGACGCAAAACGGTGCGTTGTCTGAATTTGCGACGTCGGCAAGAATATCGGGATTCTTCACCATCTCTATAATCATAGTATCGCTATCGGCCTGTTTTTTAATTTTTTGATCCGCTGAGTGTGCGGGGCGAAAATCAGCCACTGCGGCGGTAGCGATGAAGATATCGCAATTGCTCGCGCAACTCAGCGCGGCCGTATGCATCTGGAGTGCACTTTCAACATCATGTCGCTGACAGTGAGGCGGCGCTTCGAGCTGTGTCGGTCCGCTAATCAGCTCGCAAACTGCACCCGCTTCGATACAAGCTTGCGCCAAGGCATAGCCCATTTTCCCAGAGGAGTGGTTGCTGATATAGCGTACTGGGTCAATGGCCTCTCTGGTGGGGCCGGCCGTAATAACAACTCGTTTACCGGCCAATAGGCCAGACTGAAATTGCGCTGCTGCCTTATCGACCAGCTCATCGACTTCTAGCATGCGTCCTGGCCCCACATCACCACAGGCCTGTGAGCCGGTAGCGGGGCCCCATATGGCAATGTCGCGTTGCGCTAGCAGGCTAAGATTGTCTTGCGTGCTGCTATTGGCATACATGGCTTGATTCATAGCTGGCGCAACGGCCAGTTTGCTGCGGCGGGCAAGGCACAGTGTGCTTAAGAGATCGTTTCCCTGTCCTTGTGCTAAGCGTGCGATAAAGTCGGCACTTGCTGGGGCGACAATAAGTAAATCCCCCCAGCGTGCTAACTCAATATGCCCCATGCCGGCCTCGGCTTCAGGGTCTAAAAGCTCAGTGTGGACTGGGTTGCCCGATAGCGCCTGCAATGTCAGTGGAGTAATGAACTCCATTGCGGCTTTGGTCATTACTACACGAACTGTGGCTCCCTGATCTTGCAGGCGGCGCACTAACTCTGCGCTCTTGTAGGCAGCAATTCCGCCAGTAATACCCAATAGAATCTGTTTGTTTTGTAAGGAGCTCATTCATACAGCCTTATGCCCGCACGGCAAATTTGGGATCTTTGGCCGACTTAGGGCCATAAACAAAAGCGCTAAGATAACCTTTCTTGTGAGCCGGCGGCAATGACTGCCGTATTTTTTGCATGTGTTATGAAGGTTGTGCAATAAGATGAGTATTAGAGATTGGCCAGAATCGGAACGACCTAGAGAAAAAATGAGGTTGCGAGGCCCGGGAGCGCTTTCGGATGCCGAGCTATTAGCCTTGTTCTTACGGACGGGTACGGCTGGAGCCACTGCGGTTGATCTTGCTCGAGGGGTGCTGCAGCATTTTGGCGGGTGGCGTGCAGTATTGGAAAGCCGGGAGGAAGATTTCTGCGCCTTGCCGGGTTTGGGGCTAGCTTCGTTTAGCTTGCTGCAAGCTGGCCAAGAGATCAATCGTCGTCACCTGCGCGAAACCCTAGAACGTGAGCAGGTATTCTCAAACCCTGAAGCCGTACGATCTTTTTTGCGGGCCAATCTAAGGCATCGCGATAGGGAGGTCTTTGTGGCCTTGCTAATGGATAGTCAGCATCGCTTGATTCACTATGACGAGCTATTCTTGGGCACGGTAGATAGCGCCAGTGTTTTCCCTAGAGAGCTTGTGAAAATCGTATTACAGCATAATGCAGCAGCTATCATTGTTGCTCATAATCACCCCTCTGGTATCAACGAGCCAAGCCAGGCAGATTGCCTTATCACCGAGCGTATACAGCAAGCTTTGGCCTTGATTGGTGTGCGCCTGCTCGACCACTTGATTGTGGGAAGTGGTGAAGAGGTTTCCCTAGCAGAACGAGGTTTGCTGAAGGGCGCATAGCTTGGGTGTGTGTCTGCACGTATGAGGCTACACAATTTCTGGCTCTAGTGCTTATTGCTACCCTCTGGCACTAAATGTCCATGAGATACACCTTTTTGAATAAAAAATGGCCGCAAAAGTTGAATGTGGGAGGCTGTTCTGGTATAAAACGCCGCTCTCTGCGGCCGGGGTCTGCCCCGCCTGATGTAAATTAAGGTCAAATAGACCGATGTCGGGCTCCCGCAGGCCCAAAATGAGTCGAATTTTTTAAGTAGCGATTCGCTGTATTTCCAGCTATCTGCCAGTTAGGCATAAGCGGTTATGGCAGTGATGATACAAGGTAGAGGCCACAAGATGTCTAAGGTATGTCAGGTTACCGGTAAGCGCCCAGTAACTGGTAATAATGTTTCTCACGCAAAAAACCACACTAAGCGTCGTTTTTTGCCTAACTTGCACACCCACCGTTTCTGGGTTGAGTCTGAAAAGCGTTTCGTAAAGCTACGCGTTTCTGCTAAGGGTATGCGTATCATTGATAAGAAAGGCATCGAGACGGTTTTAGCCGAAGTTCGTGCCAATGGCGTTAAAGTTTAATCGCTTAAGCAAAGAACAGGAGAAATCTCATGCGCGATAAGATTCGTTTGAATTCAAGTGCTGGTACTGGTCATTTCTACACGACTGACAAGAACAAGCGTACCATGCCTGAAAAAATGGAAATCAAAAAGTACGATCCCGTTGTTCGTAAGCACGTGATGTACAAAGAAGGCAAAATCAAGTAATTCTTGATTGTCTCTTTGATTTCTAAAAACCCGGCTTAGGCCGGGTTTTTGCTTTTTACCTACTGCCATACTCAAAACTCCTGTTTTGAGTATGGCGTCGCCCGTTCGGGCTGGCGCCGTTTGCGAAACGGCTTGCCCTCGCGGGCTCGCACAACAGCGAACGCTTAGGCATTCTCAGTTGTGCCGTGCTCCTGCACTCTTTACCTGCTGTCATACTCAAAACTCCTGTTTTGAGTATGACGTCGCCCGTTCGGGCTGGCGCCGTTTGCGAAACGGCTTGCTCT
>NZ_CANMYE010000008.1 GCF_947502065.1 uncultured Pseudoteredinibacter sp.
GGAGTGCGCCACAAGCGATGGCGCCTAAGCGTCAACACTTGTGCGAGCCCGCTTTAGGCAAGCAGTTTTACACAACTACGCCAGCCTAGAGCGGGCGACGTTACTAACAAAATAGGAATTTTGTTAGTAACGGTAGGTAAAAGGAAGCACAAAAAAAGCCCCACAGATCGAAACCTGCAGGGCTTTAGCGTGAAATTGTTTTCGAAAAATTTGCAGTTGTATTTATAAAGGCCTTGCTGAGAGCTTATTGCTCCACAAATGCTCGCTCAATAACATAATGCGCCTTCTGACCATGACGAGACTCCTTAAAACCATGGCCATCTAAAATTTCGCAGGTTTCCTTTAGCATACTTGGACTGCCACAAATCATAAAACGATCATCTTCCAAATTGGGCTTCGGCAAAGCTAAATCTTGAAACAATTTACCCATGCGCATTAGATCGGTAAGGCGACCGTTATTGCGATAAGGCTCACGCGTTACGGTTGGGTAATAAAGTAGCTTTTCGCGCACTTCCTCACCGAAAAACTCATTGTTAGGCAACTCATTTTCTATCACATCTTGATACGCCAGCTCAGACACATGACGCACACCGTGAGTCAAAATAATCTTATCGAAACGCTGATAAACTTCCGGATCTTTAATAATGCTCATAAATGGCGCTAAGCCCGTACCAGTACTGATTAAGTACAAATGCTTGCCTTCTAACAAATGGTCAGCAACTAAGGTACCTGTTGGCTTAGTAGAAAGCAGGATCTCATCACCCACCTCGATATTCTGCAAACGAGAAGTCAGCGGGCCATCTGGCACCTTAATGCTGAAAAACTCCAATTCTTCATCATAGTTTGCGCTGGCGATACTATAGGCACGCATCAGCGGCTTTCCCTCAACCTCCATGCCCATCATCACAAAATGGCCATTCTCGAAGCGCAAGCTTTGGCTGCGGCTGGTATTGAAGCTAAACAGGCTATCATTCCAGTGGTGCACTCGGGTGACTCGTTCACGAATCAAACTGGCCATATTAGGTTCTCCAAGACATTAATTTCATGGACTACAGTCTAGAGCTCTACCCATTAACCGTAAAATGGGTTATTTTTCTATTGCTTATCGATTTTATGAATATACAGCAAACTGGCCACATCTAGCCCACAACACAGATACACCTAGAGGTACACAATATGCGCTTCAGCTTGCGACAGATAGAGGTCTTCTTGTGCACTGCCCAGCTACAAAACATCAGCTTGGCAGCAAAACAGCTCAACCTTTCACAGTCTGCGGCCAGCTCCGCTCTGCGCGAATTAGAGCAACAATTTGGCCTTCAGCTATTTGATCGTGTCGGCAAGAGATTGCGGCTTAATGAAAACGGCATAGCCTTGCGACCACAGGCTCAAGAACTGATCAGCAGTGCCGAGCGGCTGGAAAATAGCTTTAAAGGTCAAGCTGGCCTCGGAGACCTGCGCATTGGGGCAACCTTAACTATTGGTAATTACTTAGCCGTACCTCTTGTGGCTCAGTATATGAGCGATGCCAAGCTGCGAGGCCAGGAGGCGAAGATAGATCTGCATGTCGCCAACACCGACAGTATCGCCAAACAGGTGCTTAACTATGAAATGGATATTGGTCTGATCGAAGGTGAATTTAATCATCCATTACTGCGCAGCCAATTTTGGCGCGAAGATGAATTACTCATTGTAGCCAACCCGGAACACCCCTTCGCTAAGGAGCAGGCCTTAAATGATGAGCAGCTTTTATCACTTCGCTGGATAAGTCGAGAACATGGCTCGGGCACTCGCCAAGCTTTTGAACATGCGCTCCACGGTCTGCTTCCGCAGCTTGATATCACCATGGAACTTGAGCATACCGAAGCCATTAAGTGCGCAATTGAAGCTAATCTGGGTGTCGCCTGTCTCTCCCGCTTAGCCGTGCATGAAGCACTAAATCGCGGCAGCCTTATACAACTGCACGCTCCCCACCGTGATTGGCGCCGCCGATTTTATTTTGTATTTCATCGCGATAAAGCCATTAGCCACTCACTGGAACACTGGCTAAATCTATGCCAAGCTGAACCTTCCAACTAATCAGAGTTTTGCACTCTATGGTTTTTTGCACGATTACTTTATTCGGCTTCAGATTAATACTGAGCACTCTAGCCTCAGCTCAAGAGGTTTATAAACATAAAGATAAGCATGGCAACTGGGCTTTTACTGACAAAAAGCCTAAACAAATGGAAAAGTTATCCACCCTACAGCTAGATAAAAGATCTAAACTCGGACAAACCCAATCACCGCAGGTATAAAAAAGCCGGAGCTTTTGGCCCCGGCTTTTCACAAATCACGCTTTGCTTTGCAAAAGCTAACGCAATTAGATCTCACCGCTTTCATAGCGCAAGAACATATCGTCCAAGCTGATTGGCTTGATCTTGCTAGCATTACCTGCCGTTTCAAAAGCTTCGTAACGTGCGATACAAATGTCTTTCATTGCATCTACAGTTTTTGCCAAGAATTTACGCGGATCAAACTCAGTAGTGTTTTGCGCTAAGAAGCGACGTACCGCACCAGTTGATGCCAAGCGTAAATCAGTGTCGATATTTACTTTGCGAACACCGTGCTTAATACCTTCGCAGATTTGCTCAACAGGCACACCATAAGTTTCTGGAATCTCACCACCAAACTCATTGATTACCTTCAACCACTCCTGAGGAACAGAAGAAGAGCCGTGCATAACTAAGTGAGTATTGGGTATGCTCTGGTGAATCGCTTTAATGCGATCGATCGCCAAAATATCACCCGTCGGTGGACGAGTGAATTTGTAAGCACCGTGAGACGTACCGCAAGCAATCGCCAAAGCATCAACTTTTGTTTTCGCTACAAAGTCAGCGGCTTCTTCTGGGTCGGTTAGCATTTGATCGTGGCTTAATTTACCTACCGCACCAATGCCATCCTCTTCACCCGCCTCGCCGGTTTCTAAAGAACCTAAGCAGCCCAGTTCGCCTTCTACAGAAACACCACAAGCGTGGGCCATATCAACAGTGCGACGGGTTACGTCAACATTGTACTCGTAGTCGGTCGGGGTTTTGCCGTCTTCGCCCAAAGAGCCATCCATCATTACCGAGCTAAAGCCCAATTGGATAGAACGCTGACATACCGCAGGAGAGGTACCGTGATCCTGATGCATACATACAGGAATATGCGGGAACTCTTCGATAGCGGCCAAAATTAAGTGGCGCAGGAAAGGCGCACCAGCGTATTTACGTGCACCGGCTGAAGCCTGCACAATCACCGGCGAATCCGTTTGATCAGCCGCTTCCATGATGGCGCGCATTTGTTCCAGGTTGTTCACGTTAAAAGCGGGAACGCCATAACCATACTCGGCGGCGTGATCCAACATTTGGCGCATGCTTATTAAAGCCATAATCTTCTTCCTATAATATTTGTGCCCACGCTATCCCTAGGGGCCTTGTAATGTTAAAACCTTTAAACTCAAAAACTTATAACTTACTGCGCAGCACGCTGCTCTAAAATAGCAACGGCTGGTAAGGTTTTGCCTTCTACATACTCCAAGAAAGCGCCACCGCCTGTGGAAATGTAAGATACCTGCTCGGCAATTTCATACTTATCAACCGCCGCTAAAGTATCGCCGCCACCGGCAATCGAAAAGGCATCACTTTCGGCAATCGCTTTTGACAGCGCTTTAGTGCCTTCACCAAACTGATCAAATTCAAACACACCAACTGGGCCATTCCAAATGATGGTTTTGGCGTCAGCCAGGATCTTCGCTAATTGGGCAGAAGAGTCTGGACCAATATCGAAAATCATATCACTATCACTCACATCACCGGAGGCTTTTAGCTCTGCCGCGGCCGTTTCAGAAAACTCCTGCCCTACCACAACATCTGTTGGCACTGGAATATCGCATTTTTCCATCAAGGCCTTAGCATTAGGAATTAAATCGTCTTCACACAAAGACTTACCCACATTGCTGCCGCTTGCGGCCAAGAAGGTATTGGCGATACCGCCGCCCACAATCAACTGATCCACTTTGTCAGATAGTGATTCTAAAACCGTAAGCTTGGTGCTCACTTTGGAACCACCCACAATCGCCACCATAGGGCGCGCTGGCTTATCTAAAGCTTTGCCTAGAGCATCTAACTCACCGGCTAATAATGGGCCAGCACAGGCCTCAGGAGCAAACTTAGCCACACCATGAGTAGAAGCTTGGGCGCGGTGCGCGGTGCCGAAAGCATCCATGACAAACACATCGCATAAAGAGGCGTAGGCTTTAGCCAACTCATCTTCGTCTTTTTTCTCGCCTTTGTTAAAGCGTACATTTTCCAAAAGAACCAACTCGCCCTCGGCCACTTCAACGCCTTGCTGCCAATCCTTAACAACATTAACTTGGCGGCCCAGCAAACCACCTAAATGATCAGCAACCGGAGCCATAGAAAATTCTTCGGCAAATTCACCCTCAGTTGGGCGGCCCAAATGGCTCATGACAATGACTTTAGCGCCTGCATTAAGCGCCCGCTCAATTGTCGGCAATGCAGCACGAATACGCGCATCGGAAGTTACCTTGCCGCCTTTTACCGGCACATTTAGGTCTTCACGAATAAGTACGCGCTTACCGGCGAGATCCATCTCGGTCATCAGTTTAACGGCCATGGTGTGTTGTCCTCATTGTAGATTTTGAAATTCTGCTGTGGGGCCAATAACTTAGAGTGCCCCGTAATTCATCTAAAACTTTTTAGCCCAAAAATCCGCAGTATCAATCATGCGGTTAGCGTAGCCCCACTCATTATCAAACCAGGTTAACACCTTTACCATACGCTCACCGGCCACTCGTGTTTGGGTCGCATCGACGATACTGGAGCGTGGATCATGATTAAAATCGCAGGAGGCCAGCAACTCTTCGGTGTAACCCAACACACCGAGATAATCACTTTGTGCGGCAGCCGCTAATGCTTGGTTTACCCGCTCGGTACTGACATCGCTTTTCATCACCACTGACAAGTCCATCGCCGAGACATTGACCGTAGGAACACGCATAGCCTGGGCTTCAAAGCGCCCGGCCAGCTCAGGCAAAAGGCGATCGATACCTTTAGCTAAGCCTGTATCTACAGGAATCATAGATTGAATGGCACTGCGAGTCTTTCGAAGATCAGTATGGTGATAGGCATCAATTACTGGCTGATCGTTCATCGCTGAGTGAATAGTGGTAATCACACCGCTATCGATACCAAAGGCCTTATCCAAGGTATGGATCACCGGCACAATACAATTGGTGGTACAGGATGCATTAGAAACAATGGTTTCCCGACCCGTTAGCTGCTGATGATTCACCCCATAAACAATGGTGGCGTCAACTTCAGCGGTTGCCGGCTGAGAAAACAACACATGGCCGGCGCCAGCCGTAATATGTTGCTCGGCGGTAGCACGATCATTAAAAGCACCGGTGCACTCTAAAACTAGATCAATACCTAGATCACGCCATGGCAATTGGCGAATATCAGGCTGATGTAAAACGCGAATGCTCTGCTTATTAATGTGCAGCAGGTCTTCACTAACGGACACAGCCGCTGGGAAGCGGCCGTGAGTCGAGTCATACTGAGTGAGATGCGCGATAGTGTTGCAATCAGCTAACTCATTGATTGCCAACACACGCAAATTACTAAATCGACCCTGCTGCTGAGCTTCATGCAAAGCCCGCAGCACGCAGCGACCGATTCGGCCGTAGCCATTAATAGCAATATTGGTCACGCTCACACTCTTCGTCCAAGCTCGGTTTATAAGGCTTAGTTTATTAGGCCTAGTTTTTAAGGCCCAGTTTGCAAGGTTTAGTCTTCTAGCAACTCTTCAACATTGGCCACCACATTATCAACAGTGAAACCAAAGTGCTCTAGCAAGACATTACCCGGGGCAGACTCACCAAAGGTGCTCATACCAATCACGCGGCCTTCTAGGCCTACGAACTTATACCAATAATCTTCGTGAGCGGCTTCTACCGCCACGCGCGCCGCCACTTCGATTGGCAAAACTGATTGCTTGTAGGCAGCATCTTGCTTGCTGAAGATTTCCGCACAAGGCATGGAAACCACGCGTACCTTACGGCCAGCAGCTGTTAACTTATCCGCCGCCTGAACGGCCAACTCAACTTCAGAGCCGGTAGCAATCAAAATCGCTTCTGGCTCACCATCGCTGTCTTTTAAGACATAAGCACCGCGGCTAACGTCAGCCAACTGTTGCTCAGTGCGCGGCTGAGGTGCCAAGCCCTGGCGAGAGAAGATCAATGCACTTGGGCCGTCACGACGCTCGATGGCACTCTTCCAAGATACGGCAGATTCAACCGCATCGGCTGGACGCCAAGTGTGTAGATTTGGTGTTAAACGCAAGCTGGCAATCTGCTCAACCGGCTGGTGAGTTGGACCATCTTCACCCAAACCAATTGAGTCGTGGGTATAAACAAAGATGCTTTGCTGGCCCATCAAAGCCGACATGCGCACAGCATTACGGGCATATTCCATAAACATTAAGAAGGTAGCACCGTAGTTTACAAAGCCACCGTGCAAGGCAATACCGTTCATAATGGCGCTCATACCGAACTCGCGCACACCGTAAAACAAGTAGTTGCCGCTGGCATCATCAGCGCTAATGCCTTTAGAGCCGCCCCATAGGGTCAAGTTAGAGCCAGCCAAATCGGCAGAGCCGCCTAGCAATTCTGGCAACAATGGGCCAAAGGCGTTCAAGCTATTTTGTGAAGCCTTACGTGAAGCGATTTTTTCACCGGCGTCTTGGCACTCTTTAATATAAGCATCAGCTTTTTCGCTGAAGTCTTCTGGCAAATCACCACGGATTACGCGACGCTCAAACTCAGCAGCCAGCTCAGGGTGCTCATCTTTATAAGCCGCCATTTGGGCTTCCCAAGCACCTTGTGCTTCAGCGCCAGCTTTCTTCGCATCCCACTGGGCATAGATATCCGCTGGAATTTCAAAGGCTTCGTGCTCCCAGCCTAGGGTTTCACGAACCAAGGCAATCTCTTCTGCACCCAGTGGCGCACCATGACAATCCTCTTTACCCTGCTTATTAGGAGAGCCAAAACCAATTACAGTTTTACAGCAGATCAAGGTGGGCTTGCCGTCTTCAGCACGTGCTTGCTCGATCGCTTCTTTTATAGCCGCGCTATCGTGGCCATCTACCGCAGGAATAACCTGCCAGCCGTATGATTCAAAGCGCTGTGGGGTATCGTCGGTAAACCAACCTTCAACCTCACCATCAATCGAGATGCCATTGTCATCATAGAAGGCAATCAGCTTGCCTAAGCCTAGGGTACCCGCTAAAGAACAAGCTTCATGGGAGATACCTTCCATCAAACAGCCATCACCCAAGAAACAGTAGGTGTAGTGATCAACAATATTACGGCTGTCACGATTGAATTGAGCCGCCAAGATCTTCTCAGCGACCGCCATACCTACGGCATTGGTAATGCCCTGCCCCAGTGGGCCCGTGGTCGTTTCAATACCTGGAGCATAGCCATACTCCGGGTGACCTGGAGTTTTAGAGTGCAACTGACGGAAGTTCTTTATTTCCTCGATTGGCAGTTCATAACCTGAAAGGTGCAATAAAGAGTAAATCAGCATGGAGCCATGACCGTTAGACAGCACGAAACGGTCACGGTTTGCCCACTCAGGATCGGCCGGGTTATGCACTAAATAATCGTTCCACAGAACTTCGGCGATATCCGCCATGCCCATTGGGGCACCTGGGTGGCCGGAATTGGCTTGTTGAACGGCATCCATACTCAAAGCACGAATCGCATTGGCTAGCTGGTTGCGGGAAGGCATAAAGAGCTCCTGAGGGGGCTAATAGATCAAAAAGTAATCAGCCATAGGCTGGAAAATGGGCGCTATTTTCCCTTTTCTTGGGGGGTAGGTAAAGGCCATTAGGCAAGAATTATTTTTGGTCGCTCAAGGGCTAGCATAGTGCTATAGGCAGGAGCCATGGCTAACTGAAGGGACTATGAGAGTCGGATTTGAGAGGCGGATTTATCGATTGACTTTAATTACTCATCTAAAACGTTTTTGCTCAAGCCCCTAAAACCTAAATTGACAGCCACGATTGAGCAGAAAGCAAAAGAAGATTATGACGCCAAAATTTGTGAGGCAGTTCAAAAAACTTCGTAAACTCAAAAATAGATAACGGTGCCTTTAGCGATAAAAATTAAGCCTTACTTACCACTCGACTAAAGTTGCTTAAGTTTACTTAAATGAAAAAAATATAAACCCAACTATGAAAATCATAGCCGCAAAAGCACTACTAAATAGTAGAGGCCATAGTCTTGCTACTAGTTTTAGTGACGGCTCACTGTAAAAGCAGCTGTCAAGAACATTTGATAACAGGCGATGCTGCGTCATCAATGCTTTGAAAAAGTAGTTCTAAAATCTCAGTATTTAAAAAATAATTTAAACATTTTCATGGTGTACGGCACGTCAATATCGATTACCTTTTTGGCTAAGGGAACACTTCAACTACGAGAACAAAACCGTAGGTAGCTAGAGCAAAGGACAATGCCAATATCACCTCAGCAATAGCCAAATCCGTATTTTCGGAACAGGCCTCCCTCCGGGATATATGGCGTCGTCAAAATCCAAGTATCGAGCGCAGGAAAGCCGATGAAGATTTTTCGATTTTTAACTGCACTGTTTGCCGCAAGCTTTTTGTGCTTTGCAGGCGACTTCGTTAGTGCAGAAAAAGCCAACAAAAGCGATACCTTCCTAATCGAGGAGGAAATCGGCGGGACACTAATAAACCAAACAAAAACGAATATTGGTCAAAAGTTTTTCAGGGCGTTGAGCGAAGCGCATTTGTCAAACCCCAAAATCAAACATTTAAACTTTGTGGTACACGAAAGAAGCTCTGCTCGCTGGGGCAGCCTAATTTGGATTAACAACGGACAAAAAGAAGTCTACCGCCAATTTTTATCACCAGCACAACGTGACTTCAAAGCCGTCGCGGAATATGCCTATTTAACAATGGGGCAATATACCGAACAGTTCGAGCTCCAACAGCTGTTAGGCGACCACTTTGATATTGACAAGGATGAAATATAACTATGAACAAGTACGCCTTCAAAACCGTCCTGTTTGCCACCGCGATATCTATTAGCAATTTCGGCCTGGCTACAGAGCTAATTTACGTTCCTAAAAATCCCTCCTTCGGTGGAAACCCGTTAAATGGCAGTATCTTATTGAATAATGCCCAAGCACAGAATAAGAAAACAGATCCAGAGATTGAAATCGAAACTCGCAGTGAGCTAGATCGCTTTACAGATTCCTTGCGTTCGCGGCTGCTAAGCCAGTTGCTATCAGACATAGGGGCGGGAAAAACCGGAACCCTTGATACCGATGATTTCTCGATCTTAATTGTGGATAACGGAGAAGGCGAAATCAGCGTAAAAATAACGGATAAGAATACCAATCAAACAACGGAAATTGTTGTGGACGGACTGGAGATTGACTCGTGATCACTTCAAAAAAAATTATAAGCTATTCGGCAGTATTGCTAGCAAGCGGCTTGCTAGCCGCCTGCTCACCAAGTTCAACCATCGAAAGGCTGCACGGCGAAGGTATCACTCCACCTAGACTTACTCCCCGTTCTGCGAGCTATGACGATCTAACAAATCTTCCACAACCTAAAGGTAAGATTGTCGCAGCGGTGTACAACGTGAAGGATCAGACCGGCCAGTACCGTGCCGCCCCAGCGAGCACCTTTTCAACCGCCGTCAGCCAAGGCGCCACCTCCATGCTCACACAAATTCTCAATGAGAGCGGCTGGTTCCTAACCTTAGAGAGAGAGGGATTACAAAACCTTTTAACAGAACGAAAAATCATTCGAGCTGCACTGAAAAAAAACCAAGCTCACAGCAATAATGATCAGGATCTGCCATCTCTTTTGTCGGCAAATATTCTAATCGAAGGTGCCATTACAGCCTATGAAACCAACCTAAAAACTGGCGGCTCAGGAGCGAGATATTTTGGCATCGGTGCTTCAGAGCTATACCGAAGCGACCAAGTAACTGTTCACCTAAGAGCTGTAGACATTAGAACTGGCCAAATTCTAAATACGGTCTCCACAAGCAAGACTATCTTTTCCAAGCAAATTTCAGCAGATGTATTTCGCTTTGTAGAGTTCAAACGACTACTCGAAATGGAAGCGGGCTATAGCCGTAATGAGCCAGCGCAATTATGTCTTATGTCTGCAATGGAATCGGCGGTTATCCACCTTATCACCCAGGGCATTGAGGATAACCACTGGCAACTTGCCACCCATGAAGGGCGTGACCACCCAGTACTAAGTCGCTACCTACAGGAAACCCCAGAGGAAAACTTAAGCCCATTTGTGATTGCCAGCCAGGAGTGAACTAGCCATGAAAACGCTCAGATTGATGTGCAAAACCTTAATATTATTAACCGGCTTTTTTTCAATAAGCGCATTGGCCGAAAATAGTTTCGATCTAGACCAAGAGTCAGAGTTCTCTCAGGTTATAGGTAGTCAGCTTGGTCAAAATCTAAAGGCCAACATCATACAAAAGGGATCGCAAGGCAATATCAATTTGAGCCAGCGAGGCGATTCTAATCAAAGTGACATTAGCCAAGATGGCCTAGAAAACGAGATTTTACTCGTACAGATTGGCTTCAGCAACGCAGCAACTGTTACCCAAAATGGCGACAACAACTCGATCAACCTACTGCAACGTGGCGCTCGAAATGAACTAAACATGCTCCAGAATGGAAGCTCAAACAAGGCGGAGCTAAAACAGTATGGATCCTACAAAAACCTAAAGATCAATCAAATTGGTCATTACATGTCAGTCACTGTTACACAGCGATAAACATTGGTATTTAGAAACAGGGTAACTCAAATGAAAAGACAAAGTTTAGCACTTGCGATTAGCATTGCCTTAGGACTAAGCAGTACTTCTAATGCCCAGCAAAATAACACCCTAGTAACTCAAGAAGGCAATAACAATACGGCGACGGTTGATCAAATACTCAACTCAAGACTCAATCGCGCAAATATTATTCAAAAGGGTAATGCCACACAATCAAACTCTGCATTAGTCAAACAAAACGACGCTAGCGATAGCAGCTCCGGGGTAACCCAATCCAATAGCCAAAGTTCAAGTGCCGACAGCCAACAACTACTGGATTCAATTCGAGCCAGCAGCCGCATTTTGCAAGATCGCTCTAGTCGTTCAAACGCTACAGCCCGACAATCCAATGTCGATGATCAATTTAGCATTATCAGACAAAGTAGCTCCCACTTGACTAGCGCCAGCATTGTACAGAACGATAATACTGGTGGCGGGGCGACCATTAACCAAAACAACAGTAGTAATAGCAGCATGAGAATTGAGCAGACTTTCAATTCCGAAAGTGAAATATTATTAAACTCCAATAATTTAGAAAATGGTTTCTTTTCAGTCACTCAAGTTAAATCTGACAACGCTTTGGTAGACGGCTTTCAAACTGGCCAAGGTCATATCGCGAATGTACACCAAGGTAGCAGCCAGGACGGTGAAGTCAGTATTTTCCAGAGCGGGCGCACACACAACTCTGAAAGCAGGCAAACAGATAGCTTACAGGCGTCAATCGACGTAACACAAAGAGGAGTTTCTCAGAGCCATACCGCAGCAATCGTCGATGGCAGGGAAGTCAGCCTAGACCTTACCCAACGCGGCAGGCTAAACGAATCAGGATACAACTCAACAGCTAGCAGTTTTAGCCAAAGTTTCGTTTTTCAAAATGGGAATAACAACCAGTCAAATATCAACGCTAGCAACAATAGCCACTTAAACCACAATATTGAACAAATAGGAAATTCGAATAGTAGTTTGACCAATTTAAGAGGCAACACAAGAGTCGATTCCTTACTTACTCAAAACGGTAATCGTAATAGCGATTTTGTCAGCATGCTAAATTCTTCAGATGGCACAGTAGATGGTAGAACTCGCGGCCGCGGGAACGACACAAACTTCTTCTTCAGTGACAATGAAAACTTCTCTGCTACTACTAGAACCCGGGGAAACAATAACAGTAATAGCATTAACCAAAGGCAAGCCTTTGATAAAGCCTCCACGGAAAGTGTCATTAATGGCAACCGAAATAATGTATTTATCAACCAAAATAATTCTGGTCAAAATGCGGAAGTTGCGAGCAGTATTACTGGTAACAGAAACTTTTTTAACAACATACAAAGCAACAATCGTAACAACATAAGCATAAACAGCAAAACCAATGGCAACTCCAACCGAGTCACCGTCTGGCAACGGGACAATGAACAAAATGTCATCAGCAACACCCTTGCTAGCGGCACCGCGAATACGGCATTTACCAAGCAGACCAATAGCAAGGCGGACATTTCGAGTGACATCATCCTCAACGGCATTGAGAACAATGCAATGGTAGATCAAGAAAATGTAAGCGACCAAGTATTTTCTGCTTTAGATATTACCGGCAATAATAATTCCGCTAACACCCTACAAAATTCTAGCTCGCAAATATCAGCTAAAGCCCAGCTTCGCGGAGATAGAAACAGCAGCCAGATTACCCAACGCAATAGCATTAACTCTAGCGCCAGCTTCGACGTTCTTGGCAGTGACAACCAAGTAAGCACAGAACAAGACGGAGAGCTGCTGAATTCAACACTAACTGTTACTGGCAATCTCAATGAACTAAGCGTCAATCAAGCTGGGTTGAACCATTCTGTAGATGCTTTGGTGGCCGGCGATAGTAACTCTGTACTGAATCAGCAAAGCGGTAATGACAACAGCATCGAGCTAGATTCTTCTGAGCTTTTCTTTGCTGATTATGAGTTTATTCAATCTGGACAGGGTAATGAGCTTAGTTTAACAGCGAGCGGTGATAACCACTTGATTCGATCAGCTCAGAGCGGAAACGATGGTATTGCAGTAATCGTTCAGTCTGGCAGCGCCAACCAAGTAAACCTTAGTCAAGCCAGTAGTGGAAACACTGCCAACATCAATCAATCTGGCACAGGGAACTCTGCAGTTATCACGCAAGGCCAGTAGGCCCAGCACTGCTCCCAAGCGAGTAATTTATGCTGCTAGGAATTCACTAGCAGCGACTGAATTTCGATTAACAATCGAAAGCAGGTGTTCAAAGGCCTCCTTTTGAGCACCACCTTAGCAACGAGTTAAATAGCTGGCCTTGCAATAAGCCAACTAAGTTAACCAAACCGGCATAACCGATCAATTTTGAGTACTTTTGGATCAGTAATGCCTTTTCAATCGTAAGGAAACACATCATGAAAAAGCGTCACTTAGCTCTCGCAATAGGTCTTGCTCTAGGCATCGGCCAAACTGTTCAAGCCCAAAGCAACACTGCCAATGTTACTCAAGAAGGTATTTTAGATTTAGCCATTGTCACCCAGACCGGCAGCTCAACGAACAACAACGCAACTATACAACAGCTAGGCGCAGGCTCTGCACTTAACACTGCAGAAGTCCGTCAAGATAATTCATCTGCAAGTGATGCAACAGTCACCCAAGAAAATAGCCTATTGTCTAATGCCGGCGCTTTACAAACCGCAGCTACAAATACAGCCACAAGTGAGATTAGCCAGAACTCTGCATTCTCCTCTAGCGCTACAAGTGTGCAATTAGGGGGAATCGGCCAGACCAGTCGAATGACCCAAAACAGTACCGATAACACTAGTGTATTCGTTACTCAAGATGGCAACAGCGACAGTAGCGTAACTTCTGCACAAAACAGTACCAACTCCAGCAACATCACTGTTAATCAAATAGGCAATCAGAACAGCAGAATTAACGTGGGCTCGGACAACTTAAGCAATGGCAATATGCAAGTTAATCAAACCGGCGGTTTCGAAAATAACGTCAATGCAAATCAAAGCGGACGCAACCACTTTGCTTCTATAGAACAGTCTAATGGTGAATTTAGTGTGATCAATGTATCACAGCGAGGCAACTCTCAATTTTCCGATACCCGCCAGTCAAACAGCGTTCAGTCGAGCATGAGCATATCCCAGCGAGAGTTCTCTAACAATAGTAATGCGCAAATGAATAATGCCGAAAACTCATCTGTCAACGTCACTCAGCGCGGCCGAAGAAACGAATCCACTTACTTGAACAATGGTGGAGTAGCCACCGAATCCCACATTAACCAGCGTGGCCGAAGAAATAAAGCGACTGTTACGGAAACCATCAATCAAGGTTTAGTAAACAACGTAAGCCAACGGGGTCGAGACAATAGTGCAACGGTCACCATGGAAAACAATTCCTTCGTCACCTCCAGTGTGAACCAACGCGGACGAAGAAACAGCGCCACAGTTAACGCAAACCTTGCTGATAACGGAGTAATTTCTGATAGCGTCACAGGAAACGACAACACTACAGATATCGCTGTGACGAATGCCAACGGCTATTCCGTCGATAGCAATATGGTAGGCGATGGCAATAGCTTTACCAGCCGCCAAAACTTAGTTGGTAATGGGGCTGGCCTCGTTAACAACGTTACCGGTGATG
This sequence comes from uncultured Pseudoteredinibacter sp., assembly GCF_947502065.1. Taxonomy (GTDB): domain Bacteria; phylum Pseudomonadota; class Gammaproteobacteria; order Pseudomonadales; family Cellvibrionaceae; genus Pseudoteredinibacter. The sequence continues at coordinate 14,555 of NZ_CANMYE010000008.1, forward strand.
CTAACACAGTGAACTTAAGCCAAGAGAACGCTGGTGACAACGCAAACATTGCCAATGGCATTACTGGCAACGGAAATACAGTTACCGCAAGACAGGAGAATGCGGGAATTAATATGAGCATTACCAATAGCACCACTGGTGATGGCAATGTAATTACCGCTTCACAAAACTCCAGTATTGTCGATGCCTCGATTACCGTTAATACCACAGGTGACGGTAATACCGTTGGTGCCAACCAGACATTGGCATTATTTGGAGCAGACGCATCTGTTGACATCGTTGGTAACACTAACCAAGCTTCGGTGGAACAAACTTTCGTTGGCTTAGGCGCTGAGGCCTCTATTAACATCAATGGTGATGGCAATATTGCTAATAGCCTGCAGAATAGTACATTCGCTACCACTTCAAGCATAGCCATCAATGGCAATGGGAACTTTGCCCAAACTGATCAAGACAGCACCAGTAATAGCAATTCTTCCACCAGCACAAGCGGCAACGCAAACGCTATGGTTTCATTCCAAGCGGGTAATGACTTGCAGGCTACTATGACTATTAATGGTGATGGCAATGGGTTTGGCTCTGGCCAAAGAGGAAGCGGCCACAGCCTAAACGGCGCTGTGAATGGAAACGGGAACACTGTTCTTACGCTCCAGTTTGATACCGATAATAGCATCGAACTAGCCTCATCAGAGTTAAACTTCGGTGACTATGATCTTCGTCAATCAGGAAACAATAATGACCTAGTGCTAGATGTTAGCGGTGATAACCACTTTGTGCGAACCGTCCAAACGGGCTCCGGTGGCATCGCCTCACTAACACAAAGCGGCAGCGGCCATAGCGCTATTCTCAATCAAACCAATGTGGCCAATACGGCCAACATTAGCCAGGCCGGCATTGGCAACGTAACCCTCGTAAACCAAGGCTTTTAATTTTTGTCCCACCGCCAAGATGGATCTTGGCGGCATTTTCTAAATAGAATTAATGATAAAAGTCCTTAATTTCAACCTCTGTAAGCTCTCCATAATCCTTGGCTTTTTCACGAATATCATCTGCTTTGCCAATAAATACAAATTGCAAATTCGACGCTGGAAATTTCGCTTTGGCCAATTTATTTGCTGACTTAATATCTAGGGCAGCAACCTTAGCTTCAAAGTCATTTATCACTTCATCACCCAAATCGAATGCCCACATGCGCGCCAGTAAACCAGCTAACTGGGAAGACGTTTCAAAACGCGGCGGAAACAAACCTTTAACATATGCTTTAGCGGATGCCAAAGTTTGGCTATCAATGCCCTTATCCCACAAACGCTGGTAGGTTTTCAACGCCAAATCCACAGCTTCAAAAGTTGTTGCGGTCTTGGTAAAGGTACTAATTTTGAAAGTTCCGGCCTCTGACTCTTTATCAAAGCGACTTCTTGCCCCATAGGTCAAGCCTGAATTAACACGCAGCTCATCATTCAACCAGGAAGTAAAGCGCGCCCCCAGAATAGTATTAATAACAGAGACAGGTACTTCATCGTTATCACCCAAGGCAATGCCCGGCCCACCAATAGCGAAGGTTGTTTCTTTAGCATCTGCCTTGTTAACCAGCAAAACTCGAGCTTTAGTTGGCAGCTTGGCTTTTGTCAATTGCGCTTGCGGTTTAGCCGTGCCACGCCAGCTAGCAAATAGTTTTGCTAGTTTTGCCTTCATCGCTTTCGAATCAATATCACCCACTACAATTAGAGCGGCATTATCAGGTTGAAAATAGTTACTGTAGAAGGTTTTTATAGCTTTGCGATCTATCGTTGCAATGGTCTTCTCATTACCCCCAGTAGGATTAGCGTAGGGGTGATCACCATAATAAAGATGATCAAAGATATCACCTATCATCGCCCTTGGACTTTCACGATTTTGTTTCAGAAGAGCTGACAAACGCTTTTTGTATTTCTCAATTTCTTGTTGATTAAAATCCGGGCGCAATATCATATCAGCCATTAGAGGCAATATAATGTCACCATCCTTTTTAGCGTAGGACATACCCAACATCGTGACTTCTTTACCTGCGCTACCACCAAAATCAGCCCCGTAGAATGACAGCTCATCTTCTAGCTCAATTTTATTTTTGCCAGCCGCGCCAAACTTGAGGGCCTCAGTGGTAAATTCAGCCAAACCGAATCGAGAACCATCGGATACTGAACCCGCCTTTACAGCAAGCACTACATCCACTAATGGCACTTCGTCTTGGGGCATCAAATAGACATCTAGACCATTTTCCATCGTATATTTTTCATAGCCCGGCAAGGTAAAAGCCGCTAACGAAAGTTGGGATGCCAATAAGAAACAGCTCAATAGCGAGAATCGAATTACAGCCTTCATTACTTGTCTCCTTCTATGCTGTCAGCGTGCTTATCTAACACCACAACACTTCGATTAGCTTTTCTGAAATAGCTATTCATTACCCTTTTCACATCCTCAGCCGTCACTTTCGCCATATCTTTTGAGGCATCGAACATCTTTTTATAATCACCAAAATAAATCTGATAGGTGCCCAGCGTATCGGCCTTACCATTAATGGTTGCCAAAGTATGATACAAACCAACTTGCGCCTGATTTTTAACTTTCTGTAGCTCTCTATCGCTAACCAATTCATTACGAAGCTTATTGATCTCTTCAATAATCCCATGCTCCAACTTTTCTACCGTCACACCTTCTGCCGCGGTTGCAAAGATGTAAAATATATTGGGATCGATGCTTTGCGGGTAGTAGGCCCAAACATTAGTCGCCAATTGCTTTTGATCGACTAAGGCTCGTGTTAAGCGCGCACTATCATCACCACTAAGCAGACTCTCGACCATATCCAGTGCGTAGTAGTCTTTATGGCGAGTATTGGGAACATGAAAGCCCATCATGATGTTGGGACTTGAAACAGATTCCTTTTGAACATAAGCGCGACGCTCGCCTTTTTGCTCGGGCTCCACCGTGTGAATTTTACGAGGCTCAGGCTGCGCAGGAATATCTCCAAGATACTTTTTGGCCAGGCGCTCTACTTCTTCCGCCTTGACATCACCTGCTACCACTACCAAGCCATTATTGGGGGCATAATAACGTCGATGATAGTCTCGTAAATCTTCAATACTCCAATTATCAATATCGGATTGATGCCCAATGACAGGCCAGCTATAGGGGTGAGCTCTAAAGGCGATTCCCTTCAACTCCATCATCATCAAACGAACATTTGAGTTTTCTAGGCCGGTGCTGCGCTCAGAAGTCACGACACCACGCTCACTTTCTACCATTTTCTCATCAATTTTTAAGTGAGCGATTCGGTCAGACTCTAAATCAAAAATAGTTTCTAAAGCACTAGCAGGAAACCAGTCTGTATAAACTGTTACATCTTCGGTGGTATACGCATTATTTGCGCCGCCATTGGCTTCCATCACCCGATCAAACTGTTTTGGGCCGTATTTTTTAGCGCCGTTAAACATCATATGTTCAAAAAAGTGCGACAAGCCGGTAATGCCCGGCACTTCGTTTCTCGATCCTACCTTCCAGAATAGATACATATTGGCATTGGGAATGGAATCATCTTCCAGCACCATAAATTCCATGCCATTTTTCAAGGTAAAGGTTTTGACATCCTCAGCCGTCGTCTGGGCCGACAAATTCATCGACAGCCCCATGCCAATACCGACGCTCAATAGTCCGATTCGCAGCTTGCGAGACCATGATTGTTGTTTTTGCATTTTACTTCCTCGGTAGTGTTCAAATTCGGGTAAACACAGATTTATTATCAATATACTCTGGCACTATTTTAGTACTGAGTTAGTGTTGAGCAGCTACAGCGATGCTCTAGACCAAATACACTAGATATACACTGTATTGACTCCATATGAGCTGCTTTGACACTATTGTGCAGTAAAACGGCGATCTAAACATTATGATTTTACCGTCTAAGCTAACACTTAACTTTAACGAATGACGGTCTAAATCCCTCTTTATTAAGGGCATTCAGTATGAGATTCAGACAACAGTTAAAAGCTGGCCTAACACTATGCCTTTGGAGTTTATTCCTGATGAGCACTAATAGCCAAGCCGAACTACAGGCTTTACTCGATGCCGAAATCAACAAAAAGCTCAATGATGAGAAGTTGATTGGAATGGGGGGAGTGCTCATTCAAAACGGGGATATCGTCGCTATTAGCGCTCAAGGTTTACGCAAAAAAGGCGACGGTAGCGAACTAACAGTACAGGACAAGTGGCATTTAGGTTCGGTTACCAAATCGATGACAGCCACCACCATTGCCAGGCTAGTCGAAAAAGGCAGCTTAAGCTGGGAGCAAAAACTGGACATCATCCCTATCACCAATTCCGGCCGACACCAAGACTGGACTGCTGTCAGCTTAGAGCAGCTTCTACACCATAGCTCCGGCGCTACCGCCAACTTCCCCCTGTCGTTGATGTTCAGTGATGACCCGAAAGGCAGTGATAAGCTCAAAAAAGCCCGCCTGAGTGCAGTGCAAGAAGTTTTGAGTAAAGCCCCAGAACATCCTGCTGGCAGTCAGTTTCAGTATTCGAATGTTGGCTACACCATCGCTGCTGTAATAGCTGAGCGAGCCACAGGAAAGAGCTGGGAAACGCTGATCCAAGAGGAACTGTTCACGCCACTGGCACTAGACTCAGCCGGCTTCGGGCCTCCTAAAGACACAGCAGAGGAAATCGAACAACCCCGTGGGCATAAGTCTATATTTGGTTTTAAGTTCTCCGTAGGCACCGATGCCGACAACCCCAAGGTTATGGGGCCTTCGGGCAATGTTCATATGAGCCTTAAAGACTTAGCAGCTTATGCCAATTTACATCTACAAGGAGCGCGCGGAGACTCAAGCTACCTTAGCAAAAAGAGCTTTGAAGCCTTACACACAAGCCAATTAAACAACTATGCCAAGGGCTGGGTTATTAAAGAGCATGACCCACTAGCCGAAGGCAAGGTTATCTGGCACAACGGCAGCAACACCATGTGGTATTGCCTGCTAACTTTACTCCCCGAGTTGAATACCGCTATTGCTATTACCGTCAATGAAGGCAATATAAAGAAAGCCGAGGGCAGTGCTGTAGACATCACCCGTAAGATGTTAAAAGCTATACAGAACAACAAAAACTCTTAAGTTCACAAACAAAAGGATGGCCGCCATGAGAATCGCCAGCAAGCTAAAACACGCCACTTTACTGAGCTGCCTGCTTATCGCCGCCGTGCCTTCTTCAGCAAACGCTAACCCCTTTGTGAAAGACCCATTAACTCACGAGCTAGAAAGACAACTGCATATTAAAGTGAGAGCCAATGCCGCCATTTTAAATGATGATCAGTTTATCAAGGACAAGGCCAAGTATATGCGCAAGCTCTTCTTGGCTTTGAAAGCGGAAGGTTTTTCAGACAAACAGGCATTAGAGCTGGTCAAAGCTAGCCTCCATGAGAGCAGCTTTTAAGCCAAAGTTTCAGCGATATAAAGGTAAAGCTAATGTCTAATGAGACAGATAAAGCCGTTTCTCTTGACGAGAAATTTGCACTCTTCGATGATCACTGGTCTCCCAAGGTAATCGCCCAATGTAACGGCCAGTTGGTCAAGCTTGCCAAAGGCAAAGGTGAACTCATTTGGCACAAGCACGATAATGAAGACGAATTGTTCTTTGTGCACAAAGGCCGGCTTACCTTAAAATTTCGTGACCGCGAAATCGTTTTAAACCCAGGCGAGTTATTTGTTGTCCCTCGAGGAGTGGAGCATTGCCCACTCGCCGAGGAGGAAACAGAAATCCTACTGTTCGAGCCCGCGGGAACTGCTCACACCGGGGAGCACAGTACAGAACAAACCGTAGCTTCAGAAGATCAACCTTGGATCTAAGCCAACTTCCAAAAAACAAGACTATGAAAAGAAGAGAATTTCTAAAAGCCAGTAGCGTAGCAAGCGCCAGCGGCGCTCTGGCCGCCTGTGGCGGCCGCACAATCAAACCCCAAAACGCCGTACAACGTGGCTCTACACTTATCGTTGAGAAATCCAAACTTAAGAGTGGCCAGCTTTACATTGCACACCCTTCAGAACGATTCCCGATATCTATCATGCAACTCGACCAAGAACGCTACTGGGCTAATTTGATGCGATGCAGCCATCAAAAGTGCGAGACGCAGGCTAGTGACGAAGGCTATATATGCCCTTGCCACGGCGCCCGCTATGACAAGCAAGGTAAGGTAAACAAAGGCCCTGCGACTGTAGACTTACCCAGTTATCAAGTACTGGATAAAGGCGAGCACCTCTGGGTGGAACTAAATGAGCAGGCGAACAACTAAGCAGCTAGCGCTGTACAAAGTTCGTTAAAAGCCTTTAAAATATTGTCATGTTTAAATCGCTATCACATATCATTATTGCATTTGCAGCTCTGCTGGCCATCGCCGGGCAGACCTTCGCCTATGTCAATATGGCCTGTGAGATGCCAGCAGATCAAGAACAAAGTAGCCATCATTCAATGATGGGGCACAACATAGACAGTACTGCTGATAAACTCTCTCACGAAGAAATGCCATGCTGTGAAGAAGGCTCAATGGAATGCCCATGCCCTGTAAGCGCCTGCTCGAATATGGCTCAAATTTCTGCGGAGGCAAATCAGCTGCCGCCTGCATCTAAGCAAAAGCTAGCTTTCGCTACGAATTCTGCTCAACCCCATAACAGCTACTCCCCCCTAGTTCGCCCACCTATTTTTGCCTAATACAGGGTTAGTGCGCCCGAAGTTTAAGCCGCACTCTTAACTTTTGTATTCATCGCTCTTCTTTTTGCATTGCAATATAACGAAAGAGCTCTTGCCCAGTTTGATCTGGGGGCATTTATGACTAAGACTTTATTTAAATCACTGTTTATTTTATTTGTGGGCGTCAGCCTAGGTTTTGCTGTAAAGCACTTTCAAGGCGGCACAGCTTTGAGCACGAACAAGGACGAAACTCAGAACGAAAAACCATTGTACTGGGTTGCGCCTATGGATGATAACTATCGTCGGGATCAGCCCGGTAAATCACCCATGGGCATGGACCTCATTCCGGTTTATAAGGAGGCCAGTGCTACAGACTTACACGGGCCAGGAACAATAAAGATAGCCCCCCAGGTGATCAATAACCTAGGGGTTAGAGTGACCCAAGCGCTTAGCGAAAAACTAAGCTCAGAAATATCGACGGTGGGCTATGTGCAATATGATGAAGATCGCTTGATTCATATTCATCCACGCATAGATGGCTGGGTAGAAAAGCTCTATATTAAAGCCGCAGGTAACCCTGTAAGAAAAGGCCAACCACTTTACACCCTATACTCCCCAGAACTGGTGAACTCCCAAGAGGAACTGCTACTCGCACTTAAGCGTAACAATAATTCTCTTATTCGAGCCGCACGTAATCGCATGAAGGCCTTGCACTTATCAAGGGAGTTTATTGAGCAGTTAGAAAAAGATCGTCAAGTAAAACAAACCATCACCTTCTATGCGCCCCAAGACGGGGTGGTTTCGGAACTTAAAATCCGCGAAGGCTTTTACGTTAATCCCGGCAATACCTTATTAAGCATTGCTCAACTAGATCAAGTTTGGGTTGAAGCCGAAGTCTTCGAGCGTGATGCTGCGATGATCAAAGCCGGCTTAAAGGTATCAATGTATCTGGATTATCTACCTGGCAAGCAGTGGCAGGGCATTGTCGATTACGTTTACCCAAGTTTAAACAGCAAAACCCGTACATTGAGAGTTAGATTAAAGTTTGACAATCAAGACCTAAGCTTAAAGCCCAATATGTTTGCCCAAATTAGCATTTACACGGAGCAAACGAACAGCTCCATTATTGTACCCAAGGAATCGGTAATACGAAGCGGCAAACAAGATCGGGTAGTGCTCGCCTTAGGGGACGGCCAATTTAAATCCGTGGAAGTTAAATTGGGCCGTGTACTGCAAAATAAAATTGAAATCCTTTCCGGCATAAACGCTGGCGACAGCATTGTCAGCTCGGCGCATTTCCTATTGGACTCTGAATCTAGCAAGACCTCGGACTTTCTCCGAATGCGGCCAATGCCTGAAGCTGAATACCAACAAGCAACCGTAAAAGGGCTGATTCATCAAATTGACAATGAAAATCGAAGTTTAGATATTAGTCGTGAAGCCATAGAAAAGTGGGGGAGAGACGCAGCACGCATGAACTTTTTGGTCGAAGAGGACATCGACTTATCGGAATTCTCTGCGAATCAAACCGTGACCTTCACCTTTGAAGTTCGAGACGACCTGGTTATTACTAAACTTAATCACAATCTAGAATCGAATCAAGAAACCCTCCAAGAAACCAATCAAGTAGCCAGTCAAAACTCAGCGAAGGAGAGCATGTAATGATAGAAGCTATCATACGCTGGTCGATACACAATCGCCTATTTGTGGTTTTAGCTAGTCTGATGCTGAGCGTTGCGGGTGTTTATTCGCTGAAAAATACCGCTGTAGATGCCATACCTGATTTATCAGATGTGCAGGTAATTATAAAAACTAGCTATCCCGGCCAAGCCCCCCAAGTCGTGCAAGATCAAGTGACTTTTCCCTTAACTACCGCAATGCTCTCTGTACCAGGCGCGCAAACGGTGAGGGGCTACTCATTTTATGGCGATTCCTATGTGTATATTATTTTTGATGATGACACAGATCTTTACTGGGCCCGCAGCCGAGTGCTGGAATATCTCAGCCAAGTTTCCGCCCGCTTACCCGATACTGCGGTGCCCGAGCTTGGCCCTGACGCCAGTGGTGTTGGCTGGGTATATATCTATGCGTTAAAAGATACCACTGGCAAACACGATTTGAGCCAGCTACGCAGCTTGCAAGACTGGTTTTTAAAGTACGAATTACAAACCGTGAGCGGCGTTTCTGAAGTCGCAGCGGTTGGCGGCATGGTTAAGCAATATCAGGTGCAAGTCGATCCGGATAAATTGCGCGCTTATAACATTCCCCTTAATCATATTCATACCGCCTTAAGAAGAGGCAATCAAGAAACCGGGGCTTCGGTGGTTGAAATGGCCGAAGCTGAGTACATGGTTACGGCAACCGGCTATATCCAATCAATTGCCGATATTGAAGCAATACCTCTCGGGTTGAATAATCAAGGCACGCCTCTCACTGTGGGTGATATCGCCCAAGTTAATATCGGCCCGCAAATGCGACGCGGCATTGCAGAGCTTAATGGCGAAGGTGAAGTAGCCGGCGGCATTATCGTTATGCGCTATGGTGAAAATGCACAAAAAACTATTGATGCGGTGAAGGAAAAATTAAACAGCCTTGCAGGCTCTCTTCCAGAGGGAGTAGAAATTGTACCTGTATACGACCGCTCAAAACTGATTCAGAGCGCCGTTGATAATCTGTGGAGCAAACTTGGTGAAGAACTCATCATTGTCGCTCTGGTGTGTGCGGCATTCCTATTTCATCTGCGCTCCTCTATCGTCGCTGTTATCAGTTTACCACTTGGCATTTTGATTTCTTTTATCGTCATGCACTATCAAGGTATCAATGCCAACATTATGTCGCTTGGAGGTATCGCGATCGCCATAGGCGCCATGACTGATGGTGCCATCGTTATGATTGAAAATATGCACAAGCATATGGAACGACAAGAGCTAAACGATGAAAACCGTTGGCATGTGGTCGCTCAGGCAGCAACCGAGGTAGGCCCTGCCCTATTTTTCAGCTTGCTGATTATTACCGTTTCGTTTATGCCGGTATTTATTTTGGAAGCACAAGAAGGGCGCATGTTCGCGCCGCTTGCCTACACCAAAACCTACGCTATGGCGGCAGCCGCCGGCTTGGCGATTACTCTGGTACCGGTATTAATGGGTTACTTTATTCGAGGGAAAGTTGTTTCTGAGCGTAAAAACCCATTGAACCGATTACTCACTGCCATCTACCTACCTATATTAAAGGTGGTTATGGGCGCTCCGAAGTTGACGCTTCTGGTAGCGTTGATCATCACAGTTTTAGGCTTTTACCCGGCTACAAAAATCGGCAGTGAGTTTATTCCCTCTTTAGATGAGGGCGACTTGATGTATATGCCAACGACCTACCCTGGTATATCCATCGGCAAGGCTCGTGAGCTACTTCAACAAACCGATAAATTGATTCGCACTGTACCGGAGGTTGAAAGTGTCTTTGGTAAAGTTGGGCGAGCCGAATCGGCAACGGACCCAGCCCCGCTCACTATGATTGAAACTTTTATTCAGTTGAAGCCAAAAGAACAGTGGCGTCCAGGTGTCAGTACGGAGTCACTCAGGGCCGAGCTTGATCAGTTGGTGAAGTTTCCAGGGCTGAGCAATGCCTGGGTAATGCCCATTAAAACCCGCATTGATATGTTAGCCACTGGCATTAAAACGCCTGTCGGCATCAAGGTTGCGGGGCCAGACTCATCAGTCATTCAAAAGATTGGCCAGGATCTAGAGAAAATACTCACCCCGGTGAAGGGAACGGCTTCGGTCTACTCTGAGCGGGTTGCTGGCGGCCGATATATTAAGGTGGACATTTCTCGGGAGAAGGCTAGCCGCTTTGGTTTAAATATTGCAGATATTCAACAGGTAGTCGCTACCGCAATCGGTGGAATGAATGTTACTCAAACTGTAGAAGGACAAGAGCGTTACCCGGTAAATCTTCGCTATCCCCAGGACTATCGCAATTCACCAGAGCAACTCTCGCGTTTGCCGGTACTGACACCTTCGGGCCAACGAATTGCTTTGGGTGATGTCGCAAGAGTATTTATTGAAGATGGTCCGCCTGGAATTAAAAGTGAAAATGCTCGGCTCAATGGTTGGACTTTTATCGATATCGATGGTGTTGATATTGGTAGCTATGTCGATAACGCTCAAGCTATATTGGCGCAGCAGCTTGCGTTACCTCCAGGTTACTCTATTAATTGGGCTGGCCAATATGAGTATATGGAGCGCGCAAAGGAAAAGCTTAGCTATGTTTTGCCGCTAACGTTGGCAATCATTATGTTGTTGCTCTATTTGAATTTTCGTCGATTTAGTGAAGTTGCAATGATTATTCTCAGTTTGCCGATGGCGATGATTGGTGGCCTGTGGCTGATGTATTTCGAGGGCTTTAACTTTTCTGTCGCTGTAGGTGTTGGTTTTATTGCTTTGGCCGGGGTTGCCGTTGAAATTGGGGTGATTATGTTGGTTTATCTTAAGCAGGCTTTGTCAGAGTTAAGGAGTAAAGCTATCGAGACTCAAACAGCTATTACTATGGATGAATACCAGCAGGCCCTTATTCAAGGCGCAGGTTTAAGGGTTCGTCCGGTTATGATGACGGTGGCTACGATTATTATTGGTTTGTTGCCTATTCTTTATGGTAGTGGTACTGGTTCGGAAATTATGAGTCGTATTGCGGCGCCGATGGTTGGTGGGATGAGTAGTGCGGTGATTCTGACTTTGATTGTTTTACCTGTGCTTTTTGGGCTGCTAAATAGAAAGGAAGTATTGCGGGTTAATGAGCAGCTTGCTGTTCGGGGCTAATTCCAAATAGACAGTTAATACCGCGGACGGCATACTCTTGTGCCTTGTCTGGCCGATTTTAGTCTATATGCATCTTCATCTGGAACGCGCTTAAACCATCCGGGGCGCTCGACTTCGCAGCGTCCTTGCTGCTCCACGGTTCCTGATGAAGATGCATATAGACCAAAATCTACAATGTGCTTGTTTCAAAGAGCCGCTCCATGGTTTCGAGTGAGCACTCCTGTAAAATGAAGTCTGCCGAACAACTACTCTTTAATAAATCGTTCATAAGCAAAAACTGTAACAAACGATATCAGTAGCCATACAAGATATTTAAAACCATTTTGCACAAGTACAACCTGCAGCGGATTCCCGACGATAAAGTCCATTAAAGGCTGACGTAGAAGAGCACCATGTAAGGCGGTTAGTAAAGCAAATAGAATTAGTATGGCAATGCACTTGCCCTTAATTATTATTTTCTTTCTGAGTAGATGGTATAGAAACAGGCAGGCTATGCCATATTCGATGGATGTTGTCATTGCGATATAGCGCACATCCCAAGAAGGGCTCACTTGTTTACCGGCCATTTGCGAGCCAATCCAATTTGGCAGCCAATCTACGGTAATAACATGAACCACGAAGGCACTTGTAGAAGCAAGTGCTGCAATCACTAAGCATATGATTAGTTTTTTTGCCATGCCTAAATCCTTGGCCCTAGTTTATTATCACTTCAGTAAATCAAAGGCATCCTCAATATGCTCTGGTAATAGAGGCTCTTTGACTCTTAGTTTTTTATACCGCTCCTGAGCTTTGAGCTTATCTTTTCTATAAAGTTCTTCTAATGATTCCAGCTCACTCTGATACTTTTCAACTAACTGTATATCTGGCTCAGAAACTCTTGATGCCGTTGCGACAATTTCTTGCAGAGCCTGTTGTTTGCTTTCTTTCTCTGAATGATCAGCTGCTATCTGCTGTGGATCTTGGGGCTTCGCCATAGGTTTGGATATTCGTTTAGCTCGCATTGTGCTTTCTGTTGGTTTGCTCAATGTTGATGAAGGCTCGTCCATAGCCGCATAAGCCCCAGCACTCGCCTCATCCACTATCACTTCTTCTACTACCACCTCTTCTATGAAAGGTTCTTGAACAAGCGCTTCTTTAATAAGCGGCTCTTGAACAACAACTTCTTCCAATTCAGAAACGGAGGTATCGGCCTCAAAGGCTCTTCTGGTGACTGGCAAGCTTGCTGTTTCTTCAGCTACGCCAAGCTCGATGGCCGAGGAATCCATGCTGTGCTCTTCTAGGTTTGGTAAAAGTAATACGGCAATAAGCATTACTGCTAGGCTGCCTGCTCCAATAAACCAAGGTTTCACAAAAGCGAGTTTGTTTTGGCTGGCTGCAAGTTTATGCGCTTCAGCTTTTTGCTTGGCATAGGCCAGAACTTTATCATCTAGTGATTTTGGCGATTGCACTTTCTGTTCGTTCTGTTCTTGATCGAGCTCAAACTTAGGCTGAGTATGTTTATTGTCACTCATAACTCACCCTCTATTAACTGTTTAATTTTTTGTTTGCTGTAGCGTATACGGCTTTTAACCGTCTCCGCTGGGCTGCCGGTGATTTGGGCAATTTCGGCAAGGCTAAAACCTTCAATCTGTAAAGCGTAGCTCTGCTGCTGAAGTGGCGGTAACTCTGCCAGTTTGCGTTCAATTTCTATAATTAGATATTGTTGCTCTAACGGTGCTTCATTAGCTGATTGTTCATCTTCTTGCTTCGGCTCATCATCATAGACTTGGAAATTCTTTTGCTTGCGCCAAAAATCGATCAGCTTATTGTGTGCTATTCGATAGAGCCATTGCTTAAAGGGCTGCTGTACTTTCTCATCTGGGCGAAAAGTATCGGCCTTATCAATAACTGATAGCCATGCTTCGTGGCAGATATCTTCGGCACAAGTGGCATCCTGCACACTTTTTAGCACATAACGGTAGACGGCATTTTTATAGCGGCCGTAAAGTATCTCAAAGCAAGGATGTGAGCCCTTGCTGAATTTCTTCAGCAGGGCCTCATCCGATTTGAAGCGATTTAGCAGCGTCTTATCTCCTCAAAAGAAGGCCTCGTTTTTCTAGCCCTCAAACAAACGCCTTACAATTCACAAGAATACAGCAATCTATTGAAGCGCAATTTGCTGATCAATACTAGCTGCGATTTCGGCTATATTAATCAACTCACCACGATAGGAGAATTTGTCTAGGCCTTTACTATTTCGCAGTTGTGTTATCAGCTCTTGCATATTACCTTCACTAAGGTTTTTTCCACCTCGCAAACGCTGGCCTAATTCGGCAACAGATACGGCAAATCGATGCTCGTTACTGGCCTGCTTGAAGGGGATGGCAAGCTGGTCGGTGTTTACAATTTTTTCGCTTAAGCGGCTAGCGTCGCCTTGCTTCGCTTTATAGCGAAGCTTGATATAGGCAAGCTCTTCACTTCTTTCTAGCCTAGGGCGCGTTTTACTTAAGCCGCTTCGTGATGCGTCTTTAAAACCCGCCTTGCCGTAACGCAACTCAGGTAGGCTGCCCTCTCCTTTGAGACTTAGCTCGTAGATAGCCGTTACCTGGTGCCCCATACCAATATCACCGGCATCTACCTTGTCATTATTGAAATCTTCGCGATTCAGTATGCGGTTCTCATAACCTACCAAACGATATTCACTTACCTGATCGGGATTAAACTCCACCTGAATTTTGACATCACTCGCGATAGTATGAAGCGTCGCATTCATCTGATGAACGAGAACCTTATAAGCTTCTTTTAAGCTATCAATATATGCGGCATTACCATTTCCGACATCGGCCAATTCTTCCATTAAGGCATCGTTATAGTTACCGGTACCAAAACCCAATGTCGTTAAAGCGATACCAGATTTCCGTTTCCGTTCAATCAGAGTTTTCAGCTGATCTATATCGGTAACACCAACATTCATATCACCATCACTGGCAATTAATACTCGATTAATACCGCCTTCAATAAAAGCTTGCTGGGCTTGCTCGTAGGCCAATTTGATACCTGCACTACCGTGAGTACTGCCACCGGCTTCCAGCCCGTTAATTGCCGCTCGAATCTTTGCTTTTTCGCTGGCCGCTGTTGCGGGCAATACCAGGCCTGCCGCTCCCGCATACACTACCAATGACACTTTATCTTGGGCTTCTAGATTGTCTAACAGCATCAGCAGGGATTTTTTCAGCAATGGAAGCTTATTTTTCGATCGCATACTGCCAGATACATCCACTAAAAAGACCAAGTTGGCGGCAGGTCTTTGCTGCATATCTGGCTCATAGGCTTGCAGCCCGATGCGCATTAGGTATTTATTGTTGTTCCACGGCGAAGTACTTAGCTCCGTATTAATATTAAAAGGCTGGTCTTTTGAGCTTGGTTTTGGGTAGTCATAATGAAAATAATTGATCATTTCCTCTACCCGCACCGCCTCCTGCGGGGGTAAGTTGCCATCTTGTAGAATCATGCGGCGGATATTGGCGTATGAGGCCGTATCCACATCAACGGAAAATGTTGATAAGGGCTGCTCTGATACCAAGCGAATGGGATTGTCAGCAGGTCCTCGATAATTTTCACTGTTCTGTTCAATAATTGACGGCGGTATCTCTGGCATAGGCTTAGCGGGCATCATTGAGTTGTACATCACCCTTTTTCGCTCGGCTTCTGCATAAGCCGGCATAACCCTCGCTGCCGATACAGTAACTTCTTCCAGCTCCTGAGGGCTACTCAGCACCACAGGCACTGGATCTGTATATTGCGTGGCGTCCTTTTGTGATTTCTGCTCTGTTGAATTTTGGCAAGCCACAAGGCCACCCAAGAGAATTGCGACAGGCAGTGCTTTGCGAATAGTTGGGCTCATATCTAAGCTCCTTGACGTTGTGTTATAGCTATAACGCAGCAGTGAGGAAAATGGGGTTAAAAGGGAGGTAAAAAAAAGAGTGCTTATGGTGAAATACCATCCCTGGCACGATTTCCCTGAAAAAAGCAGACACTCCCTGGGGAATGTCTTTGGCAGCTATTTCTCGATACTGAAGCGAATGCGCTCGGTCACATTCGGCGTAGCGACGGGTTCACCGTCTTGTATCGCGGGCTGATATTTGTACTTGGCAACCGCTGCGGTCGCTGCCTTCTCGAAGACGCCCTGGGGCTGAGCTTGGAGCACCCGAATATTCTCAGTATTGCCAATAGCGGTTACATCAAAGCGCACATCAACAAAGCCCTCTATACCTCGAGTAATGGCTCTATTTGGATACCGAGGTGCAGCAGCAACTCTTTTCACCAACATACCGCTTTGGCCGATCTCAATCGGGCCTTCATTTCCTGGGTCAACATTGAACTTCCCAGGCAACAGGCCAGTAAAATCGTTTTCGTTCGACAGCACTATTTCTGGGTTATCTACCGGCGGAGTCTCCTGAATTTCTTGCTTTTCAGGTTTTTCGTATTCCTTTTGGGTTTCGATAATCTGCTTTTCAGCCCAAATATTAGCCGGCATGATATGGGCCGGTGATTCAGGCTCTATGTATTCCTTATAAATTAAGCTGTGCATTAATAAAATGAGCGCTGAGGTCACAGCCACCGAGAACAACACAGATACGGCAAAAGCCATTAACTTTGTAACAGCACCTCTAGAAGACTGCCCTATATGAGTATTTGCAGCGCTTTGCTTAATTATTGCATTCATATCAAACCTTCCTCGAGCATTTGCTCATTGCTGTAAAACTAATAAGCTGAGCCAATTTAACTAACTGGCTCTACTAATCGTCTTCGCTATCAATAGAAACCTTAAATTCTTGGCTGACCCCAGTTATATAGGCTGGCTTTCCCGATCGCTGATAAGCGGAGAACTGACTACCTCGAATTGATTTCTCAATCTCACGTTTGAGTTTGCTACTTAAATCTACGGGGCTAACAACCACGCCGTAAGCATTTCCAAACTCATCAATATTAAACTCCGCTTTAATATTGATTGATAAATCAATCCCCTCGAAAGCTTCAATAGCAGGCATTTGAATATCGCCATCGACAAATCCACTAACCTGCACTTGTGATGCTGGCAGTGTATTTGTTGCCATTGCGACCACTTTTAAAGATTCATCAAATCTAGCTTTTTCATTTTCTGATTTGGAAACAGTTCGAACATCTACCAAACTAACTGGTATTTTTAAAAATCCTTTGTCATGAACTTCTAAGTCTATCGCTGCCATAGATAAACCAATCAAAAGCAAAAACCAAAACATAGGTCTACTGGCATTACTCTTTTGAGGCGCACGATCGACATAGCGATCAAGCACCGTCATCACCCGCTGGTAGTATTCGCCATTGCCGTTTACTGCAACCACCATTGCGCTGGCCTGTTTATGCAATCGTCCGGCTTCCATTAGCACTTCGGCATAATCGGCGTCGTTTGCACCTGCATTAAGCACCGTGTCATCAGCGAGTTGCTCCGATAGACTTTTCAGTTCTGCAAGCAACCACCAAAGGGGCGGCAGAAACCAATAGATTGCTAACAGAAAACGTGCTGAGTTAATTCTTAAAAAGTCACGGTGTTTGATATGCGCCAGTTCGTGAAGCAAGACCAGATCAAGCTGCGCTTTCGGCCAGGACTCTGCATTGGCAGGCAGCAATACAATCGAACGAAGAAAGCCAAAGGTACAAGGACTCATTGATTCGCTATGATGTATGCGTAAAGCTGGAGTTTTCTTAATACTGAGCTTTGCAGCAAGCATCTCTAAACGACTATTTAGATCTTTGTTAGCTTGCTTGGCTTGCTTTTCGATCTGAGCAAGGCGCAACAAACCCATAATGGAATACAACAGTAACCAGCTTGCGACAAAGCAATACACCATTAGAAGATATTGCACCCAAGTCTGCTGGATAAAATGCACCGGGTTCTGCAATAGAAAGTGACTAGGCCGAACTGCGACAGCAATTGAAAAGCTATTCAAGGCATAATCAAAAAAGGGAAACAAAAACAGTAAGGCGGCCGCCATACTTAACCACTGATAACGCAGGCGCGCCGAGTGTTTATCCAAGCCCAAATAGCAGCCCAATAACAATAAACAGATTAACCCTGCTTTAAGCGCTAGCATTAGGGCGGCCGCGATCATTACTTAGGCTCCTGCTGCTTTCTTTCACGAGCTTGGCGAATCATCTTTTCCAAGGATTCCAACTCCTGCTCATTTAACTCTTCTTTGGCGTTACCAATTAATGCGCTGGCGGCCTGGAGGGCAGAGCCTCCAAAAAAGGTGCGCACTAAACGCCCCATCGCCGATTGGCTTGCATCGTCTTTGGCGGTAACTGCGCTATATAAATACTTCGCGCCGTCTTGCTGATGACTGACCAAACCCTTCTCAACCATCCTTGCCAATAAAGCGCGGACTGATGAATAACTGGGGGCGTCGCTAATACCGGCCTGCACCTCTTTCGCCGAGGCGGGCTGTCGCTCATATAAGACATCTAGAATTTGTCGCTCGCGACGACTGAGCTTTTGACTTGTTTTGCTCATGACAAGAAATATCCAATCACTGTTATTACGATTCGAAAACCCTTAGCTACTCAGGCCTTCATCAAGGTGCTAATTTTTTAGCATCATGCTAAAAAATTAGCACCTACACCCAACAAGGTCAAACAAAATTTATACAAATCTATATCGAAATATTTTGATATAGATAAAATGCACTGCTACACTCCCCATTATGTCTAGTGATGAGAACCCTCAAGAACGCCCTGCTGAGCAGTTAGCCGCCCTATTAAAGGCCGCGGCGGATCCTTTGCGTCTTGAGGTTTTGCGCGTGCTAGCTAGAGATTCCTATGGGGTGTTGGAGCTGGTTTCAATTTTCGAATTGAAGCAGTCCAGTATGAGTCACCATTTAAAGGTGCTTGCCTCAGCGGGCTTGGTCGCAACTCGGCGTGAAGGCAACTCAATCTTCTATCGCCGTGCCCTCGCCAGTGTTGACCCGCTATTAGGCGAAGCCCAAAGGCGCTTATTTATCAGTGTCGATAGCTTGCCACTAGAGCCAGAGTTACAAGCCCGCTTAGATGAAATCCAAAGCGAGCGCGAAACCGCTTCTCGCAAGTTTTTCACCGAAAATGCCGGCAAGTTTCGTGAACAAGCCGACTTAATTGCCAGCTTCCCGGTCTACCAGGAGCAGGTTGCGGAAGCCTTGTTGGCCGCACCTGTTGATAAGACAGGCGAAAATCGGCTAGCCCTCGAGCTCGGCCCTGGTGAAGGAGAGTTTTTGCCATTTTTGGCGGAACGATTTGATACCGTTTTTGCATTAGATAACAGCCCAGCCATGCTGGAGACCTCACGCCAACTGGTACATACAAAAGGGCTGAACAACGTTGAGCTAGTGTTAGGTGACACAAGACGCTTGCAGGAACTAGACATTGCCGCGCAATGCATAGTCGTCAATATGGTTTTGCACCACACCCCATCACCAGCTCAAATTTTTAGTGATTTAGCCAATAGTTTGGCCAGCGGTGGGGTTCTGCTGGTTACTGATCTATGCCGTCACGATCAAGCTTGGGCTCAAGAAGCCTGCGGTGATCTATGGTTAGGTTTTGAACCCCAGGATTTAAGTCAGTGGAGCGCAGAAGCCGGCCTTGAAGAGGGCCAAAGTATTTACTTTGCGCTGCGCAATGGCTTTCAAATTCAAATACGTGAATTTATAAAACCCGCACAGGCTTGATACAAATAATCGTATCACTAGCCGTCGGAATTTTTTTGGCCTAAGGCCATGAATTTAGGAAATGAGTTATGTCTGAGTACAGCATTTTTACTTCGGAATCAGTATCTGAAGGTCACCCGGATAAAATGGCCGATCAGATTTCCGATGCCATTTTGGACGCCATTATCGCGCGTGATAAAGACGCTCGTGTAGCGGTCGAAACTTTAGTGAAAACCGGTATGGCCATCGTCGCTGGTGAGCTAACCACTAGCTGCTATGTCGATCTTGAAGACATTATTCGCGATGTGATCAAAGGCATTGGCTACAACAGCTCCGATGTGGGCTACGACGGCGATAGCTGCGCTGTGATCAATGCCATAGGCAAGCAATCTGTGGACATTAACCAAGGTGTCGACCGTGCCAAGCCAGAAGATCAAGGTGCCGGCGACCAAGGCTTAATGTTTGGTTACGCCACCAATGAAACACCAACGCTGATGCCAGCACCGGTTTACTACTCACACCGCTTAGTAGAGCGCCAAGCTCAACTTCGTAAAGACGGTGTATTGCCTTGGTTGCGTCCAGACGCAAAGTCACAAGTTACCTTGCGCTATGAAGATGGCAAACCAGTAGCCGTTGATGCGGTAGTTTTATCTACCCAGCACAACCCAGAGGTTAGCCAAGAAGATATCCGTGAAGCTGTTCTAGAGAACATTATTAAACATGTTCTTCCACCAGAGCTATTACACGAGGGCACCCAGTACCACATCAACCCAACAGGCAATTTCGTCATTGGTGGCCCAGTGGGTGACGCTGGTCTAACTGGACGTAAAATTATTGTAGATACCTATGGTGGTATGGCTCGTCACGGTGGCGGTGCTTTCTCTGGTAAAGACCCATCCAAAGTAGATCGCTCAGCAGCCTATGCAGGCCGCTACGTTGCTAAAAACGTTGTCGCTGCTGGCTTAGCTGATCGCTGCGAAATTCAGGTGTCCTACGCTATTGGTGTTGCCGAACCAACTTCTATTTCAGTTAATACTTTTGGCACTGGCAAAGTGAGTGACGAGCAACTCATCACCGCAATTCGCGAAGTTTTCGATCTTCGTCCATACGCCATTACTAAAGTGTTGGATCTACAGCACCCAATGTATCAACTCACCGCAGCTTACGGTCATTTTGGTCGCGAGCCGTTTGAACACAGTTACGAGTGGGTAGAAAACGGCGAAAGCAAAAAAGATACTTTCACCGCCTTCACCTGGGAAAAAACAGACAAAGTGGATGCTTTAAAAGCAGCACTGGGTAAGTGAGACGTTAGACGTTAGACGTTAGACGTTAGACGTTAGACGTTAGACGTTAGACGTTAGACGTTAGACGTTAGACGTTAGACAAGAGCTTGACTCAGGAGGAGTCGGATGCAAAGGGCGCATGAAAGGCTTACCGTGTGGCAAGATGCCATGGATTTGGTTGAGACTATTTATTTACTGACTCAATCATTTCCCAAACACGAGCAGTTTACGCTAAGCGCTCAAATGCGACGGGCAGCGATAAGCATCCCTTCCAATATTGCAGAAGGCGCTTCTCGCGGCAGTGATAAGGAGTTTGTTCGTTTTTTACAGATAGCTCGGGCATCATTAAGCGAACTTGAAACTCAGTTAAAAATTGCTATACGTCTTAGTTATATTGAACAAAACAATACGGCCTTACAGGATTGCAACACTGCATTCGCAAAGCTGCCAGGTCTAATTAACAAGTTAAATCAGCAAATAGTGTAAGAGCTGCGGACGTCTCACGTCTTACCTTTTACATTTAACGAGGCATATTTATGAACTACGATATTAATGGCTTTACCGATTTTAGAGTGGCCGCTCAATCTAAAGAGCAGTTTGAGCAAGATGCCTCTTGGGGCCGTAAAGAAATTGAAATTGCTGAAGGCGAAATGCCGGCATTGATGGCTTTGCGTCGCAAGTACAAAGATGCACAACCTTTGGCTGGTGCCAAGATTATGGGTTGTATTCATATGACCATCCAAACGGCCGTACTTATCGAAACCCTAGTTGAGCTAGGTGCTGATGTACGCTGGTCATCTTGTAATATTTTCTCTACCCAAGATCACGCTGCCGCTGCTATCGCCGCTGCTGGCATTCCTGTTTTTGCTTGGAAAGGTGAAACCGAGGAAGAGTTCTGGTGGTGTATCGAGCAAACTATTCTAGCCGAAAAAGACAGTGACAAGCTTTGGGATTCCAACATCATCCTAGATGATGGTGGTGACCTAACTCAGATGTGTCACGAAAAATATCCGCAAGTATTGAACAACATCCACGGTATTTCTGAAGAAACCACCACAGGTGTACACCGCTTGGTTGAGATGTTGGAAAAAGGCGAACTAAAGGTTCCAGCCATCAATGTTAACGACTCTGTTACCAAATCGAAGAACGATAACAAATACGGTTGTCGTCACTCTTTGAATGATGCCATCAAGCGTGGCGTAGACCACCTATTAAGCGGCAAAAAAGCGCTTGTAGTAGGTTACGGTGATGTAGGTAAAGGTTCTGCGGCTTCTTTGCGTCAAGAAGGTATGATCGTTAAAGTTACTGAGATTGATCCTATCTGCGCAATGCAAGCTTGCATGGATGGCTTTGAGATTGTTTCGCCTTATATCGACGGCGTAAACACCGGCGAGCTTAGCTGCATCAATAAAGAGTTACTGGGCACTACCGACCTGATTGTTACCACCACCGGCAACACCAATGTTTGTGATGCCAATATGCTTCAGAGCCTAAAGAACGGCGCTGTAGTGTGTAATATTGGCCATTTCGATAATGAAATCGATACCGCTTATATGCGTGAAAACTGGGAATGGGAAGAAGTTAAACCACAGGTTCACAAAATTTACCGCAATAAAGCCGAGAAGGATCATTTGCTTCTGCTTTCTGAAGGCCGCTTGGTGAACTTGGGTAATGCTACTGGCCACCCATCACGCATTATGGATGGTTCTTTCGCTAACCAAGTTCTAGCACAAATTTATTTGTGGGAGCGCAAATTCGCCGATCTTATGGAAGGTGAAAAGAAAGACGCACTTTACGTTAAAGTCTTGCCGAAGAAGCTGGACGAAGAAGTAGCGGCTGACATGGTTGCGGGTTTTGGTGGCGTAATCACCAAATTAACCCAAACCCAAGCCGACTACATCAACGTTGAAGTTGACGGCCCATTCAAGCCAGAATCTTATAAGTACTAAAATAAGAACTGAGCTTAGCAATAACAGCTTCGCTGCTTCTGTGAAAAAACAGGAGCAGCGAATATCGAGCACTGTTCAAAATAAACAGGCCAAATACCATGAGCAATGAGCATATTCCTGTTAGCTTTGAGTTTTTCCCACCAAAAACTCAAAAAGGAAAAGAGAAATTAAAGGCTGTACAAGAAGAGCTGGCCTTATTCCAACCAGAGTTCTATTCCGTCACCTATGGTGCTGGGGGATCTACCCGCGATAGCACCAAGGGGATTGTGTTGGATTCTATCAATGCGGGCTTCGATACAGCACCGCATCTATCCTTTGGTGGCGATGACGAAGACACCATTAAGCAGCTGCTGCAAGAATATAAAGAAGGCGGTGTAAAACGCATCGTGGCCCTGCGCGGTGACATGCCTTCTGGCATGGGCGGTGCCTCTCAGCTGGTTTATGCCAATCAGCTAGTGAGCTTTATTCGCGAGCACTTTGGCGATCACTTCCATATTGAAGTGGCAGCTTACCCGGAGATCCACCCAGAAGCACGCAGTTATAAAAAAGATATTGAGTATCTAAAAGGCAAGTTTGATGCCGGAGCCAGCAGCGCTATCACTCAGTATTTTTATAACCCTGATTCTTACTTTTATTTTGTGGATCAGTGTCAGGCAGCGGGCATCGATCAACCAATCATCCCGGGCATTATGCCGATAATTAATTATCAAAATCTTGCCCGCTTTAGTGCCAACTGTGGCGCAGAGATTCCCCGCTGGATGGCAAGACGCCTAGAAGACTTTGCTGATGATCAAGAGAGTATTATTTCTTTTGGTATTGATCTGGTATCAGACCTCTGTGAAATGTTGCTCGATAATGGCGCTCCTGGCTTGCACTTTTACAGTATGAACCAAACCCAGCCCACATCTCAAATATTGGTGAATCTACTTGGTAGCGAGTAATAAAAAAGGCCGTTTTTAAACGGCCTTTTTCTTTTGGGTTACTACTTATTTATCACAAGCCGTTTCGTTTGATGCTTGGACTGCAAGATCTCATCTTTACTGGCCGGAATTTTCTTATATTTAAATTGCAAAAACATTTCCAACTGGTCTCGATAGTGAGGATCTTCCTCACCTGCGGTATTTACAAAACCACTCTGGCCTGGCGGAATAGAATCATAGGCCTCGAAGCGATCTCCGCGAGCTATAAATAAGTTATTCTCGCTACCTCGATTAGCATACTCCGCAATATTGACCACAGGGCGTTTAGCAGCTTGCGGCACCCCTCTAAAGTTGACTCCCACCCATTCCATTGTCGGCGAGGGAACCTTCCATGCACTTACCGTCAAGCCCTGCTGTTGCATCAAGCGCTTCACAGCTTCGCGAAAACTACGTTGCAATACTTGCTCGGATTGCCCCGAAAAGAAATCATAAATAGGCTCTTGTTGGGCGGCAAGCGCGTCTAGATTTTTTATCAAGGCTCGCGTTCCACTGCCCACCAACATGGATGGGCCCAATTTTACGGTTGGGTAGCCGGTAGCACTGTAAAGATAAAAGAAATCATCACCCACATCATCGTGGATAGCGTTTTTTACTAGCGTACTTACGAAGTTTTCCGCTATCGCGGCGGCCGCAGGATAATTACCCTGCTCATCAGCTAGCCAGTTTTGATCCCAGGATTCCAGGGTTTTCAACGCTGCTCTCTCGATATCATTCAACTTGCTTTTTGATAAAGCTCGCTGCAAATATGGCAACAGATAGGGCAGACTAGAATCGCGATAGCTTACCTTCTCATTAATTGCCCAAATTTCTTCGGGAGTGAATGTCGCCTGACTCTCTAGCTGTTTATTAATATGTTGTACGCGGTGGGCTCGCCCCCAAGTTAAAGGCCAAAGATCAGCTGCTACCCAGTCAGCAGATGGGCGATTATTCCAGTTACTGATGTAAGCCTGAGCTGGGTTTTCAACACTTGGGTTTTCGCTATAAGGGCGCATGCCTAACCAATCGTAAGAACCATCACCCGGTACGGGTATACGAGGGTCATGTCCAGCAACCCTCTGGGGATAATTACCGCCATGGGTGTAAGCGATATTACCTTTGATATCCATATAGTAAAAATTAATATTGGTAGCCACACCCTCTACTGCTTCTTTAGCATCGCGAATAGAGTTTTTCTTGGACAGTTCTATCCAGCTCAAAAGCGTTGCCAGCTCTTTACCTTCCCAAGCTCGCGCCCTACTTACTGCCACGCCGTCTTCGGGCAGGTGAATCATTACCATACCCTGAGCCGACTTCCTCGCCTTTAGTTTGTGAGTAGCACCACCTTTAACATTGATGGTTTCTTCCCACACTTCAAAGTCTTTGAACTCGCCCTTGTGCCAATATTGTTCTTGATTCTCTGGGTTAAGTTTAAGAATGTATTCATCAACCTGATCACTTAAACCCGCTGTACTTCCCCATGCAATTTTATTGTTATGGGCAAATAATAATGCCGGCAAACCTAGCAGGGTATTACCGACCACTTCAAAATCACCGCCATGCAGGCCGATTCCATTCACATAGGAAGGCAAGCTCCAGCCAAATTGTGGACCATTAAGCAAAACGCCATTAGCACCCTCAGTTTTAGCGGAGGAAACAGACCAAAAGTTACTGGCCGGAGAGAATTCCGCGCTAACCGTAAATCCATTATTGGCAATTAGAGTTTCAAAGTCTTCAGCCACTGCAGGATCATTTGTTATACCCTGAAACTCGCCATTCTGGTTTACCGCGACGCGTGAGGTTTTGCCAACTGCTGCTAACGTATTAAGGTATTTGGGTAGCTTGTCACCTTGTAATTCGATGCTTCCTTCTCGAGGCACTGTAGTGGGTGAATCTTGATCCAATAGCCATTTAGAGGCATTAAATATATCCCAGGCTTTTTCTTCGCCATGCTGATTGCGTAAGCTCTGCCACAAGGCTAGATTATCGCGCTCGGAGCTAAAATCAGAATAACGATGTGCGATTGCACCTGCGAAAATCATAGCAACATCATATGCTTGCCACTGCTTAGGCAAGAAGTCATTTTCCTTAAATTCTAGAGGTAATAACTCATTTTTATTGGCTAACACTTCTTCTACTCTGGCACTAAAGCCCTGAGCATAGGCTTCTAATAATGAGCGTTCTTCTGAAGACACCTCAGCCAATTGACGCTGAACGTCAGCAAGATTGTAACTGCGACGAATATGTTCATCTAGACTTAGATATTTATCACCTAGTACCTCTGAGACTTGTCCCAAAACGGTTCTTCTTAGCATCTCCATTTGGTACAAGCGATCTTCTGCAATGGCATAGCCATAGCCATAATAAACTCCGTAGTTGTCTTCACCATAAATATGTGGCGTGCCGTATTCATCTCGAATAATTTCGACAGCTGATTGGCTTGCTTTCTTGGCAAGCTGAGTATTATTTAGCTCTGGTGATCCACAAGATGAAATAAGCCCCATAGAGATTAGAGCTAGACTTAATGCACTTTTCATTTTTAATTCCCAACTTATTTTTATATGGCTTTTAGCTCAGCTAAATTTTTCATGTTGCATCTAATGATTCAATACAAACAAAGTAGGTTTTTATAGCTAAAAAAAAGCCCAATCAAATTGACTGGGCTAAATACACAACGAAATCGACTTTTCAAAAGCTTCGACTGGCACCAAGAGGGAGAGCATTACGCCAGCCGAAGTTCTATTACATAGAGTAGTTAACGGTTAGACCGTAGGTGCGTGGCGCACCCCATACACCGATACCACCAGGCCCAATAACATATTGGTGAGAAATATAATCCTCATCCATTAAGTTTTTACCCCATAAGGCCACTTCCCACTGCTCGTCAGCTGAAGTCCATGCGGCACGCGCATCCCACAACTCATAAGCATCCAGAGTGATACGGTCGTCGATATAATCACCGCGCTGCTCATCCGAGTAGCTGTATTCTAAGCGGAAATCCATTGCGCCATTTTCCATGGGCACATTGTAGTTAAAGGATAAGTTAGAGCTATTTGGTGGCGCAGAGCGCAAGCCTTTACCAGAAGCATCAACAATACCTCTAGTGGTTTCAATAATCAGATCGCTAACTTCACTATCCATATAGGCGTAGAAGCCTTTGATGTAGAAGTTTTCGGTCGGATACCAAGTAACTTCCAGCTCAGCACCGGTAATTTCCGCTTCACCAATATTGGTGGTCAAGAAAGTACCAAAGCTTGAACCTGGAACAGGACCAAAACGAACAACCTGTAGATCTTCATAATCGGTGTAGAAGGCAGTTACGTTCATACGCAAGCTGTTATCCATAAAGTCGCCTTTAAATCCAACTTCATAGTTTAATGCGGTTTCAGGATCTACCGGGGTAGAAGCCGAAGACTCAACACCTTGCGAACCGGCAAAACCTCCAGACTTATAACCTTTCGATGCCGATGCAAAGAACATCATATTGTCGTTCGGGAAATACTGCATAGCGATCTTAGGAGAAAAATCGTTCCAGTCATCACTTGGATTAACTTCGAAAGCTTCAGCAATAATATTCAAACTGCCGCCAACACCGCCACAAGGCGCGAAGTTTTCAAACTGGGTGCCAATAATCGACGGATCGTTATCACGCACTAGATCACAGTTAACAGATACAGCTTTGTAATCTTTTTCATCAACGGTGTAACGTGCACCCAAGGTTAAGTGCAACTGCTCACTGAATTCCCAAGTACCCTGCCAGTAGGCCGCATAGCTGGTAGTTTCGTTACCGGTAAATGCGTATTCATTACCAATAATTTCCTGGCTGCCTACATCGGTAGCCCTAAAGCCATCAAAGCTGCCGGCTTTGGTAATGCGGAAGATTTCAGTTCGATCGGTTTCTTCAGTGAAGAAATACAAACCCGCGGTGTAGTTAAAATTACCATCAAGGTTTGAAGTCCAGCGTAATTCTTGAGAGAAGGTATCGATATCTTCTTTAATATCGTCCATCACTTCATCAAATGGCAAACCTAGCGCACCAAGTGGAGCACCCACAGAGGCCATCGACCAATCAGTTTCGGCGGTACGGAATGCAGTGATGGTGGTTAACGTACCGGTATCGAATTCGATATCACCCTGCAAGCTAATACCACTAGCTTCACGCTCAGAATAGCCATCACGTGATGCAGCATTTTGACGCGGCCCCGTTACACCATTAGCGGCCATAATAGCGCTTAGTGGAGCGTTGTCATTAACACCTGTGCGGCCCATATCAGCTCGGCTGTCTTCCATCGTATCTACGGAAAGCAACCAGTCAGAACTTTCAGCTTCAACACGCAATTGCGCGCGAACAGAAGTTTGATCTTCGTCTTGTAACTCTGTACCCAATAGAACGTTATCAACATAACCGTCATGTTCACGATGGTTAACACTGATTTTACCGTATACATTGTCACTTAAAGCGCCACTCACCAAACCTTGATAACGCAAAATGCCTTCGTTACCTACCGTCATGCCAGCTTTTAATTTGGTTTCATCTGTCGGCTTGGCAGATACTACATTGATGGCACCACCAATAGCGTTACGACCAAATAGTGTGCCCTGCGGACCACGTAATACTTCTACACGCTCTAAGTCGAACATATCGAAGTTGATACTGGCACCACGGCCGATATACACACCATCCAAAAATAGGGCTACCGAGTTATCTAGACCGGCACCGTCATCAGCCGAGGAAATACCTCGCAAAGATGGAATCGCCTGACCCGGAGAAAATTCACTGAACGATAAGCCCGGAGTATGTTGAGCAATACTGCCGGCATCAAAAATATCGGATTTTTTAATTTCATCAGCGCCAAGAGCGGTTACCGCAATTGGAATATCCTGCACGTTTTCAGCGCGGTGCTGAGCCGTGACCACAACTTCTTCAATTTGCGCCAATGCACTTAGGGAAACAGCGCTCATGGCTGTCACCGCCGCCGCGCGGCGAATTGCTACGGCTAAAGGGTGTTTCATTATGTTGTCCTCATCATCTCGAATTATCATTATTGTTGACAGCTCTTTGCTGAATCGTCGGCCGTCCTAGTGTCAATAACACCGCTTGGCAAAACCCCCTCCAAAATAATTTGAATAAAACACTCTGCCTGCTATTTGATGCTAGCAGCTGAAGGGGGATGCGCCATTTTTCAAGGGCAAACTAGGGGTTTAGGGGCTTTAATATTTTCTCGACGCGGGCTGCAATCGCTAATAATTTGCGGTCACTACCAATGGGGCCATCCAGCTCCACCGCCATAGGCAGTCCTAGCGCGGAAACTCCTGCCGGAATGGAAATACCTGGACTGCCGACATTGCTGGCAGGGTCGGTATTTTGAATATAGCTCGGAAAAGTCGGTAATAAAGAACCGCTACCATCTTCGTTCGCAGTAACAGTTTCCTCACTACCTTTGATAGGGCGAGCCGTCAGTGCCGTGGTCGGAAAGATTAAGGCATCAATTTTATTACTATCAAAAAGCGCTTGATAATAAGCCTGCAAGGCCGGCCGGTGTAAATCGACAGCCTGCCGATATTGTTCCGTACTGATGGCACCTGCTAACGCTTGCCCAACCACGAGCTTTACATCTGGACTTTTGATTGACTCGACAAGCTCTCCAGCCGAGCTAGAAATATCATTATCGTGTAAGTACTTTGGTAACAACTGTGCAGTTTCGTGCAATACCACCGGGAAGCTAACTTGATGATTTAACTCGGCCAATTGATTCGCTGATATTTCCACTAAGCTAATATTGGCCTGTTTTAACAAGGCAAGCGCCTTGTCGATGCCAGCCTCTACTTCCGGCTCTAAATTTTGATAGAAATAATCTCGAGCCACCCCCAACCTAATTGGTTGTGAGCTGAGGTCCAATAACGGCGTAGCTGGCTCGCCCGCCATAACCACATCCAATAGCGCCACTGTAGCCACATCGACAGCCATGGGACCGACAGTATCACGGGTATTGGAAATCATGGTTAAACCATCAGCGGGGTAACGCCCCAATGATGGGCGAAAGCCAACAATACCCGTCAAGGCCGCTGGAATGCGTGTTGAACCTCCGGTATCAGTGCCAAGACCCGCCCTAACAATTCCACTTGCAATAGCCGCCGCAGTACCGCCACTGCTACCACCGGCAAAGTATTCGGGCTTAACAGGGTTCTGCACAGCTCCGGTAAAATAATTATTGCTGGTTATGCCATAAGCCAGCTCATGCAGATTACTTTTACCAACAATCAAGGCTCCGGCATCGCGCAGCCGTTTCACCACCCCGGCGTCTTTGCTCGGCACAAAATCCTTCAAAGCTTCTGTGCCCGCGGTATTGGGCATTCCAGCCACGTGTATATTGTCTTTAACCACCAAGGTCATGCCCGACAAAGGCAAAGCATCACGCCCATCTTTACTCAGCAAGTCTTGCTGCTTAGCTGCCTCTCTTAGCTGCTTGCGACCCACATAGAGCATGGAGTTTAATGCTTGCTGTTGCTGCGCAGCCGCTATGGCACGCTCGGCCTCAGCACTTGAAGATTGCCCCGACATTGGCTCACAGCCCCCAACTGCTGCAGCGGCCAAGGCAATTGCGATCGTCTTTTTCATGGTTTCCTCTTTTTATTTTGGTACAGATAGCCATATACACTAGCCTAGAGGAAACGCTACTCTGTGGCGTCATCACTAGTGATGATTTTGTCGCCTGGATGACAGAATTATTATTAACCAAGGTAGATACTGTTGTTTATTAAACCAACCGTATTAAACCAACTATAGATCGTAGGCGCCGAGCGCCAAGAGCATAACAAGAGATAAAAAGTACTATGAATAATCAAGTTAACGACATCGTGATGAATAATGATGGTATGGGTATTCCTGGTTCTGATGCCCTGCCTGTTGAAGAAGAGCGCCTTCAGCGTAAGCAAAAATTGGCGGCCGCTTTTCGTCTCTTCGGCCGCTTTGGCTTTGACGAAGGCGTAGCTGGCCATATTACCGTACGCGACCCAGAACATTTAGATCACTTTTGGGTAAACCCAATGGGCGTCTCTTTTAAGCAAATGAAAGTTTCTGATCTCTTATTGGTCGATCACCAAGGAAATGTGGTGGAAGGAGAAGGCCTCCTAAATGGCGCCGCCTTCACCATTCACTCAAGGGTACATGCCGCTCGCCCCGACGTTGTCGCAGCTGCCCACGCGCATTCTGTATACGGCAAAAGCTGGTCTAGCCTTGGTCGTCTTTTAGACCCGATAACCCAAGATTCCTGTGCATTTTACGAAGATCATGCACTACTTGGAGAATTTACTGGGGTAGTATTGGATCTAGATGAAGGTGAGCGTATTGGCCAAGCTATGGGGGACAAAAAAGCGATTATCTTGCAGAATCATGGTCTGCTTACCGTAGGTCAATCCGTTGAGTCTGCCGCCTGGTGGTACATCACCATGGAACGCAGCTGCCAGGCGCAATTGATGGCCGAAGCAGCTGGCACACCGAAGCTAATTAGCCCGGAACATGCCAAGCAAACCCACGGCACCGTCGGTAGTGAGCTAGCAGGTTGGTTTAGCTTCAAGCCGCTGTACGATGTCATTAGCAAAGAGCAGCCCGATCTATTTGATTAAAGTCAGTTCGCTTTCTGGCTGAGCTTACGATCAGCGCTTATACTAGGTGACCACAGGTCACCTTTTTTGTATGCGAGGATCGCTTTGAAAACACTTCCCCAAACCTTATTAGTGCTACATTGTTTAGTTGGCAGCATTGGTATACTGCTGTTTTTGGGGGAAGGTATGTATATGATGCAGGCCCATAATGCCTTGCAGGATATGCCTGACGGCCCGCGCATGCTCTTTCGATCAGCACATATCTATACGCTTTTGCTGGCCTCTTTCCACTTAGCGTTTGCTTCTATTACAGCCGTTTGGAAACCAATTTTCCCACTTATAATAATCGCTTCAGGCTTGAGTTTTTTAAGTTTTATTTTTATAAGCTATGGTTTTTTCAATGAATCTTTTGCAGCAGACTTAAATCGCCCCATCAGTAAACTTGGATTATTTTCCATGTTTGCTGTTGCCTTGATTTTATCGCTTAATGCTATTTTTGTAAGGCTTGGCTTCGGCCAAGCCCTTGATCAATAACCGCAAAGCAATCAGCGTTCAATCTCACCATTTTTAATGGCTTTTAAATAGCTGCCTAATTCAGCTTTAACCTCAGGCAACATAATTAACAGGCCAATAATATTAGGCACGGCAATTAAGAATACCAATGCATCTGAAAACTTCAGCACGGCTTCCAGTTGCATCACGCAACCTAATGCGACAAAGCCACAGAAAACCAAATTGAAAAGCTGAACGAGCACGGGCTTATCACCCACCAAATATTGCCAAGCTTGGCGACCGTAATAGGCCCAGGAAATCATCGTAGAAAAGGCAAATAGTAAAGCCGCAATTGCCAAAGGATAAGGCGACCAAGATACCGTAGATTCAAAAGCCGCCGAGGTAAGAGCCACGCCCTCCAAGCCCGAATCCATCAAAGGTGAACCATAAACGGTTGTAATAATGACCAAAGAGGAAAGCGTACAAATAACAACGGTATCGATAAAAGGTTCAAGCAAAGAGACCAAGCCCTCTGAGGCTGGGTGATTAGTTTTTACCGCAGCATGGGCGATTGATGCCGATCCCAAACCCGCCTCGTTCGAAAACAAAGCACGCTGAAAACCGATAATCATCACCCCCAGCATACCTCCCGAAATACCTTCCGGACTAAAGGCACCTTCAAAAATTAATACAAATGCCGGCAATACTCTATCGGCATGGTAGGCGAGAATTAATACACAAGAAATCGTGTATAGCACCGCCATAAAGGGCACCAATTTACCGGTTACTCTTGAAATAGATTGAATACCACCAATAATGACCGCCGCGACAATGGCGGCAAGCAGCAAACCAAATAACCAGGCCCGATCAGCAAACCAGCTAGCCTCACCACCACTGACATTAACAAACTGCACATAGGCTTGATTGGACTGGAACATATTACCGATGCCCATGCAGCCGATAACAATGGCAACCGCATAGAAGGCACCCAAAGAGCGCCCTAACTTATGCCAGCCACGTTTAGCCAGTCCTCTATTCAGGTAGTACATCGGGCCACCCGCAACCGTCCCGTCCTCGTGGTAGGAGCGATATTTCACGGCCAAGGTACATTCGACCAACTTGGTTGACATGCCTAACAGCCCAGCGAGTATTAGCCAGAACGTAGCCCCTGGCCCACCAGCCATAATGGCTACCGCCACACCACCGATATTGCCGACCCCAACGGTTCCCGATACCGCCGTGGCAACCGCCTTAAAGGGCGAGATATCACCAGGGCTTTTTGGATCCGCATATTGCCCAAAGGCCAATCGCCAAGCCAAGGTAAAACCTCGCGCATTAATAAAGCCGAGATACAATGTAAAAAGCAGCGCCGCCAATACCAGCCATACCACAATTAGCGGTAATTCCACCCCGGCTATCGGCACAGCGTAGAACACTATGGCCGCTAGGCCATCCGCCATGGGCGCCAAAGCACTATTGATTTGCTCATCGACACTGGCGGATACGCGAGCATGAAAGAGAATACTGACAATAAATAGGGCAAAACAGATAAAGGAGTGGGAAACAGTTGAAAAAGCGGCTTTTCGAGCGCTGCGAGAGTACATATAAAGAGTCTTTTATTATTACTTAAATCTACCTAAACATATCCAGCAACATATTGAAAGCATCACTCACTGCGCATTCGCAAGCGACAAACAACAAATATGCACGATGAAATCCGCCCTCAGCACTAGAGCCAGTACTTGATAATCGCTACACTGCCCTTATCTATAAGGCTGTATATATGGCAAATGAGAAACAGCAATGAGCCAAGTTTTTATCCTGCAAAACCAGGACGGTTACTTTTTAAGCAAACAAAAGGAATGGGTTGATGGCCGCGATGCCAGCGTGCTTTACCGCAGCCCGCACCGCGACGAAGCGTTGAATCAAATGGTTGAAGTCAATTCCAAGGACTACACCCAGCGTATTAGTATCGTCGACTGCCAACTCAGCGAGAAGCGCCACCCCATATTGGACCCTGAAAGCCTACCTGAACCTAAGATTGAGCTGCCAGAAAACGAGGCGAGTACTGAAAATGACGTCCCCGAAGCAGGCGCGCAAACAAGTGACGCCGAAATTAACGCCAGTGAGATAGCCAGCAACGATCAATAGTATCCGCTGCGCGAGCAAAAATTTTACCTTGAGGTTGTACCGTGAGTTTAGATAGCACCCTACTTGAAGCCTTAAACGATAAGGCCAATCGCCCACTGATAACCGGCATCCTTAGGGGTATCGAAAAAGAGAGCTTACGCATTCAGCCCGATGGCAATTTATCCCTGCAGGCGCATCCGCAAGCCCTAGGCTCTGCACTTACTCATCCACAGATAACCACAGATTTTAGTGAAGCTCTACTGGAGTTTATTACCGCGCCTTCTCATCGCCTGGATGAAGTTCTAAAGCAACTTGAACAACAACACCGTTTTACTGCACAACAAATTCAAGATGAATTGCTGTGGGCAACCAGTATGCCCTGCATGCTTGGCAGCAATGAAGAAGTGCCTGTAGCACGCTATGGCAATTCCAATGTCGGCCGCATGAAAACCTATTACCGCTATGGCTTAGGTCATCGCTATGGCCGCAAGATGCAAACCATTGCTGGCATTCACTATAACTTTTCTCTGCCAAGCGCCTTCTGGGCCATGCTGCACACTCAAGAAAACAGCAGTTTGGATTTACAGCAATATAAAACCGAGCGCTATTTTGATTTGATTCGAAACTTTCGTCGATATTTTTGGCTACTGCTGTATTTGTTTGGGGCATCGCCAGCCGTGTGTCGCAGTTTTGTCAAAGATCAACCTCACAATCTACAGGCCTTTGGTAAAGACGACCACAGTTTGCACGCGCCATTCGCGACATCATTACGTATGGGTGATCTTGGTTATCAAAGTAATGCGCAAAAAACCTTGTTGGTGTGCTACAACGAGCTAGATAATTATCTACATACTTTGACCGAAGCAATCAACACTCCTTATGAGCCATACGATAAAATTGGTACTGTTGATGCCAATGGTGATTACCAGCAATTAAATTCTAGTTTGCTGCAAATTGAGAACGAATTTTACAGTACGATTCGCCCTAAGCGCACCGCAAGATCTGGTGAGACAGCCCTAAGCGCATTGCACCAACGCGGCGTTGAATATATTGAGGTCCGTTGTTTAGACGTAAATCCTTATTCACCAATTGGCATTACCCAAGAGCAAATTCATTTTCTCGACACCTTCTTACTGTTCTGCCTATTAAAAGACAGCCCGAAAACTGATTGCGCAGAATACCAGCGCATGCAGGAAAACCAAAAACTCACGGTTTACCGTGGCCGCGACCCAGAAATGAAACTACAAACCGCAGAAGGTGACAAGAGCATTAGTGAATGGGGCAGCGAGCTTATTGAACAAATGCAGCCTATCGCTGAACTGCTCGATAGCGCTTATAAAATCGAAGGCCACAGCCAAGCTCTAAAAGAGCAATTGGCCGTCGTAAAGGATCCTGCGCTCACACCGTCTGGTAAGTTATTGCAAACCATGAAGAATGAGGACAAAACCTTTTTCCGCGTTGCCATGGATCTTGCCGAGCAGCATCAGCAGAGCTTTTTAAACAACCCTTTAAGTGGCAACGACTTAGATCGCTATGAAACTCTCGCAGTAAACTCTTTGGCCGAGCAAAAGAAAATTGAGGCCGAAGAAGATATCGATTTCGAAAGCTACTTGGCTAATTTCTACGCCCAGTATAAACCTTTCGAATAAACTCCACTGATTGTGAACTATCTCGCCCATGCTTTTCTTTCTGGTGACAACAGAGAAGTTCAGCTGGGCGGGTTACTGGGTGATTTTGTCAAGGGCCCTATTTATAGCCCAAAAGATCAACCTTTAAACAGCACTGCTAATAAATCAACCGTACTACAATT
Organism: uncultured Pseudoteredinibacter sp.; assembly: GCF_947502065.1. Taxonomy (GTDB): domain Bacteria; phylum Pseudomonadota; class Gammaproteobacteria; order Pseudomonadales; family Cellvibrionaceae; genus Pseudoteredinibacter. The sequence continues at coordinate 49,999 of NZ_CANMYE010000008.1, forward strand.
CGATAACATCCGATTTGGCATTCAACACCATCGTGCTATCGATGCCTATAGCGATTCCCTTGTAAGCTTTCGCAACTGCGCCAGTTTATTTGATAAAAAGTATCGACGCATTGCCGGAATCATCGTGGATATTTGTTTCGATCACTACCTAGCCAAACAATGGTCGCAACATAGTAAAACCAGCTTAACTGAATTTTCCGCTGCCCTTTATCCTAAAATGAGCGACTGCCAATTGGCACCCGAGAATTTTAAGCGCTTTAGCCAACGTTGTATTGAGGCGAGGCTATTCGAGATCTACCAGGATCGAGCGACCATTAAAGTGGCATTAGAACGTGTAGCACAGCGCTTAAGTCGCCCCAAACTTATGGCCGGTGCTTACGAACAATGGGAAGCGATTTACCTAGAAATGGAACGACTTTTTGAAACTTGCTTTGGGGAGATTAAAAGCTGGGCAGCGGCTAGACTTGCCAAGCACGGTTACCACTTTCAACAATGGCAACCCCTGTAAGGCGAAGATCGTTTGTACTTGTTACATCTGGGCATCCTGCTCTTGAGCACTTTATTTTTGGACTACAAAATTAGTAAAGAACAAATCTTCAACACCTTTTTTGGTTTTATCTTCTTTTAATAGAATCCGGCGAACCTCTTCCAATGCCTTTTTACGCATTGTCTCTCGACCATCTAGGCTATTGATGGCCTCTTCAGTTTGGCGACTAAATAACATCACTATATTATTACGAATATAGGGCAGATGATGACGGACCGAGTTGGCTACATGAATAGAATCAACCCTTACTGAAATTTCAGCGCGCAAGTATTTTAAACGCCCCTGGCCACCATAATTGAGTACAAAAGCAGGCTGTAGCGGTACATAGAATGGCCCAGCCGGACCAATAGCTTCTTCATCCTGGGCTACGGCCGTAGGTACGGCCAGAAGCGTTGCCATAGCGATCGCCACAAACGCGACTGCTGTTTTTTTGGCCAAACCCGCAAATACGATGTTCATATAATCCTCAAATTGCCCTAGGGAACTGCTCTGTGGCACTTAGGTCCAAATAGCTGCCCTATATATGGTAAACTGGCGGCCCTTTGGATATGGGCCCTTGCCTGTAATTTTAGTCAAACTTCGGGATTTCGCAGACATGCCATTACCCAATCCTCGCATGACCAACCTAATAATCTTTATCGGCTGTGTTGCGCTGATCTTAATTGCTTTAGGCTTTCAAGAAATAATGGGCCTAGCACCGTGCCCTCTTTGCATCACTCAACGCATCTTTGTGGTGGCTGTTGGCTTGTTCGCCCTTGCCGCGTTTATCCATAATCCCGCCGGTACCGGCCGTAAACTTTATGCTGCTGGCGGCTTCCTCATGGCCGTTGCCGGTAGCGGCTTCTCTGGCCGTCACTTGTACCTACAAGGTTTACCGCCCGATCAGCTACCATCTTGCGGACCGGGCCTTAGCTATATGTTTGAAACCTTCCCCTTTATGGAAGCCTTAGAGATCCTGCTAATGGGTGACGGCAACTGCGGTGAGGTTATGTGGAGCCTATTCGGTCTAAGTATGCCTGGCTGGGTTTTAGTCGCCTTTATTGGCCTAGCCCTGTTCAACGTCTGGCAGTTCTTGCGCCGTTAAGGCGCGCTTGAGCCAATAATGGTTAGAGGTTTACTGGTATTATTTTTCTTTCAGTGGCTAGGTGAGTGGATCAGCTTAGCCACCCAGGCCCCGATACCCGGGCCTGTAATCGGCATGCTACTGCTATTACTTGCGCTACTCATCCGCCAAAAAGTCTCTAGTGACTTGCAACAAAGCAGCCATATGCTGGTGCAACACTTAAGCCTGCTTTTTCTTCCCGCCGGTGTCGGTATCTTTTTTTTAAGCGAGCAAGTATTAGCACAATGGCCAGCGATTGCTGCGGCCATGGTGGCAGGTACTTTCATCAGCCTTTTGCTAAGCAGCTGGATAGTAAAGAGCCAGGTGAAGTCCGATGATTGAGCAGCTACAACAAGCCTTTTTACGTTTTGCTGAAAACAGCCAGCTTAATCAATTGAGCGCCATAATACTGACTTTAGGTGCCTACCAATTTGGCCAATATTGCTATCAACGCAGCGGCCGGCTGATGCTGCTTCACCCTGTCGTCATCGCCGGCTGTATTATTGCAGCCGCGCTCAACTACTTTGATATCAGCTATCAGCAATACCGAGATGGCAGCCAGCTATTTTATTTTCTATTGGGCCCGGCAACCGTAGCGCTGGCCATTCCCTTATACCAAGAATTTCGCCATATCCGCCTCTTGGCGCGCCCGGTACTGATCACCGTAGCCCTTGGCGCCACGATAGCCGCCACTAGCGCGGTATTGCTGGCAGGCTTGATGGGAGCCGAAGGTGAAGTTTTACGCTCCATCGCCAGCAAGTCGGTCACCACTCCTATCGCCCTGGGTATCAGCGATAAAATTCACGGCATAAGCACGCTAACTACCGGCGTGGTAGTGGCGACGGGAATCATCGGTGCACTGCTAGCTCCGATAGCTTTTTACTTTTGCGGCCTTCGCGACCCTCGCCTGCAAGGCATAGTACTGGGCCTCAATGCCCACGGCATTGGCACCGCCGTCGCCTTTGAGAAAAGCGCTTCTTGTGGCGCGTTTGCCAGCTTAGCCATGGGCTTAACGGGCGCATTCACCGCGTTGACCTTGCCTTACGCTATTAGCTACTTCGGCATTTGACTGTTCAAATAACTGCCACGCAGGATAATTATTAACCACAATTTTAAGAAATTTTGGACTCCCGCCATTTTTATCCCAGACTGATCTAAGAACTAGCTCACACTTTCTTGCGAGGCGACCGTTCGTCTTCTACTTTTAAATAACAAGATCGAAAAAAGTCGACACTACAGCCGCTTGAACATCCTAAATTCGCAAGCGAGCAGTTATCGGCAAATATGAAGAAGCAGAGGTGACATATGCTCGAGCATTGCAGAACACATCAGGAATTATGGGGCGGCGTTAACCGTACATTGGACGGTTGGTTTGAGGCACGAAAACAACTACTCGTGGAATACTCGGCATTATGCCAGCGCTTAGATGACATGGAGAGCCCCGCTCTGAAAGCACGCTTACGCCGTTTCTGCCAAAGCTTGATGGACTATGTCTCCACTGGACATTTCGAGGTCTACGAACAGCTTGAAACCGAATCCAAGCGCTATCAAGATAAGGAAGCCCTGCTCCTAGGCAGCCGACTCTATAAACAACTGCAAAGCTGCACCGAAGTCGTTTTAGATTTCGATCAGCGTTACACCCAGCTGGATAATCTCGGTAGCCTAGCTAGAGACCTGTCCAAATTGGGCCTATGCCTAGAAAAACGCTTCTTCGTTGAAGATAGCATGGTAAGTGTTATGCACGATGCCCATCGTGAGCAGGCAGCCTAACAGCTGCCGCTAGACCAGTACCGCAAATACTGTACTTTTCAGACATGCGGCCGCTACAGTAGGCATAGGTTTAACAACTAGGAAACCGCCATGCTGCGTGCCGCACTTCGCACATCTTTTGTTATCGCTACGCTTTTATTCCTCGGCGCCTGCGAACCCCTTCCTGAGCCCAAAGCTAGCTTTGAAGTTGCTGTACAAGGTAGCCATATGGGCAGGCTTTCCAACAATGGCAGCCGCGCTATCATCGGCTCAATTAATCACGGTGGCAGCCTGTGGCAGGTGTTAAAAAAAGAACGCCTGTACGATTGGAACCATAGCAAAGAGAAAACCACCTTAGTGGCCGCGGCCTTCTCACCTGAAGGCGACTGGGCCATGACCAGCGATTCCCATAGCATAGTCCTGTGGAAAGTTGAAAGCGGTGAAGCCTTCCGTTTTTGGACAGCCCCAGGCGAAGTGCTTTCCATCGCTTTGGCACCCAATGGTGAATATGCACTGCTCGGCATGGCCGATCACAGCGCGGTGATCTTTGATAGCAAACGCGGTGGTGTTAAGCGTCGCTTTAATCACTCGGGCCGAGTGCGCAGCGTTGATTTAAGTGCGGATGGAAAGCTGGCCCTTACCGGATCTGAAGATCGTAGCTCGACTTTGTGGAGTGTTGCTTCAGGCAAAGCCTTGCAGACTATGCAGCATGAAGAAGACGTACAGCTAGTTAGATTGAGCCCTAAAGGCGACCGCGCCCTTTCTGCCGCAAAATACGATAAAGCCGTTGTGTGGAATACCAGCAATGGCAAAGCCATTGGTGAGATTCCACTGTCAGCCGAAAAGATTAAACGAGGCTTGCGCTTTAGCGCCGCACGATTCTCTTCAAGTGGACGCTATTTATTGGTTGGCCGCCCCGATCAACGAGTACAACTTTGGGATACCAAGTCCATGAAGACTTTAGCTGAATGGGGCGTACTGAAACGAGACGCCTGGAAGCCAACAAGTGCCGCCATCCAAGATGTTGCCTTTGCCAGCGCCAAGCGGACTTACTATGCCATTGCTTCTAATGGTTTTATTCATCAATTAGAGCGCTGATGTGCAAGCGGTGGAGCTTGTTAAGGCTCTACGGCTTAAAAAGCAAAAGATTAAGTTCACATTCTAAGGCTCCACAATGGCAAAAGGCTCTTCATTTTTATCTAGCAGGGCGAAGAAACGCATTAGATCAATGCGGCTTCCTTCAAGACTCAATTGATCCGATGTCAGCAGTCCCGCAAGCTTTACGGTTCCCAAAATCACATCTAAAAACAAACCATGGGATATATTTAAAGTAGCATCCGCTTCTTCATCTTGCTTCGCCAGGCGATGATGAAGCACCGAGTTTTCTATCCATAAAAAGTAGCTCTGCTGAAGATCAGTGAAGTTAACTTTTAAACTAAGCTCGACTCCTTCAGCTTCAGGGCCATTTAGTTGAGCCGCCATCGCTGAGAAAAACTCCTCCACAGGCGCATGCTTCATTAAATCCTTCGCTGAAGCCAAGCTGATCATGGTTGAGCTTTTACCCTGCTCCAACTCCATGGCAGCAGACAGGTACGCATCACGCCATGGACCAGATTCAGCCTGATAAGCTAATTGGGTATAAGCCTCGGCTAAAAGCTGTTTTGCCTCTCCACTGCGATTAGCAAACACTAAATGATTCAGTAATTCTGCAGCCCAACGGTACTCACCTTCTGAAACCGCTTGCTGAGCCTGCTCTAACACAGCTGACTCACCGCCCATTGCACGAACATACTTCTCTGCAGCCGCTTCTGGCGGAAGGGGATTCAAATTAGCAGGGTTAGCATCGTACCACCCAAAATACGCTTGATAGACAGCTTTAGAATTGTGACTTGTCGTTCCATAGTAACCGCGGTTAGAGAAATTAGCCGCCAAGCTTTTGGGTAACTCTATTTGCTCTGCAATTTCCTTCGGCGTTAATCCTTTGTAAGCCAAACGCAAAGTTTGGTCATGAATATATTTGTAAGTATCGCGCTGACCTTTTAGAAAGCTATCAATTTCCTCACTGCCCCATATTGGCCAATGGTGGCTAGCAAAGTAAATTTGTGATTCTGAAAATAAGTTACGCGCTTCCTCAATATAATCACTCCAGGCTAGCGCATCGCGAACCTTAGCCCCACGTAAGGTATAGAGGTTGTGCATATTTCTTGATAAAAGTTCAGCGCCACAGAAGGCTTTTTGTTTAGGTAGGTAGAATGTCAGTTCTGCAGGCGCTTCTGAATTAGGGGTATATTGAAATTCAATATCCACACCATCGACGGTATGTCTTTGGCCCGTTTCTGATACCAGCACATTTGGCTGTACGATGCCGACAGTACCGAAAGCTGGTGCTTTACCTAAACCCGTATCGACATGACCGAAAATATTTTTAGGTAAATCTCGGCCATACATATAAACCGCTCGACGCCCCATGGTCGGGCCAGCCAGAATGTTTTCGCTGGTGGCTTCTTCCATAAAATTTTCAGGCGCTATGATTGGAATGCTTGCGGCCTGTTTAGGATCAACAACAGCCAAGGCGCCACCAAAATGGTCGACATGGCTATGGGTCATAATTAAACCCGTAACCGGCTTATCACCTAAATGCTTACGAGCAAAGGCCAAAGCCGCGGTCGCCGTTTCTTTTGTGGTGAGCGGGTCTACCACAACCCATCCCGTCTGACCTTCAATTAAAGTCATATTAGAAAGGTCATAGCCGCGCAGCTGATAAATTCCTTCGGCAACTTGGTAAAGGCCGTGTAGATTATTCAGACTGGCCTGACGCCAAAGGCTAGGGTTTACCGTATCTGGAGCCGTTCCTTGAATGAAATCATAGTCATTCATTCGCCAAATCACTTCGCCATCAGCGGTTTTAATTTCTAAATTGTCGTCTCTTGCGATAAGACCGCGGTTGGCCTGCTCAAAATCACGCTTATCATCTAAGGCAAGCTGCTCCGCCACGGCTTTGTTTTTAGCTATTGTGAACTGGCTAGCCTTAGCATCACGCCCAGCCACACCGTCATTGTCCTCTGCCCCGCAGGCCAGCAATAAACCACTAATGCCCAGTAGCATTGCTTTTGTCTTGTAGTTTTTTAGGGTCATACCACTCTCCTTCATTTGATGATTGTTATAGCACGCAGGGCAAGGTATAAATGTAAACAAATTTACAATTGGCATTAATGGACAAATTTTAGGCGGCAATATGCCTCAGGAATCTCTCGGCTCACTTTCAAGCAGTTGCATGGCCTTACTAGAGCCGCTATTTAAAGTGAAAAGCTACCAAGACGGTGAAATTATCCATGCTCGCGGCGAAAGGAAAGCCGGGCTTTGCGTTGTTTTAGAGGGATCAGTAAAGGTAGGCAACTATGGTAGCGATGGCCGCTACTTTCTTAGCAAGCTGTTAAAGCCCTGCGAGAGCTTTGGCGAATTTACGGTATTCTCCCAGCTGCCCCGGACACACACTTCTGAGGCCAAAGGGGAAACTAAGATTGGATATATCAGCCCCACAAAACTCAAACGAGCCTTAAGTACTGAACCGGCTATTGCTTTAGCTTTGCTGCAGTCGCTATCAACCCGGCTTCATCTAAGCCTGGAGGCTCTAGACGATGCTAAACGCTTGCCTGTTCTTGTTCGGGTAGCTAAGATGATTTACGCCATAAACCTTGAAGAAGGAAGGATCGAAAACCGACACCTTAGCCAGGATGATATCGCCACCCAGCTTGGCGTCAGTCGCATGGTGGTTTCTACATCTCTTAAACAGCTCGCCGAACTGGGCCTGATCAAAAAAGGCTATCGCCACATTCAAATAATCGACCTTGAGAGCTTTAACGCCTGGTTAAGCGAGCAACAACAAACAATGGAATTGCTGCGTTAGTCGGAAACTCAATTTAGACCTATAAATTTATGGCTATAATCAATGATGTATCAATCATTATGAGAATCTTGGCTGCTCATGAGTAATAAGTCTTCTTTTGAAAAAGCGATGGATGAAAGAGTTTCGGCGCATGTTCATGCTGGACTTTATGAATCAAATGACCCCATGCTTCGACAACATGCTGCAATGCGCGGTATCTATATCCCAGAAGCTAAAAAAGTCGAAGAACAGCCAAGAGAAATAGTTGACCCAGACCCTATCGCTGATCGCATACATGGCTTTTGGGATAAATTAGATAAATTTCTGTATCCCATATGCATTCTACTCGGAACCGTTATTGGATACCTGCAATTCGATCCGAGCCAGCACCCAGACAATCAATGGCAGCTTCCATTGATTGGCTTTATCTTGGGCGCGGCATGTCCTTTGCTCTTACGTTCCGTCTGCGTTTTAGCCTACCTTTTAGCAAAGCTTGCACTTTACTTGGCAGGTTTTGCTTTAATTGCTTGGCTTATTATAAAAGTAGCTGGGCCATTTTAGGGCACCTCTGAATAATGCAGATTAGCAAAATCCCTTAAGCGCGCTGAGCCGGATGCAAATAAAAGCTATTTGGCAGCTGCTCTTGCTTAGCGAAGAACTTGGTGTCTTTATAGGGGAGCTTCATAAAACCAGAAACCCCTAAACCATCAATCAGATGAATATTTTCTAATATCTTATCTAGACAAGCCTGAAACTCATCGACTTTACTGGCATCCAGTAGATTTAAATAATTATGTATTTTTAAATCCAGTTCGACACTTTCAAAGATAATACAGCCGGTATGATGAAGAGTATTCATATGGGCCAATACCTCCATGATCTCTTCCGGCAATTGCAGCATTTCATCTGGATCATCACCATCTTCAAAATAGGAATGAAGGCGGCTCTCTTCTTCTAGCACCACTTCATCGCTGACATCAAAGTTAATTCGCATATCACCGCTGGCCACAAAGGGATTATCTGCACTTAGCCTTTCAATATGTAGAGTTTGTTTAGCATCAAAAATACAGCTTTTGAACACGCCTTTTTTATTTATGGCTCGCCCTAAGTGCACAATATTATTAACTGCTGAATTCAAAGCCGGTGCCATACTACGATCATAGAGCCTTAGGCTAGAATCAATATGAATACCCTCTTCATCCCAGTGCATGGCCAAACCACCAACGATGGGGTAATGGCTGAGATGTGATACGGCGGTTACAAACGCTTTTTCGGTGTCGGCCATACCCGAGAGGTAATTTTTGTAGTACTTTTCAAGCTCGGCATTATTAATATCTTCTAATTTTTCGATATCCACTTCTTGTCGTAAAAATGATTTACGTGAGCTATACACCACGGTTTCCATAGCTTGATCTTCCGGCGCGATCCACACTGGCAACAGGGCATGTTGCTCATTGCGATTATGATCATGAACCGCCAGCTTGCTCATATGTTGAATATTTTTGAAGAGGTAGTCGCCTGCTTTGCGTCGAAGCTGCGCGTCTTCAGACATCATATTATTCAAGGTTCTTGCAAATTCTTCAGGCAAACCTAGCGCTAACGGGGAAATAACTTTGCCACCAAATCGACTGCCTTGCCCTGATGCTAGAGCGTACAATGTTCCTGCCAAACCCTGTTCATCGAAGCGCGGCGAGCTAAGTTGGCCTTCTAGTTGCTCTTCGCCAATAAAATAAATATCTCCGAGTTTTGCATTGGTTTGATGCAAATCCGAGCTGAGGGCTGTAAGACCGCCGTTACCACTGTGATGCCCTTGATGATCTAGCTGGCCATAAACCGCCGCCCCCCAGTCGATTAGGCTAATTTGCCCTGTGTTAGGATCTAGGACAATATTCGAGGGTTTGATATCACCATGCACCAGCGGGGCTTTGTCTCGCTTTTTGGCGCTATCCCTTAGGTGCTGCAGTACATCAACCATTTGCTTGGTAATACTGAGCAATAATTTAATATCTAGACGACCATGCTGTCTGGCATAATCTTCTAAGTTTACGCCCTGCGCCCGGCTCATCATTAAGATCGATTGGCTGCGTACACGGGTAAATTCGATAAAGCTTGGTACGTTTGAGTGCTGTACTTGGGACAGCATATAGCCTTCTTCTTCTAGCCTTTCTTGCACGGCGACAGGCAAGGTTATGCGTGCAAATTTAAAGACGTATTCTTCGCCATTGGCGGCTGTTCCGCTAAAGGCAAATCCGTAGGCGCCTTTACCGAGCAGTTCGATATTAAGGTAGCCGAGGCGTTCGAGTTGTTGTTGACAGAGGCTTAGCCAGTCTTTGAGTTTTTGTGCATCACGATGGGAGAGCAAGTAGAAGGATTGCTCTTCATTGATGTAGAAATGCTGGAGTTGATCGCTTTCGATTAAGCTCATGGGTTTATTCTAAACTCTGATTTTTTTCATCATAGCACAGGGAACTTTTGAGAACTTAATCGAAGCTATTAACTTTAAGCAGTTTGAGCTGGCTAGAAACTGCAGATCTGACCGCCTGCCATGAAATGGGGCGGCCTCCCAGGGGGCGCAAAAAGCAGCATCCATGCTAGCTCGGCTCCTCCTCCGAGTCGGAGACGCCCCTGGGAAGCCACCCCATTTCATGACATGCTGCGAGGAAGTTTTTACAACCTACAAAGCTAGGCCATAGAATCTAGCATCGAGATTGAAATCAATCGCCTCAACTTTTAAATGCCGGTATTTTCGAATGTCGTGATAGGGAAACTATGCTAGCCGCCCTTTCACAACATTCTACCTAGGTGGCCTTAACTTAGACCATTGACGCTAACATAGTCGCAGGTTGTTCCAAGTATTGTTTCCACAAATTATTGAATCGGGAAATGGTACCGCCATCGATCACGCGATGATCACCCGACCAACTTACCGTCATAATTTGACGAGCTTCAACTTCACCATTGGCATTAAAGCGCGGCAGCTCTTGTACACGCCCCAAGGCCACAATAGCAACTTCGGGCTTGTTAATGATTGGGGTTGCCACAGTGCCGCCAATCGCACCGACATTTGAAATAGTGATGGTACCGCCACTTAAATCGGCTGGGCTGATTTTTCCACTGCGCGCTTCGGCCGTTAGGCGTGTTACTTCAGCAGCAACATCTAGCAAGCTTAAGCTTTGAACATTTTTAATGTTCGGCACTAGCAATCCGGTTTTACCGTCTACGGCCATACCAATATTATGTTCAGCCAAATAGGTCAGCTCGGTGAAGGCATCATTTACGCGGCTATTCATAATTGGGAATTCTTTGATTGCCAAAGAAAGCGCTTTGATAAACAGCGGCATCATTGTGATTCTCAGCTCATCACTGCCATACATTGCCTTGAGCTTTAAACGCAACTTAATTAGCTCAGTGACATCAAACTCTTCCGCATAAGTGAAGTGAGGAATGGTAGATACGGATTCAGCCATTCTTGCGCCCATTACCGCGCGAACGCCTTTGATGGGCTCAACGCGATCAACCATATCTGCGCTTAAAGAAACGCTAGCATTAGCAGCTGGCGCAGCAGTAGTCGCGCCACCATCTAGATAATTAATAACATCTTCTTTCAGTACACGGCCATTTTTACCGGTGCCCGGCACTAGCGCCAAATCCAAATCGTTTTCACGGGCAATTTTTCGTACTGCCGGAGTGCTAAGTACCTTGCCAGAATTTTCGACGGCAGCTGGCTTTTCAGAGCTTTCCGTCACGGTGGTATTTTGCTGTACCGCTTGGGTTTCGGTACTACTGGTTTCTTCCGTTGGAGATTCTGCAGCCTCACCATCAAGCTCGATAGCAAACAGTGGACTATGAACCTTTGCAATATCACCCTGCTGGTAATGAAGCTTAACCACTTTACCGGTATACATTGAGGGAATTTCTACGATGGCTTTATCTGTGCTTACATCAGCAACGATCTGATCTTCTTCGATCATATCGCCTTCGGCTACCTTCCATTCGATAACCTCACACTCAACGATACCTTCACCGATATCTGGCAGAATAAAATCTTTAATCATTTGTCAGCACCTCAGTAGTTCAAGCTGGCCACTAGGGCTTCATAGACTTTTAGATAATCTGGCAAGTATTCTTTTTCATGAGCCAGAGGGAAAGGTGTGTCTAAACCCGCCACACGTGCAATCGGCGACTCAAGTGAAAGGAAACATTCTTGCTGTATCGTTGCCGCAATTTCGCCGCCGAAACCACCAGTGTGGGTTGCTTCATGGGCAATAACTAAACGGCCAGTTTTGCTTACCGAGTTAGCTACGGTTTCTACATCCCAGGGTAGTAAAGAACGTAAATCAATCACTTCACAGGAGATACCTTCTTCCGCTGCTTTATCAGCTGCCTTATGCATCTCGGTCATTTGCGCGCCCCAGCCCAGCAAAGTGATATCACTACCGTTACGTACCACTTCCGCTTTACCAATTGGAATCTCATAATCTTCTTCAGGCACATCACCTTCAGAAGCACGGTACAAGCGCTTAGGCTCAAAGAACAAGACAGGGTTTGGATCGCGAATAGCAGAAAGCAACAAACCTTTGGCTTGATACGGATTCGATGGCATCAATACTTTGAGGCCAGGGGTGTGACAGAAATAAGCTTCTGGAGATTGCGAGTGGTACAAGCCACCAGCAATACCGCCACCATAGGGGGTGCGGAAAACTAAGCTGCCAACATTAAATTCGTTACCCGAACGATAACGGAATTTTGCCGCCTCATTAACGATCTGATCGAAAGCTGGGAAAATATAATCAGCGAATTGAATCTCGGCAACGGCAGTTGAGCCTTGGGCAGCCATACCAATCGCAAACCCAGCAATACCCTGCTCGGTCAATGGCGTATTAAAGCAACGGGCCTTGCCGTATTTTTCCTGCAGATGACTGGTCGCGCGGAATACACCACCAAACTTGCCCACATCTTCACCCAGACAAATCATGCTGTCATCAGCAGCCATCGCGGTATCTAGGGCATTGTTAATGGCCTGTAGTAAATTCATCTTAGCCATGTTTTGCACCTCCTGCGACGGGATAGTTCTCTGGGTATTTAGCGATATGCTCTTTTAATTCTGCGTATTGTTTTTGCAAGTGCGCCGGTGGGGTGTCGTAGACATCTGTGATCAACTCATCAATGCTAGGCATAGGCTTTTTCTCTACGCGTTTCAAAGCGTCCAGTACTTCCTTACGGTAGCCTTCTAGAATGGCTTTTTCTTCTTCACCATTCCACCAGCCTTTGGCTTGCAGCCAGTTTTGCATGCGCTCGATAGGATCTTTTTCTCGCCACTTATCTTCTTCGTCTTTACTGCGATAGCCACTTGGATCATCGGAAGTGGAATGGGCACCTAAACGGTAACTCATGGTTTCAACTAGCACCGGCTCGTTGTTTTCCAAAGCGATGCGACGCGCTTCAATCGACGCGGTATAAACCGCTAAGATGTCATTGCCATCTACACGTATGGTTTTAATACCATAACCTACACCACGAGGAGCAATACCATCGCCTTTAAATTGTTCTTCAGCAGGGGTGGAGATAGCGTAGCCGTTATTGCGACAGACAAAGACGACTGGGCAATTTAATACCGCCGCCATATTTAAGCCGGCGTGAAAATCACCTTCCGATGCCGCACCTTCACCAAAGTAGCACAGGGTGCAGGCTTGATTACCTTGCAACTTTTGCGCATAGGCATAACCGGCGGCCTGGGGAATCTGTGTTCCAAGAGGCGAGCTGATGGTCATAAAATTCAGTTCATTGGAGCCGTAATGCACAGGCATCTGACGACCCTTCCCCAAATCATCTTCATTACTCAGCAGCTGGTTCATAAACTGCTCTGTAGTAAAGCCACGCCAGCGAATTGCCGCTTGCTCACGATACTGCCCCATGATCATATCATTCATGGAAAATGCCGCTGCACTTCCGGTAACCGCAGCCTCTTCGCCCGCACAGGTCAAATAGAAACTCAAACGGCCTTGGCGTTGGGCACTGATCATGCGCTCATCCAAAACACGGATATAAACCATATTGCGATAAAGTTTGATGGCGGTCTCGTGATCCATTTCAGGCGCCTCGGCACCGGCTTGGATACTGCCATCAGCATTGAGAATGCTTAAGGTAGGGATGGGTAAGTCATGGCCTTCGATAAACTGTGCCTTATGCATCAGATTAGGCTTCACATCGCTTGCGCTAGTCATTTTTGCCTCCGTAAACTCACTGGCGCACACCCACTCAAGTCTTCACCTGAATGCTTGATGTGCGCAAAGAGTGCTGCAAATTATTGTAATTAGAGCTTAGCACCGAGCTAGCTAGGGAGTCCTGCTAATCTAGGAGCGAGAGGAAGCGTATTTGGTAGGGATGGCTAAAAACTCAAGCCACATAAGAATAAATCCCCAAAATTCCGGCAATATATCTTTTTTGAACTAAAACCTAGACATTTTGTAGTGATTAATTCTAAGAAAGAAGAGTTTAATTAGCATAGCTGAAACACTGCATACGAGAGGCCGCAGTGTTTCAGATTTGAGGCCTTTATTCTTTAGCCCTCACCGGGGACAGCTCCATAAGCTTACCGGTATCCGTTAGCAAATAGATATAGCCCTTGGGGCCTTCGGTTACATAACGAATACGTTCATTGCGGTCATCCAGCAAGCGCTCCTGCTCCTCTAGACTGCCGTTTTTGGACAAACTTAAACGGTTGATGTGGGTTTGCGCGAGAGCCCCGGCAAAGAAATTATCTTTCCACTTTGGGAACGCCTTACCTGAATAAATCATCAAACTACTGGGAGCAATACTAGGCACATAGACCTTAGCGGCATCAACCATACCCTCTTTACTGGTCGCCTCTCCTACCATTTTATCTTCACGATATTCCTTACCGAAAGATACTGTGGGCCAACCATAATTTTTACCCTCCATCACTTTATTAATTTCATCGCCACCACGCGGGCCATGTTCGATTTCCCATAGCTGCCCGTGACTGTCAAAGGCCAAGCCCTGTGGATTGCGATGACCAAAACTGAAGATCTCGGCTTTGCTATTACTATGATTGTAAAACGGGTTATCTGTTAAGGCTTTACCATCCAAATCTACTCTTAAGACGGTACCAATGTGATTACTATTATCTTGGGCAGGCTGGCGCATAGCGCGATCGCCAACCGAGAAAAACAAAGCGCCCTTACCATCAAATACAATACGACTGCCGTAATGGCGACCGGTATTGCTATCGGACTCGGTAACCAATAAATCTTCCCACTCTAGTAGTTTATTGCCTGACAACTTAGCGCGAGCCAACGTTGTACGACCATGCATACCAGGCTCGTTACTGCGCTTACTGTAGGTAAAGTAACTATAGCCATTGCTATGATTTTGCACATCGAGCAAACCACCCTGCCCATAGACATAGATATCATCTGGCAAACCCGTTACCACTTGCGATTTTCCAGAACGCAAATCTACCCGCTTGGCTGTACCGCCTTTTTCGGTCACCAACACTTCGTTATCACTAATAAAGCTCATGCCCCATGGGCGATCTAAGCCCGTCGCCAGCTCTTTAACTTGAAAGTCAGCAGCCTGACTTAACGCGGCACTAAAAGCCAAAACTGCACTCAAAATCGTTTTATGCATGAGCCTAAAATTCCTATTTGCCTCAGGGGCGATATGTTATTGGTATTTATCTTCACCCACGCGAAGCCAGCCACCAGGCTGGACTCCTCTCGGGTCGTGGTGAGTCCAGTGGATAACACCACCTTTTTTATTCCACTCGTAACGCCCCTTTATAAACAAAGTTTGCCCTGCCCGTAAAGGGGCCCTAGGAGCCAAATCGATATTATGAGCCACTAATAAGTTCGGCAAACCCTCCCGCCTTACTAGGAAGCGCTGATGCTGACTGCCTTTAGTATCATCAGGCAATAGCTTGTATACCGTAAATCGTGTTTCGTTAAACCATACCTTGCTGCGCTTAGCTTGCACGGCCTGCTGAAGGCTAGCAAGATCATCACCATCGACACTTAGCGCATTTTGCTTAAGGGAAAACTGATATAGGCCATAGACCAACAGTATCAATACTAAGCTAAAGGCCTGTTTCCAAAATCGGTTCTGATTCACATTTTATCCTTCTTTAAAATTGGCATTTTTAACTGTCAGCTTAGGTTACCGCCACTTGACTGTCGCCAAGCTTAATCACGCCAAGCATTGATCAGTAAGTTTCTTGGACTGAGGGGCTTTGGGCAAAACTGACGCAGCTCTACAGCAAAACCACTCTCTTGTAGATATAACAACTGATCTAACACAACGGCAAGCTCTAAAGGTCGCCGAAATACAAGGCGAGCAAGGTCTAAGCGACGTGCATCACTGAAGCGCTTAAGCCCAAGTGCTTGATAATGCTGCCAGTCCACATCAACAGGTAGCTGCAACTGTCGCTTGTCTGCCAACAAGCGACAAAAGCCCTCGAAGCCCAATTGCAAACTAGATTGCGGCAAGGAGGGTGTACTGAGGTAATCATCAACAGCCCGCACATCGCGCTGCAAGGCATCAAAACCTAGGCGCCATTGCTGCAAAAGAATACGCTTGTTTTGCACGGCCCTGGGTGCTGTTACGGTTTCTTGAACAATCGTATGTAAATCTTGGCGCCGCAAAGTTAGATCTTCCGTCTCAGCTGCAGCTGACAAAAAGCTGTGCTGCTCGGCTGATATTTTTTGATAGCAACAAGGTGCCAGAGAGACAGCTTCAAGCTGTCGCTGAGCCGCCAGCTGCAGCAAGCGGCGGTGAAGGTCTCCACAGGCATGTAGTGCAAATACATGGTCACCATCGCCTATCAATCCCGCAGTCGCTTCTTCCAATACATCACAGGGCACAATCGAAAGCGCACCTTCCAACAAACTGTTGGCCAGCTCATTACCCGCATCAACTAAACTTTGTTGCCACTCCAAGCCAAGCACCTGGC
Organism: uncultured Pseudoteredinibacter sp.; assembly: GCF_947502065.1. Taxonomy (GTDB): domain Bacteria; phylum Pseudomonadota; class Gammaproteobacteria; order Pseudomonadales; family Cellvibrionaceae; genus Pseudoteredinibacter. The sequence goes on from NZ_CANMYE010000008.1 coordinate 66,251, forward strand.
ATGATTCACTGAGCGCCAGAAAGCGACCTAAGTGCCCCTTACCGCAACACCAGTCTACCAAACGCTCCGCTTTTGCCGGTGCCGCTTGCTGAAAGTGTCTAATTTGCTGCCACTTTCGGCCCGGAATGTGACTAGGGAAAAAACGCATATCTTGAGCTAACTCAGGCAACTGCTCCGAACAAATTTCAACGTCGCTCGCCATACTCGACAGCTCATCTAGACCAGAAATATACGGGCTTAGATACTTTAACAGGCTGCTTACATCATTTTCCAGCTGCAATAAATCGCACTCTTCAAGGCTCAATAAAGCACGACTGAGATCATCATTCTCGGCTTGCCAAGACAAGCTTGGCTCGCGAAATGCGTTTGCCTGCCAAAACTCCCTTTGCTCATAGAGCCCCTGACATAAACGAGAGAAGTACAGTTGATAATCGTGGCTCATATATCTATGCCTGAATGCTAATGGCAATGCGATGCCCCCAGGGGAATCTGGGGCACTAAATGTGTATAATGGCTTGTTTTGAATAACAGTATAAAATTATATGCAAATCCAGCAATACTTCACCCCCCACGCGGACAATTCTGAGCAATTTAGCTTTAGCCGCGAACAAGCCAGCAACTTTGCCAAGTTCATCGCCAACGATTTCAACCCCATTCACGATGTCGACGCAAAGCGCTTCTGCGTTCCAGGCGATCTACTCTTTGCCATCAGCCTTGCCAAGGTGGGCCTAAGTAGAAGCATGGCAGTAGATTTCACTGATATGGTAAGTGACGGTATTCAGCTAAGTCTGAAAAATAATGAAGATGGCAGTAATGAGCTTGTCGCTGACAACGGTAAATGTTATCTCAAACTTTTTGAAGAGGGTGAGCATTCTAATGACGAGGCTTTGATCAGCAGCTTAAGCGAGTCTTATGTCGCCTACTCAGGATTAACATTTCCGCATATTTTAGTGCCGCTGATGCGCGAACAAAATGTCATGATTAATCCTGCAAGACCGCTGGTAATCTACGAAGGCGCCAAATTGGAGCTCGATCGCCTAGATGTTAAGGAAGCCAATTTAGTCGGAGCCGAATCAAAGCTCGAAGTTAACGGCAAGCGTGGCACCGTAACACTTGGCTTTGATGTTATGTCCGGCAAAGATCGCATTGGCCACGGCGAAAAGCGCATGGTGCTTTCTGGGCTTCGAGAATTTGACGAGCAAGCAATGACTGATGTTGTCGCCTACTATAAAGAGCGCCAACAAAAATTATCTTAAAAAAAGGTAAACACATTATTATTGGCCCCTTGCTCAAGGGGCCAATAATCGAGCATTAGTTCAGTCGACGCAGTGTAAAACCAAGCAATGCAAAAATGAAAAGCAATTTCATCGGCCACGACATAATCGGTACCGCAATAGACGGACCAGCTGCTGCCTTAGCACCCGCAAAACCAAAATCAAAACTGTGATCATTTTGCCCCGATCGACCAGTAGTCAAAACGCCAGTACTGTTAGAGGTATCCACATTCACCTCTAGCCACTGACCATTCAACACCCCATTGGAATCTCTCATACGAGCATTGGCTTCACCGGCATTCGCATTGGCCAAAGTCGGATTGCTGCCGCCACACACAGATTCAATGGCATTTATATTTGGCGCTGACTGCATGTCGATAGCGATGGAACAGCTACTATGGCGTGGAATAAAGTTAGAACTTGTATTGGCTGAGCTAGACCAAACGGCATCAGTAAACAAATACTGACCATTGATATCGGTTTGTACTTCTGCAAACTCAGCGCCACAACTTAAACGTAAAGTAACCGCTGAAATTTCGGCCTCACCGGGATCCTGTATACCGTTATTATCATTGCCAGAAAAGCCCGAGTTTTGATCACACCAAACGCGATTACCAAGCTGTAACGGCGCTGCCTCACAAATCAACTCCGAATCGCCTAAGCTGGTACTCTTACCGGAAAAGCCATTACCAGCACCCCGATATAATTCAGTGACTCGATTCTTACTACCGTCATCAGTGCTTAGCCAGTACAGACCTCCACTATCCAAGCGCTCAGGATCAAGCGCGGTCATCACTAATTCATCGGTACCATTCAAAACTGCTAGACCACCAAAAGCTGTTTCGCGATGATCTTCACCCGGTTTCAGGAATTCATCCCCCGAGAAGAACTCGTCACTGGCAATATTGATCACTTCGATTTGATACTCGTTATTAACCAACGGGGTTGCACGTAATAACTCGCCACCACTTACCGTATAAAAAAGCGTTGTGGTATCGGCAGTATTAGTACCTAAGTTTCTACCTCCCATCTGTAAAGATGTGCGATCAGAAAAATTAAGCAACATATTGCCATGATCATCGAACTCGATATCTGAAAGAATAGGCGATGGCTTGGAAAAGAAATTTTCACCAGACGTAATTGGATTACGAAGATCTATAATTTCATCTCCCCACGGCTGCCAAGCGCCACTTTGACTTGGGTACGGTGCTTGGCGAGGGTAATCTAAAGCGAAGGCAGCGACAGCTGTATGCCAGTTACTTCCATCAAAACGATAAACGGCAGCACTCAAGTCCGCACTGGCACCACCATTCTCTGCACTGCAAACCACTCCTAGATAAACATCACCTTGATACGCCTTTACCGCCCAAGGTCTTGCTACGCCATTAATACAACTCATCGAATCGTGATTTGGAAAACTAGGTAAAGCGATCGGTGCCTGCGAGGCATCCCTACTATCAAAACGATAGACTGCTCTATCATGCAGATTAACCGTATAAAAATATATTTGATCATCGGCCATGCTGATGCCACCCAAATCCACTTTGCCGACAAGGTCTATTGCTAGAGCATCATGATTCCCATCACTTGGATCAAGTCCATCTAGAGCTCTTGCGCTATTACTGGGCACCGCACCTACGCTAATCCCATGATCTGAAAATCGGCTAAAGACGCTAGGGGCGGTAGGGCTGTTTAGGGCATTCTCCTGAACATATATAGTGCCTTCTCCGGCGGGCCCTAATGCTGAATGTCGTTTTAGCATTGAACTCATAAACAAGCGATCGCCGTCACGCTGATAAGCCAGCCCCCAAACAGCGCCGGTCTGCTGTTTCGCAGCCAACATAGATTTGTTGGCTGCAAGATAAGATACGGCGACTACGGTATCACTAGGGTTCACAGAGCTGGCGGAATCACCATTAACAAAACAAGTTACTGCGATATCCGGATCGCTATGGCAAAACAAACTAGGGTTATGCAAAGGAAGATCGATATTATCGCCATCATCGGCAAAGATAATCTGGCTTAGTTCACCGGCCCCCGCGAACAGAAACTTTTTCTGAGCGTCATTCAAAGTAAACTCTAATCGAACCGGGCCAGTTATTCCGGTTAAATTAAATTCACCTACTGAGTCTGTAAACTGAGGCGAATTACCCACCGCAGTACCATCGACACCATAGGCACTAACCATCACTCCACTGATTGGGGGCTCATTAGCACCATCATCCGTACCATTGGCGTTATAGTCGTTAAAAATACTGCCAGTGATATCGGCAAGTGAAACATTGGCAATGCCTGCGCATAAAAAAATCATTGCCAAGCTGAAGTTGCTGCTTTTCATGTAGCGCTCAATCCTTCTTAAATCACGGATAGAAGTTCAAGACCACCTGTCTATGTGTTTAGTAAGCAGATAGGCTTTTTGTTAATAGCCCTATTCTGATTTTCATCTTCCTTGATTTTTAAGTAAGCGAGAATTTATAGGAGCTAAAAGTGGTGGTCAAGACAAGAGATCGCCAAGAAGGCATTGGCTGGATTCGTGAGGCTACTCGATTAAACTTGCTTAAAAAAAATTAAAAAAATAACGAGGGGCCAGCCATGACTTATCACAGAACATAATGGAAAAGACTGGCTTTTATAGGGGCGCCACTGGCAATTTGGAACCCACCCCAAAAGATCGGTCAATAGTGCTAAATATAATTTTAACCAGAAGTTAAAATTAATGCTTTTGTGTGATTTTTAGAGTGGTAAATGATAAGCATCGAAAAAACACTCGGCCCTAGAGCCGATAATTAGGAACCCAAGCTATGCTGGGCTCCTAATTTCACAGACAATTTATTGATTAGCGCCAAATACGGCTTTCACTTCTAAAAATTCTTCCAGGCCGAATTCTCCCCATTCACGACCATTACCTGACTGCTTGTAACCACCAAAAGGCCCTTTAGTATCTGCTCCCGCCCCGTTGAGGTGAACATTACCAGTGCGCAATTGATTAGCAACGTCGGCAGCTTCTTCTAGAGTTTCACCGTAAACATAGCCAGACAAGCCGTAAGGAGTATCGTTGGCAACTTCCACAGCTTCTTCTACAGAGCCGTATGGAATCATAGTGAGTACCGGCCCAAAAATTTCTTCGCGTGCAATTGTCATTTGATTATTGGCGCTAGCAAAAACCGTTGGCTTCACATAGTAACCTTGCTCAAGCCCTTCTGGCTTCCCAGTACCACCCACAACAAGCTCTGCGCCCTCATCAATACCCTGCTGGATTAACGCTTGGATTTTTTGATACTGAACATCAGAAGATACCGGGCCAAGGTAAACACCTTCAGCATAAGGATTGTTCACCGAAAGCGCCTCAGCGGTTTGCTTGGCGATAGCTACAGCCTCAGCATGTTTTTCAGCCGGTACTAGCATTCTAGATGGCGCATTACAGGACTGCCCTGAATTCATCATCATGCTCTGCACGCCTTTGGATACCGCTTTTTCCAAGTTAGCTGTCGGCAAAATAATGTTTGCAGATTTGCCACCAAGCTCTAGGGATACTCGCTTAATGTCATCGGCAGCGGCTTTTGAAATTAAACGACCTGCGCGTGTAGAGCCGGTAAAAGAAACCATATCTACATCGGGGTGACTTGATAGTGGAGCACCTACACCAGGTCCGTCACCATTAACCATATTAAACACACCAGCCGGCACACCAGCCTCATGCAATACTTCAGTAAAAATTGCAGCATCGAAAGGCGCAATTTCTGAAGGTTTAAGCACCATAGTACAACCAGCAGCGATAGCCGGAGCAACTTTACAGGCAATCTGATTCAGCGGCCAATTCCACGGTGTAATTAACGCGCAAACACCAATCGGCTCTTTGCGCAAACGGGTACTGCCACGATTACTTTCAAACTCGTAGTCTTTCAGCAGCTGCAAGGTTTCATTAAAATGCGCCGCCCCCATGGCTGATTGGGCCATTTTAGATAGCCAAGCCGGCGCCCCCATTTCAGCGGTGATGGCTTGTGCTAGATCTTCTTGGCGCGCAGCAAGCCCGGCAAGAATTTTCTCTAACAAAGCAATACGCTCTTCGCGGCTAGTCTGGGAGAAAGCAGGAAAAGCCGCCTTGGCCGCCGCTACTGCGGCATTCACATCTTGCTCATTACCCAGAGCTATACGGCCACAGCTTTCTTCATTGGCAGGGTTGATAACCTCTAAGGTTTTCAGCTCATTTGGCGCTACCCATTCACCATTTATATAAAAATTAAGGGTTTCCATCACTTGCTCCTGTAATTAACTGTATGTGTAAAACGGCCAGATTCTTTGAGGCGGCAAAATCCAGCATTTTTCATGTGGTCTAGACTGCCCTTTTTTACCGTATCTGCCAAGGCTGAAAGCACATCTTTACAAGCGAAAAATGACAGCACACCGCCAGCGTCTTACAAAGCAACGGTTTTCGCACAAATGTTAAGACGAAAGCAACTCCTGCTGACTATAATGCATAGCTCAAATACTCTAGGCGGTTTCCATTTTTACGGAGTTCACATGGCAGAAATCTTTCTGGTTAGGCACGGCCAAGCCTCATTTGGTACCGATAATTACGACCAATTATCAGAGCTAGGATACCAACAAGGCAAACTATTAGGTCAGCACTTCTTACAACAAGAACAGCGCTTTCACGGCCTTTACAGTGGCACCCTAGCGCGCCAACAACAAACGGCTCAAGCACTTATTGATGTTTATCGTGCAGCAGCTGTTGAACTGCCTAGCCTTACCATCGATGCCAATTGGAATGAATTTGACAATCATGCTCAGGTAGAAGAGCTACTACCTGCCATGCTTAAACAGTATCCAGGTTTAGCAAAGGATGCTGAAAATATGATGGCTGACAAAAAGAGCTTTCAAAAAATCTTAAGGGCCGTTTTTCAGTACTGGATTTTAGAGGAGCCCCAGAGCTCTACATTAGAATCTTGGCCGCAATCAAGGAGCCGATTTGAGGCAGGCTTAGACGCTGTAATGCAAAAAAATAGCAGCGGCCAAAGCGCGGCGGTATTTACCTCTGGTGGCGTAATAGCAGCAGTAAGCGCAATCGTTATGGGCCTGGGCGCAGATAAAGTTTATGGGCTCTTTGAGCCTGTTATCAATGCCTCTGTTACTCGCTTTGTGCACAATCAACATGATATTAGCTTATCAAGTTTTAATGAGCATCAGTTTCTGAATGCAATCAGCGGCTCAACAGGCTTTATTAGTTATCGATAGCGTCACCTTATCCTAGCCTACTTGCTGGCTTTAAAGACGATAAAAGCTAGCATGGGGTCATAGGCGGGCTTTATAATAGGGCTTTTTCTAGGTACCACCATGTCCTTTGCTCCGCTGCACCTTAAATCCAACGCCGACCGACGCCTTAAACAGGGGCATCTGTGGATCTATTCAAACGAAGTAAATAGCCAGCTAAGTCCTTTAAACGGATTCAGTTCAGGCCAGCAAGTTGAAGTACTTAGCAATGGCGGCAAGTCACTAGGGCTAGCCACTATGAACCCGCAAGGACTTATTTGCGCGCGCATGGTCAGCCGTCAAAAGAAGTACCCATTGGATAAGTCCTTGTTGGTCCATCGTATTAAACAAGCTTTATCACTCAGAGAGCTGGCCTACTCCAAGCCATACTACCGCCTTGTTTATGGAGACAGCGATCTGCTGCCAGGATTAGTGGTTGACCGCTTCGGTGATTATTTGGTCGTACAAATTTCTACCGCCGGGATGGATCTGCTACAGCAAGAAATCGTGGAAGCCTTGCAGAAGGTTTTAAAGCCAGAAGCCATTTTATTGCGAAACGATCATAGCGCCAGAAAACTGGAAAACTTGCCTGAGTCAGTCGACACAGTCGGGGATATTCCCGAAGCCGTTGAGATGGTAGAAAATGGCTGTCGCTTCTTAGCGCCAATAGCCTATGGTCAAAAGACTGGCTGGTTTTATGACCACCGAGAAAATCGTGCACTCCTACAGCGACTCTCGCCAGGCAAACGTGTGCTCGACGTATTCAGCTATGTTGGCGGGTGGGGCGTTCAAGCCGCTTTTGCCGGAGCAAGTGAAGTGGTTTGTGTTGACGCTTCTGAATCGGCTCTTGACTGGGTATCCGAAAACGCGGCCATTAATGGCCTAGAAGATAAGGTGTCTACTATCCATGGCAAGGCCATTGAAGTATTAAAACAACTAATTCAGTCTCAGGAGCGTTTTGATATTGTAGTTCTTGATCCACCAGCTTTTATTAAAAAGCGCAAAGATCAAAAATCTGGTGAAGCCGCTTATCGTCACATTAACGAGCTAGGAATGAGACTGCTGGGTAAAGATGGCATTTTGGTTTCGGGCTCCTGCTCCATGCACTTAGCTAAAGATCGCTTGAACGATATTGTTCGCGCTTCTGCTCGCCATCTAGAGCGCCACTGCCAAATCCTCCATCAAGGCGGTCAAGGTGCTGACCACCCGGTTCATCCGTCTATTGCTGAAACTGATTACTTAAAAGCGGTCTTCGCCAGGGTTTACCTACCCTAAGCCGCTTTGGATTGGGGCTCGACGATTACATTACGGGTCGAGCCTAGTTCCTAGCCTCCTCAATTAGCCTCTCTAAGCTTTCAATAAGCTTGGCATTCTGATTTTTTGAGATTACATCATCTTTTAGAACTGGAGACGCTTCAGTATTTGCGACAGCATCCACAGAGATAGCTAGTGGTAGCGCATTCGCAGATTTTAGCAATTCAATATTTTCATTTAGCTGCTTTACTTGTACTGACAAAACTTTCGGCCATATTTTATTTGGCCGCCAATCATCTTGAGCTTCGTCTTGCAGTACAGCAAGAATTCTGTGCTCTGCGAACGCGGCGCTTGATCTTTTTATAAGTTCAATTTGCGCCAACACTGGAAGGCGATAAAAGAGCACATCAATTTGACCAGTGTCTGACAACCATTGCTCTAAAACCTTTATATCATTTGCCAAAGCCGTACTCACTATCTCTAGCAACTGCCGTCTTCTTTGGGTATTTTGGTTGTCATTAATTTTATAATCATTTACACGCTCCGCATTGGAAATATTATCACCCCAGAGCAAGAACCCTAATGGCAAATAGCCAAGTATAGCTTCACTTGGATCTGTAATCGCATGCTGCGAACGTACTGATGACTCATTTATTTCAACAAGCAAATCATTAACAATGCCTACTCCCCTATAAGGGCCAAAATCATCTATATAACCAACAGCAATTGGATACGGATCAATCGCTAACCAGATATTACGCTGCTCAGCATATACGTTAGGCATTGACTGATGAAACTGCGCAACTGTGGCCAAAGCTTGATAAGAGAGATAGCTCGCTAACCACTGCTCTTTTACGGCCAAGAGCGACCCTTCGTTGGGATTGCTTAGGAAGTCATCAACCAGCTCATTTAATACGCTTAGTTTCTGCCTATTATCTGAGGCCGATACCCTTACAGCCTTCCAATATTCCGCTACCAGTTTCTTTAGCTTTAATTCGTCATCCTGGCTCAGCAGCAAGCTTTCCGTTTTTATCTCGGTTATTGTTTCATCCTGCAGCTGCTCTGGAGCTTCATTGCACCCCAGCAAGGAAAGCTGCAAAGCAAAAAGTGCAACCAAAGAGGGCAAAGATGGCATTGAGAGTGCCGAAATCCTTTTTCTCATCGCAAACTAATCACAGGTATATTATTTTCAACACAGTACTTTTTAAGCTTTTCATCTGGATCTACAGCAACAGGTTTATCGACCACCTTTAGCAGGGGCAAGTCGTTGTGGGAGTCGGAATAGAAATAGGCACCTGATATTGATTCATTATTTTGGGCCAACCAAGTTTCAAGCCTCTCTACTTTTCCTTGCTGAAAGGTTGGCGTAGAAATAACTCTGCCAGTAAAGTAGTCACCTTCTTGCTCCAGTTCCGGAGCCAGTAACAGCTCAACCCCCAAGAGCTTAACAATAGGACGGGTGATATAGCTGCTAGTCGCGGTAATTACCATTATGGTGTGCCCCTGACTCCTGTGCTCATCCAAGAGAGCTGCGGCTTTGGGTAACATTACCTTTTTTATTTTTTCTTCCATAAACTTGGATCTTATAGATTCACGTTTGGAAGCCTCAATGGAGTTAATACCGCTAGCAACAAACTGTAAATAGGAATAGATATCTAATTCGCCGCGCTTATAGTCCTGATAGAACTTTTCATTTTTTGCACCGTATTCCGCAGCATCTACTAAACCTTCCTCTACGAGAAACTCACCCCATAAATTATCACTGTCGTCACAAATCAGGGTGTTATCAAGATCAAATAGCGCAAGGGTCATGGTGCCGCTCTCTATATATTGTAGAAAGGCTCTATTGTAGGGTAAAAGCATTCTAGTAGGCACAGTAAATTTACCTCAACTTATGGCCCTAGTGTCAAACTTGTGAAACAATGTTAGCAATTAAATTTTTGAGGCTGCTACGCAGATCAGCAAAATGTACCTCCGTGCTCTGCTATTGATCGCGTTTATAGCCACCCCTGGAGCAATCCTTGATAGACGCAGATGGTTTTCGTCCCAATGTTGGGATCATAATTTGTAATAACAAAGGCCAAGCCCTTTGGGCACGCCGGATTGGCGGCCAAGATGCCTGGCAATTTCCCCAAGGCGGGATCGATGACAATGAATCTCCGGAACAAGCACTTTACCGAGAACTATATGAAGAAGTTGGTTTGGAGAAGTCAGATGTCGAGATACTCGCGGTCACCCGTGGCTGGCTGCGATACCGCCTTCCTAAGCGCTTAATTCGCAGGCACTCTAACCCTTTGTGCATCGGTCAAAAGCAGAAGTGGTATTTACTGCGCATGCTTTGCGAGGACAGTAAAGTTTGTTTGAATAAAGTTGGAAGCGCTGAATTCGACCATTGGAAATGGGTAAATTACTGGTACCCAATAGGCAAAGTTGTCTCTTTTAAGCAAGAAGTCTATCGACGCGCCCTGAAAGAATTGGCACCTAGACACAGCACACTAGAAGAGAGTGGCCATTAAACTTTAGCTGCTGCTTATACCTTATATAACAGCTGCAATGATTTAAGCAGCCACAAAAAAAGCCGCATATAGCGGCTTTTTTTGTGGCTTTAACTAATAGCTTATGAAGCTGCTAGTTTGCGTTCACGCTCAAGCTCATTTTGACAGTACTTAATCCAACCGTTCGCAAATTTCTTGCTACGCTTGTCTTTAGCCGCCTCCTTAAAATGCTTGATAGCTGCGCCATAGCGTTTTTGGTTAGCATTGGCCATTCCCAAAGTAATATAAAGCTGATCTTTACGCTTTACACCACCTTTCTTCAAAGCCTTCTCACCAACCTCAACGGCCTTCTTGTTATTATCGCTGTCTAGGTAAATACCAGCCAAACGAGCATACAAGTCACCACCATCAGATTTTGACGCCGCCTGTTCCATTACTGGAATCGACTTTTTAACTTCCTGAGACATACGCAGAGAAGTCGCATAAACTTCTAAGTTTTTGGAAGTTGGCTCAATAATCTTGTCTGCCAAGCCTTTTTTCATGATCTTTGCGGCCATATAGGGTACATCTTCACCCATATACAGATACGCTAAGTTCATCAGCTCTTTTTCTTTGGTCAAGCCGCCCATTTGATACACAGCATCATAGGCGTACAACTGATCCTTCTCGCGGTTATCCAAGCCATACATGCCGGCTAAACGACGCCAGTAAGTAGCCTTAGGATACAAACGCACCAACCTCTCAAGAATACCAATTACCTTCTTGGTATCGTTCTTGTCGTAGTACAAAGCACTTAGGATCTGAAACCAGTTCTCTTTAGGTGTTTTACCCTTTTTATCGTACATCTCTACCGCGTTATTGATAGAGTTGATGGCCTTGCTGGTCTTTTTATTGGTGTAGTAAACCTGACCTAACATTGCATGGGCATCTGCACCGATAATCGGGGCTATACTCATCCACTTTTCAAGGGTCTTTTCGGCCTCGATTGTATCTTCCAATACAAACTGAAGCTGACCAACAATATAAAGAGTTTGCACTTCAAGGCCTAGAGGAATATCCGGGCTCATTGACAGCAGCAATTTATACTCTTTAATTGCATTTCTATAATCTTCCAAACTGTAATAAGCATAGCCTTTCAGATTATAGACATTGCCCTTTTCGTAGCGATTAAACTTACTCATATTGATTTCATCGAGAAGTTTAAGAGCGCCTCGGTAGTCTGGCTCCCCCTTTTCAGGGTTGATCAGCGCATTAGGGGCTTCAAGTTTTTTAAACACCTTTTGACTAAGAGCTGGTGTTTTACGAGTTTTCTGGGCAGGCTTTTTCTTCGCATCTTGAGCGTAAGCCGCACCGAAAGTCGCGTCTTGGTTAAAAGCTTTCATCACCACACTTGAGACTGCTGGGGCAAGCATTAGCGGTGCCGCCAGCAGAGTGTGTTTGACGAGCTTTGTTGCCGCAGCCGTCATTTTCATGTTGTTACCCATTCTATTTTGCAATGGCGAAGGTAATCTTGTTTCGAACACCTGGAACCTCAATTGGCTCGCCGTCAATAACCCGTGGCTTGTACTTGAACTTCAAGGCTGCCTTCATTGCCGCTTTGGCAAAGATGGTGGAGCCTTCAGGCACATGCTCTACAACTACCGGGTTAGCAACCGCACCACTTTTGGTCACGGTAAACTCAACAATTACATAACCTTCAATACCACGGCTGAGCGCTCGACGAGGATACTGGGGCTGAACCTTCACGATAGGCAAGTATTCACCATCGGAAGAGAAGCCGCCAACACCAGCCACATTTAGATTTGCCTGCACCTTCGGCGCACCCATATTGATAGCGTCTGGGCTAACATCAGGGGTGTCGAAATCAGGTTGAGGCATCTCTGGTGGTGGCTCATCTGGCTCTTCAGGTTTTTCAGGTTTCTCAGTTTCGAAGCGGGTCTCGATCTTGGTTTCTGGCATATGAATATCGGCAATTTTAGTCGCCTCACCTTCTTCAGGTTCTGTCATATTCGCCGCGATCAAAGTATGCATCAAAACGAACAAGCCAAAAGTCACTGCCAGTGCAACGGCTCCGGCTATTATGAGTCGTATTGGATTCATAGCTTGCCCTAGTTCTTCTCTGTAGCCACAGCAACGTCAGTGACACCCAAATCACGGGCAGCATCCACTACCAGAGTTAAGGTTTCAATGCTTGCTTTGTCATCTGCCTGAACCACAATTCCCCCTTTCGGGTTTTCCGCACGCAATTGCTCGATGCGATTTCGCACCTGGCGCTCGTCGATACGACTCTTGTCGATCCAGATTTCATTGTTGTCGCTAATCGCAATCAAGATATTCGACTTGTACTTCTGCTCTGCAGTCGTCGCATCAGGTCGATTAATCTCGATTCCCGTCTCCTTAATAAAGGAAGCCGTTACGATGAAGAAGATCAACATGATGAACACCACGTCTAGCATGGGTGTTAAGTCGATGCCGCCTTCTTCTTCAACTTTTCTTTTTTTGGCCATGGTTACTCTCTTAACATAACCGATTAATACTTAGCGTCTGCCTTGTGGGCACCAAGCAGTCTGGCTGCTTAGTGGTCCATCGTCAGGTGATCGGCAAGTAACTGATTTTCGCGTTCGGCAATACGAGTGACTAGAGTGTTACCAAATACGCCCGAAAGCGCCGCAACCATACCCGCCATTGTCGGGATTGTTGCTTTGGATACACCACTAGCCATGGATTTCGCATCACCACCACCAGTAATGGCCAATACGTTAAACACTTCGATCATCCCCCATACAGTACCTAATAGACCAAATAATGGCGCTAGGGATACTAGGGTTTCAATCATACTCATGTTAATGCGTACATTCTCACTAACACGAGAGATCAGTGCATAACGAATTTGGTGGGCATTCCAAGATTGGCGCTCTGGACGAGCTTCCCAAACATCTAAAGCACCTTGCACGTCGCGCTTTAGATTACCCTTGAAATACCACAAACGTTCAAAAATCAGTGTCCACATGACGAAAGTCAGGATGGCGATCAAGATAAGAACCTCGCCACCCGACTCCACAAAGGCCTTAATGGCTTCTAATTGATCCATTAATGCCGTCATGAGCAATCTCCTACTTAGCTTCTACGTTTTCAGCTACTAGACCAGCGCTTTGCTCATCTAAGATGTGCAATACACGCTGCGCACGACCGTTAACCAAGGTGTGCATCAATACAGTAGGAATAGCTACAACCAGACCCAGCACTGTGGTCACTAGAGCACCAGAGATACCGCCGGCCATTGCCTTAGGATCACCAGCACCGAAGATAGTAATCGCCTGGAAGGTCACGATCATACCGGTTACGGTACCCAATAGACCCAATAGCGGTGCCACAGCAGAGATAATCTTCAATAGCTGCAAGCCAGATTCGATAGCAGGCTTTTCTTTTAGAACCGCCTCTTCTAGCTTCAGTTCCAAAGTTTCGCCATCTAGACCAGGATTGTCTTCTGCAACTTTCAACACACGACCCAGAGGGTTGTTAGTGTTGGCCTTGTCAGACTTCAACTGAGCACTAACCTTGGCAGACATGCCAGTTAGAACGATCAAGCGGAAGATAGCCAATAGCATTGCGAATACACCAACACCAGTAATGATGTAACCAACTAGGTCACCCTGATGCCAGCGCTCAACGATAGATGGGCTGTTAATTAATGCACCTAGGTAAGTACCGCCGGAAGGACCAGTAGGGTCAACACCAACCTTGGTAAAGGTACCAGGGGCGGCAGACTCTAGATCTTTAGCAGCAGCTTGGAAAGCAGTAGGCTGACGCAGCAGCTCTTCTAGCTTGCCTTCTTTGAAAGTTAGGTAGTTACCATCAGAAACCAGGTTGTATGTACCAATACGAATAACGTCTTGGTCAGCCTTGTCACCATTTGGCTTGATTACGGTACCAGTGAACTTAGTCACTTTACCGCCTTCGATGGTTTCACGCTGGATTTCGTACCACAACTGCTCAATCTCTTCGATAGTAGGCAGTTGATCGGCGCTGTTCATCTTCTCGATCAGGTTATCAAGAAATACACCGCGCTCACCGTACTGAGCACTTACCAGAGAGTTATCAACGTTAGCACGCAAATCACCTGCTGCAGAAGTTAGGTGACCGAAAAGTTCTTTCAAGGAACCTAAACGCTCTTGCAACTGCTGGCGTTTCTGGTCAACAGCAACTTCGTTTTCTTCGTAGTTTTTCTCTAAACGAACAGAACGAGCTTCTTCGTTGGCTTTAGTCTGCTTAGCTTGGTTTAACAAAGCCTGCTGGTTAGCCTTTTGGCGACGAAACTCAGCTTCACGCTTACGCTGATCAGCAGTTTCAGCCACTTTGGCATCTTTAACCATTTTCAGCAGTTCATCCAAAGATGCCGCTTTGTCCTGGGCCATAGCAGTGCCTGCAGACAGCATGCCCGCTGCGGCAATAGCAATAACGCGCTTGGCGAAGGTCATTTTCATTGTGCAGCCTCCGGAGCCAAAATTGGTAGATCCATAATGTCGATTGTTGCTTGTTTCTTAGCGATCTTGATGCCTTTTAGGATGGCAGCACGATATTCACCAGAATCAATCGCTTCCCACTGACGGCTGCTAGCGTTATAAGCGCCAGACTTTTGGGTGTCAGTAGTTTGGTACATTAGGGCGATACGACCAACGCGCAGAATATTAACTTCACGCTCTTGACCGTCGATTTCTAGAGTATCTTTGTAAGTATCGATTTTACGACCGTACTCAGACTCGATTTTGTAGGCTTCTAGAACCTGACGGAACTTCTCAGATACTGGGATATCAGCACGTTCCTGGTTATTGCGTAGCATCTCAAGACGCTCTTCACGCTCAGCGGTGTGGAAAGGCATATCCAAAGCAACGAACTGCTCTAGACCTTCCAACATGCGCAGGATAAGTGGCTGGATCTGACGCTCCATTACCGTTACTTGATCGATGGAGTTAGTCAGATTGTCGATAACCTTCAACTGGCTAGCAATTTGCTTTTCCAACTGCTTGTTATAAACACGCAAACCTTCGATTTGCTTGTTTACGGTTTTGAAATCTTGTAACAAACTGCCAGTTTGCTCGGCAATTTTATCGATTTTCTGTTGAGACTGGGCCCCTGACTGGGCTTTAGTCTGACCAACCTTAAGGATGGCATCAATAGTTTGATCTGCTTGGGCTACACTCCCCATGAGCGTGCCGGCAGAAAGCACAGTGGTTAAAGCCACGGCTTTCAATCGCTGCTTCTTCATATTTCCCCCAACTCGGGTGCTTCTGTCTACTAAGTTTGCGACGTTCTCTAACTGGTAAATGGCTTATAAAAATTATCCATTTACCGAGGTCAAGAGTGCGCCATTGTAATAACAGGCTGGAGCAAGATTCAACGGTTAATCCGGCTCCCCTGAAAATTGTGTAATTAAGTATCAGCTAGGTAACACATTACCCATCTGCAATCGGGCACTAAGGTAACATATAAATTAAACCTGTCACAGGGCGGTTAAAATCAACACAATCGAGCATTTTTTGAGCGATCCCGAATGAATACTCAGAAAATGTTACTAGGTATTTTTGTCTCCAGAAGTAACACGCTCCAATACGCAGAAAGCATATGGATACGGATTACGCTCACAGGCCGCATGTTTTTCGCAGGAAATTTCACGCCATTGGGCGGTATCTAGCGACGGAAAAAAAGCGTCGCCTTCTAGCTCGGTGTAAACCCTGGTAAGAAAAATTTTATCCGCGCGCTCTAGTGACTGACGGTAGATCTCAGCACCACCAATAATCATGACATCGCTGTGCGGATAAAGTTGCTCAGCGAGCTCAATCGCAGCGCTAATATTATTTTCTACTCGCACGCCTTCATGCTGCCAATCATGCTGCCGAGTGATAACGATATTTTCTCGACCCGGTAGCGGGCGACCAATAGAGTCAAAGGTTTTGCGCCCCATAATTATCGGTTTCGACATGGTGACTTGCTTAAAATACTGCAAATCCTTTGGCAGGTGCCAGGGCATTTTATTATCAATACCAATAACATTATTTTCAGCAGCTGCAACTACCAGACAAATACTCACAAAAATTACCCTTAATAAATCTCAGTATTTATTGAACAACTTTTAAATGGCAACTGGCGCCGGAATATGAGGATCGGGATCATAGTCTTGCAAGTCAAAGTCTTCAAACTTAAACGCAAAAATATCCTTTACCTGTGAATTAATTTTTATCGTTGGCAAAGCCTTAGGATTGCGCTGCAATTGCAGTTCAACTTGCTCGGCATGGTTAGAATAGAGATGCGCGTCCCCAAAAGTGTGAACAAAATCGCCAGGCTCTAAATCACAGACCTGAGCAATCATCATGGTTAATAAAGCATAAGATGCAATATTAAAAGGAACCCCCAAAAATATATCCGCGCTACGCTGATATAACTGACAGGAGAGCTTTCCTTCAGCCACATAAAATTGAAACATGGTATGACAGGGTGCTAAGGCCATTCTGCCAGCTGCAACATTATCCTGAGGAGACATAGTTTCGTCGGGCAAATCAGCAGGGTTCCAAGCAGAGATAATCAAGCGACGAGAGTCTGGCTTAGTCTTAATCATTTCAATTAGCTGGCTAATTTGATCAATACTTTCGCCAGTAGGCGCCGGCCAGTTACGCCATTGATAGCCATATACAGGCCCCAAATCGCCCTCTGGGCTTGCCCACTCATCCCAAATGCTCACCCCATTTTCTTTTAGGTAGCTTGTATTAGTTTCGCCATTTAGAAACCACAGCAGTTCATGCACAATAGATTTAAGATGGCATTTTTTGGTGGTAACTAAGGGAAAACCTTGGCTTAAATCAAAGCGCATTTGGTAGCCAAATACACTCTTTGTGCCCGTCCCTGTTCGGTCACTTTTTTCGGTACCGTGATCACGCACATGGCGCATTAAATCAAGATATTGTTTCATTAAATTTTGTTCTCTATAAACGAAGTATTATTGCCCACCCGGTGAGCAAAACATAAGTCAAAGCATTTCTTTCTAGCTTAACCCTCTACTTGCGCCGCTTGTTGTTGGTCATTTTTCTTGGCCCAGCTGTAAGCCCAAATCATAAGCAGAATTCCAGCCGCTATCATAGGCAGCGACAACAGCTGGCCACGCGTCGCCCAACCTAGCCACAGCTGATCTTGCAAATGAGAGTCAGGTTCACGAACAAATTCAACCAAAAAGCGGAAGCTGCCGTACAACGCTAAAAATAAGCCACTGACAGCACCTCTTGGGCGCGGTTTTTTAGAAAACCAAAACAGCAGCAAAAATAAAACCAAACCCTCTAGGAAAGCTTGGTACAACTGGGAGGGGTGGCGCGCATTCATTGGGTCGTTCGGAAAATACATTGCCCATGGTGCGTCCGGATCGGTAACTCTCCCCCATAATTCCTGACCGATAAAATTACCAATTCGGCCAAAACCCAAACCTAAGGGCACCAATGGCGCTACAAAATCACCTAACTGCAACAGGCTTGTGTTGGTTTTGCGCGAGTAAAAGAAAATCGCCACACAAACCCCAAGCAAGCCGCCATGGAAAGACATGCCGCCTTCCCAAACCCGAAAAAGCCACAGAGGATCAACCAAAAACTTATCAAAATGATAAAACAAAACGTAACCAAAACGGCCCCCCAAAATAACCCCAAAGGCGCCAAACATAATCAAGTCTTCCACTTGATTGGGGGCAATCGGAGAAAAAGGTTTGCGGGCGCGGCGCATACCTAGGTACCAAGCCATCGCAAAGGCCAACAGATACATAATGCCGTACCAGTGCACCTTAAGGCCAAATAGATTAATTGCTACCGGATCTATATCGGGATATTGCATAAAATTCATTCACTCGTTTCAGAGGGATGCCATAATACCACTAAGCATAAAGTTGAGTCCTACCAAACAAAGAAAGCCAGCAAAGCAACGCTGCAGCAACTGCGGGGATAATTTATGGGCTAATTGGGCCCCAAAGCGAGCCGATAAAGTGCTAAATACAGCAATTCCTACCCACGCAGGCCAATACACCAAGCCAAAGCTCTGTTCAGGCAAGCCTTCAATCGCCAAACCGCTGTATATAAAGCTTAAGGTCCCCACCAAGGCAATGGGAAAGCCCAAGGCGGCACCACAAGCCACGGCCTTTTGCGCCTGCACACCTCGGGAGCTTAAGAAAGGCACAGTTAAAGAGCCGCCACCAATGCCAAAAATCGCCGATGCCCAGCCTATTCCAGTTGAAACAGGTACCAACAATGGCCATCGAAGTGACTTTTCGACCTGCTCCTGTTTTGATTTGTTCCACATTTTCCAAGCAGTATAGAGTGCAAAAACACCAATTATTATCTGCAAGTGTTCACCTTTGATACCCACAGCGGTCATACCACCTAGCCAACTGCCAATGGCAATACCAGGAACCATCAAGGACACCAAGACCCAGTCGACCGCACCTTTTTTGTGATGGGCGTAAATTGAGCTAAGCGAAGTGCTAACAATACAGGCTAATGAGGTGGCAATTGCCATATGGACCATATGCTCAGCAGGAAAACCCAGCAGGCCAAAGCTATATATAAGTACGGGTACAATAATGATGCCGCCGCCGACACCAAATAAGCCCGCTATGATGCCCGCGAAAACACCTAGAACCGCATAAATCAAAAACAGCATGCCACCCCCAAGACTGAAAATGCTCCTAAGGAGCAGATGCGGGGCATTATGGTGCCTAGTTCTGCTAGACTCCACCAGCAATTTCTAATTTACGACTTTAAATATGTGCCTGATCCTATTTCGTTTTGACCCAAGTGCCGATCAAACTTTGATATTAGCGGCCAATCGCGATGAAGCTTACCAAAGAGCTACAGCGCGAGCCGATTTCTGGGAAGATCATACCGACATTCTGGCAGGCCGAGATTTAGAGGCCGGAGGTAGCTGGTTGGGATTGAGCCGCCAAGGCCGTTTCGCCGCTCTAACCAATTTCCGAGAATCCATGGCGGGCCCACATGAAGGGCCTTCACGCGGCCAATTGGTCAGTCGCTTTCTCAGCGGCCAACAAAGCCCAGCGGAATTTATCACGGAACTCGAAGGCGAAGCACAAGACTACGCCGGTTTTAATCTGCTAATTGGTAACACAACCGAGTTATGGCACTTCAGTAATCGCGGCCAAAGTGCCGGTCAGTTAAGCGCCGGATACTACGGATTAAGCAATGGCCCCTTTAATGCTCCCTGGCCTAAATCGACCAATGGCCTAGCAAAATTAAAAAGCTGCATAGAGCAGGGCAGTCAAGAGGAGGCTCTGCGCCAACTTCTGCTCGACGATCAGGCACATCATGAGAACTTACCGGACACAGGTGTCGGTGAAGAGCTCGAGGTCTTATTGAGTCCGCTGTTTATTCGTAGCGAGCACTATGGCACACGCAGTTCCAGCGTGGTGCTCATGAGCCAGGAACAGTTTGATTTCTATGAGTACAACTACCCCTACGGTGCTATGGATCAAGTTGAGCGACTCCACTTCCGACATAAGATCTAAATAAACAAGCCTGAAATATAACATTGGCATACATCAAACTTTAAAAATAAAGTGAATTCACTTTACTTTTGTGCAATATTCCATCATCTTTAAGGCTACTCGAACATTCGTATAAACGGGATTTACATGAGCAGCGAAGCCAAGGCCAAAGTATTCGGGCAAAAAGCCAAACAGACGCGGCAACGAATTTTAGCCGCCGCCGCCCAAGAACTCGCCGAACGCGGGGGCGACTTGGAGATCGCAAATGTTGCTAATACAGCACAAGTTTCCAGCGGCTTAATTTACCGTTACTTCGATTCGCGCACCGATCTTATTGCTGCCACCGTCGAAGATTTCTACGATCAATACGATCAATGGGTAATAGACATCAACCCACTTCCAGGCGCTGATTGGATTAGCCGCGAAAGGGCAAGAGTGGAGCGCAGCATCAGCTTTATTCGCAAGCACCCACTCGCCAAAGTGGTATTTCTAAATCGTCAAAAAGAACCCCTCGTTGCCGCAGTAGAAAGCCGTCGATTAGCCGCGCATCTTCAGCTTGCTATAGAGAATGTTCTGCTCGCCCAAGAGCGAGGAGAAATAGATAGCAGTATTGATGCTTATGTTGCCTGCCCAATGATCATGGGCGGGATTAGAGAACTCTTGGTGCAGCTGTTATCCGACAGCCCACAGCTCAATAAGAAGCCCCATAAGATGCTCGACCAAACTATGGCCTTCATGGCAAGAGCCATGGGACTTTAAGCAAATAGCGAACTAGCCATTACAATAAAGAGATGCCTGATAATGCAAAGACAAGCCGAAATAGACTTAATAAAAGAAATACTCACCTACGAAGAAAATAAAAGCACCGACATGCAGAGTGAATGTTCTAGCATCAACGTTGACTGCTACACTCGTGAAGATCAATTTTCAAAAGAAGAACAGCTCTTTAAAGATATGCCCATCATCGTAGGGCATAGCAGCCAACTGCAGGAAGCTGGTGACTATTTTACTCGCGAAATCTGCAAAGTTCCCCTCATTGTTTTACGCCAAAAAGATGGTAGCTTGAAAGCTTTTATTAACGTCTGCAAACATCGTGGTGGACGTCTTACCCGGGAGGCCAGTGGTAAAGGCTTACGCTCACTGGTGTGCCAATATCACGCCTGGACTTATGAAACCAATGGCAATCTGCGTGGCATCCCCCATCGCGATGGTTTCAGCAATATGCCAGATGGCTGCAAAAGCCTGACAGAACTCCCCTTAACTGAGCGCTTTGGTTTTATTTGGTTGCGACTAAGCCCTATCACCGCAGAGGATAAAGATGATGGCTTTGAAGCCGAACTCGATAAGCTACTGGGTGACAGTATCATTCAAGACTTAGAGGATTATCAACTAGACAGCCATGTCGTTTTTGACCCGAAGGATTTTCATCGCCCGATAAATTGGAAGCTGGCAGTCGATACATTTATGGAAAATTATCACGTCAAAAAAACCCATAAAGAAACCATCGACTTTATGTTTTTAGACACGGTCGGCAGCTACAAAAAATTTGGCCTGCAGCAACGCAACCTCTACCCTAAGAAAACCATTACCAATCTACGCGATAAAGACGAGTCCGAGTGGCATGTTCGTGAGCACGGTAACTTCCTATACCTACTATTCCCCAACACCCTACTGTTAGTAGAGCCCGATCATATCAACGTCTCTATTGTTTATCCCGACGGTATTGGTCACACACAACTAATTAACTTTACGCTGCTACCCGAGGCACCCAATGAAAAAGGTATCGCTTACTTTCGAAAAAACAATGAAATTCTATACCGCGCTTTAGAAGAAGATTTCAGTATGGCCAGCGATGTACAACAGGGGCTTTATTCTGGCGCCTGCCAGGAGTTTCTACATGGACGATTTGAACAAGGCTTACGCTACTTTCATGACAACATCGAGCAGGTTTTGAAGGCGCAGTAGCTCTTAAACCAACACATCAAAACAGGGCGGCTTAGCTTTCAAATAAAAACGGCTGCCCATAAAAAACGCCGCTATCAGCGGCGTTTTTTATTTCGAGACAAATAGCCAAAGCATTAAGGGTTAACTTTTAGCAACTCGACTTCGAAAACCAAAGTAGCATTCGGCCCAATAATACCGCCTGTACCACCCGGGCCATAGGCTAGGTTAGAAGGGATATAAACCTTCCACTTTGAACCCTCTGGCATTAATTGTAGAACTTCAGTCCAACCTGGAATTACTTGGGTCACCTTAAAGGTCGCCGGCTCGCCACGCGCAACCGAGCTATCAAACTCAGTGCCGTCAATCAAAGTACCTACATAATGTACCTGCACGGCGTCATCGGTGGTCGGCTTAGGGCCACTGCCTTCGGTGATCACTTCATATTGCAAACCACTTTCAGTGCTCTGCATACCTTCTTTCTTAGCGTTCTCGGCTAGGAAAGCTTGGCCAGCTGCTAGGTTTTCTTCACCCGCTTTTTCACTCTCAATACGAGCTTTCTCAATGGCTTCTTGCTGTTTAGCCATTTGCTTTTCCTGGTACTGAGTCATTACTGACTGCATCTCTTCAGGAGTCAAACGGGACTGTTTGTCTTCAGCGATGTCTTTAACTGCTGCCGAAATAGCAGCAGCGTCTAGGCTCATCTCATCTTGCTTAAAGCGACCGGCAACATCGTAGCCCAGAATATAGCTGATCTTCTTTTCCATGGTGTCTAGCACCAGCTCTTGTTCTGGTGCTTTTTTAGCCTGCTCATTACAACCTGCAACAAGCATTACAGCGGCAGCAACACCGGCAATCGCGAACTTTTTCATTATTGCTTCCTAATTGGTCCGTGAGGGGACTTGGCCCCATTAAACTTTATCGTTAACTTTATTGACTTCGTTTATTTGTCTGAGCGTCTATCTCTTGATAGCGCTTATCCACCAGCTCTTGAATTTGCTGAGCGTCTTGCATCAGCTTCTGAGCCTGTCCTGGACTTACAGTCATCGGCAAGGGTACAGCCTTTGCATCAGCTTGAGTAGTATTTTCAGCTTCTTCTGTGGGCTCCGGCACGGGAACCGACTGCATCAAATTGGCATTTGGGTCTACCCAAAGCTCTTCTGCCGCACCTGCAGGGTTGGGCGAATCCGATAGATGCCAGTTGCCGGCACTATCCTGCCAGCGATAAGCCTTAGTTTTTCCTGACTGTGTGTCGCCTAAAAGATCACGACGCAAGCCATGCCACCAGCGATACAGCTCCAACTTCGCGTTTTCATAGCTTCCATTGACCTCTATTTCGGGTGACAGTTCCGAGGCATCCATCCAAGGCAAGCCATCCGGTCTTTTCAGCACAAATGGTGCTGCCAGAGCAACGACAATGATCAGTGCTATAAGAGTAAGAAACAAACGCATAGGACCTCCAAGGTCTAGCTATAGATACTTTAATAGTTGTTCTAGCTGTGAATTTAGGCCTAAACGATGGCTCTGACCTGGCTCTTCTTGGCGCATGAGGCGCTCACCATACATTAATAGATTTTGCTGTGCAGCATCCGGGCCAAAACTCGATGTCGCTTCCAATTCAAATAACGCCTGCTGCTCCCAACGTTCCAGTTCCAGCTCGAGGGACTTTGCCTGCTTATAAACCGTATCAAATGGATGATTTTTAAGCATCCTACGCAATTCACGCATAGGTAAAAGATAGTTATTTTGGTGCTTATCAATTAAAGCCAAGGCACTTTCTAAATCTTCTACTGAGATAAGACGTCCATCCACGCCCTGCCAAAGGCACCAAAGCAGAATATTGACCTGGGCCCCATATTCATCCTGGAGCAGCAACAAGCATTTCGCAGCCTTGGATTGCTGGTAGTAAGCAAGACTAAACTGCCACAACAAATTTTCAGTATTGTCTGTCATTTAATATCCGCAGCAGTACAATAGCCGCCATGATTGAGATACAAGATTTAAGTTTACAGCGTGGCCATAAGCTTCTGCTAGACCATTGTGCTTTGCGTGTTCATCCTGGGCAAAAAATTGGCCTAATCGGAGCAAATGGCAGCGGTAAATCCAGCCTATTCAAATTACTGCTAGGCCAACTGCAGGCCGATACCGGCAGCTGCTCAATACCCAGCAACTGGCGCTTATCCCATATGGCCCAGGAAGTCGCCCATAGCGAACGAAAAGCCATCGACTACGTAATCGATGGTGATCAGGCCCTGCGTAAGCTCGAAGCTAAACTGGAGCAAGAAAACTCCAAGGGAGAAGCTGCCTGCGGTGAAACACTCGCCAAACTTTATGGCGAAATTGAACAGCATCAGGGCTACAGCGCCGAATCTAGAGCGCAAGCTTTATTAAACGGACTTGGCTTCACCCAGGCTGATAGCCAAAAACAGGTACATGAGTTTTCAGGTGGCTGGCGCATTCGATTGAATCTAGCCCAAGCTTTAATGTGTCCATCCGACTTCTTATTGCTCGACGAACCGACAAACCACCTTGATCTAGATGCTACCGTTTGGCTGGAACAATGGCTTCAGATGTACCCCGGTACACTGCTAATAATCTCGCACGATAGAGATTTCTTAGACAACGTCATTCAATACACCGTTAATTTGCACAACCAAAAGCTAGAGCTATACAACGGTAACTATAGCAGCTACGAGAAACAAAAAGCCGAGCGATTAGCGCAACAACAAGCGGCATTCGAAAAGCAACAGACTCGCATTGCGGAAATTGAAAATTTTGTTCGCCGCTTTCGCGCCAAAGCAACAAAGGCCAAGCAGGCTCAAAGCCGCCTCAAAGAGCTAGAGCGCATGGAAGCAATTGCGCCAGCTCACATTGATTCGCCCTTTAACTTTCAAATTCCAGTTGCCGACAAGCTTCCGCAGACCTTAATTAACCTTCAGAAAGTACATCTGGGCTATGGCGACAGCAGCATAGTTAAGAATATCAACCTCACCATCTTGCCTAGCAGCCGAATAGGGCTATTAGGGCATAACGGTGCTGGTAAGTCGACGCTAATGAAAGCCTTGGCTGGAAATCTCAAAGTACAAGCTGGCGACATTAGCGAGTCAGAACATTTAGCTATTGGCTATTTCGCACAGCACCAGCTAGAAGCTTTAGATATGCAAGCCTCTGCTGCACTGCATATACAGCGTTTAAGCCCAACAGCCAGCGAACAGGAGGTCAGAAATTTTTTGGGCAGCTTTGGCTTTCAAGGTGACCGCGCCTTTGAAACTATTGAGCATTTTTCAGGTGGAGAAAAAGCGCGCCTAGCGCTGGCCATTATTGCCTGGCAAAAACCCAATGTATTACTGCTTGATGAGCCCACTAACCACCTTGATTTAGAAATGCGACACGCTTTAACCGTTGCCCTACAATCTTATGAAGGTGCCATTGTTCTAGTTTCACACGATCGCCACCTCCTTAAAAATACTGTTGAGCAATTTATCTTGGTTGATAGCCAACATGCAGAAGAATTCAATGGCACACTAGAGGACTATCAAAGCTGGCTGTCACAGCAAGGCTCCAAGGCTGACAATCCTAGCGAAGGATCTCAAAAAGCCACCAAGAGTGATAAAAAAGAACAACGCCAGTCAGCTGCAGCACTCCGACAAAAACTGCAACCTATTCGGAATCAAATTAAAAAACTCGATCGCTCCATGGAGTCAACTCAAGAGCGCCTTGAGAAAGTTGAGAGCCGATTAGCGGATAACACTCTTTATGAGGGTGACGGTGAAGAATTAAATCAACTTTTGCAAGATCAAGGCGGGTTACGCAAGAGCCTAGACAATATGGAAGAACAATGGCTCGAGCTTAACGAGGAGTTAGAATCGCTCAGTGAGTAGCTGCTGAAATAATTACTGCAACTTCTGTCCCTTTTTTAGAAAGGGCCGCAGCAGTGAAATGTACTTTCTACGAGAATATTGTCGCAAGCCATACTGAACAACTAATAAAATAGGAGTTATAAGTAGGAATAACTCCACCCTTAATCCAAGCTGCAGAAAAGCTATAAGGGTCAACACAGCAAGCACAAGCATCAACAACACTAGCAACAATTGGGCTTTAAGCCAGCGGCTGTTCATGCCAGGCGTCGAAAAGCAGGCATAGCGAGCCTCTTCAAATCGGCTATGCTGATCAGCTTCACTTAAGCCCTTTAATTCTTCTAAAGCAAGCAGCTCCTTCCTTGAGATGTTCATAAGCTTCTTTCCAGTTCCTTAGTCAGGCTTTTGCCTGCTTTTTACCTAAGCTCTTAAGTTTTAGATTTTAATAAGGAATAATCTATACAGCGGGCAAAACAAAGTTACGGCATTTATAACAGTACCCATTCATCGCCCCCCCAATATGCCCTCAAAACAACCATCTATCAGCTAGGCATAAGAATTAATTATATAGTCTATAATTGTCAACACACAGATATAGAGTGACTTTCATGGCGCGGCAAATTAAGGCCAATGGCTTTACCTTAACAGAACTAATCGCTGTTATTGTGATTTTAGGCGTCTTGGCCGCGGTTGCTGCGCCAAAGTTTGTTGACCTTTCAGCAGCGGCGAAAGTCGCAGCCCTAGAAGGTATCGCCGGCACCATGCGCTCTACAGCTCAAATGACCAAAGCCGCGGCTTTGGCACAAGGTATCGAACCTGCAAGCAGCAACCCTTCTGGGGGCCAAACGAGATTTATCATTAATGTGGCCGGTGGCAGCTCGGAGCTAGATTGGCGCAATCTATGTCCGGAGAGTCGAGCCGAGCTTGGCAGTCGCTTTACCATGGTGGACTTCATTAATTTAAGTGGCGGCATGACAAGTCGCGTCACCAATCAATACACCTTTGTTGGCTTTGAAATACCTAGCTCTGCGCCAAACGGCAGTGGCTGTTACGTGATCTATGATTCTTTCGGCTCACCCAATTGCACTGTTACTGTGGTGGATAACGATTGCTAATAGCTGGGTGACTTAGACAGAGTTTTTCATCGACTGCTACTAGCATCCAAATCGATTTGACCACTGTCTTCTATTCTTATCGATGATAGAAAATTTCCAGTATCTAGCTTAAGTGTCATTTTGTAATTGAGTGGCTCGGCCTGACTTTTCATCAGTTTATTTAATAACCTCACCCCTTGCACCATACTCGCCTGAGCTTTTACATCCAGCTCCTGGCTATCATAAGCCGCAATTGTTGGGATATCTTTTGCGACGCCGTGTATTAACTCAAAGCCCTCTATCTCGACACTGTAGGAGGCCCCCACAAGATCTAAGTCAAAACGGTTAGGGTTGTCAACTTTGAGCTTTATATTGAAAGAGGGCGCCAGATTATCCCCGGGGAGCATTTGAATATTTAATACATTGAGGCGGGGTTGTTCGAAGGCATTAGGTAAGTGACTACAAGCCGCCAGCCAAACAAGACTGAATAAAATAAAACCCCGCGTAAAAAGTTGTCCTAGTCTTACTATGTTCATTAAATTCTCACTTTTTTGTGGCGGGGCCAATTATTAAAATTCAGGCGGCTTTAGCTTAGCTCAATAACTTTCTCTACCAAAGCATTGATACCTAATGCAGCTTCACTGATAGAAGATGCCAGCATATACGCTGGTGTGGTCACCAATTTATTGGCTTCGTCGATCACAACATTTTCAACGGAGCAGTTTTCATGCTTAGCGCCGCTTTGCTCTACGGCTGCTGCAGTTTCTGCATCATTGCCAATAGTACAGACAACATCCGCAGCAAATAGTTTGGCAGACATTGCAGGGGCAATACACATCAAACCAATAGTTTTTCCTGCAGATCTTGCTGCTTTAATGAAAGCCTCGAAATCAGGGTTCACTTTCATTGCAGGGCCATCAACAGCAAAAGTGCACAGATTTTTTGCGGCACCGAAGCCACCAGGCACAATGACAGCGTCAAAATCTTCAGCATTAACGGCTGCTATATCTTTGATATCTCCACGAGCGATTCGCGCCGCTTCCACCAAAACGTTACGGACTTCCTTTTCTGCCGGCTCACCGGTTAAATGATTCACGACGTGCATTTGATCGATATTCGGGGCAAGGCAAGTCACTTCTGCACCCAGCTGATCTAAGCGCAACAAAGTTAACACTGACTCGTGAATCTCAGCCCCATCGAATACACCACAACCCGCCAAAACTACCGCTACTTTTTTAGCCATTGCTAGCTCCTCTGAATTTATTTAATCAAATTGACTATATGGGTGCTATGTTACCAGCTGGGAGATAAAAATCATGATGTAAAAGCTCTTTTGCTGCCCTGAATCTTCAGGCATAAAAAAACCCGAGCTAGCCCGGGTTTTTTTACTAGCTGTTAGATTTTACTCTACAGTTTCTGTACTAATCTCAGCTACTACACGACGGTTCGCAGCACGACCTTCAGCAGTACTGTTGTCAGCAACAGGACGAGCTTCACCATAACCAGTAGCGGTTACACGACCAGCTTCCACATCGAAGGTCTCAACCAACACTTTTGCTACCGCACTGGCACGACGGTTAGAAAGGGCTTGGTTGTATGCTTCAGAAGCGGTTGAGTCAGTGTGACCTGCTAGCTCAACATTGGTTTTGTTGTATTGCTTCATGAATTCAGCAACATCTTTAATTTCTGACATGTACTGCTGTTTAACAGTAGCGCTGTCGGTATCAAAATTTACTTCCAATTCAATTGAAACTGTCTTGGCAATTTTTTCAGGGCAGCCATCTTTATCAACCTTGGTACCCATTGGCGTATTAGGGCAAAGATCGCCGTAATCAAAAACGCCATCTCGATCGCTATCTAGCGCGCAACCTTTTCCATCAACGGCTACACCAGCTGGGGTGTTTGGACATTGATCCATACTATCTTCAACTGTATCACCGTCACTATCTAGCTTTTGAGGAGCAGCGGTAGCACCCATTAGGTAAGCTACACCTAAGCCTAAAGCTAGATCTGTAGCTTCTTCATCTAACGAGTGAATTGCACGAACATCGCCACGTATAGCCCAATTGTCATTAAGAAAATACTTGGTACCCGCTCCTAAATTTAGCGCCGTCTCTTTATCTTTGTCACCACCTTTAATATCGAAGGACTGGTCACCTGCACCGCCAACAAAGAATGGTTGCCAAGAACCACTACGAGCAAGATTATAAACAGCATCCAAGCGTAAATGACGACCATCAATACCTAAACCACCCATTTTAGTCCTACTAGAGAAGTCATTAATCATGCCTTCAATGGTCCAGTTTTCATTCACTACATAGCCAAGACCAAAAGTTTTACCGCTACCATTCTTAAGGCCTCGATCATTCTCGATATAGTGCTTATTGGCACCCATGTATGCCTCAAACTTATGATTAGGCGAAGCATTTTGCGCTGAGGCAACTACGGACATTGCACTTGCAGCCACACCCAAAGCCACTGCAATTGTGCATTTCTGGAAGTTTTTCATTAATTGAACTCCTATTATTGATTTAAGCGTATTACTTTAAATTTTTTATGAATTTGTCTGACTCCGCGATGGATTCCTCCATACGCGCAATCAAGGTATTTATATCTCGGCGCAAACCGCCAAACTCAGCCTTAAGCGAGCCTATAGCGCGAGCATTCAAGTTATGTTTTAAATACAAAACCTGATCATTAAACGTCTTTAACACTGGCGCCATTTTGGATTCAGCACTGCGCATCGTTACCAGCATATTTTTGTATTGTTTGCGTGTATCTCTTAATTGGGATTGGCTTTCTCGGCGCAAACTCGCACTTGAGTATTGCTCCAGTTCATCTTCCCATTCGGCAAACAAGGCTTCTGCTACATCTTCAACTTCATCAATTCGACGACTGACATTATCAGCCTCTTGCTGACTATCTTCGTAAGCATCATGCAAGTTTTCATAAACACTCTGCAGCTCGCCGCCGTTGTAACCAAGCTCTTGGCTAAAACGATCTAAGGCATCTCTGAACTGCTCTTTAGCGTCGACTTGTGCATCGCGAACACCTTCGATCCGACTCGTTAAGATATCGCGTTTATGCATACCTACGGATTCCATAGCGGAATAGTAGGCCGATTGGCAGGCCATCAGGCCAAGGGATAATAGGGCAATAAGCGTTAGCTTATACAAGGTATGTGGCAGTCGAATCATAAAGCTTCCCGGTCTTAAGATACGCTGAAGAATGCCCCAAACAGCATCCCGCTGCTAATGGGGCGGCATTCTAGCGTATTTTTAGCGACATTCCCACAAACGTGAAAAGGATCACGTTTTAGGCGTCATTTGCGGGTAGCAAGAGGCAAGTGAACTGAAACGACAGTCACTAGCACTTTTTGAACAGCAAATCCCAAACGCCATGACCAAGACGGTCACCACGACGCTCAAATTTAGTTATTGGGCGAAATTCCGGTCTTTTAGCAAACAGGTATTCACCTTGGGTGTTTTCAAACTGCTCAGCGGCGCTCATGGTTTCCATCATGTGCTCGGCATAGGGCTCCCAATCGGTTGCCATATGGCAGATACCAGCAGTATTAAGTTTGGCAGCTATCTTCTGAATAAAGCCTGAATTCACAATTCGACGCTTGTTGTGTTTTTTCTTGTGCCAAGGATCAGGAAAGTACAGCTGAAAGCGATCAAGACTATCGTCTGCAACACAGTCTTCTAGAACATCATTGGCATCAGCCATATAGACACGCAGGTTCTCCACGCCTTCATTGCCGGCGTTATTAATTAAACGCCCAACACCTGGCGGGTGCACTTCGATTCCGATGAAATCTTTTTCAGGTTCGGCCTTTGCCATCTCCAGTAGAGAATCCCCCATCCCAAAACCTACCTCAAGCACTTTTGGGGCATGGCGCCCAAATACTTCATCAAAGTTTTGACTGCCTGAATAAAGGCTTAAACCATATTTTGGCCACCACTGCTCAAAGGCTTTGCGCTGCCCATCTGTGATACGACCGGCCCGGATTACAAAACTACGAATCGATTTATCTTTGTATTCGGGTTTAAAAATAGAATCTTGCATAACTAATTCTTTACATCTTTATTACTGAAAGCCTGCCGTATTAGCAGACCCCAAGCGATCATCAAGGTGAGGCCACCTAAAGGCGTTACTGGCCCCATCCAGCTTGGCGCGCCAAGCGCTAACGCATAAATACTGCCGCTAAATAGCAGTATTCCTAGCTGCCAGCCCCAAGCAACCCAAAGCAACTTAGGCCAGGCTTTAACGGTGGCGAATGCTGCCAAAGCCAATAAAGCCAAGCTGTGGTAAAAATGGTATTGATTAGCGGTGCTATAAGCAGACCAAAGTTTCGCACTCAACTCGGGTTTAAGCCCGTGGGCCCCATAGGCACCTAAAACAACCGCGATCAAACCATTAATTGCCGCAACGGCGAGAATTGTTCGGTACATTCGCACCCCAGTACAAACCCTGTTAATACTACGATTAGCGCTACAACTTTCATCAAGCTTTAGCTGGCCATCCGTTTAGCAATTCAAAACACGACCAGCTTAAGCATAAAAAAAGCCGCACTAGGCGGCTTTTGTACCAATATTGCTGACATTACGCTTCAATATTGGCCTTTATCTTTTTCATTGCATTCTTTTCTAGCTGGCGAATTCGCTCAGCTGATACGCCATATTGATCAGCCAACTCATGCAAAGTGGCCTTTTCTTCGCCCAACCAACGCTGCTGCAAAATGTCGCGACTGCGATCATCTAGATGCTCAAGCGCGGCACTTAAGCTCGCCAAGCTTTGCTGTGTTGAGTCTAAGTGCTCTAAAGCTAAAGCCGGATCTGCGGCGCGATCTTCTAAGAAGTTTGCCGGTGCCTGGAATGCACTTTCATCATCATCGTCCGCGCCGGCATCGAAGCCCATATCGTTGGCCGCCAAGCGACCTTCCATTTCACGGACATGATTAACGTCGACATTAAGATCTTTGGCAACCGCTTCAGCTTCTTCGTTGTTTAACCAAGCAAGGCGCTTTTTAGCACTGCGAAGATTAAAGAACAATTTACGCTGGGCCTTGGTGGTAGCGACTTTAACAATACGCCAGTTGCGCAAGATAAACTCATGCATTTCGGCCTTAATCCAGTGTACCGCAAAGGATACAAGGCGTACGCCACGCTCTGGATTGAAACGCTTTACGGCCTTCATCAAGCCAACATTACCTTCCTGGATCAGATCAGCTTGGGATAAACCATAACCCGAATAAGACTTGGCGATATGCACTACAAAACGCAGATGAGCCATTACCAACTGGCGGGCAGCATCTAGGTTTTCGTGGTAATACAGATCTTCTGCCAAGCTCTTCTCTTCTTCGGCTGACAGTACACTGATACCATTAACCGCCTGCATATACGCGCCCAGATTGGCTCCTGGGGATAGCATACCTACTGGCTGAATGGCTGTACTCATATATATTCTCCGTTACTCGACCCTTAATACTAGCAGCTATCGGGTTTGACTGCTAATACTAGCGCGGGTTCGCCCAAAAGACCTTTAAGTCTTGTAAAGTAGAGATTTTGATCAGATTTTAAGCAGCTATTTGGGTTCGATTGCCGCCAAGTGACGACCAACGGCTAAAGCCGCGCCCAGCCAGCCCAATACTGAGCTGGCCAAAAGCAAAAAGCCTGCATCGAACCAATTTATACCCATTAACAGGAAGTCGCTGCCATAGGAGCCAGCCAACTTGGCCACGGGACCTGCTAGAGCAAACAGACACAGCTCTGTAAGCAGCAACGCTAAGGCACCACCCAGCAAGCCATACCACAAACCGGTATATAAGAAGGGGCGACGCACAAAGGCATTGGTACCACCCAAGGTTTTGGTAACTAGAATTTCGTCCTTGCGGGCCGCAATGGCCAAGCGAATGGTATTGCCAACGATAAGCAGCACACCTAAGGCCAATAAGCCCGATAACAGCCAGATTAAGGTGCGACCAAGGGCCAGTATTTGCTGCAATCTTTGCAACCATTGCAAATCCACATCGACTTGCTCAACTTCAGGCCTGGCCTGCAGGTTGGCCTGGAGGGACTGCACCTGCTCCAAACTGAGTTGCTCAACCAAACTAAGCTGTAACAAGGGGGGCAAAGGGTTACGCTCAAGCTGCCCCAGGACATCAGCAAAACCAGAGTGCTCCTCAAATTCTTGCAAGGCTTCACTCGGGCTTATATATATTCCTTCAGCAACCGACTCTAGCTGCTCTAACTCTGTTAGCAATTTCTCAGCAACCGGCTGCTTAACATTGTGATGAAGATAAACCGATAGGCTAGGGCGCCCCTGCCAACTCTGCCCAAGCTCATCGATATTACTGACAGCAACTGAAAGCACCTGGGGCAAAGCCAATGCAATGGCGACCACCAAACAAGTCATTAAGCTGGATAAAGGCTGTCGTAATAAGCGATTTAAGCTATCGCGTGCGCTACTAATATGATGGCGGCAATATGAGCGCCACAAGTTCAGTAAGCTTAGCTGTTTTAAGCTGGCGCCTCGGCTAAGCGCATCGGGCAAAGCTTTTTGAGATTCCTGGCTCACGCAGCTTCTCCTCCTAAACCAGGAACATCTGCCACCAATTGTCCGCCCTCTAGAGTTAGTTTGCGCTTACCCATTCGCTCAATTAAGGCCAAATCGTGGCTGGCAATCAGTACCGTAACCCCCACATCATTAAACTGCTGCAGTAGCTTCATGATCTCTGCGGACAGCTCAGGGTCTAGGTTTCCTGTCGGCTCATCCGCCAGAAGCAAAGGAGGCTTGTTGACCACAGCACGGGCAATGCCCACACGCTGCTGCTCACCACCAGAAAGCGCAATAGGGTTGAGCTTTTCCTTGCTCAGTAGACCCACTTTATCTAGCGCAGCCCTAACGCGGCGACCAATATCACGCGGCTCAAAACCCGCAATCATTAGCGGTAATGCCACATTGTCGAACACGGTACGGTCAAACAATAGTTGATGATTTTGGAACACCACCCCTATCTGGCGGCGCAAGAATGGAATTTGGCGGCGCGGCATCTTATTGAGATTCTGGCCACCCACAACCATCTGGCCACGCGTCGCCCGCTCCATCAACATAATTAACTTCAATAATGTGGATTTACCTGCACCAGAGTGGCCAGTTAGAAATACCATCTCACCGGCATCGATATTTAGGCTTAAATTGTTAAGCGCATCGAAGCCGCCTGGGTAGCGTTTGCTCACATTGAGAAATTGAATCATGGCTTAGAATAGACGTCCTATTTATTCGGCCTGGCCTTGGTCAAACAAAGCGCGCACAAAGCTTTTGGCTTCAAATGGCTGCAAGTCATCAATGCCTTCACCTACACCAATAAACCGTACCGGTAAGCCAAGCTGCTTAGCCAGTGCAAAGATAACACCACCTTTGGCGGTACCATCCAGCTTAGTTAGTGCTAACCCAGTGACACCGGCAGACTGGCTGAACTGTTCTGCTTGGTTGATAGCATTTTGGCCAGTACCGGCATCTAGCACTAACAGTACTTCATGTGGCGCGCTATCATCCAACTTGGCCATCACCCGCTTAACCTTAGCAAGTTCATCCATCAAATTGTCTTTATTGTGCAAGCGGCCTGCGGTATCAGCAATCAGAATATCTACATCGCGAGATTTTGCCGATTGTAATGCATCAAAAACCACCGAAGCACTATCGGCACCGGTGTGCTGCGCCACAACTGGGACATTATTGCGCTCACCCCAAACCTGCAGCTGCTCTACCGCGGCGGCACGAAAAGTATCACCGGCAGCCAGCATTACCTGCTTACCTTGATTCTGAAAGCCCTTAGCTAGCTTACCAATGGTGGTGGTCTTTCCGACACCATTGACGCCAACAACGAGGATCACAAAAGGCTTCTTTTGAGTATCAAGCAGCAAAGGCTTTTGTACGGGGATTAAAAGCTCTGCCAAAGCAGATTGCAAAGCCTTGTATAGGGCTTCGGGATCGGCAAGCTCTTTACGGGCAATCTGCTCAGACAGCTTTTCCATGATCTCTTCGGTTGCTTCAATACCTACATCGGCCATCAATAACTGAGTTTCGAGTTCTTCTAAGAGATCTTCATCGATCTCTTTGAGACCCATAAAGATATTGCCTAGGCCTTCTGTTAAGTTACCGCCAGTTTTGGCCAAGCCAGCACGCATACGGGCGAATAGGCCACGCTTTTTCTCTTCGGCAGGCTCACCATAGCCAGTTGGTGCCATAAACACCTCTTGCGCTGCCTCTGCTGCCGGCTCTTGCGAAGGAGCCTCTTGCGCCAAAGGCTCAGTCCTTACGGGTTCATCTGGCTGCTGTTCGACAGCGCTTGTTTCGCTAGCTGTAACCTCGGGCGCCACTTTAGTGTCAATTGCTTGCGGGCTAACCTCTTCAGACTCAAGACCTTCTTGCTCTGGAGATTGCTCGATCGCTGAGGGCTGCTCTTCGGTATTAGCCTTGTCAGCCTCACCTTTTGGGGATTTCTTAAAAAAGCCAAAAACCATGGTGTCTAAATTCTATTACTGATCGGATAAAGGGGGCTCAAGGTGAACCCGAGAAAGTGCCGCATTCTAGCACTCTATAGGCCTGCTGTCGCAGCCTTAACACAGCCCCTTGAGATGGCTACAATGGCCAGCCAATTGGACGAGGCCGTGCATGTCAAAAGCAAACCCTACACAGCAATTACGCATCATCGGTGGTCAGTGGCGTGGCCGGAAGTTTAATTTCCCTAGCGCTGACGGGCTGCGCCCAACCGGAGACCGAATACGCGAAACGCTTTTCAACTGGCTAAGTTCAGACATCTATGGCGCGCGTTGCTTAGATTTATTTGCCGGCTCTGGTGCCTTGGCTTTAGAGGCTTTGTCCCGTGGTGCAGCGCATGTAGCGCTGTGGGAAGCGAATAAAACAGCCTACCAGCAACTGCAAAACCATATCAAAACACTGCAGCCTCAATTAGGTGAACAAGAAGCTCAGCTCAACCATGGCGATTGCCTGATGGAGCTCGCTCAGCACAATGAGAGCGCTCCTTTTGATATCATTTTTATGGACCCGCCATTCGCTGCCAATATGTGGGAAACGGCCGCCGAGTTATTAGAGCAAAACAATTGGCTGCACCCAGACAGCCTTATCTATATAGAGAGCCCCAAAAACCAGCTGCCAAAGCTGCCTGAAAAATGGCGGAATTGGCGCTGCAAAAACACCGGGCAGGTTTGCTACCAACTCTATATTGCACGCTAAAAACCAAATAATTTGCTTTTTTACCTGCATTTTGCCGATTAAGTTTTGTACTGAGGCGCCAAATTGTTTACCATCTGCGCCCGATCGAGAAACCTGACGTGGAAACTAATATGAAGCGCGTGGTATACCCTGGAACATTTGACCCAATTACTAACGGTCATATCGACTTGGTAGAGCGAGCCTGCAATCTGTTTGACAGTGTCGTATTGGCCATCGCTGCTAGCACCAAAAAGAACCCTCTATTCACTTTAGAAGAAAGGGTTGCACAAGCAGAGCAAGTTTTAGCCCACATACCAAATGTAGAAATTTGTGGCTTCAATGTATTACTAGCGGACTTAGTAAAACAGAAAAAAGCTCAAGCAGTAGTGCGCGGCTTGCGAGCGGTATCTGACTTTGAATATGAGTTTCAGTTAGCCAACATGAACCGTGCTTTATCTCCAGAAATGGAGAGTCTATTCTTGACTCCAGCCGAACACCTATCTTACATCTCTTCATCATTGGTACGCGAGATTGCATCGCTCGGCGGTGATGTCAGCAAGTTTGTTCATCCAATCATCGAACAAGACTTGAAGAAAAAGTTTGGCAGCTAATACTTAGCTGCCACAAATCTCTTTTCTTATTTTTGGCAGACGGGGCAGTAAACACTGGCCCTTTGCACATGGCGCTGGCTTTTGAGCACAGTGCCACAGCTCAAGCATGGCTCCCCATCACGACCGTAAACATTTAGTTCCTGCTTGAAGTAGCCGGGCTTGCCATCGCCACCAACAAAATCCTTTAGGGTTGTCCCGCCCTGTGCGATAGCTTTTTTTAGAACCTTTTTGATGTTTAACAACAAACGCTCTATCTCTGCACGTGTCACTCGCCCAGCAGCACGGCCGGGGCGAATTCCACTCATATACAAAGATTCGTTGGCATAAATGTTTCCTACGCCTACCACCACCTTGCTATCCATAATCAGAACTTTAATGGCTTGTTTTCGCTTACGAGTTTGCTGATAAAGATAATCTGCTGAGAATTTCTCAGATAAAGGCTCAGGCCCTAAGTGTTGAATTAGCTTATGTTCTTCAGTAGGTTGATCGGTCCAGACGATGGCACCAAATCGGCGGGGATCAGTAAATCTCAGCACGGTATCCAAGCCAAAAATAAAATCGACATGATCATGCTTTTCGGGTTCAATTGCAGCTTCTACAACTCTTACACTGCCTGACATGCCCAAGTGCATTAACAAGTGTCCATGCTTAAAACGAAACAGCATGTACTTTCCACGGCGGCTCAACTCAAGCAGCTTTCTACCTTCTAAAATCTCTGCTAGCTGACCATCAATTGGCCAGCGCAGTTGATTATTTCTAACAACAACTTGCTTTAGGGTTCGGCCAACAATATGCGGCGCGACACCGCGGCAACTTGTTTCTACTTCAGGTAATTCTGGCAATGCTAAGCTCTCACTGAAAAGTTTTAGGCACCATAGCAGCGAGATTTAAACTTAGCAAACCCATTAGACAAACTCTGCATCAGAGCTAACATGAAGATCGCCCGCCTCTAGATACAGGCCCTGTTGAAGATAAACAGAGCATTCAGCCCAGCGATCACTAAGAGCCTGATCGTTCACCCCAGTAGCAACACAACTTAGCTGCAGATCCTTACAAAGTTTGATGATGAATTTCAATATCGAGGCCTTTGAGTGCATCTGTGAAGAAAACTCAGGGGAGAGTTTAATATACTGTAGCGGTAGATTTGACAAACTTATCAATGGCGAGCAGCCGGATCCAAAATCTGTTAACGCAAACTGAAACCCTTTCGCACTCGCATCGACGAGTAGACCTTCTTGTTGATCGATGACTCGCTTCAAAGCTCGCTCACTCAATTCAAATACCACATCAGCTTTATTCATTTGGAACAAGGAAAAGCAATGTGCCATGCGACTGAAAAAACCCGCATCCAGATAATGGCCTGACGGCAGCCCTATAGATATTTTTGATTTCGAGTCGGCATATCGGGCACGCAACTGCTTGAGATCAGCAGCAATTATCCTAGCCAACTGTTGCTCTACAAAGTCTTGATGACTGGCCTTTCTGATTGCCTCACTGATTTCGAAAGAACAGAGATTCTCGAGCAACTGACCAGCCCAATGAATACGCGCCTCAAAGATAAAAGGCTTCTTAGTCAAAGTAGAAACAACAGCATGATAATCAAATAAGGAGTTCTCAGCACATATTTGCTCATCAACCTGCTGTAGAATTCTTTGCCCTCTCATTAACTGATTTTTAACAGTATCAGAATAATGCACATGGCGGTTTCGTCCGCGTTGCTTCGCTAAATACATCGCAGCATCAGCTTTTTGCAATAAAGTATCAATATTTTCAGCATGCCCAGGAATAGTTGCGCTTCCTACACTAGCGGTCACTTGTAGCCTTTGCTGCTTACTCGCAACAAAAGGTTTAGTGAGCTGTTGAATGATCAATTTAGCTACAGCCGCTGGCTCGACACCCATTTGCTGGCCAGGAATAGCTAATATAAATTCATCCCCACCTAATCTCGCGCAAATTGCCGCCTGATGAATTTCATAGCGTAGAACTTTAGCGACCTGACAAAGAACCTCATCACCAACCGCATGTCCGTAGGTATCATTGATTGGTTTAAAATCATCCAGATCGATAAAAAATATTGTACAGCCACTATCGACTCTGGAAGTTAACTTACGAATAATTCCACGTCGATTGTATAGCCCCGTTAAAGCATCCGTTTCTGCGGCCGCTGCGTTTTTTAACTCTACTAGTTTTCTATCGTGGATATCCAATAAGGTTAAGCTGTAACTTGCCTGACTATTGTGATCGAGCTCCGCATCGCTGTGTTTTCGCAATTCTACGCTATGCCAGCGCGGCCCCGTCTGAGTGACCAGTAAAAGCTCTTGATTAACATCATTTTTAATACTTAGAATTTCAGCTAGCTCAAATTCCTCACTGACAATCGAATGCAGATTCGGTACAGACATACCAAACTGTTGTTCAAAAGGTGGATTAGCGCTTTTGATTGCCCCACTGTCATCAAATAGACAAATCATTACCGCACCATAGTCACTATGGTTACCTTGCAGCAATTCCGAATGCAAGCCCTCTACCAACATCGACATATGTCCCGGTGGGATTAAGACACCAGAAAAACGGCAGTGAACGCGCTTATCGATATTATTAGGAGAAATTTGCCACCAACGATCAATAACACGGCCGCGCTCAAATTCATCTAAATAGGAACAGAGTGTCTGTTGCACAGCAGCAGAAGAACCAGGCCTAAAATCTCTTGCCGTCAATTCAGCAAGGTCTTCGGACTCCCATAGTTTTAAGGCTGCAGTATTGGCCCAGTGAATACGATAATTCAGAACATCATAGACCCAGACCGCACTTTTAAGAGCATCCAAATCTAAGTGATCAAAGTTGGCAGGCGGAATTATTGGCACGTCAATCTTCATAAGGCATTATTCTTCTCATTAAAGGTAATACATAAGTGCCAAACTGTAAAAAATTATTTAATAAAACTCCTTTCTTCTTTCGAATTGCTGGACTTGGCTTATGCCTTTTGACGTCCAATCAGTATCTCCCAGCCGATACAAAAAAGCCGCCCACAGGCGGCTTAACTTTGATCACTAGAGAGACTTAAAAGCTGTAACGTACCCGAGCATAATAATAGCCCCCGTTGAATCCAGTTGGAGAGAACTGGCTATAACGACGCCCAGACTGTTGAGCGCCGCTTGGGTTTTCATCAGGGTATTCATCTAAAAGATTCTGCGCACCCAGTGTCACCGAGTAGTTATCATTGATGTTGTATTCAGCTTCCGCATCAAAAATATACTCATCACCATAAGAACGATCATCTTCCGAGTCATAAAACTCGTTGAAATAACTCATGCGCAGCAGGAATCGCCAATCTTCTAAGTTATGAGTCATTGCAAGATTCCAGCGTGACTCAGGCAAGCCTTCTTGCAGCTCACGGATACGCGTCGCATCTATAACATCGGGTGAGAAGCTATCTACTTCAGTTTCTGTATAATTATAGGCAAGCGAGAATTCGGAGCTGCCGCCTAACATATCCAAACCATAAGTTGCTACCAAATCGAAGCCTGAAGTTGTGGTATCAAAGTCATTGGTGAAGAAACGGAAGTTTTGTAAGTTTTGTGCGCTAGTTACACCAGAAGCGACCAAGTCATCAATTTCCTGCTGGGTTAGGCTAAAGTTTTGCGAAACACTGATACGATCCGTTAGCTCTATGTTGAAATAATCGATAGTTACGCTAACCTCTCCTAATTGCAAAATCGCACCCAAGGTATAACTCTCTGACTCTTCGGGGTCCAAGGGCTTACCGCCACGCAGAACAGCAACAGGGTTAGTCGACGGAATGGTGCCGTTGTTTACCAGATCACCTGTCGCCGCATCAAACTCGGTAGAAACATTAAAAGCATTCGACTGACCCGGTGTAGGCGCCCTAAAGCCTGTACTTGCACTGCCGC
The DNA here is from genome assembly GCF_947502065.1 of uncultured Pseudoteredinibacter sp. Classification (GTDB taxonomy): domain Bacteria; phylum Pseudomonadota; class Gammaproteobacteria; order Pseudomonadales; family Cellvibrionaceae; genus Pseudoteredinibacter. The sequence continues at coordinate 106,704 of NZ_CANMYE010000008.1, forward strand.
GCAAAGAAAAGTTTTCAGTAATTTCAAAGTTGGCGGAGATTTTACCATTGGTGGTGGTACCAAAATCACTAAAGTCTTCCCAGCGAATCGCCATACCTACCAATAAGCGATCAGTAACATCTGCCTCTAAATCTACATAAGCAGCTACATTTTTGCGGGCGAAGCTACCACCAGCCAACGGACTAAACCCAGGAAAACCATTCGACGCCGCTGAGAAACCCTGCGAGGCATAGGGCCCGATTTCAAACGATGCTTGGTCCCCTACAGTGATTTCAAAAGTTTCTTCTCGCCATTCAACACCCGCGGCAATATTTAAGTCTGACTCAAAGGCATCAACCGGTACGGCATATGAGACATCGGCATTAAAGTTAATATCTTGCTGAGTATAATCACCTGGATCAAATGCGGTAGGTGTTAGAGGACCAAGCGAAGCGTTGACAGTGTTCTTAATAAAGAAGTCAACATCATTTCGGCCATAGCTGGCACTCAACTCCCAATTTAAATCACTTGCTGTTGTTCCGCGTACACCTGCCGTCAGTGCGGCATCGTGAACCTTACCACCAAATCTCGGAGTGAAGCCCCCAGGAAACATTTCATTAAAAACAAAACAGTTGGGATCATCCACAACTTGTTGCAAGGCTGCTGCATCGCCAACATCAACTGTAGGACAAGCCACGCCATCATCAGGAGTAAGATCCGCTACTAGCCGGGTGACACCGCCATCGTTACTGAATACTCCCCCGCGGGTGTCAGGGTTACGAAAAAAGAAGCCACCTTCTACTTCCTTAGTCGCGTAGTTTGCAAAGGCAAAGAATTCTTTACCGCCGCCTAACTCTAAACCCAAGTTCGCCATAAGCTTTAGATCACCTTTAATTTCAGGCGTACCCCAAATTTGGGCAGGGTTAGCAACGGCGGTATTACCCGCATCTATTAATGCTTGCGCATCAGATCGCTGTTGGCTTCGATCGGTTGGATCTGTGTTGCCATATTCAAAACTGACATTAACAAAGCCGTTATCGGTAAATGGCATACCAACGTTTCCGGCAACCATTACATTTTCACCATCACCTTCTTTATATTCTCCATACTTAACTTCAATACTGCCGCCTTCAGGGTCATCTTTTAAAATAAAGTTCATCACGCCAGCGATTGCATCAGATCCATATTGCGCCGCAGCACCATCGCGTAGCACTTCCACTTGCTTGAGGGCAATAGCTGGAATTGGAGAAATGTCAGCACCCTGTGCGCCATCTGCAACACCATTACCTAACCAATAAATAACCGCAGCGCGATGTCGGCGCTTACCATTTACTAGAACCAATGTGTGATCGGGAGCTAAGCCACGCATATTCGCAGGACGCACAATGGTCGCGGCATCGCTAATGGGCTGCGCATTAACATTGTAAGAAGGCACAACGTTGCGAAGTAAGTTACTGAGATCAGAGTCACCTTGATTAGCAAAATCATCCCCGCCAACCACATCAATTGGCACAGCCGAATCGAAGACTGATCTCGGCGCCCGCCGAGAGCCGGTAACCACCACTTCTTCCAGCTCTTCCTCAACCGATTGTGCTTGAGCTTGAGCAAGTTGGATTGTTCCAGCTGCAGACAAAGCAACAGCCAAGGACAAAGCACTGGATGGAAACAGTTTCATAGAGTTCTCCTCGCAATTATTTTTATAGTCGCTCAAAAACGGTTTATCTTTATGACAGGCACAAAAGAACTGGCTATTGCCTAACCCTTGTGCTCTGGAAACTGATGACTACAGACGGCAAGCTCACGACTCTATCAGCGAAATCGTACCCTTGAATTAACTTTTATTTTTATTGTTTTTTTGCACTGCAAATAACCAAACTGATTTTTCACATCAGTTTAATCAACAATACACAGCATAAACGTAGCACGAGATATGAAAAAAACCAAAGAAAGCTTTGGTTTTCAAGTTTAAATAATTAAACGCAATTAGAATGAAATATTATATTTCGTTATCTTATCGCTCGATTTTTACGGAACTTAAAACGAATAGGGTGGCAGAGCAATCTGCCACCCACAGAACAGAAATTCAATTAGAAGGTCGATGACGCCATACGATGACATATCGCATTGTAGCTTGAGATAGTTTCGCTAATAATGTCTTCAGCGCTTTTCACTTCATTGATTAAGCCTGCAGTTTGACCAGCCAATGCGACACTCGCTTCCATATCGCCCCCAAAGTACAAATCCTTGATGGTCATGAAGGCTTCCATTGGCATTTTTCCGCTATTAAAGTACTCAGCCGAGCGCTCTGTTTTCAATGCTCGCACGCACGGACTAGATGTTTTGTTCAACATATAGGTACCATCTGTCGCTGCATCAACAATTGCTTGCTTATAGTTATTGTGCGCAGGGTTTTCAGCACAAGCCACAAAACGAGTCCCCATTTGTACAGCTTCTGCACCCAAAGCAAAGGCTGCCGCCATGCCACGGCCATCACAAATACCACCTGCTGCTACCAAAGGTAGATCGACCTTCTCCGCAATAGCTTGCAGCAACACTAAAGTAGAGACTTCTTCAGGGTTTTTAAAACCACCGCCTTCTCCACCCTCAACCACTAAACCATCCACTCCAGCTTCCGCGCACTTCAAAGCGGCTTCAACAGTAGGTACTGCATGATAAACAACAATGCCAGCCTCTTTCAAAGGAGCTAGAAACTTTTTAGGGCTGCCAGCAGATGTAGTTACAAAACGCACGCCAGATTCACAAATAAACTTTAGCATTGAATCATCATGCAAAAACATAATAGGTAAATTCACACCAAAAGGCTTATCTGTTAACTCAGCCATCTTTTGGATTTCAGCTTTACAATTATCGGTTTCACCAGAGGAGGTTTCGATAATACCTAAACCACCTGCATTGGAAACCGCTGATGCTAATTGCGATCTAGCCATCCAGCCCATTGGGGCTTGAATAATCGGGTACTTTGCTCCGCTATGTTCTAAAAATCGATTCACGTTTCTGCTCCGCTTTTTTACTGTTTACTATTAGAGTTTGTAGATAAGTCCCTGCACTGGCTTAACCTTGCCATCAACCATATTTTTATAAGATTGTTTGATTTCATCTTGACCGACTACATATTCAACATTTAGCCAGGCCTCACTGTGTTTAATAAAGCTCTGCCATACCACAGCCAACTTCTCAGCAAAGCCTTTTGGTCCCCATTCCTGCATTCGTTTTTGTGCTTGAGTGGGCGCAAAAAATAACTCTGGCTCTGGGCCAGCAAGTTTTCCCGCCTCTACTGCCGCCTGATCCCAATGGGAAGCACCTACAATACAGCTGTACTCCAGCTGATCGTTCAGGTGACTGTGGATGTCTGCTTTCAACGGCGCATTGCCTGCGAAATCAATAAGTACTGAGGGTATTCTTTTAATTTTCGCAAGATCGTCGTAACTATAAACTTCATCATAAAGCTTTAAGCCCCGAACAAATTCCACATTGGCTTTTGAACTAAGACCAATAATTTTTGGGCCAGAACCGTTCTGCTCTCTTTGTTGCCAAAACGCAAACGCGGTGCCGATTGATGTTTTACTAGAAGCACTACTCATGACGACTTGTTCGGCTAAACAGTAATCACGCTCAGCAAAGAAGTCTTGTAATAAAAATGAGGTGGTAAACAAGGGGCGTAGCAACATTTGTAGAGCTTCAGTTTCTTCGCTATACAAAGGGTCTTGCGCGCAGCGGATGTACTGATTGTAAATCACCGGCAACGACTTGCGATGAGGCATATCATCGATAAAGCTGCCTTCACTAACGTGGCCAGGCTTAACAATTAGAGACTCTGCCATTGGTAGGTAACCATACAGTTTTTCTCCCTCTTTAATGGCGGAGTTACGCGAGCGGCTTACCTCGGCAAAACCCCATACCGGAACCATCCCGTAGTTTTCAGCTGCCGGGAAAAAAGACCAGTACTGCAACATATCACCCATTACGGCATAGGTAACATTATTCGCCGTGAAGGCGTACTCTTTAATTGCAAGCTCAACTTCGCCTTCAGCCAATTCTCGACTGGCCAGTTGCTGCCACTGAGTATCTAGAATTTGAGATCGATTAACCCAAAATTGATTTCCAATAATCGTGCTCATCTGTGCACTCCTTTATTTTTGTTTAAGATCTAGTCAATTGCAGCTAGCTGCTGCGCGATCATAGCTGCGACCCTGTCTGATGCAGGTCGGGTTTGTGCCAGGCCGCTTTGTACCAATATGCCCTGAATGAAAATAGCTAACTGCTCCGCTAAAAGCCTAGCGTTCTGACCTGGATGTATCTCAGCCATCTCCTCAGCCTTAACAATTGCCTTGTAAAGGGCCTCACAGACCATCTCACCGCCACGCTGCATGATTGAATGACTGGCCGCAGGAAGCGCCGAGATCTGCGCTTGGCTATTGACCAGCAAACAGCCCCAATGGCTATTCGGGTCATCTAGAGCGCTAGCAACATATTGCTGGATTCCCAGTAAGCCCTTTTCGGCGCTTAGGTATTTATCGCAGCGACCTCGGACGATCTTATCGACATACAGCTCAAGTGCGGCTTCGAACAAGCCTGCTTTGCTCCCAAAACGGCTGTATATGCTGCTTGCCGGCAGACCCGTAACCTGTTGAAGATCCTGCATGCCACTGCCTTGATAGCCAAACTGCCAAAATTGCGCCATCGCGGCCTTCAATAGATGCTCATTGCTGACGGACTGGGGTCTGGGCATAGGAGAAAAACCTCATCACTTTCTAGTTTTGTAATGATCACTACAAAACAAGGAAATAACCAAGGTTAAAAGGGACAATTTTACGGTAGCTTTGAAAGATATAACTGAAAGGGCACATCACGATGCCGAGCTCAAAACAGGAGTTTTGAGCTCGGCAGTAGATAAAGAAACCCGTGCAGGAGCACGGCACAACTGAGAATGCCTAAGCGTTCGCTGTTGTGCGAGCCCGCGAGAGCAAGCCGTTTCGCAAACGGCGCCAGCCCGAACGGGCGACGTCATACTCAAAACAGGAGTTTTGAGTATGACAGTAGGTAAAGAGTGCAGGAGCACGGCACAACTGAGAACGCTTAAGCGTTCGCTGTTGTGCGAGCCCGCGAGGGCAAGCCGTTTCGCAAACGGCGCCAGCCCGAACGGGCGACGTCATACTCAAAACAGGAGTTTTGAGTATGACAGTAG
>NZ_CANMYE010000009.1 GCF_947502065.1 uncultured Pseudoteredinibacter sp.
ACCCCAGGTTCCTGCACGATTTAAAATTCTGCGCCTAAGCCCAACATTTTGATTCAGCTAATTTTTATAGACTGGGTAAGATCCGAAACAGCTACCACTTAAAGGCGGGGTCAGACCCTTAGGTTCTGACCCCGTTCCTCGCTTTAGGCTAACGCCTGATAACGCTGGGCGTGATAATCGCTATTGCCGAACATCATTTCCAACATGGTTAAACGCTTAAAGTAATGACCCACATCTAGCTCATCGGTAACGGCAATGCCACCGTGAATCTGCACGGACTCCTGCCCAATATTGCGAGCCGCTGTACCAATGCGGTATTTGGCAGCCGAAATAGCCTTGGTCGCCATCGAAGGATCTTGTTCACTTAACATCACGGCACGTAGCAACATAGATTTAGCTTGCTGATGCTCTACAAACATATCGGCCATACGGTGCTGCAAGGCTTGGAACTTAGAAATCGGCACGCCAAACTGAACGCGAGTTTTGGTGTACTCAACGGTTTTTTCTAAGCTAACGCCCATTGCGCCTACAGCTTCTGCACAAACAGCTAAGGTAGCTTGATCTATCACTGCCTCTACGGCGGCAAGAGCATTGCCTTCTTCGCCCAGTGCACTATCGGCAGTAAGCGCAACATTATTAAAACTCACCTCCGCAGCATTACTGCCATCTTGTAACTTATAAGCCTTGCGGCTAACGCCTTCAGCATTGGCATCCACAAGAAAAAGACTCAAACCATTTTTTTCAGCAGAATCGCCAGAAGTGCGAGCTAAAACAACAAAGTGATCGGCCGCAGCACCATTAAATACTACCGACTTCTGACCATTTAACTTAAAACCACCACCAGCCTTCTCTGCCTGACAACTAACTTTATGCAAGCAGTAACGGCTATCAGCTTCGGTGTAGGCAAAAGCCCACTGCTGCTGACCTGCCATAATTTCAGCAAGATTGGCCTTTTGGGATTCATTGCCGCACTTAGCCAACAAGCCACCAGCTAAAATCACATTGGCTAGGTAAGGCTCCATTAGCATGCCTTTACCAAACTCTTCCATTAACACCATAACATCAGCAGCACCACCACCCATGCCGCCATCTTCTTCTGAAAACGGCACCATCAACCAGCCTAGCTCGGCGAACAGATTCCAAAAATCCTGATTAAAATTGGCATCGCTGTTTACGGTTGCCATACGAGTGTCGAAGTCGTAATCGTTTTGTACAAACTTAGCGACACTGTCTTGCAGCATTTGCTGCTCTTGAGATAAAGAAAAATCCATGTCGCGCTCCTTATAAACCTAATACCGCTTTGCAGATAATATTTTTTTGAATTTCGTTACTGCCACCGTAAATGGAAGCTTTGCGATTATTGAAATACTTCGGCGCTGTGTTTGCAGCGGTACCCGGGCCGACATGCTCACCTTCATACTCTGGCATAAACTGCTCTTTTACAAAGGGCAAACTATAGTAACCCGCAACATCCATATACAGCTCATCAATTGCCTGAGCGACTTCGGTACCTTTAATTTTTAAAATGGAAGATTCCGGACCAGGTGCTTTACCGGTGCTTACCGCCGCTAAGGTACGTAGCTCTGTAAACTCTAAAGCTTGCAACTCAATCTCAGCATCCAGTAATTTGGCCTGAAAGCGCGAATCTTCTGCAAGACTGCCCAAGCCGGTAGAGGCCTCTGCGGCAAGTCGCTTAAGTTTTTCCAAACGCACTTTAGAATGGGCAACGCGGGCGATACCGGTACGCTCATGGGTTAGCAACACCTTGGCGTAAGTCCAACCTTTACCCTCTTCACCAATTCGGTTTTCCACAGGTACACGAACATTATCAAAGTGAATTTCGTTAACTTCACGATGACCATCTAGAGTAATGATAGGAGAAACTGTGATACCCGGGTCATCCATATCAACTAACACGAAGCTGATTGCTTCTTGGTTTTTGGTATTGGCATCACCGGTGCGTACTAAGCAGAAAATCCAATCGGCGTAGTGGCCCAAGGTAGTCCAAGTTTTGGTACCGTTAATTACGTAGTGATCACCATCGCGTACGGCAGTGGTTTTTAAGGATGCTAAATCAGAACCGGCATTAGGTTCAGAATACCCCTGACACCACCACACATTACTGTTCAAAATATCAGGCAAAAAGCGCTGCTTTTGTTCTTCATTACCGTAGGTGTAAATAACAGGGGCAACCATTTTCATACCAAATGGCACCACATCAGGCGCACCTGCTTTGGCGCACTCATTAGCCCAGATGTATTTTTGAGTAGGTGTCCAACCAGTACCACCATACTCCACAGGCCAGTTCACCGCCGCCCAGCCTTGCTCGGCTAAAATTTTCTGCCAGCGTACATGATCGTCTTTGCTGGTGGGAGTGCCCGCTAAGATTTTTTCGCTGATTTCTTTGGGTAGCTTGTCAGCAAGGAACTGCTGTACCTCAGCCTCAAAGGCTTTTTCCTCTGGGGAAAAGTCGATATTCATTATTATTCCTCTGTTATTTTCTTTCCAAAATTCTCATACGGCACCATCGGGGTCAGAACCCGTGGGTTCTGACCCCAGGTTCATGCACGGTTTTAAATTCCGTACCAAATCCCAATCATCTGCTTCAGCTTTCTTCTAGAAACCTTGCAGGCCTTTATACACCTACCACTTAAAAGTGGGGTCAGAACCCTTGGGTTCTGACCCCGGTGTGATTCGGCTGCTACTGGGCTTCCTTCACTAAATTTCTTGCAATCACCATCTGCTGTATTTGGCTGGTGCCTTCATACAAGCGGAACAATCGCACATCGCGATAAAAACGTTCAACCCCATAATCTGATATATAACCGCTGCCGCCATGAATTTGGACAGCTTTATCCGCCACGCGCCCGACCATCTCTGTGCAGAACAATTTGCAGCAAGCCGCTTCGGTACTGTGTGGCAGTGCATCATCTCGTTTACGAGCGCAGTCCATTACCATCGCCTGCCCAGCATAGATCTCGGTTTTGCAATCCGCCAACATGGCTTGAATCATTTGATGCTCGGCGATGGGTTTACCAAACTGCTGACGTTCTGAAGCGAAACGTACCGAGTCATCCAGTAAGCGCTGGGCAATACCAACACTCAATGCTGCGATATGCAAACGGCCACGATCCAACACTTTCATGGCGGTATAAAAGCCTTTACCTTCAACACCACCAATTAGATTCTCAGCGGGCACGGCCACATCATCAAAGTTTACATCGCAGGTGTGAGAGCCCGCGTGTCCCATTTTTTTGTCTTTCGCCCCTAGGCTAATGCCTGGGCTTTTTGCATCCACGATAAATGCTGAAATCCCGCGAGCGCCAGGCTGCTCGGCATCAGTTCTGGCCAACACAGTAAAAAAATCGGCACGTGGCGCATTGGTAATAAAGCGCTTGTTGCCATTAAGAATATACTGATCACCTTCTTTACGGGCGCGAGTTTTTAAAGCGGCTGAATCCGAGCCAGCATCTGGCTCTGTAAGACAAAATGATGCAATGGCCTCGCCACTGGCCAATTTCGGCAAATAGCGCTGTCGCTGTTCGTCGCTACCATCAAAGATTAGCGCAGAAGAGCCAATGCCATTATTGGTGCCTATCAAGGAGCGGAAAGCTGGCGAAGTGCCCCCTAGAGTCATCGCCGCCTGTACCTCTTCTTCCATAGTCAGACCAAGGCCGCCGTACTCCTCAGGGATGGTAAGCCCAAATAAGCCCATTTCGCGCATCTCTTGCACAACCGCATCAGGGATATTGTCATCCTCAGCCACCTGGTCTTCTAGTGGACGCAGACGCTCATTCACATAACGCCCCAGGGCTTCTAACAGGGCCTTGTGGCTCTCTTGATCTCGTATCACAACACACACCTATGCAGAATCAATTCCGCTATACTAGCAACTAATTCCGCTCTGCGGAACATGCTCAAGAATCAAATTTAGGTATTCTTCTCGATAAATGTTGATCTGAAAGCGTTGGCCAACCGTAAACACAGGGAATATATGCAGGAGCAAGACATGCCCAATAGCAGCAGCGCCCTTTGGTTTGGGGCCAATATGATCGGTTTTCAGCTGTGCTGGTGGAGCCTTGTTCTCTACGGCAACTTAGCAGTGCCGCTCGCGCTGCTGCTTTTGGCCCTTCATTTGTTTTTTACGCCCGAGCGCCAACTAGATCTCAAACTCATTCTTATCGTGGGCATTCTTGGCTTTGCTCTAGACAATGTATTAGCGACAGCCTCGGTATGGCAATTTGAAAACAGCCTTCTACCGGCCCCAATTTGGCTGGGCTGTATCTGGCTATGCTTCGGCGCCACCCTAAGGCACAGCTTTCGCCCTCTATGGGAGCGCAAACTATTACTTCCCATTCTGGGGGCATTCGGTGGGGCCAGCAGCTACATCGCCGCCAATAAACTCGGCGCAGTCAGTTTTGGCTACGAGCTTTTGCTAACGGGGTTTATTTGTGCGCTTTTGTGGGGAGTGATATTGCCGTTGATTGTGTGGTTTGCAGAGCACGAAGAAATGAAGCTAAAGACAATACAGGAAAGAGAAACCGAGGCAACCAGCTAAAGCTACCTCTTCACACCTGGGAAACAGCGATCAAACATTCTTCTTTTTCAATTCAGCTTCCTTCAAATCATTATCCAACCTAAGCTGCCGAGTTTTTTCAGCCAACCATTTGGCGCCACCCGCTAGCCAAAAGACAATACCGAAAGCCAAAATGGCGCCAGATAAATCAATATGTTCCATGTATTAACCCCTAAACCTTTGAACGTTGTCTTTTACTAAGATAAAAAAATGGCACTAGCCAAACGGCAATTAGCACAAAGACCACATTCTGCGACACATCCTTATCTGCAATAAAGAATGAGCTTAGCAACATGGCAAGGGCGAACAGTATTGAAATCGCAATATTGACTTGCTTGGCTTTCTTACAATCCATCTTATCCTCCAAGCCTTGATAGGCTATGTATTAGCTTAGCAGCTCGCCGGTATAATCGAGCTTTTTGTTCCTTAGCTTTGACGAGGCTTTTCGTGAATAGGTGTCGTGTCAGCAGGCAAAGAGGCTCCACTTTGATACCAAGCTATTCAAACAAACAGATTTTATTCCGATCCAAATCGCGAATATACGCAGAATATCGGCCCGATCGCACACCGGGCTCGCCATCACTCGAACCACCAAGCTCCAGCGCCAGCCCATGTAAGCGATCCACCTCGGCCGCAGAGCCAAGATTAAGGCCTAGCATGGTGCCATTGCCGTGAGTGGCGGGCCGCTCATCGAAAGGTTCAGCTACGGCAAACATCATCTCTTCGTTGGCCCACAGAGTCATGCGTCCCTCATCATGGGCTTTTACTAAACCGCAATCTTCAAAAAATGCATCATAGAAAGCTACGGCTTTTTGCTTATTGTTAGTACCGAAGACAAAATAATTCATTTTCATTGCTAAGACTCCCTGAGACTATTTTTTGGACTGGTATAAAGTAAGGGGCGCTATAGAGCTTCGCCATGCACCATTTTCTCGACAAGCGACTTAATACGGGATGCTTCATACCAAAAGGCAGCTTGCATTAAAAGATAGCCAGCCCCACACATAATAAAGGGGACTTTTGGCTCTCCGCCATTAATATCGCGCATCTCCACCAATGCAATGCCAAAAGTACCGCCTAACCAAACAAGCATAAAGACGATAGCAAATAGATTCATTCTTAAAGTGATATCAACACACACCCTTGCACCGTCATAGGAAATGGTACCGAAGCCGTAAGGCAAAAAGGTATTTTGATAACGAATGGCGCGATAAACCTTAAAATCATCACCCTTTCGGCGCCCATGGATAGATCTACGAGGGCCAGAAAACCCCCTTGAACGGCAAGCTTCATCTATAGCTTTATAGAGCTCTTCTTGCTTTAAATCTGTATGCAAGCGGTAGCGCTCATATGGCAGTATATTCATAGCATCACTAACAACACTTTCATATGCATATAGCCTGATAAATTCTACGCGCACATATTGCCAGACAATACGAGACTACCGCCTTGTTAGAAGTTTTAACTTTCTCATTTTACATATTTAAAATACAGCTTGCGTACAATCAAGACCAGAAAGCAAAGAGAAACATCCAGAAAAGACAAAAAGACGTGCGAGACACGCCTTTTATTCTAGGAGATTACATACCGTCCTGAGGCGAAAGGGTACGCTTCATTATATCTTCCTTGCTTTTTTCCAGCCAAACCGGCCAGTACTTCTTGTATTTTTCCTTTACACTGTTCTTATTGCTTTCGTACCAAGCAAGAGACTTTTCAGTGTTTTCAACGAGCTTTGTTTTTTCTACCCACTTCTTAAAACGTGAATCTGACGTGTTGAATTTTGCGCCCTTGTCACTCTTAATAGGCCATAAAGAAAACCGAGCTTTCCAGGCTCCCATTCTTGGCGTAGCGATACTAAAGTAGTTTTTTCCAGGCTTTAAATCCGCCTCCATGAAATCAGCTGCCTCTGAGACCACCATAAAAACATGCTTTCCTGCCGTAGTCTTGTAGGGAATCTTAGTATCATTAGCAAGCACGCCAATAAATTTCACTTTATCACCATCAACTTCGTACAAAGAAGCGTTAATAGCGTTACCAACAAAGCTTGATCGTAGAAAGACTACCTGAGCCTCTTCGGCTGTTGGGCTTTGAAGCTCTTGCTGAGATGATATCGCCATTGGGTTCGATGAACATGCTGAAATCAAAGCGATTGAAAGAAGTAAAAACATCCGTAGTATCATGAAAATTTCCTTACCACAAAATTAAATCAAAGGTATTACACCGCCACCAGCGGTTTATAGAATTAGCCGACGTATTATATAGCTAAGCCCAGCCTTGTTCTCTAATTCAATAGTTTAATCCTAGATCTAGATCAAACTATCACTGCTAATCATTACTTAAATGTGACAATTATCTAAATAGAGAACCCAAATAAACCAAAGACGAGAGAAATTACATTTAAGGAGTCACGTCATCTCCGGGAAATAAGTGGCGGATATTGATATCGCTTACAATGTAATATCCTGCCACCTCTGAAATATTCGTCACAGGAACTACCTCAATAAGAGAAGCGTGCTTTTGCTTCAACATTTCCACAATCCCATCAATAGCCGCCTCAAGCCTCTCCCTCTTCGGATCATACATACCAAATGTACCCCCTTCCGTCATTGCAAACCCCATATCGAGCGCCCGACCAAGACCCAGGTAGATCACTTTACCATCTGCTGTAGATGAATATCTTACTTTAGCGCCATTTATATCCAGGGGTATCGAGGCTGCTGCCAGTCGCCTAGGATTTTTCTCTTGCCCTTCAGGGTGGCAGCCCAATGTGAGTTTATACGGTTTTTCGCAGGTCGTTTTATAAATACTAATTCTCTCAGAATCTCGATAACTCTGATGTATTTCATTGGAAACACAGGCAGAGAGGAATAAAAGCAACGTAATCGGAACTAATTTAAACATAATGATCTCTTTTAAAAACAACGCCCCCAAACATTAACGAGCACAGCACGCCAACTCGAATCCATTTAACACTATTGATACTTCAATATAAGCGCGCCCGCTCCATTACCCTCAGCACCATCTTGAAATCTTCTAATATAATCAAAGATATCTTCCTTAATAAAAATAATACAACAACATCGCTCATTAAATTAATCTAGTAATTCCACCACTCGAAACAAGTCTTGAGGCTTATCCAACATAATATCAGGCTTTTGCGCGGACAACTCCCCAAAGCTACCATAACCCCAAAGCACCCCAACAGAACTCAAACCATTCTCATGAGCTGCTTTCAAATCGAACATGCGATCACCCACCATAACGGAACCGGGACCAACACGCTCCATAGAGAGAAGATTCGATAACTGAGTCACCTTACTAACACCAACATCCCCGCCATCGATAAACTCAAAGAAGCCATCCAAATCAAACATCTCGATAATCTTGCGTGCAAAAGCAGCAGGCTTTGAAGTACAAACCGCCAAGGGATGTTCATCATACAAAGAGCGCAAAGAGCCAAACACACCTTCGTACAAATAATTCTCAGAAAACCCCACATCTGCATAGCGTTCTCGATATTTTTTGACTAGAGAATTTACCAGTGACTCATCAGCAGTTTCTAACAACTCCCTAAACGAAGCATCAAGTGGCGGCCCTATACAAGTTAAAAGCTCAGCTTCAGCACGAGAATCAAAACCATGCGCCTCAAGAGCATAATTGATAGATCGAACGATACCATCCTTAGGGTCACTAATGGTTCCGTCTAGGTCAAATATTATTGTGCTAGACACTCTAATCCTCCAATACGCTCTGAGCAGCAGCAATTACCTTGCTGCGCTTAAAGGTTACAAACCAGCCCCAATATAAGCTGCTCAAACTCGTAACAAGTACCACTAGAAAAAGGTCTATAACATGAAATCGAAAAAGCAAGTGTAGAGCCACATGAAGAAGAACAACCCCCAATAGACATGCAGACAACTTGGCATTAAATACCTTTACACCCCTATATAACTTCGAATGTTCAAATACACAATAAGCAAAGAAGAGCCCAAAAACTACAAAGCCTTCAGCACTGCTTGGCAAACCTGAAAAGAATGAAATAGGCCAAAAACACCCCAAAGAACAAACAATCCGGTGGCCTCTCCACCCCGCTTCACGCCAAAATATCTCTCGGAACTCGGAATCTTTCTGCTGAGAATCAGTGAAAATAGCAACGCAATATGGAATCATTGCTACAACACCGAAAATAACAGCAGCTAAAACAAAAAATCCAACCATTAAACTCTCAACGCGCTGAATACACGACAGCAATCAATGACCAATAAAACTCACTAACCTCTCAAATTATTCCTGCTAGCAAACACTCTGCTTCTTCCCGCCTAACTCAGCAACATTGATAATCTCTACTACTGACTTAACCGTAATATGATACTCCCTATAGTCGCACTCAATTCCAGATGCATATGAAGAAATAAGAAATTCAGCATTACCCGATATAACTTCACGACCTTTTAAAGCTGCATCCAGCTGTTGGTCTGTAAGTAGCAGCTTTGCAACTTTTCCTGCGTTCTTAACTTGAATTTTCTTAGGAGGAATAGGTTTAAATTTAATCGCTGCTGGAAGCCTCTCCATTTCCTCTTGGGTAGGCGTAAGAATCACACTCAGGCCACTAGAATCTAGTGAATCAAATGATCGCTGCACAACATATACAGATCGAATCAGTTCTTCACCGACAAAGTAATCCCACACCCCCCATATTTACTTTCCAAATACACCAAGTTTGAGTTTTTTGGCCTAGAGTACTCTTCTAGCCCATACGAGGAGAATGAAACCAGCAAAACTAGAAACATTTACTTTGACATTATAGACCTACCCTTACACATTTTTCGCTACTTCCACCACGTGAACCTAGAGTCTAACTAGGCATAACAGCAACTCTTGCTAACACCTGCAGTGCTTATGCGCAGCTTAATTTTTATGAATCTAAGCAAACCTTTCGCTGCGGTTACCTCTGGTTTCTCAAATCCTTGCTAAGTAGCGTTTTCAAGCGCGTATTGTAGGCCAATACATAATATTCATTATACTCATACTCGCTAATTTTGAGCGCTATAGTCTCGGTGAAGCCCCCCAACACACATACAAGCCTTACAAAACCAGACTGTCTATCATCTAAAGCCGCTATTTCTTTACGGGAGACACCAAGATACTTGCCGTTGTGGCGCTGAAAGTATGCATAGCCCGCTTCATATTCTCGCTCGGCATCTTCAAAGCCTCGAATCGTAGAAACATTTGGATCCTCAGCGATATCAATTAGGCTTTGAGCTCTATATATTTCAGAGTAAACAAAAAATAAAGTCATAAAGACTAGGGATGTTCCCATCAGAATTAAGTTCTTTACTAGAGTATTCATAGAATCTTAACGCTATTAATACGGACGAACGAGCACAGAATAGATTGCCGTACCAGTTCGTCTTTGCACCGGGTGCCACACCCTTGCTTTTTATAGATCTTTACCAGCACACTCTCTAGTCCATTTGTAATAAGCTATATTTGACTTAATCAGATATAAACTGAGAGGGTAAAGAGATATAACAAGCCCCATTGCAAACATAAAGTAGGCCGAGTGCACATACCCCACATAGAACATTGGCCCCACAGTTGAGAAAGTAGCGATAGAAGTTGCAGCTCTGTACCTATAGTCTTCGATACCTAACAATACAGACGCCCCCGCCCAAAACAAAGCATTAGACAAATAGGCTATAGATTGCAGAGAGTTCCAGCTAACATCTAATGCAAACCATAAAAACAAAAAGAAAGCAGCCATAGCAAACTCTAACAGCTCCAATACCTTCAGGTTCTGTGGCTTTCTCAATAGCCTATCGGGGACCACCGTTTGATTTGGCAGACTTCTTACATAGTTCCTTACGTGTCGATAATTTATCGCCATTCTATTCACCAGCTCAAACGAGAGGCAGAGATAAATATGCACCAAGTAGACGCATCTCAATAATACGGAAAGATAGGATGGACCGTTTTAACATCTATCTGCATTCCGTTGCCTAAAACTCTAATCTATTGCTTTACCAAAACTTTTACAAGCACCTGCAAATTCACATCAAGACTTAAGGGGTTGACACCTAAAACCTCAATTCTTCCTAGATTCGTAAAACCAACACAATGAAAAAACCACCAAAGCAGCTTAAAGGCCGGGTTGCCTCTAAGCCACAATCAGAGCGAGCGCCGAGAGAGTAAAAAAGACTCACGTCTTTTTGTGAGGCTTTTTTAGGAAGGAGGGAAGCCGGGAGGGCCGCCGATCGTGGCTTAGGGGCAACCTGGCCTTTAAGCGGTCAGATGTTAAAAAGCTAAACACCCGAACCTAGGCACATATTAAACAAACTCCAAAACCCCATCCTCTAACTTACCATGCCGAATCGCAAAATAATCTCGATAATAATTATCCTGATTACGCCAAGGATAAGCCTCACCCTGTTTAGGCATAATACTCTCAGCACGGCTAATATAGCCGGATTTCAAAGAATCGATCATCGGGCTCTGGGCAAAACCATCTAGATCTAGCTTAGGCATCACCTGCTTACGGCCCGTGGTTTTCATATGCTTAATTAAACGGCATACATAGTCCGAAGTTAAATCGGCTTTCAAAGTCCAAGAAGCATTCGTATAACCAAATACCGAAACCATATTCGGCAAATTGGCAAACATCATACCCTTGTAATTGACCAACTCACCGGATTCAATTTTTTGATCATCCTTATAAAGATCAATGCCACCCAAGAACTGCAAATCCAAACCCGTCGCCGGCACAATAATATCGGCATCGATTGACTCGCCCGATTTTAATTGCACACCGCTTTCGGTAAAAGTTTCAATATGATCAGTAACAATAGAAGCCTTGCCTTCTTTTAGGCACTTAAACAAATCACTATCAGGTACCAAGCACATACGTTGATCCCAAGGGTTATAGCTTGGGTTAAAGTGCACATCAACATCTACCGAATCACCCACCTCATCTTTGACCATATCGCGCAAATATTGGCGCACACCATCCGGGCTTCGTTTAGATTTGGAAAAGATATACCAGCTAAGGAAGATATTTTTAGCGCGGGTAAGATAATGCGCCCAGCTATCTGGCATAAATTTGTGTAGCCACTTAGCAATAGGATCGCGTGCTGGGCGAGTAAAAACATAAGTGGGCGAGCGCTGCAGCATAGTGACATGGGCAGCCTCATCGGCCATAGACGGCACCAAAGTTACCGCCGTGGCACCACTGCCAATAATCAGCACCTTCTTATCTTTATAATCTAAATCTTCAGGCCACTGCTGCGGATGAACTTTTAAGCCATTGAAATTTTCATAGCCGGGGAATTCCGGCAAATAGCCCTGCTCGTAATTGTAGTAGCCCGTGCAAGTTACCAAAAATTGGGTTTTTAGAATCTGCTCTTCACCGCCCTTGTGGCGATAATGCACAAACCAGCATGCCTCATCACTACTCCATTGCAGTTTCTCTACCCGATGGCTGTAGCGAATGTTTTCATGCACACCATATTCAGAAGCGGTTTCATCCAAGTATTCACGAATGGATTCGGCCGAAGCGATATCAGCGCCATTAGTCCATGGGCGAAAGCTGTAACCAAAGGTATACATATCGGAATCAGAACGGATACCCGGGTATTTAAAAAGATCCCAGGTGCCACCAAAATTTTCTCGGCCTTCTAAAATGGCGTACTTCTGATCGGGGCACTTTTGCTTTAAATGACAAGCCATGCCAATACCAGAAATGCCCGCACCAATAATCAGAACGTCTAATGCTTCCACAATCGCCTCGCTACATTATTTTTATATCAAGATTCTTTATCGTGATTCTTCAACCCTAAATTAACGCTGGGCCGCTTTGAGTATGAGTTCATAGATACAAACTGTGCCATAGCCACCCCCGCTTAGCGATGATGGGCGCTGCCAGGCTTTTGATATTTTGAGCCACAGTGGTACGATTTGCCAAGCTTTACACTTTCAAACCAGCACAGACCTAAAACATGGCAGACTACCGCGCAGCCCCAATGTCGACAGCAAACAAAGCAAAGCAAGTACTGGCCCGAGGTGACCTACTTGTCAGCCAGCGCAGTGCTTTTGGTATTCAGCTAGAGCTGCAACAACTTGAAGAGATGGGCCAAGACGGCGAAGCGATTGCGCTATCCTGCGGAATACCGCCGATAGCCTTAGAAGATCCAGATTACCCGATTGAACAAGAGCAAGAACAAGCCTTGCTGTTAAAACTCATTGCAGCCCATCAACCCAATAGCCATCGCCTCTTGGCCCTGGAGGCCGGCGCCAATGCTTCAATCACCTTATTTGGCTTGCTGGGCCTTACCGCCATGCATGCCGATACAGTGCTACATGCCGTGCAAACCATATTGAGCTTTCCAGAGCTTACCTGGGGGCAGAGCCATATCGAATTAGGGCGTAATAAAGATCACGATTACTGCCGATTTGAATTAGAACCCGATATTAAACTGGGCCATAAAGGTCAGCAGCTGCAGGAATTCTGCCTGCTAAGAGACCTGGTTTCTTCTGCCACATTGATAGAAGATATTGCCGGGCCAGATTGCACCCCGATAGCCGTCCACCTACCATTTGCTCCCGGCCCAGAAGAAGCCATGATTCAGGAACACTTTGGTGACTGCGTACTTTACCAGCAAGATAGCGCCAGCCTATTGTGTGCCCCCGGCCACTTTGATCGCGCGCCCCTGCGACAAAACCAAGCGATTTACCGGGCCTATTTAAAACTGGTGCAAAGAGTCTCGGCGGATTTGCGCCGCCAAAGCCGCTATGTAGAGCTGGTAAAGCGCCAGCTACAACTGCAAGCGATCATCCCCGACCGAGAAACCCTAGCCCAAGCTCTGCACGTCAGCCCCCGCACCCTAGCCCGCAAACTGGAAGCCGAAGGCGCCAGTTTTAAAGAGCTACGCCGTGAAGTACAACAAAGCCGCGCCGAGCAAGCTCTACGCAAAGGCGGGCTATCCATGGCGGTGCTTGCCGAGCAGCTTGGGTTTGCCGATAGCGCCGCTTTTAGCCGCGCTTTTAAAAGCTGGACCGGCCATGCCCCTAGCGCCTGGAGCAAGCTGGCACTTACAAACTAAGCCTAATTTAACTGATTACTGAACCACTGCCGCCACCTTCTAAAGATCTAGCAGCCTCCTACAAGCGTAAAAACAGACACAGGATTAACAATTCTTATTGCCCTAATAGCGGCAATTTTATTGACTCTAAGGCCTTGCAGCGTAGAATCGCACAGCATTCGAATGATGTTCGAATAAATTTCACACTAGCTAAATATGGTTGAACGCTATGCCACCAGCCCCAAAACACAGCCCCCAAGAACAGGAAGACATGATCCTTCACGCCGCCGCCAAGTGCGTGCAGCAAACCTCTCTACTGGATTTCACTATGTCGGCCATTGCCAAAGAGGCCGAAGTTTCTATTGGCACCCTATATAAGCACGTGCAAAGCAAGGAAGATGTTTTGGTGGCCCTAGGCACTCGCATGTCACGGCATTTGCACGACACCTTCGCTCAAACCTTAAGCCTAGATTTAACAACCCCCGAAAAGATCATTGCGCTAGGCCTGTTAGACCCAAACAAAACCCAGTGCTACGACTTCGATAGCCACCTTGATGCCTTGGTAAATTGCGAAGCGATTTTGCGCCGAGCCTCACCACGCTGGCTAGAGAATATGTCTCAAAGCATTGAAGCCTGCGGCGCACTGTTTGAAAAACTTTGGCAAAACGCCATTGATAAAGGCGAATTGGATATTGAATCCAGTAACACCACTATCGCCGAGCTCAGCACAGCAACCTGGTCTATGCATGTGGGTTATTCACAGGTGGTGTTGCGCCAACATAATCGCAGCGCCATTCAATTAGCCGAGCCATTGCCTTACCCACTGCCCGCCGATGATCTACTAATCAAAAATTTTACGCGCCTACTGAATAGTTATGACTGGCAACAAAAAGTTGACGATGCCGGCGTACAACGCGCATTGGCGGCGGTAAACGCCGCCGGACTACGCTAAACAATTATTTTAATATTATTGGATTACATACCATGAATCTTCGCCGTTGGATAATCACTATCGTACTTTGCCTGCTGGTTTTTGCCGGCCTTGGCACAGTGAAGTTCTTACAGATTAAAGAAGCCATTGCGATTGGTAAATCGTTCCCTGAGCCATCAGCCACTGTAAAAGCAGTTACTGTAGAAGCCGCCGAGTTTCGCCAGCAGCTTACCGTTAGCGGTGAGCTTATTGCGCCGCAGCAGCTGGATTTACGTACTGAGCTGGGCGGTAAAATTAAAACCTTAAACCTACCCTCGGGCGGCCTTGTTGAAGCCGGCCAAGTTTTGCTACAGCTGGATGTTAGCGAAGAAGAAGCTCGCTTACGTGCAGCCAATGCCAGTGCGCGTCTAGCAAAAATCACTTTGGATCGTAATAAAAAGCTACGCAAACAAAACCGCGTTAGCGCCGAAGCGCTGGATCGCGCCGAGGCCGACTACCAAACCAGCCTGGCCGAAATTGCCGCACAAAAAGCGGTTATCAACAAGAAGACCATTGTGGCGCCTTTTAAAGGCCATGTTGGCTTGCACACTTTAGAGGCCGGCCAGTACTTGAACCCCAATACGATGATCACTCGCTTGGTGGGTGTGAATAATTTTATTTGGGTCGATTTTTCTGTACCTCAGGATTTCCCTCGCTTAGATGCTAACAGCGAGATTGAAGTACAGCTTAAGCCTAGTCAATCTGTAATGGCCCAGCTTGTTGCCAGTGATGCCGAAGTTAATAGTAGCTCACGCCAGCTACGCTATCGTGGCCGCATCGAGCAGCCGGAAAACACAAACCTCAACAGCAATAGCATTGTAGAGGTGAAGTTAAGTGCAGGCGCTATTGAAGCGGCTAGCTGGGTGCCAGATGTGAGCATCAGCCGCGATCAATTCGCCGATTATGTGTATCGCCTAAACCCAGATGCTGCAGGTGACTTTTATCGCGCTGAGCGCGTACGCATTGAGCTAGGCCCGCGCCGTAACAACGGTTTTATTATTCGCGATGGTATTGCCGAAGGTAGCCTAGTGGCCAGCATTGGCAGCTTCAAACTGCGCCAAGGGCTAAAAGTATTTATTCAAACCAAGCCAACGGTTACTGCAGAATCAAAAGCCAGTGCCGATGAGCAAGCTAATACTGAGGGGGCACAATGAGCAACTCACATGATCGCCCCAACTTAATGGACATCTTTGTTAGAAAGCCTGTCCTAGCCGTTGTGGTTTCTGCCATTTTGCTGCTGGCCGGCATTCGCGCCGCGCAGGAGATATCGATACTGCAGTACCCGAAAATCGAAAGCGCTTCATTGGTGGTTAGCACGGTTTATACCGGCGCCGATGCCGAGACAGTGCAGGGTTTTATTACCGACCCAATCGAGCGCGCTGTTGCTACCGTGCCCGGTATTGATTATGTCGATTCCAATACCGTTGCTGGCTCCAGCACCGTTACCGGTTGGCTTAAACTCAATGAAGACAGCACTGCAGCATTGGCCGAGCTAAATGCACGCTTAAGCCAGATTCGTTTTGAGTTGCCTGCAGGCGCTGAAGATCCGGCCGTTTCCGTTAGCCGAGCCGATCGCGCCAATGCGGTATTTTATTTGCCTGTATATGCCGAAGACTATAGCCGCTCCGAGCTTAACGATTATCTATCACGCCGGGTAAACCCTATCCTATCTTCTATCGATGGAGTGCAGCGTATCGGCTTGGAAGGCGGTCGCGATCCAGCAATGCGAGTATGGTTAGACCCAAGTCGCTTGGCAGCTTATAAAATTGGTGCCAATGAAGTACTTACGGCTCTGCGCGATAACAATATTATTGCCACCATTGGTGAAAGTGAGAATGCTCGCCACCGCATTAATCTATTAACCGATAGCACTTTAAAAACTGTTGCGGACTTTGAGCAGCTGGTGGTACGCGATACGGGCGATGGATTAATTTACTTGCAAGATATTGCCGACATCGAACTAGGTGAAGTCGAAGGCCAGGTAAGCGGCCGTTTTTTACAGCGCTCTACTATATTTATCTCTATTTGGCCTTTGCCGGGCGCTAATGAAATCGAAATTGGTGATGAGGTTTATCGCCAACTCGATAATATTCGCCCAACTTTGCCGGATGGCGTCACCATTGATATGGGTTACGATGGCACGCTCTATATGCGCGCTGCGCTAAAGGAAATTTTCACCACCTTACTGGAGACTGTATTCTTGGTGGGCATTGTGGTGATTGCTTTGATGGGCTCATTCCGCACAGCCTTGGTGCCGCTCATTACCATTCCTATTTCTATTTTAGGCGCTGTGGCCGCTATGGCCATTATGGGCTTTACCTTAAACCTGCTTACTGTGTTGGCGGTGGTGCTTTCGGTAGGCTTGGTGGTTGATGATGCTATTGTGGTGGTTGAAAACGTGGCGCGTCATATGCGCAACGGTATGAGCCGCACCCAAGCCGCTCTCACTAGCTCGCGCCAATTATTAGCACCAGTAACGGCGATGACCATTACTTTGGCGGCGGTATATGCACCCATTGGCTTTCTTTCGGGCTTAACTGGGGTTTTGTTTAAAGAGTTTGCTTTTACGCTAGCTATTGCGGTTTTAATCTCTGGCCTGGTGGCTGTAACGCTATCTCCCATTATGAGTGCTACGGTTTGCCCAGAAGGCGGTAAAGAAAGCCGCATGACGGTTTGGGTTAACCAGCAATTCGATAAAGCCCAACACTG
The DNA here is from genome assembly GCF_947502065.1 of uncultured Pseudoteredinibacter sp. Taxonomy (GTDB): domain Bacteria; phylum Pseudomonadota; class Gammaproteobacteria; order Pseudomonadales; family Cellvibrionaceae; genus Pseudoteredinibacter. Next base: position 17,330 of record NZ_CANMYE010000009.1, read on the forward strand.
GTATCGCAACTTTTTAGGTCACGTATTTAACTGGCGTGGCCAGTTGGTGTTTGCGGCCATCTTCATTGCGCTGCTAACGGTGCCCTTTTATATGTTCTCGCAAAAAGAGCTGGCACCTATTGAAGACAATAGCAGTATTAATACGATTATTACTGCACCGCCTGAGTCTTCCCTAGAGTACACCAATACCAATATGTATCAGGTTGTCGATACGCTGCTGACAACTGAATCTTCCCACGGTATGTGGCAGGTGCTGCGCGCCAGTGGTGGCTTTGGCGGTTTGTTGTTAGGCGATGTAGATGAACGCAGCCGTAGCAATCAGGAGTTATTGCCTGAGGTCTTTGGTAAATTGGGTGGCATTGCCGAGCTGAAAGTACTGCCTATTCTGTCGGCTTCTTTACCTACCGCAGGTAACTTTGATGTCGAGCTGGTCGTTCAAGGCCCGGCCAGCTACGGTGAGATGCGCGGCTATGCCGAACAAATTATTGGCAAGGCTTATCAAAGCGGTAAGTTTATGTTTGCCGATACCGATCTGTATATCGATTTACCCCAGGTACGTTTTATTTTAAAGCGCGACCGCATTGCGGATTTGGGTATGAGCTTGTCATCGGTGAGCGAGCAGCTCAGTGTCTTGCTGTCTTCTAATTACAGTAATCGCTTTGATGGCAATGGTAAGGCTTTCCGGGTGATTCCTATGCTGAAGGAATCGGCTCGCGGGAATCCGGAGAGCTTTTTGAATTTGCAGTTGCGCACGCCCAGCGGCGATATGATTCCTGTTTCTAGTATAGCCAGTTTAGAGAAGGTTACCGGCCCACGTTTGCTGGGTAAGTTTGATCAGCAAAAATCCTTCCGTATCTTTGGTGGTGTTTTGCCGGGCACGACTCGTGAGCAGGGCTTAAGTACTATTGAGGAAATTGCACAGGAGGTGTTGCCCGCTGGTTTTACTTTGGATTATGCCGGTGAGTCACGTCAGTTACGTAAGGAAGGCAATACACTGATGGGTGTGTTGATGATTGCGCTGATAGTGGTCTACTTTGTACTCACTATTCAGTTTAATAATTTCCGGGATCCTTTGGTTATTTTGCTGGGCTCGGTACCACTGGCTTTGGCCGGTGCCATGCTGTTCCCTTTCTTAAGCTTAACCACGGTAAATATTTATTCGCAGATTGGCTTGGTTACGCTGATTGGTTTGATTGCTAAGAACGGTATTCTGATCGTGGAGTTTGCTAAGCAATTGCAGGAGGAAGGCTGGACCAAGATTGAGGCGGTTAAGGAAGCCGCCGCTACGCGTTTACGTCCTGTTTTGATGACGACGGCAGCGACCGTGCTGGGCCACTTCCCCTTGGTTTTGGTTACCGGCGCTGGTGCGGAAGCTCGTAATAGTATTGGGATTATTTTGGTTGCCGGTATGTTGATTGGTACGGTCTTCACTTTGGTCGTTTTGCCGGTGATTTACCACTATTTGGGTAAGGATCTTTCTGGCCAGGTTGCGGCGGTGAATGACGAAGCCGCTACTGGTTTTGATGCTACCGCGAAGGAAAGCGTTACGGCTTAGGGCGCAGCTTTTAAGCTAGTTGTTTTAAATTTAGGCTCTGTCACTTTCGGTGGCAGGGCCTTTTTTGTTTTTGGCTTTTGTTTTTGGCTATTAGTTTTTTATTTGGCGGTGGGGCGGCTGATGATGAAGCTGGCGGAGCCCAGTAGGATTAGGCTGAGTACAATAAGTAGGTTGGCGCTGGTGCCTTTGAAGAACAGTATGCACCAGCTGGCACTGATAAAGAGTACGGCCATGATTTTGGCTTTTAGGGGGATGGAGCCTTCGCGGTACCAGAGTCTTAGGCCGGGGCCGAATTTGGGGTGGCGTAGTAGCCACCATTTGAAGCGTCGCGATCCTTTGCTGCCGGCCCAGAGGGCGAGTAGTAGGAAGGGGGTTGTGGGTAATACGGGTAGGAAGATACCCACTACGCCTAGGCCTACGCAGAGATAGGCTAGGGCCATGTAAACAAGCCGCATGCCTATTTATCCAAGAACCTATGATGGTTTAATGCTAGGTCAATTTTTGGAATTATTAAAGTGTTGTGGTTGTTTCTTAAGGGTATTTTTAATTTTTCGTCTGGTTGATCTGCCTTTAGCCCAGAGATGCAAAAGTCTGACCGCTTTTAGGTTTTCATTGCTTCTGTATGGCTGGCCGCTTTTAGCCCCCTTAGGGTCTGCCCTGGAACTCGCTCAAGCCATCCGGGGCGCTCGGGTCGTGACGTCCGTGTCACTCTACGGTTCCTGGTCAAACCCTAAGGGGGCTAAAAGCTACTAGTGTTGTTTGAATTGCCCCTTTAACTCGAACGAAGTCTTTTAACCGATGCATTATCTAGACAGCCCTCAGCTCTCCAGACAGAGTTCGACCCAAGTAGCTCAAAGCTCATCTTTTAAACCCAACTTTCTCAAGATATCAGCCATTAAGCACCAGTTTGTGAAGCCGGATTGAAATAGGTTGGCGCCGACGAAGAAGGTGAAGGCGTAGAACCATGGGTTTATGTAGTGGCCTAGCGCTAGGCTGATCATGATGAAGCTGCCGGCGATGATGTGGAGTACTCGGTTGACGGTCATGGTGATTCCTTTTTTTAGAAGCTGTAGCGAATGCGGAAATAGACGTTGCTGGATGGTTCGAATTGGCCCCACTGTTGTTGTGAGTCGCCATTAAATTCGTTGGCACCTAGGGTGAAGTTCCACTGGTCGCTGTGGCGGTAGTTAATTTTGGGCTTTAGGTAAAAGTCGTTTTCGTCGGGCGAGTAAAAAGCAAACAGTGACCAAGTTAGCTTTTGTTGCATGGCTAGGTAGTTGAGCCTTAGTGTTAGGTTGTGGTGCCAGCGATTGGGTAGGCTGCCGTTGTCTAATGAATTTTGTTTGGCCGCTTGGTGATCTAGGTTGAGTTCGCTGAACCATTGTATGCCGGCGGTGAAGTTGGCGATGATTTCTCGCTCGAAGCCGATTAAGGTTTTGATTTGGCTATTGGGTACAAAGGGGTTGCTACCATCTGTGTCGTCTCTTGATTGCCAGTAGGAGAATTCGGCATTGGCGATGCCGCCTGCAAGTGGGCTGCGTATGCTGGCGCCATAGGCATTTAGGCCGACGAAGTATTGTTGGCCGGTTTCTGGGTTGAAGCTGTTCGGTTGAGTGTATAGGCCGCGATAAAAGTAGGCGGCGTATTCTATGCTTTGATGGGTTTTGGATAGTCTTGCTGCTAGCTGGCCATTGCTGGCTGTGCGTTTAGGCTGTTCTACTTGAAGGCGCTCGACGGTGGGCTCGGGGTACGCTGGATGGGCATAGGCGAAGCGTTCTCCTCGGATGTATATATCCGAGTGGAATTCTGGTGTCCAAACGATATCGGCGTTGAAGCTATCGCTGTAGTAGCTGAATTTGGCGCTGGCCGAGGGGGCTTTTAGGTATTCGTCGTCTCGACCTGAAAACATGGATTGCCAATTTTTGGGGAAGAAGTCGTTTAGAAAAACAAAGTCGCCCGTTCCCCAGGTGAGTACCTGCTGCCCTATTCGGCTGCTGATGTTTTCTGTAATGGGCGAGTCGATATAAAGCTCGCGCCATTTTATTTGTAGATTGTTATCGTCCACATCGTCGTAAAGTAATTCTACTTTGCTGCTTAGATAATGTTCGCCAAGATAGCCAGAGGCTGATATTTGATTGCGCCACTCATTTAAACTGTTGCCATCTGGGCTTGGGCTTGCACTGCGAAAAACCCCTTGGCCGAATTCGCTAAAGCCTCGCCATTCGATGGCTGAGCTTTCTTCTTCGCCCCATGGCTCATCGGCCCAGCTGTCTTCGCCACGGCCATCGCTAGCCCAATCATCTTCTAAGAAATCTTGGCTCTTGGCGTCGATTTCTTTATTCGGCGTTGGGCTCGGCTGAGCAGGTGCTGCTATGCCCTGTGTGACGGCAAATAGTGTCAGTAATGCGGCTAGAATTTTCGCCTTTCTTTTGTTTGCTATGCCCATTGTACTTAGCGGCCTTTTAGCCATTTTTTAGGTGGCATGCGTAGTGAGCGTTCGCTAAAGATGTTTTGTGGCAAGCCTACGTCGTACTCGATGCCACGCATTTGGTTGATGGTAAAACTGCCATCACGCAAGTTTTCGGCTTTCATTTCTGTGACTGTGGGCAGACCTTGAACCATGGCGGTTTTGCGCACGGAAAGGCGGCGGTACATTTCGTTGCCGCTATCAAAATACTCGGCCTTGATAGGCAGCATGGTTTGCTTATCGATACTGACTTGATAGTAGGCGAACTCTACGCTGGCGCTGTCTTTAGGTGTTGCTTTGAGCAGCCATTGTTTTTCGTCTTGGGCGATTAGCTGGTAGTTATCGGCATTGATGTCACGGCCAGAGATATCTTCGTAAAAGAAAGTAGAACCCACAAAGCTTGTTCGCTTATCACCGGCTGCAATACGTTTTAGCAGATCTAAACCGGGTAGGTATAACCAACGATCGTCATCTTTACCGGGGTGCTTTTCAACCAGAAAGCTGGTTTTGGCTACATCACTCGGGCGCGAGAAGACCAATAGAAATTGTTGATCGCCACCCTTTTCTACATTACGACGCAAAATAGTGAATTGGCGCATTTGCTTGCGACCTTGTTTGTCGACGATCAACATCCGTGCCTGGGCGCGGCCATCATCACCCGCGTATACCGTGGCAAGATTAGATCGGTAAACGATATCTTTTACGCTGAGTTCTGAGGCATTGCTTTGTGCTGATGCGTTGATGCCTGACAGTGCGCAGAGCGTTATCAGCATTAGTGTCGTTAAAATATTTTTCATTAAATACGCTCCTATCAAGCGCTTTGCTCGGATGATTTAAATAGAATTTTTCTAGCAAAGGAGATCACACTCGGTAGTAGTAATAAGCTACTGATGCAGGAGATCGCCATAATGGAGGCTAAAAATAAACCCACGGTTTGATACGGAACGAGTGGCGCTAGCAACAAGGGGGTGAAACCCAATGCAATTACGATGGCATTGCGGCTGATGGCGCGGCCAGGCTCTTCAAACATCGCTTGCAACGTTTCTTGCCAATTGCCATATTCTTTCATTAAGGCACGGCAACGCTCGATAAAGTGAATCGCGAAATCGATACTCATACCTAAGGTAAGAGCCGATAACACAGCAACCGGCATATCGTAGTTTTTGCCTGTAAAACCAATTAAGCCGTAAATCAAACTGATGGTTAAGGTCAGCGGTAACATGGCGATTAAGCCCCAGATGACCGAGCGGAAAAGGAACATCATCATGAGTGCAACGATCACAAAGGAAGACAATAAACTTTGCAACATGCCACTCACCATGGCGTCTTGCCAGGCCACATTTATATAGGTTAAACCGCTCCAATTGACCTCAAGACCTTTAGGCGGTGGATTATCGATAAACCACTTATCCATCGCCTCCAGCACTGCACTCATATCTTGGTTATCGCCAGATTTTAGCTGCAGCCAAATGAGTGAAGAGCGGTAATCAGGTGTGACAAAATGCCAGATATCCCCAGGGCGGTGAGAGCCTTGGAAGGTTAAAATCGCTTGGGCTGCGGCTTCCGCCGTTCCTGGTAAACGATAATGTTCAGCTTGGCCACCGTGCAGTTCCCGATTGACCGTTTTTAGCAGATCGACAAGGCCATTGGTTTTACCCACATAGCCATTGGCCATTAAAGCGGCCTGCACTCTTTCTAAGTAATTGAGATACTCACTTTGCAAGAACAAGCGATGTTCTTCGCCAGCATTATCCAAAGCCAACGATAACTCATCCCACCAAAGCAGCTCTTCATCGCTGGCGGCCATTTGCTTATCAAATAGCGCCGTAGCCAAGTCTTCACCTGCAAGTTGTAAATCTGCAAACTCAGTTTGAATTTTCTCTGGCGAACGCGCCAAAATTTCCCGTAGCTTGCTACCATTTTCTGCGTCGCTAGCCGGTGCACTAAAACTGAGGTACGCCTCGTATGTGCCTGCAAAGTGGCTATTTAAAACCCGATCGGCATTGCGGATTGGATGCTCTGGCTCAAACCAATTCATGGGGTTGTCGTTAATATTAATTTTGCTGATGCCTAAACCAGATAGAAGCAGCCCCCCCATAGCGACGAGCACAATCAACAAACGGAATGAGCTTGTAAAATTAGGCAGTAAGCGTAAAAACCTTGCCAGTAAACTATTGGGTTTTTCATCACTATGCACCCGCTTAGCCATGCTTGCTAAAGTGTGATCCGACAGACTAGACATATAGGCTGGCACCAAGGTGATACTCAACAAAAATGCAACACCAATACCAATAGCCACAAAACTACCAAACACTTTTACCGGTGGAATGTCGGCGGTATTCAGTGATGCAAAACCCACCATAGAAGTTACCGAGGTAAACAGCATCGGCTGAAAAAGATTATTGACCACTTTTGCTGCCAAGGCTTTTTTATCCATACCCGGACGATAGTGATCATTAAACTCCGATAGAATGTGCACCGAATCAACCACGGCAATCGGCATTAAAAAGATCGGTATCATCGATGACATGATATGCACAGGAAAGCCCATACCAATCATCGCGCCCATGGTAATAATCACCGTCGCCATGGCGACAATCATAGGTGCAGTTACCAAAGGAATTGAGCGGAAAAAAAACAGCATTAGAATAAAGATCAATAAGCCAGCCGCTGGCGCCGATACCGCCATCTGCTTAAACATTTCTACACCAAAGGTGTCTTCGGCGACTGGCAAACCGGTAATGTGAAATTGTTCATCGCCAGCTGGTAATTGCTCGATGGCCGCAAGCAGCTCTTGGTAAATTCGGTAGCTTTGATCTTTTGCGACGATAGGAATATAAATCGCGGCGGCTTTTTGATCGGCGGACACCAAGGTGTTGTTGAGTAGCGGTAAACGTTCTACCCATTGAGCGATAAGCTGGGCCGCCTCGTCATCTACCGGGGGGCTTCGCATCATCCAATTAAAAGCAATTTCTCCATTTTTACCTTGGGTGATGTTATCGCTTTCAGCCAAGCTCATTAGATCATCATCAATCACCCCTTCCATGGCCAATGCAGCAGCACTCAACTGAGAAAGCTTCCACAAGCTACGTGCATTGTAGATGCCTTGATCGTGCTGCTCATTCACAATTCCAAGCACCACCATATCGGACAGCCCAAAGCGGTGTTTTATCTCTTCATGCAATACTCGTACTGGATGCTCATGGGGCAACATGTTTTCAGGATCGGTATCCACCGAGATACGCGGGAACATGGCCAAAGCCAAAATACATAAAAGGCCCGTCAGCCAAAAGATGCGCTTAGGGTGATCTAGCGACCACTCCATTAACCGGTGTTTCATAGCCATACCAAAATAATGAAAAGTTAATTTAGTATTTACTAATATAAATTATTTGTAAAGGCTGGAACGACCGGTCGGTGAGTAAAGAAGAGAAAACCATGCAGGAGAACCCAAAGACCGATGATGTCACGGTCTTTAAGCTAAATTGCAGAAGCTATAAACAGAACAACAGGAGGATATAAGCAGCGGCTAGCTGTTAGGGCAAAGGGCCTCGGCGCTCTTTTCGATATGGCTGCGCAGCCAAATATAGCCGATCAGGCCTACAGCCACATTGGTTACCGCCGTGGCAATAAACAAGCCTTTTAGCCCCCAAAATTCCATGGCCAACCAGGCGATCGGTAGATATAAACCTATTACCCGCAAGCTGGAAATCACTAGGCCCGGCATTGGCTTACCTATGCCATTAAAGGCAGCATTAATGTACATCACCATGCCGTAGCAGCCATAGCTAATTGGCACTAGCAGTAGATAGTCTTTAGCCACGGCGATCACCTCAGGTGAATCACTGAATAAGCTGGCCAGCCATTCGCCACCCAGAGCTAGTAAGACAGCTACCGCGAGGCCCATCGCTAAACAAAAACGCATGGCCACACTTTGCGCCTCACGCACACGATCAATTGCCGAGGCCGAAAGGTTTTGACCAAAGAACGGCCCCATCACTGCAGATAGCGCGTAAAAGCAAATCAGCACCATGGGTTCTACACGCAGCGCGACTCCCAAGCCGGCAACCGCAGCCTCTCCATGACTGGCCACCATAGCAACTACGATGGCGCTGGCCAGCGGGATAATCACATTGGTGCCCATTGCGGGAATGGCCACATGAAAGACCTGTCGCCATGAAGCAAGCAACTCATTTAATTTGGCGAAGGGATTAGTTAAGACCTGCAATCGCACAATTAAAATATGCGCCACCGCCAGCATCACACCAATACGAACGATAAAGCTAGCCCAAGCCGCGCCAGCTAACTCCAATCGCGGAAAGCCCCATAAACCAAAGATCAACAAGGGGTCTAACAGGCCATTGGCAATGGCGGAGATTCCCATTACTACGCCTTGTAACTTGCTTAACCCCATAGCGCGCAAGCCGGCCATGGCCGCCATCGGCATAATGACCATGGGGATACCTAAAAACCAGATATCCATATATTCGCGGATCAGCGGCATCAGCTTTTCAGAGGCGCCCAAAGCATAAAATATGGGTTCCATAAACCACCAACCCAACACCCCAAAAATTACCGACATTAGCAGCGCAATGGTCAATACATCGGTTAATAAACGCTTGGCCATCGCTTGATCGCCAGCGCCAATTGCACGGGCAACACAGGAAGAGGTACCGGCGCCTAGGCCAATCGCCAAGCTGGTGTAAACCATAACGACCGGAAAGGTAAAGCTCATCGCCGCTAGGGCATCTTCACCCAATTGCCCGACAAAAAAAGTATCGACAGCATTGAAGGACATCATCGCCAATAAGCCGATCACCATAGGCGCGGCCATATCTCGCAAGGTTTTTGCGACCGAGCCCTGGGTTAAGGTTGCTTGCATTGCCGATGACATAAATATACCTATACAAATTTAAGCCGGGCATTATAGCACTGCTACCGAGTCGAAAGCCGAAGGCTTTGCAATTCCGTACCTGATTTCTAACGGTTCATCTGATACATTGCCGCCCTGCAGGAATTGGGGCAGTAAATCGATACACAGCGGGCATCAAGCAATGAGAGGGGCAAATAATGGAAAAAGAATTTTGGTTGCAGCGCTGGCAAGAACAGCAAATTGGATTTCATGAAGGACGCTTTAACAATAGCTTACTTAAACATTGGCCTACACTTAATGCCCGCGCAGGCGATACGGTTTTTGTCCCCTTATGTGGCAAAAGCCTCGATATGGTCTTTTTAGCCGAGCAAAACCTACAGGTAATTGGGGTAGAACTTAGCCAAATTGCCGTGGAAGAATTTTTCCAAGAACAGGGACTAGAGCCCCATATTGAGCAGGTCGGCGCTTTGCAAAAATACCAAGCGGCAAACTACACTCTGTATTGCGGCGATCTTTTCGCCCTCGATTCTGAACAACTCGGCGCCTGCCGCTGGGTATATGATAGAGCTTCTATGATCGCCCTGCCCTTGGAGATGCGCCGCCAGTATTGCGCGTTCCTGGCCAATACGCTGCCAAGACCCTGCCAAAGCTTACTGATCACTTTGGAATACGATCAAAGCTTAAAGTCGGGGCCACCTTTTAGTATCAGCCCGGCCATGCTCGATGGATTGATCTTGGCATCGGCACAGATCGAGCCCCTGGGCCAGGCCCCCGAAGAAGTGAAGGGAATTGTCGCCCTAGAGCACAGTTTTTTACTACGCTTTAAATAAGCACCCGTTTTACCCAAAGCCCGCGCTGCCCTACAATGGCTAAACGGCGCCGCTAGAGCGCCAGCCACAGTTATTGGGCTATGCAAAAAATAGTGCTTTTCGGCGAGACACGACTGTCGCCTAAAACGGCACAATGGGTACCAAGACGGTGCCCAACATAATTAAGGGATTAGGGTGAAAAATGTTGTTAACAACAAGACGGAGCTATACAGGCTTCCTGCTTACTTTATTAATGCTCTGCAGCATAAGTGCAAGTGCTACAAACAAACCAAGCCCTTCTGGATTTGAAATTCCAGATTCCGAGGTTTTACAAATCCAATCAAAGCAATTAGGGCGCAGCTACGATATTTATATCAAGCTTCCGCCTAGCTACTTTGATAAAGGCAATCAGCTACGCAAATACCCTGTGGTCTATCTCAATGATGGGCTCTATTCTTTTCAGCTCGCCTCCGGCATTACCCATGCAGCGATGATCAATCGCGCAATGGAGCATCACATTCTGGTGGGCATCTCTTATTCACCGAGCGATCGCCCTTTTGAAAGCCGGCGACGAGACTTCACCCCCAAAACCGAAGACAACCCCAATGGTGAAGCCGAGCAATACCTTGGCTTTTTAAAGCAAGAACTTTTCCCTTTAGTCGAGAACCGCTACCGTATAAACAGTTTGCGTCGCGCTTACGCGGGCTACTCTTTAGGTGGAATTTTTGGGTTGTACGCTCTCTTCGAGCACAGTGACAGTTTTCGCTACTATTTAATCTCCAGCCCTTCTATTTGGTTTTCTAATCGCTGGGTGCTTAAAAAAGAACTGGCCGTGGCTAAAGAAACCATGGATATCAATGCGGAGCTGTTTATGGGTGTTGGCGCTTTTGAACGGCCAGCAGGCAGTAATGACGATTACAATAAACCCACCCCGATTAATATGGTGAAAGATTTCGGGCTACTCTACGATCAATTGGAACAGCGCAACTACCCATCATTGCGCTTGAACAAGCAAATTGTCGAACAGGCCCACCATGAGCTAACTTATCCTACGGTTTTAACTCAAGGCTTGTATTGGTTACTACCAGGTGAGAAATATCAAAAGTAAGTGTTTAAGGCAAAAAAAAGGGGCTACACCACGAGCCCCCATTCAAAGAAGTATAAAAAAATTACTTCTCTTTGCAGAATTCTACGTTCTTGTTCTTTTTACGAATCTTACAGAAAACAGTTTTCTTTTCAGTATCTGAAGTGTGAACTTTCAGATAAACACGCGCAAAACCACCGGTAGTGCTAATCTGCTTAAAGCGAACTTTGTCAGCAGCAACTTCAAACTGCTGTGCAGCAGTTTCTTCGGCTAGTTTGATGTACTCTTGTTTCTTACCGGCACTGGCAGCTGGAACTAAAGCCAACTGTGCGGCTGCGATAAATGCAGCAGCTTTAACAAAACGGTTCATGATATTCTCCTCAAAAATAAGCATGGCCATGCTAATGCTTAGGGGAGGCTGCAACAATGACAGAAACGGCAAATATGGTTTGCATTTTTGCACAGTTAATAATAGATAAGCTGCGTAAAGATACGATAAGTAATAGGAAAATCACTAAACCGTTGCGATGAGGCTGGGTAAACTGCTTGCTAGCCGAGATAAAAAGCCGAGCAAAAAAAGCACACAATGACTGCTTTTTCGGCGAAAAATACCAATAAAATATGCTTGCCGCCTAAGGAACCAGCATGAAAAATATTGACTGGAACGATCTTAATTATTTTTTAGCCACGGTGCAAAGTGGCTCCATGGCCGCAGCAGCCAAACAATTAAAAGTCAATCACACTACGGTTTCACGTCGTATCTCTGCCTTAGAACAGCAGCTAGCCGCGCCACTTTTTGAGCGAACTGCGACAGGTTTAAGTATCACCCCACTTGGGGAAAGCATGATTCCCTATGCGGAAAATATGCGTGAGTCTGTTAACGCTATGGATCGCTTGGTCACGGCAGATAAGCAAGAGCTCGCTGGCACTATTAAGGTTACGGCTATAGATATGTTTGGCCGTCGGGTGTTGGCGCCGGTGCTAAAGGAGTTTTTGGATGTACACCCCCATATCGATTTAGAATTAATTTTACAGGATGAGAATTTAGATCTCGGTGCACGCGAGGCCGATTTGGCTTTTCGTGCGACGGATAATCCGGCACCGGATTTGGTGGGTAAGCGACTCGGCCGTTTTGCGATGACGGTCTACTGCACTGAGGATGTGTGGCAGCAGTATCAGCAAGACCCGCAATCTATTTGTGCGATCGATTGGACAGAAAATGGGCCTAATACGCCAGATTGGGTTGAGGAATATATGCCGGGGCTAAAGGTTAGGCATTACTGCTCTACTATTAATGGCATTTATGAGTTGGCTAGAGCTGGCTGCGGTATGGCGCGCTTGCCCTGTGGTCTTGGTGATACCACTCCGGAGTTGATTCGTGTTCCGGGTATTCCGCTTTACCAAGGTATGGGGCTTTGGGTTTTGAGTCATATTGATTTGCGTAATACAGCACGCATTAAGGCCTTGCGTGATTTTGTGGTTGATCGTTTGGAGAAAGAGTTGCCGCTGATGGAAGGTCAATGCGAGAAGCATTGGCAAACGTTGGAGCGTCACCGGGAGTTGTAGGTTTTAGTAGGGCTTAGCATTTATTCGGTGTTGAGCTAGCCCCATCAACTACAACACTTCCACCTTTTCTTGTTGTTCAGAATTTTCGCAAAGTAGATTTTAGCCTAGATGATCGCTGATCAGGAACCGTGGAGCGGCATGGACGCCGCGAAGTCGAGCGCCCCGGATGGTTTAAGCGCGTTTCTGAGCAGCGATCATCTGGGCTGAAAGCGGTCAGGTATCGACGATCGATTTATACCCACGAGCTCACCTTAATGGTTTCATAGTAAAAATACTAAGTAATTAAGCACTCCAATTATGGAAATTTAGCAATTACCAGTAAGTAATACTAAGCCGGAGCGCTTTACTCTCTATTCCCTTCTGATCTGGAACACGCTTAAACCATCCAAGGGCGCTCGACTTCGCGGCGTGGATTCGCACCATCCAGGTGCTCAGCCTTCGGCCAAGCCCAAATCTATTCCAGAGAGATTTGTCATGCCGCTCCACGGTTCCTGATCAGAAGGGAATAGAGAGCAAAGCTGCAGTGTGCATCCTTTAAAGACTTCGACTAGCGCCTTTCATATATGAATTGTAGATCTACGCTCACTTGCATACTACAAACTCCAACGCTCCCCCCAGGCTTCACTATAATCACTCATCTCACCCACACTGTATTGATCTTCAACAGCGGCCGTTACCTTTTGGCGTAGTTGTAATTCGCCTGTCCACACAGGCCACTCCAAATCGCCCTCATCCTCAATCGGGCCACCACTGCGAATTTTTACCGAGGCCTCTTCGATATCAATCGCAAGCACGGTAGTCGCCGCTATTTCACTTGTTGTAGGTGGTCGCAGATGGGGCCAGCGGCCAGGGGCGATTAGCTCCATAAAGACTTCAAGTGCTTGCTCGACTTCTTGTTTATCTTCCACCACATAGCAAGATCCCATTACCATCGCGCTGCGGTAATTGCTGCTGTGATGAAAAGCCGATTTGGCCATTACCATGCCATCCAATAAGGTGGCAGTGATGCAAATTGATTGCTCGCCACACAGGGCTTTAATCATGCGGCTGCCGTTGCTGCCGTGAATAAATAAACGATTTTCCCAGCGCCATACCAGCATAGGAATAACAAAACTTTGTTCATCCTGTACAAAGCCCACGTGGGCCACCATGGCTTCATCGAAGATGTTGTACAAAGCTTGGCGATCAAAAACGGCTCTTTTGGGTGAGCGTCTCAGTCGAGTTTTCGGGCTTTGGCTTAAAGGTTCTAGGGTTTGTTCGTTGTTACTGTTCTCAGACACGCTGACTCCTTATCTGGATATTTCTCTATTACTATGTCTTATGAGCTATGGCGCTCGGCTAATATAGAGGTGTAGCTTAGTCAGCAATTGGCCCCTTGTTGAGATCCAATTTTTGTAATTTAATGGAACCAATTTAATTGGTGAATTAGGGGCCAGTATGGCTATTCCCAGCAGCCTACAAGAAATACGACAGCTTAGTTTCGATAAGTCACTCAAGCAGAGCCTAAGCCAGCAGCTGTATATTGGCTTGCGTCAGTTGATGCTAAATGGCCAGTTGCCCGCTAAATGCCAACTCCCTTCTAGCCGTAATCTTGCCGAGCAACTGAATTTGGGGCGCAACACGGTGATGGCGGCTTATGAGCAATTACAGGCTGAGGGCTATATCAGCAGTAAACGCGGTGCCGGAAGCTTTGTTGCCAGCCCCCTGCCTGATCAGCTGCATAGCGCCAAGGCTTCAATTCTGGAAAGTTCTCCGGCAACAAAAGTCACACGTCACAGCAGTCAAAACTCTGATGATATTAATCAGAGTTTTTGTGTGGGGGTGCCAGATCTTAGCGCCTTTCCCCATAAGATTTGGCAGCGCATAGCACAGCAGTTGGGCAAGCACAGTCAAGACTATATGGGCTATGGAGACGAGGCTGGCTTTTGGCCATTAAGAAGAGCCATCGCTCAATATTTGCAGCAATCACGTGCTGCAAATTGCCAGCCAGAGCAAGTCATGATTACCGCGGGGGCACAGCAGGCTCTCGATCTTTGTATGCGTTTATTGTTATCCACTGACGATGTTTTGGCGATGGAAAGCCCTGGTTACCGGGGTGTTATGCGAGCCTTGCGGCTAACAGGTAATGAGCATATTCCCTGCCCTGTCGATCAGTATGGTTTGAACCCCGAAGTCATTTTTAAAGCGAAACAAAAACCCAAGCTGATTTATTGCAGCCCGGCCAATCAATACCCCATGGGCGAGGTTTTGTCTCTCGAGCGGAAAATGGCGCTGCTTAGTTGGGCCGCCGAGAATGATAGCTGGATAATCGAAGACGACTACGACAGTGAGTATCACTATCAGCATCGCCCATTGGCCTGCATGCAAGGCTTGGATCAGCATCAGCGAGTGATCTATATGGGTTCATTTAGTAAAACACTCTACCCGGGCATGCGGCTTGGTTATCTGGTTCTACCAGAGCCACTCGTTAAGACCTTTAGCCAAGCTCGCTTTGCTAGCTATGGCCAGCCACCGTTGCTTAGCCAGGCCCAGGTGGCCTGTTTTATGGAGGAAGGGCATTTTAATCGCCACTTACGTCGCATGCGTATTGCCTACAAAGAAAAGCTTTTAGCGCTACAAGATGCGATGCAGTGCTTATTGCCTTGGGGGCAAACGCTAGAACGACAGGCAGGAATGCATATTGTGTTTATTGCCAAGGAAGGTATTGACGATCGGCGCTTAGTTGGCGAGTTAGAACAACGGAAACTCTACGCCAGCGCCCTTAGCGATTATTGTCACGGTGGAGAAGATCTTAATGGCCTAGTGTTGGGCTTTGCCAATACAGCGGCCAATAAGATGCACAGTAAAGTTCATGTCATCAGGAATGTGCTTGCTGAGCTATATCCTGCCTAAATTCACTTCCCTTTTATTGTGCGACATCATGTCACATTGTTTCTTTTGGGCTATGGGGCTAAATTGATAGTGGTAAGCAGTAGGCAAACGAGCTGCTCTGTCTTACTCTATCTACTCATAGCTTAAAAGGTGGCTCCCAGCACCGCTTGCAGTGTTGAAACACAAGGTGCACATTTAAGGGCGCCACCGGTTTTTCGCCAACGAGTTTATTACAAGCAATATGATTCAAGACCACTCCTTCAGCCTGGCTGCCCCGACCAATAATTTACGCCGCTTAATGGTGATTCGCGGCTTACTTATCTGCGCACTGTCTATTGCTTTAGTCAGCAGCTATTTCGCCTTGGATCTAGTATTGCCCTACAGCGTACTTGGTTTAATTCTAACAGGCATTACGGCCATTAATCTGCTCACTTGGTTGCGCTTGCAAAAGCCTTGGCCTGTAACCGAGTTAGAGTTTTTCTCACAGCTTTTACTCGATACCTTGTGTATCAGTTTATTACTGTATTTTTCCGGCGGGGCCAATAACCCCTTTGTCTCTTATTATTTGGTGCCACTGTGTATAGCAGCGGCTACCTTAAGCTGGAACTATGCCGCTATACTCACCGCCATGAGTGTTGCCGCTTATACCGCATTACTGATTTACCACATTCCCATTGAAGAGCTTTCACCAATGAGCCAACACCATGAACTTACCATGGTGCACGAAGGCCATAATAATCACGGTGGTTCACAGTGGAATATGCACACCTTAGGGATGTGGATTAACTTTATGGTGAGTGCGCTGCTGATTAGCTATTTTGTGGTGCAAATGGCACGCAATATTCGCGGCCAAGACCAAGCACTGACGAGACTTCGTGAAGAAGAGATGCTTAACCAACAGCTTATGGCCGTAGCAACTCTCGCTGCAGGTACCGCACATGAATTGGGCACGCCCTTGTCTACCATTAAAACGCTGCTCAGCGAAATGCGTGATGATCACCCAGACAACCCTGAGCTACAGGCCGATATAGAACTGCTGCAATCACAAGTTAGCCAATGTAACAGCACCTTAAAAAACCTAATCAATCGCGCTGAACAAAGCCAAGCCGGCACCCAAAGCCAGCAAGATTTGCATGCTTATTGCGACGATATTATTGAGCAGTGGCTAATTATGCGCCCCGAAGTTGAAGCCGACATACAACTGGGCAAAGACTGCCCAGAAAAACACATCAGCTTTGATGCGACGATTGGGCAGTCCATGTTAAACCTGCTAAACAACGCCGCCGATGCCTGCCCTACGGGTATTGCGGTCACAATGGCCTGGAGCAATAAAGAGTTTATGCTGACCATCGATGACAATGGCCCTGGCATTCCCATCGAAATCGCCGAGCAGCTTGGCAAGCCCTTTGTGAGCACCAAAGGTAAGGGCTTTGGCCTGGGCTTGTTTTTAAGTCATGCCAGCATTAGCCGACACGGCGGCGAAATCAAACTGTATAATCGCGATGGCAAGGGCACCCATACCGAACTACGGCTACCACTGGGTGAAGAAAGATCGAGGAATGTTCATGAGTGATGAAATTGAAAAGCTATTGCTAGTGGACGATGATGAGGTCTTTTTACAGGTTTTACATAGAGCTTTTAAAAAGCGAGAGTTTGATGTCTACACAGCCTGCACCATCGCAGATGCGTTAGCGCTGTGCCAAGCTCACTACTTTTCCAAAGCCGTTGTCGATTTAAAGCTGGCCGAAGAATCGGGCTTGCAGTTAATTGAAAAGCTAAAGCTGCAACAGCAGGATTTAAAAATCGTGATGCTAACTGGCTACTCCAGCATCAGTACCGCGGTAGAAGCCATTAAGCTCGGCGCACAAAACTATCTATGCAAACCAGCCGATGCCGACGACATTCTAAATGCCTTTGAACAAGGCCAAGGTAATGCTGATGTGGAAATCAGCACGCAGCCACCTTCAGTAAATCGCCTAGAGTGGGAACATATCCAGCGAGTACTGAGCGAACACGACGGTAATATCTCTGCTACTGCCCGCGCACTGGGAATGCACCGCCGTACTTTGCAGCGTAAATTGCAAAAGCGACCGGTAAAGCAATAGCGTTAAAAGTCATAAAATATCTGAGATAGATAACCGGGCTAAGATAATTTATAGGCGAATTTATATTCACTGACTTTTATTAATGCACTGACCTAATAAGCCCCCTATAATCATTGCTCCTTTCATAATAAGAAGTGAAAAACTATGCGTGGAGCCTGCCGTTGCGGCCAAGTTAACTACCAAGTTAAAAGCCAACCTCTATATTCTGGGTATTGCCATTGTCACGCTTGTCAAAAGCGCAATAGCGCACCTTGTGTCAGCTTATTTTTGATTCAGAAAAGCCAGATCGACATAAGTGGCAATACAGCCACTTATCATGGCAAAGGCGGCTCAGGGAAAGATCTTATCGAACATCGCTGTGATAGCTGCGGTGACGCCCTATATTCTGACATTACCGTTTTGGACAATGTCATTGTATGCCTAGCATCTACCCTCGACGATCCAGCTGATTTCAAACCTGAAGGCCATCTTTGGGTAAGCAGTCGTGATCCACGTTTCGACATCAACGACGATCTAGAGCAGCAAGCCGGGCCACCTATGCAAATGATGCCTTACCTTGCCAAATAAATTAATTTTGCTGGAACTTTCCAAATGGATTGGGCTCGATTAAAGCAAGCAGACAAAAGCAAATAGAAAAGTCCATTGATGCAACATCATATGGGTGAATAAGGATAGGAAGAGGTAGACAGCAATATGGCAAAATTTATTCTTGTTAGCCTATGCATAGCAATGCTCAGTGCTTTTACCATAAACAGCCATGCGGGCAGGGCTCACCCTGAAAACATTGAAACCGACGCTGTCTTCACCCAATTATCTAAAAATGTCTGGATGCATACCAGCTACAAGAATTTTGATAAATGGGGAACAATTCCCGCTAATGGCTTAATCGTTCTTGATGAGCAAAACTCTACCCTAGTCGACACGGCGTGGAACAATGCCCAAACCAAAACCATTTTGGAGTGGGCAAAAACAAGCCTTAAGCGCCCAATCACCCGCGCCGTATTTACCCATGCCCATTCCGATAAAATGGGTGGCGTCGAAACCGTAAGAAGCTACGGTGTAAAAACTTGGGCAAACCCTCACTCTAATGATCTCGCCCCGAGCAATGAGCTATTGCCGGCAGAGTTTGATCTAAGTTTTGACAGCCACAATAAAAGCAGTGACATTAACCCCTTAGTCGTATTTAAACCCGGCGCAGGACACACTCTCGATAATATCGTGGTCTATCTACCCGATGAAAAGATGCTCTACGGCGGCTGCTTAATTCGCCCAGGCAATGCCAAGGGCATGGGCAACACTCAAGATGGCGATGTAAATAGCTGGGACGGTTCAGTCAAAAATATTACCCAAAGCTTTCCAGCAATAGATTCTGTAATTCCTACCCACGGCGCCCCAGGTGGTAAAGAGTTACTTGAGCATACTATCAAGCTTGTTGAAAAACACCGGGGCTCACTCAACTAGCGAGCCCCAAGCCCTACCCGATTAAGTTAAGCCCGGAAATAAAGAGTGAAAGAATAATACCTTTAGGCGAAAAGCTAGCTGAGGATAAACAACCCAAAATATTGCAAATCAAGCTATCTGATATCGCGCCTTAGCTGCAAACGCAAGCAGCTAAGAAGGCGATTAGGCTCGCCACAAAGTCCAAGCTCCAATAATAACAAAGCCTGCACCGGCAACTAGGTTCAGGTACTTCTCATTCAGGTATTGGGAGGCGTACTGCCCTAATAGCACCCCAATACCTGCACAGGCCACGAGAGCAAGAGAAGCCCCAATAAACACTGTCCATTTACTGACTTCTTTATCCGCTGCAAATAACAGGGTGGCCAATTGAGTTTTATCACCCAACTCGGCAAGAAAAATAGTTACAAATACGGTGGCTAAAACTTTTATGTCCACTTTGGTCTACCTAACTGATGGTTATCAAGACGCTGTGCCAGCCTTTAAGATATAATGCGGTCGCCTTTTTTGGCGAATAGCATCTCGGCCACTAGCGCCATATAACACAGCAGCCATATAGCACAGCATTTAATTTAAGGAGCCTTCCGTGGATCTTAATCAAGCCAGCCAAGAACAACTGCAACAGTGGCAAGCCCAGCTGCAGCAGGACTTTGAAAACTTTAAAGCCCAGGGCTTAAAGCTGGATATTACCCGCGGCAAGCCATCTAGTGCTCAGCTAGACTTATCCAATCACTTGGATGGCATTTTGGGCGGTGATTATAGCAGTAGTAACGGTACCGATGTACGTAACTATGGTGGCCTTGATGGCATTGCCGAGATGAAGGCCCTAGGTTCTGAGATTCTATCAGTACCCCAGGACATGATTTTAGTGGGTGGCAATTCCAGCTTAACCCTGATGTTTCAAGCCATGCTGCAAGCCTATAGCTTCGGTTATGCTGGCCCAAACAGTGCTTGGCAGACGCAGGAAAAAGTTAAGTTTATCTGCCCCGTTCCCGGCTATGATCGCCATTTCACCATCTGTGAGCATTTCGGCATTGAGATGCTCACTGTAACCATGGATGAGAACGGTCCGGATATGGATCAGGTAGAAGCCATGGTAACAGCCGATCCGAGCATTAAAGGTATGTGGTGCGTACCTAAGTACTCGAACCCGACGGGCACGGTATACAGCAGCGAGACTATTGAGCGCATCGCTAAGCTAGGCAACATCGCAGGTGAAGGCTTCCGGGTATTCTGGGATAACGCCTATGTCCTGCATGATCTAAATGCCGACGCTGCCGCATTGCCTGCTATCGCTGATTTCTGTAAGCAACACGGTACTGAAGATTCTGTGCTGCAATTCGCTTCTACTTCTAAGGTAAGCTTTGCTGGTGCCGGTGTGGCTTTTATGGCGGCAAGTCCTGCTAACCTTGCTGCATTTAAGGCTACTCTTTCGGTTGCGAGCATTGGGCCAGATAAGGTGAACCAATTGCGCCATGCTAAGCTTTTCCCAGATATGGCGAGCCTGAAAGCGCATATGGTGAAGCATGCCGATTTGCTGCGCCCACGCTTTGAGGTTGTGTTAAGTCGTTTAGTGGAAGCCTTTGGTGATAACGATTTGGGCCAGTGGCAATCGGCCGCTGGTGGTTATTTTGTTTCTTTCGACACTCGCCCTGGGCTTGCCAAGCGTGTGGTTGAGCTGGCCGCTGAGGCCGGTGTTAAACTGACTCCAGCCGGTGCCACCTACCCCTATGGCAATGATCCGCAGAACAGTAATATCCGTATTGCTCCGAGCGTGCCTAAGGTAGATGAAGTTGATTTGGCTATGCAGGTGTTTGTGTGTGCGGTTAAGTTGGCGTCTGTTGAACAGATTCTAGCAGCTTAACATTTAAGTCAAAAGGCAATGAAGTCTACTCGTACTTAAACCTTATAAATGAAGTCACAACCTGCTCAACTCTAGATCGAACACTGTACAGACTTGCCGGCTTTAGCCCCTATAGTAGCTGCCCTGGAACACGCTTAAACCATCCAGGGCGCTCGGGTCGCGGCGTCCATGCCGCTTTACGGTTCCTGGTCAGCTACTATAGGGGCTAAATCCTACACCTTTGCATTATCAGTTGCTTTTGAATGGCTGAAAGAGGCCCGATCAAAGGAAATATATGCAATTGCAGAATGTCTTGGGTGGGGGACTCTTTGCAGGGGCGTCTCCGACTTGACCAAATCCCCTGGAGGGATTTTGGGCTTGGCCGAAGGCTGAGCGCATGGATAGCGCGAATCCAAGAGGAGCCGAGCTGGCATGGACGCCGCTTTTTGCGTACCCAGCAAAGAGTCCCCCACCCAAGACATGCGGTCAGACCTGCACTCTCTTCAAACATCTTTCTCTCATCAAATCTTCAGGGAACACTCCCACCAAGCGTCTTAACTAAGTAAACAAAAGACACTACAGGAGTGGATGATGAACCCAATCAGCAAACTGGGCCGAAAATTAACCGGTGCCGCCCTATTGAGCTTAGCGATAAGTCATAGCGCCCTAGCCGCCGAATCCCAGCTACTCAAACCAGAACTATTGCCCGAATTCAAAGACCGCTTGGATATCTATCAAGAGGTTACTCTAAACAGCGATCTTAGCCACCTAAGTACCAATCAAAAGAAAATGCTGGCCGTGTTGATTGATGCCTCAAAAATTATGGATGATCTGTTTTGGCAGCAGGCATTCTATCAAGACAAAGAGAGCTTCCTTGCCAGCATCAAAGATCCAAAGGTTCGCGAATTTGCCGACATCAACTATGGCCCTTGGGATCGCCTACAAGCCGACCAGCCTTTCTTGAGCGGTTACAAAGAGAAGGCTCTAGGTGCTGAGTTTTACCCACACAGCATGAGCAAAGAAAGTTTCGAGAAACAAAGCTTTGCTGATAAAAAAGGCCTCTACTCACTGGTTAAAGAAAAAGACGGTAAATTAGAAACCCAAGCGTATAGCCAAGCTTATACCAAACAGCTTAGCGAGGCCGCCAAGCTATTAGAACGTGCAGCAAACCTTGCCGAAGATAAAGACTTCGCCAACTACTTACGCCTGCGTGCAAAGGCTATCACCAGCGATGACTACCAGCCTTCTGATATGGCATGGATGGATATGAAAAATAATCCGATCGATGTTGTGATCGGTGCGATCGAAACCTATGAAGATCAGCTTTATGGATACCGCGCCGCCTATGAGGCCTATGTCCTTGTAAAAGACATGTCCTGGAGTAAGCGCTTAGCAAAGTTTGCAAGCACACTTCCTGCTCTGCAAAAGGGCTTACCTGTACCTGAAAAATACAAGCAAGAAATGCCAGGCAGCAATGCTGACCTAAACGCCTACGATGTCATTTACTATGCAGGGCATTCTAATGCGGGTGGTAAAACCATCGCCATCAACCTACCCAATGACGAAGAAGTACAGCTATCGAAAGGGACTCGTCGCTTGCAGCTTAAGAATGCTATGCAAGCCAAGTTCGATCATATTCTAAAGCCAATTTCTGAAGTATTGATCGTTCCCGAGCAGCGCAAAAATATTACCTTTAATGCCTTCTTTAGCAACACCATGTTCCACGAAGTAGCCCACGGCCTTGGCATTAAAAACACCATCAATGGTAAAGGTACAGTACGCCAAGCACTAAAAGAGCATGCTTCTGCTCTAGAAGAAGGTAAGGCCGACATCCTAGGTTTATACATGGTTAGCCAGCTATTAAAAGACGGCATGATCACCGAAGGCAAGCTGGAAGATTATTACACCACCTTCCTAGCCGGCATTTTCCGCTCGGTTCGCTTTGGTGCCAGCTCTGCCCATGGTAAAGCCAATATGATTCGTTTTAATTATTTCGCCGAAAAAGGCGCTTTTTATCGTAACGACAAAGGCCAGTATGGCGTAAACATGGATAACATGAGCAAGGCCATGGCGTCACTATCCGAGCTGATATTACGCTTACAAGGTGAAGGCGATTACCAAGGCGTTGGTAAACTTTTTGAAGAGAAAGGAAATATCGGTAAAGGTCTGGCGGCTGATTTAGCCCGACTGCAAGAAGCCAATATCCCAGTCGATATTACCTTTAAGCAAGGTAAGCAAGTACTCGGCTTATAAGTAAAAACGGCAGCGTGTTTTGCACGCTGCCGTTTTTTAAATAGTTCTATTGATACAAAAATTACAACTCAGAACAATTTCCACATAAACACTCCAACTCAACACTTGGGTGCCGCATTTTAAAGCCTGCAGAGCTTACATTTTTCTGAATCTCCTTGAGCAACTTCGGCTCCATCATAACTTCTTTTACTGTTTTACATTGGCTACAGATTAAGAACTGGGACGCGCTATGTGGATGCGAGCAGGCAATATGAGAACAAGCAATGTATTTATTTGCAGAGTTAAGCTTGTGAACTAAATTGGCCTCAGCCAAAAAATCCAAAATACGATAGGCCGAATTCGGCGGCATATTTTGCTCGGTCTGGGCATTATATAGATCTACCACCTCATAAGGAGATAAAGGTGCCTCGGCCTCCAACATAAGCTTAAGAATTTGTTCCCGCTTTTGCGTTAAACGCAAACCCGATTCGCTACAACGCTGATGAGCGCTGTCTAAACAGGCTTGCACTTCTTGAACTCCCACGAGCCACCTCTCTTAATGCCCCCGATTGAAGGCCCACCATAAAAGCCAGCACTGTACCCCATTAATCAACAAGCCGCTAGCAAAGAGCCCTTAGAGCAGCCATTTCAACCACCCCCTATGGACAGAGCTAAATAAGCTTGTTTTTATCACTGCAAATATGCAATGATATAACATATCATCCAGAAGAGCATATGTGAAAACAAACCGATAAACAAGCATCAACACATAGGAATGCCATGAAATCAGCTCAAGTTCTAAGCCTGCCATTAGCTCGCCCAGAGATATCGGATAGGGCTGACATTCTCGCAAAGATCTATGAAGAGCATTGCAATATTGCCGTTTGGCAACGAGAGATCAGCCCGGCTATCAACGAAGAGTTAGCAACACTATTGGCACGCCAGCACGCGCTTGAGATGCGTGAAATAGTGAGCCCTGAGAATGCCGAAGCTATGCTAATGCGAAAAAGTTTGGGCGCTAAATTGAGCCAAGATATAGCCCAGCTTATCGATATGTTCTGCTGTTTATTTGGGCTGCAACAAGCAGGAATGCGGCTGTGTGTACTCGATCATGCCATGTGCCCTCGCTTTCATGTCGACCAAGTCCCCTGCCGCTTGGTACACAGCTACTGCGGCCCAGGAACAGAGTGGATTGCCGACCATAAAGATCTAAAGGCTATTAACGCTCTAACTAGTGATTGCAGTGATAATCGTAATCATGACGGCAACAAAATACAGCAGTTAAATGCTGGCGATGTCGCCCTACTCAAAGGTGGCTCTTGGGAAGGTTCGATGATCCCTGCCTTAATTCATCGCTCACCTAAAGCTGATGAAAAACGCTTACTACTCACCTTAGACTTCGCTTGATGATTAATTGTAGAGATTTCGAGATGCCTGCCACTGTTATATTTTTTGCCAAGGTCTGTTCTTTAGTGCTCGCTATATCCAGCTATTGCTATGGACATAGCGAGCACCATCACAAAACCATTAGCGCACATAAACATGGCGAAGCTGAGATGAGCATCGCCATGGAGGGTGAAGATGTTGAAATAGATTTACAAAGCTCTGCTGCCGATATTGTAGGCTTTGAACATAAAGCGCATAAGGAAGATGAGAAACTGCAGCTAGCTCAGGCAAAGCTCACACTTCAAGCCGCTCGCTCGATTTTTCAATTCGAAGGCGGCGACTGCAAACTGCTTGAACAAAGCTCCGACTTTTCTGCGGTCGAAGATAAAATAAGCAATATTGCAGATCATATACATACCACCCACATCAATATTCCCGAAGCCAAGCAACATAGTGATATTAGTGCGCACTATCATTTTAAATGCACAAATATTGGTAGTCTAAAAAGCTTGAGCATAAACATAAACGAGATATTTCCTGCCATTGAGAAAACTGATGTTAGCTGGATTAAAAATCAAAAGCAGGGACATAGTGAATTGAACATCAAGAAGAAAAAACTGTACTTTCATTAGTGTAAACCACCCACCCTTTGGGAAAGGAGTTTATGGGCTAGACTGCCCCATTATCAATTCTTAGAGGTCGAACTCTTCATAGTCCAACACCTCCATTTGATAGGCCGAGGTCGCCGTATCATTTTCAACTACTGAGGAGCTCAAAACGCCTGACAACCAAAATGGATCATAGAGCGTATCCATTTTTATACCCCGATCTAGTTTGGCATAGATCATTTGATTTGGCGGGGGCGGAGGCATATGTAGGCAAGCGCCGTAATACGGCACCAAAAACAATTCCGTTACTCTCTGCTCCTCATCCATATCTAAAGGTACAATAAAGCCCGGTATTCGTACTGCCAGACCATCTAGCTCGGCGACCGTTTTTGTTGATGTCATGGCGCGCATGTAGTCATCATCCATGGCATCCTTTAAGGCGCCCTCAATAGATAAGCTAAACTTATCTTCCTCACTGCCCTCTTCTATATCTGCGATATATTCTGGCGGGCTCATTAAGACCTTAAGATCGTCTTCAGGAATCAGATCCATCCACTCAACGGGCTTAAAATAGTCGACTTTTTTTGCGCCAACCTTGCCTTGCGACACTTTGGAGGCTGATTTCAACTCCCCCTCCAGTTCATTATTTAGCTCGCCAGCTTCCATAATCACGGCCACATCGGCCTTATCATCTCGCTCAGTCGAGCAGGCCGAAACCAATATAAATCCCACACAAGCGAGAGTCAGCTTCAAAACAAAGCGCTTACTAAAAGAAAATACTGAAGTTATCAATCCGTACATTTTTCACTCTGCATAAGTACCGCCAAATTCCACTAATGAATCCATCAAAGGCATTCAAATCAAGCACAATATGTTATGTTATAACATCACTATAACAATGCATAGCCACTGTGAAAATAGGCCATGCGTAAGACAATTTTGAGCAAACGGTAGACAGTCTTGATTGAGATAAGAGATTTAAGCTTTCGTCACCCGAGGCAAAGTAAGCCCTTTATTGAGATCCCCCATTGGCAGCTAAAGCAGGGCGAGCAAGTGCTTATTCATGGCCCCTCAGGCTGTGGCAAGTCAACTTTTCTCAACTTACTAAGCGGAATGCTTACCCCGCAAAAAGGTGAAATTTGTATGCTGGGGCAAGATATCACCAAGCTCAGCAGTAGGCAGCAAGATCACTTTAGAGCACAGCACACCGCCTATATATTTCAGCAGTTCAATTTAATTCCTTACCTAAACGCCATAGAGAATATTGAGCTGGAGTCTCAGTTTTCGGGCAATGATAAGCCGACTAGCAATGACTCTGCTGGAAAGATGCTTGAGCGTTTAAATTTACCAAACCCTTGCTGGCAGCAAGCGGTGAGAGAACTCAGTATAGGGCAGCAACAACGCGTTGCGATAGCGCGCGCCCTACTAAAAAAACCAAAGCTGCTCTTAGCCGACGAGCCAAGCTCTGCGCTGGACGCGAAAAATCGAGATGATTTCATGACCACATTGAAGTCATTACTCGAGGAGTGCGATTGCAGCTTGATAATGGTGAGTCACGATGAGGCCTTGCAAGCGCATTTTAAAAACATACAAGCTTTTGAGAATATCGTTCAGCGAGGCGTCGAGTAATGTTTATCAGCTTAGCCTATAAGAGCCTATTGAATAGAAAAGAATCTTTAATCGTCAGCCTCATCGCTCTTAGTGTAAGCATCTTTGTTTTGCTGGGGGTTGAGCATATTCGGCTACAATCAAAAGAAAGTTTTGCCAAGGCCATTTCAGGTACCGATCTTATAGTCGGTGCGCGCAGTGGCCCACTGAATCTTCTTTTGTATTCTGTATTCCATATCGGTTCACCTAATAATAATTTGAGTTGGCAAAGCTATCAGGAGATAGCCCAGCACCCAAAAGTGAAGTGGTCTATTCCTCTATCGATGGGTGACTCACACCGGGGATATCGTGTGATCGCCAGCAATCAAGATTATTTTAAATACTTCCAATATGGCCAAAACCAAACCCTGCAATTTGAGCAGGGCCATGCATACGAGACTGTTTTGGATGTGGTTTTAGGGGCTGAAGTTGCGCAACGCCTAGGATATAAAGTCGGAGACAAACTTCATATTGCCCACGGCATAGGTTCCAGCAGCTTTCACCAACACGATGATTACAGTTTTACCGTAAGTGGCATACTCAAAGCTACCGGTACTGCCGTAGACAAATCTTTAATTAGCAGCTTAGCCGGCATTGAGATTATTCATGATAAGCAGCTGGCAAACTCATTGGATCTAAGTCACTTAAAACTAGAAAATAGTAACATAACGAGCCACAGCATTACCGCATTTATGCTGGGCTTAGAAAGAAAGATTGATATCTTCAAGCTGCAAAGGCTAATTAGTAGCTACCCCAAAGAGCCCCTGTTAGCTATTTTACCGGGAGTCACCTTAAAAGAACTCTGGCATATGATGGGAAGCTTGGAAAATATCCTGCGCTTAGTTTCAGCTCTCGTGCTGATATCAGCTCTTCTTGGCTTACTTGCCCTACAGATGGCCAATGCACGTGAACGTAAGCAGGAAATAAAATTACTAAGAGTAATTGGCGCTTCGCCCATTTATATATTCTCACTGGTTCAGCTAGAAACACTTTTGCTCACAGTAACAAGCATGGCATTCGGAGCGCTTATGCTTTTTATTGCATTAAGCCTAGGGCAGAGCCTTTTAAGCGGCGAGTATGGAATTTATATCAGCGCGAATTTTATTGGGTATGAAACAATCATGCTGGCAGCTTGGATTTTGCTAGCGGCCATTCTCGCAGCTAGCTTACCTGCGGTGCAGGCTTACCGACATAGTCTAAGCGCCCTTAAACAATAGACAATAAAAAAGCCCGTCCATTGGACGAGCTTTTTTAAAGCACTAATGCAGATAATTCTTAAAAATCTTCTTCATCATCTAGATCAGCACCAAAATCATCTTCCACCTGGCCGTCATTGATCAGGTATTCACGACGCTGCAGGTAAGCATCACGAATGAAGCTGTATTTGTCGCCAGAAATTGCGCCTTCGGCTCCTAGTAAGGATGCACGAGTATCAAGCAATTCTGTTGCAAATGTCGTATTACGAGTTGGCACATGATCAATATGAGTTACCGGGTTCAGGTAGCTATCTGCCGGCAAGCCAACACCATCACGCAGTGTAGTAGGGCCTAAAAGTGGCAATACGATATAAGGACCAGAATCTACGCCCCAAGCGGCTAATGTTTGACCAAAGTCTTCCCCGGTGCCCTTCTCTAAACCCATATGCTTGGCAACATCGAATAGACCCGCCAAGCCGAAAGTAGAGTTGATCAATAAGCGGCCGGTATCGTTGCTGGCCTGGCCTAATTTGAATTGCAGCAAACCATTAACAATATTGCCTACTTCACCAAGGTTGCTAAATACATTGCTAACCCCGGTTTCCACAACATCTGGAGTAACCGCTTTATAGCCTTTGGCCAGGGGCTTCACTACAGCACCATCAATGGTGTCATTGAAAGCAAAGACACCTCGGTTAAAACCTTCCCATGGATCGGCGGGATTTTCCTTTTGCTTGGCTTCTTCGGCCAAAGCGCCGGCAGCCAAACCCATACTGAGTAGTGCTGCAACGGCCATTTTGCGAATCGTCACGTTATTTCACCTAATATTTACCGTTAAACTATTGTAGGTTGCTTAGGCAGTTTGGACAATTCGAGTTTGTAAGGATTCCGCTATAGCTCTAATAAGATTTGTTAATAGCTCACTCCAACAGGCGGGGCGACTCAGCAGACAATGAGTGAGCTAATTGTATACAATTCAGGGGGAAATCAGTTACAACGATAATCAAACTGCAGATCTAGACCGTTATTTGGGCCAACTGCATATTTTTCACCCTTTACCTCAAAGCCATTTGGGCATTCTTGGGCAATCAATTGTAGAAGTTCGAAACGGCGCTGGGACAGAGCATCGGCACTCTTTAGCCAATCAATCTTCACAGCCTCGACCTTTTCGACCTTTTGCTTAAATTCTTTTGATGCAGTGGACTTCTTTTCACCACCATCAATTAGATCGTTCAATACCTTATTGATGCCGCTATTCTTACCGCAAATATTGTAGTCAGACATATCTTCGTCATCGATATCAACAGCGTATACGCAGTCTTCATCATCTTCTTGAGCTATGGCCCAGGCCGGAAAAGATAGGCTAATGGCCAATAATAGACTGAGTAGAAGGGGCTTCATATTGATACTCCGAGCGAAGTTAAAGAGAGTTATTATAAAGTGGATACAAAAATGCCACTTGTATACAAGTGGCATTTTCTAAAACGAAGTGCTCAGTATTTAGAGTACTGAACTGATCACAAAGGGATCTTAGAACTTCATTTCGATGCCGATACCAGCGTAATCGTTATCTTCCGCTAGGTTATCAGCTTCTTCGTGGGTGTAGAAACCGAACAACTTGGTTTTCTTAGACAGTTTGTAGTCCATACCCAAGCTCCAAGTCTTGGCATCGTCTTTAACGATGTCAGACTGACCGTACTGAGCTTTAAGAGCAACGTCTTTAGAAGCTTTCAACTTAGCAGAAACAACCCAGCCGTCACCGTCATTCAAAGAAGATGGGCCAGCGTCCTGATCTTCCCAAAGTACGCCCAACTGCAAAGAGCTCAACTTGAACTGACCAACAGCACGTACAACTTCAGCGCCTTCTTTTTCAACATCCTGGTCGTAAGCAACAGCCAAGTAAACACCAGCGTCTTTGTCGTTATAAGCAACAGAAGAAGAGATGCCGTTATCTACGTTGTCGTCTTCAGAAGCAACGTAAGCAACTTTAGCTTGGATTGGACCCCAAGACTTAGGAGAAGTGTACTGAACAGTGTTGCTAGTACGGTTGTCGCTCTTAGTGATGATAGACTTGATATCACCTTCTAAGTCGTTGAATAGGTCTACTTTCTTCTGAGCTTTCTTCAGAGGAGTGTCGAACTTACCAGCGATAACCTGACCGAAACCACCTTCCAAACCAACGTAGATGTTACGCTGAGTGAAAGTTTGACCGTCTTTGTCACCGTCATCGATTTGAGTTTCGTATTCAAACTTGTAGATAGCCTTCAGACCATTACCTAGGTCTTCTTTGCCTTTGAAGCCGATGCGAGAAGCGTTGCTTACTAATTCAGTGGTGCGATCACCTTTCTCGTCAGTAGACTGAAGAGAAACGTTTGCTTTACCGTAAACGGTTACATCAGCTAGAGCTGACATTGGCAGTGCAGCAGCAATAGCCAGAGGCAAAAGTGCTTTTTTCATGGAGTAGTCCCCTATATCGATTATTTCAGCTATCTGTTCAAACGCTAGTTAACGCGCTTTTATATTTTTAAGCGCCACCGTAGTGAAGGCGCCCGGTACATCTAAAACTCAATTCAGAGCCCACCTACTATCATTTAAGCCCGCTATCGGCGTTTATGACAGAAACATTACAGATTTTTTAAAGCCCGGCTCTGACTCAAAAAATGAATGCAGCTAATCTACTCGCGAAATATTTCAGTTATATGACCAAAGCAAGGAATTAGTGGGGGAATTAGAAGAAATTAAATTAGCTGTAAAATCAGGGGCTTACAAACGGTGCTTGAAAATCGAACAGAAGGAACTAATCGCATTATTTCAGCAACTTGACGCCTTAAATTTCAAAAATTAAAAATTTAGGCGCCATTTTGCGAATCGTTCAATAATGCACCACTTGTCGGAATGCGCTTTGAAAAGCAAAAAAATACTCAAAAAGCTAGGAATAGAGCAAGATTGATCAAAAAGCAAACTGCCTAGATTTTGGCTAGTACAGGATATTCTTTGACAGTAAATCCCGAACTAGACCAAGCGCAAAAGTTAATATTTGCTGAGGGTCTGGATGCTGCATTTCATCAGCCAGCTGTAAAAGAATATCCCTTAAGCTTTTTTCATCATGCTCAGCCAATAACAACAATAAGCGAACTGTCACCGCATTAGATTGGATAAACTTCACTTCCTCGCCTTGGCGATAAACCACCAGAAAAGTATTTTCTGCCGGCAATGTATCAGGCTGGAAATCAGGCCCTATTTGATGCACAGGAAACTGATAAGACAGCGGCCAGGCCAATGGCGACAGCTGCGGGCGGGCGTCGAGTAAAGCTTCGTCAACCATTGTCAGTAAATCACTGTTCGCAGGCTCTTCCTCTTCGGAAACATCCAGTGCCAACTCGGTCCACTCATAGTGGGCAAGTTCCAGCATAAATGGCGGATCATTGGGGCCCAATTCATACTCGTTTTCTAAAAAGCGAAGAAACTCCTGGCTGATATGGAGAAAGTACGGCGAATGGCTCTCATGCTGGATAACAAATTTACGCATCAAGTTGAGCCACTGCTCCTCACTATATAGTTCGCGCAATACCGGAAAGGCACCAGATATAAAACCTTCGATGTTATTAAAAATAAGATCTTGGTAGATTTTCAAACGACGCCGTTCAACATCTTGGGGGCCGGCCACATTGAGGGGATCTCGCAAGTGGCTGGCCATCTCATGTTGCAGCTGTCTTAAGTTCTGCTCAGACATGCTGACTGCCTCCAAGTGACGCTGCTGCTTGCTTTGTAGTAGCAAGAGCGGCAGCCTCGGCACCAGCCTGAATAGATTTAATTTTATCCACTTCAATCATTAATTCATCAACAGGGGGAATATTGAAATCGCGTTCCAATAGTGTCGGCAATACACCAAATTTTTGATAAGCCCGAGCCAACAAGCCCCATACCGGATCAATCACATCGGCACCGTGAGTATCGACTTTTAAATCATCGGCCTCATCGTAATGGCCCGCAATATGGATATACTTGGCTCGCTCGCCCGGAAGCTGATCAAGGAATTCTTCAGGCTTATAGCCGTGGTTGATGCTATTTACATAAATATTATTGACGTCCAATAGCAAATCACAATCAGCTTCTTCTAACACCGCACGAATAAACTCAATCTCACTCATCTCTTGCCCGGGAGCGCAGTAGTAAGATGCGTTTTCCATCGCAATGCGCTCGCCTAAAATATCCTGCACTTGGCGAATTCGCTCAGCAGTGTAGTGCACAGCTTCTTCGGTAAATGGAATGGGGAGTAAATCGTATAGATGCCCCTGCTCACTGCAATAGGTTAAATGTTCTGAGTAATATGGAACATTGTGCTCGTTCATAAATTGGCGAATTGATTTCACCAAATCGACATCGACAGGGTCTGGAGAGCCAATTGAAAGGGAGAGCCCATGGCAGATAATAGGAAAGCGTTCGCTATACTCCTTAAACATACGACCATAACGGCCGCCGACGCCAATCCAGTTTTCAGGAGCGACCTCCATAAACTGCACATCATCTAAACTAAGTTTTTGCGCATCATCTAGCATACTGCGGCGCAAGCCAACGCCGACACCTTGCACAGGAAAGTTTTCAATTACTGACATATTAGTCTCCTGGTAATGGTTTGATGCTGCCTTAGCAGCGCTAATCTCACAAGCTAGATGAATGTTTTGTTATTATTTACAGCGCCCTGGCGCCCGCTGGATACGAACCACAGGCATGTGGTGAATGCCTAAATTGCAGGAGCAAATTTAGGCCGGTCGTCCTGACCATATCCTGCTCCTGCGCCGTGGATGAACACCATCCAAGGTGTCCAGCCTGCGGCCAAGCCGAAATTCCCTCCAGGGGAATTGCTCAGGCGCCCGCTGGATACAGGTCATCCATGACCATAAAAAAACGCCGCTATTGCGGCGCTTTTTTAGACTGAATAATGAATTTATTCAGCTAAGCTTAGGCAGCGCCACCGCATTTGCCTTCGCCACACTTACCTTCTTTAGAAGCTTTTTTGTCGCCGCCGCATTTGCCTTCGCCGCACTTACCTTCTTTAGAAGCTTTTTTGCCGCCGCACTTGCCTTCGCCACACTTACCTTCACCGGCTTTCTTGCCGCCGCACTTGCCTTCACCGCATTTGCCTTCGCCACACTTGCCTTCTTTAGAAGCTTTTTTGTCGCCGCCGCACTTGCCTTCGCCGCACTTACCTTCTTTAGACGCTTTTTTGTCGCCGCCGCATTTGCCTTCGCCGCACTTACCTTCACCGGCTTTTTTACCTTCGCCACACTTACCTTCGCCACACTTGCCTTCCATATCGGCAGCAGCTAGCTGATAACCACTGCTTAGCTCAGTAGCTGCAAATGGGTTTTCAGTAGCCGCTACGGTGCTCATGGAAGCTGATGCTAACATTGCCGCACCAACAGCCGCAGCGATAGGAGTCATTGTAGTTTTTTTAGACATAATTCATTTCCTCTGTATATGCGTATGTACTGTTCTGTTATGCGACAAGGCGCATGTTATTGAAATTACACATCATTACTGGCTAAAGCAGCTCTAGAAGGTTAGAACAAAACCAGAATAAGTAAAAGCTTTAACTCTGCCAAGCCACTGTATAACGAGTTAAAGCGCTTGGCGATTGCAAAAACTTGCGATGTGTGAAGTATGACTCAAGATACTGGGAAAAGTTGTCACGGTTCTATCACAAGCCACTAACGAATAGAGGAAAAACCCTTCACAGCACAAGTCTATCTATAAAAGCTAAACGCTTGTGCGGCTTTCAGGCAGTAAAATGGTCTCACTAAAACAATCTTGTCACCCAATACCTCAAAAGGAATAAGCGACAAGAGTGCAATAGAAGGATAAAACCACTTTATTGAATAATTTCTAACCACAGTTTATTGAGACGCTTACTGGAAACTGGGGCGCGGGTCTTTAAACTTTGTGCAAACAGTGAAATACGCAGCTCTTCTAGTAACCAGCGATACTCTTGCCATTTGGTATCTTGGCTAAAACTGGCCGTGCCAAGCTTGTTGATTCGCTCAAGGTGTTGCTGCCATAGGGGTTGCAGCTCAGCAATATGCACTCGATCACGCTGCACATTTAAAACCACTTTATCCAATCGAAGACTAATCGCTTTAAGATAACGCAAATAATCAGCAATCCGCTCGGCACCATTAAGATAGAGGCAACCTGGATAAAACAAGTTATTTATCTGCTCGTTAATATCCGCGGTCGCATAGGCCATCGCCAATTGGGATTTGTGCTGTTTAAGGGTTTTCTTAACGTCTACCAGGGCCTTAAGAACACGCTCAAATATTGCCGCAAGCTCATTGGTTTTGGCCGTTAGCGCGGGCTCTGCATGTTCTAACCATCGCTTAAAGTCTTGCTCTTGGCGCGGTAGCTCTGTGGGTAGAAGCTCGGCTAGGGCGCAAAGCAATAAATCATCAATAACCCCATCGCGCGAACCCATATTGGCCACACTCAAGCCGATGTCCTTACCTTGCTTTAAAGTGTTCTTATGAAGATACTTAACCGTTGCAGGCATGCTTTTTAAGGCTAAGCGTAGAATCCCCTGCCGGCTAAGCACCTCGGCCTCAACAGGATTATCTTGTAAACGCAGCGCAATCTGTTTGCCTTCATCTACTAAGGCCGGGTAAGCCCGAATGCTAACTCCGGCACGCTTTAGATCGCAGCTCTTGGCTAACTCACCAAAATTCCACTCTTCAATAGTTTCACGCTCGATACTACTGCCTGCATCAGCCAAACGTTCCTGAACTTGGCCTTTATAACGCTCGCGCAACTCAAGTAGATCACGCCCCTCTTCAATCAACTTACCACGCTCATCTTCTACTTTAATATTTAAGCGATAGTAGGCATCTAATGAATCGACCTTCCAATCTTCCTTAGGGATATCAACGGCGGTATGCCGCTTAAGCTGCTCGGCCAACACCTCGGTGAGTGGTCGGTTTTGCGCTTCCATTCCCATTAGTGCTTTATCCACGAAATTGGGGACTGGCACAAAATGCTTACGCATAGCCTTTGGTAAAGTTTTTACTAGGGCAATACATTTTTCACGCAACAAGCCTGGCACCAACCAATCCAAACGATGCTCTGGCACAAGGTGCAACGCAGCAACCGGCACATGCAGACTAACGCCATCATCATTCGCTTTAGGGTCAAAATGATAGCTCAGTAAAAAGCCTAGGCCTTCCCAATTCAACTCATCGGGAAACTGTGCTTCAGTAATGCCTTCGGCGGCATGGCGCATTAAAGTTTCGCGCTGCAAGAACAAGCATTGGGGCTGCTCTTTTTCAATACCTTTACGCCAATGCTCAAAACCCGCCAAATTCACGATCGATTCTGGCAAGCGCTGTTCGTAAAACTCGTAGATGACTTCATCATCCACCAAAAGGTCACGCCTACGACTTTTCGCTTCAAGTTCATGTAGCTCGGCTATTAAGCGCTGATTATGCTGATAGAACTTTGCCTTGTTGCCTTGAACTTTACGGTTTTGCGGATACTTTCCTTCCACTAGACCTTCACGAACAAATATTTCGCGACTGAGTTTCGGATCTATTTGGCTGTAGTTAACCCGTTGCTTTTCAACCAAAACCAGGCCATATAGGCTCACTTTCTCAAAAGCCATAACCTGGCCACTGCGCCCTGCATAGTGGGGCTCTGAATGGCTTCGTTTTACTAAGTGCTTGGCGGCTGCCAACACCCATTCAGGTTCAATCTTAGCGACCGTATGGGCAAATAGCTGTGAGGTTTCAATTAACTCGGCAGCAAGCATCCATTTAGGGCGCTTTTTATATTGTCCAGAGCCCGGAAAGATTGTGAAACGCCGATTACGTGCACCGATATAGGTACGCTCTTCATCGTGAAAACCCACCCGCCCAAGCAATCCACTGATCAATGCACGATGCACATTTTCATAACTGGCCGCTTGTTCACCATTGCTCTTGAGTTTTAGATCTTTTACCGCCAAACGGAGCTGGTGATGAATGTCTCGCCACTCGCGCAAGCGTAAATAGGATAAATATTCTTTTTTACATTGCTTGCGCCACTGGTTTTGGGAAAGCTCCTGACGCTGTTCTTCGGCGTACTTCCAGAGGTTTACCAAGCTAATAAAGTCCGAATGCTCGTCATTAAAGCGGCGATGTTTTTCATCTGACTGCTGCTTTTTCTCCGCTGGTCTTTCTCTGGGGTCTTGGATAGAAAGAGCGCTGACGATAATCAACACCTCTTCCAAACAGTCTAAATTCCCTGCGGCCAATACCATTCTCGCCAAACTCGGATCGACATTAAGCTTGGCAATCTGTTTCCCCATAGGGTTCAGCTTGCCCTTAGCATCAATAGCTTGCAGCTCTTGCAGTAATTTGAAGCCGTCACTGATTAGTCGAGAGTCTGGTTTATCGACAAAGGGAAAATGGCGTACATCACCGATACGCATTTGCAACATTTGCAAAATAACCGCGGCTAAGTTTGTTCGCAGGATTTCGGCATCAGTAAATTCAGGACGGGAAAGGAAATCTTCTTCGCTATACAAGCGAATACAAACGCCTTCACTAACTCGACCGCAGCGGCCTTTACGCTGATTGGCACTAGCCTGTGAAACCGCTTCAATAGGTAAGCGCTGTACTTTGGTTTTATAACTGTAACGAGATACCCTAGCGGTACCCGGATCGATAACGTAACGAATACCTGGTACAGTAATCGAGGTCTCAGCCACATTGGTGGCCAAAACAATACGGCGGCCCTTATGGTTTTGAAAAACTTTATTTTGTTCTGCTAAGCTCAGGCGAGCATACAAAGGCAACACTTCAAAATGCGGAATATTGGCTTTTCGAATCGCTAAGGCAGCTTCACGAATTTCTCGCTCACCACTCATAAATACCAAAACATCGCCACCGCGCTTTTGAGTACTGCGTTCGATATCCTGAATTTCTTCTATAGCATCAATGATGGCTCGATTTAGATCGAGATCATCGGCATCACTTTCCCCCATGGGGCGATAGTGCACCTCTACCGGGTAAGTTCGACCAGACACTTCAATCACAGGGGCATCATTAAAGTGCTTACTAAAGCGATCTACATCAATGGTCGCTGAGGTAATAATAACTTTTAAATCTGGGCGCTTAGGCAATAGGGTTTTAATGTAGCCCAATAGAAAATCAATATTAAGGCTACGTTCGTGAGCCTCATCGATAATCAAGGTATCGTATTTATTTAAAAAGCGGTCGTGCTGAATTTCGGCAAGCAAAATACCATCGGTCATCAATTTGATGTAGGTATCTGGGCCTGAGTGATCATTAAAACGAACCTGATAACCCACCTTTTCACCCAAAGGCGTATTAAGCTCTTCAGCGATACGATTCGCAACGGTTCTTGCGGCGATTCGCCTTGGCTGAGTGTGGCCAATTAAGCCACCAATACCACGCCCAAGTTCTAGGCAAATTTTAGGCAGCTGAGTAGTCTTTCCCGAGCCAGTCTCACCCGCTACCACCACCACCTGATTTTCAGCAATGGCTTTGGCAATATCTTCGCGCTTTTCGGCAATGGGTAGGTTTTCTGGATACTCAATTTCCGGTACTGCCTGCTGGCGCTGCTCTTTTAGCACGCAGGAAGCGGCCACAGCCTTATGCAGTTTTGCTAAGCCCTGGTCGATGTCTTTGTCGTCTTTCAGGCGAGCTTGAAGATCACGCAACTGTCGACGCAAACGATGGACATCACGATCCATAGTGTTACTTAGCTGTTCAAATAGGGATTGCAGCTCAGGGTTCTGGCTGGGGGTATGACTCATAAGGGAAACTGGCAAAAGCGCGATTATAGCTGGCTTGGAGGGTTTATTGCTAGCCAAGTCCGTATAGCTAGTTCTGAAAGGTTAGCGATTCCTGACCGCCTGCCATGGTTGGGATGGACTGTGTATGGAACGCAAAATACGGCATCCATGCCAGCTCGGCTCCTCTTGGATTCGCGCTGTCCATGCGCTCAGCCTTCGGCCAAGCCCAAAATCCCTCCAGGGGATTTGGTCAAGTCGGAGACGTCCATACACAGTCCATCCCAACCATGACATTCTACTTAGTTTTATTCTCTATGCTTCAAAGGCAGATCTTTACAGAGTATGGCTCACGACATAAACCACCTTGATACCACAAAAAGGGGATCTAATTTAGGTTTGGCAGCAGAAAAACAAACAGTGAAATCTAACTAATAATATTTTGAGAAAGCCAATTTAGCCGTATGTTGTGGGTGGGGGAGGCTTTGCAGGGGCGTCTCCGACTTGGAGGAGGAGCCGAGCTGGCATGGATGCCGCATTTTGCGTACCCAGCAAAGCCTCCCCCACCCACAACATACGGTCAGTCTGCACTCGCACTATCACAGAACTTGAAAGTGGAAATTACCAACTATAAGCCGCACTCAAATACAAACCACGGCTCTGCCCAACAAAATAACGGTAGTCACCAAAAGCGAAATCCGCTCGCTCAGCATAATCCCTATCCGTTAAATTCGTTAAACGAGCGGCTAAACGCCATTCATCTTGCTGCCATGCCATACGAAGGTTTAACAAGGAATGGCCACTGTACTTATGCAAATTCTGAGGATCTAAATAGTAGTCGCCCAAATAGAGCCACTCTAACTCCGTACTTAATTGCGCATTAGGCTGCCAACGTAAACGAGTATTGAATTGAGTTTTCGGCGCAGTGTCGATGTCATTGCCCTTAATCTCACCCAAACTTGGATCAGGGTTATTATCGTAAAGATGCTCAGCCCAATTAGCAGCCACAGCTAACTGCCACTGATCTGATAGCTTTAACTTAGCATCAAGCTCAACACCTTTATGCTTA
Source organism: uncultured Pseudoteredinibacter sp. (assembly GCF_947502065.1). GTDB lineage: Bacteria > Pseudomonadota > Gammaproteobacteria > Pseudomonadales > Cellvibrionaceae > Pseudoteredinibacter. The sequence goes on from NZ_CANMYE010000009.1 coordinate 55,880, forward strand.
GTTTTGCCTTCATCGATATAAAAACCATCACCGTCACGGAAGATAAAATCATCTTTGCGCATAGTATAAGCCGCTAGCTGCAAACTAAGTGGCTCCGAGAAATAACGCATACCAAGCTCTAAACTCTGCAAAGATTCAGAATCTAGATTTGCCTCGGTTTGGCCCTTTTGCAAACGGTACAACTCAGCCGTCTGCGGAGCACGGAAACTGTTCGATAGTCTTACATAAGCGCTAAGCTGCTCAGTAAAGTCCTGCTGCAATGCTAACTGATAACTCACATTGTCAAAATTATCTTCTCGGTCTGAAGGGCGAGCATGGCGGCAAGTACGAGGCGAGCCGAATAGCAAACATTGGCTACCATCTACTTTCAATGTTCCATCAGTCGTTAAATTATCGTAATCGTATTCTAAACGCTCATAACGAACACCCGCATCAAGTAGAGTATCCTCACTTAACTGCCAGCGCCACTGGCTATAAAGCGCCAGTAAACTGCTATCGACCTGGTAATCATAGTGAAGACCTGCTGGAATCGTGGCCCGTAAAAAAGCACTCGGATGATCCGTGTCGTTCTCTTGAAATTCGCGCAACTCCATATCCGCGTATTCTAATTCAGAGCCAAGAGTCCAAATTAAATCACGACTAAGGGTTTGCTGCCATTTTGCCTGCACACCAAAACTCGTTTGTTTATTTTCTTCTAAAGCCTGCCCCGGCAAAAAGTGCTGAATAAATTCCATTTCGCTGGAGCGAGCATAAGGGGTAATAGTCAATTGAGCATCATCAGAAATAGCTCGACTCCAAGCGCTACTCAAACGCCAAGAGCTAGCATCACGATAGGCTTCAGGATTAGGGTTACTGCGCTTTAAATCGGAATCTTTAAAACTGTCCTTACCCAAAATAAAACCAGCAGTTTCCTGATTAAGATTGCTGGCTGAAAATAGCGTTTTAACCGACCACTGATCACCATTGTAATCATGGCGTAAGCCTAGCTTTTGCTGATCGTAGCCAGAATCGTCTTTATAGCCGCCATCGTGGCTGCCTGAAAAACGTAGTTCAATGGACTGCTCATCGGCCTTATGGCCAATGCGCATTTGTGCCCTAGCGAAATCGTCGGGCCCAGCCTCAAGCTTTAACTCACCACCGGCCCTTGGCTCTGGAGAAATAACATTGATTACTCCATGTAGTGCATTGCCACCGTAATAAACGGTACCCGGCCCCTTAATTACCTCAATGGCCGCGGCCTGTTCAGTGTTTAACTCGAATAACTGGTTTACATTACAAAAGCCACTTGGGCGAGAGGCAATACCGTCTTCTGCGATAAAGAACTCACCACAACTGCCAGCGCCCGTTAACACAGGAGAGCGTAAAGACGTTAATTGCTCCTGCCCATTACCACGGCTAATCCAAGCCCCAGGGACGCGAGCCAATGCTTCATTGAGGTGTACAGCGTCAATTCCCTGCAACTCTTGCTGACCAAGTTGACTGACGCTTAGAGGAAGATCAGACAGCAGGCGCGGCGTTTTCTCCGCACTCACAATAACTTGTTCAATGTCATCGTTGCTGGCATTTGATTGCAGCGCAATCGCAAAGGCCAAAGTAGAAACCATAAGGCTTATAGGTGATTTTAACTTTTGAAATTGACGCGATTGAGGCTGAGAAGAAAATACAGTATTCATTAGTGACCGATTATTGTGCTTACAAATTGATTATTATGTTGGCAGGATTATTTGTAAGGCCCTACCAACATGCAAGCCACAATAGCAATCAGGCGTCTTTAGTCAAATTTATAACTGCACATGTACCGCTTGACTCACGCGTAAGGCTTTTTCGACAGCCGTATCGCTATCCTTATCGCGTGCTAAGGCCACCCCCATACGGCGCTGGCCTACAACCTCCGGCTTGCCAAACAAGCGAAAATCGGTGCCAGGCTCCGCCAAGGCTTGGGGCAAATTATGAAAGCGGCAATTCTGGGATTCCCCTTCCACCAAAAGAACCGCCGAAGCTGAAGGCCCGTAGAATTCGACTTCAGGAATAGGCAGACCTAAGATCGCTCTGGCATGAAGTGCAAACTCAGATAAGTTTTGTGAGATCAAGGTGACCATGCCGGTATCGTGAGGACGCGGAGAAACTTCACTAAAGTAGACATCGTCCCCTTTAATAAACAACTCCACACCAAACAAACCCCAACCACCAAGCGCATCAGTAATGCTAGCGGCGACTTGCTTAGATTTCGCAAGCGCAGCCTCTGACATTTGTTGTGGTTGCCAAGACTCACGGTAGTCGCCATCTTCCTGGCGATGGCCAATAGGCTGACAAAAACTGGTGCCGCCTTTGTGGCGAATGGTTAGTAATGTGATTTCATAATCGAAGTCGACAAAACCTTCAACAATCACTCGCCCTGCCCCAGCGCGGCCACCTTCTTGTGCGTATTCCCAAGCCGATAAAATATCCGCTTCAGTTTTGACAACACTCTGCCCCTTACCCGAAGAGCTCATAATCGGCTTGATTACACATGGCATTCCCACTTCAGCAACAGCATCTTGATACGCTTCTAAAGTGTCAGCAAAGCAAAACTTAGAAGTGGGCAAAGACAAAGTCTCGGCGGCTAAACGACGAATACCTTCACGGTTCATGGTGAGCTGCGCAGCTTTGGCAGTAGGTACTACTGTAAAACCTTCTTGCTCTAGCTCCACTAAGGTATCGGTGGCGATAGCCTCAATTTCAGGCACGATATAATCTGGCTTTTCTAACTCGATAACACGGCGTAGTTCTTCACCATCTAACATTGAGAAGTAATGACTACGATCAGCAACCTGCATGGCTGGCGCATTGGGGTAACGATCACAGGCAATGACTTCGCAGCCTAGACGCTGTAATTCAATGGCTACTTCTTTACCGAGCTCACCACTACCACACAAAAGAACCTTTGTGGCACCGCTTGAAAATGGTGTGCCAAATACCGTTGTGCTCATATAGACCCCATGCTCCGTTTGTTATGCGTTTTTAAAAAATACGTATTTCTTACAAAAAAGGATTCAGTTTTTTAGCGCGCTCTTGCATTGCTTCAAAAACAGCCCGCTTTTCAGTGTTGTTGTAACGACCCCAGCGGCTAATTTCTTCACCACTGCGATAACAACCGACACAGATGTCGTCGTCATTTAATACACAGATGGAAACACAAGGTGAGGGCAATGGCGTTTCCGTTTCACTGATAATATTAACCATCAGTCAATTGGCTCCAGCTGCTCGTTAAAACGCTCCAAATTATCAACATAGACTTGGGCGTTGAGCTTTAAAAATTCAGCGGTCGCATCATCTATTTGCTTAACCACTTTTGCAGGTGACCCCAGAACCATAGAGTTATCTGGAATGACGGTGCCTTCAGTCACCAAAGCATTAGCGCCAATGATGCAGTTCTTACCGATAACCACGCGATTTAGAACCACAGCACCGATACCGATTAAACTGTTATCGCCCACCTCGCAGCCGTGCAGCATTACATTGTGGCCCACGATGACCCCCTTACCTAAGCTTAGCTTTACGCCTGGATCGGTATGCAAAACAGCGCCGTCCTGTACATTGGAGTTTTCGCCAATGGTGATCGTGTCATTATCGCCACGCAGTACGGCGTTAAACCATATGCTGCTATTATTTTCTAAAATCACATCGCCAATTACATCAGCGCTGTCGGCTATAAAGTGTTTTTCACCACGCAATTCGGGGGCTTTATCACCCAATCGGTATTTCATAACTCGCCTTCTCACCTACTTATATTTCAGGGTAATCACGCACCATATTATGAGGCTTTCAAGCGGCAAGCACCACCAAATGGCAGGCTGCACAAGAAATAATCACTATTCATCATTGCAATTTTTGGCATAGCGCTGCGTCCTTACGCCACAGCGATAGCCACAACAATCTGTGTTTAAATAGCCAAAACAATAAAAAGGAGAAGACATGGGACAGAAAACCCTGCAAAGCTTTATGCGACGCTGGCACCGACGCCTAGCCATAGTGATCGGCCTACAGTTTTTTGCTTGGACATTGGGGGGAGCCTACTTTGCTTGGTTTCATATTGATAATGTCCGCGGTCAATACGATGTGAAACCCAAGCCTGAAGCTACTGCTCTGAGCACCGAAAGCTTTTTGGGGATTACTGAGCTGAAGGAAAAAGTCGATTTAGCCGCTATTCATAGCGTTGAACTCATCCACTGGCGCGGACGATGGGCATACTGGTTTAAGCAAGACCGCCATGAGAGCCGCCTAGTTGATGCCAATACAGGGCAACTGCTTAGCCCTATTAGCAGCGCTACCGCAGAGGCCATCGCTAAAGAGGATTTTGCACACAACAGCCCTATTCTCCGTACAGTGCTATTAAATCAACACAACGCTGAATACAAAGGCCCTTTGCCAGCCTTCCAGATAAGCTTTGACCACCCCAAGCAAAGCAAACTCTATGTTCACGCCAACAGCGGTCGCATTACCGCCAGAAGAAATTGGATATGGCGGGGTTTCGATTTCCTTTGGATGCTGCATATTATGGATTTTGAGGAGCGCGAAGACTTTAACAACTGGCTGTTAAAGCTGATGTCGATCTTAGGCTTAGTGACCTTAGCTTCAGGCTATGGGCTGTGGTTCTTAACTTCACAGAGGTTTAGGCGCTTTCGAATGAAGCTGCTTGGCCCATAAAGGAATAGATGCCTTTAGATTATAGATGCCTATAGAAGGAAAGCTCAGGCGAAGACTTTGACAGGCGCTTGGCTTTGCTCACCTAGGCCAGCGTCCAACGTGTGGTTGAGAAAGTTCGCCAGTATGCCCGCGGTAAAGCCCCAAATTTCGTAACCCTCATAATGCCAAACGGGCGCCCAAAAGCGCCCCATGGAGCCATCAAAAATATCGGTGCGGCTGCGGTTAGCATCATCTAAAAAGAAGCTTACCGGCACATTGAATATCGCATCTAACTCATCAAAATTAGGCGTTAGCGGCTGATCCTTGGGAACAACACCTACAAATGGTGTGACATGAATACCGAAACGGGTTTTGGCGGAGGGCAAACTGGCCAGTACTTCGACCTGCTCTGGGGGTAAGCCAATCTCTTCATGGCTCTCCCGCAGAGCGGTTTCCATCAAGCTGTTATCGGTTTCATCCCATTTACCGCCGGGAAAGGCTACCTGACCGGAGTGACTATTGAGGTGCTCTGCGCGCTTGGTTAGAACAATTTCTGGCTCAGTTGGGTGATCAGTGAGCGCCAACAAGACTGCCGCTTGTCGGTTAGTTGTCCCTGTTTCTTGGCTAATTGGGCTTTCTTCAAGGCCAGACCGCAGGCGCTTAAGCATAGTGTCCTCATCAATAAAAAGATGCCTTAGAGTATAAACCCATTTCCCTGAACATGCTCTAAATCCGCGCCATTTCTGGCCTCAAGCTAGACGTTTAATAATCAACCACATGTCGGTTAAAGGGAATTTTCCCTTACGCCCTAGTTCAAAATGACAGAAAATCAAATAAGAAAGACATATTTTTATAAAAAGAAGATATAGGCGCCAGGCTATCCAGCCGAAAACGAGCTTGCTAACATGCAGCCAGCGTCAAAAAAACAACTATATTCAAAACACCCAAGACCATTGGTTTGCAAGCGCAGTATTTTTGACGGGGAAAGGTAGTCTGCAAACGCTTTTACAGGAGTTAGCTTTATGAGTAGTCAAACTAACACATCGAGCACGGAGCTCAGCTTCGACGAACTGAAAGACTTAGCAGTAAACGACCCAGCCGCTTTTGAGGCTTATCGTAGCAGTCAGATTGAAGCTGCTATCAGCAGCGCTCCAAGTCATATGCAACGTCGCTTACGGGGCATCCAATTCCAAGTAGATGCCCAGCGCCAACTACACAACAATCCTATAGGCTCATGCGTTAAAGTTTATGAGATGATGCAGAAATCTCTTGGCGAACTTAGCCAAATCTTAAATGAGCAAACCGGTAAGGCCGAAATCAGTCCAGCCCCAATGGCTGAGAATGCAAAGGTTTTAAGCTTTCCGGGTTAATGCATTTGGGTGGCTACGCCACCCACAATCCCTTCACGACCAACTTTCGCCCATTTCAACCCTAAACTTGCCTCGCCACTTCGGTATAATTCACTTATTGTCGAAGAAGAGATTGAGTTATGAACCATTGCAGCCACTGCGGCGAAAAAGTGACCTTGATTATCCCACCTGGGGATGACCGCGAACGCCACGTATGCAACAGCTGCGACACTATTCATTACAGCAACCCTCGCATTATTGCAGGCTGCCTGCCCATTTACGAAGACAAAGTATTGCTGTGTCGCCGGGCTATTGAGCCGCGCTACGACAAATGGACCTTACCCGCCGGCTTTATGGAAAACGGAGAAACTACCGAAGAAGGCGCCTTGCGCGAAGCTTGGGAAGAAGCCAGAGCTAAAATAGCGGTAGACAGTCTTTACACCATGTTCAGCCTGCCCCAGATAAACCAGGTTCACCTGTTTTATCGTGGGCAGCTAAGCTCACTAGATTTTGAGCCCGGCCCGGAGTCATTAGAAGTTCGCTTGTTTAGTGAAGATGAGATTCCCTGGGATGATTTAGCGTTTATGGTTGTCGGCAAAACCCTTAAGCATTACTTCAATGATCGCCAAAGCGGGCAATACCCAGTGCGCAGCGAAGATCTTGTGCACCCCAAAGGGCGTGATTGGAAGCCGCCCAAGCCGGCGCGCTACACCCTTGGTAATACCGGCCCCGTAAATCCAGACGCCTAAGCCTTCAAACTAGGGCCTGTTAACAAGGTCACTTGGATTCTTGGCAATAAGTAGCGGAAATAAGCGGGAAGCTGGACAAGCAACTAAAAGTCCAGCAGCTCAATCACATCATAAGCCGGCTCTTCATAAGGATGGGCAGCCTTTAAGGCGGTCACCGCCGCCTTAATGCATTCGGCACCACACAACACTTCTACTTTATACTCTTCCACCTGACTCAGCTCACCAGAGCGACCGATGTAGGGAGAGGCCTTACCATTCGGGCGAAACTGCCCTTGCCCTAAAGTTTGCCAACAGCAATGCTCATAATCCCCCTGCTGCCCAGCACCCGCTGCAAAAACAGCCCCTTTAACCGCATTCAAGTGATCGCTAGGGACGAAAAAGCTGAGTTTGTAATTGTGGCGCATGGCAGATTCCATCAAAAATGCTGAACTTAGCCTGGGCAATAGCCCAGCTTCAAGGGCTGTTATATCATAGACGGCCTTTTGATCGAGCTATTTACCCCCTATGTTGTTATTTGTCGATGAACTGACCAATGTTGATTTCAGCTACCTGCACCCTAGCCGCGGCTTATTGGGTGAAACATGGCTGGCAAGCACCGAACTGGATGGCGCCCTTGATGAACAGGGCATGGTCTGTGACTTCGGCATTGTGAAAAAAACACTGCGCAACTGGCTGGATGAAATACTGGATCACTGCCTTTTGGTACCAAGGCACAGCCCCAACTTAAGCCTATTAGAAGAAGGCGAGTACATCAGCTTGCGCTGGAAATTTGGAGATAAAGAACTGAGCTGTCGTTCTCCAGCACAGGCGATTACCCTAATTGACGCCGAAGAAATCGACGCAAGCAGCGTGGCCAAGTGGAGTATCGAACAGCTTAGAGCCCTGCTCCCCGATACTATTGAACGCCTAAGCCTAGAGTTCGAGCCTGAGCAGCTGGGCGACAACGCTTTTTACCACTACAGCCATGGCTTAAAAAAGCACGCCGGCAACTGCCAGCGCATTGCTCATGGCCATCGCTCTGGCATCCAAATTTGGCGCGACGGCGAGCGCGATAAAGCTCTGGAAGCTCAATGGTCAGAGCGCTGGTGTGATATTTACTTAGGCAGTGACTTTGATGTCAGCGAGCGTAGCGACACCCAACTCAGCTTTGCCTATCAAAGCGCCCAAGGTAACTTTGATATTAGCTTGCCAGCGACGTGCTGTGAGCTACTTCCCACCGACACCACAGTGGAATGGATTGCTTGCTATATCGCTGAGCAGTTAAAAAAGGCAGCACCAGGCAGTCAATTCAAAGTACGCGCTTTTGAGGGCATCGGTAAGGGTGCCGTCTATCAAATATAGCTTCACCGGAAATACTTCGGTAAGCACAGCCCTAGATCAGCAAATGGCTAGGGCCAAACAATAAAAACAATGAGTGAACAAGAATGAGCGAAATCAGCGAAACCAAAGAAGAGAGCCCAGCAATTATCAGCGAGGGTAATGGTGAGGATAGCCGAGCCCCCAGCCTCTTTGATGCCATTATTCCAGCCTTGGTGTTGATGGGCTTACTGTCTGCTTCGGTATATTTTTATGGTGACAGCTCCTCTAGTGGTGCCAACCAGATCGCTTTAATTCTTACCGCTGCGGTCGCGGCCATCATCGGTATTAAGAACGGTTACAGCTGGGATGAAATCGAAGACGGCATTAAATCTGGTATTGTTATCGCCTTGAAAGCCATCATGATTTTATTTTCGGTGGGCAGCCTTATTGGCGCTTGGATTATGTCGGGCACCGTGCCATCGATGATTTATTATGCGGTACAGCTACTCGACCCTGCTTGGTTTTACCCCGCGGCCTGCTTGATCTGTGCAATTGTAGCTTTATGTATTGGCAGCTCTTGGACGGTTGCAGGTACCATCGGTATTGGCTTTATTGGCGCTGCCACTGTGCTAGATCTCTCCCTAGCCGCAACCGCCGGCGCGGTTATTTCTGGCGCTTATTTTGGCGATAAAATGTCGCCGTTATCTGACACCACTAACTTAGCGGCTGCGGCGGCAAACACCGATCTATTTACCCATATTCGCCACATGCTGTGGACCACTACGCCAAGCTTTATTATTGCGCTTATTCTATTTACCTGGGTTGGCAGTCAACACACTAGCGGCGGCGAGCTGGACACTTTAAACAACACTATGCAGGCCCTGGAAGGTCAGTTCACAATAGGCTTGTATTTGCTGCTACCATTGGCCGTTGTTTTTGTACTAGCATACAAGCAGTTTCCGGTGCTACCAAGCATCTGGGCCGGAATCATGCTGGGCTTGGTGTTTGCGGTAATCTTTCAAGCTGATAGCGTCATTGCGATGGGCGCCAGCGAGAACTTAGGTGATGCTCTGCAGATGCTTAAAGGCAGCTGGACGGTATTATTTGACGGCTATAAATCCACGACTGGCGATAGCAATATCGACGACCTGCTTAGCCGTGGCGGTATGAGCTCCATGCTAAATACCGTTTGGTTGATTATCTGTGCGATGATCTTCTCCGCCATTATGGAAAAGACCGGCATTCTAGCGCGCTTGGTAAACAGCCTGATTAATCTAGCCTCAAATACAGGCAGCCTTATTTTCACTACCGTCTGCACAGGTATTGGTGTGAACCTTGTTTCTTCAGATCAATATATTGCCGTTGTGATTCCTGGCCGCATGTACCAACTTGAGTTTGAAAAACGCGGCTTGGCGCCGCAGAATCTGTCTCGAGCGATCGAGGACAGTGCCACTATCACTTCGCCTTTGATTCCATGGAACACTTGTGGTGTATTTATGGCAGGCACCTTAGGCGTTGCCACATTTGCCTATCTACCCTTTTGCTTCTTCAATTTGTTAAGCCCGGTGATAACCACAATCTATGGCTTCACTAATTTCAAAATTACTTCGCTAGAGCAAGCCCAGGCATAAGCAGCCTTTGTTCCTGAAGCAAACTAAAAGCCGCTTTTTAGCGGCTTTTCTATTACTAACAAATTCACAATAGTAAATACTGATCGTGATCTCGGGCTTTTTGTATCAATTGCTCTCTGGCCAGAGTTTAGCTTGGGGCAGTGCTTTTCCGCTCCGACGCTGCATGGATTCGTAACATCCAGTTACTCACCCTACGGGCAAGCCCTATTTTGCTCCATGCAAAATAGTCATGCAGCCACCCGTTCCATGGATTCGCGCATCCATGCGCTCAGCCTTCGGCCAAGCCCCAATCCTCTCCAAGAGTTTTGGTCAGGAGCCTAGTCGCTCCAAACCACTACCCCAAGCTAGACTCATACTTAGGTGGTTTCAGCAATGAAATGAATTGTGCTAAGAAACTCTCTACTGCCCCGCTCAGGACTCGGCTTCGTTTGGATATACAAAACAAAAACTAAGCCCAACCTATTTCCACCAAAGAACAAACTCCACTCAAATAGATGAGATTTATAGGAGGCCTAAAGGCTTCTTTTGGTTTCTCGAGCGCCATTAATCGGCCTCCAATAATCCGTGTTTTTATCCGCATACATTGTTGACCCACATCAACACCTCAATAGCTAGCAGGCCGATAATAAAGCCAAACAAAAGGTTCTTCTTTCAAACTAGCTGAGGAAATATCATGAATATTGAGAAGCACGATTTAGTTCACGAACTACCAGAATACCGCGATCAAATTCACGATCTAAAAATGAATGACCGCCACTTTGCCAAACTGTTTAAGGAGTATCACGAGCTGGATCACAATGTGCGTGGTCTAGAGCAAAACGACTCCCCAACCACTGACGCACATATGGAAGAGCTTAAGCTTAAGCGTTTGCACCTGAAAGACGAAATGTTCGCTATGCTGCAAAAGGCCTGATTTCCCCTAGGGGCATTACGCCCCACTTCGGCCAAGCCTAGCTTGGCCGTACCCTCATCTCTTAAGCCATTAGCTCTTCACACCCCATAGCTACTAGCGATAAACGCCGAACAGTCCTGAAAATCTGGCAACTTCGGCGAGTTCTGGTAGAATCCCCTTTCTAGAAAACCCGCCCAATGCCTTTGGCGCTTCTAGATCGCTTGCCAACTGACGCAAGCAGCAAAAAGTAACCTTTGAACAGCTAAGCAATGCACAGGACAACCCCATGAGTCTTGCCGATAAAGTATTGGCCGTAAATAACGACCTACCTATCCGTACCGATGCCCCTGTACACAGCGGTAAAGTTCGCTCTGTATACTGGCTAACCGAGGCCGACAGCCGTCGCCTTATCGAAGAAAAGGGCTACGATGTAGCACCCGATTCCCCACTGGCCATTATGGTAATCAGTGACCGTATTTCGGCTTTCGAATGTGTATGGCATGGCGAAGGTGGAATGAATGGCGTACCTGGCAAAGGTGCGGCCTTAAACGCCATTTCTAATCATTGGTTTAAGCTGTTTAAAGAGCAAGGTTTGGCGGATAGCCACATCCTAGATATTCCACACCCATTTGTGTGGATCGTACAAAAAGCTAAGCCGGTCATGATCGAAGCGATTTGCCGTCAGTATATTACCGGCTCAATGTGGCGCAGCTACGCCAAGGGCGAGCGCGAATTCTGCGGTATTCAGATAGCCGATGAATTACAGAAAGACAGTAAGCTTCCTGAGCTACTAATTACCCCTTCTACCAAAGGTATCCTTACAGGTATTCCTGGCGTACCTGAGCAAGACGATGTAAACATTACTCGCCAGGACATCGACAATAACGTAGAAGCATTTAACTTTAAGAGCAAAGACGATATCGACTTGTACGAGAAGTTATTGCGTGAAGGTTTTGATGTTATCTCGGCTGAGCTTGAAAAGCTGGATCAAATCTTTGTTGATACCAAGTTTGAGTTTGGTTATGTGACCGCTAAAGATGGTCAGGAAAAACTGATCTATATGGACGAAGTAGGTACTCCAGATTCTTCACGCATCTGGGACGGCCCATCCTATCGCGACGGTAAAGTTGTGGAGAATTCAAAAGAAGAATTCCGTCAGTTATTACTGAAGCACTTCCCTGATCCAGACATTCTTTTAAATAAAGAGCGTATGGATGAGCGTAATGCACTTGCCCGTGATAATGCATTGCCTGAAGCTATTTTAATGCAGGTTTCTGAAACCTATCGTGGTATTGCAGAAAAGATCACTGGCGAAAAAATCGAGCTTTCTGCTAATCCAAAAGCAGAAATCATCGATATCCTTCGTGACGAATACGGCTTAATTGACGCCTAATTAAGTCACTAAAGCCTGGCGCCGGAAGCGGTGCCAGGCTATTTCCATTAGCTTTTCCTAGCGTTATTTACACCCTCTCTAACTTCCCTCGCTCCCATGACATGGCGCGACTTAAATCATCCTACTCAATAGCACTGGGGTGCAAATGCACATCCACCGGTTCGCTCACAGCCAAAAATCCACTATAGATACTATCCCAACCCATAACTGCGCTAATTAAGGCAACTGTAAAAGCCGCGAATGCAATCCTCAGAGCAATTCCGGAAGCATCTTGCCACTGCATTTCGCGAACAGGGTGGCGGCTTAAGGCCCCAAACATCGAGCAGGCTAACATAACCGCCAAGCCCAATACCGTAGCGCCACCAAACAAAGCTGTTAGCCCACCCAGCTGCACAAAACGTCCATTTTCCACTCCGCTAAGCGTAGGCAAAATTAGCTCAGCAGCGAGCATTGCATAGCCACCATAGGCAGCCAGAGCCAAAGCAAAGATCAGTAAAACAATTCTTAGTAGCAACATAGAGCAAGTACACAAACAGGCTGATTTACAGCTATTACTGAGGGCGAGGCCTTATATTTCAAGAGACGAGAGAAAATACGACAAAAATCGTAATAAATTATTGATATACGACAAGTGTCGTATTAAGCTACGCTAAGTACGACAAGCATCGTAGATTGATATCTTTACCGTAGCGATAAGAAAATGTGAGAGCAATAGCTGAATTAGCCTAGAGATCATTGAGTATGAACGACGAAATAAAAGTAACTGAGCTAGAGCTGAGAATATTGCAATGCATCTGGCAAAACGGTGAGGCGGCAACGGTCAATACCATTATCGAGCTTTGGCCTGAATCGGATGTACCTGGTTATACCACCGTCTTAAAAACCCTACAAAAAATGGAAGCCAAGTCACTGGTCGGCCACCAAAAACAAGGCAAGCAGCATGCTTATTTTGCAGAGATATTACCCGAACAAGTCACCAAAGGGCGCTTAAGCACCATCATCACCCGATTGTTTTCGGGCAATAAGCTCTCCTTTGCGGAGTACTTTTTACAGGAAAATGAATTCAGTGCCGAAGAGCTAGACGAGCTAAAGGCGATGATCAAAGAAAAAGAAGCGCAAAAATAAAGTGTCAACGTGACAATACATTTTCAAGGCCCGCGATGATGTTTGATATAAGCAACTATTTACAGCAACTGTTTTTATATCTGTTTTTTGCCCAGTTATTCATAGCACCGTTGCTGTGCTCAGTATTATTCATCAATCCAAGTCGAATTCCATTAGATTGGAACATAAAGATTCAAAAGAGCATTCTACTTTTGATGATTCTGCCACCCCTGCTTATTGCCGCGTTTGCAAATAATGCAATCAAAACCAAGCCTGAAGTAGTTGAATCTGGGGATTTTAGTACGCATGCTTCATTTGGAGGCTCACCTAAGGAAATTAAAGGTGGAATAGAACACAAAGGGGAATCAAATTTTGATGGGGGCTACGCGAGGTTAAGCTTAGGGCTATCCGACACAATACACATACTAAGCTGCCTAATAGTTTTAGCTGGCGCTGTAGGTTTAGTATTGTTTATCGCCAAGCTACTTGTAACTTTATACAGCTTAAGTCAGCTCAGGAAATCTCAACGAGATTCTACTCATACAGGTAAAATTAGAATTTACCACTGTTACAACTTAACACAGCCGTTCTCCTCTAGGCTAAGCAATGCCGAAGTTTTTCTTCCAGCACAACTGCAAAAAGACAGCGAAGAATATCGATTGATTCTAGAGCATGAACTCAATCACTTACGGTGCCATCACCATCAGTGGTCTCTCGCTGAAAAGTTAGTTCAGCATTTATTTTGGATAAATCCATTACTCTGGGCCTTTTGCCGTCACGGAGAACTTATTAGAGAGTTGCAGTGCGACCAGCTAACGGTAGCCAAAAGCAACCCCATCACCTACAGCAAGCTGTTAATCAGCAGCGCTGAGCGAGTACAAAGCCAAACAACAGGCTTTGCAACACAAGCCTGGCTAAGTCAAAAAACGCTCAAACGGAGACTTCATATGCTTATCAAGCCAGCAACACTCAAACGTAAACTTATTGCTATTCCCACCCTAAGCTTTATCGTTAGCCTTGCGTTGGTCATTCACTTCAACCTACAAAGCCAAGACGAATACCTAGAGCAATTGGCTCTACAGAACATCCAACAGAGTTATCAGAAAAACCTTAGTACACGCCCTTCGATAGATATCGAACAGGTTCCCACCACATTAACTCGGGCATTATTGCAGCACGAGGATCAGGGATTTTATGATCATCAAGGCATTAGCCTAAAAGCGGTGGCTCGGGCTACTCTAAGTAATATTGGCGCTAGATTCCGTGGCAAGAGTCAATTTGTTGCAGGTGGTTCTACTATTACTCAACAACTGGCCAAATCTTTTTTAAATGAAAAACGATCATTAAAGCGAAAATTCAAAGAAGCGAAGCTCGCCCGCATTATTGAAGCCAATTTCAGTAAGGGAGATATACTGGAAATGTACCTAAATCGCGTTTATTTTGGCAATGGAGCATGGGGCCTGGCAAGTGCCGCCGCCACTTATTACTCAAAGCCCTATCAAAAGCTCAGCCTAAGTGAAGCGGCCATGCTAATTACCTTCTTAGAAGCCCCCAAGAAATACAATATGATCGATAACCCTCAGCTGGCTAACGCTCGCCAATTAAGGCTTCTCAACCAGATCGAAAAACAATATTGATAAGCCCGGGGCCTGCTGCCAAGCGGTGGGCAATATGTTCAAATGGATAAAAATTCAACCCTATACTTTAGCCTTGCCACTCATCATTGATAATAAACCACACACGAAAAAAACAAACTATAAGGAGTACTAGATCATATTCATAATTATCATTTTTATGTAACATTAACCCACTAACATTTGTCCGGCGATCAAGCTAAAAGGAATTTCTCTTGGCAAGCCTTCCCTTATTAACCCCAACACAATTACGTTACGGCCTATCTATAGGGCTGATTTGGGTTCTAGATAATATAGCTTTTTTAATTTCTTCCATTTTTCTAGACAACCCAAGCGCGTTATTAGTATCCAGAGTTACTGGCGCCCTGGCTGGTTACTTTATCCACAAAAAAGTAAGTTTCAAAAACACAAAGAAACACACGGTGAGAACCTGGGCAAAATATGCACTGGTATGGCTAATCGCATATAGTATTGTACTTTTTGGAATTGAGTACTTTTCCACCACTCTAGATATCCATAGCATTATTATTAAGCTTGCATTTGAATGTTTAGTGATCCCAGGTAACTATTTACTGCTGAAATACTATGTTTACCGCTAGAGAAAAAATTATCCGCTTACTTAGCACAGCCATACCGGGAATTATCATTATTGGGTTCCTTGGCTACTACTACAGCTTTCTTATTGATACATGGTGGATGTTCGACGACTCCCAACATGTAAAGAAGGTAGCACTCGACGGTCTAAGAGTATTCACAACACCGGCCGAAGAATTAGGCATGATCCCAGCCAATTTCACACCCTGGCTTCTACTCAATTATTGGATAGACTTTAAAATAGGCGGGCTTGATCCAACCACAGCACACATACACCAAATAATATCCGTTTCTGTCTGTGGCCTAGCCATATACGGAGCCTTGAGCCGCTGGATGCCAACTTGGCTCGCGGCAAGCTTTTGCCTATTTTTTCTAACCACTCCAGCCAGCTATACAGTAATACAAATACTATGTACCAGGCATTATGTCGAGGGTTTGTTATACTCTTGTTTAAGTGTGATTCTTCTTAAATCTTTCATCGAGAATGGCGGATATTGGAGGCTTATTTTCTCAGCCACGCTTTATTTCGTTGCCTGTTTAAACAAGGAAGTGTATGTACCTTTATTTGGATTCTTTACGGCCTATCTAGCTTATATTGCAGTAAAAAGACAAAGCTGGAGCGTTTTTTATTATTTAGCTCCATTTATAATTATTGTGCTTATCTACATTCCTTATCGCGGCTATGCACTAGGCTGGGACAGACTTATAAGCGGCTATGGTTCAAAAATAGACCATCAAGGTTTCACAGATGTAATTGATTTTTTTACACGCATTATCAACTTTAATCACTTTAAAGGTTTGATGTACTTTTATGTCATTTTAATCTTTGCCAGCTTAGTAACGGCATTTAGAGCAGAAAAGATAAGAACCTTAAGTATATTTATGGTCGGCGCGAGTCTTGTAGTTGGAGTTTTAGTTCCTGCCTACCCCGTTATGCCAACAGCAAGAGTTAACTATAACTACACTTTCGTAGCTGTTTTTGTATTACTGTTATTACCTACACTTTGGGCTTGTATTCTTTGCAACTCTAAAAATCTACGCTTGTTTACCAACATACTACTAGCTTCAACTTTTTCTTTTAGTACATATAAAAATGTAACTACCTATAACCCCCAGTCACCATTAGCAAAAGCAAATTTTCATAGAGATATTTTCAAGCGTACTAAGGTCGAAGGTGAAGCAATTTTATATGAGGAAGAATCATTTAGTATTCTAAAGCCTACCGGTGCAAAGTGGCATCATGCTGGCCTGTATGACATTAGAGAAAAAGTTTTACAATCAAACCCTGGACCCAAGGCCTGCTACGCACTTTGCGATTGCCCTAAGGAGCAGGTAGTTTTTGCTTATGCTGACGATGCGTTAACACAAATAGAGACGGAGACAGAAACATGCCAATAAGGGAAGGCCTCTACACTGTAGACTTCATAGTACCAGTATATAATGAAGCAGAAAATATTCACCTCTTTGAGAATGAGTTATCTTCTGTTATGAGCGCTGAAAACCCTAATATTAACTACAGTATAATTTTTGTAAATGATGGGTCATCCGATGAAAGCTGGAAGGAGATCACACTCCTGTCAGAGAAGCATCCGAATATTATCGGAATAAATTTCGCGCGAAACTTCGGCAAAGAAGCAGCAATGGAGGCTGGTCTAATGCAAAGCCGGGGTGATGCCGCCATCGTAATCGACGCTGATCTTCAGCACCCAATTGACCTCGTCCCAAATATGATATCTGCTTGGGAAAATGAAGACTACAAAATTGTCTCAGCCGTTAAAAGTGAACGTCAGTCCGAAAGCTATATAATGCGCATATTTGCAGGCGCTTATTATCATTTATTCACAAAAATATGTGGATTTAATATCCAGAAAGCCAGCGACTTCAAATTATTAGATAGAGAGATCATTGCCAGGTATCTTTCAATGCCGGAACAAGAGAGATTTTTCCGGGGGCTTATAGCATGGATGGGATATCCTGAAAAAAAGCTTGAATTCAAACCTCTTGAACGTATTGAGGGAGAAAGCTCTTGGTCCATCTTTCAGTTATTTAACTACGCAAAAAATAGCCTTCTAGCCTTTAGCTACGCACCACTTAAACTCATTGGAGCAATTAGCTATCTCATGCTGCTGGTAGCTTTCATCTTAACTTTCCACTCTTTATACACTTGGGCGAGCGGCGATGCACATGAAGGATTCACCACTGTCATTATCCTCCAATTATTAACAACAAGTATGATTATGGTTGGGCTACACGCCATTAGTAGTTATATCGCCAAAATATATGACGAACTGAAGGGGCGCCCCAGATTCTTGGTGCAACAAACAGTTGGGCTAGGCGATCAAAAATCTGGATCCACAGACATACTTTATGATCAAGCCGGCAACATGTAAGTAACTAAGTGATCAGCTAATTTAGAAAGTTGTAACGGGCTTTTCTCAAGTCTATCACGAGAGTTTCCGAAATCTTATCTTGAATAGCCTGACGATTCGGATCCCAATAAATTTGTATAAAGCCCATTAAGCCGGTGGCCAAGCCGGCACCATAACCACCGTAACGACCAAAGCTTTCCCATAAGCTCATCTTTTCACCATTAAGCTTGATCACTTTAATACCCATTAAGTATTTACCCACGGTCTGACCGGTAAACCAGGCACTCATAACAGTAAAGTAGAAAGCGGCCCAACCAAAGCCTAGGCCCAGATCAGCCAAGAGGGCATTAATATAGGCAATAATACTGTATTTATTTTGAGGCTCAGCTTGGCTCTTTTCAGTGTCTTCATGCTGTCCATCATGTTCTTCTTCCGCAGTTTCAGTAGCCCTTTGAGCCGCGCTACCTAACTCCTCTTTTTCAGTGCTGCCTTCCGAAGCCGCTGAGTCACCTTCAGTAATTTTCACCATCTCTTGGATTTCGCTCGGCACAGTTTCCGTTAGTTGCAGATAAGCTTTAGGAAACTTAGAACGAATTTCGGCAATGGTCTCTGCCGATAAATCAGACTCTTCAAAAGCCGCCGCCATGATATCTTCTGCAATATCCTTGGGAGCCTTTATGTCGATTAACTGCTGTGCCATGCCATTAAAAGTGTCCTGCCAACATGCAGCGGCAGGCTCACAGGACTGCTCGATCAGACTTTCTTTTTTCTCTGTTATTAAACGATTGTGCTGAAAAGCAGTAATGGCATAGGCGGCACCTTGGGCCAAGGATGCATCCTCGATGGGAGAGTTTTCATCTCCTACACTCCAGTTTAAGCTTTGTTCTTCTTCCAGCAAGCCACTTTGGGCATAGTAGAATGCCAAAAGCCCGAACAATATAAGACTCGCAAATACACGTAAGCAGACTTTTAACACCGGTTTTTCATCGGCCAATGCAAACTGGCGGCTAATCTGCCAAAAAACGATAGCAATCAAAACAGCTAGTAATGTGCTACTTAACTCAGCCAATAGCACAATAACAAAAAGGTCAATCAGTATAGCCAGCGCTCTTTTTAGTGGCGATGCTAGAGCCACTCCGTAAAGAACGGGAGATACACTAAAAGCAAAAGGGGTAATAAATTTCTTAGGGTCTTTTTTGCTTTGGCTAGTTGCTAGTGCTTGTTCATCCACAGGCTTTGTGCCTCTATATTTGTCATATTGATTCAACTACTTGATGACACCCAGCTCTCGCTGCTTCTTTTTACTCAAGGCTGCGGCGATCATCTTATAAGATTCTAAAATGTAGTAGCGCAATGCTTCATCTTCAGAGCTATCTACCCCAATTTTTTGAATCCATTTCATGCCTCTCGAGGCGAGGTACGGAGCAGGCCGATAACCCTCTTTATTTTCTAAAAAAAGATAGTTGTTTTCTGAGGTTTTGAAGGTAAAGCCTACCTCTTTATCTTCTTGGCCTGTTACTTTTGTCCAGCCACCGATAGCGAACACTTTACCGCCCACTTTCCAAACATCCGCTCCACCCCACTGTACAACATGCTCTGCGGCCTGTTGAGAAGCACAAAAAGTATTAAATTCTTCATTGGTCATATCGCCTCCCTAGCCTTTATTGCCAGATTAGAATGTTAGTTTATCGTTTCAGGAAAACACTTTGCATTCGAATTATTCAAACAAAAACGGCCACATGAAGTGGCCGTTTTCTAGTCTTTGTTGAGCTTAAGACTCAGAGTTTTTCTTTTCCCAAAGCTCAGCATGTTTAATGTCTAAAGCCTTAGGATCAAAGCGGTATTCACTGACACCTTCTTTACGCTGCGCTTCATAGTCACGCAAGGCCTTAATCGCCGGCTTAGCAATAAAGAAGATAATCAAGATGCCTACGATATTCAGCCAGGCCATCAAGCCCACACCAATATCACCAAGGCCCCAGGCCAGAGTCGCGGCTTTCACGCTGCCGTAGAATACGGCAAACATCATAATCACTTTCAAGATAAAGAAAGCACCTGGAATCTTAATGCTACGAAGCACATAAGAAACATTGGTTTCGGCGATATAGTAGTAAGCAAGGATGGTGGTAAAGGCGAAGAAGAATAGCGCAACCGCCACAAACGGCTCACCTACTCCAGGGAATACCGACTCAATCGCATGCTGAGTAAATGCAGGGCTGTTGGCATCAACTGTGGCCGCAAGGTTCTGAACCAAGAAACCTCCCTCACCATGAACATTGTAGGCGCCGCTGATCAAAATCATAAATGCCGTCGCAGAGCATACAAACAAAGTATCAATATATACCGAGAATGCCTGCACCAAACCTTGTTGAGCTGGGTGCTGCACTTCAGCAGCCGCCGCCGCATGTGGGCCTGTACCTTGGCCGGCTTCGTTGGAATAAACACCACGTTTAACGCCCCAACCGATTGCCGCACCGATGCCCGCCATTGGGGTGAATGCATCGCCAATAATCAAAGCAAATACCGCAGGAACCTGGTCGATGTTTAGCACCAAAACCACACAAGCAATGATGATGTAAGACAGCGCCATAAACGGCACCACAAATTCAGCAAACTTAGCAATACGCTTTAAGCCACCGAAAATAATGAAGCCTAGGATCATTACGACTACAGCGCCTGTAATAACCTTTGTTGAACTGATGGTGCCCAA
This sequence comes from uncultured Pseudoteredinibacter sp., assembly GCF_947502065.1. Lineage (GTDB taxonomy): Bacteria > Pseudomonadota > Gammaproteobacteria > Pseudomonadales > Cellvibrionaceae > Pseudoteredinibacter. The sequence goes on from NZ_CANMYE010000009.1 coordinate 76,269, forward strand.
TGCTGTATCCAGCATAGTGCCACTACCAAAAGCCAAATCTACTGCATTACCAATCGCGTTGGACTGCACCGTAGGGAGCAAAATGCCACAAGCCAGAATCGTCGCGATAGCAAACAAAATACCGTACCATTTCTGACCAGTCGCTTTTTCAATATAAAAAGCCGGGCCGCCACGATACTGGCCTTCATGCTCTTCTTTATAAATTTGTGCCAGAGTTGATTCCACATAAGCAGTAGAAGCCCCTAAAAAGGCCACTACCCACATCCAGAAAACGGCACCGGGGCCACCAAAACCGATAGCTGCCGCCACGCCAGCGATATTACCGGTACCAACACGACCGGACAGTGAAACAGCCAGAGCCTGAAATGAGGATACGCCCTTGTCCGAAGCCCCTCCTGAAAACAGCAGGCGGATCATTTCTTTAAACAATCGCAGCTGAACAAAGCGAGTCATGATGCTGAAAAACAGTCCTGCCGCTAAGCAGGTATAGATAAGCGCTGGGCTCCAAACCACACTGTTAATAGCGTCTACAATGGTCTGCAAGGAGGTGCCAGCATCCGCTGAAGCCGCCTGTGCTGCTTCAACCGCCTCTGCGGCAAGAGTTTCTGGGGTCTCTGACATGAGAAAACCTTTCTTATGATTAGGATAGTTTCTGGGGTATAAGCCGGGCTCAAACCCCGCGTACCACTATAATTAACGATCAGACAGAAGAAAACCCGAAAAAGAGGGGCGTCTGCCCCTTTACTCAAGGAGATAGAGGATGAAAAGGGTAGCTAGGGAAGCCTTTATCGACCTCGCCTAGCTGTTGGGATTAGTCAGTCGGGCTAGAAGCGATACTCAAAATCGATACCGTAAGTTCTCGGCTCTGTTAGCGAGACCGTTGGAGAAGCCAAATCTGATGCCGCTAAGCCGCCTGGAATACTGGTATAGCGGTTGTCGAGTAGATTCTGTCCCCACAAGGCTAGGCCATAGCGCTCATCCTGACTGCGCCAAGCGATACGTGCATTGAGGAATTTACGATCATCACCAAAGTTTTCAATTTGCTCATACTCAGGTAAATAGCCCGCATCATTCTCATCAAACTGCTGCTCTTTAAAGACATAATCCACATGTAAATTCACCTGCCCCTGTGCGGCATCGAAGGCCCAATCGAAGGTAAAGGTATATTCATCTAAAGTGTCAGCTGATTCTTGATCACCACCACGCTGATTACCATTGGCATCAATATACTCACCATAGCGGCTGCTGGTTTCGCGGGAGGTGCTTACCAGACCAAGCTGAATATTGTCCGTTGGCAGCCACTGCATCACCAGTTCCCAGCCTTCGATATCTTCATCACCCGCAATAATGATTGGCGCGGAAAAGCCTGGAATATTGGGATCAGCTGAGAATACCGAGCGCTGGCGGTTTTCGAAGCTCATATCAAAGAAGTTTAAGCGTGTACGCAATCGGTCATTAAGCCAATCAGCCTTGATACCGAGTTCGATATTACTCACCTCTTCCGGTGACAAAGGTTGCTGCGCTGTATTCACCACAAAGCTGTCAAAGCCACCGGAGGTATAGCCGGTTGAGTAAGAGGCAAACACCATCGCCTTATCATTGAGGCGATACTGAGCAATGGCGCGGCCTGTTGTTTTGCTCCAACTATCTTTAGCGCTCACTAAACGATCAGTTACCAGACCAACCCCTTGTTGGCTCAAAGGGCTAAGCAAATTGGTAGCTTGTGGAATTAAAGCCGCTACTTGCAAGCCGGCAGCTGCCAGCGCCGCACGCTCTTGATTGAGCTGTGTAGCTAAAGGCGCCGTCGCATTGAACCAAGTAAAATCTTTTTCATCTTTGCTGTAGCGCAAACCGAAAATCAGATTAAAGTCGTCTGTTACGCTAATATCGATATCACTATAAACGCCCCAATTAACAAACTCACCAGTATTTCGTACTTCTTCGGTGAACAACTGCCCACTGTAGCTTGGCGCAATAAAGCCGGCCGCTAGGATTGGGCTAAAGGGCTGAATTTGCGGCGCAAAGGGGCTGGCATATAAAAAGCCCAGCACGCCATTATAAGAGGCGGTTGATTGATCCAAAGGAGTTCCCAAAGCACCACCGGCCAATTGATCGAGCGCCCCTGTCAGCATGGCCCAGCCAGTTGGATCCCAAATACTGTCGATACTAAAGCCTGCGCCTGCAGCCGCTAGCAAGCCATTGGATACCTGGGTGGCCAAGTTTGCAGCCGTATCGGCAGTGGTATTAATTTGTGTGGTCTGGCTTTTATCTTCACTCGAATAGGTAAAGCCGCCTACGTATTTGAATCGCTCATTGGAAAAATTCAATTGCAACTCGGTATAGAATAGTTCGCTGGTTTCAATATTGTCGGTATCTAAATATCGATCGATATGACTGCCGCCATCTTCATCCTGACGGTTGGTGGTATCTAGATCTCGATAATTCGCCCACCAAGCTAGTGACCACTCCTCATTAATATCGTGTTCTAAGCGATAGCCCAAAGAATACATATCGCGTGTTTCTTGGCCATTTATGACGTCGTTCGCCACTACGGCACTCGTGGGTTGTCGGTTGTGAGAGAAAGCGCTATAGCCCACCGACGGGGCCGGGCCGTTATCGGAATCATCGAAATCTGCACTAAGCTGCAAGCGGGTATCTGAGCTAAGCTCCCAAAGCAGAGCCAAACGACCAGTAAGCATATCCTTGGCATCAATATCAGCACCGCCTGACACCACATTGTCGATATAGCCATCACGCTGGTTAAGCATTAGATTGGCACGCACAGCAACATTTTCAGACAAAGGCTGATTAATCATCGCCTCCCAGCGCTGAAAATCGTAATTACCTGCTTTTAATTTTACAAAGCCTTCTTGCTCACCTAACTGGGGGCGATTAGGAACAATATTGACTGAACCTGCGGCGGCATTGCGCCCGGCCAAAGTACCCTGGGGGCCTTTAAGCACTTCGATGCGAGCCATATCCGAGAAGGCGATAGTGGTAGCTGAGCGCGGCAGGTATACACCATCGTAAAAAGTGGCCACCGAGGCGTCGCCACCAGAGCTGATATTTGAGCTAGCGACACCACGAATGGTTAAGGTACTTTGAGTAAGAGCGCCGCCGGCCTCAAAGCCCGGAATATAATCGGCGATATCCTCAAGTAAGAGCGCGCCAGTATTTTCGATATCCTTTGAAGAATAGTTATCGATGGCAATCGGCACATCCATAACATTCTGCTCACGCTTTTGAGCGGTAACCACAACTTCTTCTAGGGCGAACTTGGGTGCATTGCTTTGGGCATTGGCATTGCCGATAAGAATTTGACTGATGGCCAAACTGAGAATGGCCGGCCTGTAGGCTGGGTATCGCGACATAACGCTCTCCGTCGTTGTTATTTATTATTGTTATTTCATTTGCTGTTATAGCTATGAGCGTGAAATCTGCCAGAATCTGGCAATAGATGCTTAGTGTTTTTAAAAATCGTCATTGATTTTTATGCAGCCCAAGCCTCCGTAATGCAGGCCAAGCACGTTTGAGTGAGTGTTTTCGAAATCCAGAAGCCCAATTCAAGGAATATCATAATAATGAAGAACTCTGGCAGCTGAAGTCAGCAAGCGTTAGACTCAAGCAAACATAAAATAATAAAAGCCCCAGCACGCCCTAAGTGATGCTTTTATAATGGGTAAGGAAGTAAGATAATCCGTGAGTAATCTGATTGATATTTTTATCAGCTTTTCCCTGTCCCAGCTGCTGCTATGCACAGTACTGCTGCTGCGCCGCCCAACAGGGCATGCCTTAAGCGAAAAACTGTTTATTGCCTTATTGCTAGCCGATGCCGCCTATTTGATTATCCCTTGGGTTAGCGCCGATTGGGCTAGAGCCATTTTATACCCCGCGCAAACCATGGTGCCCGGACTATTTTGGTTATTTAGCTATAGCTTATTTGACGATCATTTCCGGCTGCGACCATGGCAGCTGATTCCCTTTATCATTACCGTTGTCTTACCCACGGCGGCAACCTTCGCTGATCTAGGTGAGTCTCAAATAGGCCAGCTACTGTGGTTTCAGCTACCTCAGTTTATTGAATTTGTGCTCCTCGGCTGGGCGCTCAAAGTCATTTTGGCCCACTGGCAAGATGATCTTTTAGAGCAACGTCGGAACCTACGCATTTGGTTTTCGGCCTTTATTGGCTTTTATATCTTCGCCTTGATCGCCGCGCAGCAACTGTTGTTCCCAAGCGTCGAATGGCTGGCTATTTGGCAATATGCCCCTGCAGGGGTCATGTTATTTCTGTGTAACTGTGTATTGCTGGAATTTAAGCAGGATGTTTTTTATCAACAAGCGCCCCCGCTGCCTCAAGCCAACATAGAAACAGAAGCAGAAACTAAGGCCACCAAGATCGAGCGCCAACATGAACAAGAAGAGGTTCCAGATGGAGTTCTTGAGGCCATAAGCCTGCTCATGGAAGGTGAAAAGATTTATCGCGAGATGGGGCTCACGATTGGTCAGCTGGCCGACAAAATAGAAATCCAAGAGTATCGCTTGCGGCGTATCATTAATGCAGGTCTAGGCTACCGAAACTTTAATGACTTTCTAAATCGCTACCGTGTGCAAGAAGCATGCGAAAGACTCGCGTCAAAGACCGAGCAAGACACTGCTGTCTTGAATATCGCACTTGATGCTGGCTTTCGCTCATTGAGCTCATTTAATAAAGCCTTTAAGGATAGCCAAGGCATGACCCCCACCGCTTATCGCAAAAGTCAGCTCAACTAAGCGATCTTTCGCTGCCGAATTTTAAAATCACTGAGATTTCGGCCTTTAATAGCGGCAATCTACGCTGACAATAATATCAGCGAGTGATTTGTCATGATAAAGCGCCTCTTTAAAGCGGGCTATTGCCTAAGCTTTAAACACACAGCCTTACTTAGCACAGCACTGTTAATGCCTATTAGCAGCACCTCATTTGCCGAAACAGAGCCAAAGCAAAAAGCCAAACGGCTATTTCAGAGCTGCGCCAGCTGCCATGGCCAGCAAGGTGAAGGGCAAGCCGCACTTGGCGCACCCACCTTAGCCGGACAATTGCCCTCGTATCTAGAGCGAGCCATGGCGGAGTTTGCCGCCGGAAAACGCGGTCAAGAAGATCATTTCGCCCAACAAATGGCCGCCATGTCGGCAAGTTTGCAAAATGAACAACAAAGGCAGTTATTGGCCAGCTACATCAGCACGCTACCCGCCAAAGAGATTCAAATACCCCCACGCAGTTCTGATGCCGCTTATCGTTTGTACCAAGCCAGCTGCGGTGGCTGCCACGGTGTCAAAGCCGAGGGCAACAAAGCCCTAAACTCTCCTCGGCTTGCTGGTATGAATGAAGCCTACATAGCAAGGCAACTAGAACACTTCAGAACGGGCAAGCGGGGTGCAAGCAGCCGCTACGCAAAACAAATGCAAATGATGGCCAATACCTTAAAAGGGCCACAGGACGTCAAATTACTAAGCCGGTTTATTGCAAAGCTCTAAGGTAAAAAGAAAGCTGAAAGAAAGTTTAAGAAAGAAGACAAAGGCCAGAACAGAGAATGATTAACAGCCTTATATTAGCCGCCGGAATTAGTCTCAGCAGCCATTGCCCTGCCGGATTTGAAAAAGCAGAGAGTAATCGCTGTGAGCTTAGAACGGTATATCAGTTCTACGACTCCCTACAGAATCGCGGTGTCGGCGGCACTCAAACCAGCTTGCCAAAACATGTGGATGGCTACAGCCCACAGCAAATTGATCTAGGCCGTTATTTATTCTTTGATCCTATCTTATCTGCTAATCAGGTGCAGTCTTGTGCCAGCTGCCATCAGCCAGATAAAGGCTTTAGTGATGGCCATGGTCGATCAGTAGGCTTTGATGGCAAGCTGCTTCCACGATCGGCACCTAGCCTATGGAACAGTGCCTTTTTAGATCGCTTCTTTTGGGATGGCCGAGCCAAGACTTTAGAGGAGCAGGCTAAGGGACCACTTTATGCCCCTGAAGAAATGAACAATAAGCCAGAAGAGCTGCTCGAGCGCCTAAATCAAAACAAAGAATACCAAAGACTTTTTAGGGCGGCTTTTCCCGGCAGCATCGCAATCGAAGAGTCGCAACTACTAACGGTATTGGCGGCATTTCAAGCATCGTTAATTTCCTTAAACAGTCGCTACGATCGCTATGCCCACGGCGACCACAAAGCACTAAATTCCGAAGAGATAGCCGGCATGAATGTATTTCGCTCTTTTGTCGCGCGCTGCAGTGAATGCCACACACCGCCATTGTTTACTAACAACCAAATCGCCGTTATTGGCACCCCCGAGCCAGAGGGCATGGCATTAGATATTGGCGCTGAGAAAACCTTTAACAGCAGCGTATTAAAAGGTGGCTTTAAAGTGCCCACCTTAAGAAATATCGAATTTACCGCGCCCTATATGCACTCCGGTGTATTTCCAAGCCTACGTGAAGCCACAGAGTTTTATAACAAAGGCCGCGGCCATGCAGTTCCCAATGGCGTGGAGATGCAAATCCATTGGCATATTTGGGAGCCCAATCTGAAAGAAGAAGAATTAGATTTAATCGTCAGCTTTATGAAAACGCTGAGCGATGAAACCTTTAAACCCAAAACACCCAAACAGCTGCCCTCTGGCCTGCCAGTGCTTGCTGATGTACCAGCCGCAAGTAAGGAAAGCAAAGACAGCATCCCACAGACAGCAATGAGAAGATAACAATGAACAAAAGCCTTTTACTCGCTGCCATCACCTTAGCCGTAGGTTTTGGACTTGGACAGTTTCTGGCCAAAGACAAAGCCCCAGTTATTCAAGCTAATCAGGTGGATAAAAGCTTCGCAGGTGGTTATCAAGCCGAGCAAGATAAAAACTTGAACGCCGACGTAGATTTTGTCTTACCGGGCAGTGGTAATACTATAACGGTAAATCCTGGAGAAAAAATTCAAGATGCCGTGATTGCCGCCAAACCAGGCGATACCATCATGGTGATGCCCGGCCGCTATGAAGAAACCATCTACATCGACAAAGACAGCATTCGTTTAGTCGGCATTATCCAAGAAGGACAGCGCGCCGAGCTTAATGGCAGAGGCGAATTGAACGATGCCATTTTGTATTCTGGCAACAATATCACTGTCGAAAATTTCCTTATCACAAAATACAAAGGCAATGGCATTATGGGCCAGGCCGGCAATAATTTTGAGATTCGCGGCAATGTAATTGTTGATACCGGTGTTTACGGAATTTTCCCGCAACTGGGTAAAAACGGTATCGTGTCTCACAACATTATTTCAGGCATTGAAGACGCCGCCATTTACGTCGGCATGAGCGATAATGTTCATGTTGCCCATAACGAGGTGTTTGATTCAGTAGCGGGCATTGAAATAGAAAACAGTCGCCACTGCATTGTGGAAGACAATTATGTTCATAATAATACCGGCGGCATCCTAGCTTTTATTACTCCTGGTCTTCCCATCAAAACCACTTACGATGTCATCATTCGTAATAACTTTGTGGTTAACAATAATCACCCGAACTTTGGCGCACCAGGTTCTACTGTTGCTGGCATTCCACCGGGCACCGGCATCTTGGTAATGGCCGCCGATGAAGTGGTTATTGAAGATAATATTATTACCGATCATAAAACCGCTGGCATAATGATCACCGATCACTATAACGCGCCAAATACCACGATCGATGAAGGCTCTGACCCTTATCCAGATAAAGTTGCGATTTTGGATAACTTAATGATGCGCAACGGTTACGACACCATTGATGAAGTAAAGGCACTGATGCTCACCGAGCTTAAAACGGGTGATCCCGATATTATTCGAGCTGGTAAAAGCAGTGACAGCTGCATCAACAACCGCCACCGCTACATCACTGTAGGTATCAACGATTTTAAAGATTGTGATTTTAATAACACCGACGACGTTGTAACTTACAGCTTATCCGAGCCAGTGCCGCCGAGAGAAATAACTGCAGAAAACAAAGGCAAGATCGCCTATTTAGGTATTTGCACTGGTTGTCATAGTTATACTGGCCGAATTGTTGGTCCACCTGTACAGCTTATTCAAGCTTTATACATGGAGAACCCTCATGGCCTTGCGGATTACATTGCAAACCCAACAAAGAAACGCGACGACTATCCAGAAATGCCACCGCAGAACTACCTGGATGAAGAAACTCGCTTGGCGGTTGCTGAGTATATGTTGAGCCGTACTAACTAGAACAACAAAGGGGTCAGATCCCCAAAACAAAAAAATGGGCCTAGTGGCCCATTTTTTTGTTTTGGGGATCTGACCCCGGTGCGGCTATATCTGTGTAACTTACTCAGGAAGCGTTACGTTCAACTCCAGAATAGAGCACTCGTCATTATTATCAAGATTCACCTTGACCTGCTCATCATCGATTTCAACATACTTTCGAATCACCGCAAGAATTTCTTGCTGCATTTTCTCGATGTATTCTGGCTGCTCACGCTTATTACGCTCATGAGCCACAATAATTTGTAAGCGCTCTTTCGCCACAGAGGCCGAGCTCGGCTTCTTTTGTGACCTGAAATAACTAAAAATACTCATCCTTAAGCCCCCATCAAACGCTTGAAGAAGCCCTTCTTCTCTATTTCCAAGAAACGATGTTCGATTTCCTCACCAAACAGGCGACCTACAGCATCACTATAAGCCTTACCAGAATTAGATTCGTCATCAAGAATAACAGGGCTGCCTTGGTTTGACGCTTTCAACACCGCCTCACTTTCAGGAATAACACCTAGCAATTCAATTGCCAAGATTTCCTTCACATCCTCAACGCTAAGCATCTCGCCTTCTTCAACTCGCTCAGGGTTGTAACGAGTCACCAATAGCTTCTCTTCAACAACCTCACCCTTTTCGGCTTTGCGCGACTTACTTTGCAATATACCCAAAATACGATCCGAATCACGTACTGAAGATACCTCTGGGTTAGTTACCACGATCGCCATATCAGCAAAATACAAGGCCATCTGAGCGCCACGCTCAATACCCGCAGGAGAATCGCAGACGATAAAGTCGAAGTCTTCACTCAACTCATCAAGAACTTTTTCTACACCTTCCTGAGATAAAGCGTCTTTATCGCGAGTTTGTGATGCTGGCAAAATATAAAGATTGTCAACGCGCTTATCTTTGATAAGAGTTTGCTTTAAATTAGACTCGCCATTGATAACGTTTACAAAGTCGTATACTACCCGACGCTCGCACCCCATGATCAAATCTAGATTACGCAGGCCCACATCGAAATCAATGATAACGGTTTTGTGGCCACGCTGAGCCAAACCTGTACCAATGGATGCACTGGTGGTGGTTTTACCAACACCGCCCTTTCCTGATGTCACTACGATAATTTTTGCCACTCGTTCACCTACTTATCGTTAATTTTCGCGATTTCTAATCGCTCGTCCTTTAATTGAATATGAGCTGTTTGCTTCCAAGCTTTATCTTTGAGCTCATCGCTTAATATGAAAATACCCGCAATTGAAACCAACTCGGCTTCCAACTGCTGGCAAAAAATCCTGGCGTTGCTATCGCCCTTAACACCCGCAAGGGCACGGCCTCGTAATGGCGCATAGATGTGCACATTACCATCGGCTAAAACCTCGGCGCCCTCACTCACCTGCGCCAAAACGATAAGATCGCAACCCTCTGCATAGATTTGCTGGCCACCTCGCACAGGGCGCTCAATGATTTTTGCCGGCCTGTGTACCAGCTTCTCCTGAATCTCTACCCGTGTTTCTATGATGGTTTTAACAGCTTCAGGTTCCGACGCAGTAAGGTCTTGCTCACTAACTTCAGCGGTAGCCTCCAAGCTCATCTCTACCTGTTCCCCATCACCGACGGCGGCAGAGGTTTGGTCTTGAACGCTATTATCTTCTTCGGGCGCCTGAACTGAGGCTGATCGCGCAGCACCTGGCAAAGCCGGCAGACCGGTTTGTTTAACTGCATCCAGTAACTCATCAGCTACCGCACGAAAGGCCATAGGGTGAAGCCCCGCCTCAAAGCAGTCGCTAATTAAGGCATGGAAATCAACTGCAGAATCAGGGCTAAACTTTTCCAGACTGATAACCACAGCTGAATCCGCAAACAGCTGTGGCGCCTGCGACACCTTATTCTGCAATTGATTGAGAAAATCAGAGGAGGGATAGTTTTTCAGCTCCAATACTATGGAGGTGATATTACTTCCTTTTAACTGGAAGCAGACTTCAGATACACTCATTACTGCCAAAGGGCCTTATATAAAACTCGCCAAAGGCGCTAGTTTACTGGCTTTGGGGGAAAAAGGTAGTGTTTGCCTTAACTATTTAATACAAGCAATTGCTCACTTATTAGCCACCCCTTGCATCAAAATTCTATCGAGTAAGTGCAGCCATTAATTGCAAGGATAAAACTAATAAGGATATAAGCGATGAAAATAGATAGGGCCCAGCTAGCTAGCGCCTTCATAGCCATCGTTTTAGGCTTGATTGGCTGCGAGAAAATTGAATATCTGCCCGCTATTACTGATCCAAGCTCAAATGAGTGGGTAAGTAGCTCGAGTAAGAAAACACTTGAGCGCCTTTCAGATACTGCAGTCTTCCGCGCAGTCACAAGCGGGCAATACTCACATAATACCCCTGATAGCTACAATACGGGCGTTGCTATTGGAGGGCGACTTTATAATAGCACTTATCCAGGGAGCTACCACCTAAACCCATGGGGCTTGCTCTATATACCGATCGAAGACTACTTAAACGGCAAAAATAATTGGCAGTGGGAATTGTATGTTCCCCAGATGCAAGGATTCGAAGAGTTCCGAATTGCCCCGCGTGGATTTAGCTGCACGGCTGACAATAAAAACTGCATGTTAGCGCTGCACAAGAATGGCCTCGAAGAAGTAGTGTGGTATGAATACAATCCACAAAGTGGTTTTGTTTACGACAATGGCTTTGCCATTAGCAACGGGCTAGCCGATGTTGCCTGGAAGGATAAAGACAATATATTTTTCAGTCATAATAATTTCCATTTTGGCTTAACATCTACCTTCCCTCGATATATTTACCATTGGAAACGAGGTGACTCAGTAGATGATACTCAAGTGGTATATGCAGCCAACGAAAGCTCTTTGAGTGTAACGCCTTACCCAATAAGCATCGACAACAAAAATGAAATACTCGCAATCGAGTATCGAGATCGATATATAAGCGAGTACACTATTCTAGCCAATTCAAGCAACCCCAACATAAAGCTAAATATTCCCGACACACTAGTACTGATGGGACAAACAGCAACACAGCTGATCTTTAGAGCCAAACAAACCATTCAATTTAAAGATAATACAGTCCCCGCAGGTTGCTTAAGTGCTGCTCCAAAATCTGGGCTCCCCAAACGCAATTTCGAGATCACTAACCTATATTGTCCACCCAAAAATAGTCTACTAAAGGATGAAGACATATTAGTGCAAGATAGCAGCATATTAATTAATGAATATGAAAATGGCCGATACACACTTAAACTTCTTGGCACCAGCGGGAAGTTAAAAGAAAAAAAAGAGTTTGATGAAAGTCAGACTATTAGCGTGATTGACGTGAGCGAAGAGCATAACTTGATCATTATTGAAGAAACAGGTTTCATAAACCCAGGAAACATCCACCTATTAGACCGTTCCTTTAAAACCATTTCGAGCAGAACTTTTCCGAAGGGTCTAGCTGAAGAGAACTACGTTATTGAGCGCTTACAAGCCACCTCAAAAGACGACACATTAGTAAATTACACGATTTTTCATCACAAAGACTTAAAGCTCAATAGAGAAAATCCAGCATGGATTTACACATACGGAGGCTTTGAGAATCTCAGCACTCCACTTTACAGCGAACTGATACGCAAGCACTGGATTGATAAGGGCGGTATTTATGTTATAGCTCATGTCAGAGGTGACGGAGAACAAGGTGTGAATTGGCACAATCAAGCCACCAAGGAGAATAAATATAAAACACTAGACGATCTGGATTCTGTAACAAAAGACCTTGTTAACAGAGGGTACAGCCAGCATAAAAAGATCGCAATTCAAGGTGCCAGCAATGGTGGCCTCACGGTTTCGGCTGCCATGATTCGCAAACCACATTTATACGGGGCCATGATCAGTGAAAACGGATTAAGCAATATGCTTGATTACCACACCATGGATCAAGGAGCGGCCTGGCTAGGCGAATACGGCGACCCTAAAATTTCACAAGAAAGAAAGTATCTAAGGGAAATATCCCCCCTTCATAATATTCAAAAAGGTGTCACATACCCTCCTTCTTTGATACTCAATAACAAAAACGATAATCGAGTATCCCCTGAACATTCTCAGCAATTCGCCAGAACTCTCGAATCAGCAAGCCAAAGGGTTAATTACTATGAATTTGGCAGTGGCGGACATTTAGGGGGCAACCATGAAGACTCTCAATTACGAGACGCGCTCATTCTGAGCTTTTTGCATGATGAATTCATGACTCCTGAAAACCATTAAAGCGCCCATGTGACAAACAAGATGATGTGAGATAGGGTATATTCTACGGTCAGATGAATTATTTATGACAGTAACTGTAAATACAACCCGATGGTATTCCAAACCGTTTTGTAGATACCTAAAGCTGTTATTAAAAGGCGAAAGGCTCACCACTCCTTTTAATCACCCAGGGAACGATATTTAAACAGGCTCCAGCCAGAATCAAATTGAGAACCGATATAATCAGCGATCTCTTCAGGCAAATGCGAGCAGGAAGAAGCCCTTTTCATTGCAACTCGCTCTTTTTTAGTTTCTGACCTCACATGAAAATACATTGTGGTACTTTTTTGCTCTTGGGCTAGATGTTTTAGCCTTTTGAGAAGACCATTCCCATTTTTATTCCAGCCAACTAAACCCTCGATATATGCATTAGCGCTACCAAATTCTTTAATTAAGTATGCAACAGCAGGGCCTTCGTTGTCATAGCTCACACGGAGCTCTCCTAATCTTGCACGCGCTCTAATTTCCAATTCACTGCGATAAACAAGCTCTTGCTTAGCCTGTGATTCTTTGGACTTTTTGATATAAGCTTCTACATCCCCTTCAGATACTCTTTTCATATCAATATGCTAACGCCCGCCAGCCACATCAATGAAACTTCCTGTCACATAAGACGCTTCATCCGATAGCAGCCATGCGATCACCTTAGCCACCTCTTCTGGTTGCCCTCCACGTTGCAAAGGAATTTGACTGGCTAGGCGATCAACACGGCCTGGTTCTCCCCCATCGGCATGCATATCGGTATAAATAAAACCCGGGCGAACGCCGTTGACTCGAATGTTTTTGCTAGCTAGCTCTTTGGCCAAGCCAACAGTCATGCTATCGAGAGCGCCTTTGGAGGCGGCATAATCAATATATTCATTGGGTGATCCTGTGATGGCTGCCAAGGAGGACACATTGACAATGGCCGAGCCAGACTGCATTCGCTTTATCGCCTCTTGCAAGCAATAGAAACTCCCGAGCACATTGGTATCAAGAACTTTCTGAAAACGATCTTCGCTGATATCTTCAAAGCGGCACTGCGTAAATAAGATTCCCGCATTATTAACAAGATGGGTGACTGGCCCCCACTGCCGATCAATGTCTTCGAATAATCTCAAGACTTCCGCTCGTACGCTGATATCCGCCTGCAAGATATAGGCTTCACCCCCAGCAGCTTCGATTTCTTTATTTAATACCTCAGCAGCTTGACGATTTTCGCGATAATTAATAATTACGATATAACCTGAAGCTGCCAGCTCTTTTGCAACAGCGGCACCGATACCTCGTCCAGCTCCGGTGATTAAGACTCGCTTTGTCATTTACTCGCTCACTATTAAGTTGTTAACGGCAAGGCACAAAAAAGCCCGCATCAGCGGGCTTTTTATTCAAACATCACTTAGGCATCGGGGTTGCCGTAGCTCATCAAACGCTCATAGCGTTTTTCCAGTAGTTCTTCGAGTGGCACCTGAGCCAAACGATCTACCTGCTCTACCAAGTGAGTTTTTAGGCTGGCGGCCATGGCATCGATATCTCGGTGAGCACCACCAAGAGGCTCTGGAATAGTAGTATCAACAATACCTAAGTTTTCCAGATTATCAGAAGTCACCCCCATTGCCTCAGCGGCGAGTGGAGCTTTTTCGACTGTCTTCCAAATGATGTTGGCACAGCCTTCGGGCGAGATAACAAAGTAGGTAGAATACTGCAGCATGTTAAGCTGATCACCCACGCCAATTGCCAGTGCACCACCAGAGGAGCCTTCACCGATAACGGTACAAATAATCGGCGTACGCAAACGAGACATTACCGCCAAGTTTTGAGCAATTGCCTCGGAGATACCACGCTCTTCTGAATCGATACCCGGGTAGGCCCCAGGGGTGTCAATTAAGGTAAGCACAGGCATTTTAAAACGCTCAGCCATCTCCATTAGGCGCAAGGCCTTGCGATAGCCTTCTGGGCGCGGCATACCAAAGTTGCGGCTAACCTTCTCGGTAACGCTGCGACCTTTCTCTTCGCCGATAACCATCACTGGCTTGCCTTCTAAGCGGGCAACACCGCCAATAATGGCCTTATCATCACCAAAGTGGCGGTCACCGTGCAACTCATCCCAATCATCAAAGACTCGGGCAATATAATCAGAGCTGTAAGGCCGCTGTGGGTGACGCGCAACTTTTACAATATCCCAAGGACTCAAATTAGAATATAAGCTCTCGGTCAGCTTATTGCTCTTTTCACGCAATTTGCTGATCTCTTCAGTAATATTGAGATCGTTATCCGCACTCACCAATTGAAGCTCTTCGATCTTTGCTTCTAGGTCAGCAATGGGCTGCTCAAAATCCAGATAATTCGGGTTCATAGGTGCTTGGGCGCCTTTACACTAATGGGGTCTTTAGCAAAATCCTAGAGCCACAAAGTGCTCAAAAAACCTACAATCATTCAGCGCCTATACAGCTTTATTTTGAACTGTTTTGGCACTGAAGATGCGGTGATTTCACCATCATTTAAATAGCCGTAACGATACGCGAAAGCGCCTCAGGAGTCGACTATAATTCAGCCTTTCAAGACGGACAAACTCGCCAACTGAGACGCCAATTTGCCCTTAATAAACTAAGGTAACCCTTTCGCTGCCTAGGCTCGACTTCAACTCATCGATTAGCTCATCATTGGGAACAACACGCCAGCGCGCGCCCAACACCAGCTCTGCCTGAGCATCTTGGCGGCTGTATTCCACCAACAGTGGACAGCCTTCCTGATTCAAATGCGGATTAAACACCGTAGCCAAACTGGAAATAAAGCCATTCGGCATGCTACTGCTGTCTATTTGCAGCTTGAGCCCGCGAGCCCTCTGCTGTCGGGCCTGGGTCAAACTTGAAACCGCATCGGTACTCATTTTCAAGCCGCCAGAATAATCATCATGGCTAACTCTGCCTGTTAAAATCAGCAAGTTATCTTTGGCCAGCAGATCTTTAAACTTCTCAAAGGCTTCTGGGAAGATAGCCACGTCAATTCGGCCGGTGCGATCATCCAAAGACACAATGGCCATAGAGGCGCCTTTTTTGGTTTTCATCACCCGCATATCAACCACTAGGCCGCCAACTTGTTGAGCTTCTTTATCGGCCCGCAGATCACTGATACGCGAACTTACCAAATGCTTCATTTCCGCGTGGTATTCATCAATAGGGTGACCAGTTAGGTACAAGCCAAGAGTAGAGCGCTCCCCTTCTAAACGCTCCTTCAAACTCCAACGGCGAGTGCGCTCGGTAAATTCCCCATAAACATCACCCGCCGATGCTTGTGGTACCACCTCGCCAAACATATCCACCATGCCGGCATTGGCGTTGGCGTTGGCTTGCTCGGCCGCCTTTACAGCCTCAGGGATAGCTTCCATTAAGATGGCACGGGATAAATCTAAATCCATTTGCGGACCAATGGTATCGAATGCACCACAGCGCACCAAAGCCTCTAAAGCGCGCTTGTTGACTTTGCGTGAATCTACTCGGGCACAAAAATCAAAGAGATCACTAAACGGCCCGTCTTTACGGGCGCTCAAAATGGCCTCAACAGGGCCTTCACCCAAACCTTTAATCGCGCCTAAACCGTAAACCACAGCATCTTCATCGTTTACCGAGAACTGAAACTCACCCATATTCACATCAGGTGGTAACATTTTGAGCTTCATCTCGCGGCATTCTTCGATAAAGGTTACAACCTTTTCGGTTTTATCCATATCCGAAGACATGGTGGCCGCCATAAACTGCGAAGGATAATGAGCTTTTAGCCAAGCGGTCTGATAGGAAACTACCGCATAAGCGGCCGAGTGAGATTTGTTAAAACCATAACCGGCAAACTTCTCTACCAGGTCGAAAATTTTCATGGCAAGAGAGCCATCGATACCTTGGCTAATCGCGCCCTCTTCAAAGGTGGAGCGCTGCTTGGCCATTTCCTCAGGCTTTTTCTTACCCATAGCTCGACGCAGCATATCCGCACCACCCAAGGTATAGCCGGCTAGCTCCTGGGCGATCTGCATTACCTGTTCCTGGTAAACGATAACGCCGTAAGTAGGCTTCAGAATAGGTTCGAGCTTTTCGTGTTGATATTTAGCATCGGGATAAGCGACTTCGGCACGTCCGTGCTTACGGTTTACGAAGTCGTCAACCATGCCCGAATCCAAGGGGCCCGGTCGGAACAACGCCACCAGTGCGATCATGTCTTCAATATTATCGGGCTGTAAGCGCTTAATGAGATCCTTCATACCACGGGATTCCAACTGGAATACGGCCGTGGTTTCAGCGCGTTTTAATAGCGCGAAGGTTTCGTCATCATCAAGCGGAATTGCAGCAACATCCAGCTCAGGTTCACCCTTGGCCAGCAGGCGCTTATCGATCATCTTTTTCGCCCAATCGATGATCGTTAATGTACGTAGACCTAAGAAGTCGAACTTAACCAGGCCCGCCGATTCCACATCGTTTTTATCATATTGGGTAACGAGGCCCGCCCCGGTTTCATCACAATACAAGGGCGCAAAGTCGGTCAGCTTGGTTGGGGCAATTACAACACCACCGGCGTGTTTACCTACGTTACGAGCTACACCTTCTAGCTGCTTGGCCATATCCCAAATTTCTTGGCCGTCGGCATCGTCGGCCAAAAATTCGCGCAGCGCCTCTTCGCCATCGTAAGCCTTGGCGAGAGTCATACCCGGGTCAGCAGGGATAAGCTTAGAAAGCTTATCCGCTAGGCCATAGGATTTACCCTGAGCGCGAGCCACATCACGTACCACCGCCTTCGCGGCCATGGTACCGAAGGTGATAATCTGCGATACCGCATCTTTACCATAGCGGCGAGCGGTGTATTCAATGACCTCTTCTCGACGGTCCATGCAGAAATCGATATCGAAGTCGGGCATGGATACACGTTCAGGGTTTAGGAATCGCTCAAACAGCAAATCGTATTCTAGTGGGTCTAGATCGGTAATTTTTTGAGCGTAAGCCACCAAGGAACCGGCACCGGAGCCTCGACCAGGTCCTACAGGAATATCGTGATCTTTTGACCACTGAATAAAGTCCATTACGATCAGGAAGTAACCCGGAAAACCCATTTGCATAATAATATCGAGCTCGAACTGCAAACGGTCGGTATATTCTTTTAGCTGCTCTGGGTAATCTTCTGCTTGTTTATCGGGAAGAATAATTTCCAAGCGCTCGTACAAACCTTCATAAGATATCTTCTGGAAGAAGATATTGGTTTGTAACATTTCCTTATATTCTTTTTCTTCTTCACGACCCGTCCATTTTTCTTCCATTGCTTTAGCGGCCCAGCCAGCTAAAGTCTCGTAGGGTATATGTTCTTTAAAGAACGGATCGGCTTCAAAATCATCGGGAATCGGATAATCCGGCAGATAGTAAGTCCCCAATTCGATATCAACACTACAACGCTTGGCAATCTCTACAGAGTTTTGCAGAGCCTCAGGAATATCGCTAAACAATTCTTCCATTTCAGCAGGGCTACGCAAATATTGCTGATCGGAATATTTGCGCTCACGACGTTTATCGTCAAGGGCCATACCCTCACCGATACACACTCGCGCTTCGTGCACTTCAAATTCTTCGGCTGCCAAGAAGCGTACGTCGTTGGTCGCTACAACCGGGCAATTGAAACGCGTCGCCAAATCCACTGCGGCATGCAAATAATCTTCTTCGTGCTCGCGCCCAGTGCGCTGCAACTCAAGATAAAAGCGATCGGGGAAATGTTGCAACCAGCGCTGCAAAGATTCTTCGGCTTGCGTTTGACGATCAGCCAATAGCGACAAGCCAATATCACCATGACGACCACCTGATAGAACGATGATGTCATCACTCTTTTCTTCCAACCATTCACGCTTCAAATAAGGGTGCGCATGCACTTGGCCTTCTTGGTAGGCTCTGGAGATAAGCTCGGTAATATTACGGTAGCCTTTTGGGCCCATTGATAGCAAGGTTATCAATGTAGGCTTGCCTTCAGCATCTTCAGGCGCCATCCAAAAGTCAGCACCTGCGATAGGTTTAACACCCGCCCCATAGCAGGCATTATAAAACTTGATCAAACCATAGAAATTACAGTGATCCGTAACGGCCACTGCCGGCATGCCCATTTCGGCGACTTTAGCTACAAGGGGCTTAATACGAACAATGCTGTCTACCAAAGAGTATTCGGTATGGAGTCTCAAATGGATAAATGAGGTGGACATGGAGTCTCGCTAGTTATTATTGGGTTGGCTTCAATGCCCTACCCATCAAAAAATACACAGCCCTTATTCAGACATTACTCTGACCGAATGGCAAGGCTTTTGGTCCTTGAATTTTTACTCAAGTCAAACAAAAACGCCCGCTACCGCGGGCGCTTAGCAACTACATATTTGCAATCACTTATTGGCTTTCGCAAAGTCCAACATACGCTGCAATGGTTTCATGGCTGCCGGGATCAGATCCTCATCAACAAAGATTTCATTTTCAGGTTTTTCAAACACGCTGGCTAAAGCTTCCAGCTCATTCATCGCCATCCACGGGCAATTAGCACAGCTGCGACAAGTCGCGCCCGAGCCTGCAGTTGGGGCAATATAGAACTCTTTCTCCGGGCATAGCTGTTGCATTTTGTAGAAAATGCCCTGATCTGTTGCCACGATAAATTGCTGATTTGGCAAAGTTTGAGCCGCATTAATTAGCTGTGAGGTAGAGCCCGCAACATCGGCCAGCTCAACAACAGCTTTAGGCGACTCTGGGTGCACGAGTACCGCAGCATCAGGGTACAAAGCCTTAAGATCCTGAATGCCCTTCGCCTTGAACTCTTCGTGCACAATACAAGCGCTATCCCACAAGATCATGTCGGCGCCCGTTTGATCAGCCACATAAGTGCCCAGGTGCTTATCAGGTGCCCAAATAAACTTCTCACCCTGAGCATCTAAATGATCAACCACATCAAGCGCAATTGACGATGTCACCACCCAGTCGGCACGCGCCTTAACAGCCGCCGATGTATTGGCATAAACAACCACGGTGCGATCCGGATGCTGATCACAGAACTCCGAAAATTCATCAATTGGGCAGCCCAAATCTAAAGAGCAAGTCGCTTCTAGATTTGGCATCAAGACACGTTTATTGGGCGTCAGGATTTTAGCGGTCTCTCCCATAAACTTAACGCCAGCTACGATCAAGGTATCGGCATCATGGTCGCGACCAAAACGAGCCATTTCCAAGGAATCAGACACGCAGCCACCGGTCTCCTCGGCCAAAGCTTGGACGATAGGATCAGTGTAGTAATGCGCCACCAGTACCGCATTATGCTCCTTTAGCTTAGCTTTGATTTTTTCTTTATAGGCCGCTTGTTGCTCGGGAGTATACTTTGGAGTCTGGCTAAGATTGGCGATATGGTCTTTAACTAAGTCATAGACATCCTTTGAATGCCTATCGCTCACAATGGTCATGCATTTATCCAACTGGCTAATCGGAGGGCGATTCTACCACATATCTGCCAGGGCCCAGCAATACTGGGCAATTTCAATCGTGAAGAATCATAAAGCCATATGAAACATGGCCCAAAGGCGTAGTTTGTACTTACAATCAAGAAAACTTAAGCGTCAAGGTTTTTGTCCAACCAGGCCAATATATCGCTGTATACCTGCTCAGAGTTACTTTCGTTGAGCATCTCATGTCGACCGCCTCGATAGAGTTTATAGTCCGGTTTTAGACCTACTTTCTCGTAGGCAAGGCGCATAGCCCTTAAATTTTTAGTGTCCTCATGAACCGGGTCAGCAGTGCCTGATAGAATCAACATTGGGAGACTCTTCGGAATGCTGGAAATAGCCTGCACATCTTGCCCTGCCAATACTCCCGCAAAGAACTCGGCCATGCTGCCATTACTCAACACAAAACCGCAGGCCTCATCGGCAATATAAGCCTGCACCGCTGAGGAATCGCGACTTAACCACTCAAACCCAGTATTACCTTCGTTTTTAAAGGGCTTGTTATTGCCATCGAACACCAAAGCTTTGAGCAGCCCGCTATTGCCAGCTTCAGTGCGACGCCACGACTCTATTCGAGCCAGAAAGCGCCCTAACCGACTAAGAGCTCTACTTACAAAGCCAGGGGAACCCGATAAAACAACCCCTGCGTAAGGCTCTTCTATATCGGTGATTAGCTGTTGAGAGAGCACAGCCCCCATACTGTGGCCAAAGAGAAACAAAGGCAGCCCAGGGTTCTGTTCGCGTGCAATTCCTGCCAGCTCAGCCATATCGTCCAAGCAGCCTTCCCAGCCTCGCTTGCCCATATGTCCATAGCTGCTCGCAATAGCACTTTTACCGTGGCCTCGATGATCGGCGCCATAAACGCTATAACCGTTAGCATTTAGAAAACGGGCAAAGCTATCGTAGCGCGCGATATGTTCTCCCATACCATGGGCCAGCTGCACAACGGCCTTGGGGTTTTCAATTCGCCAACTGCAGCGATAAAGCTTGTCGCCATGAATGGCTTTTTGCCATTCCTCAAAATGGGTTTGTGGGTTGTGGCTCATGTACTGCCTTTTATTGTTATTTGGGAAATTGGCTACTATAAAACGCTCGATTGATTGGGGGAAGAGCGAGATTGATCTTGCTCACTACTTGTATGAGCAGAGGTAGGGATTCTGATTGCACTGCTTTGAGTTAAACAGCCAGGCTTCGAGACGGGGTCAGAACCCGTGGGTTCTGACCCCACTTCAGAGCCGAGATGCTGAATGGAATCGGCTGACCATAAAGAACAATAAGAACAGGACTTTGCTAAAACCTAGCTATACCACTCGCAGCGTGCTGGCACTCGGGGTCAGAACCCGTGGGTTCTGACCCCATTTCGGAGCCGAGATGCTGAATGGAATCGGTTGACCATAAAGAACAGTAAGAACAGGGCTTTGCTAAAACCTAGCTATACCACCCGCAGCGTGCAGGCACTCGGGGTCAGAACCCGTGGGTTCTGACCCCATTTCAGAGCCGAGATGCTGAATAGGATCGACTGACCATAAAGAACAGTAAGAAAAGGGCCTTGCTAAAACCTAGCTATACCACCCGCATCGTGCAGGCACTCGGGGTCAGCACCCGTGGGTTCTGACCCCATTTCGGAGCCGAGATGCTGAACGGGATCGATTGACCATAAAGAACAGTAAGAATGGGACTTTGCTAAAACCTAGCTATACCACTCGCAGCGTGCAGGCACTCGGGGTCAGAACCCTTGGGTTCTGACCCCACTTTGGGGTGAATCCAGCACGACCCACCATAAAAAAAGGGCCGCCCGAATGGGCAGCCCTTTTTATATGGTGGGTCGTACTGGATTCGAACCAGTGACCAATTGGTTAAAAGCCAACTGCTCTACCAACTGAGCTAACGACCCGTAAACTCGTGGTATAAAAGTTCTGTGTGATTTAAAGCCGCCCAGTTAAAACTTCAAATCTAAATATGGTGGGTCGTACTGGATTCGAACCAGTGACCAATTGGTTAAAAGCCAACTGCTCTACCAACTGAGCTAACGAC
>NZ_CANMYE010000010.1 GCF_947502065.1 uncultured Pseudoteredinibacter sp.
AAGTCTTCTCCAAGTTGGTTCGCGCCTCAAGCTTACCGCTTTGGTGGTAAGCTGGAGAAGGCTCAATAAGTATCAAGGCCAGCCAGAGGGACCAAAAAACCGCTGCTTCGCTCTGGTTTTTCGGCCCCTGCTGGCGGCGTTAACTTTTTAAGGAAGAAATGTGCTATCTAGATTAAATGATTTTTTAAACAAAAAGATCCAGCTCTCTGAAACCGTAGACACAAATGGATATGCCCTAATAATTAGAGGGTTCTTATACTTAATTACCGCATCGTGGATTGCTTTTTACCCGGCATACCTTTTACTTTTGCATATGAAAGTTGAAAAGTTTTTCTCCTATGATGTCTTCGTTGGTGGTTTGTTCGGTGTTAAGTCTTTTTTATTTCTTGTATTTATTCTTATTACAATCAGTGCCGTCTACATGTGGGGTTTCGTACTGTTCTTTAGAAGTGCCGTACTAAACAAGTCAAAATCCATGTGGGTTCTTGGCGGAATTTTTGTTTTGGTTTCTCTATTATTTCACTTAGTCATTTTCTATAGCGGCTTAACATCTGGAAAACCGGATAGAATACTTTGGCTATCTGGTCTTGGCTTTGTGTTTGCAGTGGCTGTATCTTCATATATGGCCAATCCGCTAAAAAACATTGTTTCAAACTGGTTGGCTCCAGTTGTTGCGATTGTGGCTAGTGCGACACTGCCCATATTCGGATTGAATGTTACCTCTGACATAGTAAAAACGGGCTTGGAGAATTTCAAGGTTGGAGGCGGAGTTAAGGCTTCTGTACACAAAATTGAGAATAACGAAATAATTAAATCTGGCTCACTGTTACTATTAACACCAAAGTATGCGTATTTACGAGAAGGGGATTCTGGGTATATTTCAATATCAAGATCAAACGACACTTATGTATCGGTGCAGTAAAAAGTTAACAAGCGCGTCAATTAGGACGCTCGCAAGCTCGCGCCTATTACGCGGGCGTTATGCAAATAAGTAGGGAATTTATGAAACCAGCCCTTTGGTTGCTCTTGATACTTGTGGTGATCGGATTGTCGTCCTATTGCCACTACGAGCCTGGGGTCGGGACTAAGGTATATGTTAAAGCAGAAGTCTTGTCATATTCGAGAGGATCGAGGAAGGCCAGTGTCGACCCGGCGTATTATGTGAAGTTGCCAAGTGGGCTTAAGGTCAATGTACGTGATTGGGGGGAATTGCCGTCGAACTATAAGGGCGCAGTGATACTTGAGCAACGAAAAGGCCAAGTTAGTGGTATGCCGGTATATAGAATTAACTTGCAGCGAACCAAAGAGCTGCATAACAAGAAAAGGCAGTAAAGCCCTTCGGGCAGGATGGCTTCGCCACCTCTGCTTTGGGCGTTATGCATCAAAAGGATTTCGAGATGAGTGATAAATTTCGAGCACTTACAGGGCTAGGGGCTGGAGACTTCGAGCATCTTGATGGCTCGCTCATCGAACATTTGAACGGCACAAGAGACTTGCTTCTACAGTGGGGCGCAACTTCCGAGCTACAAGATGCCGGCCTGTATCACGCAGCTTATGGCACAGCTGGATTTAGCCAAAATCTCGTCTCAACCAATCAACGAGATAAAATAGCCGCCATCATTGGAGAAGCTTCCGAAGAAATCGTCTACCAATACTGCGCATGTGACCGAAATGTTTTCTTTTCCCGCATACGCCAAGAAATCAATCCAGATTTTCCAAATAGGTTCACGGGTGTCTCATATCGACTATCTGGCGGCATGCTTCGAAATTTCTGCGAGCTAACGGCAGCCAATGAAATAGAAATTGCCATCGGTAACCCAGCATTCATTGAACAGCATGGAAAGGGGCTTGGTTCCCTCTTCATTAGTATGGCACCCTATCTAACTCAGGCGGCACAAAATAAGGCCGCTAAAGTGTTCGGGGGTAGTAATGCATAACAAGTGTCACCAGCCTGAAAAGCAACACTACGCGCCTTTTGTGTTATTCGCTAAGGCTCAAACAATAACACAAAAGTCGCTCCGTATTGCTTTCAGCTGTGGCGGGCGTTATGTTTTTCTGAGTTAGCGAGTAAATTGTGAAAGAAGAATTTAAGAAAGTAATTTATGAAGGGCTTCGAAAGGCTAAGGCTAGAGAGCTAAATATCTACACTTTCGCTTTGTATCATGACCATGAATCTCACGTTGTTACGGTATGCATTGACACTATCGAGTCATCCTCGAAGAGCGTAAGGTCAAGTAACGAGTTTGTAAGGCAGCAGTTTATGAGTGCTATAAGTGATGGTGATTTGCAATCAGCAGCATCATGGCCAGCGAATGGTGATAGGAGCTTTTCGTTAGGGAATTTTGCATTAGTAAATGCTTCCACAATTGATGCGCCTCGGAACTTAGAAATCCCTGCCTTTTATCTTGATATGGTTGGTGCTATAGAAGAAATGCGAGATTTAATCGAGCTGCACAGTCGCCATGGCAGTAACCTAATGTTTTGCTGCTCAACCGAAAATGAAGAAGTTGGGTTGATATGGCAATAAACATAACAAGTGGCTGTTGTTCGCCGCTGAAATACGCGGCAGGACGCGCAAAAAGCGCGCCTCAAAGCCAGGCGTTATAAGTCACGAGGCATCGAGTGAGTAAATATTTGTTTCTAGTCGTTTTTCTGCTGGCATCTTGTTCTAGCGAAAGTGTTGAATTAGTCGTTGAGAGGGAATCCCCAGTAGTTCAAGGTATCTCTCTAGCAGAAAATGTTGGTATTGAAACTCTAGGTGGTGTACTAACTCCAATTTTGAAAGTGGGTTGTTCTCTTCCTTGTGAACTTTCGCAGATATTTAGTACGGCAGAAGATAACCAAGGTCAAATTACAATTACTCTTATTCGTGGTTCCTCGAAAAGAGCTAGCGAAGGTATAAATCTTGGCAGGTTTGAGATTAACGGAATCGCACCGGCACCCAGAGGGAAGCCACAAATCAAAGTAGTTTTTGGCGCGTCAAATGGGAGTATTTGGCTCGCCGCGTCAGATGTTGGCGGGCAATCCAAAATTCGACTCACAAAGGTTGAGTAAATGCCTTATAACAAGTGGCACCAGCTGGAAAACTGTTACTACACAGGTTTTGTGTTACTCGCTAGTGCTCAAACAATAACATAAAACCTGCTGCGCACCATTTTCAGCTGTGCCAGGCGTTGACGGCGTAGATTAACATCAGGTTAAAACATGAAATTAAGAATAAACATTGTCGATGCGTTTACGGAAGAAAGATTCAAAGGAAACTCCGCCGCTGTGATAATTTCTGAAAAGTGGCTCTCTGATGAGTTGATGCAATCAATTGCGATGGAGAATAATCTATCGGAAACAGCATATTTGCTTAAGGAAGACAACGAAAACTACGCTATTCGATGGTTCTCGCCGATCACGGAAATCGATTTCTGTGGTCATGCAACACTTGCTTCAGCCTCAATAGTTTTTAGTGATAATCCTGAAGTTAAAGAGGTTGTATTTACAGCAGAAGCAGTTGGGAAGATGGCCATCACAAAAACTGATGAAGGTTATATTCAAATGAATTTCCCGAACAGGGAGCCAGCTGTGCTTGACGATGTTCCAGAAAACCTGTTGACCGGATTGTCGATAAAGCCTTCAAAAGTTTTGTTAAACGATCAAGCGTATTTTGTTGTTTATGATGACGAAGTTGATGTACGTAATGTTGTGCAAAATAAGCAAAATCTAGAGCAGCTTGCGCCACATGATGTTGGGGTTACTGCTAAAGGGAAAGAATACGATTTTGTTTCCAGATATTTCTGGCCAGCAAACGGTGGCGATGAAGATCCTGTTACTGGATCGATTCACACGGGTCTTGCCCCTTATTGGTCCGAACAACTTGGTAAAACAGAGCTCCTTGCATATCAAGCATCTAAGCGTGGTGGTGTTCTCTCTTGTCGAGTAACTGAAGAAAGGGTTTATATTTCAGGTAAGGCTGTGCATTACCTTGAGGGTTTCATAAATGTATAAGCCCAAGAATAAATGGGCGTGGGAAGCGGCGCGCGCCTACTTGCTTATACCCATAGTATTGATGCTTTCCATGGGGGCTATGGGTGGTGGTCAAATCTGTCGAGAAGATAACAGCTTAAAGCACGATTAGGTGTTGCTTGTAAGTAGATGGCCAAGTTAGTTGCATAAAGGGCATGCAATGCCAATATTTATAGAAGGTCTAAAAGGAGATTGACAGCCCGTTTGCCAGCTTAAATAAATGTACTTTTTGATGGTTTTCGTGTTTTGTATATGGATGCTTTATGGAGTTTATGGGTAAATTTAAAAGACATTTGATCCCAGCGGCGATCGTTTTTATACCATTTTTCTATGTGGTGGTTTTCAATCCACTAAGCTTAGTCGTAACAAGTGATGGTGAGCTTGATGGTTATGTCAATGAGGTCAGAAGCAAGGCGCAAGGAAAGCGATTTTGGCTTAAGCAAAAACAGATAGCGCAGGATAATATCAATTCTATCATTAATTATGACGTGCCTTGTGCTGCTGTTATTGTTCAGGCGAATTCTTCACGCCAAAATAAGCTTCTTGAGCAAAGGGATAGAAGGTGTGATTTACGTAAAACCCAATACCTGGAAAAAAGCCAGCCAGAGTTAGAGCGTTTGCAGGCAGTTATTCGGGTGATTGATCGTAAACTTGGAAATTAGAAAACTACTAGAGCAGTAAATGGAATAATCAATTATGTACCATTTTGATTTATATGAAGATGAGGAAGTAAGCCGCTTTGGAACTTGGGACAGACACAAGATTATTAATATCGCTGTTAAGATGGCAAGACAAGAGCACCCCGTTAACAAAACAAAAGTAATTGCCTTAGCTTTGTTGGTTTGTATTACACCTTCTATTGCCTTGTATTTCTGGGGAGGTATTCAGTGGCTTATCGCATGGTTTGGCCTTTCAACTTTTTGCTTAAACTATTGGCTTGCAAAGCAGGAGTCACCTTTGGTGAAAGCCTATCTAGCTAAGGCCGTTGGCCAATTTGATTCTTCGTTATAATCGTTGTTTTGGTGTTGGAGAATTCCTGCTTCTTTTTGGGGGCACGTGAAATAAAGTAAGCGTCAAATGAGTTTATGCCCAGATAACGAGGCTGAATGTTATGCATGGTGAATGTAACTGCGGTGCTATCCGCTACCACTTAAAACAAGCACCTAGCGGTGTATATATGTGCCATTGCTCTATTTGTCGTAAATCAACCGGTAGTGGCGGCATAGCTGTAGTTATAGTTGAGAATGAGCATTTTCAATGGTTGAGTGGCCAAGATGTTTTGTGTCATTGGCGAAAACCTGCCCACGATTGGCATAACTATTTTTGCTCTGTTTGTGGCAGCTCTATGCCGGGTGAAAACGATGCTGATCGTATGTACATTCCCGTTGGTACTCTGAGCGAAGGAGTGGATAGTTTACGTTTGTGCCATCATTTCTTTGTCGACTCTAAGGCCGCTTGGGAGCCCCTGTCAGAATCTGCTATTCAGCACAAAGAGGGTTTTGAAAGCTAGCTTTTCAAGCTTATCCAACACGGGCTTTGAATGAGTCGATCATGAATTAAAATAGCCCAACAGATAAACAAGGAGAGTCGAGGTGCCCGTTACTGATAGAACTGATAAAGAAATACTGGCCATTGCTGTGCCGATGATTGATATGGTGGTTGATGCTTGCAACCGTAAAGACTGGGAGGCATTCTCGGCCTATCAAACGGAGGCCGAGGTCAAGCACCCCGAAAATAAGGCCAATATGCTAAGGGTTTGGGACGAGATCGAGTTGTTTAGCAACTTAAGTCTTGAGCGCGAGTTTATTGGGGTGATCAGAAATGATGGGATTGCCCAAATTTTGTGGAAGCAGCGTAGCAACAAGGCGGGCAGTGAAGAATATCTGGCTCGCTATTTTATTCAAGAAATAGAAGGTGAGATTAAGGAAGTTGGCTTCTTGATTAGCTTTTTTTAAAATCTTTGATCTGGCTCTGGTGCATCTATGACCTATGATTCCATATTTATCCGTGCTGCTCGTATAGACGAGGCTTCTGAGCTTACTGCCTTAACGATGCGATCTAAAGCCCATTGGGGTTATTCTGCAGAGTTTATGGAAGCCTGCCGCGACGAGTTACGTATAGACCCGGAGAAAATCTTTTCTAATCAATACTTTTGCTTTGTTGCTGAGCAAGCTGACACGCTTTTGGGTTACTACCTTATCAAGGCTGCGAGCCTTGCTAAGTACGAATTAGAGGCCTTGTTTTTAGAGCCTTCTGCTATTGGACAGGGAATTGGGAAAGCCTTACTGAAGCACGCCGAGTTGCTCGCCAAGAAAGAGGGCGCTCGTATCTTAATGATCGAAAGTGATCCAAATGCTGAGGCCTTCTACATTTCAGCGGGCGCTATTAGAAAAGGCAGTATTCCATCGTCTAGTGTTTCTGGGCGTGTGCTACCCTTGTTAGAGATTAGCTTGTAACACCTTATTTTGAGTATTTGGCCTAATCGTTGTGAAGTACAGTTTCTTGAGTATAGCTTCTTGAAGTGTAGCGTGTTGAGGTATAGCTTCTTGAGGTGTAGATTTTTGAGGTATAGCTTCTTGAAATATAGCTTCTTGAAATATGGCTTTTTTATGTATAGCCCAAGTGTTTTCAGCATATGCATATCTTGATTTTAGTTATGCTATATGCAGTTATTCTCAGCCCTTCGGTATAAATTTCTGTTTGGTCTGTTTACCGAAAACGCGATTACTATAACTTGAATGCCGTTTTTAGAAATAAGAACGGTAAGCTAGCTTACCGTTCTTATAGTCCTGGCTAATTATTTATCGCAATTTATTTGAGCAAAAAGCTAATCTTCGCTACAGATTAGTACCCATGAGTTATCACTGCCAGGCTCGGAGCTGGTCCACCATTGTGCTTCATATACTGTGCTGCTGTGGCTTAAGCGATCACCTGCTAATGCGTGGCTTGGAACACCAGCATAGTTAAGCTGTGTCCAATTAGGGTACGCGTTATAGTTGCTCAGGTTAACGCCAATTTCTGTACAAGTTTGGGTTTCGTTGCCGGTGTCTGTCCCAGAATCTGTTCCAGTTCCAGTTCCAGTTCCAGTTCCAGTTCCAGTTCCAGTTCCTGTACCAGTTCCAGTTCCAGTTCCAGTTCCTGTACCAGTTCCTGTACCAGTTCCTGTACCAGTTCCTGTACCAGTTCCTGTACCAGTTCCTGTACCAGTGCCAGTGTCTGTGCCGCTTCCCGAGCTATCGGGGCAGTAATCGCCCACCCAGCTGGCATCACTGCCTGGAATGCTTTTGGTGTAATGCAAGGCTCGATAAACTAAGCCGTTATGCTCCATAAGGTCATCGGCTTTTGCATGATTTGGCTCGCCACCTGGCCAATCACGGTGTGGCCAATCAGGGTAATTTCTTACGGCTGCGCAACTGTCAGCTGGGGTCGCATCCCCCAATACCGAAAAGGCGACTATCCCAGAGCTTTTAGATAGGCCTTTATCGTCAGTTGCCTTAGCTGAAACCTTATGGTCGCCGCCTATTGCATCCCAATTTGCTGTATAGGGCGCGCTATTATCAACAGCAATGGATTTACCGTTAAGGAAGAATTCAACCTTAGCGATACTACCATCGTCATCACTGGCCTGTGCGCTAAAGGTAGCTAAATCACCGGCTTCCAATCCTACTGGAGCTTCAACGCTAACGCTGGGTGGCTGATTACTTCCGGTTGGGTCTAGGTTTTCTAGTTTGGCCAGCAAGCTTAGTGCATAGAGTGTGTTGGATTGCCCATAAATGACGGTTTCTGTTGTCATAAAGTTGGTGGAATTGTCGAAGAAAACAATGCCGTCATCTTTAATATCACCGCTGTCAGGATCGATGTAACTGCCTTTTGAATTGAACTCCTCGTAATAGGAATCCTGGGGTTCGGCAGAGACATAAGTACGAATCGCGTTCCAGGTTGTGTTTGAGCCTGGGCCTAGGGCTACGGTACCCGTGGGAAATGGCTTTAGGCCGCTAACGGGGTCTGGCAGACGATACAGCTGAACGTAGGAGTGCACCGTGCTATTAGGGATATTTTGCGAGGAGATCATGGATTTTCCCCAGCTATTACGGCCCAGTACATAGTCGATATTATCGTACAGAAGATCGGCTTTATCGTCGTTGCCAACAAGGCTATTGAGCCCTGCATAAGCGGCGGTAATCATATTGCCATGGGTTGGCCCCCATACTGGCAACAACGGGGTTTGCCAAATATTATCGGGTTCCTGGGCGCTATTATTCCAAGAGTCCAAATCACTTTGAAAATTATCTTTTGGAAAATTCTTTTCCGATAGTGTTGATAAGCGGTAGTTAAGGGATATTTCAACATCTCCCCAAGATGCCCACCTTTTTGAGCCGGCGGCAAGGGCATAGTCTTCGGCTTCGCTAAGGTAGTTGTTATTGCCCGTGGCGATGTAAAGTTCTACTGCGGCTAAACCCATGCTGTCATCAGAGCGGGTGTCACGATAAAAGGGATTGGTTGAATTCATCTCATAGGCGACATTTTCACCGCTTACTACATCGTCTTGTTTGGCACGCAGGTAAATTTGTTCTGCCTTGGCAAGATAGGTTTGGGCAAGCTGGTTTTTACCAATATCGGCAAATACCTTGGCTCCGAGTGCAAGGGAAGCGGCTGTTAAGCCCATTTGCGTTGCTGAAAGCTTAGATAATGCAGGGCGCTCTGGGTTTACGTCATTTTGAGGGAGGCGTACCAGTGGGTATTGGTTATGATCTCGCCCATCGGCCACTTGAATAATAAACTCGTTCTCGCTTGGCATGGTTTTTAGTAAATAATCTAAGCCGAACTTAGCTTCATCTAAGATATCGACCAGGTCTGATTGGCTTAGCGATGTTGTATATAAAGCAGGATTGGATTGATAAGCGCGTAACAGGTAGTAGCAGCTGTAAGCATTCGTAAGCGTAAATTTTATGTAATCTCCAGCATCGTACCAGCCGCCTAGCATATCAACGGTGCGCCCACTGCCCTCGGGTTTCCAGCGGCCTTCTGTGGTATTACCGTCGGGAACATAAACCGGTGCTTCGGCATCCTGTAAATGAGATGCAACGCGGTAATCTAATGTATCACTAGTACCACTTCGCATAGCCTTCATATGGGTTAGGATCTCTGTGGTAATAAAGCTGTACGGATCAGAGCTGATTTTGATGTTGGCGCTGTCTCCCCCCGCGATTTGCAAGATATAGTTGCCTTCGGTTTTTATCTCACTTAAGTCGATTCGGTAATTAAAAGGTTTGGCTGTATGAAATGTTTTACCGGCCAAGCTTGCGCCTAAAGTGCCGCTGGCCACTGTTGTATTATCAAGTGTCAATGTCCACTGGCTAGCAGCTTCATCGCTATCGGCCATTACAAAAATTTCTTTTTCGCGATCAGGTGTATAGCCAGCGTGATTGTATCGGATATAAGTATCGGCTAATGCCGACGAGCTAAAAATGACAGCCGCAACAGCGCCACTTAATGTTTTTGTGGGAAACTTCATTTTTTACAACCTTATTGTATTCACATTATTGTTTTACTTTAAAAGCCAGTGACAGCCTTTATTCCCACCTTTATTGTTGTCGTTTTTGAAAATTTTATTGCTTCGATTCACACCAAAACATGTACTTTTCTACCGACAGTCTCATTAAGTAGATTTTGATTGCGGGAGCAGGAAGAGGGTGTTGCTCGGTTTTTGATAGCTAGGGGCGTGGTTGAGTAAACTTTACATTTCAATGCTTGCAATATACTTGAGTGCTCAAGTATATTGCAAGCATTGTTGCTAAGGATACAGGAGTGAGATTATGACGATGAAGAAGTTGCAGGGTAGCTGTCTATGTGGCCAGGTGCGTTTTACGGTGGCTGAGCCATTTTTATACGCCGGTTATTGCCACTGTACAATGTGCCGCAAAGCATCGGCGGCGGTGGGCACAGCGGTGGCGGCTGTGTCACCTAAGCAGTTTCAGATTACAGCAGGAGCTGGCGGTTTAAAGAGCTACCAACGCAGCGAGAAAACACATAGTTATTTTTGCGGTAGCTGCAGCTCGATGGTGTACGGTCAAAAGCCAGAAACGGGTGTGTTGCATATTCGGATGGGGCTGTTGGATGATGAACCATCAGAGCAGCCACAGGCCCATATTTTTGTGGCCTCTAAGGCAGGTTGGTATAGCATTCAAGACAATTTGCCGCAGTTTGAGCAGGCGCCAGTTGCATAGTGTTGGCGCATTAAATATTGATTGTAGGTTTTAAAATGAGTAAGAAAGAAGCAAGTCCCCAAGGGGAAATTTTGCAGCGTTTGTTTTTAAGTAGCGCTGAAATAACCAGGCAATTGGATAATAGCTTGGGTGCTATTCACGGTGTGGGTTTAACGGAGTTTATGGTTTTACAAACATTGGCTGCTGCGCACAATGGTAGCTTGAGGCGTATTGATATTGCTGAAAGTTTGGGACGCACGGCCTCTGGGATTACTCGTATGCTAATGCCAATGGAAAAAGTTGGCTTAGTGGAGAAGGTGAGTAGCGCCCGTGATGCGAGGGTGAGTATGGTAAAAATTAGCGAGGCTGGGGAGCGTATTTTGGAAGAGGCCAGTGCTAGTTTTGAACAGAAGGCCGGGCAGGTATTGGGTGATCTTTCGGATAAGCAAATGGCCAGTTTGTTGGAGTGTTTGCGATTGTTGCCTGGGAATTAGTTGTTTTTTTGTTGGAAGTTTTAGCATCGTGCCTGAATCCTGGGGTCAGATCCCATGGGATCTGACCCCGTTTTGGGTATGGGATCTGACCCCGCTCCCTTTTATTGATTACTTGGGAAGGAAAATTGGGCGGTTTCGCGTACGCCGCCTGATGGCCAGCGTTGGGTAATGGTTTTACGTTTGGTGTAAAAACGCACGGCGTCTGGGCCGTAGGCGTGTAGATCACCGAAAAGTGAACGCTTCCAGCCGCCGAAGCTGTGGCAGGCTACAGGTACCGGCAGTGGAACATTTACACCCACCATGCCAACTTTGATGTTGTCACTAAAGTAACGTGCGGCTTCACCGTCGCGGGTGAAGATGCAGGTGCCGTTACCAAATTCATGGGCATCAATTAAATCCATGGCTTCTTGCATGTTTTCAACACGTACCACACACAATACTGGGCCAAAGATTTCGTCGGTATAAATGCTCATGTCGCTTTTAACGTGATCGAATAGGGTGCCACCCAAGAAGTAGCCTTCCTCGTGACCGGCCACCACTAAACCTCGGCCATCCACTACCAAGCTGGCACCAGCGGCTTCGCCGGCATCGACATAGCCTTTTACCTTTTCATAGTGCTGCTGGGTAATGAGTGGGCCCATATCGTTGCTATTATCAGTACCTGGGCCAACTTTTAGGCTTGCAAGTTGCTCTTTAAGTTTGGCGACTAAGGCATCGCCAGTGTCGTTACCCACGGCAACGGCTACCGAGATGGCCATGCAACGCTCACCGCAAGAGCCATAAGCGGCTCCCATTAGGGCGTTTACCGCATTATCTAAATCGGCATCTGGCATAACGATGGCGTGGTTTTTAGCACCACCTAAAGCCTGTACGCGCTTACCATTGCTGTTGCCAGTGTTGTAAATATATTCAGCGATGGGGGTTGAGCCCACAAAAGAAATTGCGTGTACTTCGGGTGCTTCTAGTAAGCTATCAACAGCTTCTTTATCACCATTAATCACATTGAATACGCCATCGGGTAAGCCAGCTTCTTTAAGCAATTCAGCCAGTAAAATGGCACAACTTGGATCACGCTCAGATGGTTTTAAAATAAAGGTATTGCCGCAAACGATGGCCATTGGGAACATCCACATAGGCACCATGGCTGGAAAATTAAATGGCGTAATACCGGCAACCACACCTAAAGGCTGGAATTCGCTCCAAGAATCTATAGCGGGGCCTACATTTTTACTGTGCTCGCCCTTTAATAGCTCGGGTGCACCACAGGCATATTCAACCACTTCCACACCGCGAATAAACTCACCGTGGGCATCGTTCAACACTTTGCCGTGCTCTTCGGTAATGGCGGCAACGATTTTATCGGCATTGGCTTCTAGTAGCTCTTTGTACTTAAACATAATGCGCGCGCGTTTCAATGGGGGGGTATCGCGCCATGCGGGGTAGGCTGCCTGTGCTGCGTCGATAGCTTTTTGCACAGTGCTTTTGCTCGCCAAGGCAACTTGTTTGCTCACCTGGCCTGTGGCTGGGTTAAATACATTTTGGTTGCGCTCGTTATCGGCAACATTTTGGCCGTTAATAAAATGTCCTACGGTGTTCATAATAAATTCCAAAATTTATAGGCGTTAAAATGGCCCTGAATCTGTTTGCTCTCTTTAAATTCCTTCGCTTTAAAAACTTGCTTTAAAACTAGTTTCAAAGAGCAAACCAAAGGGGGCCGTTTGCGAACTAAAAAGTGATTGCTTACAACATTTCTTACAATAATGCCCTAAAGGCTATTAATAGATTCACCAAGCGCATTTACCAAGCTATCGATCTCGCTAGCTTCGGTGGTAAAGGGGAGGCCTAGTTGAATTGTGTCGCCGCCATAGCGCACGTAGAAGCCTTTTTCCCACATCTTCATTGCCACTTGATAAGGGCGCAGTAAGGGCTCACCAGGAGCCGCTTCAAAGCTAAGGCCCGCAGCAAAACCATAGTTGCGAATATCGCTGATGTACTGGCTGCCTTTAAGGCCGTGAATGGCTTCTTCAAATAAAGGCGCCATGCTGTCAACGCGCTGGGGAAGCTGTTCGTTTTCCAAAACGTCTAAGGCGGCAAGGCCAGCGGCACAAGCGACGGGGTGGGCAGAGTAGGTGTAACCGTGGGGTAGCTCTAAAATATATTCGGCGCCGGCGGTTGCCATAAAGCAATCGTAAATTTCTTGCTTAACAGCTACGGCTCCCATTGGAATGGCGCCGTTAGTTAGCTGCTTGGCCATGTTTACAATATCGGGTTTTACGTCGAAAGCCTCGGCGCCGGTGTTGGCACCCATACGGCCAAAAGCGGTAATCACCTCATCAAAAATCAATAAGATATCGTGTTGATCACAGATCTCACGCAAGCGTTGTAAATAGCCTTGGGGTGGCGGAATCACACCGGCCGAGCCCGCCAGCGGTTCAACAATGACAGCGGCGATATTGCTGGCATCGTGCAGGGCAATCATTTCTAGTAGCTCATCGGCTAGATGCGCGCCATGGCTCGGCATGCCTTTACTAAAACGATTCTCAGCGGTCATGGTGTGGGAGAGGTGATCGGCATCTACCGCTGTGCCGTAAAGTGCACGGTTAGCGCCAATGCCACCCACACTGATACCGCCCCAGTTTACTCCGTGGTAACCCTTGGCTCGGCCAATCAGTTTGGTCTTGCTGGCCATACCACGCTTACGCCAATAAGCACGGGCAATCTTCAGCGCTGTCTCGGTGGATTCTGATCCAGAGCCGGTGAAAAATACGCGATTAATACCTGCCGGCATAAATTCGGTAATACGGTGAGCCAGCTCAAAGGCTTTGGGGTGGCCAAACTGAAAGGCAGGAGAGTAGTCCAGCTGCTTTACTTGCTGGGCTACGGCTTCGGTAATTTCCGGGCGGCTATGACCTAGGCCACTGGTCCAAAGCCCTGAGAGACCATCAAAGATCTTGCGGCCTTCACTGTCGTAGTAATAGTTTCCTTCAGCCGAAATGATAAGGCGCGGGTCCTGTTTAAACTGGCGGTTAGCCGTAAAAGGCATCCAGTGGGCATCTAATTGCTCTTGGCTTAAGCCGGCTTTGGGGTCGTGTTGTGTCATAACATCTGGCTCATATACAAACTTTGTGAATCTCTAGCCAAGGTTTTCACCCTGCTAAGGACAATTTGGGGCTAGTCTAGTCCTGTCATTTTGTTGTATAAATGCCTCATGTTGAATGTTAAGTGTGGTATTTATGAAACAAAAGAAAAAACCCAAAGCAGCGCTAAGTACTAGCCCGCTAGGGCAGCTGAGCGATGTGGATTTGCGCTTGCTTCGGGTCTTTAAAAGTGTGGTGGAGGCCGGTGGCCTAAGCGCTGCCGAGCTAGAGCTTAATATCGGCCGCTCTACCATCTCTCGCCACTTAAAGGATCTAGAGATTCGCTTAGGCATGAATCTAGCCAAGCGTGGCCGCAGTGGTTTTGCCCTTACCGATGAAGGCGCCAATATTTATCGAGCCACCTTAAATCTTCTGGGCTCTATTGAGAGCTTTCGCAACGAGGTTAACGACATTCATCAGAGTCTTACTGGCAAGTTGAGCATTGCGCTATTTGATAAGACTGCCGGTAACCCGGCCTGCCATATCGATAAGGCTATCGCGCGCTACGTAGAGGAAGCCCCCGAAGTAGCTTTAGAGCTGCATGTCGAGCCTATTAATGTGATTGAGAAAGGGGTAATGGAAGGGCGCTTTCAGTTAGGGGTGATCCCAGCGCATCGAGAGTCCACAAGCCTTAGCTACCTGTCTTTGTTTAATGAGCAAATGTATTTGTACTGTGGCAATAATCATCCATTGTTTGATCAAGATGACACTGTGATTGCTGCGAGCGAGGTGTTGCAATACCCCTATGCTGGTTTGGGTTACCACTCGCCTAATATGGAAGTAGGGCAAAAGCTCGCTATGCAGCGCGGAGCAACGGCCTATGATCAAGAGGCGATTGTGCACTTGGTGCTATCCAATTGTTTTTTGGGATATTTGCCAGAACACTACGCTGCAAAATGGGTAGAGCGTGGAGAAATGCGCGCCGTCGCTTGCGAGCAGTTTCAATATTTATGCGAGTTTATGGCAATTACTAAGGGCTCACCTAAACCATCAAGAATATTACAGAGTTTTTTGAACTGCCTAGAGCTTGCCCATAAACAGCCTTGAGCGGTATTTAAGAGCAATCTTGAGCGGTATTTAAGAGCAATCTTGAGCGGTATTTAAGAGCAGCCTTGAGCAGTATGTAGAAAAACAGCCTTGAGCGGTATATCAATAAAAAGAAAAGGATTAACCATAAACCATGCAAGAGTATCTTAAAGCCACAGATTACATTGAAAGTGAGCATCCCGCAGTGTTGGCATTTGTGGAAAAACACATATCGGGCGAGGATGAACTAAGTAAGGTACTTTCGCTTTATTATGCTGTGCGCGATGAGATCTTTTACGATCCATTTACAGCCGATTTACAAAGCCAGGGTTTTAAAGCCAGTCATGTGTTGGAAACGCAAAGAGCTTGGTGTGTGCCCAAGGCGATTTTATTAGCCGCCTGTTGCCGATCTATTGGAGTACCGGCAAGGCTCGGTTTTGCCGATGTGAGCAATCACCTATCCACCGAGAAAATGCGCCAGGCAATGGAAACCGATGTGTTCTATTGGCATGGCTACACCTCTATATATCTACAGGGCAAATGGGTGAAAGCAACGCCTGCCTTTAATATCGAGCTCTGCGATAAGTTTGGCTTAAAGCCTTTAGAGTTTAATGGCGTCGATGATTCTCTGTACCATGAGTTTGATCAGGCCGGCAATCGCCATATGGAGTATCTCAATGAGCGTGGTGAATATGCCGATTTGCCTTATGATGAGCTAATCACTGATTTTAAAAAGTACTATCCTAAAATGAGCGCGTTACATGGTTTGAGTTTCGATGAGGAGGTACGCAAAGAGGTAGCGAAATAATCCGTAAAGGTCTAAAAATTAACAGGCTATCACTACACCTCTAATCCTTTGCAGTCCTTATCGTCGCTCTAAAGAAAGCGTTCTATAGGGGCGGCTTTCGTACAAATTTAAGTTCTTCCTATTGCGCCTTAGCACTTCATTGCAAACAGCACCGTTTATCAACTGCTGTGATTTGTTTAAAAATACCAGTATTGGTTATTCCCCTCTATAAGTTCTTGTCTTTTCGGGATAAAAAGTAATCGCAAATCAAATGATTGGTGATGCAATTAAAATAAATGTCTTCTGAAATAACCTTGCATTGAATCTGGATAAGCATCAACTATGCTCAGTTTGAAGGGTTTGCTTTGTTGGGTTTGTCAGCATCGCGAAAATAGGAATTGCCGACAATTATCGAAATGATGACAGTCGCAAAACTGCGGGAAATTCTACATGCTATCCGCCGTGTTACTTAACGTGTCTTGGCGTTTCAAAATTATGCTGCTAGGCGCCTTGCCATTATTGCTATTGGTTTTGGTGTCGGCTGTTTCTGGCTTAACGCTGCAACAACAAAACAATAAAGTGGCTACTGTGTTGGCGGATTTTCAGCTACGCCAAGAGGTGGCCAGTAACAGTGCCCTAGCAATAGTGCGTTACCAAGAGGCCGTAATGGGGCTTATTGTGGCCAATCAATCTTCCGATATCCGCAAAGGGGCAATAGCGTCTATTCGTGCATCGTCCTCGGTTGACGAAAGCATACAGCTGCTTCAAAAATCCATGCCTAATGACCCGCAAGTCAAACAACTGGCGCAAACCTTGGCTGAGATTCGGCCTCAACAAATGAAGTTAATTTCACTGGCAAAAGCCAATAAAGATGAAGAAGCTTTTGCCAGCGTGCAGGCCCTTTCTGAGCAAACCAATAAAGTATTTAATCTGGCCAAGACCGTTTTGGAGAGAGAGCAAAAGCAATTGGGGGTGATTGGGGAACAAAATAGCGCTGAAGGCCGGCAATTGAGTATGGGGCTCTGGGTTGTCTCGGGTGTTTTTATCGTTCTTGTCGGTAGTATTTGTTGGTATTTGAGTAAAGTGTTATTGCAAGGCTTGCAAGAGATTCGAGATATTTCGAATGATTTTGCTGATGGCAATTTGCAACAAAGGGCTTGCGATTATCCAGAGGGATCGACCTGCGAGCTGGCGGCCGCTGAATTGGCTCTCTATAAGGCGATCAACCAAACCCAGCAAACCGTGGAGGGTATTCGCTCTCAGGCCCAAGCATTACAAAAGAATTCAGCAGAGATCGGCCAGTCTGCAACTCAGACAAAAGATCGTACCGAGCAATTACAGCAGCAAATAACGGTGATCGACAGTAGCATTGAATCTCTTAATAATTTATCAGATGACGTCGCCAGTGAGCTGAAAAAAGGTCAAGATGGATCGTCGCAAACCGCCAGTGCCTGTCATCAGGCCAGCACCGAGATAGGCATTGCTCTCAATAAGTTTCAAGGCTTTGAATCTGAATTGAAAGAAGCCATGGATAAAACCAATGAGCTATCGGGCTCTGCCGATATGATCCGCGATATTACCGGCACCATTCGTGATATCTCCGAGCAGACCAATCTTTTAGCCTTGAATGCGGCTATTGAAGCGGCTAGAGCGGGTGATCAGGGGCGCGGCTTTGCAGTGGTGGCCGAAGAGGTACGCAATTTAGCGAAACGTTCCTCCGAGGCGGTTGAGCAGATATCCACCTTGGCGATTTCCATGGGCAGCAATGTAAGCGAGGCAATTTCTCAGCTGAATCATTCTGGTGAAACCATGGAGGAAAATATTCAGTTGTTGAGCGATACCGTGAAGAACACCGAGCATTCCAGCCGCTCCTCTGAGCAAGCGGTAAAACAGCTTGGTGATATTCAGCAGCAAAACAGTGTGCAGAAAAAAGAAATCGATAATATCTGCGTGATTGCCGATCAACTCACGGCTTCTTCTGAAATAAATCTCAATGTGGTTCAGGGGCTTAATGGTTTGGCCAATGAATTGGATGCAACTGCCCGAGAGCTAAATGGCTTGGTGGCACACTTTAGCTAACCCCAAAATCCTAGAAAGGAAGCGAGAAAACGATGAAAAAACTGAATCACAAGCGGGCAATGCTACTGACAGCTTTATCGTTTGTGGTGTTGTTTTGTACCGGCTTAAAAACCGCCAAGCTTGATGAAGTGGTCTATATGCCAGGGCATCCAAGTTTACAACAATGGCTGCTGCCAGATGTGCCGCCGCAGCCAGAGGATAACCGATTAAACGATGATCGAATCGCGCTTGGCAAAGCCCTATTTTTTGATCCGCGTTTGTCCCAAAAGGGCAATATGTCTTGCGCTACTTGCCATAACCCTAGCTTGGGTTGGAGTGATGGCTTGCCGACATCCGTAGGTCACGATGGTAAGCCATTAGGGAGGGCCTCACCTACGGTGATCAACACCGCTTTTAACTCGATTCAAATGTGGGATGGCCGCAAAAAGACTCTCGAAGACCAAGCCATTGGCCCGATGGAATCCGGTGATGAAATGGCGACGGATATAGAAAAGATGTTTAGCTTTCTACGCTCCAGCAAAGGCTATCAGGCGATGTTTGAAAAAGCCTACCCCGGCGAAGAGATCGGCCGCTCAACACTGACCCGAGCGATTGCAAGTTTTGAACGCACGGTGATTAGCAATCAATCGCCCTTTGATCGTTGGGTTAAGGGCGATAAGCAAGCAATGAGCGCCGCCGCAATCAACGGCTTTAAGTTATTTATGGACAGAGATAAAGGTAACTGCGCCGCTTGCCACAGTGGCGCCAACTTTACCGACAATGGTTTTCATAACT
This sequence comes from uncultured Pseudoteredinibacter sp., assembly GCF_947502065.1. Classification (GTDB taxonomy): domain Bacteria; phylum Pseudomonadota; class Gammaproteobacteria; order Pseudomonadales; family Cellvibrionaceae; genus Pseudoteredinibacter. The sequence goes on from NZ_CANMYE010000010.1 coordinate 18,518, forward strand.
TGGGCTTGGCCTCTTTCGCGGATAATGAGCCTGATCTTGGGCGCTTTTCAGAAAGGCCTTTGCGCTTGATGAAAGGGGCTTTTAAAACACCAACTTTACGTGATGTAAGCCGTACTGCGCCTTACTTCCATGACGGTAGTGCGCCGGACTTGGCCGCAGTTGTTGATCATTACGCGCTTGGTGGTGTGGTGACTTCGAATCTATCGCCCAATATGAAGGCGCTAACACTGAGTGCTCAAGAGAAGGCTGATATCGTGACATTTATGGAAGCATTAACTAGCCCTATGCCGGCGATTAGTATGCCTGAGTTACCTCAGTAATTATTGGAAGTAAAGCAAAAAACTAGGGAGCAATAAAAGGATTACTCTATGAGAACATTAATTTTACCGCTAACGTTGCTTAGCCTAGCCTGCTCATTTAGCGCAGTGACGATGGCTGCCGAGCATGAGGTAGGGCAGAAGGATAAGCAATTCACCAAAAAATCCATCTCTGTAAAGGTGGGGGATAAGGTTAACTTTGTGAACAATGATGAAATTTTTCACAATGTATTTAGCTTGTCTGATGCCAAGTTATTTGACTTAGGCTCTTATCCTAAAGGTGATTCCCGCTCGGTAACCTTCGATCAAAAAGGTGTGGTTGAAGTTGAGTGTGCCATTCACCCTGATATGAAAATGACGGTCAATGTCGAATAAGTATTTATTCACCGCACTATGTTGGGCCAGCCTCGTAAATCTGGCCCAGGCTAATGCTGTTGAGCCCAACGTTAATCGTGGCCAAGAACTGTTCGCCAATTTTTGTTTTCTTTGTCATGGTCAGCAGGGCAAAGGCGATGGTCGGATGGCGAAGCTGCTGCAAACGGCGCCTGCTAACCTTAGAAAAAGCCAGTTAGACAATAAAGCTCTAGCAGAGATCATTCGCAAAGGAGGCGCTGGGGTAAATCGCTCTGAGCAAATGCCTGCTTGGGGTGATCAGTTCACAGCTATCGATGTGCAGTCGCTGGTCTTGTTTATCAAAAGCTTGCAGGATAAGTCGGCGGATGCCGGCAAGGCAAAAAAAAGGGCCGCTATTAAATAGCAACCCTTTCACTAGGAACAAACTGGTATCTTTCTGCTTTGTCTTAAAACTTCCCGCGCTTGAGCCTTACCTCAATGCACAAGCCGCCATTTGCGTGATTATAGGCGCGTATGGAGCCATCATGCAGCTCAACGGTACGCTTACTGATAGCGAGGCCTAAGCCATAACCACCGCTGCTACGTGCGCGTGCTTCATCGGTACGGAAAAACGGCTTGAAAATATCATCAAGGTTTTCCGCCGGTACCCCGCGGCCCTGATCTCTTACCGTGATTTTGTAATATTTGTTGTGGCTGTCATCAAGCTCAACACCTACAGTGGTAGATTTAGGCGTGTAGTGCAGGGCATTGCGAACAATGTTTTCGAATACGCCAATTAGGCTGTTGCCGTGAGTGGCCACCAAAGCATCTTGAATTGGGGTTTCTAGCGCTAGGGTGACTTCTTTTTCGCTGGCGGGGTTGCGATATTCTTCGACTAGGGTTTCTAGCAGGATCTTCAAATCAATGGTGTCGCACAGCTCCCATGCGGCGGTATCCGTCATCGGCATGGAAAGAATATCCGAGATGATCTCATTCAGATAGTCGGCTGACTCTTTAATCTTTACCAGTTCTTTATCGATGTCCGAACCACAACAACGAGACTGGGCGATAGCTAAAGCAAACTGCAAGCGAGCCAGTGGCGAGCGTAGCTCATGGGACACGTCTTTGATAAGACGCTGCTGCTCTTGCATGGATTTATCTAAGCGCGCGGTCATGTGGTCGAACTCTAAACTGAGCTCGGCAATCTCATCGCGGTTTTTAACTTTGCAGTTGGTAAATTCTTGGGCAATGCGAACACTTAAATCACCAGCCGCGATTCGTCTTGTGGCATCACGCATAATGTCGATGCCGCGGCTCATGCGTTTGGCCAAAATAAAACAAGCGGTACCTGAGATAACAATAGAGATCAGCAGGGGCAGCCAAATATTGTAAAAATACAATTGCCACCACAGGCCGGTATCGTCTGGTGTATCGTAAGTAAGAATCTTTACCCAGTCGCCGTCGGGTAGCAACACTTGGCGCCCGACAAAAGAACTGCCGTCTTTGCTGTAATGGGCAAAGGGTTGTTCTGGGCTAAGTTGCTCTAGAATTCTTTGGCCGCCTTCCGGAATAGGGCGGTGTAATAAATCTTCATCATATTGGTCGATGACATAAACCAAGCGGGTGGCATTTTCTTGCATCGATTGCATGCCCGCGCGAATATCATCCAAACTATAGTTAACCGCCTCGCGCACCACTTCTCGCAGCAAGCGCGCCGCGGCTGTGGTTTGTTCCAGCTCAGGGTTTGAGGAAAGATGTTTGTCTGGTCGTAAATCTAACCAGTGGGTAGCTAAGCCGGTGCCAACAATCATTAAGATGGTTATGCACCAAAAGCCAATAAACAGTTTTACGTAAACTTTGGTCATAGCTTTAATTAAGCGTTGAGCTTGCCGCTGACGGTAAGCATATAGCCGGCGCCACGAATATTGATGATTAGCTCTTTAGAGGCGCCTTTTTCGGCCAGCTTTTTGCGCAGATTACTAACATGCACATCAATACTGCGATCGTAAGGGGTAAGCTTTCTGCCCAAGGCTTGCTCGGTGAGGGCTTCTTTACTGATGACTTGGCCAGCAGAGCGCATTAATAGCTCAAGTACGGTGAACTCAGCACCGGTAAGGGTAAGAGGTTTATTGCTGTAGCTGGCAGAGTGAGCACTGATTTGTAGTTCTAGCTGATCGACCGTAATTAAATCGCTTGGCTCTTCTGGTTGGGCTTGATCTACTCGACGCAAGATGGCGCGTATGCGGGCAACAAGTTCGCGAGGGTTACAAGGCTTTGGAAGATAGTCGTCTGCGCCCATCTCTAGGCCTACAATGCGATCTACGTCTTCGCCTTTGGCAGTTAGCATCAATACTGGGGTTTGGCAGTAGTCACGCAGTTTGCGCAATACTTCAAAGCCGGTGTAGATGGGCAGCATTACATCGAGAACAATGAGATCATAGCTACCTTCAGCAGTGGCATCGAGGGCAGCTTGGCCATCGTGTACCATAGTTGTTTCAAAGCCTTCGGTGGATAAAAATTCACCAAGTAGGGAGCAAAGCTCCTGATCATCGTCCACAAGTAACAGTTTTGCCATTGGGTTTCCCGCTATCGTTCTAATCACTGGCCGCTAGTTTGCCTGAGTAGCCCTGCTTCGTCAGTGCCTATTACTCTTCTTAACATAGCGCTAGGCCGCATGGGGCGTATATCCTAGGAATTTTAATGTTTCTTAAAAAGGGTCAATTTTTGTCAAAATTGCGCAATAGCCCCAGCCCGCAATAGCTTTGTTTGCACCCATCGCCGTTAGCTGCCAAAATCCGCAGCTCGATTTATTGGCCCAACAGTAATTTAGCGGCAAAGCTAGGAGAAAGACATCAATGACGGCAGCGATTGGCTTAATTTTCGGCAGCGATGAAGGTAATACTGAGGCTGTGGCATACCGCATTCAGCAGCGCTTGGGTGAAGATTTTGTCGATGTTATGGATGTTGCCGACATCACTCAGCTTGAGTTTGCCGATTACGATCGCATTATTCTGGGCATCCCGACGTGGGACTTTGGGCAGATCCAATCCGATTGGGAAGAGTTTTGGGATGATGTTGCTGAAGTCGATTTCAGCAATAAGCGAGTGGCTCTGTTTGGCCTAGGTGATCAGTTTGGCTATGGCGATTACTTTTTAGATGCTATGGGCATGTTGCACGATGTAATTAAGGCTAAAGGCGCTCAGCTTGTGGGTTATTGGCCAACTGAAGGCTATGACTTTGAGGCTTCTAAAGCACTGATCGAAGGCCAGAACCTTTTTATGGGCTTGGCGATTGATGAAGATCAGCAAGAAGAGATGACGGCTGCCCGTTTGAATCGCTGGTGTGAGCAGATTGTGGCGGAGTTTGAGTTGGATATTCCGGTGGAGTCTTTGGAAGACTGATATATCTTGGCTTCGAGCCGGGGTCAGATCCCATGGGATCTGACCCCTTTGTGCTTGCAGGGTGTTGAGGGGATTGAATTAGTTTGGAAGTGGCTTGAGCTGGTGTTAATTGGCTCGATCTTTACCGCTTATATCTCGGCTTCGATATCGGGGTCAGATCCCACGGGATCTGACCCCCCTGAATCTTTTAAGCTGGCTTGCAAAAGCTATTTGCCCTCGTTAGTATTCAAATAATTATTCAACTTTTGCCCTTGAGGCTTTTTTCATGTTTATCCCAGTGAAACAAGTGGCGGCCTGCCGCAATTTCTATCCGCGTAGCTTTGCTGCTATGTGGGCTGGGTATTCCCATACTCGCCGCAATCTAGAAATCGATTGCTGGCCTCCTGAATAGCTAACTTCAATCTCGGGTGGGGTTGTGCTTCACAGGGCGTTTGAGCTTACAGTCTTTTTATTAGTATCTGTTTAGCCGTGCCTTGTTAGTTATTGAATGCTGTTCGTCATTTGTAGCTACCCTAATCGTCACAGCCTCAAAGATTGATCGTTTTTTCGAGCGTTGAAGTATGTTTGCAAATAACTCTTTGTCTTTTTATGGGCGTGAAGCCCTGCACATAATGCGTTTGGGCATTCCGTTGATGATTGCCCATGTGGCAATGGTAGGTTTGGAAGTTGTCGACACCATGATGGCGGGGCAGGTCAGTAGTACCGAACTGGCCGGGCTAGCGGTGGGTGCCAATATCTGGTTGGTCATCGAGCTGTTTATGGGGGGCTGGATCAGCGCCACTACGCCACGTTTCGCTCGTTTGAAAGGCGCCAATAAGCCAGCAGAGATTCGCCATGAAGCTCAGCAAGCAATTTTGATGGCGCTTACGATTGGCACCTTGGCCATGTTACTGATTTGGTCGATTATTCCGCTGCTGGATCACTTGGGAACAAGTGCTGAAGTAACCGCGATAGCGAAATCTTATTTGGGTATTATCGCTTGGGGTATGCCGGCTAGCGGTGTTATCTGGGTGATGCTGTGTCTATGTGAAGGTTGTGGCGATATTCGCTTTTCGATGGGCTCTAGCCTGATCGTGCTAGCGCTGAATGCTGTGCTCGATTATATCTTTGTATTCGGCAAGTTCGGCATGCCAGCACTGGGGGCTGTCGGTTGCGCCTTAACTACCCTAAGTATCTACTTTCTTTGGGCCTTGATGGGGGTGGCCTACATTGAATATCGCGCTGAATTCAAAGCTTTAAAAATATTCCGCAGTTGGCCGCGTTTAGATTTCGTACGCTGGCGGGCGATATTTATTTTGGGCTTGCCGATTAGTTTATCGCTGTTGGCTGAAGAGGGGTTCTTTAGTGTAACGGCATTGTTGATTGCGCCGATTGGTACCGAACCTTTGGGCGCTCATCAAATTACCTTGCAGATTGTAGCCTTGGTATTAATGTTAAGCCTCGGCTTAGGGCAAGCAACGTCTATACGTTTATCAAACAGTATTGGCGCGGGCAAAGCGCAACTGGCCTTAAAGCAAGCTCAAATTGGACGGGTTCTGTGCATCAGCTATGCCCTGGTGTTTGGTTTGCTGATTGCTTGGCAGCCGGCTGCTGTTATTCGTTTATTTACCCAAGAAAACAGTATCGCCCAGATCTCTTTAAGTATGTTGGTGTTTGCACCCATATTTTTATTGATCGATTCTGCTCAGGTTAGCGTAGCGCAAATTTTACGTGGCTTTGAAGATACCAAGGTGCCGATGTTGTTTCAGGTATTTGGCTATTGGTGTTTGGGCTTTCCGCTGGGTTACAGCCTAGGTGCTACCGACCTATGGGGTCAGGCTTATGGTGTTTATGGCTATTGGGCGGGGTTTATGGTGGGTATTACAGTGAGCGCCATTTTGCTTAATATTCGCCTACACAAAACCTTATCGACTTTAGTGAAATAAGACTTTAAATTCTGCAAAGGTGACTCAATATTGTATGAGTCGCCTTTGTAGGAATGAAGTACCGTGCAACATTACCCCCTCAATAAAATCAGTCAAAGCAATTTGGATCGCCTAGCGGCCTCTGTTTTAGAAAGTTACAGCTACCAAGATCTCTATCAGTTTTCTTACCAGAAGGCGCTGAAAAATGAAGCCCGTGACCTATGGGCTTTAACCGAAGATGAAGACCCAGAGAGTTTGCAAGTTGTACGTGAACGCCGTGGATTGGGCCCAGAGATTCAAGATGAACAGCTTTTGGCTAGGGTATTTGAGATAGAAAACAATGGCCTGCTATTGGCGAATGTCTGCCGTAATGATGCAGATGATACCTTGATTGAAATCTTCACTACGGAGGATTGCGACCGAGTTTTTGTAGAGCGCTGGGCTAAGTTTCTCAGTAACTTTTTTTCATGGGCTAAGGCAAAGTACATTGTATGCTGGCCCCTGGTGGGCAGTGAGGCCGCAAAGTCGCTCTTGTCCATTTCTGGAAGCTATTTAGCAGACAGTTTTTTGGCCGCTCATATTCTTGATGTACCGTTGGCCATGAATCACGACTTGAGTTTTCGAGCTTTTGGCGTGGAGCAAGATTGGGAATGGTATGAGCGTGAGTACCAGCAGTTCCTACAAGAAAACCCCCGTTTTAGCGATATTGTTCCAATGACTGAAAAAGATGATATCGCAGAGGCTTGTGAGGAAAGGCTATGTGATGTCGCCATGTTCAAGGGTGAGCGCTTAGGTATGGTGATGGCCGAAGTATCTACTGAGCTTGGCTATCAGGGCATCTTAATAAGCGATATTTTTATTGTTGAAAAATATCGGGGTAAGGGTTTTGCCTCATCACTGCAGCGTGGATTTTTGGCAAGTCGCGCCGAGGGCTGTCAGCTAATTTGTGGTTATATTGATGCTTCCAATAAGGCCTCTTTGCATAATGCGATGAATCAAAATCGCCAAATTCTTCGCCAGGAATGTTATATTCCGATTGCGAGTTGCTTTAGCTGAATGGAAGCTTGATTTTCGATGCGTTGATTGGCTTTCAAAAAACTGTGTTTATCCCAGAAAACTGTGCTTTTCTTGCTTAAAGTTAATCGAATAATTCGAACATAAAATGATCGTATAGCCTGCCTTAAAATTAACCGCAGAATTTCTTCAGTTGATCGATATTTTAGCCTCTAAGTAATGCATCTTTCGGCGGGCTGGTTTAGCGTCTTTACTAACTTTAGGAGACGCATCATGATTCACAGATTTTTGTTAGCCGCAGCTTTGCTTGCGGCTAATTTTAGTATTTCTAGCTATGCCAGCATCGATTCCGAAACACTTTCTGAGTTGGTCACTAAACGATACGGCGGCGACAAGCTTGTGCAACTTAATCAGCTTTGGTTGCGCGATCGCTATATCCGAATCGATAAAGAGCAAAGTTTTTACCCCGGTATTGAAGAGGCGAAGAATAATGACGCCGAGCTGCTGATAGATTTTCAGCATCAGAAGATGGTTTTGCGCTATCAAGGCGAGCACGATCAGCAGGCTTTTTATCAGCATCAGTTGTTGAATGAAAAGGGTGCTTATTCCCTGGATGATAATGCCAAGGAGTTTAGTACTATCAAAAGAGGCTTTAGCAATATCGCTGGTGGCCTTCCTTATCGTATGGATATCTTTTGGGCCAAGCTTATTAGCTTGTATCCCGATAAGTTGAGTAATATCCAAGAGCAAAGTTTCTATGCCAAAGATGGTTACCAAGCGCGTTTTTCTGCTACTGGCTTCTCAGGCCTGAGTTTTAATATCAGCTTAACGGGGGACATTGTGAGCCTGACGGTTGATGGGCGTAAGCAGCAGTTTCAGTTTGGCCACCACCAAATTACCCGGGGCTTAAGGTTTGCAGAGCAATTGCAGGTTGCCGCAGGCGGCAATATTCGTAATATCTCGGTGAAACGAGAGCTGTTAGCAGCCAAAGTACCGGATGAGGTATTTGAGTTGCCAGTTTCCTATAAGGCTGCAAAAACCGTTGCGCAAGTTATGCCACAAGAGATGCAAATACAGAAGCTTGCTGAAGGGGTTTACCATGTGGGTAAATCTGTTGGTTTTTCTCTATTTGTAGAGGTAGGAGATAGTTTTTATGGAGTAGGGGGATACCAAGGGTTGGGTGAACGTTTTGAAGCCCTGCAGGCGACACTGAAAAGCGACAAGCCGCTCGCTTATCAAATCGTAAGTCACCATCATTATGATCACCTTGGTGGCATGCAAGAGGCCGCTGATCTTGGCGCGACATTTATTGGCTCAGCAAAAGCTCTAGAGGTAGTTGATTCTCTACTCAGTAGCAAGCTCCCCCAATCGCGTTATCAATCATTTGTTGAGCAAAAATCAATTGCTGAAGGTAGGCTGCTATTAGCTGAGTTTGAAAACCCCCATGTGGCAAATCATATGGTGACGTTATTGCCCAAAGACAATATTCTATTTGCTGAAGACCTGTATTTTTCTTTGGAGGCTACAGGGGCTCCAGAAGCTGAAGTGAGGCATATTGATTTGGGGGAGTGGCTGTCAAAATTGAGGGTAAATGTGGAAAAATTCTCGGCTGGTCATAGTGTAAGAATTCTAAACGACAGAGAGTTTGTGGAGTCTTTGTCGAATCCAAAACGTCCCGAAGCTTGCCCAACTTCTTGGCATATATGTAACAGATAAAATGGCTTTTCTAGGGGTAAAAAGGCGGCCTAAATCCCTTTTAGACCGCTGCGAAGAGTGCTAGAAATCTTAGATTTTTGAGGGTTGTGCAAATAAAACGTTAATCTTCAACCACGGCGGTAGCTTCGATTTCTACCATGGCTTCATCTTCCATAAGCGCGGCGACTTGCACCACGGCCATGGCTGGGAAATGACGGCCGAAGCAATCGCGATAGGCGGCGCCAATCTCTTTTAATGAAGAAAGATAAGCCTGCTTATCGGTGATATACCAAGTTAAGCGGGTAATATCGCTTGGCTTGGCATCGGCTTCGGCCAAAACCGCTACGATATTTTTAAAGGTTTGGTGAACCTGCTCGGCAAAGTTGTCGCTGGGGAAGTTTTCATTTTCATCCCAACCGATTAAACCACCGGTAAACACCATGCGGCCCTGGGCGGCGACGCCATTGGCATAACCTTTAGGTTTAACCCAATTTTCTGGCTGTAAAAATTCCATATGGATACCTATTTGTAATTATTTTGAGCCTTAGTGGCCTTCGTTCATTAATGTCTGTTTGGCGATGATGAGCTTTTGCACTTCTGATGCGCCCTCGTAGATACGTAGTGCGCGCACTTCGCGATAAAGCTCTTCGACTGGCATGCCGACGGTGACACCTAGACCACCAAATAATTGAACCGCAGTGTCGATCGCTTTTTGGGAAGCTTCTGTGGCATATAGTTTGGCCATGGCGGCTTCGCGTGTTACCCGTTCGGCAACGCAGTCTTTGGTCCAAGCGGCGCGGTAAATGAGCAGCGCGGAGGCATCAATATCCAAAGCCATTTCGGCCAGCTGAGTTTGTACCAGCTGCAAGTCGGCCATTGGGGCACCAAACAATTCACGGCTGGTGGTGCGCGCAATTGCTTCATCTAGAGCGCGGCGAGCGAAACCTAAGGATGCGGCGCCCACAGTAGAGCGGAATACATCAAGGGTTGCCATCGAGATCTTAAAGCCTTCACCTTCATTACCCAGTAACTTGCTCTTAGGAATTTTACAATTCGTCATTTTGAGGCGGGCGAGAGGATGCGGTGCACAGACTTGAATGCGCTCGGCAATTTCAAGGCCTTCGGTATCCGCATCGAGAATCATCGCGCTGATGCCTTTGGCACCGGCATCTCCAGTGCGTGCAAATAGCACATAGTAATCGGCAATGCCGCCATTGGAGATAAAGGTTTTTTCACCATTAACGATGTAATGATCGCCAGCGTCTTCGGCAGTGGTGCTCATAGCGGCAACATCGGAGCCAGCGTCTGGTTCGGTAAGTGCAAAAGCCGCGATCTTCTTACCTTCACGTACAGCGCTTAAATATTCCTGCTGTAGGGCATCACTGCCGAATAAGCTGATGGAGCCGCTGCCAAGGCCTTGCATGGCAAAAGCAAAATCCGCTAAGCCAGAATAGCGGCCCAGAGTTTCACGAATTAAACACAGTGAGCGCACATCAAGTTTTTGACCTTCACTGCGCAGGGCAACGGCGTAATTTAACCAACCACCTTCAGCCAGTTTTTGTACCAGCTCTTTACATTCGTCATCAACATCTGGTCCTGGGTGCGGGTTGCTATCGATATTTTCCGCCGCCCAAGCATCTAGGGTTTCTGCCAGCTCGCGATGCTTTGGCTCTAAAAAGGGCCAGTTTAAATAGGATTTATCACTCATGGTTTACTCCTAAAGGCAGCTCTATTTACTTCAAACACTTACTAGTTTCAGCGTTGCTATTGTCTAATAGCTGCAAAGTTTCAGAGCTGCATTTTTATTTTAGTTGCCTTCAAATACCGGCTTTTCTTTTGCAACAAAAGCGTTGTAAGCGCGGGTGAAATCTTCGGTTTGCATACAGATCGCTTGCGCTTGAGCTTCAGCTTCGATGGCTTGATCAATGCTCATATTCCATTCCTGATGCAGCATGGTTTTGGTAATACCATGGGCAAAGGTTGGGCCTTGTAAGAGGCTATGTGCCATATCTTGGGCGGTTTGCAAAACCTCTTCTGGCGCAACTAAGCGATTAAAGAAACCCCAACGCTCACCTTCGTCGGCGCTCATCATGCGACCGGTATACAGAAGATCGGCTGCGCGACCTTGACCAATGATGCGCGGCAAAATCGCACAGGCGCCCATGTCGCAGCCGGCAAGGCCAACGCGGGTAAATAGGAAGCCGGTTTTAGTGCGCTCGGTGCCGTAACGGAAATCAGAAGACATGGCGATAATGGCGCCAGCACCTACGCAAATACCATCGATAGCAGCAATAATCGGCTGAGGGCAGGCGCGCATGGCTTTAACGAGATCACCAGTCATACGGGTGAAATCCAGTAGGCCACGCATATCCATTTTGGTCAGTGGGCCAATGATGTCGTGCACATCACCACCGGAGCAGAAGTTTTCCCCAGCGCCGGTCATCACCACAGCTTTAACATCATCAACATAGACCAGATCGCGAAACAGATCGCGCAGCTCGGCATAGGATTGGAAGGTCAGCGGGTTTTTACGGTCTGGGATATTTAGGGTGATGGTGGCTACGCCTTCGCTATAACTCCAAAGGAAGTGCTCTGGCTGGTATTGGCTTGGATCAAAGCGGTTGGCGTCTCGAATCATGGTGCCCTCTCTAATACGTCTCGTTATTGCAGCTCGCTGACTTATTGCTGTTTTGGTTTTCTAAATAAGGCAGCCGAGCGGAATAAATTAATATGGAAGATATTTACAAGTAAAGTAATAGTTTGTATGGTTTTAATCAAGAGCCTGGGGCAAGATTGGTTGAAATTGTCAGTAAATAGGGTGATTTGAGCCCAATTGCCGCAAAGTAAGGGTTTAAATATCGAGAGCGAGCGAAAAAGCCGCGATTAAAGAGCAATCTTGTTTGCTAAAAGACGCAAATATCGACGCAATTGGAAATACTGTAGAAGGCATTATGAGTTTAAAAGATAAGCATGTAGTAGTGACTGGGGCATCGAAAGGTATTGGTGCCGCTATCGTCGACGCTTTGGCCGCTGAGGGCGCCAAAATTACCCTAATGGGGCGCAGCCTTGCTGGGCTGGAGCAAAAGGCTGAAGGTCTGGCGCAGGCGCAGTGTGTGGCGGTTGATGTTATGGACCCTGAGGCCGTGAGTACGGGTTTTGCGAAGGCGCGTGAAGGCTTTGGAACCATCGATGTGCTTATCAATAATGCGGGGCAGGCGGCCACGGCGCCCTTCCATAAGATGGATCATGGAACTTGGCGTCAGATGATGGGGGTGAACCTTGATAGTGTGTTCTTTTGCTGTCAGGAAGCTATTGCTGATATGCGTCCAGCCAAAGCTGGGCGTATCATCAATATCGCCAGTACGGCAGCTTTGAAGGGTTATGGTTATGTTTCTGCCTATGTGGCGGCTAAGCATGGAGTATTAGGGCTGACTCGAGCTTTGGCACTAGAGACGGCTCAGCATGGTATTACGGTGAATGCTGTTTGCCCTGGTTATACGGAAACCGAGCTGGTTCGTGATTCCATTAAGACCATTATGGATAAGACTGGGCGCAGTGAAGATGAGGCTCGTGCTGAATTAGCTAAGAGCAATCCGCAAGGCCGTTTGATTCAGCCAGAGGAAGTGGCGGATACGGTGCTGTGGTTGTGCCGGGCGAATAGTGCCTCTATCACTGGGCAGGCCATTGCTGTGGCCGGCGGCGAGGTGATGTAAGGCTGGTGGCTTCGAATGGGGTCAGAACCCATGGGTTCTGACCCCGGGCTTCTGCACAGTGTTGGTGATTGCCGCTGGGGCTTTGCTTTGGTGGAGTTTAAGGCCTGTGGGGGGAGGATAGTAATTCGGCTTCGAATGGGGTCAGAACCCATGGGTTCTGACCCCGGGTTTCTGCACGGTGTTGAGATTTGCCGCTGAGGGTTTGCTTTGGTGGAGTTTAAAGCGTGTGGGGAACGATAGCATTTGGGCTTCGAATGGGGTCAGAACCCATGGGTTCTGACCCCGGTGTTTTGCCCGTTTGCTTAGCTTCTGTTTTCGGGGTTGAGCTCGGCTAGGATGTCGATTTCGAAGGTGAAGACGAGTTCGCCGTATTGATTGTAGGCCTCGTTGCGGCTGCGGATAATTCCCCATTGTCCCCGCACCACCTTGTCGAGCTTTTCGATAATCTCATAGGTGTAGGTTAAGGTATGGCCTGGCCGCACGGGCTTTATCCATTTCATATTCTGAAATCCTACCCCAGCACCATTACGGCGGCCGTCTCGAACGCCTGTGGCGAAGCGTTCCATATAGCTCACCATCAGCTTCATCCAGATCGCACTGATGTGCCAGCCCGACGCAACTAAACCTCTGTAGCGTGTATCTAAAGCGGCTTCAGGGTCGGTGTGGTAGGGCTGTGGCGCATAGCGTTTGCCAAAGTCGATAATTTCTTTTTCACCAAAAGTATGGCTGCCAAAGACATGGAATTCGCCAACGGGAATATCTTCAAACCAACGGCTGCGAAAGACTAATTGCTCGCTCATTGCTGGCCTCCTGCCGGATTAAAAGCCACCATGATCGGGCTGCTTAAACTCATTACGCATTTTTTATCTTGATTAAAGACACTGATCTCGCAGAGCAAATCTCCGTACTCAGCATGCTCTGTTTTTCCGCTCACTTTAATATCGGCGGATAACTCATCATCAGCGTATACGGGTTTTAACCAGCGCAACTGTTCAACCCCAGGTGAGCCTAAGGCTTGAATATCATTGTCGTTAAGCGTATCGGCCAGCAAGCGCATCATCAATGCGCAAACCTGCCAGCCACTGGCACAAAGGCCACCGAAAATAGACTCGTCGGCCGCTTCGCTGCTCAGATGAAAAGGCTGGGGATCGAATTGTGCTGCAAATTCTAAAATGTCCTTTTTATGAAGAACAATAGGGCCGGCGCGATAGCTCTGGCCTTGGGGAATGTCTTGCCAATATTGCATGGGGTGCTCTCACAGTGCTGGCGCTTCGTTCTTATTCTTGAGGGTCGACTTTGCTAAATAGCGATTCTTGAACTAGCCTAAACGGCACGAAACCAGCGGTTATAGTATTTTGGGCCTTACTATATCGGTGCTGTAACGGCTTGGTCAATCCAGTGTTTGAATGGGTTTATAGCGTGACTGCCCTTAAAAAGTAGGGTGGGTTCATTAGTAGGAAAGGACGCAGTATGGGGCTTTGGGCAAAAATATTAACCATGTTCAGCGAGCCAAAGGCGGAAGCTGAATCGCTTGCTTTGCCAAAGTTGCAGCAGCCTGCTGTTAACAATGCTTCTTTTCATCGCTTAGCATTACTGGATGGCTTAACTCAACTAGAGATCGAACAGCGTTTTCTTAAAGTTTGGCTGCAGCTTGATGCAGAGCTGAAGCTATCGGCAAATGTGCCAAAGCCGCTAAAAGATAAGCTGTTAAATGAGCAATATCGTCAAGCTGCGGTGCCCCGGCTGCCCACCGTTTTACCTAAGCTGATGCGTGCGCTGCGCGACCCCGATACAGCGGCTCGCGATTGTGTCGCTTTAATCAAACAAGATGCGGCTTTGTTGGCCTCGGTGCTGCAAATTGCCAATAGCGCCGTTTATCGCCCAAGTGGGATGTCGGATCAAAGTATTGAGCAGGCCGTGGTGAGTTTGGGCCTGGATGGATTACGACGTGTGGTCTGTGAGGCGCTATTGAAACCCATCGCAAAACGTAGCCAAGCTGTTGGGGAAAACCAAAGTAATGCGGCATGGCAATACAGTGTACGCACAGCGATGATTGCCGAGGAGTTGGCACGCATTAATGGCCAAGATGGTTTTTTAGCTTATTTGTTAGGTTTGTGTCAGGGCTTAGGCTATATCACTTTGTCGAATGAGTTTATTAAATACAGCCAAGTTAAAAATAGCGCTGTAAATAAACCTCAAATCGCTGAGGCCTGCTTAGATTTTGCGGCCACATTAAGTGCAGAGATTGTTTCTGATTGGCCAATGCCGCGGGAGTTGTTAGAACAGCTGTGTATTTTTGCAGAGTTTCAGCAAGCGTCCGGTACTTCAAACCTCAAAACCCCCAATGATGACAGCTTAGCTAGCACCTTAATGTTAGCGGTTTATGCCAGTCAGGTTTATAGTCTTTCCCAGCATGATCTCAAAAAACAAGAGCCAGGGGCTGACTCGGGGCAAGAGGGTGAGCCGCCCTTGGATTTATGGTCCGCGCTTGCCGAGCAATGGGGCTTCAACAAGCTATTTCTCAGTCAATTGGCGCAAAGTCAAATCTAAATTCATCATCCTGCCCCAGAATATTCTTTTTGAATTCCTCGCGTCTTAGCGCCATAGGTATGATTCAGTTACAGTTAATACTAATGGCTCTAGCATCGTAGTCGGCCCAATATATGATGAGTCTTGCTCACACCGTAAACCGCGCACAGCAAAAAGGAACGTAACTATGAAAACATTAATGACAACTTTGGTGGCCGTTTTGGCACTCTCTCTTAGCTCTTGGGGTTATGCCAAAGACTGTAAAGGCCAGAGCCAATCCGCTTGTGGTAAAAGCAGTAGCTGCAAATGGGTAGATGGCTACAAGCGTAAAGATGGCAAACAAGTGAAAGGCTACTGCCGTGCCAGTGCTGGCAAAGCAAAGAGCAAACTTTCAGCCACTGCCAAAGATACAAAAAAGTCGGCCAGCAAGAAGTCAGAAGCCGCCGTAAGTAAAGCCAAGAGCAAAGCGAAAAGTAAATCAAAATCTAAAGCTGAGCTAGCCAAAGCTAAGGCTGAGACTAAGAAAAAGTCTAAGTCAAAAGCGAAGAAGAAAGCAAAAGATCTAGCAAAGGCGGCGAAGTCCTCTAGCAATTAATATTTGCTACGCTAGTTGAATAGTCTGCCTTAATAGGCTCTTTGATCGCATGAAAAAATAGCGCTTAATGTAACATTAAGCGCTATTTTTTATTGGCTTATTGAGAGTTGGGAATCGAGAGTCACTTTGTTGCGAGCTATCAATTACTCGTAATCGATGGCAACAATATAGAATAACTCTTCGCCTTCGGGCTTTCTCAGTACAACTTCATCATCAAGTTTTTTCCCCAGCATGGCTTTTGCGAGTGGGGAATCCATGCTGAGTTTTCCTTCGGCGACATTAAACTCATCGGGGCCAACAATCCGAAAGCGTTGCTCCTCGCCGTCTTCGTCTTCCAGTGTTACCCAAGCACCAAAGAATACCTTGTCTCGCTCAGCAGGGGCTCTATCGACAATGGTAAGCTCATCCAAGCGTTTACTTAAAAAACGTACTCGGCGATCAATCTCCCTAAGGCGGCGCTTGCCGTATATATAATCACCATTCTCGGATCGGTCGCCGTTTTTTGCCGCTTCATGCACCACATTGGTCACTTCTGGGCGCTCCACTTTCCAAAGCTGGCTAAGTTCTGCTTGTAAGGCATCGGCGCCTTCGCGAGTGATATAGGGTGAGCCTTTTCGGCTTGGTGGTCGCCAGCGCCCCATTACTCAAGCCTCTCGGGTGCAGATGCTAAGTTAAGAATGTCGACCGCTGTGATGGAATCGTCTTGCAAGCCTTCGCTTGTGAAATCAAACAATTGGCTATAAAAATACAATTCACCCTCTAAAGCCGTCACAATAGCCTTGGCACTGCGAAAGCCATGGCCCTCGCCGGCAAAGGGAACATAGGCTACTGGCATGCCTTTATTGTTGAGTGCTTCTAACATAGCTTCGGCTTGATTAGGTGGTACCACTTTATCTTCTAGGCCTTGGAAAAATATTGCTGGGCAATTGAGCCGATCTACATGATTAATTGGCGAGCGTGCTTGATAAATGGCTTTATCTTCAGGATAAGGACCAATCATAGAATCTAAATAGCGAGCCTCAAATTTGTGGGTGTCCCGCGCCAAGGTTTCTAAGTCGCCAATTCCGTAATGGCTGGCGCCGGCGGCAAAGCTATCGGCAAAGGTTAATGCTGCTAGTACAGTATAGCCACCAGCGCTGCCGCCTTTTATGCATAGACGTTTGGGGTCGGCGAGCCCTTGCTTAACAAGGTGATCAGCTGCGGCACAAACATCCTCCACATCTTTGATGCCCCATTGGCCTTTTAAGCTGTCGCGATAGTTACGACCATAGCCGGTGCTGCCGCGATAATTTACATCAAATACCGCAAAGCCACGGCTAGTCCAGAATTGAATTTTTACGTTTAGCGCTGTTTCAGTAGCTCCTGTTGGCCCGCCGTGGCAAAGGACTATTAATGGGGGCTTTTCTCCAGCTAAGGGCTGAAATTGTGGATTGCAGGGAGCATAGTAAAAGCCATGCGCAATTTCAGAGCCGGCGGCAAAGCTTAAAGCCTTGGGGGTTGAGATAAAGCTAGGATCAATGTCGCTATTACTGCTGCGGCAAACCTCAGTCATTTCGCCATTTTGCCATTGCATCAATTGACTTGCGCATTGGCTATTGGCGGCAAAAAACAAGCTGCGGCCAGCGGCGCTATTGACCATGGATATATCGTCATAGGGGTTTTCTGAATCGGGGCTTTCGATCTTGTCGAGGTTTCCACTTGCGATGTTGATAGTCGCTAATTGCCAGCGACCTTGCTGGGTATAACAGCAAATAATATTTTCAGCATCTATGAAGCTATAGCAGCTCATGCCAAACACCCACTGCGGTGTAGCAAATTCGGCATCGAGCCTGTGAAGGTTTCTTAGTGTTTTTGTGTTTATGTCGTAGCGGTATAGATTCCACCAATCACTCGTATCCGAGACAAAATATAAATTTCCATCTGGGCCAAAACTGGGCTGAAAAATGGATTCGCCTCTGGTGTAATCGCTCGATAAATCTCTTGCTGAGATTTGCTGTTGCTTAAGAATATTTCCGTCCTTATCAAGATCGGCAATGTAGCACTCGGTGGCATCCCAGGGCATATCTGGGTGGCGCCAGCATAAATAGCTGAGCTGCTCGCCATTAGGGCTTAAGCTGGGGTTAGAATAAAAATCAGCGCCGCTAAATAATGTACTGCATTGCCCAAGTTCGTTGCTGCTAATGGTTACTTTTACGATGCGGTTTTCGGGCTCGGCGTGTTCTTCGGTCGCCGAGTGCTCCTCGGCTACGGCGATAAGGCAATTGCGTCTTTGGTCCCATAGCAAATCGGCAAAGCGAGTATGCTCTTGGCGGGTAATACGTTTGCTCGTCATGCTTTGCAAACAAAGCCGGTAGATATCTTGATCTCTAGCGTTTACAAAGTATAACTGTTCGCCGGCAAGGCAGTAGCTGGCGCCGCCATATTCATGGCAGTTGCTGCGTACACTGAAGGTTGCTGGTGTTAAATCTTCGCGCTTTGTAGGTGTATCCTTGTGTGCGCGAACCAAAACAGAGCGACCTTTTTCTTGGGGTCTTCCTTCTAGCCAGTAATTATAATTTTTGTCCAGCCGTGGCTCGCTAAGGCGCACGCTATCGGCAACGAGTAGAGATGCATTGATCGGTGATTGCCAGCTGCCACAAGGTGCGGCGGTTTTTTCGATGTTTCTAGTCATAGTCTTCTACTAAAGTCCTTGTGGCTTATCGCCAGTTGCTCGAATTGTACATCCTCCTTAAACCTTTATCACATTGGCTGTTGCCAGTTGGCCTCTGTAGTACTTTGAGGTTTAATGCGCTTGGAAGATATTTAATTAGAATAGACCTATGTTGACAAAAGGCTCGATCGAAGAACTATCACAACATTGCATTGATACGCTGCAAGCTTTGCTCAGTGAATCGCAATGGCGAGAGTGTTCAAATCTCTGTATCGCTTATTCTGGAGGGCTAGATTCCAGTGTGTTGTTGCACGCTGCCGTTGGGCTTCGCAATGAAGGCTTGTTGGGTGATCGTGTTCTGAAAGCTATTCACGTTAATCATGGCCTGTCTGAATTGGCGGATAGTTGGGCGTCGCATTGCCAAGCTCAGTGCCAGGAATTGGGGGTGGAACTTTGTCAGCAGAAGGTTGCGCTGAGTGAATCTACGATCAAGACCGCCGGTGGTTTAGAGGCGGCAGCCAGAGCTGCGCGTTACCAAGTGTTTGAACAGTTTATGATCGATGGCGATGTCTTATTGCAGGCCCATCATCAAGATGATCAATCAGAAACACTGTTATTACGTTTAATGAGAGGGGCCGGACCGAAAGGCTTGGCGAGTATCCCAGCAGTTCGGAGTTTATCCGTTGGCTTGTTGGCTCGCCCGCTTTTAGACCTACCAAGGCAGCAGCTAGAGGGCTGTGCTGAGGCACTAAACCTTGCTTGGGTAGAAGATCCAAGCAACCAAGATAACCGCATTGATCGTAATTTTTTGCGCAATCAGGTCTTGCCGCTGCTGCATGAGCGTTGGCCGAACTTTCAAGAACGTTGGGCGGCGAGCAGTCGTCTGTGCGCTGAGTCAGAGGCTCAGCTACAGCTTTACCAAGAACAGCAGTTGGCAGCTTGTGATTGGCGTGCGGAGCGCCTAGGTTTTAGCTTATGTTTGCAACGTATCTCAGTCTTGGGGCGGGCTGAGCAATTTCAGCTAATTCGTGCCTCCATGCAGCATGTAGGGTTTGCTATGCCCAGCCGCGCTTTTTTGGCGGAGCTTGATGAGCAGCTGCTGCGCCCTAAGCGAGGTGATAGCGAGGCCTTGTTGCACTCGGGGGCTTGCAGCTTTGCCCACCATCAGGGCCGCCTACATTATTGGCCGCGGAGCGAGTTACCAAGCTTGTTGCCGGATTCTTGGAATACGAATACTGCGCTAGATTTAGGAAAGGGCTGGCAACTGCTTGCTGAGGAAGTCCCACTGGAAGAGCCCGGCGTATGGCTTCCAGAAACAGTGGATCTGCACTATCGGAACCGCTTTAAAAGAGCAAAGCCGAAAGGGCGCAGGCACTCACAAACCATAAAGAAGCTGTTGCAAGAGGCGAAGCTCGAAGCTTGGCTTCGAGCACATGTGCCGTTTATCACTTGGCAAGATAAGCTCTTAGCGGTGGGCGATCTTTGGGTAGAGCAGGAGGGGCGAGTTTATTGTCAATCCATGGCAGAAAGCCGTTATTGCCGTGTAATTTGGCGCCACCTTGGCTGATTCGCCGGGAACTGGCTGCTTTTATTGGTAAAATTAGCCCCCAAATCCCTCCCTTGCTGAGCTGCCGCGCATGTAATTAGTCTTAACTTCTCAATTGAGTCCCGAGGGACTTTCTGGTAATCTGGCGTCCCATCTTGAGAGCGTTCTTGAAACCCGTATAAAGCATGTTTAGACCTTGGCCAATTCGCCGAGGGCACATGTCTATTGTCGGTTCAAAAGCGATTCTCCACCTAATTTTTCTGTACTGACTGCAAATTTCAGGGCTTTTGCATGACGCGTTTTATATTTGTCACCGGTGGTGTTGTTTCTTCTTTGGGTAAGGGCATTGCTTCGGCATCGCTAGCTGCCATCCTAGAGGCTCGCGGCCTAAAAGTGACCATCCTCAAGTTGGATCCATACATTAACGTTGATCCGGGCACGATGAGCCCGTTTCAGCATGGTGAGGTTTACGTTACCGAAGATGGCGCCGAAACCGATCTTGACCTTGGCCACTACGAGCGTTTTATTCGTGGTCGCATGAGTAAGCGTAATAACTTCACCACTGGTCGTGTATACGAAACAGTGCTGAAGAAAGAGCGTCGTGGTGATTATCAAGGCGGTACCGTTCAGGTGATCCCCCATATCACCAATGAAATTAAACGCCGCGTAATGGAAGGCGGCAAAGACGTCGATGTGGCCTTAGTGGAAATCGGCGGTACGGTAGGTGATATTGAATCACAGCCGTTCTTGGAATCCGTTCGACAGTTAAAGGTTGAGCTAGGCAGCAGCCGGGCCCAATTGGTTCACCTTACATTGGTACCCTATATCGCCACCGCCGGTGAGACCAAGACCAAGCCTACCCAACATTCCGTAAAAGAGTTGCGTTCTATCGGCTTGCAGCCTGATGTTTTACTGTGTCGCTCAGAGCGCATGATCGATGAAGATTCCTGCCGCAAGATCGCACTGTTCACTAACGTAGAGCAGCGCGCTGTTGTGCCGCTACCGGATGCTGACACTATCTACAGTATTCCTGGTTTGTTGAAGTCACAGGGCTTGGATAACATTATCTTAGAAAAATTCGGCTTGGCCGATCAGCCAGAAGCCGATCTTTCCGAGTGGGACAGTGTTATTGATGGCAAGCTAAACCCAGAGCGCGAAGTAACTGTCGCCATGGTTGGCAAATATATGGACTTGCTGGATGCTTATAAGTCATTGAATGAATCTCTTGAGCACGCCGGTATTCACACCCGTACAAAAGTGAAGGTGAACTACATTAATGCTGAGGATGTAGAGCAGCAGGGCTTAGGTTTATTGGATGGCGCTGATGCCATTTTAGTACCTGGTGGTTTCGGTGAGCGCGGTTTGGAAGGTAAGTTAATGGCCGTTCGCCACGCCCGCGAAAATAAAATTCCTTATTTAGGTATCTGCTTGGGTATGCAATCGGTAGTGATTGAGTTTGCCCGCAATGTGCTTGGCTTAAAAAATGCCAACAGTACCGAGTTTGACCCGAACACTCCCGATCCAGTTGTCGGTCTAATCACTGAGTGGATCAATGAAGAAGGCTCAGTGGAGCGTCGTGACGAAAACGCTGATCTAGGCGGTACCATGCGCTTAGGTGGTCAAGAGTGTCGTCTAGAAAAATCTTCTAAAGTTGCTGAAATTTATGGCAGCGAGCTGGTAGTAGAGCGCCATCGTCATCGCTTTGAGGTGAACAACAACTACGTCGAGCGTTTGCAGAGTGCGGGTTTAAAAATTGGCGGCTGGTCTGCTGATGATGAGTTGGTGGAAGTGGTTGAGATCGAAGATCATCCTTGGTTTGTGGCCTGTCAATTCCACCCGGAATTCACTTCTACCCCACGTGATGGTCACCCATTGTTCACCAGCTATATTCAGGCCGCCAATAAGGCTGCCGGCAATAAATAAGGTTTGCTATGCAGCAGCAAGTGATTGAACTGCCAGGTCACGGCATTAAAGTGGCCAACGATTTGCCGTTTGTTTTGTTTGGCGGCATGAATGTTTTGGAATCGCGTGACATGGCGATGAGCATCGCTGAGCACTATGTCAGTGTTTGTCAGAAGTTGTCGATTCCTTATGTTTTTAAAGCATCTTTTGATAAGGCTAATCGCTCATCGATTCACTCTTTCCGTGGCCCGGGCATGGAAGAAGGTCTGAAAATCTTCGAAGAAGTTAAAAAGACTTTCAACGTACCGGTAATTACCGATGTGCACGAAGTTCATCAGGCCGCGCCTGTGGCTGAAGTTTGTGATGTCATTCAGCTGCCCGCATTTTTGGCTCGTCAGACAGATTTGGTGGAAGCCATGGCCAAAACAGGTGCGGTAATTAATGTTAAAAAACCGCAGTTTCTTAGCCCGCCGCAGATGAAAAATATTGTCGAAAAGTTTCGTGAATGCGGTAATGAGCAGGTCATGCTGTGTGAGCGTGGCGCCTGTCATGGTTACGACAACTTAGTGGTAGACATGCTGGGCTTTGAGACTATGAAAGAAGTCAGTAATGGCGCCCCGATTATTTTTGATGTTACCCACGCCCTTCAGTGTCGTGACCCTATGGGGGCTGCTTCTGGCGGTCGCCGTGCCCAGGTTGCGCAGTTAGGCCGTGCGGGTATGTCCCTTGAGTTGGGTGGCTTATTCTTAGAAGCTCACCCCAACCCTGATCAAGCAAAATGCGATGGTCCTTCGGCTCTGCCTTTGGATAAATTGGAGCCCTTTTTGGCTCAAATGAAAGCCGTCGATGACTTGGTAAAATCTCTACCCAAGCTGGACATTGAATAAGCATTACTGTTCAGATATTTGAGATAAATAATTCGTTTAAAACTGATACACACCTATAGCAGGAGCATCTTTAGCTATGACTAAGATTGTTGATATTAAAGCCTTTGAGGTACTGGATAGCCGAGGCAACCCAACGGTTAACGCCGATGTCGTACTGGAAAGCGGCATTGTAGGCACTGCCTGTGCACCTTCTGGTGCCTCTACCGGAACTCGTGAAGCACTTGAGCTTCGTGATGGCGACAAAGGCCGCTATTTGGGCAAGGGTGTGTTAAAAGCCGTGGCCAATGTTAATGGTCCGATTAAAGAATTGCTCGTCGGTATGGATGTTGCTGATCAACGCGCTTTAGATGACGCGATGATCAAAGCTGATGGTACAGAAAACAAAGCGAACTTCGGTGCGAACGCGATTTTGGCGGTTTCTCTTGCTGCTGCGAAGGCGGCCGCTGCCGATAAAAATATTCCACTGTACCAGCACATTGCCGACGTTAACGGCACGTCTGGTCAGTACAGCATGCCAGTGCCAATGATGAACATCATTAACGGTGGTGAGCACGCTGACAACAATGTTGATATTCAAGAATTTATGGTGCAGCCAGTAGCCGCCAAGAGTTTCACCGAAGCTTTGCAGGTAGGTGCTGAGATTTTCCATCAACTAAAGAAAGTTTTGAGTGCAAAGGGCTTGAACACAGCCGTTGGTGATGAAGGTGGTTTTGCACCTAACTTGGCCTCTAACGCCGATGCTTTGGCTGTTATTAAAGAAGCGACTGAAGCGGCCGGTTACAAACTGGGTGAAGATGTAACCCTAGCTTTGGATTGCGCGGCCTCTGAATTTTACAAAGACGGTAAATACGATCTTGCTGGCGAAGGCAAAGTGTATGACGCCGCCGGTTTCAGTGATTACCTAGCGGGCCTATGTGATGACTACCCCATTATTTCTATTGAAGATGGTCAGGATGAATCTGACTGGGATGGTTGGAAGTACCAGACTGAGAAGTTGGGCGAGCGCGTACAGCTAGTTGGTGACGATCTATTTGTAACCAATACTAAGATCTTGAAAGAAGGCATCGATAAGTCGATTGCTAACTCTATCTTGATCAAGTTTAATCAGATTGGCTCTTTGAGTGAAACCCTAGATGCCATTAAGATGGCCAAGGACGCTGGTTATACGGCGGTTATTTCTCACCGCTCTGGTGAAACTGAAGATACTACGATTGCTGACTTGGCGGTTGCTACTGCGGCCGGTCAAATCAAGACGGGTTCTTTGTGTCGTTCCGATCGCGTATCTAAGTATAACCGTTTGCTACGCATTGAAGCCGAGCTAAACGAAAATGCCCCTTATCGTGGCCGCGCTGAATTTAAGGCTTAATCGCTCTACGATTTGTCTTAAGCAGGCCTAATCGATCGGTCAGTTCGCCTAGCGGGCTGGCCGATTGTGCTTTATGGCTATTCACAGTGTGCTGAAAACTGTTTAATCTCTATTCTTTCAATTGTTGAACCTAAAGGCCTTAACCCGTGAAAGCCATCAAATGGATAAGCATATTGCTGCTGTTGCTCTTATTGGGGCTGCAGTACCGTTTGTGGGTAGGCGAAGGCAGCTATGCGCATATTGCCCGCTTAGAGCGGGAGCTTGAGCAGCAAGAGCAGACTAATGAGCGTCTACAGCAGCGTAATAAACTGTTAGAGGTTGAGGTTGAAGCGTTGCGCAAAGGCAATGAAGCCATTGAAGAAAAGGCGCGCAATGATATGGGCATGATTAAGGAAGGGGAAACCTTCTATATGGTGGTGGAGCCCAAGGATTCATGAGTAACCCCCAATTTTGGGCTGTTATACCCGCAGCAGGCATTGGCTCTCGCATGGCCAGTGATCGACCCAAGCAATACCTCTCCTTAAATAATAAGACCGTTATTGAACATAGCCTAGAAAAGCTACTCGTTAATCCGCAGATTGCCGGGGTTTATGTTGCTATCGCAGAGCATGATCGTTTTTGGGCCGAGCTAGACATTAGCAAACACCCTAAGGTGCAAAGGGTTGATGGCGGTAGCGAGCGAGCTGACTCGGTGCTCAACGCTCTACAGGCAATGGCGGTGGATCAAAGTAGCAATATTCAGCCCAATGATTGGGTGTTGGTGCATGATGCGGCCCGGCCATGTTTACGGCCAGAAAGCCTGCAAGCTCTCATTGAAAGCTTGGCTGACGATGCGGTAGGGGGAATTTTAGCGAACCCTGTGAGCGATACGATTAAGCGTGTGGCCAGTGATAATCACATCCAGCAAACCATTGATCGCCGTGCGCTTTGGCAAGCGCAAACCCCACAGATGTTTCGCTTTGAGCTATTGCGAGAAAGTTTGCAAAACGCCTTAGCCCAGAATGTCGCAATTACCGATGAAGCCAGCGCCATTGAATGGGCAGGCCAGGTGGCCAAAGTTGTGCCCGGCCCCAGCGATAATATTAAAATTACCCGGCCAGAAGATTTAGCTCTGGCGCAATTTATATTGAGTCGTCAAACTGCAAGTTAGCAGAGTTTTGATGGCATCTTCAGGAGCCACTGTGTCAAATAAAGTGCCCACAGCGAATAGAACAACAACAGCGAATAGAACAACAACAGCGATTAGAATAGGGCAGGGCTATGATGTTCATGCCTTTGAAGATAGTGAACCCTACAAAGATCATATCGTTATAGGTGGTGTTTGCATCGATTATGATAAAGGCTTAAAAGCACACTCCGACGGCGATGTATTACTGCATGCCCTTTGTGATGCTCTTTTAGGTGCGGCGGCATTGGGCGATATAGGTAAGCATTTTCCAGATACAGACCCGCAGTTTAAAGGTATTGATAGTCGTGAATTGTTGCGTCATGTTGTCGCCAAGTTGACGGCGATGTCTTATCAATTGGTCAATGCCGATATGACCATCGTCGCCCAAGCGCCCAAAATGGCCCCTCATATAGACTCAATGCGCGCCAATATCAGTGCAGATTGCGGCTGCGGCCTGGCTGATATCAACGTAAAGGCCACCACTACTGAAAAGCTGGGTTTTACTGGTCGCAAAGAAGGTATTGCTGCCTACGCTACGGTATTAATTGAAAAACAGCCTGCTAACGATCAGCAAGTTGCCGCGGAAGTGTAATGTGACAGAGATAAACTTAAATTTTGCCTACGCCTATGGCGAGCCGCTCGGCAGTGCAGGCTTTCGTACGGAATTTGAAGATTTTCAGGTGTATGAGCAATTGCCCTCAGCCCCAGAGGGTGAGGGCGAACATGTGTATTTGTACGTTCGTAAAACCAATAATAATACCGCTTGGATTGCCAAGCAGTTAGCAAGGGCAGCGGGTATCCAAAATATGGATGTCGGTTATGCCGGCCTGAAAGATCGACGAGCCGTTACCGAACAGTGGTTTAGCTTGTATATGCCCAAAGGGGCAGAACCGAATTGGAAAGCGCTGGATATAGAAGGCGCTGAAGTACTGGAGATCAGCAGGGGGCGCAGCAAACTACGTCGCGGCGATCATCTTGATAATCGCTTTGTTATTCGTTTGCGCGATTTCAGTGTTGATGCTGCCGATCTAGAGGAGCGCTTAAAGCAGATAAGCTTAGCCGTACCTAATTATTTCGGTGAGCAACGTTTTGGTATTGATGGCGCAAACTTAGAGCGCGCCGTGCAGTGGTTCGAAGAGGGTGTAACTATCCGCAACCGTCAGCAGAAAAAATTTATTGTTTCTGCGGCGAGATCGTATTTGTTCAACCTGGTTCTGAGCGAGCGGGTGGCGAGCGGTAGCTGGTTAGATTCGCTTGAGGGTGAATGCCTGCTGGATGGTAAGGCTTCAGGCCCTATGTGGGGGCGCGGACGCTTAGAAAGTAGCGCTGCAGCTCTGGAGCTCGAAGAAGCCTTGCTAGCGCCGATGCAAAATTGGCAGGAACGATTGGAGCACCTAGGGCTAAGGCAGGATCGCCGCTTGTTGGCGATGCGCCCCGTTGATTTTAACTGGCAGTTTGAAGACCGTGACCTGCGCTTGGAATTTAAGTTGCCACCAGGCGCTTATGCAACATCGATTTTGCGAGAATTATGTCAGCTACAGCAGCCGGAACTAGTCGAACAGTAGGGTAACTATGGTATATTGCTGGGTTTAGCCGGTAGCAGCGAAAGAGTTTTTAGAAAGGACAGTTTGTGAACCAGAATTTATTGCAAGGCTTGGGGATGACCTCCCAGCGTACCCGGGAGCGGTTGGTGCAGCGTTTGATGGATCAGGGTATCTCCAATTGGGAGGTATTAGATGTAATGCGTAATACCCCTCGCCATATTTTCTTAGATGAAGCGCTTTCGCACCGTGCCTATGAAGATACCGCCTTACCTATTGGTTTTGGTCAAACCTTATCCCAACCTTATATTGTCGCACGAATGACCGAGGTACTTTTAGGAGCAGCAGGCAGCCTAGATAAGGTGCTTGAAGTGGGCACAGGCTCCGGGTTCCAAACCAGTGTCTTGGCCCAATTGGTTAAGCAGGTTTACAGTGTTGAGCGTATCGAGCCGTTGCAAGCCAAGGCGAAGCAAAGGCTATGGGATCTTGGTATTCGCAATGTGCGTTTTAAACATACCGATGGTGGCTTTGGGTGGCCGGAAGTGGGCCCTTTTAACGCCATATTAAGTGCTGCAGCTCCACAGGTAATGCCAAAGGATCTATTGGCTCAACTTGCGCCAAACGGGGTGTTAGTGATCCCTATTGGGGGGGAAGAGCAGGAATTGCACCTTGTGATGCGAGATGGCGATAGCGATAACTTTATTACCCAGATTCTTGAGCCAGTTAAGTTTGTGCCTTTGAAATCGGGTACGGTTAATGCCTAAGGTTGCGACGGCCCGTAGCAAGAGGCAATACCTCAGCCTTATTGCTAAAGGAATGGCAATGGGGGCGGCCGATGTGGTTCCTGGGGTATCAGGGGGAACCGTAGCCTTTATCAGTGGTATTTATACTGAGCTTATCGATTCATTACGCTCTATTAAACCCAGTTTATTACTTACTCTATTTAGAGAGGGCCCTTTAGGCGTATGGCGTGAGGTGAACGGCGCCTTCCTTGCGGCCGTTTTTGGCGGTATTTTTCTGAGTGTCTTTTCGCTGGCCAAAGTGATCAGTTCGGCTTTAAGTCATTACCCTATTTTTATTTGGTCTTTCTTTTTTGGATTGATTTTAGCGTCTGCGGTTATGTTATGGCGACAAATCTCAGAACATAGCTTGGCTACAACTGCAGCTTTAGTATTAGGGGCGGCGGCGGCCTACTGGGTTTCTAAGATGGGTGTTAATGAGCTGGAAGTAACAACTTTGGTACTATTTGCTGGGGGGGCGCTGGCAATTTGTGCAATGATATTACCAGGCATCTCCGGCGGCTTTATTTTGTTAATGCTGGGGCTTTACCAGCCAGTCATTGACGCTATAAAAAACTTTGAGCTAATGAATCTGGCGACAATTGCGCTAGGGGCTGGCTTGGGGCTTGTCGCATTCTCCCACGTGTTGTCGTTTCTTTTGCACCGTTTTAAAGCGCTGACAATGGCCAGTTTGACGGGCTTTCTGTTCGGATCTTTAAACTTAATCTGGCCGTGGAAGCAAATTATTAGTTCCCGCATCAATAGTAAAGGTGTTGAAGTACCTGTCGCTCAGGAAAACATATTGCCGGGGCAATTTGAATTGCTGACAGGTATGCCGTCACATTACCTAGCGGCGGGTTGTTTTTGCGCTGTAGGCTTGCTCCTAGTGATGGTTTTAGAAAAATGGGGGCAAAACGAGCAAAAAATCTGATCGTGAAAACGATCACTAAAAACAAAGAATCTCGGAAAACTCGTGTTTGGCACTCAATTTGGGGATTTTTACTAGCCTGTTTTTAGATTGTTTTGTTATTGATCCAACTGTTTAATCACAGAAAATCATAATAATTGGAAAGAGTTGTGCTGCTCTTAGTGAAGTAAATCACAACTTTTGCGTTAGGAGGGGAAGAGCCGTGAAGTTGGGGCTGTTCAATATATTGATCACTCTGCTTTTGCTTGCCTGCTCAACAGGTGGGCATATTGCCCCTATTCAGGAAAGAAAACAACCGCCTAGTCAACGAATTGAAAATCACGTTGTGAGCAAGGGCGAAACATTGTATACAATCGCCTGGCGCTATGGTCTAACGGTGAAAGCCATAGCGCAACGCAACGGTTTATCAAGCCCTTACACGATTTACCCAGGTCAAAAATTATCACTTTGGACAGACAATCTAAGCGCTAAAGCGCCAAAAGCTGTTGCCAAATCAAGTAGTTCATCCTCAAAAGCCCCTTCAAAGCCTAGGGTTAAACAAGCTGTCATAACTCCCAAGACGAAGAAAACGACCCCTAAGGTTAATTCAGGTGCCGCTGTTAAGCCGCGTTCAAAAACAAAAACACAGCCTAAGTCCACTAAGAAAAGCAAATCGGCCACGGTTGGCAGAGTTTCTTGGCAGTGGCCAGCTAAAGGGCGCTTGCTGACTCGCTTCAGTGGGCCAAACGGCTTAAACAAGGGTATTGATATTGCCGGTAATTTGGGAGAGCCTGTGGTCTCTGCCGCTGCGGGCCGTGTGGTTTACGCAGGCAATGGATTGCGTGGCTATGGCTTGCTATTGATCATCAAACACAATGAACAATACCTTAGTGCCTATGCCCACAATAATAAATTGCGAGTAAAAGAAGGCGATATTGTTAAAGCCGGGCAGAGAATTGCCGACATAGGATCAAGTGGTGCTAATCGAATGAAGTTGCACTTCGAGATTCGAAAAGACGGCAAATCAGTTAACCCTTTAAGTTATTTACCCAAGCGTTAAGGGTTACTTGGAGAGGTAAAGACCAGCATTGCCGAGCGACACAGGGCAATGCTAGCTACCCAGGAAGGGAGCACTGCAGAGTCTTAGGAGTGGAAGAAGAATTCCACAAATACTAAATCAGATAATAAGGTACAGGTATCGACATGGCAGTCCAGAATCAAGAATCACATGTTGGTAAAGCAGAGTTGGAATCAGTCGTAAGTTCGAGTGAAGGGGAGGTCCTAACCAGCCTGCCAGCAGATGAGCGTGACAATAAGACCTTTGATGCTACCCAGTTGTATCTCAACGAGATTGGTTTTTCTCCACTTTTGAGCGCAGAAGAAGAGGTGTACTTCTCGCGACTCGCTCTTAAAGGCGATGAGGCCGCGCGCAAGCGCATGATAGAAAGTAACCTTCGCTTAGTGGTAAAGATCGCTCGTCGCTATGTAAGCCGCGGTCTAGCGTTATTAGATTTAATTGAAGAGGGTAACCTTGGCCTGATTCGAGCTGTTGAGAAGTTCGACCCAGAGCGCGGTTTCCGCTTTTCTACCTACGCGACTTGGTGGATTCGACAGACCATTGAGCGCGCCATTATGAACCAAACGAGAACTATTCGTTTACCCATTCATGTGGTGAAAGAACTGAATGTTTATCTGCGTGCTGCACGTGAACTGACCCAGAAGTTAGACCACGAGCCCAGCCCAGAAGAGATCGCCAAGCTACTTGATAAGCCAGTAGCGGATGTTGAAAAGATGCTGGGCTTAAATGAGCGGGTAACCTCGATCGATAATCCGGTTGGACCAAGCTCGGAGAAAACACTGTCTGAGACGATCCCTGATCAGCATGTATCGGATCCTTCGATGTTGCTACAAAACAGTGATTTGCACCAGAACCTTGATTCTTGGTTAGATGAACTGACAGAAAAGCAACGTGAAGTGGTAGCACGCCGTTTTGGTTTGCGTGGCCATGAAACCAGTACGCTGGAAGAGGTGGGTCGTGAAATTGGCCTAACTCGCGAGCGTGTTCGCCAAATTCAAGTAGAAGCACTTAAGCGACTACGCGGTATTTTAGAGCAACAAGGCTTAAATTCAGAAGCCCTGTTTGGCTCCCTAGGATAGCGTTCAAACTCCTAGGTAACCGTCTTGAAAGCCGCTCTTGAGCGGCTTTTTTTATGCCAACAACGGTACGGGGTCAGATCCCTAGGGATCTGACCCCATTTTGAAGCCGAGAGCTCAAATGCTCCACTGTCCTAATAAATCATTCCAAAATTGAGCTTTCGCTTTACGAAAGGTAGGCCATAAAGCTTAGTGCCATCACCTGGGGTCAGATCCCTAGGGATCTTTCGGGATCTGACCCTGTATCCTGTATCGAAGCTACGATACTTAAAGCACCAAACTGTGATCCTCGAGCCCTTCAGAAAGCAAGGCAATACCGCTTTCAGAACAATCAAACTCCCAAATCGAGCAATAATCCGGTCGACATTGCATCACTCGCTCATTATCACGAGCAGCAGCAACTACCGCATTAATCACCACAAAATGACAAAACACGATGGAGTCTTGTGGTTGCTGGCTAAGAGCCCGCAAAATATCCGCCCGCCACTGTGTTACTTGAGCTTCCTGTTCAGTCCAACTTTGCCTAAAAATCTGCTTTAACCAAGGCCCACGTTCGGCCAGGCTGCGATCACCAGACGGGATTTCAGTGAATCGTGGATCAATCTCTAGCTGTGCTTCAGGCAAGGCTGTCTGTGCTGTTTCGATGGCTCTCGCCTTGGGGCTACTGAGCACTTTATAACTTTGGTATGGAGCGAGTGATTGGCGAATATTGTCGGCTTGCTCAAAACCTAATTCACTTAATCCCGGGTCGGTTTCTTCTCCCCAGCTAGCCGCTGCTTGACCGTGGCGAACCAAAATAATCTTACTCATTTATACAGTCCTTAATATTTATACTGGGGGTGAAAATTGGTAGCGGGTAGTTTGCCATAAAAATTCGGGCACAAAAAAACCGGAAGCCAGAACCTATGCAAAACGCTTGGCTCCGGCTCCCGGTTTTTTTGAAAACAATTAGCGTTCTAGATATTGCAGCTTGTTTTCAACACCGTCCCACTCTTCGGCATCAGCCGGAGCGTCTTTCTTCTCGGTGATGTTTGGCCATACTTCAGCCAATTCTGCATTAAGCTCTACGTATACCTCTTGACCTTCTGGCACTTCATCTTCAGAGAAGATGGCGTCTACTGGACACTCAGGCTCACACAGGGCGCAATCAATGCACTCGTCTGGGTGAATTACCAAAAAGTTTGGGCCTTCATAAAAGCAGTCTACCGGGCAGACTTCAACGCAATCTGTGTGTTTACATTTCACACAGTTGTCGGCAACGATAAATGTCATGCTAGCTCCTTAATTTTGCTTAGGCTAATCCGGCTCTTATTGGCCTTTTTACAAATCGGCGCGCATTTTAGCAGTATTTTGTCGCGCTTTGTTGGTTCAATTCGGTCTAATTATAGACACATTTGATCTAGTTGATTCAGAACAAGGCATTTTTTTGCGTACTAAGAATCACTTAGATTTAATAGCTTACTTTGAACACTTTATAACATGTTTTTTAATCGATACAAGGCGTCCAAGGCTTCGCGAGGCGTCAAGTTATCAGGGTCTATATCTCCCAAGGCATCTACTGCGGCGTGATTGCTAGCAAACATATCTGATTGCATGGGATCGTCACTTGCTGTGGCTGGTTTAGCCGCTGAGCTAGGTTCCACTTCATTTGTAGCAGACGTGCTCGAATCAATAACGGAAGCTGTGCCCTGGCTTTGCAATTGATGGTTAGCGTCAGCCTCCAATGCGGCGAGCTGAGATTTCGCCTCAGACAATACGGCGGCGGGAATACCGGCCAGTTTGGCAACTTGAATACCATAACTCTGACTGGCGGGGCCTTCTTCAATATTGTGAAGGAAAATAATATTGTCGTTATGCTCGGTTGCCGATAAATGCACATTGGCAACACTGCTTGCGGTTTCGGGCAGCTGAGTGACCTCGAAATAGTGGGTCGCAAATAAAGTAAATGCGCGCACAGAATTTGCTAAATGTTGAGCGCAAGCCCAAGCTAGCGACAATCCATCAAAAGTGGATGTGCCCCGGCCGATTTCATCCATTAACACTAAGCTGTGTTCGGTAGCATTGTGTAGGATGTTGGCGGTTTCTGTCATTTCTACCATAAAGGTAGAGCGGCCACCGGCCAAATCATCGGAGGAGCCAATACGGGTAAAAATCTTATCGACTAAACATATGGTAGCTGCCTGGGCGGGCACAAAACTACCTATCTGAGCGAGCAAAACAATCAATGCAGTTTGTCGCATATAAGTCGATTTACCGCCCATATTTGGGCCGGTAACGATTAGCATGCGGCGGTCTTGATGAAAATTCACATCGTTTGGCACGAAGGGGCCATCGAGCACTTGTTCTACAACCGGGTGGCGACCTTGTTCAATGTTGATACCGTTTTCAGTGCGCAACTGTGGGCGCACCAAGCTCAGTTGATCGGCGCGTTCGGCTAGATTATTCAGCACATCCAGCTCAGCAACAGCAGCGGCTGAATCCTGCAGTGGCAGAAGATCTTTATTAACAATTTCTACAAGCTCTTCATAAAGCGCTTTTTCACGCGTTAGTGCGCGCGATTTCGCTGACAGTGCTTTATCTTCAAACTCTTTTAATTCCGGAGTAATAAAGCGCTCAGCATTTTTTAGTGTTTGGCGACGAATGTATTCAGCCGGTGCCGCTTCGGCTTGTGCTTTTGAAATTTCAATAAAATAACCATGCACGCGATTGTAGCCAACTTTTAACGTGGCGATGCCGGTGCGTTCGCGTTCTTGAGTTTCAAGATCGATTAGGAATTGCCCGGCGTTATTGCTGATATTGCGTAACTCATCGAGCTCAGCGTCGTAGCCTTCGGCAATCACGCCACCATCGCGAATAACAACCGGTGGGTTTTCAACCACAGCTTTATCTAATAGCGTAACTAACTCAGGAAACTCGGCAATTTGATTGCCCAGCACTTTAATTCTAGGAGCATTTAATTCATTGAGTTGCTGTTGAACTTGCGGGTAGCAAGCCAGAGAGCTGAGTAGACGAGACAGGTCTCTTGGGCGAGCAGAGCGTAACGCTACACGGCCGAGGATTCGCTCTAAATCACCAATATTTTTTAATTGCTGCTGTAAGAGTTCGTAGCGATAGCCCTCTTGCAACTGGGCAATCACTTCTTGGCGTTGCTCGAGAGTTTCTAGATCGCGCAGCGGACGGTGCAGCCAGCGACGCAGTAATCGGCCACCCATGGCGGTGCCAGTTTGATTCAGCACCTCATAAAGGGTGTTGTCTTGTTCACCATTAAGATTGCAATCGAGTTCGAGGTTTTTCCGGGTAGAGGCGTCCATGGCTACGGCCTGGTCGCGATCTTCCGCTCGAATAGATCGTATATGAGGTAGGGCGATACGCTGGGTTTCCTGGGCGTAAGCGAAGAGACAACCCGCTGCGGCAATGGCCAAGGGTAGGTGGCTACAACCGAAACCGCTTAAATCTTTAGTCTCAAACTGCTGATTTAATAGACGCTCGGCGGTTTCCAGCTCGAACTCCCAGGGCGCGCGACGGCGTAAACCCGGGCGCTGGGCCCAAAGCGGGCTATCGGCTAGTTCTTCAGCAACTAGGAGCTCTGCGGGGTTTAGGCGCTGTATCTCACCTTGTAAGGCGTCATCGCCTTCAACTTGTAGCACCCAAAAGCGACCAGCGCCTATATCCAGTGCGGCGATGCCATAGTTAAATGCGCTGCGCTCTTCATTAGCTTCAGCGTGAATTGCAACGAGTAGGTTGTCCTGGCTGCCATCCAAAAGCGCTTCATCGCTAATGGTACCAGGGGTGACAATACGCATGACTTTGCGTTCAACCGGCCCTTTGCTGGTCGCCGGATCGCCAACCTGCTCACAGATAGCGACCGATTCGCCGGCTCGCACAATCTTGGCTAAGTAGTTATCTGCTGCGTGAAAAGGAATCCCAGCCATAGGGATGGGCTCGCCACCGGATTTTCCTCTAGCCGTCAAAGTCACATCTAATAAGCGAGCTGCTTTTTTGGCGTCGTCATAAAACAACTCATAGAAATCACCCATGCGATAAAACACTAGCTCATTGGGATGCTCAGCCTTAATTTTTAAGTACTGTTGCATCATCGGGGTGTGGGCGGTTTTTGAAGCAGAAGCTTTAGCGGTACTTTTGGTCATTAAAACAGCTTTTAGTCTATTTAAATCAATCGTTTATGTTTTTCAGAGCGGGTTCTATTTGCGCGCAGTACGTAGTGCGAAGGGCTAAGAAAGACAGTAAATTATTAGCCGCGCAGCATAACAAATGTGCACCTAAACCACTATCAATAAAGCAGGGACGAGCTTGCAGACAGTGCTCTGAGTCGCGTCAAGTAGCTGATTAGTGTCAGTTCTGGTGCTTGCTTAAAAAACACACTGAAATCTGTTTGAAAGCTCAGGATTGTTTACAGTTTTAACCTAAAAACACTAAATGGCTTGATTTGGTAGGTTTTGAAGTTAAGATTGTCGACAATTTATGGTGGTGTTGTGATATCACATGAATTCACGATAGCCGCACCCGAATTGAAGAGGCCTCCCAGATAGACGTATTGGCGGCTGATAAGCCCCAAGCTTGATTAGAGTCTTAGCTTATTAATGCCTCTTGCAAAAAGATTGTTGATATACCCATGTCCTCTGTGCGAAAGATATAAATTATGATTAGCCCCATAGATTTCGATCCATCCAATTCCATAAGAACTATTCCAGGCACCGAACACCGCTACCATAGCTTGCCAGCTACTGCGGAGTTATTCGGGATCAATCTTGATGAATTACCATTCTCGCTGCGCCCTATCTTGGAAGGCATTGCCCGGAACGTGGGTCAAAATGGCGTAACTGCAGAGCAGCTGCAAGCTCTTGGAGCTTGGCCGGAGCATCAGGGCAAAAAGCCCGTCGAAATCCCTTTCGCTGCTGGCCGTGTCATTATGCATGACTTAAGTGGTACGCCCGCTATTGTCGATTTTGCGGCGATGCGTTCGGCTGTACAGCGCATGGGGCTGGATCCAGCGATTATCGAGCCTTTAGTGCGTGCTGATCTTGTTATCGATCACACGGTAACGATGGATAATACCGGCAGCCCTGCTTCATTGAGAATTAATGGCGAGCTGGAAGCCGAGCGCAATAAAGAGCGTTATGGATTTTTAAAGTGGGGTGCACAAGCTTTTCAGACCATTCGAATTATTCCTCCTCAAACTGGTATCGTGCATCAAGTAAATTTGGAATATTTGGCACAAGGGTATTTAAACATTAACGGCTTAACTGTGCCTGATACCTTAATCGGCATGGACAGCCATACACCTATGGCAAACGCTTTGGGGATTGTAGGTTGGGGAGTAGGTGGCATTGAAGCGGGCGCTTCAATGCTTGGACAGCCGATGCAAATGTTGGCCCCAGAGGTGGTCGGTGTTGAGCTGACTGGCGCGCTAAGAGAAGGTGTAACCGCCACTGATTTGGTGTTGACCATTACTGAAATGCTCAGGAATTATCCTGGCGGTGTGGTTGGTAAATTTGTTGAATATATCGGAGAAGGGAGCGCCAACCTTTCATTGCCTGATCGTGCGACAATTGCCAATATGTCCCCAGAATACGGTGCGACAATGGGCTTTTTCCCTTTCGATGAAATCTCCGCACAATACCTAGAAGCAACCGGTCGTGATAGCGAATTTCCGCTGGCCTTTTATCGAGAACAGAATATGGTCTGGAAGCCAGGCCAGGCGCTACCCAAATACACCTATCTTTTACAACTGGATTTGTCGACGGTTGAGCCCTCTGTCGCTGGGCCGAAAAAACCCCAAGATAGATTGTCGCTTGCTGACATTGGAAAAGTATTTACAAAAACAGCCGCACAAACTGAGCGCACGCCTGAAGTGGCAACGGTTACGCCAATGAAGGCAGATGATGCGGGTATTTTAACGGCGCTTCCTGAGCGCAAATTGCAAGATGGCGATATCGTAATTGCGGCAATTACCGCTTGCACCAACACGTCAAACCCTAGCCTTCTTATTGCTGCCGGCTTACTCGCTAAAAAAGCCAATGAGCTCGGTATGAAAGTGCCCGACGGGGTAAAAACATCCTTGGCTCCAGGGTCGCCAGTGGCGACGGATTTTTTAAGTAAGGCTGGATTGCAAGAGCATTTAGATGCCCTTGGCTTTAATACCGCAGGCTACGGTTGTACGACTTGTGTGGGTAACTCTGGGCCCTTGGCACCAAGTATTGAAGAGGCTTTGCAAAAGCACGATATTATTGCCGCATCTGTACTATCGGGTAACCGTAACTTTGAGGGGCGTGTTCACCCAGATGTTGATGCGAACTTTTTAATGTCACCTCCCTTGGTGGTGGCAATGGCGTTGGTTGGCAATGTAAACATTGATGTGAGTAGCCAGCCACTTGGCAAAAATGCCAAGGGCGATGATGTATTCCTCAAGGATATCTGGCCGTCCAATGCAGAAATTGCGCAGACCATGCTGGAGTGTATGGACCCGAAAGCCTTTAGAGAAACTTACGAGAATTCCCTAGATGGCCCGGCAACTTGGCAGAACTTAGAATCACCTACGGGCCCGGTGTATGACTGGGCTGCTGATTCGACTTACATCCAAGAAATCTCTTTCTTTGATGGCTTTTCTTTAGAGGCGCCGAAAGATGCGCTTAGCAATATTTCTGCGGCGCGTATGTTGGTTATGTGTGATGACAACACCACGACAGATCATATTTCTCCAGTAAGTCGTATACGTGCCGATTCACCTCCTGGTGAATACTTAATGTCGCAAGGTGTCGCTGAAGAGGATTTGACCTCACTGGGTGCGCGTCGAGGTAATCACCACGTAATGTTGCGCAGTATTTTCGGCAATGTGAAAGCTAGAAATCTAATGCTGCCAGGTACAACGGGTGCGGTAACAAAGCACTTTTCTGTTGGTCAAGAAGCCACAGAGATGTCTATTTACGATTCCGCTGCGCGCTATCGTGAACAAGGCACGGCAACCGTGGTTTTTGGCGGTAAGTTATATGGTACTGGCTCTTCTCGTGATTGGGCCGCAAAAGGTCCTGCCTTACTTGGAGTGAAAGCGATAATTGCCGAGAGTTTTGAACGAATTCATAAATCTAACCTCGTTGGAATGGGCGTTTTACCACTGCAGCTTCCAGAGGGCGTGACTAGAGCTTCCTTGAATCTCGATGGCTCAGAAACCTTCGATTTAAACGGTATTGATTCCTTAGAGCCTAGAGGAACAGTCTCGCTCACCATTCGCAGAGCGGATGGTTCAACCCAAGAGCTGGAATTAAGCTCCCGTGTTGATACCTCATCGGAGCTGGATCAAATTCGCCACAAAGGTATTTTGCCGATGGTCTTACGGGATATTATCGCCGCAAATTCCTAATGGAGTGAGGCTTTCGATTAGCTCTGAAATCGTAGCTATTTTAGCCTCAATTTAGCGGGCCGCTTCAGTTCTTATTGAAGCGGCATAGCTATTGGTTTTTAGACTCTCGCTGATTCATTGCCTGAGTTAGCCCCTAACACCCTCCTACTAGTATTGCTTCGATTTTTCTTTGTACCACTCTTTATACCTCTTAGGCCTCAGCTTCCTATAGTATCTCCACTTAAGCCTTTACTATCACGTGATTCTGCTGACTGGCTGAAAGAAGCTCCTCGTGATACTGTTGCACTAGGTGCAATTACGTATAAATTACTGTCCTTAAATCAACCATTTTTGAACAGGCAATAAACAAAATGCGCGTGGATTAATGTATGAATACTAGCCACTCAGCTAATGTGGTACTGAGCGAGTTGGAGCAGTACCAGCTTGCCGCTAAATACTCTCGAGACATGATATCTACCCACACCTGGGACGATTGGATACATACCAGCGTTAACCCGGCTGTGACCGAAGTGTTGGGCTATAGCAAAGAGGAAATGCTTGGGCTGAGTACTTTTGATTTCTGGCACCCAGATGATGTTGAGCTGTGTTTAAAGAACTGTGATCAGCGCGGCCCGGTACAGGCGAATATGCCGATGCGTTTTCGCATGCGCCATAAAAACGGGCATTATATTTACGTAGAATGCGCTCGCCGAGCCATACGCGATAAACAAAGCGGGGAAATTCAAGGCCTGTTATGTGTCACTCGCGATGTCTCTCAACAGGTACGTACGGAGCAGCTAAATCAGCGCTTAGTTAAAGTGGTTGAATCATCCTCGGATTTAATCTTATTTTTCTCTCCCGATTATAAGTTAAGTTACGCCAATCGTTCGGCTATGCATTATTTTGACATTGCCGATTGTGGTGAGGTGGGAATGCTTTACGATCTATTGCCGGGTATGGATCGACAGGCCTTTCGTCGAGCTGTCGATGTGGCACGAGCGGAGGGGCACTGGAAAGGGCAGATAGGTTTTAGTTGGTTTGATGGTTACCAGCAGGTATTGATCCACGAACTTATTTTTCATGATCATATTGATGGAAACTATTTTTCCATGATTGCTCGAGATGTTAGCGAGCAGCGCCGCGCTGAAGCTGAGGTTATGGGGCATCGTAAAAAGCTGCTTAAGTTTCAGCGCCTGATGTCGGCTAGTGAGTTAGGCGCCAGTATCGCCCATGAGCTAAATCAGCCGATAGCGGCAATTATTAATTTTTGCCATGGTGCCTTAACTCGTTTAAATAAGAAAGATGCTCAAAAAGAGCAGGTGTCTGAGCAAGCCTTGCAAGCGATATCGACACAGGCAGAGCGTGCAGCAAATGTCATTCGGCGGGTGCGCAGTTTGGTGAATAAGACTTCTTACCAAGATGTAAATTTTAACTTGGGTGAGGTTTGCCAGAATTTGATGCAGGTATTAAACCCAGAGCTTGAGCAGCGTAATATTGAGTTATTTGAGGACTATGCTGCGCAGGCTTGGGTGCGGGCCGATAAGGTTCAGATAGAACAATTGCTGACTAACTTGGTAATCAATGCAGGGGAGAGCTTGGAAGAGTCCACACAGAAGGTCAAAAATCTTTCAATCTCAGTGCTTGAAGATGGTGATTCTTGGCGCTTATCAGTGATCGACAATTGTCGAGCACCGCTACCCAATACAGAGCAAGTTTTTGAGGCTTATTACTCCTCTAAGGATCAAGGTTTGGGGATTGGTTTATCTATGTGTAAATCAATCGCAGAGGCAAATTCAGGACAAGTTTGGATGGAGTCTCGAGCTGATGGCCTGCCCGGAGCAGCCTTGTACTTAACCTTACCCAAACAAGCTGTGCCGTCACAGCAGAAACAAATACTACAGGAAGAGAAGGTTTAATCTCATGGCGACAAATGCCTATATTGTTGATGATGATAAAGGGTTTAGAGAGTCTTTGGTTTGGTTGTTAAATGGCGTAGATATCCCAAGCCAAGAGTTTGCCAGCGCTGAAGAGTTCTTAGAAAGCTATGATGGCGGTACAGGCTGCTTGCTACTGGATATCAGAATGGGTGGCATAAGTGGTTTAGATCTTCAGGCTAAGCTGCAGCAGAAGCAGTTGGCCTTACCGGTTATTATTTTAACAGGACATGGTGATGTGCCGCTGGCTGTAAAAGCTATGCAAAATGGTGCTTTAGATTTTATTGAGAAACCATTTAATGGTGAAGAGCTGATTAAAAAGATAAAGCGAGCGCTGAAGATTGCACGGCAGGAAGAGAAATTCCTTAAGAAGAAGTCACAGTACAATGCACTTTGGCATAGTTTAAGCGGCCGTGAACGTGACGTTTACAAGTTAATCGTGCAGGGAAAATCCAACAAGGAAATGGCTGAGGATCTTGCTATTAGTGTGCGCACCCTGGAGATTCATCGCTTGCGTGTACTAAAGAAAATGGAAGTGAAAAACGCGGTTGAGCTAAGCCAGGTTCATGAGCAGCTACAGGCTGCGAGTTTGTTATAAAACGCTTTAGCTGGTAGCTATCTATATCCTCGATAATAGTGGCTTGCTCATCTTGGGAGGTTTTTTCTACAAAGTGATAAAAGCGATTTCTGAATAGAAATTGTCATTTCTAGCAGTGGCGTAAAGTATACAGATCTTGATCATTCACTGGGGCAATATTCCTTTGCCAATTCGATCATAGCAAACTCACCATAAGCAGGATGTTCTTATGCTCGCCTATATCGGTTTAATCGCCAGTGTGGCTTTACTCATTTATTTAGCACTGCGTGGAGTGAATATTATTTTGGCTTCACTCATCTGCTCTCTAATGGTGGTGCTGAGTAATCAGCTTTCCATTGCAGAAAGTTTTACGGTCTTTTATCCGCTCGGAAAATTGGGCGCTTTTACCTTTGCTGGCAAATTCTTTTTGCTATTTGCTTGTGGCGCGATGTTTGGCCGAGTCATGGGCGAGAGTGGCGCCGCCTCGGCGATTGCATTGAGTTTAAGTCGCTGGCTGGGGGCGCAAAGAGCTTTGTGGATCACCGTCTTAGCTTGTGCTTTGCTAACCTACGGTGGTGTGGTGGTCTTTGTAGTGATATTCACTATGTACCCCTTAGGGTTGAAGCTTCTGGAAGAGTCTAATCTTCCCAAGCGATTATTTTGTGCTGCTTTAGCACTGGGAAGTGGTACCTTCACTCTGACGGCCCTGCCAGGCACACCCTCAATTCACAATGTTATCCCATCGCTAGCACTGGGTACGGATCTTTATGCGGGTGCTATCTATGGTCTTCTGGGTGGCCTAATGATGTTCGCTTTAGGGATGTGGTACCTAGAGCGTGAAAGGGTAATTGCCCAAAGCAAGGGAGAAGTTTTCGAGCCAAATGAGCGCGATAAACAAATACAGGCTAGCGGAGCATTGGTTTCGGCTTCTTGGCAAAAAGCCTTAATTCCGATGGTGGTGGTACTGGGCTTGATTGTATCGCCAAGACTCTGCTTAAGCTTGGCGGGTCAAGATCTCTTACAAGGTGAAACCCTGTTTGCTCAATGGCTGAAATTTGCCAGCAAGCAAGCGGTACTATGGCCAAGCATATCCCTTGCAGTGGGGAGTGTAGTAACGCTCTTGCTGTTTTCCAATGTTCGTAACAGATCTTTGCAGTTGCTAGGTGCTGGCGCTGAAGACTCCATTATGCCGCTGATTAATACCGCGGCAGTCATTGGCTTTGGTGGCGTGGTTACTAGCACGGTAGGTTTTAATCAGTTCTCTGAGTTAATGCTTAATTCCTCATTGCCGCCAATGCTATCGATGTTTTTCTCGATCAGTTTGATGTCGGGAATTGTGGGATCGGCTTCAGGAGGCTTGCAGATATTTATGGAAACCATGGCGCCACATTTCTTAGCGATGGGCTTTGATGCAGGCACCTTGCACCGTTTGGCAGCTATGGCCAGTGGTGGATTAGATTCTCTGCCTCATAGCGGTGCTGTGGTGGCTATGTTGACCATTACCGGCTTGAACCATAAACAGGTATACAAAGATATTGCGGTAATCACTGTAGTTATTCCTATTATCGCGACCTTGTCGGTTATTGGGATTGCCAGTTTTATTTGATTCTCGGGGCATAGACTTGCAACGCGAAAACAAAAAAAGCGCCCCATAGGGCGCCTAAAAGTGGGCGCCGCGATACGCCCAGTTGCATACAGGATGCGAGGACTAACGATTAAAAGTTTTTAGTGACCGATAAACCATAGGTGCGTGGCATACCGCTAATGGAAGGCGCAGTGAGAATGCTACCAAAAGCGAATGAATGCACTAGGTACTCTTCGTCGGCCAAGTTTTTACCCCATAGTGTGAAGCTCAAGCTATCGTCAACATTGTAGATAACACTTCCGTCAATTAAGTCATAAGCTGGGATTGAAGCATAAGCTGTATTTTGTGGATCTTGGAACGCTTCGTCTTTATGTCGATAATCAGCGCGGAACTCTAAGCTCGATACATCGCCTAATGGCACTTCATAAGCGGCCGCTAAGGTGTAGGATTTCTTAGGAGCGTTACGCGTATAGTTACCGATTACGCTGCTATCTTGAATGTAGTCATCATAAGTCGATTCGATATAAGCCCCGCTGGCAGTCAAAGTAAGGTTCTCGACTGGAATCCAGGTTAGATCAAACTCGATGCCCTTCGAAGTAACTTCAGCGGCGTTCTGGGTAACGGATACTGGTAAGCCATCAACGTCTAGGGTTAATAACTCTTGGTAATCTTCAAAACCCGAATGGAAGATGGATACGTTGGCTCGCAAGGTGTCATCCAGTAAATCGGCTTTTACGCCCACTTCATAAGACAAAGCTTTTTCAGGATTAAACGCTGTGGTGGCGATTTGTGGGCTGTCTGGCTGACCTTGGTAGCCGCCACTCTTATAGCCTGTAGCAACAGAACCATAGATCATCGCGGAGTCATTCACATGGTAAGACAGTACAGCCTTGTAGGTCGGTTCCGACCAGCTGTCGCCAGCGGTAACATCAAAGTTTTCATTGACCAAAATAATGCCGCGGCCAATAGCGCGAATATCCTTCTCATCACGAGAAAAACGAGCACCTAAGGTTAGGTCTAGGTTGTCTTGAAGTTGGTAGTTCAGCTCACCAAATATAGCGTAGCTGGTTACATCAGCTTCTACTTCGGTGTAATCAACAGGTAGACGTCTAACCTGGAATTCTTCGACGCGATTGGTTTGCTCATTAGAATAGAATGCGCCAATTACCCAGTGATTGATATTTTCGGTAGAGCCTGAAATGCGGAATTCTTGACTGAACTGATCACCGTCTTCAACGACATCATTAAATAAAACCAGTAGCGCTTCAGGAATATTTTGCGCGCCGACGATCTCAGTATCTTCCGCCCAGTTGTTGTTGCGATATGAGGAGATCGAAAGGAAGTCTACGTCGTCATTGCTCCAGTTAAAGCGTACGCTACCGCCCCAAAGTTCGCGATCTTGTTTGCCGTCTTCATCGATGGCAACTTTGTAATGGTCACCAACGGTTTGGTCAAACGGTGAGGTATCGGCTAGGCGAGTAGTGGTTAAACCGCGTGGCTTACGGCCTACACCATTACCAAAGTCATTGGAGTAGTCAGCCGAAAATACGATATTGGCTTGATCGTTGATATCCCAGCGTAATCGGCCGCGAACAGCGGTGGTGTTTTTATTGGAAAGATCGTTACCTGTGACGACGTTTTCGATATGTCCGTCACGCTCTATATCAGAAATAGAAAAGCTGGCTGCCACGCTATCGCTTAGTGGTCCACTTATGTAGGCATCTATGCTGCGCTGGCTTAGGTTACCCACACCGGCGCGCACCTTGGCGGTAAACTCGTCGCTAGGCATTTTGGTAACGATATTAATCGCGCCACCTGAGGCGTTCTTGCCAAATAGTGTACCTTGAGGTCCACGCAACACTTCTACACGCTCTAGATCGAACAGCTCCATGCTAGCGCCTGAGGCGCGGCCCATATAGACGTCATCTACATAGACAACGACGGAAGAATCTCCACCTGGGCCTTCTTCATTTGAGCCGATGCCACGAATGTAAATTTGTGGCTGACCGGCGTTAAATTGGCCCATTGCTAAACCTGGCGCGCGCTGAGCGATTTCGCCGATTTCACTAATATTGCCTTTCGATAGCGCTTCGGCATCAAATGCAGCTACGGAAATCGGGGTTTCTTGCAGATTGGTTTCTCGTTTTTGGGCTGTAACCACAACTTCTTCCAAAGTACCTTGGGCTAGAGCCGCTGAGCTAAGGCTAGTACTAAGGCAAATCGCTGTGAATAGAGCACTTGGGGAGGTCTTAAGTGACATGGTGTTCTCTCCGCTTATTTTTTTTATCAGTGAGTAAAAATACTTATTAAGTATGATGCAGTTTTTCAGACAGCTCTCAAGCTGTCAAGGAAAAATAAGGGTTATTACTTATTTTTACATTGGGAGTAGTTTTATAGCGAAAATGGCACAAAGCAAGCAAATGTCTTGCTTGCTTTGCGTCAATTTTGAGGGCTTAGCGACGGTATACGCTGCGACCTTCTTTAAAGGTTTCTAGAACTTTAAGATCTTTTAGCGCAAGGCTTGAAACATTGAGAGGGTTACGGTCCAAAATCACGAGGTCTGCGAGTTTTCCGACTGTGATCGTACCTTTGTAGGATGCCTCTCTGTGTTGTTTGGCCGCATTAATGGTAATGGCTTGCAATGCTTGGTAAGTGCTGGCTTGTTGATCTTTGCCTAGAGTCTTACCGCTACGCGTTTGTCGTTGGGTGGCGGTCCACAGTAAAAGTGGCATATCCGGAGGCACAATAGGTGTGTCATTGTGAATGGTATAAGCAATACCCACTGAACTTGCAGATTGCAGTGGACTAATGCGTTTTGCCCGTGTTTTCCCGAGTACTGAGTCGCGATGCCAATCGCCCCAATAAAATGTATGTGCAACAAAGAATGAAGGGATCACAGCAAGCTCTGGCATGCGTTTGAGCTGATCGTCGCGTACGGTTTGTGCGTGTATCATGACGCTATCAGGCTGGTGGCTGCCTTGTTCTTTTAATGCAGCAATGGTGTCGAGCATCTGCTCAGCTGCGGCATCGCCATTGGCATGCAAGATGACTTGCCAGCCTTTGTCATAGTAACTTTTTAAACGCGCCTTTACCTCAGCATCGTTTTGGGTGGCATAGCCGCGATAATCACTGTCTTGATTAG
Source organism: uncultured Pseudoteredinibacter sp. (assembly GCF_947502065.1). GTDB lineage: Bacteria > Pseudomonadota > Gammaproteobacteria > Pseudomonadales > Cellvibrionaceae > Pseudoteredinibacter. The sequence continues at coordinate 63,514 of NZ_CANMYE010000010.1, forward strand.
CAGGCGGCTCGTGGTAGGGGTGACTGAGCCAGGCAGTTTTACCTTGAGGGGAACCATCCAAAACCATTTTTACACCGGCTATGCGAAAGCGCTTGTCCTCGGGAGTTCTACCAGGTTGGTATTGCTTAAGACTTAAGTCTGTCCAGTTATCATATGGGTAGGCGATAACATCTAAAGAGAGCAGCCCTTTGGCATCGGCTTCGCGAAGAAGATCAATTCCGGCGGGATTAGCTGCGCCATCTTGAATCGTCGTTAATCCGTATTGTGCATAATATTGATCAAGTTGAGCCAGTTTTTTGAGCTGTTCAGATTTACTGGGTTTAGGTAGTTTTTTATAAACAAAGTCGAGCGCTTTTTCTTCGATCACCCCATTAGGTAAACCGCTTTTTTTATCCCTTTGGATATGACCGCCTTCTGGGTCTTTGCTGTCTTTTGTAATGCCGGCGATTTCCAAGCACTTGCTGTTACAAACTCCAAGATGACCAGAGACGTGCTTAATAAACACTGGTTGATCTTTGGAAACTCTATCTAGGTCCCAGCGGGTAGGGTGGCGTTGAGCTGCCAGCAATGAATCGTCATAGCCGGCACCTAAGATCCAACTTTTGCGAGCAGGTGTTTCGGCCAGTTCGTTGACAAGTTCATCGATCGTATTGATTGCTCCTACCGGCGGTGAGGCGACATTTTTATAGAATAGATAATCCAGAGTGATGCTGTAATGGCCATGAGCATCAATAAAACCAGGAAGCAAGCTGCGACCTTTCAAATCGTAATTTGTGCACTGTTGTTGCTTACACCAAGCCTTTGCGCCAATTAGTGGACCTACGTATTGGATTTTACCGGCGTCGCTTATTACGGCTTCGGCTTTATTGTTGTCCATGGTGATAATAGATCCACCATGAAATAACGTTGCCGCATGAGCATTGCTTGCGCTTAGGCCCGCCAGCAAGCTACTGATTAGTACTGCTCTTTTCATCTTAGCTCCCAGCTTATTGTGCGAATAAAATCGTATAGGAAATAGGTTGTTTATTTAAAGCCTTGCGTATCAAAGATTCGGCTCTCGCTTGCTCAGTTTCCTTGCATTGAACATTTAGCTCTGCATAGGTGCCCTTGTTTTTATCACAATATGCTTTAACTTCAGCGCTGATATCGCTAACATTTTCCTTTTCAAATAACAGCTGGATTTGATGTTGATAAACATGCTCAATTGAGTGGCACATTAATGCGGGCTTGAATATTTTACCTACGGCCGTTACTGGCATTTCGTTAATTATGTGAATGTTTTTAGGGATGGCTGCTCGCTCAGGAATGTTCTTTTGGGCGTGCTCAAGAAGTTCTTCTACGCTTGCGCTGTGGCCGGGCTTTAAGCAAACATAAGCGGCTGGCATTTCGATGGTATAAGCATCAGGCTGAGCAACCGCAGCGGCGGTTTCGACAGAATCGTGGGTATAAAGGGCATCCTCAATGATGATCGGGTCGATATTATGGCCGCCGCGAATAATTAGATCTTTGGCTCGCCCATTGATCCAAAATAGCCCCTTGCTATCGACATGGCCAAGATCTCCAGAATTAAGCCATTTTTTTCCGTCAGGCATGTTTTTGATAAAGGTAGTGCTGTTATGGCTTTGATTTAAGTAGCCTTGCATGACGGTGGGGCCTGCAAATACTAATAGCCCGGACTCACCGTCATCGCAGTCGCGTAAGTAATTATATTCATCGTCTACTTCGATGGTTTTCACTTCCATATAAGGCACTTTTAAACCAGCAGCATAGCCATCGACGATGTCTTGGTTGGGATAGCAGGATACAACGCCGCACATTTCGGTCATGCCAAAACCATTGAGGGGCATTTGGCCGCACATCTCTTTGATTTTTAACGACTGATCTAAAGAGCCAGGCGATGCGCCGGTGTACATGCGTTGCAAACTGCTAATATCTCTGTCGCCTACAGGTAGATCGACTAAGGCCGAATAAATGGTGGGGACAGCATTGACGTCATTGATTTTCATGGCCTCGATAATCTGCCAGAAATTCTCTGTCGCTTTTTTATGACGAAAGCCCATGTGATGGAACATACAAATCGTATTGCCCACAAGAAGGTTGCGCAGGCTAACAATAAGTGCACCTAATACATGAAAAATGGGCATACCTAAGGCAACACGACTGTGCTCGCGCCCGTTTGCTAGTAAGGTATCGACGGTATAGGCCTGTGCAAGGTGATTAAAATGGCTGTGCATGGCGAGTTTGGGTTCGCCTGTTGTACCACCTGTATGAAAATACGCCGCAATATCTTGAGGCGCAATATTACGCTCAATCGGGTTAGTCGGCATGTTGGCAATGGCTTGTGGGTATTGATAATCGCCTTTGTCATCACCTAGAGTGACAAATACGATATCGTCGCTAAGCTCGGGCCGAATAGACTCTATCTTTTCCCAAATGCCATCTTGGTAACTAGGGCCAGGGCAGACAACGATTCGTGCTTTGCTGGCTTTAATAATATTGGCGATGTGATGGGCTTCCAGAAAACCATTAATCGAGCATGCGCGACCAGCTGCTTCGGCCGCCCACAGCGCAGCTTGGCTGTCTGCCAAAAGGGGAAGCAATAAGACTACGGATTCATCACTTTGAAGGCCTAAAGACTGATAAAAGTGTGCCGTTTGATTGAGCTGTTTTGCGAAGTCACCATAGCTCACAGAGCATTGTGTTGTGGGCGTCTCAATATCGGGCAGGTATACAAAAGCCTCTCTTTCTGGGTGTTCGGCAGCCTTCTTTAACAGAGCCTTGTACACATTAGTATTTAAATCGAATCGCTCTTCGATTGCGGTCTGCTCATAAGCTAGGACTTCTGCAATAGAGTTCAGCACGGGTTTATTCATAGGACATCGCTTTATCGTGTTATTAGACTGACTTTTGACCTTCTGCTCGATTATTAACGCCTCAGATCGGTATAGGTATTAGTACCTATTTTTACTAAATATAAAACACCTTTGCCTGTTTTGTGAATAGCTAAGGGGCAGTATCTGAGTAAATTGTCAGAAATTCCCCTTTTTCGCGGGTAAAAGAGACATATCTTGGTTTCTTGGCTGAATTCTCAGCTAAGCTAAAATAACGACTCTTTGAAGCTGGGCCAAATATACATTGATAGGATTATGCAGCTTAAAACTGCTTACCTAAGCAATAAAATATTGTTTTTCCCACACTTTTTATGCTTGTTTATCTTTTGGGCCTATTAGAGAATGATAAGAATAAGCAACTGATTGTTTTTCTGAAGAGTTTGTCCTTTGCGTTTTAGTTGAACTTTGCTGGTACATTAATGAGTACAGAATCGGATTCTCAACTTTTGACCCGTTTGAATATTGCTGAACAAAAAGCTGAAGAGTTGGCGCGCTTGTTGGCGACGGTTGGCCATGAGGTGAAGACTCCGATTGGCATTGCGGTGACCGCTTCGTCTCACCTTCAGCTTAAGGTCGAAAATATAAAAAGCGAATACCAGTCCGGCAAAATGACACAGGAAAGTCTTGAAGCCTTTTTTGATCTAGTTTCCGAATCCGCGAAAATCTTGCAATCTAATACTCAGCGCGCAAGTGCTTTGATGGACAGTTTTAAGCAAGTAGCAATCGATCAAGCACAGGAGACGGTGCGTGTGATCGAGTTGGCGCCGTATTTTAAGCAGTTGCAGATGAGCTTTGCATTGGTATTGAAACAAGCAGAGGCAGAGCTAAGCTTTGATTGTGATGATTCTTTACGGTTGCAGAGTTGCCCAGGCGCATTAACTCAAGTGCTCAGCAACTTAATTATGAATGCCATACAGCATGCTCGAATTCCTGGAACGCCCTTAGTCATAAACCTTAGAGCAATAGCGGTTAACCCAGAAAGGGGGGAGCTAAGCATAGAGCTTCGAGATAATGGGCGAGGTATGTCAGAGGACTTACAACAACAGGTTTTTGAACAGTACTTTACGACGGCTAAAGAGCGTGGGGGCAGTGGCTTAGGGCTAGGCATTGTTCGCGAGCTGATGAACAGTACATTACACGGAGAATTAACTCTCAGTTCTGAAGAGGGGCGGGGCAGTTGTTTTAGCTTATTACTACCCAGTCTTCCTCTGGGTGATAATTGATCGATCTGGGTGATTCCTGCTCTTAGCCAATAAAGCGCTTGCAGCCCTTTGCCGGCCTGTTATTCTCCCTCTTTTGCTTTAGAGGGATGTCCCATGTCAACTCAGTTTCCAGCCTTTCAAACCATAGCTTTGGTTAAGGAAATTGAATCTCCAGAAAACCCCGGTGGTTTAGAAAAGCGTGTAGCGTTAATCCCCACTGATGTTGCTCAATTAGTCAGCAATGGCTGCAAAGTGTATGTCGAGTATGGGGCGGGTGATGGCGTAGGCTTTAGTGATCAAGAATACCTTGATGCTGGGGCTGTGATGCAGGGTGCTGAAGAGATCTATTGCGAGAAAGACCTGATCATCAAGTTTAAGGGGCCATCGTTAGATTCCATTAAAACCATGCGCCCTGGAACTACTTTGTTTTGCATGGCGCATTTTCATTCTTACCCTGATCGAGCTCAACTTTTGGAAGATCAACGTATCAATGTAATTGCTATGGAGGAGATTCTAGAATCCCCTAAGCGGCAGTCGGATGCTTCCATTATTGGCCGTACAGCGATGAATAAGGCCCTAAGTCCTTATATGGCAGACAACTCTATTGGCTCGCTTAATGTGAAGGTTTTAGGCTGGACTGAGCACTTGGCAGCTGCTATTCGCCGGGCGGGCAATCGTGACCCCCGCTCTTTACAACTTTTAAATGCCAATATCGCTACCGCAGATTTAGAACTGAGTCGCAGTAATAGCCTTTATGTATACGATAGTCGCACATTACAGCGCCAAGGTTTAATTGCCAGCTTACAAAAAGCAGGTGAAAGCGTGTTGGATTTGGCGCAATATGAAGCTGAAATGGGTGATACGGCGGTTGCACAATACCGTCAGAGTCATCCTCCAAGAGAATTTGGTTTGCGTCGTATTCAATGTCTGCACGAAACCGGCATGGCCGGTGCGCGCTATGGTTTAAAACTATTAGCGCAAAACAAGCCTGAACTAGATATAAAAGAAGCAAAAGTTGCTGTGCTTGGTTATGGCAATGTGGGGCAGGGCGCGATACATGAGCTACATGAGCAAGGCGTAAAAACGGTTCATGTTTTGGGGCGTACCCATACCAGTAAAGGTCGCATCGATTATTGGTTAAAAGATATCGATCTCGTGGTTAATGGCGCTGAGCAGCCACCGCACTTAAGAGGTGTAAACTTCTTAGTCAGCAATAGCCATTTAAAGGAGTTGATCCCAGATGGCTCCGTGGTGATTGACTTGGTTGGTGGCAGTCCAACCAACCGCAGCCCTGTCGAGGCGGTAGAATCTTGTACTTTTTTAACGGATCCACATTTTGTTCGTGATGGTGTGACCGTATCTTCTCTATGGGGTTGGCCAATGATGGGGATGATGCGTGAGACGGCTATCCGATATTCTGGGCAAATAGCTGATGTCTTATTGGGCAGCGAAGCACTTCACAAAGGTTTGGCCGAACTAGTACCTGCTGTTGAGCGAGCCCTGGTGTGTGGTCCTTTCCCTCAGGAACCTGCTTGATAATGTCGCAATACGCCCAACCTTTAGCTGACGCCCTGTTGGCTCAAAAACTCCGTATTAGCTCTGCAGAATCGTGCACTGGTGGTGGTATTGCCAGTGCGCTAACAGATGTCGCAGGTAGCTCTTCCTACTTTGAATTTGGCTTTATCACCTACGCCAATGAGGCCAAAAGCCAATTGCTGGGGGTGCCTGCTGAACTGATTGAACAGCATGGGGCAGTCAGTCGAGAAGTTGTGGAAGCAATGGCGCTCGGAGCGCTAAAGGCGGCTAAAGCTGATATTGCATTGTCTAGCAGCGGTATAGCTGGGCCTGGCGGTGGCAGTGCAGAGAAACCCGTAGGGACTGTATGGCTAGCTTGGGCTTGGTGCGAAGAGGGCGTAATTCACTGTCAGAGTGAGTGCTATTTATTTAGTGGAAACCGCACAGCTGTGCGTGATCAGGCCATAAATAAGTCTCTACAGCAGGCCTTAGAGCTATCGCTTTTGGCCTAACTTTCCGGTGAGCTAGTTGCGCTAAAATCCTATTCTTTAAAAAAAGTACTGTATAAATACCAAGTACTGGTTGCGTATACAGTGTTTTTAAATTATGCTTCTTTCCGAATCGCAGCTAATGGCTCATTGTCATCGCCGGATGAATTGATGAGTCTATGCAGTTACAGGCCTAATGCGCCTAAATAACGGCCCGTTGAGGCCTGTAAATCTAGACAATATATAAGGCTATACGCCAATACGACGAGGTGTCCCATGGATCAGAACAAAGAAAAGGCATTGCAAGCCGCCCTTGGCCAGATTGAACGTCAGTTCGGTAAAGGCACCGTTATGCGGATGGGCGATAAAGAGCAGGTTAAAATTCCTGCGGTTTCCACTGGCTCTTTAGGTCTTGATGTTGCCTTGGGTATTGGCGGTCTGCCAAAAGGTCGTATTGTTGAAATTTATGGTCCGGAATCTTCAGGTAAAACCACATTAACCTTGCAAGCAATTGCCGAGGCCCAAAAGCAAGGTGGCACCTGTGCTTTTATCGATGCCGAACACGCCCTAGACCCAATTTATGCTGAAAAGCTGGGTGTTAATGTTGATGACTTGATTGTTTCCCAGCCGGACACAGGTGAGCAAGCCTTAGAAGTGGCTGATATGTTAGTACGTTCTGGTGCTGTTGATGTTCTAGTTGTTGATTCTGTTGCAGCGCTAACGCCAAAAGCCGAAATTGAGGGTGAGATGGGTGACCACCATGTTGGTTTGCAAGCCCGCTTAATGTCGCAGGCGCTTCGCAAGATTACCGGTAATATTAAGAATGCTAACTGTTTGGCGATCTTTATTAACCAGATTCGTATGAAGATTGGCGTTATGTTCGGTAACCCAGAAACTACTACCGGCGGTAACGCTTTGAAGTTTTATTCCTCTGTTCGTTTAGATATTCGCCGTATTGGTGCCGTAAAAGATGGTGACGAGGTTATTGGTAGCGAAACTCGCGTGAAAGTTGTGAAAAACAAGGTCGCGCCGCCGTTCAAGCAGACTGAATTCCAGATTCTATACGGTGAGGGTATTAATCGCTTGGGTGAAGTTATTGATTTCGGCGTAAAACTTGGTTTTATCGATAAAGCAGGTGCCTGGTACAGCTATAACGGCGACAAGATTGGCCAAGGAAAAAATAATGTTGTGAAGTTCTTGCATGAGAACACCGCAATGGCTCAAGAGATCGAGGGTCGAGTTCGAGCCGAGCTATTGGGCAATGGCGAGTCCGCAGAAGAGCCTGGCGAAGAAGCTGAGCAAGCGTAAACTTATCTCTCAACATGTGTGGCCCCCGTTGCTTCGGGGGCTTATGCCCATTCGGGCCAAGTTACAACCCGCATTCGAATTTCCAGCATCGCTACATTGTGAAAGGGAGAATAATAATGTCAAAAATAGTCTCCATAGATGATTACCGTGAAGAACCTTATAAAGAACAAGTGCCAAGTGATAGCGAGTTATTAGCTAAGATTAAAAACTCTGCCCTTGCCGCTATTAGCCGAAGAGAATTTTGTCGCGCAGAGCTGTATTGCAAATTGGCTAGGCAGTATGACGGTAGCAATCTAATTGACGGTGTTTTGGATTGGCTTGAAGAGCTATCCTATTTGGATGATCAGCGGTATGCCGCCATGTTTGTGCGTGCTGCCATTGCAAAGCGTCGTGGTCCAATGCGAATTCGGCTAGAAATGAAGCACAAAGGCTTATCAGCTATGTCGATTGATAATGCCTTACTGGAAGGTGATATAGATTGGCATGCCTTAGCTTTGGAGAGCTTGCAAGGACGGTTTACCGGGCCTGCAGTGGATATTAAGGATAAATCTAAACGTTATCGATATCTGCAAGCGCAGGGCTTTAACGGTGATCATATTCACTACGCCATGGCCGAAGCCAACTCTGCTGTTGGTGAATAACGCAGATTGCTTCGACTTGCTTTCTATTTTTAGAAAACCCCAGCTTCACCATCATCCATAAAGCTTTCATTACGTTCCCCCTGAATCTGCTCACGCAGCTTTTCTCGGGCCAAAAGCTTTTGTTGCACGGCTTCAGGAAGGTCTGTAAATAAAATCACATTCTTGGCCACCAAGGTGTTCACCAGATCCTCAGTGATACGCACGAATTCCATATCCGACTCTTCAAGAGCCGCTAAAGAATGGCTGACATCCTTATAATTGTCTAAAAAAGAGACAAGTTGCGGGTGAGTCGGAGATAAATACTCGCTGAACTCCGGTCCCGATTTCATAGAAATGGCACTTATGTTGCCATTAAGGTCGCGTTGAATATAAGGCATAGGGCGGGTTTCGTTTTTCGAATGGCAGACTACAATATAGGTTAGTTATATCAATAGTAGTATACAATCCTATTAGAACAACTTTTTAGACACAGTTAAGGGGTCTTAATGGAGCAGGCAACAAGCCAAACGGAAATACAAGAAATAGTGGAAGGCCCCGCGGAAAGTGCCAGCTTTTGCGACCCCTTATTAGAATCCTTGTTAATCATCGCTAGAATAGAGCATTTGCCGATTTCAGAAACCTCGCTAACTGCTGGGCTTCCATTAGTTAAAGAGCGACTCACTCCCAGACTGTTTATTCGATCGGCTGAAAGAGCCGGCTTATCGGCCAAGGTTCTTGAGCGGCCTTTGGAACAAATTAGCGCTTTAGTTCTACCTACGGTCTTACTGCTGGAAAATAATGACGCCTGCGTGCTGACGAAGATCGATGTAGCCGAAGGCAAAGCCGAGATCATTGATCCTCACAGTAATGGCAAGAATGTTGTAGAACTGGCGGATTTAAAAGAGCGCTACAGTGGATACTCTATATTTTGTAAGCCTTTGCATCGCTATGATGAGCGCACTCAAGAAATTAAAGTTCGGCAAAAGGGGCACTGGTTCTGGGGGGTTCTAAGTCGATCATGGCGTATCTATCGCGATGTTCTCTTGGCATCTTTGTTTATCAACCTTTTTGCAATTGCCAACCCCTTGTTTGTAATGAACGTCTACGATCGTGTCGTGCCTAACGAAGCCGTAGAAACTCTATGGGTGTTAGCAATTGGCGTGGCGACGGTTTACTTTTTTGACCTCGTGTTAAAGCTCCTGCGCGGATATTTTATTGAGGTGGCGGGAAAAAAATCTGATGTACTATTGTCAGCGATGATCTTTGAAAGGGTATTGGGTGCTAGATTAGAAGATAAGCCAATGTCCGTTGGTTCTTTCGCCAGTCAGCTAAAAGACTTTGAAAGCGTACGGAGCTTTATAACCTCGTCTACCGTGACCGCCTTTGTAGACCTTCCTTTCACCTTGCTGTTTTTATTGGTCATATTTTATGTTGGTGGACCTTTGGTATTGGTTCCATTGGCTTGTATCCCCATTGTTATCGGTTACGCATTGTTTATTTTAAAGCCGTTGCGTCAGTCGGTAGAAGAAACCATGCAATCTTCAGCGCAGAAAAACTCTACCTTGGTTGAGGCTTTAGCAAGCTTGGAAACCGTCAAGGGTCTAGGTGCAGAAGGGCGTGTACAGCGCTCTTGGGAGAAGTCAGTAGGACATTTGGCCTTTTGGGGGCAGAAATCTCGTTTACTTTCAAACTCAGCAGTCACTGTGGCAGGCACCGTTGTTCAGCTGAGCTCTGTGGCTGTTATTGTCAGTGGTGTTTACTTAATCGCGCAAAAAGAACTCACTATGGGGGCGTTAATAGCTTGTGTAATGCTTACCAGCCGAGCCTTAGCTCCGTTGTCTCAGCTATCTAGCTTGTTGGTCAATTTTGAACAAACTATGACTGCTTTGGATTCCCTAGAGAAGATCGTAGATAAAGCGCAAGAGCGCGACGAAGAAAAGACCTTTATCAAGCGCCCGAATTTTGCCGGTGAGGTTCGCTTTAATAAGGTTTCTTTCGCCTATCCTGGTGAGGAACACCCGAGTATCGAAAGTGTATCTTTTAATATTAAGCCGCGTGAAAGAGTGGCCATTATCGGCCGAATGGGCTCAGGAAAATCTACCGTTCAAAAGCTGATGATGGGGCTGTTTCAGCCTACCGGTGGTTCAGTTTTAATTGACGGCATTGATATTAAGCAGCTCGATCCCGCTGATTTGCGCCACGGTGTGGGTTATGTGCCGCAGGATGTTTCTTTGTTTTTTGGCTCTGTCAAAGACAATATTGCTTACGGTATGCCACATGCAACAGATCAGCAAATCGTAAGAGCTGCAGAATTCTCAGGAGTAACCGGTTTTGTGAATAAACACCCAATGGGATTTCAGCGTCCTGTCGGTGAGCGAGGAGCCTTTTTATCGGGCGGGCAAAGGCAGAGTATCGGTGTAGCTCGTGCTTTAATTAAGGATCCAAGTATTTATCTACTTGATGAACCATCTACTGGAATGGATAACAGTACTGAAGCAAAGCTAAAACAAAATTTAATGCGAGTCACTCAAGGTAAAACTCTTATCTTAGTAACGCACAAAACTTCGCTATTGGATTTAGTAGATAGAATTATCGTATTGGAAAATGGCAAGTTAATAGCCGATGGCTCAAAAGAGTCCGTACTGGATGCATTGAAGAAGGGGCAAATTCGTGTCGAGCAATAATCAATTGGATGAACAAAAGCCCAGTCAAGCAAAAGACGGTGCCGATAAAAAAGCGGCACCTGCTGTCAATGTTAGCGCTAGCTCGGTAAGAGTTAAGGCGCCGTCGACGAATTCCGAATCTGACTCACAGCCTGTAATAGATGATGATTTAGAGGTGAATAGTGAAATCCGTCCTGAACATTCTATAGAAAGAAGCGATCAGGAATCATCTGAAAACGCGACTAGCCTTGAATCGTCTGATACTGATTCAAATGAAGGTGAACCTGCGGATCATGATGTAAACCAAGAGCGCAGCGATCCCCCTAGTGACGAAGCCCCTGTCATACCTACCATGCCAGATAGTGGTGGCAAAAAACGTAAATGGTTTGAAGGTGATAAAGAGCTAATCCAAGAGGATTTGGATTATATGTCTTCGGCGGCAGCCGCCGTTTTGCAACAATCTCCTCGTGGTGGCCAACAATTACTTTGGGCTATTTGTACTTTTGTGATTGTTGCTATTGTGTGGGCCTCTCTGGCTTATGTTGATGAGTTTACTCGTGGCGAAGGTAAGGTAATTCCTTCTTCTCAAGTGAAAATTGTTCAGCACCAAGAAGGTGGTATTGTCGCTGAACTTTATGTTCGTGAAGGGCAAGCCGTTAAAGCTCAGGAGCCTTTGTTACGATTAGACGATACGCAATTTTCATCTTCGCTTCGTGAAGCAGATGTGACTTTAGATCAATTAAAGGCGAAGGTCGCGCGCCTGAGTTACGAAGCTGATGGAGAGGCTCTTCCAGAGCAGCCTATGGATGGCGTTAGCGAGTTGCTGTGGTCGCGAGCACGAACACTATACTTATCACGTCAGGAAGAACAAAAGTCGAAAGATCAAGTTTTAGTTCAACAAGTTGCACAGCGCCGGCAAGAGCTAAGCGAGTTGAAGGCTCGCCGAGATCAGCATCAGCGCAGCTACCGTCTATTGGATAAAGAGCTGCAAATGAGTAAACCCCTGGTAGGCTCGGGCGCTATGTCTGAGGTGGAGTTGTTGCGGCTTGAGCGCCAGGTAAACGATTTATACGGTGAGCTCAAGGGTGCAGAGTTAGCCATTCCTAGAGCGGAATCAAGTTTACAGGAGGCACGAGATAAGCTGCAGGGTGCCAAGCTAGCTTTTCGCAACGAATCCCGTAAAGAGCTTGCTGATGTTCGCCTTGAGTTGCAACGCCTATCTGAAAGTAGTGGCGCTTTGGAAGATAGGGTTGATCGTACCGTAGTCGTTTCGCCTGTTGCTGGTACGATTAAGCAGGTCATGGTGAATACTATTGGTGGTGTTGTGCAGCCAGGTATGGATTTGCTTCAAATTGTACCCACCGAGGACAGCTTGCTGGTAGAGGCTAAAATTCGACCGACTGATATTGCTTTTTTACACCCCGGGCAAGAAGCTATTGTGAAATTTACCGCCTATGACTTCTCTATTCATGGTGGCCTCAAAGGTAAGGTTACTCATATCAGCCCAGATACCATTGTTGATGAGGAGGGTGAGAGCTTTTATACGGTGAAAGTGGAAACCGAAAAGGCCTTTTTGGGTAGCGAAGATACCCCGCTTCCTATTATTCCCGGGATGACCGTCAGTGTTGATATTTTGACCGGTGAAAAGACAGTGCTTGATTATATCCTTAAGCCCATCTTGAAAACCAAACAACTTGCATTAAGAGAGCGCTGATAAAGGCTTTCCACAGTTTTTCCTATCGGCAGGCCTTTCTCGCCTGCCGTTTTTCTGTCTAATTTTTGATCTATTCGTACCCTTCTTTGTATTTTTTCAGAATAAAGACTTATTGTTTTAATCTCTTTGGGTTATTAGTGCGGGGTGATATGTACAGTTTATAGGTGCCCATTGCCATCAGTATTAACTGTACCATTGCTGAAGCTAAAATTTTGGTGTGACACAGTTGGTCAGAAACTAGCAATAAATATAGAAATATTGATATAGATGTACTACTTTGGCATCTAAATCATTATATATTCATGTCTCTTGGTTTTCGATTGTTGGGCGTAATGAAGAGTAATGTAGTTTTAGCCGACAAATATTAACTATGCTTTACGCCAATAGAATGGGTATTGGAACTAATTGGTGGGCTTTTTTATGATGAACTTAACACTTATAATCCCTAAGATTGTGAAAAACCTCACAATTCCTACTAAAAAGGCATTAGTTGATCGAGGCAAGGGGGCCGCGAGTAAAGGGTTATGAAAACTACAATAATCGGGTTGATATCGGGATTTTTGGGGGCTGCAGCGGTTCAGGCAGAAGAGTTTAGTCAGGCGCTGCAACAGGCTCTGAGTGGACACCCAGAAGTGAATGCTGCGAAGAACCAGCTGCTGTCACGTGAGCAGGAAGTTCAAAGGGCGAAAGCAGGCTACCTTCCTACTGTTGATGTTGCGCTCGGTATTGGGCGTGAAAATACCAAGTCTCCGACAACGGGGCAAAACGAAGTTAATTTGACTCGTGAAGAAGCCTCTGTCTCAGCGCGTCAATTAATATTTGATGGGTTTGCAACCCGTTCTGAAGTCCGTCGCCAAGAGGCCAGAACGGATAGTGCGAGCCACTCGCTTACAACATCTCAAGAGCTTATTGCGCTTAGGGCCAGTGAAGTCTATCTAGCCTTGATGACACAAGTCGATTTAATGAAGCTGGCTGAGGCCTCATTGCAAGAACACAAAAGCATTTACGATCAGATGGTTTTAAGAAACCGTTCAGGGGTTGGTAGTGGTGCTGATTTGGATCAGATAGCAGCTCGTCTAGCTTTGGCGAACAGTAATGTTGTAGTGGCGGACGCGAATTTAAAAGATGCTGTTACAAATTACTATCGCGTAATGGGTGCGATGCCTGATATGAGCGCGTTGGCAATGCCAGCGAATCAAGAAAGCTTGCCATCTACTATAGATGAGGCTACCTCAATTGCCTTGGAAAACCACCCTACGCTTAAAACCGCAAATGCGGATATCGATGCAACAATTGCGCAACATGCCGCAGCAAAAAGTGCGTTTTATCCCGATGTGCGTTTAGAGGCTGACCAAAACTGGAACGAAGATATTGGTGGCGTTGTTGGTGAAGATGAGCGTGGTGTTATTGCCATCAGGGCGCGCTATAACCTCTACCGAGGCGGCGCCGATAAGGCTCGTCGCAAGCAAACAAGCTATCTGATGGAAGAGGCCAAGGATGTACGCAATAACACTCGCCGTCAGGTAGTCGAGGGATTGCGCCTGTCTTGGACAGCTTTTGAATCGGTAAGTGCTCAGTTGCAGTTTTTGCAGCAGCATGTGGATTCAGCCGAAGCTACCAAAAAGGCCTATATTGAGCAGTTCAACATAGGGCGCCGTACTTTGCTTGATCTTTTGAATACGGAAAATGAAGTGGTTGACGCTAAACGTAATCTTATAAGAGCTGAGTCCAACAAAAAGTTGGCGGAGCTTAGGGTCTATAACTCCATGGGAATGTTACTGCCAAAATTAGGTGTCGATCTTTAGCGATAGCTGGCGGAGTTTAGGTTCGACATGAGTAATGTTGCAGCCCGGAAAGATCTTATCTTTGCCGGGCGCGGTCCTTTCAGGCAGGGATAAAAGCAAATTGATTTGTCCTTTTATCGGTAACGTCTGTTGGGGTTGTAGTTTACTGATCAATGGTATTTATATTTCTGAATCGCTGCCGATTGGCTTATTTGGATAAATAGATTTACCAACGACAGTAAATGTCAGGCTGGGTAGTTGCCAGTCAAGTTTTAGGGTGTGTTAGTGCTGGCAGGATAAATCTGCAGTATTAAAAATTGAAATGGAAGGGGCGGGACGCCCGTTTCGATACTTTGACCATATTGAGTGGAAAAGATTATGGCGGATAACGTTGTTATAAATGACAATTCAAATACTAATCAAGCCAATACTGACTTGGCCAACTCTGAGCATGCCGTAGCGGATAGAGGAACGGTTGTTGCTATTAAGGGTGTGGTGCTGGATGCTGGCGCAGCGGTTGAAATGGGGCAAAAGATTGGCCTCGGCGATAAGATCGCCACACAAGCAGGCGCGGCAATTGTGGTTAAGTTCCCTGGTGGCGGGTTATTAGTATTAGGTCATAATCAAAGCGTTGATATCGATCAGCGCTTGCTCGATCTGATAAGCAAAAACGAAGTTAAAGACTCGGTTGAAGAAGGCATTGATTTTGATCGGCTTCAGCAGGGCTTGGAAGAAGGTTTAAGTCTAGAAGAGTTGTTGCCGGCTACCGCGGCTGGATCAGCGCCTACAGGTGGTGGCACTAATGGCAGTTCAGCAGGCACTGGTGTCCGTTTCATTATGACCGGTGATGAAACCATCCCATTAGCTGGCTTTGAGACTACTCCCCCAGGTAATGCCTTTCCTGATGCTGATACTCAAGCAGATCCTATCGACTCAGCACCAGAAGCGGTTGATGATTTTGATGAAGTAACAAGTATTGGTGTTGCAACAGGCAATGTCGTGACTGGTATAGACCTTGCCGGTGGTGACGATAATGCACTAGATGGTAGTGCCGATGATTCAGGTATCAATGGTTTTGGTGATGCTATCGTTATTGGTGTTGCTGTTGGTGATACCGAAGTAGAACTTACCGATAATTCAGGTGTGGGTGTAGAGTTGGTTTCTGATAAAGGAACTCTGACACTTAATGCCGACGGTAGCTACAACTATGTTCCAAACCGAGATGCCAGTGGAACAGATGTTTTTACTTACACCATTATCGATTCAGATGATGATACTTCGACAGCTACATTAACTATTAATGTTGATGGTATTCCATTATTGGAAGTGACCGATCCAGGTGAAAACCCGGATGGCACTTTAGTAAACACGGTTGACGAAGCTGGCTTGCCAAACGGTACAGATGCTGGCAGCGGTGTAGAGGTTACCAGTGGCGTAATAAATTATTTGCCTGGTGATGGTCCGGCGACAGTTACTATTGCTGGAGTTGAAGTCATTGATAGTAATGGCCAGGTACAAGGCACAACCATTCAAGGCACTTACGGTACTTTGGTGATCACTTCGGTAAGTGCTACCCAAATTACTTACACCTATACGCTGACTGATGCGGCCGATCATAGTGCTGGTCCAGTTAATGATGTTTTCCCAATTCAAATTGTTGATTCCGACGGTAATGCGGCTGACGATATTAATGGCAACTTACTTATTAATATCATTGACGACACCCCAATCGCCGAAGATCAAGAAGATGCAATCGATAGTTCTTTGGTAGCTACCGGTAATGTCATTACGGGCGTTGATATTCCTGGTGGTGACAGCAATGCTAGCGACGGTGAAGCGGATATAGCTGGTGCTGATGGTTTTGGTGCCCCCGCAGTTGTGGGCGTTGTAGCAGGGGAGACAACGGAAACCTCCGATACTGGCGTTGGTATACAAGTAAGCTCTGATAAAGGCACCATCGTCATTAATGCTGATGGTAGTTACACCTATACTGCCAACCCAGGTGTATTTGGTGAAGATGTTTTCACTTACACCATGACCGACAGTGATGGCAGTACCGATGTTGCTATTATTCGTATCAATGTTGATGCGGCGAACATTCTTGAAGATGCGGACGAATCTAATAGTGTTTTGTCAGGCCAAAGTGTCAGTGGAAATGTTTTAGCAAATACGATTAACCCTGATGGCCCAGATCCAGAGGAAGTGCTAACTTTTATTGTTAATGGTAATGAGTTTCAAGCTGGTGAAACGGCTAATATCACCGGGGTCGGCTCTATTGTAATTAACTCAGATGGTAGTTATACATTTGATGCGAGCCCATCTTTTTCGGGCTCTGCACCTCCTGTTACATATACCTTGACCGATGGCCCAAATACGGATGATTCAGTATTAAACATTACTGTAATTGATCCTAATGCTCCGCCGGTTGCGAATAATGATGTCTCTGGTGGTAACTCAACCAACCAGCCAGTGGTGGTAGATGTTCTGGCTAATGATAGTGACGTTGATGGCACTCTTGTACCGAGCACCGTTCAAATCATTGGTACACCAGCGCCTGGGAGTGACCTAACTGTTGCAGGTGAAGGTGTTTGGTCGGTTAATAGCACAACAGGTGAAATCACTTTTACGCCTGAAGCTGGTTTTACAGCTGACCCTACGCCAATTAATTACGTAGTCAGTGACGACGATGGTGAAAGCTCGAATACAGCAACTGTTACTATTTCTTATACGGCCCAACCGCCTATAGCGGTTATCGATAGCAGCACCGGAAACCAGACAAATCAACCGGTAACCGTTGATGTATTATCGAATGATAGCGACCCGGACGGAACCCTAGACCCAGCGACCGTACAAATTGTAGGTACGCCGGGAGCAGGTGATCCTTTAGTTGTTCCGGGCGAGGGAACTTGGTCGGTAAATACCGTAACCGGTGAAATTACTTTTACTCCAGAAGCCGGTTTTACAGCCGACCCTACGCCGATTAGCTATACCGTTGCGGACAATGATGGCAATGTTTCAAATACTGCGACAGTTACCATTGATTATGGCGTACAGCCACCTGTAGCAAACAACGATACCAGTAACGGAAACCCCACAAATCAGCCAGTAACCGTTGATGTTTTGGGTAACGACTCTGACCCAGATGGAAACTTAGACCCGACCACGGTTCAAATTGCCGGGACTGGTAACCCAGGTGATCCACTGGTAGTTCCTGGAGAGGGAACTTGGACTGTTAACCCAACGACAGGTGCTATTACCTTTACACCGGAAAGTGGTTTTACTTCCGATCCAACGCCGATCAGCTACACCGTTGAAGACAACGATGGTAATTTGTCAAATTCTGCAAGCGTCACTATTGATTACAGTGCACAAGATCCTGGTGCGAACGACGACAATGAAAGCGGTGTAACGAATAATCCAGTCACTGTTGATGCTTTAGCCAACGATAACGACCCTGACGGTACTTTAAATCCGGCTAGTGTAACGATCACTGGCTCTACTGGTGCTGGCGCGAGTTTAGTTGTGGCAGGTGAGGGTACCTGGAGTGTTAATACCACGAACGGTGAAATTACCTTTACCCCTGAAGCTGGTTTTACAGCAGACCCAACGCCAATTACTTATACCGTAGAAGATAATGACGGTAATGTTTCAAATACCGCGACAGTAACAATTGATTACGCTGTTCAGCCACCAGTTGCGAGCAATGATAGCAGTAATGGTAATACCACCAATCAACCAGTTACGGTTGATGTATTAAATAACGATAACGATCCTGATGGTAATTTAGATCCAGCGACTGTACAGATTGTCGGTACCGCCAGTGAAGGTGCTTCTTTAACTGTGCCTGGTGAAGGTGTGTGGAGTGTAAATACCACCACCGGTGAAATTACCTTTACGCCGGAAGCTGGCTTTACTTCGGATCCAACGCCGATTACTTACACGGTTAAAGATAACGACGGCAACGAATCAAACACTGCTACCGTAACCGTTGATTACAGTACTCAAGAACCAGGCGCTAATGATGATTCTGAAAATGGCGTAACCAACAACCCTGTTACGGTTGATGTACTGGATAACGATACCGATCCTGACGGCACTTTAGATCCGGCGACTGTTCAAATCACAGGTACCGGCAGCGCCGGCGATCCGCTAGTAGTCGCTGGCGAAGGTGAGTGGACAGTTAACACCACCACCGGTGAAATTACCTTTACGCCGGAAGCGGGCTTCACGGCCGATCCAACGCCGATCACTTACACCGTTGATGATAACGACGGCAATACTTCGAATACCGCGACGGTCACTATTGATTATGCGGTGCAGCCGCCAGTTGCCACTAATGATACCAGTAATGGCAATACGACCAATCAACCGGTAACTGTAGATGTTTTAGGTAATGACTCAGATCCTGATGGCAATCTAGAGCCTAGCACCGTACAAATTAATGGCACGACTAACCCAGGTGATCCTTTGCCTGTTCCTGGAGAGGGAACTTGGACTGTTAACCCAACCACAGGTGCTATTACCTTTACACCGGAATCTGGTTTTACTTCCGATCCAACGCCGATTACCTATACGGTTGAGGATAACGATGGCAATGTGTCGAATCCAGCTACCGTAACCGTTGATTATGATGCACAAGATCCAACGGCGGGTGATGATAGTGAAAACGGCGTAACAAATAACCCGGTTACTGTTGATGCCTTGGCCAACGATAACGATCCTGACGGTACTTTAAATCCGGCTAGTGTAACGATCACTGGCTCTACTGGTGCTGGCGCGAGTTTAGTTGTGGCAGGTGAGGGTACCTGGAGTGTTAATACCACGAACGGTGAAATTACTTTTACCCCTGAAGCTGGTTTTACTTCCGATCCAACGCCAATTACTTATACCGTAGAAGATAATGACGGTAATGTTTCAAATACCGCGACAGTAACAATTGATTACGCTGTTCAGCCTCCAGTTGCGAGCAACGATAGCAGCAATGGTAATACCACCAATCAACCAGTTACGGTTGATGTATTAAATAACGATAACGATCCTGATGGTAATTTAGATCCAGCGACTGTACAGATTGTCGGTACCGCCAGTGAAGGTGCTTCTTTAACTGTACCTGGTGAAGGTGTGTGGAGTGTGAATACCACCACTGGTGAAATTACCTTTACGCCGGAAGCTGGCTTTACTTCGGATCCAACGCCGATTACTTACACGGTTAAAGATAACGACGGCAACGAATCAAACACTGCTACCGTAACCGTTGATTACAGTACTCAAGAACCAGGTGCCAATGACGATTCTGAAAATGGCATTACCAACAACCCGGTTACGGTTGATGTACTGGATAACGATACGGACCCTGATGGCACTTTAGATCCTGCCACTGTTCAAATCACAGGTACCAGCAATGCTGGCGATTCACTCGTAGTTGCTGGCGAAGGTGAGTGGACGGTCAATACCACCACAGGTGAAATTACTTTTACGCCTGAGTCTGGATTCACAGCTGATCCAACGCCGATTACTTACACCGTTGACGATAACGACGGTAATACTTCGAATACTGCGACGGTCACCATTGATTACGCAGTGCAGCCCCCGGTTGCGACTAATGATGTAAGTAATGGTAATCCATTGAATACGCCAGTCACCGTTGACGTGGTTGCCAACGATAGTGACCCAGATGGCAACATCGACCCGACGACTGTACAAATTGTTGGACCTTCTGGTCCGGTAAGCAGTTTGCCTGTTGCTGGTGAAGGTACATGGTCGGTGAATCCAACTACTGGCGCGATTACCTTCACGCCTGAGCCAGGATTTATCAGCGACCCTACGCCGATTCAATACACTATTGAAGATAACGATGGCAATGTATCAAATCCAGCTACGGTTGATGTGAATTACGAAACAGCACCGACTTTATCGGTGCAAGACATCACTGTTAATGAAGCGGATGGCACAATTTCAATTACCGTTTCATTAAGCCAAACTGTTTCCAGTGATGTAACTTTCAGCTTCCAAACTAATGAGGGAGATGAAGATTCTAATCCGAATAATGAAGCTACTGCTGACACTGACTTCGATACTACTTCGGGTAACGGTACGATAACTGCCGGCACTTTAAGCACAACAATTTCGGTACCCATGAACGATGACTTCGTTCGAGAAGGTGACGAAAACTTTTTAGTAAATTTAAGTGTAAGCAGTTCGAACATTGATATTGCTGGCAGTGATTTGCAGGGTGTGGTGACAATTCAGGATGCAGGCTCGCCAGGCCAACCTGAGCCTCCTACCAGTGAAGATACCGTGACCCTAAAAGTGGTTGCCACAGACAGCGCCGGTAACATCATTGGTGATGGCAGCGAGAACGATTCCAACGAAGGCGGTGCGGCTTACTACAAAGTGATCGCTTTGGATCCGGCCGGTAATGAAATTGCCAGCCCAGCGGCGGGCACCGTTGATGTCACCTTCGGCGGTGGCACTGCCAGCGCCGCGGATTACGACAACGCCACTCAGAACGTGACCATTGGCCAAGTGTTCCAGGTGGATGCGACCGACGATCTGATCTCGGACGATGAAGAAACCTACACGGTTAACTTGGGTGCAAACAGCACGATTGCGGGTGCGATTACCACGGCTTATGAAGCGGTAACGAACAGCACCGACAATGTGGAAACCACCATCCACGATGAGACCAGCCCAGGTACACCTCCAGGCCCAGGTCCACACCCAGATCCAACGCCGAACCCAGGCCCTGAAGATACCGTGTTTGCGGTGATCGACAGCAATGGCCCAGTAACGGAAGGTGCAGACTCTGTCTTTACCGTATCGCTGTTCGATGTGAACGGTAACCCTGTGACCGTGACCTCCGATATGGAAGTGAACGTAGTGTTCGCAAATGGTACCGCGGAAGACGGTGACTACACCGCAACCGCACAAACCGTGACTGTAGCGGCGGGTGATAGCACCACAACCGTGACCGTTCCAACGGCACAAGATGCGGACTTCGATGATGAGACCTTCACGGCCACCATCGATGGTGTAGGCGCGGGTGCGGCTCAGTTTGAAAATGTGGACACCACTACCGGTGTGACCGTGGGCGGTACGCCTCGCACGCCAAGTGCCGAAGCGACCATCAACGATGACGACGTACCACCGACGGTAGAGATCGACGATGTAACGGTGAACGAAGACGCCGGCACCATGACCTTCACGGTGAGCTTGTCGAACAGCACCACCCAAGATGTGAGCTTCGACTTCGACACCAATAATGGCAGCGCCACCGCGGGTGCGGATTACACCGCGATCGCCAATGGCAGCGGCACCATTACGGCCGGTCAAACGACGACCACTATTACCGTGAACATCGCCGATGATTACATCGCTGAAGGTAATGAAACCTACACGGTTGATCTGAGCAACTTGAGCGGCAACACCGCCACTAGCGGCCACGATCTACAAGGTTTGGGTACCATCGTGGATGCGGGCTCACCGACCGGCACCATCCCACCGGGCGTACCAGAAGAAGTTCCAGGTGCTCCAGATACGGTCACCCTCAAAGTGGTTGCCACGGACAGCGCCGGTAACATCATTGGCGATGGCAGCGAGAACGATTCCAACGAAGGCGGTGCGGCTTACTACAAAGTGATCGCTTTGGATCCAGCCGGTAATGAAATTACCAGCCCAGCAGCCGGTACGGTGGATGTGACCTTCACTAACGATACGGCGGGTGATGCGGACTACGACAACGCCACTCAGAACGTAACCATTGGCCAAGTGTTCCAGGTGGATGCGACCGACGATCTGATCTCGGACGATGAAGAAACCTACAACGTGAGCTTGGGTGCGAACAGCACCATTGCTGGTGCGATTACCACGGCTTATGAAGCGGTAACGAACAGCACCGACAATGTGGAAACCACCATCCACGATGAAACCAGCCCAGGTACACCACCAGGCCCAGGTCCACACCCAGATCCAACGCCGAACCCAGGTCCTGAAGATACCGTGTTTGCGGTGATCGACAGCAATGGTCCGGTAACGGAAGGCGCGGACTCTGTCTTTACCGTATCGCTGTTTGATGTAAACGGTAACCCTGTGACCGTGACCTCTGATATGGAAGTGAACGTGGTGTTTGCGAACGGTACTGCGGAAGACGGTGACTACACCGCGACCGCACAAACCGTGACCATCACCAATGGCAACAGCCAGACCACAGTAACGGTTCCAACCGCGCAAGACGCTGACTTTGACAATGAAACCTTCACGGCCACCATCGATGGTGTAGGCGCGGGTGCGGCTCAGTTTGAAAATGTGGACACCACTACCGGTGTGACCGTGGGCGGTACGCCTCGCACGCCAAGTGCCGAAGCGACCATCAACGATGACGACGTACCACCGACGGTAGAGATCGACGATGTAACGGTGAACGAAGACGCCGGCACCATGACCTTCACGGTGACCTTGTCGAACAGCACCACCCAAGATGTGACGTTCGACTTTGACACCAATAATGGCAGCGCCACAGCGGGTGCGGATTACACCGCGATTGCCAATGGCAGCGGCACCATTACAGCGGGTCAAACCACCACGACCATTACCGTGAACATCGCCGATGATTACATCGCCGAAGGTAATGAAACCTACACGGTTGATCTGAGCAACTTGAGCGGCAACACCGCCACTAGCGGCCACGATCTACAAGGTTTGGGTACCATCGTGGATGCGGGCTCACCGACCGGCACCATCCCTCCGGGCGTACCAGAAGAAGTTCCAGGTGCTCCAGATACGGTCACCCTCAAAGTGGTTGCCACAGACAGCGCCGGTAACATCATTGGCGATGGCAGCGAGAACGATTCCAACGAAGGCGGTGCGGCTTACTACAAAGTGATCGCTTTGGATCCAGCCGGTAATGAAATTACCAGCCCAGCAGCCGGTACGGTGGATGTGACCTTCACTAACGATACGGCGGGTGATGCGGACTACGACAACGCCACTCAGAACGTAACCATTGGCCAAGTGTTCCAGGTGGATGCGACCGACGATCTGATCTCGGACGATGAAGAAACCTACAACGTGAGCTTGGGTGCCAATAGCACCATTGCTGGTGCGATTACCACGGCTTATGAAGCGGTAACGAACAGCACCGACAATGTGGAAACCACCATCCACGATGAGACCACTCCAGGTACGCCTCCAGGCCCAGGTCCACACCCAGATCCAACACCGAACCCAGGTCCTGAAGATACCGTGTTTGCGGTGATCGACAGCAATGGTCCGGTAACGGAAGGCACAGACTCTGTCTTTACCGTATCGCTGTTTGATGTGAACGGTAACCCTGTGACCGTGACGTCTGATATGGAAGTGAACGTGGTGTTCGCTAACGGTACGGCGGAAGACGGTGACTACACCGCGACCGCACAGACCGTGACCATCACCAATGGCAACAGCCAGACCACAGTAACGGTTCCAACCGCGCAAGACGCTGACTTTGACAATGAAACCTTCACGGCCACCATCGATGGTGTAGGCGCGGGTGCGGCTCAGTTTGAAAATGTGGACACCACCACCGGTGTCACTGTGGGCGGTACGCCTCGCACGCCAAGTGCCGAAGCGACCATCAACGATGACGACGTACCACCGACCGTATCGATTGATGATGTGACGGTGAACGAAGACGCCGGCACGATGACCTTCACAGTGAGCTTGTCGAACAGTACCACACAAGATGTAACGTTCGATTTTGACACCAATAATGGCAGCGCCACAGCGGGTGCGGATTACACCGCGATTGCGAACGGCAGCGGCACCATTACAGCGGGTCAAACCACCACGACCATTACTGTGAACATCGCCGATGATTACATCGCCGAAGGTAATGAAACTTACACGGTGGATCTGAGCAACTTGAGCGGCAATACCGCGACTAGCGGCCATGATCTACAAGGTTTGGGTACCATCGTGGATGCGGGCTCACCGACCGGCACCATCCCTCCAGGCGTACCACCAGAAGTTCCAGGTACCCCAGATACCGTGACCCTAAAAGTAGTGGCCACAGACAGCGCCGGTAACATCATTGGTGATGGCAGCGAGAACGATTCCAACGAAGGCGGTGCGGCTTACTATAAAGTGATCGCTTTGGATCCGGCCGGTGTTGAAATTGCCAGCCCAGCGGCGGGCACTGTCGATGTGACCTTCACCAACGGTACCGCGGGTGATGCGGACTACGACAACGCCACTCAGAACGTGACCATTGGCCAAGTGTTCCAGGTGGATGCGACCGACGA
>NZ_CANMYE010000011.1 GCF_947502065.1 uncultured Pseudoteredinibacter sp.
CTTCTCCAAGTTGGTTCGCGCCTCAAGCTTACCGCTTTGGTGGTAAGCTGGAGAAGGCTCAATAAGTATCAAGGCCATTAACTACGCGCCTAAAGGCGCCGGAGAAGGCTCCCCCAATAAAGTGAAGCGTTAGAAACACAAATAATGAATAAACATCGACTAACATTTATAGCCCTAATCGGATTACCTCTTTTGCTATTGGCATGCTCCAATTACTTAGTGGGCTCGCCAGAGGAACAGGTAGCACAGGACATTGAATCGAATACTTATTCATTTTTAACATGGTATGACGGCTGGGGAAGCCATACGGTTTGGGGTGTTGGTAAGGTTGGCGCTTGCTTCACTTGTGGTAGCGTAATGTGTGGTAGTACTAAGGTCGAATTCACAGTTAGCTATGACACTCATACGAGAACTGCCGACAGCGTGTATCCTCAGGAGAAAGAATTTGCAACAACATACAATTCAATGTTGCTTGCGCACTTTAAGCAAACAGGGCAAAGGTGTATTTTTGAACTTATGCCCACAACTGGCAGTTCGGCTTCTATCAAGTAGCTGCGCCGGAAAACTACTCGCTGCGCTTGCATTTTTCCGGTGGGCAAGGCGCTAGCTCTCTAGGAGTAAAGATGAAATTACTAGTTACTGCTATATTTTTGATGTTTTTCTCGGCGGCAGCTTTATCTGCCCCACCAGAAATGTTGAACGTGAAGATTGGTGCAGTGTTTCCAGTTAAAGCTAAAAATCACGAAACTCATAAAAATGGCAGGCCTACAATCCAGTTTCGAGTGCCTAACTCTGGCGTCACAAAAGAGGTGTTCCCTGAATATGAAGTGACGATCCTCAGAGACGGCTATGAGGTCGCGATTATTACGGCGAGAAAGTCTTTTTTTGACATCAAATCCTGTGGCGATTCTCAAACCAAGGCATTGGCTTGGTTAAAAAAAGTTATTCCTAACCCAAAGTTAGATTCTGATGGACATACCTATATAGACTCAAATGTTAACACCTTTGCAACTCTTAGTTGTTCTTATAAGGGTGCAAGTCCTTTTCCAGAGCTACAACTTCAGTTTCGAGGTGTGGCGCAAGATGAAAAACTTAATAAAGCTTGGGCACATGCATTCAAATAGAGCACTAACAAGACCATGCAAGCGCGGCCGGGACAGACATGAAACGAGATTATTCTAAGTTCCCAAACGATGCCTGTGGAGATTCTCTTTGGCGCATGGTTGTTGAAGGTGATGATCTAACCGAAGAAAGGGATTTGGAATTCATAGTGATATTTGAAACTGAAGATGAAGCGATGAAGTTTGGAGAGCACCTTCTCTTCAATCGTCAAAAGGTGTTGCTTTGCGATGATGATTCCGAAGACTACCCATATTTCATAGCCTCCACAGTATCGATGATACCAAGATATGAGACCATTTTAGAGTACGAGAGGTTATTGGAAAAATATGCCTCACCGTTGAATGGTAAGAATGATGGCTGGAGTTGTTATGTCTGCAAGTAAGCTCCCCAAAAGTGGCTGTTATTTGTCCACACCAAAAAACGCACTAGTTGCAGTGATTAAATATGCCAACACCAAACATCTACCGAAAAATTCAGAAGAATCTTGAAAGGTATCGACCGGCATCACTTGTCGGCAGCGTGGTAAGTTATTCAGTATTCGCTTGGTTTCTTATTTCGACCAAAGAAACCATAGAAAACATGTCCGCATCGAGCCTCTACCTAGCTCTAGCAATATGTAGCATAGGCATGATCCTATCGTTATTTAATTTAATGGCAGGGTATCAGCAGAAATCATGGATAGACAACTACCCTATCACTGCTAAGCTAGGCAAACTATTACCCCCAAAGCCCAAACCTTGGAGCGAGGCTATCGCTATAAACTGTTTTGCCCTAGGACTGATAGTACTTATTACAGTATTATTCCTTAACGCATCAGTTTTTTAGGGCGTTTACCCAATAATTTAAAGTTATATGTTACTGTTTACGACAAAATAAAACGCCAAGAGGCTATCACATCATCCACACACAACCCTTGTAACATGTGGAAAATACAATGAACACTGTCAAATACCTAAAATTCGAGGACAGCAGTCCAAAAGATTTGATAAACATTTTGAACGAAGAGTCTTTGCGAAAACACCTTATAGAACACCCCCACTTTGACTCTTACAATATCAATGAATGGATAAGCGGCAAGATCGAGACGAATGCAGCTAAAGGCTGTCGTGTTCGTGTCATATCCATCGATGGTGAAATAGCAGGGTGGTGTGGCATACAAGAAGACGACGAAGGCTTTGAGATTGCCATTGTCATTTCTCAAAAATTCTGGGGTTATGGCATCCGTATTTTTAAAACCATAATGAGCTGGGCTAAGGAACTAGGTCACAAAGAGGTCTTGTTTCACCTTCTAGAAACAAGGCGCAGCTATAAATCCCTAGCCAGAATGGCTAGAAAAATCAGTCACCGCCAATTACTCGGTCGAAATTTCAGCACCTACTACCTTTTAGTGCCTTAAAGCTGCTATCGTTGAACAAACTCATTTTAAGCCTCTACTTGATTTCATTTTAGGTATCACCGTGCGCATTACTACCTTACTTATATTTCTAACCTTAAGCCTCACCCTCAACAAAGCCCTAGCCACCGAACACTTCGAGCTTTACCCAAAGCACTCTGAGCCTGCACACAACCCCAGCCAAGCAGTATCCGACAAGCACTTCGAGATTGCCGATAAATTAATCGCTGATTTTAATCAAAAGCCCAACGGGCTCTATTCGAAGGTGGATGATATTACGATATGGCAATCTTATAGCGGCCAATACAACCGGATGTGGATGGAAACTGCGCTTACGAATGAGGATGTAGAAAAGCAGCTGAAACAAGGCATTTGGAAAGCTGTGCCTATCCCTAAGGTGGCTTATAAAACTATGCACTTGCCGCGCAATATTCCAGCTGAGTTAATGTCTTGCTTTTTGGGTCAGCTGGATGGTAAGCCAACGTATTTGTTTTGGAGCAAAGCCCGCGAGCGTGCGGCGTTTGTGGTAAAGCTGGATTAGGGCTTATATTCTGGATATTAAAAAGGCGAGCCTAAATAGACTCGCCTTCTACTGCTAAGCTCAAACCTAGTAATCAAACCCCCTATTCTATCTATGTGGCACCCCTGCCACTCAGAGAAATTTAATTACTGCAGGCTTCAGCAAAGCATCACATAATCTTATAATTCACACCCAAGAAGAAATAGCGCCCCCTAGGACTGGTCGGGAAGGCGCGATTGGTGATGAACTGCTCTTCATTGGATACGTTGTTTACGCCACCATATACGCGCCATGCATCGTCGATGTTGTAGCTGGCATTTAAATTATGCACCCACACTTCATCCATTAATACGCTTTCACCGTATTGCGAAACCGCGCTTTCAATCTCTAGGAACTTAAGTAGCTGCTCGCCTTGGTAATTGCTTTGCCAGTTCACATCGATATCCGCATAAGACCAGGAAAGATTGATACTGCCGGCAAAGCGCGGGCGGCTGTATTCTTTTAGCTCTGGGTTTTTAAAGCTTGGATCTAGCGGGTTGGTATAGTCATCTAACTTTTCGGTTTCGGTGCCCTGTAGGCGTAGGCCAAAGCTATGCGCACCTAAATCAAAATCGTAGGCGGCGGTAAAATCGATACCTGCGGCCTCTTGGCGTACATAATTGATACTGGTAGAGCGAATAAAGTTTAAACCGCCATGTTGCTGCGAGCCTACGGTACCGTTACGGCTTAGCAGGCCACAAAAACTATCGTTAAGGCCAGCGCCGGTGGCGTAGCAACCATTGACGATATCCTGGGCGCCAACAAGATCGATAGCATCGTCAATTTCGATCTCCCAACGATCGATGGAAAACCTTAGGCCATCTACAAAGCTTGGGGTAAAGACAAAACCGAATGTTGTTGTTTTGGCCGTTTCTTCATCCAGCTCGGCATTACCACCTTCGGTGCCTCCAAAGGATGCCGACAGTGGATCAGAGAACACATAATTACCATCGGCATCAAATACATTAACACTTAAGCCTTGCAAAGCGGCCACACAGTTTGCCTGGGTTTGATCAGCCAGTACAGGATTATCGGCTCTAACCGCGCTAATCTGGCTTGCATCACAAGGATCAGTCGGGCGATAGGTCACTCCGATTTGCGGGCCAAATAGCTCATTAATATTGGGCGCCCTTACGGTTTCTGATACTGTTGCGCGCAGCAATAGATCCTCGATAGGACGATAAGATAAACTCACCCGCCATGAGGTGGCCTCGCCTATGGTGCTGTAATCGCTATAGCGGGTAGCCAGATCCAAATACATATTCTCGATCACCGGAACGGAGGCCTCGATAAAGACATCGGCGGCATCGTAGCTGCCCACCTCATTGCGATTACTAAGATTTGGACGAAATACTAAGTTACTATTTTCTGAGTGATCGGCAATATTCGAGCCCGCAGGAAACGGCGCGTTTGCTGGAATAATACCAAGCTGAAAGTTGTCGAAAGTCGCCTCGGATTTTTCTTCGCGGTACTCTAAGCCAGCAGCAAATGAAACTGGGCCCGCTGGTAATTCAAAAAACGGGCGGCTGCTCGCGGTGATAAAGCCAGAGATTACAAATTGCTCTAACTTAAGCTGATCCCTTGCGGTAGTCGTCACAAAGGCTAGGGCCTCATCAGTAATGCCGGTAGCACCGTTCCAGATATCTAATGGCACACATTGGCCACTGCCAGGGGTGAAGCTGTAGTAGCCAGGATCGTATACTGGGATATTAAACGGTGTGGTTGTTGCCGGTGCCGATGGATCAACATCGGCTCGGCAAGCCGGGGCACCGCTTGCAGGATCTGTCACCGCATCTATCGCTGCAAGAAAACGATCATTGATCAACTGATCATACTGGCGGAACTCGCGATCTACTTGCCCGTAGTTAAGCGATAACTCGTATTGTAAATCTTCGGAGTATTCGCCGCGCAGACCAAAGACAAAACGCGCTGTCTCTCGATCTACCGTTGTTCTGCCTGAGCCAATACCGATTGGATCTAAGGTGATAGATACCCCACCATGCTCTTGAGCGATAGGCACAAGAAAATCTGGCAAGAATGGATTATCTGGCGCGCCTAAAAGTAGATCCCAGAAGCTGGTGGGCTGACCTTCGTTTTCGGTAGATTGCTTAACGTATTTTGCTTCTAGAAACAGCTCTTTGCTGCCACTTAGCTCGTAAGTTGCCAAAATATCCAAAGAGGTTTTATCTTCCGGCCTAAGAATATAGCCGAAGTCTTGTTGAATCGTATTGAAGGAATCGCCACCAAAGCCCTGAAAGCTACTGGCAACTAAACCATCATTAACCGGGCTATAGCTGCCATCGGCACTAACATTCCAGCAGCCACCTAGCGCACCAAAAGCACCATTGCCATCGAGTGAAGAGTTGAAGCCGGTAAAAGAATCTAAGCAATCGGGCCGACCATTATTGTTAAGATCGACAGGAGTTTCGGCATTGAAGCCAGTAAAGCTAAAGGCATTACCCGGTGCCACATAACCATAACCCGATGTAAACGGAAAGGTTCGACCAAGCAGCACAGCTCGCTCTGGGGCTGCGGCGGCATTGGCAATAAAGGCCCGCTCTGCATCACTTAGGCTTGGGTTACTATTAAATTGCTCATTGTACTGGGCAATAAAGCCTGCCTCATCTGGCACCTCGAAGCCGTAATGTAATCGCCCGGTATTTTCATAGTTATAGAAGCGCGCGAAATTCGGCATGGTTGCAGGATCAATATCCCCTTGTTGAAAACGCTTGGCAGGGTTTAGCCAATCTCGACCAGAACCTAATAACGCGCCGTTACTGCGCTCGGATACCCGCAAACCTTCGTCATTTTCCCAGCTGAAGTTAACCGTGATATTGCCGCGATTATCCGCAAAGCTGCTGCCCCATAATGCGTTAAGCATGGTTTGATCAGCATCGCTTTCATGGGAAAGGCCTTGTCGCACATCCAACTCGAAACCTTCAAAGCGATTTTTAAGTATAAAATTAACAACACCCGTAACGGAATCCGCACCATATACAGCCGAAGCACCACCGGTTAACACCTCTACACGCTCAACCAAGCTTGGCGAAATACTGCCAATATCCACTGCGGCCGAACCTTGCACCCCACCGATATGACGCCGGCCATTTACCAACACCAATGTTCTTGTTGCACCAAGCCCCCTAAGATCCAAGACATTGGAGCCATCGATAAAATCGGCATCGTCAGAATCAATAGAGGACTCCGAAGAAGTAGACGACAATAAAGAAGGAACATCGTTAAGAACATCGACCAAAGAATACTGCCCAGAATCACGGATGGCATCACCTGATATGGTTTCCACCGGAGCTGAACTTTCCATATTGGCATCTAGGCTAATCCTTGAGCCTGTGACCGTCACCTCTTCGATTTCTTCGTCTTCTTGGGCAAGAAGATCAGTCGTGTATCCACCTAGCAGTAATGCGAGAAAAAGATAGGGCGATTTAGTAAATTGAGATTTCATTATTGCTCCAAATGGCGACACTCTGTCGGTAAAAATAAACGGCCTCTATTCGGTATAGTTCATATTTATTGACTAAAGCAAATTATTCAGACTAATAGATTGAGTCGCCATGTGAGCGCTAAAAAAACAGTAAATTCTATTTAACATGACAGCGGTGGCTTAATCACAAATTCTGCGCCCTCTTTGTAATCTGTGCTGTATGGAATACTGCCACTCATTTTCTGAACTAAGACGTTTTTGCAAAAACCTTAACTCCAAACCTATTTCGCCCAGCGCACACAAGGTGTGTAAAAGTGGCTCGAATAATTCCCAGGGATTCTCTTCAGCAATGCCGGGCCGCTATCGCTGATTCGAGGCTCGAGATCTTTACTGCAATCCAGACACCAATCGATATGCTGTGTTTGATCTAGCAGTCGATTAAGCATTAAACAGTTGCTTAGTAGTTTATTGAGTAAGCTTTAAAAATCGCTGGGTTATTTTTAAGAACTAACTTTAAAAACCAAAGTTTCAAGGAATGGATTACATAACTGCCGTTTATCTTGCCATTGCCCCCTGGGTTCTCACATAACCTTATCTGGTAGCAGCGACTCGACCGATAGGGTTTTTGACATTTAAATTATTATCAAACCCTGCAAAATAAAAAGGCGAGCCTAAAAGACTCGCCTTTGACGCTAGTATTTTTAACTATCACTGGAATGCAATTAAATATGCTTAACAAGGCACTGCCACTTGGAAGCATTCCAAACTTACCTCTGAGCAGATCGGCACATTTCCAATGTTGGCCAAAAAAATCGAGATAAAGTGCCCAGATTGCTCTACTAAGGCGGACTTTTTGATAAAAAAGCGTATTCAAAAAAATATACCACCAGGGCCCGCGACCAAAAACAATATTCATCGGCATGGTTAACGGCAAGAGAAGCTGCCTTCTTGTGCATTGGTAAAGCAGATTGAAATTGAATGGCCAAGTGATGCCGTTTATATCACTCCGACTTAGGGTAGAGTTTTATGGGCTTGAAATAAACAACATGCTGTTGATATGAGTGACTATCTCGCGTCTAGATCTAGGATTAAGCATAATTATCAGCATGTGACTTCACTCTGTCATATACCCGAGTTATTCAAACTTGCAAAGAACTGCCCCAAATGCGTGTGCGAGCTCTAACATTGTGAAACTTGTGATCTACTACAACCACCACATCAACGTTCAAAAACATTAGATGTGCGACTTAGTTTGTATCTCATCAGCACAGCATAGAGAGTTATATTGGCAGCCTTCTCCATTGAGATACTGTAATTTCAGCAAACAAAAATTAATGCGGATTTTGCATTCGTCATTATTTTGTATGACAACGTGAACTCTCTCTTTTGACACCGTAAAAAACAAGGTAATATTGGCCCTAGATTTTGAAGCCTCAACTAATTAGCTGTATCTGCTAGGATTTACAATATACACAACAAAGGAATAAGTATGTTACGCAAACTGTCTTTATTAGCTTGCATGGGATTAGTATCAGCCTGTTCAATCACTCAAAATATCGAACCCGCAGAAATTTCTCAGGGAGCTGAGCTGTGCATCATCGAAAACCCAGATGTTAGAGAAGGCTTTCTGAAGGAATATAAGTCTGTGCTATCAAGCAGAGGCATTCCTTTTAAAGTCGTAAGTGAGACTTCTGTACCAGAAACGTGCGAATGGACTTCAACTTACGTTGCTCGCTGGACATGGGATCTATCGTTATATATGTCGTACGCGGAGATTAAAATTTTCAACAAAGGGAGCCTTGATGGCGAGGCCATTTATGATTCCACAAGAGGCGGCGCAAATATGAGCAAATTTATTGATGCGGAACCGAAGATTCGTGAGTTAGTAAACCAGCTTTTGCAGTTCAAATCGGCTTCTCTGTTCTACAGAGATTTTGGTTAAAAATTAAAGAAAGTCAGTTGTGCTTTCATTTACTGACTGCTGGGTTTAAGCCTAAACACTAAAAGCACATAATTCACGTAAAAAGGCGAGCCTAAAAGACTCGCCTTTTTACGTTAGACTCGCTGAACAGCAATGCCTTATTCAATCACCTCAACGGAATCCACCTTTTGGAAACCTCTCGGCAATTTATTACCACGGCGGCCGCGTTCGCCTTTGTAATGCTCTAGATCGGCGACTTTCATGCCTAGATGGCGTTTGCCGGAATAGATTTTTAGTTGCTGGCCTTTGCTGATAACCTGCACTGAAATTACAAACTCTTCGCGGGCTTGTACGCGCGCAGAAGGAATATTCATAATTTTATTGCCTTTACCACGAGCTAGTTCTGGCAGCTCGCTTAGCGGGAAGACTAGCATGCGGCCTTCGTTACTGATGGCGACAATTAACTGCTCATCATCACTGGCTTGAATAGGCGTAGCCGATAATACGCGGCCACCTTTTGGCAAAGTGAGTGCGGCTTTACCGGCTTTGTTTTTGGTAAACAAATCGCCCATATTGCCTACAAAGCCATAACCCGCATCGGATGCTAACAAAACTTTTTGCTTTGGATCACCGGTCATGGTGGAAACAAAAGTAGCGCCGCTCGGCGGGTTTAGGCGGCCAGAGATAGGCTCGCCCTGCCCTCGTGCTGATGGCAGAGTATGGGCTTGTAGTGCATAGCTTCGGCCCGTGCTATCAAGCAAGATAACGTTTTGATTGGTTTTACCTTTGCAGGCCACTTTAAATTTGTCGCCGGCTTTGTAGTTCAAAGCAGCTGGATCGATATCGTGACCTTTGGCGGCGCGAATCCAGCCTTTTTCTGAAATCACGATTGTTACCGGATCGCTGCCTAGTAGATCGGTTTCGCTAAAGGCGGCCGCTTCGTCGCGAGCAACGATAGGCGAGCGACGATCATCACCGAATTCTTTAGCAGCCGCTTGCAGCTCTTTTTTCACCAAAGTTTTTAAACGGCGCGCACTGTCTAGAGTTTTATTAAGGTCGTCGCGCTCTTTCTCTAACGCTTCTTGCTCTTCCTTAATTTTCATTTCTTCCAAGCGGGCCAACTGGCGTAACTTGGTATCTAGAATGTATTCGGCTTGGGCTTCTACTAAATTGAAGCGCTCCATTAAGATGGGCTTGGGCTCATCTTCGGTGCGAATAATATGGATAACTTCATCCACATTTAAAAACACAATCATTAAAGCGGCCAAGCGTAGCAAACGCTCTTCCACTTTAGACAGGCGATACTGTAGACGGCGGCGAATGGTTACGGTACGGAAGCTCAACCACTCCGACAAAATCGTCTCGAGAGATTTAACACCCGGGCGGCCATCGATACCGATCATGTTCATATTTACACGATAGGTGCGCTCTAAATCGGTAGAGGCAAAAAGATGGCTCATCATGGCATCGATATCGACGCGGTTTGAGCGCGGCACAATCACTAAGCGGGTTGGATTTTCGTGATCGGATTCATCACGTAAATCTGCCACCATGGGTAACTTTTTAGCCTGCATTTGTGCGGCGATTTGCTCTAGCACTTTGGCGCCACTCACTTGATGCGGCAGTGCGGTTACTACGATATCGCCATCTTGTTGTACCCATACGGCGCGCATGCGCAAGCTGCCACGGCCGGTTTCGTACATTTTTTGCAGATCGGCCTTTGGGGTAATCAGCTCCGCTTCGGTAGGCATATCTGGGCCTTGCACAAATTCGCAAAGCTCGGCGGTGTTGGCGTTGGGGTTTTCCAGCTTGTGGATAGTGGCCTCTACTACCTCGCGCAGATTGTGCGGCGGAATATCGGTTGCCATACCTACGGCGATACCGGTGGTGCCGTTTAGTAGCACATTAGGTACCTGGGCTGGCATTACCGCCGGCTCGTCCATACTGCCATCGAAGTTAGGCACCCAATCAACCGTACCTTGGCCTAGTTCGCTAAGCAGCACTTCTGAATATTTGGTGAGCTTCGATTCGGTGTATCGCATGGCCGCGAAGGATTTCGGGTCATCTTGTGAGCCCCAGTTACCCTGGCCATCAACCAACGGGTAGCGATAACTAAATGGCTGGGCCATTAGCACCATGGCTTCATAAGCGGCCGAATCACCGTGCGGGTGAAACTTACCGATAACATCACCCACGGTACGGGCTGATTTTTTGTACTTAGCGCTGGCCTTTAGGCCCAGCTCGCTCATGGCGTAAACAATTCGGCGCTGCACCGGCTTTAAGCCGTCACCCACATTGGGTAGGGCGCGATCGAGAATTACGTACATGGAGTAATCCAGGTAGGCCTTCTCGGTATATTCCTTTAGGGAGATGCGTTCATCCGCATCTTGAACTCCAACTAAATCTGACATGCCATTTCCTACAGTCTTCTTGGCGTAAAACGGGCTTTGTATCAAATGCCGAGGGCGGCGGCAAATAAGCCTATTAAATCGTGCTAATTTTGATCAATTTATACCCGCTGCTGGGGTAAAAAGCTGGTATCCATAAAATAGACATCAGGCTTTTGCTTGTTTACCAATACAGTGATCAGCTGCTTGGGACTTATGAACCCTGTTGGATCGAAACCCAGGGCATCGCTGCGATAGACATGTAACTGATTACTTTCACGCTCATGCCAGCGGGCGATAATAAAGAACTCCCTTTTGCCATTATCATCAATCTCGGCGGATTCTACGCGCTGGTATTCGGCCATTACCGGCATTCCTTGGCGCATTAAGTGCTCGACATTATGGCGACGGCGCCACACTAAAAATAGCGGGATCACCCCCACCAGTAAAAATATCGAGCCCATCACCGAGATTAAGGTCGGGCCAAACCATAAGCCCATAAAGCTATCGATGCGGGCATCTAAAGGGTTCGCCGGATCGAACAATACCTGCACCTTTTCACCAACACTATAAGCCGGTGGATTGGAACTGGTGCTGCTGATCACATTGTAGCGCTGGCCATCTGCTATAAAGCTGTACTTGGGCGCATAGGTGGTGGAATCGGAGCCGCGATTGGCCACCATCTCTACCACTTCACCTTCAACAGCTTGGGCACGCTCTTTAAAGCTAAAGGTTTTTTGCGCCCAAAGGCCAGCACCCATCAGCATTAAAAAGCCGATCATTGAAAAAACAACGCCGACTATGCCTAGCCCTTTCGAGTTAGATTTATTGGACATACTGCTATAATCCTGGAGCCTGCCACTTGCCATCGTTATCTGCATCTACATAAATTGGGTTAGTAAATGCAAATGGCGGCATAACCGGAACAATATCAGCGAATAAGCCTTTACGATCACCTTCCACTTCTACTGTAACAAAGCTATCTTTATCAAAACTTAATGGCAGCATATTTTCCTGCCCCTTAACGATGGGCATTTGCTGATAGAGCTCACCATTGATATACACCCGCAAGGTGTGCACATCGATCCACTGCGCCGCGTTTACCGTTAAGTTTAATACCGCCTCTTTTGCGGTTAGGGTTTGTCCCATTAAGGCTTGCTTGTCGCCCTGCTTTAAGGCGATATCAATTAATGGGCCCGTGGTGCCGTAAATATTGCCACCTTTAATGCCCGCCACAAAATCGTCTTGATCAAAAGCCTTAACATCATCGTTCTGCATATAGATGAGCGTGCGCGGCTCTAATACCACCTCACCAAAAGCCTGGCCATGGGAATCACTGGTGGCCGTGCCTACCAATTTTATGCCCTGCTTTAAGAACGCAAACCAATCTTTGCGCAGCTGCTCATAGGAATGCAGCCCAGCACCGGTACCATTAATAAGTTCGATGGCATCGAAGTCGATATCGCGCACGCCCGTCTCAGGATCTTTTTCGATCAGGCTGCTATTTTGCTCGGCCGTTAATGGCTGGCTTGGATCATGGCCACGGCCATCTAGCAGGTGCACTAAATAACTTTCGTTATAACGCTGGCTGCCCGGCTCGGCTTTTTCTTCGGGGTTGTAGATTACCCTTGGGTGATTAAGCTGCATGACGGCTTTAGGATCACTCTTTCTTACCGCTGCGATCACATCACGCCAGCGCTTATTTTCATGGGCTGGGGCACCGCTGCGGTACTGGCCAAGCTGAGGCTTTAACGGGAAGGCATTGGCATGACCCAGGGTATGAGGTGCCGCTTCGCTTTGTACTAGGCCGGTAATTTCTGTACCGGTAACTGTCGCTAAACGCTCAGTTAAACCTAACTCGGCAATATCGCGGTTGTAGTCATAAATGGTTTCATGCTCGGTAGCTACCAATACCTCACCACCTTGGGCGATATAGCTTCGAATACGCTGCTCTTGCGGGTAGCTATTATCGAAGCTTGGTGCAGCATGGGTATGTAAATCCGCATGCACGTAATTGGGCGTGCTCACCTCTAAGCTAGGCGTTTGAATCGTTAGCTTATTGTCTTTGCCAGCTTCTACATTTAGCTTGACTGCATGAGCTGAATACTCTGGCCCACGACTGGCAATCACTCGATAGCGGCCGGGCTCTAAGCTCACCGTTTTGGGATCGGATTCCGTACCGGCCAACATAATATCGATAACTTTTTCTTCATGCTTGCCGCTAGCTACAAAACCAAATACCTGACGCGAAAAATCTATCGCCTGACCGTCTTCGGCAAAAAAGCTTAGGCGCATGGTTTGGCCTTGGGGCAGTTGTAGATCCGCACGGGCCGCTAATTCTGGCTTAATAATTTTTTGATCACTAGGCAAGCTTATGGCGCTTTCGGCCAACACTCGATTACGCTCTTGTACGCGCAATAGATACTGGCCTTTAGGGGCGTGCACCGCAGCAATGCCGTTACTATCGCTCATGGCGTGATTGATTACCGCGCCGTCTTCAGCGCGTTGTAAAAATACCGATAAGCCAGGCCCTGGCAACTGCACTTTAATGGCGGGCTCGCTCGCCCAGTATTGATTAAGGATGGAAGCGGCATCGCGGCCCGAGGCCAAGCTGATCTCGTTTTCCACTACCAAGGTTTCGCCCACATCCAAATCGGCAATTTGGGTTTCTAATAATTTAAGCGGATCTAAAAAAGCGCCTTCACTATCGAAGAAAAAGGTATCAGTAAAAGTAAGCGCCGCCGAGTAAGAATCGGTTACGCCCACAAAGCTTGGCATGGGGGTTTTCTGATTATCTTCAGATAGCAGGTAGGCGTTCTTAATATGCTGGCCATATACCATTGGATTCTTGCCAGCATCGGGCAAGCTCAGAACCATATCGACACCTAATAGGCCATCTAAATCATCCAGCAGGCCGCTAGGTAGTGATTTGTGCTGGTAACCCGGTGATGGCCCGGTGCCGTTTAAAGAAGTACTAAAAACTTTATTGCCGCGATTTAAATTCACCACACCAAAGGCTGCAGCATCAGAGCCATCGACTTCTTGTTTGTGGGTGAGCTCGGTAGTGAGCTGCAACTTATCGCCATTGGCTTCGTTAAACTCATAACTAACCTTAAGCTCAAAACCGCCATGTGTTGCCCAACCCAATACGCGGGCGTAGCCGTCGCCCTGCTCGGCTTTCATGGTGTGAAAGACCGGTGAGCTGGTGCCGCTTAGATTGATAGCAAAATACAATTGCCCAAAACCTTCGCCCGCTTTGTCGCAAAAGCCGAAATCGGTAAGGTAGCCACCTGTTGCGGCCAGCTCGCCCTCGTGATCGACATTGGAAACTACCGCACAGACCTGGCCATTACTTAACTGCCAATCGCCCAAGCCGCCCCAGGCCATATCGCCCGAAACACGTATTTGCTTGGCATCGCTGATCTGCTGCGCCTGATACTCCCCCCAACACATAGGTGTTATTAACAGTAATGGCAGTAATTTGCCCAGTCGTGATCTCATGTTTTGTCTCTTGTTCTTGTAGTGTGCTTGTTGTGCTTCTTATTAGTATTTCGCGATCTTTGGCTAAGTTCGCCGATCTTGGTCCAATCCCCTATTGTGACAGCTAGATCGCAGCAACTCTATAGCCAAGGCTGCCTTATAGGGCACGGCCTTATAAGTAGTTTCAGGCGCCAATATTACGGACAGATGAGGGTCAGCGCTATAACAGTCATAAATTTTGGCAAATGTGCAGAACAGCTCACATAGTCTATGCTTGAACAGTAAACAAATCGTCTTAAGCTGAGCCCTAGTAGCAAGATAACTTACTTTTAAGAAGCTCGCTCAATCCAATAGGAGAATCGCGCCATGAAAGCATCAGATCTGATGGTCCAATGCCTGGAAGAAGAAGGAATCGAGTATATCTTTGGTGTTCCCGGTGAAGAGAATGCCGATTTTATGATGTCTTTGGAGAAATCCGAGAAGATCAAATTTATTCTAACCCGGCACGAGCAGGGCGCGGCCTTTATGGCAGAGATCTACGGGCGATTAACCGGTAACCCAGCCGGCTGTTTGGGCACCCTAGGCCCAGGCGCCACCAATTTAATTACCGGCGTAGCGGATTCCAATATGGACCGCGCGCCAATGCTAGTACTTACCGGCCAGGGCGCCTCAACCCGCCTACACAAAGAATCCCATCAGGTAATGGATGTAGTGGGCATGTTTGAGCCCGTGACCAAGTGGGCCACTACCGTATGGCACCCAGAGAATATTCCTGAGATTGTACGTAAGGCGGTACGTCTGGCCCGCACTGAAAAACCGGGCGCCGTGCATATCGAGCTACCCGAAGATATCGCCAAGCTACCCGTCGATAAGGCGCCGCTTACCGTACGCAAGGCTCGCCGCCCAGTGCCTGCCGATAAGATTATGGATCAGGCCTTTGAGCAAATTAAAAACGCCAAGCGCCCCATCATTATTGCGGGTAATGGTTGTATACGCACCCGCGCTTCCAAGCAGTTGCGTCTTTTATGTGAGAAAACCGGCATCGGTGTAGTGAGCACCTTTATGGCCAAAGGCTGTGTGGATATGGATGCCGATTACTGTCTATATACTATTGGCCTCGGCGCCAAAGATATTCCAGCCTGCGCTGTTGATGCGGCCGACCTGGTGATCACTCTAGGTTACGATATGGTGGAATACCATCCAAAACTTTGGAATGGCGATCAAAGCAAAAACATTTTGCATATCGATTTCCTACCGGCTGAAATCGACGAGCACTATCATCCAGAAACTGAAGTAGTGGGCGACTTGGCC
The DNA here is from genome assembly GCF_947502065.1 of uncultured Pseudoteredinibacter sp. Taxonomy (GTDB): domain Bacteria; phylum Pseudomonadota; class Gammaproteobacteria; order Pseudomonadales; family Cellvibrionaceae; genus Pseudoteredinibacter. Next base: position 15,616 of record NZ_CANMYE010000011.1, read on the forward strand.
CACGCCCTATGGATGCTAAACGAGCGCATTGATGCTCACGGCGGCGACAAGCTCGATTTCGATTTAAGCCAACAAGCTGCTGTACGCCGCGATATGAGCGAAGAGCTTGCTAAACATAAGGACGATGACACCGAAGGTTCGATTCGCCCGCAAAAAGCGCTATGGGATGCTCGCGCGGTAATGGGCCCTAATGATATTGCACTGAGTGATGTGGGCGCCCACAAAATGTGGATTGCTCGTCATTTCCAGTGTAACGAGCCCAACACCTGTTTAATCCCCAATGGCTTCTGCTCTATGGGCTTTGCTTTACCTGGCGCTATTGCGGCCAGCATTGTGCACCCAGATCGCAATATCTTAGCCATCTCGGGTGACGCTGGCTTTATGATGAACATGCAGGAAATGGAAACCGCTCGCCGATTAAATTTAAACCTTACCGTAATGGTATGGGACGATGGCGGCTACGGTTTAATTAAGTGGAAGCAAGAAAACGAATTTGGTAAACACACCGACTTGGATTTCGGCAACCCACACTGGGTACCACTGGCAGAATCTTTTGGCTGGCATGCACAGCGCGTGGATAACTCTCGCGATTTGCAAGGCGCCATTAAAAATGCCTTTGAAACCGATGGCCCAAGCTTAATCGTAATCCCTATTGATTACAGCGAAAATAAAAAGCTTACCGAGCGCTTGGGTGAGCTGACCTGTTCGATATAAGCTTATCAGTTTTATAGCCGCCTAAGGGCTGATAAAACAAGAAGGCCTGCTCATTTTTATGGGCAGGCTTTTTAGTATTCACAGCCTAAATTTCTTTATCACTTAGATTTCCTTATTGGCTAGCTTTCTTTATTGCTCAACACTACGGGCAAGCATATAGTCACCAACATGCCACCCTCCACCGGCTGCTGAACCGCTATCTCATCGCAAAGATAAGCTTCTTGATCTATTGCAAATTCGTTAAGCGATAGATAACGATAAATCGCTTCCCAAACCATTAGGTAACAAGCTTCTGATTCAACCACGACCATTGCCTGCAAGTAACTCCGCTCAGGCACACAGTAGTTCGCCAAATCTTTATCGGCTTCATATCCCCAATAGTAATATACCGAGCTAGGGTCTGTGCAAGCATCCCAGGGCGAAAATACAAAAACCTTATCGCAACTCATCGGCAGATACTCTTTGCAGGCCGTGTAGATTTGAGATACCGATTGAATACTCGCCTCATGCAAGTAGAAGTGGCGCTCAGTTTTTTGCTCAACAGTAATCTTGATGCTGTCCAACAAAGAGTTATCCAGGCTTTCGGGAAAGTCTGGATGAGGTTGCCCGAGCTTTGGCAACAAGGAATGCCAAACATTCGCGCTCTGCTCGCTACACAACTGCCTAACATCGGAGGCACTTAAGCCCAACACTCTACGTAGAGCTTTTGCCAAAGCTTGCGAGGAGGAAAAACCAGATTCTAAAGCCACCTCGGTTACGCTCTTAGCGCTGAGCTGTAATTGACTGAGAGCGTATTGCAATCGAATTCTTCGCTGAAAGCTTCCAGGCCCCTCATTAAAAGCATTTTTAAATACATAATGAAAATGACTTGGTGATACCGCGCACTGCTGGGCCAGCCAGTTCCAGTCGATAGATTCGTTAAAGTTTTCACGAATCAAACGGGTCGCGGTGGCCATACGGCTTTGCCACTGGGGCTTTAAACCACCCAATAGGTGGTTCTCAGCCCCAAGCTGTAGCGGTTTAACGCTTAATGTATTCATAGATTATTTAAAAGGTCTAGGCGCGGCCAATCTTCACCGCTCGAACTATCCGCTGCAAAATTTTTCAGATTAGGGAACAACTTAGGAATGTCACTTTCCTGCACCCCAAACCACATAGACAGCTGGGCGAACAGTACATCGGTAGGCAAAGTCGGTATTAGCACACCGCCACCTACATCAAGCGGGTTTTTATCACCTAGGGAGAGTGCCGGGTAATCTCCCAGCACCTGCCCACCTTTAACGGCATCACCCATTACCATACAGTGACCGCCCCAGCCGTGATCGCTACCATTACCATTTGATGTCAATGTACGACCAAAATCAGAGCCCGTGAAACATAAAACGTTTTCTGACAAGCCAAGCAAGTCTATAGCCTGCTGAAATTCACCCATAGCTTTACTCAACACGCGCAGCATGCGGGCCTGACTATTAAGCAGATCATCGTGATGATCCCAGCCAATATAGCGCAGGAAGTAAGTCTGTTGAGGCAGGCCTAGCTCTTCAGTCGCCGCTATACTCTGTGCGACTTTCGCTAATTGCTTAGAAAGATCGCTATCGCTAAATTCAATAGGTAGGCTAATCTTTTCTACGGCATCTCGATATTTACGGTGCTGAAGCTGCGCCTCGCGGGTAATCGAAAGGTAGCTTTGCTTAAAAGGATCGCCAGCATAAGAAGTATTCAATACCGTTTCAAAACTGCGCAAGATGGCGCGATTTAGATCACTTTCTTCTTCATTAACGACTAAACCGACACTGCCAGAACCCGTAATAGAATAGTGGGTGCTACGGCGGCCGTTTTGCATGATATTGGAACCCGCCAATGAGATATTCATTGGAATCTGATCGGCTTTTTTATCTGGCTGTAAGGCATCTGCAAAATAGCCAAACCAACCTTGCTGTACACGCAGATCGGGCCTTGATGTTTGCCAGTGTTTAAACTGATCAGCGTGGGACAGCAAACCTAACGGCACACGAGCACTGCGATCTAAAAATGCTTGCTTGTTCACAGGCTCGATAAGAGGCGCGATATTGGCCACGAACGATAATTTTTCTTGGCCAAATAATTCTGCCACTTCTGGCATCGAGGGGTGCAAAGCGAATTCTCGCCCTTCTTTATCGGCAAAGCCTTGCAAGGGCAATAAACTGTCTTTTGCAAGTGCAAGATTTGCGCGAGTCTTGGCATACTCACTGTAGTGCTTAGCAGAGTGTGGCACCAACATATTAAAACTGTCATTGCCGCCATCAAGCATAATGCACACGAGAGCACGCTTTTGCTTGTCAATATTTAGCGGTGGAACGCTTTGCGTGCTCACTTTAGGCAGTGAAAAGCTTGGCGCACTGGCCGCGGCCAAACTGGCAGCCATACTGCCCTGAACAAACTTGCGGCGCGTTAGATTCTTTAACATCTTACACCTCCAACACGGTGAATTCTGGTGAAATGGTCAGCATAAAGGCAATCGTCTGCACTACCCATTTGGGGTTGTTACGGTAGGCTTGGAAGGCTCTTTTAATCGCTGGCTTAATTTCTGAATCGGTTCTACCCAAGAGCAACTGACTCATATCATCAATGAGCTGATCATGATTGCGAGGGTTTCTCGCGAGCCTAATTTGCTCGCTAAAATCTAGCCTTAACTTATTAAAGGCATCTGCATTCAGAACATCGGTATTAAACTCCGGTGCATTCTGGATACCATCGCTCTCATTGATGCGTGTACTCACCGCTGGCATGTATTCGCCAAAGAACCAGTAATACATTAAATTCACATAGGCAATAGACGTGGCCGATGTGTGAATCTCAAATTCAGGGGAAACTTCGCCAATCTCTTTTAACATGCCTTGGGGCACAAAGTCGGGCTTATAGAAATTAAAAACCGTAGGCGCCGATACCGGATGCTGCTGTACGGCTTCTTGAATATCATCACCAATCAACCACATATAGCCACTGCGGTTCTGGGCATTAAAAGCACGCAAAATTTGAGTGATGCGCATTAGCGGTGACTTTAATTTTTGCGACTGTAACTTACGCCCGCCTTCTTCGCGCTGCGCAGGATACTCGGTATCATTTACAGCGTTATATAGCGGGTATCGCAACACCTCATGCACAGTGGCTGCCAAATCACCGCGTGGGCCAAACTTATCGGCAACTGCGGCAATATATTCCGCTGATGGATTGGAAGTTACCATTTGCTGAATCAGATGCTTAGCCACAAACGGAGCCGTATTTGGATGTGCCACCAAACGATCAACAACTTGGCGAACTTCTTCCTCGACAGTTTGCCCACCAGGCAGCTTAATAAAACCATCTAGCAGCTCTTTGGGCTTTCTATCGTGATGACTCTCATGGCCAACCATGGGCTCACGCATATTTACAAATGGCACCGTCTTGTAGGTGGTTTCTACGCCATCATTAAAACCCACAGGGTAGCCATTGTAGTCTTTCGACCAATAGCTTGTGGTCCACTCATGCTGATAAGTGCTGGCTGTTAAGCCAGTAAACACCCTAGCCAGCTCTCGAATATCGCGGTTGTGATAGCTAGGAATGCTTTCGCCATTTTCATTCAGCTGCAGGCTACCGTCTTGGTTCAACATAAATAAACCAATCGAAAACAGCTGCATGATTTCACGAGCATAGTTTTCATCGGGGTGAATATTCTTCGCCGGAACCGCCTTCTGATTGTTCATATGGGAGAGATACACGCCCATACATGGGTGCATCGATACCTGATATAAAAGATCGGCATAGCTACCAAAGGCATTGTCGTAAATCAGATCGTAGAAGCTCGCCATACCAATGGAGTCGAGCTCAAGTGAAGAGTTATCGGAAATAACCAAAACTTCACTTAGGGCTTGGGCAACACGCTGACGCAAAAGGTGTTTTTTCTCGCTTAGCGCGTCTTGCCACCACGCCATATGAAAATACCATTTGTAGGGCAAAGCGGGGTTATTACCCTCGCCATTGATGGCTGCCTTACCGTGGGCCTTAAGCAGCTCGCGGCGGAAGTAGCGCCAGATTTTTTTGGTACTGCGCTGAAACTTACCTTTCTTGGGGGCCTTAATACTCAACTGCCATTCCAACCAGGCCTCTGGCCCCATGCTGGCGAGCTGTTCAATCGAGGACTTATTACCCCCCAAGCTGGCCTGCATCATAAATCGGCTGGCTTGATTCACTGTGCCCATAAAGCTTACCTCACTGGCTAATTTGTGTTCTTTCTAATAACTCTTAGCCGCAAAGCTAGCTAAGAGTAGAAATTGTAGAAACACTGTAAACAGCAACGACAAGCTACACGTGTCTGGAATTACGGAAGATCAAGCAGCGGCGCTTTGATACGGACAAGCAGCAAAAGACGTTCAAAAAACATCCAACTGTGAGATATGGCTGAGATCAGCAAGGGAATGGCAGCTTTTCATAAGCAACAATAAAACCATCTGACGCCTAAATTGCTAGACTCGCAGCATCTAAAGTATATATGTATGGAGATACACATGAGTTATCGTTTTCTATTAATTGCATTAATAGGGTCCTGTCAGCTGTTTGACAGCGCCCCTGCAGTTGCTAGCGAGGAGTACTATGGCCTTAGCCTTCAATGGAAACTGGATTCAGACATAAGCTTTTTGCCAGATGCCCTAAAATTAGAGGCCGCTAGATACGAATATCGAGATATAGAATCTAGCCAGCAACTTACTGAAACGCGTCAAATCAACGGTGAACTGACAAGCAATACGGATGTAGTAATCATTAGCGAGAACGATATATCTCGGCTTGGCTTAGGCGGCGGCCTTGCTCCTGGAGACGAAGTCCTTTTCTCTTTTTATGCAGCCGGTGCCAGCGAAGAAACCACTAAAACTACTACCAGTCACTTTAGCAGCGAGCGCTTCAGCTCATATGGCCTAGCCTTTTACATCCCCCTTAACAAGCATTGGAAACAGCCCACTCTTGCATTATTCGGCGGCTACGGTGAGGTGGATATCTATGGGAAGCTCGGGCTGTCATATGACTTTCATCAACAGAGCTTTGGGATACCTGCGAGTCTAGTAGCAAAAGAGCACCTAGAGATCGAAATACAGGACCTTAAGAATTGGCAAGATAAACTATTTGTTGGATTCGGCCATAACAATAAACTAGAGGCTCTAGATACGACAACGGTACAGACCAGTAAAAGTACGCGAGCATTATGTGATGACTCAACTCATAATTACTTTATGGTGCAAGGGGTTAACAATAACAGCAAAAGCTTTAGCTTTTGTTATCCCCAACCGTAGTAGTGAGTTAAGGCGCGGCGTGGCCACACTGCCAGCACAGCTCGAAGCTGGCATCATTTTCCTCGCCGCACTCATGGCAAATCCAAGTCTGCCCATCATCGGCCGCCTGTTGGGCAAGAATAGAATCCACGATGGCTTTGGCCTTAGGGTAGTCACCGGGATTTTTAACCCAAAGCTCTGGCCAGGTTTCAAAATGCGGCACCTCACCACTACCGGCGCCAAGGTGCTCGTTTTTCATAACAGTAGGGATACCTTCAGCCTCGACAAGGTTGCGGATATTATTGAGCACAAAGCCGTTTTCTTGGGTGTGAAGTAGTTTCATTGCAATGCCCTACCATTGAAGCAGCCTAAAGCTGCGGCGAATCACATACACACAGTAACAGGCTATGCCGGCACTGCCAATCCAACCATAGCCTTAAGCCTTTCAATTAGAAGCCTTAAGCTCCTCTGATAGCGCTTCTAGCGATCGCCTTACGCGTTTTTGCTACGGGCTTTAATCACTAACCAGTGTGCTCATCAGATCGATCATAAACTCTACCTCCTCCTGATCAGGAATACGCCAGCCTTTGCTATCAAGATCATCAAGCACTCTTGGGCCATTCTCTTTCTCTGCCATATTCCTAAGCAGCTCTTGCAGAGTATCTTTGTGAGCGATTGCGCGAGGGCTTAGCAAAAAACTATGGGAGATCAATTGAATATGGCTGCGTACCAACGGGCGCAATTGACTTTGAATCAACTTACTCAGCCTGTCATAGGCATCAGCTAAGAAAAAACCCGCTTGGGATTCTTTCTTCATCAAAGACTTAGCAACTAAAGGATAAGAACCAAAGCTCTGTAACTGGCTATTCGCCGAATCGATATTGGCAGGTTCCAACATAATCATGCCAATGGTTCTAACATCAGGATCAGCTGTGGTGGCGATATTAATACCTGGGGCCAGATCTTCAATTTTTTCTACGTTGCTTTCTATCGAAGTGGCAATCACCACCTCATCAGCTTGCTGCGCGGGGCGTGCCAGCGGAATAAATCCTTTATCGCGCACAAGATTGGCGCTGTCGTAGGCGTTGGCATAGATCAGATCGACACTCTCTGCATCGATAGCACTGTGCAACTCTTCATAGCTTTCATAGACATCGAAGTGACTAGCCAGGCCAGTCTGGCGCTGCAGCCAAGTATTAAAGATATGCCAGCCAGCTAGCTTTTCTGGTGGGAAATCTGGGCTTACGGTGAGCTTTAGCTTCATGAATTCACCTCCGCTTTTTTCATTTCTACATACAAGGCCTGCGCTTCATTGACTCTATCGCGTGAGGGTTTACGACGCACAGAGGTGAAACCTTTTATTACACCGGCGCGCTTATTGGGCACCACTGTGGCATAGACCCAATAGTAGCGACCATCTTTGCGCAAGTTTTTAATATAGCCCGCCCACTTTTCACCACCTTGTACGGTGTTCCACATATCTGCAAAAGCGGCCTTGGGGATATCTGGGTGGCGTAGGATGCTATGGGGCTGACCAATTAATTCGGCTTCGCTATAGCCCGACATATCCACGAAGGAATCATTGCAATGGGTAATTACACCTTCAGTGTCAGTACTTGAAACAATTAATTTTCCATCGGGGTAAGGCACTTCTTCATCACAAAGAAAAATGCGACGTTCACTGCCATCATATAGGCGGATGCGTTGCTCAGTGCAATTGGGCGCGACATCATTTGGCTGCATATCATTCATAGCAAAGACCTCTGATTAAAGCAGTTGTGCAATGCTGTCGGCAGCACGCTTCACATCCAAGAAGATTAAGCCTAACTTTGCATGTGGCTTGGCAATAACTGTTACCACCGCCTCACTACCAGCCGCAATCATTAGAACATAGCCGTTATTACCTTTAACCAAAACCTGCTCTAAATCACCACGACCCAGTTCTTTGGCGGTACGATCACCTAGCGAAAGCATGGCAGCACTCATTGCACCTACTCGGTCTTCATCCATGTCAGCCGTTAGTTTTGAGGCCATCATCAAACCATCGGTAGAAACAATACCAGACGCTTCAATGTCAGCCGAAGTACCATTTAGATCACTTAAAATGGAATCAATCATGTCAGATCGCATAAGACATCACCTTTAAAAATTACAAAAAGTTAGGAGTAGCGAATGCTGAGCAAAGTCAGCAGTCGAACAAAATCAGGATGGTTCAAGCGCGGATGCTCACTAATACACAGTGCGAATCGCTCACTGCCGATATAAAGCGGCCAAAAGCCTAGACGGCTACTGCCCAGGCTATCCATTAGGCCCCAGCTGCTTAAATCTAAATTAAGGTTGCCGCTAATTAGGCCGTGATGGCGCTCGTGCAAATTGGCGATATCGGCACTTAAGGCCGCCAACTCGGCGGCTGTTTCATGGGCGTAGCCAGCACTGGCGATATACAAACCTTCGCTATTCGATAAAATAACTTTGCCTTCGCTACTGAGATTCGGAAGGATTTCATTTAAGGCCTGTTCTAAATTTTGAAACTCAATATCGCCGGCTTCTTCGCTACCCTCTAGCCAGCCTAACTGCTGGGCTTGATAGAGCAGATCAAAACACGATTCTGGATTATCCTGCTCGCACCACTGCAACAACTTCGCTTCATCAACTACTTCTCGCGCCGAGTTTTTCAATAGTGCTCGCAGTAAAATTCTCGAAGGATTTTCATCCGGACTTGATACTGCATAGTATGCACCGCTATTGGTCACTCTAGGATAAAGGCCTTCGTGAAGTTCAAATTCAGACATGTTGTTTACTCAACTCTGTATCTAGACTAAATAACAGCGCCTCTAGCAACATGGCGATATCCTCTTTTAGGCGTGCATCGGTTTCAAATATCGGCACTACAGGGCTCAAATCATGTTTTTTCGCCAACGCGGCATAGCGCTCATGGTATTTATTCAAGTTAGGCTCTGCGTTTTGATCTAGTTTGCTCACACCAATGACCAAACCTGTCTTGGCGATAAAGTCCCTGAACTTCGCGATAAAGAAATCTAAATCAGCCAGAGGCTGCTTTGCAGAATTGTTGATCAACAACACCAAGCCAATCCCCCCCTGCGCCAAAATATCCCACATGAAGTCGAAGCGCTCTTGGCCCGGCGTTCCGTATAGATGAATCTTCTGCCCACCATCAAGCTTGATCACACCGTAATCCATCGCCACAGTGGTACTGCTCTTAGTGCTATTGGTCATATCACTGGCGCTTTCATCAGTGCTGACATGCATGACATCACTGACAGCTTTAATAGCCGTTGTTTTACCAGCCGCTACCGGCCCGGTAATAATAATTTTATGATCGATCATATCCGTTTAAATCTGCTCACTTTTATATGACTGAGGCCGCAGGCGATCGAGTAGCTTTAGAAATATTCCACGCCCTTCCCTAGCTGGCTCAGCATTTGACTTAGGGCCGTCGAAACGGGTGATATAGCCCAGGCTTGCAGCTGCGCTATAAAAACTAAATACATAGTAGGCTGGGAGCTTATAGTTCTGAATCAGCTCTAATAGACTAATCGGTCTAGATGCCAAGATCGCAGCAATTTTACTGGCATGCGGAAACAATAAAACACGCGTTAGGTTGGGCCAGCGAGTTAGGCGTAGGTTTTGATTTAGACTCACATCATCCAGTAATCGCCCGCGAGATGCCCAGGCGGAGCTGCGCCACAGAAAATCATCTAAGGATTCTTCGATAAGATAATCAACACCTGCGACATTAGTTTGCCCCAAAGCGCTTAACTCTGTATTGGTTTCCAAAATTGGACTAGATGATATAGAGCGCAGAGTATTGTATTTAATCTTATGCCAGATCTTTCTTTTTATCGCACAAATCGTAAAAGACTCTTTGGCGATAGTAACTTTTACCGGCTGGCCTTCATCTCTGGAGCGGTCAATGGCGGTATTAATAATACCTTGAAGATAATTTTCGCTTTGATAACGGGCCTGCTCTAACTCACCTAGATCATCATTAACCTGACGAGGCAAGCTCTGGCTCTTTCTAAGTCTTAGTGCCGCTCCCGCAGTGTTTTTTGCCTCACCCACTTTTTGAAATTTGGGCGTGGGCTCTTCCGTGGATACGACAGCTGCAACAGAGCCTTTATTAACTTCTGTTTTTTTAGAAACCACACTTTCTTGCAAGTCTGCGTGAAAACGTGACTTCTTCTCTTCAGTATATTTTTGCTCTGGCTCAGTGGCCTGATTGCTTTGGCCAGTGACTTTTTCAACACCGGCCGGACTTCTAGCCTCTGCAAGCTGAACCTTACTCAAGGCCTGCAGCAGGGCATCTTTTTGAACAGGCTTTTTTATACAAAGAGCCTGCCCTGGAGCCGGCCTTTCAAAGCTTATACAAAGAACTTTTAATTCTGGCTGCGTCTCTAATAGCTCTTCGGCGTAATCAAAGCCCTCTCTACTATCAATGTCGACAATATGAATATCGGCTTTATGAAGATCAGAATCAGCGCTTGATGACAGCTCATACTGCCCAATCGTGCGCGACTGAAAAAAGTAGCGCAGGGGCTTGACCTGCCTATCCGAGCAATGATGAATGGCTATTGTTATGGGCTTGTCTATTTTTTTATCACTCATAATTTAATCCACCTTTTTCGTGGTGGCTTGTAGATTTAATTGCTGTCGCCATAGATAGGCGATGGCATCGTGCTCTGGCTGTAGAGCAATAATCTTATTGGCTAGGGACTCTATTTCTGCCTCTGCGGACAGTGCTTGCAACAATTCGATCAATTCTTTGTGCAGCTCGATATCTTTTGCGCCATTCAAGCAAGCTTGCTGTAAAACTTTTTGCGCATCTTCTAGCTCACCACATTCCATGTGACCACGATAAATCAACATCGGATCGGCTTCGCTGTTTTGCTCACGGCGCTGAATTAAAACTCTGCGGCCATAACTGGCTTTGGCAAACAATGAGTACTCGCTAAATGGCAACTTATCTATAGCAGCCACATCGTCTAGGCAGGCCGATAAAGCTAAATAATCGATGCTATCTAGCAATGGCTTGGCACGCTTTAGCATACGCTGGCGAAGCTCTAAGCCATGACGATTTAATATGATAAAAAGATCTTGCAGAGCGCCATAGCATGCCGGCTCATCACGATTTGCTATGCATAGATTGATACGCTGCACATGGCTACGTAGATTTTGCGGAGCCCGGCGCTGCTGCCTTAGGCATCGGCTTAGAAAAACAGGTGTGGTATAAGAAGGCGCCCCTCGATTTACGCTTAGATTTTTAAGCTCATGCAGACCGCTATCATTTTGCTCGGCGAGCAAAGGCAAGTTTTCTCGCTCCGCTTGCGGATCACGCTTACTGATTAATGGCGATGTGGAGTAACGCGAATTCATAGGGTTCTCTGCCACTTAAGCTAAGCAGCTTGTCACGAGAATAATCAGCTAAAGCTCAACAAAGCTTCTAAGCTCCTATAACCAGCAATAAACCGGCCCACATCCTGTTGTTTGATTTTTATCCATTCGAGCAAATTCAGCGTAGATACAGCCGTTGATCAAAATGGCCGTAGATTCTAGTTAGATTACATATCACTCTTTTTGATCAGGATCATGTTTTTAATCCTTATTGATAGGTTTTATCATCTTCGCCCAGTACTTAATAAGCAGAAATGACAAATTGTGGCTTTGTGTGCCGGGGCGGTAGAAAAGTCTTGAAGGAGGCGAAAGCGATCAAGCTGAGGCAGGAGGGCTAATTAATAGCTCGAAGAAGTCAGACCGACCCTTACTAGGCCGCAAAAACAAAAAAGCCAAGCTCCTAAAAGCTTGGCTTTTTAAACAACAAGATTTAAAGCGGGTTTAGCTAGCTTTTGGGCCAGCTGCTTCAATCTCTGCACTTACTTCAAACTTCTGAATGTTCTCAGCGAACAAACCAGCAAGCTTGCTAGCCGAAGCATCGTAAGCGTCTTTATCAGCCCAAGCTTCGCGAGGGTTCAAGTAAGACTTATCAACACCTGGAACTTCTACAGGAATTTCCATGTTCATGATGTCCATGTGCTCGGTGGCAACGCCTTCCAAAGAACCGTTCTGGATAGCGGCAACAACAGCGCGAGTCACAGGGATCGGGAAGCGAGAGCCAGTGCCATTCGCACCACCTGCACCACCAGTCCAACCAGTATTAACTAAGTACACTTTAGAATCGAAATCTTCGATGCGCTTCATTAATAGCTCAGCGTATTCGCGAGCTGGGCGAGGCATAAAAGGAGCACCAAAACAGGTAGAGAATGCTGGGTGAATACCGGCTTCTGCACCTAGCTCAGTAGAACCTACACGAGCCGTGTAACCCGATAGGAAATGGTATGCGGCAGCTTCTTTACTCAAGATAGAAACTGGAGGAATCACACCAGAAACATCACAAGTTAGGAAGATAACATTCTTTGGCTCACCAGCACGGTTTTCTTCAACACGCATTTCAACGTGCTCAAGTGGGTATGAGCAACGACCGTTTTCAGTCAAGCTGGTGTCACAGTAATCAGCAACACGCTTATCATCATGAACAACGTTTTCAACGATGGCACCGAAACGGATAGCATCCCAAATAACTGGCTCGTTTTTCTGGCTTAGATCGATGGTCTTCGCGTAGCAACCACCTTCCATATTAAATACAGCGCCTTTCGCCCAACCGTGCTCGTCATCACCAATCAAGTAACGCTCAGGGTCTGCAGATAGGGTCGTTTTACCAGTACCAGAAAGGCCGAAGAACAAACAAGTATCGCCATCTTTACCAACGTTGGCCGAGCAGTGCATTGGCATTACGTCTTTTTCAGGCAACAAGAAGTTTTGTACAGCGAACATAGACTTCTTCATTTCACCGGCGTACTTAGCGCCAGCTAAAAGAACTTTGCGCTGAGCGAAATTTACGATTACCGCAACTTCAGAGTTGGTGCCATCGCGCTCAGGATCACATGCAAAGTTGGCCGCATGTAGAATGCGCCACTCTTCTTTGCCCTTAGGGTTGTAGTTGTCGGTGCGGATGAACATATTGCGACCGAACAAATTGTGCCAAGCAGTCTCAGTAGTCACTTTAACCGCTAGGTAGTGATCTGGATCTTCAGCCACATGTAGGTGTGATACAAAAGAATCAACGCCGGCCACATGCTCTTCAACGCGATCCCATAGGGCGTCGAACTTATCAGAATCGAAAGGACGGTTTACCGCACCCCAATCGATGCTATCAGCTGTAGAAGGCTCTTCTACTGTGTAGCGGTCAGCGGGTGAACGGCCAGTACGCTCACCGGTTTCGGCAGTAAATGCGCCATTGGCAGCCAGCTTACCTTCACCGCGGGCCAAAGCCTGCTCAATCAGCTCTACTGAGCTTAGATCTGTGTAGACGGTTGGGGAATCGTCAATTTGTGTCATGGATGTGTCCTGTCAGCTATGGGCCTGCACCGCCGCACCTCAGCAAACACCGCCGAAGCACCAGAGGTATAGACATTTTTAATTAAAAATCTGTCTGCCCTGGATTACAAAAATTCAGGGTTCGGTAAATTTGGGGGCGCCATTATGCCAGAAAACCTATTGAGATTCGATCTTATCCTGGTACTTTTTTAGGTAGTATTTTTACAAGCTTTTTTAGACAACATTTTGCGCCAAAAGCCCGCCGGGCCTGCCCTTGCAGCAAGCCCTGCAATACATAGAAACCCCTAATACACGGCTCGGAGTCGAGCGTTAATTAGTGAGCCTGATTGCCCTGCTCAGCGAAGATTTTGTCGACTTGCTGAGGGCCAAATTGATACTTCTTGCCACAGAAATGGCAATCCATAGTGATTAAGTCCTGCTCACTGAGAATCTCAGCAGCTTCGGCTTGCCCGATAGAGATAATGGTACTTACACAACGCTCTTCGGAGCAGCTGCACTGGAAGCGCACCTCTAGGGGGTCAAATAAGCGGACCTCCTCTTCATTGAAGAGACGGTAGAGAATGGTGTGCTGATCCAAGCTAAGCAACTCTTCATCCTTGATGGTTTCCGCCAAAGCCGTAATGGTTTGCCAGTGTTCAGCATTGCTTTGGGCATCGGCCAATTGCTGGGGAAGCTCTTGAATCATCAAGCCTGTCGCCCGCTGCTCATCGGCCGCCAACCAAAAACGCGTACCTAGCTGCTCAGATTGGGCGAAGTAATCTTCTAAACAAGCCGCGAGATTACTCTTTGATAGGGGCACAATACCTTGATAGCGCTCACCTTTATCGGGCTGAATCAAGATGGCCAGCAAGCCATTATTGCCCAATAGCTGGGCTAGGCTGATTTCTTCCAGCGCCTCAATCGCAGCAGCATCATTTACTTGAACAGCCGCACGCAGCCCCTTTTGATAGCTGGCTTCAGCCATAATCATCGGCATCGTACCTTCGCCACGAGCCTGCAAGGTTAGCAAACCTTCAAACTTTAGGGTGCCCGAAAGCAGTGCTACAGCCGCCATAAACTCACCGAGCAAACGCAAAACGGCCTCTGGAACCGCCTCTTCAGCAGCGGCATTATTAGCGCGCACCTGCTGGTAGGCCTCTTCCAAAGTAATAATCTCACCGCGGATATCGGTATTTTCAAAGATAAAGTGCTGAATAATGTCGCTGTTAGCCATGACGCTGTAATCTCAAAATCTAGAATGCCCTATTATGGGGACTAAATTTCCAGCATCAAGGGCTACTAATCAGGCTATTTGCACAGGCGATCAACTCGCGCCTGAGCCTGGGCTTGCATCTTCTTACGATCGGCCTCGGAAGTTTTTTGACCGCCATCGCCATAGCGAAAGTAAGACCGTCCACGTACACGAGATAGATAGCGACGAGCTTGGGAGCAAGCCTGCTGGCGCTGTTTTACTTGGTTCTGCAACTGTTGCTGCTTTTTCTGTTGATCTTGTAGACGTTGCTGGCGAATAACATCAAGCGCCTGCAATTTTTCGTGGCTGCTATCGACATTAGTACTGGGCAGTTTTGCACTGATATCTTCAGCAGATTGCCCTTTCGGTTTAACATCGCTGTAGTGAGTATTACCCTCACTATCTACCCACTTGTAGAGCTGGGCATTGCTTTCAAGCGCAGCCAACGACAAACACAAGGCAACAATAATTCGAAGCATAGTTAATCCCTAAGCACAAAAACAGCAGAGCAATTATTGCTCTGCTGTTTTTGGCTCAAGATCCATTGAAAAAGCCATAGGCACCCGATAACGAGCCAAGATATCGTCCAAGCTAGCTTCAGAGTTCTGCTTATTCAAAACAATTTGATAACCATCGCTATCTGCTAGGGTTAAATACTCTTGCTGATTGCCGCGCACCTGCTCAACAAAGCTGGCAAAGTCTTTAATTGGCTGACCATTGACTGATTCGATAATCCAGTTTTTCCAATCATGAAAACCAAGATTAACATCGGCAGGCAAAACTTTAAGGGCAACGACTAGTTCGGTTTTTTCAGGTGAGCGCCACTGACCGCGAGCACTTAAGAAATCGATAGGTGCCTTGCTGTGCCAGCTACTGCCCCAGCGCTTAATCAAATTCATATTCAGCGGTACAAATACCACGCCACCGTAAATAAAGTAAGAAGGTTGCGCACCAAAGCGTTCAGCCAGCACTAAGCTATAGTTTCTTCTCGAAGGCGCGGCTTTCAATTTGACAGTTTGAGTTTTGCCATCGCGACTGATTTTAAGCTTGATGGTATCGCCAACATGGTGCTGATCTAAAGCATACTTAAAATTGGTGCGCTGATTTTTACGAAACTCGATGGAGCGATCTTCTGCTACGTCATAACCATCAATAGCCAAAATCACATCGCCAGGAAATAACTTGCCTTCAGAGACACTGCCCTCAAATACTTTAACAATCAGAGCACCATTTTGCCCTTCTGTTAGCTTATGGGCGCCGCGCAGAGCCGGGCTTTCTAGGCTCTGAGTGCGCAAACCTAGATTTACAAAACCATTATGCTCCGAATCATCAGCATCTTTTAAAATATGACGAATCACTGATGGTGGCACGAAATAGCCTAGATTTTCTGCACGGGCGCCAGTATTAGCCTGCATTACCACCCCCACAATTTTATCGCCAGCGATAACCGGGCCACCAGAGTTACCCGGGTTGATGGCCGCATCGATTTGGCCGGCCAATAGATAACCGCCAGCGTGGGCATAAAACTGATGCTCAACACGTGATAAGACACCCTGGGTAATACTTAATGTATTACCGCCAAAGGGATAACCAAAAACAGATACTGTTTCTAAAGGCTCAGGTAACTTGCCAACTTTTAATGGTGTAATGCCATCAAAAAAGCTTTCATCTTCCACCTTAAGTATCGCCAAGTCAGCCGCATGAGATACAAAATCAACACGAGCCAAATATTTTTTTGGCTGGCCATTTTTTTGCACCTGAAGATAGCTGGCATCGGCGATCACATGGGCGTTGGTTAAAATTCGCTTGCCCGCAATAACCGCACCAGAACCACTGCTTTGTTGAGAATTGAGTAGGCGCCAAGGCGTAAAATAATCAGGGGGTGTTAAAGTGCTATAAATTTTTATAACCGCGTTTTTTACCTTTTGAGAATCTTTGCTAAGAGCAGCTTGCGCATTAGCGGCAAGGCCCAGCACACAAAAAGAAACGATCACCATTAATACACGGCGAGAAAACATAAGTATCATCCAATTTACCTATTTTAATAATTCGCTTGCTACCCTAAGAATAATCTTGTTCGCGAAAGCGATGAATTTGACGGCGTTGCTTTTTCGTTGGTCGGTTTTCGGGGCTAAGATCTATACCTCGCAGGGCTTTACGCTTAGCGGCTTCTGCTTCACGCTTTGCAATGCTCTCGGCGGTCTCTTGATATAACTGCTGAGCTACTGGCGCCGGCCCTCTTTTATCTGACAAGGCCAAAACCTCTACATCTTTTTCATCCCAGCCCTTACGAATCGTTAGAATTTGCCCAACTAGAATTTCTTTGCTGGCTTTAACCCGCTGCCCATCCGCGTGGATCTTGCCACCGTCGATCGCAGTTTTAGCTAAGCTTCGGGTTTTAAAAAATCGTGCCGCCCAAAGCCATTTATCTACTCGTACTTTTTCCAAAATATCCTCTACAGCTTTGGCATAATTTCATCGAAGTGATCGATAGCTGGATAGGCATCAATACGACGCTCTTGTTGGCTATCGGGCTGATGAATACACAGCAAGTGTTTTATGCCATAGGTCGCCGCCGACTCTAGGATACTCACAGTATCGTCAATAAATAGAGTGCGTTTGGGGTCAAATTGTTCCTGCTCTTGCAAACAATGCCAAAAGGCCTGCTGCTCTTTTGGCTGGCGATACTCATGGGATGAGATCACCACATCCAACCATTGATCAATGGCGGTAATATCCAATTTGAGCGATAAACTCTGTGGGTGCGCATTGGTAATCAACACCAGCTTTTTATTTAAAGCACGCAAACGCTGCAAAAATTCAATGGCATAAGGGCGCATGGCAATACGCTCTTGCACCTCTTCTTTTAGGGCGCGAATATCAAGATCTAGCGCCTCTGACCAATGCTCTAAGCAGTACCATTCCAGCTTGCCACGGTAGGTTTCAAACATACCGTGTAGCTTTTCTTGGGCGGCCTCCATAGTTACACCATGGGTGTCCACATAGCGTCGCGGCAAATGCTGCAGCCAGAAATAATTATCGAAATGCAGATCTAACAAGGTACCATCCATATCCAATAGCACGGTATCGATCTGCTCCCAGTCCACTTGGGCTTGGGGTGAATTAGACGTCATAATTTGTTTTACTCAATATCACAGCGGCAAGGCGCCAGCAGGAATAAGAATCCCTGGGCGCAAGGCGGCTAAGATTAACACAAAATAAGGAAGGCCATGAGCTCCCTCCCCCCCAGTTTGCAGCGAGCAGATCTAAATCAACGACTAGTCGATATCGGCCTCGAAGCCGGCCAAGCGATTTTGGAAATTTACTACCAACAGGGCGAAATTGAGATAAACCACAAAGGTGATGATTCTCCTGTTACCCAAGCTGACCTAGCTGCCCATAAAGTAATTTGTGCCGCTTTGGCTGAATTTAGCCCCGAAATACCGGTTTTATCGGAAGAATCGTCCATGCCCAGCTTTACCGAGCGACAATCCTGGGAATATTACTGGCTAATTGACCCTTTGGACGGCACCAAGGAATTTATCAACAGAAATGACGAATTCACGGTTAATATCGCCCTAATCTATGAAAATAAGCCTATTTTCGGCCTAGTTCACAGCCCAGTTTTAAAACTAAGCTATATCGGCAACCTGCTAGAAGATCGCAGCGAGGCCATTAAATACAGCAACGATGGCAGCACAATTACCGAACAAACGACCATAAGCACTAAAGCGCAGGCCTTGCAGCAGGACTTAATTATCGTGGGTAGCCGCCGACACGGAGCCGCTGAAATTGATGCATTAATAGGCCAATTGGAAAACAGCTTTAGCCAATGCCATTTAGAACCCATGGGTAGCTCTTTAAAACTGTGCTTGATCGCCGAGGGCAAAGCCCAGTTATACCCGCGCCTAGCACCTACCTGCGAGTGGGATACAGCAGCGGCCCACGCTGTAGTTTCAGCAGCAGGCGGCAAGGTACTTAACCCAGAATTTAGCGATTTGCGCTACAACCATAAAGAATCCCTGTTGAACCCAAACTTTTATGTGGTTGGGGATCCAAGCTTGGATTGGGCCGAGTTATTAGATCCTAGTTAGCCTACAAGAATACCGCCGTAATTGAGCCTCATCGAGGCTCGTCCGTTAATTTACTACAAAACACACAAACCACAGCGAGTAGAAGCATGAAACGCACCCCTATCGCCCTAGCCCTAACAGCCGCTATTGCCCTTAGCGCCTGCGGCAACAAAGAAGAAGCCAAAGCCCCATCATCCGCGCCTGCTGCCGCAACAGTAGAACAAGCAGCCGCTGAAGTCGCAGCCCCCAAAGGCCTAGGCAGCCAGCTGAATGAAGCCACTACGGCATTGTTTAAAGCTCGTCCACAGTTTGCGACACAAGTCGGTCTAGACGAAAAGACGGCTGGTGGTGCTTACTTAAGCCGCATGGAAGACTACTCTTTGGAATCTGAAAGTGCGCTTCGCTCTACCATGGCCGCTGCCGCCAAAGCCATTAGCGAATTGAATGTTGCCAATGAAGGCCTAAACCTAGACAACCAGCGTGTTGGTGCAAACCTTTTAAACTACTTCGCTGGCGTTGAAGGCTTCGAGCAAGGTTATATTGATACTTGGATGGGCCACACTCCATTTATCGTTAATCAGATTAATGGCCCCTTAATTGATGGCCCTGCCACTTTGCAAAACGCGCAGCAAATAAAAAGCAAAGAAGATGCTGAACTTTATTTGCAACGCCTAGTAGCCTTTGAAGCCTACATCGACAACATCAACAAAAAACTAATCAGCGATTCTGAAACTGATTGGGTAATGCCAAAAGCTTTGGTTAAAAGTACGCTAAATTTTGTAGACGGCTATAGCGCAATTCCTGCGGCTGAGCACACCTTGGTAACCAGCCTAAAGAGCAAGCTAGATAAAATTGAAGGCTTTGCTGATGAAGACAAACAGGCCGTACTTGCACAGGCCGCCGCCAATGTAGAAAAACACGTTTACCCAGGCTATCGCAAAGTTGCGGAAACTCTACGCAAATATGAAAGCAAAGCGCGTGATGCCTCAGGTATCTGGGCACAACCAAATGGCGATAAATTTTATCTAGCGATGGTGCAGCGTTTAGGCGATACCAGCATGACTCCAGCCGAAGTACATGAAGTTGGCTTGGCGGAAGTCGCTCGCATTACCGCAGAGATGGATGAAATTTTAAAGGCGCAGGGTTATAGCGAAGGTTCTGTTGGTGAGCGCATGATTGGCCTAACCGATGAAGCGCGCTTCCTTTATGAAGATTCCGATGCAGGTCGCCAGGAATTATTGAACGACCTTAATGGCATGATCGAGCACATTAACAAACGCATGCCCGAGCAGTTTGCCACCAAGCCTCCTTATGAGGTAGAAGTTCGCCGCATTCCAGAAGCCGTTGAAGACGGTGAAGCTGGCGGCCGTTACACGGCACCAACTTTAGACGGCAGCGTTCCAGGAATTTACTGGATCAATTTACGCGACATGAAAGCGGTACCTAAGTTTGATCTTCGCACCCTAACTTATCATGAAGCCAACCCAGGCCATCACTGGCAGATTGCATTGAACTTGGCACAAGACAGCTTGCCGCTATTGCGCCGTGTTGCCGCCTACAATGCCTATTCTGAAGGTTGGGCTTTGTACTCCGAGCGTGTAGTTTGGGAAATGGGTGAATATAAAGATGATCCATTTGGTGATCTTGGTCGCTTAAAAGCAGAGATCTTCCGCGCCGTTCGTTTGGTAGTTGATACCGGCATGCACTTTAAAAAGTGGAGCCGTGAAGAAGCTATCGAATATATGATGGCCAATACCGGCATGGGCGAAACCGAAACCACCGCAGAAATTGAGCGCTACATGGCATGGCCAGGTCAGGCTCTTGGTTACAAGCTTGGTATGTTGAAGTTCCTAGAGTTACGTGAGATGGCTCAGGCAGAGTTAGGCGAGAAATTCGACATTAAAGAATTTCACGATGTAGCTTTGCTAAGTGGCGCAATGCCAATGCAGGTTGTTGAGATGAAAGTTAAAGATTGGGTCGCTTCTAAGAAGTAAGCAGCTAAAGGTTGGAAAGGGGTCAGAACCTATGGGTTCTGACCCCAGGTGCCTGCACAATCTTGAATTAATTTGCCTCACTCTAGCGAAGCCCTTTCGCCCCCCTTAAAGCCAGTCGATTTTATTTATTATCTCGGCTCCGATATAGGGGTCAGAACCCACGGGTTCTGACCCCGCTTTCTTTTTGCTATTCTAGAAATGCTAGTCAAACAAGGACGGAGTCATGGGTGAAAAATCATATTTAAAAGCCTATTTAGACCTTGGCGAAAACGGCAAGAAATCATATTATTTCTACCTGCTAAAGACCTGGGCTTGGCATTTTTTAATCTTCTTGGGCTTTGTGGTTTTAGTAAAAACTATAGAGTCTGGATTAGATTCGAACTTCCAAATAAACATAAGCTTAATAGCCGGCATATTTATAGGATCTGCCACACGGGCCAGCATAAGCGCTGAAAGACTGTGTCACCTACTGCCTTTTGTCGATAGAGAGGCGATAAAAGAAAAAGTTAAGCAAACTCCTTAACCCTGACTATTTTGAAAAGTAAGCGGCTAAAGGTTGGAAAGGGGTCAGAACCTATGGGTTCTGACCCCGGTTAGCATTCTGTTTATATTGGCCAAACTTCGAGCGCTAGGGATTCAAATTCATTCATCATCTGAATTTCTTGCAGCAGCTCTGTTAACAATTTCTGCTGATCCAAAGGCTCATTGAGAGCGGGAGCCGACAGAAAGTTTTGCGGGCGGTGGAGTAGTAGCAAAGCGTAATTTTCGTAAAAACTAAATTCTGGTGCAGCTACATCAAGCTTATCTATAAAATCGGCCAGCTTTGCTTGGAACGCTGTACTAATTGTACTTTCAAGATAAGTCTTATCTTCACAGTAAAAATCATACTTCTTTGCCAGCCTGGGCTCATCTAACTTATAGCCAAAAGATTTATCCATCGGCTTTTTCTGAAGCAAAGACAGAAGCTTACCCCAATTGGCTTGCATCACGATGCGTTTGGAAATCCTATTTGGCATAGTTAAACGGCTAATGACGCCCTTAAACACTGGGCTTTCTTTAACGCCATTCTTGTCCCGACGGTATTCTTTGAATTCACACTCTACCAGCTCGCAATACACATCATCATGCCAACGATGCAAGTAATCCTCTTGGCGAGTTAAGCTATCGACATGATCTGGAATGATCCCACTCGACTTCAGCTCAGTAACAGGGATATAGCCATTACGCATATATTCATAGTTTGGAAGGCGGGCTAAAAGCGCTGGTAAGAACTGCTGATCAAAATACTTTCTATAGGGCAAGCTTGCAGAAACCATCCAACAGCCGCCCAACACAAATGCTATAAACATCAAGCTTATAGCACCCAAACCGATAAAGGGAAGGCCTAGAAGAAGCAAAGGTAGCGCAACAAGCAATATGCGCTTGCGCAGCACATACTGCTTACGACAGATCTCCCGCTGAGCTTTCAGCTCCTGCAATTCTTGTTGCGAGGCATCTAGCAGAGACTGAAGATCCGCCTGAGAGATATCGAAATGCAAACTGGGTCTTTTCTTACGGAATACCCCATGAACAATGACATCAGCAAGAACATCGATAAAACTATTTAATCGCCAAGCGTGCTCGGCCTTAGATTTATTATCCTGATAGGGAGACTGCACCACATACACCTAACTCTATAGAAGGTGCAGACTCTATCAACTAATTTACCGAAGTCAAAGAACTGTCACAAAAAGCTGTAAACAGCCTCATACACTTCCAGTTAGAAACTTCTTTTTGCAATAACTATGTAAGGCAATCAATAAAGCCAGCATTATGGCGGCCAACTTAATCCTCTCATCGCTGGGCAAATCGATTATCGGTGCCATCATTCCAATGTTTCCTACGCTATGAAAAGCAGCCATCATCAACCAAGATTGGCTTTCAGAAACAAGATAAGCAAAAAGAACAGCAATAGCTAAAAGTAAAGCTAAGCCTTGCATTTGCTTAATTAACTCAAACTCACCTTGCAAAAACCAAAGATGCCATAGCCACCAAACAATTCCCGTAATCAATCCACGTAGAAATATAGGATTCGACGCTAACGCATCATGAACAAAACCACGCCAACCAATTTCTTCACCAAGCGCATAAAATAAGAAACATAGGGCAACTATCGCCCCCATTAGATTCGCTTGAACACCTAGTTCATTGGGGTAACCCGCAAAGGCCAGGACCGCTACCGGAATCACAGCAGCCAAAATAGCTGCCCATTTAGGCCAGCAGCCAAATAGAGAACTAAGACCTCTAAGTTCTGGCCATAATCGCCATGAGATAAAGGCGGCAATCGCTGGTCCACTCGCAACAAGTAAGACCACCAGTAAGAGTTTTTCAAGAAACGAAAAATCTGGGCCAATGAATTCACGCCCCCAAAAGGAAATACCCGTTGCGATAAGAAGATAACACAGCAGTCCCGCTGCCACTCTGGCCATAAACTTACTCTCTTGTCGAAAATCTGAACGGCTTAGTGTAGTGAGCAAAGCGTTAAATATCTACAAATAGAGTCACAAGTGAACAGAGGGAAATACTTTTGCGTAAGAATTAAAAAAGGTCAGATCCCCATATCAAAACAGGAGGGCAAGCCCTCCTGTTTTGATATGGGGATCTGACCCCGCAGCAATTGTGTTTAAGAGAAGAATTTAACCAAATCGTCATTGCCACCAATGTGCTTACCACCGATAAACACTTGCGGTACGGTGTCACGACCGGTGATGGCACGCACCGCGACGGTACTGGCATCTTTACCTAGCACGATTTCTTCGTAGTTGTAGCCGCGCTCATTCAACAAAGCTTTAGCCGCTACACAATGCGGGCAGCCAGGCTTAGTGAAAACCGTACTGGATTCCGGCAACTGATAATCTGGGGACAAGTACTGCAACATGGTGTCAGCATCAGAAACCTTAAACGGGTCGCCTGGCTCTTGGGGCTCGATAAATTGCTTTTCTACCACGCCGTCTTTAACCAGCATGCTGTAACGCCAAGAGCGATCACCAAAACCTAACTCTTGCTTGCCAACCAACATACCCATACCACGAGTAAAGTCACCGTTGCCATCTGGAATGACAGTAATATTTTCGGCTTCCTGATCAGCCTTCCAAGCATTCATCACAAAGGTATCGTTTACCGACATACAAATGATGTCGTCCACACCCAGCTTATTAAATACTGCGGCCAACTCGTTGTAACGCGGCAAATGCGTAGATGAACAAGTCGGCGTGAAGGCGCCTGGCAAGCTGAACACAATTACTGTTTTACCCGCGAATAACTCATCGCTGTTGATTTGCTTCCAAGCATCACCTTCTCGCACAGGAAAGGTAACCGATGGAACACGTTGACCTTCATGGCTGTTCAATTGAACTTCACTCATAGCTTTATCCTCACAATTTAATACGGCTAGCACCCTGTTGATGCCCCTCAAAACTTGAAACCAGTATAGGACAACAGATATCGATAGATAAAATTAACAATAAAAATCATACTGATAGCTAGTCACTATCATGTGAATATTTAAGCGACAGAGAACGCAATCAAAAGTGTCAGTCCCTATTGGCGCCACGCAAGTTATTCCTAAAACATCTATAAAACAGAGACTTATCTCTAAAATACGCTAAACTACAGTCAGGCCAGATCAACTATTGTCATTTAAGCGAGACCTAAATGCTGGATCCAATCATCATCATTATTGCGCTCTTCGCTGGCCTGAGCTTTAAGCGAATAGGCTTCCCGCCTATGCTGGGCTATCTGCTAGCGGGCTTTATGATCCATGGCTTTGGCTTGGATACTGACTCTGGCACGGTGATTGACACCATGGCCAACGCTGGCGTGACGCTACTGCTGTTCACCATTGGCCTTAAACTCAATATTAAAGACCTTATCGCACCGCAGATTTGGGCCGTCGCCTCTAGCCATATGCTGATCACTACAGTGAGCTTTGGTGCGCTGTTTATGATGCTTGCGCCCTGGATTAGCAAGCTAAGCGGCCTAGATAGCACTGCCATTTGGACAGTGGCCTTTGCGCTATCTTTTTCCAGTACCGTATTCGCCGTTAAAGTGTTTGAGCAACACGGTGAAACCTCCTCGATTCACGCCACCGTTGCTATCGGTATTTTGATTATTCAGGATTTAGCGGCGGTGTTTTTCCTAGCCTTAAGCACAGGAAAATCTCCCGACTGGACAGCACTGTTTTTATTCCTCTTAATTCCTGCTCGCCCATTCTTACACCGCCTATTATCCGGCAGTGGCCACGGCGAGCTATTGGTTTTATTTGGTATCGGTATCGCCTTTGGCGGCGCCAAGCTATTTGAGCTTTGCAACGTTAAAGGTGATTTAGGCGCCCTAATATTTGGCGTCTTGCTCGCTGGCGGCATCAAATCCAACGAGCTTTCCAAGGCCTTAATGAGCTTTAAAGATATTTTCTTGGTGGGTTTCTTCTTAAGCATTGGCCTCAATGGTTTGCCGAATTTCGAAATGTTAGTCTTCGCGGCCGGACTTGCCCTTGTCAGCATATTTAAGCCGCTGCTTTATTATTGGCTCATGACCATCACTCACCTTAGAGCTCGTACCTCGTTTCTATCGTCGATGGCCCTGTTCAATTACAGCGAGTTCGGCTTAATCGTCGCCGCTTTGGCAGCAAGTAATGGTGTTTTGCCACAGGAGTGGGTGGTGACACTCGCTATCGCGGTTGCGCTATCTTTCTTTATCGCCGCACCTATTAACGACAGGGCTCATGCCATATACAACCGCCATCGTCATCTTTTTGCGCGCTACGAGCTGAAAAAACGGCTTCCCCAAGAGCGCGACCATGACTTAGATCACACCGAGGTTTTGGTGCTGGGCATGGGGCGTGTGGGCGTTGGTGCTTATCGTTATTTACGCCAAGCTTATCCGGGCAAAGTCGTAGGTGTTGAAGAAGCTGATAAAAAGTCCGAGCGCCAGTTACGGGAAGGCTATCGAGTAGTCCGCGCCGATGCCAGTGACCAAGACTTTTGGCAGCAAGTAGATTTAGCAAAGATCCGCATAATTCTTGTTAGCCTCGCCAACCATGGCGAGAATATCGAAGTTGTTCAACTTATTAAACGCCTGGGCTACAACGGCCAAATTGCCGTCATCGCTCGTTTCCCGGATGAGATCGGCCAGCTGAAACGCATGGGCTGTGTTACCTACAACCTTTACTACGAAGGCGGCCATGGTTTTGCTGAGCACGTCGTGGAAACTCTGGAAATGATTGAAGACGGACATTCTAGATAGCCCCTCCTCTAAAGGAGCCCCCATAGGGCAGCCGCTTACGGCAAGCATTACTGGAACACAAGCCACTTACGAGTTGGAGTGCTGGACATAACTTCCCTAAATCGAAAGTTGAGTGTAGATGCGGGGTTTTGAAAAATTCAAAAGCATGCCCGTTATAATACGCACCACATCGTGCAAATTTGTCACCACCCCCGCCGCCGAGAGCAGGCGACTTTTAAAGCTCTGAAATAAGCCAAATCATCAATCTAGACGACCTGGTTATCCTCAACAGTTTCAATTAAAGCCCCTAGAGCGAGCCTGCAGCTCGATTATCACGAGCAACAGCTAAGAATAATGAGCCCCATGACCATTGCTATATTAGACTCACACAAATACAATATTAATACTAATCATTATCATTTAGATGCTCACTTATATTAAGGAAACATAATGAAACACTTTGCACGCCATGCACTGGCTGCTGCCGTAGCCATCGCTGCTGCTGCGCCTAGCTGGGCACAATCAGTCAAAAACAATGAATCTCCAATTGAGGAGGTCTACGTGTATGGCGAGCCGGGTAAGACTGACGCGGCCACGAAATTGAACCTGACCGTTATGGAAACCCCCCAGACAGTCACCTCAATATCCGCCGCTCAGATCAAAGATTTTGGTTTGGATAGTCTAAGAGATGTACTTAACTACGCCCCGGGTATCACGGTTGAAGAAGTCGAAACAGACCGCACCTACTTCACCGCTCGCGGCTTTGATGTCGTTAACTTTCAGTACGACGGTGTTGGTATCCCCTTTATTTCGGGTAACGCCAGTGGCCTACAAGATACGGCACTTTATGAAAAAGTAGAGTTGATTAAGGGCGCGGCCGGTTTAGTGACTGGTTTGGCCAACCCTTCGGCGACGGTTAACTATGTGCGTAAACGCCCTACTGATGAATTCCAAGGTTCTACCTCTCTAAGCGTTAGTCGCTGGAGCGGTCGCCGTGCAGAAGTCGATGTATCTTCGCCAATAAGCGATCGAGTAAGTGGCCGTGTTGTAGCTGCCTATGATCAAGGCGAATCGCACCTAGACCGCCATGAAGCTAAAAACACTTTGGGCTACGGCATTCTGCGTTTCGATGTCACCGACAGCAGCCAGTTGCATGCAGGTTACAGCTATAACAACTCGGATTCGGATTCGGTACTTTGGGGCGCCTTACCTTTAGTGAACGCTCTTGGTCAGCAAGTGCACTATGACCGCTCTACCAGTACTGCCCCGGATTGGACTTTCTCCGAAAATACCCAAAAGCAATTTTTTGTTGAGTACAGCCAAGAGCTTAATGAAAACTGGAGCTTCGACGCTCAATTTGTACAAAACACTAGCGAGACCGAATCAGAGCTGTTTTATGTTTTTGGTCAGCCTGATCCAACAACCGGCCTAGGCCTTGCTGGCAGCCCTAGTCGATACCTTCGCGATGAAGATCAAAAGAACGGAGAGCTTTTCTTCACAGGTAATATCGACGCCTTTGGCCAAGAGCATCAAATCGTCATTGGTTACAGTCACTCTGATACCAATATTAAGCAAAAATCTATCAGTTCTGATGGCGGCATTGTTGTGCTTGGTAGTGATTGGGCAGCAGGCAACACTCCCCGCCCGAATTTCACTGTGCATAATCCTGCCACCCAAGTGGGCGATGTTGACTTAAAACAGAAAGCTTTTTATGCAGCCGCACGTATCAACGTTATGGATAATCTTTCGCTGCTATTGGGCGCCAGAAATACCGACTTGGAACAGTCTGGTTTAAGTTATGGCGGCCAATCGAATGCCAGCGCCAAAGAAACTGTGCCCTATTATGGTTTGACGTGGAACATTTTGGATGACTTGGTTTTCTACGCCAGTTATACCGAAGTGTTTAAGCAGCAAACTTGGCTAAACACAGATCTTCTGCCACTTGGCCCTACACTGGGCGAATCTACAGAGTTTGGTTTCAAGAAATCTTTTAACGACGAAAGAGCAACCTTAACCATAGCTCGCTTTAGTTCTGAGCAAAGTAACTTCGGCATGTTCATTGGTCGCAATGCACAGAATGTAGCAACATATCGAGGCGCCACACTTGAGAGTGAAGGTTATGAGATAGAGTTCTCTGGTGAGATTATTGATGGTTTGAATATCGGCGCCGGTTTTACGGTAGTAGACATTGAAGAAGAAGGACAAGATGCTCGTCCATTTATTCCTGAAAAACTACTAAAAGTATCAGCTAGCTATGACATTCCTGCTGTGGAAGGCTTGCGTATTGGCGCTGTCATCAAACATCAAGATGATACTACTACTCCACGTGGCTTCGTTAAGCAAGATGCATACAGCACTATTGATCTTGCCGCCCACTACAAGCTTAATCAGGACATTAGCTTTTCGCTTAACGTGACTAACGCCACAGATAAAACATACCTAAGCAGCTTGTACTGGGATCAAGCTTATTACGGCTCACCGCGTAATATCTCGGCCTCGGTAAACTACAAATTTTAAAAAACACTACAATAATAATGCGCTCTGATTCATCAGGGCGCTTTCGTGAGAAGCCAAGATGCGTAAAAAACTTTTAAAGTATCACAGCTATTTGGCACTGGTTGCATTACTCCCCATTATTATCATCTCAATTACTGGCAGTATTCTTGTCTTCAAAACTGAGATCGATCAATGGCTTATGCCACAAGTGGCCAGCCTAAGTTATAGCCCACAGCAAAGCTCTACGCTTGAGCGAGCCGGCCACAATAACTTACAAGACCATATAGAGAATTCCTTTCCAGGTTTCATTATCGGTTCTTGGGAAATCTTTAACGATGGCATAGAAGCCGACCGCGTTTTCCTAGTAAAAAAGGGTAGCCATGATTGGTACAAAGTCCATTTAGATCCATTTTCTGGGGAAATTCTAGATCAGCCAGCCGTAATGGAAAGTCAACTTACAGACTGGCTGGTAAGCTTACACTACACTTTTTTGTTAAACGGCATCGGCCATGAAGATTCTCAATGGGGAACATTTATCGGTTTAGTCGTCGCGCTAATTTTTACTTTTCTGGGTATCAGTGGCTTAATTATTCACCGTAAATTTTGGCAACAGCTTTTCTTATTACGCCGCGGTCGGTCGATTCGAGTTTTCAGTGGGGACCTTCACCGTCTAATCGGAACCTGGTCATCGCCGGTGTTATTAATTCTTGGAATTACGGGAATTTATTTCAATACCATTGCTTACTACCATGAGGTCTTCGAGCACGGAGATGAGCCCCACTTCGAACCACAAGAAAAGCTATATGGTAATAACGTTGATTTTCAGCAGATCTTGTTCGACAGCCAACAGCAACTGGATCAGTTCACCCCCACCTACTTGCTATACCCGTTTGAGCCCGAAGTGAACATCACGGTATTCGGCTTTCAGCCCAGTAATAACCCTTTTGCCAGCAACTATTCATCCACCGTTACTTACAAAGCGGAAAACGGGGATTTGGTTTTGGCATTTGATGGCCGAAAAGCGAGTGTAACAACTCAGGTTTTTGACAGCTTTCGGGAATTACACTTCGGATCATTTGCCGGGTTAGGAAGTAAAATTGCGTGGAGTTTTTTTGGACTCGCGCCCTTTCTTTTAGCGCTGTCCGGTTTTATTGTTTGGTTAAAGCGTCGCAGGAAGCCCGCTCGAGCCAAAGCTTAAACCTGCCTAATTTTTAAGAAAAAACCACACTGCTAGAAACAGTGTGGCTTTAACTTAAAAACTAAGCCTGATAACCAACATCCTTTGGATCTGGCACTGAAGAACAGCTTCCACAAATCACATCCACGGCCAGCTCGTGACCGCAGGGCTTGTGGATCAACTGGAAAGGCGCATCTTCCATACCACCCAGCCAATCGATCGACCACTGTCGCATCATCATGGTAAACGGGTACAAGGCTTTTCCTTTTTCCGTTAATTGATACTCACTGCGCGGCGGCTTGGTTTGATATTCAATGCGATCAAAGACACCCGCTTCACTTAAGCGCTTCAGACGGTCCGCCAAGATATTGGTTGCGATACCCAATTGGCGACGAAAATCATCATAGCGCTGCAGGCCCATAAAAGCGGCCGCTAGAATTAAACTGGCCCATCGATCACCGATAATGTCGGTGATATGCCCCAGGCTTGCATCTTCTTCAGCGCCACGTCCGCCACGCGAGCGTCGCTGACTGCCAATGGTTTTCAAAGCTTGCAGATCATTTTCTTCGGCATTTTCTAAAACCCGGCGCTCAACGTCCGCAATATGGAGCGCCTGTTTACAATGACGACATACCACCAAAGGTTGCAATTCATGCTCATCGGGCTGACGATGAATTAACTTCGGGGGTAATTGATGTTGATCATTACACCACTGGGATTCCCATTGCCAAATTAACAATGCCCAGGGGTACAAGGCCAAGCCTTTTTTCGTTAGGCGATACTCATGGCGTAGTGGGGTTGTTTGGTAGGGTTTTTTATACAGTACATCCTGAGTTACAAGATTTTCCAATCGCTTGGATAAAGTGCTGCGCGATGCGCCGGTGTGACTGCGAAACTCTTCAAAGCGATGACGCCCTAAAAAAGCATCGCGCAAGATTAAAATGGTCCAGCGATCCCCCAACAGCTCTAAGCTTTTTACTACGGGGTTAATCACAATTAAATTGGCGACGCTCATGCAAGTTTCCTTAGTATTTAAGCCGAAGCTAGGCGCTTTTCGCTCAGCGGCTTTGTGTCTCGTCTTTTACTTCCTGTCCAAGACGAATTGCAAACGGTAAAATTTTAACATTAGTGTAAAGAATTTCATCAATTGCCTTGAAACTGGCGACGATATTCACTGGGTGATAGGCCAAATTGGCCACGAAAGTGGTGGCGCAAGCTCGTTCCGTTGGCAAAACCGGCTTGCTGAGCCAAAGGCTCAATCGCTAAGCCCCCACTTTCCAGCAGACTTTTCGCCCGCTCTAGGCGCTGGGCCAGCAGCCATGCCTTGGGGCTCTGCCCCATAGCTTGGCTGAACTTTCGATCATAACTGCGCCGCGACATATTACTTTGCTGTGCCAAATCCGAGACGCTAATTGGCTCGGCCAAATGCTCTAGCGCCCAATCTAAGCTGCTTGCCAATAGATCAGGGTGGCGACTCACTGGACGATGCACAAACTGGGATTGCCCACCCTGCCTTATCGGGCTACTCACCAAACGCCGAGCCACCGAATTAGCCACCTCATGACCATAGTCCTGGCGAATAATCTCCAAACCAAGATCAAGGGCAGCGGCACTGCCCGCCGAGCAGGCGATTTGCCCATCGTAGCAATACAGGCAGTCCTCACGATAATTTAAGCTTGGAAAGTCAGCCATTAACTGCTGCTGATAACGCCAATGGGTAGTGACTTCTCGCCCTTCCAGCAGCCCCGTTTGCGCTAAAAGGAATGCACCAGAACAAAAACTCCACAACCGGCCACCACGTTCATAGAGCGCACGTAACTCAGCAATCAAAGGCTCACTAGCCTGCTGCTCAACACCCCAATAAGGGATTAATACATCATCAAACCGGCTCAGGCTTTCAAATACCGGCGCCTGCAACTGTAAACCACCAAGTGATGGCATGGCCTCTGCCTGCAAAGCCAACAATTGTGTTTGATACCAACTGTTTAGCTCTGGGCGTGGTAGTAAAAACAGCTCAACCGCGCAGCCCAGCTCAAATAAGGAAACAGGGGCCGGTAGCAAAATGGCGAGACGACGGAAAATAGGCTTTTTATGTAACATTGGCTGATTATTAACGAATAATGACTTTTAGGCCAGCAGTCGTTAAGCAGCAGGCGCTCTAAAATAAACCCTAGAATCAAGCTCTAGGGCACCTCTGAATAAAGGCGTTAGTGCTCAGCGGAGGTCTAAAGCGCCCAGATACTAGGCATGCTTTGCCGCTAATGGCCTTAGTCCTTAGCAAAAAGCATTACGACGTAGATGGGTGCTTTAGGCTCCGCCCTGCGGGGCCTTCAGACAAGCTCACAGTTGTTGTTACAGCCTCTTGACGTACGGCCAGTATGCCTTCGAGTCTGCGCCTAAACTGTGAGCTTGTCTGAAGGCCTGAGCACCAACGCCTTTATTCAGAGGCGCCCTAGCCTAAACAAATTAAGGAGAACGATATGTCTTCAGCCGTTACCCGAACCCCTGCCGCAGCAAGTAGCGATGCACTTGTGCACTTTGAAGCACTACTGGCTTTTGAAACCGATTGCTGGGATGTTCACCATGCAATAAGCACTAAACGCAAAGATTTCATTTTGCTTGATGTGCGAGGCGAAGAAGCCTTTAGAGCGGGCCATCTGCCCGAATCACAAAACCTTCCCCACCCCAGAATTAACGCCGAATCACTAAACAATTTTCTTCAAGAGCAACTTATAGTGGTGTATTGCGCCGGCCCGCACTGCAACGCCACCGAAAAAGCCGCCATTCGCTTGGCTAAGCTGGGGCGCCCCGTTAAGAAAATGATTGGCGGTGTATGTGGTTGGCTGGACGAGGGCTTTAGCCTTGTAAATAGCGGCTCGTAGGGGAGCTAAGGCTGGCGCAGGAAACACCATTTGGCCTTTTCCAGCGCCAGAGTTTTTACTCTGCACTTTACTCCACGACCATGTAACTTGTATTATTGGACTGACAAAACAAGCTCTACTAAAAGAGCATGATGATCTCTGAGCAACTAGCCGAGGAAGAAGCCATGTCAGTCTGGTTCGAGAAACACCAAGCCACCCTGGAAAAAGCGATGGACGCCTGCGCCAAGCGCTACGCCTGGACCGGCTATCAAGAAAGTCCAAGCAGCAAGATCCACGGCAGCGAGCGCCCCGCCGCTGGCAAGGCCAATTTCGAAGCTATGCTAGGCAAGCCTTACCCACTCGAGCAGCCTGCCACCGTAGGACAAACCGGCGCCGAAGTGAGCCCCTATACCAAAGAGGCCTTAGGTATTACTTACCCAAAGGCCGATGTTGCCGAGTTATATCAACATATCGATAAAGCCAAAGCCCAGTGGCGCAATACCAGCACTGAAGAGCGCGTGGGCCTTTGCCTGGAAATGCTGCATCGCTGTAGCGAGCAGTTATTTGAAAACGCTCATTCCACCATGCATACCTCTGGACAAAGTTACATCATGGCCTTTGCAGGTTCCGGCGCCAATGCACTAGATCGCGGCTTGGAAGCCTTGGCCTATGCCTATAAAGCCATGAAAGATGTTCCAGAAACGGCCGACTGGGAGCGCAAATTTGGTGCCGACGGTGCCGCCAAATTGGATAAACGCTACCGCCTAATGCCGCGCGGTGTTGGCGTGGTTATTTGCTGCGCGACCTTCCCTTTGTGGAATGGCTACCCAGCATTATGCGCCAGCCTAGCTACTGGCAACCCAGTTGTTATGAAGCCACACCCAGCAGCCATTCTACCTGTCGCATTGATGGTAAGTCGTTGCCGCGAAATTCTTGTCGAAGCAGGCTACGATCCAAACCTCGTTACCATGGTGGCCGATACCCGCGAAGAGCCAGCAACCATGGAGCTATTGGAGCATCCAGATACCGCCATTATCGATTTCACTGGCAGCCCGCAATTTGGTAGCTGGATCGAGCAAAACTGTAACGACAAATTGGTCTACACCGAAACCGCTGGTTGTAATTCCGTAGTGGTTGAATCCACCGACGATCTTGCCGCGATGGCCAAGGCGATTGCACACTCCTTATGCCAAGCCTCGGCACAAATGTGCACCAGCGTACAAAATGTTCATATTCCAGCCGACGGCATTTTGGTGAACGGCGAGCGAGTTAGCTATGACAATGTTTGCCAGGCGATTGTCGATGCGGTTGAAGCCCATGTGGAAAACCCCAAAAATGCGGCCTTTTTATGTGGCACCTTGGTGGACGATAATATTTACCGCACCATCGATCGCCTAAGCGAACTCGGTGAGCAGCGCGGTAAAATTTTGCGTCAGTCCGGCCCATACGAAAACCCAGGCTTCCCAAATGCTCGCACGGCAACGCCACTGATTATTGATGTTAGCAATGAAGACAGCGATATGTATCGTGAGGAGCTGTTCGGCCCTATTTCTTTTATGATCAAAGGTAAAAACGCGGACGATTGTTTAGCGGCTGCCACACGCGATGCCAAAGAGCGCGGTGCCATCACCTCTCATGTTTACAGTATCGATGAAGACTTTTTAGAAAAAGCACAAGATGCCTACAATGTAGCGGGTGCTTCGGTAGCCTGTAATTTAATGGGCATGCCCATTAACTTTGCTGCAGCCTATAGTGATTTTCATGTTACCGGTCTTAACCCAGCGGGCAATGCCTGCTTAGCTGATCTTGCATTTGTAACGAGTCGCTTCCGTATCGTACAAAGCAAAGTTATGCGTCGATAAACTTACCAGCTAATAACAGGAACCACTAACAGGCCGTTGAAAAACGTTATCGAGGCGGTCAGAGCAAGGCAAAAACATATGAAAGAGCAGAATTTATATTAATAAATGAGCATTTTGAGTATGTTTTTAACGCAGCAATGGCAACGCAGATAGTTTTTCAACAGTCTGCTAGGCTCCTGCTTTCAAAAAAGACACTACTATGAAAGATATTGTAATTGCTGGCATCGGTATGACCGGGCTTGGCAAAATGCCCGAGCGCAGCGTAAAAGACTTGAGTGCAGAAGCCGTTAAACTTGCGCTTAGCGACGCTTGTGCCACCGTTGGTGATATCGAAGCCGCCTGGTTTTCTAATACTCGCCAACAAATGTTAGAAGGGCAAAATACCATTCGTGGACAAATTGCTTTGCGACCGCTGGGCTTTGAATCCATTCCCATTTGCAATGTGGAAAATGCCTGCGCCTCTGGCTCTTCTGCACTTTATCAAGCGGTCACCCACATTCGTGCAGGAATGGCCGAAATAGTTTTAGTGCTTGGCGCTGAGAAAATGTTTTTTCCTGAAAAACGTGACGCCATGTTTCAAGCTTTTATGGGTGGCACGGATATATACCGCCTAGAAGAGTTCACCAAAAACATTGAGCAAACAGCGATAGACATGATTCCCGCTGAGCTACGGAACGTCGATACCGGCCAACGTAGCTTTTTTATGGATAGCTATGCAGCCCAAGCCAGGCTGCATATGCAAACTTTCGGTACGACACAAGCTCAACTGGCCATGGCGGCTGCTAAAAACCATTGGCATTCCACCATGAACCCTTTGGCGCAGTATCAAAATGATATGAGTACCGAGGAAGTTTTAAATGGCCGCCTGATTAGTTGGCCATTTACCTTACCCATGTGCGCTCCAATATCCGATGGCGCAGCCTGTGCGGTGGTTTGTTCTAGCAGCGCATTAAAAAAACTTCAGAAAAATGGCTACGACCCCAAGCGCGCTATCAAGATACGCGGCATCCATTTAGCCAGCGGTAAAAATCGCGCTGCCGATGATTTCGCCAACCATATTGGTCGCATTGCCGCTCTGGGCGCTTACGAACAAGCCGGCATTGATGGGCAAGATGTCGACGTCGCTGAAGTACACGATGCAACCGCCTACGCAGAGATTCAACAGATTGAAAACCTCGGCCTATGTGAAATCGGTGCAGGCGGCGCTTTCACCGAAAACGGTGACAGCAAGCTAGGTGGTAAGACACCCGTGAATCCATCGGGCGGCTTAGTTTCAAAAGGCCACCCAGTAGGAGCTACTGGCATTATGCAACTCCATGAACTATGCACGCAGTTACGTGGGGAAGCGGAAAAACGCCAAGTAGAAAATGCAAAAATTGCTGTGGCCGAAAACGGCGGAGGCTTTTATGAGAATGAAGAAGCCGCTACCGTTGTCACGGTATTGGAGCGACAGTCATGAGCGCAGCACAATCACAGCCCCTACCATTACCGATAGAGTACGTTTATCGCGGCTTTAAATTAAACCCTGAAGCCATTGCCGCCACTGATGATAGAGAGACGATCAATTACCGCGAACTGCAACTACGCTCCGAGGCATTAGCGGCTGCTTTAACTGAGCTTGCCACAGAACCTAGCCGGGTTGCGCTATGTGCTCAAAACCATATTGATCACCTTGTAGGCTTCTTGGCAATTCTATTAGCCGGCCACTGTTGGGTACCAATCAATCCAAAAAACGGCGCCCAGTTAAACCGTCAGCTATTACAAAAAAGCCAACCTCGCCTAGTCTTAGTCGATACAGAAAGCGAGGCAACCTTAGCCGACTACCCTGCACAGCGATTATATTTACGCCAATCAGGTGCCGGCAGCAGCCAAGAACTCAGCGCACCTTATCGCGATAAAGAATTCAGTCCTGCCCGTGTAAAACAAGATGATATCTTCGGTATTAAGTTTACCGGCGGCACCACCGGCGAACCCAAAGGCGTTATGCAAAGTCATCGCAATGTGGCGGCAGTGGTTGAAAACATGCAAGCGCTGTTTGAATTTAATAATAGCGATGGCAACCTTGCAGTAGCGCCTTTAACTCACGGTGGTTCGCACTATATTTTACCTTTGCTGGCGGTTGGCGGCAGGCAGGTGCTGTTACCGCAGCCAGATACAGATTTGATTCGCCAGGCATTTCGTGACCGTGGCGCCACAGTCAGCTTTATGCCGCCGACTTTGATTTACAAAATTATGGACTGTGGCGAAGAGGCTAAAAGCGATTTCGCTAACTTACGTCATTTAACCTATAGTGCCGCGCCCATGCCACCAGAAAGAATAAGCCAGGCAATTGATTTCTTTGGCCCTAAGCTTTCTACCGTATACGGTCAAACCGAGGCACCAATGACCATCACGGCTATGACAGCCAGTGATATGAGCCAAGCCCAGTTACAAAGCTCTGTTGGCAAAGCTTGTTTATACAGCGAAATAGCGACAGTAGACCAAAACGGCAAACATTTATCGGCAGGAGAAACGGGCGAAATTATCAGCCGTGGCGATATTGTTATGGCGGGATACTTTGAAGAAGCCGAAAAGACCGCAGATACCATCAAAGATGACTGGCTATATACCGGCGATCTTGGTTACATCGACGATAAAGGCTATCTGTTCCTACAGGGCCGCGCCAAAGAGCTTATCATCAGTGGCGGTTTTAATGTTTATCCTGCCGAAGTAGAAAATATACTGAGTGAAATTCCAGGTATTAATGAAGCCGCCGTTTTTTCTGTTGCCGATGACTATTGGGGCGAACGTGTGGAAGCGGCCATCTGTGTCGACGACAGCTTCGTCCTCAATGACGGCGACCTGAGCCAACAGCTTAAAGCGGAACTTGGCGCCGTTAAAACACCAAAAAGCTTCCACCGCTTAGCACAGCTACCTCGCAACCCGGTTGGTAAAGTTGTGAAGCGTGAAGTAAAAGCACTGATTTACCCAGGCACTTATTCAAACACTTAAGCAGGTTCCAAATATGAGTGATTTAATTAATTTTAATCAGCTGGAAAACTTAAGCGGTAAAGAGAAAATCGAAAAGTTTGAAGCCATGGCCAGCCGTGGCGGCATGGCCGAAAACCTAGGCTATACCGTCAAAGAATACGGCGAAGGCTATGTCATCTACGAGTACACCTTGAAAGATCGCCATGTAAATCTAATTGGCACCTTACACGGCGGCATTATGGCCACCCTATTAGATACCGCGATGGGAGCAGCAGTGATGACCTTGCTGGATGTCGGCGAGCGCCACACCATGACCGACATCACCACCAAATTTATTCGCCCGGTAACAAGCGCTGAAGATGTACTCACCATTAGAGCCGAAGTTGAAAATGCCGGCCGCCGCACCTTAGCGACCGCTGGCACCATTCACAACCAAGCCGGAAAACTGGTCGCTCGAGCCATTGGCTCGGCCATGAAAATTTAGGAGGCATAACGATGAATCGTGAAGAGCTATTAAGTAAATTAAAACTGCCCGCCATGTGTGCACCGATGTTTTTAATCAGTGGGCCAGAAATGGTTATTGCCGCTTCTAAAGCTGGCCTATTGGGCTGCTTCCCCACCCCAAACGCCAGAAGTACAGAGATACTTGATGAGTGGATGACACAAATTAAAACTGAACTCGGTGATACCCCCTGGGCAGTCAATATTGTTGTTCACCCGTCTTACCCACGTCGCGATGCTGACTTGGAAATGATTAAGAAGCATCAACCACCTATCGTGGTAACCGCCTTAGGTAGCCCGGCACATATCATTGAAGAAGTGCATGCTTACGGCGGCATTGTGGTTGCCGATGTTATATCGCCAAGCTTTGCTAAAAAAGCCGTCGCCGCAGGTGTTGATGGCCTAGTACTGGTTGCAGCAGGAGCTGGCGGCCACACCGGATATCTTTCTCCCTTTGTGTTTGTGCGTGAAGTACGAGAGTTTTGGGACGGCTTATTGATTCTCGGGGGCGGCCTTTCTAGTGGCGCCGACATTCATGCTGTGGAAATCATGGGCGCCGATATGGCCAACCTAGGTACGCGTTTTATTCCAACGGAAGAAAGCATGGCCCAAGATGGCTACAAACAAATGGTAGTGGATTGCGGCGCTGACGACATTATGATTTCTGATGCGATCACTGGCGTAAAAGCCAATTGGATGATCCCTTCATTGATTCAAGCTGGCTATGATCCACGCAATATGCCAAGTGCTGCCGGCATTAATTTCGCCGAAGCCGGCGCCGATGCGAAAAAATGGAAAGATATTTGGGCCGCAGGCCAAGGTGTTGGCGCCAGCCAATCAGTACAGAGTATCGCCGAACTCGGCGCCGAACTCATCAGCGAATACCAACAAGCTCGAGGAATATAAAATGAATGCCTTAGACAATGTATATATTTATGAAACCCTGCGCAGCCCAAGAACAAAAGCGAAAGCAGGCACAGGTTTGTCGGGACTTTCTTCAATTGAAATCATGTTGCCTCTGCTAAACGAGCTTAGCAATCGCGCACCTGGTGCCAAGAAAATTTCTGGCGATATGATTCTAGGTAGCGCCACCCAAACGGGTGAACAAGGTGCCAATGTGGCAAAGCTAGCCGCCAACACTGCAGGCTGGACTCATTTGCCCGCCATGTCTATAAACCGCTACTGCACCTCGGCACTTGATGCCATGGCGATTGCGGCAGGCAAGATCAGCATGGGTGTCGACCAAGCGGTATTGGCTGGCGGCGTGGAAATGATGTCACGCACCCCTATGATGAGCGACAAAGCTCCCGGCTTTATGGATCCGCAAATTGCCACGGCCGCTCATAATTTACCCCTAGGCATTGGCGCTGATTTAATTGCCAGCCTGCAAGGTATTAGTCGCGAAGAAGCGGACAGCTTTGCATTGCGAAGCCAAGAACGTGCCTGCACAGCAATTGCCGAAGGCCGCTTTAAGCGTTCCATTGTTGCTATCGAAACCGAACACGGTACGATCGATAGCGATAATGCGCCACGTGCTGGTGGCACACTAGAAAAACTGGCCGAGTTACAGCCTTCATTTGCAAAAATGGGTGCTATGGGAATTGATAAAGCCTTACTTGCTCAGTACAAAGAACTTGATGAAATCAAGCATATTCACCACGCCGGTAATTCACCGGGTATGGTTGATGGTGCTTCCTTGAACTTACTCGGCAATAAAGAAAGTGCCGATGCACTAGGCTTGAAACCACGCGGCAAAGTTTTAGGCTTCGCCAATGCTAGTGGCGACCCACGCCTTGTGTTAACAGGCGGTATCGATGCCGCTGAAAAGCTCCTAGCCACTCACAATATGACCGCAAAAGATATTGACCTAATGGAGTTTAATGAATCTTTTGCCGCAACCAGCATCCATTGTCAGCGTCACTTTGATTTACAAGATGACCAATACAATGTGAACGGCGGCGCCTTATCCCTTGGTCACCCAATGGGCGCAACCGGTGCCATGTTGGTTGGTATGGCTTTGGACGAGCTAGAACGCCAGGATAAAACGCTGGCCTTAGTTGCCGTAAGTGGCGCTATTGGTATTGGCACCGCAATGCTTGTTGAGCGCGTCTAGAAACCTAAACCATAAAAAATAACGTTTAAATTTATAACGCTACGACCAATAGTTTTATTTTACAAAATCAACTAATTATATTGGCGTAGCGTTCACTTATTTTCGTCTCAATCATTTAGTTTTTGTGACAGGAATGCAAAAACTAAAAATTGTCTACCCTGTTTGAAACTTGTTCGGCTTGAGTTCAGTCTTTCTCATTATTATCGCCGACTGAACTTCAGCCCCTCCACTAGCTTGCGATTTTTCCGTGGTGGCGCAATAATCATTTATCACCCGTAAACGGCCAAAGCGATGTGGATTAAAACCCTAGCTGTTTGTTTTCTCATTTTCAGTGCAGCTGCTACAACGAGTGCAAAAGAGCACTATCGCATTGGCACCCAAGATTTTGATTATTCTCCGCAATACAATTTTACAGGTAGAAAAGACAAGGGTTATGCCTGGGCTGTATTCGAAACTTTTGCCGAGCAAAACAATATAAGCTTTGAGTATGTCCCCCTGCCATTGAAGCGCCTACAGTCAGAGTTGCGCAAGGGCACTGTCGACTTTGTTTATCCTGATAATGCCCGCTGGCACGAAAACGAAGAGCACCATCTACATGGAATGAAGTTTAGCCGAGCACTCACCATGGCCGTCTATGGCACAATGGTTCACCACCAGCGGCAGGATATCGGTTTAAGCAACTTTCGTTCTGTCGCATTCCCCCAAGGCTTTGTTCCCACCAAGTGGCATAAACTGCATCAACAGCAAAAGTTACAGTTGATAGAAACTAGCACCGCAGAGATTGCCATCAAAATGGTGTTACGCGGGCGAGCGGACGGAGCTGATATTGAATACAGCGTGACACAGTATATCTTGGACAAAATCGGTCATGCAGGGGAATTACAAATGGACGAAGCCCTGCCATTAACCATCGTTGGCTTTCGTCTGTCGAGCATTAAACACAAAGAATTACTGGAGAAATTCGATCTCTTTCTTCAGGAAAATAAAGAGCTAGTCAATGATTTAAAGGCGGCCTATGGATTACAAGAGAGTGTTCTTGCAGACCGCCATCACCAAGGTAGTTAGCGCTTTTACTTTTTCCCTAAATTAAACTGGCGCAATAATTGGTTCAAGTTGTAAGCCAGCTCCAATAAGCTTTCGCTGATTTGCTTTCCGCGCACGGCGTCTTCGCTAGATTGCTCTGCCACTTCAGCAATATTTACCACATTGCTATTAATTTCATCAGCGGCTTGGTTTTGCTGCTCCGCCGCTGTAGCAATTTGAACATTCAAACCATCTAAAACTTTAATTTGCTCAGT
Organism: uncultured Pseudoteredinibacter sp.; assembly: GCF_947502065.1. GTDB lineage: Bacteria > Pseudomonadota > Gammaproteobacteria > Pseudomonadales > Cellvibrionaceae > Pseudoteredinibacter. Next base: position 56,860 of record NZ_CANMYE010000011.1, read on the forward strand.
AATGCTGCTCAGCAAATTGGCAACAGCCTCTACATCATCGGCTTTTTCGTTGGCTTGCTGCCTTACCTCATGCATCGACTCTACGGCCAATTTTGCATCACCTTGCAAAGCTTCGATGGTACCCTGAATTTGATCGATAGACTCACGAGTACGAGTAGCAAGCTGACGAACCTCATCAGCTACCACCGCAAAGCCTCGACCTTGGTGGCCAGCACGGGCAGCCTCAATAGCCGCATTTAAAGCTAGCAGGTTTGTTTGCTCAGCAATGCCGGTAATCACATCCAACACGCCACCGACTTCTTGGGTTTTAGTGCCCAGCTCTTCAATTTTGGAGGCATTGCTTTCAACCTCATCGCGCAGCTGAAAAATTCCTAGGCGAGTTTTTTCGGCCAGCTGCAAGCCTTCACTGGCACTGCTATTGGCCACTTCGGATTTTTCGGCTGCATCTCGCGTATTGCTACGTACAGCATGTGCCGAAGCATCCAGTTCATTGATGGCAGAGGCCACAGAATCAGTCCCGCGTTTTTGACTGAGTACTGCTTCTTTGGTTAACGAAGAGATTTTATCTAAGCTAGTGGCCGAATCGACGAGACGATCGCTGGCCTCAGAAACTTCCAAGAAACTGCCTTTAAACTTGGCCATCATTGAATTCAAAGCTTTACTGACCGCACCAAGCTCATCATTATGATGCACAGTAATCTCTTGGCTTAAATCCATCTCGCTTTCTACCTTGCCAATGGTGCCCTGCAAACGAATAAGGCGGCGTAATACCAAGCGATGCAAGGTTAAGCTCAACAGAGCAAAACAAATAATAATCAGAAACAACTGAGCACCCGCTCCAATCATTACAGAATTGCGAATCTCGCCATCCACACGATTTAGATCGTAACTGATTTTTACGGCGCCCAAGATATCGCCCTCCTTCGCCTGGTGACAACCCAAGCAATTGGTACCACGATAATTTTCCTCAGCCTTCACCGGCATAATGTACTCAAGCACATGCTTATCTTCGCTTTCGATCCTACGAAAACCCGCTATGCCTCTAAGGGCCGCGCGCTCATAGTCATCCACCGCCTTTTGGTCCGAGAAACCATCACCATAAAGCTGACGGGTTTTATCACTACGGATCACTCTGGCCTCTACGATATCTTGCTGTTGCAGCAGCTTATCTTGGATGATTTTGCGGTTGGCGATTGTCCCGGTCAGCATCATGGCGTTAACCGAGTCAAAATAATTACTTGCCAGGGTTTCCATATTGTCTTTAACAAGACCCTCGGCAAGAGCGCGCTCGTCATAATAGAAAACCACAATATTGGCAGTGAGCAGTACCGCTGCAATAAGGCCTAAGGCCCAGTAGATCTTGCTGGCGATAGATAGGGATTTGGCGGACATAATGCACTCAACGTCGATTCAAATACGTATAGTGCTATCGGCTTTTGGTACTAAATAATTAGTCTATTTGAGCAATAAAGCCCACTCTAAACATGGTTTTAGAATGGGCCCCAAGCCTTTAGGATAAAGCTTGCTCTAAATCAGCAATAATATCTTCTGGATTCTCTAAACCTATCGAAATACGAATCAGATTTTCGCCAATGCCAATTTCCGCGCGACGCTCCTGGGGCACGCAGGAATGAGTCATTGATGCCGGGTGCTGGATCAATGTTTCTGTACCCCCCAAACTCACCGCTAGCATGGCAATTTGCATTTTATCCAGTACCGCAAAGGCCTCTTTTTCTCCACCTTTGATGGCAAAAGCAAAGGTGGAACCACAACCTTCACACTGGCGCTGGAAGATCTCATGCTGCGGATCACCTGCTTTTAAGAAACCAGGGTAAAGAACACTCTCTACCTGCTCATGTTGCTGCAGATATTCAGCCACTTGGCGAGCCGAAGCTGAGGAGGCCTGCATACGCACTTTGAGGGTCTCCAATGAACGCATAATCAGCCAAGCCGTATTTGGGTCCATGGTTGTACCCATAATATTGCGGAAACCGCGAATGCGAGAAATCACCTCGCCATTACCCGCACAAGCACCACCAACCACATCGGAATGACCGCCAATATATTTAGTAAGTGAGTAAAGACTTACATCGGCGCCATGCTGCAGGGGCTGCTGAAATATAGGGCCATACATGGTGTTATCGACAATCAAAATAGGCTTTTCTGCTTGGCCATAGGCGGCGATCAAACCAGCGCAAGCGCGAATATCGATAATCTGATTCGTCGGGTTATCTGGAGTCTCCACAAACACCACCGAAACCGGACCAATTGCACGGGCCTCTTCCATCGCTTTAGCTAAGCCAGCAGCCCCTTCACTGGAGCAAAAGCCAATACCATGAACCTGATATTGGGACAAAATACTGCCCAACAAGGCATCGGTGCCGCCGTATACTGGCTCTGAGTAAATCACCACATCACCCGGCTTAGATAAGGCCAGCAAGCTAGTAGAGATTGCCGCCATACCACTGGCCGTTACTAGGCAATCTTCAGCTTCATCCCAAAGCGCAATCCGCCCTTCGAGAATCTCCAATACCGGGTTATTAAAACGCGTGTAAATCAAGCCCGGCTCTTCACCAGGGGGTAATGGCTCACGACCTGAGGCGTAGTTAAAAAAATCTTTGCCGTGTTGGGCCGAATCGAATACGAAGGTAGAGGTTTGAAACTGCGGGCATTTTACCGCGCCTTCCGAAAGGCTGGGCTGATAGCCGTAGTGCATCATCTGGGTTTCAGGAGCTAGCTTCTTCGCCCCTAGGTGGCGAGCTTTGCAATCGTTCATGGGCTATCTCTTTTTATAGTGGCTGTCGTATTAGCGCTGAATTCATCATCAGGCCCAGTATCGCAAAGCCCGCCAGCAATTAACTTGTGATTTTTGCCATATCGAACGATCATAATGGCAGAATATTGCGCACAAGAAAGACTTAGAGACAGATAACAATGGATGCCATAGATCGACAGATATTACGCGAACTGCAGCGAAATGCCCGAATTAGCAATGAAGAGCTCTCAGAAAAGGTGAATTTATCGCCTTCGCCTTGCCTACGCCGGGTGAGAAAATTAGAAGCTAATGGCTTTATCGAAGGCTATAGCGCCAAGGTCAACCAAGAGGCCTGCGGCTTAGCGATGAATGTATTTGTCAGTGTACGCCTAGAAAAGCCCGAAGAGCACATCATCAAGCATTTTGAAGACGCCGTAGCCAATCTGGATGAAATTGTTGAGTGCTATCTCATCGCGGGTAATCGAGATTATTTGCTGCGTGTTGTGGCAGCCGATTTGAAAGATTATGAGCGTTTTATTCGCGAGCGCTTTTCGAAAGTGCCCGGCATCGATTCGATTGAATCTAGCTTTGCTTTCGGTCACGTTAAGCAGCAAGCTGGATTACCGCTTTAGCAAACGGTTATTGAAAATAAGGCATAAAACCACTAGACAGGCACTAGCGTGATCGGATTATAATGTAAGTCTTATAAAGCAACTAACTATAAACGCTATACTTAAAACGTAGCGAAAACGAGCCTTGCCGCCATAACAATAAACCGCGCGCAGGCCTAGGAGCCCAGTGATGATTACTACCCCACAGCCCTTGCGTCAGCAGTATCGCGAGCAAGGTTTTTTTGGTGAGCGCAAACTGCACGATCTGCTTTACGCCACCGCCAGCAAAAAGCCCGACACCATCGCCTTGGTTGATCCGCTAAACCGAGATGATCTTACCGGCCAAGCTGCCCGCTCACTAAGCTATCAAGAACTGCAAGCGCTAATCGAGCACACCAGCTATGGCTTAATGCATGCAGGCCTTAAAAAAGACGATATCGTTTTTGTACAGCTGCCCAACATTGTCGAGCTGGTCATCTTATATATGGCCTGCTCACGCTTAGGTGCGATTGTGAGCCCCGTGCCCATGCAGTATCAAAAACATGAGCTCGCCGACATCCTGCCGATCTTACAGCCCAAAATCGTCATCAGCTTAAATACTTTTAAAGGCAAAGATCAGAGCACCCCAATGTGGCAAGCGGTAGAACACTGCCACTTACAACTGGATGAAAAGCCGCTGCACCTAACCGTAGGAGAAGGCAGCGCTGAACACGGCCAAAGTTTCGATACCCTTTATGCAGAAGCGCTTGATGAGGCGATGTGGCAGGGTTATTTGGAAAGCAACCCAGTAAATGCCGATGATATCGTGACCATTTGCTGGACCTCTGGCACAGAAGGAAAACCCAAGGGAATTCCGCGCTCGCACAATCAATGGCTCACTATTGGCCTAGCTACCTACGAAGGCAATAAGCTGCAAGATGGTGAGGCACTGTTAAACCCCTTCCCGTTTATTAATATGGCCTCTATCGGCGGCTTGATGATGAGCTGGTTATACAGCGCAGGCAAAATGGTATTACACCACCCCATGGACTTACCGGTCTTTGTGCGCCAGTTAATCGAAGAAGATATTACTTACACCCTAGCGCCACCACCGTTACTGAATAATATTATTAAGCACCCAGAAATGTTGCCGCCCAATACCTTAGCTAAGGTACACACGATTGGCTCTGGTTCAGCGCCTTTAGATGCCTGGATGGTGGAAGGCTTTAAAGAACAACACAATATCGAAATCGTAAACCATTTTGGCTCCAATGAAGGCGTTAGCATGGTCTGCGGGCCAGACGAAACCAATCAAGCTGAACAACGCGCGCGGCTCTTTCCCATTGCCAATAAATTGATCGATACCCGCCTGGCCAACCCAGAAACCGGTGAAATTATCAGCGAGCCTGGCATCAGCGGCGAGCTGCAAATTAAAGGCCCTAGCGTATTCGATGGCTACTATAAAGAGTCCCACAAAACCCAACAGGCCTTTAGCGAAGACGGTTACTACAAAACTGGCGACTTATTTGAAATCGCCGATGCCGAGTTTTACCGCTTTGTGGGCCGCTGCAAAGATTTGATTATTCGCGGCGGCGTAAACATCGCCCCAGCTGAATTAGATAACTTACTGGGCGCCCACCCTGCCGTAGAAGAAGCGGCCGCCGCTGGCTACCCTTGTGACACCATGGGTGAGCGAGTAGCTGCCTTTGTGGTGTTGAAAGAAGGTGAAGAGCTAAGCCTAGAGGCGCTCTGCGAATACCTAAAAGAGCGCCAAATCGCCATGTATAAGCTGCCCGAAAAGCTTATCCAGATAGACGCCATTCCACGCAACCCATTGGGTAAAGCACTACGCTTTAAGCTATCAGAAATGGTATCCTAGCGGCCATGATTCATCAGGCCCAGAGCAGCAAGCCTGGGCCTAATTAATAAAGCTAAGGATTACCATGAAAATTCTAGTACGCACACTTTCTGTACTGATCGTATTAACTTGCGCCTTTATCTGGGTAAAAACGCTAATCTCGCCTGTAGAGATGGCCCAACAACTCGGCCTACAAGGCGAAGGCAATATAGGCCTAGCCTCTATTCGCGCCGATATGGGCGGTGTGTTTTTTATCACCATGGTGCTTACCAGCCTAGGCCTAATTAACAAAGGCAATCACTGGTTCGCCGCTGCGGCCACTGTCATGTTAGGTGCCGCTATTGGTCGTGTTACGGGCTTGGTTGTGGAAGGTTATAGCGAAGCAGCAATTATCCCGCTGGGTGCAGAAGTTGTTTTGATTGCGATTTTGTTTGCGGCTTATAAGAAGGCGTAAATATATTGGCTTCGATGTGGGGTCAGAACCAATAGGTTCTGACCCCGGTTTGGCGTAATTACGACTATTGTCCTTTTCCCATATTCGATATCTTTTCGAATACCCTATTCACCAAGTATCCCTCCACGATAAACGTTACTTGAGAATTCGTTAGGCTTTTAATATCTTCCCCTTTACTTTTTAAACGTAAGTGGTCAATCAACCAAACACAAATATGCATCGCGAATACAGCGATTTTACAATGAAAATAAAGATACTTGCTAGCTTCTGGCTATAGCCACGTAAGCGGCTTACTACATTTTCTAATTCTGAATAGCATTATCCTTTAGCGTGAATAAAAAGCAGGAATTGGCCTAACTCTAGAATAGTAGATCTAGAATAATTAGAGCGACCATCCCGCATTCTGCTTTTCGTATTTACTAATTATTTATATCTAGCCTTTTTACTTGACCCCACTTTTATTGAACGTAAATTTCCATATTAATAAAATCAATGAAAAGCGCTCCAGAATTCAATAGAATATCTGAACCAACATATCCGGATAACTTTTCTGGCCTACCGAAAAATACTCGCCTGCTAATTTTTTCATCTACAATATGAGGATAAACAGCCTTTGAATACATCTCCGTAGAAAACACCCTTTTATTATTGCTTATATATATACTTTCATCTGGAGCCCCGAACATTCTAGCGCCTGTTACTTTCATTTTGGACAGAGAAATCTCGTCACCGCTTTTAAAGATCACGCTTCTATCGGCACCGGAATCAATAAAATAAAACCCACTTTCTTGGCCAAAATTACCGACACCCGCCAAACCCAAAGAATCCGTATAGAAAAGATCCATCATTTTCTTGTCCGCCACACAATTACTCACACCAAACAGAACAGACCACTTATCATGATCAGAAGGCACAATGCACATCGTTCGAACTGACATCAAAAAGTCCAATCCAAGTATCCCATATGAAGCCCGCATAGAGGTATGGTCACTTAATTTACTACAAGGCATGCCGGAAAAATCCATATCGCCTATTATAACTTGATCAAAGTAATAGACATCACCACTCCTCATTGCTTTGCTTTCCTGCAAAAATAGGTCTGGAACCAAGCAATTGCTAGATCCTGTATCGACAACAAATGGATATGCTTTGCCCCCAATATTCACACCAAGATACAAGCCAGTATTTAAGTCTCCGCCCTTAGTTACCAAGTGATACTTGGACATATCAAGGACTCTGCTAGTTGGCAAGATTGGCATTCTCTCAAGTTTTTTTGCCGAATTATTAAACTCTTTTATAAAGTCTGGATCACCAAGCTCATAAACAGCATCCTTGACTGACTTAAGTGCCGAATCTCTTTTTTCTATATCAACCTCACCCAGAGACAACTGATAAGTTTGGTAGAGATTTTTAAGGATAAAATCCTTATTCTCACGTGTCGAAATAACATCAGATAAAAGATCTATGGCCTCTGTACCGCTACCGTAGTATTTTCTATCTAAATAAAAATCCAACTGACTACTATGGACAGTGGAGCAGCCACCTATTGTAATAGCGATAAGGAATACAAAAATACGCATATATAATTTTCAAAGTTGATCGACCACTCAATTGTGGTCGATCTATCGTTTCTAATTAATCTTTTATTTCGGAGGATAACATTCTATCTTAACCTTACCAGAAACCCCCATTCCTCCGCCAGTAACACTAGCACTGGCGTGGACATTCATATTGCCCTCAAAACTCTTGAGTCCACCCGGGCAAATTTTCTCTGTTAATATTCGTTTATCTTCCTGGGTCTGTTTCTTCTCTTTTGATTCCTTTGGCTTCTCACCTTCGCCATCCGGCGGAGTTTCTTTTTCATCACCAAAACCTAGGCCACCGTAGTTGTAGGTTGTTGAACTCCAGCTACTTTGATTGCGGTCATAGTTATCATTTGACGACAAATGATTAAACCCACCAGAAACCTGCTCAACCTCAACTACATTTAAATCCCTGATCATAAAAATTTCCTTACAAAATTACTATTTGATTCAACCCCGAATTGCCCGGGGCCTAAAATTAGTAACCTAGGCCATCTGTCAAAAGCAAGCGTCATTCATTAATTCCATGCCATCTTACTTTAGTTTAATAATTTCTCTAAGGGGGGGGGGTGTGAATAATGTTTAATCACCGCCATTCTCTATTCCCAAATTTGGCACCAGCCGTGTTCATTGGCGCCCGTTTCCCTTACATTCGGATTATCAAAAGGGACAAGCAGTGAACTTATTTAATCTTATACAGGGAAAGTACCAAGCCAGCGTAGTACATCAATCCGAAGCCGCCGAGTGCGGTCTCGCTTGCATTGCCATGGTGCTCGCCCATCATGGACATCAAATTGATTTAGCTACTTTGCGCAGCCGCTTTTCAGTTTCCCTCAAAGGGGCCAGCCTGCAAAGCTTAATGGCTGTTGCCAATCAACTTGAGCTTTCGCCCAGGCCACTGCGGCTAGATTTAGAAGATTTACCCGAGCTTGAGCTGCCTGCCATCTTACACTGGGGCCTGAATCATTTTGTGGTTTTGGTTAAGGCCGATAAAAAGCGATGTGTAATACACGACCCAGCCCGCGGGGCGCTTACTTTGGATAACAAAGAAGTTTCCCAGTATTTTAGCGGCGTAGCCTTAGAGCTGCGCCCCACTACACAGTTTGTTGAAAAAGAAGAAGTTAAGCCCGTTCGCATTACCGACTTTTGGAGCTCGATACGGGGCTTAGCGCCTAGCATTACACAGCTTTTTATTCTTAGCTTGCTCTTGCAATGTGTGGGTTTGTTAATGCCATTGTTTCAGCAAATGGTAGTGGACGATGCCATTACTAAGCAGGATCTCGATTTTTTAACGGTGCTTGCGATGGGCTTTGCCATGATTGGCCTAATTAATATCGCCCTGGGCTGGTTGCGCTCTTATCTAATGTTGTATTTTTCTACAGCGCTTAACTTTCAAATGCGTTTAAATTTGTTCCGCCACTTGCTAAAGCTGCCCGTGGATTTTTTTGAAAAACGCCACATAGGGGATATTACCTCGCGCTTTGGCTCACTTAGCCCAGTGGCCAATTTATTTACCTCGGGGTTTATCGCTATTGTGCTCGATGGCATTATGGCGATTACCACTTTGGTTATGGCCTTTTTCTACAGCGTTAAGCTTACCTTGATCGTGATCGGTTTTTTGATTATTGGTTTTATTATCGAGCTCATTATATTCCCTTACGAAAAGCGCAAGAACGAAGAGATATTACACCGCTCGGCCAAGGCACAAACTAATTTTTTAGAATCTATTCGCGGCATTCGGGCGATTAAGCTTTTTGGCCAGGAATCCGCCCGGGAATCCCAGTGGCAAAACCTGAATATCGATACCCTTAACTCACAGATTACCTTAGATAAATTCAATATTAATGTGGGTGTGGGTACGGGTGTTATCGGTGTACTGCAATCGGTGCTTACAATGTATTTAAGTGCCCAGCTGGTGATAGAAGGCAATATGACATTAGGCATGTTGTTTGCCTACCAAGCCTACTCTGGGCAGTTTAGCTCTAGGCTTTCGGCGCTTATTGGCCAGTTTATGGAGTTTCGCATGCTGAAGCTGCATTTAGAGCGACTGGCCGATATAGTGCACAGCAAACCAGAAATTGAGCCCAGCAAGCAACAGCAGCTGAATTACGATAGAAAACTCGCCGGGCAATTAAGCTTAAAACAAATCGATTTTCGCTATGGCGAGCAAGACCCTTGGGTATTTCAAAATATTAACTTACAAGTAAGCCCCAAAGAGATGATCGCTATTACCGGGCCTTCTGGCGGCGGTAAATCTACCTTGCTTAAGGTGATGCTGGGCATTTTAAAACCCCAAGGGGGCGAGCTGGCTATTGATAACACCCCACTACACAGTTTGGGCCTGGAGTTCTATCGCCAATCTATTGGCGTGGTAATGCAGAATGATCAGCTGCTTTCTGGCACCCTTGCCGATAACATCAGCTTTTTTGATCCAGAGCTGGATATGGCTTTTGTAGAGCGCTGCGCAAAAGCGGCCTGTATTCACGATGACATAATGAAAAACCCCATGGGCTACGACACGCTTATTGGTGATATGGGTACCACGCTTTCTGGCGGCCAAAAACAACGGGTGCTTTTGGCCAGAGCCCTATATCGCCGCCCGAAAATTTTGTTTTTAGATGAGGGCACCGCCAACCTTGACATGGCGACAGAAGAAAAGATCGCCCAATTGATTAAACGCTTACCTATTACGCGCATTGTAATTGCTCACCGACCAGCATTAATTGAGGCCGCCGATCGTGTTTTACATATGGAGGACGGGGTTTTAAGTGAAATAGAGTATAGCGCGGCTAAAAGCCCAAGAAACGCTCAGCCAACAGAGGAAGCTAAGGCATGAGCAAGCTGTTTCGCCAAGAAGCCATTGAGCACCAGCGCACTCGGCTATGGGGTGAGGTGCTTATTGTGCAGCCTCGTAGTTTTAAATGGTTGGTGGGCATATTTTTCATTTCGCTATGCGTACTGGTTTTATTTGCCAGCCTGCAAAACTATAAGCGAAAGGAGTCCGTATCAGGATATCTACTACCCCAATCGGGCATGCTAAAGGTAAATAGTGATAGGGGCGGTGTAATTAGTCAGATATTAGTGCGCAATGGCACATCAGTAAATCAGGGTGACGCCCTTATAAAAGTGACCCAACACAGAAGTGATGACGATGGCTCGAACAATAGCTTACAAACCCAAAGCTCACTAAATAAAGAACTGATAGCCAGCCAGAGTTTTTTAGCCAGCATCGATGATCGTCGCCTAGAAGACATAAAAAACTTAAAACAACAACTGAAAGGCAAAAGACGAGAGCTCGACACATTCAATAGTGAGCTAGCCCTTTTAGAAGAGCAGTTAAAGTTGGTCAAAAGGCAAAGACTTGGCGCTGAACAACTAAAAAGCAAAGGTTTTGTTTCGCAAGCCAATGTAGACACATTGCTTGGCCGAGAACTAGAAATCCGGCAACAGTATTTAAGCATGAAAAGAGGTTTGGATAATGCCCAACTACAAATTGCTAATATTGAAAACCAAATAGATATAAAGATACCCAATGCATTTGCTGAAGAAAAACTCAACCTAGAGCGTCGCGTAGAATCCCTAAAAAGAGAGCTTGCAAGTAGCAAGATATCGTCGGCCTACACAATCACCGCACCCGCATCAGGAGTTGTCGGCAACTTTACCAGCCATGTAGGTTCAAACGTACAAATAGGAAGGCAACTATTAACGCTGATGCCAAAAGATTCTGAATTAATTGCAAGGCTATTGGTCCCCAGTAGGGCTGCGGGCTTAATTCAGCATGGGCAAGCTGTACGCATTCAGTATGATGCATTTCCTTATCAGCGCTTTGGTGTTTTCGATGGGCAAGTTATGGAAATTTCCCAAAGCGTACTCACGCCAAATGAAATGCCTGTACCCGTCAACATCCAGGAAGCTTTTTACCTTGTGGACATAAAACTGGGTAGCCAAACTGTAACATCTCAAGGGAAAGACATTTACCTAAAACCAGGCATGCAACTTAAAGCAGATATTATCCTTGAAGAGCGATCTCTATTAGAGTGGCTTTTTGAACCAATATTGACGATTAGTGGTAGGTTATAGTTCCCGTGGTTATGCGGGTATAGATCTCGGCTTCGATGTGGGGTCAGAACCTATTGGTTCTGACCCCGGTTTGGCTTAATTACGGTTATTGTTCTTTTCCTATATTCGATATCTTTTCGAATGCTCTATTCACCAAGTACCCCACCGCGACAAACGTTACAATAAATATCGTCAGGCTTTTTATTTCTGATTCTCCACTGAAGTTTAAGTACGGGCAGATTAGAAAGCATGTTGCTGCGAGTACAGCGGTGATCGCTGCGTTTGTTAGGGAGTGTATTCTTGATTGCATGGCGATTGCCTTTTGATCGTTGGCATAGTGACTAAGGATGATTCTATATTTGCATACAGATTAACTTAGCCTCTACTGCGATAGATAACCTTTGATCACTTTTGGTTTTAGATTGGGAGTTTTTGTTGGGGTTTGATTGGGGGATTTGGGGCAAAGGGGTTAGGTTTTAGAATGTGCTTGGGCAAGGCTTGTGAGCGTGGGCTTGCTTGTAGGCTTGGCGGGCCATTCTAGCATGTGGCTTCGAGTGGGGTCAGAACCTATTGGTTCTGACCCCGGCATATGTATGGGCTTCGCCTTTGCTTTTAGTTAAGCTTATCTAGGGGGCGGCTCATTTCGGCCCAATCTATATCGCCATCGTCGATCATGTTTTCATATTCCAGCACACCCAGTGCTTCAAACTTCGGACGTACGGAATCGGTGAGTAGGCCTATACGGCGAAGATTGGGTATTACGCGCTGGAAGAGATGGTCGCGGAAGTTGGTATTGCCTTCGCCCGCTAAAAATACTTGGCGAGCTTCTTCCACGTCCCAGCCATAGTATTCGAATACGTCGGTAGGGATTAAACGCTCTCGCGATACCACACAGGCTTCATAGGCAAATTGTGCGCGCTCTTCTCTTTCTTCTTCACTGAGTGATTTTACAAATTCTTCAAGATAGTGAATACCAAAAGCAACATGACGTGCTTCATCGCGAATAACGTAATTTAAAATATCTTTTAGCAAGCCACCTTGTGGTAGGCGATCGTGCATTGAGGTGAACGCCGCTAAAGCTAGCCCCTCGATAACAACCTGCATACCAATAAATTTTAAATCCCAACGAGCGTCGGTCAAAATTTTATCCAAGATACCTTTTAAGGCGTAATTGATGGGGTACATTACCCCAAGCTTTTCTTGGATAAATTTATTGAACACTTCAACGTGGCGAGCTTCATCGAAGGTTTGTGAGCCAGCGTATAATTTCGCGTTAAAGGTCGGCGCACAACTCACCAGCTGGGAGGCAACCAGCAAAGCACCCTGCTCGCCATGAAGAAACTGAGCCAAACGCCAGGCATCACAGTGATCGAGAAACTCTTTTTTCTTTTCTGCGCTTAAATCATCAAAAGGCTTAAAGCCATCAAAACCACCCACTTTGGCGCGTACTTCGTCAGGCAATAAAGTAACCGGTTTGCTCCAATCTAAATCAGTTTCAACATTCCAATTGAGTTTTTTACCCAGTTCATAAAGCTGTTTAATGCGGCCTTCTTGGAGCTTGTAATCCCAGTTATAGCTGCCAGTTAACGGCGTCTGGAATATCTCCGCGACATCATCAACATCTTGTTCGGTTAGGGGAATATCATCATCCACGGTAATAGCGGCAGCACGACTGTAAAAAGCTACGCTTCTGGGAGTTTCATCAACAAATTTAGCGGGCATCGCGGTCTCCTTATTCATTATTATTGCAGGGAGTTCTGATACTCAGTTTAGCCCTAAGCTGTCGATAAAGCCGGACATTTTTAGCGGTAATAATGACAGGAGGAGAAAATTGAGACTTTCGGTCTATTGGGGTGGAGTAAATGGCGGTTGGGGTCAGACCCTTTGAGGGTCTGACCCCGTTTCGGCAGGCATTAGAAAACGCGTTCGTCGCCGTGACTGTCGATGGCGCGCTGAATGAGGTAGTGATGAATATCTTGCACCTCTTGCACGGTTAGGTGATCGTTAAAGGCAGCCATGCCTTTATCTTTCAACATACCGCCATAAACAATGCCCATAAAGGATTGGTGGCTAGCTTCGGTCATATGACGTAAGTCTGGAATTACACCGCCACTTACGGCGTGTAAACCATGACAAAACTGACAAAATTCATCGTATAAAGCACCGCCATTGGCAATCTGCTCTGCTGTACCGGTTTGCGCCGGTGGTTTCGGCGCTTCTTTTACGAGCTTAGGCTGATCAGGCAATGTTGCAGTGCCGCCAATTTTATAAACCAAAACACGATTCGGCCCTGGGCCTTCATCTTTACCAAAAACAGTGCCGCCGGTAAGGCTAAACATGCCGCCCCAGCCGGCCATTACGGCAACATACTGCTCGCCATCTACTTCATAAGTAATCGGCGGAGCTACCACACCGGTTTGGGTATATGCTTCCCAAAGCTGTTTACCTTCACTAGCGCTGTAAGCCATTAGCTTGCCTTGAGGCACACCATGGAAAACCAAATCGCCCGCGGTGGTTAACATGCCACCAATACCCGGGGTTGGGTAAACCACTTCCCAAGCCGGTTTTTGCTTGGCAGGATCCCAGGCAATTAATTTACCGCTGGTAAGCTTTTTGTTCATTAAGATGGTTTCATTATCTTCCGCTGGTGGCTTAACCCAGTTCATGCCCAGGTTCCAAATGCGCTCTTTATCCAGCTTTTCGCGGCCATTATAAAAGTGCGGCATTTCAATGGCTGGGATGTAAACCAAACCGGTATTGGGATTAAAGGCCATTGGGTGCCAGTTGTGACCACCGTAAGGGGCCGGCCAAACCATCTGGGTGCGCTCTGTAAATTCGGTGACACTTTTATCTTCAACAGGGCGACCGGTTTCCTGATCGACATGGCTAGCCCAAGTTACTTGCACATAAGGCTTGGCCGATAAAAATTCGCCGCTGGTTCTATCTAACATGTAGAAGAAGCCGTTTTTGGGTGCCTGCATAATCACTTTGCGTGTAACACCATCCATTTGAATATCAGCCAAAATCATATGCTGGGTTGCGGTGTAATCGAAATTGTCGGCAGGAGTAGTTTGGTAGTGCCAAACATATTCACCCGTTTCTGGGCGCACCGCTACGATGGAAGATAGAAATAGATTATCGCCGCCTTCGGGACTGCGGATATTTCGGTTCCATGGCGAACCGTTACCAACACCTACATAAAGTAGGTTTAGCTCTGGGTCATAAGCCATGGAATCCCAGGCGGTACCACCACCGCCAAGCTTCCACCATTCACCTGTCCAGGTTTTGGCAGCCATTTCCATAGCTTCACTCTCAAAGCCTTTTTCTGGATTGCCTGGCACAGTATAGAAGCGCCACTGCTGCTCACCGGTCTCGGTATCGTAGGCGGTGATATAGCCACGTACGCCCATTTCGGCGCCACCGTTACCGATAATAACTTTGTCTTTTACGATTCGCGGGGCACCGGTAATTGAATAGGGTGCGCCATCAACGGTTTTCACATTCCAGGCCACTTTACCTGTCGCCGCATCAAGTGCTGTTAGATGACCATCAATTGTGCCAATGTAAACCTTGCCTTTCCAAACCGCCACGCCACGGTTAGCCGGCGAACAGCAAAGGTAGCGATTGTACTCTTGCGGAACTTTAGGGTCGTAGTGCCACAATTGCTTACCGGTTTTAGCGTCAAGCGCATAGACCGCACTCCACGCTGTACTGGTGTACATCACACCATCAACCACAATGGGGCTGGCCTCTAAACCTTGCTGATGCTCAACATCGAAAGACCAAGCCAAGCCTAAATCCTTCACATTATCTTTGCTGACTTGATTTAGCGGGCTATAGCGCTGCTCGCCATAGGTACGACCATGGGACATCCAGTTGCCTGGCTCTGAGTCAGCAGCAATTATACGCTCGGCCGTGATATTGGCGGTGCTGGGCTCAGCGGCCTCTACTGTTACCTTTGCAGGGGAATCATCTTTGGCGGTTTGATTGTTTTCTTGAGCATTCTTATCACCGCTACAGGCAACTAATGCAAAAGACAGGACGGCTGCCGATAACGGCCGCAAGGATATATGGGCTAATTTCACCACGCGCTCCAAACATATTATTGTTAGTTTGTATTGAGTATCAAACAGCGCGAGATGGAAAGGTAGGTTAGTTTTTGACAATCCGCGACAAAAACTGAGAATGGGCCAGAGTCATTACCCTAGCCCCATATCTGATATTACTTCTTAAGAATAAGCTTGTTGTAAGCAAATAGCAGAATAAATGCACCGATAGTGGCGGTGATGATAGTTGCGATATTGAAGCCTGATACCGAGCCCAAACCTACTAATGAGCCGATAAAGCCACCCACGAAGGCGCCACCGATACCCAACACAATGGTAAGAATCCAACCCATTTTATCTTCGCCAGGCATCAACCAACGCGCCAATGCACCAGCCACCAAGCCTAAAACAATCCAAGCAATCCAACCCATAGTCGTTCCCCTTTAAAACCGAATATTGTTTTTAAAACTGAGGCTGCGTCCAATACCTCTCGCTGCCTGAGCCTTCAATATGAGCTTTTGAGGCTGAACCCATACTTAATAAGGGAGAGGCAATGATTGAGATGACAAAACATGGGGATTAGAGGCAACAAATCTGCAATAAAAACACCATACAATGATTAGGGTTATTGCAAAAGAAAATTTATTTGCTAAGTACTTGATCTAGAACGGTAAAAGCGTGTTTTTACCTTTACGGGTATTCACCCCACTTCTATGATCATCTTACCCATAAATTATTAGCCCATAGCATTTAAAGGAACATTCGTGCTAAGAACTCTTCAACAACTTGGCCGCTCCATGGTTGGCAGTTTGCGAGACCTGATGCCCATTGTGGCGGTCATTCTGTTCTTCCAGTTTTTTGTACTCCAGCAACCCCTGCCCAATGTCGGCCAGCTGATGATGGGGGTCGTTTTTGTGGTGCTGGGCTTAACTTTTTTTATCCACGGCTTAGAGCAAGGCCTATTCCCGATTGGGGAATCCATGGCGCACGCCTTCGCTCGCAAAGGCAGCTTGTTTTGGTTAATTGTGTTCGCTTTTTCTTTGGGCTTTGGCACTACCGTCGCCGAGCCTGCACTCATTGCGGTTGCGGCTGAAGCCGCCGAGGTTGCCGCCACCGGTCAAATGATCGAAAACAGCTTGGCGGCCAAAGGCGAGTACGCCAATGGCTTGCGTTATACCGTCGCCTTTTCAGTTGGCTTAGCGATTGTGATTGGTGTGGTGCGTATTTTAAAAGGCTGGCCAATTCAGTGGATTATCATTGGCGGCTATATCATCGTGGTTATTATGACCATGTTCGCCCCCCGTGAAATCATCGGTATTGCTTACGATTCTGGCGGCGTTACCACCTCCACCATTACCGTGCCTTTAGTTACTGCACTCGGCGTTGGCTTGGCATCCTCTATTAAAGGACGTAACCCAATGATCGATGGCTTTGGCCTAATTGCCTTCGCCTCTTTAACACCTATGATTTTTGTTATGGCCTACGGGATGCTTATCTAATGGAAATTTTACAGCAGATTTGGGATGTCACCCTAGGCACCGTTACCGATGTATTGCCGATTGCCGCAATTATCTTTGGTTTTCAGTTTGCGGTTATTCGTAAAAAGCCTGCCAATCTTGGGCAAATACTTTTTGGTTTTGTATGGGTTCTTGTTGGCCTATCACTCTTCCTCTTAGGGTTAGAGTGGTGCCTATTCCCGCTGGGCCGCTTGATGGCCGAACAGCTTACCGATCCGAATTTTATACACGCCGGTAAAGCTATAGTAGATGCCGCCAGCCAAGTAGATTGGACCGATTACCACTGGGTGTACCTCTTCGCCTTTTTGATTGGCTTTAGTACCACCATTGCCGAACCTTCACTCATCGCCGTTGCTATTAAAGCGAATGAAGTTTCTGGTGGCGCTATCGGTATTTGGGGCTTGCGCCTTGCCGTTGCCCTGGGCGTGGCGATTGGCATTTCACTCGGCTGTTATCGAATTGTAGTGGGCGATCCAATTCACTGGTATATCATCTGTGGCTATATTGTGGTGGTCATTCAAACCAGCTTTGCCCCCAAAATGATCGTACCTCTAGCGTATGATTCCGGTGGTGTTACCACCTCTACCGTTACCGTTCCTTTAGTGGCAGCATTAGGCCTTGGTTTATCCGAAACGGTGCCGGGTCGTAACCCATTAATTGATGGTTTTGGTTTAATTGCTTTTGCCAGCCTGTTTCCCATGATTTCGGTCATGGCATACGCGCAAATCAGCGAGTATCGTGCTCGCGCAAAATCGACCGATGAAGAGTCGGCCGAGTCGTCGACTTAGGAGCTCACTATGCACTTTAAAATGATTGTTGTCTTCGTGGAAGACGATAAAACCGATGATGTAATGGATGCTGCACGCCAAGCGGGCGCCACCGGAGCCACGGTTATTAACAATGCTCGTGGCGAAGGCTTAAAGCAGAGCAAAACTTTTTTGGGCTTATCAATTAATAGCCAGCGCGATGTCATTTTGTTCTTAGTCGAAGAGCACCTAAGCCGACATATTCTGGAAGAAATTAACCGTGTAGGTGAATTCGATTCAGCACCAGGAACTGGAATTGCCTTTCAAATCGATGTGGAAGATGCCGTTGGCGTTGCCCACCAAGTGGAAAAACTGACCTCAGAAGTGGAGGAGCTGTTGTAATGGAAAAGAAAGTAATAAACGCTCGCCAGGTAATGCACAGCAATCACCTGGAGATCGATGGCAAAGCGACAGTGAAAGAAGCCATCGCCTTAATGCGCGCTAATCAAAGTGATGTTTTGATTGTCCAAAAGCGTGATGAACATGACGCCCTAGGCATTGTTTTGCTATCCGATGTCGTAAAGAAAGTACTCGCCAAGGACAAAGCACCAGAGCGTGTAAATGTTTATGAAATCATGTCTAAGCCAGTGATTCCTGTAGAGGCCGATCTCGACGTTCGCTATGTTGCCCGAATGTTTGACCGCTTTGGTATCTCCAATGCGCCGGTCGTTGATAAAGGCGAAGTTATTGGCGTTGTTAGCTATAACGAGCTTATTTTTAACGGCCTATGTGAGCTGCTTGATTAATATTTAATTGATTGGCGTAATCATCAGGGCTGAGTATCGGGCTTATGACAAGCCCCGCATTGACGCACCGGCCCTGACTCTTTCCCCGCATGTTTTAAATCCCGATGACAATCACGGCATAAACCGTGAAATTGCTCTTCGACTAACAGATTAACGGCTTCGTCTTCTTTGTGGCATTGATAGCAGCCGTATTGCCTACCTGTACCATCTACATAATTATGATGGCAATTGGCACAACCAACTTTATTGTGATCTTTGTGGGCAAAGTAAACATCCAGCAGAGGCGCCTCACGTAAAGACTCTTCTCTGGCAGATAAAAAAGCACTCGCCAGAGCCGCAAAAATTAACAGCAAACCAGCCGCCCAACTAATTTGCCGCCACATACAAGCCTCCGCTAAACAACACACAAAGCAGTACTAAGCCGATAAATAAAATAGGTTTTACCGGTGCGCCCACTTGCTTATAGGCTTGGGAATTACCAACAAAGAAAATTTTGCTGAAAGAAAACTTAGGCCCCAATCGATTTAAGGCGTAGTAGGAAACGACCAATACAAGCAGCAAAGAAAAGAGTGCCCAGGAAGCGTAGCGATCAAAATAAAAGCCTGCGGCCACTACATGATACAAGCAAGCGACTAAAGCCAAGATCGACAATAAGGCATGACTAAAACGAAACGATAAGAAGCCGCCATGTAAACGATGCTTTAGCGGGCGTATAGATGCCAAACATAAATAAACAAAGAACAACCACGCTAGCCAAGCACAGAGCATATACCAGGGCGAGCGCAAGCTTAGATATTCCCAAGTAACAGGCTCTAATATTAAAAAACCAAAGCCATGGATACTGCTGAGCAGCAGCAACGCGAAGGCCAACAAGCGATGCCACCAATAAAATAAATCACCTTTTACTTTTGGCCAACTTCTTGGCCTGGCCCTTTCAATAAACAGATAAATACAAAGCCCAAAGGCGACAAAGCCAACTCCATTGAGTAGATCCCAATAGCCACCCGCAAGCATTGGCTTGAAAAACAATAGGGACAAGTACGGCATCAACAAATAAACACATAAGCTACCCAGAAAAAACAGCAATAAGGGCAGTGTTTTGTGCTTTACCGTTTCAGGCTTTTTATTTTTATATGTCATGCGACCTATTTTTATTGTAAATAAAACCCCCTGTCAAGCAGAGGGTCTTTTTTAACTTCTTTTGAGGCCAGCGCTGGCTTAAGTAGCGCGGGGCAGTGGCGACTCTTCGCTTCTAAAGCGCGCCTTGGCCCTTTCAGCTAACATAAACAAACTTGGCACCAATATCAACGTAACCGTTGTGGCCAGCAATACACCAAAGGCCAAAGAGATCACCATTGGCACTAAGAACTGTGCCTGGGTGCTGGTTTCAAACAGAATCGGTACTAAACCAACAAAGGTCGTCACAGAGGTGAGAATAATCGCTCGGAAGCGATCTCGCCCAGCCTGTACCACCGAATCATAAACGCTTTCACCTTGGGCCCTTAGCTGATTAATTCTATCCAGCAATACTAAGTTATCGTTGACCACAACACCCGAGCAGGCAAAGAAACCAAGGAAGGACATCATGCTGATTTCGCGCCCTAAAATCATATGCCCAACAACAGCCCCCATGAAACCAAAAGGTACGGCGGTGAAAATCAAGAAAGGTTGCCAATAAGATTTAAAAGCAACCGCCATAATGGCCAATACAATCAGCGAAGCGATAAAGAAATTAAGCAGAATTGAAACCATAAATTCTTGCTCTTCCTTCATGCCTTCAGAAAGATCGAGGCGCAAGCCCGGATATTGCTGACGCCACTCTGGGTAATGTTCTTTCAAGATCGCCTGTACGATCTCGCCAGGTACACCCACACCTTTTTTCACATAGGCGCGAACTTTAACCGAGCGCTTGCGATCCTCACGTTTAATATGGGAATAGCCTGGCACATAATCCACAAAGGCCACTGCCTCGAGTGGAATCTCGCGTTGATCGCTAGTACGAATGCGAACATCGCTTAAATGGTCGACATTATTACGCTCTTCTTTGGGGTAACGCACCATAACTCGAACATCTTCATTACCCTTAGGAATACGTTGCGCTTCAGCGCCATAGAAGCCTTGTCGTACTTGGCGTGCTACATCACTTAAGCTAAGCCCCAGTGTTTCGGCATAGGGTTTTAAACTTAGCTGAATATCGCTGCGAGCCGATTCAATGCTATTACGCACATCGTACACACCGGAATAAGACAACAAAGCTTCTTCCAGTTTTGCAGTAACATCATTAAGAACTTCTTCATCATCACCGGGCGCTGTTAGCAATAAGCTAATATCGGCGCCCACGTCATTAATGGTCGCATCTAAGGTAATTTCTTCAAGCTCGGGCAATGGCCCTACCAATTCACGCCAGCGTTTTACTACCGCATCGGCTGAAACATCACCACCGTGATCTGCAAGGGAAAGCGAGACCACGATATTGTTACGCCAGCCCCAGGTTTGCATATCCTTGATAACCGCGTCACCACCAGCTTCACCAAATAACTCGGTATCTTTTTTAAGCTCTGGAACCGCACCCTCGACACGCTCAATAATGGAATCCATTGTGCGAAACGGTGCGCCTTCTGGAATCTTCATACGCAAGCGAACAAAATCCGAGGCCACTACCGGCATAAAGGATTTGCCTACCCAACCACCGACAAATACCGATACTGACAAAAAGAAAGCTACAATAAAGACCGCAACAGTGGCGCCGTTATGCTGCAACATTTTTTGCAGGCTGGTTTTATAGTAGCGATCAGCTACATGCTCCAAACCTTTGGCAACACCCTGACGCCAAACCTGAAAGCGGCGCAAAAAGCCAATGCGGCTTTCTTTCTCTGGCTTCATATGGGCCAAATGCGATGGCAAAATCAACAGTGATTCCACCAAAGAGAACAATAAGCACAAGGTAA
This sequence comes from uncultured Pseudoteredinibacter sp., assembly GCF_947502065.1. Taxonomy (GTDB): domain Bacteria; phylum Pseudomonadota; class Gammaproteobacteria; order Pseudomonadales; family Cellvibrionaceae; genus Pseudoteredinibacter. The sequence continues at coordinate 78,222 of NZ_CANMYE010000011.1, forward strand.
CAACGGCCGGAATACCAAAAGAAATTTCGCCCATTGCACCGGGAATAAACAGCATCGGCGCAAAGAAAATAATCGTAGATATCACCGCCAAAATCACCGGCTTACTTACCATTTTGGCGCCGCTAGCAGCCGAGGCATTTCCCACCATACCGGCCTGCTGCCTAGAGTAGACGCTCTCCCCCACAATAATGGCATCGTCCACCACGATACCCAGCACTAATAGGAAGGCAAACAAGGACAGCATATTCAGGCTCACGCCCGTCATTGGCAAGAACCAAAGCGCACCTAAAAACGCTACAGCGATTCCTAAAGTAACCCAAGCCGCTAAAGCAGGGCGCAGGAATAGCATCAATACGACGAATACCAAAACCAAGCCCGACAGGGAGTTGTTCATCAGCAAGTTGAGCCGGCCTTCAAAAAGAGTCGACCAATCACGCCAAACGACCGCATGCACACCAGGCGGAAGCTGCGACTGAACATTTTCAACAAACTCGCGCACTTCCGTAGCTGTTTTTACAACATTCGGGTTATCGGTTGCATAAACTTCAAGGTAAACAGCCTTGCGACCGTTCAGGCGTGCTATTAAATTCCACTCTTCTAAAGTTTCTTTAACATCGGCTACTTCACCGATCGTTAACTCCGAGCCATCTTCTTTACTGCGAATAACAATGCTTTCAAAATCATCCACTGTATAAGCTTGCGCTCGGGTTTGAACTTGCAGATCACCGTTTTTCGAGCGAATCGAACCCGCGCCTAAGTTTAATGAAGAACGTCTTACCGCATTCACTACATCTTCAAAACGCAGCCCATAGCGGCGTAGCTTCTGCTCAGATATTTCAATGGCCATCTGCTCTGGGCGCACAGCCTCAAGGTCAACTAAGGTAACCGCTGGCAATAAAGAGATTTCATCACGTAGCCATTCGCCAGTCGCTTTTAAGGCCGTATCGTCAACTTCGCCATAAATACCGATACTTAGAACTTCAATCTTTCTTTTATTCTCGCGAACTTCTGGGCGCTCGACATCGGCTGGGAAAGTAGTAATAGAATCAACACGGGTTTTAACATCATTTAATAAAACCTGGGTATCGTATTCATTCTGCACTTCAATTGTGACCGAGCCGCGACCATTGCGCGCACTGGATTCAATCTTTTTAATGCCCTCCAAGTCGAAGATTGCCTGCTCGATACGCTTTACAATCTGTTCTTCAACTTCCTTAGGGCCAGCGCCAGGATAAGGCACAGAAACACTGAGCGATTCTGGTGAGGCATTAGGGAAAACTTCACGATCAAGGCGGTTATAGTTATAGATACCACCAATAATAATCGCCACCATCAACAAGTTGGCAGCGATGGGGTTCTCAACAAACCATTGCACGAGTCGGTTCATTAGCTATCAGCCTCCGCGTTATTCTCTGCGGGCTTTTCTTTGGCCACCTCACTGCTATCGGCATTCTTAATTTCTACTTTTTTGCCCGGCACCAAGTACTGCTGATTCGCAGCAATAATATTATCGCCAACTTCCACCTCACCTGTTACCCAAGCTTTATCATTACTGACCTTGAGCACTTTAATAGTTTTACTCACCACTTCACCTTTGTCATCAACGGTGTAGATCAGGTTACGTTTGTATAAGGCCTTGCGAGGAATTTCGATAACATTTTGTAATAGCTTGCCGGCGATTTGAGCTTCCACAAATAAGCCAACCATTAATGGTGCTTCTTGCTCGGCTGAATAAGGCGCTGCTACTTCGGCTACTGCATAATACAAACGGGTACGGGTATCTAAACTGGCATCGGTACGCGCTATGCGAGCCTGCCAAGTACGAGGAATACCCGCGACCGTGCCGAACAATTCTACTTTGGCGCCCTCACTAAGCTCACCACTGGCCACGCCAAGTGGCAATTCAACCAGGCCTGCTTCCGCATCCGTTAATGGCAAACGAACTTCAACTACCGAAGTATCAAAAGCTTTACCCAATTGTGTACCCGGGCCAACATACTGACCAAGGTCCACACTTGTGCTGCGCACCAAGCCCGAAAAAGGCACACTAATTTTGGTACGACGCAGATTCAGCTCAGCCTTTTCAAGATTGGCTTTGGCGGCATCAAGGCTAGCCTTGGCGGCGGCAATTTGCGGTTTGCGTAAAAATAGATCGTTTGCTTCATCGTTGCCAAGGTTACGCCACTCTCGTTTCTTTTGGCGTGCTTGGCCACGCTCAGTAGCTAAGCGCTGTTCGGCCTCTGCAACTTGAGATTTAGCTTGTACGACCGCAAAGCGATAATCGCGCGGATCAATTTCTACTAAGGTTTCACCTGCAGAAATTTGACCACCCGCCACAAAGGCAGGATTCACTTTCACAATGCGCCCTGAAACCTCCGCGACCAAGCTAATCTCACGGCGCGGAGCCACTGTACCTTGGCTATGGACACTTAGACGATGCTCACCAGGCTGGGCGGCAACAACGCTTACCTCAGTAGGCTTGGGCTCTTCTTTTGGCTGGGGCTTAGATTTGGGCTTCATGGTTGCCACAGCGAACACCACGGCACCTCCGATCAGCAAAATAAGTAAGGGCAGGAATTTGCTCATGCGCGAGCGAACAGCTGTATCGGCCACTAGAAGTCGTCCTCATCTCTTTATATTGTCGCTATATTGTCATTCTTACTCGGAAACCACACCGAGTATAGGGCTAACGTTAAAGTGTAACCCCACCCCAACGTTAGCGGCGGGATTTTACCCTTCTTCACATAGCTGCCATAACGCTTCACAGTAAATGCCAAGCCAAATGCGACAAATAGCCATATTCCCGCGTTAAAAACAAGGCTGTTGCCCACCCCCAGAATGCCGCATAATGCGCGGTCCCCAAGGGGCTGCGATAAATAAGCAAACGCTGTCGCATTGCGAAGGAAGACATAAGAGAGACCATAGATTCGATGATCAATATTAATGCCCGTATTGCCGAGGAATTATCGGTAAACGCTCGCCAGGTAGAGGCTGCTGTAGATTTATTAGATGAAGGCGCCACTGTTCCCTTTATCTCCCGTTACCGTAAAGAAGTAACTGGTGGCCTAGATGATGGCCAGTTGCGAACCCTGGAAGAGCGCTTGCGCTACTTAAGAGAGCTAGAAGACCGACGCGCGGCGATCCTCAAAAGCATTAATGAACAAGAAAAGCTCACCCCAGAGCTGGAAGCCGAGATCAACGCCGCTGACACTAAGAATCGCCTAGAAGACTTGTACTTACCCTACAAACCTAAGCGTCGCACCAAAGGCCAAATCGCTAAAGAAGCTGGTCTTGAGCCATTAGCTGACAGCCTACTGGAAAACCCCAAGCTCGCCCCTGAAGAAGAAGCGCAAAAGTACCTTAATGGTGACAGCGAGGAAGGCCAAAAGATTACTGATATCAAAGCAGCTCTCGATGGCGCCAAGTACATTTTAATGGAACGCTTTAGTGAAAACGCCGAACTACTAGGTAAGCTTCGTCAATTCTTAAAAGATGAAGCTAACCTTAGCGCCCGCATCATGGATGGCAAAGAGTCTGAAGGTGCCAAGTTTGCCGACTACTTTGAGCATGATGAGCCATTAGGCAGCGTACCTTCACACCGTGCACTGGCCATGCTTCGTGGTCGCAACGAAGGCATCTTAAGCCTGGCGATTACCGTTGGCGACCCAGATGATCGCTTAGCGGCGCACCCATGTGAGGCCATGATTGCCGATCACTGGGAAGTAAAACCCCAAGACCGCGCGGCCGATAAATGGCTATCAGAAGTTGTACGCTGGACCTGGCGCGTTAAGCTGCTTACTCACCTAGAAACCGACCTGCTAGGCGAAATTCGTGAAGCCGCTGAAGAAGAAGCCATCAAAGTATTCGCCAGCAACCTTAAAGATCTGCTGTTGGCTGCCCCTGCTGGCCAAAAAGCCACAATTGGCTTGGACCCTGGCCTGCGTACCGGTGTAAAAGTAGCGGTAGTCGATGCCACCGGTAAAGTTGTTGATCACGGTGCCATTTTCCCAACCCCACCACAGAACAAGATCCGCGAAGCAGAAGCGGTGATCGTAGCGCTTTGTAAAAAGCACGATGTTGGCCTGATTGCGATCGGTAACGGCACAGCTTCCCGCGAGACCGATAAGTTTGTTGGTGATGTACTGAAAGCCCACAAAGACATCAAAGCACAAAAAGTCATGGTTAATGAGGCTGGCGCCTCGGTATATTCCGCATCGGAAGTGGCTGCCAAAGAATTCCCAGATTTAGATGTAACCATACGTGGCGCCATCTCTATTGCTCGTCGCCTGCAAGATCCGCTGGCCGAGCTGGTTAAGATCGAACCCAAATCCATTGGTGTGGGCCAGTATCAGCATGATGTTTCCCAAGCTCAATTGGCTCGCTCACTAGATGCAGCAGTAGAAGACTGTGTAAACGCCGTCGGCGTTGAAGTGAACACTGCCTCCGCCAAGCTTTTAGCCGCAGTTTCTGGCCTTAACAGTAGCATTGCTAACAATATCGTCGATTTTCGCGACCAGAACGGTGCATTTAAGAGCCGTGAAGACCTGAAGAAAGTTAGCCGCTTTGGTGCCAAAACCTTTGAACAGGCCGCAGGTTTCTTGCGGGTGGCCGGTGGTGACAACCCTCTAGACGCTTCCGCTGTGCACCCTGAGTCCTACTCAGTGGTCGAAGCGATTGCCGAGAAGAACAACCGCCCTATCCATAACTTAATGGGCGATTCTGGCTTTTTAAGAGCGCTAAAAGCCGCCGACTATACCTCGGAAGCATTTGGCTTGCCCACCGTAACCGATATTATCAGCGAATTGGATAAACCCGGCCGCGACCCTCGCCCTGAGTTTAAAACGGCTCAATTCCAAGATGGCGTAGAACAGATTAAAGACTTAGTACCCGGCATGATTCTGGAAGGCACCGTCACCAACGTCACCAACTTTGGTGCCTTTGTAGATGTTGGCGTGCACCAGGATGGCTTGGTGCATATCTCTGCGCTATCCAACACCTTTGTTAAAGACCCTCGCGAGGTGGTTAAAGCCGGCGATATCGTAAAGGTGAAGGTGATGGAGGTAGATGTACCCCGCAAACGCATTGGTCTATCGATGCGCCTTGACGACACCCCAGGAGAGAAAGAATCTGGCCCAGCTGGACAGCAACGTCGTGGCAAGGGTGACGGCCGCCCAGATCGCAGCCAGCAGCAACGCTCTTTTAGTGGTGGCAAAGGCAGTGGCCAGCAGAAGCAAGGGGGCGGCATGGGCTCCATGGGCGCATTGCTACAGCAGGCCATGAAGAACAAAAAGTAGGCCTTAAATAAAGCCTTTACAAAACTTAAGTTCAGCGCCCCTTCATGCTCGCCAGCCCAGTATTAACAAGGGCTGGCGACTAGCCGCGAGGCACAAAACACGGTATAAATTCACAGCATTGGAAGCCGTATATAACAATAAGCGAGGAACGCTTGCTACTTTCCTCGTCTAAACCAGCAAGAAGCCAAAAAGGTAAGCTAAACAGGGACAACCGATAGCGAATCCAGATCGGCTAAATGCAACACTATAGAGACTTGGAGTAAACCATGACCGAAGAGAAAGAAGTTCAGGGCGAGGTTATTGAAACCACTGAGAGCACTGCAAGTAGTGACAGTGCTGAGAACACAAAGGCCGAAGCGAGCTCTAATGAGCAAACTAGCCAAAACCAAGGCCAAAGTGAACAGCAGCAAGAAGCGCCAAAGCAAAGCTATGAGCCTGCTGCACCAAGCCAAGAAGAACGTAACTGGGCAATGTTCTGCCACCTAGCAACCATGAGTGGCTTTATCATTCCATTCTTCAGCGTAATCGGCCCTTTGATTGTTTGGTTAATCAAGCGTGATGAATCCGAATACGTAAACTACCATGGTAAGGAAGTGCTGAACTTTCAAATCACAATTGCCATCGCAATGTTTGTCAGCATCATCTTAATGGTGATATTTATCGGCGTAATCACCGCCTTTATTGTTGGCATCTTCTGGTTTGTGATGTCCATTGTCGGCGGCGTTAAAGCCAGTAGCGGCGAGTACTTTGAGTATCCGTTTACACTGCGCTTGATTAGCTAAGAACCTCTTAGCTCCCCCCCCCAAAAAGGCGAAGTATTTACTTCGCCTTTTTATTTTTTACCAAACCAAAAGTAGCAAGCTCTGCTCAGATTTCGACTTTTAGTCCAGCAGTTGATTTAAGCGCCCATAATTTCCACCCTGTTAACCATTAAGGCTTTTCAAGTTTGACAGATCAAACATTTCCCCATAGCCTTAAATCGAGCTTATAAAAACCTGCCATTGCAAGAAGGCTTCAGGCTGAAGCCAATGGCGATCGAGACGTTAAATACAAGGGAATGTTTTAATCATAAGCACTCCCTTCGCAGCGATCTTCAAAGCAAAAAAATAGAAAGGATCTACTATGAAAAAAGCGACTTTAGTGACGACTGCCATTTTAGCCCTAGGCTTGAGTGCCACAAGCTTTGCTGGTGAAGTAAAAGGAAGTGAAGAAGCCATCTGCAAAAAAGCGAGCAGCTCTATTCACCAGAAACCTTCTCGCAAATGCATGACGGAATCTGAGTGGAAAGTTTGGACAGCAAAAGCGGAAAAACAAAAGAAACGCCAACTACAGTTAGCCGAAGCAGATGGCAGCAAATACTACCCAAAAAAAGCTAATAATCTTCAAGAACAAAAGCGTCAGCTTGCAAAGGTACAGTAAGATCGACACCCTCTTTTAATTAAAGAAGGCCTGCCGAGCAAAACATAGGCCGCTTATGCCAAACCTTGGCTAGAGCGGCTTAGCTTCCAATTGTGTATCCACACCCCCGTTAAACAACAGGCGATCGCCAAAATATAAGCTGCACCATATATCGGCCCAGACACCTTATAAATCGGCCCGTAAATTACATATTCCAAGCCCATATACAAGGCAATACCAAGTAGCGCGCCCCATATATAAGGCATTGGGAAGCGCGCAAAATAATAGCCCGCAAATAGACTAGGTACCCCCATTAGCAGTACCACGCCCTTATAATCCAAGGGCAAAATAGAGGCCCAGAAACCCGCACCAAACAGCAATATTGCGCCAGCCAGGTAGGCCACCCATTGATTCTTCATACATCACCCGCTCATATTTAAGCTTCACCTGGACATTATGTGGGCAGCTGCGGTTTAGAGCTATTAGACTAAACGCTAATTGCCCTGCTGGGATTCTGCTACTGGCGGCCACGGGGTGCGCAACAGTCGGTCGCCAGCAAAGCTACCAATGTACATAAAATCTCCCATTACCTGAGCAACCGTACCTGCTCCCATTGGCGGGCCTGCTTGCCTCAATAAGACTTGTTTGTGCATCGATTCTGGATCAAGGGCGATAATCTCAAAGGGCCCGGGGCAAGAACCTACACGAGTTTCCATACACTGCTGAGCGCCGGCCAAGTCAAACGTTTGCGAAGCCACTAATAAACGACCATCGCCCGACCACTGAATATTATCTGGATGCGAGGTATCGACACTGGCCAACAATTCACCACTGCGCCAATCCACTTTATGAACTTGATTATCAGACCAACCGCTAACATAAAGGTATTTATATTCAGGGTCTGTTTGAATGCCATTTAAATAAGCACCGCGAAAATTACTCAGCTTAGAAAAACTGCCACCATTGTCCGGCTTCCAGTGCCATACCCAGCCGGTTTTAAAACCCAACAAGCCTTGCAACTGCGGCCAGTTAATCACCCCCAAAGAAAAACCTTCGCGAGCAAACATATGGGTACTAAAAAAACTGCCGTCAGGGCCCGCGACTACATCATTGATGTAGCTGTTGTCCGGCATCTCCACACAACCCTGCCAACTAATCTGATAACTTTCATTGGCACGACGAATTAGAAAAGATTCAACAGCTTCTCGACCGCCATGATTGACCACTAATAAGCGCTGAGTGTTTTCGTCAACTTTGCTTAGATGGATACCATGGGGTGAAAATAACTCACCCGGCGGTTTACAGTCTGGCTGCCCCCAATGCTCCGAATCGGCCTCGGTAAAATCAGGGAAGATTTTTAAATGTTTTGCTTTCACATCAAAAAAAGCCAAAGAGCCCGGCGTATGCTCCCCCACCACCCCCATCTGACTAACCACCAAGGTTTGACCATCCCCTAAAGGCTCCAGATCTTCAGGGTTTTGAAAACCACAGAACACCTTAAGATCACCGACGGAGTTACAGTCTGTTATATAGGGTTGAGTTTCAGAACATGCCGCCAAAGCTAATACTGTTAGTAAAAGAGAGAGACGAAAAGTAGAAGCTTGCTGTATTACCATTATTATTCTCGTTATTGCCTAATCCTTAGGCTTAGCAGTTTATGACACTTCTATTGGTATAACAAAGTATGCGTAACTAAATAACCTCACTCTTCAGCTTAGATGTCCCTACTCGTGAAAACCACAAATACAAGAATCACTGCCCCAAGCTAGATTCTGGTCAGTAACCACCCCAAAGCAACAATAGGCAAAAAGCGCACAGGAGTGCGCCACAAGTGATGGCACCTAAGCGTCAACACTTGTGCGAGCCCGCTTTAGGCAAGCAGTATCACACAACTGCGCCAGCCTAGAGCGGGCGACGTTACTAACAAAATAGGAATTTTGTTAGTAACAATAGGCAAAAAGCGCACAGGAGTGCGCCACAAGCGATGGCGCCTAAGCGTCAACACTTGTGCGAGCCCGCTTTAGGCAAGCAGTTTTACACAACTGCGCCAGCCTAGGGCGGGCGACGCTGCTAACAAAATAGGAATTTTGTTAGTAACAATAGGCAAAAAGCG
>NZ_CANMYE010000012.1 GCF_947502065.1 uncultured Pseudoteredinibacter sp.
TTCGTCACCGGTTGCACCAGCATTATTGTCATCAATGGTGACAGTTGGCGAGCCATCACTTGTGCCAGTAACAGTTACGATTACAGTGGTAGTCGAGAAACTTCCGTCGCTATCTTTTAAGGTGTAGCTAAATGTATCTGTCGCCGTAGCGCCTTCAGCCAATGCAGCGGCACCTGCGCCAGGAGTGTAAGTGTAAGAACCATCAGCTTGAAGGGTTAGCGAACCCAGCGAACCTGCAATAGCCGTATTAACACCGCCGGAGATATCACCCGCTTGTATGCCAGCAACTACACCGGTAATGGCGGCGGCATCAGCGCCATCTATATCGGCACCACCAACATCGGTGCGAACATTACCTGTTGCGTTTGTAACAGCATCAGTTGAATCTGCATCCGCATTAGCTACAGGCGCTGTGTCTGTAACCAAAATATCTAATACGCCTGAAGCCGTGCTACCTGCTAGGTCTTCAATGGTAACCGCAAAAGCATCGGTAATTTCTCCACCAGCGTGGTCTTTAGCCGTTCCGCTTGGGTCGTAATTGTAGGTCACTAAGCCGCTAGAAGGATCGTAATTGGTTATGGTCAACGTGCCTTCGCTACCAGCAACAGTTATGTTGCTAAGCGAGGCATTCGCTAAGGCCGTAGCGCTAACAAGCTGCCCAGCAATGGTGAAGTTTGCCAAACCATCTGGAGCACTGATAGTGAAAGTATTGGCGGTAATACTCGAGTTTTCAGCCACACTTTCATCACCAGTAGCTGCACCATTGTTGTCAGAAATAGTAACACTTGGGTCACCATCATCTACAGGGTTGATCGTTATTTGTAGCTGAGAATTAACTATCGCAGCCCCATCAGTAACTTGATAATCCACCGTGGGGCCTGCGCCGTTATAGTTTGGTGCAGGGCTAAATGTATAACTTCCGTCACTGTTTAAAGTGAAGTCACCAATAGCTACGCCAGCCTGAGTTACAGGAACTGTCGTACCCACTGCGTAGTTTGTACCCCCAATGCTAAACCCGCTAACTGTGGCGGGACTTGGCCCGTCCGGGTTGCTGCTATTATCTAAAACATTACCACTGATAGGAGTGTCTTCATTGGTAGTGACGTTTTCATCACCATCAGTTAAATCGTTTACCGCTCCCACACTTAAATTCAAAGTTGAGGTGACTGATGATGCACCATCACCCACTGTGTAGTTCACAGCCGGAACAGGACCCGCATAGTTGTTAGCAGGATTAAAGGTAAAGCTGCCATCACTATTAAGCGTAAGCTGCCCTACTGTTACCCCACCATCAACAATAGTAGCGGTATCACCGGCCACATAGTTTGTACCACCAACCGTAAAGCCCGTGACTTCAGTTGGCCCAGGGCCATCTGGGTTCGTGCTATTAGTAAGGACGTTATCTGATAGGGGCGTATCTTCAGGTGTAGAGAAAGTTTCGTCGCCATCACTTAAGTCATTCACCGCACCGACGGAGATCGATAAGGTAGAGGATACCGTATCCACCCCGTCCGTTACGGTGTAACTGACTACAGGAACAGGGCCGTTGTAGTTCAGCTCAGGGGTAAAGGTATAGGAGCCATCAATATCAATAAATAAACTACCAACGCCAGTTATCGTGGCGGTTTGGCCAGGGGTATAGTTGCTGCCATCAACTGTAAAGCTCACCAAATTCTCGGAAGGCCCGTCAGGGTTGACAACATTCGCCAAAATATTTCCAGTACCCACAGTGTCTTCAGGTACCGTCACAACTTCATTACCATCACTTAGAATATTGGGCGCAATTACAGTGATATTTAAAGAAGATGTGACTTCGTTAATACCATCACTGACGATGTATTGAACGGCCGGTACTGTACCGGCAAAACCGGAACTGGCGCCGAAGCTGTAGCTCCCGTCAGCGCCAATAGTGAACGAGCCCAAGCCAGCAACAGTAACCGACTCACCAGCTTGGTATTGCGTACCATTAAAGGTAAAGCTGGTCACTACCGCAGGTTCCGGGCCATCCGGATTATCTGTATTGGCTAAGACATTTCCTGATGTGGTTTCACCAGACAAGAGGGTTGCGGTTTCATCGCTATCGGCCAGAATATTGGCCGCATCTACATTGATGATCAGCGTCGCCACATCACTTGATCCATCCGCGTCTTGCATTGTGTAAGAGAATATATCCTCTCCAAACGCACCTGGATTGGCGGTGTATTGGTAACTGCCATCAGCATTTAAGACCAGGGTTCCCTTTTCAGAAACGATTGTTTGCCCCACTCCGGTATTGCTTTGTTCTGCGCTGTCGCCACTAACCACACCGACTACAACAGCGGCTCCAGCACCATCTGCACCCAGTTGATCAGCCACGCCATCAGTATTGTTTGCGTCACCCGCTGCCACATCTTGGGCTGTGATTACATTGCCTGTAGCTTGTAAGCTGACGTCGACAGCATCATTCTGGTCTTGTGCTATCGGGGCGTCATCAAGAATCCCAATATTTAAAGTGGAGCTAATATCGTCAGCTGCATTTCCATCATTATCACTGATCAATACAGAAAAGCTTTCTTGCACCGCTCCTTGACTATGGTCTGCGGCCTGATCAAGCTCGTAGCGGTAGTTAATGCTATTGGCATCTACCGATGTAATTATTAGTCGTCCAAACTGCCCCTGTACTTCAGATACTTGCAGTTCGCCATTGACGATAATATTGGCACCGCCAATTTGCACTGTGGCAACACCATCACCGGCGAAATATCGAATCTCACCTTCTGTGATATTTGAATTATCTCCTGCCGAGGTGCCATTGAGTAAACCGGCTTCGCTGACCGTATTTTGATCCACACCTGAACCATCAGGGCCCGGAGGAGCAATGTCTAAACTTGGGATTGCATCTATATTAATCGTGAGGCTCGCAGTGGATAGATCACCATCCGCATCACTTACCGTGTAGCTGAATACATCTTGACCTATGGACTCTCTAAAAGGAGTATATTGATAGGAGCCGTCAGCGTTTAAGATCAAGGTACCTTTATCAGAGCTAAAAGCTTGGCCTACATTGCTGCCATCGCTGACCACGACACCAGCAGTTACACTGACCCCAACAACAATCGAGGCAGCAAAACCGTTAAGGCCGCCATCATCAGCGTTGCCATCGTCCGTATTGCTGTCGCCATTTGCAGCATCAATACCCGTTACTACATTACCAGTGGCCACTCCAAGACTGGTCACCGAATCTACATCATCAGTAGCCTCTGGTTCAGAGTCGAAAGCCTCAGATTGATCGCTTGGGTCTGTGAACACACTATCTGGAGCATTAGTTTCAAAGCCCGCCAAGGGGATAGTTTCAGCGCCAGTTAATACAAAACGCACGCCGGCGCCCGCCGAACTACCAGTCCCTGAAGAGGTAGGGGCCGTACCCGCCGCCGTCGCGGGCAGTAGCTCCTCCAAGTTCAACCCTTCTTCTAGGGCCTGCTCTAGTCGGTCAAAGTTCACACCTTCATCGACAGCGTCTTCAACTTTGTTCTTCTTGATCAGATCCAGCAAACGCTGGTCGATATCAATCTCTTGCTCATGTCCCAGTACCAGAACGCCGCCAGCAAACTTCACCAATACCGCTGATTCAGGGCCAGTATGCAGAACCTGCCCTTTGGTGATGCTTTCACCTACAGAGACAATACGGCCATTTTGATCTACAGCCTTGCCCTTTACAGCAAAAACAATCCCCTTCTGATCACTTACTGGCAAGTTTTGAATATCTTTAGATGCAATATTAGTCACTGCAATTCCCTCTAAAACTGGTCGGCATTTTGCAACAACACGGCAATTTGGTAACAAAATGGCTTAACAATCATTTATTGCTATAGCAACCTTCATTTTATATTGAAAATGTGACCCACACCACAAAGTAGTAAGCCGTCCATCTGCCGAGTAGACCAAACGTGCGCTTGCATATAAACCTTAGTATTAGAAGATCCTCTAGCACTAAGTTTTATAGGAAACCCAATGAATATAAGCGGAGCACTGTCCCATTAAAGCAAAGACCACTAAGAAGTCGGAAAGAGGGCCACTAGGCCTCCCAAAGCATCGATTTAATGTCGCTGTTGACCCGTTTAGCCTAATCAAAGGCCCAATATCAACTCACGATGACAATCAGGGCCATAAAGTCCACCAAGAGCCCTGTGCCCATCGGAGTCTCCGCCAACTGCTGCGGGACTATTCTTAAGGGCATTCAGCTTGGAGTATCGCCATGTGCCAACAACGGGGCGACAAAACTTATACTTCGCAAAACAAAGAGCCGTACCTTTACATCGATATCGCGCTACCTTGATACGGATACTAGCGGCAAACAGTACAAACCAGTGCGCCACCCACAGAGGCTGCAAAGGGTTTTGTTAGATTTGCAAATACTGCTGCAAAGACTCTCGTTTTATTGAGCACTTGCCAAACATAACGGCGACCCCAGCGAAACCGATGCCCCTCACAATTGAAATACCGCAAGGTGAAAAGAAAACCCAAAAGGCATTGCTGTTATTAAGCCAAGCTATCAAACCATGCCGAATTATGCGCAGTGCGATAAGAAAGGTGCGCCAGATAGGTATTTGTAAATAGTAGAGAGTTACTTAGTAGAGAGTTGCTTAGAAGAGAATCGTGCAAGATAAACAAGAAATCTTTTTGCTCAAGTGAACCACAAAGGGAAAAATAAGAGAAAAGATTAATCACTCGAAGGCAGAGAACCTGCCTTCGAGATGAGCTGGAATTAACGCACAGCCTGCGAGTATGAATCTATCGCGCTTACCACTTCACTAGACGCGGTTTGAATCTTATCAATAACCTCACCTGTCTCTTGGGCCAACTCGACACCGTGCAATGCCTGCTCAAGGGTTTTACCCATGCTGGTCGATGCCGAAGAAGTATCTTCTTGGATAGAGTGAATCATTGTTGATATCTCAGAAGTAGATTGCGAGGTTCTCGCGGCCAACTGCCTTACTTCATCAGCCACCACGGCAAAGCCTCTGCCTTGCTCACCAGCTCGAGCCGCCTCAATAGCCGCGTTCAATGCCAACAAGTTGGTTTGATCCGCAATCTCCTGGATGGTGCTAATAATTGAGTTAATTTGTGTAGAGCGAGCGTTTAAGCTTTCGATATGTTCAGAGGATTGCTTCACCGAGCCAGCAATATTATTCATTTCTTGGGCAGCGTTTTCGATAACCGCGCCACCTTGCTTGGCGATATCTAAAGTTTCACCAGAGATTTTTCTGGCAATTGAAGCACTCTCTTCGGTTCGATGGGCCATTTCAGTCTGCTTGGTAATATCAGAAGCAAACTTCACCACACGAAACAAGCGCCCCTTAGTATCGTAAACAGGATTATAAGAAGCCTCTAGCCACAGCACGCGACCACTGGCATCGACACGCTTGAATTGCCCCGCGGCAAACTGACCATTATTTAGCTGCTGCCACATCTGTTTATATTCGTCACTGGCAACTAGCTCAGCGTCGCAGAACATACTGTGATGCTTTCCAACAATCTGCTCTTTGCTGTAGCCCACGGTACTTAGAAAGTTTTCATTACAATCAATGATAGTGCCATCAGGTTCAAATTCGATAATGGCAGAAGATCGGCTAAGAGCATCCACCTTTGCTTTAATAGATTGCTGCTCCATAACCCGGGCGGTAATATCGGCAGCGAATTTCACCACCCTTTCCACCTGGCCGTTATGGCCTCGAATAGGATTGTAAGTCGCCTCTAGCCAGACCACCTCGCCTTCCTTATTCACTCGATCAAAGCGCCCCGAAACCAGCTGGCCACTGCGAAGCTCTTCCCAAAACTGACGATACTCTTCACTCTGGGCGTAGTCTGGCGCGCAAAACATACGATGATGTTTACCCAAAACGTCACTAATCGAGTAGCCCGTTGTTTTTAAAAAATTATCGTTAGCCTTCAATACATTACCGGCAGGATCAAACTCGATCACTGCCATAGATTGATCCAGCATTCCCAGCACAGAATTGCAGGCCCGCAGCTCTTCCTTGAGCTGGCTATTTTCTCTTTCTAACTCTGCAGAACCAAATCCAAACATTGTTGAACACCCATATTATAAAAACGTGATATTAAGTTATCGCTTAAACCCACCATAACTTTAGGTTATCTGTGTAATTTTCACGCACTTCAATTGTGCATAGGCCACTAAAAGCGCACTCTTGAGCAATACTCCAGTACACATCAGACTCTACTGCGATTTTGAAATGCTTATATATTCACTCTAGCAGTTTCTGGGACAAGTACTTGCCGTTCGTCTAAGTTGCCCATTTTTTAGATATGACCACGTGGTTTAAAAAGAATGGCAAGCGCTGATCTAGGTCAAGCAACCTAAGCTAATATAGTTGTCTAAACAGCCGATAAACCTCCTAACAGGGTGTTTTTCAATTTGCCTCGGAGGGACCTATGCAGGCTTTTTTACGTTTTCCTATTATTCTCAAGCTCTTACTAATGGCTGTGCCACCGCTACTCTTAGCGCTGTATTTTATGGCGACAAGTATCACTGACAATCATAGCCGCGCAGTAAAAATGGAAGCCTATCTAAAACTCAGTCAAGTCTCCCTACATGCCAACGCATTGGTTCATGAATTACAAAAAGAGCGCGGAGCTTCCGCCATTTTTCTAAGCAGCGAAGGCGAGAGTTTTGCCAATGAACTTACCCAACAACGAGCTAATAGCGAGAAAAGCCTGCAAGCACTACGCCAAAGCTTATCTAATTACAAAGCCTACACACCGGTTCTTGAAAGTATATTAAAAGACCTTGATAGCTCACTGGCAGGGATAGATAAGCTACGCCAGGAAATCGATGCACTACAAATAAATGTGTCGACCGCAGTTGAGCGATACACGCAGAAGAATCGTAACCTACTGGCTATCACCTCATTTATTGTTAAGGACGCTGATGATAGCCAAGTATCTAAATCTGCTTCAGCTTATGTTTACTTGCTAAAAGCCAAGGAACTTGCCGGATTGGAAAGGGCCTTGATCAGTCGCGCCTTCTCCTAAGATTACGCCACAAACGACCTCAAGAATAAATATATCTCCTTAGCTGTATTACAAAGCAATTTTTTTGAGCTAGCTCAGCAATACGCGAGCAATAGCGACTCAGAAAGAATCAAGCAAGCACTTAGCAGTACCATAAGCATTCAAATTGAGCAGGTACGTAAAATAGCATGGAGTAAAAATAGCGAATTCTCAATAGCAGCAGGGGATTGGTTTTCCGATTCAAGCAAACGTATAAACTTGCTAAGGGAAATCGAACTATCACTAGAGTCTAGCTTTAATCGCTTAACAGAAACGAATGCCAAAAACGCCTGGAATACTTTTTGGAATTTAATCGCTCTATCAATAATCTCATCTTTGGCTTCAGTTTTTCTTAGTTGGTTTTTTCTTAAATTGATTACCAAGCAGCTTAACTCTATCAACAGTTCAATGAACACCCTAATCAGAGACTCTGATCTCAGCGTAAAAGCACAGGTTTATGCTAAAGACGAATTGGGCTCGTTAGCTGAGTCCTTCAACACCACGGTAGACCACATTCGAAACCTAGTTGAAGAAGTGAGGATCGCCGATCTCTCATTGAATAATGCAGTAGCCAGTTTAGACGGCGAGTCCAATAATGTTACTAAACAGGTTAACGAAGGAGTACGTCAAGCTGAAATGGCCTCTATGGCCATGAGTGAGATGGGTAATACGGTAAAAGAAGTTGCACTTAATTGTGCAAACGCGGCGGAGCAATCCAAAAGCGCGTCACAGCACGCCAAGCTTGGCAATCAATCGATTAATAATGTTCGCGAAGAAATGGAAAAACTCAGTCACGACTTAAGTACAACCAATACCATCATACAAAAGCTAGCAAAGGACAGTGAGGAAATAGGCAGTATATTAGATGTTATTGAGGGTATCTCAGAGCAAACAAATCTATTAGCTTTGAATGCTGCTATCGAAGCGGCTCGCGCTGGAGAGGCTGGGAGAGGGTTTTCCGTCGTCGCCGAAGAGGTGCGCTCACTTGCTCTCAAGACCCAACAATCAACCGGACAAATTCAAGAAAATATTGAGAAGATTCAAGCCGGCAGTCGCGGTTCAGCATCCGCAATTAGTGGCAGCATGCAAAGAGCCCAGAGCACTGACGTTAGCCTGCAAGAAACACTAGAGGGCATTGGCAATATCACTCAACAAATGGAGCAACTCAATAGGCTTAATTGCCAAGTTGCAACTGCAACAGAACAACAATCTAGCACTAGCACTGAAGTCGACCAGAATGTTCAATTTATTCGCAAGCAGTATTTGGCAACCAATGAAAGTGCGGAGCGAGTGCGCAAAGCAAGTGGCGATGTTAGTAAAGTGTCACAGCGCATTACAAATTGTGTAAATCGCTTTAAATTATAAACCCATCGAGGTTTCTTAAAACCCCGTTAAGCAACCACGAAATCCCGAATAGCTGCAAGACACTTAGCGCTAGCTATAGTATTTAAGGCACTCTTGAATTACCACAGCTAGCCTTTTGGCAAACAACTTACAGTTACACCTTAAAGCAAGCCCCCTTCAATCATGCCATTAAACGACGCCCAACGGCCGCCTTCACTCTCTTCGAGCATCAAAATTCACTACTCAACACCGTGGCAAGAAACTTTACGCGCCAAACTACTAAAACTAGTAGTGCCCGCCTGCCAGCTCAAAAGAGATAATTTAGACGCAACCGCAATGAGCTTGAAATAGAAGCAAGTATTTGGGTAACAATGTGTAATCGATACCCATCATTTTTCGAACTAAGGTAGCCAAATAAATAACGTCATTCGCCGGGAAAGGATTATGTGCCCTCTAACAAAGATACAAAAAGGACTCTATTTACTTACAGCCGTGATGGGCAGCAGCCTATTTTGCCATAGCGCCAGCGCCAGCCCATTTAGCGTTTCAGCCTCAACTAACGTATCGCAGCCAAGCAGCGTTATTGGTTCTACGCTTGGCCTAGACGTTAATATTGAGGATGTGACAGGCTCTACTCCCGCCGGTGGCAACATAACAGTTTCATTGGCTACCACCGGTGGCTCTGGAGTTAACTGGACGCCTGATAGTTCACCTTGTACCCCTACCGGAACCACCAACGAATTTACCTGCACAATGCCGATATCCACTACGGCGAGCTTTTCTTTTATTTCTCCAGAAATTACTTCAGCAGATAATTACACAACTACGGTTGCTCTTGGCTCTACGGATTGTATTGCAGGTTCAGGTACACCAGCGGCCGTATGCTCGCGTAACGTAAGCTTCGATATCTTCACACCAACATTGACTATCTCCCTTTCCGGTGGTGGTAACTCAGTGGCCGAAGGTGACTCCGGCAATACTACTGTGACGCTAGATTTTACTCTGGATACGCTTCCAGCTGGATCTACCATACTAGAGAGTACTTATGAAGTAGTTGCCACAAACACCGCTTTCGCCAGTAACCCGGTTGCATCACAAGGTGCTGACTACAACTTTCAAAGCACTCCACCGTTCTTTACTTGGAATTCCGGCAGCAGCTCACTAACTCAATCCGTGTCCATCGATATCATTGGCGATACTCTAGCTGAGGGAGACGAGTCTATTTATATTGTGGCAGGCGATATTGCAAATATCACCGGTGCCTTTACCCCAAGCCAACCTCGCTTTGAACTACAGATCATCGATGATGACAGTGGCCCTTCTTTTCCAGAGGTAAGCGTTATAGCAAACAATAGCATTGGAGAGGGTGACGGCCCATTAGTTGCCACTGTTAGTGTCGACCAAACACCGGGCAGCACCGCAAGTGTCGACTTAATCTCCGCTCCAGGTACTACGCCAGCGGCCAGTGGCGATGACTTTGAACAAAAAACCGTAACAATTCTTTTTGACGGCGTAAATACAAGCGATTACACGTTTATTAACTCAACTACAGTACAGCTAAACTTTGGCATAACAGATGATAGCGACGTGGAAGGTAACGAAAACTTCGATATCTTTCTTAGCCAAGCTTCAGACTTAACAATTAGCAGCACCGACGGCTTTCAAAATATTAGCATCATAGATAACGATGCTGTTGCAACACCGCCGCAAATTAATGCCAGCAGCCAAAGAAGCTTTGCAGAGAACTCAGGCCAAGCGAGTATTACCTTTACTCGTACAGGAAGTACCACAGGCGCCCTGAGTTTCGACTTTGCCACAATTGATGCCAGCCCAATTATAAAATCAGCGGCCACTAGCAGCGGCATTGCCACTGCCGGTGCAGACTATACCAGCACCAGCACCACTGTTAGCTGGGCAGCTGGAGAGGCAGGCAACAAAACGGTTAGTATTCCAATTATTAATGACAGCCTATTTGAAGGCGATGAAACCTTCCAAGCCCTAGCAAGTAATCTAACAGGCTCAGCAAGCTTTAATTTTGACCCGGCAATGGTGCTCACCATTGTAGAAGATGATGTCGAGCCTGGAGGCGAGTTTAATTTTAGCGCCGCAAGTTATGATGTAAATGAAGATGCCGGTTCAGCTACGATTACAGTACGCCGTACCGGGGGAAGCAACGGCGACGTCAGTGTTAACTACGCCACTAGCGACGACAGCGCCAGCGCTTCTAGTGACTATAGCTCCAGCGCTGGAACCTTAAACTGGGCAAGTGGCGATACCACTGATAAAACCTTTAGCGTTGCTATCAACACGGACATTTTGAATGAGCCCACCGAAAAAGTACTGCTGACATTGAGTAGCCCTGCTGGCTCGGCCACCCTAGGCAGTCAAGCAAATGCCGTGCTAAATATTCTGAATATCAACGAGCCAGGCGCCCCTGAAATCAGCAAGGAAGATATTAGTGTTACGGATTTTGATGGCGACGGCCTTGTAGAAGTTGTACTGGACGCCACAGGCAAAATTGTCAGCGATGACCCGATCAGTGATGTAAATTGGATTAAAGATGGCGATACCATCGCGACAGGCATGACAACCTCTGCCAAACTTCCTATTGGTACCCACCCATTGCGAGTTGTCGCTATTGATAGCAACGGCAAGATGGCAGCGGTGGACTTTATTGCCGAAGTTAAAGAGTTGGATCCAGAAACAACTCGCATGTTGAGCGACACTTCAGGCCTTAATACCGAACAAGGCACAGTGGCTGGTGCACTTGACGATCTTTGTCCGCGCTTATCTGAGCTTGGCCAGCAAAATGGTTTAACAACTGGGCAAAGCAATCTGCGTAATCGTTGTGAGCAGTTGCGTGATCCGGATCTTGATGATGCTGAAATTGTAGATGCATTGGATCAAATAGCAGGCGAAGAGGCAGAAGCCATCATTATCACAGCGGCACGCTTTACTAATATGCATCAAACCAACCTACGCAACCGCTTTACTCAACTACGTCGTGGCGGCAAGACATTGATTGATGTAAGTGGATTGAATATGCGCCTTGATGGCGGTAGCTTAAGCGGAAATATGTTTGCCGCCGTAGGGCGCAACTTAATTGGCGGTGGTGCTGCTAGTGGCGACGAAGCTGAGCCTGAAATTTATAGCGACTCGCGCCTAGGGCTATTCATGAACGGCAATATCTCGTATGGCGAACGAGACCCTACTAAAAACAACAGCGGCTTTAAGCTAGATATTGAGGGTATTACCGCAGGTATGGATTACCGCTTTACCGATAAGTTTATTGGCGGCATTGCAATCGGCTACTCAAGCAGTGATCTCGACTACGCTAACGATGGTGGTATTTTGGAAGGCAGCAGCACCTTCTATTCAGCGTATACCTCTTACTATAGCGATAATAATTACTATATCGATAGCAGCATCACCTATGCCGACTCCGATTTTGACGTCACCCGCCACATCAAGTATCGGGACATGTCTGGTTTGGTCGATTTACGTCGCGGGGGAAGCACCAACGGCGAACAGTTGCTGGCTACTTTGGATTTCGGCTGGGATTATAACAACGGCCCATGGACATTCGGCCCTAACGGTAGCTTCAGTTATAGCGACACCAGTATCGATGGCTATGCAGAGCAAGGCGACTCAGGCTTAGAGCTTCAGTATAGCGGGCAAGATAATGTTACCGGCACGCTGGGTTTAGGCTTTCATGGCTCTCGTGTTTTCTTGATGGACTGGGGGGTACTTATCGCAAATCTAAACGGCAATTACTATCGTGAGTTTAAAAACCAAAACGGTATTATTCGCGCGAGCTTCGTGCATGATCCATTCAGATTTGACAACACAAATCCTACTCAAGAAATGCTAATTGTTTCAGACATTCCAGATCGTAATTACTTTAGCCTTGGCCTTGGCCTAGCAGCACAGTTCAAATATGGCCTATCTGGATTTATTGATTATCAGTCATTACTTAAGGCTGATGATATAAAGTCTAGAGAGCTCGCCTTTGGCTTACGTTATGAAGCAAAATTTTAGCCCATAAAGGCCAAGTCAGCTCACACTAAAGTCATTAATTTAAACACTATAAGGGCCTCCTGTTATGGAGGCCCTTTTTATTTGTCCACGGCTAAACTTCAACCACAAACTGGCAAGAGTCAAAAAAACCAAAAGCTCATCACAAATTCCAAAAATATTTTTAATTGCTTAATCACCAAGAGACGCCTAGATACTAACGAGCCAAGCCATCCAAACAAAGCAAGAGATTTAAACGCCAACCTCCACCAAAACTAGTAGTGTTTGCCAAACTTAGGCGCAAGCATAATTCTCACCCTCTTTCTATTTTTCTTGGTAACAAAATGTAATCGTTAAAATCCGGTTTTGCTTTTAACGTTAAACATGAGAAAGGAATTTATCTCAAGCACAGCTATTAAATAATCCATGGACATGGGCTTTGAAATGAACACTTACATTCGTGCAGCTTTAGCTGCCAGCCTCGGGTACTTACAACTATTTTTGCTAATAGTAATTGGCTTTTCTAGCCAGCTTGTTTCTGCCCAAGAATTTCAGATAGGTAACGTTGCCGTAAATCCGCCGGGGCCATTTGAAGTTGGCGATACGGCAACATTTTCCTTAACCATCACCAATACCAGCACCTCTACTACTACTTTAAAAAAAACGAGTAGAAGCAGCTTAGCTAAAGGAAACTCTGCGAACAAAAGCAACGCCACCATAAGTAGCATCCCCATAAGCATCATTACCGATGGCCCACTTACTATGATTGATGATGCTTGGGATATCAGCAGCGTGAGCAGCAACATCTCGCCATCTACGGCTGACTGCAGTGAGCTTTCTTCAGGGTCAGAGTTTAGCTGCACGCAGCTTCTCACTGGCGAAGAAATTACGGTTAGTTTTGAAAGCATCACACTGGATGATGCAGGTGCTTACAATTTTAATGTGGGTTCCAGTTCCAGCGATTGCTCTGGCACATGCACCTTTTCAAGAAACTTTTCTGTCAACGCTCCAACACCTACTGCCAGCCTTAGCGTCGCCAATTCTGTAGCCGAAGACAATGGTCCACTGATAGTAACTGTAAGCCTCGATCACCCTGTGAGTGCTGGCTTGGCATCCGTAGATTTTAGCACCACTACCGGCAGCGCAGATGGTAGTGACTTTACTGAAACCAGCGGCACCATTGTATTTAGCTCAAGCGGTCTACCCTCTATGCTTGGCTCAGCAACCGCCACACCAATAAGCCCACAAGCCATTCAAATTGAAATCCCTATTAATGATGACGGATTAACTGAGGGGCGTGAAAACTTCCGTGTTGGACTTTCCGTATCATCGACTGACAACTTTAATCTACCTGTAGCTGCTGGTTCGACAAACGTATTTATTCGAATTATTGATGATGAAACACCTACAGCCACCTTAACAGCTCCCAGCTCAATTAATGAAGCCGGCGGCCCCCTATTGGCCAGGGTTAGCTTAAGCTTTCTTCCGGACTCTAGCGCTACTATTCATATTACCAATTTCCCTGGAAGTCCAAACCCTGTAAGCCTGGCAGACTATGAAAACAAACAAGTTTTTGTAGAATTTGATGATAACGGTCCTATCGACTCTCCAGACTACGACATAGTTAATTCAACAGCCGTTGATGTCATCTTTGGCATCACCAACGATAGCGAAGCCGAACCCAATGAAAACCTGGTGATCTTTATGGATGTCAGCGAGCAATCTTCCGGCATCAATGGCTCCGACACCTCGGCCAATGTTCTTATTATCGATGATGACAGCAGCGCCACCCCCATCGCATCATTAAATGTTGCCAGTAGTATCGGCGAAGCAGACGGCCCTTTAATGGCAACCGTTTCAATTAATGCCCTGCCAAGTGATGCAGCTGATTTAGTAATAAGCTCAGCCCCTGCCGTCAGCAGCCCAGCGAGCGGAGATGATTTTGAGCAAAAGTCCGTCATCGTGCAATTTAATTCAAGCGGCGCGGTGAGCAGTTCAGACTATCAAATTGTGAATAGCACCACCGTACGCGTTCCTTTTGATATTGTAGATGACAGCCTACAAGAACCTGAAGAAAGGCTAAATATTTCTTTTACCGATTCCAACAGCATTGATATAAGCACTAATAGCAACAGTCAAGATGTTAGCATTTTAGATAATGACGGCCCCCCTGTTGTTAGCGTAAGTGCGCTTAGCTCTGTTAACGAATCCGCAGGATCGATACTCGCCACAGTAGAAATTGATAAGATTCCAGATGATACCTCCAGCGTTGAAATAACTTCAGCAGCAGGAAGCAACCCTGCAGCCAGCAGCGATGACTTTGAAGAAAAAACCGTTATCATTAGTTTTAACAACTCCGGCCTTGTCGCCGGGACAGGTTACAGCATCTTAAGCCCTACCAGCGCTCAAGTTAGTTTCAATATCTTTGATGATACGGTAATCGAAGGTGGCGAGATTTTTGACATCTTTCTAGAATCAGAAGTTGGCCTACTACTCAGCAACAGTAATAGCTCACAAGCAGTAACCATTGTCGATAACGATGCCCCACCAGAGACCGCTGCTGCTCCTAGCATAAGCGCCAGCAGCCAAAGAAGTTTTAGCGAAGATTCGGGGAGAGCTTTGATCACTTTCAGTCGAAACGGTGATGATAGCGATGCCATCAGCTTTGATTTTGCAACAGTTGAAAGCCGAGCTCTCAAACGCTCACCGGCCATTAGCAGCGACGGCATGGCTATTGCCCCCGATGACTATACAAGCACGAGCACAACGGTGAGCTGGGCAGCGGGCGACAGCAGCAATAAATCCGTCAGCATTCCTATTATCGATGATAATTTGTTTGAAGGTGATGAAACCTTCCGCGCCAACGCAAGCAATTTAAGTAGCGGGGCTAGTTTTAATTTCGACCCAGCACTCGTGATCACCATTGTGGAGAATGATGCTGAGCCTGGCGGTGAGCTAAACTTCAGTGCCGCCAGCTATGAAGTCAGCGAAGATGGTGGTAGTGCGACTATTACCGTTACCCGCAGCGGTGGTAGTAACGGGGCGGTGAGTGTTAATTATAGCAGTAGCGATGATAGCGCTACTTCTGGGGAGGACTACAGTACAGCGGCGGGGAGTTTGAGCTGGGCCGCAGGCGACACTAGTAATAAAACATTCGATATCCCCGTTAACACAGACATCCTGAATGAAGATACTGAAAAAGTCCTATTAGAGCTTTCAAGCCCAAGCGGAACTGCAGCTTTAGGTAAGCTAGCAAACGCTGTCCTTAACATTACCAATGTCAGCGAAGCCGGAGCACCCGCAATAAGTAAAGACGATATCAGTGTCACTGACTTTGATGGCGACGGCTTAGTAGATGTTGTGCTTGATGCTACCGGTAAAATTGTGAGCGACAACCCAATCGATGATGTCACCTGGATTAAGGATGGGCAAAACATCGCTAACGGAATGGTCACCAGTGCAAAACTTCCTATCGGAACTCACCCACTACGGGTGATTGCTACCGATAACAATGGAAAACGTGCCGCAGTCGACTTTATTGCTGAAGTAAAAGAACTCAATCCTGACGCCACTCGAATGCTAGGAGATACCCCTGGTCTAAATAACGAACAGGGTACTGTTGCTGGCGCTCTAGATGATTTATGCCCGCGCCTATCCGAGCTTGGGCAACAAAACAGCTTAACGACTGGACAAGGGAATCTACGGCAACGCTGCGAGCAGCTAAGAGATCCAGATTTAAGCGACGAGGACATTGTCGACGCTCTAGATCAGATAGCTGGTGAAGAAGCCGAAGCGATAATTATAACTGCAGCTCGCTTTACCAATATGCATCACACCAATTTACGCAATCGTTTTACTCAGTTGCGACGCGGCGGCAAAGCGTTAATTGATGTTAGCGATATTCGATTAAAGTTCGATGGTGGCAGCCTTAATGGTCGTCAATTTGTTTCCTTAGGCCAAGATATTCTAGGCGGGGCAGCAAGTGGTGATGAAGAGACCGAACCTGAAATATTTGCCAATTCTCGTCTTGGCTTATTCGTAAACGGCAATATTTCATACGGTGAGCGTGACCCAACGAAAAACAACAGCGGTTTCAAGCTGGATATTGAAGGCATAACCGCAGGTATGGATTATCGCTTTAGTGATAGCTTTATTGGCGGTGTCGCAGTCGGCTACTCTAATAGTGATTTGGATTACGCCAACGACGGTGGAGTGCTAGAAGGAAGCAGTACTTTCTACTCGGCTTATACCTCTTATTACAATGCGGCAAATTACTATATCGATAGCAGCGTTACTTATGCCGATTCCGACTTCGATGTCTCTCGGCACATTAAATATCGAGACATGTCAGGCCTAGTAGATTTACGTCGTAGCGGAAATACCAATGGTGAACAGCTACTTGCCACCTTGGACTTTGGCTGGGACTACAACAGCGGACCCTGGACCTTCGGCCCTAACGGCAGCTTAAGCTATAGCGATACCAGTATCGATGGTTATGCGGAGCGAGGTGACTCTGGCTTGGAGCTGGAGTATAGCGGACAAGATAATATTACCAGCACCCTAGGGTTAGGCTTTCACGGTTCCCGGGTATTTTTAACCGATTGGGGCGTGTTAATTGCTAATGTCACCGGCACTTATTATCGCGAGTTTAAAAACCAAAATGGCATCATGCGAGCACGCTTTGTGCACGACCCATTTAAATTCGACGCCAACAATCCTACTCGTGACATGCTGATTATTTCGGACATCCCCGATAGAAATTACCTAAGCCTAGGTATTGGCTTAGCCGCGCAATTTAAATACGGCTTATCCGGGTTTATCGATTATCAGTCGCAGTTTATGACCGATGATGTGACATCGAGAGAGCTCGCCTTTGGCTTGCGCTATGAGGCTCGTTTTTGATGACCTGTAAGCACCATAAAAAAGGCGAGCAGTAGCTGGCCTTTTTTATGGTTAACGATCTAGCTTCGTCGATGAAACCAATTTACCGGCTTAGAATATTTATCTACCTGATCGGCTACATCCAACACCAAAGCAAATAGAGCCATACGTACCAGCACGCCATTATCAGCCTGCCTAAAGATGGCCAAGTTTGGATTTTGGTTCAGGTCATTATCCAACTCATTTGCGCTTTCACGCGAGTCTCGTGGCAGCGGGTGCATAATAACCGTGTTGGGTTTACAGAATTGGGTGTATACCGCTTGGTTTAATCGAAAGCGCCCACGATAAAGGTCGGCCTCTTCCTGACTAGAGAAACGCTCCTCTTGGATGCGTGTTGCATAGGCGATATCTTGATCACCTAAGCTAGCGGCCAAATCATCAGAGATAAGCACCGAATGCCCGGCTTCACGTAATTGCTCAATGATCGCCTCTGGCATCGCCAGCTCAGGAGGTGAAACCATAGTCAGCTGAACATTCTTATAAAGCATAAGTAGCTTACAAAGCGAATGCACTGTGCGGCCGTGCTTTAAATCGCCAATCATCGCGATACGCAAGCCATCGATACCCCGGTTATTAGTCGCCAACTCTTTCTTAATAGTATACAAATCCAGCAGAGCCTGACTTGGATGTTCATTTGGGCCATCGCCGCCGTTGATTACCGGCACCCGGCTGGCCGCAGCAAACTCGCCCACAGAGCCCGCCGCTGGGTGACGCATACAGATCACATCACTGTAGCCCGATAGCACCCGTGCCGTATCGTATAGCGACTCGCCCTTTGCGATGGCGGATGATTCAAAGCCTGTGGTTTCGCGTACCTCACCCCCAAGCAAGTTAAAGGCACAACCAAAACTTACTCTGGTACGAGTACTAGGCTCAAAGAACATATTCCCCAGAATAGCCCCCTCAAGTACCCGAGTTACCTTATGTCGTAATGCATAAGGCTCCATCTGGTCGGCCACGGAAAACACTCTTTCGATATCGGCTCTCTCAAATTGGCCGATAGATACGATATTGGCGCCTTTAAAATCCACAAAACCTCCTAAATTAGCCAAAAACGCCGCCCCACAGGAGATCTTTGCAACGTTGCGGGCAGCGAAAAAGAAACCGGCGTATTGTAGCTTGTTGTAGCCACCTTCAACAGCATCCTATGGAATTGGCCGCTTTCGCAGCCCAATCGTGAGGCTTTCATTACTCAAGAGTCTAATGTTTTCGCTAAAGGCTGGTTTTATATGACCGATATACCCTACACAGCTTTAATTTTTAAGAATCGTGACCTACAGTTATAGAGTAAAACAGCCTGTAGGCTGGGCCGAAAAGGGAATGCCCCCATCTAGATGGCCCGTGCAGTATCGTTGAAAGGAACCAAAGTGGCTTTAAACCAAGAAAACCTCATCAAATTTTGCAGTGCTGGCTGCGCTGGGAGAGTTCTGAACAATCAGGAGTTGCGCTGGAGCGCGCCCGGCCTGTTTGATGACATTTTTGAGCTTTCATCAAGCTCTCAGCTCACCTTTACCCATGGTGAACTGCTAAAAGCCACTATTCAGATGGCCTCGTCAATGATTTTTGCCAAAGACGATCCGAAGGGTGTGTCACCGCTCGCTAAAGCTATTCGTCGCTGGCGCGATGAAGAGCGATTTGATACCCCCGAAGAAGCTGAAGAGGTGCTCAGTGAGCTACTGGTGCAAATGGTCGATCAACGCTACAACGAGATCCAAACCATTATCCAAGATTGGCGCGAATATTCCCGCTCAGTACGGATTTGTAGCTTCAGCGCCAAAGCAGAAAATATGAGCGCCTGGGAGCACTATGGCGCAGCTCACACTGGTGCCGCACTGAAATTCCGCGGCAGCGACCACGACGACAGTGATTTCAACTACCCCGAAAAGGTTAACTACAAAGGCATTTGCCCTGAAATCACCACGCTCAAGCAACAGCTCAATACCATCGTGACCGCCAACGCCGAAGATCACAAAGATGAATTTAGAAGTAAGCTTTTACAAAAAGCTCCGCACCAAAAAGATATCGCTGAGTGGCGCTGCTTTCGCTATCAAGAGACCGAAAAAGACAGCGACCCTAAAACATGGTTTGAAGATATTCACTTTGAGACTGAAGATCTTGCAGCGGTTTATTTTGGTGCCTTTATGGATGAGAAAGCTAAAGATGTCCTAATGCGTCTTTTGCAAAAACGCTATCGCCGGACCAAAATATTTCAGGCGAAGATCGTCACTGGCAAATTTGAACTAGAATTTGAGCGTATTATGACCGTTTAAGGTCCACCACTATGCTAGCAAGCCATCACCGTAGGCTTCTAGCTCATCCAGTAGGGCGGCCTGCTTTTCACTAAGATCCGCCTGCTCTCGCCACCATGCAATTCTTTCGAAAAAATCCTCTAAGGTGATGGAAGCGCCAGCCTCCGCTTCCGTTAGGCGAGAAAAACGAAAAGCCTCCCACTCTTCGGCTTCTTCAGCCGTTAAGCTACTTGGAAAATGTCTGGCCTTGTAGCGAAACAAGAGAGCTTGCAAGCGTTGGTCTTGAAACTCAATACGGCTATCGGCCAGCTGGTTTGCGTCTGCCCTACGCACCTGCTCCATGACGGCTTTATCGCCATCAGCAAAAAAACCATCGTAAAGCATTCGCTCTGGATCTGTCTG
The DNA here is from genome assembly GCF_947502065.1 of uncultured Pseudoteredinibacter sp. Lineage (GTDB taxonomy): Bacteria > Pseudomonadota > Gammaproteobacteria > Pseudomonadales > Cellvibrionaceae > Pseudoteredinibacter. The sequence goes on from NZ_CANMYE010000012.1 coordinate 20,001, forward strand.
CGGAGTAAACTCATTATGGGAATACACGCTTTGCAAGGTTGCCAGCAACCCTCCTTGCAAAATAGCTTTATTAATTTTGCTCCAATTTTGCCGACATTGGGCTAAATTAATCTGCAACCGCTCTTCTTCGGGTTCTTTCACCATCGCCGCCGTCACTAACATTGGGCTTTTATTTAAGTGAACCAGTTTAAGGGCAATACGCTCTGTACCTTCGGGCAATTCTGAACTTGCGGTGTATAAACGTTGAATGATTTCATCCACAGGCAAACTCAATAGAGGCTCAGGGTCAATCATAAGGTCATAACATATTACGGCATTTTTGTTTTTTGGATGCATGGCAACTGGCATCACGAGTGCCGAGCAGTATCGCTCCGACGGAAACATAGAGGAAATATGCAATAATGGTTTACGGCTTTGTAAATCAATCAGCTCCATAGCCTTACGCTTATCGCGCAAACTGTAGGCGTAGCTATACAAAGCAGGCTGTTTCTCTTTCAATAACTTCGCCAAGGCAATAGTGGCATAGACATCGCTCAGTGCATCATGCGCAGCCTCGTGGGCAAGACCGTTGGCTGCCGATAAATGCTCCAGTTTAAAGCTCGGCTTGCCATCTTCATGTTGCGGCCACTCAATGCCTTGCGGGCGCAAAGCGCAGCACAGGCGCACGACATCAATTAAATCCCACCGCGAATTACCGTTTTTCCATTCACGCTCATAAGGGTCGTGGAAATTTCGATAGAAACCATAGCGACTCACCTCATCATCAAAGCGAATGCTGTTATAACCCACACCGCAAGTTCCTGGAGCGGCCAGCTCTCCTGCAATAGCTGCCATAAATTCGGGCTCAGACAAGCCCTCAGCCAGTGCTTTTTGCGGGCTAATCCCAGTAATCAAACAGGCATCTGGCTTTGGCAAGGTATCGCTACTTGGCTTGCAATACACCATTAGAGGCTCACCAATGATATTTAGCTCTTCATCCGTCCTAATGCCAGCAAATTGGCTGGGCTTATCTAGGCTTGGCACCTCACCCCAGGTCTCATAATCATGCCAATATAGTGTACTCAAGTGCTGCTCCTTTCATTTAAAGCTGCAAATAGCTGATCACTGTATTTTGCCATGACTAGATCGTTAAAGTGCAAACCTTTTACAAAGTGAGTGTGCCAACGTATTTCGACCAGGCTGTATGTAAAGCGTATGTCTGGGTGATGATCACACAGCTCGGCCGCCACGGCTAAATATTGCACAAATGCCAAGCCGCTCAAATAGTCACTTGGCCTATAGCTACGGATAATTTCCAGATTATCTACTACACGCCAAGCATGACTCGATAGCTCTAGCTCGCTAAAAAGATCACCTACCTCTTTCACGCTAAGCGCCTTGGAACTTTTGCTATAAGACTTTAACTGGGGCAGTGGAAGCTCGGGGAAGGGAGAGTAAAAGTTGGTATCAAGAGACATGGGTATAAGCTCACTGTTCAGGCTAGCCCATGCATAAAGGCCCAGCACTATGCCAGGCCTATCAAAGTCAGTACTTAGATTGACTTACCCAACATGCGGCGCAAAGTGCCGTCTTTGTCGATCACATGGTGCTTAACGGCTCCGATAACATGCAAGGCGATCGCTACAATTAAGATATCGCCGCCCCAGCCGTGCAAGCTGTGGGCAAGGCCTGCCAAGGACTCATTGATCGGTGCAATTTTAGTAGGGTCGATAGCATCAAAGTTTTTACCAAATAGCTCTAGGCCAAAGACATAAACACCACGACCGCCCATAGCAGACATTAACACACCTGAAATAGGCATTAATAGCGTACCAACAATCAATAAATAGTGGGTAATTCTAGACAGTACATTCTCGATCGCGGTGTATTGGCTAGCTGGCTCTGGCCAGCCATTTCGCATACGGTTAATAACGCGAGGTAAAACCACCAATAGAATAAGAACACCTAAGGATTTGTGAATCGGATACAGAGAGTAAACCTCGTTCTCTTCCATGTAGACCCCAACGGCCAACAAACCAATCATCATCAGGCCAACTACCCAATGCAAGGCGACTGTCATTTTGCTTAGTTTTTGTGCGGTATCAGACATAGCTACTTCTCTTATCAAGGGTCTTATCTAAGGCTTTTATTCATGTGCGTTAAAACGCTATTTTTAAGGGGGGCATTATATGGCAAGAATGTGAAGCAAGTGTGTATTAGGCCTTATTTGACCTTATAAGAACACCAGACTATCGCATTCAAAGCCACAATCTGAGCTTCACTATTGCCATATTTGATCATATTTGAGCCGCAGGCTAGTCATTATTTACGTTTAAGTTAAACAGAACCATAAAACCAAGCCATTGCTCAGGTCAAACCATGTTCAGATCACCCAGTTTTAAACTTTTACTCTTGCTCTTCCTTTTTCTGTTGCTCGTCATCCCCATCACTATGGTGCAACACAAAACCGAAGATAGATCCCGCAGCCAAAGTCAGGCGCAGTTCTCGGTAGCGCAACATTGGACCGGCAAACAGTGGCTCGGCAGCCCTGTAATAGCCATCCCATACCAAACTAAAGCCATCGTCCAAAACAACGGTTATAGCGCGGCCTCTCGTCAATTGTGGGCTTTCGTGCCGGCTAAAGAGGCATCCCTTAATGCTGAGCTATCTGTAGAGAAGCGCAAGAAAGGTATTTATGAGATTCCAGTGTATCGCAGCCGCTTCCAAATACAGGGGTATTTTCAAACAGAAGACATCGCTAGCGCCATGGAAAAGCTTGCGGCTGACCCATCAGTGGACCATATAGGCCAAGCTATTTTGAGCTTGAGCTTTGCCGACATGCGAGGCCTAGAGCAACAAAGTCTCGACATTAATGGCCAAACCCAAAGCTTTGAAGTTGGCAGCAAACTCAAAAATTTATCGCAAGGTTTGCACCATCAAATGGCCAATCTAATTGATACCGAAAAAAGCAAAAAAATAGATTTTGCAGTCAGTTTGCAGCTTAAGGGCATGAGCGAGATTTACTATCTCCCTTTAGCGCAAAGCAATACCTTTTCGCTGCAAGCAAATTGGCCTCACCCTAAATTCATGGGCGCTCAACTTCCGCTTGATTATAAAATTGAAGCCAACTCCTTTTCAGCCAACTGGCATAGCAATCACTTTGCTCTGGACAACTTAGGCTATATTGAGAGCTGTTTAAAACAAAACAACTGTGCTGTGCTCGAAAGGAAGAACCGATTGCTTTTAGGGGTAGACTTTATAAATCCTGTTGATATTTATCTTAAAACCGAACGCGCTATAAAATATGCATTTTTGCTCATCGGCTTAAGCTTTATGGTGTTCTATATTATTGAACATATTAAAGGTTTATCAATGCACCCGATCCAATATGCTTTCGTCGGCCTAGCCATTGCTATTTTTTACTTACTTCTATTAGCCCTGGCCGAACATATCGGCTTTGCCTTTGCGTATCTACTGTCTACCGTGGCCTGTTCCGCATTGCTCTATGGCTACTTGAAAAGGGTTCTTAAAAATCAAGCCCTAACACTGTCCTTCTCGGCCGGCATTGTCAGTTTATGGGCCTTACTGTATATAATTATTCAAGCAGAAGACTTTGCCTTACTGATGGGTAGTATTTTAGTATTCGCTTTATTATCAGCCTTGATGCTAGGCACAAGAAATATTGATTGGTACAGCTTAGGCCAAACAAATAAATCACCAAGCGACGACAAACCGAACTAAGCAATACAAGCAGATAAAATAGAGCCATCGAAGCGCCAAGGGCTTTGTAAATATTTTTGCAAGGCCTTTGGCTTAGACAGGAAATAACCCTGCAGATGCTCGCAGCCAAGATCTTTTAGCAGTAAATACTGGCCATGGGTTTCCACACCCTCAGCGACCACCTCGACATTAAGACCCTTGGCCATTGAAATAATGGCCTCCACAATGGCTAAATCCTCTTGATTTTCCGGCAGCTCGGAAATAAAACTTCGATCGATTTTTAACACATCAATGGGCAATTTACTGAGATAACTAAGCGACGAATAGCCTGTACCGAAATCGTCAATCGCGAATCTTGCACCCATTTTCTTGAGAGCCTTAAGAACCGGAAGACTGGCCTCAACATCATCCATCACTACGCTTTCTGTTACCTCAAACTCAAAACAAGACGGGTCTACATCGTAGTAGTTGAGAATCACCGCTATATCATTCAATAGGTGCTTGTCGTGCAACTGTCGCGCTGAAAGATTCACAGCGACAGATATTTCAGCATCATTGTGCCTTTTCCAACTAGCAACAAACTCTGCAGCCATTGCCAAAACCTGGCGCCCCAGGTCTAGAATCTGACCTGACTCCTCGGCAAGAGGAATAAACTCATCGGGAGGGATTAAACCTTTCTTAGGGTGCGGCCAGCGCACCAATGCTTCTACATAATAGAGCTCTGGATTCTGTAGATTAAGCTTGGGCTGAACCATTAAACTCAAATCCCTTTGCTGTAAGGCTTTGGCAAGATCCGATGTTATCTGTAGCTTTTGCCTTAATAATCTACCAACGCTATCGCTGTAGTGTTCAAAACCATTTTTGCCATTTGCTTTAGCCTCATACATTGCCTGATCTGCTTTTTTAATAAGCTCCAGAGGCTCCCGGCCATCTTTCGGACAACAAGCAATACCAACACTGGCACTAATTCCCACACTAAACTCTGAAAACTCCTTTCTCAGCTGAAGACGACGGATAATCTTACGTGCCAGGGCTTCCACCTCTTCGACATCAGAAAAATCACAAACGACAGCAAACTCATCTCCACCAAGGCGTGATATCACAGCCCTATCCGGCACACAGTTACGCAACTGTTCAGCCACCTCAGACAAGAGCTCATCACCCGCACTATGCCCTTGGCTATCATTAATTTGCTTAAAACCATCTAAATCAATGTATAAAACATACAAACTAGACCCATTCGCAAAGTCTGCATTTGCTTTAGCCGTCAACTCACGCAGCAATAAGGTTCGGTTTGGCAGGCGAGTTAACTGATCATAATGTGCTAAAAACTCAAGTTGAGCTTCATTCATTTTAATTTTAGAGATATCCGTGACCGTAATGATCACACCATCATTATCACCCTGCGTATTTTTTATAAGAGCGACTGATGCCACAACAGGCACATTGGGAGCATTCTTAACAAGCAGTTCAGTTTCCCCTCGCCAACTGCCTTCCTTAAGCACCTTCTCTTGCAGTTTACGAAGCAGCTCCGCTCTTGCGTACTGTGGAGCCAAAGTCATAATGTGCTGCCCCAACATCTGCCCGGCAGTGCTCTCGCAAAGCTCCTCGACCTTTGGATTTACAGATATGATATTAAAATCAGAATCAGTGGCGACAATGCCATCATTAGCGCTTTCAAAAATGGTTTGGGATAACTGCAGCTGACGGGTTCGCTCGAACTCTTGTGTTATATCCTGAGCGGTTCCCAACATACGTACAACTTCACCATCTGCGTTTAGAAATGCTTCACCATTCTGCCGAATATGGCATATAGCGCCATCAGCCTTTGTGACTCGGTGCTCAAACACAAATGTAGAACCTTGTCGGCCTCCCTCAATCAAGCTCTCTTTGAAGCTTTGAACATCTTCGGGTAATACAAGGTCATATACCGTTTGAATGCCCAGTATTTCAAAATCAGTAGGCAGGCCAAGAATAGAATATATTTCCTCTGACCAGGTAACTCGATCCTCAGGTAGATTCCAATCCCAGGTTCCGATTTTTGCAATGGCCTGGGATCGCCGTAAGCGCTCTTCGTTTTCCCGCAATAATTTTTGCTGGTCGGCTTCATGAGCTAATTTTGTTTCCCGGCAGCGCAGAACCGCTGACACACAAGCTTGGCCATGCCAGTTTAACGGCGCCAATTCGATATCAATAGCAACCTTACTGCCATCTTTTGCTAAAGCAAAAAGCTCCGCAGCATTTCCCATCGGGCGACGGACAGGTTTTTTAACATATTCCTCGCGGTGACGCTTATGCACTTCTCGTAATTTAAATGGCAACAAGACCTCAACCGGCTGCCCTTGCAACTCATCTTTGCTGTAACCCAATAACTCTTGAATGGATTTGTTACACCAAAGGATCTCACCCTGATGATTACAAACAATTAAGCTATCAGGAATAGCATCCAATAATGAAGAATCCGCACAGGTGAGTGACTCAAACGACACGGGCAACTCCCAAGCAAGGAAAACTGATTCGTAACAAACAAAAGAAGGCAAAACCCACAATTGAAGAGGGGGTAAATTTCAGGTCTCGACGAGCGCCTGCGGGGATTATTTCGTAACAACTCATATACGAATGCTTCGGCCAGAATTACGCTGACTTTATAGTAGAGCTAATTTAGCCAGCATTGCATTAGCCCTTATTAATTTAGGGTTATATTAATCCCTGCTCCGCGTCTGAATCAAGCAAATTAATTAGAACTTTATCCTTTAACTTGGTGTTTCGCGAGGCGAAAAGAGCTTGATACTTAAAGCCCCATTGATTGTCCTTTTTGATTACAAAGAGCTTCCAAACGCAACTGCTTAAGCAACCACATGCCACTGGTCACTGAACCCATAAAAGCGAGCTGTTATTGCTAGTTAAGAAAGCCTCAACAGACTTTCCATCAGCAAAGCTACAAATCACTCCTATACTCAAAAATGAACGCTGATTTTTACGTGTTAGCAAGCCTGACTTGCTCTAAGTATTACTAAGGGAATTTTAACTATGACTAATAACAAGGTGCTTATCTGCGACGATTCGCGATCAATTCGCCTGATGACCAAACGCCTACTACAAGGGCATGGCTACCAAGTAGTTGGTGAAGCAAGCAATGGTACAGAAGCAACTGAAGCTTTTAAAACACATAACCCAGACTTGGTTCTATTGGACCTCGTAATGCCTGAAACGGATGGCAAAACGGCTCTGCGACAAATTGTCAAACACAACCCCTCAGCTAAGGTAGTCATATTAAGCTCGCTGGGCTCAGAGTCTGACGTCGAAGAGTGCTTACGCAGTGGAGCTTCATCATATATCCAAAAGCCTTTTGAAGAAGATATTTTACTTAGCACATTGAACGAACTGTAATACAGCAGGAGAGAATAATGGCGACTAAGTTTTTCGGTCAGTTTTTGTTGGAACACCGCTTAATCAACAAAGATCAGCTTTTAGAAGCATTGACCTATCAAAGAGCAAATAACCCTCTGCTGGGTGAAATAGCTGTCGAGCATGGATTTCTTAGTTTAGAGCAGGCTAGAAAAGTCAACCAACGCCAGCAGGCCGAAGACGCACGCTTTGGCGATATTGCCGTAAGTATGAAGTTTATAAGTGTCGAGCAATTGCAACAACTAATCAGCTTACAGAAACAAGGCCGTAAATTTTTTGGCGAAGTGCTTGTGGAGCTGGGGCATTTGAGTAGCGAGCGGCTACGAGAGCAGCTAGAGGCCCACCATAACGAACAAACTTTGGCGCTCGCACAAATTCAATCCGCCATCAAACAACATGGCAACACATACAATATTAATGCGCTGGCGGGGATCGCATGCCGGCTAAGCCAACGTGCACTGGCAACACAAGCTCATTTTCAAGGCTTGGTTTCAATAGACGAACTACCTTATGCTTCTGAAGAATACTTCTTAAGCAGCATTACTATAGAAAGTGTTCGAGATCTTACTATTACTCTTGGCTGCAAAGAACAGCTTATGACTGACATTGCTTGTCGGCTGATAAAAATCCCAAGCGATGAAGTCGATAGCGAGCTGGCCTGGGATGCTAGCGGAGAGTTCTTAAACCTAATTGCGGGTTATTTCGCAAAGGAAACTATTCCCGACGACTGTAGCTATAAAGCCAAGCCGCCAGTTTTTAGCCAAGATATTTCTAGCCTGAATACAATATTCGAGCAAGTTTCTATTTTGCGTGTTGAGACTGACATTGGCAGTCTGGCCATCTGCCTGAGCTCTTAAACTGCTCGCTCGAGCTCATTGACCAAGGTGCGTTGAGATATTAGCGGAGTTAACTTCATCAATAACTCACCCCGCTTACCCTCTAGCAAGCCTTGCTGTTTGCTAGCCAGTAAGAGCATGCCTCTGCGTTGGCCCGGCTCTCCAAGAGGGACACCTAGAATAGAATGCGCATGAGTATTACGCATGAGCTCACGCATCAAGCGGCTATCTTTGATTTTTACCGCAAAACTATCGATGTCCTTTTCGGCCCAAAGTCGCTTCGCGATAATATGTCTTGCAATAAATTCAGCTAAATTGCCATCTTCTATGGTTGCTGTTTTTGCAAACCAACGCTTCATGCTGCTGGCAGGGCTTGCCGCCTGCAAGCGCAATTCTGCTTCCTGTAAAGAAATAATCCCTACCCAATCAACATTAAAATAGTCACCACAAATATCGAGAACGGCATCCACTGTCTGCTGCTCACTGGCACCTTCTTCAAGCTGATCCAGTAGCTTAAGAATAAGATCGATTCGAATTGACAGTGAATTAAACGCTGTTGTTACTTCAGAAACTTCATCTTTACCCTTGGCTTCCAATTGCAAACCAAAATTACCCTCTGCTACTTTATTGGTTGTTTCGGCCAAACGCTTAACGGGCTTAACTACTGCCATAAAAAACCAAAAGCTGAAAATCAAGCTAGCGACAATTACGGCCAATGCCAAGCTCAAAGCGAACTGCTGCTGCTTCACTTGACGCTCCTGATTATACTGCTCCGCTTTTTCAACCAACACTTGCGCTAGCGTTGTTAAGCCCGGCCCTTGCTCGCGAATTTTCTGTGTCGCCCACTCGAGCCTAGGCTCTTCCTTATTATCACCAATAGCCTCGTTGTAACTTCGAGTAAAGCTGGCCAAAGCTAGCTGCCATTGCTGATGACTTTGAGCCAGCCCCTTTGTACTAAGCTGTAAAATAAGAGAACCTCCATCGATATCCGCCAAACGTTCACCCAAATGCAAATCATCTTGTTGCAGCGAACTGACGGCAGCTTCAAACTCTTTGTAATACAAAGCTACATCACGAAAATACGATTGATAATCTCTGGGCGCATTCGCCCCATAGGAGGCGGCTTTGGCCTCTAGGGTTTTAATATCGCGCTCTAGAGTCTCTGCAGAAGAAAGCAACAAGGTAGACTGTTGCTCTAAACGAGCACTCTGATTATGAAAGATTAGATTAAGCAGGGCGATCAATATTAGCAATGCACTAAACATGGCCGTTTTTGCAGCAAGCTTCATGGGCTTCTCCAGCATTTTTATGTGTGCAAATGCTAAAAGCCATCTCTTCTTGAATTATCACAAATCTGTGACGGCAAGCTCATTAGTTTGTTAAAGCTTTATACCGACCAATTGAAAACAAAGCCACAGCGCTATTTCAGACAAGTTCAACGGTAACTTTTACTCACGGTATAGGTAGATCGAACAGTAACGCTTGGCAAGGTTTATTTATAGCCTCCAGCGAAAAGCCTTCGTCTGATATAGCAATAGCATCCCCCGCTTTTAGAAATTCACCAGCCAAGCTGGCCGATCCCGCAATCAAGTGAACATAGTAAGCTCGCCCTGCGGTTTGATGGCTCCACTTCTCGCCGGTTTTTAGACGTAGCATTTTAAGCTCTACATCTTGTTTTACTTTTAATGAGCCGTCTTGACCACTAGGGCTAAGCAAGAGCTCTTCAGTTAAATGTTGCTGTAGGCTTTTTTGTTGGTAAGTTGGCTGTCCACCAAGGCTATTGGGCTCTATCCAGATCTGCAAAAAGCGTAAGCGCTCCTTTTGGGAGTGGTTATATTCAGAATGGCGTATGCCGCGACCTGCACTCATTAACTGAATATCACCGGCTGGTAAAATAAAGCTATTACCCTCGCTATCTCGGTGCTCCATCGCTCCTTCTACAACATAGGATAGAATCTCCATATCTTGGTGGCCATGAGCACCAAAGCCTGCCCCAGCAATGACCAGATCATCATTTAAAACTCGCAAATAGGAGAAGCCCATAAACTTTGGGTCATAATAGTTTGCAAAAGAAAAAGAATGTCGACTTTTCAGCCAGCCATAATTAGCTGTGCCTCTTTGTGAACCTCGACGAATGTACCTCATACCGCCCTCAACTACGCCAATTCAGTATTACTTAGATCAAAACTACACATACGTAGGGCGCCCATAAATTCCCTGGCAGCAGGGCCAAGCTTGTCACGATCTTGATAATTCAAATAAAAACTCTGACTGCGCCTTGCGCCCTCTGCCAAGGGGATCAATTTTAGCTCGCCACTTTGCAACAAGCTGGAGACCGCGGGTAGTGGCAGCCAAGCAAAGCCCATACCTTGTTGCAACAACGCTATGGAAGCCTGCATATGGCTCACCGTCCAGCGCTGCTCGGCACCTAGCCAACCCACATCGACACTTTGATGCTCGGCTGAATCTCGCACCACAATTTGACGATGGGATTTAATGTTTTCATAACTGAGCTCTGCACCATTTGAAAACAATGCATGCAGATTATGCGCGACCGCGACAAATTCGATATTACAAATTTCTTCGTTCAAACCCTCGGGCATAGACAGGGGCGAAAGCGCTATATCTACTCGTGCTGCTGCGGTTAATTCATTGGCGCCTGAAAGCGCTGTCTCTATGATATCTATGCGCAACTGGGGGTAGATAAGCGAAACCTGGTCTAGTGCCTTGTAGAGTAGGCCTTTCGGGAAGGCGCTATCGACTGCCAGCCTTAACTCTGTTTCGACTCCCGCCTGAAGCGATTTGGCTACGGCCTCTATGCGTGCGCTCTCTTCCAATAGATATTCCGCACGCCTTAGCATCAGGCGCCCAGCTTCGGTCAAAAGAGAGCGACGCCCCACAACGGTTAGCAATTTGATACCCAGAGACTCTTCTAATTTATTTACCGCATGGTGAATCGTCGACTGGCTTTTATGTACAACGAGCGCTGCCTGATTAAAACCGCCAGCATCCGCGACGGATTTAAACATCCGCCATTGCTCAAGAGTTGCTTTTTGCATTAATCAAAACGCCCTCTATCGTGTGAACAGGAGTAATCAATATCTGGGCCTGCAGGAACAACGCGGCTAGGGTTGATCATATCGTGGCTGTAATAATAGTGCCGTTTGATATGATAAAAATCGACAGTCTCGGCTATTCCAGGCCACTGATATAGTTCGCGCACATAATTGCTGATATTTGGGAAATCTTCTAAGCGCTGACGATTACATTTGAAGTGGCCATGGTATACCGCATCAAAACGAATCAGTGTTGTAAATAATCGCCAATCCGCCTCGCTAATTTTTTTACCCACTAAATATCGCTGCGTGGATAGAATTTCTTCTACTCTATCCAAAGCAGAGAATAGACGGTCGTAAGACTCTTGGTAGGCTTTTTGAGAGGTAGCAAAGCCGCTACGATATACGCCATTGTTAATATCTTGGTATACCCAACTATTAACCTCATCAATTTCGGCGGCAAGTTCTTTCGGATAATAGTCATCTTGATTACCGCTTAACTCATTAAAGGCCGAGTTAAACATGCGGATAATTTCAGAGGATTCATTGCTGACTACCGAACCTGTTAATTTATCCCACAATAGCGGCACAGTGACTCGGCCACTGTAATCTGACTTATTACGGGTGTAGATCTCATGCAGATGTGTTGCGCCAAATAAGTCGTCGCCGCTACTACCTTCAGCTTCATTGAAGCTCCAGCCCTGACCCAACATATCGGGACTAACAACTGAGACAGAGACGTATTTCTCAAGGTTTTTAAGCTTTCTAAAGATCAAAGTACGGTGTGCCCAAGGGCAGGCTAAGGAGACATACAGATGATAACGGCCAGCTTCAGCTTTAAAACCCAATGCTCCATTGGGGCCCTCTTGGCCATCAGCAGTAATCCAATTCCTTAGCTGAGCCTCTTCACGTTGAAAGTGGCCATCGTTACCCTCGGTGTCATACCAGCGGTCGTGCCACTGTCCTTCGATTAGTAGGCCCATTGCCTTGCTCCTGTTGTTTAAAAAGCCTTTGATGGAGGTTTAAGTTAGGAGAAAGCTTAATGTTCTAAAGGGTGTATGAATAACGGAATTTATTGAAAGATTTGTTCTATGGATTCGAATGATTGGTTTTTGGGGTTGGGAGGAGTGTTTGAATCGTGCATGAATCTGGGGTCAGAACCCATGGGTTCTGACCCCGACGGTGGTGGGGTTTTTGTGATACTTACCTTAACTTTCGCATTCTATCTGATTCATAAAACGCATCTCTACGATCATCATAGCTCCCCGTTAACTGGCCTTGCGCGTCGCAAAACTGGTCTGCCTGAAAATCTAAAAATTCCATGTACTCTCGATAGGAACCAAAGGGCACAGGGGAGAATGTTTCAGCGTAGCGCTTTTTATCCCACTGCACCTGCATATATTCCAATTGACGAAATTGAATTGCCATACAGCTTAGAGCACAAACAATAATTGCGCTATTTACAAACACTGAAAAATACTTGTCAGAGACGAGATTATAGATAGCCCGCATTAGCTCTATAGCTGACAAACCGGCTATTAAAAAGAAAGATAAGAAGGTAAGTCCCAAAGGGGAATAAACACCATGACCATAGTTTAACCAATAGCTATTAAACAACTTACAGCTGTCGGTAACAATCATATAGATCAATTGCCACTGATAGATAAAGAAAACTATCACAAGGACTGACACTATGAGCCATGTATGACTTTCGTCTTTGCGAATGTGGGGCTTTCTCTTCATCACAGTTCCTTGTGGGAAGTACAGGCTGACAGTTATATCACAGTGTTTAGTGTTGTTTAAGGTTCGAGGACTGTGGCGGGATTGGATTCGCGCTCCTGCGCTCACCCCTGCGGGGTTGCGGCTGGGCGCCGCAATCCAAAATCGCTCCGGGCGATTTTGTGAACCCGGGCGTGGTCATTCACCCACCGGCTCCACCAATACCAAAAAGGCCCATCCCCTTGCGGGGATGGGCCTTTTTGGTATTGGTGGAGCCGGCGGGATTTGAACCCGCGTCCGTCAGCACTCCGCCTTAGGGTCTACATGTTTAGTTCCGCCTGTTAATTTAGCGCCTTACAGCCCGGCGGGCGTGACGTAATTTGCGATCTCAGTTAAGTGTTTAGCAGCGCCACCCTGAGCAAATATTGCTGCGATCCTATTCTGAATGACAGTCAATAACGCGGTATAGGCACCTTGTTAAGGACCGCTAGGGGCGTACCCCTAGGTGGTACAGCAAAAAGCTACTTACGCAGCTAGTTGAGCACCGTAGTTGTCATCATTGGCAACTAATAATGTGCAGCTTTGGATTAACGTGATTGGCTACCATCACGACATGCACCTAAGGTTTTGTCACCGGCGTCGAATCCTAATCGGCCCCGGAGTTTCAAGCTTTGGCAGCTGCCAGACCTGAAACCCTCGCAATGCGAACCGCGATTATAGCCTAAAACACGGAACTATTTCACCTAAGATCTTCTAAGTTCTCATTAAAGAAAGTCTAAGCTTGCGCCTGCTTTCAGGCTTTGGCTAAACGGTATACACTTTGGCCTTTTATTGAGACCTATAGATCTTGGAGATAAGTATGAAGCGTTTTACCGCTCTTTTAGCCGGCCTGACACTGGCGCTGTTTAGCTTGCTGGCAAGCGCCCAGACTAAGTTTCAGGAGCATAAACACTATGAGGACGTCGCTCCACAGATTTCAGCTAAAGGCCTTCCTAAATCTGTAGCGGGCTTCTTCTGGTATGGCTGCGGCCACTGTTATGCCTTTGAGCCCACCTTAGAAAGCTGGCTAGAGCACAAGCCTGCCGATATCGCCTTTACCCGCATACCGGCCGTTTTAGGTCGCAATTGGATCCCCCATGCTCAAGCTTTCTATGCCACTGAGCAATTGGGCATTAGCGATAAGACTCACCAAGCACTATTTGATGCTATTCATAAAGATCGCAAGAAGCTGTTTGCGCCAACAGATATTGCCGAGTTTTTAGCAGAGGTTAGCGGTGAAGATGCCGCCAAGATTTTGGTGCATATGAATGCCCAAGATACCCATAAGTCCATTGCTGACTCGATCGATACAGCGCAGAAATATCGCCTACGTGGCGTGCCATCTATTCTGGTTGGCGGCAAATACTTGGTTGACCCAGGCGCGGTTGGCCAAGACTTAGGGGCGGTTATTGACTTCCTATTAAGTCAATAGGCAACAGCTTGAAGCCATAAAAAAACCGGAGCATGCTCCGGTTTTTTTATGGCTAGTGTTTATAGCGTTTCACTGTACTGCGCGGTTATTATTGGTGCATATTAATCTTCCTGCACATCACCCGCTACTTCAATACGGGTATCTTGCCTAGCCTCTCTCAACTGATCACCTTGGCGGCGCACAATATGTTGAATCAAGATTTCTTGGTCATGCTCACTCATATTGGCAAAATCCATACGAATGTAGAATTTTTGTTTTTCTTCATCCATTCCACATGATACGACGCTGGCATAGCACTGCACCAAATGATTGCCGGGTTTTAATGACATTTCTAAACTAATCGTCGCACCTTCTGGTATCGACTCATCGGTGAATAGAGCCATACCACAAGCACTGATATTAACTTCATGAACTTTATAAGCAACGCGGCGAACCAAGCGGCTATCCAGTTCAAGCTGATTGATTACCGCGCTTAATTTGGCGTTTAAGGTTTCCATCAGCTCTGCAACCAAGGGGTCGCGAGTCTGCAATTGGCCACATAGATTAGCTATTTTATTATCGTATGAAGCGATCAAATTCATCGAGTCGACAGGCTTAATCTCTCCATCTAACTGATCAGCCAGCTCTTCATCGCTCAGTAGGCGATAGGCAACACCTATGCTGTCGTCAATACGAAAAAAACGGCGGCGTTCATGGCTCATAGTGTCTTCCAGTCATTGCAGTGGCAATGCCACGGCTGATTTAAAATATTTCGTTTGGTTTTAACTCAAACTGATAATTTGGTGGCTCTAAATCTAGGTTGCGTAACAAGTCCTGCCCTTCCTGATTTTGCAGAAGCTTCTTATCTTCTTCGTTCAGCTCATCATCTAAGCCTTGGCTGATCATGATCTCTACCCGTCGATTTTTGGCTCGGTTTTTACGATTGGTATTTTCTACCAAGGGCTTCGTTGCCGCATAACCTGCCACTTCGAAACGATTTTCTGCCACCCGCTTGCCCACCATTAATGCATGAGCAACCGACACTGCCCGCGCCGTGGACAGCTCCCAATTCGATCTAAATCGTTTAGTACGAATTGGTAAATCATCAGTATGGCCTTGCACCTGTACTTTACCCGCTTGCTTTGCCAGCACCGCCGAGACCTCTTCTAACACCTGGAAATATTTCTCGGTTAAGGTAGCCGAGCCAGATTTAAAAGAGCCTTTTTCACGAATTCGTATAATAATTTTTCGCCCAATAGTCTCAATTTCAATTTCACCAGTGACAATTTGTGCCTGCAAAGCCTGCGCTAAGACAGCCGCATCACGCTCGGTTTCTTTCACCAGCTCTTCGAGCTTTTCCTCAAGCCTTTCTTGCAGCTCTTTGTCGCTGGCCTTCTCGACACCAGCTTCTAAATTCTCTTCACCTTTTTCGATGTCGAACTCATTAGCCTGATCGAACTCCAAACTGGATTGGGTAATATCTTCCGTCTTTTGCCAGATCTCATTGATCGGTGTTGGCTCTGGAATAGCTGGGCTAAATTCACGTGCAATAATACTGGTACCCTTTGGCGGATCTGTCACAGCCAATTTGGTTTGCACGCCAAAAGCCTGCGAGAGAGAACCCGCTAAACGCTTAAATTTTTGTGCGTCCATCTCCGAGAATGACAATAGCAATACGAAGAAACACATCAATAGAGACATCAAGTCCGCGAAGGTCCCCATCCACGGGGGGAGGCCTTCGACGCAATCACAACTTTGCTCTTCTTCATCACTCATCTGTCAGCCCTCTACTCAGATGCTTCGCGCTGGCCTTCCGGCAAATAGGTGCGCAGCATTGATTCAATAACACGAGGGTTTTGCCCACCTTGAATGGCCAGCAAAGCATCGATCACTAAACTTTTGATCATCGCTTCTTCGGCGGCGCGCAATTTGAGTTTGTCAGCCATTGGCTCACAGAAGGCGTTCGCCATAACCGCACCGTAAAGTGTGGTCAAAAGTGCTACCGCCATTGCCGGACCAATCGATTTGGGATCATCCATATTTGCCAACATCGCCACCAGACCAATCAGGGTTCCGATCATCCCCATCGCAGGAGCCATACTGGACATAGACATCATGATGTTAGAGCCGATCTTATGGCGCTCTTCAGCAAGCTTTTTATCATTGCTCAGCAGCTGCTTCACCACATCGGCATCATGACCATCCACCAAGAGCTGAATGCCCTTTTGCAAAAAGTCACTGCTCACTTCTTTGCCTTCAAGTGACAGCAAGCCGCCTTTGCGCGCTGCATCTGCCAGCTCAACAATTTCATCAATTAAAGGGCCAGGCTGCTCGAGTTTATTGGTCATACCTTTACCAATAATCTTGCCCACTCCCAAAAACTGGCCGAGGCCAAATTTGGCCATCACCGCAAAAATACTACCGCCGACTACGATTACCAGCGATGGTATGTTCACAAACATACCTAAGTCGCCACTCATTAGCATGGTGACGATGATAAGACCAAAGGCGCCGATAATACCGACTATGGTTGCTAAATCCACAGATTGCTCCTTAGCGTGCACTCATCATGAGGAATGAGTGGTTTATAGGTTTCGCTATGGCTTATATCGGCCATTCCCAAGACAAGTTAACCCCTTATCTTTAAAATGTAGTACAGCCAGCAACTTAAGCCCGTAATTTGGCACCTGCTTTCACATTGGCACGATATTAGGGCAGCCAACTTTTTGCGGCTAAAGGTGCATTGACCAAGCTCCTAGCCTCAGGTAGGGTGGCGCCATTCTTTTCTTAGCCTTGAGTGCACTATGACAAAAGAGAAAAAACCGAGTTTTGAGACCTCTCTAGCCGAGCTAGAATCTCTGGTAGAGGCCATGGAAGCTGGTGATATGAGCCTAGAGGACTCTCTTGCTGCCTTTGAAAACGGCGTGAAACTAACCCGTCAATGTCAGCAAGAGCTCAGCGCTGCCGAACAAAAGGTTGAGCTATTAATGGAACAGCAAGGTCAGCTATTGAGCCAGCCCTTTGACACTCAGGATGCCGGCGAGAGCTGATCCACCATTAAAAGGTAAGTACCTCTGTGAGTTTCGATTTTTCCGCCTATGTACAGCAGTGTCGAGAGCGCGCTGATTTAGCCATTAGCCAAGCGCTAAGCCGTGCAAATTGCCCGCAAGCTACACTGCTCGCAGCTATGCAATACAGTGCAACTAATGGTGGTAAAAGAGTGCGGCCTTTGTTGGTAATGGCCGGCGCCGAGGCCTGCGGCAACAGCCAGAATCCTACTGTAGATAGCGCCGCAGCGGCCATCGAAATGATGCACGCCTACAGCTTGATTCATGACGATCTACCAGCAATGGATGACGATAAGCTGCGACGCGGCTTGCCAACCTGTCACATCGCCTTCGATGAAGCCACCGCCATTTTGGCCGGTGATGCTCTGCAAACCCAAGCTTTTAGCGAGCTAAGCAACACCCCCAACTGCCCTGATAGAATCAAACTAAGATTAGTTCAGGAATTGGCTTATGCCTCTGGTGCTGCAGGCATGGTAGCAGGCCAAGCCATTGATTTGGCATCGGTTAATCAACGCATTAGCCTTGCGCAGCTGGAGCAGATGCACCAACTAAAAACTGGACGCATTATTAGAGCTGCCATCCGCATGGGAGCTATCGCCTCTGGCAATAGCAACGTAGCCCAGCTGCAAGCTCTGGATGACTATTCAGACGCCATCGGCCTAGCTTTTCAGGTACAGGATGACATTTTAGACGTCACCGCTGATACCGACACCCTTGGCAAGCAACAAGGCGCAGACGAACAGCTCAACAAACCCACCTATGTATCGCTGCTAGGACTGGCAGCAGCCCAAGCCAAGGCCGAGCAGCTACGCCAAGACGCCCAGCAGGCCTTAGCGGGTTTTGGCCCCGAAGCTCAGGCCTTGCGCGCTTTGGCCGACTATATCGTCGAAAGATCACATTAATCGTCTAATAATAGGTCTGCTTATCCGCCAGTTCTTTGCGTTGGCGGGCCGGGCCGAATACAATGGGCGATCCTCCGCGCCAGCTCAAATACAGCATGGCCGTGACAACCCTGATAGCTTGATGATGTGGTTGCCTTGCAACCTAGAGACCTTGTACTGAATGTTTAAAGAAATCCCCCTAGAGCGGCCATCGACGCCCCTATTGGATAGCATCGATTCACCAGCACAATTACGTGAACTGGAAGAAGAACAGCTGCCAGAATTAGCGCGCCAATTGCGTGAATTTCTGCTGTTCAGCGTGGGGAAAACCGGCGGGCACTTTGGCGCTGGCCTAGGTGTGGTAGAGCTTACTATTGCGCTGCACTACATTTATCAAACCCCGGATGACCGTCTAGTTTGGGATGTAGGGCATCAAACCTACCCCCATAAGATTCTTACTGGACGACGCGAAGAAATGCAAAGCATTCGTCAGCTCGACGGCTTAGCAGGCTTTCCAAAGCGCGAAGAAAGTGAATTCGACACCTTTGGCGTGGGCCATTCAAGCACCTCCATTAGTGCCGCCTTAGGCATGGCGTTGGGTGCCGAGCAAGAAGCTATTCAGCAAGAGCAAGCCCCCGAGCAACGCCGCAAAGCTGTGGCAATTATCGGCGATGGCGCAATGACGGCAGGCATGGCTTTTGAAGCCTTAAACCACGCCGCCCACACTGAAACTGATATGTTGGTCGTTCTGAACGATAACAATATGTCGATCAGCAAAAATGTCGGCGGCTTAGCCACTTACTTCTCAAGAATTTGGGCCAGCAAAACCTATAACCAAATGCGCGAAGGTAGCAAAAAAGTGCTGAGCGCTATCCCGCAAGCCTGGGAATTTGCTCGCCGTACCGAAGAACATATGAAGGGCATGGTTTCGCCAGGCACTTTATTTGAAGAACTAGGCTTTAACTATATCGGCCCAATTGATGGCCACGACCTGCCTCGCCTTGTCCACGATTTAAGAAATTTGCGGGATATCAAAGGCCCTAAGCTGCTTCATATCGTAACCCAAAAAGGTAAAGGTTTTAGCCCTGCCGAAGAAGATCCAGTTGGCTATCACGCGCTCAATAAAATTGAAGCGCCCAATAGCGCACCGGTAACAGCTGTGCCAAAACCACCCAAATACCAGGATGTGTTTGGTGCTTGGTTATGCGACCAAGCTGCCGCGGATAAACGATTAATCGGCATTACCCCAGCAATGTGTGAAGGCTCTGGCATGGTGAAATTTGCCGAGCAATACAGTGAACGGTTTCACGATGTTGCTATTGCCGAGCAACACGCGGTCACACTAGCAGCCGGCATGGCCTGTGAAGGACAAAAACCGGTAGTCGCTATTTATTCGACCTTTTTGCAACGCGCCTACGATCAATTAATTCACGACGTCGCTTTGCAAAACCTTGATGTTACCTTTGCCATTGACCGAGCCGGGCTAGTTGGTGAAGACGGCCCTACCCATGCAGGCAGTTTTGACCTTACCTTTATGCGCTGCATTCCCAATATGATTATCGCGGCACCTTCCGACGAGGATGAATGTCGCAAGTTGTTGAGCACCGCTTATCAATACAATGGCCCATCTGCTGTTCGATACCCTCGTGGCAACGGTGTTGGCGTCAGTATTGAAGAAAACCTTGATACGGTCATTATCGGTAAGGGCAAGCAGTTAAGCCAAAGCAAAAACAATCGCATTGCCATTTTAAACTTCGGTACACGCTTGCAAGCGGCGAAAGAAGCCACGGCCGCAGTTGATGCCAGCCTATGCGATATGCGCTGGGTAAAACCAATCGATGAAGAGCTAATTCTAAAAATTGCCAGCAGCCATCAGCTGCTCGTCACTATTGAAGAAAACGCTATCGCCGGTGGCGCTGGTAGTGCTGTCAGCGAATTTTTAAATAGCCAAGGTATTTGCTTGCCGATATTACAACTGGGGCTGGATGATCGCTATGTAGATCACGGTAAACCACAGCAATTGCTAGAAAAAGAACAACTAGACGCTAAAGGTATCCAGCAGGCCATTGAAAAACGCTGGTCAGAACTTAGCGCTGCGCAACAGGATAGCAAACCGCGCAATTTAGCCTAGCAAAATTCGTTGACTGCAGGCTTACGACACAATAAGAATCAAGAATAAGGATACACCTTGAATAATCTGCATGCCCCGCCAAGCTTTGGCCGGGCTTCTCTACTTCATGCCAGTTATGATTTAAAAAGAAACTTTAGCAGTTTTAAATGGCTTTTGTTTGGTGGCAGCTTCCTTATCGCCTGGGGCCTCGTACTGCGCTACGTTATTCTGGCAAGCACACGCCTGATAGAAAGCGGTGAAGAAAGCGGTATCAGCCTCTTGATTCTAGATAAACTTCAATTGCTGCAACGCTTTGATTGGCCAAGTTATGAATTAGCAATTTGCTGGTATCTGCTTGAGCTGTGTTTACCATTATTGGTAATGCTGCTTAGCGCTGACTTATTAATCCAAGACCGCCAAACTAGACGCTTACGCTTTTGGCAAGCCCGCAGCCATCGATTAAGTGTTGTGCTTGGCCGCTGCTTGACCAAAGCTGCGATACTCGCCGGTATTCTCGCTATCGCCATTTTTAGCACCCTGGCACTTAGCTTAAGCCGTCAAAGCGGCGGCTTTGAAGCTAGCCTCGGCGGCGCAATCGTGATGTGGCTATTATTATTTTTTCTGGGACTGCCCTATATTGCGTTAATGAGCTTGAGCAGTATTTTTGCATCTAGCCCTATTCGTTCATTACTGCTCGCATTTATTGGGTTGGTTATTGTAGGCTGGTTATTCTCTTCACTCGCAAACAGCTTTGCACCATTTGCCCTTGTAGATAATTTATTACCTGGCTCTCACAGTCAATTATTAGAACAGTGCTCCGCCAGCGAGTGCCTACCGGCAATTGGCCTGCCGATCCTGCAAAGCAGCTGGGTATTAGTTTTGGCTCTTTGGTTATGGAAGAGGCAAGACATATGAGCTTATTGGAATGTCAAAATCTAAGCAAAAGCTTCGGTACTGTTGAGGCTTTAAAATCGACGAATTTGCACTTGGATAAAGGCAGCCCAATTGCCTTAATCGGGCCCAATGGCGCGGGTAAAACCACTTTTTTTAGCCTGCTTTGTAACTACATACAAGCTAGCAGTGGTGACATTAAATTACTCGGAGAGCCCATCGACAGCCCTAAGATTCAAGGCCGAATCGGCAGCCTGCCACAAGATGCCCAATTAGATAGAGAGCTAAGCATTGTGCAACAGCTTAGCTTTCTGGCGCGCCTGCAAGGCTTTAGTAGCGCTGCTGCAACACAAGAGGCCTTAAGAGTTCTAGGCCTTGTTGATCTGGCGGAATCAGCGGATAAAAAACCTCAGCAGTTAAGCCACGGCATGAATAAGCGCGTGCTATTTGCGCAGGCATTAATTGGCGATCCAGAGTTGGTATTACTTGACGAACCAACTGCAGGTGTTGACCCAAACAACGCACGTTTAATTCGCAATATTATCGAGCAGCAGTCGCACAAGCAGACATTTATTATCAGCTCGCATAATATCGCCGAGCTAGAAAAACTCTGCCAACGCGTGCTGTATATTGAACAAGGGGTTTTACAAGAGCACCAAAACCATCAAAGCGATACTGGCAGTAGCGCAGTTATTGACATCGAGCTCTGCCAAGAACAAGCCGAGCAACTACATCAACAACTTAGCCGTCTTCCTTCTTTTCAGCGCGCAGACAGCCGCAATCCAAGGCATCTTTTGATTCGCTACGACGCTAAGGAAAAGGGTTTCGATCGCCAGCTGCTGGATTTGTTAGCCCACTCAGGCATTGAATACCAACAGCTTAAAAAGGGGCTTAGCCTGGAGGATCAATTATTTTCTGAAAGCAACTCTTGATTAAACTAGCTCGGCAGGCATAGACCCAGACATAAAAAAAACAGCTTAAGGCGTTCTGGCTAAACTCCATGAACACATTAAGCTGTTTTTTATTTTCCAAATTACGTCTTAGCTACCTTTGTGAGACGCCGCCACACATGCAGCTTGATCGTACATACCCACCATTAAATTAAGGGCTTGAGTTGCGCCATTTAACTTGCCTTCAAACTCAGCGATTGAGCCTGTCAAGCTAAGCAATAACTCTTGGCGATACTTAGCATAGCGATCAGTAACCTGCATCCCCACTTCCGTCACCTGATAGGTAACACCTTTTTTACTGTCACCTTTGGCTTTTTCAATCAAACCTGCTTTGCTCATTTTGCGCAAACTGTACTGCAGGTTCGACAGATCATCACGGTTTAACAAGCGAGCTAAATCAGAAATACTTTTTGGACGATCGTGCATACGAATCATATGTAGCAGAGCGTTATCCGTACCACTAAAGTTTCCTTCTATACAACAGGCTAAACAGTCCGACTGCCAGCGCTCGAAGGCTTCGGATATCCGAAACAAGGCGAACTCCAACTCAGTTAGAGCGACTTCATGGGTATCCGTTGCCAAGTGCCATTTTTTATCTAGAATTTCGTTGTTATCTTGGCTAGTTACATTGTTATTGTTCATTGGCTTCCTTGGTGTTAAAACTTCACCCCTAGAATAACCAAAAAGCACAACAGAGGCACCCGCTGTTGTGCTTTTTTGTTCACCAATTAGCCTTTTATAAAAAGGCTAATTAACTAAGCTAAGACAAAAGACGCTTTAGCTGTCAGTAGTGACCGGCATACGGATACCCTTGCGCTCCAAACGCGGAACAACTTCTTGAATGAAATACGGCATCTCTTTAACGTAATCCACAAAGCCCAAAACACTGCCGCCGAATCCAGCATTGTGAAGCGATTCTAAGCCATCGGCTACGGTATCTGGATCACCTACTAGCGGGAAGCCGCCGTGGCCCGTAGCCATTGCTTGTTTCATTTGTAAAATTTGATCTTTCGGGAAAGATTCAGCATTCTCAAACATGATGCGGGTGATATTATCTACCGCAGCCCAATCGGCATTTTCTTCAGCGTAGTAGCGATGATACTCTTCAGCCTCTTTTTGTGTAGGGCGACAAACAGAGAACGACAAGGTTAGCACTCCCACGTCACGACCAACGTTCTTTCCAGCTGCTTTGATATCTTTAATATCCTGTGTGGTTTTTTCAAGATCCATCGCTGGGGTAAATAGAAAATCAGCATTATTGACAGCAAAATCACGCCCTTGGGCGGAGCCCGCCGCATTAAAAATAGGCACATTGTTTTGTACCGGGTGCGGCAACGAGTAAGTCTGCTTTAGCTTGTGCCAAGCACCGTCATAATCAAATGCATCATTTTCTTTCCATAGACGCTTCACAATATCAAACCACTCTTGGCCATAGGCGTAGCGCGTCTCATGGTCATCTGGCAGCTCTTGACCTAAAGCCTCATACTCAGGACGATTCCAGCCGCACACCACATTCAGGCCCGCACGACCGCCACCGATATGATCCATAGTGGCAATCTGCTTAGCCAATACCACCGGATGATTGCAGGAAGTGTGAATCGTAGAAAATACGTGAATGTTTTTGGTGTGAGCTAACAAAGCAGTTGCCCAGGTGATGGTTTCCAAAACATTGCCATGGAAGTTGGTGTCGCCACCGTAGCCAATCCAGCGAGCGATAGGCAGCAAGAAATCAAAACCCGCTTCATCGGCCATCTTAGCCATCTGCAGATTGTTCTCCCAACTGTTATCCCAACGCTCGGGCACCTTGGTGACCGCCAAACCGCCTGAACAGTTTGCAGAGAAGGTGCCTAGCTTAAAGTGGTCGCGATGAAAGTAGTGGTTTGTGCTCATGATTCACCTCATTATTTTTATCTGGCGTTAATTTAAGTTTAATTTAACCTTTAAATTAATACCTTACAAGTAAATCAATGTATTTTTTGTAGATTTAAGAATCAGTTTTAGCTGGGGCACACACTGTGTAGGGCTTATCAATAGTAAGTACCAACAAACCAACTGAACACTCCTTATTTACTGGGATTAGAGGTCATCCGGACGACCAATACTCCTGTAAAAGGAGGCAAAGGCGTAGTCTTTCGTTTAGTAATACAGAGCTTTTGAAGCCGCTAAGCGGGTTCAAACTACTACAACAAAAAGGCTCCATCGAGAGCTGAGGAATAACTATGAATTCAACCGGCCCACTGATTACCAATGATGCCGTTAGCTTCGGCCTGCTAGCGTTGATCCTTGCCTTAATCATGCATACTGCCAACAATGCCGGCCCGAGATGGAAGCGTTTTTATAGCATCGTTCCAATGCTGTTGATTTGCTATCTGATTCCCTCGCTGCTGAACACGTTCGGCATTATTTCCTCTAAGGGCTCTGGTCTTTGGACCATCGCAAAAAACTATTTCCTGCCTGCTGCCCTAGTCTTGATGACCCTAAGTATCGACTTAAAGGCCATTATGCGACTTGGCGATAAAGCCATTATTATGTTTCTAGTGGGCACCGTGGGCATCGTAATCGGTGGCCCGCTGGCTATATTAATAATGTCTGCCTTTAGCCCGGAAACAGTTGGGGGCGTCGGCCCGGAGGCGGTTTGGAGAGGCCTTGCAACACTTGCCGGTAGCTGGATTGGCGGCGGTGCTAACCAAGCCGCGATGCTAGAGCTATACCAATATAACCCAGCCAATTATTCGGCCATGGTTACTGTCGATATTATCGTTGCCAATATTTGGATGGCCTTTCTACTTTGGGGGGCGGGTAACAACGCTAAAGTTGATCGCTGGCTTGGAGCGGATACCACTGCTATTGATGACGTGAAGCGTCGCTTAGAAGAGTATCACGGCCGCGAAAAGCTGGAGCTAGACCTACCTAGGCTAACTGCCATCTTCGCCATTGCTTTTGGAACCGTCGGCCTCTGTCATCTACTTGGTGATGTACTAGCGCCTTTCTTTAAAGCCATTCCTGCGACCTCCGATAGCATTCTAGCCAATCACTTTTTCTGGATTGTCATCGTCTCAACCACCATGGGGCTAGGGCTCAGCTTTACACGCTTTAATAAACTCGAAGGCGCGGGTGCTTCTAAGTTTGGCAGCTTGTTTATTTATCTGTTGGTGGTGATCATCGGCACTAAAATGGATGTTATGAAAATTGTCGAACAACCAGGATTGATACTTGTAGGTATCATTTGGATGAGCATTCACTCTGGACTTCTAATCATCGTTGCTAAGATGATACGCGCTCCTTTCTTTTTCTTAGCCGTTGGTAGTAAAGCGAACGTTGGGGGTGCCGCTTCAGCACCCATTATTGCAGCCGCCTTTCACCCCTCACTAGCGCCAGTAGGTGTTTTACTTGCCGTACTGGGTTATGCGCTTGGAACTTACGGCGCTATGCTTTGCGCCTGGCTAATGTCGCTAGCGGCGCCGGTTTAGCTTTTAAAGTTAAAACGAGTAGATCAATCGCCCTCTTTAAAGAGGGCGATTTGCTTTAGGAGTGGCGGTAGGTGCTTAGCTGCTCTGATAAACCTAAGGAAATCTCTGAAACCACTTCACTGGCCTTTGATGAACCCTCAGCTAAACCAGCGGTTTGCAGACTAAGATCAGACAGCTTTGCAGCCTGAGCACTCAACGATTTAGATAAATCAATCTGCTGTTTAGAGCTGCTTGAAATACCCCCGCTTTGCGCTGCAATCAAAGTAATTGCCTGAAGAATTTGCTCAATAATTTCGCCGGTAGCTTCAGCTTGTTCAACACTTTTGCTGGCTGCCTGCACACTGTCACCTAAGGAATTCGAAACTTCATGGCTGCTGGCTTGTATGGCCTCCACCAT
The DNA here is from genome assembly GCF_947502065.1 of uncultured Pseudoteredinibacter sp. GTDB lineage: Bacteria > Pseudomonadota > Gammaproteobacteria > Pseudomonadales > Cellvibrionaceae > Pseudoteredinibacter. The sequence continues at coordinate 45,936 of NZ_CANMYE010000012.1, forward strand.
GGCTTGAATTTCATTTGTCGAACTGGCCGTCCGTTGCGCTAGCTGCCTAACCTCATCAGCCACCACAGCAAAGCCTCGACCTTGATCTCCTGCTCGAGCCGCCTCAATGGCAGCATTTAACGCTAACAAATTTGTCTGCTCTGCAATTTCACTGATAACTGAGAGCACACCACCAATGGCTTCGCTACTACTGGATAGTTTTGCCATATCATTGGAGGAACGCTGTACGATACTTGCGAGCTGGTTTATGGCATCGATCGTCTTAGCTAAGCGCTCCGACCCAATCGCCGCTGCATCTGTTGCAGCCTTAGTTTCTTCGTTGCTAGCTTGAGCTGTATTTAGAACATCTTGCCCTGCCTTGAAAACACTATCGACAGACTGCTGGACGCCAAGAAGCTCTTGGTTCTGAAGCTCCACTTGAACATCAACTTTCTTTGCACCATTAACTAAATCACCGGCAGAATCCTGCAACTGCTTCGTTATAGGGCGCAGCGAAGCTAACAACTGATCCAAGACACCAATCATTTGATTCACGTCTTGCCCCAATTCGCCAACTTCACATTTTGAAGTCACTGCAACACGGCCCGAAAAATCCATACTCTGAATGATCCCCGCCACGGACGCGCGAATACTTTCCAGTGGCCGTAATATACTACGGCTAAGCCATAGGCTTAGCGCCAATTGAAAAATAGTAAGTACAGATAATAAAATTAAAATTTGATTGGTAGTATCCGCGAGCCGTTGATCAGCGGCAATTTGCTCGGCCTTAGCCAGTTGCGTTTGCTGCTCTATTAGCTGATCGAGAGATTCAAACAACGGCTGCAATCCAGGATACATTTTCATGTCTACAAACTGGCCGAGCTCGTATGTAGATTTAGACTGTATTTTTGATTCAAGCTCCTTGATGGTCGATAACGATTGCTCAACCGCCGGAGCAATCTCAGAAAGAAGCTTTTCTTCTTCAGAGGTCAGAGAACGCTCGCTGAATTTATCCCAAAGTTCTCTAATATGCTGATCGGCTTTCAGTATTGTTTTCTCACCCTCACCCCAAAAAATCATCTGCGCACGAAGCTGGTGAGCGGTGTCACTAATCTCATGACTATAAACTCGCGAAAGCTCCTCTAGAATCCAAACGGGCTCTAGACGCTGCTGGCTGAGACTTTTTGCAAATGAGACTTCAGAGCGTATCTTAGTCCAAGCCATAAACGATACAAAGATACATACACCAATAGACATTGTGACTAGAATTCCAAGCCTATGGCTAATACGCAAAGTCATGTTTGCCTCCTTGGCAATAGCTGCGGTACCCATTCAAGTGTCGGCGATAGTCTCAATTAGTAAACAGTGTCATAAAAATTTAATCTAACTGACCAAATTTGATTATTTAACCATTGATTATGCAATTTAATTTAAAAGGCAAAACTCCAAATTCATAAAATTTAGGCGTAAAAAAACCGGCATTCTCAATGAGATATGCCGGTTTCTTTAGAAACGTTTGCTTACTCTTCTTCAGCAGCCGCTTCAACTTGAGGGCGATCTACCAACTCAACGTAGGCCATTGGGGCCTTATCGCCAGTACGGAAACCACACTTCAAGATACGTAGGTAACCACCTGGACGATCCTGATAACGAGGACCTAATACAGAAAATAGTTTACCTACAGCTTCTTTGTTACGTAGACGGTCGAAAGCTAAACGACGGTTAGCTACACTGTCTTCCTTGGCCAAAGTGATCAAAGGCTCAGCGTGACGACGCAGTTCCTTCGCTTTAGGCAAGGTTGTTTTAATCAACTCATGCTCAACCAATGAAGAAACCATGTTCTTGAACATAGCCTTACGGTGTGAGCTGTTGCGATTCAGTTGACGGCCACTATGACGATGACGCATGACTCTAAATCCTTCATTTGGGCCTTCAATTTACATCGAAGGCGCTATTAACGTTGGCATTGGCTGGGCCAAATGCCAACCATATTACTTTAAGCGTTGAATTTGGCTTAGTCGTCAGCACGTAGGCTGGCTGGTGGCCAATTCTCCAAGCGCATACCCAAAGACAAACCGCGAGAAGCTAGGATGTCTTTAATTTCGGTAAGCGACTTCTTACCCAGGTTCGGCGTCTTCAACAACTCTACTTCGGTGCGCTGAATCAGGTCACCAATGTAGTAGATGTTCTCAGCTTTCAAGCAGTTAGCAGAGCGAACAGTTAGTTCTAAGTCGTCCACAGGACGCAATAGAACTGGATCGATCTCTTCTTCTTTCTGCTCTGGCTCAGCTTCTTTCTCGCCTTCAAGGTCGACAAATACGGCTAGCTGCTGCTGCAGAATAGTAGCTGCACGACGAATCGCTTCTTCTGGGTCAATAGTACCGTTGGTTTCTAAATCCAAAACCAGCTTATCCAGATCAGTACGCTGCTCAACACGTGCACTCTCTACAGAGTACGCCAAGCGACGAACTGGGCTGAAAGAAGCATCCAGCTGCAAACGGCCAATAGCGCGAGTTTCCTCGTCATCACTACGACGTGCATCAGCAGGCTGGTAACCACGGCCGCGAGCAACACTTAACTTCATGCTCAACTCAACGTCGCCAGTGATATTAGCGATAACGTGGTCTGGGTTTTTGATCTCTACTTCATGATCAACTTGGATATCACCAGCAGTAACTACGCCTGGGCCTTTTTTGCTCAGGGTCAAAACCGCTTGATCTTTACCGTGCATAACCACGGCAACACCTTTTAGGTTCAACAGGATTTCGATAACGTCTTCCTGAATACCTTCAATTGCACTGTACTCGTGCAATACACCGTCGATTTCAACTTCAGTGACAGCACAACCTGGCATTGAAGACAACAAAATACGACGTAGGGCGTTGCCAAGGGTATGACCAAAACCACGCTCTAAAGGCTCTAATACAACCTTGGCGCGAGTTGGGCCGGTGTCGGTAACATCAATGTGACGCGGGGTCAAAAATTCGTTTACAGCACTCTGCATAGCCATACCTTAGGTTAGTCCGTTACTTGGAGTAAAGTTCAACAATTAGGTTCTCGTTGATCTCTGCAGGTAAATCTGCACGATCTGGAACGCGCTTGAAAGTGCCTTCCTTCTTGTCCGAGTTTACGTCAACCCACTCTACTTCAGAGCGCTGAGCAGCAATTGCCAATGCATTCTGAATACGTAGCTGAGTTTTAGACTTTTCACGAACAGCAACAACGTCACCTTCTTTCACTTGGTAAGAAGCAATGTTTACTACTTGACCGTTAACAGTGATTGACTTGTGAGATACCAACTGACGAGATTCAGCGCGAGTAGCACCGTAACCCATGCGGTATACAACATTGTCTAAACGAGATTCCAACAGCTTAAGCAGGTTTTCACCAGTAGCACCCTTACGACGGGCTGCTTCTTTGTAATAACCGCGGAACTGCTTTTCTAGTACGCCGTAAATGCGACGAACTTTTTGCTTTTCACGCAACTGAACACCGTAGTCAGATAGACGACCACGACGAGCACCGTGTACACCAGGTGCGGTTTCAGCTTTACATTTTGAATCTAATGGGCGAGCGCCAGACTTAAGGAACAAATCAGTTCCTTCGCGGCGAGCCAATTTACAAGTTGGTCCGATATAACGTGCCATCTTCTTTAAGCCCCCTTATACGCGACGTTTCTTAGGAGGACGACAACCATTGTGCGGAATGGGTGTTACGTCCGTAATGTTGGAGATTTTATATCCAACGTTATTTAAGGCACGAACTGCAGACTCACGGCCTGGTCCTGGACCTTTTACTTCAACGTCTAGGTTCTTTAAACCATAGTCCTTTGCAGCTTCACCAGCGCGCTCTGCAGCAACCTGGGCAGCGAAAGGGGTAGACTTACGTGAACCACGGAAACCGGAACCACCTGCGGTAGCCCAGCTCAGGGTGTTGCCCTGGCGATCTGTGATAGTCACGATTGTGTTGTTAAAAGAGGCGTGGATATGGGCGATGCCATCAACGACCGTCTTTTTTACCTTTTTACGGGTAGTTTTGCTTGGCTTAGCCATAACGATCTTCCTAACCTTTATTTCTTAATTGGCTTACGCGGGCCCTTACGGGTGCGAGCGTTAGTCTTAGTACGCTGACCACGTAGCGGCAAGCTGCGACGATGACGCAAACCACGGTAGCAACCCAAGTCCATCAAACGTTTGATGTTCATGGAAATTTCACGACGCAGGTCACCTTCTACAGTGATTTTACCTACTTCGGCGCGAATCGCGTCCATTTCTGTTTCAGACAATTCGCCGATTTTAGTCGTTTCTGCAATACCGGTAGCAGCAAGGATCTGCTGTGCGGTGGTCTTACCTACACCAAAAACATAGGTCAGAGAGATAACGGCGTGTTTGTTATCTGGTATGTTTACACCAGCTATACGAGCCATCTAGATACTCCACATATCATATAAATTGTAGCGCTGACAGCAATTAACAGCTCCCTCAGCACCAAAAGGCGCGAAAGGATACCGATAAAGCCGCACAAATGCAATAGCCCGGAGGTTTCCCCCCGGGCGACAGTCAACGCCCCCAAAGCAGAAGGCAGTGATGAACTGCTTTCTGTTAGCCTTGACGCTGCTTGTGACGTGGCTCGGCGCTGCAGATTACTCGAACAACACCATTGCGACGTACAACTTTGCAGTTACGGCACATCTTTTTAACTGAAGCACGAACTTTCATGTTTCAACCTCTTTGCGAAGCTAGACCCTTCCCTTAGCGGGAGTTGCCGTAGCCTTTTAAGTTAGCCTTCTTCATCAGTGAGTCGTACTGATGAGACATCAAGTGTGATTGCACCTGGGCCATGAAGTCCATGACCACCACTACTACGATCAATAGTGAAGTACCACCTAGATAGAAGGGCACATTAGCCGCTACTACCAAGAACTGAGGTAACAAACACACCGCGGCAATATAAACAGCGCCAACTACCGTAAGGCGAGTCAAAACACTGTCAATATATTTTGCGGACTGTTCACCTGGACGAATACCAGGAATGAACGCGCCGGATTTCTTCAAGTTATCTGCAACTTCTTGCGGGTTGAACATCAACGCCGTATAGAAGAAACAGAAGAAGATGATCATCGCGGTGAACAAAATAAAGTTCAACGGCTGACCAGGCCCTAACCAAAGGGCAACTTCTTGTAATACTTCGGCAGCAACACCTTCTGAGCCCTGACCAAACCACTGAGCTACAGAGGCTGGGAACAACAGAATACTGCTGGCGAAAATGGCAGGAATAACACCAGCCATATTAATTTTCAGTGGTAGATGACTACTTTGCGCACCACGACCAGGCTGACGTTTAGCGTAGTTAACCGTAATTCGACGCTGACCGCGCTCCATACGAACCACAAACCAAATCAGAGCAATTGCCAAAAAGGTAATTGCCAGCAACATCAAAATATTGATATCACCCTGCTTAGCGCCCTCAAAGGACTGACCAATAGCTGCTGGTAAACCAGCAACAATGCCCGCAAAGATCAACATGGAAATACCGTTACCGATACCACGCTCTGTCACCTGCTCGCCCAACCACATCATAAATACTGCACCGGTTACCAAAGAGGTAATCGCCACAATGTAGAAAGACATTCCACCGCCGCCGTAGGCTAAGCCCTGGCTCGCCATACCAACAGTCATACCAGTACCTTGTACAAGGGCCAGTGCTACTGTTAGATAACGGGTGTATTGACTGATCTTGCGACGTCCTGCATCGCCTTCTTTCTTCAGCTGTTCAAGGCTGGGCGATACTGCAGACATCAACTGCATAATAATCGAGGCAGAGATATATGGCATGATACCCAATGCCAGGATACTCATACGCTCTAGTGCACCACCCGAGAACATATTAAACAGGCCAAGGATAGTATCCTTGCCCTGATTAAAGAGGTTCGCTACCTGATCAGGGTCGATGCCCGGAACAGGAATATGGGTGCCGATACGATAAACCAGAATCGCTAAAAACAGAAAACGAAGGCGAGCCCAAAGCTCGCCTAGTCCTTTCTGATTCGCTAATGGCATCTTTGCCGTTGCCATCGCTACCTCACTTAGCCGTAAGCGTTAACAAAGTTATTCTTCGACCTTGCCGCCAGCCGCTTCAATCGCAGCCTTGGCACCCTTAGTTACTGCAAGACCTTTAACGGTCACAGCTTTGGTCAGCTCGCCAGACAAGAACACTTTCGCGCGCTTCATGTTTTGCTTAACCAAATCGGCAGCCTTTAGAGCTTCCAGATCGATAACTTCTGCTTCAACTTTGTTTAGCTCAGCTAAACGAACTTCAGCGGTTACGCGACCAATACGAGAAGTAAAACCGTATTTTGGAAGGCGTTTCTGCAAAGGCATTTGACCACCCTCGAAACCTGGACGAACACTACCGCCAGAACGAGACTTCAAACCTTTGTGACCGCGACCACCAGTTTTACCTACACCGCTACCGATACCGCGACCTACGCGCTTACGATCTTTAACGCGGCCAGGAGCGGGGCTTAGAGTATTTAAACGCATAGTCTTACTCTCCCTCTACCTTAACCAAATAGTTTACCTTGTTGATCATACCGCGAGTTGAAGGCGTATCTTCAACTTCAACAGTGTGACCAATACGGCGTAAACCCAAGCCTGCAACACAGGCTTTATGGGACTGCAGGCGTCCATTAGTGGACTTAACCTGAGTAACTTTAACTGTTTTCTTAGCCATGGTTATTTACCAGCTCTTTAAGAACTAAGTTAAAAACTTAGTTCAAGATATCTTCAACACTCTTGCCGCGCTTGGCTGCAACAGACTCCGGAGAAGCCATTGCCTTCAAGCCTTCAAAAGTAGCTCGCACAACGTTTACAGGGTTGGTAGAACCGTAGCACTTAGCTAGTACGTTCTGAACACCGGCAATTTCCAAAACGGCACGCATCGCACCGCCAGCAATTACACCAGTACCCTGAGAGGCTGGCTGCATGTATACCTTAGAGGCACCATGACGACCTTTGGTTGGGTATTGAATGGTATCACCATTTAACTCAACCTGAATCATGTTGCGGCGCGCAGCTTCCATTGCTTTTTGAATAGCAACAGGCACTTCACGAGCTTTACCACGACCAAAGCCTACTTTACCGTTACCGTCACCAACTACAGTTAGTGCAGTGAAGCCGAAGATACGACCACCTTTTACAGTCTTAGCAACACGGTTAACCTGAACCAGCTTTTCCTGCAGGCCTTCTGTGTTGGCGTCTTCTTTTTTACCGTTAGCCATATCTCAACCTTTAAAATTCTAAGCCAGCTTCACGAGCAGCGTCAGCCAAAGCTTTAACGCGACCGTGATATTTAAAACCGCTACGGTCGAAAGCTACTTTTTCAACGCCAGCGGCTTTTGCACGCTCAGCGATCAAAGTGCCAACAGCTGCAGCTGATTCAGCGTTACCAGTTTTACCACCGCGCAAACTCTTATCAAGAGTAGAAGCGCTGGCCAAAACCTGGCCACCGTTACCGGCGATGATTTGTGCATAAATATGACGTGGTGAACGGTTAACACACAAACGTGTTTCACCTAACTCACGAATTTTAGCGCGGGTGCGGCGTGCACGACGCAAACGAGATTGCTTTTTATCGCTCATGACCTATGCCCTACTTTTTCTTAGCTTCTTTACGACGCACATACTCATCGGCATAACGAACACCCTTACCTTTATAAGGCTCTGGTGGACGGAAGGCGCGAATTTCTGCGGCCGCCTGACCAAGCAATTGCTTGTCAGCGCTTTTCAGAACAATTTCTGTCTGACTTGGGGTCTCAGCTTTTACACCTTCTGGTAAGGTGTAAACAACAGGATGAGAAAAACCCAAAGTCAGGTCTACAGTGTTACCCGCTGCTTTTGCACGATAACCAACACCGTTAAGAATAAGCTTCTTCTCGAAGCCCTGGCTTGCGCCAATAACCATGTTGTTAATCAATGCACGGGTAGTGCCCGCTAATGCGCGGGACTGCTTGGCGCTGTCACGACCAGCGAAGCTTAACTTGGAATCATCCAATTTAACTTCAACCTTATCGTGAACGCTTAGCGCCAAAGTACCGTTGCTGCCTTTAACAGTGATGTCTTGACCTTTAAGGTCGACAGTCACGCCAGCAGGTACTTCAACCGGACTATTTGCAACTCGTGACATTACGATTTCCTATAAAACTTTTAAAAAAAGTTAAATTAAAATACGGTGCAAAGAACTTCACCACCAATGCCTTGGGCACGGGCAGCACGATCGCTCATAACACCTTTACTGGTAGAAACAATAGCGACACCCAAACCACCGCGTACGGTTGGCAGGCCATCTTTACCAGCGTAGTTACGTAAGCCTGGACGGCTTACACGGTCAAGCTCAGCAATAACTGGCTTGCCCTCAAAGTACTTCAGCTCAACAGTTAGCTCAGGCTTAGCGCCCTCTGCAACACTGTAACCGCTGATGTAACCTTCGTTTTCTAAAACTTGTGCAACACTAACCTTCAACTTAGAAGAAGGCATGGTTACCTCAGTTTTTGCAGCTTGCTGACCGTTACGAATGCGGGTCAACATATCTGCTAAAGGATCTTGCATGCTCATCGGAATCTGCTCCTAGGTTCAGCGATCTAAATTACCAGCTGGCCTTAACCAAGCCAGGTACATCACCGCGCATGGCAGCTTCACGTAACTTGTTACGACACAGGCCAAACTTGCGGTAAACCGCGTGTGGGCGACCGGTTACGCGACAGCGACGTTGCTGACGAGCTGGGCTCGCATCACGTGGCAACTTCTGCAGCTTAACCTGGGCTTCCCAAAGCTCTTCTTCTGAGCTCTCTGGGTTGGCGATGATCGCTTTTAGCTCCGCACGCTTAGCTGCGTACTTTGCCACTGTAGCTGCACGCTTAGCTTCACGTGCAATCATAGATTTCTTAGCCATGACTCTACCCTAGCCTTTGAAAGGAAAGTTGAAGGCTTTCAACAGTGCGCGACCTTCTTCGTCGGTGCGAGCACTGGTGGTGATGCAAATATCTAAACCACGTAGCTTGTCTACTTTATCGTAGTCAATCTCAGGGAAGATAATTTGCTCGTTCACGCCCATGGAAAAATTACCACGACCATCAAACTGCTTAGGACTGATGCCGCGGAAGTCACGGATACGTGGGATAGCAATAGAAACCAAGCGCTCTAGGAATTCGTACATACGATCCTGACGCAAGGTTACTTTACAGCCTACCGGCCATCCTTCACGAACCTTGAAACCAGCAATAGATTTACGAGCTTTGGTAACAACAACTTTCTGACCAGAGATTTTCTCTAGATCAGCAACTGCGTTTTCCAAAACCTTTTTGTCGCCAATAGCTTCACCAACACCCATATTGACGGTGATTTTGGTGATGCGCGGCACTTCCATCACGTTTGCCAAACCTAGCTCTTCTTTAAGCTGGGCAGCAATTTCGCTCTGGTAAAGTTCTTTCAACTTAGCCATTTTACTCTTACCGTTTTACCGTCTGCTTTATGCGTCTACGGCTTCGCCGTTGGATTTGAAGATGCGAATTTTATTTCCATCTTCAAGGATTTTAAAACCAACCCGATCAGCTTTCTGGGTAGCTGGGTTGAATATCGCTACGTTAGAAGCCTGAATAGGGGCCTCCTTCTCAACGATACCGCCCGCAACACCTGCTTGTGGGTTTGGCTTCTGGTGCTTCTTAACAATCTGCACACCGGATACGATTAGGCGATCGTCTTGCAAAACCTTAACGACTTTGCCTCGCTTGCCCTTGTCGCGGCCAGCGATAACAATCACTTCATCTTCACGTTTAATCTTACGCATTACCCTGTCCTCAATACCTAGCTTGTCGTACCGTTACAGTACTTCAGGAGCCAGAGAGATGATTTTCATGAACTTCTCACCACGGAGCTCGCGAGTTACAGGGCCGAAGATACGAGTACCCACTGGAGCATCACTGGCATTCAGTAATACAGCAGCATTGTCATCGAACTTGATCAGAGAACCGTCAGGGCGACGAACACCTTTTTTGGTGCGTACCACAACAGCCTTCATGACCTGGCCTTTCTTTACCTTACCGCGAGGTATGGCTTCTTTTACCGTTACCTTAATGATATCGCCAACAGACGCGTAACGACGGTGAGAACCGCCCAACACTTTGATGCACATTACACGGCGAGCACCACTGTTATCAGCGACATCTAAGTAAGATTCTGTTTGAATCATCGTTCGTCTCCGAAACTCTAATGCACACTACTGAATTAAATTTCAGCAGCGCGCTCTTCGATTTTAACCAGAGCCCAAGACTTAGTCTTTGACAAAGGACGAGACTCAGAGATGGTTACAACATCACCCATCTTGCACTCGTTCTGTTCGTCGTGGGCCTTCAGCTTAGATGACTTACTAACATACTTGCCGTAAATCGGGTGCTTAACGCGGCGCTCAATAAGAACAGTAATGGTTTTATCCATCTTGTTACTTACAACTTTACCAGTCAGCGTGCGTACCAACTTTTCTGCTTCTGCCATGGTTAGTTACCTGCCTTTTCGTTCAGCACTGTCTTGATGCGAGCAATGTCTTTACGAGTCTGGCGAATCAAATGAGTCTGATTCAGCTGACCAGTAGAGGCTTGCATACGCAGTTTAAATTGCGCTTGCAGTTGAGAAAGCAACTCTTGGTTCAGCTCTTCAACTGATTTTTCGCGGAGTTCTTGAGCTTTCATTACATCACCGAACGTTTAACGAAGGTTGTACTTACTGGCAGCTTACGAGCAGCCAACTCAAATGCTTCGCGGGCCAATTCTTCAGAAACGCCTTCCATTTCATAAAGAACTTTACCCGGCTGGATCTGAGCTACCCAGTATTCAACATTACCCTTACCTTTACCTTGACGAACTTCCAAAGGCTTTTCAGTAATAGGCTTGTCTGGGAATACTCGAATCCAAATTTTACCGCCACGTTTAATGTGACGAGTCATCGCACGACGAGCCGCTTCAATCTGACGGGCTGTGATACGACCACGGCCTACAGCTTTCAGAGCGAATTCGCCGAAGCTCACTTTAGAACCGCGATGCGCTAAACCGCGATTGCGGCCTTTTTGCATTTTGCGGAACTTTGTACGCTTTGGTTGCAACATGTGGCGTACCCCTTACTTAGAATTTTTCTTCTTCGGTGCAGGCTTTTTGGTTTCAGCTTGCGCTTCTTCCATATCGCCAATCACTTCACCTTTGAAGATCCAAACTTTGACACCAATGATGCCGTAAGTTGTGGCCGCTTCAGCAGTTGCGTAGTCGATATCGGCACGTAAAGTGTGTAGAGGTACACGACCTTCACGATACCACTCGCTACGAGCGATCTCAGCACCACCAAGACGACCACCAACCTGAATCTTGATACCTTCAGCACCCTGGCGCATAGCGTTTTGCACAGCACGCTTCATAGCGCGACGGAACATCACACGACGCTCCAATTGCTGTGCAACACCTTGGGCTACCAGAGTCGCATCCAGATCAGGCTTGCGAATCTCTTCGATGTTAATGTGAACAGGAACACCCATCTCTTTGCTCACAGCGGTGCGAAGTTTTTCAACGTCTTCACCTTTCTTACCAATCACAATACCTGGACGGGCAGTGTGAATAGTAATGCGAGCTGTGTTAGCAGGGCGCTCGATGTCTACACGGCTAACAGATGCGTTTGCCAATTCTTTTTGAATGTACGCACGTACTTTCAAGTCGGTATTCAGCTTGTCTGCATACTCATCGCTGCCAGCATACCAAGTAGAGGTGTGCTTCTTAACGATGCCCAGACGAATACCTGTCGGATGTACTTTCTGACCCATAACGTCTGTTCTCTTAACTGTCGGCGACTTTAACGGTGATGTGACAAGAACGCTTTAAAATGCGATCTGCACGACCTTTCGCACGTGGCTTGATACGCTTCATTGTTAAGCCTTCGTCTACAAAAATTGTAGAAACTTTCAGCTCATCAACATCCGCACCTTCGTTGTGCTCAGCGTTTGCAATTGCAGACTCAAGCACTTTCTTGATAATTTCGGCACCTTTCTTCGGGCTGAAAGCCAAGATGTCTAGAGCTTCTTCAACGTGCTTACCACGGATCTGATTTGCTACTAGACGCGCTTTCTGAGCCGACAAACGAGCACCGCGCAATTTTGCTGCTACTTCCATTGTCATTTACCTCTTAGCGCTTCTTGGCTTTCTTGTCTGCGATGTGGCCGCGGTAAGTGCGGCTCGCAGCGAATTCGCCCAGCTTGTGACCTACCATTTCTTCATTAACAAGAACTGGCACATGCTGACGACCGTTATGCACAGCGATGGTCAAACCAACCATTTCCGGCATGATCATTGAACGACGAGACCAGGTTTTAATTGGACGCCGATCATTTTTTTCGATCGCTGTTTCGACCTTCTTAATCAAGTGAAGATCGATGAAAGGACCTTTTTTCAGTGAACGTGGCACTGTTCTTTCCTCTTTCAGCTACTTACTTAGACAAGATTATTTCTTGCCACGACGGCGTACAATCATCTTATCGGTACGCTTGTTCTTACGGGTCTTATAACCCTTAGTAGGCGTACCCCAAGGTGACACCGGATGACGACCGCCAGAAGTACGACCTTCACCACCACCGTGCGGGTGATCTACCGGGTTCATCGCCACACCGCGGACGGTAGGACGAACACCACGCCAGCGAGAAGCACCTGCTTTACCCAGAGAGCGCAAGCTGTGCTCACTGTTAGATACTTCACCCAAGGTCGCGCGACACTCAGATAGAACCTTACGCATCTCACCACTACGTAAACGTAGAGTTGCATAAGCGCCATCACGAGCAACCAGCTGAGCCGAGGTACCTGCAGAACGAGCGATTTGAGCACCTTTACCAGGCTTCAACTCGATGCAGTGAACAACAGAACCTACTGGAATATTACGCAGTGGCAAAGTGTTACCTGGCTTGATTGGCGCCGCGTCACCAGACACGATTTCCGCACCAGCGCTAACACCTTTAGGAGCGATAATGTAGCGGCGCTCACCGTCAGCGTAACAAACCAAAGCGATATTAGCGCTACGGTTTGGATCATACTCAAGACGCTCAACTTTGGCTGGAATGCCATCTTTGTTGCGCTTGAAGTCGATCAAACGATAGTGTTGCTTGTGACCACCACCAATATGACGAGTCGTAATACGACCGTTATTGTTGCGACCACCAGACTTAGACTTCTTCTCTAGCAGAGGCGCGTAAGGAGCACCTTTGTGCAGCTCAGGATTGACGACACTAACAACGTGACGACGACCTGGAGAAGTAGGCTTACGTTTTACAATAGCCATCTCAACGTCTCCCTTACTCTGCTACGGCAAAGTCAATATCTTGACCTTGCTCTAGACGAACGTAAGCTTTTTTCCAATCGCTACGCTTGCCCATTCCGTGACGGGTACGCTTAGTTTTGCCCTTTACGTTCAAAACACGTACACCTTCAACTTTAACTTCAAAAAGCTGCTCAACTGCGGCTTTGATTTCAGCTTTAGTGGCGCAAGTAGTTACTTTAAAAACTACCTGGTTGGCGGCATCGCCAGCCATCGCCGCTTTTTCAGAAATCACTGGACCTAGCAGCACTTTATAAATGCGTTCCTGGCTCATCCCAATGTCTCCTCAAGCTTTTTCAGTGCAGCAACAGTTACTACAACCTTGTCAAAGCGGATCAAAGCTACTGGATCAACAGCTTGTGCATCGCGAACGTCAACTTTGTGCAAGTTGCGAGACGCCAAGTACAAGTTGGTATCGATCTCTTCAGTAACAATCAACGCTTCAGTCAAGTCGAACTGCTTCATTTTCGCTACCAGCTCTTTAGTCTTTGGCGCTTCAACAGCGAAAGACTCAACAACTACTAGGCGATCCTGACGATTCAACTCAGACAAGATGCAGCGCATCGCAGCGCGGTACATTTTCTTGTTCAGCTTTTGCTCGTGGTTACGAGGCTGAGCAGCAAATGTAACACCACCAGAGCGCCAGATTGGGCTACGGCTGGTACCAGCACGTGCACGACCTGTGCCCTTTTGACGCCAAGGTTTGGCGCCGCCACCAGAAACCGCAGAACGGTTCTTCTGGGCCTTAGTACCCTGACGAGCACCAGCCATAAAGGCTACTACCGCCTGGTGTACCAGGTCTTGATTAAATTCACGACCGAAAGCAACATCAGATACAGAAACTGTACCTTTAGCGCCTTCAGGTGTTGCAATATTTAATTCCATGGTCATCCCCCTAGGAAGCCTTAACCGTTGCTCTGCAGTTTCACAGCAGGACGTACAATCACGTCACCACCTGGAGCACCTGGAATAGCACCCTTAACTAACAGCAGATTGCGCTCAGCATCAATGCGAACCACTTCTAGGTTCTGAACAGTTACCTGCTCGGAGCCCATGTGACCAGCCATTTTTTTGCCTTTGAACACACGTCCTGGGGTCTGACATTGACCAATTGAACCAGGAGCACGGTGGGAAATTGAGTTACCGTGAGTAGCATCTTGCATATGGAAATTCCAACGCTTAACACCACCTTGAAAACCTTTACCTTTAGAGGTACCGGTAACATCGATTTTTTGACCAGCTTCGAAAGCTTCTACGGTGATTTCACCACCAACTTCGAAAGCTTCTTCATTGTCGTTACGAAGCTCCCACAAACCACGACCCGCTTCAGCGTTAGCTTTAGCGAAGTGACCTGCAGCAGACTTAGCGACACGGGAGGCACGACGAGACCCTACGGTTACTTGTACAGCGTTGTAACCGTCGGTTTCCACGTTCTTAACCTGGGTGATGCGATTGGGATCAACCTCAATCACAGAAACAGGGATGGAAACACCATCTTCAGTAAAAATGCGAGTCATACCGCTTTTGCGGCCGACTAGACCAATCGTCATTTTGCTAACCTCTCAGTGTACGGGGCTTTTACCCGCTATGGCCGCCCATCTCAGAGCGTTACACATACCTAAGCATTGAGGCTTAGGTTTCGGCATTAATTAAATAATTAACCGAGACTAATTTGAACCTCAACACCAGCAGCTAGATCTAGCTTCATAAGTGCATCAACAGTTTTCTCAGTCGGCTGAACAATATCCAACAAACGCTTATGTGTACGAATCTCATATTGATCACGCGCATCTTTGTTTACATGCGGAGAAACCAATACAGTGAAACGCTCCTTACGAGTCGGCAGCGGAATCGGACCCCGAACTTGTGCGCCAGTACGCTTTGCCGTCTCAACTATCTCCTCAGTAGAAGCGTCGATGAGCTTGTGGTCGAAAGCCTTAAGGCGGATTCGAATTCGTTGATTCTGCATCTGAACCAAACTCCAAAATCGTTAATAAATTTACCCATTTTGCAAAGCCTTACGACCCTGAAAAATGGAAGCGGAATTCTATAGACCCATTTCAAACTGGTCAAGCCTTATTTGTAAAAAAATTAACCAGCACAGTAAACAAGCAAGCCCCACCCGTAGCAACACCCCCAAAACCCACACAAATTGCCCGGTAGCGCCTAAAGCCACATTCCTGCTAGACTGCCCCCAGTCAAATAATAAACCCATAAAAATGACCAACAAAGCAAGCCGCATCAGCCAGGTATTCCAGAGCTATCGACAGAAGCTAGCCAGCAGAATCCGCCACCTAGTCAAGCCCCAGGATATAGATGATATTATCCAGGACACCTTCGTGCGCTGCTACGAGGCAGAGCTCAAGCAAGAAATCGAATACCCCAAAACCTATATGCTGCAGACTGTTCAGCGCCTAGCCATCAATCACAATCAGCGCTGGGACAATAGTCGCTGCCAACATATAGAGGATTTTGACGAGCCAATTGTCCAACTATTAGCGCCGAGCGCCGAGCAGGACTTCGAGTCTAAAGAGCGTTTTTTGCAGTTTTGCCGCGCCGTAGAGCAACTACCCGATAGTTGCCGCAAAGCATTCGTACTCAAAAAGGTCTATGGCTTAAGTCAAAAAGAAATTGCAGAATACCTACAACTCAGTGAAAGCACGATCGAGAAACATATTGCCAAAGGCATGCGCCTCTGCTTTACCTATATAAGGAATATTGAGCATCCTAGCAGCACCCAGGCAAACGCAACAAGTAAAGAGCAGAATACCGCAATACGATGAGCAAGCTAAGCCAACTCAGCAACAACGAAGATAGCCTCGACCAAGCTAGCGAGTGGCTAGCTAAGGTAGACCGCGGGCTAAGCCCTAGCGAGCAGCTAGCCCTGCAGCAGTGGCTAGACAGCAACCCCATGCACCGCCGCAACCTATTCGACATGGCCGCATTGTGGGACTCCATGAGCATACTTAGCGAACTGTCCGAAATGTTCCCACTGGAAGAGCAGGCCAAACCCAGCAAGGCAAGCTGGCGCTATTACAGCGCCATAGCCGCAAGCCTTATGCTGCTTAGCCTTGGAATTGGGCTATTCTGGATCAACCAACACTTGCTTTTGCAAGATCAATATACCACTGCCATCGGTGAGCACCGACTCTTTGAACTCAACGACGGTTCAAGTATCCACCTTAATACCAATAGTCGAGTCAGCGTCAATTACAGCCTAGGCCTAAGGCAACTCACCCTAGAACAAGGTGAAGCACATTTTAATGTAGCGCACGACGAGCAGCGTCCATTTGTTGTTAGCGCAGGACAACAAACCGTCACCGCGGTCGGAACAGCCTTCAACATCAGATTGTCACAACAAGACGACATGGAGCTACTGGTTACAGAGGGACGCGTATCTTTAGCAAACAAAATTGACGATAGCGCAACCAACCAGCCCAACCCCACAACGCCGACAACCACAACCTATCTCGACGCCGGACAAAAAATAGCAGCCAACACCCTGGCACAAAGCCCAATTGAACCTGTAGCCAGCTCAGCAATAGACGGCAAGCTAGCATGGCAAAGAGGCTTTATCGTATTTGACGGCACCCCCCTAGGCCAGGCGCTGCAAGAAGTTCAGCGCTACGCTGAGTACGACATTGTCGCCACTGAAGACATTCAAAACCTTGAAATTGCAGGCTTCTTTAAGACCAGCGACATCGACAAATTAATCGCCTCCCTAGAACAGAGTTTCGATCTAAGCTCTGAACGCAAAGGACAAACCATCTACCTCCGCCAACGCTAAAGCATGAGAACTTTAAATATTTTTGGTGGTTCATGGCGGAAACTCTCTCACCAACTGTCAGCACTTGGCAAGGCTGACGGATCTTTGCGCATTTATATAGTCACTTGCTTTTTTGCCATACCCTGGCACAGCAGCGATAGCTTAGCTGCTCATGAGCAAGAGCTAAGACAGATACACTCCTTCAACATACCCGCACAGAGAGCCGACCGAGCACTAACCGAATTTGGCCGCCAAAGTGATAGCACTATCGTGTTCTCGTTCAAGGCAACCAAAACCTTCAAAGCCAA
Organism: uncultured Pseudoteredinibacter sp.; assembly: GCF_947502065.1. GTDB lineage: Bacteria > Pseudomonadota > Gammaproteobacteria > Pseudomonadales > Cellvibrionaceae > Pseudoteredinibacter. The sequence goes on from NZ_CANMYE010000012.1 coordinate 63,383, forward strand.
CACCTTACGAGGGCGCCACAGCCTAGAGCAAGGTATTGAGCGACTACTGAGGGGTAGCGGTTTAAGAGCTCGCATTGGTAAATCCGGACAGCTGAGTATTGAAATACAAAGCCAACCGGAGAATGCAGTTAACATGACTAATAAAAAAACCCTGCTAGCCGCCGCTGTAGCCAGCGCAATCAGCACCGGCAGCATGCCTATCATCGCCCAGGATAGCACCGCTGAAATCGAAGAAGTTACCGTCCTTGGCAGCCGCCAAGCTGGCCGATCAGCTGGCGACATGCCCGTTCCAGTAGACACCTTAAGCTCAGACGCCCTATCAAATAGCGGCCAAACCGAAGTGGGCCGAATGCTGCAGTCACTTGCCCCCTCATTCAACTTTCCCAGCTCATCAATATCCGATGGTACGGATGCACTACGCCCCGCCACGCTACGAGGCCTAGGCCCCGACCAGACTCTAGTTTTGGTTAACGGCAAACGCCGCCACCAAGCTTCTCTCATCCACATTAATACCTCAGTCGGCCGAGGAACTGCCGGCGTGGACATGAACGCCATTCCAGCGTCCTCAATCAAACGCATTGAAGTGTTACGCGATGGCGCCGCCGCCCAATATGGTTCAGATGCGATCGCCGGTGTGATCAATATCGTCTTGAAAGATGACAACGAAGCTGGCCATATAGGCATCTCTAACGGCGAATACTCTGAAGGTGATGGCAACACCACCAACATAGATTTCTCCAAAGGCTTCACCCTTGGCAGCGATGGCTACCTCAACATATCAGGTAATTTTCGCGATCGTGAGCACACCAATCGGGCCGGCCTACACGGCTCTTGCCAGTTCAGCGGCTGTGCCGACACTGACAGCAACGGCATTATGGAAGCTGGCGACCCAAGAGAAGTAACTGCGCCACGGCAAACCTTTCGCATTGGCGATGCCGACTCCGAACAAACCGCGCTGACTTTAAATGCCGGAGTAGAAATAGGCCAAGGAGAACTCTATGGTTTTGCCACATACTCCAGCCGAGACAACCAATCAGCCGCCTTTTTCCGCCATAACGCCAATAACGGAGGCAACGCCCCACTTTCAGATGGCGACGCCACCATTCCAAGCGGCTTCTTACCCAAGATCAACAGCGATATCGAAGACATTTCGGTAAATATTGGCTATCGCATGGAGCTTGATAGCGGAGCGACATTGGACTTCTCGTACACCACTGGCGAGAACAGCATTGACTACAGCACCAGTGACTCACTCAATTCTTCCTTTGCCAATCACCTGCTCAACAGCACTAACATGAGCGACGCTGAGATTCGTAACAGCGTGCCAAGAACGGCCAAGGCATATGGACTTGAACTCGGGCTAGACACATTCAATGTCGATTTCACTCAATCTTATGGTGACCTCGCCTTAGCAGCTGGTGCCGCCATTCGCAAAGACAGCTATAAGGTTATCCCTGGGGAGGAGTATGCGTACAACGATTACGACACCCAAAATGGCGTAAGCCTGTACGACAGCGATCGCAGCGGAGGCATCCAGGGCTTCCCCGGCATCGGACCCCAATCAGCTGTTAACGAAGAACGCGACGTAAACTCCATCTATATAGATGGCGAGTACCAAGTTAGCGACGAGCTATTGATCAGCGCCGCCATGCGCTACGACGACTACGACGGATTTGGCAACACAATTAATTACAAGCTAGCAGGTAGCTTTGAAGCCAGCGACACAGTACGCCTGCGCGCCGCTGCCAGCACCGGCTTTAGAGCCCCATCTATGCAGCAGCTGTATTTCAATAATGTCAGCACCCAATTCGTCACCGACAGCAACGGCAATCTTGTTGCCGCCGAGCGGGGCACCTTCCGCAATGACAGCCCAGTCGCAAAGGCCATCGGCATTCCTTCATTAAAAGAGGAAGAGTCCGTTAACCTTAGCTTTGGCATCGTAGCCGATCTTACAGACCACCTGAACATGACTGTTGACTTCTATCAGGTGCAAATTGATGACCGCATTGTAATCAGTAAAGGACTGGGACTCGGTTTAAACGACGAGCTAGACTCCGCCCTTAACAGCGCTGGCGCCTCACAAGCCCAGTTCTTCTTAAATGGTGCCGACACCGAAACCAAGGGTGTTGATATTGTCGCCTCTTATGAGGGCATCGAGATCGGCAACGGCAATCTCGATATCACCTTTGCGGCCAACTACACCAAAACCGATGTCACCAGCCTATTTACCCCAGCCGATAGCGGCCTTGCCACATTGAGCACAGGCCAGGTATTCAGCTCGCAAGATATTTCGATCATCGAAGAGTGGCAACCAAAGGACCGCATCAGCCTTAGTGGCTTTTATAGCAACGATAACTGGACGGCCAACCTATCCTTTAATCGCTTTGGCGAGTACACCATTGAAGATGGCGGACGCCAGACCTATGGCGCCGAGATATTGACCGACCTGCGCATCGCTTACGAGTTCGACAATGGCTTGGGGATTAACTTCGGCGGCAATAACATCTTTGATGTGACTCCCGACGAAAACCAAATTGGCAACTCTCGTACTGGCGCAATTGAAGATGGCCCCGGCGGCAATCTCATTGTTGATAGCAAAGGAGTGTTTACTTACTCTCGCCGTTCAGCCCCATTTGGCTTTAATGGTGCTTATTATTACTTCGGCTTAAGTTATGACTTCTAAGCGCCGCAATTCCCGACTAGAATAGCCCCACAAGCTGCTTAAGATCAAAGCCACCCCAATTTGGGGTGGCTTTTTTACTATGAGCGTGCAAAAAATCACCATTTTCTACTATTTTAGGTTCAATAAGCGCGCAAGACTCCGTATAATTGCGCGCTATTTTTTTGGAATTGGACTTGGTTTAACTCGAGAAACAGAAATGTCTGACTTATCACACTACCGTAACATCGGTATCTTCGCACACGTTGATGCCGGTAAAACTACCACTACTGAGCGTATCCTTAAGCTAACCGGTAAGATCCACAAAACCGGTGAAGTACACGATGGTGAATCCACCACCGACTTCATGGAACAGGAAGCTGAGCGTGGTATTACTATCCAGTCAGCAGCGACTACCTGCTTCTGGAAAGACCACCGCATGAACATCATCGATACCCCAGGGCACGTTGACTTCACCGTTGAAGTATACCGCTCCCTAAAAGTACTTGATGGTGGCGTAGGCGTATTCTGTGGTTCTGGTGGTGTTGAGCCCCAGTCTGAAACCAACTGGCGCTATGCAAACGAATCTGAAGTTGCTCGTATCATCTTCGTAAACAAACTTGACCGTGTAGGCGCCGACTTCTTGCGCGTAGTTGGTCAGGTTGAGAAGGTGTTAGGCGCCAACCCACTGGTTATGACTCTACCTATCGGTCGCGAAGACAATTTCGTAGGTATTGTAGACATCCTAACCAAGACTGCTTACAAGTGGGATGACTCAGGCCTGCCAGAAAACTTCGAAATCATCGATATCCCTGAAGATATGGTTGATCAGGTTGACGAGTATCGCGAGCAGATGGTTGAAACTGCTGTTGAGCAAGACGACGACCTAATGGAAGCTTATATGGAAGGTGAAGAGCCTTCTATCGAAGATATCAAGCGCTGCATCCGTAAAGGCACCATCGCCCTAGACTTCTTCCCAACTTACTGTGGTTCTGCATTTAAGAACAAAGGTGTTCAGCTAGTACTGGATGCTGTTGTTGATTACTTGCCAAGCCCAACTGAAGTTGACCCACAACCTTTGACTGACGAAGAAGGTGAGGAAACTGGTGAGCACGCTATCGTTTCTGCTGAAGAGCCACTACGCGCCCTAGCGTTTAAGATTATGGACGACCGTTTTGGCGCCCTAACCTTTATCCGCATCTACTCTGGTGTTTTGAACAAGGGTGACACCATCCTTAACTCTTACACCGGCAAAACTGAGCGTATCGGCCGCATGGTTGAGATGCACGCTGACGAGCGTACCGAATTGAGCACCGCTCAAGCCGGCGACATCATCGCTGTTGTAGGCATGAAGAACGTTCAAACTGGTCACACCCTATGTGATCCTAAGAACCCTTGTACTCTTGAGCCAATGATCTTCCCAGAGCCAGTAATTTCTATTGCTGTTGCACCTAAAGATAAAGGCTCTACTGAGAAGATGGGTGTTGCTATCGGTAAGATGGTTGCAGAAGATCCTTCTTTCGTTGTTGAAACTGATGAAGATTCTGGTGAAACCATTCTTAAAGGTATGGGTGAATTGCACCTAGACATTAAGGTAGACATCTTGAAGCGCACCTACGGTGTTGAGCTTGAAGTTGGTCAGCCTCAGGTGGCATACCGCGAAACTATCACCATGCCAATCGAAGACAGCTACACGCACAAGAAGCAGTCTGGTGGTTCTGGTCAGTTCGGTAAAATCGACTACCGCATCAAGCCTAATGAGCCAGGTGAAGGCTTTACCTTCGAATCTACCGTTGTTGGTGGTAACGTTCCTAAAGAATTCTTCCCTGCAATTGAGAAGGGCTTTAAAGGCATGATGGACGAAGGTCCTCTAGCTGGCTTCCCTGTACTAGACGTTCACGTTGAGCTTTACGATGGTGGCTACCACGCGGTTGACTCCTCGGCTGTAGCGTTTGAAATTGCGGCTAAAGGCGCTTTCCGTCAGTCCATGCCTAAGGCCGGCCCTCAGCTGATCGAGCCTATCATGCACGTTGACGTATTCACCCCAGACGATCACGTTGGTGACGTTATCGGTGACTTGAACCGTCGTCGCGGCATGATCAAAGATCAAGAGCCTGGCACCACCGGTGTTCGCATTAAAGCTGACGTACCACTAGCTGAAATGTTTGGTTACATTGGTCACCTACGCACCATCACTTCTGGTCGTGGTCAGTTCTCTATGGAGTTCAGCCACTACATGCCTTGTCCGCAAAACGTTGCTGACGAAGTCATCGCAGACGAGAAAGCTAAGAAAGAAGCTAAGAAGTAATTAGCGCTTTTTAAGCAAAAGAAACCCCGTCAGCTTGCGCTTGCGGGGTTTTTTATTGCCTTCAACTTATGCCGCTACGAATTTATACCAAACCCCATACAAGCGAATTCATCCGCAAAAGGAATAAAGCTGAAACTTTCGCCATCACTAGAAAGAACAAAAGCCCGCACTTCAAGCTGCGAAGCAGCTGCAATCGCCAATGAATAGCCCTTGTAGCCTGCTGCATAACTGTAGAAGCGATTCTCAATTTTATCTGCACATAAACGCGCCGGATAAAAGCGAGAAATAAGATCAGAAAGAACGCTACCTTTTGCCAACTTCAACCCTGACTCTAGCCTTGCCCAGTAATCGTAAAACCTCTGCTCTATAGCTGACAGCGGCAGTGATTTTAATTCACCAGCGATGCTCGGATGAAAATACGCTTCGGCAAATTCAACAAATGCTCGTTGGCGATATTGCTCCACATCCACTGCCACCGGCCCACACCTAGACACAGCCAACAAAACAACATCAGCGCTATGAGAAATAGCGATATCAATATCGAACGGAGGCTCTAAAACAGGAGGTAAATCTTTACGCCTTAAGAGCTGCATAGCCAAAGGCTCAGGCAGCCCAAATACCCCCGAAAGAATTATTTTTAAATAAAAGCGCGAAACTAAGTACTGGTAATGCTTGCGCCCTTGCAAGTAGGATAATTCTTGTAACTCAGCAGGCTGCAAAACCAAAGAGGCCAGCTGATCAGCTGGCCTCTTTACTTGTTCAGTCAGGGGAATGAGGAATAGATCGCAAGCGTTCATCACTTCAACTTAACGATATCGCCCTTAAGAGCTACTCCCGCCATAATTGCCCCAGCATGACACTCGTACTCATCCTTACTACTACGTTCATTTTTTTTGTAGTAGCTGACAATATTCGTTACGGCATTGGCACCTTCTTTTACAGCGCGGTCTTGCAAGGCAATCATGGCCGATAAAAAGACCCACTTGCAGGCTTTTTCATCTGACTTACCAAAAGCATTCGTCTTTCGATTCGCTACCGCAGAAGTAATTAATTTTGCTCCTTTAGGAGTTGATGCAAAATGGAATGTAACCCCAGCATTCAACTTAGCCTTTGCATCAGCTGTATTCATAGCGTCGCTTATTGAAAGATAATGAGTAGTATCCCTTGCCCAACAAACAGATGAAAACAGAGCCAATAATAAACCTGACATTGCGATAACACGCACCATGATTACCTCCTATATAAATCATAAACTTGCATCAGTTCTCATTAGTCTACTTAAGCTAGGCCTGAAGGTAAATATATCCCCAAGCTAAGAGAGGAAATCTCAGCAAACGCGTGATATTATGGCCTCCTATCAATAAGGCCAACACTCACCCGAGAGTTAGAGTTGACGTAATCACTCTACAAACCGATGATTAAAGTAACCTTCAGCGTAAACGCATGGACCGCTCAAAGCCCAGGCATTCAAAGCTTAGACGAATGGCAGGCATGGAGCGAAGGTAAGGACAGCCTTCGCGAGGCAACTCCTGCCACCCCCAAAAGCATCCCCCCCATGCTTCGGCGGCGCCTCAACCCCCTAGGAAAACTTGCGCTCAGCTGTTTCGAATCACTTCCTGAGCACCAAGCCGACGCTATCGTTTTTTGTTCAGAGCACGGAGAAGTGGAAAGAACTGCCTCTTTACTCAGTGGCATCGCCTGCAATGAAGATATGTCACCAACAAGCTTCAGCCTTTCCGTACACAATTCAATTGCAGGCATCTACTCGATTGCACACAATTACAAAAGCCCAATAAATGCGATTTGTGCTGGCCCGGACAGCGTGTTCACCACACTTATCGAAGCGTATAGCTTACTTAAAGACAAGCACCAACAAGTGGCATGCCTCATATACGACGAACCCTTACCCAGCATGTACTTGCCAGCACACAAGCTAGGGCAACAGGCGCTTGCCATTGCACTCTTAATATCGACCAGCTCCGGCAATGGGGGCAGCAATGAATTTGAGCTTCAGGGTGAGCCGCTTATAAAAAAACCAACCCAAACGGCACAGACAAGATACCCTGGGGAAGAGCTTATAAAATTCCTCCTAAACCCCGATGCGACAATGCAATACAGCAGTAGCGCTCACCACTGGACATTAAAGCGCACAAATTAAAATGAACCAAATAAACTATTGCTGGCGACTAATAGCTACCGCCATAAGCTTTTTTTGCTTTGGCTTAGGCGGTCTTTTAATGCCACTTGCTGTCTTGCCTGTGAAACTCTTCACAAAAGACCCACAAAAACTGGAAGTACGCATCAAATGGATGATCCACAAATCATTTTACTTGTTTATGCATCTAATGAAAGGGCTAGGAGTTTGCACATTTGAAGTCGAAGGAGGTGAAAAGCTTAATCGCGAAGGGCTTCTAATTCTGGCAAACCACCCGACCCTCATCGATGTTGTATTTCTAATTTCCCTGATCCCCAATGCTGACTGTGTTGTCAAATCAAGCCTCCTTAAGAACCCCTTTACCAAAGGCCCCATCAGCGCCGGCCGATATATTGCAAACGACCATGCCGAAGACACTATTCTAGCGGCCAAGCACTCCCTCGCTAGAGGCAATTCTCTAATAGTTTTTCCTGAAGGAACACGCACGCAACCCGGGAAACCTCTCAAGTTGCAACGCGGTGCGGCCAATATAGCTATTCGCACAGCTAACAATATTACGCCCGTTATCATAAAATGCACCCCCTCAACTCTGACGAAGCAGGAGCGCTGGTACAATATCCCGCACCGTCGCTTCCACATAAGCATTAGTGTTAGAGATGATATTGCTGTTACTTCATATCTGGATCGCGCACCCTCCGTAGCAGCGAGGGAACTAAGCAAAAGCCTTACAGATTACTTTGAAAAGGAGAGTAAGTGAGATGAGTAATCTCGAACAAGAAATCAAACAGCTCATAATAGACAGCTTAGACCTAGAAGACTTGAGCTGTGAGGAAATTGACAGCAATGAACCATTATTTGTAGATGGGCTGGGCCTAGATTCAATTGATGCTCTTGAGCTTGGGCTAGCCATTCAAAAAGAATATGGCGTAAAGCTTGACTCTGACTCAGAAGAAAACAGAAAGCACTTCGCCAATGTAAAATCTCTTGCAGCCTTAATTGCGCAGCATCGCCCATAAGGAGGAGATATGAGCAGTTACAGTGAGGAACAAATCAGCCAGAAAGTGAGCGATGTTATTTGCGAGCTATTCGAGCTGGATGCTGACGAAGTTACCCCCCAAGCAAACCTCTATGAAGATCTAGATATCGACAGCATTGATGCTGTCGATCTTGTAGTAGAGTTAAAAAAATGGAGTGGCAAGAAAATACAACCAGAAGATTTTAAAAACGTTCGCACCGTTGAAGATGTTATCCAAGCGGTAATAGAGTTAATGCAAGAATAAGAGCTTGAGCATATTGAATAAGCTGCTGCTAGTTATTCTGAGTATTAGCTACCCTGTCTTGGTGTTTTACGGGCTCCAAGAGTTCGGTATGCGCTCGTTAATATTTTTAGTGCTGTTTTTAGGCGCCCTACACTCTTTTAATTTTTATCGCGGAGATAAAAAAAGCCTAATCTGGGTTATCGCCTGCCTAGCCATAGCAGTATTCTCTTGGTTTAACGATAGCAGTATTGGGCTTAAGTTTTATCCCGTTATCGTCAACCTTGGAATGCTAGCCTTATTCTCTTGGAGTTTGTTCAATCCGCCACCAATTATCGAAAGGCTTGCTAGGCTTACAGAGCCCGAACTGCCTGAGCATGCGATACGCTATACTCGCGCAGTCACTATCGTTTGGGTAGCTTTTTTTGCTCTCAACTCTCTGATTGCAGGCTCTCTTGCCTTATTTGCAAGCGACAAGTTGTGGGCTCTATATAACGGGGGGATAGCCTATTTAATTATTGGCTTGATATTCGCTGCTGAGCGACTCTATCGCAACTACTATCGATCAAAGCACGAAAAATGATTACGCCTCTTAAGCTCGAAGAAATTTTAACAAGCTCCAGAGAAGAATGTGAGATAGTAGCCTCACAAGGCTCCAAAAAATTTCTTTGGGGTGATTTCACTCACAACTGCAGGCACTATATTCAGCACTTCAATGAGCTTCCAAGGGGAGCTTGGGCCCTGCACAACAGTGACGCCTATGAATTTGCATGCCAATTAATTGCCATGTGGCAACTTGGAAATACCGTTTATTTGGCAGCCGACACCCAAGCAGTCAGCGTACAAAGACTAGAGAAAAAAGTAGTAGGCTTTATTGGAGATTTTCCCAAACACAATAACTTATCGACAATTAAGCAAAATCCAGTTCAAAGCGCCAAGCCGCTAAACCGCCAAGACATTGCGATGGTAATATTCACATCTGGCAGCAGCGGAGAACCCAGTGAAGTGGCTATACGCCTAGGGCAATTAGAAACTGAAGCCGCGGCTCTTGAAACGCAATTTGGCCACTTGGTTCAGGGTTGCAGCTTCGCCAGCACCGTGAGCCACCAACACCTTTACGGGTTAACATTTTCCCTATTGTGGCCCTTACTTTACAAGAGGGAATTCCCCTGTCAGCGTGTTCATTACCTAGATGAGCTACCCTCAGTTTTTGAACACAACAAAAAAACTATTTTAGTTAGCACCCCCAGCCATTTGAGCAGACTTCCACCTAATGTTGATAAAAATAGCATTCACCGCTCTAGTCAGATTGTAATATCCTCCACTGCAGCGCTTTCGGCCCAGGACAGCGCAACTGCAAGAGATTACTTCCAAGCGGAAATCATAGAGATATATGGCAGCTCAGAAACCGGAGCCATAGCCTGGAGAAATCAAGCGAAACAGGCCTTGTGGACACCTCTCCCAGGGGTCAAGATATCAAATGACGACGAACAGTTTAAAATAAAAAGCCCCCATAGCTTTGAAGCCGATTGGCAAAGTGTCAATGATAGAATCGAACTGGCCGAAGCAAACAAATTTAAATTAATTGGAAGAAGCGATAGAGTAGCTAAGGTAGAGGGGATTCGAGTTTCTTTAAATGCCATTGAGTCACGGATCTGCGAACTGGATAGCATAACTCGCGCAAAGGTTATTAGCATTAACTCTACCGGGGGACTCGGAGCAGCAATTGAAATCAAACCCTCTGTCATACTGAATAGCCAGTCAAGAAGGGCCTTAGCAGAGCAAATTAAGAAACACCTACTTAAAGAGTTTGTTCTGCCTGTCATCCCCAAAAAATGGCGCTTTATGGAGCGCCTTCCTGAAGACAAGCAAGGTAAAGTACGTATCAGCGACCTAGAGTCGCTTTTCCCTCGAAAGGAATCAAAGCAATGAAGAAACTCTTCCCCGAGGCTTTATTAAGCGAAACAGACCCCGAATGCATTAACCTGCAATTGAATATAGATCCAGAGATTGTGTATTTTGATGGGCATTTTCCAGAGCAGGCGATACTTCCGGGAGTAACTCAGATATTTTGGGCCGAACACTTCGCAAGAATATACCTAAGCACGGTAATGCCACCAGAAGAGCGATTCTCACACCTAGAAGCCGTTAAGTTTCAGCAGGTTATTCGCCCGAATGAAAAAATCCAGTTACAGCTCGAGTTCAAGAAAGACAAGCAAAAGCTGTACTTCAAGTACTTTGACGAAGAGCATCAATTCTCATCCGGGCGCATGGTTTACACCCAACCTTCTCACGATGGTACTGCTCATGTTTAAGCCCTGCGCAGTAATACCTGTTTACAACCATCCTGCTACTATTAACAACACGACCAAGCTAGTTTTGAAGCAGGGCCTGGACGTGATACTTATCGATGACGGATCGGAACAGAGCTGCGCTACTGTTTTAGAGGAAATTTCCCAGGCACACCAAGGAGTTCACCTCGTCAGACTCAAGCAAAATCTCGGCAAGGGAGGTGCGGTTAAAGCAGGTCTACGCACGGCCTTTAAAGAGGGCTATAGCCACGCCTTGCAAATTGATGCCGACGGTCAGCACAATCATTTAGATATACCGATCTTTCTTAGGCAAGCCGAAAAAATGCCAAACATGCTAATTTCCGGGCTACCTAAGTATGACAGCTCCATACCCAAGTTACGCTATTACGCACGATACCTCACCCACATCTGGATATGGATCAACACCCTCTCGCTAGATATAAAAGATTCAATGTGCGGCTTTAGGGTGTACCCCTTAGCAAGATCAACGGCCTTATTGGAAAGCACAGAAATGGGGAACCGAATGGACTTCGACCCAGAGTTTATGGTGCGCTGGCACTGGGCTCACTCAGATATTGTCCATATTGAAACCGAGGTCCAATACCCACTAGATGGAATCTCGCACTTCCGTGGCCTTGAAGATAATTACCTGATCAGCGCGATGCATGCCAGACTGTTCTTTGGCCTACTTAGCCAACTGCCAAAGCGCGCCTTAAAACGCTTGAAAGGTAACAGCAACAATGGATAAGCAGCACTGGTCGGAATTACGAGAAGCTGGCGCCCTAAGCGGCATACGCTTTATGTTTTTTGTTTACAAACACTTGGGTCGATTACCTTTTAAACTGGTTCTCTATCCGGTAATTCTGTACTTTTTTATCCGACGAAAAGAGGCCCGCAAAGCCTCGCACGAATACCTAGAACGGCTTTCTAAAGCTGACAACAAAATCGGAGCAAGTAAGCTTCTGAGCTTTAGGCATTTCTTGGAATTTGGTGAGAGCCTGTTAGATAAATTAGCTGTATGGCAAGGTGACATCTCCTTAGACGATATACTTTTTCACCCCAGGGAAGAATTTTTGGACTGTTGCGCAAAAGGTAGAGGGGGAGTTTTGATAGGTTCGCATCTAGGCAACTTGGAAATTTGTCGAGCACTATCCCTTCAACAAAAAAATACTCGCATCAATGTGCTGATGCACACATCTCATGCAGAGAATTTCAATAAACTCCTCAAACAGCTAGGCAGCGAACAAATCAGTATCATCCAGGTGAACAACATCAACCCTGCAACTGCCATGATGCTCAAAGAAAAAGTTGAGCAAGGGGAGTTCATTGTGCTTACTGGTGACCGGACCCCGCCAACAGGAGAAAAAAATAGTGCCCCGGTTGAATTTCTAGGCAAACAAGCAGATTTCCCAAATGGTCCCCTTATACTTGCCTCACTGCTAAAATGCCCAGTCTTTACGATATTTTGCTTCCGCAGCCGAAATCCAAATTATCGTTACGAGATATTTCTAGATAAATTTTCAGAGCAGCTCACCTTAGCAAGAAAAGACCGGCATTCCGCTTTAAGCTTACACAGACAGCGCTTCGCTAATATCTTGGCCAGTTTCTGCTATAAGTTCCCATTGCAATGGTATAACTTTTACTCTCTTTGGCAGAGCGATAGAAATATTCCCAACGCCAATACTAGCGAGGATCAATAGCTGTGAATAAGCCAAATACCATCAGCATAGAAACCACCTTAGAAATACCTTTTCATGACGTTGATCTGATGGGCGTAAGCTGGCATGGACATTACGTAAAATACTTAGAAATAGCACGTTGCGAGTTACTGGATTCTATCGATTACAACTATATGCAAATGCAAGAATCAGGATATGCCTGGCCAGTGATAGATATGAGGCTACGCTACGCCAAACCAGCAAGATTCCAACAAAAAATAAAGATCACGGCCACCATAGTTGAGTGGGAGCATCGTCTAAAAATAAACTATGTTATTAGAGATCTTGACAGCGGAGAAAGACTTACCAAAGCTTATACCGTTCAAGTTGCGGTTGATATAAGTAATGGAGAAATGCTTTTCGCATCGCCAGCAGAGCTTGTTGACAGAGTGGAGGCTAACTTATGACAAAGACCAGAACCCTCCTACTTTTCCTCGGTACAATGCTATCAAGCATCGGCAGTTATGCCTTCGAAATGGACCCGAAGCTTGAGAGCCAGCTCTCCCAGATAGAGCTTTCAAACACAGGATTTTTTAAGCAAGAAAATAAACTGCAAGGTATACCCTTCCCCATTAAGTCCAGTGGACACTATGAGTTCTCGGCGGGCACATTGACGTGGAAAAATATAAGCCCTGTGAAAAGCTCTCTTATCCTTACCGCCGATTCTATCGAGCAATACGTTGCGGGTGAAAAGCGGCTCTCGGTAAGCGCAGAGGAACAACCTATTCTAAAAACCATTAACCAACTGTTTCTCACTCTCTTTGACAGAGACTGGAGTGAGCTGTCCGAGAGTTTTAAGCTAAAGCTTACAGGCAGCGAAAAGACTTGGGAGCTAAAACTGACTCCCAAACAAGAAGCGCTAGAAGTTGCCATAGAATCAGCCACTGTATTTGGCGACACCAAAATAAGACGCTTTGAATTCACAAAAAGTAATAAAGATCAGACAGTAATTTGGTTTACCGATGAAGCTAAGTAATGTGCAAAATCTACTTTTTGGATTCTGGCTACTCATTATTAGCATCAGTATTGGCGTGATAGTTAGCACATTGCCAAAAGCAAACCGCTTTGAAAGTAACATCTTAAAACTGCTGCCCCACAGCGACGAAAACGCTACCATTCAAGCGGCTGAGTCAAAGTTAAACCAACTTTTTTCGAGGCGAGCTTTACTCATTATTCCGGAAACTCACGGCAAAAATCATGCTATTGAAAGCGCAAAATTAATTGAAAGCAAGCTTAATGATAGCGGCCTTTTTTCAAGCGCCATAACGGGCCCGAGCCGAGAATCTGTACAGGCAAATACTAGCTTCTACAAACCGTACCGCTATAGCTTATTGAGCCCACAAGACGAAGACGCCCTCAAGTTAGACCATAAATCGTTTATCGATGAGGCCATCATCCAAAGGAATAGCTTATTCAGCCTCTCTCAGAATACGAATATCCTAGAGGATCCGGGTCTCACCTATCAACACTGGCTTTCACAGCTTACAGCGAGCTCCCAATTAAAATTGGATAAATATGGTTTTTTTGCCCAATCAAAAAAAGATATATACAGAGTTGTTTTTCTACAGCTAACAGGCTCACCATTTGAGCAAAGCTATCAATCAAAAGTCATTACAGCCATTCAAAACGCGCAGCAAACCGCCCAAATTAGCAATCCGAACCTTAAGGTTTTTCATTCTGGTCTGTTATTTCATGCACAGCATGCTAGCAATCAGGCCAAAAGAGAAATTAGCACAATCGGCCTTGGATCAACTTTAGGGGCTATCATATTACTGCTGTTTGCATTTCGATCAGCAAAACCAATTTTATTAAGCCTAAGCGCTATAGCATTCGGCTTTGTAGGTGCCTTAGCTATATGCCTATTAGCTTTTCAAGAAATTCACCTCATAACCTTAGCTTTCGGTGCGAGCTTAATTGGAGTTTCTATAGATTATTCATTTCACTTTTTTAGCAGTCAGCAAAGCGACCCACAAAAGATCCTAAAGCGAATAGGTCCCGCTCTGGCATTAGCCTTAACCTCTTCAGTAATGGCGTATTTATCGCTGACCATCACCCCATTTCCGGGCCTAAAACAAATGGGGCTATTCTCCGCCGCAGGCTTGTCGATATCTTGCTTAACCGTATTAGCAGTATTTCCTTTTTTTTCCCCAATACCGCAGAGAACAACAGCTAAAATTTTCAACTTTATTCAGAGTACTAAAAGGCCCAATGTCTATCTTATTTTAATTGCATCTGTAATATTGCTAGCACTAAGCGGAAGTAACAAACCTTGGAAGTTCCAAGATGACATACGATTACTTAACAACTCCCCCGATGAGCTCCTTAAAAACGAGAAACTCAGCCAGACATTACTTGGCGGATTCGATAGCAGTAGATATCTACTAATCACAGGAGACGGATGGCAATCGATCCTGCAAACCCAAGAAGAACTTGAACAAGATATCATCCAATTGAAAGAAAATAGGGCGTTGGGTGGTATTCAATTGTTGAGCCAGTACATCCCCTCCATAGAAAAACAAAAAGAATCCCAAAAAATTCTAGCCCAGCACGTTTTTAATGAAGAATCACTTAGCTATTATTATGGGAAATTAGGTCTCCCAAAGAGCGCCGCTACACACAGCCTTGACCTATATAAACAAGCTGCAGCTAATCAACTCAACTGGCTTTCATGGTCAAACTCACCAATAGCCGAACTGGCCGATCACCTCTGGGTAGAAACCCCTAACAAAGATAAAGCGGCTATTGCAGCGCTCAAGCCACCTATTGATGCAGAGGCCCTCTCTGCGCTGAACTCCGAGAAAGTTCAATATGTAGACAAACTGTCGAACATCTCTCATATATTAAGGCAGTATCGCCTCGAGATTATGCTGCTTCTCGCCCTAAGCTATGGCGCTGCATTATTTATTTTATCCCTCCGATTTAAGCAGCAAGCCTTGTTTATAATCTTAGTTCCATTAATGTCAACGCTTTGCGCATTTTCATTAATGTCACTAATGGGCATACCGCTAAATATCTTTAGCGTTTTAGCAAGCCTACTGATATTAGGCATTGGGCTAGACATGGGAATTGTACTAAGAGAAGAAGCCTATAGCTGTCACGCTTGGCAAACAATAAGCCTATCAGCATGTACCACATTATTAGCATTTGGGCTTCTTAGCCTAAGTGAAACTCCAGTGCTTTATCACTTTGGGCTAACTATTTTACTCGGAATAACTTTTAACTGGCTTTTCAGTTGGTCTCTATCAAACAGTCAGCACAGCAGAGAATGTACGTCATGAAACATATGAACCGCCTGGAAGCGGATGTAATTATAATAGGCGCAGGCCCTTCAGGAGCAATCGCAGCAGCGCAGCTTTGCAAGAGGGGGCATAAAGTCGCGGTACTTGAAAAACAACACTTTCCTCGATTCTCCATCGGTGAAAGCCTGCTACCACAATGCATGTCATTTATTGAGTCCAGCGGAATGCTAGCAGCTGTCGAAGAGGCAGGATTTCAGTTTAAGAATGGAGCTGCATTTCGCCTTGGAAATCAATATACCGAGTTTGAATTTACCGAGAAATTCACTCCCGGCTGGGGCACAACGTTTCAAGTTCAGCGAGGGGAGTTCGACCACATCCTAGCTCAGCAAGCAGAAAAAGCCGGCGCTGATATTTATTATGGCCATGAAATTACAGCCGTTAAACCTGGATCCGATCCAACGCTAACAGTACTTACCGAAGAAGGTGCCCAATACACTGCAAGCGCTAAATTCATTTTGGATGCCAGCGGATTTGGCCGAGTACTGCCTCGTCTGTTAGATTTGGAAACCCCATCTAGTTTTCCTGTGCGCAAGGCAATATTTACCCACATTGAAGATAATATTCAAACCGGGCTTGAGAGAAACAAGATCTTAATTACAGTACACCCCAAATACAAAGATGTTTGGTACTGGTTAATCCCTTTCTCAAATGGCCGAAGCTCAATAGGGGTGGTCGCTACGCCTGAATTTCTCGACCCACTACCAGGCACAAGTACGGAGAAACTAAAACAGTTATGCAATGAAGACCCAGCTTTGAAAGAGCTATTACAATCCTGTCACTGGGATACTAAAGTCCAAGAAATCTGCGGTTATTCCTGTGATGTAAAATCACTTTGGGGTGAGGGCTTCGCCTTACTTGGTAATGCTGGAGAATTTCTGGATCCCGTTTTCTCATCCGGGGTTACCATTGCTATGAAATCGGCGAGCCTAGCAGTTCCAGTCTTGGATAAGCAGTTGCGCGGGGAAGCTGTTTGCTGGGAAAATGAATATTCAGTGCCCCTGAAACAAGGAGTAAACACTTTCAGGACTTTCGTCGAAGCCTGGTACGATGGCCGCTTTCAAGATGTTATTTTTTCCAAAAACCAGTCGAAGCCTATTCGAGACATGATAAGTTCGATACTTGCCGGCTATGCCTGGGATCTAAAAAACCCTTATGTGAAAGACAGCGAGAGGCGCTTAAATGTTTTGGTGGAAACCTGCAGGCAAGCTATTTAGCCTTGTCACAACCCTAAGCCTAATCGCTTGCACCCATGTCTCCTTGCAGCCAAAAGTTAAGCTCCCACTTTTGCCGGCAGATAGTTGGGACTCTAGATTCCAACTGAATCAGTCGATAATCATTAGTGGTCAAGATAGCGCTCTATTACTTGCTTTAGTTAAGCAAGGTGACAGCCTAGAAATCACTATCCTAAGTAATTTAGGTCAAAGGCTAGTTCAGTTGAGACATGATGGCGACGGCATTCAAATGAATAAACACTGGCCAAATATCACGCTCCCCGCTGAAGCCATTATTAGGCAGCTACAAGCCTCACTTTGGCCCATTGACATTTTGAATCAAACCTATACTAAAGAGTGGTCGATAACAGACTCGCTATGCCAAAGGAACATAACTTATCGCCAAGAATTAGTTCTTACGGTAAATTATTGCGCTCACGCTGAAGGCAGCACATCACAGCGGCTACTTGGCGCAAGAATTGATGACCACAGAAGCGGCTTTTCCATAAACATTAAGACTCACGAATTGGCACCATTATGAATGAGCAGACAGGCTACCTTTCAAAACCCGGTATGGTTTGTGCGCTTGGAGCGAATAGAGAAGAGATTGCTCAGCAGTTGTTTTCCGACACTCCAAAAGCACTGGGGATAGAGGCTGAGTCCTATGGCGCTAAACACACCCCCACTGGCCGAGTGCTCACAGAGCTACCCAATATTGAGCAACTACCTGCAGTGCATCGCAGCCGGAACAACCAGCTATTACTGAGTGCTGCCCATCAAATTCAACAGGACTTAAACCAAGCCATCAATTGTTACGGAAAATCTAGAATTGCGGTAGTTATTGGCACAAGTACGTCTGGTATTGCCGAAGCTGAGGAGGCTATTTCTCTAAAACAGAAAAAAGGGGAATGGCCAAACTCATTTGACTATAAGCAACAGGAAATTGGCGCACCCGCCCAATTTCTTTCCGAGCATTTCGAGCTAGGCGGCCCTAGCTACACTATTTCTACGGCCTGCTCCTCCGGAGCAAAGGCGCTGGCAAGCGCTAAGCGACTCCTCAACGCTCATTTGTGCGATGCAGTAATTTGTGGAGGCGCCGACAGCCTTTGCGAGCTGACGCAACAGGGGTTTGCATCCTTAGGCGCTATAAGCAGTCAAGTTTGCCAACCTTTCAGCCAAAACCGCAATGGTATCAATATTGGTGAAGGGGCCTGTTTATTTTTAATGAGTCGAGACCCAAGCTTGATCGCGCTAACGGGTGTTGGAGAAAGCTCAGATGCTCATCATATTTCCGCCCCTCATCCTGAAGGCAACGGAGCTGAGGAAGCAATGCAACAAGCACTACAGGATGCTGGCATAAGCGCTGCAGAGGTTGATTATCTAAATCTCCACGGTACGGGGACGATACAAAATGATAAGATGGAGAGCTTAGCTACCGCCCGAGTCATCGGCGATCAATGCCCATGTAGCTCAACCAAAGCACTAACAGGGCACACTTTGGGCGCTGCAGGTGCTCTCGAAGCTGGCTTTTGCTACTTAAGCCTCGAGCAGAATATGCTTCCAGCTCAGCTGGGCGACCATCAATGGGACCCCAACCTGCCCCCATTAAATTGGCTAAAATCAGTAGAGAGAGGCGGCCAAATTAATACAGTGATGAGCAACTCCTTTGCTTTTGGCGGAAATAATATCAGCTTGGTTTTATCAAAACCCTTGAGCTAAACGAACATAGACAAACATGTATACGATAGAACAACTAATCAGTCATAGGGGCGCAATGAGCCTACTTGACAAGGTAAGCTACGCGCAAGACAAACAATTGAGAGCCGTCGCCACCGTTAAAGCAGACAACCCCTTTTTAGTTGATGATCACCTGCCCATTTGGGTAGGCATTGAATACATGGCGCAAGCTGTTGCCGCCTACGCTGGTTTAGATGCACGAAATAAAGGCGAGGAAGTAAAATTAGGATTTTTAGTCGGCACCCGAAAATACAAAAGCCATGGAAGTAAGCTTGCCATTGGCAGCAAGATTAAAATCAATATTGAAGAATCGCTGTGGGGTGAAAATGGTTTAGGTGCCTTCCAATGCGAGCTCCAAGGAGAAGCACCTTGCGGCCGTATGTGCACCGCACAAGCCAGCTTAAACGTCTACCAACCTAACAGCATAGAAGACATTTTAAAGGAGGGAATGTGAGTAACACAGTTCTCGTAACGGGATCTAGCCGCGGCATTGGCAAAGCCGTAGCCGTGATGGCCGCACAGCATGGATTTGATATTGTCCTTCACTGTCGCCGCAATGTTTGCGCTGCAAATGAAGTGGCCGAAAAAATTAGCGAAATGGGACGCAATGTCCGTGTACTAAATTTTGATATTGCAAATCGCGAAGAATGCCGAGAGTTGCTAGAGCAAGATGTTGAAACACACGGAGCTTACTATGGCGTAGTCTGTAATGCGGGCATTGCCAAAGACAACGCCTTCCCAGCTATGCCAGAGAACGAGTGGGATGAAGTAATTCACACCAACCTAGACTCATTTTACAACGTCTTGAATCCATTAATTATGCCGATGGTTCGACGACGAAAGCCCGGACGAATCGTTACCCTTTCCTCCGTTTCTGGCATATCTGGAAATCGCGGCCAAGTTAACTACAGCGCATCCAAAGCCGGCATCATAGGAGCTACTAAAGCACTAGCAATAGAGCTTGCCAAGCGCAAAATTACCGTTAACTGCGTAGCCCCAGGCCTCATAGAGACCGATATGGTCGATGATGCGCCACTTGAAGAAGCACTAAGGCTTATTCCTGCTCAACGTGTCGGGCAACCCGAAGAAGTAGCAGCCGCAGTGTGCTTTTTACTTTCAGATAGCGCCTCTTACATTACCCGACAGGTTATCTCGGTGAATGGAGGGATGGTCTAATGAGGCGAGTGGTAGTTACTGGCATGGCCGGTATTAGCCCGATAGGTAACGACTGGAGCACCGTTGCAAGCAATCTAAAGTCTGGTCACACCGGCATTCAAGTTATGGATGACTGGGAAAAATACAGCGGCCTAGAAACTCGCCTTGGCGGTCCATGCGATTTCAGCAGACCCAAACATTACAGCCGCAAAGACGTTCGAAGCATGGGGCGCGTTGCCATTATGGCCACAAGGGCAACAGAATTAGCTCTGGAAAACGCACAACTTCTCAATCACCCACGCATTGTAGATGGCAGCACCGGCATCGCTTATGGCTCCTCTGCCGGCACGCCCAGCGCCATGGGAGATTTTGGCAATATGCTGTTAAACCACAGTACAGATGGTTTAAATGCAACGAGCTATATCAAAATGATGGCCCACACCGCGGCGGTTAATATTGGAGTTTATTTCGGTGTAAAAGGAAGGATCATAACCACTTCCAGTGCCTGCACTTCAGGGAGCCAGGGCATTGGATATGCCTACGAAAGCATTAAATATGGGCAGCAAGATATCATGATAGCTGGTGGGGCTGAGGAGCTTTGCGCAACCGAAGCTGCGGTATTCGACACGCTTTATGCAACCAGTACTAAAAATGATTCCCCATCACGAACACCGTCCCCGTTTGATGCAAATCGTGATGGATTAGTTATTGGCGAAGGAGCCTGCACCCTAATTCTTGAAGAATATGAGCACGCCCAAGCCCGCGGCGCAAAGATTTTTGCAGAGGTAGTCGGCTTTGGAACCAACTCAGACGGAAATCATGTAACGCAGCCATCACCTGAAACCATGGCTAATGCAATGCAAAGAGCCCTACAAGATGGGAGTATAGCCAAGGAAGAAATTACTTATATTAGCGCACATGGCACCGCTACCGACCGAGGCGACATTGCCGAAAGCCACGCTACAGCTCAAGTATTTGGCTCGAATACAGCCATTAGCGCTTTCAAGAGCTTTACTGGCCATACATTAGGGGCCTGCGGGGCGCTCGAAGCCTGGGTATCCATAAACATGATGAATGAAGGCTGGGTACACCCAACTGCCAACCTTATCAATATCGACCCTGAATGCGCGCAGCTAGACTATGTTACCGATTCAATTCGCTCACTAGATTGCAATTGTATTATGAGCAATAACTTTGCTTTTGGTGGCATTAATACTTCCTTAATTTTTAAACGATTAAGCTGATAGCGCTTGCACAAATCTTATTGTTAGGTTTGTGCAAGCAAGGGCGCTTGAAAATTAAAAAACCACCTCAACTGTTTCGCCGCTAGAAACTTTGCACTCACCAATTCCACCATCTTCGATCCCCCAGCGAGCCGAAGCAAACTGAAATTGGCATTTCATATTCCGACCACGATCACCTAGCAATAGAGCTTTAGCAGAAGACGAGCGCTGAGTTGCATCACCCCAAACCCACATATCATCACGTGAAGACTCACCGATGCGAATTTCATCGCCCTCACTCACCTGTGAGGCTTGGATAAACTTACCTTCAAATCGCTCACCATTGGGCATGGTGAGCGATAACTTACCATCACTATCCATAAAACCTTGCTGGTATTCCATTCGCACGACTTCACCCCCACTAACACCCTCGATAACACCGGTAGATTCACAGGCGCTTAGAGTTAAGAGCGCCGCCGCAAGTAGAACAGGCTTATTAAATAAATTAGATTTGAACATTACTTTTCCTCCGAATAAAAATTGTATTCTGGAGGCGCGCCTTAAACTTTCACTTAACTCAAAATTAACGCTTTATTAATAGCCCCATTAAGCTCGGATCTAGAACTCCGTAACAGATAAAAATAACAGGCACAAAAAAGCCGGCATAATGCCGGCTTTTTTGTGCCTGTTGACTATTACTGACCAACTTTCAGCTTGCCGCCTTTACCCAAGCCACCTTTAACGGTTTGAGCCTTGTAGTTGCGCAAAGCTTTAACCATATTGTTGTAAGAATCTGCAAAAGATGCGGCGATAATCTTGCCTTCTGGGGTATTGGTAAAGCCACCAGCACCACCTACAGCACCGGCAAAAAAGCCGCCAAACAAATTAAAATCGTAGTTTTTGGCATTACCAACAGCTGCTGAAATTTGCACACCTGAGCGGTTATCAATCAATAATAGAGTGGTTGACGCCTCGTTCTTCTTTAAACCACCAGCAATCACACCTACTGTTGACCCCAAAACGCCACCAAGCAAGCCGCCCACACCACCAGTACCTTTGGCAGAGAACTGAATTGAAGGGTTCATGGTGTAATCAGCCGCAACCATTTGGCCTTTGCCAAAATTACTACCAGATCGCATTTCCCCAGAGTTCATTAACTCACGTTCAGTATTCATGGCCTGCATAGCTCGTCCACGCTCAACAACCACAAAGCAGTTTGATTGCTGAATCATTGTACGAATTACAGGAATAGTGCTTCCCAACTGAGGATAACGTGAGGCGTAAACATTCCACCATGGAAGAGTGCGATCCTCAAAAACCGACATGGTCCCGAGTGGCTCGGAGCAGCTTTCCAATGCTGTGTTTTTATTTTCAGCATTTGCACCACCTGCTGCGCCAGAAACAGTATTGCCCCCAGCATTACCCATGGTTGGCATGGTTCCATTACAAGCGGCCAAACTTAATGCCACCGCACTCATTGCAGCTGTCAGTAATTTTTTCATAATTCCTATTTATACCCCATAATTAGAAAGTTCTTGTGAAAGTGAGTCTAATTTAGCTTTTATTAAAAAACCATATAAATTAACTACTTTTAGTAATAAGCAGCGCTTTATTACGGTAAATTTAATGAGTTAAAAGTAGCTTATGTTAGAAACACTTCAATAACATTAAGTTACGGGCATAAAAAAACCGGGGCAAGCCCCGGTTTTTAGATTTTGAAAATCGAGTTAACGATTAATCAAGAATCTTAGATACAACGCCAGCGCCAACGGTACGGCCACCTTCACGAATCGCGAAGCGTAGACCTTCGTCCATGGCGATTGGGCAGATCAAGGTAACAGACATCTGAATGTTGTCACCTGGCATTACCATCTCAACGCCTTCTGGCAACTCACATGCACCCGTTACGTCAGTAGTACGGAAGTAAAACTGTGGACGATAGCCTTTAAAGAATGGAGTGTGACGACCACCTTCATCTTTAGACAGTACGTATACTTCACCTTCGAACTTAGTGTGCGGATTGATTGAGCCTGGAGCTGCCAATACCTGACCACGCTCAACTTCATCACGCTTAGTACCACGTAGTAGTACACCAACGTTCTCACCAGCACGACCTTCGTCTAGCAACTTACGGAACATCTCTACACCAGTACAAGTAGTGGTAGTAGTGTCCTTGATACCAACGATTTCGATTTCTTCACCAACTTTAACGATACCGCGCTCAACACGACCGGTTACAACAGTACCACGACCCTGAATTGAGAAAACATCTTCAATTGGAAGAATGAAAGCACCGTCAATAGCACGCTCTGGCTCAGGGATGTACTCGTCTAGAGTCTCAACCAACTTCTTAACAGCAGAAGTACCCAACTCGTTGTCGTCTTCGCCATTTAGAGCCATCAACGCAGAACCCGCGATGATTGGAGTGTCGTCGCCTGGGAACTCATAAGTTTCCAATAGCTCACGCAATTCCATCTCAACCAACTCTAGCAT
>NZ_CANMYE010000013.1 GCF_947502065.1 uncultured Pseudoteredinibacter sp.
GCGCCGATGGTAGTGTGGGGATTCCCCATGTGAGAGTAGGTCATCGTCAAGCTTTTATTCCAAAAAACCCCTGTCGGTAATCCGGCAGGGGTTTTTTTATTGTCTGTGCTTTTTAGAGTATTGATTGTACGCATCTTTTTATTGGGCAATAAAAAGGCGCCTGCGGCGCCCTAAGTTGTGTTTTATATAAGCCGCTTAGTCGTCTTTAAATTCGGGCTCGGATTTACTGAGGAAGGCCATTAAAGCCGTCATTTGGTCGGTAGAATAACCACTGAGTATTTGCTGTCTGTCTTCTAGCGCAAGCGCGGCTTCTAAGCTTTGCGCGTTGCTATTTATTCTAATGCCTTCTTTGGTCAGTCGGAGCCCCATTGGTGAATTTCTTAGCATGTCTCTGGCTGCCGTCAATGCCGTTTCTTCAAGTTTTTCTTCTTCTACAATATCTGCCAAAAATCCGTTGCTCATCAGCCTCTTGGCGTCATAGAAGCGCCCAGTAAGCATCATTTCATTTGCCGCAGTGCTACCGATTATTCTAGGCAGAAAATAGCTGACGCCCATGTCACAGCCGGTGAAGCCTAAGCGGATAAAAGCGGCGTTGGCTTTCATTGTTTCACTGCCATAGCGTAAGTCACAGGCGCACATAATGCCTAAGCCGAAGCCACAGGCGGCGCCACTGGCAATAGCAATGGTTGCCTGGGGCAGTTCATATACAAGCTTTAATAGTCTCGAAAGCCGTTTTTGAATGTGCATGCGCTGTTTATTGTTTAAGTTAGCGCCGTCAGCGAGGGGGCCTTCTAAATCCAGTCCTGCACAAAAAGCATTACCGGTGCCTGAAATAATTACCACACGAGTATCGACGTCATAGTTCAACCCGCTAACTACGAGCCAGAGCTCCTCTAGCATTTCCATGTTTACGGCATTTAGTTTATCTGGGCGGTTGAGTTTGATCTCGAGTGTTTTGCCGTGCTCGATAATGTTCAGATACTGGTAGTGATCGTGTTTATAGTTATTGCTCATAGTGGATTTGCTTTTATAACGGTTGCCTGTGTTTATGTTCTTATCAGTATAAATATGTCATGCTGATTATTCATACTAAGTTTTGGTGGTGTATAGCTCCCTTTCACTGATTTAGACTGGTAAGCATTGGTAATGGAGCGGCTTTCTATACTAACTTAAGCTCTTGATGTTATGGCACAAAAGGTACTTAACATGCATTCTCATTTAACTAGCCTGCGCTTGAAGAATCTAAGGTCTGTGGCATTGATCTTTGGCGCTATGATGTTTTCATCTGCAGATGTGGCGGCTAAGCCTGCTAATGTACAGGATGAAATAAGCGGTTTATATGTTGTCGACTGTCTTTTGCCCGGTCAATTGCGAAAGTTAGGCCGCACAACCTATATGACGGCAAGGCGACCAATAAAGACCACTGCGGCGGACTGCAATATACGAGGCGGAGAATACACCGCATATGATAGGGCTAATTATAAAACGGCTCTCAAAGTTTGGATGCCGGCCGCTGAGCAGGGCGATCCTGAGGCGCAGGTAAATGTCGGTGAGATATTCGAGAAAGGCCTGGGTGGCACCCCTAACTACGAAGCGGCGCTCATTTGGTACACCAAGGCCGCTGAGCAAGGTAACAAACGTGGTCAGTTCAATTTGGGCACCATGTATGAGCAAGGTCTAGGTATCGAGAAAAACCAGGTAGTGGCATTAAACTGGTATCGTAAGGCTTGGGGGTTGCCTGAGGATAGCGTGATGTTTCAGTCGGTCGCTAATGAACAACAGGCTGCGCTTCGTAAGCAGTTAGAAGATGAGCTCGCCGAAAAGAACGCTCAATTAAACTTGCTTGAAACACAAATAAAAAGCCTAGAGGCTAAAAACAAAGGGCTGCAATCTACCCAAGCGCTTAATACGCAGCAAAAGTCGGAATTGGCTTTATTAAAAGGCTTGGTTAAGGGTTTGCGAGAATCCCAGAAAGAAGCGAAGACTAAACTAGAAGGTTTGGTATTGAGGACACCTGTAGCCGTCAGCCAGTTTGAAGCCCCAACTACCGTTGAGATGCAAACCAGTGGCTCTGCAGGTGACATCAAACTAGATGATTTAAACTTCGGTAAATACTATGCCTTAATTATTGGTAACCAAGATTATGCCATGCTTAATGACCTGAGCACGGTTAGGAATGATGTAAAACAGCTGGCAGACCTGTTAGACAAACAGTATGGCTTTGAAGTGCAATTGTTACTAAATGGCGATCGACTGAGTGTAATGAAGGCAGTTAATGCACTGAGCGAGAAGCTTGAAGAAAACGATAATTTGCTAATTTATTACGCGGGCCATGGTAATCGTATCAGTACGGGTGAGCGAGAAGCAGGTTACTGGCTGCCGGTCAATGCGAATCCTCCACCAGATGATAGTAGCTGGGTGCCCAATGAATTTGTAACCAATCATTTAGCTCGGTTGAAGGCACGTCGAGTGTTTGTAATTTCAGATTCATGTTATGCGGGCTTACTATCTAGTTCTCCTGGATATTTGTTTTTCTCCGGCCAACAAAAGAGTGAAAAGCAAACTAAAGAATATATTAAATACAAATTGCCGCGTCGATCCCGCTTATTACTTACCTCTGGTGGTGATCGCCCGGTAATCGATAATGGTGATAATGGTCACTCGGTATTCGCGACAGCGCTGCTAGATAGGCTGAAGAGCAATAATCGCATATTGGCCGCCCCTGAATTGTTCCAAGGCATTAAATCAAAAGTTACCGAGGAAGCTGGCAAGTATGAGTTCTTACAGGAGCCTGTGTACAAATCGATCAAAGGTGCAGGGCACGAAATCGGCGACTTTTTCTTTGTGCCTAAAGGTGTTTAGTTTCAGAAGCCTAGTTTGATGTCGCTTGAAAGATGCTGGGCAGTTTTCATTATTTTATGGGTGCTTATTGCCCAGGGCTGCGCAATGCAGCCCTTTAATTATGATGAATACGTAGGCAGCAATGGTTTCAATGCCTATTGGCAAGATGGTAGTGGTTTTCGACATTGGTTAGTAGAAAAAAAACCTGCTCAACCGAGCGGGGTGATTAGGGTATATATTGGTGGTGACGGGACCCCTTGGTTGCTGGGCCGCTATGTCAATGATGATCCAACGCCGCTAAACCCTATCGCTTTGAAGTTGATGAAATATGACTCTCAGCAGAGTTTGTATTTAGGTCGACCTTGCTACCATGGCTTGGAAGCTGCTTGTAACAATAGCTTGTGGACGAGCGCAAGGTACTCGCGTGAAGTGGTCGATTCCATGGTGAGTGCCCTTGAAAGGTATTTGTCTGCAAATCGCGCTAGAAGTGAAAAAGACATCGAGCTTGTTGGGTATAGTGGAGGTGGCGCACTAGCCATGCTATTGGCATCTCGTGTAGATGCCGTAACTAAAGTGGTAACAGTAGCTGGCAACTTGGACCACTTTGCTTGGACAAAGCGCCTTTCATACCTGCCTTTGCATGAGTCGCTAAACCCGATAGAGCAAGCGCCGTTGAATGGTATTGAAACAGTCCATATTATTGGTCGAGAAGATAAAAACATTCTTGCTTCAACGGTTAAAGAATTCGTTTCCCGCAAGGGTGGAAAGTACATCGAGCTAGAAGGCTTGGATCACTCCTGCTGCTGGGAAACAGCTTGGCCATCCCTGTTGAAAGAAATAGATAAAGTAGAGTAGAGATTTTCAAATATGAGCGATGATAAAACAACAATTAAAAGCGATGCTGATGTGGAGAAGACTCAAATTGCTTCCAATAATCAAGACGAAACTGTTGTGCTGCCTGCTAAGGGTGAAAAAACAACGATTGTTGGTGATGAGACGACGATATTAGCCGACACTGTAAGCGGCCATGATGATGCTACTACCGTGTTGGCGCCAACAGCAGGTGAAGATGCTACGGTTGTTGCTAACGAGGCAGCAACCATCGTAAAAGATGACGCTACTGTTGTTAGCACCTCAGCTAAAACCCTGTTGGCAGAAGGCACGCGAGCCATGCCAAGAGTTGATGCCTCACCCTTAGCTAAAATGGTGCAGGGTTATGTTATCAAAGACCGCTTTGTTTTGGAGCGAAAGCTTGGTGAGGGCGGTATGGGAGCTGTCTTTCATGCTAAAGATCTGCGCAAAGAAGAAGCTCGTGATCCAAATCCTTACGTTGCAATTAAGGTTATCACTGGCTTATTGCAAAAAAATTCAAAGGCCGTGATTGCGCTACAGCGAGAAACCAAAAAATCACAGACCTTGGCTCACCCCAATATTATTACTGTCTACGATTTTGATAGAGATGATGATATTTACTATATGACGATGGAGTCACTCAAAGGGCAAACTTTGGATGACTATATTCAGTCCGGGAAAGGAGAGGCGTCTGAGAAAATACGTTTTATCAATGATATTGCTAACGGGGTCTCTTATGCCCATAAGCGCAATATTATTCATTCAGATCTAAAGCCCGAGAATGTTTTTGTCACTGATGAGGGTGAAATCAAAATTCTGGATTTCGGTATCGCTAGGGCTTACGCCCAAGGTGAAGAGCAAGCCGCAGATCCTGATGAACTGGTTGGTTTGACTCCAACCTATGCGAGTTATGAAATGTTTGAGGGAGGCGACCCTCATCCAAGTGATGATGTTTATGCATTGGGCTTGATTGCCTATGAACTGCTGCAAGGCGCGCACCCGTTTGGAAGAAGATCAGCCCTTGAGGCCGAAAAAGAATCTCTCTCGGCCAAGAAATTAAAAAACCTTAAAGGTTATCAGTGGCAAGCTATCAGCAAAGCTCTGCAGTTTAAAAGGGCGGAGCGCTTTGAGGATGCTATTAGCTTTCAAAAGAAATTCTCTGGCGCAGGTTTATTGGTTAAGCGTTTGAGTTTTGCCATGGCAGCAATGTTGGCTGGTTTTGCGGTTTATATTGCTTTCTTTCAGCCAGAAGCAGGGCCAGACATTCCCTTTGATGAATTGCCACCTGCTCAGCAGCAAAGCGTTTTGGCGAAGCTTGAAGAAGGTAGACAGGCAATGCAGTTTGGCGATATCAACGGAGCACTATTTTACTTCGATGCTGCCTATCAAGAGCATCCTAGGAACAAAGAAGCCGTTTTAGAGCTGCAAAAAGTAGTTGACCAATTAGTGAAAAACTTTGCTTCAGAGGGTGTTTCTAAAACAGCTCAACATGAGGCTGTTGTGGAATTACTTAAATATGAGTCTTTGTCCCAGAATAAAGGACTTGTTGACTTGAGGGTAGAGTTGGAAGATTAGGAGAGCAAATATCGGGCCCAGCGTGCTGGGCCCGTACAGCATTAATTGCTTTGTGCGCTTACAATATTAAACTTCTGGGCCGCGTTGTCCCACTCTAGTTTAACTGTGTAGTTTTGATTATCTGCATTAACGTTATTCAATGTAACCGTTTTTTGGTTGCTGATTGAAGATGAGCCACCAATATTAACCGCGCTGACGTAGCTATCATTGAAGCTAGCAACTGTGACGTTACGGGTTATTGTTGCGATATTGTCGTCTACGTCGTGTGCCCGTACGCGAACTTGGTGTTGCCCAGGGCTTAGCAGTCCCCAGTTGAATAGCATCGAATAACCTGAGTTGCCAGATTTAGGGTACTGGCTAAAAGTCGAAGCGACGTCGGTTCTAACGCCACCGTAAGGAATGCTCTGATAACTGCCGTTATCGATGCTGACTTCTACCAAACGAATATCTTTTAAGCCAATAGCCCAGCCACGAATATTGCTAATCCCGCTTTTCACTTGGCTGCTATTTGGCTCCTCAATTGATAAGCGTACATCAGGGTCATTGCTAGAGACCGGATTAGGATAAAGGATTCTTATTCCAGCCAAGTC
Source organism: uncultured Pseudoteredinibacter sp. (assembly GCF_947502065.1). GTDB lineage: Bacteria > Pseudomonadota > Gammaproteobacteria > Pseudomonadales > Cellvibrionaceae > Pseudoteredinibacter. The sequence goes on from NZ_CANMYE010000013.1 coordinate 5,859, forward strand.
GTCCGAGGTCGGATTGGTTATCGTACGTGTAGCTGCATTTGGATGCATGATAGAGGGTTGATTACTTTCATCCCTAAGACCCAGAGCGTAACCAATTTGTTTTATGGCAATTCTACGGACGTCTAAAGGGTTTCCTGCTGTTCCCGGCTCACTCCCCGAACCAAAACTATTGTTATGAAGGTCATATTGATAAGCTTGGTTAAAAACAATATCTGCTTCACGATAAAAGCCAGGTTGACTTGGTCGGGTTTGCAATAAAGTGACCGCGTAAACGTCGTTGCCGAAGACCTCACCGCAGACATCTGCTCTTAGTCCAATTCCATTTTCAAATGGGGCTATATCGTTTCTTGCTGGGGCGTCTTCGTCGGTAAAAACTGGTGAATTAGCTGTTTGACCGGCTAGCCCTGTATACCCTTCACAAGGATCGCGAGTTTCATTGACAATTTCTATATTTAACCCCTGTACTGGGTTACCCCAAGCACCTAGTGCATCTTGAATAATGCTATTCCAGGTTATAGGGTTGTCATCGAAATCTAGGGATGGGACTGTAGCGGCAACGCCTACGTACATTCTAAATTGTCCGTCTTCCCATCTCGATCCGCTAACTTCATACGCATTTGCGGTAGTAGCAAGAGTTGCTCCTAATGAAATGCCTAATGCTTGCCAGGTTTTCATTATTTTAAGCCTCGGATCGCATCCTTAAATGAACCTAAACCCATAATTTGCTTGGCGCCAGTGTCAAACTCAACACCGGCGGCAGTGTGGTTGTTGATTTTGACAGCGCTGCTGATATTCGCTTGTTTGCCAGTATCAATTTCAGTAATCGCTTTGCCTAGACTGTTGTAAATTTTGTCACCATCACTACCTTGCTTAACAATGAAGTGCCCCTGCCCCCAACCTCTAAGTGGGTGTACTGTGTTGCCACCAAGTTTCTCAACAAAGTAGATACCTCTTTCACCATAAGATGGCAATTTCATATCGCCTACCTTCATGGTGACACCGTTTGCTGTACCGCCTAAGTAGCGTAACTCAACTGTGTCTTGAGCATATTTTCCTCGAACAACATCGTTAACCTCAAAGCTGATGTAGGTATAAACTTTTTTACCAACCGCCTCGGAACGGATGCCAACCACTTGCCCTTCGAAAATCATGTCCGATGTAGTTGCCAAGTCGTTAATTGATTTTTGAGCGACACTGCTCGCAGAAACATTTAGAGCAGGTAGGGCCAAGGCACAAGCCATTACGGCGGTGGCAAAAGTGCTGCGTAAAGTGTTCATTGTTTTTACCTTTTGTGTCGGTAGAGCAGGGCTCTTAAAATAATTTAATAATGTTGACGATATCAAATTGTTGGCTTGATGCATTCCACTTTAGCTCGACGCGATAGGGTTTATTATTAACCATTACATCGTCAAGAGTTACATTGTCGCCATTGGTAGTAACGCTTCCAGCTAGTTTCACAAGATCGGCTGACGATACAAATTGAGTGTCAAACTTCTCTACGATCGCTAAACCGCTATCTGTTTTGATATTGCCAAGGTTGTCGATTGCACGAGCAATAACAGTGTGCGGACCTTCATCTAGAAGGGACCAATTGACGGCCATAGAAAAGCCGGAACGGTCTGCATTAGGGTAGTTAGGATATGCGTTTCCAACGTCACCTCGAGCTGCCCCATAAGGGCTATTGCCTTGCAAAACGTTGTCTATGTATATCTCTACTTCAGCGATACCAGCATTTGCGACAGCCCAGCCGCGAATATTGCCAATACCAGCAGTGATTTGGCTTGAGCTTGGCTCTTCAAGGTTAATGGCCATTGGGGAGTTGGCGCTTGAATATAGTGCGTTAAGCCCTTCGAAGTCATCGGGCGTTGGCATCTCCATATTCATATCGTCAATATTATCGATATCATCGTAAAACGGTTGCATTATGGCTAGGTTTTCGGTTTCATGCCCCAGGCCAAATAGGTGGCCCAGCTCATGAACAGCTACGCGCTTAAAGTCAAAAATATTTGGGCGTATCGGGCCGCTATAAACATCCCAATTGACGGCAGTATTAAAGAGTATGTCGCTATTCGAATAAAAGCCGCCGCTAAAGAAGGACACGTTTACCGCTAACGTCCCTTCATTCCAAGCAGTGCCGCAGATATCACCGGCAAATGCCACACCAGATAAATCACCGTCGTGAGGTGCGACAAAGCCACCCGCGCCATTGGAGATTCCTGCGCAGGGGTTAGCAGTAGCCTGTACCTTATTGATTTTAAGGCCGGGTGCGCCTTGTGCCCAGGAGTCGATGGCTGATGACATGGCATTATTCCAGTGGCTGAGCCCAGCAAGTGGAACCCCTGGAACAATTGGGACGTAGTTAATCGTAACTTCGCTATCTTGCCAACGAGGGCCTAGCAATTGAAAAGATTGGGCTGGGATGGTCAGTGCTGAACACAGTACCCCAGCCAGCAAAACTCTAGCTGATTTCTTCATGGTCTCATGTTATCCATTTGAGCCTGAGTCAATTATAGACGTAGTTTGAAAGCTTTGCTTTCTAAGCACCTGATTTATAGGCAATTTCAAACGCCGAAAATTGTATAGTAAACGATGATCGATTATTGGCCATATACAAGAAATTTGCAATCATCCAGCTGCAAAACTACCCACTCAAAGGGAAATTGTAGGTATTTTTGTTGTAAAACTGCCCAAATTGTTACCAGTGTCACGCATTAGCTAGCAAATTTAGGCCGTGATAGGAGGATTTGCCAGTCTGTCGCGATTTTTGGTTGGTTACTCGTGCTTGGCGGTACGTGAGACTCTTATTTATCTATATCTGCAATGTCCCACTTTTGAGTGGCTGTATTCCAGTTTAGATCAACTCTATATGTCTTTCCGTTCACCTTCACTTGCTGTAAGGTGATATTGCGACTTCCTGTCACAGTGGCCTCCCCCAAGATCTGTATAGAGTTGGGGTCAGTTAAAAAAGCTTGATCAAAAGCTTGGACTGTGAACGTGGAGCTCGTTCTTGTCGCTGCCGTAGTGCTGTTTTTGCTATGAACTCTAACTTCAATTCTATGTTGCCCCGGGGATAGATTTCCCCAATTTACGGCCATCGAAAATCCTGATTTGTCAGAGTCTGGGACACCAGGGTATTGTTTTGCTACGTCTGGGCGGCTGCCTCCATAAGGGAGAGTTGTGATAAGTTGCTCATCGATGAATAGTTCTACCTTTCGAATGCCGTCAGGGCTAATTGCCCACCCTCGAATATTGCTAACACCGCTCACAGATGCTAAGCCTGTAGGCTCTTCCAATACCGTTTTGGAGTGGCTGCTTGTCGGTGGCGGAGTGCCGTTGTCGACAGTGCTTGGGGCGTATATGGTGCGAGCTCCTGCGAGGTCGTCTTCGCTAAGCGTGAAGCGATCGCTTGTGTACGGCCTCATAATCGCAGCTGCGGAGTTTTCGTGGTCTAAACCGATTAGGTGGCCAAATTCATGCAGGGCCACCCTCTTGAAGTCTATAGCCGTTTTTCTATTGCCGTCGTAAATTGCCCATGTGCGATTGCTGTTGAATACAATATCTGACTCTTGATAAGTCGAGTTAAGACTTGTCGAAAAGTTTATTGCTATTACGTCTTGGCCAAAGTCTTCCCCGCAGGCGTTTATGTGAAAGCCACCCGCATTTTTACCTCCGTCTGCTGGGAAGCTGTCTGTCATGCCTGCGCATGGGTGGTAGTCGTTGTTTGTAAATGTAATATTCAAATTTTCGACTGAGCTACCCCACTCTGTTGCAGCTTGGCGCATTGCTTTGCTCCAGAGATGTGTGCTGGGATTTGGTTCAGGGAATGAGGTGTCAAAAGTGACTTTTCCGTTTTCCCACTTAGGGCCTAGCAACGTGAAGGCCAAACTTTGGGGGCTAGGAAAATAGATTGCAAGAAGAGCGAAAGCCAAACAAAGAATTCTCATTGGTCTGTGTTCCATAAATAAAATAGTGAGTTCCTTCTCAGGCAGAGAGTGGAGTCTGCGGTCTTTTTGATGATTCTATAATAAGCTTGCAATAAGTGGCCAGCAAATAAGCGACTTTATGTAAGAATACGCCTGCTATGCAGGCGCATTCTTTGTACGGTTTATAGCTGTTAGCTATCTAGCTTTGAGAGCTAATCGATCTCCCGAATATCCCACTTTTGAGAAGCGGTGTTCCAGCTGAGAATAACGCGATATTCCTCGTTGTTTACTCTAACTCTATCAAGAGTTATGGTTCTTGGGTCCGTAATCGTTACTCCGCTTAAAATCTCAACACTATTTGGATCGCTTACAAATGCTGTATTAAAGGCCTGAACTGTAAAGTTGGTGCGTTCAGAGTGTACACTGCCGGCGTTGTCATACACCTTAATCTCCATGGTGTGTTCGCCAGGGTCTAGGATCCCCCAGTTAAATATCATTGAAAAGCCTGACCTGTCCGCGTTTTGATAATTGGGGAAGGATTGCCCTACGTCGGATCGGTCACCTCCATACGGGATGTCGGCGGCAAATTTATCATCAATGAACAAGGCTACTCTTTGAATCGCGTTTAAGCCAATTGCCCACCCGCGAATATTAGTAATCCCGCTGGCGGTCTGCGAGGGGGAGGGTTCTTCGATGCTTGCTCTAATTGTTGGGGGGGAGCTGCTACCGCCACCCCCTGTGGCTGGGGAATATATATCCCTGGCTCCATTCAGGTCATCCGCGGTTGGGTTGAATATACTTCCTATAAACGGAGCCATAATGGCGGAATTACTTTCTTCGTGATCAAGGCCGATTAAGTGTCCGAACTCGTGCACTGCTACACGACGAAAATCTAAGGCTGACTGAGGGGTGCCGTCGTAGACGCTCCAAACCTCGCTGCTGTTAAAAATGATGTCTGACTCGGTATAAAATGAACCAAAGTTAAAGGAATAAGTAACCGCAATAACATCCTCGCCAAAGTCTTGGTTACAGGCACGATGATAAAAGCCGCTGGCGTTTTGGTTGCCGTCTTCTGGGAATTCATCCACATAGCCAGAGCAGGCGTGAAAGCCGTTATTTGTAAAGGTAATGTTTAGGCCTTCCACTTGGTCGCCCCATTTGCTTGCGGCTTGCCGCATCGCACTGCTCCAATTATGGCCCGCAGGGGTAGAGCCAGGGAAAGACGTGTCGTAGGTTACATTGCCATCTTCCCAAGAAGGGCCGAGTAGTTTAAATGCATTGCTTGCGCCACTAAAGGCAATGCATGTGGCCGCAAGGGGCAAAAGACACTGTTTGAGCATATTACGAATCCATCAACATAGATTAAAACCTCGGGTTTTGAGTCGAGGTTCATGAATTAATTCCACTACTATATAATGATATCGTCGCTTTTTGCCAATGCTTGACCGTGCAGCGGGTAGTTCGGCCGTTAGGCTAAAGCTGATGAATTGGGCGGCTTGTACTATTATTAGCCAAGGTCTTGAGAAATAAGACAAATCTGCAATAAAGGGCTTGACGCTGCTACACCACCTCCCTATAATTCGCGGCCTTGGTTGAGGGCAAGCCCAATAAACCATGTTGATGCGGGGTGGAGCAGCTTGGTAGCTCGTCGGGCTCATAACCCGAAGGTCGTTGGTTCAAATCCAGCCCCCGCTACCAAATTCAGCGCGTGGCATTACTTAATTTGGTAGTGCGGACGCCTTCGAGAGGCCCCTTATTAGGGGCTTTTTCGTATCTGAGCGTTGGCGATTGAAGCGCCAAATGTAGGAAATGGGCTATAGGCCCATTTTTTGTAGCTGTCTATTGGCGGTGTTGACCGTCGGGAAAAGTTTTATGGCATCTAAACAGCAATTGGAGGAGCTACTGCGGCCAGTGGTAGAATCCCTCGCTTGTGAGCTTTGGGGCTTAGAGTATTTGTCACAGGGGCGTCACACAACCTTACGACTCTATATCGAGTCTCCGGATGGTATAGGTGTAGAACACTGTGAGCAGGTAAGCCGCCAGGTGAGTGCGGTAATGGATGTAGAAGATCCTATTACAGGAGAGTACACCCTTGAAGTGTCATCCCCTGGACTTGATCGTCCTTTATATACGCTGGAGCAGTTTCAGCAGTATGTCGGTGAGAAAGTAAGTATTAAGTTGCGCCAAGCATTTGAAGGGCGCCGAAAATTTCAAGGCCAGCTAAATGGCGTTGAAGGTGATGAAATTCTAGTGGTAGTAGATAACGATGAGTATGTACTGCCGATCGAGTGGATAGAAAAAGCCAATGTCGAGCCAAGTTTTTAATGGTTTCGATTTTAATTAATGCGATTGCAATTAAGTGGTGGATTAAGAGGCACTTATGAGTAAAGAAATTTTATTGGTAGCTGATGCGGTTTCCAATGAGAAAGGCGTAGACAGGGAAATTATTTTCGAAGCTATTGAGTTAGCTTTGGCGACTGCGGCTAAAAAACGATATGACGAAGAGTCAGACATTTATGTGGTGATTGATCGCCGCAACGGCGACTATGAAACTTTCCGTCGTTGGGAAGTTGTGGACGATGATACTTTAGCAATCTTGGGGACACAGTTCACCACAGAAGAAGCTGCTGAAGCTAATCCAAATTTAAAAATCGGCGATGTTCACGAAGAACAAATAGAGAATGTCGATTTCGGTCGTATCGCAGCCCAAACGGCTAAGCAGGTCATCGTACAAAAAGTTCGCGAAGCTGAGCGTGCGCAGATCGTTGATGAATATCGCGATAAAGTCGGTGAGCTAATCAGCGGTACTGTTAAAAAGGTAACCCGCGATAATATTATTGTCGACCTTGGAAATAATGCTGAAGGTTTGTTGGCTCGCGATCAATTGGTTGGCCGTGAAGTCTTCCGGATGGGTGATCGAGTTAGAGCGTTCTTGGCTGATGTTCGCCCCGAGGCTCGGGGTCCGCAGTTGTACTTGAGCCGCTCGGCGCCAGGTATGTTGGTCGAACTATTCAAAATTGAAGTGCCAGAGATTTCTGAAGAAGTCATTGAGCTTAAGGGTGCCGCTCGCGATCCCGGATCTCGTGCGAAAATTGCAGTTTCTACTAATGATGGTCGTATCGACCCAGTAGGAGCTTGTGTGGGTATGCGCGGCTCACGAGTTCAGGCCGTTTCCAACGAGCTTGGGAACGAGCGTATTGATATCGTGCTTTGGGACGACAACCCTGCTCAGTTTGTTATTAATGCAATGGCCCCCGCTGAGATTGAATCCATTGTGGTTGATGAAGATTCTTCATCGATGGATGTTGCGGTTGAGGACGATAATTTAGCCCAAGCAATTGGTCGCGCAGGGCAAAATGTTCGCCTAGCTTCTGAGCTTACCGGCTGGGAAATCAACGTGATGAGCGTTGCTGAGTGGGAAGAAAAGCAGCAAGCCGAAAGCGGCAACTACATGGAGCTCTTTATGGAAGCTCTGGATGTAGATGAAGATGTCGCGGGTGTTCTTGTTGAAGAGGGCTTTACTTCTCTTGAGGAGGTGGCGTATGTACCTCTTGAGGAGATGCTAAACATCGAAGGCTTTGATGAGGATATTGCTGAAGAGTTACGTGCCCGTGCAAAAGATGCGCTACTGACTCAAGCTTTGGCCACTGAAGAGGCTATAGAAAGCACCCAGCCTGCTGAAGACCTTTTAACTATGGAAGGCATGGATAAAGCGCTGGCGGTGCAACTTGCCAGCCGTGGTATTCCAACTATGGAAGATTTGGCAGAGCAGTCCGTCGATGAGCTAATGGAAATCGATGGAATGGATGAAGAGCGTGCCGCGGCCTTAATTTTGAAAGCGCGTGAGCCCTGGTTTGCGGAAGACGCGGAATAATTGATTAACTGAGGAAAGATAATGGCTGAAGTAACAGTAAGCGAACTTGCCAAATCCGTAGGTGCCTCAGTTGAGAGGCTCCTCTCTCAAATGAAAGATGCTGGTTTGCAACAGACGTCTGCGGAACAGACCGTAACTGATGAAGAAAAACAAACGCTTTTGGCTTTTCTGAAAAGTAGCCACGGTGATACCGACGAAGCTCCTAAAAAAATTACTCTCAAGCGTAAAACTACAACGACCTTGAAGACAGGCAGTGGCTCGGCACGCAAAACCGTAAATGTAGAAGTTCGTAAAAAGCGTACTTATGTTAAGCGTGACCCGCTGGACGAGCAATCAGAAGTGGCGGCTCCGGTGGAGGAGTCAGCTGTTGAGCCTGCCCTTGAAGCTGAGCCTGCCCCGGTAGTTGAGGCGGTAGTGGAAGAGCCGGTAGTCGAGCCAGTTGCTGAAGCACAAGCCCCTGAGGCTGAAGAGGCGCCTAAACAAGAAGAGTCGGCGTCTAGCTTTGTCGATGAAGCTGAGCAAAAGCGTCTTGCTGCCATTGAGGCTCGCCGTCAAGCTGAAGAAGAAGCTAAGCGCAGTAAGCAAGAGGCTGCTGAGAAGAAAAAGCAAGAGAGCGACAAGAAGCCTGAATCTTCTGCGGCAGATCCGGCTGCTATCGAAGCTGCTGCGAGTAAGCAAGAAGAGGAAAAAGGCAAGCATGGGCAAGCTCCTAAGAAGCGTGCTAAGCACGAAGAAGAGCTGGAAGAGGTCGAAAAGCCCAAAAAGGTTGTTAAGAAACCTTCTGGCACTAAGAAGGCGCCAAAAGTTGACCTTTCTGTTTTAGATGACGAGATCGAACCTGTCCTTAAGGAGAACCCTCGTCGCAGCAAGCCAGCCAGATCAGCAAAGCCGGCTAAGCGCGCCGCTATCAAACTGGCGGGTAACAAACACGGCTTTAAAAGGCCGACAGGAAAAATTGTGCACGAAGTAGAAATTGGCGAGAACATTGTTGTTTCCGAGCTCGCTCAGCAAATGAAGGTGAAAGGTGCCGAAGTTGTTAAAGCGCTAATGAAAATGGGCGTGATGGCAACCTTGAATCAAGCTATTGATGGCGAAACGGCAACATTGCTCGTTGAAGAAATGGGCCATAAGGTTGTTGAGAAAGTAGACAATACTTTGGAGTCTCAGCTCGAGCAGAGCCTAGCTACTGAAGGCGGCGAGAAGGCACCGCGCTCTCCTGTTGTTACGGTAATGGGGCACGTTGATCACGGTAAAACTTCTTTGCTGGATTATATTCGTAAAACTAAGGTTACTTCTGGCGAAGCCGGCGGCATTACTCAGCACATTGGAGCTTATCGTGTTCCGACCAGTCATGGTGAAATTGCCTTCCTGGATACTCCAGGTCACGCAGCCTTTACGGCAATGCGAGCTCGTGGTGCGCAGTGTACCGATGTGGTGATCTTGGTAGTAGCTGCTGATGATGGCGTTATGCCACAAACTGAAGAGGCAATTCAGCATGCTCGTGCTGCTGGAGTGCCATTAGTTGTAGCCATCAACAAGATTGATAAAGAAACGGCTGACCCTGATCGTGTTAAAAACGAGTTGGTTGCCAAAGAAGTTGTACCAGAAGATTGGGGTGGCGATACGCAGTTTATCGCTGTTTCTGCCCATACTGGTCAAGGCATCGATGAACTGCTAGAAGCGGTTTCTCTACAAGCAGAATTGCTAGAGCTAGAAGCGCCAATTAATGTTCCTGCTCGCGGTGTTGTTGTTGAATCCCGTATGGAAAAAGGTCGCGGTGTTGTAGCTACCTTATTAGTGCAAGGCGGTGGCTTAAAGCGTGGTGACGTTATCTTAGCTGGCCAAAGCTATGGTCGCGTTCGCGCGATGGTTAATGAGCACGGCAAACAAGTTAAAGAAGCCGGTCCGTCTACACCAGTAGAGATTTTGGGCTTGGATAGCGCGCCGAATGCAGGTGATGAGTTCGCGGTATTGGCTGATGAGCGCCAAGCTCGTGAGCTAGCTACTCAGCGTGCGGACAATGCACAGCAAGAGCGCCAGCAGCGTCAACAGGCAGCTAAGCTTGAGAACATGTTTGCGAATATGGGCAGTGCCGATAAGAAGGTTCTACCTGTTGTATTGAAGACTGATGTACGTGGTTCTCTTGAAGCTATTGCTGCAGCGCTTGCCGATATTGGTAATGAGGAAGTGGAAGTTAATGTAGTGTCCTCGGGCGTTGGTGGTATCACCGAAAACGACGTTAACTTAGCTTTGACGACGGGCGCAATTGTTATTGGCTTTAATGTTCGTGCAGCAGCGGCTACTCGTAGCTTAGCAGAAGCAGAGTCTATCGAAATTCGCTACTACAGCATTATTTATCAGTTAATTGATGAAGTGAAAGGCGCTCTTTCTGGCATGTTGGAACCGGAACGCGTTGAAGAAATTGTTGGTATTGCCGATGTTCGTGAAGTTTTCCGTTCTCCGAAGTTTGGTCAGGTTGCCGGTTGTATGGTTACCGAAGGCACGGTATATCGCAGCAAGCCAATTCGCGTATTGCGTGATAACGTAGTTATCTTTGAGGGCGAGCTAGAATCTCTACGCCGCTTTAAAGACGATGTGCAGGATGTGCGTAATGGCATGGAATGTGGTATCGGCGTTAAAGATTACGACGTTAAAGTTGGTGATCAGATCGAAGTTTATGATGTGAAAGAGGTAGCGCGCGAGCTGTAAGCTTGCGCCCCAACAATGGCAAGAGAATTTAAACGTACCGACAGGCTAGGTGATGCAATTGCACGCAGCTTAGCTCAGTTAATTCAGTTCGAAGTTCGCGACCCTCGTGTTCCTATGGTGAACGTTAATGATGTTCAGCTTAGTCGCGATCTTTCAATGGCTAAAGTTTATGTCGCTTTTGTTGGGGAAGATGACCCTAAGAAATGCGAGGAAGCTGCGGTGGCGTTAAATAATGCAGCGGGCTTTTTGCGCAGTCAATTGGCGCGCGAGCTCGATGTCCGAACAACTCCTCGTTTGCAGTTCTACTATGATGCAACGGCGCTTACTGGTAATCGTATGAGCCGGTTGATTGATGATGCCGTAGCGAAAGACCTCGCCAACAAGGGCGATGAGCCTGAAAATACGGCAGAGTAATCATCATGGGTCGCAAACGATTTAAAGGGCGCGCCTTAGACGGTGTGCTAGTACTGCATAAAGATGCAGCTATGACCTCGAATGACGCTTTGCAGCAAGCAAAGCGCTTATTCTTCGCCGCCAAAGCGGGCCATACCGGTGCTTTAGATCCTTTGGCTACCGGTGTGCTGCCACTTTGCTTTGGGGAGGCCACTAAGTTTTCCCAGTACCTTTTAGATGCCGATAAGCGTTACAAAAGCACCTTTTGTTTGGGGGTGAGTACCGAAACCGGGGATGCTGATGGCGAGGTAAGAGAGCGCCACTCAGTAAGCTCACTAAGTGAGGCCACTGTTGCTCAAGCTTTAGATAACTTTCGCGGTGATATCAAGCAGGTGCCTTCGATGTATTCGGCGCTTAAGCACAATGGCCAGCCCTTGTATAAATTAGCTCGCCAAGGTATTACGGTGGAGCGCGAGGCACGTGATGTAACCGTGTACGAGCTAAAATTATTAGAGTTTCGCAGTGCTCAAGTGCTTGGTGAGGACTATGCCGAGCTAGATGTAGAAGTATTCTGTTCGAAGGGGACCTATATCCGTAGCATTGCTGAGGATCTAGGTGAGTTGCTGGGCTGTGGTGCTCATGTCAGCATGTTGCACCGTATGGCGGCGGGCCCCTTTGTAGAGGCCAATGCTGTTAGTTTGCAGCAGCTTGCTGCCGAGCGAGGTGAAGGTTTGGCAGAGCAGTTGGATCATCATCTTTTGCCCACTGATGCTCCAGTAGCGCAATTGGCAAGAATTGAGTTGCCAGAAGAATCCGCTTACTACTTTAAACTGGGCAATGCAGTGATGGATGCCCAGGTCTACCGTATTGGTGATGAAGGTGATATGGTGCGAGTTTTTGACTCAGCTGAGCGCTTTTTAGGCGTTGCAGAGTTAACGGATGACGGCCGAGTGGCGCCTAAACGCTTGTTAGCCAACTAAATATTTAGGATTAGTCGCCAAAAGCGGCTAAAATACAGGATCCAACCTCGTGTTGGTCGTCCGATAGGCCTCTTAGAGGAGCTATCGACAATATGCCCGTAAGGGCTTAGCCCCGCTGTAAATATGCACGGCTGGGCCGAATGATTTTTTGCATATTAAACGAGGATATGACTATGGCACTAAGTGCTCAAGAAAAAGCTGCGATTGTACAAGAACATGCGCGTGGTGAAGGTGACACTGGTTCTCCAGAGGTTCAAGTAGCCCTGTTGACTCACAACATTAACAAGTTGCAAGGTCACTTTTCTGATCACAAGCAAGATCACCACTCTCGCCGCGGTCTGATCCGCATGGTAAACCAGCGTCGTAAGTTGCTGGATTACTTGAAGGGTAAGGACTTGACTCGTTACGCTGCCCTGATCAAGAAGTTAGGTCTGCGTCGATAAGACCTTCGGAAGTGCCCGCTTGCGGGCACTTTTTTTTGCGGTAGTGTTTAGCGCGAAGGACTATTAGCTTTATCCAGAATTTCCCAATTAGGCTTAAAGCCTAATTGGTTAATCCGACGCTGTCGGCTTGGGTTGTCAGAACTTATCTGCAGAAGTTTTTACTTCTGTCTATTAAAGCTGCACCCAAAATGTATAAATCCCTCCGGCAATGGGGCCTGGGGGCAGAGAAGATATTATAGAAGATAAAAGAAGGAAACGTCGTGAATCCAGTAATCAAGACATTCCAATACGGTAATGAGACCGTAACCCTAGAAACCGGCCGTATTGCTCGTCAGGCAACCGGCGCGGTAATGGTAACGATTGGTGAAACCAGCGTATTGACCACCGTTGTAGGTGCAAAAAGCGCTCGTGAAGGCCAAGACTTTTTCCCACTTTCTGTGCACTACATGGAGAAGGCTTACGCCGCTGGTAAGATTCCTGGTGGTTTCTTTAAGCGCGAAGGTCGTCCTTCTGAGAAAGAAACCCTGACCTCTCGTTTAATCGACCGTCCAATTCGTCCGCTATTCCCGAATGGCTTTATGAACGAAGTTCAGGTTGTTTGTACAGTGATGTCAACTGACAAAAAGACTGACCCAGATATCGCAGCGATGATTGGTACTTCAGCGGCCCTAGCTGTTTCAGGAATTCCGTTCGCCGGCCCAATTGGTGCTGCACGAGTAGGTTATTCTGAAACTGGCGGCTATTTGCTAAACCCAAGCTATGAAACACTTGCGGCTTCAGAGCTAGACATGGTTGTAGCAGGTACCAAAGATGCGGTATTGATGGTTGAGTCCGAAGCGGCTGAATTACCTGAAGATATTATGTTGGGCGCGGTATTGTATGCTCACCAAGAGTATCAGGCAGTTATTCAAGCGGTAGCAGAGCTTGCCGCTGAGGCTGGTAAAGATACTTGGGAGTGGGCAGCTCCTGCTGTTAATGAAGAGCTGACTGCGAAAGTTACTGAGCACTATGGTGCTGGTATCGGTGATGCTTACCGCATTACGGATAAAATGGAACGTTACAATGCATTGGGCGCATTACGCGATCAAGCCGCTGAAACCTTGGCGGATGATGAAGCTGGTGTTAGTGCTGATGAAGTTCGCTCAATCTTCAGTAAGCTTGAGAAGAAAACCGTTCGCTCTCGAGTAGTAGCTGGCGAGCCTCGTATCGATGGCCGTGATAGTAAGACAGTTCGTGCGATCGAAGTTGAAGTGGGTGTTTTACCAAAAGCTCACGGTTCAGCCTTGTTTACACGTGGTGAGACTCAAGCTTTGGTTGTGAGCACACTAGGTTCTGCTCGTGACGCACAAATTATTGATGCCTTAGAAGGTGAGCATCGTGATAACTTCATGCTGCACTATAACTTCCCTCCTTATTCTGTAGGTGAGGCTGGCCGTATGGGTGGCACTGGCCGTCGTGAGATCGGTCATGGTCGTTTGGCACGTCGTGGTGTCGCTGCAGTACTTCCATCTGAAGAGGCTTTCCCATACACCATGCGAGTGGTGAGTGAGATTACTGAATCAAATGGCTCTTCTTCCATGGCCTCTGTTTGTGGTTCTAGCTTGGCTTTGATGGATGCTGGTGTTCCTCTTAAAGCTCCTGTTGCAGGTATCGCGATGGGTCTTGTAAAGGAAGATGAAGGTTTTGCTGTATTGACCGATATCCTGGGTGATGAAGATCACTTAGGCGATATGGACTTTAAAGTAGCCGGTACTTCTTCAGGTATTACTGCTCTGCAGATGGATATCAAGATTGAAGGTATCACCGAAGAGATTATGAGCATTGCTTTAGAGCAGGCTCTGGCTGCGCGTTTGCACATTCTAGGTGAAATGAACAAGGTTATTGAAACCGCCCGTGAAGAAGTGAACGACAACGCGCCACGCTTTGAAACCATCAAGATCGATCCAGATAAGATTCGTGACATCATCGGTAAGGGCGGTGCTACTATCCGTGCTCTAACCGAGGAAACCGGCGCATCTATCGATATCGAAGATGACGGTACCGTGAAGATTTACAGTGATGACGCTGACTCCTTAAAGGCAGCCCTTGATAAGATTCAGGCTATTACAGCTGAAGCTGAAATTGGGACGATCTATGAAGGTAAAGTTGTTCGTATCGTTGATTTCGGTGCGTTTGTTAACTTCTTGCCGGGTAAAGATGGCCTTGTACACATTTCGCAAATCGCTGAAGAGCGTGTCAACGCTGTGACTGATTACCTTGAAGAAGGTCAGATTGTTAAGGTTAAATGCCTTGATGTAGATCAGCGTGGCCGCATCAAGCTATCCATTAAAGAAGCGGCGGCTGATGCAGCTGCTGCCGATGGTGCAGAAACAGTAGAGGGCGATGCTGAGTAATTAGCAAAGCAATAGCTGTTTTAAAAAGCCCGCCATTGGCGGGCTTTTTATTGTCGAGAAACTTTTGCGTTCTGATCTCAAGGCGCAGTCATTCGTATCACAGTGGTGATATAAAATTAATTTCAAGGACGACACCTAAAATTAGAGGCAGGGTATGCTTCGGTGAAGTAGATATATAAAGGTGTTAGTGTGATATCTAGGTTTGTTGTTTTACTTTTGGCGGCTTTATTCACCGCGAAAAGTAATTTGTCTGAGGCGGCCCAATATGATCGCGTCTTTAGTATTCAGCTGGGGGCATATCGTACTGAAGCGGCAAGAGCTGAACTGATTGATAAATACCAGCAGTACCCGCTTTATTGCCGGCGTAACAGCCGAAATGCCTATGTCGTGTATTACGGTGTTTATGAGAGTTTTAAAGATGCCCACCCTCATTTGTTTGATCTGCCAGGGCAGGAAAAACTGGGCGCTTATATAGTTAAATTGGATGATGTCAGCTTAAAACCTTGCCTAAACCTCGAAGAGAGGCTCAAGCAGCTGCTCTAGGAGCAAGCTAACTATACTGATTAGACTGTAGCGCTTCTTTCAATCTTTCTTATGGCTGTTAAGCAGCCTAAAGTGACGTAGAATCAAGATGCATGAGAGCTAATTAGAACAAATAGGAATGCTTATGGGTTTAGGGAAGGGAATATTAGGCCTCTTAATGGTGTTGGGGAGCTGGCAATTAGAGGCAGCACCAAAGTCAGTAGATTTGGCCGTTGAGGATGAACTGCTAGATACAACAGAAAGCCAGTCTATCAATAGCGCCAATACTGAAGACTTTAATGAGAGCTTCTGCCTTAGCGCTGGTTTACTTAAAAAATACCGCTGTGACAGTGACACCGTAGAAGCTCAAATTGAAGCCGGGCAGCGTTATTCTATCCAATTGCTAACCACCGGGGATGCCATGCCCCAACTTCCTGAAGAGCTGCCTGTCTTTCATCGCACCCAGTTATCAGGGCAGCAGGCGTTTGTTTATATTGGTGAGTTTATAAAACAGCAAGAAGCTTTGGATGCAATGGCGGCTCTTGTCATGGTGGGAGTTCTAGAGCCCAGTACTTGGCGCCCTGCGGTTGTTCAAATCGATAAAAGCCGTGAGGTTCCTGGTGTTCGCCTTGTGCAAATGTATGGTGATAAGAGCTACAGAAACCCATTAGAGAAATCACAGCCAAATGCCTCAGAAGCTGTAGCCTCAGATTACATGGGGGCAGCAGGTGATGTAAAACTAATGCCCAGCTATTACACCGTTCAGTTGGCCAGTTTTGAACAACGTACAGCTCGTAAAAACTTTGTTTCGCAAAGCAACGTTGAAGAGTTACTCTGTCGACAGCGGCGCAATGGCCGCTACACGGCTTATAGTGGAGCTTTTGAAACGGAAGCTGCAGCCCAGGCTCGTTTAAAAAGTTTACCGAGCAGCATAAGAGGGGCGTATGTTTTAAGGCTTAAGCAGGAAGACATGTTTAGTTGTGATGGTAGGCGAGAGTTAAAATTGCTTTCGCATCCAGACTCAATTGCTAAGCTGTCGCCGGTGCAGCTGCCTTACCAAAAAAGCTACTTTACAGCGCAGATTGCAAGCTTTTCTTCCCAAGAAAAGCGCCTGCAGTTTATTAATAAAAATGCACAGGTAGACTTTATTTGTCGCACCAGGCGAAACGGTAAATTTGTGGCCTATAGTGGTGTGTTTGATAGTCGTAATAAGTTGAAAAGCTATATCCAAGGCTTACAGGGGAAAGGGGTAAGTGCATACGAGCTTAAGCTTAGTGAGGAGGATATGTTCGACTGTGCTGATGATGGCAAGATAGTGCTCTATTCCAAAACTCGACCGGCTAGAAAGCATAAGCTAAGCTCGATGGCGAAGCCGGCTCTTGCCTCTGATCAAACTGGGCGCCCGGTTACCAAAGCTTTGGAAGAAAAAAGTAGCAGCTCCTCTCAAAGGGTATCAGGGCTGCAGAGTCTAGCTCAAATTAACTTGGGGGATTCTTCAATAAGTCAGGCGCTGGCCCAAAAGGGCGGAGGCTTACCTCCTCGTCATCCAGTCGTTCAGTTAAATGTGGTAGCGCCGGAAAAAAACCCAGAAAGAAGTAATCCGTCGGTGATTGAAGAAGAGGCGACACAAACGCCTGCTTTTTATAGGCGCCAGAATATAAAGCTTGTTGCATCAAAAACACAATCTACCGACAGTTTAAAAGGACAAGCTGATAACCAGCCTGGGCAAGTGGCTATTGCTAACGTCACTGGCCCCGCTGAAGGGCGCGAAGAAATTTTAGCTAATGGCAGATTGGATAACCATTGGCAACCGGCAGCAGATCAAGTGTTTTATACGGTTCAATTGGCGACATTTAGGGGGCCAATAAATGAAGGTCGTTTCGTAAAGCATAATCAAGACCTCGATCCGTTATGCCGAGTTCGCCGCAATGGGCAATTGGCGGTTTACTCTGGGAAATTTTTAGAGTTCGAAAGTGCCCGCCAATATCTACGGGGCTTTGAGGCAAAGCTTGACGGTTATGTGGTGAGATTAAAAGGAGAATTGTTGCCCCCCTGTAGTATCTAGGGGGCAACAGTCATTACAGAGTAGTTGTTACTAGCTAAAACAGTGCTCGTCGGCAGGGAATATCTTTGCTTTTACATCGGCGGCATATTTGTTTAGAGCGCTAGGGATGTCGCCCGCCTCAATTAAAAAATTCTTGGAAAACTTTGGTGGTTTTTCCGTTAAGCCCAGAATGTCATTAATTACTAAAACTTGAGCGTCAGTATCACGCCCAGCACCAATTCCGATGACAGGCATGGAAACCGCTTCGGTAACTCGTTTGGCAAGTTCACTAGGAACGCATTCTAAAACGAGTAAATCTGCTCCAGCTTCATCGAGTAGTTTTGCATCGCGTAAAATAGTTTCCGCCTGCTTGTCATCACGCCCTTGTATTTTAAAGCCGCCAAGTTTGTTAACGGATTGGGGGGTTAAGCCTAGGTGTGCGCATACAGGAATGCCTCGCTCGCCGAGCATTTTTACAGTCGGGGCAAGCCATTCGCCACCTTCAATTTTTACCATATGAGCGCCGGCCTGCATGATGCGAGTTGCGTTCATCATGGCTTGCTCTGGAGTGGCATAGGTCATAAAGGGCATGTCGCCCATGATTAGGGATTTGTCATTGCCTCTTTTTACGGCCTCAACATGGTAAATCATCTGTTCCATGGTTACTGGCACTGTGCTGTCATAGCCTAGAACGGTCATTCCTAGGCTGTCGCCAACAAGTAACACTTCCACGCCACATCGTTGCGCCATTGCAGACATGGGTGCATCGTAGAGGGCAACGGTAATAAATTTCTCACCCTCAGCTTTCATTTTACGCAGTGTAGTAGTGGTCACAGCCGTAGTAAGTTTGCTTTCGGCATGTGGGCTGGCGTAAGGCATGATTGACTCCTTAGCAGTGAATTAAATCGCAGGGTTGGGATTGTAATAATGTCGACCCGAGTTAATGTTTTGCATGTACTCAAGTAGCTCTAAAAAGTGCTCTTCATTATTGATTAAATCAATCTCGCTAGCATTAACGAGCAGAAGAGGTGATGACTGATAGTGATGAAAAAATTGCGTGTAGGCCTCATTAAGGCGTTGTAAATATTCAAGGCTGATGCTCTGTTCTTGCTCTACTGCGCGCAGGTTAATACGTTCCATTAAAACTTCAGCGGGGGCTTGTAGCACCACGACCAAGTCAGCACTAGGAGCCTTGAATTTTAAGTGGCTAAACACTTGTTGGTAGATTTTTAACTCGTCTTCATCAAGAACAACATGAGCAAAGAGCTGGTCTTTATCGATTAAAAAATCGCATACCGTGTTACCTGCAAATAAGTCATTTTGTTGCAGGCCTTCTAGTTGTCGAATTCGTTCAAAAAGAAAAAATAATTGGGTTTGCAAAGCTAGCGATTTGGGGTCGCTATAGAATCGAGCTAGAAAAGGGTTGTTCTGAGTATTGTCCAAAAGGGTGCTGGCGCCGATATGTTGAGCCAGCTTACTGGCAAAGGCGGTCTTCCCGACTCCAATTGGTCCTTCAATTGCGATCAAACGGCGTGATAAGCCCTCTGCATGACTCATTGTGCTTCCTCTGTCAGACGCTTTAAGCCCTCCCAGCCTAAAGCCTTTGCCGATGTTTTTAAAGAATCAATTGTGGGAATCTTTAAGTTATCGTCCAGCTCTAATAGTGGCTGCATGACAAAGTTTCTATTGACTATTTGTGGGTGAGGCACGTTCAGCCTGTCACTGTTGATTTGCTGTGGGCCGAAAATCAAAATGTCCAAGTCGATGGTTCGTGCCCCCCAGCGTTTGTGACGTATCCGCCCGAGTTTTGTTTCTATGGATTGTAAGGAGTCCAATAATTGATGAGCTTCAAGCTGGGTTTTTATTTTGCATACCGCATTAAGATAATCTTCTTGAGGCTCGTCATCTAGAGTTAATGCTTTGCTGCGATAGAAACTAGAGCAAGCAAGTAATTGGCATTGCTCTTGAGAGCCGATTAGTTCTAAAGCGCTCTTAAGGGTAGCCAATACATCGCCTTGGTTTGCACCTAGCCCGATAAAGGCCTCAGTCATGAGGAGGCTTCTTTGCTGTTTGACTTGCGTCTTTTTCTGCGCGGTCGCTTTCCCTTGGGTAGTGCGGCTAGCATTTCTTCTTGCTTTGACTCATCGGCGTCTTGGAATTCGGTCCACCATTTGCCTAGACCTTGGCAGTCTTCTCCTGTCTGCTCTCGTAACAGCAGAAAGTCGTAGGCTGCGCGAAAGCGTTGATGCTCCATCAAGCGTACAGCTCGTTTTCCGGAGCGTAAGGGTAGGCGGCCTTGTAGGTCCCAGATCTCCCTCATGGTAATCAAAAAACGTTTAGGAATTGCAGTGTGCTTTAGTTGTGCATCAATAACTTTTTGAGCGGCTTTGTGCATTCGCATGGCTGGCGGATTTTTAGGATCCTGCTGTGCGAGGGCATCTTGTAGTGGCCCCCACAATAAAGCTGCAAGAATAAAAGCCGGGGTCACTCTTTGTTCATTGGCCAGTCTGCGATCAGTGTTCTGCATGACCAGCTTTAATAAGGCTTGATCAAAACCCTCGTTACGATCCAATCTTGCCGAAGTGGCAGGAAACAAAGGCGCAAGCAGTTCATATTCTCTTAGTTTGTCTAAGGTCGCCTGGGCGTTCCCGCCAAGGAATAACTTTAGACACTCGTCAAATAGGCGCGCAGAAGAGATATTTTCTAAAAGGGGAGCCATTTGTTTGATAGGCGCAGCAGTATGTTGCTCGATATCAAAACTTAATTTGGCGGCAAATCTGGCAGCACGTAATAGACGTACAGGGTCTTCTTGGTAGCGGGTTTTGGGATCGCCAATCATGCGGATAAGCTTATTATCGAGATCGCTAACGCCGTTGGTGTAGTCGTGGATGCTAAATCCATCTAGAGAGTAATACAGAGCATTAACGGTAAAGTCGCGGCGAAGGGCGTCTGAACGCAGGTCGCCAAAGACATTGTCTCGTAGCAGCATCCCTTCTTTCGATTGGCGCGATTCAGCGCTATTAGAGGCGCTGTCATGATTAGCTCTAAATGTGGTAACTTCGATGATTTCCCGGCCAAAACGTACATGTACAATTTTAAACCGTCTACCTATTATTCGGGCGCTTCTAAACAGCTTTCTTACCTGTTCAGGGGTCGCATTGGTGGCAACATCAAAATCCTTAGGGTTACCTCCCAGTAAGGTGTCGCGCACCCCTCCGCCAACCAAATAGGCTTCGAATCCTGCTTCATTGAGCACTTTCATCACTTTGATAGCACTACGGCTAATGCGCTTACGTGAAATGCTGTGCTGATCACGAGGAATAATTTTAGCTTCTTGCGGGTATACATACTGGCTAGAAGACTTAAACAAGCTATTAATTGAACGAATAACGCGTGTAAACATATTAGTAGGGCAGGGCCTGGTTCTCGGCTCAGTAAGGCAATAAAGGCCGCTCTTTTGGGCAGGCTAGGTATTGCGTTTTTAGAATGGGGCGAAGTGTAACACGGTTATGTGAATAGGCCCATTTAAGGGTATAAAGGTAGCAGCACTGGAGAACATAAATTGGGGATAGCAAAACGGGAAGCATAAAGCTTCCCGTTCAAGCAAGGTGGTAACTTGTACTAACGAATACCTCGTTATTGTTATTAGCGGGGCGAGTCCTTGCCCCCATTAGCAACTTGCTTTTCTGGCAAACCCTGTCCAGTGCAGTCAGTCAGTTTTACGCTTGTTATTGTTATTTTTTGTTGTTGTGCTTATTTTTAGAGGTCAGCAGCATCAATATGTTCACTACCGTAATCACTACGCATTAACCATGCATATTAAGTATCGTTATTATTATTGTGTCTGTTGATTTATTTTTATTATTTGTTGTTGTTATTTGGCGACTATAAAAGCATTTAGTGTGCCAATGTTGAAAAATTGTTTTAAATCAATGACTTATAGAAATTACTTGAAAAAAATAGATTGTTTGCTACTCGAATTCGTTACCGAATCTCTCGTCAGTTGTTACGTCGTAGCGCGTGCGGGTAACACTTTGGGTCAAGGGGGGGAACTTTTTGGTCAATTGTATGCCAGCCCTCCATGGGCTTGGCACTTAAGTTGTAGCTTGAAGTGGGTTTGCTATTTTGCTTGGTTGGTTTTCTTGCGTGGAATTCCCAAGCGTTGGCGCCGCTCCCATAAACACTTTCGACTGACTCCGAGCTTACGCGCGAGCTCTGTTTCGCTCATGGTATCTTGGTGTTCTAAGACGAAGCGCTGGAAGTAGTCTTCTAGGGAAAGGTCCTCTGCCGGCTCCTGAGTCGGCTTGCGGGGTCTTAATGTCGATTGAATTATCTGAATGTCAGTCGGATCATCTATTTCTACTAAATCAAGGTCGATACCTAAAAGATCGTGAGAGATTTCCTTGTCGTCTTCGCACAATATGACGCTACGTTGCATGGCGTTTTCCATTTCACGAACGTTACCAGGCCAAGTATAGGTTGTTATGGCTTGTATCGCTTCGGGGCTTAGGCGTAAAGCAGGCTTCTTAAAGGCTTCGCAATAGCGCGCCAGCATGTGCTCAGCTAATGAAATTACATCCTTGCCTCGCTCTCTTAGGGGCGGTAGATCCAGTTGAACAACGTTAATGCGGAAGTATAAGTCCTGGCGAAAGCGCCCTTCATCGGAAAGCCTTCTGAGATCACGGTGCGTGGCAGCAACTAGGCGAACATCTACTTTTTGAGAGTGGATAGAGCCAATAGGGCGTACCTCTCCTTCTTGTAGCACACGTAGCAGTCTTGCCTGGGCTTCGAGTGGTAGCTCGCCAATTTCATCTAAAAACAAAGTGCCGCCATCTGCGGCAGCAATAAGCCCTTCACGATGGCTGTCTGCGCCAGTAAATGCGCCTTTTTCGTGGCCAAACAGTTCGGATTCAATCAGGGTTTCGGGGATCGCAGCACAATTTACGCTAATCAATGGGCTTTGGGCGCGAGGACTTTCTTGATGAATAGCTTTTGCGGCGAGCTCTTTTCCAGTACCTGTTTCGCCGTGAACCAATACGGTTGCTCCTGTGGGCGCAACTTTGTGTATGCGGTTGTAAAGGTTTTTCATGACCTGGCTACTGCCAATCATGCCTGCTATAGCTTGGCTAGAGGATTTAGATTGATTAAGAGCTTTTGCCGCTGCATTGGCTTTGCCTATAGCTCTGCGCACCGAGGCAAGCATTTCGTCGTGATCAAAAGGTTTAGCAATATAATCAACGGCGCCCATGCGCATGGAGTCAACGGCGGAGCGCAGGCTGGCATAGCTGGTCATAATCAATACTGGGATATCACCCGCGAGCTGAATGAGGTCAGTCCCTGGCCCCCCAGGCAGGCGTAAATCACTAATGATCAATTCGAAATTAGCGAGCTTATACTTGGTGGTAGCTTCTTTAACCGAACTGGCCTCACTGACAGTATATTTGTGGCGCTCTAATAGCTTGCGCAAGGCGGTCCGGATAATGGCTTCATCTTCCACAATCAAAATGTTGCTCATAGCTTAGCTGCTCACCAATTGATCAGTGTTACTGTTACTTTTTCGGAGGAGGCATAGTGTTACCTCCATGGCACACAGTTTCAAGGCTTAAGGGGGAATTTTAAGATGAATTGTGCGCCTGATGGGCTTTCTTTAAGGCCCAGGTTGCGTATCTCAATGCTGCCTGAATGCTCTTCCATAATGCTATAAACCATTGCGAGGCCTAGGCCGGTGCCTTCTCCGGGGTCTTTGGTGGTGAAAAATGGCTCGAGAATACGCTCCATTATCGCCTCGGGCACCCCAGGGCCTTGATCCGTTACCCTCAGTATCAATTGCTCATTTGATGGTTCTGCTGCCACAGTGACCTTAGCCCCAGCAGGACTTACGTCTCTGGCGTTACTTAGTAGATTAATAAACACCTGAATTAAGCGTTGACTATCGCCCAGTATTTGCAGCTGATCGGAAACATTATTTATGAACTGTATTTGCTGCTTCTCGGGGTGTAATTCTAGTAGGTGGATGGCCTCGGTGACACACTCACGAATCTGAATCCTTTGAAGTTGGCTTTGATCGCTTTTACCTGTGTGGGAGAAATTAACCAGTGACTGTACTATTCGGGTAATGCGATCAGTTTGAGAGAGAATCTGCTCAACGGTTTCTTGGGTATCTTCAGGCTCCGTCTCATAGCGCAGGTTTTGCGCTAGGCAGGCAATGCCTGTTACCGGGTTGCCAATTTCATGGGCGACCCCAGCCGCTAAACGCCCCACAGATGCTAGGCGTTCATTATGCATGAGCTCCTGCTCAAGTCGGTGAGTTTCGGTGACATCTTCCAGTAAAATTACAGTGCCTTGGGCGCGGCCTTCCATTGGGGTTTGAACTTTTGCCACATGTAGGCTGATCCAGTGCGGCTGGCCATCAATTTCTACTTCTTGATTGGCCCAGTGGGTTGCTGCGCTGTGATAAAAGTTTCTAATAATTGGGCCCCAAGGCGGTGGAAGTTCGTTTAGATGGGAGCCGCTAATTTTTTCTCCAGCTAAACGAGTTAAATGCCCCATCGCTTTGTTCCACAGCACAACCTCTAAATCTTGACCGATAGAGCACACTGCCATAGGAAGCTCTTGTAGTGTTTGGCGGTGATAGAGTCGCAAATTGTTTAATTCGGCGGGTAGACCGACTAGCTTATTTTGATTTTGATCCAGCCTTTCTTCCATAAAGGTGACGTCTGTCGATGAGCCTTTGTGTTTGCGTAGGGGGATAAATTTACTGATAATTTCTTGCGCCATATTGACACCTAAAATACCACTCAAATTGGCTTCAAGCTGATCTCGCAAACGTCTGAGTGCGTAAGGGCGGCGTTCATTTTCATCAAGTTTAAGTTGGCTTAGGGCTTTGCTAATGGCCTCTCTACTTGGTTGGCTGCCGAGAGCTGAGCTTAAGCGTCGTTCGACATCGCTAACAGAAAAAACATCCAGGCTACTACGCTTAGGTTGGCTTAACTCGTTTTCGGCACAAAGTTCTGCACTATAAACCTCTTCTGCTGTTGCCTGGCTGCGATAAGATACCCAAGCAAAAATCAAACTATTGATGGTAAGCGATAATAGTGCCACCGTATCCCAGTGTTCTAAGCCCAGTTGAAGGTGCGGGCCGTAACCCAAATTAATACTTTTAATGTTAAATAACGTAGGTATGGCCAAGCCTAAAAGCCAAATAGCGGCTCCGGCACTAAGCCCTGCTAAAAACCCTTGGCGATTGCCACTAGGCCAATAACTGATGGCGATTAACCCAGGTACAAATTGTGCGCCAGCAATAAAACTCAACAACGCTAGTTCAGTTAAGCTGTGTTGACCTTGCCACAAACTATAAAGCCCAAGGGTCGTAACCATTAAGCAGCAAATAGCAATTTGCTGAAGTCTTTTCAGTTGTTTACTGAGCCCACTGCCACGGCGAACGCCTGTTATCGGAAGTAGGCAGTGATTAACGACCATCGTACTAAGACTGATTAATATGGTGATCAATGCCGTTGCTGATGCTGATGCGCCAGCGATAAACATGATGAGTGTCCATACTGGTCGCTCCATGGAAATGGGAAGCCCCAAAGCAAAGAATTCTGGCTGCGTTAATACGCCTCTTTCAAAACCCGCCCAAAGCACTGGGAAAATAGGGAACGCAAAAAGCAGTAAAAGAGTAGGGAAGGCCCAGGGTAAAATTCTTTTGATGTTGCTTTTAGGCTGCTGAATGACCGCGCTGTGAAAGAGGTTGGGGGTGATTAAAGAGCTGGCAATAAAAACAAGTAACAGTGTGTGCGATGATGTTTCTCGCAACGGCGAGTACAGAAGGTTGACGTTTTCTGGGTGTTCTACTAACCATTTATCAAGCTGATCGAAGCCGCCAAAAACCGCAAAGATAGCAAGCAGCCCGATGGCGTTGAATGCAAAGATTTTAACGATTGTATCGGCCGCCAGTATTAAAGGCAGTCGAGAATAATGTTGTTTGCTGGCAGCAATAAGACTGATAGTTAACACTATGGCGGCGAAACCTAATGTCGCAAAATCGTTACTGTGTAGGCTATCTTCAGTGTAATGATTTCCATGGGTTATAAGCTCGTAACTCAGTGATAGGCTTTGCAATTGCGCTGCCAGTAAGGGCATGAGTGCGAGTGCGAGAAAGAGGGTTGCCAGTTGCCCTGCGCTATTACTGTGATATCTAAAAACCAATAAATCGGCAAGGGATTGTAATTGATAACGTCTACATAATTCGGCCAGAGGGGCTAAGGCTAGTGGCGCAAATAGAAATAAGGTTCCCGTCCCTAGGTAGTAGGCAAACGCTCCATAGCCGTACTCTAAAGCTAACTGGCTTGAGCCATATAAGCTCCAGGCGCTAGCGAACACACCTAGAGCTAAAGTTTGTGTTGCTGGGTGCTGGCTTAAACGCCGTAGCCAGCGAAACTTTCCTGCAATTAAAAGGATAGCTAAAAAAGAGAGCAAATATGTTGCGGTAGCCGCTATTACCAAAGTTTCTGATAGGGTCATGATTGGTCGTCTTTACGCCATGGTTGGTAAACAAATACCGCTGCAATGATCATAAAAAACCAAATGATGTACGGTCTCAGCCAGCTTCCCTCGGGGTTGATCATCCAATTTAGTAGAGTAGGCGAAAAGACATAGGCAATAATGAGCACGGCGATCAATGTTTGTTGGTTATTCATATTGTTCGCGCTCGTTACTAGGTTGCGGTTTGTTACAGCTTTTGCTCTAGGCCATTATTGGATCTTACTGGAAGCCTTATCGTTTTTAAACGTATTAGCAGCATTGCTGTCATCAGCTTAACTCGCTGGCCTAGGTAGGCTGGCAGGGATGTCTTTTAGGTTCCAGTTTTCGATCCCCCATTGCAGCAATTCTTCACATGAAGCGCCTCTGAGCTCGGCTAAGGGCTTCTGTCCCAGTAATTGTAAGCAGAAATAAATATTTTCGGGTGCTAGGCTAGATTGAATTTCAGGGGCGTGATTTTGCTTGCTAAGCTTTTGACCTTGAGAATTCATGATTAAGGGGAGGTGGGAATATTTAACAGGAGTGCAGTTAAGCAGCTCATAAAGATAAATCTGCCGAGCTGTGGAGCTCAGTAAGTCTTCGCCGCGCACAATATGACTTATATTAAAATCTATATCATCGACCACCACCGCGAGTTGGTAGGCAAATAAACCGTCTTTGCGCAGCAGTACAAAATCGCCAACCTCCTCAGCCAAAGCCTGCCTTTGAATGCCTTTAAGGCTGTCCTCAAATTGCAGGTTGATAGCTTGGGTCGCGGCTCGCCAAGCCCAGCCTGGGCTTGGCAGCTCTACTTTGTCGCTGTGGCATCGGCCGTTATGAATTCCTTTATTTGCTGCCAGCTCTTGGCGTGAGCATTGACAGGGAAATATGGCATTAAGCTTTAGCAGTTGTTCCAAAACTTCAAGGTAGCGCTCGTGGCGTTGGCTTTGAAAGCAAATGTCGCCATCGTGCAGAAGGCCGTGAGCTTCCAAGGATCGTAAAATTGAGTCTGTCGCGCCGACTTGCTCTCGTGGTGGGTCTAAGTCTTCAATTCTGATCAGCCATTTGCCCTGTTGCGAGCGTGCATCTAAGAAGCTCGCTAATGCAGCAAGCAAAGAGCCCATGTGTAAGGGGCCGGTAGGTGACGGCGCGAATCGGCCAATGTAGGGAATAGACATGTGAAGTGGCGCGGCTTTGTGCCGCGCCAAACGGGCTTAGCCGCCGATCTGCTTTTCTTTGATCTCGTCGAGTGTCTTACAATCAACACACAAGGTGGCAGTTGGACGAGCTTCTAGGCGACGAATGCCGATTTCAACGCCACAGGCATCACAAAAACCGTAGTCGTCATTTTCGATTCGCTCCATAGTCGAGTCGATCTTTTTGATCAGCTTACGTTCGCGGTCACGAGTGCGCAGCTCAAGGCTGAACTCTTCTTCCTGGCTGGCGCGGTCGGCCGGGTCAGGAAAATTAGCTGCCTCATCTTTCATATGGCTCATGGTGCGGTCAACTTCTTCCATGAGTTCGGTTTTCCACGCTAACAGCAGGCCTTTGAAGTGCTCCATTTGAGCATCATTCATGTATTCTTCGCCTTTCTTCACTTGGTAAGGCTCGAATCCTCTCAAGGTGAAGCCTGCTGCGGCCTCTTTTTTATTGCTGGGCATATTATGCGCCTCTACTTATTTCTACAGTCCCGCATGTTGGGGCTGTTTTCCTTAATTCAAGGGTCCCTAAATCGAACGGTGCAAGCTACCAGAAGTCATTCACAGGTGCCAGTAATTTTTAGCCTAATCAATGTTTTCTTGGCGCGTATCACCTTGACGGATACCGCTGTCATAACATCAACGTTAAACTATCTTGCTCCGAAACTATAGAGTCTTTGATATGTTATTTTCTCCGCCGCTTATCCAGGGACAGTTAATTCGGCGTTACAAGCGATTCCTAGCAGACGTTATCGGCCCTGATGGCGAAAAATTAACCATACACTGCCCAAATACCGGTTCTATGACAAACTGTATGGTGGAAGGTGGTAGGGTGTGGTATTCCACTTCTGATAACCCAAAGCGAAAATATGCCCATACTTGGGAAATTGCCGAGAATAGCGCGGGGCACCTTATTGGGGTAAATAGCGCTCGTGCAAATATGCTTTTGGAAGAAGCCTTATCAGCGGGCCTAATTACTTCTTTAGAACACTATAAAAGCTGTCGCCGAGAAGTACGTTTGCCCAGCGGTAAGCGATTAGATTTCCTGCTTGAGGATTCAGAAAAAGACTCTAGGCCCTGTTACATTGAAGTAAAAAGCATGACTTTAATGAGGCAGCTGGGCTTGGTTGAATTTCCGGACGCCGTCACAAAACGTGGGCGCGAACATCTCGAAGAGCTTGAAGCTATAGTTAAGTCGGGCGCGCGGGCCATATTATTTTTTTGTGTGCAGCATAGCGCCGCAGAGCGAATATCCGTCGCCAGTGATATTGACCCCAAATATGCAGAGAGCTTAGTGAAAGCTCGGGCGGCTGGTGTAGAGGTGCTGGCCTACTCTGTCCATTTTGACGATCAGTTGATTGCGCTAAGCGGGAAAGCGCTGTGCTGGGTTTAGGTTTAGTTTAGGTTTAGGTGCTGCCGTTACTTTCGAGGGGCGAACTGTCTTAGCAGTTGAGTGGGGAGCTGCCACTGCCTTAAATAGTGTGTTGCAGCTTCTTCGCTGATTATTTCCTGATTGAATAGTAGACAGCTGCAGCTGGCGATTTCGCAATCTTCAAGGGTTTTGCTTAATAGGGATTCAGGTGCGGCTGCAGTGCTTAAGGACTGACAAATCTCTTCGCTTAGCTGCCAATCTTTGGCGATTTTTTGGGACAGCTCTGGGGCTATATTTTCTAGGCTATTGTAAGCGAGCCATTCGATAGCATCGGACTGGTCTGGCCGCTTTCGCAGGGCTGTGGCTAAGTATCGTAAGCAACAGATAGCGCCGGCCAGTTGCATGCAGCTTATTAAATTTACAGTGAATGAATGACCAAGTTTATGCAAGGCAAGATGGCGCCCGATGCTCAAATTAAAGTTTAGATAAAGCCAGTAGTGTTGGTGCAGCTGGGGGGCCACCTCTCGGCTAGCCTGAAAGCTTGCTTTTAATGCAGGTAGCAACATTTTACTGGCCTGAGTGTCGATGCTGCAATCGTTGACTTGTTGTTCGTCCAATGCAGACAGTTTGCACTTTGGGTTACTGTTCAGTAGCTCTTGCACTAGATAATCGTTTAGCGTGTGCAGCTGCTCTTTTTGCCCTTTGTTTTGCATTTGGATCAAAACAAGGGGCCAAGGTGGCAAGTAGGCTTTACGGGCACGGCTGGAGCGCAGCATTAACTGTAAGTCTCGCTTGCACTCTTCAATCCAGACATTGCTTTTTGCGGGCGCAGCGGGTCTGTGTTGTGCAATAAAAGCAAGCAGTTGGTCTGAGAGCTCTTGTTTGAGTTGGCTGCGTGCTTGCCCGATAAAGCTCGAAGGGCTTGGTCGTTGCGTTTGATTTGACATCCTTGATACCTCTTACGGGCCCTGTCCTAGGCTTGGTTGCGTGTCTCTTTACACTAAAGTCATTGTAGATCTTGTTTGCTTATGGGGTAAATACTCAAAAATGCTTAGTGGGTATCGGCCTTATATTCAAGTTAAGCTTTGGCCTGCCAGTTAGGCTTTGATTTTCTTAACTTTAATGGTATTAGGCTTTGTCCTATGCAGGGGCCAGATACGCATTTTCCGTCTTTGATATTGAACAATGCTCCATGACTGGAGCACTGAATTAGGCTCTTATCGAAATCGAGAAAGCTGTCTTGTTTCCATTCAAGGTTTATCTGTAAGTGCGGGCAGCTATTTTTATAGCCGTAAATCTGGCCATGTTTTTTCACTAGAAAATAAGCTTGCTGATTTAACTGGAAGCCTTTGCTGTGTCCTTCAGCGATGTCTTCTGGGTTAAACGGAAGGTTGTGCCATTGTTTGTCAGTTGTCATTTCGACACTTTAACACATAAAAAAACGGCTACCCGAAGGTAGCCGACAACCGTGATTAGCCTGATAAGGAGAAGTGACTCGAAAAGCCGCTTCAAGTTGGGTGTTGCCACTCAACAACTCAAATAATAATGATGTTCATTATCATGTCAATAGTTAATGGGAATAATTATTGTTTGGTGTCTATTAGAGGGGGTCACCCTGTAATCTTAACGCCTAGTTTATTTGTGAGGTGAGGCTTATTGAGCAGCGCTTTCGCCGGCAGCAAGGTCGTCGGCATCCTGAACCAGTTGGTCTTTGGTCTCTTGGCTCAGCTCATTCCAATGCTTGTCATCCAGAGCGCCTTGTAGGGCATAAAGCATAACTTTAGATACGTGGATGCCACGCTGTTTAATGCGAACATAGGCCTGCACCGGCCCCATGCACTGTAGTTCGTGGCGTGAGTGTACGCCAATAGCGTTGAGGATATTGACCGTAGCAATCCCTAGATTTTTGAGCTCAAGTAGCTCACTATCGCGGTCGGACATAAGGCTAGATTCCCATTTTCGTTATACTTATTGTTAATAACCCGGCGGGTCTTAATGGAGAAAGCTAAGCGTTATAATACATCCTAACGCCCTAAGAGCAAATTTTATGCAGCTAAGCCTTGTTTTTGTTGATTCAGGTGTCAATGGCTGTTTTGTTCTATTAGATTGATCTAATGACATTATT
This sequence comes from uncultured Pseudoteredinibacter sp., assembly GCF_947502065.1. Taxonomy (GTDB): domain Bacteria; phylum Pseudomonadota; class Gammaproteobacteria; order Pseudomonadales; family Cellvibrionaceae; genus Pseudoteredinibacter. The sequence goes on from NZ_CANMYE010000013.1 coordinate 36,356, forward strand.
TTGGGTTTGAGTTGATGATGGTTATTTTCGATTGTGATGGTGTATTGGTAGATAGTGAAACCATCGCCGCAGAAGTATTTGCGGAACACCTACAGAAGCTAGAGTTAAACGTCAGTGCGCAAGAATGCTTTAATCGTTTTAAGGGTTACTCGATGAAAAGCTGCATGAAGCAATTGATTGAGATGTTAGGCGGCCCTATCCCCGAGCATTTTTTAGTGTCTATGCAGGAAGACACATTTAATCGATTTAAGTCAGAGCTACAGCTTATTGAGGGTGTGGTGCCGGCAATTGACGAAATAGAGCGCTCCGGTTGGCAAACCTGTATTGCCTCAGGTGGCAGCCATGGAAAAATGAAGGTTACGCTTGGCAAAACCGGCTTGTGGGATCGCTTTGAAGGTCGAATTTACAGTGCGGTAGATGTGGCTAATGGAAAGCCTGCCCCCGATATTTTTTTGCATGCCGCACAGCAGCAGGCTGTAGCTGTTGAAGATTGTGTGGTTATCGAAGATTCACAGGCGGGGGTTGAAGCGGCCATCGCGGCTGGGATGAGGGTTTTTTTCTTTGACCCGGAAGGTCTTGGTTTGCGCAATCAAAAGCTATTAGAGCTTTCAGGGGTTTATCAGTTTTGCCAAATGGAGCAACTCCCGCAGTTACTAAAAATGGTCTAATCAGCTAATTGGCTGAATATGGTGAAAAAATGACGGCAGAGGCAACCTCCGAAGCCAGCCAGATCTGGTCCCAACTACTGTTAGAAGCTCAATCTGCGAGCGAAGCTGAGCCTTGTTTGGCTAGTTACTATCATGGTTCAGTCTTGAATCATCAAGATTTGCCAGCTTCATTAAGTTTTCACTTGGCGAACAAGTTGGACTCCCATGCGGTACCGGCGATGATGTTGCGGGAGGTAATTTCAGCAGCCTATTGCCAAGAGCCGCAAATGATTTCGGCCGCGGTTGCTGATATGAAGGCCTACTTTGAGCGCGATCCTGCCTGCGATCAGTATTTAATGCCTTTTCTGTATTACAAAGGCTTCCAGGCTCTGCAATCATATCGTGTAGCCAACTATTTGTGGCGAAGTGATCGACGGGCATTGGCGCTGTATTTCCAAAATCAAATATCGCAAGAATTTGGCGTTGATATACATCCTGCGGCTGCAATTGGCCAGGGTATTATGATCGATCATGCTACTGGCGTTGTGATCGGCGAAACCGCGGTAATTCACAATAATGTTTCTATGTTGCATTCGGTAACCCTTGGTGGGTCTGGTTGTCAGGGTGGGAAACGCCATCCCACGGTTTGCGAGGGTGTGTTAATCAGCGCAGGTTCAAAAGTCTTAGGTAATATCTGTATTGGTAGGCAGGCTAAGATTGGTGCGGGGAGTGTGGTTCTATCTTCTGTAAAGGCCCACACAACAGTTGCCGGTGTGCCCGCTAAACCGGTAGGTGCGTCATCTGGTCGTCCAGCGCTGGATATGGATCAACAGTTAGATGATTGTTGCGAGTAATGCTAGAAGGGTCTAGCTTTAATAAAAGACATTATGTCGCATAAGGATAATAAGGGTTAAGCCCTAGGGTGTTTATGTCAAACGAACGATACAACTTAGTTTTTCGTGGAGATATTGTGCTGGGGCACAATATCTCGGATGTTAAGTTGCGTCTCGGTAAGCTTTTTAAGGTGAACGATGCTCAACTTGAGCGCTTGTTCTCTGGTAGGCCTGTAGTGATCAAGAAAAACCTCCCAAAGCTTGAGGCTGATCGCTATACAGAAGCTCTGCAGCAAGCTGGTGCGCAAGTAGAGGTTCAGGAGCTTAGCAAAACTCCACCCACCCCTATTAATTCGGCTCATGATAAGAAGTCGTCCAATAAACCGAGTTTGGCGCAAAGGCTCGCTGAACAGAACCGTGGAGCTGGCTTGCAAGAGCCTAGCGGCACTTTAGCTTTCGCTCCAAAGGTACAGGCTCGGCAAGAGACCGCCTTGGAGGAAGGCTTGGTATTGGCCCCTGTTGGTAGTGATTTGCTTGCGGATCGGTATCGCGAAGATGATGTGGTGGTGGAGATACATCCAGTTGAGGCTGATTTGAGACCTATGCAAGGTAATCTTTTAGATCAGGGTGAGATTCAGCAGCAGGTTCCGCCTATCGGTATTGATTTAAGTGGTATTAGTTTGGCGGAAGCTGGTGAGGACTTGCTTGATGAGTCGGAGCGCCCTTTGCCGGTGCCGGAAATGGAAGCCCCTGCCGATATTGAGTTGGCCCCTGTTGGTGAAAACTTGGCAGAGCAAAAAGAGGAATCGGCGCCATTGAATTTTGATTTGTCAGCTATTCAATTGGCTGAGCGCTAGCTAGAGGGTTAGCCCCAATTGTTTAGCTTGTGAATACCCATAAAAAAAGGCCATCCTAGGATGGCCTTTTTTGTTGCCCGATTGGGCTTGTATGGCTCCGGCACCTGGGATCGAACCAGGGACCAATAGATTAACAGTCTACTGCTCTACCGCTGAGCTATGCCGGATTTACGTCTGTCTTCGTTGACAGCGGCGCGCATATTACCACAATGATGGCTTTTGAAAAGCTTTTTTTTTCAATTCCGTGATTTTTTTTCAAGGCCGCCGATTGTTTGTACAAGATGGGCGGCTTTGATACTAAGTCACTGAGTCAAAAGCAAAAAACTTACTTTTCTTGGGCCAAGTGGCGCTCGCGTGAATCCATGATTTCCTTGCGAGCGGCGTCCGCATCGGCCCAGCCGTCCACTTTAACCCACTTCTCAGGCTCAAGCGCTTTGTAGTTTTCAAAGTAATGCTCAATCTGCTTGATTAGCAGTTCTGGAAGGTCACCAATTTCGTTTACATCTTCGTATAGCTTGGTCAACTTGCTATGGGGTACAGCTAATAACTTAGCATCTGGACCAGACTCGTCAGTCATGTTGAGTACGCCAATAGGGCGGCTACGGATGACAGCGCCAGGCATTACTGGGTAAGGGCTTACTACTAGTACGTCCAGCGGATCGCCATCTTCAGAGAGGGTGGCAGGAATGTAGCCGTAGTTGGCAGGGTAAAACATTGGGGTTGCAACAAAGCGGTCGACAAAGACGGCGTCGGCGTCTTTTTCAATTTCGTATTTAATAGGGTCTGCGTTAGCAGGGATCTCAATGACTACATTGATGTCGTTAGGCAAATCATTGCCAGCTGGGATCTTGTCGAAGCTCATGATGCTACTCTACTGGTTGGTTTGGCCCCAATGGTTGGAGCATAAATAAGTTGGTGGCGAATTATATACGTCCAGCGCGGGCTGTGGCTATATAGATTAAGGTTTAATCACAGGGGGGGAATTTACTTGCCAAGCCTAAGGCAATACAAACATGTGAGAATTTTTGGATAACATTATTGGTCGAAAGGGGTACATTGCCGCCTAGATCATTATATTACGGGGCTCAATGAGGTAGGGGTAGATATGTTCAGTAAGCGAAATCCAATTGCGAATTTATCGGCGTGGCTAATAGCTATGGGTGCCACTTTGGCAGCACTAAGTAGCTCAGCAGCGGAGTTGTCGTCGGCAACATTTGCCGGTGGCTGTTTTTGGTGTATGGAAAAGCCCTTCGATGAAATTGAAGGGGTTCATAGTACGGTCTCAGGTTATATAGGTGGCCATAAGCACAAACCCAGTTATCGTGAAGTTTCAGCGGGCACAACCGGTCATACCGAAGCGGTAGAAATTAAGTTTGACCCGCAAAAGGTCAGCTTTGAGGAGTTATTGGCAGTATTTTGGCGTAATGTGGATCCTTTTGATGGCAGAGGGCAGTTTTGCGACAAGGGTAGTCAATATCGCCCGGGTATTTTCTTTCACAGCGAGCAGCAAAAAGCAAAGGCAGAGCAAAGCCTTGCCAAACTGCAGTCAGGAGAGTTGAAGACTGCTTTGGCAAACGGTGAGAAAATCGTTGTTGAAATCACCAAAGCCAGCCCTTTTTACGCAGCTGAAGATTATCACCAAGACTATTATCAAAGGAACCCGGTGCGCTATAACTACTATCGCTACCGCTGTGGTCGAGATGCACGTTTAGAGGCCGTTTGGGGGCCAGCGCAAAAGACTAAGAAATAAAAAAGGCGGCCAAGTGGCCGCCTTTTTTTATTGTTGCTTAAGGTTTAAACCTTAAATTTTTTCTTAAGCTTCTTGTCTACCATGACTTTTTTCAGCTTGGCGTACTGAGGCAAGCCGTTTTTGAATGGTGGCAAGTCTTCGCCCTGAATCAGCGGTAACAGGTAATCACGTCCTGCTTCGCTGATACCAAAGCCATCTTTACTGATGTAGTTGCGAGGCATCATTTTCTCAACATTAGCTACTTGATCTAATGGTGCTTCACCAATGCTCCACTTATATTTTTTGCCTTTGCCGCGAATAATGGCTGGCATAACGGCGTTCTTGCCAGCTAAAGCCATTTCTACAGCGGCCTGGCCTACGGCATAAGCCTGTTCAACGTCAGTGCCAGAAGCAATATGACGAGCAGCGCGCTGCAAATAGTCAGCCAGTGCCCAGTGATATTTGTAACCAAGTTCTTCTTTAACCATATTGGCAAGAGTCGGTGCCACGCCGCCTAACTGCTTGTGGCCAAATGCATCAGTTGTGCCAGCATCTGCTAAGAAAGTGCCGTCTTTGTACTGCGCTCCTTCAGAAGCAACAATTGCGCAGAAGCCAAATTTCTTAACGCACTGTTTTACTTTCTTTAAAAACTTCTCTTTGTTGAACGCAATTTCCGGGAACAAGATAATGTGTGGGGCGTCGCCTTCTTCATCGGCGGCAAGACCACCGGCAGCAGCAATCCAACCTGCATGGCGGCCCATAACTTCCATGATGAACACTTTGGTAGAGCTTTCGCACATAGAGGCGACATCTAGGCCTGCTTCTTTGATCGATACTGAAACGTATTTTGCAACAGAGCCGAAGCCTGGGCTGTTATCGGTAATCGGCAGGTCATTGTCCACTGTTTTAGGTACATGAATAGCCTGAATTGGATAGCCCATGGTTTTTGAAAGTTGGGAAATTTTTAAGCAAGTATCGGCTGAGTCGCCACCGCCGTTATAGAAAAAATATCCAATATTATGAGCCTTGAATACTTCGATTAGGCGTTCATACTCCGCGCGGTTTTCTTCCACGCTTTTAAGTTTGTAGCGGCAAGATCCAAAGGCACCTGAAGGGGTGTGGCGCAAGGCTGCGATAGTTTTTGCACTTTCTTTGCTGGTATCGATCAGCTCTTCTCGCAGGGCTCCAATAATTCCATTATGTCCTGCGTACACCTTTCCTATTTGTTTGCTGGCGCGGGCAGTTTCGATAACCCCGCAGGCACTGGCGTTGATGACAGCGGTTACACCGCCAGATTGGGCATAAAAGGCATTCTTTTTAGCCATTAGCTTCTCTCAGACTCGTTTTTAGTGAAAAATATGGAGCAGATACATCGTCCTGTGGAACTGGCAGGCCAGTCAGCGTGCTCAGTGGCGCGCATCATACTGTAAACTGATCACAATTGCATCGATTTAGGCTGTCTATTCTAGGCCTTTCGGTACCCCCTTTGGGGGACATGCTATGAGGAATTTATGCACATTCATTTTTTAGGAATCTGTGGCACCTTTATGGGGAGTTTGGCGCAGCTAGCTAAGGCACTTGGCCATCAGGTAAGCGGCAGTGATGCCAATGTTTACCCCCCAATGAGTACACAGTTAGAGCAGGCTGGCATCACTTTGCATGAAGGCTACGACAGTGATGTTTTAAACCCTGCACCAGATTTGGTGATTATTGGTAATGCCATGTCGCGTGGGAATCCAGCTGTGGAATATGTCTTAGATAAACGCTTGCCATACTGCTCAGGGCCAGAGTGGTTATGTAATCATGTGTTGCAGAGTCGTTGGGTGTTGGCGGTTTCAGGTACCCATGGAAAAACGACCACCAGCTCAATGTTGGCTTGGATTCTAGAGTTTGCCGGCATGTCACCTGGCTTTCTGATTGGCGGAGTGCCTGCTAATTTCCCCGTGTCAGCGCGATTGGGTGGGTCAGACTTCTTTGTTATTGAGGCTGATGAATACGACAGTGCATTTTTTGATAAGCGATCTAAGTTTGTGCACTACCGCCCTCAGACATTAGTGATTAATAACTTAGAGTTTGATCATGCGGATATCTTTGATTCATTGGAAGATATTCAAAAGCAGTTTCATCATGTGGTTAGAACAGTGCCGAGTGTGGGGCAGGTCATATATCCATCCGATGTACCGGCAGTGGAAGAGGTGTTGGGTATGGGCTGCTGGAGCGAGACACAATCGCTTGGGGGCGACTGGAAGCTGTTAGCCTGCAATGCCGATGGCAGTCAGTTTACCCTGCAAGACCCACAAGGACAGCAAGCTGTAGTTGAGTGGGGCTTAAACGGTCAGCACAATGTGGCCAATGCGATGGCGGCCATCGCGGCCGCTCGACATGTTGGCGTTGAGCTCGGGCATGCTGCTGAAGCCTTAGGGCAATTTGCTGGCGTCAAGCGACGTTTGGAAAATCTGGGTGAGGTGGCCGGTATAACGGTGTACGATGATTTTGCCCATCACCCAACCGCCATTGCTACAACTCTGGAGGGGCTACGGAATAAGTTGGGAGGCAAGCGTATTGTAGCTGTTTTGGAGCCCCGCTCTAACACCATGAAGCTTGGAGTGCACAAGGAGACTCTCTTTCAGTCTTGCATAAAAGCAGATCAAGTATTTTGCCTGCAGCCTCCAGGCATGGATTGGCGCTTAGAGGATTATGCAAGCTCTGTCGCAGACTCCCTGTTTGTGGCTGACAGCATCGATCATTTGTTGCAGCAGCTATTGTCATCGCTAAAGCGCGGTGATCATGTGGTGCTTATGAGTAATGGTGGCTTTGGTGGTCTACATCAGCGCCTGCTAAATGCCTTGAAGGAAAGAGGGGTGGGCTAATGCAAACAATCAGTCTGGCAATAACCGGTGGCTCTGGAGTGCAATATTCATTGCGTTTACTGCAGTGCCTTTTGGCCGCGAATTGTCGTGTTAATTTGATGGTGTCACGAGCCGCAGCTGTTGTTATCAACACTGAGACAGAATTCCAATTGCCTGAAGATGAATCGCTTTGGGGGCCGTGGTTTTGTCAGCATTATCAAGTAGACGCCGAACAGTTGCGTTACTACAGTCGAGAGGATTGGTTCTCACCGGTGGCCTCAGGTTCAAGCCATTGCGCGCCGCTGGTAATCTGTCCGGCGAGTGGAGGAACCTTATCGGCTATTGCCTGCGGAGCAAGCAACAATCTTATTGAGCGGGCAGCTGATGTAGTGCTGAAAGAACGTAAGCCGCTGTTGTTGGTGCCCAGGGAGATGCCGTATTCGGCTATCCACCTCGAAAACATGTTGAAGCTCACTCAGCTTGGCGCCATTGTGATGCCGGCGAGCCCAGGCTTCTATCACAACCCCAATTCAATTGAAGATTTGATTGATTTTGTGGTTGCGCGAATTCTGGATCAACTGGGTATCGAGCAAAGCATTATGCCGCGTTGGGGAGAGTAATAGAGCCTATTGGCGATGCTAGGCCTTTAGGCTAAAACATTTTGTTCTCGACCAGCTAAAAAGCTCTCCAGGTTGGCAGCCATTATGTTTAGTAGTCTTTGCCTGGCTTCTCGGCTGCCCCATGCAGAATGAGGGCTTAGCAATAAATTTTGATCATTCAAATGCAGTAATGGGTGGTCGGCTGGGGGAGGTTCCTGGCTGAGGGTATCTAGTGCTGCACCAGCAACTTGATTGGATTCTAGCGCATCTTGTAATGCCGCTTCATCGATGAGCCCACCGCGTGATACATTGATTAGCAGTGCGCTGTTTTTCATGACTGCTAGCTCGGCTTTGCTAATCAGCGACACAGTATCTTCATTGAGCGGGCAGTGCAGGCTGATAACGTCGCTTTGTTCCAATAGCTTATTAAAGTCTACTCGCGGCGGTTGCGCGGCTTCTCCTTTGCGCGCGGCAATTAATATCTGCATACCAAAGGCTTTGCCTATGTCAGCAACAGCTTTGCCAATACTGCCATGCCCAATAATCCCCAGTGTTTTACCACTGAGCTCGGTAATTGGAAAATCCAGCATGCAAAAAAAAGGGCTTTGGCTCCAATGGCCTTCGCGGCAAGCCTGATGGTAGCGATTCAACTGAGTGGCTAGATTGAGAATCATCGCCCAGCAGTGTTGTGCGACGCTAGCGGTCCCGTAGCCTGCCACATTGCATACTCTTACGCCGTGCTTTTTGGCGGCCTTAAGGTCTACGTTATTACTGCCTGTGGCGGCAATTAAAATGAGTTTTAATTGGGGGCAGGCTGAAATTAACTCTTCATCAAGAAGCACCTTGTTGCTGACAATTAGTTCTGCATTTTGACAGCGAGTTAGTCGCTCTTTCATGTTCGTGGTGCCGTGTATCTCCCAATGCTCTACTTGGTCGAGTAGTGGGCTCAGGTCGAGGTCTTTTGGGCCTAGACTATCGGCATCGAGAATTACAGCATTGTGCATAAAAATTGACCTGTCTTTAGGTGTTGGCTTGCGCTGTGGAACCATTCAGCAATGTGGGGCTCAATGATTGAGCCTCTTGGAATAGTAATAAGCGGCTGAGGGTGTAAATGCTAGGCTTGGCTGGGCTATTAAATCAAGGGTTCTTGTGTGGTCGCTCAGAGTAAGCTCCTGTAATCGTCGTAAGCTCAGCTCTAAGTTACTGTTTTCACAGGTGTAAAGTTCGGTGAATTTCTGTCTTTTTCAGGCTATTAGCGCCTCAATAGGATATTATTCGGCTTTTATTGCAATCTAGCCCCAGCGGCTGTAACAATTTAGCCCCCGCGGCGGAGGGGGAATTCGGAGTATAAGGTCTATCATGCTAAGAGGTTTAGCGGCATTTTACCAAGGATTAGTGATTCAGCGTCCTTGGTTGGGTTTAGTTTTGGTTATAGCGTTGACCGCCTTAGCGGCAGCCGGCTTGCCAAATTTCAAGCTGGATGCTTCATCTGAGTCCCTTACCCTTGAAAACGATAAAGACTTGGATTATTTCCGCGAAGTTTATAGTCGCTACCAAAGCGGAGACTTCTTGGTTGTTACCTACCGTCCAAACGCCGATTTATTTTCAGATCAATCGATCAATGACCTGCGTAGCTTGTCAGATGAATTAGCCCAAATTGAAGGGGTAGATTCTGTATTGGGTATGCTGGATGTTCCCTTACTTTATAGCCCCAAGCTCAGCTTGACCGATTTAAGCGACGAGCCTCGAACGCTTATGAGTGAAGGGGTTGACCGGGAGCTTGCCAAGCAAGAGTTTTGGAATAGCCCAATATATCGCGACATGTTGCTGAGCCCAGATGGCCGCACAACGGCAATATTGGCGAACCTAAAGGTAGATAATAAATACTTGGCGCTGGTGAAGCAGCGTGACGAATTGCGAGCACTTTTTAAGGCAGGGCAGCTGAGTGCAGAGCAGCAGCAAGAGTATGAGCGTGTCAGTGCGGAGTTTTTAGATTATCGGACCCAGGCGGCTGTTAAAGACAAGGCCAGGGTTGCTAAGGTGCGGGAAGTGGTAACGTCCTATTCCGACAGAGCCGAAATGTTTGTTGGTGGTGTGACGATGATCACCGCCGATATGATTGACTTTATCCAAAGTGATTTGACTGTTTTTGGTTTGGGTATCGTAATTTTTATCGTGCTCTTGCTGGCAGTTATTTTTCGCCAATGGCGCTTTATCATTTTGCCGCTATCAACTTGTATCCTGACCGCTGTTCTGATGCTGGGACTGCTGAGTTGGCTGGATTGGCGTCTGACGGTTATTTCTTCAAATTTTGTTGCTCTATTATTGATTACGACTCTGGCTATTACTATTCATTTGGTGGTTAGGTTTCGTGAATCCTATGGCGAGCACCCGCATTGGAGTAAGGGCCAGCTAGTCATGGACATGGTGCACTATATGTTGCGCCCTTGTTTATTTACGGCATTGACCACAGTGGTTGCATTTGTCTCCTTAGTGGTAAGTGGAATCCGCCCGGTTATCGATTTTGGCTGGATGATGACCATGGGTTTGGCGGTTGGTTTTTGCATGGCCTTTATTCTATTGCCGGCCGGATTGATGCTGTGGCCTTTGGGTGAGCCCAAGGACAATGGCGATCAGTCGAAAGCATTCACCCTGAGCTTTTCTCGTTTTGCGGAGCAGCGTGGTGGCTTAGTTATCGTGCTTTCAATTTTGGCGGCATTGGCATCCGCATACGGCATAAGCTTGCTTAAAGTGGATAACCGCTTTATCGATTACTTCCATAAAGACACTGAAATCTATCAGGGGATGGAAGCTATTGACCGCCGCTTGGGTGGAACCATGCCGCTCGAGATTATTATCGATATAGCACCCGAAGTTGCGGTAGCTGAAGAGGTCGGTGTCGAAGAGGATGATGAGTTTTCGGACGAATTCGATGATGAATTCGGTGATGATCTATTTGCTGATGAATCTGCCGAAGCCGATACGGTTTATTGGTTTACCAGTGCAGGCTTGCGCAAGGTCGAGTCCTTACACGATTACTTAGAGTCTCTGCCAGAGGTGGGTAAAGTTCAATCATTAGCCATCGCCTATAAGGTTGCAAAAGATGTCAATGGCGGCAGCTTGAGTGATTTTGAATTGGCGATTCTTCGTCAGGCTCTGCCGGATAGTATTAATGATGTCTTGGTTAAGCCATACCTGGCCCTTGAGCAGGAGCAGACAAGAATTTCCATGCGATTGGTGGAAACCAGTGCTGATCTTGATCGCATGACGATCATGGCCAAGATACGAGATCACGCAATTAATGAGTTGGGCTTTGCACCTGAGCAAATCCACTTTAGTGGTATGTTGGTGCTGTATAACAATATGCTAAATAGCTTGTTTGACTCTCAGATCATGACTCTTGGCGCAGTCTTTATCGCCATCATGGTGATGTTTGTTATCCTATTTAGATCATTCTCTTTGGCTTTGGTCGCAATCGTGCCTAATATGCTGGCCGCCTTTATGGTTTTAGGCGCAATGGGTATCGCTGGTATTCCTCTGGATATGATGACGATAACCATTGCGGCGATTACTGTAGGTATTGCCGTTGACCATGAAATTCACTACATAACCTGCTTTAAGCGTGAGTTTGCAAAAGATGGTAATTACATTGCCACCATGCATCGATCCCATGGCACCATTGGTAGGGCGCTTTATTATACCGCGATCACCATTATTGTTGGTTTTTCAGTGCTGTCGCTGTCAGAATTTATCCCATCGATTTATTTTGGCTTATTAACCGGCGGTTCGATGATTGCGGCCACTTTGGCTTCTTTGGTATTGTTGCCGAAACTGATCATTCTATTCAAGCCTTTAGGTCCAGAGTCCGCTTAGACCAAGCTATTAAAAGGAAATTACATGCTTCGCTACAGTGCTTGGTTTTTCGGCGTTCTGGTTGTGCTATTTGGATTGGAAATGCTTGGCCCTGTGCAGCAAAGTGTGATCCTGCCTTTTACAGCATTTATCGCTAAAGTTTGCGTCGCTATTATTACTCCTTTTGATGCCGATGTGTTGGCTTACGGCAAAATATTGCAGAGCTCAGCAAATGGCTTTGCGGTGTCGATAGAGCCTGGCTGCAATGGGGTTGAAGCGACTATTATGCTAATCGCTGCAGCCGTTGCATTCCCCGCAACCATAAAGCAAAAGCTTGCGGTTGTTGTTATTGGTTTTTTTGCCATTCAGGTTGCAAATATTTTGCGCATCATCAGTTTGTTCTATCTTGGTCAATGGAATATGGAGGTGTTCGAGTGGGCGCATTTATATCTATGGCCGGTGTTGATTATGGTCGATGTGTTAGCGGTGTTTTTGGTATGGCTGCGAATCATCGCTAAGGGACAAGAAGAAGCTCAGCCTGAAGGGGCGGCTGCATGAATGTTCAAGTAGAGCAGCAATTGGGTGCGGGAAAGTTTTTTCTAAGAATTATTTTAGCCATGATCCCCTGCTTTGCTCTTTGGTGGTTTATTGGGGATTGGTGGTTGCGGCCAGCGGTGGATATTGCGGGCGGCGTGTTGGCTTTGCTTTTACCTGAGTCCTTTCATAGTTTACAGCTACTTGATGGTAGTTTGCAGGCAGCTACCAATTGGGGGGAGGTTCAGGGGCGCTTGGTTCCCGCTCGAGCTGCAGGTTATGCCTTGGCATTCGAGTCTAATGTTCGTGTTTTGAGTTATTCTGTGCCATTCTTTTTTGCCCTGCAGGCAGCCCTGTGGAATTGGCAGCCTAAGAAGCATATCGCTATATCCTTGTTCGTTATGTACCTTGTTATTATTGTAAGCATGGTCTTTCTTTGCGCCAAGTCCGTAATGGTTGGGCTTGGTGGGGCATTTATTGAGGCCAATCGCTACTGGTATGCTTCGCGAGACTTTATTGCGCTAGGTTTTCAATTATCTACTTTAATGCTGCCTGTTTTGGTACCTGTTTTTTTATGGGTATTAACCAATCAGGAGCAATTACAAAGCTTGTTTGTGTCAGGTCTTAGGCAGGCAAAGGCGACTAGCGCTGCACCGGAAGGGTCAGAATAAAAGAAGCCCCGCCCAAAATTGGAGAGCGGCCAACCTCTACGCTACCGCTGTAGGCACTTACGATATCGATTGCAACTGCCAGCCCAATTCCTTGACCTTTATTGGCAGTGTCGGCGCGTTGGCCGCGGGTAAGAATGCTTTGCCTTTGGTTGCCTGCTACTCCTGGCCCGTCATCCTCCACGCGGATCACCCACTGCCCATCCATTTCTTCGGCGTCGACAAATACCTGTCGGTGTCCGTATTTGCAGGCATTATCAAGTAGATTGCCCATAAGCTCCATGAAGTCGGCTTCTTCACCTTGAATGCGACAATCAGCTGGAATCAATAGCGAAAAATCCTTTTCATCTCGTCCGTAGACTTTACCCAGGGCGGTAATCAGGCGCTTACAAAGTTGGCGCAGGTCAATGCTGTGGTTGATATTTACCTTTGCACCAAGGCTGGCGCGGTTCAGTTGGTGGCTGATAATCTCGTCCATGCGGCGCAGGGGGTCAGTCAGCTTCTTCTCAAACTCAGGGTCTTGTTGGGCGAAGCCTGAGATGACCGCAAGCGGTGTTTTCAGGCTGTGGGCTAAATCATTTAAGGTATTTTTATAGCGTTCGCTTTGCTGACTTTGATTGGCTAGCACCTGGTTCAGGCTATGGGTAACGGGAATGATTTCCGATGGGTAATCCCCTGGTAGCTGTTGTTCTGAGGATTCTCGCAGTTTATCGATATCATCTTTAAGTCGCTTTAGCGGCTGCAGCCCCCAGCGCATGATGAGTAATTGTGCGAGTATGATAAAGACGCCGAGGCTACCAAGCCATTGGCCAAGTTGCTGCCTATAGGTGCTTAACTCAGCGCTCCAAATGGCGCTATCTCGCCAGATAGTAAGGCGAACGGGAAGGTTTCCCTCTTTGCTTTCCCATTCTACATCGAAGCTTAAACTAAAGACTCGGCCTTGGCTGCTATGTCTTATCTCTTCAAAATGTTGTGTTCCAGCTTCAATGCTTTGGGGCATCAAGTTGCTGGGCGTTGGGAACAAAACGGACGGGGATTGCCACTGCATTCCAAGGGGGGTGTGTACCCAAGCGTAAAGTCCAGAGCCAGGCCGGCTAAAGTCTGGGTCATTTAATTCTTGAGATAGCTTGGGCTGGCCCGCGCTGATATCTATCGAGCCAAGCAGCAAGTACATATGGCTGTTGAGGCGATTTTTTTCAGCGGTACTTAAGCTTCGTTGAAAGGCTTGGTCGAGCATGTAGCCGCTTAACCCTAGGACTGCAGGTAAAACCAAAAGTGATGCTAGGGTAAAGCGCGAGGCAAGAGAACGAAATAGGCGCAAAAGAGAAAAGCCTTAATTTTGTGTTTCCAAAGCAAAGCGATAGCCTTGGCCACGAACTGTATCGATAGGTTTTAAGTCGCCATTAGGGTCAATTTTCTTTCTTAAGCGGCCAATAAAAACTTCAATTACGTTGCTGTCACGATCAAAGTCTTGATCATACAGGTGTTCGGTTAATTCTGTTTTTGAAACCAGCTTGCCAGCATTGAGGGCCAAGTATTCAAGAGTATTGTATTCGAAGCTGGTGAGCTCCAGCTTATTGCCATCACGACTGACTGTTTTTGCCGTGGTGTTGATGACAAGTGAACCATAATCAAGACTTGGGCTTGCGTGACCCGCTGCGCGGCGGAGCAGGGCATTGATCCTAGCGAGTAATTCTTCATTTTGAAACGGTTTAACAACATAGTCGTCGGCACCAGCTTCAAGTCCTTCGACTTTGTCTTGCCAATTGCCGCGAGCTGTTAGAATCAAGATCGGGAACTTTTTGCCTTCTGCGCGCAGTGTCTTTACAACCTCTAGGCCATCGACTTCAGGTAGGCCTAGGTCGATGATAGCTAGGTCATATGGATGCTCGGTACCTAAAAAAATTGCCTCGCGGCCATCGCCGCAAGCATCGCTAACATAGCCAGCAGATTTGAGTTGCGTGCATATCTGCTCGCGGATATGTGGCTCGTCTTCGACAACAAGTAAGCGCATAACTGGTCTCGTAATGGTCTTAAGCCACGGGGAATCATTTATAGTGGCATATGTTTTTGTTTTCTGGCGCCAGCTTATTTTTCTGGCAGCGTAGGCGCTGAGTTCTAATCAGCAATCCATATCTGTTGTACTTTACCAGAGGCTGTAAGTACTTTCACAGTGTATCCGGCCTGACCTCTTTGAACTTTGAGAACTTTTCCCTTAGATTTCTTAAGCGCTTTTTGTGCGGCTTTAGCTTGGCCATTTGGTGTCGCTTTGCCGTCATCCTGACTGCCTGCTTTTGCCAGTTGGATTATTGTTCGCTGCTCAATGGTCTGCTGGTCGACATTGGGCGTTTTGTCTTCAATGCTTACTGCGCTAAGCGGTAAGGCAAGGCCCATGAGGGCAATAAGCGAAGCAATTAGTTGTCGATGCTGTGTCATTTAATATGTTCCGGTTAGAGCATTGGCTGCTATTAAGCAGTCTAGAACAAGCGAGCTGATCGTGGGCAATATTTGCCTCTTATTTTGATCAGTGCTGTTATGGCGCCGCATTTGGCTTTGGCGCCTGCAACTACGTCTAAGGCTATTTTACACCGGTATGTCTGAAATGTCGGCCGGTTATATGTGCCACCTTGCTTGCCTTTTTTGTGTGATCAACCAGATCAGAGTATCAGGCTAAAAGCGTTTGCCTGAACCTTGGCTGAAACTTGGCGCATATTATTGCTTTGTGGGCCTTAAAATTGCTCGCTGTTCGACGCAGTCAGTGCCTTAGAAACAAGGTATAATGCCCAGTTATGCTCGTTTGTTAGGTAGCGGATTACCAATCGTGACTGTAACGAGTCAAAAGCTTGAAAATACAAGCCGATAATTTACCAAGTAAATAGCAAAGTTATGAATATTGATAGTTATATGCGCCAGTTAGGGCAGCAGGCGAGAACGGCTTCGCGGGAGCTGCTTTTGGCTGATAGCGGCCAAAAGAACCAGGCCTTGCTTGCAATAGCCGCCGAGCTTAAGGCTCAGCAAGAACAAATTTTACAAGCCAATGACACTGACTTGCAGCTGGGACGAGATTCTGGCTTAGAGGACGCTTTATTGGATCGTTTGGCGATCACAGAAGCTGGAATTGATCAGATGGTAGAGGGCTTGCAGCAGGTAGCTGCGTTGCCGGACCCCTGTGGCGAAATCAGTGATATGAGTTATCGTCCGAGCGGTATTCAGGTTGGCAAGATGCGGGTGCCGCTTGGGGTGGTCGGGATTATTTATGAGTCGCGTCCTAATGTGACCATTGATGCGGCCAGCTTATGCTTAAAATCAGGCAATGCCACGATATTGCGTGGAGGCAAAGAGGCATTTCATTCGAATCAGGCCATTGCCAAATGCATCACTACGGGCCTCGTCTTAGCGGGGCTGCCTGAAAATGCTGTGCAAGTTATTGAAACGACGGACCGGGCGGCTGTTTCAGCAATGATTACTATGCCGGAGTTTGTCGATGTCATAGTCCCCCGTGGAGGCCGAGGTCTGATCGAGAGAATAAGCAATGAGGCCAAGGTAAATGTTATTAAGCATCTAGACGGCATATGCCATGTCTACCTAGATGATAAGGCTGATTTGGATAAGGCAAAAGCTATTGCCGTTAATGCCAAAACACACCGTTATGGTGTTTGTAATGCGATGGAGACTCTGCTCATACATGAAGATTTGTCGGGTGGGTTTTTAACGGATTTGGCAAAAGCTTACTGGAATAAAGGTGTGCAGCTGCGAGCCTGTGAAACTTCTTACTCAAAGCTTCTTGAATTTAGTGAGGCCGACGGTGACTTGCTCGTTCAAGCAAGCCCAGAAGATTGGGATACAGAGTATTTGGCCCCGGTGTTGGCGGTAAAGCTAGTCCGTGATATGGCCGAGGCGATTGCTCATATTGCACGCCACAGCTCAGGTCACACCGAAAGCATAGTGAGTGAAGACTATAGCCGTGTAAGGGCATTTTTAGCCCAAGTTGATTCTGCATCGGTTATGGCCAATGCGTCTACTCGCTTTGCTGATGGTTTTGAGTATGGCTTGGGTGCGGAAATTGGTATCTCGACGGATAAAATTCACGCTCGAGGGCCTGTTGGTCTGCAAGGGCTCACATCTCAAAAGTGGATAGTGTTCGGTGATGGCCATATCCGCAACTAAGCTGCCGGCATTTGGCTTGTTCGGGGGGAGTTTTGACCCGGTGCATCGTGGCCATATATGCCTTGCTGAAAAAGTACAGCAAAGTTTAGGCTTGCAGGGAATGGCTTTATTGCCTGCCGCCCAGCAACCCTTGAAGGGTTTGGCCAATGTTTCTGCGCGGCAACGCTTGGCAATGTTGAACCTGGCGCTAACGCCGTTCCCTAACTTATCGGTGGATGCTAGAGAGTTGGGGCGTAGTGGACCATCTTATACTGTGGATACTTTGCAGCAGTGGCGCCTAGAGCATGATGAAAAAGCCTGCCTATGCTTCTGTATGGGGCTAGACTCATTAATGCAGTTGCATCGCTGGCATCGTTGGGAGCAGTTGTTTGAATTGGCCAATTTGATTGTTTTGGCTCGCCCTGGTTGGAGCTGGGCTGAAGCGGCGAGCGCGCTACCGCCGAAGTTGCAAGCTGAGCTCAAGGCTCGGCGGTGCGAGGATGTTGCGCCAATATTGGTGACTCCAAAAGGCAAATGGATTTTGCTTGAGGCGCCTTTAATGGATATTTCATCAACGAAAATTAGGCAGCAGCTTGCTGCCGGTGTGCCTGCTTCGCAATTGTCTGAATTGCCCCAAAGTGTGGCGAATTATATTGAAGAGCACAGCCTATACTGTGCGAACTAACTCAAAGAGGTTTTATTTTTGGATCTAAATCAAGTTGTCATCAATGCTCTGGAAGATGTCAAAGGGCAAGATATTGTAAGTTTGGATGTCGCTGAATTAAGCGATGTAATGGATACCCTTGTCATTGTAACGGGAACATCTAACCGCCACGTGAAATCATTAGCCAACAATGTTGTGATGGATGCAAAAGCGGCCGGTGAGCAGCCTCTCGGGGTTGAAGGCATGGAAACCGGTGAGTGGGTGTTGGTAGATCTAGGTGGCATTGTAGTACATGTTATGTTGGAGCAAAGCCGACGCTTTTATGACTTGGAAAAACTTTGGTCCATGGAACCCGCCAATCGCCAAGATGAAAGTGACGAAGACGATCTGAACTAATTCAACTATGCGTACTCGAATTATAGCTGTTGGTACCAAAATGCCCGCTTGGGTAGAAACTGGCTACAAAGATTATGCTAAGCGCCTGCCGCGTGATTTTCCTGTGGAGGTGCTGGAATTGCCGCTGGGCCCTAGAGGCAAAAACGCCTCCATAGAAAAGGCCATTGCTAAAGAAAGTGAGGCAATGCTGGCGGCCATTCCAGATGGTGACAAGGTGATCGCCCTTGATGTGAAAGGCAAGCCTTGGAGTACTGAGCAGCTAGCCGATAAGTTGGCGGGCTGGCGCATGGATGGCAATAATTACAGCTTGTTAATCGGTGGTCCTGACGGCTTATCGCAGCAATGTCTGCAGCGTGCGGATGTGCGCTGGTCGCTTTCCGCGCTGACATTGCCGCATCCGTTGGTGAGGATTGTCTTGATCGAGCAGTTATATCGGGCTTGGACAATTTTAAATAATCACCCCTATCACAAATAACAATAGGGTGATGTAGTGAAGAGCTTTGACGGCAGTGGTTTAGCTGCTTGGGGATGGCATGGAACAAATCCTAGCTAGGGGGCTTATTCAAGGGCTCACAAATGTTAATGTCTTGAGCAGAGCTGAAGTATATCGTCATGTCTGAGCATCTGCGTTTTAAAGATCATTATAATGAAGCTCGAATCTTTTTCCGGCGCGCGATTATCGTAGCGGCTTTAATTGTTGCGCTTGTCATTGTGCTTATTGCACGCCTTTATACTTTGCAGGTTGTTGAGTATGAAACCTACGTTACCCAATCTGATCGTAACCGGGTGCAGGTACAGCCATTGCCTCCTACGCGGGGTTTAATTTACGGTCGTCGAGGCGAGCTGCTCGCTGAAAATAGACCTAGCTATACTCTTTCAATCGTAAAAGAGCAGGTGGGTTCTTTGGAATCCAGCTTGCGTTTATTGCGCCAACTCGTTGATATCAGTGATGATGAGTTGGAAGATTTTCATAAACGGTTGAAGCGACCTAAGCGCCGCCGTCGTCCCTATGAGCCTATTCCCTTACGTTATCTTCTGGGGGAAGAGGAAATAGCCAAGATTGCCGTCAATGAGTATCGATTAAAGGGGGTGGTTGTTGAAGCGCAGTTGGTTCGCCATTACCCCCAGCAAGAGCTGTTTGCTCATAATGTCGGCTATGTAGGTCGTATTAATGAGCGCGAGCTTAAGTCGTTAACGCCTGAAGAATATGCCTTGTACAACGGCACGGATTCCATTGGCAAGATTGGCCTAGAAAAACAGTACGAAAGGCTTTTGCTTGGAAATGTTGGTTATCAACAAGTGGAAACTAATGCTAGAGGGCGAGTGTTAAGGGTGTTGGAGCGAACCGATCCTACCCCTGGCCAGAACCTACAATTATTTCTCGATGCTCAGTTGCAACGCAAAGCTTATGCTGCACTTGGTGGTCGGCGTGGCGCAGTGGTCGCGATGGAAATAGAAACCGGGGGCGTTTTAGCCATGGTGAGCGCGCCTAGCTATGACCCTAATTTATTTGTGACAGGAATTAGCTATAAAAATTATAGGGCTTTGAATGAATCACCGGATCTGCCGCTTTTTAATCGGGCTATTCAAGGTGGCTACCCTCCTGGTTCAACCTTAAAGCCAATGCTGGCTCTAGGCGGGCTAGAGGCTAATATAATTGATGAACATTACTCGGTTCGTGACCCGGGCTTCTATCAACTTGAAGGTGAAGAGCGTAAATATCGAGACTGGAAAAAGCGTGGTCATGGTCATCGTATAGCCTTGAAGCAAGCGGTTGCGCAGTCTTGTGATGTTTATTACTACGATTTGGCATTTCGCATGGGCATTGATCGGATGCACGAATTTGGTGATAAATTCGGCTTGGGCGAGCGTACCGGCGTTGATATTCCCAGTGAGCGATCCGGTTTGTGGCCTTCCCGTAAATGGAAAAGAGGGGTTAGGGGCTTGCCATGGTTCCCTGGCGACAGTTTGAACATGGGAATTGGTCAAGGTTTTGTTTTAACTACGCCGTTACAGCTAGCTTCAATGACAGCAACTTTGGCATCAAAGGGCGTTCATCGTCAGCCTAGATTGGTGAAAAGAGTTGGTGAGCAAGAGTTGCCAGATAAAGCTTCAAAAGTCGTTGAAGCCAGTGAGAAAAATTGGTCGCTGGTAATGGAATCAATGGAAGAAGTTGTGCACGGGCAAAGAGGGACGGCTAAGTCGATCGCAAGAAAGGCTAATTTTCGAATGGCAGGGAAGACCGGAACTGCTCAGGTGGTTGGTATTGCACAAGATGCAGAATACGATTCGGAGGCACTTGCAGAAAGACAGCGAGACCATGCCTTATTTGTTGGCTATGCACCTGCTGACAATCCTAAGATAGCTGTCGCTGTTATTGTGGAAAACGGTGAAAAAAGTTCTTTGGCGGCAAAAGTTGCCCGTGAAATATTCGATGAATATTTGCTTCGCGGACAGTTTGATAATGTCGAGGTGGGCCGATAATGGTACAGCAGGACTTTCAACGTCGAATGCCCGAGGCCAGCCGTGACTTACGCAAGCCGATGGGGGTTTGGCAGCGAATTCATATTGATGTGCCGCTACTGCTTGGTTTATTGGCGCTTACCGCTTTTGGCTTAATCGTATTGTATAGCGCCAGCGGAGAAACTAAATTCTACATCCAGCGCCAAACGGTTTTTATCTCCCTTGGCTATGTCGCGATGTTCACAGCGGCGCAATTTAAGATGAGCTTTTTACAGCGATGGTCGCCGTGGTTTTATCTCGGTGGCGTTGGCTTGTTGGCGCTTGTGTTAATCATGGGCACCGGAGCAAAAGGTGCGCAGCGTTGGTTGAGTATTGGAGGCTTTCGATTTCAGCCTTCAGAAGTCATCAAGCTCGCCGTGCCGATGATGGTGGCCTCCTATTTGGGGGTGAGAGTTTTACCTCCAAGCTTCAAACATATCGTTGTGAGCTTAATGATTGTAGGCCTGCCAACAGTGCTTATTCTTGAGCAGCCTGATTTGGGTACATCATTATTAATTGCAGCTTCTGGTTTGATAGGTCTGTTTTTCGCAGGGCTGCGTTGGCGTTATATCTTGGGGGCCGGTTTGCTGGCCTTAATGAGCGCCTGGCCGATGTGGCAGTTTGTGCTACGCGATTACCAGAAACAGCGCATCCTAACTATGTTCAACCCCGAAGCCGATAAGCTCGGAGCAGGCTGGAACATTATTCAATCTAAAACGGCGATTGGCTCCGGAGGGGTTTATGGGAAGGGGTGGATGAATGGCACTCAATCTCAGTTGAATTTTCTGCCAGAAAGCCACACGGATTTTATTATTGCTGTCCTAGCCGAAGAGTTTGGCTTATTAGGTGTATTGCTGTTGTTGCTGATTTATTTATTTATCCTAGGTCGGGGATTGTTGATTGCTGCAAGAGCGCAATCAAGCTTCAATCGTATCTTGGCTGGTTGTATTACCTTTACTTTTTTTGTTTATATCTTTGTGAATATAGGAATGGTTACAGGTTTGTTGCCGGTTGTTGGGGTGCCCTTGCCTTTGGTTAGTCATGGTGGTACAGCGCTGGTTACTTTGCTCACAGGCTTTGGCTTGCTAATGGCCATTAGTACAGAACGGAGAAAGGTAAGTATTTAAAACGCCGCTTATTGATAGCTTTGATTGCTGTATTATTAACCGGCTTTTATTAAAAGATAAATTGCTTGTATAAAAAGATAAGCTGGTTTTTTTGAGAGATACTAAAAGAGTTTTATAGATGATTGCAGGTTTAAAGAACATTGGGATGACGATGCTGCTAATATCGGCGTCGCTGACATCTACCAAGAGCTTTGCTGAAAACTATGCGCAGCACCCTCAGGCTATTAAGTTGATAGATGAGATGGTTGCTGATCATGATTTTGATAGAGCGGAATTGGAGGCTTTATTTGCCGAGGCTAAGAAAAAACAATCGATCTTGAAGGCCATGTCGCGCCCTGCAGAAAAAGCTCTAGAGTGGAAAGATTACCGCAAGATATTTCTTGATGGACAGCGCACGCCTAAGGGGGTTGAGTTTTGGCGGAAAAATCAATCGGCCCTAGATGAGGCTTCAGAAAAATATGGAGTTCCCCAAGAAATTATAGTAGCCATTATCGGTGTTGAAACTCGTTATGGGCGTATCATGGGTGGCTATCGGGTGCTGGATGCCCTTTCTACCTTGGCTTTTGATTACCCTAGAAGGAGTGAGTTCTTTACTAAGGAGCTTAAGCACTTTTTGCGACTCAGTCGTGAGCAGCAACAGGATCCATTGGCATTGAAAGGTTCCTACGCAGGTGCGATGGGTTACGGGCAATTTATGCCGTCTAGCTTTCGCTCCTATGCTGTTGATTTTGATGGTGACAAGGTTGCCGATATATGGAAAAACAAAAGAGATGCTATTGGCAGCGTCGCTAATTATTTCAAGCACCACGGCTGGCGCCAGGGCGCGCCAGTGGTTGCCCGAGCCGCTTTGGAAAAGAACTTTAAATCAGAGCTGGCCAATCAGTCGCTTAAGCCTAAGTACACGGTTTCATCTTTAGGCGAGGCGGGTTTTAAGGCAATGCTAGACCTTCCCGCAGATGAGGTGAGTAGCCTTGTTAAGTTGGAAGGGGCTAAAGGTACCGAGTATTGGTTAGGCTTGCACAACTTTTATGTTATTACCCGTTATAATCATAGCCGTATGTATGCCATGGCGGTTTACCAGTTGGCTCAGGAAATTCGTAAACAATACGATCTAAAAAAGGCTAAAGGATAATATAGTGGATCTTTTACAGGCTAAGTATATTGCTAAATTAGGGCAGCTAACTGTTCTGCTATTGCTTGCTGCCTGTGGTCAACAAGAAGTTAAAGACAGTGGTCCCTCTCGACCACTTGATTTTTCAGGCTTGGCGGATGCTGTACCTAAAAAAGAAAGCCGTGGGCGGGCGGGCAATAAAAGCCCCTATGAAATTTTCGGGATCAGTTATTATGTAATGGCGGACTCAAAAGGCTTTCGCCAGCAAGGTGAAGCGTCTTGGTATGGTAAAAAATTTCATGGCCGTAACACTTCAAATGGTGAGGTGTATGATATGTACGCCATGACCGCTGCCCATAAGACATTGCCAATTCCCAGTTATGTCAGAGTCACTAATCACCGAAATGGCCGCTCGGTAGTGGTGCGGGTTAATGATCGCGGCCCATTCCATGGCGATCGAATAATTGATTTAAGCTATGCGGCTGCAAGTAAACTTGGTTTTGCGGAGCGGGGTACGGCTATGGTATCAGTGGAGGCTATCGATAGCGGCAATCCACCACTGGATTACCCAGGTTATGTGGCGGCCTCGCAAGCTGGGTCGCAGACACTCGCTGGCGTTGAGGTAGAGCGTCAGAACAAAAGTGAAACGCTTGCAAGCAAGCAATCTTTCTTGCAGGTTGCCGCATTTAGCCAAAAAGCGGCGGCTGAGAAGTTAATGGCAGATCTACGGCAACAAATTACCGAGCCTATGCGATTGCAACAAGCGAAGGGCTTATTTAAGGTGCATATTGGTCCATTACAGAATGTGGCTGACCTTACAGCCGTAAAACAAACTTTACAGGCTCTGAGCTTAGGTTCGGGGTTTGTGGTAAATGACTAAATAAATAGGATAGTCTAGACACATGAGAACTATTGTTACCTTTTTAATCTTGTGCCTAAGTGTCACCTCGGCATTGGCCCAGCAGCTTATACCTGCTCCACCGCAATTGGCAGCAACGGCCTATTTACTGTTGGATGCTGAAACGGGTGAGGTGTTGGTTGAGCATAATGCGGACGAAATGTTGCCTCCAGCGAGTCTCACGAAGATGATGACCAGCTATATCGTTTCCAGTGAGATGGATAGGGGAAATGTGGCGGCTGAAGATATGGTTAATATCTCAGTGCGAGCTTGGAAGATGGGCGGCTCTAAAATGTTTATCCGCGAAGGCACTCAGGTTAGCGTTAAGGATTTATTGCGCGGTGTCATTATTCAATCCGGCAATGATGCTAGCGTTGCTTTGGCTGAGCATATAGCGGGCAGTGAAGAAGCCTTTGCTGATGTTATGAATCAGCAGGCGGCGATCTTGGGCATGACCAGTACGCAATTTTTAAATGCCACAGGCTGGCCAGCTGAAGGCCACTACACCACAGCTCGTGATTTAGCGATTTTAGCGAAAGCCATCATTAATGATTACCCTGAGCATTATGAGATCTATGCTGAGCGATCATTTTCTTACAATGGCATCGATCAAATGAATCGTAATCGCCTACTATTTTTAGATAAATCAATTGACGGTTTGAAGACTGGTCATACTGAAGAAGCGGGTTACTGCTTGGTAGCTTCAGGTGTGAAAAGTGGTATGCGTTTGATTTCTGTGGTGATGGGGACCCGTTCAGATAAGGCTCGTGCTGCGGAATCTCAAAAGCTAATGGCCTACGGTTTCCGCTATTATGAGACGCATCAAGCCTTGGAAGCTGGTCAGCAGTTTGCCTCTCAGCGTGTATGGGGTGGTCAGGCCAAGGAAGTCGCTATTGGTGTTAACAAAGCACTGTCTTTAACGATTCCAAGACGTGGACAAGAGCGCATTAAGCAGAGCGTTAAGCTTGATGAGGTTATTGAAGCGCCTATTAGCGAAGGGCAAGAACTGGGGCGTTTGCAGCTAGAGCTTGATGGTAAGCAGATTGCTGAGGTGCCGCTGGTCGCCCTAGAGCCGGTTCAAGAGGCAGGCTTTTTTGCTCGCTTATGGGATACGATCAAGTTATTTATCTTTAATCTCTTCGCTTAAGTTTCTTTTTTAGTCGTTTTTTACGGCGAATTTAGTACAAATCTCTGAATTCGCCGCTCCCTCTCTCTCTGGCTAGCTTTGCGGTATAATGCTCCTTGTACTTTGATCTACTCGGAACGACAAGATGAGCCAGCCAGACGCCCCTAAAATTGAATTTCCTTGCGAGAATTACCCCATTAAAGTTATGGGTGATGCAGGTGATGAATTACACGCTCTAGTAGTGCGTGTATTCAGTGAACATGCGCCTGGCTTTGATCCAGAGAGGATTCGATTAAAAGACAGCAGTAAAGGTAGTTTTCAATCTTTGACAGTATTTATCACGGCTACCGGAGTGGAGCAGCTAGAGGCTTTGCATAAGGATCTTCAGAGCAGCCCCTTGGTTAAAATGGTTTTATAGATGCCTGCTGTACAAGTTCGCAAGCTTGATTTAATGGACTACGAGCCAGTCTGGCGCTCTATGTCTAATTACACTGATCGACGCGATTCCACCAGTGCCGACGAGTTTTGGTTGGTGCAGCACCCGCCGGTTTTTACCCAAGGGCAGGCTGGTAAAGCAGAGCATGTATTGATGCCTGGTGATATTCCAGTGGTGCAAGTAGACCGTGGTGGTCAGGTAACTTACCACGGGCCTGGGCAGCTAGTATTGTACCCACTTATTGATCTTCGCCGATTGGGTATTGGTGTTCGAGATTTAGTAACGGCTATTGAGCAGGCTTTAGTAAAAACCCTAGCTAGCTTTGGTTTAGAAGCCTACCCGAAAGCGGATGCTCCTGGGGTTTATATTAATGATGCAAAGATTGCGTCATTGGGTTTGAGAGTAAGGAAAGGTTGTAGCTTTCACGGCTTAAGCTTGAATGTTGAGATGTCGCTGGAGCCTTTTTTAAGAATTAACCCATGTGGATATCAGGGGTTAGAAATGGTGCAAATGGCCGATCTTATTGAGCCAACACCATGTATGGATAGTATTGAGAATGAATTGGTTCGCTGTTTAATGGAGCAGTTGGGCTACGATAAAAAAACAATAGTAGCAGGCCTGCCTGATGCTGGGGCCTGTGAGTGAGACAATCGTGAGTGAACGACCCGAAAATACGCCTGTAAAACGCACCCGCCGACATAAAGCCGGCGAAAAACTTCGCGATGCCGACAAGGTGGAGCGTATTCCCGTAAAAGTTATCGCCAGCGATGAAGTTAAGCGAAAGCCTGAGTGGATTCGAGTTCGTATGACGGCTTCACCCGAGGTGGACCGCATTAAAAAAATTCTTCGTAAAAACGGGCTGGCGAGTGTTTGTGAAGAGGCGAGCTGCCCCAATTTGGGTGAGTGTTTCGCCGGTGGCACCGCGACTTTCATGATTATGGGGGAGATCTGTACAAGGCGCTGTCCTTTTTGTGATGTTGGCCATGGTAAACCATTGCCGCTTGATCAGGGTGAGCCTAGAAACCTAGCCGAAGCAATTGCTGAAATGCGTTTGAAATACGTGGTAATTACTTCAGTTGATCGCGACGATTTACGTGATGGTGGGGCTCAGCATTTTGCCGATTGTATTCGCGATGCGCGCGAATTGTCACCAAATCTACAGGTTGAAATTCTAACGCCCGATTTTCGCGGCAGAATGGATAAAGCGCTAGATATTTTAGAGGCCGAAGCGCCGGATGTGTTCAATCACAATTTGGAAACCGTGCCTCGTTTATATCGCCAGTCTCGCCCAGGCGCAAATTACGCTTGGTCACTTAAGCTGCTCAAAGAGTATAAGAAGCGTCGCCCCGATGTATTGACCAAGTCAGGTTTAATGGTGGGTTTGGGTGAAAGCAAAGAGGAGATCTTTGAAGTGATGCGGGATATGCGTGAGCATGATATCGATATGCTGACAATTGGTCAGTATCTGCAGCCATCCAAAAGTCATCTAGCGGTAGATCGCTATGTTCACCCTGATGAGTTTGATGAGTATACCGCCATGGCGAAAGAGTTAGGCTTTACGCATGCGGCATGTGGGCCATTGGTGCGCTCTTCGTATCATGCTGATAAGCAGGCCCATGGCGAGGAGGTTTCCTAGGCTGACTTGCAGCTAGGTGGCAAAGAGGCTCTTTACCACGCTCTTAAAAGAGCCTCTAAAAGTTTTAGGCTTGATTAACAGCTCAAATCTTCAGCGGAAACTAAAAGCTTCCGCTTTCCACTTTCGGGTGCCTAAGTAGATATTCGGTGTTCAGGGCCAGTACTTTTTCAGGAAAATCCGTGAACACGCCGTCTACTCCCATTGCGGCCAGATGCCCCATGTCCTCTTCATGATTTACAGTGTACACCCAAGTCTTTAGGCCCCGGGCACTGGCATCATCGATCAGCCCCTGCCGCAAGAATCCAAGGCAGGCGTGGAGCGAATAGGCGCCAAGTTGCTCGCAGCAGGCGGCGTAGTCTAGCGGTACGCCGGCGAATAGTGCTCCGCGTTTAACTTCAGGCAGTCGCTGGCTAAGCTTATGTAGCTGAACATGATCAAAACTTGAGATAAGGTAGGACTCATAGCATCCTTGTTTATAGAGTACAAAGTCTTCTATCTGTTGGCTGACTGACTTCACGCAACCGGGCCCTTTTAACTCGATATTAAGCAAGGCTTTATCGGCAACAAGCTCCATCACCTCTAGCAGGGTCGGAATGTGCTCGCCGCAAGATAGCGGCGTCTTCCTGAGTTCTGCTGGATCTTGTTGTACGAGTAACTCGCCACTAAAAGGCCCTGTGCTTAACCTGCGGTCATGGAAGACCAGAAGCTCGCCTCGCACATTCCAAACATCGATCTCAATAGCATCGACTCCAAGCTCTAAGGCCCGGCTTATGGCGCGTAAAGTGTTTTCGTAGCGTTGGGAGCCGCCACGGTGTGCAATACAAAATAATGGCTTATCGAGTTCCATAAGCGCCTGCTGTCGCTGTTGAGGGTAGATGCCCATACTTTAATCGCCATCGGCCAATTTGTGAGCAGATTGTTAGTGCTAAGTGTGACATTTATATGTACAAGAGTAATAACCAGCTACACTTTTACCAATATTATTTATTTCTATGCTGCTCTTTGAGCTTGCTAAAAATGAGCGTAAGTAAGTGCATACATCTGTTCTTGGCGTTATTATGTATAGCTCTGGGAAGATTTTAGCCTGAAATGCAGCGCTCAGCTAAATAATGGATTTGTCCATAAGCATTGATAGCCTGAGTTAGCTGGGTAGAATAGAGAATTCGATCTTAAGAAACGGGTGCACTGGATGTTGCAAGGCTTACGCAAGTTGAAAAATCTACTGATTGGCGCAGTGCTATTGCCCCTTTCAGTGCTTGCTTTCCCGGCCTTTGCTGATGGCGAAACCGTTATTCTGGCCCCTGCTGCTGTGGTTTCTGGCTTTCGCGACTTTACCGCTGGCCGCCAGCTGGGTGATATTCGCGATTATCGTTTCAGTGCCGACTACACCCTGAAACATCAAGACCCTTTCATTAACCTAGAAGTCATTGAGTTGGTGCTACTGGTGCAGGCATTGCAGTTAGGTGGGGTAAAGGGCGAAATCAAGATTAAATCCGCTTCGAGCTTCAGCATCCTTTCTAAGGTAGAAAAAGGCGATGCGTTGCTCGGTGGCGTTTCTATTTGGCGTGAACGTACCCAAAGCCGTGCAAAATCTCTGTGGGTGAGTGACCCAATTATTCGTCAGGGTGAATTCCATTTAGGCTTGTATAGCTGTGGCCGCCCTATGTCCATCATTGATCTGTCAGGCTTGCAGCAGTTTAGGCTGAGCTCACATGCTAATTGGCCAATGGTTACTGAATTACTGCAATCGTTGGAGGTTGCGGATCTCTCTTTGAGCTCTGATTGGAATCAAATTGCAAAACAGTCTTGCAGTGGCGCGAGTGATTTAATAGCCGCACCCTTTACGGCATCAGCGGATAGACCTTTGCAATACTTGGAAAAGTTTTTGAGCCCGGTGCCCGGTGTTAAGCTGAAGGTGAGCGGTACTCGCCACTTTATCATCAGTCGTTTACACCCCAAGGGTAAGCGAACCTATTTTTCTCTCCAGCGCGGAATGCGTAAGCTGCGGGTTAAAGGTAATATTGCTCGGGCTCTAAGGCAGTCGGGCTTCTTACCCTCAACGACCGCAAACTGGGCCTTCCTCAACTAACAATAAGAATAAACTCTCATGTCTGAAGCGACGACTTCTGTGCCGGCTCTTGCTTGGCTCAAGCGCAGTATGATTTGGCTTGCCCCAATATTGGCCGCATTTCTGGGAGCAATGATGTGGCAGCAAGGCTGGCCTATCAACGCCGCAATGACCGCCGGGCTCACTCTGTTGTGTGCGCTTTGGTGGATGTTTGAACCTATACCTATTCCTGCTACTTCACTTATTCCTTTAGGGTTGTTTCCACTATTGGGGATACTGACTCCCAAAGATGTCGCTCTGGCTTACGGTAGCCCCTTAATTATCTTGCTAATGGGCGGGGCAATGCTCTCCAAGGCGATGGAGAAAAGCGGCGCTCATCGGCGTGTAGCGCTGGGTATGGTTGGACTTTTTGGCGGCGGCAGTCAGCGTCGCTTAGTGCTGGGTTTTATGGCCGCCTCAGCGCTGTTGTCGATGTGGATATCAAATACTGCAACCACCTTAATGCTGTTACCTGTCGCTTTGGCAGTGCTTGAAAAAAGCACAGATCGCAAGTTGATGATTGCTCTATTGTTGGGCATTGCCTACGCAGCCAGTATTGGTGGTTTAGGAACCCCTATTGGAACTCCTGCCAATGTTATTATGATGCAGGCCTACCAAGATGCTACTGGTGTTGAATTAAGCTTTGTCGATTGGATGCAGTGGTCTATTCCTGTGGTGATATTGCTGGTGCCCTTAGCTGGATTTTGGCTGAGTCGTAAGCTCGGCAAAGATACCAGTATGCTTCAGTTGCCAGACCTTGGGCCGTGGCGAAAAGCGGAGCGCAGAGTGCTGTTTGTTTTTGCCTTAACGGCAATCGCCTGGGTTACGCTTAAGGGGCCTTCTGGTGGTTGGGGGCAGTGGTTGCCTAACGCCAATTACGGCGCTGTCGCACTTTGTGCAGTCCTTGTTTTATTTATTTTGCCAGACGGTGAGGGCGGGCGTTTACTGGATTGGCAGAGCGCCAATCAAATTCACTGGGGCGTGCTACTGCTTTTCGCCGGTGGTATTGCAATCGCAAAGGCCTTCACCAGCACAGGCCTAAGTCAAGCTATTGGTGAGGCACTCGCAGGCTTTAATCAGTTGCCAGTTTTACTATTGTTAATTTTGTTGAGCTTTGGGGTAGCTTTTTTAACAGAAGTTACCAGTAATACGGCGACAGCCACTCTGCTGATGCCTATTTTGGCAGCGACAGCAATTGCTGCTGGCATGGAGCCAGCTTTAATAATGTTGCCGGCTGCCTTAGCCTCAAGTTGCGCCTTTATGTTGCCTGTAGCTACAGCGCCAAATGCAATTGTGTTCGGTACCGGACAGGTCAAAATTGCGGATATGGTGAGCAATGGCTTTGCTATTAACCTGATTGCGGTATTAGTGATCAGTATTTGTAGTTTTGTGCTATTAAGCTTGGGCGCATTCAATTAATCTCAAACTAAAGTTTAGTCGCTTAAAGCCGCTACTTTATCTACTGATTTATTCCCTTTTCAGGGGAAGTAGTAGCTAAGGTGAGCAGATGTCAAAGCAGCTAGCGGCCGTCGACTTAATGCGGCGCTTTTACCAATTGGTGATGAATAAGCCTCATCATGAATTGGTTTTGTGGTTGCTTAAAAACTGGTCGGATCTGCCATACGTTTCTCGTGTTGTATTGCTTACCAATGAATCTGGAGAGCATTGGGTGCGTGGCACGGGAGTGGGGGAAAACCTCACTGTGCTAAATACGGGTTTAAGTAACTTTCGTAAAATCGCCGCTGAGCAGGTTTATCATTGCTATAGATCTTCCACCCCACAGTTGTATGCCGTTAGTGAGCTAGCCCTAAATGATAAAAACTTTCTTGATGTAAGCCAAAGTCTAGCCTGCGTCCCTATTGGTGAAGGTGATCAGCCTATAGGTCAGTTGTACTTAGAGCTTGATGTTGATGTAAGCGAAGTTGAGCAGTTGCTGCAGGAGCGACAGCAGTTACAAGTGTTTTGCGGGCTTGTGCTGCAACATTTAATTGTAACCTGGCAGCACCAGCAGCAACTCGAAAAAGCGAAAGTTGCGGAGCAAGCACTTTGGGCTAGCGAGGTTTATCTACGATCTATTTTGGATCACTCTCCTGTTTTTATCTCAGTAGTGGATCTCGGTGGCAATGTTATTCTTAGCAGTGATCATCACTTGAATGATGAGCTTTCGTTGTCAGCTAGTACACGTTATAACGGTCATCATGTCTATTCTCTTTTCCCTGAAAAGATTGCTCAAGCTTTGTGGTCTGGTAAACCTGAAAGCGAAGATGACGTGAATGCAGACTGGGAATTCTCTTATTGCTCGCCAGATGATGGTGAAATCAAGTACTACTGGATAAACCGCTTTCCCTTGCTTGATCAGCAGGGGAAGCTATTTGCGAGCTGTGCCATTTGTACCGATATTACGGAGCGAAAACATTCCGAGCTTGCAATGCAGGAGCAGCAAAAGCGACTCAATTATTTGGCCTTTCATGATGAGCTTACCGGCTTGCCTAATCGCACATTGTTTCATGAACGCTTGCTGCACAGTTTAGCAAGAGCAAAGCGAAATCAAAATCAGGTGGCTATAATGCTGCTTGATGTTGATCGTTTTAAGTATATCAACGATAGCTTTGGGCATGATGCAGGCGACGCATTGCTAAAGGTTATTGCTGAACGCCTGGTTTCTTGTGTGCGCGAAGTGGATACCGTAGCGCGATTAGGTGGTGATGAGTTTGTCCTAGTGATTGAAGATATACAGCATCAGAGTGATGTGGCCTTGGTGACCGAAAAGATTCTAAATATTAGTGCGGAGCCTTTCGAATTAAGAGGCTACGAGATTACCAGCACCTTGAGTATTGGAGTGAGTGTTTTTCCTGCCGACGGTGAGGATAGCGAATCCTTGCTTAAGCATGCAGACGTGGCGATGTACCGGGCAAAGGATGATGGTAAAAATACTTATCGTCTATTTGATCAATCTATGAATGAGCAGGCAGTGCAGTCCTTACTGCGTGAAAATGAACTCCGTAAAGCCATTAAAAATAATCAGTTAAAGCTCTTGTACCAACCTAAAGTTGATCTTCACAATACCGAAGTAATTGGTGTTGAGGCCTTAGTTCGCTGGGATCTGGGTGATGGCAATTTTATGTCCCCAGCGGATTTTATCCCCCTTGCCGAAGAGACTGGCTTAATTGTGCCGCTCGGTGAGTGGGTGTTAGATGAAGCCTGTAGGCAGCAGCGCTCTTGGCTAGACGGCGGCCTTAATATTGGTTCTGTCGCTGTAAATTTATCGCCTAGACAGTTCCTGCAGGGTGAATTTTCAGACTTCATTAAATCTGTTTTGGATAAATATTCTCTTCCGCCGTCTAGCTTGGAGCTAGAAATTACCGAAACATCAGCGATGGAAAATGCTGAGCAATCTGTGCTGATGCTGAAGCGTCTACATGCAATGGGAGTTGCCTTGGCTATGGATGACTTTGGAACTGGTTACTCCTCTCTGGCCTATCTAAAGCGCTTTCCCATCGACACTTTAAAAATTGATAGAAGCTTTATTCGAGATATCTACCAAGATAAAAATGATGCTGCCATCGCTAAATCAATTATCGATCTTGGGCATAATATGGGTTTGAAGGTGGTGGCAGAAGGTATCGAAACCAGTGATCAAAAGTTCTGGCTGAAAAAACAGGGTTGTGACTATGCCCAAGGTTTTTAC
Source organism: uncultured Pseudoteredinibacter sp. (assembly GCF_947502065.1). Classification (GTDB taxonomy): domain Bacteria; phylum Pseudomonadota; class Gammaproteobacteria; order Pseudomonadales; family Cellvibrionaceae; genus Pseudoteredinibacter. Next base: position 68,761 of record NZ_CANMYE010000013.1, read on the forward strand.
TTCTCTAAACCTATTTCAGCCCAAGAGATTGAAGAAAGCCTATTCTCTATTAAACGTAAACTTGAGCTGGTGGCCAGTAATAATATTGGTCTGGGTATTTAGCTGGGTATTATCTGTTGTTTGGTAGGCTATTTTCTTGCCTTTAAAATCACAAACTTGCTGTTGCTTTTTACCAGCTTGTGCCCACCGAAAATGTTATCTAAATCTTTGTGATAGCCTAGGTGTCTATTGGCTATTACCCACAGTTCCCCCCCTGGCTTTAAGACTTTTTTGCTTTGCTGAAACATTTGCTTGGCAATATGGCCGGATATGCTGTGTTGCTGATGGAATGGGGGGTTGTTCAATACTAAATCGGCGCTGCTTACATCTGCACCATCTAAGCAATTACTTAGGTGAAAAGAAAGTCGGTCATCGCTTAGATTGTTGTGCTGGACGTTCAACTTTGCGCTGGCAATGGCTGCCTGAGATTCATCGTAGAAATCAATTCTGGCTTCAGGGTGTAATTGTGCGGCGCGTATGCCGAGTAATCCATTGCCACAGCCTAGGTCGACTATGTTCTTATAATTGTGATTCTCTGGGAAGTTCTCTAGCAAAAAAGCCGTGCCAATATCCAGTTTTTGCTGGGAAAACACCGCTGCATGATTGAATACTTCAAGTCGATATTGTGAGAGTTGGTAAGATTTTGGATAGGGGGAATCTTTATGTTCAAGTTGCTCCGCTTTGGCAAATAGTAGGCGTGCTTTCTTTTGAGCTAAAGAGGTGTGGCTGCTGCCAATGAGTTTTTCAAATAGCTTAATGCTTTGTGTGTGTAAATTTTTACTCATCGCGCAAGCGATGATTTGAGTGTTTTTGTGGATGCAGTCACGTAGGCGATATAGTTGATCTTCTAGTTGGGCGTGACTTTTAGGTAGCTTTATTAACACCCAGTCAAATTTTTGCTTAGGCCAGGCCTGTGCGTTGTCCCAGCTTATGAGGTTTTCGCTAAGCTGATTAAGTGCCAAGTTTTGCTTGCAGGCCTGCTGGCTGATAAAGGAATCGCTGATCCAGTGGGGTTTGAAATCTGCCAGTACTGTAGAAATTGCACCAAAACTGTCGTTGACTATAAGCACCTTTTGTTCGCTTTGAATCCTACCCATGACCTCCTGCAAGAGAAGTTCATCCGCAGCATCCCAAGCCCTAAGAGGGTCGTTTTTTCTGGCGGGAAAGCGTTTTAATGTCCAGCTTTTATCCAAAAGATGGAATTGGGTCTCTGCAGCTTGTGGCATGGTAATGGCTTAACTTAAAGGCTAAGGGATAGCCGTTGTAAACTTGGATGGATGCTGTTCTGGCCGCATAAGCATAGGCATAAATCCATAAGCTCACTCCAAGCGTCGGCTTTGCGCATACCTTTGGCGGCCTTGTCGATGCCGTTAGCTTTTCGTAGCAGCAGTTCCAGCTGGGCTTTGTTTAGACGTCTTAGTGCGCCGGCAACGAGCGGTTTACGTTTGTCCCAAACGCCGGCGCTCTTGGCAGCCCAATCAAAGTTTTGGCCCTGGTCTTGAGCGTGCGCTATTTGGTTTAGGCTGCGAATTTCGCGTGCCAGTGCCCAAAGCACAGGGATGGCATCTGTGCCTTCGCTTTTCAAGCCTTGTAGTGTTCGGGTGCAGGCTTGGGCATCACCCATTAAAGCTTTGTCGGCAAGATCAAAAATATCGTAGCGTGCACTATTAGCGACCACGCTATTCATTAGTTCGCTGCTGATGTGGTGGTCTTCAGCAAGTAGCTTGAGCTTTTCAATTTCTTGAGCGGCCGCCAATAAATTACCTTCAACTCTAGCACACAAGATCTCAATGGCTTGAGGGTCTGCCGATAGATTTGCTTGTTGTAAGCGCTGCTTTATCCAGTGGGGTAGTTGAGCTGCCTTGATGGGCCAAACTTGAACGCTGTGGCCAAGTTTCTCGATGGCCTTAAACCATTTTCCTCGCTGCTGGTTTTGATCAAGCTTGCCGCTTTGAATTAACAGGATGTTATCGTCATTGGCGTTATCGCAAAACTGCTGCAGAGCCTTGCTGCCTTCTGTTCCGGGCTTGCCGCCAGGTATATTCAGTTCGATAATTTTCTTTTCAGCAAAGAGTGACATAGCATTGGCGCTATCGAGCAGCAGGTTCCAGTCAAAACTGCGATCAACATGCAGAACTTCACGTTCACTAAAGCCTTGCTTGCGAGCCGCCGCTCGAACTTCGTCAGCCATTTCTTGAGCCAGTAGGGGCTCTTTTCCGCTGATGATATAAACCGGTTTAAGCTCTTTTTTTAAACTGGCTTGTAGTTGTTCGGCGCGCAGCTTGGCCATATTTATGCTTCGTTTTGCTGACTGATTAAAGCTAGGCGACGCAAAATTTGCTGTACAATTTCATGGCGCATTTCGCGGCGTAGCTGGCGCTCTTCTTGATCCTTGCCGAGTGTGTTATTTGGATCGTAAGCGTAGCTTCGAATGGTGCTCGCTCTGGCAGAATCAAGGTAAGGCTTATCGCCTTCTTTGTATTTCATTTGAGATATCTGATAAGCGACTTGCATGTTTAGCTCATACTCGGCAGCCAAGATTTGGCTGCCTACAGATGCGGTTCTGCGATCGAAGCGCATCTTTTCCAAGTCGAGTCTGTAGTCGGGATCTGAGTCGTCCAGTGTAATGTTGTTACGTAGCAGCGCCTTTTTTAAATCTCGTAGCAACTCAGCATCTGAGGAGCTGACCTGTAGGGTGCCAATATCGCCTGCGAGATCAACTTGCCCGCGTAGTTGCCAGCCGCAAGCAGTTAGCAGGGTGAAGATGCTTAAAGCTACTGCCGAACGCATGAAAAGTTTCATTATTATCATTCCTTACAATGCTATTTAACGGCAAAGGTAACCAGTTTGTTGGGGATAACTTTGCACATTTTGATTTCTTTATCAGCTAAGAATTTCGCCACATTGCTATCGGCCTTGGCTGTTTCGATAATGCTTTGTTCTGTCGCATCGGCGGCTACAGTTATTTTGCTGCGAACTTTGCCGTTTACCTGAACTACCAGCATGATGTTAGATTGCACTAAGGCGCTCTCATCGACAGTGGGCCAATCGGCATCAATAACATCTGCGCCATTGCCTAGCGCTGCCCATAAGTGCTGTGAAATGTGAGGCGTAACTGGTGCCAATAACAGAATTGCCGCTTCTAAAGCTTCACGTTCAACGGCCAAATTTTCAGCTGTTGAGCGATCGGCCTGACGACCCACTTCATTCATCATTTCCATTACCGCGGCAATAGCCGTGTTAAAGGTTTGACGACGGCCATAGTCGTCGCTGACTTTTTTAATGGTGCTGTGTACCTTATGACGCAAACCTTCTTGTTGATCACTTAAACCGCCGCTAGGAATTTGCCCTGGCTCACCCGCTTGTAGATGGCTATAAACCGTTTTCCATAGGCGACGTAAGAAGCGGCTGGCGCCTTCTACACCTGCATCGCTCCATTCTAGAGTTTGCTCTGGTGGCGCAGCGAACATGGTAAACAAACGAACCGTATCGGCGCCGTATTGATCAACGGCAGTTTGTGGGTCGATACCATTGTTTTTAGATTTCGACATTTTAGTCATGCCGCCAGCAATTAGCGCTTGGCCATCTGCTGATTTAGCAGTGACGACTTTGCCTTTGTCATCTTTTTCTAAGTCTACCTCGGCAGGGTTAAACCAAGTCTTACTGCCGTCGTCGTTTTGCTGATAGAAAGAGTCGGCCAATACCATGCCTTGGCAAAGCAAGCGCTTAAAGGGCTCGTCAGAATTTACTAAGCCCTCGTCACGCATTAATTTGTGGAAGAAGCGAGCGTACAATAAGTGCAAAATTGCGTGCTCAATACCACCAACATACTGATCGACCGGCAGCCAGTAGTCTGCTTTTGCAGGATCAAGCATGGCGTCATCTAAATTGGCGCAGGTATAGCGAGCGTAATACCAAGAAGATTCCATAAAGGTATCGAAGGTATCAGTCTCATGCTCAACGGCTTGACCGTTGTGTTCGGCTTTGCGCCACTCGGCATCAGCTTTAATTGGGCTTTGTACGCCATCCATCTGCACATCTTCCGGCAGTAATACCGGAAGCTTTTCTAAAGGTACAGGGATCTCGCCACCTTCAGGCAGATTGAACATTGGGATGGGTGCGCCCCAATAGCGTTGGCGAGAAACCCCCCAGTCGCGTAGGCGGAAATTGGTTTTCAAGCTGCCTTTGCCTAAGGCGATTAGTTTCTCAGCGGTCGCATCAAAAGCGTCTTGGAAATCTAAACCGTCTAGCTCTGGAAAATGCTCGCCAGAGTTCATGGTTTCTGTGTCGCCTTTACGACCATACCACTCGTGCCACTCGCTGCTGTCAAAAGCTGAGTCATCATTTAGCTTACTGGCAATTACCTGTTTGATCGGTAGCTGGTAGCTATTGGCAAAAGCAAAGTCACGCTCATCGTGCGCAGGAACGGCCATGACTGCACCAGAGCCATAATCCATCAATACATAGTTTGCCACCCAGATGGCGACTTCTTCACCGCTAATGGGGTGAATCGCTTTCAAGCCGGTATCCAAGCCTTTCTTTTCCATGGTGGCCATATCGGCTTCAGCCACAGAGTTGCTCTTACATTCTTTAATGAAGTCAGCAAGTTCGGTGTTTGTCTCAGCTAATGCCAGGCTGATTGGATGCTCGGCGGCGATGCTCACATAGGTTACACCCATTACGGTATCGGGGCGGGTAGTGTAAACATCGATTTCGCTGAGGCCGGCAATTTCGCTGGCCAAAGTAAAGTTCATCTCAACGCCGGTGCTTTTGCCAATCCAGTTGCGCTGCATGGTTTTCACTTGCTCAGGCCAATCTGGAAGCTGGTCTAAGCTGCTGAGAAGCTCTTCGGCATAATCGGTAATTTTGATAAACCACTGAGGGATTTCTTTACGCTCAACTAAAGCACCTGAGCGCCAGCCGCGGCCATCCACAACCTGCTCGTTTGCAAGTACGGTTTGGTCGACTGGATCCCAGTTAACGGTGGCCATTTTCTTGTAGACCAAGCCCTTTTCGTACAGGCGGGTAAAGAACCATTGCTCCCACTTGTAGTAGTCGTTGCGACAGGTGGCAAGCTCTCGAGACCAGTCAAAGCCAAAGCCTAGGGATTTAAGTTGCCCCTTCATGTATTCGATGTTGCTGTAGGTCCATTTGGCAGGAGCGGTCTTATTTTGAATGGCGGCGTTTTCAGCAGGCAGGCCGAAAGCATCCCAACCCATAGGGTGTAGGACATTCTTACCTTGCATACGCTGGTAGCGAGAGATTACGTCGGTAATGGTGTAGTTGCGCACATGGCCCATGTGCAGCTTGCCACTAGGGTAGGGGAACATCGCCAGGCAGTAGAATTTGTCTTTGCTTGGATCTTCAGTAACTTCAAAGCTGCGTTTGGCATCCCAATGTTTCTGGGCATGCTGTTCGATGTTTTGTGGCAGGTATTGCTCTTCCATATCTCTCTATCAACCGGGGTGGCAAAAAGGTCAGATTATACTGCCCTAGGCCCCCGGCTGTCAGGTGATTTGCTTGAGCTTTATGGCTGGAAAGTACTATTTTTTCTTGTCTTTCTTCTGGTACAAGCTTTCTTCGCCTTCTGGGCGAGTTTTAAAGCGGCGATGCATCCAAAGATATTCTGCTGGGTGCTTTCGTACATGGGCCTCAACTGTGGCACTGAATCGCTCGATATCAGCGTGAACGTCGTTGCTAGGGAAGTTCTCCATCGGGCTGATTTCAACCTCATAGCCCTTGGCAGTACGGTAGCCGCAAGTAAATACAACTCTGGCATTCGCTGCCGTTGCTAGGGTGCTTGGGGTGGTAACGGTGGCTGTTTGAATACCGAAAAACGGCACAAATATACTGTTCTTTCGCCCTAGGTCATGATCAGCTGCAATTAGTCCAGTATGGCCCTCTCGCATATATTCGACAAATCGGCTGACACGCTTATTTGAAACCAACTCTAAATTGAAGCGATTCCTTCCTTTTTGTGCCACATATTCCCAAAACGGGTTGTTGTGTACGCGGAAAAGTATTTTCATGCTGTGCTCAAGGGCCAGGGGGCCATAGGCTGGCTCTAAGCAGCTGTTATGCATCGCTAAAGCTAGAATCGCTTCACCATCTCGTTTTTGGAGGTGTTCCAAGCCAATAATATTGTGCATTTTTCGAATGCGCGAGAGACGACCAAACCAAATCAAGCCAGACTCCCACAGTGCCATGCCGGCATTGGCAAAGCTCTGTTTGGCTATGCTTTCTCGCTCGGATTCGCTCTTTTCTGGAAAGCACAGCTCTAGATTGCGAAGCGTCACTCGGCGTCTGCTTTTTGCAACACTGTAAACCAATTTCCCAGTGGCGCTACCTAAGCTTCGAATAGCAGGTAATGGTAAGCGACCTACAAACCACAAGATGGCAAACCAAAGCCAAAGCGGCCAAAATTTGGGGTGTACGAAATACCAGCGAAATTGGTCTAGATTTTCGTGTCGACGCGACATGTGGTGTTACCAGTGATTAAAAGCTGGGATGGTACCCCAGACGCCCTCCATTGTGGAGCGGCGCGCATGGGGATTGGGTCACTCTATTCGGTAAATAGGCAGTTAGCAGCAGCCACCCGAAGAGCTTTGTGTTGAATCTTTTTCTTGATCGTAAGGTAAGCTGGTGCCACAGCCCTCAAAAATACCAAAGTGAGTATCCCAGCTCCCATAAAACTCAAAATGCTTAGCAAAACGACTTTCATGCAGCATTCGGTAAGTGTTGCCGCAAACCGGGAATAAGCGGCCTTTATCGATGTGGTGATGCTTATCTAAAATGAAGGCTTGCTCTTGTCCTTCAACGCCACCTAAGTATCTAACGGCTTGTCCGTAATCTTCGCAAAATGGCTCCAGGCCGCTAATTTTAAATAATCGATAGGTAGCCGAGTAAAAACCAATATGGCCGATGCGCTCTATTACGGAGTCATTATTGAGCCCAAGAGGGCGGTCTTCCACTAGTCGTGGGTCGGCAAAGCCGCAGGCCTTGGCGAGATTGTGAAAATCGTTCCAGTATAAAGCCCCGCTTAAGCACTCACCGTATAGCTCGGGATCTGTGCGTAGTGTATCGGGTACGCGGCGATCGCTATAGACATCCGAAAAGTACATCTCGCCACCTTCTTTTAATAGGTGGTGGCAGTGTTTTAAAACGGCTTCTTTATCTTGGCACAGATTAATGACACAGTTGGAAACAATTAGGTCAAAACTACCCGGCTCAAGATTGAGCTCATCCAGTTGTTCTAGATAACCTTTATGGAATTCAACATTACTTTTTGAATGGCCGAAGGCATTGGCGTGGTAGTCGCGGTGTTGCTGGGCAATAGCGAGCTGCTCGTCGGTCATGTCGACACCTGCGATGTGACCTTGTTCTCCGACCATGGCTGACAGCGTGTAAACATCCATACCAGAGCCAGAGCCAAGATCCAGAATCTTAAGTCCCTCGATAGATTGGGGAATGATAAGGCCGCAGCCATAATAGTGGCCTGATACTTCAGGGTGAATCTTCTTTTGTATATCTCTAATGTTTTGCGGTGGTGCTTCTAAAGTACAGCAAGCGTCGGTTTTCAAATCTTCGCTACCTGCTAATGTCTTGCCGTAATATTCTTTAACGTCTTCGCGCATTGTTGTCAGCCTATCCAAAAGTACATTAATGGCAGGCACCATAGCGGTAGTGCTTGCCCTGCGCAAGACGCTGCTACTATGATTTGTCTAATTGTTTGTTCACAAAATTATCACCGCCAAGCTTAAGGTCTGTTATGAGCTCTGAATTCGACCGTATTATTGATCGTGACCCTAAATACTCCTTTAAATGGAACCGTTACAAAGGACGTGATGTTATCCCTTGCTGGGTGGCTGATATGGATTTTGCGGCGCCTGAATCTGTGCGTGAGGCTATTAGTGAGTTTAATCAGCAGGGAGTATTGGGCTACCTAAAGCCAGAAGAGTATGAGGAGGGCCGTCACGCTATTGTGGATTGGATCGAGTATCGTCATGGTTGTCGAATCCCTGAAGAATGGATTGTCTGGATGCCAGGTGTAGTGCCTGGTTTTAATATAGCTTGTCGTGCATATTCAGAAGCGGGCGACAGCTTAATTGTGCAGACTCCAAATTATCCACCTATTTTACAGGCCCATAAGAATCACCAGCTGGAAAGTTTAGCAGTACCTGTTCTGCAGACCGATAGCGGTGCTGAGCTGGATTTTGATTTAATCGAGAAGTATGCCGCGCGCAGTCGCAGCAAAATGATGATCCTTTGTAATCCAATGAATCCAAACGGCAAGGTGCTTAGCCCTGAGAGTCTGCAAAAGTTAGGCAATATTTGCGATAAGCATGACGTGATACTGGTTAGCGATGAGATTCATTGCGATCTAATTATCGAGCCAGGCGTCAAGCATACACCAGCATTTAGCCTAGAAGCTCTGCAGAAGCGCTCGGTAACTTTGATGTCAGCAGCGAAGACATTCAATATTGCTGGCCTAGGGGTTTCGTTTGGCGTTATTCCTGATGCGGGTATGCGACGTCGCTTTGCTAAGGCGGCCAATGGTTTGGTTCCCTGGGCAAATGTACTGGGCTTGCTGGCAACTACGGCGGCTTTTAATGGCGCTCGTCAATGGCATGCAGAGTTATTGGACTACCTGCACAGTAACAGGGTTTTGTTAAAACGAGCGGTTGATAGCACCCCGGGCTTGGAGATGCTTTGCGCAGAAGCTACGTTTTTGGCTTGGATTGATGCTCGCGGGCTTGGGGTGTCTGACCCTCAGCTATGGTTTGAGGAGCGTGGCATTGGCCCATCTCCAGGTGCAGACTTTGCTGCGCAAGGATTTGCTAGGATTAACTTTGCCTGTTCAAAGCAACAACTGCAGTTAATTAGTGAGCGTTTATAGGGCTTGTTGATCAAAGTTTCAAGTGAGACTTGTGCCCATTACGACTTATGCCCTTCACTACTTTCTGGCAATAGGAATTTAGCAGTTAAAAGTACTAGTTCCTTTTGTCGGTTTAATTCTTTGGCCTTGGGCTATAGGCCCATTTAGCTTTCCTTTTCGTAGCTTTGTATGGTTTTTCGCCGGGGCTACTTGAACCTATTCAAGCACTTAATATGATTCGAATGTTAGTGTGATGCGCGTCACATTTGCGGTCGATTTTAGGGGCGGGGGTGATCCCCATAAAACCCTGCTCTATTCGGTGCTTTTGCTGGGATAGAAATTCAATAAATGGCAGAGTTTTAGTACCCGTCGTTTAATTTTTATCACTGTTTAACTCTCCGGCCTCTCAATTTGTCTTTGTCGCGCAACCCCAGTTTCTGGGCATGCCTAACTAAATTCAGATAGCTCGTTGTATGGGCAATGAATTTTTGTAGTTTTAAGCAGGCTTTTGGCATTCGGGCGCGCATAACCGTTTATCAACAGGCTTAGCTCCAGGGAAACAAGTACGCACACGCGTGGCTGTTGTTGCCTATGCTGAATTGAATAGGCACAAGATTAATCATCATCGAATATTTTCAGGAAGCTGTCATGGTTGACTTATCAGTTGGAATTAATGCCCAAAATCTTTCATCAGCTGGCGTAGTAGTTGCCGTACAGGGAGTTGTAAACAATATTGCAAATGGCGAGCTTATGCAGGCTGGCATGGCTGTCAACCTCGGAGACGCCGTTCAAACAGCTAAAAACGCCAGTATCGTGATCCGTTTTCTTGAAGGCGGAGCGCTTGCCATGGGGGCCAATCAGTCGGCTGTGATTGATGAGGGTTTAATCGATCGATTGCAAACTTTCGAGGAGTCCTCAGAAGCTGAAGAGGATATGGAGTTTGCCAGTCTTGTTGAAGCATTAGAGCGTGGAGAGAGTATTGAAGAATTACTGCCTGCAACAGCCGCTGGTGGTGATGGTGCTGGTGGTAGCTCCCTAGGAAATGGTGTGCGCTTTGAATATACCGGAGGGCAGGTACTCCCTCAGGCTGGGTTCGGCTCTGGTGCCGGCGCTGGCGGCGCTTCTGCTTTGGGTGATGGCTTCGGAGCAGGTGATGGCGATGGCAATGGTATTCCCGCGCCAGGAGAGTTGTCGCTTGCTGTAGTTCAAGATGCCAATGGTGATGGATTTATCAATATTGCTGAAAATGATGGCCAGATTACAGTTTCCATCGCTTTGCCCGATGGTTTGCTTCCTGGCTCATCGATTGTTGTTAATGGTGTAGTGGTGGGGCTTACGCAGGCTGATATTGAGGCAGGAAGCGTTGCGGTTAACTTACCTTTGCCAGAAGATGGCGAGACATTAGAAATCTCTGCGACGCCATTTAACCCAGCAGGCGTCTCGGGCGAAACCGCTACTACGTCTATAACCGTAGATATCACACCTCCATTATTAACAGTTGACCCATTACCCCCAACTAATGACACCACGCCAACTATTAGCGGAACCGGTGAGCCGGGAAATCAGGTCACTATCACGGATCCTACTGGTAAGGTGATTGGAACGACAACAGTTGATCCGGATGGTAATTGGGAGATTATTCCCACAGATCCAATTGATGAGCCCGGTACTGATGTAACGGTAAGCACGGTTGATCCGGCGGGCAATGAAAGCACCGAAGAAGAAAATATTGTTATTGATACCACTCCGCCCGGTGGTGGTACGGAAAAACCTACAGTTTCTATCCCGGAAGCAGAAAGCGGGGTTAACAAAGAAGAAATCGAAAATGGTATCCAAGTTATCGTAGGGCTGCCTTCAGGTACTGGCCCGGGTGATACTGTGGTTGTTACCGTCACCTTGCCTAGCGGCGAAACAATTGATGTGACCTCCGTTGTCGAGCCTGGGGAAGAAGGTTCTAAGGAAGTTACGGTTCCGGTTAATGTGTTGCCCTCACCTCCCGACGGTAATTATGTTGTACAAGTTACGGTTGTAGATCCTGCGGGCAATGTCAGCCTGCCAAGTGATCCAGTTGATTTTATTATCGATACGATAGCGCCTGGAGAGGGCGGCGAAATCACAGCGCCAATCGTCACCATTCCAGAAGCGGAAGACAATGTTGATGAAGAAGAGCTCGAAGATGGAGTGCAGGTACAAATTGTTCTTCCATCCGGCACCGAGCCTGGAGATAAGGTTACCGTAAAGGTGACTTTGCCTAGCGGAGGAACGGAGGAGATAGAGTATATCGTTGGCCCCGAAGACGGCGGCAGCGTTGAAGTAACTATCCCAACAAGTATTTTGCCAGAGCCTCCTGGGGGTGAATACCAAGTCGTTGTGGATGTTACGGATAAAGCTGGTAATACCAGTGAGCCGAGTACACCAGAGCCTTTTGTTATTGATATCGTTGATGAAACCCCGCCTCCTCAGCCTAGTATTTCCTTTGTTGAAGATGCAAACAAAGATGGCTACTTTAACTTCGATGAGTCGACTGCAAATGTAGATGCCGAAATTGACGTGGTTGTAACTCTTGACCCTAATACGCCTATTGGCAGTGTCTTAACGGTAACTATTGATGGTGCGAATACAACAGTAGCTGTTACTCAGCAATTGTTAAATGAAGGCCAGCTAACAATTACCGTGCCCCAGCCAAATGATGGTTCGGTATTGTCAGTCGTCGCCAAAGTAACCAGTGAAGCCGGTGTTGATAGTCCAAATGCCGAAGGCAGCTTAATCGTTGATGTTACTGACTTTAAAGGTGCTAACCCCGGGCTGAGTGTTGAGCTTAGTACCGATGCCAATAATGATGGAACCATTAATTCTGCAGAATCTTTGAATGCCAGTAGGGCAGGCGGTGTTGATGTTCTTATCAATTTGCCTGCCGGCGCAAAAGCCGGTGATAAATTAATTGTCAGCGTTACAGGTCAGTCTCCTCGAGAAATTATTGTTTCTGATACGGATATCGGCAACGGTACAGTGCAATTTACTGTTGATGCTTTGGGGCATGGGCAAACATTGGAAGTCCAGGCACAAATTTTTGATGCTGCGGGTAATGTGAGCGAGCAGGCCAGCGATTCGGCAACCATGAATCTCCAGCCGATGCGTTCTCCTGCGATTGTTTTTGTTGATGATAGTAGTGGCGATGGCGAAGTAAACAAGGAAGAGGTCGGAACCAAAACAGAGCTAACCGTCGATATTATTTTGCCTGCGGGTGTCGAGCCTGGGGATAAATTAATAGTTGTAGTGGATGGTAGTGAAAGAGAGATACCCATTACCCAGCAAATTATTGATGACAAAAAAGTCTCGATAACAGTACCAACACCAGGTGATGGTGAAACGGTCAATGTAAAGGCGAAAGTAGAAGACCCTACTGGAGAGTCTGGTCCAGAGAGTGAAAAAGAAGTTGAAATGAAAGTGCCTGAGTTGAGTTCAGGTTTATCCGTTTCAATCTTGGAAGATAGTGATGACGATGGTGAACTTAGTACAGCAGAGTTAAATGGTTCAAGTGAGATAACTGTCGAGGTTACCTTGCCCAACGGTGCAAAAGAGGGCGATACCTTAATTTTAGAAGTAAACAATGTTCCACAAACTATCACCATTACAGATGCCCATGTGCAAAGTGGAAGCATCGAAGTATTAACAGCTGCACCTGCTGCGAATCAGACTATTCAGGTTAAAGCTGAAGTATTTGATGCTGCGGGTAATTCATCTGAACCAGCTACAGACAGCGTTAGCATGGCTGCAAGCACTGTCTCTGGTGCGCCAAGTGTTAACTTTACCGACGATCTTGATGGTAATGGCTTTCTTAATGCGGCGGAGTCCGCTGGGCTGACTAATTTAAGCATTCAATTTGATTTGCCCGCTGGTTTGAGTGACGGCGATAAACTGATTTATCAACTTAACGGTGGTACCCCCATTACTCTGGATATCAGCCAAGCTGATATCGATGCGGGCTTTGTAAGTACAAGTAGTCTAGTTCCGCAAAGTGGTACAACAGTGGCTATTAGTTCGCATGTGGAGCAAGCTGGGGTCGCAGGCCCAACTGGTCAGGGGCAGCTTATAGTCGACACGTCAGATTTAAGTGCTCTCAATATTGAAATCGTTGAGGACCTTAATAATGATGGCTTTATTAATGCTGCAGAGCGACAAGGCGCATTAGATGTAAGAGTCGATTTACCTGCGGATGCTGCGATTGGAGATCGATTAGTTCTTATCAGCAATTCTGGTGCTCCGCGTGCTTACACATTAACTTCCGATCAAGTAGCGGCCGGGGAATTGGTGGTTTCCTACGATATGCCCGCCGATGGAGTGACCTTTGAAGTTAAGGCTACTTTAAGCGATGCGGCTGGTAATACTTCTGGTGAGGTGTCTGATAGTGCGCAAATCGATGTGAGTGGCTTGGATGCACCAATCATCACTTTTGTAGATGATAATTCTCCTGGTGATGGTTTGTTGAATGACGGGGAGTTAGCGGGCAAACCTACTGTTAGTGTCGAAATTGCTTTGCCTATTGGTACTCAAATTGATGATGTCTTGGTTTACAGCGTTGATGGTGGCCCAGAGCAAACCATCGTAATAGATCAATCTCACATTGATGCTGGTTTAGTATCTATAAGCCTCCCTATTCCGCAAGATGGTGCGACTATTGAGGTTGCGGCTTCGGTGCGTGATAAAGCGGGCAATGACGGTGAGCTTGGTCAAGCTACTGTTTCTGTAGATTTGAGTGATTTAAATAGTGGCTTAAGCATAAACATCCTAGAAGATGCCGACGACAATGGTGTTATCAGCATTGCTGAGCAGGATGGTGCAGTTGATGTACGTATTGGGCTGCCCGCTGGTGCTCAAGTTGGAGATAGCTTGAGGGTTGAAGCCGCAGCGAATACCCCAACACTAATAACAATCACGGCTGATCATTTAAGCAATGGTTATGTAGATGTATCGTTGAACTCTGTGAGCCAAGGTAATGACTTTGTTGTTACAGCGTCAATCAGTGATGCTGCGGGTAATAGTTCTGACCCAGTTAGCGCAAGTGCACTTGTTGAAGGTAAGGCTCAAGTTAAGCCTGGTATTAGAATTGTCGAAGATGCGAATAACGATGGCAAGATTGTTGCCAATGAACTAAATGGTGACGTGGATGTAGAGGTGACTCTGCCTGCTAGCGTTCAGCCTGGCGACAATGTTGTTTTAAAAACGAATACCGGCCAAGAGCTTTCTCAAATTATCACCCAAGCAGATATTGATCGTGGGTCTATAACATTTCAGGTAGACCCAGTTGCGGATGGTGAAACTCTTAGCCTTGAATCTTATATTGAAAATTCAGATGGTGAGGCCGGTGAGTCGGCCGCAGAGTCTGTAGACTTTGTGACCTCATCAAGCTCAGTGCCCTTTATTACATCTATCTACGATGATGTAGACCCGATTGTTGGAAAGATGGCCAGCGGCGCTATTAGTAATGATCCGAAGCCGCAACTGCAAGGTATCGGTGAAAGAGGTGATGTCATCAATATTTATCTTGATGGCGTGCTAATTGGAAAGACAGATGTTCGCGATGATGGTTCCTGGGCTTTTGATGTGCAAGCAGAGTTGGCCGAAGATGATTATGTGTTCACGGTCAGCAGCACCAATAGTGATGGAAACGAGAGTGCGCAGAGCGCACCGTTTAACTATACGGTAGATCTTACAGCTCCCACGGCAATCATTAATTTTGTCGGTGAAGATGATGTTGGGCCAGTTACAGGGCCTATATCGGATGGTGATACCATCGATGATAGTGTGCCGACTTTTAGTGGTCGCGCAGAGCCTGGCACTACCATCAATGTTTATGACAATGGCAAGTTGATAGCCACTGGCATCGAAGTAGGGCCTAACGGAAATTGGACCTTTGAGCCAAGTCCGGCACTCGCAAATGGTGCCCATGCTATTAGCGTTACTGCTGTTGATAGCGCTGGCAATGAATCGGACCCTGTTGGTCCGCTAGGCTTTGTTATTGACACTGCGTCTCCGGGCTCCCCAAGTATTGTTCGTGTTCTTGATGATGTAGGCAATGAAGACGGTCGTACTGAAACAATTTCTCCGGACGGTGTTAGTAATGATAGCCGGCCAACAGTAGAAGGTACCGGGCCCATCGGTGCCACCATTTCTGTTTACGACAAGGATCCTAGCAGCGGCGGAGTAAAAATTGGTGAGGCTGTTGTTGATGGCGAAGGTAAATGGACGTTTACTCCAGCAGATGGTGATGAGTTGGCCGATGGCACATATGAGTTTTATGCTGATGCCAGTATTGCGGGTGGGCCGGCCAGTGCAGCCACTGGCCCTTATATCATCACCGTAGATACCGTCGCACCGGATAAGCCTGGAACAGATTCCCTTAACGCTGAAGATGATATTGGTGCGTCAACCGGTCCAATTAATAATGGCGAGACCACGGATGATTCTAAGCCGCGTCTACATGGCAAGGTGGATGAGCCGAATGGAAAAGTTGTTATTACTATTGATCCGGGTACCGATAATGAGCGCGTTGTAACAGTTGATGTGGATGATGAGGGTAACTGGGAATACACTCCAGAACCGCCTTTGGTGGATGGCCCTCATTCAGTTCAGATAGCGGTAATTGATGAGGCGGGCAATGGCCCTGGTGATCCTAGCGATCCTCTTACTTTTACTGTTGATACCAGTGACATCACTGTATCAATCGACAAGGCGGTTGATGATGTTCCGACTCCGGGTGAAGCCCCGGGTACCACAAAAGATATAAACGATGGCGGGCAAACAAACGATCTTACTCCGCTAATTGTTGGTAGTGCCAAGGTCGGTGCTGAGGTCACCTTGGAGGTTAATGGTAAAACCTATGGGCCAGTTACCGCTGATGGTGACGGCGTTTGGTCTATTCAAATTACCGATGATCTACCCGAAGGTGCTGTTGAGTTTACGGCGACGGCCAAAGATGCGGCGGGCAATGATGTTGAGGATACTTTCACGCTCAATATTGATGTTACTGCTAGCCCAGCACCAATCATTAATGATGCTGACGATAATGTTGGTAAGGTGCAGGGTAAATTAAACAGTGGTGATCACACTGACGATAATACGCCAAAAATTAATGGTACCGGTACAGCCGGCGAGACTATTCGTATTTATAAAGATGGCGATGTCGTTGATGAAGTGAAAGTAAAAGGCGATGGAAGTTGGACTTATACACCAACTGATGCTTTGCCTGAGGGTGAGCACACTTATACGGCCACTAGTGTTGATCCAGCAGGAAATGAATCGCAGCCAAGTGATCCATTTGTGTTGACTATAGATCGGACTAACCCTGATGCTGTTGAAAATTTTAAAGGTTTTGATGATGTTGGTTTAGTAGTCGGAGACATCGTAAATAACAGCACTATTGATGATGCGGTACCTGAGTTTACTGGCGAAGTTGCTATGGCAGAATTTGACGCCGGCTCAACCGTTACAGTGATCATTAGAGATGGTGGCGGTCAAATTGTTCAGACAATTGAAGGCGTAGTGCTTAGTGCAGGCGCCAATGTTGGTGATCCCGCAACGTGGTCGGCATCACCAAGTCCTGCCCTTGGTAATGGTTCATTTACAGTTACTGCGAAGGTTGTTGATAAAGCAGGAAATGAGTCTGATGAAAGTAGCAGTTTAAACTTCGATATTAATACTGCGTCTCCGGGCTCCCCAAGTATTGTTCGTGTTCTTGATGATGTAGGCAATGAAGACGGTCGTACTGAAACAATTTCTCCGGACGGTGTTAGTAATGATAGCCGGCCAACAGTAGAAGGTACCGGGCCCATCGGTGCCACCATTTCTGTTTACGACAAGGATCCTAGCAGCGGCGGAGTAAAAATTGGTGAGGCTGTTGTTGATGGCGAAGGTAAATGGACGTTTACTCCAGCAGTTGGTGATGAGTTGGCCGATGGCACATATGAGTTTTATGCTGATGCCAGTATTGCGGGTGGGCCGGCCAGTGCAGCCACTGGCCCTTATATCATCACCGTAGATACCGTCGCACCGGATAAGCCTGGAACAGATTCCCTTAACGCTGAAGATGATATTGGTGCGTCAACCGGTCCAATTAATAATGGCGAGACCACGGATGATTCTAAGCCGCGTCTACATGGCAAGGTGGATGAGCCGAATGGAAAAGTTGTTATTACTATTGATCCGGGTACAGATAATGAGCGCGTTGTAACAGTTGATGTGGATGATGAGGGTAACTGGGAATACACTCCAGAACCGCCTTTGGTGGATGGCCCTCATTCAGTTCAGATAGCGGTAATTGATGAGGCGGGCAATGGCCCTGGTGATCCTAGCGACCCTCTTACTTTTACTGTTGATACCAGTGACATCACTGTATCAATCGACAAGGCGGTTGATGATGTTCCGACTCCGGGTGAAGCACCGGGTACCACAAAAGATATAAACGATGGCGGGCAAACAAACGATCTTACTCCGCTAATTGTTGGTAGTGCCAAGGTCGGTGCTGAGGTCACCTTGGAGGTTAATGGTAAAACCTATGGGCCAGTTACCGCTGATGGTGACGGCGTTTGGTCTATTCAAATTACCGATGATCTACCCGAAGGTGCTGTTGAGTTTACGGCGACGGCCAAAGATGCGGCGGGCAATGATGTTGAGGATACTTTCACGCTCAATATTGATGTTACTGCTAGCCCAGCACCAATCATTAATGATGCTGACGATAATGTTGGTAAGGTGCAGGGTAAATTAAACAGTGGTGATCACACTGACGATAATACGCCCAAAATTAATGGTACCGGTACAGCCGGCGAGACTATTCGTATTTATAAAGATGGCGATGTCGTTGATGAAGTGAAAGTAAAAGGCGATGGAAGTTGGACTTATACACCAACTGATGCTTTGCCTGAGGGTGAGCACACTTATACGGCCACTAGTGTTGATCCAGCAGGAAATGAATCGCAACCAAGTGATCCATTTGTGTTGACGGTTGATCGCACATCGCCAGACGATATTACCGATTTCATGGGTTTTGACGATGTAGGTTTGGTGCAACGCGAAATCAACGATGGGGACACCATTGATGATGCGACGCCGACGTTCAGTGGTGAAGTGAACGGTGCGGAAGTGGCG
>NZ_CANMYE010000014.1 GCF_947502065.1 uncultured Pseudoteredinibacter sp.
GATCATCTAAACCACATACATCGTGCCTTAACATGGGGTCAGATCCCTTGGGATCTGACCCCGGTATCGGAGCCGGGGTTTAAATCGCAACTACCCAAGCCATAAACGGCAATATCTGAAAGATCATCCAAACCAAGAACATCGTGCCTTAACATGGGGTCAGATCCCTTGGGATCTGACCCCGTATCGGAGCCGACCTTGCTTGCTATTCGCTTAGGCCTGCAATTCTTCCAGGGTTTGTGACAAACAATTGCTCGGCCATCTTATCCCCATAACGCTCAGCCACAATGCCAAACGCCTCAGATAAAACCGGCGGCCTTGATTCACAATTATGTGCATCACTCGCGACAATCGTCGCCCATCCTTGCTCTAAAATGGTATGCGCTGTCTCGTACGCATAATCACCAAAGCGATCACAAATACTCATTGCGGTTAACTGCAACAAACATCCCATTTCTAAAAATGGATACAGGCGGCTAATATCCGCTGCAAAGCCTTTGTTCCTCTCCGGATGCGCAATCATCGGTAGCACCCCGCGATCAATCAGCCACTTGGCTAACTTATCACTCCCCGGCGGCACATTGCCGTGGGGCAACTCCAGCAACATTACCTGCTTACCTTCCCATTCACCCAAATACGGCAAGGATTGATTAGCAAACAAGGCCAACACCTCAGCCGATAAACGTACCTCTCCAGCCATGGCCAAGCTCAAAGGAATATTTTCCGCCACTAACTGCGATTGCAAATGCTCAAAAACAGGCTGAATAGACTGGCGAGTATTTTCCCAGCGACCGGGGTGAATATGAGGGGTGGCGGTCATATGGCGAATGCCATCAGCCGCCGCCATTTTACAAAGCGCTAAGGCATCTTCAAGATCGCGGGCACCGTCATCGATGCCCGGTAAAATATGGCAGTGTAAATCAATCATGCCGCCCGAATTTTTTGCTCTTCTTTTTGGTTTTTACTGGCTTTGGCGGTTTCTGCTGCGTAGCCATAACTATCATAATAGCCCGCATAATAATCAGAGCCGTAATAGCGCGAAGATTTATCCAAATCTACCTGATTTAGAATCACACCAACCAGAGGTGCATTAATATCGCGTAAACGCTTCAGGCCAGCCTTCACCTGGGTTGCCGAGGTAGAATCGGCTTTTACCACATAAACCATGGCACCCACCAAAGGTGCAATCGCCAAGGCATCACTTACCGCCTGACACGGTGGTAAATCAATAACAATACGATCGTATTTATCTTCAAGTACTTTCAAAGCCTGTGCAAAGCGCTTAGAAGATAACAACTCTAAAGGATTCGGCGGAATCAAACCGGCCAGCATCACATCAACATCACCTTCTTCATAACGCTGAATGCAATCACTAAGATCGGCCGTACCAGCAACCAATGCAGATAGGCCCGGCTTAGCGCGATCTAAGCCCAGCACCTTACCAATGGATGGGCGACGCATATCAGCATCGATCAATAGAGTTTTTTCCATTTGCGATAATGCGCAAGCAAGGCTGATGGATGTCGACGTTTTACCTTCTGAAGGTACTGTAGAGGTTACAGAAATGGTTTTTTGTGGCGAATCCAAAGAAGACAGTACAATACCTGTACGAATCGTTCGCACCGCTTCACCAAAGCCAATATCTTCGCCTTCAACAAACGCTCGATAACTCTTAATAGCCTTATCTTTACCCTTGGACTTAATAAGCGGCAGTAAGCCCAACATGGTGCTTTGTAATTTTTGCTCAATATCTTCCGTTGTTTTGATGGTGTTATTAAGCGCTTCCAATAAAAACGCACAAGCGACAGCAAACATTCCGCTCACCACCATCGCCAACATAGCAATCAGCTTTTTCTTTGGTTTGGCCGGACTAACAGGAACAACCGCTGGATCCACAATACGAGCATTTGCCGAGTTTAAGTCACCCGTTGCGCTGGTTTCGTTAATGCGTTGCAAAAATGTATTGTAAATAGCACGCTTGGTTTCAACATTTTGCTCTAGCTCACGTAATTTAAAACGCTTGCGACTCAAGCTTTGCAAATTGCCTTTTGTCCCTGCCAGTGCGTTATCTAAACTACGCTCACTTGCTACAGCTGCGCGATAATCTGACTCGATACCTTTAGCTACTGAAACCACCTGCGCATCCAAAGCCACTTTGGCTCGCAGCACTTCTGATTCTACAGCAATCATTTTAGGGTGCTTGTAACCATAACGTTTCGCCAACTCCGATCGTTTTAACTCCACTTCTAATAGTGACTCTTTAAAACGTTGTACAGTTTGATCGCGCAAAATACCGGATATACGCTGCAAGCCCTCACTATTGTTACTACCAACTGTGCGAATCTGCTGATAAACCCCCTCCAAGGCCAAGCGCTCTTTACGGGCATCAACCAATTTATCTGCGACTAAATCAACTTCTTTATTCGCAATATCTGTACCGCCAGCATTACCCACCAAGCCTTCTTTGTCTTTATATTTCTGCAACGCTAATTCTGCTTCATTCAGCTCGGCCTTGATATTACCCATACGGTCATTTAACCAAGAAGAGGCTTGGACAGTAACTTCCAGCTTTGCTTCAAGCCCGCTTTCTATATAAGCCTGCCCCAAAGCATTAGCAACCTCAGCAGCAAGAACCGGATCATTAGCTTCGAAGGAAACTTTTGCCAATTGGGTTTTCCGAATTGGTGTAATTCTTAGACGCCCAAGAAAGGTATAGACAAGCTGGTTTAAACCAATTGAATTAGAATTTTTCTCGCCTTTTGATGGAAGCTGGAAAGGAAGCATTCCTTTCCAATTAAAACTTTCTTCAACCTGAAATTCTTTATGAGATTGTAAATTTAAAGAAGTTATAACCTTTTCAACTAAACTACGGCTTTTCAAAATCTCAAATTGAGTCGATAAATACTCTTGGTTTGTACCATCAATTCCATACACTGACTCAATTGAAACAACATTATTATTTTTATTTTCAATCAATAAAGTGGCTGTAGCCCTGTAAACAGGTTTCATAGACATTAAAACCAAAACCGTCAGCAAGGTAACTACAAGCGAGAAACCCATTATCCCCCAACGATAACGCATCAATGTGCGCCAATACTGACGAAGATCGATCACCTCTTCATCATACGCAGCCCCCATAGCAGGCTGATTTAGTGCCATCGGTGAGGCATGCACCGCAGTGGGTACATGTGAATTATGAGCAGGAGGGTTCATAAAAGTATTCCGTTTTTGCTAGCGCCACTGCACATCTTGTGCTTCGCCTTGCTTTTATTGTTAGAAAAAGCTCTGTTCTATATCGATAATATCGCCGGGCAAAATTTTACTGCTTAACTCGCCCTTATAAACACTGCTTGTGCCATCAGCCTTTTCGCGAGTAATTGTGATTTTGCTTTTGGATGCACGCTCAGTAAAGCCACCTGCTAGGGCTACGGCTTTTTGCAGTGTTAAGCCTGGCAAAAAGGCAAAACCGCCAGGCTCTTCTACTTCGCCATTAATAAAAAACTGGCGATACTCTACAACAGAGACATTTACACTAGGGTTTATCAAGTAACCGTCTTTTAACTGTGTAGTGATATATTCGCTTAACTCACCGGTGGTAAGGCCTTTAACTTTAATTTCGCCTACAAATGGGTAAGAGATGGTACCCGCATCACTTAGGCGAGTTTCAAGGCTTAAATCGTCTTCACCAAAAACCTGAATACTCATTAGATCACCCGAGCCTAAACGGTAATCGGATAGGCCTGCCTCTTGGGCGCTAATTTGTGGGGCAACAACAAAGCAAGCTAAGAATAAAAACAGAAAAGAAACATTAAATTGACGCTGCAGAAACCACAGATGCGAAGAAATACGCTCAACCACAATACACCTCTATCCTTGAATTGCCATAGCGACTGCACACTAGCTGCCACTGGCCAAATATCAAATATTCGGCACTGGCACATAGAGCCACATTATGACACAGGAACACCCAAGTAAAACTACCGTTTGGCAGGCGCATCAGATGTAAAAATGATACACGGCCAAAAATTTAGAAACAAAAGTGGGCGACAATAAAAGCCGCCCACTGATATTCAAAAACCCAAGCAAATTAACTTTAAGAAAGCGCTCAGCGCTTATAAAGAAACATCCGCTCGCAAATAAATCGTATTTTTATCGTAATCTAAACCTGAAATATTGGAGCTACGATCACTGTAGTCATAGTTCAAGCTTAAATCTAACCAGCGACGCATGTTATACATTAAGCTAATACCCCAAGTATCTTCTTCGTCTTCACGGGCATTACCAATGTATTCGCCATCGCGACGACCAGCACTTAAACGCGTTTTAAAGCGTTCACTCCACTGGTGAGACCAGCTTAAGTTAACCCCAGTACGATCAATATAAGTGCCTGTACCATCTGTTTCTTCAGGTAATTTAGACGTAGCCAAGGTAAACACTGTTCTCTCGATTGGAGACCAATCTACGCTCACTTCCCAGCTTACACTGTCATCGTCTTGTAAGTTCGTCGAGTCAAAATCTTTCTCTGCTAGACCTATTTTGACCGTACCGGACGTTTGAGCGGTTGCTTCCCAAGTGGCACCTACCAAGTAAAACGTCTCTGAGCTATCCAGTGGTGAAGTTGTTAGATCGTAATCGATCTTTTTACGCTTAATCTCAAAAATAGCTTGAGTTTTGGGGGCTACGCGATAATAGAATGTACCGGCGACATAATTGTTCTTACGATCACGGGCTGCGTTTTGATCCAAAAAGTTGGTGTACTCTTTATCCAAAAAGCCGGCCGCAACTTTTAGTCGGCCATCAGCTTCTTTACCACCGTAGGTATACGCCACATCAAAAGTGCGCTCGTCATACTCTGCTGGCACCGGGTTAGATGTTGCATCGTTACCTTGGTTGGCACCGGTACCACGTGGCTCGTGATTCTTGGTAAAAGCAGCGCTGATATCAAGGTAGTTACGGCTATTTAGCTCTAGATTGATATCACCACGCAAAGAATGATCGGTATAATCATCATCTCGGCTATCTTGCACGATACCGTGATTTACACCATAGGTAATGGAGTAGCTGTCATTGCCGTTTTCAGCAATAAACTGCACTTGAGGGTTAATAATGGTTACCCACGATTCCTTCTCGTTACCGTCGGTTAAGAAAAGGTTGCTATCGTAACCATTGCTTATACCTAAGGTAGGCACAAGCCGAAAAGGCCCCATATCTACAGCGGCAGGCTCCAGCGCATTAACCGGCAGCGCCATTGCAATTGCCAAGGGCAGTGTGGCGAGCTGAACGCTCTTTTTTCCTAAGATCAGCTTAGCCTTATGGCCAATACAGCCGGTACGCGTCGTCATGACGTCCTCCATGATTATGTCCTTCCTTTTTGCTCCCTAAACCCGCCATTGCGCTCTCTACCGGCTACGCCACAATGACCGAAACAGACCCATTTGTTTATTTGTCGTTATAAAAACACCACGAGCTCAATAAATCAGGATGACTACTTAAGCATAACTAAAAGGACTTAGTTCGTAGTTTGGGGGCAGACTTTATCACACTTTTGGGGTATTTCTAATGCCGCTAGCGCCAAAAAGCATAACATTTCACCAATTAAACGATTTACGCGCCAATTATTTGACTAACGCTGCCCCATCAACTACATGCAATGCGATATCTTTGCTTGAACAAAAAACAAGCATATCAGTTCACTATGTCAGTGATATAACAACAATAAGACAGGAACCTTAAAACTCACTCATGGGAGACACAAAATAGACATGTTAGACTATTACCGTACGCTGGATGCAAGTGCCGACCACATGGGATGGCACGAAATAAACAAGACACGCGTCTTAAGAATCAGCTTTAGGTAAACAAACCTAGAACTTCCAGCTGGCGGGGTTAAATCTGAGCCCTTTGGGCGAAGAGAAAGCAAGGCTGCTGTTATTCGCGATAAAACAAATATGGATATTTAAGGGTCTTTTAAATGCAAAGTAGTAGCTCTTCAGTGAACTCAAAACCTTTACGTAAAGTCATTATCCCAGTGGCCGGCTTAGGCACTCGCGTGCTACCCGCCAGTAAGGCTATCCCCAAAGAAATGCTACCGGTTGTGGATAAACCGGTGATTCAGCATGTGGTAGAAGAAGCGGCAGCAGCAGGCTTTACCGATATTATTTTAGTGAGCCGAAGTGGCAAAAGCGCGATTGAAGATCACTTTGATGTGCACTATGAGCTAGAAGCTGAGCTTGCCCGCAAAAACAAAGATGCCATTTTAGCGAGCGTGCAAAGCACCTTACCTGCAGGCGTAAATATTAGCAGCGTGCGCCAAGCAAAAGCCCTTGGCCTTGGGCATGCCGTTTTATGTGCGGCACCTTTAATAGGCGATGAAGACTTTGCGGTTATTTTGCCAGATATGCTTATCCCTACCCCTGCCAAACAAGAATCCGATTTAAGCCAAATGGTCGCCGCCTATAAAGCTCACGGCTGTGGTCAAATCATGGTGGAAGCCGTGCCAGAAGATAAGGTAGAGCGCTATGGCATTGTTGATTGCAATGGCGAATCGCCCGCAGCTGGTGAGTGCGCCGACATTATAGGCATGGTGGAAAAACCAAAGCCTGCCGATGCCCCCTCTAATCTCAGCATTAATGGCCGCTATATTTTACCGGCGCGCGTTATGGAGCTATTAGTAGATACCCAACCTGGCGCTGGCAACGAGATACAGCTTACCGATGCCATGGCCAACCTTATTGCCGAAGGCGGTAAGCTGATGGCCTATACTATGTGCAGCAAAAGCTACGACTGTGGTAATAAAGCCGGCTTTTTAGAGGCCAATATTGTTTATGGCTTAGAGCACCCGGAAACTAAAGACAGTTTGCGCGCTCTATTAGCCAACATAATTTAATACGGCACAGCCCTTGCGAACTAATTACAAATAAAAACTATGAATACTATTAGCGCAGGCCCTCATTGGCAGGCCTTGCAAGCGCTGGCAGAAAACCAGCGTTTGCAGCCCATCCACCAGTTGTTTAGCGAAAACCCCGAGCGTTTCAGCCAGCTGAGCTTTCGCTTAGGGGCATTATTGGTGGATTTTTCCAAGCAACATTATCAGCAAGAAACCATTGAACAGCTAATTGCATTAGCCGAAGAAAGCGAGCTACCCAGCTGGATAGATAAACTCTTCGCAGGTGTCGAAGTCAACCACACCGAAAACCGCCCAGCATTACACACAGCATTGCGCTTACCCGAAGGGCGGGAGTGCTTTTTAGACGGGCAAAATATCAGTATCGATGTGCAAGAAAATTTAAAGCGCATGGAAGAATTGGTTAATCATATTCATACCGGCCAGTGGCGCGGTTTTAGCGGCGAAGCCATTAATACCGTTGTGAACATTGGCGTGGGCGGTTCAGATCTTGGGCCGTTGATGGCTTGCAACGCACTTGCCGAAACCCCCGCCCGCGATGACAGCAGCCAGCTTGCACAGCAAGCCGCTATTGATGTGCACTTTGTAAGCTCTATGGATGGCAGCCAATTGGCAGACCTACTAAAGGTGCTTAACCCTGCCCGCACATTATTTGTGATCGCCTCTAAAAGTTTTACCACTATCGATACCATGGCCAATGCCGCCACCGCAAAAGAGTGGCTATGTAAACATGCCAATTGTAGCGATACCGCTTTAGTGGCCAGGCATTTTATTGGTGTTTCCTCTAAGCCAGAGAAGATGCTGGATTGGGGCATCCCCAAACAAAACCAATTGGAATTCTGGGAATGGACCGGTGGGCGCTACTCCATGTGGTCGGCCATTGGCTTGCTTATCGCTTTAAAGCTAGGCATGAGCACCTTTAAAGATATGTTGGCCGGCGCTCATAATATGGATGAGCACTTTCGCCTAACGCCATTAAAAGAAAATATTCCTGTTTTACTCGCATTAACCGGTATCTGGAATATTAATTTTTTAAATATTGGCGCCCATGCCATATTGCCCTACGACGGCCGCTTAAAAAACTTGCCGGCTTATTTAGAGCAGCTAGAAATGGAAAGCAATGGCAAAAGCGTAAACCGCCAGGGCGAAACTGTCGATTACAATACCTGCCCTATTTTATGGGGTGAAATTGGCACCAATGCGCAGCACGCTTTTTATCAATTGCTGCACCAAGGTACCGAGGCTGTAATGTGTGATTTTATCGTAGCCGCTAAACGCTACGGCCCAGATGCCAGCCAAGAGCTACGCCACCAACATCAATTAAACCTAGCCAATTGCTTTGCCCAAAGTCGTATTTTAGCCTTGGGCGATAGCGTACTTGAAGATGCCCATACAGCACCAGCCCATAAGCGCTACCAGGGCAACCAACCTTGCACCACCATTATGCTGAATGAGCTTAGCCCATTCACCTTTGGCCAATTGATCGCCATGTACGAACATAAAGTATTTGTACAGTCAGTCATTTGGGGGATCAACCCCTTCGATCAATGGGGTGTAGAACTTGGTAAACAGGTTGCCACCAATCTGCTCGGGCAACTCGATGGTGAAAACCTAGAAACACTTGATGCCTCTACCGCTGGTTTAATCAAAACAATTAATGGAGATAAGGTAGGTGTAATGTGAGAAGCAAGATGTGAGAAGTAAGACGAGGGCAAGCATAAGCAGCAATGTCCAAACTCACCTCACATCTACCCTCTCACGTCTAACATCTAACTTCTACACATACTATGAAAATAGCCATTTGGGGTAATGAATTAATCGCTTGGACAGCCGCCGCCTGTTTTGCCGAAATGGGTAACGAAGTTTTGTTTGTACCGCACTATAAAGGCGGTAGTGAAAACACTCGTAAAAGCAGCAGCAAAGATGCACCTGCAAACGTAAAAGAAGAACCTGGTTTAATTAAGCAATTTGAAGAGCAAGAAAATAGCGGCCGCCTACAATTTAGCAATAGCAGCAATGCCAGCGAAGCCATACTGCATCTGCTTGCTTTTTTACCTAAGCAAATTGATCTGGCCAACTCCCTGTGTGAATTATTAGCCATTGATGAAAGCCGTCAACTGGTACTCATCAACACCAGCAACTTTGGTATTGGTGCCAGTGATAAGCTACAGGAGAAGTTTAAAGGCCAGCAGCAAGTTATGGCTTATATACCCGATCAACTGCCCGCTGGTAGCGCACTTAAAAACTTCAAACAGCCAGACCACTTGATCATTGGCTGCCAGCACGATTGGGCATTAATGCATATTCGCGCCTTATACCGCCCCTTTAGCCAAAACCTAAGCAACTGGTTAATAATGAGCGCCAAAGAAGCGGAATATACCAAGTTCGCTATCACTGGCATGTTGGCACTGCGCCTAGCCTATATAAATGACCTAGCAAACTTAGCGGATGAGTTAGATGTCGATATCGATATTATTCGTGAAGCCATGGGCAGCGATGAGCGTATTGGCCAGCATTACTTAAACCCAGGCTGCGGCTTTGGCGGTGAACACTTCCCGCAATATATTGAAGGCCTAGCAGGCACTTTAAGCGAAGCAAGAAACTCCAGTTTGCTAAGCACAGTGCTAGAGCAAAATGAAAAGCAAAAAGAGCTTCCCTTTAGAAAGCTGTGGCGCCATTATGACTGTGACCTACAAGGCAAAACCATCAGCATTTGGGGCCTAGCCTTTAAACCCGGCACCGCCAGCATAAGCAATGCACCCAGCTTAAAAATTATCGACGCCCTATTAAACCAAGGCTGCACAGTACAAGTGCACGATCCAATGGCGCTTGAAAATATACAACAGCATTTCGAGCAGCATATATACCGTAATCAATTGCAACTATGCCAACATGAAATGCAAACCCTAGAAAACAGCGACGGACTACTACTACTCACCGAGTGGCCACAATACTCATCCCCTGATTATCAGGCTATGAGCGAATTGATGAACACTCAACTAATCATCGACGGCCGCAACCTATTCGACAAAGAATTCCTCCAAGAACTAGGCTTCACTTACCAAGGCGTAGGCCGCTAAGCATAAAACGAGGCCGAAAACGGCAAAGCCTCCCACCCAACGGGGTCAGACCCTCACAGGGTCTGACCCCAAACCCATGCACAATCTAAACGCCAAAGCCGATCCGAACCATCCAACGGGGTCAGACCCTCATAGGGTCTGACCCCAAACTCATGCACAATCTAAACGCCAAAGCCGATCCGGGGTCAGAACCCAAGGGTTCTGCCCCCTACCCCCTACACAATCCAAACGCCCCCACTCACAACCCCACCACATAGTCTAAGCTTAAAAAACACCACCAAACAAAAAGCCAACCATGCCCATAAAAACCATCCACCTCCCAAGCGACAGCCAACAACAAGTCCTCACCCAAGAACTCGCTCGCTTCCAAAATTTCCCAGGCGCCCTAAACCTAGAACAACTAGACGGCTACTTCACCGCCCTACACCTAAGCCCCAGCGATTACGACATTGCCGACTGGCTAGAACTAATATGGGGCGGCGGAGACCTCCCCGTAGGTGGCCACTTCTACAGCACCGATGAAATCCAACAGTTCTTCACCACAATGATTCAACACTGGCACAACGTTCGCGCACGCTTAGAAGAAGATGAGCTATTTATGCCACTCACCTTTATCACCAGAAATGACGCCAGCTACTGGGCACAAGGCTTTTTATTAGGAACAAAACTCTACGAAGAGACATGGCAGGAATACTGCGAAACAGATGACCAAGGCATAGAAACCGCATTACTGGCACAGGCCTACCTACACCACAAAGACAAAGATCTAAAAACTTACCAAACAGAAGAAGAACAACAAGAACACACCGCCGAACTAAACCAACAACTGATCATCACCCTAAACCACTTCATAAAAAATTAAACCAAAACAAAAAAGGGTCAGAACCCAAGGGTTCTGACCCCACATCAAAGCCGAAATATTTAAACCTCACCAGAAATCGCTACCAGGCACTAAATTACGATCGCTGCTTATTAAAACTATAAACGCTTAAACTTTTCCTTAATCAACAACCAAGCATACTGAGTATTGGTCATAAGATAACGCTTCCACATACGTCCAGGCTCTTGGATAACCCTATAGAACCACTCTAAACCAGACCGCTGCATCCAAACCGGCGCCCTTCTAACCTTGCCAGCCACCACATCAAATGTGCCACCCACACCCATTACAAAATTTACACCCAGCTCCTCACGCCATTTATTAATAAAATTCTCTTTCTTTGGAGAGGTAATTGCAACAAAGAGTAATTCTGCTCCAGAATCTTTTACTTTATTTACCAAAGATTCCTCATCATCCCAAAAGTAACCATGGTGGAACCCAGCAACCCTTAAATTTGGATGTTTTGCCTTCATTATAGAAGCTGTTTTCTCAACAATTTCTTGCTGGGCTCCAAGGAAGAAGACAGAATACCCATCACGCTCTGCCATTGCATTCAACTCTAGAAACAAATCAACGCCTGCAACTCTTTCTTCTACCTTATACCCCAGAAAACGAGCCCCCCAAACAACACCCATTCCGTCGATATTTATGATGTCGCACTCAGTTACAGAGCTAGCCAATTCCGAATCTTTGCGCATATTCACTAGCTTTGCCACATTGACCACGACATGCTGCGTGAACAAGCTATCCCGCAATCGGAGTGATATAGTATCGACGGTTTCGACCATGGAGCCCGTATCCATAGGAGAACCCAAAAATTCAATTCTTTCCATTTTCTACGTACCAATCTATTGCTTCCGACAACCCCTGCCTAATTGAATGGGTTGGACGGTACCCCAAATCTCTTGAAATTTTCGAAATGTCAGCTCGAGAGTGGCGAACGTCGCCCTTCCTGAAATCTCTATAAGTTGGAGGTCTAATTTCATTAACCCCCTGGCTTCCAAGCTCCTCCGCGAGAAATCCATAAAGCTCGTTAAGTGAAGTTTGATCACTTAACGCAACGTTATACACTTCTGAGCCTGATATACCATACGTAGCTGCCAACAAGTTTGCCTGAACTGCATTCGCCACATAACAAAAATCGCGACTCGTCTCGCCATCACCATTTATGTAGACTTCTTCGTTGTTGAGTATTGACTGTATCCATTTTGGAATAACTGCAGCATAAGCCCCGTTAGGATCTTGTCTCCGACCGAACACATTGAAATAACGCAAACCACAGCTATCAAATCCATATGTTCGATGAAATACCGAAGCATATAGCTCGTTTACATATTTGGTTACAGCATATGGAGATAGTGGATTACCAATAACATCTTCAACCTTAGGGAGCCCTGGGTGGTCACCATAAGTTGAACTACTCGCAGCATAAGTAAAGCTCTTCACTCTTGCATCTTTGGCTGCAATTAGCATATTCAAAAAACCAGAAACATTAGTTTCGTTACTGGCAATGGGATCATCAATTGAACGGGGAACAGAACCTAAAGCTGCCTGGTGCAAGACAAAGTCAACCCCACTGCATACTAATTTGCAAGATGACAAGTCTCTGATATCAGCCTCATAAAAAGTAAAATTAGACCAAAGTGTTTGGCCAACAACATCTTCAACTTCCTCTAGGTTCTTAATATGACCAGTAGAGAAGTTGTCAATCCCAATAACTTTTTGATTTAGTAAAAGCAACTGTTCCAATAAGCTAGACCCTATAAATCCAGCGACTCCTGTAACCAGCCAAATTTTCGGCCTTTCCTTTAGCTCCATTTTTAATTTATCGAATTTCGTTATCATATCAATTACAACCTAATATCCGACTGAGTCGAGCCAAAAACGTACTTCAAGTCGCAAAAAACATGAATGTCTTTTCCAAACTCTCTTATATTAGCGCAACCAAGCTCATAGAACTCGTCATGAGCAACGGCAAGAATGATACCATCGTAGAAATCCGGCTTTGGAGATTCCACCAGGTCGATCGCATACTCGGACAAAGCTTCCTCCGCACTTACCCACGGATCGTATACATCTACGAAAATCCCGTATTCACGTAGCTCTGATATTACATCAATAACCTTAGTATTTCTGATGTCGGGACAGTTCTCCTTAAACGCTAACCCCATTAGGAGTATCTTTGCCCCTTCAACTTGAATCTTTTTCTTTATGAGCTGCTTAACGGTAAGTGAAGCAACATACCGTCCCATCCCATCATTTATCCTCCTACCAGCCAAGATCATTTCAGGATGGTAACCAATAGCCTGTGCCTTGTGAGTCAAATAATATGGGTCAACACCTATGCAATGCCCTCCCACGAGGCCCGGGCGGAACGGGAGAAAATTCCATTTCGTACCTGCCGCTCTTAATACAGCCTCCGTATCTATATTCATCTTGTTAAAAATTAAGGCCAATTCATTAACCAACGCGATATTCACATCCCGCTGAGTATTTTCAATAACTTTCGCAGCCTCAGCAACTCGAATACTTTCCGCTTTATACGTGCCTGCGCTTATAATTAATCGATAGACTTCATCAATAAAACTAGCTGCCATATCACATGAACCTGAGGTAACCTTCAGTATGTTAGTTACTCTGTGTTCTTTG
Source organism: uncultured Pseudoteredinibacter sp. (assembly GCF_947502065.1). GTDB lineage: Bacteria > Pseudomonadota > Gammaproteobacteria > Pseudomonadales > Cellvibrionaceae > Pseudoteredinibacter. The sequence continues at coordinate 13,514 of NZ_CANMYE010000014.1, forward strand.
TCACCAGGGTTAATTCGCTCGGGGCTATATCCAGCATAGAAGTCTGTGTTAAGTTTAAGTCCCGAGACCTGCTCAACAATTGGGATACAAACCTCTTCAGTCGCACCAGGATACACGGTAGATTCAAACACAATGTAATCTCCAGGAGAAACAACCGCACCTATCGTTTCCGAAGCCTTTCTCAAAGGAGACAGATCGGGCGCCTTGTTATCATCAATAGGCGTAGGAACTGTGACTATATAAAAATTCGAAGATTTTATATCGCTCAATTTATCTGTGAGAGTAAGTTTAACTGAGCTCTTTAACTGCTCACTTGATACTTCCAAAGTCGAATCAAAGCCTTCATTCAGAGCTTCGATGCGATTTCTATTTACATCAAACCCAACGGTTGAAACTTTGCTACCAAACTCAACCGCCAATGGCAGCCCGACATACCCCAAGCCAATTACAGCCAATCTCAATTCATTAAGATCCATCTCAAAATCCCCAAATCAAATATACAGTCAAATTTCAAAGGCCACTGAAAAAGTGTTAGGCATTAAAACTCATCGCCTATCGCAGCCAACTCAGAAAAACTTACAATATGATAGCTCCTCTCGGAAAAGCACATTAACTAACGCACCAATAGTGGAGAAAAACAAACATTTTAAAAACCTTAAAGCAAGGTCAAACGAGAATTCGCCAATAAACCTTTACCTTTCACATTGGGTCAACCTCAACTATACAAAGCACATACTAATACCACCCAAGCCCTTGCCTCTGTCACACCCACCTCATCTTAACAAGTCAAAACTATGCTGCTTATTAATGATGATAAACAAACAATCTAGACTGATTGCTCAGCGCTCAGGAGGTATCCAATGTTCTTTAAACACTAAAAACCAACAACCCGGAACGATCTGGCCTTCGTTTTTTAACTTCACCACCCGTAGCCCACGAGGATCGAACCCTTGCCCAGATAATAAATCACCATACCCGCTTAACTGCACCTCTTGAAAGATGCACACAACCGAATCCAGAGACTTTAAGATTTTAACCGCCACAGTCCTGCGACTACTACGTCAAAGTTAGCTTTACACCTTAACCTACGCTGGTAGAGCATGAGATCCTAAATAAAATTTCTTTTCCTTCGATTATAGTAAGAAAATGAATAGTAAACCCAAGCCTGAGTCCAGCGGGTATAATCAATACGATTAGTGTACCACTTCGTTTTTTGATAAAAGAACTTACGACTTCTCGGGCAAAACATCTGTTCTATTGATCGACTAATGACTCTATCTGCCAGTGCATAATCTTCTTTACCCCCGCCAACCCCCAACAAAGTAATAATTGCCTGAGCAACAGAGTGCATATCCAAGGGATATACGTTGTCGTTATAGTATTTTGCATCAAATGAATCCGTAAAGAAATTTTCCCTATAATACTTGTAACCTAAGTCAATAGATTCAGTTAATTCTGATTGCTCTAAGCTAGAACGAATTAAAGACAGTGCCTCCAAATTGTACCCTGTGTGAAAACCGTCAATAAACTGATGATGACTACTACTGCCATAAACCCAAGATCCATTTTCGAGTTGATCTCTAACCGATTGACGGGCAACTAACAATGACAGGTCTCTATACCTATCATTATTAGTTTCGCTCCCAACAAAAGCTACCCATGCCGCGCCCCAGAGGCTCGCATTATGAACAAATGCCGTTTCACCTGGTATATACGCGAAATAGTTTTTGGAGTCGTGGAAAGTGTAAAGTTTCTCAACAATAAAATTAGCAGAGCTAAATGCTTCTTGGATATAATCCGACCTATTCAATAACCTACCAAGTCTATATAGTGCTTGAGATACATAGATAGTAGTTATCACATTGGGCTTTCCTTTTGGCACGTAAAATGCTCTAGCCTTCCAGTCAAAATGATAGCCCCAACAGGAATCTGGCCATATTTCTGGATCACTTTTCACAGACACCAACCAATCAGCCAATTCTACACAAACATCTCTAATATGGTGGTCTTTGACAGGCAAATCATTTTCAATCATCCCTAAAATATATAAAGCTATACCTTTGGGGTTCCTCATTTTAGGAATCAGCATCGCAGGCCGGAAGTTGATAGGGGATACTTTATGAAGTTGTGTCCAAAGCAAACCTAAGATCCCGTTTTTAAGCACTGGCATGCATGTAAATATCCTACTATTTAAGCCATCGAATGGATCGTGCCCGCAAAAGTTAGACTCCCTAGACTTCTCAAGTATGGACTCAGTGATTTCATCGATAAAATGCATCTGCTAATCTTCCAAAATTGACGAATCAACCTGCATAATCGCACCGCAAATAATAGATTCAATAGACATTATTGTCGCTATACTGCAGCTAATTAGCATATGGTAGTCGATGCAGCTCTTCCCACTGCGCAAAGAATCGAGCCAGGCATTTACCATATTACGCTGCCCCTTGTCCTGCGTTCTATGCCTGATAGTTTTACCTCCCTCCGTACTAGAGAATAACCTCAACTCCTTAAAATCATCTATAATCGCCCCCAACCCACCACCAAAAACTTCGATGTATTCTTTTGGAATACTCTCTGCACCACTTGAACAGTAGATAATATTCGCTATTCCGCCGTTAGCGAATCTCAAGTTGATTGTGACATTATCATTCGTTATCGCGGGACAGCTATCATTTTCAGTAGCAAAAGCTGAGACGCTAACAGGCACAGCGCCTATAATTGCAGAAGCCATATCAATGAAATGACACCCCTCACCTATCACCCTACCGCCACCTACTGACGGATCCTGAATCCAGTGGTCACTAGAAACTTCCCCTGCATTAACTCTAATATTCACAACCAATGGAGATTTAATATGTTGAAAATGTCTAATAAGCTCAATTGTAAAAGGGGCAAACCGCCGATTGAAGCCAACCATTAAACTAGATTTCGCCTTTCCGTAAGAAGAGTGAACTTCGGATAAATCATCAATAGAGAGAGCTAAAGGTTTTTCAACATATACATGTTTGCCCCGATTTAGTGCCTGTACGACCGAATCCGCATGAGTATTGTGTCTTGTAGTGATTACTACGGCATCTGTGTTATCACCCAACAGGTCCGAAAAGTTAGAGGAGCAAAAATCGAAACCAAACTGTCTCGAAACACTCTCTGCCGTCCGGCCACTGGCTGTCACAATTCCAACAAGATGGGAGCAAGACGTTGACTGAACAAGCGGGAGAAGGGTCGCTGTAGAGTAGTTCCCTCCACCATAAAAAGAGAGCCCGATCTTATCTATTGAGGCCATTCTTCGGGGTGTGGTAACTTTTTTAGACGCAACAGCATCAGGATTGTAATTAAGCATAATAGCCAAGTATGGATCGGTTTTTCTCCCGGCGATTAAGTCATAAGCCTCCTCCGCACGATCCACATCAAAGCGATGAGATATTAGCGACTTAACATTGACATTACCGGTCGAAACGAGATCCAAAAACGACTTCATATTTCGCTGCTCGGTAAACCGAACATAACCGTACGGATAATCGTGCCCACCTTCCTCATAACTCGAATCGTACCGCCCTGGGCCATATGAACGAGATATAACTACATTAATTTCCTTTTTAAAATAATCTTCACGCGGAATATCCATTTTGACAGCCCCAACAACAACAACGCGGCCTTTTTCTCTCGTTACACGCCCGCAAAGCTCTATTGGCTGATTGCTATTACTACCAGCACAAACTAAAACCCCGTCGACCCCTTGATTCTCGGTTAGATCTCTACATAATTTCTCTAAGTTTGAACCTGGATATATTCCAAATGCTCCGTACTCCTCTGCCAATTCCACCAACTTGGAGTCCAAATCAATTGCCAATACCTTACACCCGTTAGATCGAAGTAGCTGCACACTCAATTGACCTATCAGCCCAAGGCCAATAACCAAAAATGTTTCCCCTAACTTAGGTTCCGCCAGCCTTAAACCCTGCAATGCAATTGAGCCAACTGTAGCAAAAGACGCTTCTTCATCCGATAAATCGCACGGTATCTTAACTGCCAAATTCTTGGGAATGGCGACATAATCTGCATGATTCGCATATCCGGCGCCTCCACACGCAACCCTGTCTCCGGGTTGTAGCCCCTCAACTAGACCACCAACCGCCACCACCGTACCTGCGCAGCTATAACCGAGAGGGGAAGGGGAATCCAACCTTGAGCTAACAGTTTGAAATGTCTTCCTAACTCCTTCATCTCTCAGCTTTCGAAGAACCTGTTTCACGAGATCCGGGCGCGCCTTTGCCTTTTGGATCAGATTTTTATTCCCCATGTCGACTTTACTTTTCTCTGTCCCCGCACTAATAACAGAACACGAATTTTTGACCAAAATGAATTTATCCGACAAGGCTGGAATCGGAACATCTTCTATAGAAATTTTACCGTCACGCAAGACCTGAACTACTTGTTTCAAAACTTCCTCCCTCTGTGTTGATCTTGTAAACTTGCAAACGAGGCCCAATTAGCAACCCAAATAAACAACGTAGCCCTAGCCATTTCCCAGTAATTATCTAGAAAACCTAGAAGGAATACGAAAAAAGTTCCGCAAAACGCAAAAGCACAAATCCCCACACTACTATGCCGCCTAAGGCTTTCTTTAAGATTTCCTAGCGAGAACAGTAAAAGCCAGAAATACAAAAGAATACCAACGAATCCCCCAAAAAAACCTAGCTCTCCTAACAACGTCAAATAGCTAGAGTTAGGGTTCGACAATTGATAACTACCAAAAACGATTTCTGACCTAAAATTACTAATGTACTCTAGGTCATAAGGGCTGAATCTTGGCTGAGTCTGACCAAGATACTCTCTTATTATTCCAGACACTCCTGATCCATCTTTTATTAAAAACTCGTAACTAAAAGTGTAATACGACCTACTGGTGTAGTTTCCTGGACCAACCCCCAAAAAGAAATTCGCTATCTCGTCTCCCCACATATCCATCGTGGCAGCGTAAGACTGGAATTTCCCGAACTGCAATATAAAATATGGATCATCCAATATATCTAGAAAATCACCATACTTTAGTCTATCCGAGTTATCGAAAAGAGAATCAAGCATGTAAACAACTGATACGGCAGCAACCGCCAACAACCCAAGTACTGAAAATATTCTCAGCGCATTCCTGCTGTACATAAAATATATAAACACAAACACCACCACCAAAAAAAACGGTAGCGCCGCCCTATACTGAAGCAAAAAGAAGGTTCCAACTACAAACGAAACAAACGCAAATAAAATACCTACGCCAATTCTCCTTTCATAAAACAAACCAACACCAGCCCCAAGACTTGCCACCAAAAAAATCGAGAAATAATACGCATTAGCTCCAAAAGTACCGGACAGCAAGTCCGGATTCCCGCCCGAGGAGATATAAAGCGGGTAACTCACAAATATTACAACAGCGATGTTTATCAGAATCAAATACAAGAACGTCTTTTGAATTAGTAGCGAAGAGCCATAGTCCTTACCTACCAATCTAGTTAGAACAAAGAAAATCAACGGACCCTCATAAAATCCTGCAACATATAGGACAAACGCCGGAAAATATACTGTTGCCACATTCCCCAAAAATGAGATTATTAATAGAGCGAATCCAACCACCAGGATCAACTCAAATTTCTTTAAGCAAGCGCCTCGAAAAAACAAACAAAACACAGTTGCAGATAGCGTTAGAACAAAAAAAGGATAGTTAATTACATCTACTATTTTTGGCAGCAAGCCGAACGTCTCGGTGAAAAGCCGGCTAGAAACCATAAAAACAATTAGAGCCGCCACCAAGTAAATAAAACATTTTCTTATCCCCAAAGTTTTCGATTGCAAAACCTGCATATGACTATCTCAAACTTTCGAAATTAGCAACTAGATTGTCAACAAGCCGACTTTCCGTAAACTCATCAACATAAATTTTTCTAGACATTTTAGAAAATTTCATCCGCAACTCAGGGCAATATAGAAATTCAATATGTTTAGCAATATCCTCAGGAGTTCCTACAGTTAGAAATCCATTAACACCACTTCGCACCGATTCTGATATTGCCCCTTGGTCGGTAGCGATAACTGGCAACCCTGCTGCAAGAGCCTCTAATATTACCCAGGGGTGACCCTCAGGTAGCTGAGGAGGAAAGACAAAAACATCGGCCTTCGCTAAGAGTGCTCTTTTTTCAGCCTCATTAACTTGACCAACAAATACTATTTTCTTTGCGAACTTTGTAGACAAAAGATTTTCTATATACGATTCGACTTCGGCATCCCTTGATGCACCAGCGACAATAAAAGCCAATTCTTTCTCGCTTTTTTCAATAAGTATTTTCGCGGCCTCCAAAAACTCCAAAATCCCCTTACGCTTTTTTAAGTTAGCGAGAAAAAGTATGTTCATCTCGCGCTCATTCTCACTCAAAAAGTAGTTTTGAGATTCATTAATCTCCAAATCCTTTCCGTTAGGCACCACCGAAATTCGTTCAGGTGGCATAACTTCTTCATACAGATACTTCAAACATTCCCCCAAGACCAATTGCCGATCTATCTTAGCCTGAATATATCTCACATATAGCTTTACCAGAAAATTTTGATCTTCGTACCAGCTTTTAAACTCACTCCCCCTAAGATGGGCTACAACCCTTAACCCAAACAACTTGGCAATTAATACATATATCGAATCTTTAAAATATGCCACAGTGCTCTGAGCACACTGAAGGTAGAGCAAGTCCGGTTTCACCTTAAAAATAACCGTTATGATTTTTAAGTAAGTAAATAAAGCCCTTGTAAGACTAGTTATCGAAAATCGACCTAAAGTCCCAAAATCCCTATTGAGAGAAGTATCAACATGTGTTAACTCAACCAATTCAGTTAACTTGGAATCTAAAATAATCTTGTTTGCCAGAGTTGGTCCAATAATCGGAGGAGGGATAGCACCCGCCAACAGCACTTTCATCTTTGGAAGTTCTGAATCATTCAGACTAGGCACAAAAATCCCTCCGCCATTTTCTCAAGAGAACATGACTCTACAGCCGTTCTCCTAGCATTTAGCTTAAATTGCCTCAACTTATCTGAATCACCCAATAGCTCTTCAACTTTTTGTGCGACCTGGTTCGAGTTATTAAAATCGACAATAAATCCATTCTCTCCACTTGAGATTAACTCTGCCACACAACCTGGATGCTCAGATGCAATAACAGGCACGCCAGAGGCCAAACTCTCCACAACCACCAAACCCCATATGTCGTACTCGGAAGGAAACATAAAGAGTGAAGCAGACTCGTAAAATTTCGGAAGATCTTCTTTTTGGATAAATCCATGAAAATTTACCATTGACGAAAGCCCATTACTATCAACATAACTTTCTAGCTCCTGCCTAGCCGAGCCATCGCCAACCAAATCTAGAGTAAAGTTCACATTCTTTCTTGCAAGTACTTCAACAGACTTTATTATCAAATCTACTCGCTTTAACCGTTCTAAATTACCAACATACAAAATTCGTCTTTCGTTCGGCTCTTTCAATGGAGTACTTAAGAAATATTCAACATCTACACTATTTTTAGCTATTGAAATAGACTTACGATTAATGCATATATCCTCTAAATATTTCTTAGCGGTACTTCCGTATGCCACACCCCCAGACACTAGCAAACCTATCAACCGCCGGTAAGCTTTTCGAACCCAAGAAACTCGCCTGTGCTTATTATGTATCTCTCCAGACCATACGTACGTTTTTTTAAAAAATAGCTTCGCATAGACAATCGACTTTACAGCACAAACTCCAAAGCCTCCGAAAACCACCACATCTGGCGAATACCTGTACATAAGTCTAAATAGACCGACATAGCTAAAGGACGCTGATTCGCCAGAGTTTATTCCCAGTTCTCTACTTTCCAGAAATACGTATTTAAATTTGAAAGATCTTTCACTAACTTCCCAATGTCTTCTTGAATAACTTCGCGCCCCAAAGACCACAATTAGCTCCACGCCGACTTTATACAAAAGGTCATTTAAGCTGTTGAAAAAGGGGACCCTGTACGGCGTTGGGATATTAGTTATTACCATCATTTTTTTCATGTAATTCCCCCCACCTAATTATCCACTGAACAATAAAGTAGATATTCCATATCACTGTAGATTCTCGTCGCTGCCCCCTCGCTCGCTTAAGATACCTAAGGGTTTCAGGGACATTAAAAATAGGCATAATCGACTGAGAGTCAACAAGATTTTTTTCTACCAAACTGGGAATTACTTCTCCCAACCAATCATCAACAGGAACACAAAAACCCATCTTCTTCCTGTAGAGGATATTTTTGTCTACGATAGGCTCCATTGATTTTTTTAAAATATACTTGGGAATTCCATTTTTATACTTCAATCTAGACGGAATATTCATCCCAAACTGTACTAACTCATGATCCAAGAAGGGAACTCTTGCCTCTATCGAATGGCTCGATGTTATTTTATCCATCCTATATAAAAAATAGTTGGGGTGAACGTCCATTAACGAGGAATAACACATCCAACTAACAGAGTCCTCGCGTTCGAAACCAGACCCAATATAGCCATCCATTAACTCAACAGCATTTTGAATATATGCTACAGGGCGATCACCCGAGAGCATGCGCGATATATCTCGAACCACATTCGGCTTAATACCTCCATCGCCCGGCGCATAGGCCCCCAAACCAGCATTTACCCTTCTCAAGTACTCGCCTAACCTAGAACCTTTCGCTCCACTAACATCTACCATCTTCAGCAGCACCCTCGGAATAAAGGACACTCGCAACAGTAAATTCGTTATTCCTTCGACTTTTTTGTACTTTGCCCAGCTCTTGTACCCATAAAATATCTCATCAGCACCGTCACCCGTAAGGATAACCTTGGTACCTTTTGTTTTTGCCTCTTGAGACAAATAATGAATTGGTATAGAGGTTGGATCCGCTAAAGGGTCATCAAAGATTTCAACCATATTAGGCAAACTCTCGATCAGAGACTCTTTATTCACCATTACAGTTTTGTGATCGGTATTGAATTGTCTTGCGACTTTTTCCGCATACTCTATTTCAGTAAAATCTTCTGCACCTTCAAATCCAATACTAAACGTATCGATACTATCTCTTGAGTGCCTTCTCATCAACGCAACTATCGCGCTTGAGTCAACCCCCCCACTAAGAAAGCATCCAATTGGCACATCACTTTGCATTTGCCCTGATACCGCACATGATAACTTTTCAAGCAGCAAATTGGATACTTCATCTTCAGTCATTCTCGAAACCAATTTATCTCTTGCTAAACTCCAATAGCGATTGACTTTGATTTCCCCACCATGACTGACTTCAACATAACATCCAGGAGGAACTTTCTTCACATACTTATATACTGTCTTATTCCCACTTTGCCTATTTGATGTCATGTAATTCTCAATTGCTTCATCTTCGACATCAGGGATAAACTCATCGAGGGTTGACAAAGCAGTAAGCTCGGATGAAAAAGCAAAGAAGCTTCCGTAACTGAAGTAATATAGAGGCTTAATACCCAACCTATCTCTTACAAGGTAGAGTTTATCGTCATGCTTCTTATACAACGCGAAAGCGAACATTCCGTTTAACTTGGACAGCGCACCCATCCCCTCTTGGAGCAGAATCTTCTCCAATACTTCAGTATCGCAAGTCGAAGAATAATTTTTATCGGAAATGAAACCTTTTAGACTATTACAGTTATATAATTCGCCATTGTATACGAGAACAATATCTTCGTTGTCTATAGGTTGATCTCCATCATTAGAAAGATCCAGAATGGCTAGCCGCTGATGTCCTAACACCATTGACCCATTATAATTCTCCCAAATCCCGCTAGAATCCGGCCCACGATGTAAAATAGCGCTATTCATTTTTTGAACTTTTCTCGCCATATCTTCGCCTTCACCGTGACACCAAACCCCATTGATACCACACATCACATCTCCCTCAACTTGTAGAGCTTTAGGTACTGCTTCGAAGAATTTTCGTATGTGTACTTCCGCCTAACATACGCTCTGCCTTTCTCTGCTACACTTTCTCTGTAAACCTTATCATTCATTAATCGCCTCAAAATACTCTCAAGGTTTCTTTCATTACCTGCAACCAGGCCACCTTCAAACCTCATATGCTCCACCACCCCTGGTGAGTCAGCCATTACAATAGATGGCAACCCAAATCCCATCGCCTCGACCACAGAATTCCCAAAAGACTCCGACTTGTCAGTTGGAAATATAAAACAATCCATTAGTCTTAAATAGTTAGATACATCCTCTTGCTCACCTACAAAGAAGCAACGATTTTCTACCGATAACTCAATAGCTAACCTTTCTAACCTTGCCCTATCAGGTCCATCACCCACTATACATGCAACAACGCCTTTAACAGATGCAACAAGTCTTAGGAGATATTCGACTCTTTTAAGCGCACGTAAATTAGCTGTAATTCCGATGCAGAAATCAACAGTGCTTATTCCAATAGCTTGCCTCAATTCACAAGCTTTTTCTTTAGACACCAACAAATCAAAGTCCACCCCATTGTAAGTTACCTCTACATTCTTACCCTTCAACTTAAACAACCGTTTCGCTACTTCAGCCGCATGCTCTGTATTAGCTGACACAGAGAAATGCCCCCCTCTTAGCAACCACCCTATTGCTCCATAAGTAGACTTCCGCTTTAACCCGTAGTTGTGGTCTCCAGCCCTATGGGTGTATACAAACTTTACGCCTGATGCAAACAACGAAAGATACATTTCAAATGGTTGGGGCGAATGAAAATGTACATAGTCCATTCTTTTAAAAATATTGATTATATCTATCGAATAACGAGGGTCTAATTTTCCTCTACCTCTAGCAACTGAAACATCCACATTCAGCTCGCTAACTCGCTGAGCGTAGTAACCGGGATTACTTAAAACTAATAAACTAGGAATTACGCCCTTTTGCCCAACCTGACTTCTTATTAATTGATATATTGCGCGTTCGGCCCCACCGACACACATACTATTGGACACATGTAATATGCGAATACCATCAATGTTTTTACTGATCAACTCCTCGCTCCCCAAGAATGGACAATAGCTGGAAGATAAAACGTTGAGGTAGCTATCAAAGAGAACAAAACTGAGAAGGCAAGCCCGACAATCCCCACCGCACCAACTTCCACAGCGATAAGCACAGTTAGAGCAGTAAGAAACATCGAATACAGGAGCGCCATGAACACACTAGTGAACTGCTTCTTACAGTCCTCCGTGTATTTATACAAATAATAACCGCTTAAAATATAGTTAACTAATTTAGAAACTGTATACATAACACAAGCCCCCTTTAGCCCAAATATACTCCCACCCAACACAAGCATAGCTGTCACTATAAACTTTAAAATGGATAAATTTATAAACTTGGTCACTTTCCCTACGGACGGATAATATATATTTAGTAAACCGTCTAAAAGTTGAAGCGCGATTCCAAGTGCAGCTATAGGAAATATCCCAACCAAACCAAGCCACTCTTCTCCTAAAGCAGACCTCACCAAGTATTCCGAGTATACAAATGCAACCGAACATAAGGGAAATAACAACAAAATAGAGAAGCTGGAAATCGAAGCGAGTTTTTCTATAGGAAAATTATCCTTCTCTTTCGAAAAGTACGGAAACAAAACTGTAACCATAACCTGCGTGACTTTCCTTAGGGGCGAAGATACAACCTTCATTAGGAACGAATAAAGCCCAAAGCCTGATGCCGACAGGGCCTTGGAAAGTATTAGGAGATCAATGTTCTTCTCAAAGTAGACTATCACTTCTCCAATTTTGTACTTTATGGAATATTCTACCAATCCTTTTACTTCGCTAAAATTGAAGTATAGCTTTCCGGGCCAACGATCTGAAAACATAAATATTACTAAGTAACCAGCGTGAAGCAGCACAAGTTGTATAACAAGCGCATATACACCATAACTTGCGAAAGCCGCATAAACTGCTACCATCCCCGATATAGTAACTGACACCACATCGAACACCGCCAGCCTTGCAAATTTCATTTTTTTTTCATTTATCCTCCTCTGAATTATATAAAGAGGCCTCATAACAAATATAAATGAAAACAAGGGGATTAATTCAGACAGTTGATTCTGGCCAAAAATACTCACTGCTATTGGACGCAATAAGTTCAACACAAAAACGGAACATACTCCCAGAGCCAACCCAAGCCAAAAAAGGGTCGATATCTGGTTCTCGGATATGTGTTTTTTATTTATTATTGCTTGCCCAAAACCCACACTAGATAGCATTGTTACAAAATTTGAAAACAGAAGAATCATTGCAATCAGCGCAAAGTCTTCAGGCTTAAGGTATCTAGCCAACACCCCCACAACCAATATACTAAATAGCTGCTGGTAAACCGCAGACAGAGCAGTTACTCCACCGCCAAGGAATAAGCGCTTTATCATAAACAAAGTTTTCTACGTTCTAATAGCTCCTCAGTCTTGCAAATAACCTTGGCAGGGTTTCCACCAACGACTGAGTTCGCGGGAACATCTTTGGTAACGACCGCACCAGCGGCAACTATCGCACCCTCCCCTACAGTAACCCCCATTAGAACTATCGCTCCAAATCCAATGAACACACCGTCTTCTACAACCACCTCTTTAGTTACAGAAGGTCGACCTCTCTCAAAGCCCATCAACCTGTTTGTCGATGCATCATGCCCTAGGACAGTGCAGCCCGTAAGCACGCAGTCACTACCAATGGTAATCGGATCTCTGCCTCCGTTACCAAACCTCACGGTCTTGTAAATTGCTGTGTTTTCTCCTATTTCCATTCCTATATTTCTGTAAAATTGCGCCACCTCATACGCATCTTTAGCCAATGTAAATAGTAACTTGCTTTTTAGTTTTCTAAATATTTTCAAGATATTCATAATTGCTTCCATATCTCATACCAGTATTACTCCGTACACTAGAATATACCCTTAGTGTCTATAACTACTTTTTCACTTAACAACCTGCGCTCTATAGAGAGGAACTCCTTATGATCTACTAACAGAACAATTATATTCGCTCGTTCCAATGCAGGGACTACTGGTAATAGCTCCAGTCCTTTTGACGCTAGACTTTCAGGCAGGCTGGTAATATTCGGCTCTACCACCAAAACCTCACCAATTCCCATTTCAGAAACTTCTTCAACAATTCTCATAGACGGGCTTTCTCGAAGATCATCTATATCAGCTTTAAAGGTCAACCCAAGAAAAGCCAGCACTGGTTTTTTGTATTGATCTGCTGATTTTATAACTTTGTCAATAACATGATACGGCTTTCGATCATTTACCTTTCTAGCCTGCTGAATCAACTTCGCTTCTTCAGGACAACTGCTTACTATGAACCAAGGATCAACGGCAATACAATGCCCTCCGACACCAGGACCAGGGCTCAATACATTCACCCTTGGGTGTCTATTTGATAGCCTTATTAACTCCCATACATTTATTTTCAATTTCTCGCAGATCACCGACAACTCATTTGCGAAAGCTATATTCACATCCCGGAAAGCATTTTCCGTCAGTTTCGCCATTTCCGCAGTTCTTGATTTCGTAGTTATACATTCACCTTTAACGAAAATTTTATATAATTCCACCGCTTTACGGCTGCACTCAGCAGAAAGACCTCCAACCACACGATCATTGGTCACTAGTTCCTGGAGCACCGAACCGGGCATAACCCTTTCTGGACAATGAGCAATTTTAATATCAGCTTCCTCCCCCTTATCAAGTGGAGTTGTTAGATCAGGCCTATATTCTTTTAACCAACACGCAACTTTCTCAGTAGTACCAACAGGAGAGGTGCTCTCTAGTATCACTAAATTTTCTTTGCTTAATGCTGGCGCTATAGACTTAATAGCTTCTTTAATATAACTGAGATCTGGTTCATTGTTCCCCACCTTAAATGGTGTCGGCACAGCAATTAAGAAAGCTTCCGCTGGCTCTGGCTCAGTTGTCGCTCTAAGCTTTCCTGTTGTTACGGCAGCCTTCACTACGATATCTAGATCCGGCTCGACTATATGCACCCCACCGCTATTAATTGTATTAACAGCTTCTGTACTGATATCAACACCAATAACATTGACACCTCTAGATGCTAATATGGCTGCAGTAGGCAGCCCTATATAGCCCAGCCCAATAACGGATACGGTTTTAAAATTCATATATTTACTACTCGCTTTACACCTGGAGCTAATGATTCTGATATTCTGCTGCATGCCATGCCATCACCATAGGGATTGATAGCTTTAGCCATATCCTTGTAGCTTGAACGTGACTCGAAAAGCCCACTTACCGCATTAACTATTCTTTCAACACTCGTACCAACTAACCTAACTGTTCCTGCATCTACAGCCTCTGGCCTTTCAGTGTTTTCTCGCATTACTAAAACAGGCTTACCCAGAGATGGAGCCTCCTCTTGCACTCCGCCAGAGTCGGTCAAAATTAGATATGATTTATTCATTAGGTATACAAATGGGAGATAATCTAGAGAGTTGATTAAGTATACATTTTCCAAGTTATTTAAAAGTCGATTTACAGGCTCTTGCACATTTGGGTTTAAGTGAACTGGATAAACGATTTGGGCATCTGGATATTTATTTGCTATTTTTCTTATAGCTTCACATATCCTCTCAAAGCCACCACCAAAAGATTCTCTACGGTGGCCTGTTACGAGTATCATTTTCTTATTATCATCGAGAAATCCAAAGCATTTCGCCGCTGTTGCTCTGAGCTCTTCATCCTTATCCATTCGCGCTACTACCCACTGCAAAGCATCAATTACCGTGTTCCCAGTAATCCAAATATTCTCTTCAGGTATTCCTTCAGATAAGAGGTTTTGCTTTGACTTTTCCGTTGGGCAGAAATGATAAGACGCTATCGCACCAGTCAGCTTTCTGTTCATTTCTTCTGGCCAGGGTGAGTATATATTTCCGGTACGTAAGCCTGCCTCAACGTGGCCAACTGGTATTTGTTCATAGTAAGCTGCCAAACTCGCCGCGAAGGTTGTTGATGTATCACCGTGCACTAGTACAACATCTGGCTTGCTATCGCGTAGCACCTCTCTCATCCCTAGGAGAATTTTAGAGCTGATATCGTATAGATCTTGCCCCGGCGCCATGATATCTAAGTCATAGTCAGGTTTTAGTTCAAATAAACCCAACACTTGATCCAACATTTCTCTATGCTGAGCTGTTACACACAACACACTTTCGAAATTCGGATTTTTTTCTAGAGAACGCACCAGTGGCGCCATCTTTATGGCCTCTGGACGAGTGCCAAATACAGTTAGAATTTTCATTAAAGATCCCTCTACTTAGTAGATATCCTTCGCAAAAAGCGTGAATGGCGTCTTAGCCAATATCTTCATATCCAGCCACAGCGACCAGTTATTGATATAGGCCATATCAAACTCCACACGCTTTTCCATTTTATCCAGCGTTTCTGTTTCACCGCGGCAGCCGCTTACTTGGGCTAGGCCTGTGATGCCAGGCTTAATTCTGTGGCGCGCTAAATAGCGGTTTATTTTTTTGCTATAAAAGTGATTGTGCGCTACTGCGTGTGGGCGCGGGCCCACTAGGCTCATGCGGCCCTGCAATACATTTATTAGTTGGGGCAGCTCATCGATGGAAGTGCGGCGAATAAATTTACCTATGGGGGTTACTCTATCGTCGTTTTTGGTCGCTTGTTTTACTTCGCCGCCTGCCTCATCGTGTTGGCGCATGCTGCGGAACTTCCACACTTCAATAATGCTGCCATCCCAGCCGTGGCGCTGCTGCTTAAAAATTACTGGGCCTTTCGAGCTTAGTTTTACCAGTGCCGCTATGGTTAGCATGATGGGCGATAGCGCAATTAGGGCCAGTAATGCGATGCTTCTATCCATTAAGTCTTTTAGCACGGTAGATAAGCGCGAGCTGGTTAGCGGGCTTTCGTTTAGTGATATCAGTGGTACGCCGCCCACTTCACGTACTGAGTGGTTTACTAGGTTTAGGGCAGAGATATCTGGTGCCCAGATGATGTCTACATTGGCATCCATTAGCTCGATGTTTAGTTTGCTTACTTGTTGGGATAGCAACATAGGCAGGGCTATGTAGATGCGTTTTATGCCGCAGGCTTCTACGATTTTTATTAGCGAGCTGATGTGGTTTATTTCTGTGTAGGCGGCCAGCTCTTCTAGTTTTTGTTTTTGGGCTTGGTTTTTGTTGTGGTTTACTACTAGGGATAGGCGGTTTGTGAATGAGGCTGGGGCCGCATTTTGATTAGTGGCTTCGATTTTGGGGTCAGATCCCTTGGGATCTGACCCCGTGTGTGGCGTTGCTTCGCTCGCCTTGAACTCTGTGAAGGCGGGTTTGTTTAGGT
Organism: uncultured Pseudoteredinibacter sp.; assembly: GCF_947502065.1. Taxonomy (GTDB): domain Bacteria; phylum Pseudomonadota; class Gammaproteobacteria; order Pseudomonadales; family Cellvibrionaceae; genus Pseudoteredinibacter. The sequence goes on from NZ_CANMYE010000014.1 coordinate 29,928, forward strand.
AGGTGCTGCTTAGCTTGCCGATGATGGGGACGTTGGCTAGTTTGCGGTTTAGCTTTACGTTGAATAGGCGCTTGCGCTTTTGGGCGAAGACATCGAGTGTTTTTTCTTCGCCTAATTCTTGTGCGGCTGCGTATTCGCTTTCGGCTACGCTGGTTTGTAGCCCTGGCTGTAAATCCGGCTCGCCCTCTACTTTAATTGTAGCCACTACATTATCGCGCACCCATGGGTTGCGGTTTAGGCTGTTTACTAATTGCTGGGCGATTGCTCCGCTACCGATAACTAATGTGGGTATAGAGTGGGAATGGTGAGCGCGATACATACGCGTTAAATAATGGAAGGCAAAGTAAGCAGCTATTTGGCCTGCCCATGCTGTTGCAAACCACACTAATAAAACTTCGCGCGAATAGGTGACGCTGGTTTTGGTAATAAAACCCAGCACTGCCAACAAAGCGACTGTAGTAGCCCATGCAATACTAATGCGCAGCACACTATTAAAGTGCCCTGTCGATCGGCGGTGTATGCCTTGGCTGCTATATACAAAGGCAATGGCAAAGGCACTGAGCACCGCAAGCACACGATAGTCAGAGCTGATAGCACCCATCTTTATATAGGCAAGCGTGCAAAGGCTGGCAACTACCCAAGCGATATCGCAGGCCAGTTGTAAAAATGCCACTAGGTTTTGATTGTTTTTTAGCAGGCGCCGGCCTTGAGGCACATCTACCCCTGCCTGGGGCAATATTGCCTGCTGAATAGCTTCAGAATTTACGGCGGCGCCAAATGCCGGCTCGTTTAACCCTGCCTGCTGTATGTTGTTGTTTGCTATATGCTCGCCTGCCATATTGGCGGCGTGATTTCCCTGTGACTCCATGATCCGCTCCGAGCGTTGTCACATTCCTATTAATCCGTTACATCCTGGATTTATGTCAGCCGTCTGTGCAGCCTCTTACATCTATTTACTTCTACGCTTATAACCTACTGATCTTGCAATTGGCCGTTTTTATAAATGCTGGCATATATAAAAACAGACAAAAAAATGCATCAAACATGAGCGCTAATCACCTTTAAGGCACTCTTGTTTATTTCATTGGTTTGGGGGCTTTATGTTTATCGAAGGCTTACTCTTATTCTTTCGCTAGAGCTAATAGCTTCGATTGATTGGAATAGTTGGTTGGCTTAGCGCGGCTTAATACCACTGTTTACCGCAGCGTTATGTCAGTAAATCACCGTCCCGGTGAACTTCATACCGACCGCCGCTTGTAAAGCCAACCCAGCAGTTTCTGGCCTCCCTTTAGCTCACTCTTTTTGGCGCGCTAATCTACCCTTTTAACTGCGAGAACACCCTATTTCCCTTGGCCTTTTCCAAACTCCGTCTTAGAAATCTCCCTGGTTCTTTATGTTGAACCTAATAAATTTGATCCCAAATACTTAGCTGGCAGAATCTTATCTTGCCACTATGTAATTTTTTTTACGGATTTAACTTTATTACTTTTTAACTATAAATCCTTAAGAATTGGCGAGCAGTCTAAGTAATTAAGTTGATGCGAGCAACATTATTAATGTGAGCTGAATCACGATTTTGTGGTTTTTGGTGTTTTAAGCGACAAAATGTCGATAACTGGCTGGACAACTCGGTTTTTATAAGATTAAGGAATTTGCAGGCATTTTTATAATAACCAAAGGGATTTAATAAGGTTTGTATTTTTAGGAGTTATATAAACTTTAGAGCCAGAGTATTTGTCGTTTTTTCAGGGTTAGCTCGAAATAAGACTTTAAAACTAAACATTCCTATCAGTTAGCTTATACGACAGGCACTTAAGTTTTGTCGCGTTAGTCGTTTTTTTAGGAAATTTTATTTACCTAAGTTCATTAGCTTTGTTAGAATTTTAAGTGGTCTTAGATTGCAGCGCCATTTGCGATTGTTAATGCTTCCTTAGAAGATGTACGGCTGACAGTACTAGAGGTATCCAAAGCACTTAAGCAACCTAGGCAACACGGCGCAAAACAGCATTGAAGCTGCAATGGAAGAAAAAGCGATTGAACGCATTCAAGGAGAAACCTCAATGCCTAGTTTATTCAGAAAGGGCGTATCGCCCCTGCTGTTATCATTGCTATTGCCTTTAATGGCCAATGCCGATGTAGCATCCGATTTATCCAATAATGTTCCTATTGCCGATGTACTGGCAAATGCTATTGCTGACGGCATGACTGCCGAAGAAGCCGTAGCCGTTATTGCGGCCAATGATGCCTCACAAGTAGCTGCCGCTGTAGCAGCGGCTGTAGCGGCTAACCCGGCGGCGGCTGTAAGCATTACCCAAGCGGCTATCGCTGCAGTGCCAGCCCAGGCGGCGGTGATTGCCTCAGCTGCAGTTAGTGCGGCGCCTAATAATGCACAAGCTATTACCAATGCAGCAGTAACCGCAGCACCTACCGCAGCTGAAGCGATTGTTGGCGCAGCGGTAACAGCGGCCCCACAAGTGGCAAATAATATTGTACAGGGTGCAACTCAAGCGCAACCTGGCAACAACACTAACTTTGTTCAGGCCGCGATTGCTGCCAACCCAACGGTTGCAGGCCAAGTAACCGGTGCGACGGCGGCTGGTGGCCAGCAAGGTAATGCTGGTGACTCAGGTAATACTGGGAATACCGGTGATACCGGCAACACTGGTAATACGGGCAATACCGGAAATACCGGTAACGCAGGAACTGGTAATGCTGGAGCAGGCGGTGCTGGTGGCGCCGGTGGTTCTGGTGGTGCCGGCGGCGGTGGTGGCGGCGGCGGCGGCGGTGGTGCCAGCCCTGCCTAAGCTTTGTGTTTACGGCTTAACGTAAACATACATTACATAATAAAGCGCCCTTTGCGGCGCTTTATTTTTGTCTGCAACACCCTGCCTTTATAAAAATAACTTTATGGATGATGTATGAGCACCCTGCTATCGCAATCAGGTAATGCCATTGTTAATAGATATTATTATTGGTTCTTGGGCTTACTCGCCTGGATGCCCCTACCCTTAGCCAGCAAACGTATTTGGGCGAGCATGTTGCTGTGCATTTGGGTATATGTTCTTAGCGCCTTTGTTATTCGTTTTTATATTGTTCATGCCTTGCAAGTACCTAAGCCACTTAGGGTAGCCTGGCCCGCCTTTTTACTGCTGGGGCTAAGTTTTAGCTGGCAGTTGTATTTAAGTATACAAGCCAATATTGATACCTTTTCGGCCTATTTAAGCAGCATGCTTGCGCTGGCTTATATATTAATATTCTTGCTGTGTTTTTTGCTAATCAATAGTACAGAGCGAATTAAAGCTTGTGCCTGGGTGTTGGTGCTTAGTGCGCTGTTTCAAGCCTTGTATGGCAGCTTTATGAATTTAAGCGGTATTGAGTATTTATTTTTTGTTCCGAAGGATACTTACTTTGGGGTTAATACCGGTACTTTTGTGAATCGCAATAGCCAAGCGGGTTATTTAGTGATGTGCAGCTCGATAGGTATTGGTTTGATGATATCTACCTTGGCCAGTACGCCGGCTAAAAGTATTCGAGAGCATGGCCGGCGTTGGATGCAGGCGATTTTAAGTCGCAAAATTATTTTGCGTTTAAGCCTGGTGATGATTGTTGCTGGCCTTGTTATGACCCATTCGCGCATGGGTAATACCTCCTTTTTTGCGAGCTTGATGATTATTAGCCCGCTGGCTTTGATTCTTGGGCGTTTTAATAAGCGGGTAAAGAATAAAGGCTCATGGAAAGGTTTGTTTGTTTTACTGGCCAGCTTGGTAATTATTGATATTGCTGTGGTGGGTACTTTTTTTGGGGTAGATAAAGTTGCTCAACGTTTAGAAGCTACTGCGAGTGAAAAGGAAACTCGTGATGATGTCGTTAAAAATGCAGCCCCTTTACTTGATAAGGTTTATGTGACGGGTTTGGGGGGCGGTAGTTTTTATACGGCCTTTCCGGAATATCGTACCTATGAGACAGGGCGCTCTTTTTATAATTTAGCGCATAATGATTATCTGCAGTTTATGTTGGAATTTGGTTTGATTGGCTTTTTGCCTTTGCTGTTGCTTTGTATGGTGGTTTTTTATTTGGGCTTGGCGACGCAGATGCGGCGTGGGGATCGATTGCTGCGAGGAATTGGTTTTGGAGTGGCCATGGCGGTTTTAGCGATGGGGATTCATGCTACGGTGGATTTTAACTTGCAGATGCCGGCGAATGCTGGGACGTTTATGGTGGTATTGGCGCTTGGGTTGATTGTTTATTATTTTCCGAATCAAGGGAAGAGGAAGCGTCGGGGATTGAGTTAGGGTTTTTGGTGTTTGATGGGGTGGCTGGGGATTTTGGATCTCGGCTTCGATTTGGGGTCAGAACCTTTTGGGTTCTGACCCCGGGTTGGGTTTGGGCGCTATGGTTAGGGCATTTGGGATCTCGGCTTCGAGGTGGGGTCAGAACCCTTGGGTTCTGACCCCTTTTTGGTTTAGTTCTTTTTGCTGCGGCCGAAGGCGGTTACTGCGCAGCGGTGTGAAAGTAGATCTACGGTGCGGATGTTATAGTCGCCGCCGCTGGCTTCTAGGGTGGTTACCATTTGGTGGCTATTGGACTCTTGTTCTACTTTGTAAATTTGCTCTTGATTTAGTGGGTAGCGTACTGGATCGCCTTCGGCCATGCCTACTAGCAGATCAGCTTCGCAGCGCACTTTTGCACGGGTGATATCTGGCTCGCCCTGTAATGCGAAGCGCATGGTTAGTTCGCAAGCTTTTACTTCTTTATCGTCGGTGCGTTGGCAGGCTAGTAGTTCTTTTTCTAGGGTTAGCAGAACGGGTTGGCCTGTTGGGTTTGATTGTCTTTTTCTTGTTGTAGCGCTGCTTGGTTTTGCTTGTTCGGGCTCAGCAAGGGAAGCATTGCCAGCCAGGCGATCTTTAAAGCTTGGTGTTGTGGACGTTGGCGGCTCGGTTTTTGCGCTTTGTTTTTGCATTGGGTGGTTGCTGACGAGGTTATCTGGGTTTTCTTCTGGCCATGGGGTTTTGTTAGCGGGCTGGTTGGGCCTCGCTGCTGTTTTTGTGCTTGCTGTTATTTGGGTGCCGGTATTAGGGTCAGAACCGATTGGGTTCTGACCCTGGGTTTGGGCTTCTGCTTTTGTGTTTGCTGCGGTTTGGGTGCCGGTATTAGGGTCAGAACCGATTGGGTTCTGACCCTGGGTTTGGGCTGCTGCTTTTGTGCTTGCTGCGGTTTGGGTGCCGGCATTAGGGTCAGAACCGATTGGGTTCTGACCCTGGGTTTGGGCTGCTGCTTTTGTGGTTGCTGCGGTTTGGATGCCGGTTTTAGGGTTAGAACCGTTTAGGTTATGACCCTGGGTGTTTGTTGGCTTGGTGGCGGATTTGGGGTCGGAACCCTTGGGGTTCTGACCCCGGATTGGTTGAGGTTTTACCTTTGTTTTTGCTAGGGCGTTTATTGTGGCCCAGTCTTTTTTTAGGAAGTGGGCAGCTACCCAACCGTGTAGGCGTTTGCCATCGTTGTTTGGATCTATGGTGGTTATTCTGGCCCAGCCGTTATCTTTGTTATACACCATTACTGGGTGCTCAAATGGTATGGCGCTTAGGCGGATGTGTTTGGTGCTGGGGCCGCTGCGCACTTTTAGCGATTTAGTTTTCACTTGATGTGGTACGCCTTCACCTATGGGGTGAGGCTGTACTAACGCGGTGAATTCTGCAGCGTTGGTTTTTTTATTTCTTTTTGGGCGGTTCGATACTGGGTCTACTTTAATATAGCGTGATGACATCCAGCCAGTGCGTTGTTGTTTGCCCTTGGGTAGGTTTTTATTGATAAAACTGACTTCTGTCCACTCTCCTTGTACGCGTAAGCGAGTGACTACATGGCCTTTATTTAGCTGGCTAATGCCGGGGTAATCAGAGCCTGGGCCTTGGCGAACTTTGACGAAGTTGGCGGTGATTACGCCGTATTCGGCCGCTTGGGATTTTGGGGTTGTTATTGGGGTGGTTAGTAGGGTGACTAGGGTTAGTGCCAGTAGGTAGAGTGGGGTCAGACCCCGTGGGGGTCTGACCCCGGTGGTGGTGTTGGTGAAGCTGTTTTTAAACTGGCCTATTTTTGCTGCTGGCATTTTGTTCCCTTGCCTTGTTTTGGTTTTTTGGCTTCGAGGTGGGGTCAGACCCTATGAGGGTCTGACCCCGACTTTGCTTGCCTTTTATTCTTTTGTTCTGCCGTAGTCGTCTTGTAAGCGTACGATATCATCTTCGCCTAGGTATGAGCCCGATTGTACTTCAATCATTTCTAGGGGAATCATACCTGGGTTTTCAAGGCAGTGTATTACACCGATTGGGATGTAGGTGGATTCGTTTTCGCTGAGTAGTAGTGTGTTGTCGCCGTTGGTTACCTTGGCTGTACCACTAACCACGATCCAATGCTCGGCGCGGTGGTGATGTTTTTGCAAGCTAAGTTTTGCACCTGGGTTTACGGTAATACGTTTTACTTGGTAGCGCTCGCCTGCGTCGATGGAATCGTATTTGCCCCATGGGCGATACACTTCGCGGTGCTGCACATGTTCGCTGCGGCCTTCTTTTTTTAGTGTGCTAACAATATCTTTTACTTCTTGCACTCGGCTGCGATCAGCGACTAACACAGCATCTTTGGTATCCACGATGACTAAGTCATCTACACCGATGGTGGCGATTAATTTTTCTTGAGCGATAACAAAGTTATTGTGACTGTCTTTATCTATCACGTCGCCTTGGTGAACATTGCCATCAGCATCTTTTTCTTTGATATCCCATAGGGCCGACCAGCTGCCGACATCGCTCCAACCAGCATCCAATGGTAATACTACCGCTTGATCGGTTTTTTCCATTACTGCGTAGTCGATGGAATCGTCTGGGCAGGCTTCGAAGGCTTCCTTGTTGATTCTTAAGAAGTCTAAATCGGCAGCAAGGTTTTGAGAGGCTTGCTCGCAGGCTTGGAATATATCCGGGCGATATTCTTTTAGCTCTTCTAGATAACGATCAGCGCGGAATAGGAACATACCGCTATTCCATAAGTATTCACCACTGGCTAGGTAGCTTTCTGCGGTGGCTAAATCTGGTTTTTCTACGAAGGCATCTACCTTAAAGGCATCGGCTTGGGCTTCGCCTTGGCGAATATAGCCATAACCTGTAGCGGGGCTATCGGGTACGATGCCGAAGGTGACTAGCTTGCCATCGCGGGCAATGGGTAAAGCCTGTTGTACGACGCGCTGGAACTCTTGAGTGTTTTCTATGACATGATCGGCCGCCAATACCAATAAAAGCTGGCTGCCCTCACCTTTCTGTTGAGCTCTAAAGGCTGCCAAGGCAATGGCTGGGGCGGTGTTGCGGCCAATGGGCTCTAATAAGATTTCGGCTTTGGTATCTAACTGGCGTAAGTGCTCGGCTACCAAAAAGCGGTGTTCTTCGTTGGTAATAATGGTGGTTTGGTGATCGGCCAAGCCCTCAAGGCGCTGCACGGTTTCTTGCAGCATGCTGCTGTCGCTATTGAGGTTTAGAAACTGCTTCGGATAGGCCGTGCGGGACATAGGCCACATGCGAGTACCCGAGCCACCAGCCATGATGACGATATTCAGATCTGCAGACATTTTTCAATCCTTTGTTTTATGTTGGTTATTTAATGGACTCTCGCTATTCCTTACACCCTGTTAGCGAGTTACTGCGTCCTGCATAGCACGGTAGAGGTTAGGCCTCTATTATTGCTGTTTAATTTAACATTTCGTGGGCCAAAGCCCAATGGCTGAAATTGATCAATTTTGGTGGCTAGATTTGGGGCGTAAGGGGTCAGATCCCGTGGGATCTGACCCCGGGTGTGGGCACGACGGTTGTGGCCTTGCTGTTTTCTATGGAGGAGCTGTGGATTCGTTTTAGTACTGGCTTTGAATTTTAGATCACGGCTTCGACGTGGGGTCAGATCCCTTGGGATCTGACCCCGAGTGTTAGGTGGTTCGGATTGATTGGATTTGTTTGGGGTTTAACGCTTCTTGGAAGAGGTTTTGGTAGTTGGTTTGTTTTTGTTCTTTGGTATTTCCTAAAGAATCATATATGGAATGAGCTGTTGTAAGATTGTCACTTTTGCCAAATGCATTGCAGTTGTAGCTGGACCATTTGTATTGGCTAGGGTGGTTAACTAAGCCAGCTCGGACGGGGTTTAGCTCTACGTAACGATAAGCACACAACAGGTAACTATCGTGAGTAATTTGCTTTGAGCGGTAGCGGCCTTGCCAAAGTGTGCCACTGCGCTGGTATTTTTTGTTGTAGTAGTTGCTGTAGGCAATGCTTAGGGTTTGCATCATTTTTGAGGGGGCGTTTGATTGCTCTGCTGTACAGAGTAGATGGATGTGATTACTCATGAACACCCAAACGTGGATGCTTACTTTGTAATGGCTGGACTTTGTTCTTAGTAGGCTTAGGTATTTTACGTGGTCTTGCTCGTCGTGGAAAACTTGTTGCCGATTGCAGCCGCGCTGGACGATATGGAGGGGAATGCCTGGGGTGGTTTGGCGGGGCTGTCTTGGCATTTTGGAGTTACCTTTGGGGGTTGGATTTGAGCTTTAGTTCTCGGCTTCGATATGGGGTCAGATCCCTAGGGATCTGACCCCGTTCTGACCCCGTTTTGGTTTTAGGTTTTGATTTCTGCTTTTTGTTTGGCTAGGCCATATTTTATGAAGGCGAAGTTAATGGTTTTGTAGGGGAAGATGGCTTTGCTTTTGTCTGAGCACTGAATGACGTGTAGTGGGATTATTTGGGGTCTTTGTTTGCTAGGCATGGTGTTTTCTCTTTTTTTGAGGTTTGTTTTAGTTTGGTGATTTGTTTGATGGTAGGTATCAGCCAAGTGGGTGGTTTGTGATTTTGAGCTTGGGTAATTTGGTTTATGGCGTTGTGTTTTTGGTGGTGTTTTTGGTGTGGTTGTAGCTTTGGGATCTCGGCTTCGAGATGGGGTCAGATCCCGAGGGATCTGACCCCGGGTGTGTGGGTATTTGGGTTCTGCTTTTGTTGTTCTTTAAGGCGTTTTTTTTGGGTGGGTGTTTTTGGGGTGGTTGTAGCTTTGGGATCTTGGCTTCGATGTGGGGTCAGATCCCTTGGGATCTGACCCCGGGTTAGGCCGCGAATTTGATGGCTATAAAAAAACCAGGCCGGGGCCTGGTTTGGAAGGTGTTAAAGAGAGAGAAAATCTTTAATCGCTTTGCTGTTGTTCTAGCTAGCCATTAAGACAAGCTAGAGCAACTAGCTACTTCGCTAACTAGAGTAATAAGCGGCGGATATCGCTTAGCGTGGCTACTAGGTTTGTGAAGAAGCGGCCGCAATCGGCGCCGTTGATGGCGCGGTGATCGTAGCTGAGTGACAGCGGTAGCATTTGCCTTGGCTGGAACTCTTTGCCATCCCACACTGGTTGGATAGAAGCTTTTGATACTCCCATGATAGCCACTTCCGGTGCGTTGACGATTGGGGTAAAACCTTTACCGCCCATGGCACCTAAGCTTGAAATGGTAAAGCAAGCGCCTTGCATATCTTTTGGCATTAATTTGCCATCGCGGGCTTTGCCAATTAGCTCGTTTACTTCATCAGCAATTTGCCATAGGCCTTTTTTATCCACATCGCGTAATACCGGCACCAATAAACCTCGCGGTGTATCGGCTGCAATACCAATATGCACATAATCTTTGCGCACGATATTTTCGCCATCGCTGTGCAAAGAAACATTAAAGCTTGGCTCGGCGCGCAAGGTGGCGGCTACGGCTTTAATTAAAAACGGTAGCGGTGTTAATTTGCTGCCACGCTTTTCGGCTTCGGCTTTCATGCTTTTACGGAAAGCTTCTAGCTCGGTGATATCGGCATCGTCAAACTGCGTTACATGGGGAACGTTCAGCCAGTTACGGCTCATGTTCTGGGCCGTAATTTTTGCAATTTTACTCAGCGGCTCAATACTTATCGGGCCAAACTGGCTGTGATCAACGTGAGGGATTTCTGGAATACCCGCACCGGATGACAACTTGCCGGATTTAACATCTTCGATAATCGTCTTGGCGTGATTGCGAACATCTTCTTTGCTTAAACGCCCGCGTGGGCCACTGGCTTTTATTTCAGAAAGCTCTACACCCAACTGTCGTGCCAACTGGCGCACTGCAGGGCCTGCATAAAATGCCGTTTCAGGGCCAGGCTCAATAGTGGCTACTGTTGCTGGCGGCGGTGCTAGTTTTGCTTCGCCAGAGCTTTCTGCAGCAGGTGCTGGTGCCGCTGTAGCTGGCTCGGCTTTGGGATCAGTAGCTTGAGAGGCAGCAGCCACAGGTGCCGCAGCCACTACAGCCTTAATGCGACCAATGCTCTGTCCCTTGTTTATCTTACCGCCTTCGCTAACATCCAAAGATACGATGGTACCGGCATGCTCAGCAGGAATTTCCATCGAGGCTTTGTCGGTTTCCAAAACAATAATGGAATCGCCTTCGGCAACTTCATCACCGGCTGCCACGCAAACTTCGATAACATCAACATCTTCTGCGCCACCAAGATCGGGCACGATGATATCAATTTCAGTTTCTGTCGCCGCAGTTTCGACAGCTGGCTCAGCAACTTTCTCTGCGGCTTTATCTGCAACAACGACTTCTTCAACGGCTGGTGCTGCCGCTTTTTCTTCAACAGGCGCCGATTCAGAAGCAACCACTTCGATATCAACTAAAGCATCGCCTTCATTTAATTTACCACCTTCGCTGATATGCACAGCCGTTACTTTACCGGCTTTGGTGCAAGGCACTTCCATGGTGGCTTTATCGGTTTCTAGCACTACGATAGATTGCTCAAGCTCTAGCTCGTCACCTACCGCAACACAAACCTCAATGACTTCTACGTCGCTGGCTCCGCCCAAGTCAGGTACGGATAAAGTTTCAATACTCATATCCACACCTCCTTAAACTAAGCACGGGTCGACTTTATTAGGGTCGATGCCGTATTTTTTAATCGCTTTGGAAACCAGCTTGATGTCCAACTCGCCACGATCAGCTAATGATTTAAGTGCAGCTACAGTGACAAAATAACGATCCACCTCAAAGAAGTGACGCAACTTCGCACGCGTATCACTGCGACCAAAACCTTCGGTTCCCAGTACTTTGTAATCACCAGGAATATAGCCGCGCAATTGCTCGGCGTAAGTTTTTAGGTAATCGGTTGCAACGATAACAGGGCCCTGACGATCCTTAAGCTGCTGAGTTAAGTACGGCAACTTAGGCTCTTCCTCAGGGTGCAACATGTTCCAACGCTCGGCCGCTTGGCCATCGCGGGTTAGTTCGTTGATGCTGGTTAAGCTCCAGATATCGGCTTCTACACCGAAGTCATCTTTTAGCAATACCGCCGCTTCGCGAACTTCGCCCAAGATAGAACCCGCACCCATTAGCTGTACGCGTGGTTTTTGTTTTTTACCTTTTGGCAACTTACCTTCACTTAATAGATAGCCGCCTTTAATGATGCCTTCTTCGGCGCCCACTGGCATATCTGGGTGAACGTAGTTTTCGTTCATGGTGGTGATGTAGTAGAAGCAGTTTTCTTTATCAGCAAACATGCGCTTCAAGCCATCTTGAATAATGACTGCCAATTCAAAAGAGTAAGCCGGATCGTAACTCTTACAGTTTGGAATGGTGTTCGCCAACACTAAGGAGTGACCATCTTGGTGCTGCAAGCCTTCACCGTTTAGGGTTGTACGGCCAGCGGTGGCACCAATTAGGAAACCGCGCGCTTGGGAGTCACCCGCTGCCCATGCCAAGTCGCCAATACGTTGGAAACCAAACATAGAGTAGAAAACATAGAACGGCACCATTGGGCAGTTGCTATTGCTGTAGGCGGTTGCTGCTGCAATCCAGCCCGACATCGCGCCGGCTTCGTTAATACCTTCTTCAAGGATCTGACCTTTTTTGTCTTCCTTGTAGTACATGATCTGATCGTGATCGTGCGGGGTATATTTTTGACCGGCCGAAGAATAAATGCCTAACTGACGGAACATACCTTCCATACCAAAGGTACGTGCTTCATCGGGAACAATCGGCACTACGCGCTCGCCCATATTTTTGTCTTTTACCAGTGCCGACAAAATACGAACGAAAGCCATGGTGGTAGAGATTTGACGCTCACCCGTGCCTTTTAACTGTGCTTTAAAGGCATCCAAGCTTGGAATATCCAAACCTTCAAACGTTGGGCGACGCTTCGGTAGCTGGCCACCTAATTCTTCACGACGCTTACGCATGTATACCATTTCTGGTGAATCTGGCGCTGGGCGATAGTAAGGAACGTGTTTTAATTCTTCATCGGAAATTGGAATACCAAAGCGATCGCGGAAGCGCTTCAAGCTTTCGATATCCAGTTTTTTCACCGAGTGGGTTTCGTTCGCCGCTTCACCGGCGGCACCCATACCGTAACCTTTTACGGTTTGCGCCAAAATTACCGTTGGCTGTCCCTTGTGTTCTACCGCTTGTTTATAAGCTGCGTACACTTTAAATGGATCGTGGCCACCGCGGTTAAGATTCATAATGTCGTCGTCCGACAAATCTTTTACCAGCTCTAGCAGCTCTGGGTATTTACCAAAGAAGTGCTCACGAGTGTATGCGCCACCATTGGCTTTATAGTTTTGCAACTCACCGTCGCAAACTTCATCCATACGCTTTTGCAACAAGCCCGAAGTATCTTTTTCCAGCAGCTGATCCCAGAGGCGACCCCAAACAACTTTGATCACGTTCCAGCCAGCACCACGGAAGACACCTTCGAGCTCTTGAATAATTTTACCGTTACCACGCACTGGGCCATCTAGGCGCTGCAGGTTACAGTTGATCACAAAAATTAAGTTTTCTAACTTCTCGCGACCGGCTAGGGAAATTGCACCTAGAGATTCTGGCTCATCGGTTTCACCGTCGCCCAAGAATGCCCAAACCTTACGGTTGCCACGTGGTGACAAATCACGCGCCGATAGGTAACGCATAATATGCGCTTGGTAAATCGCTTGAATAGGACCTAGCCCCATGGATACGGTAGGGAACTGCCAGTAATCCGGCATCAACCATGGGTGTGGATAAGAGGATAAGCCAGCGCCATCCACTTCACGGCGGAAGTTATCCAGCTGATCTTCGTTGAATCGACCTTCTAAATAAGAGCGGGCATACATACCTGGCGCCGAGTGGCCCTGGAAGTAAATAAGATCGCCCTCTTCTTCGCCATCGCCGCCGTGGAAAAAGTAGTTAAAACCAACATCGTACAGGGTAGCTGCTGATGCAAATGAAGAGATATGACCGCCCAGGCCCTCATCATTATCGTTCGCACGCATTACCATCGCCATCGCATTCCAGCGAATCAAAGAGCGAATTCGACGCTCCATAAATAGATCGCCCGGCATGCGCTTTTCTTTGGCCGGCGATATGGTATTGCGATAAGGGGTTACGATAGCGTGAGGCAATTTAACGTCGTGCTCGCCAGCACGTTCGGCGAGCTGCCGTAATAAGAACGCGGCACGATCTTTACCGCCATGACGAATTACGGAATGCAAAGCATCCAGCCACTCTTTGGTTTCGAGGGCGTCGATATCTTCTTGCATCTAGGTCTCCCTTGGCCTTTTGGGCAATATATGTCGAGGTGAACTGAGTATAGGCAATAATTTAATCGTTGCTTGGTGAATTATGCAGCGAATAGCCTAAAATTTGGCGCACAAACTTGGTTTTTTGTGCGCTCAGCAAATTTAATGTAGCAATACTACAAAAATCGAACGATTTTTTAAAGATTAGACAACATATCTGAACAAAACTGTCCAAAAAACCTGCAGCCTCGTCCAGAAAGGCCAAGACCACCGTGTAAACAAACTACAAGACTACTCTTCTAGTTGCTCAGCCTGCTCGGCATTGGCCACTGGCCAGGCATTCAAAACGGCTTTGATTAAGGTCGCTAATGGGATGGCAAAAAACACGCCCCAGAAGCCCCAAATGCCACCAAATACCAATACGGCCAAGATAATAGCCACAGGGTGTAGGTTTACAGCTTCAGAAAATAGCAAAGGCACTAAGGCATTGCCATCAAGAGCTTGAATAATGCCGTAGGCGATCATCAAGTAATAGAACTCGCTGCTCCAGCCCCACTGCAAAAAGCCAATCATCGCGACCGGCAGGGTAATTACCGCAGCACCTATATAAGGTACCAATACCGATAAGCCCACCCCCACAGCAAGCAATAGCGCATAGTTTAGGCCCAGGAACTGGAAGCAAACAAAGCTTACGCCACCTACGATCAAAATCTCGATAACTTTACCGCGCACATAATTGGCCACCTGGATATTCATCTCATGCCAAATGCGGCTCATTACCGGGCGCTTGCGGGGCAAAAATGAAGACATCCAAGCGCGGATTTCGCCGGCATCTTTCAAAAAGAAGAACACCAAAATAGGTACCAACACCAAGTACACCAAGATAGCGATCAGCACTGGGGCTTTGGCCAGGGAGAAGGACAAGACACTTTGCCCTAAGCCACCCAATTTGCTGCCCATGGCGGCAACGATCTGGGAAACCTGCTCTTCACTGATAAATTGCGGGTACTTTTCTGGCAGGGCCAACATGATCTTTTGCCAATCGGCCAGCATGCCCGGCACCTCAGAGAATAAGGTGGCCGTTTGATGCCAGATTAGCGGGAACAAGACAAAGATGCCGGTAAGCAGTAAGCCAACCAATAATAAAAAGGCGATATTAACGGCCATGATATGGGGCAAGCCCCAAGCGGTTAAGCGCTGCACCACGCCTTGCAATAAGAAGGCGATAATCAGGCTGGCGATCATAGGGGCTAAGATGCCACCCATGGTGACGACCACGACTAGGCCCAAGCCTAAGATGATAAGTAGCAATACCGCCTCTTCGCTGGCTAGGTATCGCTCCATCCAATTTTGAAAAATACGAATCATAAGCTTCTCATAACACTCCTAGCGCTTTTGCCATTATGGCAGCCCTAGGATTTTTGAATCACATAACAATAGTCCTCGCCCTGCTGCTCGGCCAATAGCAATTGATGGCCAGCAATATCGGCGAAGGCTTTAATATCGCGCATTGAACCTGGGTCGGTGGCTAGTAACCCTAAAGACTCACCAACGGCAAGATTGTTCAGGGCCAGCTTCATTTTTAATAGTGGCATGGGGCAATCTAGGCCTCTGGCATCCACTTCGGTGCTTAATTCGGTAAATTCTGAATAAGCCACGCTTTTCGACTCCAATACAAAGGGTACGCTGTTATATCAAGCATTATCCCCTATGGACACTCTTTTTTCATTGATTTAGAAACGCGAACTTTTCTTAGCAGTGTCACTCTAGGATAGATGTTATAGTCGTGAACCCGTTTTAGCGCGGTTATTTGTGATTATATTAGGACTACATTGTGAGCACAGCAGGGCTACATTGGAACTACAATGTAGCTGTTTTGTAATTACCGCCGCGAACCATCGATAAGAGAGTATTATGGGTATATCCAGCAAGCCACTGGCCTGCCTAACACTGAGCTTAAGCTTAGCCTTTGCCGCCAGTCCTTTGAGCGCTCAAAAAAAGGAAATTAAGCTGCCAAGTTTGGGCGATGCTACTTCTGGCATTGTCTCCCCTCAGCAGGAATATAAACTTGGGCAGGCTTGGGCCCGCTCCTTTAGGGCTCAGGTGCCTACCTCTATCGATGCGCAATTAGCCGATTACACTGAGAAGCTGATGAGCAAGCTGGCCGAGCACAGCGAGCTGCACCATAAGCAGTTGGATATCATTATGGTGGACAACCCCACTTTGAACGCTTTTGCGGTTCCTGGTGGTGTGGTGGGTGTGCACACGGGTTTGTTTGCTTATGCCCAGAGCGAGGGCCAGTTGGGTGCGGTTTTAGCCCATGAGTTAGCTCACCTTAGTCAGCGACATTTTGCTCGTGGGGTGGAACAGCAGCAGCGCAATACTTTACCTATGTTAGCGGCTTTGATGACCAGTTTGGTGTTGGCCGCTACTACGAGTGGCGATGCCGGTTTGGCGGCGCTTTCGGCGACTCAGGCAGCGGCTATTGATGCTAAGTTGCGCTTTAGTCGCCAAAATGAGCAGGAGGCTGATCGTATTGGTATTCAAACTATGGCGGCTGCTGGTTTGGATCCTTATCAGGCGCCGGCCATGTTTGAGCAGATGCTGAAGGCTACTCAGTTTAGTCGTCGTCCCCCGGAATTTTTGCTAACTCACCCGGTGACGGAGAAGCGTGTTGCGGATACGCGTAACCGGGCTCGTCGTTATGTTGAGCGCCCTTTGCCTCCTTCGCTTGATTTTCATTTGATGCGTTCGCGGGTAAGGCTGGCTCTTGCTGAGACGCCCAGTCGGGCGGCTAAGTCTTTTGCGAGTGAGCTGGAGGGCCATAGTCTTTTGTCTGAAGCCAGTCGTTATGGCCTGCTGCTTGCGCTTATTGATATGAAGGAGATTAAAAAAGCTCAGGAGCAGTTGGATATTCTGCTGGAGGATAATCCGGAGCATGTGAGCTATTTGATTGCTAAGGCTGATTTGATGGCCGCTAACGGTAATTATGATGGCGCGCTGATGGATTTACGGTTGGCGCTTAAGAAGAATCCGCATAATCATCCTGTTACGGTTCGTTTGGCGGAGCTGTATATGGAATCTGGGCAGTATCATCGTGGTGAGCAGTTGTTGCTTAAGCATTCGCGTCAGCGGCCGCACGATACTTATGTGTGGTATTTGTTGGCGGAGATTCATGGTCTGACTGGGGATATTTTGAATCTTCATCAGGCGCGTGCGGAATATTTTGTGTTGAATGGTATTTACGATAAGGCTTTGCATCAGCTTAAGTTGGCTCAGAAGATGGCGCGTGGTAATTATCGTTTGAGTACGATTTTGGAAGAGAAGATTCGGCAGGTTTATAACATGATTGAGGATCAGCGGGGGTAAGTAATTACGTTAGCTGTCTTATAGCGACTATCCCCCCAATCCACATCAGTATTTTTTGTACTCTCTACTACACTGGCCGATTGCAGCCCCTGCCATAAAGGGTCTGGAGCGCACTTAAACCATCCGAGGGCGCTCGACTTCGCGGCGTCCATGCCGCTCTACGGCTCCCGACCCTTTATGGCAGGGGCTACAATCTACTACTTGTCTATTATCAAATTTTGTTTGCTTGAAAAATTTAAAAGTATGAATAGCGATACATAGCAAGTTGTTGAAAGCCATGTCCCTTTTCTAGCGATGCCAACTCTATTGAGTTAATACCTACAATTTCTCTGTCCGCTTATAGAATCTCAAAAACTCCGCCTGACGCTGTTCGGCTTTAGCTACAATAGCTAGAAACTCTGGATCATCTTGCCACTGTTGTAGCGCGATATTATTGCGAATAAATTCTACGTTAAAGTAACCCAGCTCGATTGCCTGGTTTAGTTTGGCGAAGGCTTTTTCTCGGGCGTTAAAGAATCCATAGTAGGCGGCCATGTAGTAGCTGGTTTCGCCGTCGTATACTTTGCTCTTTTCTAATTCGGCTATGGCCTCTAAGCCGGCTTGATGATCTTGATCTATGAGCGCTAAATGAATTTTAGCTACTTGCCCCCATAGGCCGCCGTGTTGTGTGATCACTTTTTGTAAGCTTTCTCTGGCTTCGGGGATTTTGTTAAGGCGGTACATTGCTATGCCTGCCCAGGTATCGGCAAAGGCGCTTGGGCGGTAGTTTTCTAATAGTGGTGGGATTTTTTCGTATTGCCCTAGGCCTGAATAGAGTCCTACGACTGAGCGATACAATGGGTTGTGCGGATCGATTTTAACTGCGGCTTCTAGTTCTTGGCGGGCGCAATCTATTGCTCCGGCGTAGCGACAAACGTAGCCTAGGGCAAAATGGCTGCTGGCGTCGCTGGGGTTTATTTGGTTTAGACTCCTGGCCATTTGTAAGGCTTGTTCTAATCGGTTGGATTCTGCGTAGATCAAGGCGAGCTGGAATAAGGCATCAACTGATTGCTGATCGAGTTCGATGGCCCGTAACAAAAAAGATTCGGGGTTGCCTTCAATGCCGGCGTCATCTAATACGAATTGTTCGAAGCGGCGCATTCTTGTGGCGAGGGCTACATAGGCCAAGGAGAAGTCTGGGTTTAAGCGTAAGCTTTCTTGTAGCAGCGATAGGGCCTTGCGGCTTGAGTGTTCATCCCAAGGTAAGCTTATTGCTTCGAAATAGTGTTGGTAACTTTTCGGATTAATGCTGCTCATGTAGCTTAGCTGCTGTTGATCCTCTTCCCCCAGTTCAATTTTTAGAGCCGCTACCATTTCCCTTGCAATGCTGCCGTGTTGGGATAAGAGCTGGGGCCAGCTAAATGCGACGGTGGACCTTTTCCATAACAGTTTTTGTTTGTGGGTGTTTAGTAACTCCAAGCTAAGCTCGTAGCGTCCTGCATTTTCTTGAAAGTTAGAAATCAATAAGTAATCTACCGACAGGGTTTTTATTTTTTCTTCAAAGCTTAGGCGTTTTATATTTGGCGAGTTAACGCGCGACCATGATCTTACGTGAAGCTTATCGATGTAAATTAGATCGCTGATAATTTGTTGGGGTAGTGAGCTTAGCTGCTGACCGACAGAAAGGCTGGGGGTTTCTATTGCTACAGGCAAGACGGCAATGCTTTTTATTTCCCCGCCATCTACGGTCTTTGAGTTTTCCTCGTGACGAGGGAGAGGGATAAAAAACAACAGCAAGGCGATGATGCCAAACAGAACTGCCGCCATGAGGTAGGCGTATCGGAATTTTCGAGAATGTGATTCAGCCTGCAGGACTTCACCCTGCTCACCTTTCTGCTTACTCTCCTGATCATTCTCCTTTTCACCCGCCTGATCTCTCTCTTGAAGAGGGCCTTGCTGATCTTTTAGCTCAGCAACAAACTGGTAGCCTCGGCCATGAATGGTTCGAATAAAGGCTTGCTTGCGGCCGTCGTCACCCAGCAGCTGTCTGGCGGATTTAATGTGGTTGCTTAGGGTGGTGTCACAAACCTCGCGCCCCTTCCACAGGCGTTCAAATAACTCTTCACGCGTCATTACTCTTTCGCGATTTTCAATCAGTAGATGGAGCAAATCGAAGACTTTAGGTTTAATATCTAGGGGCGTGCCTAAACGACTAAGAGAAAAGTCCTCTTGGTTTAAGCAAAACTCTGCGAACTCATATTTCCTTGCCATAGAGCACCCTTTCCTTACCTCGGGGCATGAGCCAATTCCGATCACGACCATTTTGAAAACTTAGACGCCAAACGCACTAAGATTACAAAAAAATTATCTTTTTATTAGGTTTTCAATCCCCCTGAGCACTATAAACCAAGTTGCGTCTTTTAACAGCCAATGCTTTAGAGGCCACTTTTATAGCCCTCAAATAGTTTTAAGCCCTCCTAATTTAGCTACAGCATATAAAAGCGCCTTTCCATATAAAAATCACAGGGAAATTCTGGAGAAGATTATGAGTGATCAAGCTAGCCAACAAAGTGAAGAAATCACCGGCAAGGTTTTTGCTGATATTGCCGGTGCCATCGGTGTGTTAATGGCATTTCTTGGCGATCAAGCAGGTGTTTATAAAGCGATGGAAAATGCAGGGCCGGCGACACTGGAAAAGCTATCGGATATTACTGGCGTCAATCAGCGTTACTTGCAAGAGTGGCTAGCCTGCAATACGGCCCAAGGTTATTGCCAATACAATGACAGTACAAACGAATATTTTTTAACGCAAGAACAAGCAGCCTTGTTTGCTCACGAAGGTGAGCCTACTTGCCTGCAAGGTTTCTTTCAGTGCATTGTCGCTCAGTATGAAACCCATGAAACCGCCAGTGATGTTTTTAAGAGTGGCCGCGGACGCCCTTGGGGCGAGCACAGCAATTGTTGCTTTTGTGGAACCGATCGTTTTTTCCGCCCAGGTTATGCGGCCAATTTAATTAGCAGTTGGATTCCTTCACTGCAAGGTATGGAAGGCAAGCTGGCCGCCGGCGCTAGAGTGGCTGATGTTGGCTGTGGCCATGGCTCTTCTACTATTTTAATGGCTAAGCAATTTCCACAAAGTACAATCATCGGCTACGACTTCCATGAACCTTCCATTGAGATTGCGCGACAAAAAGCACGTGACGAGGGATTAAGCAATGTGGAATTTCATGTATCGGATGCAGGCAGTTTTGAAGGTAAGGACTTTGATTTGGCCTGTATCTTCGATGCCCTTCACGATATGGGTGATCCTGTTGGCGTCGCACAACATATTCGCAACAGTTTAAAAGATGATGGAAGTTTTATGTTGGTTGAGCCGCTGGCCGGCGATACCCTGCAAGAAAACAGTAATCCGCTAGGTGCAATATTCTATGGCTTTTCGACACTTATTTGTGTGCCCACTGCCATCGCTCAAGATGCGAGCTACGCCCTTGGCGCTCAAGCTGGCGAGAAGCGCTTAAGCCAAGTATTGCGCGATGCGGGTTTCACTTCAGTAGAGAGGGTTAATGAAACCCCTAGCAATATGGTTCTAGAGGCCAGGGGCAATGTATAGAACAGCGCAAATAGAGCTGGGCAAAGCTTAGTAATGCGGCGGGCGTTCCTGGGTCACTGTGCCCGGAGTGCCCTGTTCTACCGCATACTGCATATCATCAATCTTTTTGGCCAAATGACTCAGCTGTAATTGCAAAGCTGCGATTTCTTTATCCTGCTGGGCCACTACATCATTGAGTTGGGCAATGGTGTCTTCGCTGTAAATTTGCCTTGCTTCCAGCTCGGCCAAGCGCTCTGCTTGCGACTCTAGCGCGGTTTGTTCATTGCCACTCATGTTGTTCACCTTCAAGTATAAAACGCTCGCTATTATAGCGGCTGCGAGAACTCGATTACAGGCATTGATAAGCCGCTTCGATCAAGCGGATAGCCCGTGGATCGATCAATAAGCTTTGCCCCATATCTCGGGTGGTGTAAGAGAAGGCGATATCGTATTTAGGATCTGCAAAACCTAAGCAGCCGCCAGCACCTGGGTGACCAAAACCTTCACGGCCAAAGCGGCACTCGTCACGCTCATCGCTCAACATAAAACCCAAGCCAAAAGACAGCGGGGTTTTTAATACGCGATCACAATCACTATGACTATGCTGCTGCCTTAGGGCCAGTAGCGATTCTTCGCTTAATAGGCGACCTGGCTCTAACAATGCTTGATAGAAGGTAGCCATGCTGCGGGCATTGCTAGTGGCATTACCACCAGGTATTTGCGCTTGACGCCAAGCTTGGGAGTTGGTGCCCACCATGATAGACATGGGATTAGTAAAGGCTTTTTGGGTAACACCGCCCGGCTCGTCTTTAAATATGCCCATTAGTTTGGCGGCATCTTTTGGCACATGGGCAGGCGCTAAACCGCGCACATCGGCCAGCAGGGTTTGTTGATCTTCCGGCAAGCCAAAGCTTGCGCGAATAGCTAGCGGTTTGGAGATATCTTTTTGTACCACATCATTAAAGCGCTCAGCAGAAGCTAGGCGACGGCTAATTTCGCCCCCTAACCAACCAAACAGCATGGGTGAATAACCCTGATCTTGGCCTGGCTCCCACCAAGGCTGATCCTGGGCGATAGCTGCTGTTGCTTGCTGCCAATCATAGATGCTTTCATCGGCCATGGTTTGGCTGAATGCGCTGTAGCCAGAGCGGTGGCTTAAGATGTGCTTTATGGTAACGGTTGAGTTTTCAAACTCGGGCCAGATTTCTTGTAATGGCGTATCTAGGCTTAGGCCGGTGCGCTCAAGCTGTTGCAATACGCTAACCGCTACCAATGCTTTACCAGCTGAGAAGATATTTACGCAGGTATCCTGCTGCCAATCTTGCTGATCTTTTTTATCCTGCTTGCCGCCCCATAAATCGGCCTGTAATTCACCGCGATAATAGACCGCCAGTGCCGCGCCGGTATCACCATGTTGATTAAAGCTTTGGGCAAATGCCTCCGCCAATGGGGCAAACTGACCACTAAAATTACCAGCAACTTCAACCATCTTGATACCTTTTATATGCTTTTTATGTTTTTCGTTCTGTCTATTGTTTGGTACATCTCTCTAGTTTGAATTATTCCACAGGCCATTGCGGCTGTTAACCCAAAAGATATGCTTTAAGCGGTCATCAACTGTTCATATTTCCATCACAGTGCAGTCATAATCCCAAAGCATGCTGCCAGCTAATAAATGGATTTCCAGCAAGCAGCTGGTCAAGCAACAAAAAGGGCCCGCAATATGTCCATTAATAAACACAGCCCCAGTATGAACCCAGTACAGTGGCGCACTCTGTGGATCTCGGATGTCCACCTTGGTACTAAAGATTGCAAGGCTGAGTTGCTTAATAATTTTTTAAAGCATCACCAGGCGGAGCAGCTGTATTTGGTGGGGGATATCTTGGACGGTTGGCGTATGCAAAATGGCGTTTATTGGCAGCGTTCTTTCACTCGCCTGATTCGCCGTATTTTAAAGCTCTCTAAACAAGGTGTGCCAATTCACTATATCACCGGCAACCATGATGAGTTTCTGCGCAAATACGCCAATAATGCTTTAGACAATATCCGCTTGGTTAACCGCTGTGTGCACACAACCAAAGATGGCCGTCGTTTATTGGTCATTCACGGCGATCAATTTGATGGTGTGGCCCGTGCTACTCGTTGGTTAAAGTTTATCGGTGATAAGGGCTACGATTTATTGATGTTCCTTAATCGCTGTTATAACCGCTGGCGTGAAAAGTCGGGCCTTGGTTATTGGTCGTTGGCGAGCTTTTTGAAATCACGCATTAAGCGCGCAAAAACCTATATTGAGGAATATGAGAACGGTGTGGCTTATGCGGCCAGTCGCCAGGGTTACGATGGGGTTGTCTGTGGTCATATCCACCATGCGGCCCATAAAACCATTAATGGTATTGAGTACTACAATACCGGCGATTGGGTGGAATCCTGTACGGCTTTGGCGGAAGATCATCAGGGGCAAATACATTTATTGCATTGGCCGGAGATGAAGAGTTTGGGTGGGAGTGATGACTCAAAGGAACTATCAGAGCAGGCCAGCGCAGCATAGAAACCTTCTACAATACTCGATAAGAAAGCCCTAAGCAGAGTGTCATAGCCCTAGTTCTCTTTGCTAGGGCGTCTTCGACTTGGAGGAGAAGGCGAACTTGGATGGACCCAGCTTTTTGTGTCCCTCGCAAAGAGAACTAGGGCTATGATACTCGTTCAGATCTGCACATCTTTACAACTCTGCCCTCTATAAAAGTGCGGTTAGCAATCTACCCCGGCGGCGGCAACTCATGCCCGCAAGCTTTACAGTGCTTCGAATCATGCTCATGTCCAGCCTTGCCACACTCTTCACAAAAGCGATGATCGCGGTGAGTTTGAATCTCGCGAGATAGCTCGGCCGTTAGAATGCCCGTCGGCACCGCAATAATGGAATAACCCGTCAGCATTACAAAACCGGCCACCATCTGCCCCGCCGTTGTTTGTGGGGTGATATCACCGTAGCCTACCGTGGTAATTGTAACGATACACCAGTAGATGCTCTTTGGAATCGATGTAAAACCATGGGCCGGGCCTTCGACGACGTACATCAAAGAGCCAAACATCATTGCCAATACCAGTACCGTCGCAAAGAAAACAAAGATCTTTTGTCGTGATGCCAATAAGGCCCGAATAAGCACATTGGCTTCAGATAGATAGTTAGCTAATTTGAGAACTCGGAAAATCCGTAAAACACGCAGGATACGAATCATCAATAGATAGGTTGCATCACCACTGATCAATGATAAGTACATCGGTAGGATAGAGAGCAGATCAACAATGCCATAAAAACTACTGGCATAAGCCCAGCGGCTTTTGGCGCAGTATAAGCGCGCCACATATTCAAGCGTGAATATCGCAGTAAAGGCCCACTCTAAGCCCCAGAACACCTCTCGATAAGCTTCACCAATCCAGCTTACCGAATCCAGCATAACCACCAGCACACTGAGCAGGATGACATAGATCAGCACGATATCGAAGGCCTTACCTTCCGGGCTGACTGTACCAAAGATAATACGGCGCAACTTTAGCTTTAAACTATCAGCCGCAGGCTCCTGCTTGTCATCGACTTGATTTGCCCCAGACACCATTTGTTCCTTTCTAGCATTAAGCTGCTCATTCTACCCAAACTCTGGCGTATCAGCCAAACTCGCCTAAAGCTATGAATTGCCATAGGGAATTCATACAATAGGGCTTTTTATAAGGAACACGCTGTGCCTTTAAACCTTAAAGCACTGCAATGCCCACACTGCCAACATAAGCTTAGTAAAGCCGAGCAGGCCGATAAGCTCTGGCGCAAGCAATTACTCGCCCGCGAGCCGGTAAGTTGCCCTAATTGTGGGGGGTATAGCAAGCTACCAGAGCAAGCGGAAAAACTGATCTCGGTTGGGGTGTTATGCTGCCTGATTATTGCGCCGCTGCTAGCCTATTGGCGAGATAGCGCAATGCCAGCTTTATCATTGTTTGCCCTCGGTATAGCCATGATAGTGATGGGTGCCGCCCAGCAGCAGCTGCAAGCGTGTGACCACAGCCAAAATCAGAAAGAAGATCATCATGAGTAAAAATTCCCGCCTCGTTTATTCCACCGATCAAGGTCGTGTAAAAGAAGAGAAAGAAGTTGCTAGCGCACCTGAAGGTGATGGCATTGTTCGCATCATGCGTGAAACCAAAGGTCGCAAGGGCAAAGGCGTTACCCTGGTCACCGGTTTACAAATGGAAGCGGCTGAACTTAAAAAGCTAGCCAAACGCTTGAAGCAACTTTGTGGCACTGGCGGCAGTGTGAAAGATTTTGTGATTGAGATTCAAGGTGATCAACGCGAAGTCATTAAGGCCGAGTTAGAAAAACAAGGTCATACGGTTAAGCTGGCCGGCGGATAATACATAATGATGAAACTGCTTCGCGAGCAGAAAAAGCTGCCCTACTTATTTTCTCTTGCTTGCGGTGCAAGCCTACCTTTGGCAATGGCTCCTTTTGATATCTGGCCCATTGCCATTATCGCTTTAAGCCTATGGTTTCGCCTGCTGCTCGATAAACAGCATTCGCTAGGCTGGCACAGCTTCTTTTTTGGTAGCGGCTTGTTTGGCATTGGCGCTTCGTGGGTGTATACCAGCATTCATGATTTTGGGCTGTCATCGGCACCCTTAGCTGGGGCCTTAACCGGCATATTTGTTCTCGCCTTAGCGTTTTTGTTCTGTATACCTTTTGTTATTTTTCAGCGTATCGTAGAAAAATTTAGTAGCACCGCTCGGCGTGATTCCAGCTTTGTGTTGGCGCTTGCAGCGGTATACGTTTTAGGCGAATGGAGCCGTAGCTGGCTGTTTACTGGTTTTCCTTGGCTATATGTGGGCTACAGCCAGATCACAACATCACTTGCCGGCTGGGCGCCTATCGGAGGTGTCTTCTTATTGGACTTTGCTTTGGCTCTTTCGGCCGCAGCACTTGCCTTAGGTTTGGCGAAGCAAGGGCTAAGCCGCAAAGCAAAATATCTAGCCTTGGCGCTGCTGCCTTGGCTCGCGGGCTTAGCTCTTCAAACCCTGCAATGGGCAGCGCCGCAAGGCGACAAGATTAAAGTCGCGATGATTCAAGCCAATATTCCACAAGAGCTAAAGTGGAAGCCGCATTTTCTGCAAACCACCATTGATCGTTACTTAAGTTTAAGCGATGAGCTTTGGGAAGATAGCGATTGGCTTATCTGGCCAGAGGCCGCTATTCCACTACCGCTACATCGAGCGAGAACCGTTTACGATTTAGTAGAGGAACGTGCGAAAGCTAGCCAAACCTTATTTATTACGGGCAGCTTGGTACGTGAGAATGGTCGCTATCATAACTCCGCTGTAGCACTCGGCATGGGTGATGGTGCTTACCACAAGCGCAAGCTTGTGCCCTTTGGGGAATATGTGCCCTTAGAGGAATGGCTGCGCGGGACGATTAGCTTTTTTAATCTGCCTACCTCGATTATTAAACCGGGCCCAGAAAATTACAGCCGTTTAAATAATCATTTGCAAGCTGGCACTCAGCTTACGCCATTAATTTGTTATGAGATTGTGTACCCCGAGCTGGCACGCGCGAAAGATAATGAACACCCTGTTTTGATTACCCTCAGCAACGATGCCTGGTTTGGTAAATCAATTGGGCCTTTGCAGCATATGCAAATAGCGCAAATGCGCGCTTTAGAGAATCAGCGTTATTTATTGCGAGCAACTAACACCGGAATCACCGCGATTGTGGGGCCTGATGGAAAAATACTTAAGCAGGCCGAGCAATTTAAACAGACTCATCTAAGCGGCGAAATCTATCAAATGCAAGGCAGCACACCGTTTGCACGTTTCGGCAATTTATTGGCCTTGCTGTGCTGCTTGCTATCGCTGGCTTTGTTTGGCCATAAACAATGGCGCTTACACCGCTTGGCGTAACTCACCTTGAGGAATCACTTCCAGCAATTTCGAAACATGATCTAGCTCGATTTGGCTCAACATTTTCATTGAATAGCTGACTGGCTTTTCGCCAGATAACTTCAAGGAAAAACGCCCCAGAATCGGCCCGCTGGCGGGAGAAAAGACATAGCGATAGAATTCGCAGTCACTCGCCTGCAGCTCGAACTTGTCTAATAGTTGCTGAATATAGGTCAAGCTGTTGGCGGCAATTGCCTGCTGACCATGACGGTTGTGCTCGGCCATAAATACCATTTTGTGGCCATGATTATCGTACAAGCTAACTCGTATTGTAGCTGCTTGCTCCATTCGATCTAAGAGCTCAACATCCTCCAAATTTGGAAGAATATCTGCTTTCACTTATCGTCCCCCTAGACAAAAAGCCTTGTACCCAATTTCTTTTAGCCATTTTGTATACAATTTCAAAGTGCTTTTATTCAGCGCTTTTAAAAGTTGTGGCTTTATATTGTGGTTTTATATTTATGGCGTTCTTTATGGTGTTCTTTATAGTGCTCTATTAGTTTATAGGCTTACTGCGTTACCCCAAAGCCAATAAACAACGGCCTAACAGCCTGTTAAACCCGCATTCTGACCCGATCAAGCAGCGACAAAACTCAAAGGACATTGCACTAAATGAAATTTTTATCGTCTAATGCAATGGCGGGTATAACCGCATGTTACTTTCTAACGCCAAACTTAACAAGAGCTGAACAGGATAATCCATGGCCATCTATCGTCGCCTTATACTTCTTATCGGCATATTGCTACTCAGTGCTTGCAGCAGCCAATATGCATATCGATTAGCCGATTGGTGGTTGGAAAACCAAATCGAAGAGTACCTCGACTTAAATCGCGAGCAGCAGCAGAAGTTAGCAGAAGCCATTGATGACTGGCATGTTTGGCACCAGCAAGAAGAGCTGCCGCGCTACCAAGAAATTCTGGCAAGCCTGCAACAAAGCTTGGAGCAAGGTGAAATCTCTCCAGAGCAAATTCTAAAGCTCGAAGAAGAGGCTCAATCAGCATGGAAGCGCCTACTGCATAAAGGCGGCCCCTTACTAGCCGAACTCACATTGGATCAAGATGAAAAGCAAAGACAGCAGTTATACAAGCAGATCGAAGAAAACAATGAAGAGCTTAGCGAAAAGTTCAACGATCGCAGCGCCGAAGAGCGTCGCGAGCGCGGCCGCAAAGGTATGGAAAAGCAAGCCAAAGAGTATCTAGGCAAGCTCAGTTCAGAACAAAAAGCTAGAATTAAACAGTGGTCTGAAGAGTTTCAACTGGGCGCTGAAATCGAGCTGACTGAGCGCTTGCGCTGGCAAGAGCAATTTAGGGCTGTCTTAGAAGCGCCAAGAGATGAACATAGCCAAGCAAAATTAATGGCCTTATTTGATAACCCAAGAGAAAACTGGACCGAGGAAAAACGCCAGTTAACGGACATTAATCGCCCATTGCAGCGCCAGTTATTTAGTGACCTATTAAAGCTGAGTAGCGATAAGCAAAAAGCTCGCTTACTAAAAACGCTTAAAAAATATCAAAAACTATTGGAGAAAATGGCCCAGCAAAAGCTCTAAGCTTAAGCTGGCTTTTGAGCTTCAATAGCGGCCCAAATATAGGTGAAGCAGTCTTCAGCATAATCCGATAGCTGATCTGCTTTGCCTTCATACAGGCACCAGCTGATCACACGGTTAATACCACCGGCGATCATTTCTGAAATAACATCATCGCGCAAATCACCCCGCACCAAACCTTGCTCCAAAGCCAGGCGATATACATCACGACCAATTTGACGGTGCTGAAAATGCGCAGGAGATGCACTTTGCAGCCAATAGGCGATAGGGATATTCAAGAAGACCATGCGAGCAACTTCTGGCCTTTGCTGATAAAAACCCAAAATCACATCAACTTGAGCACGAACTTTATCCCGTATAGATATGGCCTGCTCTACTTTCTCTGCGGTCAGATCCGCTAAATCCTGCAAATCTTGCTCTACACAGGCCGCCAGTAGCTGCTCTTTATTACCAAAGTACTTATAAACAGTTTTCGGACTAACCTTCGCTTGAGTACAGATATCGCGAATACCCACCTCATGGAACAAGCCCTGCGAAAACAAGCTAACCAATACTGTGCGCAACTTTTCAAGAGCGGCCGGAGAGATTAAGCGCTTGTCCGCACTCTCCTGCTCTGTGTTTGCTACTTGGCTCTCGCTCATTTTATACCTTTTAATCTTTGGCTTTTATCCGATTTACGAACCTACTGGTGTTCCGGAGAAATACCAACAAACTTCTCGTTAACGTAATCTCGCAACTCATCGGCTTCAGCCTCATAGTTACCTTGGCTGTAGTAGCTCTTATCAATCACGATTCGCTTTCCGGGGCCATCAAAGCCAATCACAACAACAGGAACCTCACAGCGATGGGCAATGCGAATAAAGCCTGTTTTCCACTTATCTACCTTTGAGCGTGTACCTTCGGGGGTAATGGCTACCCAACATTTATCATGCTCGGCATAGTAGCTGGCTACCTGCTCTACCACGCCGCCAGCTGCGGAGCGATCGGTAGGAATACCGCCCAACCATTTCCAGGTACCCGCCATAGGCCAGAAAAAAGCTTCTTTTTTCATTAGGTAAGAGATTTTTACGCCTAGGCCCATAATAGCTGGCATGGCAACCACGAAATCCCAATTAGAAGTGTGCGGCGCTAGTGCCACCATGATCTTCTTTTCATTGGGCAAGGTGCCCTCAAGAGTCCAACCAAACATACGCAATAAGCAACGACCTAGCCAACGGCTAAAGGCGTTACCTAGGCGGGGCATATTCTCGGGGGCTTCAGTTTTAATCGGTCCCATTACTTCACCTACTTACTCTTCACAGTCACAGCTATTTTATTATTAGTGTTCTCGAGTTGAGCGGAATACTACCTCAGGGTAGCGCTCTTCACTCAATGATAGATTAACCCGCGTGGGTGCCAGATACGTTAAGTGACCACCACCATCAAGCGCTAAATTGTCTGAACATTTGCGCTTAAACTCTTCAAACTTTTTATCATCTTCTGATTCTACCCAGCGCGCGGTATTCACATTTACCGATTCGTAAATAGCATCTACCTTGTATTCATCTTTCAAGCGATAGGCAACCACTTCAAACTGCAGAACCCCCACCGCACCGACAATAATGTCATTGGAATTTAGCGGGAAAAATACCTGGGTAGAGCCCTCTTCCGATAGCTGCTGCAAACCTTTTTGTAACTGCTTGGTTTTTAGAGGATCTTTCAAACGAATACGGCGGAACATTTCCGGCGCAAAGTGTGGGATACCAGTGAATTTCAGCACCTCACCTTCAGTGAAAGTATCACCGATTTGGATAGTGCCGTGATTGTGCAGACCGATAATATCACCCGACATAGCTTCATCTAATAGCTCACGCTCACCAGCTTTAAAGCTAACAGCATCGGCAATTTTTACATCTTTGCCCAAACGCACATGGCGCATTTTCATGCCCTTGGTATATTTGCCAGAGCAGATACGCATAAAGGCAATACGATCTCGGTGTTTTGGATCCATATTGGCCTGAATTTTAAAAACAAAACCACTGAATTTTTCTTCAACCGGATCAACTTCGCGGGTTTCAGTATTGCGAGCCAATGGCGCTGGTGCCCATTCAACAAAGTCATCCAGCATTTCGCGCACACCAAAGTTGGCCAGTGCGGTGCCGAAGAAAACCGGAGTTAGCTTACCCGCCAAGAAAGCTTCTTGATCCCACTCATGGCTAGCGCCACGTACCAACTCAATTTCTTCTAGATAATCTTCGTAATAAACGCCCAACAGCTCTTTAGCTTCGTCCGATTCAATACCTTCAATACGTACATCATCGGTTAACACGTAGTTCTTGCCTTGCTCAAAGACATGAATAGTATCGGTGTAAAGGTTATAAACCCCTTTAAACTCTTTACCCATGCCAATCGGCCAGTTGATCGGAGCAGCTTCGATTTTTAGAACTTCTTCGATCTCGTCCAATAGCTCGATAGGATCGCGAATATCACGGTCCATCTTGTTCACAAAGCCCACGATTGGAGTATCGCGTAAACGACATACATTCATCAGCTTAATGGTGCGGTCTTCCACACCTTTGGCGCCATCGATAACCATCAAGGCTGAATCCACAGCGGTTAGGGTTCGGTAGGTATCTTCAGAGAAGTCTTCGTGACCTGGGGTGTCCAGCAGGTTGACCATGCGTCCACGATAAGGAAACTGCATAACCGATGAGGTTACCGAGATACCACGCTCCTGTTCCATGCCCATCCAGTCGGAGGTGGCATGGCGATCAGCCTTTTTGCCTTTAACTGAGCCCGCCACCTGAATTAACTGACCTAAAAGCAGGAGCTTTTCAGTAATGGTGGTTTTACCCGCATCGGGGTGAGAAATAATGGCAAAGCTACGGCGCTGCTGGATAGCTTCGGTAGTTTCAGTGGTCATCAATATGGCTCTCGGCTACTGTCGATCCCGCGGGGGATAAAAAACCGTGCATTATAACGGCTTGGCGCCAAAACCCCAGCAAATTGCGACCACTAAGCGGATTAGCAAGCACTATATTGATCTAAACCGCTGCCAAAGCGGATCCGGCACCCCCTCTAAATTAGTACGTCTCACAAGTGGCGACTCAGGCCTTAAAACTAATAAATTGGTACGAATTTGCTAAGCGGCGACTCCGGCTACCCGATCCCTGCGCTAAACTAATGCCGTTCACACTCATTGAGAAGTAGGGAAGTAAAGCGCCAAGCCACCATTAACGCAATGCGAGAGGCTGATTGCGCGCGATGTGCCTATTATAAAAATAGCAAAGGCATTAAGGGGACAGCGGTGCAGGAACACTTTGAGATTAACGACCAAATTCATAGTGGTCGTTACTGCAATATATATCGGGCTATTCGTCGCTCCGATGGCACCCCTGTGATCTTAAAAACCTGCCATGTAGAACATCAACAGCGCCACTTTGAACAACTACAAAGTGAGTACCAACTATCACAAAAACTCAGAAGCCGTCGATCTGTAAGACCCATTGATATCCACAATCTTAGCAATCAGCTAGTCGTCGTTTATCGCGACGATGCGCTATCTCCACTAGGACAACATATCCCCGGCACAGGTTTGCAACTAGGTCGCTTTTTACGTATTGCCCAAGAGATTTGCAAGGCTCTGTTTGAGCTTCACAGCCAAGGACTTGCCCATCGCAATATCAGCCCCGACAATATTGTGGTTGATGATAGTTTTGACACAGCAAAGCTCATCGACTTCGGGCAAGCCAGTCGCTTCACCGAGCACAATATTGAATTTGAGTTGCCGCCTAGCCTACTCGACTCTTTAGCCTATATCTCACCAGAGCAAACCGGCCGCACCAATACGGCTGTCGACTGGCGTAGTGACATCTACTCTCTTGGCTGCTGCTTCTACTATATGCTCACCGGCGCCCCACCCTTTAATGCCGATGAAGCCGCCGATCTTATTTATGCCCATATTGCGCACGATCCCAAGCCAATACATTTATTACGCGAAGACCTGCCAAAATCCCTATCCGCTTTACTGAATAAGCTCTTGGATAAAGAGCCGGAGAATCGCTACCAAAATCTAAAGCTGGTGTTAGAGGACTTCAAACGCATAGAGCAAAGCCAACTGATTGGGCAGGATATTGAGAACTTTAAACCCAGCAGCGACAGCAATGATCAGCCGATCCGCCTAAGCTCCCTACTCTATGGCCGTGACGAAGAACTCGAACAATTAAATAGCCTACTCAGCCACAGTCGCCACAGCGCCCATGTTATTGAAATTACCGGCGCAGCGGGCATAGGTAAAACCGCACTAATTCGACAACTATTCACCGCCATAGGTGCAGACAAAGGCTTATTCATCAGCGGGAAATTCGATCAGCTAAACCGAGGTAAAGCTTATAGCGCCATTGCCGATGCCCTAGCGGAATTCAGCCGCCAATGCCTTCAACTGCCAGCCGCCGAGTTGGAGTTGATTCGAGATTCCATTCAGGATGCCGTGGGCTCACTCGGCAAGGTGCTGTTAGAAATAGCACCTCAAATGGAAGCCATCATCGGCCAGCAGGCCGAACTAAGCTCGGCCTCTCCTCGAGAAAACACCCAACGCCGCAATCTGCTGATGCAAAATTTCTTTCGCTGCATTTGCTCACAGGGTTTTACCATCGTTCTTTTCTTAGATGATTTACAGTGGGCTGATAGCGCCAGCATCGCGCTAATGGAAGCCATGATAGATGCCCCTAACAAAGGCTTTATGTGTTTTCTCTCTTATCGCAATCAAGAGGTAAGCGACGTACACCCTGCAAGCAGCTTCTTAGAAAAACTGCCCAAGCGAGCTATAGAGCACCATAAAATTGAGTTACAAGATTTAAGCAGCCAGGCGATTCGGCGATGGCTGGGAGAGCTGCTAGAAAACAATCAAAGCCAGCTAGATACATTATGTACTCAAATCACCTTGCGCTCGGCTGGCAACCCTTTCCATATTCAAAGCCTGCTTAATAAACTTATTCGCGATGAAAATATTTACCGTAACGAGCTAGGCATCGTTGAAGTTGATATTGAACAGCTTAAAAAGTTAGCGGTAGGCGGTATTATTAATCACCTCCAAGAGCAGATCGAACAACTTGATGAGGGCAGTAAAGCCTTCCTAGAACAGCTGGCCGTGTTGGGCAATCGTTTTAGCATTCAGCAAATTAACACCGTCAATAACTGCGTACTATCAAGCTACGAAGAAACGCTGGAAAGCTTAATCAAGGCAAAGCTGCTGATTAAGGTAGAACAGAATATTTTATTTGTTCACGACCGTATTCAACAAGCCACAATTGAAGGTCTAAGTGAAGAAAAAATTTGCCAGTACCACCTTAATGCTGGGCGCAGCATTCTCGCTAAGCTGCAAAGCCAGAACGAAGAAATTATTAATGCAGAGAAGTTTATCCAACACTTCAATGCCGCCGAGCCATATATCAATGAGCCCGATGAGCGACTGCTATTGGCCAGGTTAAATATTCAACAAGGTAAACAATATAAATTTAATGCAGCCTATCAACTTGCACTCGATAGTTTCGAGATGGCGTTAAAGTTTATCCCCGGATCACCATTTAACACAGATCATCACCTAGCAATTGATCTATACAGCAATTTGGGGGAAGTGTTATTCCTAAATCAGCAGTATAAAAAAGGTGAAGAAGCCTTTGCGAAGGTATCGAAAAACGCAAAGTCACCCATCGAAAAAGCCAACACCTCTATCATTCAGTTTAGGCATTTTGCTTCTAATCAAAATTTACCGTTAGCGGTTAAGACACTTAAACAATCATTAGCCGAGCTAGAAATAGAGCTGCCCAATAAGAACCTAGAACACAAGGCCATTGAAGAATTCAGCAATACGGTTGGTGCTATCTTAGAATACGGCATCCACGATATGGTGAGCATGCCACTGTGTAAAGATCATCTCGCCATAGCACAGCAAGAGGTGCTGGTTGTCGGCAGCCTGCCAGCCTATTTGGGCGCACCTGAAATCTTTCCTTTTATGGTATATCAAAGCATTAATATATCACTCCAAAAAGGGATGTCAGATCACTCCCCTTTGGGCATGATGGCCATGGCAGGCATTCTATTTGCCGCCGAACAAGTCGAAATGGGGATCGAGTTAGGTGAGGCGGCATTAAACCAATCCACTTTAATAGACGATCGCGGAATTCGCACTCAGCTGTACACCATGTACGCCTGTAACACCTTTCACTTTCATGCGCCCGGCAGGGATGTTTATGAGTATTTCGATATGGCCGCCGAGTTTGCCATGGAAGCCAGTGACTACGACTACGGATCAATGGCCGCTTCGCAAAGACCCTATTACGCTTGGAACTTTGACCCTAATTTAGACGATATACTAAAGAGCCTGCCCAGCGTACACCGAAAGCTGGAAGAGTTTGGTAAAGATGACCCCATCTTTATGAATAAGTTTTTATGGGAGTTCCTAAGCACACTAACGGACAAAAACAGTGATGGCATCAGCTTTTCTGGTGAGCATATCGATGAAAAATGGCTGCACGAGTATCTTAGTGAAAGAAAACATTTTACCTACTTAGGTATCTACACCACCTTAAAGCTGCAAGCGATGCTCATAATGCAGCAAATAGATAAGGCCATTGCTTACAGCCCCACCGTAAAAAGTTATATAGATACCATGCCTGGAGCCATGGTAGTGTTTCTATATCGCTTATGCAGCTCGTTGGCGCTGCTGCAAAAAGGCTTAGGGCAAGGTCTGAACGAAGATCAGTACCAACATGTTAATGACAGTATTCGCTTGCTTAGTAATTTCGCCCCTTACTGCCCCGATAACTTTCTAGGCAAGCAAAAGCTGCTAGAAGCCGCACTGGCCGCACAAGCTGCGGAGCTTGCCGAAGCCATTCCACTGTTTGAAGATGCCTTACAAACCATACAACAATCATTGATTCCTATCGATCAGGCGCTAGGCCATGAGTTTTTTGCCCGTTACCTGTTGAGCAAAAATATCCGTAGCTACGCTTTTATACAGCTAGAGCTTGCCTACAACTGCTATGAGAAATGGGGACATCTTAGCAAATGCTCAGCGCTAGAAAGCGAATTCCCAGAACTTATAAAAAACGATCAAAGCGATAGCCACAATCTAAATGCACAGCTGAATCTAGACGCATTAAGCAGCAGCATCGAGCTGCTGTCAGAAGTTAAGGAAATTGACACTCTTTTGACCAAACTACTGGAAACCATTCAACAAAATTCCGGGGCCACCAGCGCCAGTATCATTCTTCATCAAAACCTAGTCACAGAACTAAAAGCCTATAAGATTCTCGACGGAAAAACCGTAGTGTGTATCGATAATAATAAGAGCCTGAGCCAATATCAGTTTAAGCATGAGGTCATTAAGAGTTGCCTATTAGACGAAAAAGATTATGTACTGGAAAGTTTCGACAATTCTGAAAGTGCCTTTGTAGAGCAGGAGTTAAATAAATCCTTGTCGGTGCTAGCAATTAGCCTTCGCCATCAAGCGAAAAGCATCGGGATGATCTATCTAGAAAACAAACATCTTAGCAATGGCTTTAATCGCCAGCATATTCAATTTCTATCTCTTTTAGCTGGGCAAGCGGCTATCGCCATTGAAAATGCACAAGCCTTTACCGACATCAATAAAGAAAAGGACTACAGCGCTAATATTATTAACAACTCCTCCAATATGATTTGCGGTTTAGATAGCAGTGGCAAGGTATTATTTAGCAACCCGATTACCGAACATATAACAGGCTTTAAACAACAGGATTTAATCGGAAAAAATTGGTGGCAACTGCTTTTCCCTGGGGACTCTTATCGACAAGTCGATGATTTGTTTAACAATATGAATAAGGGCCTTAGCAGTAACATCGAAATGCAAATTACTCATCGCGATGGTAGCTGCCGAGATATCCTTTGGAACAGTTTTGCCAACAGCGATGACAATGGTCAAATCGAAGAGATTATTGGTTTTGCAACTGATATCACCATGCAAAACGCAGCGAAGCGAAAAATCATGGGTTTTAATAAAGAGCTGACCCAAAAGGTAGAAGAGCGCACCCTGGAGCTGCGAGCTTCTAATAATGAGTTAACATTCACTATTGATCATCTAAAGGAAACCCAAGAACAGCTTATCGAATCGGAAAAAATGGCTTCTCTAGGAAGTTTAGTGGCAGGCATAGCCCATGAAATTAATACTCCGATTGGCATTAGCGTTACTGCGGTCACCCACTTCAGAGATAAAACTGCCCAGCTAAGCGATGACTATTGCAATGCTCGAATGAGCCAACAGCAGTTAGAGAACTACCTAGAAGAAGGCCACAATGTGGCCGATTTAGCCTACAAGAACCTAAAGAGAGCCGCCGATCTTATTGCCAGTTTTAAGCAAATCTCCGTCGATCAAAGCAGTGGCAAGGTACGTTCCTTTAATCTTCAGGAGTATATGGAAGAATTGCAGCTGAGCTTAGAAACCCAGATCAGCTACCGCAAGATCACACTCCATATCGACTGCCCTATCGATAAGGAGATCACCTCATCCCCAGGCGATTACTCACAGATATTTACCAATCTTTTAAGCAACTCTTTAAAACACGGATTCATGGAGGAGGAGGTAGGTAAAGTAAATATTGGCGCCAAGATTGAAGGCGAGCATATTATTTTTGAATATTGGGATAGTGGCTGCGGTATTCCAGAGAAGAATCTAAAACATATTTTCGATCCGTTCTTTACGACCGGTCACGGCAGAGGCGGCACAGGATTAGGCTTGCACATTCTTTATAATATTGTCAGCCAAAAACTTAACGGTACTATCAAGTGTCAAAGTAAAGAAGGCGAGTGGACAAAGTTTATCCTACGCCTACCACTGGAGCTGCCGAAACAAAATGCTTCTTAAACGGCAAAGGCCAAAGGCGGGGTCAGACCCTTTTGGGGTCTGACCCCAGGTTCCTGCACGATTTAAAGTTCTGCGCCTAAGCCCAACATTTTGATTCGGCTAATTTTTATAGACTGGGTGAGACCTGAAACAACTACCATTTAAGGCGGGGTCAGACCCTTTTGGGGTCTGACCCCAGGTTCCTGCACGATTTAAAATTCTGCGCCTAAGCCCAACATTTTGATTCAGCTAATTTTTATAGACTGGGTGAGACCTGAAACAACTACCACTTAAAGGCGGGGTCAGACCCTTTTGGGGTCTGACCCCAGGTTCCTGCACGATTTAAAATTCTGCGCCTAAGCCCAACATT
>NZ_CANMYE010000015.1 GCF_947502065.1 uncultured Pseudoteredinibacter sp.
ATGGTGGGTCGTACTGGATTCGAACCAGTGACCAATTGGTTAAAAGCCAACTGCTCTACCAACTGAGCTAACGACCCAAAAGAGGCGCATATCTTAATGATTTAACGGCAAAAGACAAGGCCTTTTTTTGAGATTTGTAAGATTTTTTTCGCTGCAAAACAATCGCTTATGCAAAAGCTGTTCACGAGCCCCGATATAAGGTCGCATCTTCGACACTGGCATCGATAAAACCTTGTCTACGCAAACGGCAACTGTCACATACAGCGCAAGCCCTGCCCTGTTCGTCAGCTTGATAGCAAGACACTGTACTGCGGTAATCAACTCCCAAAGCACTTCCTTGCTGAATAATCTCGGCCTTGGTCAACTCCAGGAGTGGCGTTTGAATGGTCACCCTCTGCCCTTCGACAGCCGCCTTGGTTGCCAGGTTCGCCATCTGCTCGAAGGCGTTAATATACTCACCACGACAGTCAGGGTAGCCAGAGTAGTCCACAGCGTTGACCCCAATAAAGATATCCTGAGCTCCCAAAACCTCTGCCCAGCCCAAGGCTATTGAAAGAAACACTGTATTTCTAGCGGGTACATAAGTTACTGGAATGCCCTCGCCTTCTTCTTCAGGCACATCGATAGATGTATCAGTTAGAGCTGAGCCGCCGATAGTGCCAAGGTCTAGGCGAACCACCTTATGCTCTTGAGCACCCATAAGTTTTGACGTTTTCTCAGCGGCCTGCAACTCAGCCCTATGGCGCTGACCATAGTCAAAACTTAAGGTATAGCACTCATGACCCTGATTCTGAGCGATAGCCAATACTGTGGTGGAATCCAAGCCACCTGACACCAAAATTACAGCTTTTTTTGCAGTCATATAAAACTCTGATAAAACCCTTTCACAGCTATCTAGCGGCCACAATTGGTACAGCAACCTCCAAGGAGGACTCCTGCAACACATTAGCCGCATTATGAAGCTGACTAATTTCTTTTAATTTGTCCCAATGCTTCAGCATGGCTCGCTTAGTGGCCGCTTCAATTTCGGCCTTATTGACTGAGCTCAAGCGAGATAGAAAAACCGAGCCCTGCACGCTATTTAAATATTCAGCGCGCACACCCGGCACCTGTTCAATACCGAGCTGTTGCAATGCGTATTTATAAGCGGGAGCGGTTGTTACCAGCATATGCAGGCGCTCACGCCCTAGCATACCAACACCTTGAGCTACCGAATTAACCGTTACCCACTGTTGATCTTTTACCGGCAGGGAATCCGCCCCGTAAAAGCCCAAACGCAACCTCCCTACCTTAAGATCTTGCTTGTGCTGCAGATCTTCAAGCGTTAAATCTTCGCGCATCACCATAATTACATCGACCTTCGGCAATGACAAAATACGATGCGCGGCTTCTTCAGAACTAGGAGAATCAAACAGCACACTAAGGTCAGCTTTACCCCTTTCAATATCTCTTGCGACCCTGGCGTAAGGCATCACCTTTAGTTGGTACGCTTTGTTCCACTCACGACCAATATCGCGTAATAGCTCAACGTGCAAGCCCTGGGCCTTACCATCTTGCAGGTAGCCCCATGGGGCAATATTGGTAACGACCATATGCAATGAACGGTTATCGTCTACTGGCATAGACTCTGATACCCCCTGAGCACTCGACAAGGAGCCCATTAAAGATAAACAGATGACAGCAGTGAATAAATATGGACTGATCTTCATACTAGCAATAACCTACTTCAGGGCTGATAGCTTATAAGCGACAGCATCATTAGCGGGGACGCGCTTTAACTGGTACTAGATCCATCTGGTACGTTGCTTAGTGGCTAAAACCCTGGCTGATCTCCCCACAAAAGCTTATGCAACTGCATTTGGAATCTCACTGGCAAACGATCAGCTACGATCCAATCTGCCAAGTCTCGATGAGGCAGCTCCTCATGACTCGCAGAGAACAATACCTCAGCAACTCTTTCTGGTAAATTATATTCTGCTAATTTAAAGCGGGCCCACTCATAGTCTTCCCGACTGCAAATCACAAACTTGAGCTGATCATTATTCGTAAGATGCTCAATATTTTCATAGCGATTCCGATGGGACTCGCCAGAAGCTGGGGTCTTAAGGTCCATAACCTTGATAACCCTCGGGTCCACGCTGTCTACTGGCATGGCGCCACTTGTCTCTAAAGAGACTTCAAAGCCAGCGTCACATAAAGCGCTCAGCAGTGGCAGGCAATTGGGCTGCGATAAAGGCTCGCCACCGGTCACGCAGACGTGCTGAGCACCATAGGATTCAACCTTTTTCACAATCTCGGCCAGAGACATTTTTTCGCCACCGAAAAAGGCGTACTCGGAATCACAGTAATTACAACGCAAAGGGCAACCGGTCAAACGTACGAATACCGTACACAGGCCCGCGCTCAAAGCCTCACCTTGCAAAGAGTGAAAAATCTCAGTAATTCTTAACTGCTTGGAATCCATACTTCTCGCTGTGCAATTTTTAGCCAGACAAACAAAGGGCGCAGATTCTACAGAAATCTGCGCCCCTATACCAGCTCAATCCATCGCCAGCGCGACGATCGCTTCGGTGCTACTAGCGGAAATTCTTCGCTAGATAAGCCTTAGCTAGCTTGCCAACAGAACCACTGTCTTTTGCGGCCTGCTGCAAGTGTGGCATTGCACTGGCATTATCACCTAGCAAATGATATGCCTTGCCCAACTTAAACACGGCATCAATGTACTTATCGTGATCTGGGAACTGCTCTTTAACGATCAGAAAGCGTTGCTTGGCCTGCTCATAATCGCGCTTGATTAAGTAGATCTGCCCCAACCAATATTGTGAGTTTGGCAAAAACTTACTGCTTGGATAGTTGCTAATATGTTGCAGAAGCAGCTTTTCACCCTGATCATAATCTTGCTTGTGCAAAACCAAATCAATAGCCGCCCTATAATCTTGCAAATCACCCGCCGATACTGCCTGAGTTGCTGCAGAAGCAACATTGGCAACAGTACCTGGAGCGCTCACCAACGAACCGGGCGTACTAGTCGGCGCTGTCTTTGCTAGCGATGCAAGGCGGCGATCTAAATCCAGATAGTCGTCCATACGCTGCTGCTTGAGGCGCTTGAGCTCAAAGGCTTGTTCTTCCACTAGGCCACGAAGCTGCAACACCTCTTGTTGTAGCTGCTGCAGCTGATAAAAAACCTGGGCTTGACTGTCTGCCGAGGAATTAGAAACGGGGCCAGACTGAGAAATAGCCGGGCTGCGGTTATCAACAATAGGCTGAGTATCAACTACCTGAGCCTGGGCAAAGGATAGTTGGGCGGCAGATAAAGAAACCGCTGCAAGAGCAGCGGTTAAATATGGAGCTTTCATCAAAATAACTTACTTAAGTTCAACGCGACGGTTTTGGCCACGAGCATAATCGCTGGTGCCATCTTGTGCTGGACGCTCTTCACCGTAGCTTACGGTCTCTAGCTGGCTAGAACTAACACCTTGTAGCAACAAGAAGTCACGAACCGCATTGGCACGACGCTCACCTAGAGCCATGTTGTACTCGCGAGTACCGCGATCATCAGCATGGCCTTCCAAACGAACATTGTCGCCAGACGCTTTCAAGCGGGCAGCGTGGCCGGTCAAGGCTGTGCGAGACTCAGGGCGCAATAAGCTCTGATCAAAATCGAAGTAAAATACAGTGTCTAGCTCAGCGTATTGATCGCTGTTGTCGCCACTGCTTAAACCGTTGTTATCTGCAGTACCTGTGGCTACACCAGAGTCGGCGCCATTGGCAGATGCATTACCAGCATCACCTTCTTTAGTATCACCAGTGCTGCTACATCCAGCCATGGCAGCTACAATAATGGCCAAGCCCAAGCTATTTTTAATTGTTTTAAGTGTCATAGTTAACTCCCAATAATCTTTATACGCTCGCTGCGCAAAAATCAGTCAATTTAGGTACCGCAAAAAAATACAAATAATGTCGTGCAATCGGGCCCAAGCCGCTATTTGATGACAGGAACCTTCTTCTTGTTAGATAGCCGCCAATCTATTGGTCAGATATCAGACAATGGGATATTAAACCCTGTCACTATTACGATTCGATTATAGCTCTCAAATCTTCCTATGAATACCGGCTAAAGCGGCTTAGGTCAAGGCCTAGGCCACAAAGCTTGCACTTATTAATTAAAATATGGCGACCAAGCCGGTTCTCGAACATCTCCACGCTGAGAAGGCAGCCTAAACTTCACCCCGGCATCAAGAGAGACCGCCGCCAAAATACCCTTCCCTCTATGCCGAGTGGCATACATCAACATAGCACCATTTGGCGCAATCGTTGGCGACTCATCCAAACGTGTTTCGGTCAAAATACGTAGATCACCTGTTTCTAGATCTTGTGCGGCAATGTGGAAAATGCCATTTTGCCGATTCACGACCACCAAGGTTTTACCATCAGGTGATAGTCGCGCACGCGCATTGTAATCACCTAAAAAGGTAAGGCGCTCAACACGACCTGAAGCCAGTGTTTTCTGATAAATCTGGGGCTTACCGCCTCGATTTGAGGTGAAAATAATGCCCTTACCATCCGCTGTCCAACTTGCTTCGGTATCAATGGCAAAATGATTAGTCACTCGCGTTAATCGACGAGAGGCAATTTCAAGAACGTAAATCTCAGGATTACCATCTTTAGATAAGGTAATTGCCAGCTTCTTACCATCTGGCGACCAAGCTGGCGCACCATTGAGACCTTTAAAGTTGGTCAGCTGCTCACGCTTCGAGGTAGCCAGTTCTTGACGGAAAATCGCCGGGCGCCCTGTTTCAAAAGACACATAGGCAACCTGCTGCCCATCTGGTGACCAAGCGGGTGACAGCAATGGATCATCAGATTCCAATAACAAGCTTGGACGAGCGCCATCCACATCGGCACGATTCAAACGATATATCAGCTTACCTTGGCCATTACGGTGCGCCTCTACATAAATCATCTTAGTGGAAAAAGCGCCGCGAATCCCAGTAACCGCCTCATATACCTCATCACTGGCAAAATGCGCCATATCGCGCAGGCCTTTGGAGGTAACCGTCACATTCTTATTCAGCATACGGCGCTGACCCAACACATCCAAAAGCTGAAAATCTAAGCGATAACCATTGGTTCCCATTGCAGACAAACTTGGCTTAATAGAGCCAATCAATAAGAACTCAGCCCCCAAACGCGCCCAGTCACGAAATAGAACCTCTGACTCATCCTGCGGAAAGGACAGCATATCCCCTTCAGGGATCGGATCAAACTGGCCACTGCGCAGCAAGTCAGCCGATACAATATTGGCGACGTTTTCCGGTAAGGGGCCACTGCCAGCCCAAGAAAAAGGCACAATGGCAATTTTTGCTGGGTTATCGACGCCCTGTGTAATTTCGATGGTCAATTCCGCTTTGGCAAAGGCACTTATAGCCAACAAAAAAACTAGCGCCAATGATTTAATGTGTTGATGGATAGTCATCACAATCTCAAGTCCTTAGGGTTAAATACCAATCGTAATTGGCGAAAATTTCTTTCAAATACCGCCGGTGGTAATTGCTTAAGCTCTGGGAACTGCTCGGCTTTTTTTACCGCCTGCTCAGCAGAGCGATCAAAAGCCGCATTGCCACTGGATTTAACCACCGTAACACTGATCACGCGACCGGTAGGCACCAGCTGGATACGCAATTCACACTGCATGCCCTTGCGAGCGGATGCTGGGCGCGACCAGTTGTTTTCGACACGCTGAGCAATAAGGCCTATAAAGCTTTGGGCCACCACCTGATCTTCCTCGGCTTGCTGCTCGGCAAGCATAGCCTCTCGTTCGGCTTGCATCTCTTGATCAATTTGACGCTGCAACTCTTGTTCACGGGCGACCTGCTCAGCTTTTTCTCTGGCCGCCTTTTCCTTTGCCGCTTTCTCGCGAGCAGCTTTTTCACGCGCTTTCTTTTCTTTCGCCGCTTTATCTCTCGCCGCTTTAGCCTTACGCTCTCGCTCCGCCTTTTCGCGCGCTAAGCGCTTAGCCTTATCACGCTCTTGTTTTTTACGGCGCTCAGCATCACGGCGCTTTTTAGTTAAATCAATAACCTTCTGCTTAGGCTTAGGCGTCGCCTTTGGGGTAGCTTTGGGCTTAATTTCTACCAGCTTTGCCTGCACATACTTAGGAGTCACTCGGCGCTTTGGGGGCTCCTCACTACTTTCCCAGCCCCACAGAATTACCAGCAGCAACACAGCATGCAAAAGCACACTAATTAAAATTCCAATACCGCCAAAGCCGCCTTGCCGCTGCTCCAAACT
This sequence comes from uncultured Pseudoteredinibacter sp., assembly GCF_947502065.1. Taxonomy (GTDB): domain Bacteria; phylum Pseudomonadota; class Gammaproteobacteria; order Pseudomonadales; family Cellvibrionaceae; genus Pseudoteredinibacter. The sequence continues at coordinate 6,292 of NZ_CANMYE010000015.1, forward strand.
TTTTTGATTAGCGCGCATTGCTCTCCCTTGGGGCTTCAGTCACTAATCCCACCGAAGGTGCACCAGCCGCTTGTAACTGGGTCATTAGGCCAACAACCAGACCATAATCCACATTATGATCACCCCAGACTAACACAGGGGTATTGGGTTTTTGTCGCAAAACCTTAGCAACCGTATCCGCAATTTGTGCGATAGGCTTGGCAACCTTGTCGTCTTTACCCAGGTTCAGATAATAGAGGCCAGCCTTATCAACAGAAACAATTAAAGGCTCATCCTGCTTTTCATCCAATGGGGCCGAAGGGGCTTGGGGCAAATCGACTTTGACACCTTGCATAAGCATCGGCGCCGTTACCATAAACACGACCAGCAGAACCAACATGACATCGATATATGGCACCACATTGATTTCCGCCATGGGTTTCTTTTTAACCCTGCGCTTCCAACTCATGGGAACACCTACTTAGCGTGCACTTGGCGATGCAAAATTGATGAGAACTCTTCAGCAAAGGTTTCATAGCTATTGCTTAAAGTCTCCGCTCTGGCCGAATATCGGTTGTAAGCCAATACCGCAGGGATAGCTGCAAATAAGCCCATTGCCGTTGCTACTAAAGCCTCGGAAATACCCGGTGCTACGGTAGCCAAAGTCGCCTGATGCACATTTGCCAAGCCACGGAAGGAATTCATAATTCCCCAAACCGTACCAAACAATCCGATATAGGGGCTTACCGATGCAACACTGGCCAAAAAAGGTAGGCTTTGCTCTAGCTTTTCCTCTTCACGAGCAAGCGCAACACGCATAGCTCGTTGAGTACCTTCCATAACCGCATCTGGATCCGCACTCACTTGCTGACGCAAGCGAGTAAATTCTTTAAAGCCGGCACGAAAAATGCTCTCCACACCATCAACCTTGCCGTTGGCAGAGCGGCTATTGCTCTGCCTAAACAGCTGGTTTAGATCGACACCCGACCAAAATTCGCGCTCAAATTGAACTAGCGCACGCTTAGCTTTGCTCTGGTATAAACCGCGCTGCACAATCATGGCCCAAGAGATAACAGAGGCTAAGAACAATAGCGCCATAACAAGCTGAACCAGCAAGCTGGCATTGGCAATTAAGCCCCATATAGATAAGGGTTCGGCAGAGTGCATCTTGTTACTGTTTCCTTATTGTGTATTAAAATTTCATTGATCGCCCAAAGCTTTGGGCGTTAATTGTGGCTTAAGCAGGTTGCAGACATAAGTCGGGCAAGCGGCCAAAGCCTTAGATAGCTACTCACATTTACCCAGGGCTTCCTGAATTACCCTAGGCATGGCTTTAGGCTTCATGGTATCTGCATCAACACAGGCGACCTTAACTTCACCCTCACAAAGTAGCTCATTGTCGCTTTGTCGCCATACCTGCTGCGCAAATACCAAATAGCTGCGGCGCAGCTGCACGACCTTTGCCGTTATTTTGAGCTCATCATCTAAGCGCGCTGGCTTGCGATAATTAATATTGGCCGAGTGCACCACCATAAGCTGCCCATCACCACCGACGGCGGCCTTATCAAAACCATTAGAGCGCATAAACTCGGTTCGCGCGCGCTCCATAAATTTCAGATAATTCACGTAATAAACAATGCCACCGGCATCTGTATCTTCGATATAGACGCGCACTGGCAAGGAAAATTCCCCGGATTGAGTTTCTTTCAAAATCTCTCCATCTTCGCCGACGAAAAGCCAGCAAAATTACTTGAACCAAAAGGCCGAAGTTTAGCCCAATGTGGAAGCTCTTAGTAGGGGAAGTTAAGGCAACAAAGAAGAGGAGGCTATAGCTGCCGTACTTTGCGACAGCTACGGGTTAATTTTTAGGCTCAGGCGGAATCATAGAAAAGTGCTTATAGGCGAGATCTGTCACCATTCGCCCTCTTGGGGTACGCACCATATAGCCCTGCTGAATGAGGTAAGGCTCTAGCACATCTTCAATGGTGTCACGCTCTTCACTAATTGCAGCGGCAAGGTTATCCACCCCAACCGGGCCACCGTTGAACTTCTCAATCATGGTCAGCAATAAACGCCTATCCATATGATCAAAGCCATGATGGTCCACATTCAGCATATTCAAGGCTTGATCAGCAACCTCTTTACTGACATGACCATCGCCTTTCACTTCCGCAAAATCTCTTACTCGGCGCAACAAGCGATTGGCAATACGAGGGGTACCGCGGCTACGACGAGCCACTTCATGGGCGCCTTCATCCTGCATATCGATGCCCATCAAGCGAGCCGAACGAGCCACAATGCTGCTTAAATCAGCGACACTATAAAACTCAAGGCGTTGCACAATACCAAAGCGATCACGCAGCGGAGAGGTGAGCAGACCGGCTCGCGTAGTGGCCCCCACCAAGGTAAAAGGTGGCAAATCCAATTTAATTGAACGCGCGGCGGGGCCTTCTCCGATCATAATATCAAGCTGATAATCTTCCATTGCTGGATACAAGACCTCTTCTACCATCGGGCTGAGGCGGTGTATTTCATCAATAAACAGCACATCACCCGGCTCTAGATTGGTCATCAGAGCGGCTAAATCACCGGCTTTTTCCAACACTGGGCCAGAAGTGGTCTTAAGATCCACTTCCATTTCATTGGCAATGATATTAGCAAGAGTGGTCTTACCCAAGCCAGGGGGCCCAAACACCAAGGTATGATCCAAAGCTTCGCCACGCTTTTTGGCCGCCCCAATGAAGATCTCCATCTGCTCACGCACCACTGGCTGGCCGACATAATCAGCAAGTGTTTTGGGGCGCACAGCCCTATCCACCACTTCTTCTTGCATGCGAGCTTGCGGGGAAATAATTCGCTCAGATTGCAGATCGTCTTTTTCAATCATGGTGATTCAGTTCTTAAGTGCCGACCGTTAAGCCGCCGGTAAATTCAAAGTACGCTTCAATGCTAAACGGATGAGATCTTCAGCACCGTTAATTTCTTCAGCAAATTGTTTACTGGTCGCCATAACCATTTTGCTCGCATCAGCAGGCTTGTATCCCAAGGCGACCAAGGCACTCTCCGCCTCCTCTTGCGCTGCATTAGAGACTTTTGCCGCGCTGGCAGCCTCTAGCTCAGCTAGCGGCATACTTGGCAGCTCCCAATCCTTTAATTTGTCACGCAACTCAATAATCAAGCGCTCGGCTGTCTTTTTGCCCACCCCGGGCACTTTTACCAAAGCGCTTACATTATCGCTCATGACACAATTGACGAGATCGCTGGCCTCCATGCCCGACAAAATCGCCAAAGCCATTTTAGGACCCACACCATTAATCTTGATAAGAATGCGAAACAACTCTCGATCTTTCTTTTCTGCAAAGCCGAACAACTGCTGGGCCGTTTCACTCACAGATAGATGAGTATGCAGTATCGCTTCGTCCCCGATAGCACCCAAACGATAGATACTGGTCATGGGCACCTGCACCTCATAGGCCACACCTTGCACATCAAGCAGCACTATCGGCAGCTGCTTTTCCAGTATGCGCCCATTTAAACGACCAATCATAAATCTTCCTTACTCGTTAACGTCGACATTTTCTTATCAGAGAATCTCAATAATCATCAAAACAGCCACTAAACCACACGCCCACGACGGTATTGGCGAGCATCACCAAGTTGAGAAAAGTGCCGGCGTGAATTGATATGACACAATGCAACAGCCAAAGCGTCAGCCGCATCCTCCTGGGGAACATCAGACAACTTCAATAGAGTTTTGGTCATATGCTGCATCTGCTGCTTATCCGCAGCGCCACTGCCCACTACCGACTGTTTCACCTTCTTGGCTTCGTACTCGGCAATTGGAATATCTCGAAAGGTGCCAGCCACAATTGCCGCGCCTCTGGCCTGGCCTAGCTTCAAGGCAGAACCGGCACTTTTAGACATAAATACCTGCTCCACCGCGATCTCGGCAGGGCGATACTCATCAATCACCTCCAACATAGAGTCAAAGATAATCTTTAAGCGCTCGGGTAATGGGCGATCGGCAGGCAGCCGAATGACGCCTGAAGACACATAGGCATTGCGGCTGCCATGTACATCAATGACACCAAAGCCAGTTTTTAGTGAACCTGGGTCTATACCCAACACTCGCAACGCTCGAGACATATCTACCAGAGTTATCCAAGTGCTTTGCCTTATATCTGTACAACTTGATATCGATGCATCTTTTAATCTATGCACACAATTATCAAGATATCAGCAACACACTGTTAATTTATCCAGTAGTTTCCCCGATAGCGGCCTCTGGGTCAATAGGAAGAATCATGGTGAAGCAACAACCACCACTTGCCGCATTTTCACAACGTAATTCACCAAAGAGCTGTTGGCTAACCTTTAAATAGGCGACATGAAGCCCCAAACCTGAGGTATCAGCCGAATCATGAAGCGTGTAAAAGGGATCAAAGATTTTGGCGCGATCGACTTCAGAAATACCCCTGCCATTATCTTCCACGGAAATGAAGACTGAATGCTCATCACTGACAGACACTCCCCAAGAGATATGCAACTGCGCTTGTTCAAAGTGGTTGCTATGCGCCCAATCTTTGGCCCAAGCATGACACAGGGCATTCTCGATGATCTCCTGCAAAACCTGATGCACGATATTGGAGTTTGAGACTATATTGAGCCCGGACTCTCCCGTAGTACGACAATGCACCCCTTGTAGGCGCTCATCCAGGCTTCGCAAGGAGCTATCAATTAAAGCATCCAACTCAAACTTCTTAATCACTGATACATTTTCATCCGGAGCCAATTCTTTAAATGTGCTCACCAAGCCACCAATGCGATCTATGTTTTTCCCGATCATTTCAAAACTGGTGGCCAAGGGCTTGCCTGTTTGCTGTTGAATGGAGTTGCTAGCATTAGAATGTAAAACTTCTGCTTGCTCTCTTAAGCTAGAAGCAGCCATTTTTATTACTCCCAGCGGCGTATTAATTTCGTGAGCCACACCACGCACCAAACGACCAAGCGATGCCATCTTTTCGCTAACCAGAAGCTTCTTCTGTGTCGACTGCAGCTCGCTCAAGGACGCCTCTAACTCTTGGGTTCGATACGACACCAAACCCTCTAACTCTTGCTGTTTACGTCGCAACTGTTTAACCCGCCAACGATAAACAAGCAACAACAGGCAAACAATTGAAATCAACGCGAGAAGTGCAAACCACCATGTTTGATACCATTTGGGCATCACCTTAAAAGCAATTACGGCCTGCTCGTTACTCCACAAGCCATGGCGATTACTTCCCCTCACCTGAAATTGATATTCCCCCGGACTTAAATTTGTATAGGTTGCCCGACGGTTTTTATAATCAACTTCAGTCCAATTTTCGTCATAGCCCAGCAGCCGATAGGCATATCGGTTGGATTTTGGAAACGAATAATCTAAGGCACTAAATTCAAAGCTCAGTGATTTCGAATGCGCCGGAAAACTAAATTTTTTTGTACTGCCATCAATTCTTTTACCATCGATAGTATAAGAACTTATATTCACCGGCGGTTGATAGACCCAGTGTTTATAGCGACTCGCCTTGAGCATGACCACCCCATATGGCGAGCCATAAAGATAAGTATCTTTTGCAGTTTTATCTAAGGAAAAAATCCAGCCGGATGTCATTGGCATGCCATCGGCCTCACCAAAACGCCCCTGCTCCCAAGTATTTGTATTTGCCCATTGCCCGTAAGCCCACCAAACGCCCTGATCATCTTCAAAGTGGTCTAGTTTTCCGTAGGATTCATCCAGGACCAATTCAAATATAGCCCTGTCAGCCTCAACAACACTGGCCAAGCGAAGTAATTTGCCACCTTTATACATATAAAACTGACCACTCTTTGAATCCCGAATACCAAGCGTTGAACCTTGCGGTAGGGGCGAGTCATCGAGCAAGCTTAGTGAAAGTTGCTTAGCTTTTGAGGAGTTTGCAGCAAGAAAGTATTGGCGGTCCATGCCGTTTAACCAAACATCGCCATTTTGGCGCTCATAGATATTCAGAATTGAATACTGTAAGGGAGAGTTTTCTTCTTCCATCATAAGAGGCGCAAAACTTTCACTCCCTTGTTTCTTTACCACCACGCCACGCTCACCAGCGACTAGCACATCGCCATTTGAACGGAAAAAGACATGTCTCAGCCTACCACCTAATACCCCATCTTGTTCAAAGTAATGTTCAAAGCTATCACTGTCTTTTAGATAACGAAAAACACCATTGGATTGACTGGCTAACCAAATGGTACCGTCAGCCTCCTGATCTATGGATAAAATATGAGGCCCCTGCAAAGCACCCTTCACACCAGCCTGGTGCCGATACGATCGGATTAATCCCTTTTTTTGATCAAAGACGTCGACACCATTACTTGTAGAGCCAAACCATACCTCCCCATCTGCCATAACTTTTACAATGTGAATATTGGCAACACTTAAACTGTTAGCCTTCTCTGGAGAAGGAAACAATAAGCGAAAGGACTTTTGACTGGGAACAATAGTATTGAAACCATGCCCTCGTGTACCAACCCACAAAATGCCCGACTGATCATAAAGAATTGATTCGAGCTCATCATTATCTAACGTTGATGCAACATTGCTATCGTGACGGAAACTCTCAATAAACTCAGCAGTCCTCCTGTCATATACTTGCAACCCCTTTGAATAACTTGCCAACCATAGTTCATCTTCTGTTACTGCCAATTCAGCCGTTGCCAAGCTACCGGCGAGGGGTTTTACCTGGCCATCAGGGTACACTCCATAGACTGCTGTGTTTTCACCGCTAACCCAAATTACACCATCGCTATCAGAGCGGATTGAAGAAACAGAAATATCATCAATCAGTAGCTCTATACCCGGAGAGTCAGCGTTACTTTTAAGCGCCTCAATCAACGCCTTTTCTGGTATAAACCCAAACTCATTCTGAGTGCCAAACCAAAGTCTATCGCCCTCTAGCCAGAGCGACCTAAAAAAACGTTGAGGAAGCAAAGCAAGCTTTACTGCGCTGAAAGTTCTGGATCTTGGGTCAAATAAGCACAGACCACTATCTGTACCCACCCAAACAGCGCCGGCCGATGAATCAGCAAAAGCCGATATTCGCCCACTGCACGCTTTTGGCAATGAAGCCTCCTCGATATTGAAAGCAAGCCATTCATTGCTCGAAACATCCCAATAGATAAGGCCTGCAGCTGCCGTTCCGGCAAATAGATCGCCCGCCCTCGAAAACCAGATTCTTTTTATATATTGGCGATTGTAGGATTTGAACCGTTGTTTATAGCCCTCTGGGCGAAGATAGTTATACCCGTCGAAATAAAACAACCCCCATTGACTGCCTTTCCAAATTAGACCATCAGGACCTTGGGCAATCGAAGTAATAACAGAGGAGCGCGCGCCATTAAGAGACACGCTCTGAAAATGCCTGTCACCTAAATCAAATATATCCCCAGCTCGGCTCATCTCAGCAACCAAAAACCAACTACAGAAAAGCCGTAGCAGGAATAGCTTCATTCAACTCACCCATATGAAACCCATGATATTTTTGAGTATAGGTGAATTTAAATCTAAGCTAGCTTGCAGCGAGCGTTTTTAATGGGGGAATTTAGTGATTAGGCAACAGCAAGAACGCAAAGCATTGTGTTTACTCGCGATCCCTCGATAGAACAAAGGGTAATTACTTCAAAGTGCTAAAATAATCTTTTGAAAGTCAGCATTTGGGTTGGCACTGCATACGTCATTGAGACTTTCCAGCATTGTGATAAGCGCCATCGTCTTTTGAAATTTATCCATAGCTAGTAAGACTTTAATCGCAGGCCCCATCACAAACTTCGCGCTTTCGGACTTAAAAACGTTTTTCTCTAAACTATCTTTTAGCGGAAAATAGCTTTCAAACTAGGTGACGATTTCAAAATTGATTGGAACTGGCATAAAAAAAGCCCCGCGCAGACACACGAGGCTTTTGTGAAGTCGCCGAGTCTTACTCTGCGCTTTCAGGCTTCTCTTTTAACTTCAGCTTAATGTTAAGCTCATTCAGCTGAAGCGTGTTAACCGCACCTGGAGCGTCAGTCATTACACAAGCAGCAGTCTGGGTTTTCGGGAAGGCAATCACGTCACGGATAGAGGCAGAACCTGTCATCAACATGATTAAGCGATCTAAACCAAAGGCCAAACCACCGTGCGGAGGCGCACCGTATTTCAATGCATCTAACAAGAAACCAAACTTCTCTTCTTGCTCTTCGCTTTCGATACCTAAGATTTCAAAAACAGTTTGCTGCATGTCTTGCTGGTGAATACGAACCGAACCACCGCCAAGCTCAGTACCGTTTAGTACCATATCGTAAGCTTGTGACAATGCTGCACCTGGGTTAGCTTTTAGCTCCTCAGGGCTGCATGAAGGCGCAGTAAATGGGTGGTGCAAGGCTGTCCAGCCGCCTTCAATTTCTTCAAACATTGGGAAATCAACAACCCAAAGCGGGGCCCACTCGCTGGTGTATAGATTTAAGTCTTCACCCAATTTGCAGCGTAATGCGCCCAAAGCCTCACTAACAACCTTCGCCTTATCAGCACCGAAGAATACGATATCGCCATTCTTCGCACCGGTTCGCTCCATGACATTCATGGTCACTTCATCGCCCAAGAACTTAATAATAGGCGACTGCAGACCTTCGATGCCTTTTTCGATCTCATTAACTTTGATCCAAGCTAGACCTTTGGCACCGTAGATGCCTACGAACTTGGTGTAGTCATCAATTTGCTTACGAGATAGCTGAGCACCACCATCCACTTTTAGCGCCGTTACGCGGCAAGATGGATCATTGGCTGGGCCTGCAAAAACCTTAAACTCAATATCTTTAAGTAGGTCTTTGATTTCAACAAGCTGCTGCGGAATACGTAAATCTGGCTTATCTGAGCCGTACTTTTCCATTGCTTCAGAAAATGGCATACGTGGGAACTCACCCAAATCAACGCCTTTTACATCTTGGAACAGCTTACGAATCATGCCTTCAGTTACCGACATAATTTCCTCTTCGCTCATGAAAGAGGTTTCCAAATCGATCTGAGTAAATTCAGGCTGACGATCGGCACGCAAATCTTCATCACGGAAGCACTTGGCAATCTGATAGTAGCGATCAAAACCCGAAACCATCAGCAGCTGCTTAAATAGCTGTGGTGATTGCGGCAATGCGAAGAATTTACCGTCGTGGGTACGTGAAGGCACCAAGTAATCACGCGCACCTTCTGGTGTTGCACGAGTTAGAATCGGCGTCTCAATATCTAAAAAGCCATTATCATCAAGGTAGTTACGGATGGCGGTAGTTACCTTTGAGCGCAAACGCAGATTGTTTTGCATCTCATCGCGACGCAAGTCCAAGTAGCGGTACTTCAAGCGAACATCTTCACCCACATTGGTGTACTCATCCATCTGGAAAGGTACTGGGGCAGATTCATTCAGAATTTCCAACTCGGTGCCGTAGACTTCAATCTCACCGGTCGCCATATTGCTGTTTACTGTTTCTGGGCTACGGGCACGGACCTTACCTTTTACCTGCAGTACAAACTCACTACGCACACGCTCTGCACGGCTGAAATCATCCTGACCATCAGGGTCAAATACCACCTGTACAATACCCTCACGATCACGCAGATCGATAAAGATAACGCCACCATGATCACGGCGGGTGTCGACCCAGCCACACAAGGTTACTTCTTGATCAATGTGTGAGGCGTTTAGAGTGCCTCCGTAAATAGAACGCATGTTGCTTTCCTGTAAGTTCGGCTTTTGGCCTAGGTTAAATTGCTGTAAACGTCTCGGCTTTGCAGCCTTTAATCAGAACCAGATGCTTGGGCACTGTCGCCAGCTAGGTTCTTCTTTTTGCCGGATTTAAAGTCAGTCTCGTACCAGCCGCTGCCTTTTAGGCGAAAGCCAGCTGCAGATATTTGCTTTTGCAACTGCGGCTGCTGACAGGCTGGACAGTCTTTTAAGGGCTCATCGCTGAGCTTTTGCAGAGCCTCCATTTGGTGCCCACATTCCTGGCACTGATACTCATAAATCGGCATAAATCTCTTTCATCGGCCAAGCGGCCAATTTCCTCTAACAATAACGACTTGCTGATGCTTTTTGCTGGGCCTTGTTCCGGCACAGACAAATGGCCAGGCTCTGTTTAGCTGGCCCCGCTCAAAAAGCCGGCAATTATACCCCAGCATAACGCGCTGACAAACACCCAAATGGGCTGATTTGCCCTTAAAAGCCAATTCAGCGATGGCTTTTTGGGCGGCTTGCGCAACGATGGAGTTTTGGATCTCGCTGGCCAATTATTCACCCTAGGTTAAGACTAGCGGGCATGAGCGGATGCAGATACCGCTTAATATCAAATAAATGCGGTTTTAAGCACATTTATGGTTGCTAGGGCCGTTTGAATACTATATATATAGGCTCAACCGCTTAGGCGGTGCATTAAAGACTGTATATATAGGCTTTTTTGACTCTCTAAGACCTGCTTAGAATCCAACAAAGCCTAAATGATAAATAAGATACCCAAATATTATAAAGGAACGGATTATGGCTGCTCGCAAACCTGCTAAGAAGGCCCCAGCTAAAAAAGCTGCTGCGCCAGAGCGTAAAATTAAAGCGGTGAAGGAACGCTACAACAAGACTCAAATCCTTACTCAAATCGCCGAAAATACTGAACTGAGCAAAAAACAGGTATCCGCTGTACTGGAAGAGCTGTCAGCAGTAATCGAAGGTCACATCAAAAAGCGCGCCTGCGGTGAATTCGTTCTACCAGGCCTGATGAAAATCACCACTGTGAAAAAGCCAGCCAAGAAAGCTCGCAAGGGTATCAACCCATTCACTGGTGAAGAAACCATGTTTAAAGCTAAGCCAGCTTCAATCCAGGTGAAAGTTCGCCCACTGAAGAAGCTAAAAGAGATGGCCGAATAAGCCATTTGCTTTAATTAGCTAGAACAAAAAAACCGGCCTAGGCCGGTTTTTTGTGTCTTCGCAATTAGTTGTGCTGCGTAATTCTAGCTCAGCCAGCTCTCAGACCAACGCTATCGACCATATTGCGCTTGAGCATCTTCAAACTCACGGCGAGCCTGATACACCTCTTCGTGCAAATCACGAATTCGATCCTTTTCTCGGTACAAGTCGCGCTTTAAATCTTCGATTTGGTTATATAACTGGCGACGTCTATCTGCAGCTGTCTTGTCATCCAACAGCTCTTGCTCGCGACTGCGAATATCTCGCTCAATACGATCAATACTATTTTCCGCACTGTTGAGCTCGGATTCAGCACGATTAAATCGCTGCTCAGCCCGAAACACGATACGGCCTTCTTCATAAGGGCCTACAAAAGCCGGCTCTAAATCAGCAGGACAAACCCCTTTATAGATATAACCTCTTCTGCCCGCCTGGAATGCTGAGGCAGGCTGGCAAAAATCTTTCAAACCGATGTTTCGACCGTATTTATAACGCTCTAGGTCCACCTTGATCGCATGTTTGGCGCAATCTTCTCGATAGTCGCCCACTTTCTCTAGGCCTTTACCAATCACCCCATCTTCAAATCCAATGGCCTCCCAATCCGCATTCATACATTCTTCTTGGGATAGACCTGAGCAGGACGCCAATACCAATACACTGCAGATCAACAAAAATCGCGCCATCTGAGAATTCCTTATTATTCGATTGATTCGCTTGTTTTTGAAATGATTAGACGAAGCTATTTAACTTAGCGCGCTTAAATACTTACAGCGCCAATAACTTTTCTACGGTAGTTTTTAGCACAGCTCCCTTGCTACTGCCATCACCATCAATAGTAATATCTGCATAACGGCGGTATAACTCGGTACGTTCGGCAAAGACATCCTCAAAGCTCTGGTCTTCTCGACGGGCTATACCGCGACTCTCATAGTTATGGATACGCCTGCGCAACTCGATTAGGCTTGCCTCTAAATAGACAATAGGCCCCAAGGTTGCCAAGTGTTTCATTGCGGCTTCGCAATAAACTGCACTTCCGCCGGTAGCAATCACATGGTTATGGTAGTGGGCATGTTGAATGACATCGGATTCGATATCACGAAGATGGAGGTAGCCCCCCTCATTCATAATCTCCTGTAGAGTGGCATTTTCGCGAGACTGAATAAGAATATCGGTATCGATAAAATCTTTGGCCAGCTCTTTAGCCAACATCACACCAATGGTGCTTTTACCAGCACCTGGCATACCAATTAAAATAACACTCTTACCGTCCAGCATAATGACCTCTTTGTGACTTTCTGACCCAAATAAAACAAGGTAAGAAGCAATTATGCCAGAGCATGTCGCCTAAGAGCTAACTCTTAGGCAGCTATCAATTCTAAGCAATAGCTAGCTATATTCATGGTAATTAACACCCGGCAAAACACAGAGCATTTCGTACAATAAATTGGCAGCGACTACAGAGGTGTTATGAGTCGTGTCGTAAGGCGGCGAAACTTCTACCAAATCACCACCGACAACATTTAAACCTTTGCAACCACGTACAATTTCCAAGCCCTGATGAACCGTAAGCCCGCCCACCTCCGCTGTACCCGTACCCGGCGCATAGGCCGGATCCAAACCATCAATATCAAAACTGATATAAACCGGACCATCACCCAACTGCTCGCGTACCTCAGCCATCAATGGTTCAAGGCTTTTGTGCCAACATTCTTCAGCCTGAACCACACGGAAACCTTGATCACGCGACCATTGATACTCATCAGGTGAATAGCCAGTTCCACGCAAACCGATCTGAACCACTCGCTCGCCGTCTAGCAGCCCTTCCTCCATAGCTCGCCTAAAAGGTGTGCCGTGGGCGATTTTCTCACCAAACATATGGTCATTAATATCGGCATGGGCATCAACATGAACCAAACCAACAGGGCCATGCTTTTTTTTCAGAGCTCGTAAAATAGGCAAAGCGATAGTGTGATCGCCCCCCATGGTAAGCGGCATAATATTTTTAGCCATCACCTCATCGTAAAACTCTTCGATAATGGCGATGCTCTTTTGCAAATTAAAGGTGTTAATGGGCACATCACCGCTATCGGCAATGGTAAGGCTATCGAAGGGCGCCGCACCTGTAGATACATTAAATGGGCGCAGCATACGCGATTCATCGCGAATCTCACGCGGCCCCAAGCGAGCCCCCGGGCGATTGGAGGTGCCGATATCAAACGGCACCCCCAGGAAAGCCACATCCAGATGCTCGTCCAAATCCACGGCGGGCAAGCGCATAAACGTCGCTGGGCCCCCAAAGCGGGGCATATCGTTACCACCTAGTGGCTCGTATAAAACCTTATCCGTCATAAATCACCTTTTCAGTTAAAGCCATTCTTGTTTTGCTCAGTTTAACCGAGACATAAATTCGATAAAGACCTACAATAAAACCTTTAGGTTGAAAATTTCAAACTAACTGAATGCCTGTCTAGTAGCAAATAGAGGAGAGCAATCGCGAGAATTTCGCGGTTGCAGCTTATTTATGAATGCCGATATTAAACTGCTTAGAATATTTGTAACCGTCGTTGATAACGGCGGCTTTGCAGCGGCCGAGCGCGAGCTAAACCTAGCCAGATCAACCATCAGTAATCATATGGCCGAATTAGAGCATAGGCTGGGCACTACCCTGTGCCGTCGCGGGCGAGCGGGCTTTGCACTCACCGCGGCTGGCGAATCTGTCTATCGAGAAGCCTTAAACTTGCTGGCAAGCGCCGAGGCCTTTGATCGCCATATCGATAGCCTCAAGCATTCATCGCTTAGCGGTGAACTTAAGCTTGCTATTACCGACGGGACTTTAAATGATAAGAATCTAAAGCTGCATGCTTGCCTTGCACGCTTTCGAGAGCTGGCGCCCGATGTATTCTTAAACTTGAGCAACGCAAGTCAAATTGATATAGAAACAGCTTTGGCTAAAAAAGAGATAGACTTAGGCATCATTGCCCATCACCGCAGCCTACCAGATTTCAAATACCACCATCTCTACCAAGAGCAGCACTTTCTATTTTGCGCCAGCAATCACGCTTTCTATGAAATTGCAGATAAAAATATCACTGAAGCAATGCTGGCCGAACAAGCTTTTGTGCACGCCGACTATCAACTAAATCCAGAGATTCAAAAGCTCACCCATAACTTCAATGGTCGAGCCAGTGCTGGGCATATGGAAGCTAGAGCACAGCTAATCTTATCAGGGGCTTTTATCGGCTTTTTACCTGAACATTTTGCTGCCCCCTTGGTTGCTGCGGGAAAAATTCGTACACTAAAAGCCCGCAGCAAATCTTATCGCAGCGACATTAGTGCGGTACACCGCAAAGATGCCATCAGCGATCGCCTGCTAACCTTATTTCTAGCCCAACTGAAAGAGCAACACCATGTCACTGCAACGCAAAATTAACGATGTTGACGTTCGCCTGCTAAGAATTTTCAAGGCCGTCGCTGAGTGCGGTGGCTTTAGTGCGGCAGAAACCGAGTTAAACATTGCCCGCTCTACAATCAGTACCCATATGGCTGATTTAGAGGCGCGCTTAGGTTTAATTTTATGTCGTCGTGGACGCAGCGGCTTTGCGCTAACTGACGATGGCAAGCAGGTTTATCAAGCTTGCCTGCAACTATTATCGGCTCTTGAGGGTTTTCGAAGTCAAATCAGCGCCCTGCATAACCAGTTAAGTGGCGAACTCAAAATCCTTTGCAGTGATGCCATTCTTGGTGATAAAGAGAACTTTTTATTAACCGAAGTTTTACGACGTTTTGCAGAACAAGCACCTGATGTAGAAATTTCTATCGCCACCGAAGTGCTACCTGAAATCGAGCGGGCCTTATTGGCTGGCCGAGCCGACATCGGCTTTATACCCTGCCACCGAGAGCTTGGCTCGGTTAGCTATTTGCCCTTGTATAAAGAACAATATCAACTTTATTGCGGTAAAGAACACGCTTTGTTTAACACATCGAGTGAAGACATTAATGCTGAGCTCATTAAGCAACAACGCTTTGTTCATCCCGGCATCCAGACCAATCCACAAGCCAGCCAAGTAATTAATAAATTACAGCGTCGCGCTACGGCTTATCATTACGAAGCACGTTTAGCTCTTTTGCAAACTGGTTTGTACATCGGCTACTTCCCTGAGTACTATGCCAATGAACTGGTTGCAAAAGGCGAACTAAAGAAGCTTGCTGCTGAGCGCTTTCACTACCATGCAAATATTGCTGCTTGCTTTAAACACAATAGCGGTAACAAAGCACTGTCTGTATTTTGTCAGCATTTGAAAGAAGCATACAATCTCGCTGAGTAAGGGCGAAGCTACCCGAGCTTTCAAACCCTGCTTGTCAAGAAAACGAATAACTAACTGGAAACAAAAAAGCCCGGCACTAAAGCTAGCACCGGGCTTTTAATTGTATTTAGGTTTTCTAAGTCGTATTTACTTATCAATTCCACCCATACACATATATTTCAGCTCTAGATAGTCATCCATACCGTACTTGGAGCCTTCACGGCCTGAGCCCGATTCCTTAACACCACCAAACGGTGCCATTTCATTAGAGATAATACCTTCGTTGATGCCAACAATACCGTATTCCAAGCCTTCACCTACACGCCATACACGACCAATATCGCGAGTATAGAAGTAAGCTGCAAGGCCAAACTCAGTATCGTTAGCCATCGCGATGGCTTCTTCTTCGGTGCTGAACTTAAAGATAGGGGCAACCGGGCCAAAAATTTCTTCACTGAAGACGCGCATATCCTGACTAACAGCCGTTAAAATAGTTGGCTCGTAATAGCAGTCACCCAGATCCGAGCGTTTACCACCGGCTGCTAAAGTTGCACCTTTTTCAACGGCATCTTGCACCATAGCATCAACATCGTTTACAGCCTTGGCATTCACCAATGGCCCCATGGTCACACCTTCGCTAAAACCATCACCAACACTAAAATCAGAAACAGCCGCTGCCAACTTCTCAACGAAAGCATCGTAGACACCTTCTTGAACCAACATACGATTAGAACAAACACAGGTTTGGCCAGCGTTGCGATATTTAGAAGCAACCGCACCAGCTACCGCAGCATCAAGATCGGCATCATCAAAAACAATAAACGGTGCATTTCCTCCAAGCTCCATGGATGTCTTCTTAACCGTAGCGGCGCACTGCTCCATCAAAACTTTACCCACTGGCGTTGAGCCTGTGAAGGTCACCTTCTTCACAATGGGATTGCCTGTCATCTCGCCACCAATAGCGCGCGAGCTGGAACCCACCACCATGTTCATTACACCAGCAGGGACACCGGCCTCTTCAGCCAATACACATAGCGCTAATGCAGAAAGCGGAGTTTCAGTTGCAGGTTTACCCACCACCGTACAGCCCGCGGCAATCGCTGGGGCTACCTTGCGGGTAATCATGGCGTTCGGAAAGTTCCAAGGAGTAATCGAAGCAACAACGCCCACTGGCTGTTTGATAACCACAATGCGCTTATCGCCAGAAGGCGCCGGGATAACATCACCATCCACACGTTTGGCTTCTTCGGCAAACCACTCCATATAAGAGGCACCATAAGCAATCTCGCCCATGGATTCAGCCAAAGGCTTACCTTGCTCTGCCGTTAGGATCTTGGCCAGGTCTTCTTGGTTGGCCATAATTAGGTCGTACCAAGTGCGCAACACTTTGGCGCGCTCTTTACAGCTGGTCTTTTGCCAAGCCTTCATAGCTTCTTCGGCACACTCGATAGCGCGACGGGTTTCCACCTCACTTAAGCTGGCGACCGTGGCTACAACATCACCACTGGAAGGATTTCGAACTTCAACGGTGGCGCCATTATCGGCATCTACCCACTGGCCATTAATATAAGATTGGGTACGCAGTAAATCGGGACGCTTGAGATCAAGCATAGGTGTCTCCTTAAAGTTGCTGAGTGTCGGCAAAGCCGTACTACTATAATAGGCAATTTCAGCATAACGGGAGGCTTAAACCGCCAATCCCGCAGAGATTTTGCTAATTTGTGAAGATAAGCCTAGTTTGCACCAAAGCCTATGTTCGTAAAAGTCTAATTTATTAGACTTAAGGTTATAAAACCTCAACCTAAGCATTCCTTTACAGCCTAACCCACATTAACAACAGAAAAAACTATCAAGTGGATATATTTAATTAATTTTAACTAAATCACTACTTTACTTATAGTTAACCCACTGATGAGTTACAAAGATTGAGTAACAGCCACTAAGGGGAATGACCATGAGCCAGACCAAAAGCCAAGCCATTAATATTGGTATTAACGATCAAGATCGTGCCGCTATCGCTAAAGGTTTAAGCCACTTGCTAGCCGATAGCTACACCCTGTATCTGCAAACACACAACTTCCACTGGAACGTTACAGGTCCGCAGTTTCGTGAACTGCACCTAATGTTCGAAGAGCATTACACCGAGTTGGCCACTGCGGTCGATGAGATTGCCGAGCGGATTCGTACCCTTGGCTACCCTGCGCCAGGTACCTATAAGGCCTTCGCTGAACTGAGCTCTATAAAAGAGGTAGATGGCGTACCTGCAGCCGGTGATATGCTGGTGCTATTAACCGAAGCTCACGAACAAGTGGTAAGAACATGTCGCGAGGTTTTGGTGCAAGCCCAAGAAGCCGATGACGAATCAAGCGCCTCACTGATCTCTGATCGCATGGTTATTCATGAGAAAACCGCTTGGATGCTGCGCAGCATGCTGTAAAAACACAAGCCCCCTCTTTTGGGGGCTTTGCTAACAGCAGCTCCCACCACTCTCCAAAAATTCAGTTCTAAGTTAGCGGCCAATAGCTACAATACTCTAGAGTGTTCTAATAGACGGAGCTTGTTAATAGACAATACTTGCTAATCAATAAGATTCACCTATAACTATTAACAAGGAGTATTTTTTACTGCCCTACTCTTCAGTCTCATTTGGCATTAGCTTGCCGTACTGCAGGTGAACGTTTTTGTGAGAAAAAAGACAGTAGCTTTATACCTAAACAAGCTCTTCAATCTGCTTTTCCTGCTGACCTTTTCGCCGCTACTTTCTGCCGACAGCATTAGTTTTGGTGTTTTTCATGCTCCACCATGGGGAATGGAAAAAAATGGCAGTGTGCAAGGCATTACCATCGACCATATCCGAGCGATAACGGACAGTGCCGGCCTTGAAGCTGAATTCAGCGTAGTGCCTTATCCAAGAATGATAAAACAGTTAGAACAGGGCAATATCGATTGCGCCATTGCTACCCGACATACATCATCTAGTAAAAACGTTATCTACCTGGCGTCACTTTACGAGCTGGATGTATCAGTTATTAGCCGCAAGGAAGATAAATATACATCTGATCAGCATTTAAGTAGTGCCAAGAAAAATCCGGTAGTAGGATTTGCAAATGGCACAGAGCATTTTCACCCGAAACTATTCAACAGCAATAAAACAAGCTTGCAGCTTGTAAAAGGTCATGCCCAAGCGCCCATTATGCTTACTAGAAAACGGGTGGATGCTTTTGTCGGAGTAGAACGCCTCTTACTTCATGAGCTGCGACAAAGTAATTTGTTAGATGATGTCTATTTTCCTGGCTACAGGGTCAACAAACTGCAAATGTGGCTACAGTGCTCTGAGCATTCAGAAAGTGCTCAAAGGCTTTCAGCGCGGCTTTTGTCAGCCATCAAAACACTTAAAGACAATGGCACTATCATAGATATCGTCGACCTATGGATACCTAAACTTAAGCTAGGTGAAGAAACCCCATAGAAACGACTTTCGAACACAGCGCGTCAAAAGAACAATTAAGCGCTAGAAATTATATTTCACTTCTAAACCTAAGGTTCTTGGCCTAACCACGGTATAATCAACAGGATTTTGAGAATCAGCAATAATATCAACAACAGCCAGATCGTTTAGCACATTGTTGACAAATAACTTTGCCTCCCAGTGATCATCACCGCTTATGGCAGACCGAATATTCATCAAACTGTATCCACCAATATTGTAATTATAGGGGTTTCGAGCATTTCCTTCCGTAGTCGACTCCCCCACATAAGCAATATCCGCACTTAGAGCAACATCAAAAGCAGAGCCCAGTGCTTGCGGCCATTCATAGTTAACGGAAAACGCCGCTGATAGCTTTGGGACGGCCGGAACCTTATCGCCAGTTTGCAATGGTGTACCAATTAATGGCGCACCACCCAGAGTGATTTGGGGTTGGTCTTTAGTAATTCTCACATCAGTATAGGCTCCAGACAAAGCGACCGATAAATTACTGGTAATCATGGCTGTCAGCTGTAACTCAAGACCTTTTAAGCGAGCCTCCCCGCCGTTAGTTACAAAATTAAAGATGCCGGTAACATTATCCGATTGAACAATCTGAATATCTTGCCAATCTGAAATGTACAAAGCACCATTTAATAATAAACGCCGATCCAAGCAAGCCGTTTTCCAACCTAACTCATAATTAAACAAGCTATCTGGCTTGTAGTCTTTTGGTATAGGAGCAAAGGGAGTCACTTGGTTAATCCCCCCAACTCTGAACCCTTCCGAATAAGTTAAATAGAGCAGAGCATCATCACTATAGTGATAAGATAATGCCAATTTACTTGTGAATCGATGGCTATTTATTTCAGAGCGCTGTACTTCACCCGCACCAATAGTGCCTATTCCTTTGATAGATTGCTCGAGGTTTATTTGAGTCGATTGGAAATAACGCCCCCCAAGTAGCAGTGCTAACTTTTCAGTAAGGTCTATGTTAATCTCACCGAAAATTGCCAACTGATCAAGCTCTCCACTGACAGTTCGCCCGAAGATTGCATTTCCGGGCACACCAGCACCTGGGCCAAATAGCCCTTCAGTATTAGGATCAAATTTGCTGCGTCGACCCGAACTGCTGGGTACCGCTATTTCCACATCAAAATCTGAATCCTCCTGTTGATAATAAGCCCCCAATAAAAAATTAAAAGGCCCACTATAAACAGAAGCTAAACGTAACTCATTACTCCAAAGATGTTTCTTTTGCGGGAATGCGGCGATCGAAACGACCCCCTGATTAAATACTGAAAATATAGTAGCCGCACCATCAAAAGTGTATAGGCTTTCTCGTTTCAGCAAGCTAGACACCGCTGTAAGCTTATATGAATCCCAATCCCAATCAGCGCTAAAACTATAGATATCCACATCATCTAACCAAGGCTGAATAACATAGTCGTTATTCAGAAACTCTCCACCTGGCAGATTGCTGAGATCGCCACCGGGTAATACTTGAGGAGGCTTTGCGGGAACTGTCACAGCAGGAAGTAGTGAGAATCTTGAAACATCGTCCACATCCGTCGTTTGTTTCAAGCCCATAAACTTTAAAGTCAGCTGCTCATCAACTAAATAACGCAACTGAACTCGAAGACCTTGAGTTTTCTCTGAATTAGCATCTTCAATGTCATAGCGTACTTGATCGATATAGCCACCAATATCTTCGTGCCAGGCCACAAGGCGAACGGCAAGCCTATCCTCTATTAATGGTACATTGACCATAGCATTGACTTGATAGCTGGCCGCTCCTCCGTCCGTGTTTTCAAGCGAGCTCACTAGGTAGCTGCTAGGCTCAGAAAAATCCGCCTCCTTAGAAACTATCTTTACCGTTCCCGCCATGGAGTTAGCGCCATATAAAGTTCCTTGTGGCCCTTTTAAGACTTCTATCCGCTCTATATCGTATAGCTTTATTTCAACATTTCGGCCGCCACCTCATTGGTTGTATTATTGGCCGTTAGTACTGCCTCATTGAAATAAACACCGACAGGAGAAGCGGCACGTGAACTTACACCTCTAATAATATATTGCTTATCCCCGGGGCCGTTATCGCGAAACTCTAATCCAGGAATGGCGTAGGCCCAATCAGAGAATTCTCTCACACCTTTAAGATTTAAATCTTCTTCAGACAGCGCCTCAATAGCTAGGGGAGTATCTTGCACATTTGACTCGCCACGCTTTGTTGCCGTTACAACAATTTCCTCAATAACATTGTCTGTTGCAGCGTTTGAGTAGGGCGCTGGAGCTGCAATACCAAGAAACACGCTAAGAGGAAGTGGTAATTTTGAATTCATAAGACATCTACGACGATATACCCGATAAAACATGAACTCGTATTACTAGGACCTCGCTGAATAATGCCCTTGAGTCTCGGGCCTTAGATTCTTGACCAGTCTGCTAATCACCTAGTATACGAATACCCATTAACGAAACAACAAGCTCTACTCAAACTCTAGTATAGGATTTTTTATCCGCTTTCACTTGGCTTTACCTCGCTATATCCTTAGCAGCTGTAAAAGTTGATATTCAATCAGATGCTGATATTGGGTAAGATGCGAATTGAAGCAAGTAGCTTAACTAAGAGACCGCTCAATGGAACAAAAGCGCTTAAGTGCATTACTGGTGGACTACAAAACCTGGGCAGACGCATTAACGTTAAAAGTTCTATCTCGCCTACCTGACGCAGCTTTAGTGCAGAATCAGAACATCATATTTGGCAATATTCTCAACACGATCAATCATGTTTACAGAATAGATTTGATCTGGCGGGGGCATTTAGAACGCAAGCCCCTCAGCTTTGACTCGAAAACCCCCTCTAGCCCCGATAGCATCAACACACTACAAGACAAAATGTTTGAGCTAAACCAGTGGTTTTGCAGCTATGAAGAGGCTTTAAATGAGGAACAATTAAAAGAAGTTCTTAGCTTCAGTTTTCTTAACGGCGAGAAAAGTGCGATGACAAGAGAGGCGATGCTACTTCACATCTCGAATCATTCCACTTATCACAGAGGGCATATTGCCGATATGCTATATAACCTCGGTGAAAAACCACCAGCCACCGATCTACCAGTTTATATTCAAAGCACCCAATGAAAGATATTAGCCTCCAGTTGCCAATGGGCTATTCGATTACACCGCTCGCTTTGAGGCGCGCCAACTCTTCAACACCTATACCTAACTGCTGAAGTACCTCATCATTATGCTCACCTAACTCGGGCCCGACCCACTCGGTGCTTCCAGGGGTACGATCAAGCTTTGGCAATATGGCTGGAATATCTAGGGGTTTGCCGTCGATTTCCACTCGCTCAAACATTCCACGTGCTTGATAGTGTGGATCTTCAAGCATATCTTCTACGTTGTAGATTGGGCCCGCGGGAACTCGCTGCTCTGCCATTACTGCTAACACGTCATTGATCGGCCTTGCTGAACACCAGCCCGATAGAATTTGATCAATTTCGTCTTCATGCTCTACTCGGCCAGCGTTATTCGCAAGGCGCGAATCTGCTGCCAAATCAGGGTGACCAATACCGCTCATCAAGCGCTTAAATATAGAATCGCCATTGCCGCCGATAACGACAAACTTGCCATCTGCGCAGCGGTAGGTATTAGTAGGTACGATGCCTGTTACCGTAGTGCCGGAAGCTTCTCGCACTTTACTTGCGCCGGAGTATTCTGGCACTACGGCTTCCAACAAATTGAACATAGCTTCATACAAGGCAACATCTATCGTTTGCCCCTCGCCTGACTTCTGTCTCTCGATCAAAGCCAAAGCAATACCGAGTGCAGCATGAATACCCGCTATGGTATCGCCAATACTTAAATTAGGCCGCACCGGCGCTTCACCAGGGAAGCCATTGACATGACGAAAACCAGAATAAGCTTCACACACCGATGCAAAGCCTGGCTTTTTTGCATTGGGGCCATTTTGCCCATAACCTGAAATGCGAGCATAAACCAAGGCTGGATTAAACTGCTTAACGTCTTCAGGCCCTAAATCCCAGTCTTCCATTACACCGGGGCGAAAGTTCTCCACTAGCACATCAGCATCTTTCAGGAGCTCTTTTAACAAAGCCTGCCCTTCGCTTTGTTTTAGATCGACACAAATGCTCTTTTTATTACGCGCTAGGCTGTACCACCAATAAGAGGTGCCGTTATTTAATTCTCGCCAGCCACGAATAGGGTCACCACCAGGCGGCTCCACCTTGATAACCTCCGCACCAAAATAAGCTAACATGGAGCCAGCGAAAGGACCTGCCAAAAGCTGCCCCACCTCGATTACTTTTATGCCTGCTAATGGCTTGCTCATATGCTTACTCCAATCTAGCGGTACTGTATGAGAATTATCAGTCGGGATGAAAACGTACAATCAATTATTCAGCGTTTTAGCTGAATTGACTCATGCCCTAATATGCTTAGCAAAGGGTTTTTCCTGTGCACCCAGCCTTTTAATAGTATTGCGAACAACAAACCAGCCGAGAAACCTGCAATATGCGCAGCGTAGTCCATACCATCATCAAAAAATAATAAGCCAGCAACATTTATTCCCAGCCACAAGGCAAAAAACCATATCACCGAGAGTTTTTTCTGATAAACAATAAACATAAAACTTAAGCTGGCATGGCGAAACCAAACCATATACATAGCGAACAAGCCAGCAATCGCGCCGCTCGCGCCTAAAGAAGGTATATCAGAGCCGTATCGCCACATCATCGTTCCTAGCGACGCTAAGACACCGCATGTTAAATAGAGTAGCAAATATGGAATATGCCCGAGAGCATCCTCTAGGTTGTCCCCAATAATAGCCAAAAAATACATATTTCCTACGATATGAAATACAGAGCCATGTAGGAACACACAGCTCAACAGTGTCCACCACTGACCTTCGGCTGCCACTATAGATGGGGTCATTCCGAACTGAGTTATTACCCAGTTATAGCTGTCATCGTTAAAGAAATAGGCCAAGAAAATAGCAATATTTAAGGCCAGCAGCGTGTAATTCACATAAGGTGTTTTTTTCGCCTTGATATTAAATTCAACGGGCAACTGAGAGAGCAGCTGAAAAAAATACGTCTTCCAACTTAGCCCCTTGTTAAGTTCTTTAAGATGCGTGTCAAGCTCAGGACTTTGCTCTACCGGTGGCAATTCCCCCCGATCCAGCCAGCTGCCATTACACTCAATACATATATCTATCTCTAAGTGAAAATGCTCCAGCAAATGATGTCTTTGCATATTTACCTGGCAACTCGGGCAATCAATTTCAGAGTTCCCTAAGCTTTCACCAAAACTCTCACTGAAACAGCCCAAATCAACATCGGGGTTCTTAGAGCGAATAACAGCATTGACCTCGTCTTTATCAAACCACAAACCGCCACAAAGGCGGCACAAGTCCAGCTCTTGTTGTTCATAGCGATGCTGTATCAATGTTTCATCGATACAGCGGGGACATTTTTTATGGGCCATAGCGATCTCTATTGCTATTTTGGGTGGCTAATTTGGAGGAGCTATATTGAGTTGTCATGTGGGCCTGCTCTTTATAGCTTTTATTTTATTAGCGCTTTTCTTTGCTAGCCGTTTTTACTCTACCGCTAGAACTACCTTACCTATCAGCGCATTAGATTCCATTAATTGATGGGCCTCAGCGACATCCTGAATGGAAAACTCTTTAGCCAGCAGAGGTTTAAACTTGCCAGCTTCTATCAATGGCCAAACGGTTTCTTTTAAACTTTTAGCAATCGCGGCTTTCTCTTGATCCGTCTGAGGACGCAAGGTTGATCCCGTTAGGCTTAAGCGTTTAGCCATCACCGGTCGAAAGTCAAGCTCAGCTTTCGCACCGCGTAAGAATGCAATACTAACAATACGACCATCTTTAGCCGCCATGGTCATATTTTTTTGAATATAATCGCCGCCAACCATATCCAATATGACATCAATGCCCTTAGCTTCACTGGCCTCTTTTGAAAGTTCGACGAAATCATCATCTTGATAATTCCAAACGACATCAGCGCCCAACTTTAAACAAGCTTGTTTTTTCTCTTCACTGCCTACAGTGGCAAACACTTTAGCCCCCAATGCTTTCGCCATTTGAATGGCCGTAGTACCGATCCCGCTGGCGCCACCGTGAACCAGAAAATTCTCACCGGCTTGTAAGCGCCCGCGATCAAAAACATTGGTCCATACGGTAAAGCAGGTTTCCGGCAAAGCAGCGGCCTCTGCCATGCTTAAGCCCTCTGGCACCGGCAAACACTGCTCAGCTGGCACGGCAACATGTTGAGCATAAGCACCACCATTACACAGCGCACAAACCTTATCACCAAGCTGCCAGCCTGTTACTCCTTCACCCATGGCAATAATTTCACCTGAGGCTTCCAAGCCCATAATTGGGCTCGCACCTGGCGGAGGCGGATACAGGCCAAGACGCTGAAACACATCTGGACGGTTCACACCTGCATAAGCAACCTTGATTAAAACTTCACCGGCCTTTGGGCTGACATCCTCAATCTCTTGCCAAACCATGTTTTCTGCTGCGCCAGCTTCTGTTAAGCCTATGCCCCATATACTCATCATCTACTCCTATTGAGAGGTTTTCGCCTTTGCTGTTTACCCTAATTTTACGGGGCTTATAATGTTGCAGCAAAGGATCTCCAAAAATACCTCTAATGTATAACATAGCCTAAAGGAAAACTACGATGCTCAGCGATGTACTGCACAGCACGGCCGCTTTGTTTATCGAATATGCCGCCTTGTTACTACTGCTTGCACTAATAACGTTAATTGGTGTAATTGTTTATATGTATTGGGTGGATGTTAATCAAACCCGCCACGCGATACGCCGCAACTATCCAGTGATCGGTCGCTTTAGATATTGGTTTGAACATCTAGGTGAGTTTTTTCGCCAGTATTTCTTCGCTATGGATAGAGAAGAGCTGCCTTTCAATCGGGCTCAGCGCACATGGGTTTATCAAGCCGCCAAAAATATTGATACCACAACGGCCTTTGGCTCTACCCGCCCACTAAACCAAGCGGGTGACATCGTATTTCTTAATGCCCTATTCCCGAAACTAAAACATCAGTTTAGTGATGCCGCCCCGGTTATATTTGGCGAAGGTTACGCCAGACAAGCCTATGCGGCGAATAGCGTATTCAATATTTCCGCAATGAGTTTTGGCTCATTATCTTCAGTCGCTGTTACGGCTTTATCCAACGGTGCCCAGAAAGCTGGGATTTGGATGAATACCGGAGAAGGCGGCCTATCGCCCTATCACCTTAGTGGTGGTTGCGATATCGTGTTTCAAATTGGCACCGCCAAGTATGGTGTGCGTGATGAGCAAGGCAATTTGAGTGACGATAAATTACGAGAAGTAGCTGCCCACCCAGAAGTTAAAATGATCGAACTAAAACTCGCCCAGGGTGCCAAGCCAGGTAAAGGTGGTATTTTACCGGCCGAGAAAGTAACGGCCGAAATTGCTGCCATCCGAGGGATAAAAGAAGGCCAAGCATCGCTTAGTCCTAATGGCCATCTTGATATTGAAAGCCTTGAGCAGCTACTGGATAAAATACACCATATTCGCGAGATCAGTGGCTTGCCTGTAGGTTTCAAAGCCGTCATAGGCCAGAGCCATTGGTTAGGAGAGCTATGCGAGCTGATTCATCAAAAGGGCCTTGAATACGCCCCCGATTTTATCACCATCGATAGTGGTGATGGTGGCACAGGTGCCGCTCCACAATCATTAATCGACTTTATGGGCCTACCAATAAAGCGTAGCTTGCCATTACTCATCGATACCTTAGTGGAATATGGTTTGCGCGATAGAATTCGTGTGATTACTTCTGGCAAGCTAATTAACCCCGCCAATGTGGCCTGGGCCTTGTGTATCGGTGCCGATGTTGCTGTATCCGCCCGTGGCTTTATGTTCTCTTTGGGCTGCATTCAAGCGCTACAGTGCAATAAAAATACTTGCCCAACCGGCATCACCACCCACGACAAAGAACTACAACATGGACTCGACCCCATAAACAAAGCGGAGCGAGTCGCTCATTTTGCTAAGAATATGTTGAAGGAGCTAGATGTAATAGCGCATTCTTGCGGAGTGGAAAATGTTCGGCATTTAAACCGTAGCCATGCTCAAATAATCAATGAACATGGCCTGCCAGAGCCTATGGCGTTAGTTTTCCCTGAAGCTAAAGCAAAGACAGAATTTCAAAAACACTAGGGTATAAACTCGAGCCCAGTTGTTAATAATGATTAATTACAGCAACTGGGCTTATATACTCTCTAAGGCGCTAGGCGTCGAATACCCCAGCTGCCTTTTTCTGCTTTTCGATACTCAAAGCGATCGTGCAAGCGATTAGCGCCACCCTGCCAAAATTCGATTCGCTCGGGCACAATTCTATAGCCGCCCCAAAAATTGGGCAGTGGAATTTTCCCCGCGGTAAACTTTTCCTTCATTGAAGCAAATTGTTGCATTAGCAGATGTCTTGAAGAAACGGGGCGACTTTGCTCGGAGGCCCAAGCAGCCAGCTGGCTTTCCTCTGGGCGGGACAAAAAGTATTTCAACGATTCTTGCTGACTGACTTTCTCTGCGCGCCCAGCTATCTTTACTTGGCGCTCTAATGCGTGCCAAGGAAAGTGCAAGCTAACCCTTGGGTTTTGTGAAATTTCCTCCGCTTTGCGAGAGCCATAATTGGTATAAAACACAAAGCCCTCTTCGCTAACACCTTTAAGCAAAACAATACGCTGGCTGGGCTGACCTTCAGCATCTACTGTGGCCACTGTCATTGCCGTTGGATCTTTAAGCCCAGCATCAACAGCTTGCTTTAGCCAATGTTCAAATTGCGCAATGGGGCAATCCTTAAGCTGATTACGGTTTAAGCCCCCTTGCAGGTACTCTCGTCTTACTTGGTCAATGGATAATTCTGCCATTGTATTCCTCGCCCCAGCTCTTCTAAAATCACTATCGTAACAGTTAGATTATAAACCAGTGCCACCCTAATTGGGGTAGCTAAGATCAAGTAGAGCCCCATGTCGAAATTCAGACCAATATTCACCAAATTAGACCAGAGCAATCCGTTATGAATTGTGCCAGCGTCATATTATGCGGTGGCCAAGGGCGACGGATGAAACAGGCCTATGACAACAAGGCACTGGCCCAATACCGGGGCCGCAGCCTCTTGGAGCATGCACTGCAAAAGCAAATGAATGGCAATGTCTTGCTGAGCTGCGGCCCCAAACCTTTTAGCGCGGAGATAGAAAACGCACTTAAAACCATAATTCAGCAAGCGCCACTGAAGCCCACACTGCTTTATGATGGTAGCACCGAACATCAAGGTCCTTTAGCCGGAATATTAAGTGCTTTAGAGTTTTGCACCCTTAAACGGCCAGACATTGACGCACTGCTAGTATCCCCAATCGACACCCCCAGACAAACACCCTCACTGAACAAGCAGCTTTTAAAGGAAGCGGAGCTAGGCAATTCTGAGCAGCGCAGCAATATCATACTGGCCGAATGTGCGGGCCGTACGCACCCCCTGCATAGCTTATGGCCCTTAAGCTGCCTTACTGAGTTAAAAACCTACCTTGAATCTGGCGAGCGACGCGTTATGGGCTTTATCCGCCAATGGGGTTATCGCAGCGTAAACTTCGATAATGCTGAAAGCTTTAAAAATATCAATAGCCCTGAAGACCTCCTTTAAGCTGGATTAACAAATTTTGACCATTTCGACACTGGCAGCCGAGGTTACTTGGGTTAATATCAAGCTATGACACTTAGCGACTCTTTTGGCAGACAGATTGATTACTTGCGGCTTTCCCTAACGGATCGCTGTGATTTTCGCTGTGTCTACTGTATGGCAGAGGATATGGAGTTCTTACCCAGAGCCCAAGTACTAAGCCTAGAAGAATGCGAAACCCTTGTAGAAACCTTTGTACAACTAGGGATAAAAAAGGTTCGCCTGACCGGCGGAGAGCCCTTGATCCGCAACGGAGTAGTTGATTTAGTTCGACGCTTAAAGCAAATACCAGGCTTAGAAGAGTTACTGCTGACCACCAACGGCTCGCGCCTAGAAGAACTGGCGCCCGCCTTAAAAGCAGCCGGCCTTGACCGTATCAATGTCAGTTTGGATACCTTAGATGCAGGCCGATTCAAAGCCTTAAGCCGTACCGGCAAGCTCGAAAAGGTGCTAGCAGGCTTACAAGCGGCCAAAGCCGCCGGCTTTGAGCGCATTAAACTCAACAGCGTTATTCTGAAAAACCGCAACGCCGACGAACTTGAAAATTTAGTAGAGTTTGCCCTGCAAAAGCGCTTTGATATTTCTTTTATTGAAGCTATGCCACTGGGCCATATTGACGATCACCAGCGTAGCGAAGAGTTTATCAGCTCTGCAGATATTCAAGATGTTTTGCAAAAACGCTGGCAGCTAAAAAACAGCAATTACAGCACAGGCGGCCCGTCGCGTTATTGGCAGATAAATGACAGCCAAATCGGCTTTATTTCCCCCCATAGCGATAATTTTTGCGCCAGCTGTAATCGTATACGCGTAACCGCAGAAGGGCGCTTATTATTGTGCCTTGGCAATGAGCACTCACTCGATTTAAAAGCCATAATGCGGCGCTACCCTGGCGAAACACAGCGTCTAAAAAACAGCATTATCGACGCAATGGGTAATAAGCCAGAGCGTCACCACTTCGACATTAATGAGACTCAAATCGTCCGCTTTATGAATACCACTGGCGGTTGATTTGGTCGTTGAGGATTTTTCATGAGCAAACCAAGCCCGAGCGACACCGCTATTCCATTGCGCATTGCCGTATTGACCGTTTCCGACACCCGCGATAGCAGCAACGATACTTCTGGCGATTTATTAGTAGAACTGCTGGAAAAAGCCGGCCACAACTTGCAAAGCAGAGATTTAGTAAAAGATGATATTTACCAAATTCGTGCCGTTTGCTCCCAGTGGATTGTTGACCCCGAAGTTCAAGTAATTTTAATTACCGGTGGCACAGGGTTTTCAGGTCGTGACAGCACTCCAGAAGCCGTACGTCCGCTATTGGATAAAGAAGTGATCGGTTTTGGCGAAATGTTCCGCTACATTTCTTTAGAACAAGTTGGTAGCTCCACCATTCAATCTCGGGCCATGGCTGGGCTCGTGAATAAAACCCTTATCTTTTGCTTACCGGGCTCCAATAATGCCTGCCGCACTGCTTGGGACGGAATTTTACTAGAGCAACTAGACAGCCGCCAAAGACCATGCAACTTTGTAGGTCTATTAAGCTAAGTACGACGGTGAACCAAAACCCAAACTCATAACAGATAGCCAAAGACAGGAGACCACGGTGAATTTAAATCAAGTTACCATTGACGCTCACGATTTAGCGGCCTCGGTCGCCTTTTATCAACTGCTCGGCTTAAATCTTATTGTCGATACCGATCACTACGCCCGCTTTGAATGCCCAAATGGCGAGGCTACATTTTCATTGCATAAAGTCGATGCAAAGCCCCCAGCCAATGGCAATGTCATTTACTTTGAGAGCGACAAGCTCGACGAGGAATATCAACGCCTCAGCGCTGCTGGCATCGAGTTCACCCAAGCCCCTAAAGACGAGCGCTGGCTGTGGCGCGAAGCGCGCTTATTCGACCCTAGCGGCAATCATATTTGTCTATTTTGGGGTGGAGAGAATCGCAAAAATCCTCCCTGGCGCGTAAACTAGCCCCAAGCAAGAAACCCATTTTCTAGATTTAGAGATAAGCATGGACAAACAAAGCCAAACCGAACTTGAAGCGGCGACTTTTCGACGCCTATTGAAACACCTAGATGAACGCAAAGACGTTCAAAATATCGACCTTATGATTCTCGCGGGCTTTTGCCGTAATTGCCTAGGCAAATGGTATAAAGCGGCAGCCGATGAGCAAGGCATTGAATTGGACGCCGAACAAGCACGAGACATTGTTTACGGTATGCCCTATGCTGAATGGAAGGACAAGCACCAAAAAGAGGCCACCCCAGAACAATTAGAGGCCTTTGCTAAACTGCAAAATAAGTAAGCCGCTGTCTCACTATTTACTGGGTCACCAATTAAGGAAGTTGCATGCCACGCGTTCGAGTCACCGATCTTTTTATCTACCCGGTTAAATCACTGCGTGGCATCGCCTTAAGTCAGTCGAGCCTTAGCTATACAGGCCTTTTACACGATCGTCGCTGGATGATTGTTAGGGCCGATAATGGCCAGTTTGTCACTCAGCGACAACTGCCCCAAATGGCCTTAATCGCCACAGCCCTCGACGAATATCATCTTCACCTTAAAAGCCCAGAACTGATGCCTTCTGCGCCTACTGTTAAAATCCCAATTGAACTACCTGATGGCCAAGAGATGAAGGCCCAGGTATGGCGTGACGAGTGCCGAGTGGTAGATGCTGGTGATGAAGTAGGCCATTGGCTCAGCCAAGCCCTAGCGAGCCCAAAGCCTTTACGCCTTGTCGCAATGGCTCCAGACTTCAAACGCCTGCAAAGCCAAGCCCATCGCTTTGGTGATCAAGCGGCGATATTTGCCGACGCAGCGCCCTTTCTTTTTGCCAACCGCGATTCACTGGAAGTGCTAAATCAGCGCCTCGTCGCAGAAGATAAACCCACAGCGGTCATCGAGCAATTTCGCCCCAATATTGTCGTTGCAGGGCTAGAGCCCTTTAGCGAACATGATTACAAACGTATTCACAGCTCCGGCGGAGAATACACCTTGCAACTACATGATCGCTGTGAGCGTTGCAGCATGATCAGCGTAAACCCCAAAACCGGCGAGCGCTACCCGGAGCAGGAACCCTACAAAACCCTAGCACTCTATAACGCCATGCCCGACAAACCCCAGGCCGCCGCCTTTGGTGAAAACGCCAGCTTAATGCGTGGTGATGGGCAAAATATCGGTGTTGGTGACTGGTTATCGATCGATCGAGAACTGGAAGATTAACCTACCCTATTAGGGTATATACGCCCCCAACAATCTATCGTACTGTGCCTGCTAAAGTGATCATAGCTGCCCAATTGCTGTGCATAGCGAGAAGCTTTGCTACACAGTGCGGCGCCGTCTAGACGAGGAGTATTTGATGAGCAAATTACACGATAAGTTTTATATCAATGGCCAGTGGCAAGATGCCAAAGGCCAAGGCCGTCACGATGTGATTCACCCTGCCACCGAAGAAGTGGTTGCTACCGTTGCCTTGGGTAATCAAGAAGACGTTGATAGCGCAGTCACTGCAGCGCGTGCCGCCTTCGATAGCTGGAGCACCAGCAGTGCTGATTTTCGCGCTGACTTGATCCGTAAAGCTGCTGCACGCTTGCGTGAGCGTCGTGAAGATTTAATCGCCGCAGTTTCACAATCCATGGGCTGCCCTCCTCACATTACTCCTTGGCTACAAATTGACGGGCCTATCGGCGGCTTTGAAGGCTATGCTGATCGCTGTGCCGATATGGAAAAAGCCAAAGAAGTGAACAACTCCTTGGTAGTTAAAGAGGCCGCTGGCGTATGCGGCTTTATCAATCCGTGGAACTACCCTCTTAATCAGTTAATTGGCAAAATTGCTCCCGCACTTGCCGCCGGCTGTACCATGGTAGTTAAGCCATCCGAGCAAACCCCACTTCAAGATATCATTGTGGCTGAAGTGCTAGATGAAGTGGGCTTCCCAGCAGGCGTGTTCAACCTTGTTATTGGTCTTGGCCATGAAGTAGGGGCTGCGCTATCTAGCCACCCTGAAGTAGATGTCGTTTCTTTCACTGGCTCTACTCGTGCAGGTATCTTGGTTGCTGAAGCTGCAGCACCAACGGTTAAACGCGTAACTCAAGAGCTAGGCGGCAAGTCAGCTTTCATCATTACAGATGATGCTGATCTTGACGCTGCGGTTAAGTGTGGCGTAAACGATGTAATGATCAACACCGGTCAGACCTGCATCGCTCTTACCCGCATGCTAGTGCCGGCCAGCAAATACGATGAAGCAGCCGAAATCGCGAAAGCATATACCGAGTCGCTTAGCGTTGGCTATGAAGGTGAAGAAGTTTTTGTAGGCCCTATGTCATCTGCTCGCCAGAAGGATACAGTACAACGCTATATCGAAATTGGCATGGAAGAAGCTACCTTACTAACCGGCGGCTTAGGCGCACCGGAAGGCTTGGAAACAGGCTTTTATGTTAAGCCAACAATTTTCCGCGACGTTAACAACGATATGCGTATCGCACGTGAGGAAATTTTTGGGCCAGTACTGGTAATGATTCCATACAATGATTTGGATGAAGCTGTCGCTATTGCCAATGATACGCCGTACGGTCTATCCAGCGGTGTCTACGCCAAGACCAAGGAGGATGGCTTGGCGATTGCTCGTCGCTTACGCGCTGGACAATGCTATGTAAACGGTGGTGATTACAACTACGATGCACCATTTGGTGGCTACAAGCAGTCTGGTAATGGTCGCGAGTGGGGCGATGAAGGCCTACACGAGTTTGTGGAAATCAAAGCAATTCAGTTGTAAATCCCCTCTCAACCTAAGCTAAGTATTTGCTTATCAGAAAGCCGGTGTTAGTAATAACATCGGCTTTTTTGTACTTTTGACCTTTTAGATTATTTTAATTGAGGGCTTCGAGCCGGCCTTACTTTGGAATTGCCCAGAAAAACGCGCCGTAAACCCATGGATTCTCACCATCCAGGTGCTCAGCCTTCGGCCAAGCCCAAATTCGCTCCAAGCGAATTGGTCCTGGGGGCTCCCCAAAAGCGTCCTTGCTTTTGAGGGTTTTTCTGGGCAATTCCAAAGCAAGACCTAACTACTTTCCCACTACAAACTCGTAAACCTCCTCAGAGGCTCCTTGGCCGCATATATTTTTATACTTTACTCTTAAAGTTACCTAACTACCGGATACGCAGTTAATTCAGCTTGTAGGTCAAAGGTTTCTTGCAAAACCCTCAAAAGCAGGGACGCTTTTGGGGAGCCCCCAGGGATGGGTTCACGGCGAGTTTTGCAAGAAACCTTTGACCTACATGCGGCTCGAAGCAACCAATGCAGGGCCACATACAATCATAATTTAAAGCTTAATTGATCCGCCTAAAGGCAAGTCTTGATCAGCAATGTTAAAATCACCCCATTTAAAGCTGATTAGAAAAGGGGAACGGACTATGCATCATACGCTTGTGATTTATGCTGGCGGCACAATAGGAATGGCCCCCGGCCCGAACGGCCTTGCTCCGAACGCTGAGCTAGAAAGCAATTTACGTCACGCATTGGCGGCCCATGAACAAATGGCTGATTTCGACTTTGTAAGCATGAGCCCACTGATCGACAGCTCAGACGCCACCCCTAGCGATTGGCAGCGTTTAGCCGGCACCATCAAAGCCAATAGCAACTACAAGGCTTACATCATCCTCCATGGCACCGATACCATGGCCTTCGCGGCAGCGGCACTATCTTTTATGTTCGCAGGCAGCCCTAAAACCATCATCTTCACAGGCTCACAGGTACCTCTATTGCTACCAGAGAACGATGCCGTAGATAACTTTATGGGTGCCTTGCGCAGCCGTGATGGTGGTTATCAAGGGGTTAGCCTTTATTTCGGTGGCCAATTACTGGAAGCCAATCGCTGCCACAAGGCCAGCAGCCAGGATTTTCATGCCTTTGTAAATGGCAATGGCAAAGGCACAAAGCCAGCTACAGCCTTTGTTTATGACGGCCAGATCACCCCAGAACAGCATGGTAGCGTAGGATTGATATACTTCTACCCAGGCATCAGCGCCGCAAGCGTCCAACAAGCATTGTCCTCTAAAGACCTAAAATTAGTTTTGTTGCTAAGCTTTGGGGCAGGTAATATACCTGCCGCTGACTCTGCCCTAGTCGCCGCATTAGCTGAAGCCAAAGAGCGAGGCATCTGTCTTTTCAATATCAGCCAGTGTCGCCACGGCGGAGTGCAACAAGACAATTATGCGACTGGCAGCGTATTGAGCCGCGCAGGCGTAAGGCACGCTAGCGACATCAATCTCGAGGCCGCCTTTGCTAAAGCCCATGTGCTTATCGCTCAAGGTTTACAAGGCCCAGCCTTAGCCGATGCAATGTGTGAAAACCTTGCCGGAGAGATTGGCGGCAATAGCCAAGAATGAATTTTTAAATTACGACATCAAGTACAACAAATACAATAGGAAACACCATGGCAACACCTTTTTATCCGCCGACGAGAACCCTGATGGGCCCCGGCCCCTCCGATGTAAGCCCGCGCGTATTAGCCGCCTTAGGCCGCCCAACTATTGGGCACCTTGATCCAGAATTCGTTACCTTAATGGATGAAATCAAAGGCCTATTGCAAATGGCCTTTCAAACCGAAAACCAATTAACCATTCCGGTATCCGCGCCAGGCTCTGCTGGCATGGAAGCTTGCTTTGTTAACCTGCTTGCGCCAGGCGACAAAGCCATTGTTTGCCAAAACGGTGTCTTTGGCGGGCGCATGAAAGAAAATGTAGAACGCTGTGGCGCTACCGCCATCATGGTGGAAGATGACTGGGGTACCCCAGTAAGCATCGACAAGGTAAAAGCCGCCTTTGCCGAGCACCCAGATACCAAAGTACTGGCCTTTGTACACGCGGAAACCTCTACCGGCGTAGAAAGTGATGCGGCTGCTTTGTGTAAAATTGCTGCCGACAATAACGCCCTTAGCATTATGGATGCCGTAACCTCTCTTGGTGGTATTGAGCTGAAGGTGGACGAATGGGGCGCCGATGCCGTTTATTCTGGCTCACAGAAATGTCTGTCTTGTGTACCAGGTATTTCTCCCGTTACTTTTAGCCCTAAAGCAGTTGAAGCCATCAAGAATCGTGAACACAAGGTTCAAAGCTGGTTCTTAGATATGCAACTAGTAATGGGTTATTGGGGTGGCGATAGCAAACGCGCCTATCACCATACCGCACCAGTAAATGCCATGTATGCCCTGCATGAATCATTGGTCATGCTGGAAGAGGAAGGCCTAGATTTAGCTTTTGAACGCCACCAGTTCCACCACGAAGCTCTGGTGAAAGGTTTAGAGGCCATGGGGCTCAACATGTTGGTTGACGAATCTTGCAGATTGCCACAATTAAATCTTGTGCAAATTCCAGAAGGTATCGAAGACGCCGCCGTTCGCTCAGCCTTGCTGTCACAATACGATTTGGAAATCGGTGCGGGCCTTGGCGCTTTTGCAGGTAAAGCCTGGCGCATCGGCCTAATGGGCCAAGCCTGTTATGAAGAGAACGTATTGCTTTGCTTAAGCGCGCTAGACAACATACTAGCAGCGCAAGGAGCCACACATGAGCGTGGCGCCGCCGTGGCAGCGGCCATGTCACATTACGACAGTGTTGGCGAATAGATTAAAACGACACTGTTATCAAACGAGAAGCCTCAGCAATTGCTGAGGCTTTTTTATTTACGCTCAAGAATGGTTGGCTTGTTAATTGCTATCTTTGCTTGAGTATGCGGAGTACCGCTGTTTTCTTCTTTATAAAAACCACTTTGAGTTTAATACTGGGGCACTACAGCGC
This sequence comes from uncultured Pseudoteredinibacter sp., assembly GCF_947502065.1. Taxonomy (GTDB): domain Bacteria; phylum Pseudomonadota; class Gammaproteobacteria; order Pseudomonadales; family Cellvibrionaceae; genus Pseudoteredinibacter. The sequence continues at coordinate 42,607 of NZ_CANMYE010000015.1, forward strand.
ACTGAGCACTAAAATAGAGCAAGCAGTTAACATAGAATATCTAAACACTACTTTAAGGACTATAGGTGATAAAACAAGAAACAGACTGCCCAGAAGATATCGTAGAACTCATACAGCAGCACCGACTGGAAATGCTTAAACATTCCCCAGAAGAAAGCGTGCATGCTCTAGACCAAGACTCGTTACAAGACACATCAGTTACATTTTTCTCTTACCGGGAAGATAAAGAACTCGCCGCTTGCGGCGCCATAAAACAATTTGCAAACAACGCAGCCGAAATTAAATCAATGAAAACTAAAGACGGCTATTTAAGACGCGGCATTGCTCAGCTACTTCTTACCCACATAGAAAAGTACGCTTTAGAGCAAGGCATGGAAACACTTTATTTGGAAACTGGTAGCGCCGAGGCATTTTACCCTGCCGTCGCCATGTATAAGAAAAATGGATTTACTGAATGCGGACCCTTTGCTGATTACCAAAGCGATCCGCATAGCTTGTTTTTTAAAAAGTGTATTTAATCAGCAAAGCATCAAGCGAAGTTGCTTAAACTCCCACCACAAAACTCGCGGTGGTCGTAGCACTACCACCAATATTTAAGGTGGCAATATTTTTTGCGCCATGCACCTGGTAAGAATCTGCTTGCTTGCTAGCTTGCTTATAAGCATCCAGCATCATGCGCACGCCGGTTGCACCGACTGGATGCCCCAAACCAATTAAGCCCCCACTTGGATTAATTGGCAGCTTGCCACCCATTGCAATATCACCGGCCTCGATAGCCTTCCAAGATTCACCTGGCTTGGTAATTCCAAAGTGGTCGATAGCCATATATTCAGTCATCGCGAAACAATCATGAGTTTCAATGGCATCGATCTGCTCCAAGTTTACATTCGCGCGAGTAAATGCTTGTTTGATGGCTTGATTAACATGAGGAAAAACCAGATCTTGATTTTCACTGGCGAGGATTTTATCACTATAGGCTATACCTGCTGTTGTGTGCCCCCAGCCCTTAATGCGCGGAATTGCGTTAATATCCAAGCCATTTTTAGCGGCATACGCTTCGGCGAACTCTTTTGATGCTAAGAATACAACCGCAGCACCATCGGTAATTTGACCACAATCGTTACGACGAACTCGCCCACTGATCACCGGGTTCAATTCGTCATTTTCCGTAAACGCTCCCTCAGCAAATTCCCATGCACGTGATTGAGAATTAGGGTTTAGCTTGGCATTGTCATAATTAATGCGAGCTATTTCTCCAAGGTGCTGATAATCGATGCCATAACGCTTTTCATACTCTAAGGTAAGCTCGCTAAACATATGGGGCCACATAAAAGTAACGCCCTGCCCCTCATGCCCGGTGTATGCGGCTGAACCTAGATACTCGGCGCCTTTATCACCTGGCACATTACGCATATATTCAACACCAACAACGCAGGCTGTTTGATAGCGGCCCGACTCGATATCGGCCATTGCGGCAAGAATCGCCATGCTACCCGAGGCACAAGCCGCCTCATGGCGTGAGATGGGAAGCCCTCTGAACTCTGGAATTTTTTGAGCTAAGACACCGCCCAACATGCCTTGACCACAAAATAGCTCGCCAACAAAATTGCCAACATGGGCGCTTTGAATGTCAGCGGCATCTATCTGGCTAGAGTTAAGGCCTTCACGCACCACCTCTTCCATCATATCGCCAATTTCTAAGCCTTGTCTTGACCAGTTACGAGCAAAATCCGTCTGGGCGCCACCCAGTATAAACACTTCTTTTGACATTATTCTTACTCATCCAGCAATGGTTTTATTAAGCTTACCACTCGTCTGTAGCTTTTACTATGAGACTTAGATTATCGGAAAGGATCATTCCTAGCAAGTTTTAACTGTACATACGTACACCATGAAACCAATAGGCGCCGTTTATTTTTGCACACTCAACGCATACAACAAGGCATCTTCACGTCCATGTTTACGGCAGGGATAGTAATCAGGCCGACAGCCCAGCTGGTGAAAACCTTGTTTCTCATAAAGCTTGATGGCCAAAGCGTTAGAAGCACGCACCTCTAAAAAAACATCAGCCGTTTCAGCTTTTAGATTAGAGATAAAATGTTGCAATAACTTAAAGCCTAGACCTTTGCCTTGTTGACTGGGAGCCACTGAGATATTGAGTAATTCAGCTTCCCCGGCAACTTGCGATGCCAAGTAATAACCATAAATCTTGCCTTTTATCACAAGAGCAGCGTGTAAATGGCGAGCACAATTAAGGCGCTTAGAAAATTGATTTAATGCCCAAGGGTGGCTGTGAGCAGCTTGCTCTATTTGAATAATTTCGGCCAAATCCGTTTCTTGAATTGCACGAATCAATTCAGTCATCCTTACTTAACCGCTAATGGTTTAGCAGGCTGCTGAAGAACTACCTGGGCTGCCATTGCTTTGTTAAACACACACAAAATGCTCATTTATTTTATATAAGCTCCGCTTTTTCATGTGTTTTGCTCTGAGCGCATCGATATGTTAGAGCGCCCGCAGCTCAAAGCCATAGCTTGCCATGCTTTGGCTTTGAGCTGCGGGCGCTCTAACATATCGGCTAAACTCGGCATAGTAATGAGCTGTGAGGCCGGGCTAACATTGGCGCCAGCTAACTGCTCAGCCTTAATAACTTGGCCAAAACCATCACCCGATTCAGCCAATATATCAGGCGGTAACAAATGAAAAGCATCCGCCCCCATCAGCCACCAATGGCTTAAGGGCTTATCAAGCAATGTATCTAAAAAGGCGCCCAACATTTCACGAGCAGCTTGCACGCCAGTATCGGCCTGCGGCATATCAAACATAGGCCATTGTAAAACCTGCGCCTTAGGTAGGTTGCCCAGCTTAAGGCCATAAGCTTGCAACATACTCAGCAATAACTTTTCCGTTGGTAGCGCTTTTTCGCTATGGCGGCTATCCAATACAAGCAGATCATCAAAACGCCATACGCTAAGACTAAAACGTAAAGCCTCGCTGGTTTGCGTGCTTAACAGCGCTTGAGCTTTAACATCTTTTGGCTTGCCATGATCATTGTTTTTGCGGATCGCCCCCAAATCCGCCAATAACTCCGCCGCCGCGCCTTTTTCCCCAACCCCTGTAGCTGAAGCAGCATCACTTTGTAAGCTTGTGGCTGCAGACGGTACCTGAGAAGCCGCCAAATCATCTTGAGCAGGCGATGATTCAAGCGCGGTATAAGTTTCAGGTGGCATCCCCTTTTTAGCGGCTGACTCAGCCGTAAGATCACCCGCCGTGCTCAACACTGGCCATTCACATTGCACTGGCAATGGGGCATTAGGCAGTAGACGACGCGGCATATAGCTGTCTATACCCATAGCGCTGAGATATTGATGGCGAGTAGTTTCGTACATAAAGATATCGACCTGTTAGATAAGCTTATTCTAACCTGTGCCGACAAATGAAGAAAGGCGCCCTCAAGGCGCCATTAGTGTTAACAGGCCCTAACTAAAGCGATTAAAATTTAATCTCATAGCGCAAGCCGAATGACCACTCACTGGATTTTAAACGATTCGCACCTTGCAGCGATTGATAATCCACAAACCCTGAAAAACCATGGCGAAACTGCGCGGCCAAACCCAAGCCTAAAGTGATAAAACTGCTATCAGGTTTGTCAGCCCGAATAAGAAAATCGGGTGTATCCAAGCCATCAATACCATGTACAAAGTTTGCACGAATGATCGATGTATCATTCTGAAACTCATGATAAGCCGTGGCATTAGCTCGCGCTGTTAACACCCCCCAATCTAGCAAGAAAACTTTTGCGGCATGAAGCCCTGCACCGGCAGTAAGCACCTCGCTGTTTTGATCACCATAACGTAACTCAAGGCCGCTATTTCCTCGCTCAGCAAATGAATCGATAACACCATCGATCAGAGAAAGACTTATATTAGGGCCAAAATACCAACCGTTATGGTGATAGTCGTAGCCAGCATCCAGGGTTGCCAACCATTGCTCGCCTTGTGTATCTCCTTCTTTAAGCAACGACACCAGACCTGCAGCATCGTTGTATTGTATACGTCGAGAGATATCATAATCTGCATCTGAATACGCAACACTGGAATCAATATAAAAGGCAGAGCCCATATTGATACTTCCATACAGCATGTAGTACATCGCCTGCGCATCCATAGCGCCGCCATTGTTTTTATAATCCAAATCACTTTTGGAATAACCCAAAGCCAATCCCGCGATTACATCTGGTGTAAAGCGATAGTCAATGCCAGCGGTGATGCCTTGCACATCCAGTTTATAACCACTGTTTTGCTGGCTTTCATCACGCTCACGATAGGCTATATTCCCGTTGATAAATATTCCCCATTTGGAATCTTGCAAGATAGCCTGCTCATCTTGCGCTTGGGTATCAGCACCCGCTGCACCGCCCAAGACAGCACCAGCAATACCCTCAAGCTGACCGCCACTCAGAACACTGCCATCCAACTGAAGATGCAATCCTGATATATTAATCCCCGATGAAACGCCACTGCGAAGCTGCATCATACGAGTACGAATATTATTTTGCTGGGTGCCAGAAAAACGAGTACTGGTTGATAACATAGCCTCGGTTTCTTCACCATTGATTTGACGCAAAGCCGTACGAACATCATTGTCATCAAGGTTTGGATCGGTCAGCTGCCTACAGCGCGCCAGCAAACCGCTTTGCCCAGCACTTAAATCGGTGGACTGGCTGGATTCTTCTAATGCTGGGCACAGCGCATCTAGAGATTGTGCCACGCTCTCCGACTCATTATCCAAACCAACAATCGTATTTAATGTTTTTGTTTCACTACTGTCTGTAGACTTGACTTCAAGCAAATAAGACCCCGCAAGGGTCTCATCACCTGGCGTTTTTATCACCAAAGAAAGGCTGTACTGACCAAGTTCTAGCTCTGTTTGAAGCTCTGAACCCGTCGACAAAAGTTGATTATCTAAATACCATTCAACGCTGGCCGATGAGACATCAACACCACTAAGCTCTGCTGCACTCGCGGTATACAGCACTTTTCCGTCACCATCAAAATCTGTGATGCTTTGATTATCAATCGTAAAACTGTCGGCATTGTCATTATCCAAAATTGTGACAACTGCTTGTGGCGCTTGCTGCCTAAGGTTAACAAATTGAGAATCAATTAACTTTACTACAAATTGCTCATCACCTTCGGGTAAGGCGTCATCAATAATAGGGATGGCTAGCGATTTAATACTGGCATCGCCAGGTGCCCAGGTAACTCGAACATTATTTTGCGCAGTATAATCTTCTGGCGCCGTAGCTGTTGCATCCTCAGATGAGATAATAACAAACGCCTCTTCGGCAGGTGGATGACTTAATCGAAGCTGTATGTTGAGCTGCCCAGCAGACTCGTCGACTGTCGGTGGAACAACAATATCGATATCCGGTGCACCATCATTATCTTCCACAATAAAATTTAACGCAGCAGGTACTGAGGCTATACCAACCGGATTAGAAAATACCACCCGAAATCGTTCGACGTCTTCTAGTTGTGTATCATCCACAGCGGTAAATTTTATTTCTCTAGAATTGGTATCACCCGGCCCCCAAATAAGCGTTCCGCGCAGAGAACTACTCTCTTGCTCAGAGATGATAATACTGTCTGTACTAGTAAAAAATACGGCATCTTTTTCTGTTGAGGCCGGATCTAAAATAGCCGTTTCAGGAATAATTTCATAATCTAAAGATGCCGTTTCATTTGGAGGGCTGTCTAAATAGATATTAAATCGCCCCATATTATAAAAATCCAAACCTTCAACAATACGATATACCGTTGTATTAATATTAGAACCCAAGCCTGAGGGCACTAAACGCGCATTAACCAAGGCATTAGTATTACTTTTTCCGATTCGGAAACTGCGAGATGTTTCACAACGATATGGGCGACTAAAGCTGCAATTTTCCAATCGAGCAACGATGGTATAATCACCATCATCCAGTAAGTCTGTCTCAAATTCAAAACTGCCCGTACCATTAGTTTCACAGGCATATCGAAAGCCAGATAATTGAGTACACTGCAAACCATCGGTCACTCTCAGAAATTGAATACCCATCCCTGGGGTACTTCCTTCCAGATTAATAATGATTTCAGTACTGCCCCCTTGACCACTAATGGCATCGCTGAATGCATTCACCCCAAATAACACATTTGTTGGCGCCGTCATTTCATAGGGGTAAAAGATGTCAATCCCAATCTCAGCCAGACCGGCTGAGTGTGTTATTGATGAACAAACCGACATAAACAAGAAACTTATGTAGGCCGTTAAATGAAAGGCTTGTTGTTTGATTTTTGCCATCCTAGCGACACCCTTACGTTATACCAAGCCCCGCAATATAACAAAGACAGACAAGAGGAAAATCACCCAAATCCGCCCTAAAATTGGGGAAATAAAGACTTAAACGACAAATAACCAAATATAGTGATATATCGTATTTACCCCCATCGGATACATTATTAGAGCTAGTTAATATGATCTCGCTTTCACCATACCCAATAAGCATTAATGGCGACGCATACAGCTGAGAAACCACAGACCGGAGCTCGGGCACATAGGATGAATGAATTTAGCATTGTGCAATCAATTTACATCAACAGTTATGAGCCACAGCAATGGCCACAAACGCTCAATGCGCTATGTCGTTTTTTTCATTGCTCAGATTCAACTCTAAGTGTTTTGGTAAATAATGAGACCAAACCAAGATTTTATTACTGCTCTGACACTCATAAAGACACTACAGGGGCGTTTTCAAAATGCTCAACAATACCACTGGACAAGAATAGATATATACAACTGAAGCTGATCAGATTAAAAGAAAATATTGACGCTCAATTAAGCACTAAAACAATATTCGACAACATATGCAAACATATAAGGCGCTCATTCAAGCATTCTGAAGCAAGCTTATTTCTGTATGCCAACACCATCACCCAAGCAGCAGCACCTATTGGTAAAGATGAAAATTGCCTATATAGCCAACCAAACATCAACCATAAAGCTAACAATCAAGTTGATATGCTATGTTGCGTCTATCATCTCAAGCCATCAGAAGCTAAAATAATTTTAGAACTTTGCATAGGAAAATCTCTTAAAGAAATCAGTAGTGTTATGCACATACCCACAAACAGCCTACAAAAAACCATTAGCCATATAATGAGAAAAAATAATTTTAGAAACAAACAACGTTTTATATTAGATGCACTAAGACTTCTGAGAGAGGTTTAATATGCATAAAAATTTACACCAAGGAATCGAATTAATATATGACAGCATTCATGACCAAACCATATGGCCAGAAGTCTTGCAACACATTGTAACCTGCAGCAAAAGCAAAGGTGGCGTCTTAATGCTGGAAGACTTTGGCGGGGGAAATATCTACAATGAAGTAAATATAGGCATAAGCGATAGCTCGATGGAAAATTATGCTTTGCATTATGCGAGTGTTGATTTTATCAATAAGAAATTAATGAACTATGATACTCATCAATTCTGGCGACTCAGCGAAATCGATACTGACAATTATTACTTAAAAAGCGAATTATATGCCGATTTCTGTCGGCCAGAAAACATACACCATTTAGCCGGGGGATACATAAACATCAACAACACTTTAGCAACTCGATTAGGACTGCAAAGAGCTCATGGTGAAAAAGATTATAGCGACGAAGATATACACTTTATCAATCAATTAAACTCACATCTAAAAACAGCTATCACACTACAAGACAGACTGACAGGCATACACAACCATAAAAATATAAGCATAAAAGATTTTGATAATATTCAACAAGCCATCTTTCTTGTTGATAAAAAACTGAAAATCTACTACCAAAACGAATACAGCGAAGCTTTTAGCACACACAAGGAATTTTCTGTTTTTAATGGCTCTTTGATTTTAGATCATGCCTTAGAAACGCAATTAAGACCAATTATCAACCACGCCATAGACGCCGCCCAAGGAATCAGTGGCTTCACTATGCAAAACTGCATTTATATAAAAGAAGGCAACAAAAAAAGCCATTATGATCTTTTTGAGATTTTGGTGCTGCCTTTCTCTACAAGCGATCAACAAATTACAATTCAATACCGAAAAGCCTTAGCCATCATTTTGATCAGACCTATTAGAAAAAACACGCACATAGATAGCACTGACTTTGCAAAGCTCTATAGTCTTACAAAAAAAGAAGCTTGCATACTAACGCACATCAGCAAAGCCAGAACCATCAATGAGATTTCTGAGCATGAAAAATTAAGCCACAATACGATTAAAACCCACATCAAGGCATTGCTTAGAAAGACCGATTGTAAAAATCAAACCCAACTATTGCATAATTTATTCAAACACAGCAACGCTCTTGATATACAAATATAGTGCCAGCGGCAAACCTCAAACCCCATACTGAGGATGAGGGCGTACCCCTGATTCCAACAGATTTAAAGCATGCAGATAGGCTTTCGCGGAAGCAGCTACCACATCGGTATCAGCGCCCACACCATTAACTAGCTGGCCATTGCGTTCAAGGCGGACAGTTACATCGCCCACGGCCTCGGTGCCTTGGGTAATCGCATTCACTGAATATAACAACAAGTCTGAGCCGCTTTGGAACTGCTTTTCAATGGCCTTAAACACCGCATCGACTGGGCCACTGCCTTCAGATTCAGTTTCGATTAACTGCTCGCCAACTCGAATCGCCAACTTAGCATGTGGAGACTGACCTGTTTTGCAGCTGACTTCCATGCTTTCAAAGCCATAGGTTTCCTCAACCTCTTGGGCCTCACCTACCAAAGCCTGCAAATCTTCATCGAAGATCTCATGTTTCTTATCAGCTAGTTGCTTAAAAGCTTGGAATATCTGATTGAACTCACCATGCTCTTCGAACTGTATACCCAGCTCTTCATATCGGGCTTTCACCGCTGCACGACCTGAATGCTTACCTAGAACAAGCTTATTGGTATTCCAACCTACATCTTCTGCTTTCATGATTTCATAGGTTTCACGATGCTTTAGCACGCCATCTTGGTGAATACCCGATTCATGGGCAAAGGCATTGGCTCCAACAATGGCTTTGTTTGGCTGAACAGGGAAGCCTGTGATACTGGAAACAAGGCGCGAAGTAGGCACGATGTGTACCGGATCGATTTCAGTATAGACAGGCATGACATCATGGCGGGTTTGCACCGCCATCACCAATTCTTCCAATGAAGCATTACCCGCACGCTCACCCAAACCATTGATAGTACATTCCACCTGGCGCACGCCATTCATTACCGCCGATAGTGAATTAGCAACAGCCAAGCCCAAGTCGTTATGGCAGTGAGTCGAGAAGATAGCTTTATCTGCATTGGGTACATTTTCAATGAGACGTTTAAACATCAAGCCATACTCTGCTGGCTCACCATAGCCTACGGTATCCGGAATATTGATCGTGCCCGCACCCGCATCAATAACGGCTTCAATAATACGGCTGGCAAACTCAAACTCCGTGCGAGAGCCATCTTCCAATGAAAACTCCACATCATCGGTAAACTGTCTAGCGCGCTTAACGGCATCAATGGCTTGAGCCAAAACCTCTTCGGGCTCCATTTGCAACTTGTACTTCATATGAATAGGAGAAGTGGCAATGAAGGTATGGATTCGGCCTGAGTTAGCATTTTTTAGCGCCTCACCAGCACGTAAAATATCCGGCCCCATGGCGCGGGCTAAACTACATACTGTGGAATCTTTTACGGTTTCGGCGACGGCCTTCACGGCCTCGAAATCACCTGGACTGGCTATCGCAAAACCCGCCTCAATTACATCAACTCGCATCTTTTCTAGCATCTTAGCGATACGAATCTTTTCTTCTTTTGTCATGGATGCGCCAGGGCTCTGCTCCCCATCACGCAAGGTGGTATCAAAAATGACCAATTTGTCCTTAGACATGGCTTATCACTCCAAAGAAATCCTAGGCTTTTGCTATGCTTGCAACCTAAATAATAAATAGAAATTGTATATAAAAACGGGGGAAATCAATATTAGCCGCGCAGCGGCAGTCGCTGCGGCAGGAGGCGCAGAGAAGCTAGCTCGAAAGAGCTGGTGCAAGTATTTTTAAAAAAATGGCAATTCATGGCTAATATTGTTTGTGGCTTCCTAACATAAGAAGCATTGTTTACAGGCCACACATAGTACAGGCAGCCTAAAAACACATCAATAGCCATCCTAAAAATCAGACTTATTTAGGATAAAATTGCAAAAAGTAACGCCAAAACCCAAATGATAAAAACATTCATCCTAAAAACTGGGATTTTTTAGGAAAATGAATCTATTAACACATCTAAGTTTTCCGACAAAGCTTCCAAATCTAAGCCTTTAGACCTTTCCCCTTCCCGAACAGGGCGCATCCAAGCCAAAGCTCTTTCACGCATGACAATAGCCTTAGAGGTCAGGCGAACATGCCTCTCGCGCTCATCCTCTAGCCCTCTAAACCGCTCTAGCAAGCCTTTAGATTCCATACGTTTTAGTAAGGGCGTTAAGGTGCCTGAATCCAGCTGCAAGCGCTGCCCCAATTGCCCTACCGTAGAGCTTTGCTGCGCTTTGTCTTTCCATTCCCACATCAACATCAACACCAGATATTGGGGATAGGTAATATCCAACTCTTTAAGCAAGGGCTGATAGGCCCTTATGATAAGGCGAGACGCCGTGTAGAGGCGAAAACATAACTGCTGATCCAAATACAGCAGCTCAGCTTCGGGAATTTCTTTAGGCATAGGCCTTCATTGTCCGGAGTTTTTGAATGTTTACAGTAGAGCTTCGATGGCCGCACGCATTGATTCAGGCTTATCTTTAGGAGCAAAACGCTTAACAGTTTGGCCATCTTTGGCAACCAAGAATTTAGTGAAATTCCATTTTACCTTTTTGGTCCCCAAGATTCCTGGCGCCGCTTGCTTTAAATCTTCAAATAGCGGGTGAGCATTGTCACCATTTACATCCAGCTTAGCGACCAATGGAAAAGTGACACCAAAATTCAACTCGCAAAACTCACTGATCTGGGAATCACTTCCCGGCTCTTGGCTTGCAAACTGATTGCAAGGACAACCAATAATAACCAACCCCTTGTCTTTATAATCCTGATGAAGAGCTTCTAACCCCTTATATTGAGGAGTAAAGCCGCACTTACTGGCGGTATTTACGATTAGCAGGACCTTGCCCTCATATTGAGACAAATCCAATGGCGCTGCGCCCGCCTGGTTCAAACTATGCTGAAAAATACTAGCCACGATATGCTCCTATTGATTTCGTATTAAAGTATAGCATTGTAAACAACTATATTGTGCACAACATATTAACTTAAAATAATGCCCAGCACTAGCGTACTGGGCTATTTGTAAAATCTAGCGAAACCCGGCTCCCTACAAAGCGGCCGAAGCCGCTTTAAGGCCCAATAAGCTAGTGGTCAAGCAGTGACTTCTGAGAATCAACCAACCCTTGAATCATCTCGACATCGATATTTTCCTGTCCGACCAGACTATCGAAGTAACAGATATGAGCTTCACCTTGCCCCTCAAGTAACTCAGCAGGAATATCTCGAGCTTGCGAAAGCTCTGGAATTTCTACTTCAGCATCTTGGATGAGATCCATTATTTCTATCGCCTCACTATTATCCGCTGCACCGGAATCATAGCCGAACCAAACGTCATCAATACTTAGATCATTCCCGTCTTTATCTGTATAGCTCGAGCTCAAACCAATGATATTGCCATTATCGGTTTCATTATTAGTCTGTGCATCCAAATTAATACTGATAACGCCGGCTTCATCCAATCCAAATAGCTCACCGTCTTGCACTTGGCCATCGCTATTACGGTCTTGCCATAGCTGTAAGTGTGAATAGGCATCATCATTTGCATCAAAAACGCCATCCTGATTGCTATCGAGTTCACGCAAGGCCTCAAAACCATCTTTAGCTAAAGAGCCATCAGCCTTTTGTGTTGCCGCACCGAACAATTCAGAGCCATCGTTGATCTGCTGGTCTTGGTTGCGATCGTAAACCAACAGGGCATCATCACTTGCAACCCAGCCAGTGACATCCAACTTACCATCGGCATTAATATCAAACTTAACACCTTCTGTTTTAGAAATGGTCTCGGTACCGTCACCATCTAGATCCAACACCAGCGGAGTAGTTAGCTGGCTTGCATCTGCACCGGCTACAGCGATGGTATCGATCGAAACCGTTCTTTCGACATTGGCATCAGGAGCAATATTGCTTACACGCACTGTGTATTCACCGGCAGCTTCTGCATCTATTGAGAAATCTGCATTGTTCTCAGTTTTACCATTAAACTTAATAGTTTTCTCTTCGATAACATTGCCACTTGGGTCCAGCACTTCGATTTTAACAATCTTCTTATTCCCAGCTTCTTCATCTACAGAAATGGATGCCGTTAAATCGTAAGTTTGACCAGCCACCGCTTCAAAAGTAGTCGTTGTAGAAGTTACATTAGCGCTTGCTGCCAGAACTTGAGCACCACCATCAGGAGTAGAGTCACCGGCCCAATTACCACTCAATACATTGGCTGAGTTTTCATAAGTTTTATCCGAAACTTCAATATCGAAATCCAGCTCTTTTTCACTGCCATCCGAAGATTCAGCTAAAACTTTGATGGTTATAGTACCGAGGTCGGAACTCTCAACAGCACGAGCTAAAGTTACAACGCCGGTCTGTTGATTAATGGTGAACAAGCCGCCGCCATTATTTTCAAGGCTATAGCTAACTGTATCACTATTATTACTATCAATAGCATTAGCTGTAACACCAACCTCATCACCGATCGAAGCATCGCTATATACACTATTGTCTGCTGCATCCTGATCCGTAACTGCTTGCAGGTCTACATTTTCGACGATATTAATAGTGAACTTTTCCTCGGCCGTTCGCTGCTTGTTTGTGAATACTGAAATGGTGATTTCATAACTACCGATATCCGCATCTGTCACATCCCTTGCTAAAGTGACTTGACCGTTAATAGGATTAATCGCAAACAAACCACCGGGGTTTTCAGTTAGGGAGTAGCCAATAGCAATTTCTTGCTCTGTTGTCTTAAGGTTAACCGCACTACCAGTTACGCCAACAGAATCTCCTGCACTGGCTTGATCGGTTACCTCATTAATGTCGTCATTACTGTCCCTGACGCCCAGCTTTCCGGTACCGATATCAATACCTATTTTGCCGTTGAGATTGAATTTCAGTGAATCGCTCGGATTACTTTCGCCGTTACCAGCTTCATCAGTTTGTGTGACAAATATTTCATAAGGAATCTCGACATTTTTTTCAAAGTCGAGTTCTCTCTGGAAAGTCCAATCACCATTACCATCGGCGGTAGCCGTCCCCAACTTTTCTACGCTGCCATCTACTTTTCTATTATAGATATGAACAGTTGCATTCTTCTCGGCTTTACCACTGAAGGTGGGAGTAATATCGTCGATAACAGAGTCCTGAACAATATTTCCTTTAACATCACCTTGATCATCGAAACCCTGCAAGCTTAAAGGTGGCTCAGGGATTACAGTATCTAATTCAATGGTATACGGTCCTGTTACAGGGCTTGGCGTTCCGCCGCCAAAAACAGCATCCGCATAAAAGTCGTGCGTGCCATCGGCTAACGGAGAACTATCTTTAACAGTGAGGCTCCAAGTCCCATCACCTAATACCGTAGTTGTATCTATAACAACACCACCATTAGCAGGGTCTCCATCATAGATTCTAATAGTCGCACCGGAAGGCCCAGTGCCTTCGATGGTCGGAGTAGCATCATTAGTTAAGCCCTTATGGATCACCTCATCAGTACGACCACCTTCATTGTCAACATCATCAAGCACACGAACAATGCTAGGAGCACCTGGTGTTGCGGTATTAATTGTAAAAGTAAGATCGTCCGAAGCTGGCGATTCGTTTCCGGCTTGATCTACAACCACTGCATAAACGGTATAAGTACCATTACCCAAGGCAGGGCTTGGGTCGAAGGTCCACTCGCCGGTTTGACTATCAACAGCGATATTGTTGTATTCAACTGGAGCTCCACCCAAACCATCATCTAAATAGAGTTTTACATGCACCCCATCTGACGCATCCGCCAAGGTAACCACACCTTCAAACGTAGGCGTGTTGTCATCGATAACAGAATTATCTTGAATTTGCTCATATGTACCGACATCGTCGAAGCCTGCAAAACTGGTTACTGCATCTGGAGCTGTTCTATCAACCGTAATTGAGAAGGGCGGTGTTTGCGCAGACTCGTTGCCCACATCATCCACACTGCTGGCGGTAAATATGTGCTCACCTTCTGTCAAAGCCGTAGTCGGTGTGTAAGTCCAGCTGTCATCCGCTTGAACGATTGCCTCACCAACAAAGCTTCCATCTTTGTATATACGAATCGTTTCCCCTGCCGTTCCAGTACCGTTTATTTTCGGAGTATCATCATCAGTATGATCCCCATTTAAGAGTTTTTCCTGGAGCGCACCAACATTATCATCAGCATTGACAATGACAGGTACCTCGTTTGCAGTGGTATCAATTTCGATGGTAAATGTGGTTTCAACATCATTATTAGACGCATCTTTTGCAACTGCTTTAAAGACTGCAGAACCTTCTGGTAAGGCATCACCCTCTGGGATTTGAACCTGCCAGACACCATTGCCGTCAGCAGTTACTGGTCCATAAGTTTTACCATTCACCTCTAAGGTTACCTCAGCACCCACTTTGGCACTGCCGACAATTAATGGCGTGGTGTCATTGGTTTTACCGCCATCATTAATATCTTCTGTGGTACCCGCCGGCTGACCTGGACTAACAACGTTATCCACGGCCTTATCAATACTCACTGTTACTAAAGTTGTATCTACAATAAAACTCAACGGATTACTTGGTGCACTTGGGCCATTGCCGGCCGCATCAGTTAAGGCTATTTCAACGGTGTGCTCACCATCTGTTAATGGAGGTTCAGGTGTGTATTCCCAATTACCATCCTTATCACTATCTACAGTTTCTGAACGCTCTTGTGGAGTGCCAGCATCAATAATAATAGTAACCTTGCCATTGGGCTCACTAACTGTTCCGTGTAAGCGAGGTTTCGCATCATCAGTGGTATCCCCCTCATTAATAGGGCCCTCGAAATCCCCTTGGTCATCGTGAGCAAGCAAGGTGCCGCTAATCGATAAATCCGGTGGGTTGGGTACCTCAGTATCAACCGTTATTGTGTATGGCCCAGTTGAAGGGCTAAATTGACCATTAGCACCACGAGCATCAGCGTAAAAATTATAAACTCCGTCAGCCAAAGCTGATGGTGTAATATTCCACTTACCATCATTACCGGTTGTCATGGTTCCAAGAGCTATCGCGCTTTTTTCTGCATCAGTTAGCCCTTCAGGATCTGCTGAATATAGCGTAATGGTTGCGTTACCAGGGCCTGTACCGGTAATGGTTGGACGGTCATCATTGGTGATGCCATTGTGAGCAATGGTTTCGTCTGCACCACCGGCTACCGCTGGAACATCATCAATCACGCTCACAATACTCGGCGCACCCGGGGTCGCCGTATCAATATCAAACTCTAAAGGATCGGTCTCGTTCGATTCGTTGCCCGCTTTATCAACCACCTTCGCCGA
>NZ_CANMYE010000016.1 GCF_947502065.1 uncultured Pseudoteredinibacter sp.
GCTTCGGCTTCGGCTTCGGCTTCGGCTTCGGCTTCGGCTTCGGCTTCGGCTTCGGCTTCGGCTTCGGCTTCGGCTTCGGCTTCTAGTGTGTTCTCTGACTCTGACTCTTCAAGTGCTGAGCCTTCTAAATCTGCATCTACTTGCTGTTCGTTGTCAGCGACATCGCCTTCAACACTTTCAGACTCATCATTCTCAAGTTCTGAATCTTCAAGCTCATTGTTCTGCGTCTCATCAGCTTCGGTTTCATCCGCCTCAGCTTCAGTGGCAAGACGCTCGGCCTCGGCTTTTTCGGCTTCTGCATCTGGATCGATGGGGAGATCCTTAGTAGGTGGAATCTCCATCCCCTCATCTAATTGCAGCTCTGGGTTCATTTTTTCCAGATCGGCAATTTCACTCAAACTTGGCAATTGCTCCAAACTATTGAGATTAAAATAATCCAGAAACTGTTTGGTTGTCGCATATAGTGATGGTCGCCCTGGCACATCACGGTGCCCAACTACCTTCACCCATTCACGCTCGGTTAGCGTTTTAATAATATGGGAGCTGACCGCGACACCTCGAATCTCTTCAATATCACCGCGTGTAATCGGCTGGCGGTAAGCAATTAAGGCTAAAGTTTCCAACAGCGCACGGGAATACTTTTGTGGTTTCTCTTCCCATAAGCGGTTTACCCATTTGGCCGTATCAGCTACAACCTGAAAACGCCAACCGGAACCGACCTCCACCAGCTCATAACCTCGATCTTTACAATCAGCCTGAATATCTTCTAATGCCGCTTGAATTTCATCTTTCGCTGGTGGCTCTTGATCTTCCTCGTCATCTTTGACCAAAAATAGCTCATGCAAGCGTTTAACGGTTAGTGGCTGTGCAGCCGCTAACAAAGCCCCTTCAATAATTTTGCGCAGCAGAATTTTATCGTTCATTAATAAATATTATCCTTAACTGTTTACGCGTTTATTGCGCACGAGCCTTAACATGAATAGCACCAAATGCATCGCTTTGGACAATCTCAACCAAAGACTCTTTAATAAGCTCCATCACCGCCAAAAATGTCACCACAACGCCCAGCCGGCCCTCTTCAACAGTGAACAAACTCACAAAGGGAACAAATTGCTTGTGGCTTAAGCTATCCAACACTTGCCCCATGCGCTCGCGAGTCGAGAGTCGCTCTTTTTCTACGTGGTGGCTTTCAAACATATCAGCACGACGCAACACTTCTGACAGTGCCAATAAGACCTCTTTCAGATCCACCTCCGGCTCAGGTCGAGTCAAGTTGCGATCTGGCGGTTGGGCTGAGCCCTGATGAATATCACGACCAACACGCGGCAGCTCATCAATATCTTCAGCCGCCTTCTTAAAGCGCTCGTATTCCTGCAAACGGCGGATCAAGTTGGCGCGTGGATCATCCTCGTCTTCTTCCACCTCGTTGCTTCTAGGCAACAACATACGAGATTTAATCTCGGCAAGCATAGCCGCCATTAGCAAATATTCAGCGGCCAGCTCAAACTGCATCGCGTCCATCAGCTCGACATACTGCATATACTGAGCGGTAATCTCAGCGACATTAATATCCAAGATATCGATGTTTTGACGTCGAATCAGATAAAGCAGTAAATCCAAAGGCCCTTCAAAAGCCTCTAGAATTACTTCTAGAGCGTCTGGCGGAATATACAAATCCTTCGGCAAGGTGGTCATCTCTTTACCATCGACAATGGCAAAGGGCATTTCTCCTTGGCTAGGGGGGCTTTTACTTAACGTTTCCGCCGGCTCGGCACTGGCTTGCTCTGTGGAAGCTTGCACTGGCTCGTCTGTTTGGTCGGCAGGTGTTTCTGGCTCAGACACTGATTCAGCAGTGTCAGTCGCCATCTCGGCGCCTGCTAATTCTTCTAGTTCGTCCGTCACCCGGATACCTGTTTTGATGGATGAAAACGGGGCATTATAACGGCAATCAGAGTCTGGCAACAGAGCTAAGAAAAGCACTAAAGCCTTTCGACGATCCCAATAGAAAAGCCCCTGCAGGGCGAAGAGGCCTAAGAAAGCCTAGCTTAAGACATAAAGTCGTCGAAGCTTCCGCAACCTTGGCGAATGAGCTCTGGGGTCTCCCCCGTAAGATCAATGACCGTGGTTGCTTCCATTCCACAATAACCACCATCGACCACTAAATCGAGCTGATGCTCTAAGGTTTCGCGGATGTCATAAGGATCCGTCAACGGATACTCGTCACCCGGCATAATCAGCGTTGAGGTCATTAGCGGCTCGCCAAGCGCGGCAATCAGCTCCAAAGCGATATTGTTGTCGGGCACACGAAGACCGATGGTTTTACGCTTGGGATGCATGACTCGGCGAGGCACCTCGTTGGTGGCCTCCAGCACAAAGGTGTAAGCGCCAGGGGTATGGGCCTTTAGCATTCTAAATACGCTATTGCTGACTTTAGCATAGGTCGCCAACTCGGATAGATCGCGGCACATAAGGGTAAAATTATGATGCTTATCTAACTGCCTAATTTGGCGAATGCGATCAACCGCCTTCTTATCACCCAGATGACAACCGATCGCATAGGCCGAATCTGTTGGAAAGGCGACCAAGCCCCCACCTCGCAGGATATCAGCCGCTTGGTTAACTAAACGGCCCTGGGGGTTATCAGGGTGAATTTGGAAAAACTGAGCCACAAGGCACTCCTACAATAAATCTGGTTTTCACTTGCGCCCAAAGCGAGCGTCAAACGCTTAAATTCAATAACTATGTGGCTTGCTACTCAATCTCAGTTCAGCCCCAATTTTGCCAAACCGGCTTAACGCCCTCTGGCAGAACCCCGCAGCAAGCAAGCTCCTGCCAAGGCTGATGCGGCTGATGAAAATCACTACCCAGTGAACCAAGCAAGTCAAATTCCTTGGCTAAACCCATAATATTCTGAGTCACATTAGCCTGCTGCTTACCACTGACAATCTCAATGGCGGCTCCACCGGCCTCTTTAAAATCGGCACATAACTCGCGCAATTTGGTTCGGGTCAACTTGTACTTATCTGGATGAGCCAACACCGCATGGCCGCCTGCAGCCCGAATCCAACCGCAGACATCTTCTATATTGGGCCATAAGTTTTTAACATCGCCTGGCTTACCTGCGCCTAAGTACTTTTTGAAGGCAAGATTAATCGTTCTTACATGCCCCTTTTCGACCAAAAACTGAGCAAAATGTGGGCGCCCAATAGTGCCTTTGCCGGCCTTTTGCTGCACCCAGTGCAAACTGCCTTCAATGCCCACCTTGTGCAGCTTTTTCGCAATCGTCTCTGTACGCAATTCACGGCGCTGGCGCTGCTCTTCAACAGCGCTTAACAACTGCTCATTGCCTGTATCGATATTCAAGCCAACGATATGAATCCCACGCCCATTCCACTGGCAGGAGAACTCTATACCAGGAATGAGGTCTAAGCCGCAGCTGCTCGCAGCGGCCTGGGCTTGGGCAATTCCAGCTAAAGTATCGTGGTCAGTAAGTGCGAGCACGTTAACAGATTGCTCATATGCCCTCGACACCAGCTCAGAAGGGCTTAAAATACCGTCCGAGTAGTCACTGTGGCTGTGCAGGTCATATATTTTGCTCATGTCGCTCCTAGGCTATAAGAGATAACGGCTATTAGCCGTTAAAACAGCAACATTGTACTGCGTTAACCTTATACTACATTAACATTGTACCGCGTTAGCTAGGATAAAACACGAATCCCCCACAAGCGCTCAATTTTTGAACGCCAGTGTTTTCGTCTAACTAAGCACTAAGAATTAAGATGCTATTGTGAACATCAAAGAATCGAACCCAGCCGATAACGGCGAAACCAATACCAGCGAGCCCATAGAAACGCCGGCCGCCATCCCAGCCAATAAACCCAAGAAAGAAAGCTTGTTGGCCAACTTACTATTGAACATTGTCATCCCGACTTTAGTCTTAACCAAATTAAGCGGCGACGATTATCTTGGAACTAAGCTCGCCATCATTGTCGCGTTGGCATTTCCCATCTTATATGGTGCTAACGATTTAATTCGCAACGGCAAGATTAACTTTTTCTCAGCCCTTGGAATCATCAGCGTAGCGCTAACTGGCGGCATGAGCCTGATGGAGTTACCGCCGGAATATATTGCTATCAAAGAGGCCGCCATTCCGGGCTTAATAGGTCTTGCTGTTTTGATTTCAATAAAAACCAAATACCCTTTAGTGCGAACATTTTTATACAACGATAAATTTTTGCAAACTGATAAAGTTGAAGCCGCTTTGCAAGAGCGCGGCAAAATGGATGACTTTAATAAGGCCATGCGTAACGCATCGATCATGCTGGCTGGCTCATTCTTTTTGTCATCCGCACTTAATTATATTTTGGCCAAGATGCTACTCGTTAGCGAACCGGGCACCGAAGCCTTCAATGCTGAGCTAGGCAAGATGACCGCATTGAGCTTTCCGGTAATTGCGGTACCGGCCACCATCATCATGATGGGCACGCTTTTTTATGTATTTCGATCCATCACGCGCTTATCGGGCTTAAGCCTAGATGACATCGTGGTAGATCAATAGCCGATCGACAAGGATAAACATGTATTACGCCATTATCAGCGAAGACATCGACAACAGCTTAGAGAAACGCTTAGCTGCAAGACCAGATCATCTTGCAAGACTTGAAGAGTTAAAAGCGCAAGACCGCTTATTAATTGCTGGCCCCCACCCAGCAATAGATAGTGATAATCCTGGCGAAGCCGGATTCAGCGGCAGCTTAGTTGTCGCCGAGTTTGAAAGCCTCAATGCCGCACAAGAATGGGCCGACCAAGACCCCTATGTAAGTGCCGGCGTCTACGCCAAAGTCAAAGTAAAGCCATTTAAAAAAGTATTGCCCTAACCGCCCCAT
The DNA here is from genome assembly GCF_947502065.1 of uncultured Pseudoteredinibacter sp. Taxonomy (GTDB): domain Bacteria; phylum Pseudomonadota; class Gammaproteobacteria; order Pseudomonadales; family Cellvibrionaceae; genus Pseudoteredinibacter. The sequence goes on from NZ_CANMYE010000016.1 coordinate 4,887, forward strand.
TAAAATATTAAAAGAATTAAGAGCATGACCCGAAACCAACTTGTAAAAATTGCCATAAGCAGTGGCGCTATTGCCAGCTGCTTGTTTGCCATACCCAGCTTTGCACAAGAATCCCGCTGGATATCCGACGTTCTTTATGTACCAATGCGCAAAGGGCCAAGTAATCAACATACCATTTTGCATCGAGGCCTAAAATCCGGCACTCGCCTAAGCCTGATGCAGAGCGAAGAAAACTGGAGCCAGGTAAAACTTGAAAACGGTGATATCGGCTGGGTACCAAATCAGTATCTTGCGGACGAACCCATTGCGGCACTAAAGCTAGATAGTGCTGCCCAGAAGGCCCTGCGCAGCGATGAGCGCTACCAACAAGCTGCCGCACAGCTTAAAGCACTCAAGGATGAAAACGAAAGCTTAAAGAAACAGCTAAGCAATTCCGAACAAGGCTCATCCGCCTTGAGCAGCGAGCTAAACCAGATTAAACAGATCTCCGCTAACGCCATCGATCTAAATGACAACTACCAGCAACTGGCTAAAGATCATCAGCTTTTACAAACGGAACTTGATGTAGCCCAGGCTGAAAACGAACGATTGAAAAAAGAAGATAGTCAAACGTGGTTTATGTATGGCGCCGGAGCGGTGGCACTCGGCGTGCTAATCACTTTAATCGTGCCCGCTATTCGTCCACGTCGTCGCCACTCGGAGTGGGGTTAAGACAACATGAAACCTTTCAATAATTTAAAGCAATCTTTTTTCCTGATCGGCCTATGTATCAGCTTACTGTTCAGCGCGCAGGCCTGGAGTGAGAAAAGACCGCAGATCAAACTGCAAACCACCATGGGCGATATCTATTTGGAACTTTACCCAGATAAATCCCCCATTGCTGTCGAGAATTTTTTGAAATATGTCGACCGACACTTCTATGACGGATTAATCTTTCACCGAGTTATGCCACGCTTTATGATTCAAACCGGTGGTTTTGGTTTTGATTTCAGCAAAAAAGAAACCGACGACCCTATTAAAAATGAATCAGCAAATGGCTTAAGCAACAGCTGCGGCAGCGTTGCTATGGCGAGACTTGGTGACGACCCTGATTCAGGCTCATCGCAGTTTTACATCAATGTTAACAACAATAAACATTTGGATATTGGCGATAACGAAGGCTATACCGTATTTGGTCGCGTCATTAAGGGTATCCGCGTTGCCGAAGCTATTTCAGAATTACGCCGCGGCAAACACTCCGGCCAGTTTAGTAATGCACCGAATCAAATGGTTCAAATTATTAAAGCTACAAGAACCAAAGGGCAAAAAATTTATAATACCAAGTGCGCCGCCATGCGCTAAGCCCCACAAATAAAAAAGCGAGCCACAGGCTCGCTTTTTTGTTTAAGACTACAATCTGAAGGCGACAGTGCTAAGCACGGATAAACTGCGCTAATTGTCGTGATACCGCCACAAGATTATCATCCTCATCCCAAAGCTCACCATCTTCTTGCAGCAAACTCTTACCTAAATACTTGCTATGAAAGCGAGCTTTGAGCCACTGAGATTTTGGAATATCTTTAATATGGACACTCATTTCAATAGTCGGCACCCAGCCTAAGGCACCATGGCTGACAAAAATAGATGGCGGGCAGGTATCGCAGGCCATCATTAGTGAGGTAGCACTCCACTGCTCCACCGATGGAATTCGCATCCAACCATAGATTTCAGAAAATTCTGCCGTATCACCCTTGGTCCATCCCGCAGTGGCAGGATCTAAACGCATTTCAACTTGATCAAACACCGTTAAACCCGGCATGCCCGCTCGGGTTTTGCACTCTTCTTTTGGGGCAAGATTCAAAAGCTTTTCTTCACCGTTATGCTCTTTCTCATAATCGGCCATAAAGGTACCAAAGGCCTGCAAAACTACCCTATCGCCCTGCCTTGCTGTCGCCTGCAAGCGATCGAACTGACGACTCAGGGCGAATCGCTCTACCTGTATATCTAAGGGCGCCAACTCTTGGGTTTTAGCGCTGTAGTTCACAGTAATCTGTACCGGTGCTGCCAATTTTGCATAGCGACTCATGGCCTCGCCCAGCAAAGCCATAAGATAACCACCATTGGGCGCCGACATAATTGACCAGTTACTTGATACCTGGGCTCGATAGCAACCCTCTGAAATTTCTTCTAAATGGGTATCCGCTGCAAACATATTCATAATCACTCCATCCATCTCATTCAGAAAAAATAACACGTTCCAGAACAGAACCCAGTGACAAAATCGCTAAAAGCAGCAAGCAATTTAAAGCTATTTGGGTAAAACCCCAAAATTAGATGGTGAAAACGGACAGCGCGCAAACCCAGGCAATTAGCGCGAACAAACAACAGCAATTGAACAGACACAAAAAAGCCGGCTGTTAGCCGGCTTTTTCGCAACACTTAAAAAGAGCTTAGTTAAGCTTCTCTTTAATACGAGCTGCCTTACCAGTCAAGTTGCGCAAGTAGTACAACTTAGCCTGACGAACATCACCACGACGCTTAACAGTAATGCTGTCAACCAGTGGAGAATGAAGCTGGAAGGTACGCTCTACACCAACACCGTGAGAAATCTTACGAACGGTGAAAGCAGAGTTCAAACCACGATTACGCTTACCAATTACAACACCTTCAAAGGCCTGTAGACGCTCACGGTTACCTTCTTTTACTTTTACTTGAACAACGATAGTGTCACCTGGAGCGAACTCAGGTACATCTTTTTTCAATTGTTCGTTATTCAATTCCTGAATAATTTTGCTGCTCATGATTGACTCCTCAAAAGTCAGTCTATTCTTGTCGCTTCACAGCGAGTCTATATCAATGTCAATTCGACATCAGTTCATAGTGTATCGAGATCGGCTTTAAATTCAGCCAGCAGCTTTAGCTGCTCCTCGTCTAACGATAACTTTTCCAATAGATCTGGCCGTCGCTGCCAGGTTCTACCCAATGATTGCTTGAGCCGCCATTGGCGAATTTTTTCATGGTTACCTGACAATAACACCGCAGGAACCGATTGACCTTGAAAAACTTCTGGTCTGGTGTAGTGCGGACAATCCAGCAAACCATCACTGAAAGAGTCCTGCTCGGCCGACAATTGATGCCCTAAAGCACCCGGCAAAAGCCGAGTAATGGCATCAAGCACCACCATTGCCGCCAACTCGCCACCACTTAGGACATAATCTCCAATCGACCATTCAGCATCTACTTGAGCCTGAATAAGTCGTTCATCGACACCTTCGTAACGACCCGCTAACAACACTAGGTTGCCAGCATCTGCTGCGGCAAATTGCTGGGCTGCATCCTGATCAAAAACCCTACCTTGAGGTGACATATACACCACCTGAGCAGATTGACCATCGGCTTGCGCCCAAGCCTTTGCTTCGCTAATCGCGTCACTGAGAGGCTGAATCATCATCAGCATCCCAGGTCCACCGCCGTAGGGACGATCATCTACAGTTTGATGCCGGTCTTGGGTATGCGCCCTTGGATTAAAACAACGTAAATCCAAAACGCCCTGTTCACAAGCTCGCCCGGATACACCGTAGCGGCTTACTGCATCGAACATTTCAGGAAACAAAGTGACTACGGCAATGCGCATACCTGCCTCCTAAATTTAAACCACAAAACTGCTGTTAAAATTCTGGGTCCCAATCGACCCGAATTTCTTCAGCTTGCAAATCCACTGAGATCACAAACTGCTCTGGCACATAAGGTAACAAACGCTCTTTGTTATCAATACTGCCAAGCTCAGCTTTATCCCCTTTAACAACCAGCACATCATTTGCACCCGTTGCCATTAGCTTTTGCACCTTACCAAGCAACTGTGGCGAACCACCGTGCTCAGTTATAACCTTGAGCCCTACCAGCTGGTGCCAGTAATACTCACCATCTTCCAAGTCCGGTATTTGATTGCGCTCAACAGCAATATCAACCTTGGTAAAACCTTCTGCCAAGGTACGATCATCAACACCCTTAATATGGGCGATCAAACCATTGCCGTGAGTTTTAAACTCATCAATTTCTACCGGCTTCACTCCATGACGGGTCTTCAACCACCATGGAGAGTACTCAAATATGTTTTCCCGAGGCTCGGTATCAGAATGGATTTTCACCCAACCTTTAATACCAAATACCCCGTTAATACGCCCAACAGTAAGCAAATTTGACGACGAACTAGCCATTGGACTAAACAGCCTTAAGCTGCCGCTGCTTCTTTTAACAGCTTGCGAACGCGATCAGAGATCTGGGCGCCTTGGCCTACCCAGTAATCAACACGCTCAGCATCTACACGTAGACGCTCTTCTTGACCACGAGCTACAGGGTTAAAGAAACCAACGCGCTCTAGGTAACGACCGTCACGCGGATTGCGAGAGTCAGTTACAGTCAAGTGATAAAAAGGACGCTTTTTAGAGCCACCACGGCTTAATCGAATGCTTACCATGTAAGTCTTCCTACTATATTTACAATGTGCTGCCTCACGGCATGAACAATAGTCAGTACCTTCTCGAGCCAGCGCAAACGCTTATAGCCCGAAGAAGGCGCGGCATTATACTGGAACTGGAGCAGCAAGGAAAGCCCACAAAGCAAAGCTTTTAATAACGAAAAAGGCACCCTTAGGTGCCTTTCAGTATCCACTAGCCAGATGGCTTAACGACCAAAGCCTGGAGGTAAGCCGCCACCTGGCGGCATACCGCCGGGTGGCATTCCACCGCCGCCGCCCATCATACCGCCTAGGCCACGCATCATCTTAGCCATGCCACCGCCTTTCATCTTCTTCATCATTTTAGCCATCTGCTTATGCTGCTTTAATAGACGATTAAGATCCTGCATCTGGGTACCAGAACCCGCAATAATGCGGCGCTTACGGGAGCCATTCAATAAATCCGGATTACGACGCTCAGCCGGCGTCATAGAATTGATGATCGCCTCCATTTGGCCAAACTGCTTGCCCATGGCGTTTTCATCAACCATCTGGGACATATTTCCCATACCAGGCAGCTTATCAAGCATCGAGCCCATGCCACCCATATTCTTCATTTGCTGGAATTGCTCTTTGAGATCTTCAAGATCGAACTTCTGGCCCTTTTGAACCTTTTTAACGAGTTTCTCAGCCTTGGCCTTATCAATCTTCTGCTCAGCCTGCTCAATAAGCGACATAACGTCACCCATGCCCAGGATTCGACTAGCAATTCGGTCTGGGTGGAACGGCTCTAGGGCATCCACTTTTTCGCCCACACCGATAAACTTAATTGGCTTACCTGTCACCTGGCGCACAGATAAAGCCGCACCACCGCGCGCATCACCATCAGCCTTGGTTAAGATCACACCAGTTAATGGCAAAGCCTCATTGAAGGCCTTGGCAGTATTTACTGCATCCTGACCAATCATGGCATCGATAACAAACAGGGTTTCTACCGGATTAATTGCTGCATGCAGTCCCTGGATTTCCTCCATCAAGGTATCGTCGATATGCAAGCGACCTGCGGTATCGACAATCACCACATCGATAAACTGCTTTTTCGCATGATCAATTGCCGCCGTGGCGATATCCACCGGCTTTTGCTCAGTAGTAGAAGGGAAAAACTCCACTTCAACTTCGCCAGCCAAGGTTTCCAACTGCTGAATCGCCGCCGGACGGTATATATCCGCACTGACCACCAAGACCTTCTTCTTCTCGCGCTCACGCAAGAAACGAGCAAGCTTAGCCACAGAGGTGGTTTTACCCGCACCTTGCAAGCCCGCCATTAACACCACGGCCGGTGGCTGTGCAGCTAGATTAAGGGACTCATTGGCAGCCCCCATCACATCGATAAGCTCTGTTTCTACAATCTTAAGAAACTGCTGCCCAGGGTTTAAAGACTTAGCAACTTGGGAGCCAATAGCCTTGGAGCGCACGCGATCCACAAAGGTCTTTACGACGGGCAGAGCAACATCGGCTTCCAGTAAGGCCTTGCGAACTTCGCGCAAGGTACTTTTAATATTGTCATCGGTGAGACGAGCCTTACCGGTAATACTCTTTAGCGAGTGGGAAAGACGATCACTTAAATTGTCGAACATGATGCTGTTACAACTCCGGCATAAAGGCGCTGCAGGCCTTTGGATTAATCTTTGATCAGTCGCCACAATGGCGGACGCAAAAGAACGGCAGTATAACAGAGGGCAATGCCTCGGTCAGCATAGAAACAGTGATAAAACTTCTCATTAAGCGCGCCTTATGACACACTTAGCGGCTGACCTTATGCGCTACAACGAAGGAATCTGCGACTGATGTCCACCACGGTTAGTTTAGCTCTCGCCATTGCCTGCTATTTAGGCATCTTTGCATTTATTATTGCCGAGATCAGACATCAACACGCTGCCAAGCCCAAGCACCTTCGTAGCCTGCTAATTCCTGCCCTGCTGTTTCATGGCGCCGGCCTGGCCTTCCAGTTTATTGATGGAGGCCAAATCCTACTCAGCTTTTTCAAAGTGCCTTCACTGTTAGTTTGGCTAATCAATATTATTATTCTGATCAGCAGCCTGCGAAAGCCTACTTTAAATGTTCTATTGCTAGTCAGCCCAATGAGCGTGATTGCCATTGCCTGCACCCTACTATTTGGTGGAGACGAACAGAGCCTGCAACTCAATACGGCCACCAGCATTCATATTTTGCTGTCGCTATTGGCCTACAGCTTGCTCACTATCGCCACCATGCAAGCGCTCTTATTGGCCTATCAAAACCACCAATTGCGCAGTAAACAAATAGGTGGAATGGTACGCCTACTCCCACCACTGCAAACCATGGAAGCGTTATTGTTCGAATTGCTTTGGGTTGGCTTTGTATTATTAAGCATCTCGATTCTTACCGGCACCTTCTTTGTGCAAGTAGACCCCGAGCAGGCACTGGCCCATAAAGTCTTCTTCTCAATTGCTTCTTGGTTGATCTATGCCACCTTGCTATTTGGTCGACATTACAAGGGCTGGCGTGGCAACACCGCCATTCGATTTACCCTAGGGGGCTTTATCGCCCTTATGTTGGCTTATTTTGGCAGCAAGTTGGTAGTGGAGTTAATTTTGTAAAGCTGCAATTCAAGCCTTGTAGATTGAATTTCAGGCTTGATTCTACCAAGAGACTGCTTCACTATTGCACCTAATAATAGTGACCTAGGTTTAACCTTTCTTGAACGAGATCCCCATAAGCCTGCTGTTTGCAGCATTGGCTGTTTTAGTCTTACTTTCCGCATTCTTTTCCAGCTCTGAAACCGGCATGATGGCGATCAACCGATACCGTCTTCGGCACCTCGCCAATAAGGGCAACAGCAGTGCCAAGCGAGTTTCAAAGCTACTACAACGCCCCGACCGGCTCATCGGTGTTATTTTAATTGGCAACAACCTTGTTAATAATGCCGCCGCTGCCATTGCCACTGTAATAGCGACAACGCTGTATGGCCAAGCTGGCATTATCTGGAGCACGGTGCTGCTCACCTTGGTTGTATTAATCTTTTCAGAAGTCACCCCAAAAACCATCGCTGCCTTGCACCCCGAAAAAATTGCCTTTCCGGCAAGCTGGGTTTTGCGCCCTCTTCTGATTTTATTAATCCCGGCAGTTTGGCTGGTCAATGGCATCTCTAATAGGCTGGCTCGCCTTTTTGGCGTTAATCCACTTAGCGATAATGCCAATGAGCTTCTAAGGCCTGAAGAGCTGCGCACAGCCGTTGATGAAGCTGGAGATCTGATCCCAGACCAACACCAAGGCATGCTGCTTAATATCCTCGACCTGGAAAAAGCCACTGTCGAAGACATTATGGTGCCCCGCAACGAAGTTGTCGGCTTAGACATCGAAGAGGATGTTCCCACCCTGATGGAGCAGATTCGCAGCAGCGCGTACACTCGCCTGCCCGTCTATGAAGGGGACATTAATAACATTATCGGTGTTATGCACCTGCGCAACGCGGCTAAGTTTATCTACGGTGGTGATGAAACCATCACCCACGAAGCCATTAAACGCTTTGCCAGGGAGCCTTATTTTGTGCCGGAATCAACGCCTTTACACGTGCAACTTCTTAACTTCCAAAAAGAAAAGCGTCGTATAGCCATTGCTGTCGATGAATACGGCGATGTACAAGGCATTGTTACCCTAGAGGACCTGCTCGAAGAGATCGTTGGCGATTTCACTACCAACCTAGCCGAAGAAGAGCAGCAAGAAATCAGCGCCTTGGAAAATGACTGGTACGCCATCGAGGGCAGCACGTCAATTCGGGATATCAACAAGCAATTAGGCTGGGATTTACCCGTAGATGGACCAAAGACACTTAATGGTCTAATTTTAGAACATATCGAATCAATTCCAGCTGGCCATATGGGCTTTAGCTTAGGGAAGTTCCAGCTTGAAACGACCCGTATTAGCAATAATATGATTGAAGTTGCTAAAGTGCGCCGCCGATAATTGATGAGAAGTATGCTATTTAGCCTTAAAGCGAATAGCATTGCACAAACCGGATGGCTCACAAGGATGGGAAGCTCGCATTAACAAGGTAATCTGTCAGCAGATAGCGTTTACCTTAACTGTATTTAGCTATGGTAGTAAGAAGCCCTATCCTCACAATGCTGTTATGCATTAGCTTGCTTGCCTGTCATTATGCGCAGGCGACAAAAGATGCTGATATTTTCGATCTAGGCTCTCCCTATTTTGAGACCGTGCTAGAGGGAAATTATGAGCTACCCACCATTACCGATCTTGCTCAAGGTAAAAACGGCCTTATTTGGATAGCCACCTATGAGGGGCTTTATCAATACGATGGCTACCAAGTTATTGCCGCCCCCTACTACAATCAACATGGAGAAAAGCTCCCCAATCATTGGGTACGCAAAGTAGCCATCGCCCAAGACGGCAAGATTTGGATGGGTACGGCAGCTTCAGGTCTTTATGTATTAGACCCCAGCAGTAGAAGCTATCAACACTACTCCTTTAAATCCAACACCCAAAGCAGCAACCCCTCGATCAATGAAATTATCCCCCTAAACGCCAATGAAGCCTGGCTGGGCTCTAGTAATGGCATCTGCAAATTCCACCTACAAAAAGGCAAGCTGCTTAACTTCAGCAGGAACAAGCGAACAACAAACAAGCGTGAGCTACCACAACTTAGCGCAACGGTGGTCAGTGCGCTCTACCTAGATGAGGACAAAGAGCAACTTTGGATCGGAAGTACCGCTGGAGTGGATCGATTAGATCTTAAAAATTCAACCATCGACCCAATGTTTCGAAACGTTGGGATGGTAAAACTCAGCCAACAAACCCTAACCAAAATATTTAAAAGCCAAAACGGAAACCTATGGTTTGGCACTTTCGGCAAAGGGGCCTACCGACTAACAAACTCAGGCAACATAGAAAAACTCGACAGTAACGATTGGATCAAAGACATCATCCAACTTCCCAATGGCGATATTTGGATGAGTAGCGCCCGCAGCGGAATCTTAATTTTTGATGAACAAAGCGGTAAACACAAAGGCAGCCACCGCCACAGCCAGAGCAGTGACGCGAGCTTTGACAGCAATAATGCTGGTGCATTTTTACTGGATCAGTCTGGACTCCTGTGGATTTCCACCCTAGGGAAAGGCCTGAGCCGAATCAACATAGCCAATAATTTTTCTCGTAGCCTAGCGCATAACCCAGAAAACCCTCATAGCTTAAGCCACAATGATATCTACGCGATTTACGAAGACAGCGAACAACAGTTATGGTTTTCAACCTACGGCAAGGGCGTAGATGTCTTTGACCCAAGTAAAGGTAAGATTGCCAGAATAATGCCTGCCATTGGGCAAGCTGGAGCACTGCAAGAAGGCACCATCAAAGCGATTGCCGAGGACCGCGATGGCAACATTTGGTTAGGTGGACTAAATCGCGGCTTATACCGGCTAAAGAACAGCCACAAACCCAATGGCCCCCTAGAGCAGTTCACCACTACTGACGGACTATACTCCAATAAAATATTTCGCCTGTTTCCAGAAGCGAACGGCGATTTAATTGTTTTAACACGCCGAGGCTTAAATCGGTTCAATAAAGACAAGCAACGATTAGACAAGATATCCGGCAGCGAATTTTCAATAACAGCAGCGCTTTACTACAAAGCCTACATGCACAATGGCGATCTATGGTTAGGTGGTCCCTCAGCACTATTTTACCTAGCGAAAGGTGCAAAGAAACTGCAAAAAATTGACCTTAAAGGTGATCTAGCCAAACATCTAAAAGACCAACGAATTCTCGCTCTGCACAGACAAAGTGACAGCGAAATTATTCTGGTTAGCCAATCAGCTTGGTATCAATTAACCATAACAGCCGGAACTAAAGAGCTCGACGCGAAGAAAATTCCCGGCGATCATTTCAGCAATGTCGAGTCCTTCCCAGGCCCTGATGGCCGCTATTGGGGCGCCAACTTTGTGTTTAACTTCAGCGAAGGAAAAACACAATTATTGAACCGAGCAGACGGGGTATTCCATAGAATTCGCCGCCCCATGGCTTCTGTTAAAACTCGCTCAGGTAACTTTATTTTTGGCGGCGCTAATGGCGTCAGCATTCTAAAGCCTGCCCAATATCACTATTCACAGTATCAACCACCACTGATTATCAATCGAGTTGATATTGATGGTCGAGAGCTTTTAAAGCCAACAGCTGAGATCACCTTAGCACCCAATGACCATGGTTTTTCAGTTAGCTTTGCCGCACTTGATTATGCTGACCCATTGCGCACGCGCTATGCCTACCGACTCGAAGGTTATGATAAACAGTGGATACCAAGCGACGCCAGTCAACGTTTAGCGACCTATACGAATTTAAATCCAGGCCGTTATGAACTGCATATTCGAGCCAGTAATAGAGCCGGCGAATGGAGCTCAAATACCCTGTCCATACCAATCAATATCAGCGCTGCTTGGTATGAAACCTTGTGGTTTAAAATACTGGCACTTATTTTGATCGTGCTAGTTATTGGCCTACTTTTCCACTTTAGAGTGCGCCACCTGCAAAATCGTAAGCGCATCCTTGAAGCCGAAGTCGATTTAAGAACTGAAGAGCTCAGGGACTCGCTGGACAATTTACGCCGCACACAAGAACAATTGGTTGCCAGTGAAAAACATGCTTCACTAGGTCGCCTAGTAAGAGGGATGGCCCACGAGCTAAACACCCCTTTAGGTGTTGTCAGCATGGCACACTCAGTTATTAGTGATTGTAGCAAGCAAAGCATTGCTGCATTGCCAGAAGAGGCTAGCGGGAATAAAAACAAGCTCTCGCGAAAACTGAGCGGTGCCGAAACACTGATGCACAATAATCTTGAGCGCCTCAATCAATTGATTAGCAATTTCAAGCTACTAGCCGGTAATGAACAGGAAGAAAAAGCAAAAGCCGTTAAGATATACAGCCTTATAGAAAAGGTAGTCGCACAATTACAGCAGCAGTTCATTGCGGGAAAAGTTCGCTTATTTATCGATGGCCCAGAAGACTTGCAAGCGCATTGCAAGGAAAACGCCCTATTCTATGTGCTTAAAGAATTACTCCAAAATGCCCTAGAACACGCATTTGAACACGAACAGCCGGATGCTGAAATTCATATCGAATATGAACTCACCGACCAAGCACTTATCGTAAAGGTTAAAGATAATGGCCTTGGTTTAAGTGAAGAGCTACTCAATACCGCTTTTGACCCCTTTGTAGCCGCGAAAGCTCAGAATGTAGGCCTAGGATTGCATGCGGCGTTCAACAACAGCAGCCAGCAACTTGGCGGGCACTTGAGCTGCCAAAACCAAGAGCGCGGCTGCAGTTTTACACTTCAACTGCCCATGGAATAGCGATCACCGGCAAGCTAACCCACTGCACAGCGAATACAATAAACGGTATGGGGCACGATATTCAGGCGCTCGATGGCGATATCTTCGCCACAGCGCTCGCAACTGCCGTAGCCGCCCTCGTCTATCCGGCGCAGAGATTGTCTAATTTGAGCCAATTCATTACTTACCTCACAACCTATCGCCTCAAGCACCTCGTCATTTTCGCGCTCGACAGCTTGCTCTGCAAAATCTGCAGACAATGGCTCCTTACGATGGCTTACATGCTCTTCAACACGACTTAAGCGACCTTCCAGCTCTGCCTGTCTAGCCAACAACTGATCGCGTATTTGTTCCAATGACATAGTCTCAACCCTCGGCTTATTGTAATTGACAAGCCCTAGCTTAAATCAGTGCAGGTAGAGAGATTTTGATATAAATCAGAAAGGCTAGCGCCTCCTAAAAGGCGCTAGTGGGAAAAGCAAAGAAAACAGCCTATTTCGACAAGAACTTGATACCTTCGTCCAAGCCTTCCAAAGTAAGCGGGTACATATGGCCATCTACCAAGTCTTTAATCATGTCGATGGTCTGGGTATAGCGCCAATACTTTTTAGCCGTAGGATTCAACCAAATAACCTTATCGAAGGTTTCGGTTAGACGATTCATCCAAACATAGCCTGGCTCTTCATTCATATACTCCACACTACCGTATTGACTACTCACCTCATAAGGCGCCATGGATGCATCGCCAATAAAGATGACTTTGTAATCACTACTGTAAGTATGCAATACATCAAACAAAGCTGTTGTATCGGTGTTACGACGCATATTGTCTTTCCAAACACCATCGTAGATAAAGTTATGGAAGTAAAAATACTCCATATGCTTAAATTCGGTTTTACAGGCCGAAAACAGCTCTTCACACAATCGCACATAAGGATCCATAGAGCCGCCAACATCAAAAAACAGCAAAACCTTAACTGCATTGTGACGCTCTGGAACCATTTTAATATCGAGCAGGCCAGCATTTCGGGCGGTAGAGCGGATAGTATCATCTAGATCCAACTCCTCCTCCGCACCTTGACGAGCAAACTTGCGCAGTTTACGCAAAGCCATTTTGATATTGCGAGTGCCGAGTTCTACCTCATCATCAAGGTTTTTAAACTCCCGCTTCTCCCAAACCTTAGTGGCTTTTTTATTGCGACTCTCGCCGCCAACTCGAATGCCTTCTGGGTTATAACCGCTGTGACCAAATGGTGAGGTGCCGCCGGTACCAATCCATTTGTTACCGCCTTCATGGCGTTTCTTCTGTTCCTCTAAGCGCTTTTTAAACTCTTCAATCAGCTTCTCTAGGCCACCCAATGATTCAATCTGCGCTTTCTCTTCCTCAGTTAGATTTTTGAGAAATTCAGTCCGCAGCCAATCTTCAGGAATTAAGGCCTCAATGATATCGTCAAGACCATCGAGATCCTTAAAATAGGCTCCAAAAGCACGATCGAATTTATCAAAGTGCTTCTCATCTTTGATAAGGCAAGTTCGCGACAAAAGGTAGAAATCATCTATATTGCCGAAGGCTAAATGCTTTTCCAGCGCCTCCAGCAGTACCAACAACTCTTTAATTGATACCGGCACATTGGCATTGCGCAGGCCATAAAAAAAATTAACCAGCATGCTAGCAACCTTTTTGCATTAATTTGTGCAAGTTTTTTGGGCAAGCAAGTTGCATTAAGAGCGACTTTCGCGGCGCACCATAAAGGCCAGACGCTCTAACATGTGTACGTCCTGCTCGTTCTTTAGCAAGGCACCATAAAGTGGCGGAATGGCCTTACTCGCATCGCGGTTCTTCAATACTTCATCTGGAATATCATCGGCTAATAACAGTTTTAGCCAATCAATTAACTCAGAGGTGGAAGGCTTCTTCTTTAGGCCTGGTACTTTTCGAACATCGAAAAATACATCTAAAGCCTCATTCACCAAATCAGCTTTAATTGTAGGATAATGCACATCAATGATTTGCATCATAGTGTCACGATCAGGGAAGTTGATGTAATGGAAGAAGCAACGGCGCAAGAAAGCATCCGGAAGTTCTTTCTCGTTATTACTGGTGATGATAACAATCGGTCGCTTTTTCGCTTTAATTGTCTCGCCAGTTTCGTAAACGAAAAATTCCATTTTATCGATTTCAACTAAGAGATCATTAGGAAATTCAATATCAGCCTTATCGATCTCATCGATCAATAATACAACCTGCTCCTCAGCCTCAAAGGCCTCCCAAAGCTTACCTTTTTTAATATAGTTTTTGATATCGTGAACTTTATCATCGCCTAATTGTGAATCTCTTAGGCGCGACACGGCATCGTACTCATATAGACCTTGCTGCGCTTTAGTCGTCGACTTGATATGCCACTGAATCAGGCGCATACCCAAAGATTCAGCCACCTCTTCAGCCAGCATAGTCTTGCCGGTACCCGGCTCACCTTTAATCAAGAGCGGACGCTCTAAAGTTACTGCCGCATTTACTGCCATGCGTAAATCATCGGTGGCAACGTATTTATCGGTACCTGTAAAACTCATATATCACTCCCAAGGGGCATTACTTATTTGTAGTCACTGCTGGCAGATACTAACACAGCCTTGAAATCGCCCGCAGTGGCAAAAAACATCATGGCTTTGGTGAAAAGCGCCATGGGTACAGCTGCTTAGTTGCCGCTCATTGCAGCCAAACAATGGAAAATCGTTGAATTTTTAATCAGGCAGTGTCACCTAAGACCACGAAAAGGACTTTAACCTGTAGACTAAGCTGTAAATCACTAAAAATTAATCGGGGCGTAAAAACACTTGGCCCAGCCGGACCAGTAAGTTGAGCAAAGGCTAGAGTCGCCTTGTCGCTGCGGGTTTGAATCTTATGGGCAGAAAATGTCTTTCAACACACCTATCACCTTAAGGGCTTTTTCACCCTCTAGGCGATAATAAATGGTTTGCGCCTCTCGACGAGTCGCAACCAATTTAGCTTCTCTTAGCCACGCTAGGTGCTGAGAGAGTGCAGACTGGCTGATATCGATATGAGCATTAAGCTCGCTTACCGATAGTTCTTTATCCGCCAAGGTACATAAAATCAACAAACGCTTTTCGTTTGCCAAACTTTTCAAAAAGGACGATGCCTCGCGGGCATTGTCCTGCATAGCTGAGAGATCCATCATATTTGTTCTATTCTTTTGTAAGTGATGCTCTTACCGCTTTTTCAAAACCGGATTTCATCCCCATAGCGCGACCCTGCTCGATGGCAAGCTCAACATCAACACCTTGGTTAATTTGGTACAAAGACCAAACCATACCGACACGATTTCCGGAGCGGCAGTGCAATAATACCTTCTCACCCTTAGCGGCTGCAAAAGCCTGGGCGAACTTTTCTTGAGCTTCAGCGGCTGCCAATTCTCTTCCAAGCGGTATATTGACGTAGTTTACACCCAATTTAGCCAACTCGGCTTGCTCTTGCTCTAAACCTTCTTGGGGTCTACGAAAATCAATAACGGTTTTAACGCCTTTGTCCGCAAAACTATTTAGCTGTTCAATGCTCGGCAAGCCCCCTGCATAAATAGGGCCTAACTGAGCAAACCCCTCTATATCAGAGCTTTGCACGGACTCTAACAATGTACTGCCTTGATCAGTGGACTGTTGTGGCTCAACCGAGCCACAGGCCACCACAAGCGATGCGAAAACAACTAGGACCGCCATTCGAAGACGCGTGAAAGTCAACATATTGCTTAGTGAGGCAGGTTTTTCGGCAAATATATTCATAAACATGGGCTTACCCTCTATTAAGTGATGGCACTACATTAGCACAAGCTAATAATGCATGGTAGCTCCCAGCGCCTGCAAGCTATTGATGGAAAACAAATGAGCTATAGATTGTTGTGCTTTGATCGCAACTTCGGAGCTGTTGCGCTAGGAAGCGGCCTCACAAGACATCATCAGAACATCCCTGCCCTGATCTAATAAGCGCTGATAGGCATGGCTCATCTCAGCGGCCGTCTCTTCAGGGGCAAGTCTCGCAAATCCGATGCTACCGTAGAAGCTTTCTAAGTGGGAAAACGGGTAGCAGTATACGTCCTGGTCAAAATAAGGCTTTAATAGCCGCAACATAATTTTACCGATCCCCTGCCCTTGCATTTGAGGAAGGACACACATCGCCCTCAAAAAAAGCCAAGGCGCATCTGCAAAATTCTTAGGCATTAGCTTAAGCGCCGCAACAATTTCCCCCTCTAAGCGCAGGCAATAAACCCTTTCCCCTCTACCCGCCTTTGCAGGGTAGCGACAAGTCTTGTAGAACTTAGTCACCAAGGGCAAGCTTGCCTCTGGCACTAACTGTAACTCGAATTGCTCAAGACAATAGCTTGGCATTGTTCCTCTCATAGTGTTTGAGCTCAGTTTTTACAGCGTGATTGTTTCGGCTGGCCGCTACATGTCGACCAAACTGATTAAACGCTTTCAGCATCTGCTTAGCTTGTTTCTTTTCGGCCATATGCCAATGTAATAGCGCAATGGCCTGCGCCGAACAGAACCCGCCCTCTTGCTGGTTCCTACGCAGACTAAATGCCTCCATAGGAAAATCAGTGGATATAGGAAGCTCAAAGCAAGGTAAAAATTGCAGCGCCTTTGATTGACGATACATTTTACGAACCTGCTGCCAACTGCCATCTAAGAGTAACAATCTTCGACCCTTCAGCTGCTCTAGCGACAACATCGGATGAGATGTTGAATCCTGCCCTTGATAACGATTTGCAAAGCGTGCAGGAAATAGCAAAACGGGAAGCGGCTCTGAAATGCTTCCTTTATTATTAATATCATCAACATCAATGGCGTCATCATGCGTACATGATGCCATTAACTTTCTTTGCCAGAAGAACATGCGCGAATTAGGCAGCGACTTCCAAATCAGTAATGCGGTATTACTTTCCTTGTTCAACTCTTTCTCGTGAACAAGAATATCCAGCTTTAATGCAGAATCAATTAAGGGCCAGCTTTCACAAAAGCAGGCCAGCTTGCGAAGACGGCAGTTTGGGCAACGATTGGATTCTAGATCAAATGTAATGTCAGCTGGTAGAGCCGTCCCTAAGCGCACTAGCTATCTTCCCAATATTTCTGCATCTCATAAAACAGAAAAGAGGCGCTCCAAGTAACCAGTACTAAGCCTGTTAACGATTCAATGCCGGTAAGGTAGCGTATCGCCCCATGGGGCTCGATATCACCAAAGCCTAGCGTGGTATAACTGGTAAAAGAGAAATACACGCAATCCATAAAGGTATTATTGAAGGCACCCGCAAAACTTCCCCAGGCAGGCTCTTGTATCATCCAGTAATAAACGACCGCGAAAATCCAAATCTCTATAGTGTGAGCAATGAGAGCGCCGATGACACCAACCGCGATACGGTAGCGATGAATAATATGCAATAGTGGCAAGAAACGCGAAAGCGCCCGTAGAATTTCGTAGTGAATCATGACCACCAGGGCCACAGTAATGCAGTTTACCAAAATAAAAGAAAGCACCAGTTAACTCACTCAAATGAACAACGAAAATTATACTCACAATACATTTGCCAAATGTGCAGCCAAACATCTTCATAATGCTGTCTGAACTGGGTCTAGTGTAGCAGATTGTTAGCTTGATTATCGCGGCTGCGGACTTTAACTCGGCTTGCGTAAAATAAGGTGTCGATAACGTGAGCTGCTCACTAAATCCTTGTCTAAGCTCATGGCCATTTCCATATCGAATACAGCTTCAGGGGAAGACAAACCGCCACGCTTGTCCAAAGTGTAATCCGAAAACACTCTAATGCCAGATTGCCTTTGCGGGATAAAACCCGCCGCTAACAACCATTGATCAATCTGCTCAATGCTACTAGGGTTGCTAGGGGTAAGACCACCGCGCACTTTACTGGCATCAATAGTGTCACCTGCCAGCTCACGCTCTACCGACTTAAAATTGCCAAACACCAAGTTTCGCAGGCGCTTTCCGGCGGGGTTGTAATGGCAAAGCGATAACAGTGCTCCAGGTTTCATCCAATGATATAGCCTAGCCAGAAGTTGCTCGGGCTCTTCTAGCCATTCTATTAGGGCATGGCAAAGTATGAGGTCCTGACTGTTAGCCGCTATATCGGCTTGCAGCTCTTGATAGGGTTTGGCAAACCAAGACAGCTGTTCAAAAACTGGCGCAGGAAGCACTTCAGCCGCTCGCTGCCGTGCCGCGGACATCATGTTTTGAGAAATATCGTTGTAAGTGAGTCGGCAACCACGTTCGGCCAACTCAATCACCCACTGCCCTAGACCCGCACCAATATCCAAGACCTGCATTTGAGCGCTGCTGTCAGGCACCTCCAGCTGAGGGATTTCGGCTAGTAAATCTCGCCGTATTACAGCATGGCGCAGGCGCCCTTTTTCAATATTGCCCTGTTGACCTTTATCACCATAGATTTTTCCAGCAAAATGCTCGACCAAATCATCAAAATTACGATCGCCTTCAGAGCTAGACATTGGCCATCCTAATTCTCTTGCTCCAACTCACACGCCTTCCACCAAAGCACTAACAACTCTCGTCTAACATCAAACGTCCAATATTAAGACAAGGCAATATCAACCTCTTCTGCTAATAATTGATCGACGAAAAACTCTGGTACTTCTAGCAGCTCAGCAATATCTTTGAGCTTATGCACTTCGCTTAGTCGAGCATGCCCTTCTGCCCGGGCCATAACACATAAATCGCGCACCAGCTGCATACGCTTAGGTATTGAGTTTTGCTCCACTACCGCAGCAGCGCGTTTTGGCAAATCTTCTGCTAAACGCTGCATATTGAAGTTTTCTTTATACTTATACTTGCCAAAGAAATCTTCAAAGATTTTAATTTCTTCAGCAGAAATTTCGCCGTTAGCATTGGCAATCAATAGTGTTCCAGCAAATAACATATGTCGCATAGCGATAGCCGCATCAGCTTTAGATTCTAAATAGCTTGGCTCCATCAATGCCATCAGTCCCTCAACACCAAGCTCCAATTGATCTTCACTAATACCCTTGTCTTTCATCAAGCAGGAGTTGTGAAACATCTGCAATGCTTTAACTCGCAATGGGCTAAAAGGATGAGTCATAAACCAATCCTGCACCGGAGCCCCAGCACCAGGAAGCTGGTCTTCGGTTTGCATTTCATCCACTTGGCTTAAAAAATCGGCAAGATTAAATTTTACTACGGAGCTGGTAACACCAGAAGCCAACTTAAAAAGTGAGCGAGCGACCGCATCTAAACTTTGTGTGCAATATGCCCCCGCACGATCGGCTGATATTTCGGCGTAACGAGACCAACTCGTTAAGCTTAAGGCAAGATCTGGCGAAGCAGGCTTTTGGCCTTTTAGAACATAGCCAATAGGGATATCGTGATGTCCATAAACATGATGACCAAGCTCATGTCCCATGACGAATCGCAGCTCATCTTCAGCAAATCCATCCAATAAAGCCGAAGAGAACATAATAAACAAACGCCCTTCTTCTGGTTTTACACAGGCCGCATTAAATTGTGGGCTTGAATAAGCGTAAAGCTCAACGGGAATACTAACGCCTAAACGCTCAATACACTCTTCGGCCATCTTGTGCAGCTCAGGCGCCATCGCTTTACTAAGTCGAACTGAGGTGGCTAATAGTCGGCGACGTGTTCCTTGCGGCCCCTGACCTTCGCGCCGTGCGATCTGTTCATTAACAGCACTGACGGTAGGGTCCTTAAGAAGCAGTTCACTAAGGCGAACATCCTGTTTAGAGCGAAGTAAATCAGCGTTCATAGCAATTCTCTTGTGTTTAGCTGTTAATCTTTTGTGCAGAACCATTTAGCTCTGGCGCTTAGCTATAGGTGTAGCTCGGTATCATTAGGCAAGCTTCAAAGTGCTATTCAATGACAACCCTATAAAGCTACTTTACGCTGGATTAGAGGGGCATACAAGCCCTTAAAAACAAGGGCTTTTTTAAAATAAATGGCGGGGTTCTATTCAGTAATTGTTCAGCCCGGTTCGGCATTTTTCTTATTATTTATTTCCGTTAAATCCGCATCAGCAACCGCATCATCGGCCAAATCCAGACTTTCACTTAAGTCTGTTGCCACTTCCTCTGCAGAGCCATCGGCGCCATCTAATTCACTTTGTAAGGCGGCCGCCCAATCGTCGTCGTCTTCTTCAACTTGACTGCCCTGCTCCAACAAAGCATCAATTTCGTCTTCAATGTTGGGCTCGGCCGCAGCCTCTTCTACGACCACCGGCTCAGCTTCATCAGCTGCTGCAGGCACATCTTCCGATGCTTGTGTAACTTCCACTGCCGCGGCCTCTTCGGCAGCCTCGACGGGCTGATCTAAGACCGGCGGCTCAAACTCGTCATCTGAACTAGGCTCATCAACCGTATCTGCCGGAGCAATTTCTGATTCACTGCTCGTATCATCAGCGCTAGTGCTGTCAAGATCATCCATTGCGAGAATATCATCACCTATACCAGCAGCCTCAGGATCTCCCATTTCATCCTCCACAGGAGCCATTTCAGTTTCAGCGGCTTGTGCCGAAGGCTGCTGCTCAGCCGCTTGGGCCTCGCCACCATCGCTCTCAGTACTCTTTTCAACATCGCTCTCAGGAGGACTTTGTGCTTGCTCTTGCTGGGCGGCAATCGTTTCTTTAACTTCGGCAATCGCCTCTTCTACAGGAAGCTCTGAATCATCCACTACGGCATTTACATCGACAAAATCCTCTTCTTCGTCATCCTCTTGCGGCTCTGGCTTTTCCATTATGAAAAAGCGATAAGCCATATAAAGCAATACAACGACCAAAATGTTGCCCAGGCCTAACAAACCATAGAGCAGCCAATTGTGATCTGATGTTTCCTCTACGGGCGCGTTTTCCAGCGCCTCGCTATCATCTTCCGCGATCTCCTCCTCTATTGCTGGCGGTGAGATAGGCGCATCGCTAATCGACATTGAATCGCCATCTAAGACAAGGCTTAAAGGCGGTAAATTATATCGCAGGTGCTCTCCGCTCTGGTATTTGCCACTGACAACCATTTCGAATTGATACAGGCCATCAGCCATAGTTGGTATAAAAAGCTGCCAATTGTTTCGGCTACCCAGCTCCATTACAAAGGGGCGCTGATTACCGTCTTGCTCTACCAGCATTACATCAACTGTGGTCGCATCCAAATCCAAACTTTTGTTGGCGCCGCTGACCGTCAACAAATATCCAAGCTTACCTTCGTCATTTTCAGATTCGATCAACTTTGCTTGAAACGCCGCTTGACTGTTAAATCTGTGAGTGAATGAACGCTGAAAACTCTTACCGTCTAAATTCAAACGCAGAAGATACTGACCACGCTGTGCAAAGTCTTCCAGCTGCCGTTGAAATATTCCATTTTCCGGCGTCTCAGTACCTGCGCTATAAATTTTGTAGTTCCACTGTTTTCTAACATCGCCCTGAAGGCTCAGCTGCGCATTTATATCGAGCAGCGATAAAAACTCCGGGTCGTTTATTACCTGACCTTCCTGACGTAAGCTAAAGATTAAATCGATAATTTCCCCAGGGTTAATATTATTCGGCAAGGCCTTAACCTTGAGACTTAAATCACTAACAACGGTAATACGACTATTTTCTGCGACGTTTGCGCTTACTTGCCACTCACCTTCAAACGGGTGCTGCACAGTAACGAGATCATACCCTTCACCAGCATACCAACTCACTGAATCGTCGTGACGAGCTGCGTCGTATCGGCTTCCATCCGGTGCAATCAACGTAGTGTTCTGTGAAGGTTCAGTGGTAAAAATAAGCGCCGTAAACTCCTCAACAGAAGAATCTACCAAGAAACTCTCGCCATCAAACGGCAACTGCTCAGCAGGTGCAGCCTTATCAAAAGCTTGCAAAAAAGCCTGCATTAATTCGTCGGCACTATGGGCAACCGCGCTGTGGCCATCGGTTGCTCTCGAAAGTTGCTGTAGTAAATCACTGTCCGCATTTTCCGACAAAGCAATAGTATGAATACTAAACCCAGCTTCTTGAATTTTGGGCAATAGATCATTAGCAATGCGCTGCCATTCCAACTGATTAGCATCAGGGTCTTTAGCTATATCAACCATGCCGTCAGTTAACAGAATCAAATGTCGATCAAACTTATCGGCGCTCTGCTCGATATCGTAGCTTGCTTTTTCCAAGGCCAAACCGATATTGGTAAATAGACCGCTAGAGTTTATGCCCTCAGCCTTACTTGCTGCCTTATTCTTCCAATCTTCAGTTACCGCCTGATGAGGAACCAGCATGTTGACATATTTACCAAAGCTCCATACGCCTGCTTTGCTCCCCTCAGGTAGTAACTTCACCAGCAAATCAATTGCAGGTTGGCGTAAATTAGCTGGATCATTAAGCTTCATGCTTCCTGAAACATCGATCAGTAAGCGCACATCAGCCAAGCGCTCGTCTTGCTCAGAAGCAGCTTCACTCTTTGACGGCACGCTTTGATCAACGTCTAACTCCTGTCCATTCAAGGGTATAGCCAGCCCAAGTAACAGTGTTAAGCCAATCAAAGGCGCAAGATTTAAATCCAGTAAACGGCGATACTGCGGCATTCCGCCCTCCTATTCAGTGTATCCACTCGCTGCTAAGCCATGCATGCCCCAAAAAGCAGGAACAAAGAGCCCGTTCGGACTAGTTATCGGCCGAATTGAAAAGATATTTACCGCAGCTTAGGTAGGTATAGCAGTATTCTTAAGGTTTAGTGAGTACTAGACTGAAAGCACACAGCATCATGCACTTCAAAGATAGGATAAGGCGCACTGAGAACTCAAAGAGCTGACGCCTAAATTAACCACAAGCTAGACCTTGTGGCTTTCTTCCAAGAGCTCAGCGCGATCAGCTTCAAGGGCGGCTTGCTCGGCCTGTCGGCGACGGCGCTTTAAAAACAGCAAGTCGATCATAAAGTACGCCAACAAACAAACCCCCAAAGTACTTAACAGGGGAACACCGGCGCGAAGAAAGTCGCCGTCTTCTGTAAACAAAGGGTCTAGCACCGCGACAAAAAGGGCCGGCGACATCAACATCTCACCACTTTGAGTTGCATGGGGCGTCAAAAGTAATACGGCGGCAATAACCCTGAGGCTATTACGCAAATATCGATTCGCAATACCTTTGGTGACAAACCACCACCCCAGTAAAATAATTGCGCTGCCCAGCAGATAGGCCAACCAGGCAAATTGATAATCTTCAGGGCTCATCCCCAAACTCCTTTTGTAGCGTATCGAGTTGAATTTCACCCAACTAAGTAAGAGCCTTACTCAACCCAATAGATAATATGTTCTTCGAAATCTTCTTCGGCCACTTGGCTTTCTGGCAGTACTCGCCCAATCACGGATTGGCCAGCGTCTATAACTGACTGAGCTGTACCACTTATAAGAGGATGCCACTGAGGTAATGGCTCACCGTCAGCCAATAAACGATAGGCACATTGGCTCGGTAGCCAGTGAAAATGCTCTACATCAGCCACACTGAGCTTTAAACATTCAGGCACTCGTTTTTTGCGATGCTTATAATCACTACAACGGGCACAATCGATATCGAGAAGCTCACAGGCAACCTCGGTATAGTAATACGCCCCCGTATCTTCGTCTTCCAGCTTATGCAAGCAGCACTGGCCACAGCCATCACAGAGCGCCTCCCACTCTTGGGGGGTCATCTGCTCAAGCGACTTCTCTTGCCAAAACGCCATTAAAATAATTTGCTATTGTAATGATTAATTTCTTGCATATAGGCTTCTTTTGGAGGCGGCAACTGCAGATAATAGCCATGCTCCTCGATGGCCGCTAAAACCTTCTTGCTATCGGCCTTCGCCAGCTTGCGCTCTTCATCCAATAACATGGTCATGGCTGATTTAGGGGTGCCAAATTTTTCCAATAAGGCTTCAGGCACCTCTTTTAAACCCTTTGCCTTTTCAACATACAAATACAAGCCCTCTTCTTTGGGGCTGCGAAAAACTTCACAAATCAGCTTTTTCATTTCTCAAAGCACTCTATAAATCCGGCGTGGCAGCAGTTAATTGCTGCTAAGCCTTAATGGACTGTTTAAAATAATCACGCAGTGCAGGCAAAAATTGCTCAGCACGCCACCCTTGAAACCTTGCTGACTGCAAAGGTGTCGAAAATAAAAAGTGGCGCAGTAATTCTTCCCACTCTTTTTTATTGAACAGCAACTCCGTCGCTAAACTTTTTTCAGCGGCCATCTCATGACCATGATCACGCAAAGCCTTTAATTGCTGCCCCTGCTCAACGCTTAAAGGTTTTTCTAGCATTTCAGGCCAAGCTTCCTGCTCTTCCACAGCACGGAGGCTTGCCGTTAACAAATACTGACCGTCTTCACGCAGCGTACGTGCCGGAATTCCCTCAACACGGGAAAGCTCCTTCATGTTTTTTGGCGGGCGCTTGGCAATCGCAAACAACTGAGGATCCTTTAACAAACGGCTGCGGGGCACATCACGCAGGCGCGCTTGCTCCTCTCGCCATATGCAAAGCGACTGTAGAACCGCCAGACTCTTAGGAGACAAACGCCAAGCCGATTTCACCTTCAAATAGGCAAGACTTGAATCCTGATCTGTTTTCGAGTTCGCCACTAAGCGCGCACAATCTTCCTGCACATACTCTAATCGACCTAACTTATGCAAAGCATCCATAAGATGGGAATAGACTTGCAGTAAGTACTCCACATCCAAGGCAGCGTAATGGCATTGTGATTCGCTCAAAGGCCGCTTCAACCAATCGCTACGAGTTTCACCTTTTTCCAGCTCCAAGCCTAGAAAACTCTGAACTAATTTTGCATAACTCAGTGAGAAGCCAACCCCAGCATAAGCCGCCGCAATTTGAGTGTCGAAAAGTGGCGCAGGACTCACCCCCAACCAGTGTTGAAACACCTCAAGATCTTCTGAGCAGGCATGAACGATTTTGACCACCGCCGGGCTTTGCCATAGCTCTCTAAGCGGCTCTAAATCACCACTCGTTAACTTCAGAGGGTCGATTAAATAATTGGCGCAGCCATTATTAATCTGCAACAGGCCGATTTTTGGATAAAATGTACTGCTGCGCATAAACTCCGTATCAACCGCGATGGCTTCACAGCCAAGACATTGCTGACACAGCTCACGCAGAGACTCTGCACTGTCTATCCACTGTAACTGCTGTGCTTCGCTCACTTAGACACCCTGACGTGAATTAAAAGCATGGGCTAGTGTACCCCCGTCGATATATTCGAGCTCTCCACCAAGCGGAACACCATGGGCGATGCGAGACACCTTGACCTCTAAACGCTTGGCCTGCTCCGCCAAATAATGAGCCGTAGCCTCTCCTTCAATTGTAGGATTGGTGGCAAGAATTAATTCCTGGATATCTTCATTTTGCAAACGCTGCAATAACACATCAACGCCAATATCTTCTGGGCCGATACCATCAATGGGGGACAAATGCCCAAGTAAGACAAAATAACGGCCACTGTAATTACCAGCCTGCTCGATAGCCAATACATCGGCTGGCGTTTCTACCACGCAAAGTAAATGAGGGTCTCTCTGGGTGCTAGCGCAGGTCGCGCAGATTTCCTGCTCTGTTAATGTCCGACATAAAGTACAACGTCCAACCTTATCTACAGCGCCTTGCAAACTAACGGCCAATTTCGCTGCCCCAAGTTTGTCCCGCTCGAGCAAGTGCAAAGCCATGCGTTGAGCTGACTTTGGGCCTACACCAGGCAATATTCGCAAGGCGTTAATTAATTCATCTATTAAAGGGCTGAACATTATTTATAAACTTATAAAAAATTTGTGCATTAAAAAGGCATCTTAAAGTCAGGAGGAATTCCCATACCCGCAGTCATACTGCCCATTTTTTCCCGGTTCGCATCTTCGACACGACGAACAGCATCGTTCACTGCAGCGGCCAGCAGGTCTTCTAAGATTTCTTTATCTTCTTCCATTAGACTGGAATCAATAGACACCGATTTCACATCATGACGCCCAGTCATAATAACTTTTACCAAGCCTGCGCCTGCCTCTCCTTGAACTTCAGCATTGGCAAGCTCCTCTTGCATATTCTGCATTTTGGCTTGCATTTCCTGGGCTTGCTTCATCAAATCCCCAAGACCTTTCATGTCTAATTCCTCGTGGTTTTACCTTAAGTTACTGAGCAATGCCTTTAAGCCTTTAATGGGTCCGGCCCCAAAGGTTTTACACTGTCAGTTATGAGTTTGGCTTCAAACTCTTCAATTAATTGGATAATGGTCGGGTCTGTCTCAATGGCCGCTAGTGCCTCGGCCTGACGCTGCGCTTTTAAGCGCGCAATAATGGCCGCCGGCGTGCCATCTCCCGCTTTACCTTGGACAATCTGTACCTGCAATGGGCGCTCATAATAGGCGGAAATAATATCCGCCATGCGCTGCTGATGAGCCTGGTCGTAAAGGTGGTTATTACTTTCATCGAGCACGAAGGCCAAACCATTTTCGTCACGTTGCACCAAGGCGCAGTTTGAAGCCGTGGCTTGCAAGACACCACTAAAATCTAATTGGCGGTAAAGTTCAAACCAGGTCTCTGGATCAAGTTCTTCGAAACTAATTGGACGCACAGGAGCAATAGCCACAGGCTCAACGGTTTCAACCGGCACTTCACTGTCAGGCTTTAAAGTCTCTACTACTTCCTGAGCTAAACCACGAATATCCACTAATTGGCCATCTGCGGGCAAGCTTTCCTGTGGACCTTGTGCTGGCTCGGCAACTGGCGTCGGCGCTGGTGTTGCTTGCTGCTCAAGGGGTTGATTGCTGCTCGGCTGGGCGTATTCACCAAGGGCCTCGGCCATTTCCATTTCAGGGGCTGGAGTCGAGGAAGACGCGGTCTGATCTTGAGTAACCGGGCTGGCTGCCGGCGGTGCTATTTGTTCTGGTGCAGGTGCAGGTGCAGGTGCAGGTGCAGGTGCAGGTGCAGGTGCAGGTGCAGGTGCAGGTGCAGGTGCAGGTGC
>NZ_CANMYE010000017.1 GCF_947502065.1 uncultured Pseudoteredinibacter sp.
GAAGCCCATGGATGGGCTGAATCAATCGAACAAGGATCGATGCCGCACAAATGAACCCAATAAAAACAAAAAAGGCCTATCCGAAGATAAGCCTTTTTAAGATATGGTGCCCGGAGGCGGACAAAACGACAGGAGTCGTTTTGGATCGCGATAGCGACCCGCAGGGTGAAGCCCATGGATGGGCTGAATCAATCGAACAAGGATCGATGCCGCACAAATGAACCCAATAAAAACAAAAAAGGCCCATCCGAAGATGAGCCTTTTCATTGTATGGTGCCCGGAGGCGGAATCGAACCACCGACACGGGGATTTTCAATCCCCTGCTCTACCGACTGAGCTATCCGGGCAAATATTACGGGTTGCTCCCGTAACGAGGCGCGTATTAAACCTGTTCGCCGCCGTGTAGTCAAGACTTTATTTAAGCCTTTCTTTTCGTTGGCTTTTTTGTCTAATTTTTGTTCGGTAGGCGGCTTCCTGCTTTACTCGCTAGGGGGCACGTAGCCTTCGATATGGTCTACTTCTTCGCCGCTGAAGAATTTCTCCATTTGCTCCATTAGGTAGCTGCGCGCGGTCATGTCCATCATGTTTAGACGCTTTTCATTGATCAGCATGGTTTGGTGCTGCATCCACTCCATCCAGGCCTGTTTAGATACGTTTTCGTACAGGTCTTGGCCTTTGGGGCCGGGGTAGGGTGGTTGGTCTAGGCCTTCCAGTTCTTTTTTGTGCTTACGGCAAAAAACCATACGGCTCATGGCGATATCCTTCTATTTAAGGGAGGGGGATTTTACCCCTGTGGCGGGCGTTTGCCCATCTCTGTGCTTGTTAGGTTTTAAAGAAGTTGCTTGTGCATGGCTGCTATCTGCTCTAGTAGCTTTTTAACGGGAGCAGCTAGGCCTAGCTCGCCTGGGGCGGCGGGGTTTACCCATTGCTCGCCAGCTTCGGCAACCTTGTCTTTGGGGTTTACTTGCACCAGCACCGGGGTGATATCTAAATGGTAATGGCTAAAAGTATGGCGGTAGCTGTTCCAGTGCTCGGTGGCGGGCTCGCTTTCGCTAAGCCGCTGGCTAATGCAGTGCTCGGCAATATTGGCATCACTTGCTAGCTCTGGCAGGCACCAAAGGCCGCCCCATATACCTTGGTTTGGGCGTTGCTGCAAAAGTACTTCGCCTGCTGGGTTTTGCAAAATAAGCATTTGGCAGGCGCGTACGGGCTTTTCTTTTTTGGGCTTCTTGCCTGGGTAATCTTGCGGGTTGCCTTGGCCGTGGGCTTGGCAGCTATCCTGAAGCGGGCAGGCCTCGCACAATGGCTTGCTGCGCTTACAAACGGTGGCCCCTAAATCCATCATTACTTGGGTGTATTCTGGGTTACGTTTGTTTGGCGTGTAGTGCTCGGCAATTTGCCATAGGGCTTGTTGCACCTTGCTATTGCCGGGCCAGCCTTCCACGGCATGAAGCCGTGCCAGTACGCGTTTTACATTGCCATCTAAAATGGCGGCTGGCTGGCCAAAGGCGATAGAGGCAATGGCACCAGCGGTGGATCGGCCTATGCCGGGCAGTTCTTCTAGCTCGGCAACTGTCCCTGGAAACTCGCCTTTGTATTGCTCGGCAACGGTTTGCGCGCATTTATGCAGATTGCGGGCGCGGGCGTAGTAGCCTAGGCCTGTCCAAAGGTGTAGCACCTCGTCTATATCGGCCTTAGCTAGGCTGCAAACATCGGGGAATTTCTGGGTAAAGGTCTCGAAGTAGGGGATTACCGTGGCTACTTGAGTTTGCTGCAGCATAATTTCTGAAAGCCACACCCGGTAAGGGTTGATGCCCTGTTGCCAGGGAAGCTCTTTGCGGCCATGTGTGTCATACCAAGCTAATACCAGCTTGGCGAATAACTTTGGGTCCATTAATTTGGACGGCAAGTTGCTCATGGGTACTTCTTATCTTATCGGCTATTTATCTTGTGGCTAAGTGTACCTGTCTCAACAGTTGATTGTCGTCATTGCATTGCTGAATAGTAATCTCTATCATTTGCATCTTTTCTAATTCCCCGCCGTTAAAGCTCGGCATAAAGAATGAGGTTGGCATGAAGGCAATTCAAATGAAGGCAAAGTGGGCTCCATCACTGGCATTGATGGCGTTAGCTGTTGCTGGCTGTAGTCAGAAAGAAGAAAGCAAACCTGCAGTAGAAACCACTGAAACGGCAGCCGCGGTTGCAGAAAAGGCCGAAGTAAAAGCCGAAGCAACAAAAGAAGCCCCTGTAGTTACTGTTTACTCTTCCCGTAAAGAGCACCTGATCAAGCCTTTATTTGAAAAATACACGGCCGAGACAGGCGTAGATGTGCGCTATGTTACCGATAAGGCTGGCCCATTGATGGAGCGCCTTTCTGCTGAGGGCGAATCTACCCCTGCCGATATGTTTATGACGGTAGATGCTGGCAACCTATGGCAGGCTAGCAATAAGGGCTTGTTTGCTTCTTTAGATTCCGAATCATTAGAAGCCAATGTACCTGCTCACTTGCAGGCCGCTAACAATGATTGGTTTGGCCTCTCTATTCGTGCCCGCACTATTGTTTATTCAACTGAGCGCGTAAAGCCAGAAGATCTAAGCACTTACGAAGCCTTGGCTGCTGAAGATTGGAAGGGCCGCTTGTGCTTGCGTACCTCTAAGAAGGTGTACAACCAATCTTTGGTTGCCACCATGATCCAAACTCAAGGTAAAGAAAAAACCGAAGAGATTGTTAAAGGTTGGGTAGCAAACCTAGCTACCGAGCCTTTCTCAAACGATACTAAGGCCATGGAAGCAGTAGCTGCTGGCCAGTGTGATGCCACTATTGTTAACACTTATTACTTTGGCCGTTTGAAGAAGAAAAACCCAGAGGTTACTTTGGCACTATACTGGCCTAACCAAGAAGACCGTGGTGTACACGTAAATATTTCTGGTGCCGGTATTACCAAGCACGCTAAGCAGCCAGCTGAAGCGCGCAAGCTATTGGAGTGGTTGGCTAGCGATAAGGCTCAGGGCCAGTTCGCTGAGATTAACCATGAGTATCCGGTGAATGTAACTGTTAAGCCTTCGGCCGAAGTGCAGGCATGGGGCAATTTCAAAGCTGACTTGGTTAATGTTGAGGCGGCAGGTAAGTTGCAGGCCGATGCTGTTAAGTTGATGGATCGCGCTGGCTACCGTTAATTCCAGCTTAGTCTTAAAGGCTTTTAGTTAACTGTGTTGGCAAGCTGTGGCTATTGCTGCAGCTTGAAACCAGTTAAAATGGGGCATGAGTGAAATTGCCGTGCCCCAGCCCCCTTCTGATCAACCATCTAATGATGATTCTAATCAGCCCTCAGCGAACAAAGAGTCCTTCTTTGTGAATGCTCAATCTACAAAATGGCGTAAGCATTTCTGGCGTTTACCGGCTTGGTTTGCGGCGGCTTTAGTATTAATGCCTATTTTGGTCATTGCCCTAAGCTGGACTAGCGATCAAAGCGATATTTGGGCCCACCTAATTCAAACCCAGCTTGGCACCTTGTTGGGCAATACCTTAAAGCTGTGCATTGGCGTTGGCAGTATCGCCATCTTTCTAGGTGTGAGCTTGGCTTGGCTGGTTTCGGTTTGCGAGTTCCCAGGAAGGCGCTGGCTCGATTGGGGTTTGATGTTGCCATTGGCAATCCCAACTTATGTGGTTGCTTTTGTGGCGCTGGGTTTATTTGATTTTAGTGGCCCTGTGCAAACTCAATTACGTGAATGGTTTGGTAGTGATTTTCGCATGCCATCGATTCGCAGTGCAGGTGGGGTGAGCTTAGTATTAAGTGCGGTGTTATATCCGTACGTGTACATGCTAAGTCGCAGTGCTTTTATGAGCCAGGGGCGTGGCTTGGTAGATGCGGCGCGAATGTTGGGGCGCACACCACTGCAGGCTTTTTGGTCGGTAGCATTGCCTATGGCGCGCCCCGCTATTGCGGCAGGGGCCGCCTTGGCGCTGATGGAAACCCTGGCCGATTTTGGTGCGGTTGCGGTTTTTAACTACGATACTTTTACCACCGCTATTTATAAATCTTGGTTTGGTTTTTTTAATTTGCCAGCGGCTGCGCAGCTAGCTTCGGTATTGTTGTTGTTTGTTGCCCTGGCTTTGTTTGCTGAGCAGAAGGCACGCGGCGGCGGTCGTTTATTTGAGGTGCCAGCCCAAGAGCGGGAGCGTTTTAAATTGAAAGGCGCGCGGGCTTATTTAGCCACTGGCTATTGTTTGCTGATATTTGTTTTGGCTTTTGTTATTCCGGTTGGTCAGCTGCTGTTTTGGGTGGTGGAAACTGGCCTTGGTGGATTAGATCAACGCTATATAGATTTGGTTCTCCATACCTTTGCCTTGGGCGCTATTGCTGCAAGCTTAACGGTGAGTTTGGCAATCGCGGTGGCTTTTGGGCAGCGTCAGCTGGGCAATATTTCCGCAAAAGGTTTTGCTATGCGTGCGGCAAGCTTGGGTTATGCCTTTCCTGGCTCGGTGCTTGCTGTGGGTATTATGTTGTCTTTCGCCAAGGTGGATTCTGTATTGGTGGCGCCGGTGCGGGCGTTGCTGGATATGCCGCCTAAGCAAATATTAGTGGGCAGCGTAGTGGCTTTAATATTGGCCTACTGCGTGCGATTTTTTACCGTGGGGCTTGGGCCTATTCAGTCTTCCTTCGAGCGTTTAAAGCCTAGCTTTCAAGAAGCTGCGCAAAGCTTGGGCGCCAATAAATGGCAGCTGTTGTGGCGGGTATATTTACCAATGCTATCGCCCGGTATATTTGCTGGCATGCTTTTAGTGCTGGTGGATGTGATGAAGGAAATGCCGGCTACTTTATTATTACGTCCATTTGGCTGGGATACTCTGGCGGTGCGTGTATATGAGATGACCTCAGAAGGGGAATGGGAGCGTGCTGCCTTACCTGCTTTAAGCTTAGTGCTGCTGAGCCTTGCTCCGGTGGTGTTGATGATTCGCCGCTCTCGTCGCTAGTTGCTTGCCTAGATAATTTATCTGCCACTATTTCCTGATTTTTATGCTGAGCTATAAGGGTTCATTTATAGTTCAGCCGCTTAAAGTATCTTCCTCCCCATCATCTTAAACCTGAGCTTGGCTTTGTTTTTAGCCGTCTAATGATTGGTCTAAGCTTTGGTGAGTTGGCTGTTTTTATTTTTAGAGAATGTAATACAAGTAGGAACCTATGTTGAAATTAAATAAAACCCTGTTCGTGTCTGCCTTATTGGCATCTAGCGTTAGCTTTGCCGGTGAGTGGAAAGGCGAAGGTGATCTTGGCTATAACAGTGTGGCGGGCAACTCCGAGAGTGAAGCCTTGGCCGTAAAATTGTTGATCTCCTATGTGCAAAACGATTGGACCCATAAGGCCGAAGTTAGCGCTAATACGGCTTCTACCGATGACAAAACCAGCGCAGAAGCTTATACCTTCAATTTTAATAGCCGCTATGAGTTTAATGAAGATGTTTACGGCTTTGGTAACTATCGTTATCAAGATGATCGCTTTAGTGCTTTTGAGTATCAGTCTTCATTAACCGGCGGTGTGGGTTATCACTTTATTAAAACCGAAGAGACTATTCTAGATGCCGAGATCGGTGCGGGTTTTCGAAGCAGTGAGCGTCGCCTTAATCAAGAAAAAGAAGACGAGGCGGTAATTCTGGGTAAGGTTTCTTACAAACAGCAGCTAACGGATACCACTAAGCTAGAAAGCTACTTGCTGAGCGAAGCTGGTGAAGAGAATACTTATCTTGAAGCTGAGGTTGCCGTAAAAGTGGCCATGACTGAGCAGCTGGCTCTAAAAATTGCCTATTTGGCCAAGCACAATACCGATGTAGATCCCGGTACCGAGAAGACCGATCGCTATACTACGGTATCTTTGAACTATAACTTCTAGGCTCAAACTTCTAAGCTCTAACTTCAGAGCTTAATGCAGCCTTGATCTGAAGGGCTGTATTGGCGGCGCCCTCTTATTGTTTGGGGGCGCTTGCTCACTTCTCTAGCGACTGTAAGCCTTTCTTTAGCGTCCAAATTATCCATTGAGTTTCCCCTTATCCTGGGGGTGATTGCCTTTGCTGCTAATACCAGTACAATGCCGTTTTTCTATTATTGGAAACACAATGTGCATTATGGGAAACATGCCGAAAGCCGGCGGTTTCATGTGGTGTATAAGGGTTTTTACCCCCTAGGCTGGGGCTTAACTGGATAGGTAGCGTAATGGGTAATAAGACTGCATTGTTCGCAGAGCACGAAGCCGCAGGCGGCAAAATTGTTGATTTTGGCGGCTGGGATATGCCAATTAACTATGGCTCTCAGGTAGAGGAGCATCACAAGGTGCGCCGCGAGGCGGGCATGTTTGATGTGTCGCATATGACCATTGTTGATGTAAAAGGCGCTGGCGCGAAAGACTTTTTACGTTATCTGTTGGCCAATGATGTTGAGAAGATCAGCTCCGTTACCGGTAAGGCTATGTACACCGGTATGCTTAATGAGCAGGGCGGAGTCATTGATGATCTAATTGTTTACAACATGGACGGTTGGTACCGCACTGTTGTGAACTGCGCTACCCGCGAGAAAGATTTGGCTTGGATGAATGAGCAGGCCGCAGCCTTTGAAGTAGAGCTAAGTGAGCGTCCAGAGCTTTCTATGTTGGCCGTGCAGGGCCCAGAAGCGATTGCTAAGGTTGCCGCCGTTTTAGGTGGCAACAAGGCTGAGGTGGTTAATTCTCTGTCGGTATTCCAAGGCTTGGAAGTCGATGGCTGGTTTATCGCTCGCACCGGTTACACCGGTGAAGATGGCCTAGAAATTATGGTTCCAGAGGCCGCCATTGTGCAGTTTTGGAAAGATCTAGTAGCTGCTGATGTGGCGCCATGTGGTTTGGGTGCCCGTGATACTTTGCGCCTAGAGGCGGGTATGAACTTATACGGTAGCGATATGGATGAGACTATTTTGCCAATGGCAGCCAATATGTCTTGGACCATTTCTTGGGCGCCTGAAGATCGTGACTTTATTGGTCGCAAAGCTTTGGAGGCCGCCAAAGAAGCCGGTGTTAAAGAGAAGTTGGTTGGCTTAGTGATGGAGCAAAAAGGCGTTTTACGTGCTCATCAGAAAGTTATTGTGCCTGGTGTTGAAGCTACTGGTGAAATTACCAGTGGTACATTCTCGCCGACTTTAGGCTATTCTATTGCCATGGCGCGAGTGCCCAAAGAGATTGGTGATACTTGTTTGGTTGAAATGAGAAATAAACAAGTAGAAGTTAAGGTAATTAAGCCGAGCTTCGTCCGTAACGGTAAGCAAGTTTTTTAATTAATACAGTAGAGATAGCAGAGGATTAGTCCATGAGTGAAGTGCGCAATGAAATTAAGTATCTATCGAGCCATGAGTGGGCGCGTGTAGAAGCTGACGGCACTGTAACAGTTGGTATTTCTGATCACGCCCAAGATAGCCTAGGCGATGTTGTTTATGTTGAAGTGCCTGAGGTG
This sequence comes from uncultured Pseudoteredinibacter sp., assembly GCF_947502065.1. Lineage (GTDB taxonomy): Bacteria > Pseudomonadota > Gammaproteobacteria > Pseudomonadales > Cellvibrionaceae > Pseudoteredinibacter. Next base: position 7,474 of record NZ_CANMYE010000017.1, read on the forward strand.
GGTTCACAGGTTAATGCCGGCGAAGAAGCGGGTGTTGTTGAATCTGTAAAAGCCGCATCCGATATTTTCTCGCCTCTTACAGGTGAGGTTGTAGCGGTAAACGAAGCTTTGGAAGACGAGCCAGAGACTGTAAACAGTTCTCCTTATGACGATGGTTGGTTCTTCAAAGTTAAGCCCGCAGATGTTTCTGAGCTTGATGCTGCATTAGATGCAGATGCATACCGTGAGGTTTGCGAAGACGCATAAGTCTTGCAGGGTCAGAATCTATAGGTTCTGACCCTATTTCTAGAAAGCTTCCCCTTAAAGTTCTATCGCTTGCGCTGCCTTTTCTTGGCGTTGACTGTTTGGCTGTTCAAGGCCTGATTTCCAGCTATATCCTGTTTGTTGCGTTCCGCAAATGTCTATTATTAGTCTACTTTTTGAGCTTTGAATTTCGCTAGGTTTTAGACTGCCAGTTTCCGCTTGTTGATTGCTCAATGCATTCTAGAAGGGCTAGGCCTGCTTTTAGTTCCTTGGCTCCGAGCCGGGGTCAGAACCCTCGGGTTCTGACCCCTTTGTTCATGCAGGGTGTTTGTTTCTAGGCTTTTGGTGGTTCTGGTTTTTGAGTTTGTGTTTGGTTTTTAGCTTTGGGCAGCTTGTAGGGCGGTTCTGTGGTTTGGCGATTTCTATTGATGGGTCGGCTGCGTTTAGGTTTTACGGCTCCGAGCGGGGGTCAGAACCCATGGGTTCTGACCCCTTTGTTCATGCAGGGTGTTTGTTTCTAGGCTTTTGGTGGTTCTGGACTTTGAGTTTGTGCTTGGTTTTTAGTTTTGGGGCAGCTTGTGGGGTCGCGTGTGACTTGGCGATTTTTATAGGTGAGTTGACTGCGTTTAGGTTTTACGGCTTCGAGGCGGGGTCAGAACCCGTGGGTTCTGACCCCTTTTTTTGTTGGCCTTAGAGTGCCTCTAAGATCTTTGCGAAGTGTCCGTTTAGATCGAAGCGTTCGCCATTGGCCCAGCCTAGGCGAACTATCACAAGTTCGCGCGATGGTATGATGACGACGTATTGGCCGTTGTGGCCTGAGGCTAGATAAAGATCCGTAGGTAGATCTTTAAACATGCGTTTGCTGGAATCATCGGCCGCGCCAGCGTTTAGCCAAAACTGCCCACCATATTCACCTCGCGGTGCGGCTTTTATGGGGGTTTTTACGAAATCTACCCAATGCTCCGGAATAATTTGCTGGCCGTTTAAGTTGCCACGTTGTAAATACAGCTGGCCAAACTTAGTCCATTGGCGCGCGGTCATATAAAGGTAAGAGCTACCCACAAAGCTGCCGCTAGCATCAGGCTCATAGGTAGCATCGGATATGCCACTTGGTAAAAAGAGCTTTTCTTGGGCGAAGCGATAGTAATTTTCTGTGCCGCCTAATTTATCGAATAACCAGCCTGAGAGAATATTGGTGGTGCCAGAAGAGTAAACAAACTTTTCACCGGGAGCAGCTTCAATTTCCGCTGCCGCAGTGCGGGCGTAGTGCGCCATATTGTCTTCAAAAAACAGCATGCGGGTGGCGTTGTCACCTGGCTCATAACTCTCATCAAACTTTAGTCCGCTGGCCATATTCAGTAGATGGCGCAGCTGAATATTTTTGCGTTCATCATTTTCCCACTCGCTAAAGCCTGGGGGCTGATCAATATCTTGGCCGTTTTCTTCTAGCCAAATGCCTAGCAGGCTGGAAGTGATGCTCTTGGCCATAGACCAAGATAAGAACTGGCTGTCTTGGTCGTAACCTGGCGCATAGGCTTCGGCAATGATCTTGCCCTGCTTGGCAACAATAAGGGCGCGACTGTCGATATGGGGCTTGCTGCTGTTTTCGGCAATGATGCTATCAAGGATGCCTTGAATATCTTGGTTTACTTCAACTTCGCCCCACTGGAAGCCGGTTTGCTGGGCGATCTGTGGGGCGCTAAAGCTTGGTGCTTCATTGTGATACAAGCTGCAGCCAAAATCAGGATTGTACTTAGCTTTTTGAGTAAACAGCCCATAGCTGCTTACCGTAACTTCTTCAGTTTGCTGGTTGATATCAAAGCTGCTGTATTGGGCGAGCGCATGTGAGGTGAGTACGTCTTCCTCAAACACCGCGTTGGCGTCTCGTCCGGCAACGAATACGCCTGAGCAAAGCAGCTTGGCGCCTAGGCCGTTAATGACTTTGGGGCCGTAGCGCAAATAGTTATAGGCTTTAGGGTTGGCTAAAAAGAAGGCAATGATCGCGGCGATTAGCGCTGGGCCGATATAGCGAGCCCAAGTTCGGCCGGAAACTGGCATGGTCGAATCCTTTTCGGGGTTGTTGTTCGTTATTAGTTTGCTGATGGTATCACTTGGGTCTTGTAGAACAAGTGTCCATCTAGTGGCTACAGACAAAGATGTTTGATATTTATACAGCATAAGCATATAATGCGCGCCCCTTTATTTTTGGCCAGGGGTTCCGGTTCGCCGGTGTCAAAATAATATGGCCTCTCCTTGCCTTACCGTGGTGCTATTCAATGTGAAAGCGCGTTATACGGGAGGCTTAACCCGTAAGGAGCAAATATGCGTCATTACGAAATTGTATTTCTGGTTCATCCAGATCAGAGCGAGCAGGTGCCCGGCATGGTCGAGCGCTACACCGCTGCTATCGAAGCTGATGGTGGTAAGGTGCATCGCATGGAAGATTGGGGTCGTCGTCAGTTGGCTTACTCAATCAACAAAATCCACAAAGCTCATTACATTCTTATGAATGTTGAGTGTGGCGAAGCAGCGTTGGAAGAGTTAACTACTAACTTCCGTTACAACGATGCCGTACTACGTAACTTGGTTATTCGCACCGATGAGGCGATCACCGAGGAATCTCCAATCGCTAAGGCTGACAAAGAGCAACGCGAGCGTAAACCACGTGGTGATCGTGGCGATCGCGGTGAGCGTCGCGAAGAGCGTCCAGCCCAAGAAGCACCTGCCGAAGCGCCAGCAGCTGAAGAAGCCGCTAGCGAAGAAGCAGCTAGCGAAGAATAAGGAGACTGATCATGGCACGTTTTTTCCGTCGTCGTAAGTTCTGCCGTTTTAGCGCTGAAGGCGTTAAGCAGATTGACTACAAAGATTTGGATACTTTGAAGGCCTATGTCTCTGAGACTGGCAAGATTGTTCCAAGCCGTATTACTGGTACCAAGGCTAAGTATCAGCGCCAGCTGGCTACCGCTATCAAGCGCGCTCGCTATTTGGCTCTACTGCCTTACACCGACAGTCACGAATAAGAAGCCCTGTGCGCGCCCTTGCTGAATTTATAATGCGAGGACGTTTGCAGGCGTCAGTGGCCGCCCTTATTGGGAGCTGGTTTCCACTGATTAGCCCGGCGACGGTAGCTTTGGTTACTCTGCGTCGGGGCGCCAGCGACGGTACATTTGTATTGTTGGTGGCGATGTTGCCGGCACTATTGGCACTCTTTGCTAGCGATCTTGGTCCCTTAATGGCCTTGATCACTGTGTTGAGTTTGTTGTTGGTGTTTGCAGTTGCGCTAGTTTTGCGCCGCAGTATCTCTTGGGGTGCCGCCATTATGGCTATGGTGGCCTTAAGTTCCGCAGGCAGCTTGCTTTTAGGGCAGGTAGTGCCAGCTCCGGTAGAGGGCTTAGTGGAAATTTTGGGGGATCTGTTTAAGGAAATACAAGCCCAGGCCCAGCAGGGTGAGCAAGTTGCTCAGTTGCCGGTTCCGGGAGAGCGCTTCGCTTTAGGTCTGATTGCCTATGTGTTGGCGCTCAGCAGTATCGCCAGTTTGATCCTGGCGCGTTGGTGGCAGTCCATGCTGTATAACCCTGGTGGTTTTGGTGTGGAATTTCGTCAACTGAGCTTGAATATAAGCAGTGTATTGATCTGTTTTGTTTCAGCTATGTACTGCTTTAGTCAAGGTAGTGATTACGCTATTTGGGCAAGCTTGTTTGGTTTTCCTTTATTGCTACAAGGTATTGCCATTGTGCACTTTGTAGTAAAACAGCGGCAAATGGGGGTGCAGTGGTTAGTGTTGATGTATTTGGCGCTAATTTTTGCAAGCCCGGTGGCAATGCTTTTAACGCTACTGGCGATTCTGGATTCGTGGATTGATTTTCGTGGGCGTTTGTCCAAAGGCAGCTAAGGCTGCGGACAGGCCCACCTAACAAAAGAGGGTTAACGAGATGGAAGTTATTCTACTCGAGAAAGTAGGTAAGCTAGGCGGTATCGGCGATCGCGTTGAAGTGAAAGCTGGTTTCGGTCGTAACTACCTAGTACCACAAGGTAAAGCTGTACCTGCTACCAAAGCTAATATTGCTGACTTTGAAGCGCGTCGCGCTGACTTGGAAGCTGCTGCGGCTGAGAAGAAAGCAGCTGCAGAAGCTCGCGGTGAAAAATTGACCGATTTGTCTGTAACCATCGAAGCCAATGCTGGTGACGAAGGTAAGCTATTCGGTTCTATCGGTACTCGCGACATCGCTGATGCAATCACTAAGACTGGTGTTGAAGTTGCCAAGTCTGAAGTTAAATTGCCAGAAGGTGTTCTGCGTGAAGTAGGTGAATATCAGATTGATATCCAGCTACACGCTGAAGTAACCGTAGCTGTTACTCTAAACGTTATTCCTGAATAAGGTTTAACGCTTAGTAAAGCTAAAAAACCGCCGCGCTTTAGGGTGTGGCGGTTTTTTTATGCACGCTTATTGTGTTTCAGGTTTCTGCCGCGCAGCTCTTTTACTGAGTACAAGATGGTAATAAGACGCTATTTTTAATAGACTCATGGCCTATTTGTTCGGGGTTTACCACAGATTGGGGGCGGTATAGCTCGTATGTCAGATACATACCATAATGAAGAGGCTCAACAGGCGTTCAAAGATGTCGTGGAGATGCCTCACTCGCTAGAGTCAGAGCGCGCTGTATTGGGCGGCCTGATGCTCGACAGCTTGAAGTTTGACGCTGTCGCTGAGGCGCTAAGCGAGAAAGACTTCTATAGCGAAGTACACCAGCTGGTGTACAAGCGCATGGCCGAGTTGATTGCGGCCGAAAAGCCCCTGGATATCATTACTGTAGCGGAAGAACTTGATCGCTATGATGAGCTAGAGCGCTGCGGCGGCCTACATTTCCTAACCGAGCTGGTTGATCAAACCGCAAGTGCCGCGAACGTTGGCGCTTATGCTCAAATTGTCCGTGAGCGTTCTACTCTACGACAGTTAATCAATGCAGCCGGCGAGATCTCCCGTAATAGTATGGCGCCGGCCGGTATGGATTCTGATGACCTGCTGCAAATGGCCGAGCGCAAAGTTGCGCAGATTGCTGAAGAGCGCCCGAAAGAGGGTGGCTTTATTGGTGCCAATGACCTGCTTAAGGTCACCGTTGAAAAAATCGATACTTTGTTTCGCTCCGATAGCGATATCACCGGTTTATCGACAGGTATTGATGAGCTGGATCAGCGCACCTCTGGCTGGCAGCCGGGTGAGATGATTGTTTTAGCGGCACGTCCTTCAATGGGTAAGACAGCACTTGCGCTCAACTTTGTTGAGGCGGCGATGATGACCCAAGAGCGTCCCAGCCTTGTTTACAGTATGGAAATGCCAGCCGATGCCTTGATGATGCGTATGTTGTCATCCATTGGGCGCATCGATCAGGGCAAAATTCGAAATGGTCAGCTTACCGAAGAAGATTGGCCTAAGCTGTCGGCCGCAGTGGCAAAGATCAAGGGCCGCCCTCTCTATATTGATGATACCCCGGGCCTTAGTCCGCAAGAAGTGAGAGCGCGTGCTCGAAAGGTGGCGCGTAGCCACCAAAACCGCCTGCTTTCGGAAAACCCAAATTTGAGTATTGAGGACGCCGAAGCGCAAAGTCTTCCGGGCATGATCATGATTGATTATTTGCAGCTTATGCAGGTGCCAGGTAGCACGGAAGGTCGAACCCAGGAAATTTCTGAAATCTCCCGCTCATTAAAAGCTATCGCCAAAGAATTTAGCTGCCCGGTTATCGCGCTCTCGCAGCTTAACCGTGGTGTTGAGCAGCGCCCCAATAAACGCCCAATGAACTCGGACTTGCGTGAATCCGGTGCGATCGAGCAGGATGCGGATGTCATTTTATTTATTTATCGTGATGAATATTACAACGAGGATAGCCCCGATAAAGGCATCGCGGAATTAATTGTGGGCAAGCAGCGTAACGGTGAGGTGGGTACCTCCAAGGCCGCCTTTGTGGGTAAATTTACGCGCTTTGAAAATTTGGCTCCTGAGTATTACAACCAGCAGGATCCGGGTTATTAATTTTAGTCTGTGCAGCTGCAAGGCTGCGCGCATAGCAGAGACAGTTACATGCAAGTTTTTCATCATATTAAAAGCCTTCGTCAGTCTTTGAGGACTGAGCGTTTGGCGGGTAAGCGTATTGGCTTCGTGCCAACAATGGGCAATCTGCACGATGCTCATTTGGAACTAGTGCGAACCGCGAAAAAAACTTGCGATATCGTAGTGTGCTCGATTTTTGTGAACGGCCTGCAATTTGGTTTGAATGAAGATTGGGATAAGTACCCGCGTACCTTTCAAGATGATTGCGATAAATTGCGCAGTGTAGGCTGTGATTTTCTTTTTCATCCCGATGATAATGAGATGTACCCCAACGGTTTGGAAAACCAAACCCGTGTTATCTGCCCAACCATGACGGATGTGCTGTGTGGCGCAAGCCGCCCTGGCCACTTTGAAGGTGTAACCACGGTTGTTACCAAGCTGTTTCATATTGTAGAGCCTGATGAAGCAGTGTTCGGTATTAAGGATTATCAGCAGTTGGCGATTATTCGCCGTATGGTTGAAGATCTTTGTATGGATATCGAAATTACGGCAGCACCTATCCATCGTGAAAACGATGGTTTGGCGATGAGCTCGCGCAACGGCTTTATTACCGAAGAAGAGCGCCCCAAAGTGCATGTTTTAAACAAAGCGCTAAATGCTACCGCTGATGCTATAAAATCTGGTGAGAGAGATTATTCTAAACTGCAGGCCGAAGCGCGCGAGTTGATCCAGGGCGCCGGCTTTAGAGTCGACTATTTTAATATCTGTAATAGCAAAGATTTAGAAATGGCCGCTGTGGATGATATGGAGATTACCATCTTGGGTGCTATGTACACCGAAGGGGCGCGCTTGATTGATAATGTTTCTCTAAGTTTAAGCTAAAGAAACATTATCCGGTGCAAGGGCTAAGATTATTTTAAGAGATTAGCCCTAATATTTTTCCTTGTGAGTCTTCTTCTATGCGGGCAAATTCTTGCTCGCCTCGCGTAAAGATTATAGTCGGCAGGCAGTTAATGTCTAAACTCGCCTTGTTGCTCATATAGTGTTCTTTATCTTCATAGCTGATTAGTGAAATCTCTGGGGCCCTATCCCCTAATGCAGCTTTTATGGCCAGCAGTTCAGAACATTCCCGTACACAGTCGGGGCACCATGTGGCGTTGTGAAGTTCCACTTTTACGTCGCTAAGGTTTAAATCTATATCGCGGTATTTTTCTTGCTGCTCGGCGATTTCCTTTTGCCAAAGTTGTTCTAATTCTTGGGTGGTCATAATGTCTTTTGCTCAATGTGGCGCTGCTGTTATGAACTTTGTTTTCGATATTGGCAGCGCCAGGGTAAATTCTCGTGATCGACGGGGATCAGTTGCAAGGCGTTATTATGCTTTTTGTTGTAGAGGCTGCCAAATGAAAAATTGGAATTGCTAAGTAATAGGGTCAAAAAGCTGTCTTTGCTGCGCCAGTGGCCGCTTGTCTCTTGATCTTTGCTATAGACTTTCCAGCGCCTGTTTGCTTTAACTTCTAAAAGCCAATTCTTTGGGCAATTTATAGATTTGTAATGGCCGATAAAATCAACCTGCTCTATCGCTGCTGTAGGTATATCTAAGCGATGGCTGCTGTGATCGTTCGCGAGATATAAACCAATATTTCCGTTTTGATAACTGTGATTGCGATAACTGCCGTAGGCAATATGGTCGATTTCTACTCCTTGTTGCTTGAGTAGTGCTATTAAGCTCTGCAGCTCTTGTTGTTTTAAATCGCTGGGGCTTATCAAGGTGTTTTGAGTAAAGGCTTCGGCGCTCTCATTGCTGCGAGCAATAACTTTGAATCCACTTTTGCTTTGCAGCTCTTCGTACAGACCTTTTTTGTCGCCAAATAAGTGGATAGTGTGGCTGCTGCAGCCTGCGAGTAGCGTGACTAAAATCGTGGCGATCAGGTATATGCCATTTTGTCGTAGTTTATTCGCTACTTGTTTAAAGAGCATTCGCTATCCTTGCTAGTCTGCGTTTTAGGTTTTGAGTTTAGGGCGTCAGCTAATGCCTTGATTGCAAAAGCGGCCCTCAATGCGATTATCGGCAATGTCAAATATGGCCTTCATCATAACGCCATAAACCAAGGTAAGTAAGCTTATACCGAAGGTGGGTCCAAAATTGCTCCAATCTTCAATGCCAGCCCCCATTGCACACCAACCAATTAGTACTCCCAGAGCGCCAATCAGTAAACTTTGTTTGGCGGCAACTTGTAAAAACAATCGCGCCTGTTGAATACGCTTTGGGTCTTCAATGGTTTGCTCCTTAAAGCACAGCTGGTAGCAGTCCATTAAGGCTTGCTTGCCAGTAGAGGCTAAGGCAAGACATAAAACGATTGGGATTAGAAAAGCAGCAGAGGGTACATTGATAAAGCCTCCAAGGCCTCCGCTAAGGGCGGCGATTAGGCTTGTCCAAGCGAGGAAAAAACCGATAGCAAAGATGAGTTTCATATTAGGCCTATATTAGGTAGCTGTATTAAGTAGCTGTGTTGTTTCTAGGCCTTTAAGTGTAGTCAATCATCAGTCGTTCGCTTTCGACGTTTGTCGAGCTAGGCAAACGCGCTGTAATCGCTATGATAAGAGGCATATTAATTTATAACTACAGCGATGATGGAGGAGTATCCATGTCAGAATCCCATATCTACCCAGTGCCCAAGGCCCTGGCTGCCAACGCTCATATCGATAAAGAGCGCTATGAGGCCATGTATCAACAGTCTATCGAGCAGCCGGAAGCGTTCTGGACAGTAAAGGCTCATGAATTTCTGAGCTGGGATAAATCCTTCACCAAAGTACGCGATTTTGATTTTCATCAGGGTGAGGCCAAGTGGTTTGAAGATGGTGTTTTAAACGTCACTACCAACTGTATTGATCGTCATTTGGCCGATAAGGCCGATGAGCCTGCGATTATTTGGGAGGGTGACAACCCTTACGACACTAAAACTATCACCTATCGCAATCTGCATGAGCATGTGTGTAAGTTGGCCAATGCGCTAAAAGCTCGCGGTGTTAAAAAGGGCGATCGAGTTTGTATTTATATGCCGATGATCGTCGAGGCCGCATACGCTATGTTGGCTTGTGCCCGCATCGGTGCGGTTCACTCGGTGGTGTTTGGTGGTTTTTCACCTGATGCTCTTAAAGATCGTATTTTAGATTCTGATTGCCAGGTTTTAATTACCGCCGATGAGGGTGTGCGTGGTGGCAAAGCTGTCCCGCTAAAATATAATGCTGATCGCGCTCTTGAAAGCTGTCCTGATGTTCACACCTGTTTGGTGGTTAAGCGCACAGGTGGTCGTATTGACTGGAATGAAGAGCGTGATATTTGGTATCACGTAGCGGTTCCGGCGGCTGATGAGCATTGCGACCCAGAGCCAATGCAGGCCGAAGATCCCCTATTTATTTTGTATACCTCCGGTTCAACGGGTAAGCCCAAAGGGGTAATGCACACTACGGGTGGTTATCTGCTGCACGCCGCAATGACCCATAAATACACCTTTGATTATCAAGCTGGTGAGGTTTACTGGTGTACAGCTGATGTGGGTTGGGTTACCGGTCATAGCTATATTGTTTATGGCCCGCTGGCTAATGGTGCTATTACTTTGATGTTTGAAGGTGTGCCGACTTATCCAGATGCTGGTCGTTTCTGGGATATTGTCGATAAGCACCAAGTAAATACTTTCTATACCGCGCCAACGGCTATTCGTGCCTTGATGGGAGCGGGTGATGAGTTTGTTAAGCGCTCCAACCGTTCTTCTTTGCGCTTGCTGGGTACGGTAGGCGAGCCAATTAACCCTGAGGCTTGGGAGTGGTATCACCGTGTAATTGGTGAAGGCCGTTGCCCAATTGTTGATACTTGGTGGCAGACCGAAACTGGTGGTCATATGCTGACGCCATTACCTGGCGCAACAGAGTTAAAGCCAGGTTCGGCTACCTTGCCTTTCTTTGGTGTAGAGCCTGTGTTGCTTGATGCAGAAGGTAAAGAGATGGAGGGCGCGGGTGAAGGGAGCTTGGCGATCAAAGCATCTTGGCCTGGCCAGATTCGCTCGGTTTACGGTGATCATCAGCGCTGTATTGATACCTATTACAGCACTTACCCTGGCTATTACTTTACTGGTGACGGCGCTCGTCGCGATGAGGATGGCTACTACTGGATTACTGGCCGTGTTGATGATGTATTAAATGTTTCTGGTCACCGAATGGGGACTGCAGAGATTGAATCCGCACTTGGCTTGCATGGTCAGGTGGCTGAAGCAGCCGTTGTTGGTTACCCCCATGATATTAAGGGGCAGGGTATTTACTGCTATGTAACCTTGATGGATGGTGAGGAGCCTTCTGATGAATTGAAGAAAGAGTTAGTTGGTCTGTGTAATCAAGAGATTGGACCAATTGCTAAGCCAGATTTAATTCAGTGGGCGCCGGGTTTGCCGAAAACGCGTTCGGGTAAAATTATGCGTCGAATTCTGCGTAAGGTTGCTGCGAATGAGTTGGAAAACCTAGGCGATACTTCAACCTTGGCAGATCCTTCTGTAGTCGATCAGCTAATTGATAATCGACTCAATAAATAAGTGAAAGTCGGGGTCAGAACCCAAGGGTTCTGACCCCTGCTACAGGCACAGCTTTAATGCTCCCCAAGCAACTCCCAAAATGCCGCAATAACTCTATCTTTTTCTAAGCGTTTACTGCGCGTACAAATCCCAACATCGTAATCCCCAAGTGGCAGAGCTTTTTCTACCAGCTTTACCTGTTTCGCCTGCGGGCTGTTGTCCACTACGATTTGTGGGGCAAAGCCTAAACCAAGATCGAGCGCCACCATGCTTACAATGGCTTCGTGACCGCTAACTTGAGCGTATATATTGGGCTTGAGCTTTTTCTTTTGAAACCAAGCGTCGAGCCTTTCACGGGTAAGCCCTGTTTCGGGAATGATCAGTGGAACTTCAGCCCAGTCTTTATCGTTTTTGGGGGTGGGAATGCTGGCTTTCTTAGCTTGCAGGCATAGCAGTGGTGAATGAACCATGCTGTGAAAGCTCAGCTCTTTGCTTAATTTTTCGGGCTTGGCGGTAATGCATAAATCTTCATGGCCCCCTAGCACTCTGCGGATGGCATCGGCAGGGTCTCCGGTGTGTAGGTTGATCTCCACCTTGGGGTGCTCTTGTCGGAAGCGTTTTAAGATTTGGTAGAGCAGGCTATAACTGGCGGTGACGGAGCAATAGAGACTGACGCTGCCGCTTAGTTCTCCATCGCTGGCATTTAAGTCTTGCCGAAAGGCTTCCCATTGCTCTAATGATTCTCGGGCATAGCTCTGTAGTTTGCGCCCTTGAGCGGTGAGTTGTACCTGGCGATTATCTCGCTCAAACAATTTGCACTCCAAGCGTTCTTCTAGTTGTTGAATTTGCCTGCTTAGGGCGGAGGGGCTTAAGTTCATAGCCTCGGCGGTGCGGCTAAAGTGCAGGCTTTGTGCTAGATGTAAAAATAGCTTAAGGCTTTTGCTGTCCATTAGTGCGGATGTTCCGTGTTGCAAAATATGGGATGTTATCTTGCAAATATATCATTTTACGCAATGCTCTTAAATGGCTAGTATTCACCTCGTTAAAGCGTGGCACTGAGCCAGCTCGTAGAATTTTTGGAGTACAAAATGCAGGTTTATTACGATAAGGATTGCGATCTTTCTATCATCCAGGGTAAGAAAGTTTCTATCATTGGTTACGGCTCGCAGGGTCATGCGCATGCTTGTAACCTGAAAGACTCAGGCGTGGATGTAACTGTTGGCTTGCGTGCTGGTTCTTCTTCTGTTGCTAAAGCTGAGGCTCACGGCCTTAAGGTAACTGAAGTTGCTGAAGCTGTTGCCTCTGCAGATGTTGTAATGATCCTGACTCCAGATGAATTCCAGGGTCAGTTGTACGCTGAAGAAATCGAGCCAAACATTAAGCAAGGCGCTACTTTGGCTTTTGCCCACGGTTTTGCGATTCACTACAACCAAGTTGTTCCGCGCGCAGATCTAGATGTAATCATGATTGCGCCTAAGGCGCCAGGTCACACTGTTCGTAACGAATTCGTTAATGGTGGTGGTATTCCTGATCTAATCGCTATCAACCAAGATGCTTCCGGCAAGGCCAAAGAAGTTGCTCTTTCTTATGCCATGGGCGTAGGTGGTGGCCGTTCGGGTATTATCGAAACGACCTTTAAAGACGAGACCGAAACTGATTTGTTCGGTGAGCAGGCTGTATTGTGTGGTGGCGCCGTTGAGTTGGTTAAGGCGGGCTTTGAAACTTTGACCGAAGCGGGTTATGCGCCAGAGATGGCTTACTTCGAGTGCTTGCATGAGCTGAAGTTGATTGTTGACCTGATGTACGAAGGTGGTATCGCCAACATGAACTATTCCATCTCAAACAATGCTGAGTATGGTGAGTACGTGACTGGTCCTGAGGTTATTAACGAAGAGTCTCGCCAGGCTATGCGTAATGCCCTGAAGCGTATCCAGGATGGTGAGTATGCCAAGATGTTTATTGCTGAAGGTCAGACTAACTACCCATCTATGACTGCGCGTCGTCGTAATAACGCGGCTCATCCAATCGAGAAGGTAGGTGCTGAGTTGCGCGCCATGATGCCTTGGATTGAGTCCAATAAGATCATCGATAAAACCAAAAACTAAGGTGCAGCCCTAGAGGCAGAATTATAAGCACTGTAGCAATAGCCCCCTTTATCGGTGGTCCTCTAAGCCCTGGCTGACGCCGGGGCTTTTTGGTTCTGGTCATTGCCGCGTCGCCCCAGTATGATGCGGCTCTACAACGGTATTGTTCTAGGATTTATATGAATCAACCAGAAAACCAAGATAACAATAAAGGCAATTCAGGCGAGGATAAAAGCCTAGAAAATCTATTGCCTATCGATGAGCATGTGGAGGAGGTGGCCGAGAATGGTCAAAAAGTGGTGCACCGCGGTGTATATCTACTTCCTAATCTAATTACGACTGGCGCACTATTCAGTGGTTTCTACGCCATTATTGCCGGTATGCATCAAAACTTTGAGTCGGCTGCTATCGCGATCTTTGTGGCCATGATTCTTGATGGTTTGGATGGTCGGGTCGCGCGCATGACAAATACGGCTTCTGAATTTGGTGTTCAGTACGATTCTTTGTCAGACATGGTGTCTTTCGGCTTGGCGCCGGCCATGGTGGTGTTCTCTTGGGGGTTTGCTGAGCTGGGTAAATTTGGTTGGACGGCTGCCTTTACTTATGCCGCTTGCGCAGCCCTGCGGTTGGCTCGCTTTAATACTCAGGTGGATGTGGTTGATAAGCGCTATTTTGTTGGTTTGGCGAGCCCCGCTGCAGCAGCTATTGTGGCGGGCATAGTGTGGCAGTGGAATGATGTGTTGTTATCTACCGAGCTTGCGATGTTGGTCGCTATAGTTACGATCTTTGCTGGCTTGTTAATGGTCTCTAATGTTAAGTACAGTAGCTTTAAGGGTTTCGATCTTCGTGGTCGCGTCCCTTTTGTTGTCATGCTGGCTGTAGTTATTGGCTTTGCCGTAGTCAGCAGTGCGCCTTCAACTATGTTGCTGGTGATCTTCGGTATTTACGGTTTGTCTGGGCCAGTGCTGTGGTGTTGGCGTTTGCTGCGCCCAGTAGAAGAAAATTAGTTCTTTAGTTATTTGATTTCCTTATTGGGTGGTCTATGTTTATAGGCTCCTGTCGGAACAAGGCCGCCGGAAGGCGGCCTTTTTCGTTGGGTGTCACAAGAAGTAAAAGAAGGCTAGATTATTAGCTTTCATGCAAATTTAAGCGTCTTTAAATATTTTTGTAAAAAAACTTCAAAAAGGGCTTGCCAAGGTTTCGATGCTGCGTATAATGCGCGCCTCTCCTGACGGAGAA
>NZ_CANMYE010000018.1 GCF_947502065.1 uncultured Pseudoteredinibacter sp.
GCGTCGCCGCCCCATACTTCCGCACAAACGCGAGTTAGAGCCGCAGTTAGAGTTGTTTTACCGTGGTCAACGTGACCGATAGTACCTACGTTCACATGGGGTTTCGAACGCTCAAAAGTTTCTTTTGCCACTTTACGTGTCCTCTCAAAAATACGCTGTTACCAGCACAGATTAACTTCAATTTTTAACAAAAATATTAAAGGCGGCATTTTACCCTCAAGCGAAGATAAAAAGCAGCCCCCTAGCCCCTAAAACCCTAGCGATCAGAGCCTTATAGAGCAAAAGCACAGCTACAAGCCTACGGCAACAGGAAAAATTAAGATCCAGCCACCATTTTAGCAATAATTTCATCAGCTACATTCGATGGCGCTTCAGAGTACTTAGCAAATTCCATGGTAAAAGTTGCACGCCCCTGAGTCGCTGAACGCAAATCAGTGGCATAACCGAACATCTCTGCCAGCGGCACTTCAGCATTAACCACCTTACCGCTTGGATTTTCATCCATACCCAAAATCAGGCCACGACGTCGGTTCAGATCACCAACTACATCACCCATATTCTCTTCAGGGGTTACCACCTCAACTTTCATCATTGGCTCAAGCAATGCCGCACCGCCTTCTTGGGCAAGCTTCTTGGTCGCCATAGAGCCAGCAATCTTAAAGGCCATTTCATTCGAATCAACATCGTGGAATGAGCCATCATACAGAGTCGCTTTCAGGCCCAATAATGGGTAGCCTGCAAGTACACCGTTTTGCATCTGCTCTTCAATGCCCTTACTGACTGCTGGGATGTATTCCTTAGGAACCGTACCACCAACAATTTCGTTAACAAATTCTAGACCTTCAGCCGATTCATCTTCAGCAGGTTCAAACTTAACCCACACATGACCATACTGTCCGCGACCACCTGACTGACGAACAAACTTACCTTCGATCTCACAAATGTTCTTGATGCGCTCGCGGTAGGCCACCTGAGGCTTACCAATATTTGCCTCTACACTGAACTCACGGCGCATACGGTCGACTAAGATGTCTAGGTGCAGCTCACCCATACCTGAAATAATGGTCTGACCTGTCTCCTCATCAGTGCGCACACGGAAAGATGGATCTTCCTGGGCCAACTTACCCAGCGCAACACCCATCTTTTCTTGGTCAGCCTTGGTACGCGGCTCTACGGCAACCGAAATAACTGGCTCTGGGAACTCCATGCGCTCCAGAACAATTTTGCTCTGCTCAGAACACAAGGTATCACCTGTGGTTACATCTTTAAGGCCAATCGCCGCGGCAATATCGCCCGCCAATACTTCTTTGATTTCCTGTCGATCATTTGAGTGCATCTGCACCATACGACCAACGCGCTCGCGCTTTTCTTTTACTGAGTTGTAGACTGCAGTGCCACTTTCAAGCTTACCGGAATAAACACGAAAGAAAGTCAAAGTACCCACGAATGGGTCGGTGGCAATCTTAAAAGCCAAAGCAGCAAATGGAGCATCGTCATCAGCTTCGCGAGTTTCGACCGCTTCAGGGTCGTGCAGCAAGGTACCTTCAATAGCCTTAACTTCTTCCGGGGAAGGAAGATACTCGATCACCGCATCCAGCATTGCCTGAACACCCTTGTTCTTAAAGGCTGAACCACCCAATACCGGTACAATTTCATTAGCCAAAGTGCGTTGACGGATAGCCGACTTAATTTCTTCTTCGCTCAACTCACCATCTTCGAGGTATTTTTCCATCAGCTCTTCATTGGCTTCAGCGGCAGACTCCACCAGGTACTCGCGCATTTCTTCGCAGCTATCCTGCAAATCTGCTGGAATATCGCCATATTCGAACGTCATTCCTTGATCAGCTTCATTCCACAAAATGGCTTTCATCTTTACAAGGTCGACAACGCCCTTAAATTCATCCTCTGCACCAATCGTCATCTGCAAAGGAACAGGGTTAGCACCTAGGCGTTCTTTTAGCTGGTCGACAACCATTTGGAAATCGGCACCAGCACGGTCCATTTTATTAACGAACACCATGCGAGGCACTTCGTATTTGTTAGCCTGGCGCCACACAGTCTCTGTCTGCGGTTGAACACCGGAAGAACCACACAGCACAACTACCGCACCATCAAGAACACGTAAAGAGCGCTCCACTTCAATAGTGAAATCCACGTGCCCTGGAGTATCAATAATGTTGACGCGATGCTGGTCAAACTGCTGCTGCATACCCGCCCAGAAGCAGGTCGTAGCCGCTGAGGTAATGGTAATACCGCGCTCTTGCTCTTGCTCCATCCAATCCATGGTCGCCGCACCATCGTGCACCTCACCAATTTTATGGGATAAGCCGGTATAGAACAGCACACGTTCGGTAGTGGTTGTCTTACCCGCATCTACATGGGCACAGATACCAATATTGCGATAGCGTGAAATAGGTGTTTTACGCGCCACAGCGAGTTCCTCAAGTTGGTAAAATACATAACATTTAACGACAGGCGTTAAAGGTAAAACATCAAAAGTAACAGTGGCCGCAGCCTACCCTTACCTCTCAGGTTTTACATCTACAGGCTATCTGGGGATTGCCTAAAGCATGAAAGGCAGCCATAGGGCTGCCTTTCAACACTGCAATAGAACAAATATGCCCTATTAGAAGCGGTAGTGAGAGAACGCCTTGTTGGCTTCCGCCATACGGTGAACATCTTCGCGCTTCTTAACTGCAGCACCCTTGCCTTGGGAAGCATCAATCAGCTCACCAGCCAAGCGCTGTGGCATAGATTTCTCGCCGCGACCGCGGGAGTACTCTACCAACCAACGCATAGCCAGCGCCTGACGACGGGCAGGGCGTACTTCTACAGGCACCTGGTAAGTAGCACCACCAACACGGCGAGACTTAACTTCCACTAAAGGTGCAATGTTTTCTAAAGCTTCGTCAAAAACCTCTAATGGATCTTTGTTTAGCTTTTCTTGAACAGAGTCTAGAGCACCATATACGATGCGCTCAGCGACAGACTTCTTACCGCTGATCATGACCATGTTCATGAACTTCGCTAGGGTGACGTTGCCGAACTTAGGATCGGGCAGCACTTCACGCTTAGCGACAACTCTTCTTCTTGGCATTTTAAATCGCCTCTATCTTCAGGGTTTCTAAGACAACACTCTCATTACTCTTGATTGGCCAGCGTTTCCACTGCAATCGCCTCTCCTGAATGTGCTTAGCCTTACTCGGTTCACTTATTAGCAAGCCGAAAACGAGGGTACAGAGTACGGCCTATTACTTAGGACGCTTAGTACCGTACTTAGAGCGACCTTGCTTACGATCGTTAACACCTGAGGTGTCCAACGAACCGCGAACAGTGTGGTAACGTACACCAGGCAAGTCTTTAACTCGACCGCCACGGATCAGTACAACACTGTGCTCTTGCAAGTTGTGACCTTCACCACCGATGTAAGAAGTAACCTCAAAACCATTGGTTAGGCGCACACGGCAAACCTTACGCAATGCTGAGTTTGGCTTCTTAGGTGTAGTAGTGTAGACACGAGTACAAACACCACGTTTCTGTGGGTTTGCCTGCAAGGCAGGTACGTCGCTCTTTTGCACTTTACGTTTTCTAGGCTTACGAACCAATTGGTTGATCGTTGCCATGAAAAAATGACTCCAGTTAATCACCTTCATATGAAGGTTTTGTGAATAAAAAATACTCCCCCTTTTTAGGGGGATGCGAATTGTACGGAGCAATTGATCAAAGGTCAACCTCCTAATGTTAATAATAGATTGCCCCACTAAAGGCAGCATTATTAGGAGGCTTTTGCTATCATTTCTAACTAAAGAGCCATAGATGGCCATTTAAAGGAAAATAAGAGCTAGACCTTATATGTACCAACCCTTAAAACCATGGATTTCCAAACTTTGTGTATTAAGCCTGAGTCTCGCGGCCAGTCATAGCACACTCAGCCAAGACCAAGACACTCAAACAGCCCCAAAGCCCCAGCTTAGCGTTGAAAAGCTATGCCAAGATATTGGCAATAAGCTCGGCAGTGTTAGCATCAAAGAGTGTGACCAGCAAAAGCTAGTTGCATCAGGCTATCACAGCAGTAAAGGCTACCCGCTCTCTGTGCGCCACTATGGCCCCAAGCCTAACCGCACACCTAAGGGCCGTATTATCCTTATGGGAGGCATTCACGGCGACGAATACGCTTCTGTATCAGTCTTATTTAAGTGGATGAATAAGCTGAACCAGCACCACTCGGGCCTATTTGACTGGAAGGTCATCCCCCTAGCTAACCCAGACGGCCTGCTACGCCGAAAATCGCAGCGGCAAAACGACAATGGTGTAGACCTGAACCGTAACTTTCCGACCCCTGACTGGGCCGAGAAAGCGATGGACTACTGGGAAAACCGCACCTTCAAAAATAAACGCCGCTATCCGGGCCCATATGCGTCCAGCGAAACAGAGACAAAATGGCTGCTAGAGCTAATAGAAGAGTTTCAACCGGACGCCATTATCTCGGTTCACGCTCCCCACAAGCTGATCGATTTTGATGGACCACAAAAGCCACCGCAAAAACTTGGCAAGCTGCAACTGCACCGACTGGGGACCTACCCAGGAAGCCTAGGCAACTATGGCGGTTCGGTGCTTGATGTCCCCATCCTTACAGTAGAGTTGCCATTCGCCGGCATCATGCCCAGCCAAGGTGAAATCAGCACCATGTGGACCGATTTAGTGCGCTGGCTGGTACGAGAAGTCCCAAAACAAAAGAAACGTCGCATAGCGAAAGCTGAAAGCGAAGAGCAAAGCAGCGGCGAATAGAACGATTGGCCTTAGCCACTCAATAAAAAAGCGGGCAATGCCCGCTTTTTTATTGAGTGCGTTTTCTTACTGGAATTAGCCGCCTTTTTCGAAAACTATTTTCCACTCACCGTTTTCTTTTTTCCATAGCTGGCGTTTCCAGCCTTTAGAACGATAGTTACTCGAACGGTAATCCTGATAAAACTCAGCCATAACTAAATTATCTTGCCCTGGGTAAGCATACAAACCTAGATCCGAAAGCTTCACCTTAATAAACCGTTTGGAGCCGTTAACTCTTTTTTTATAGCTGTCCCATTGAGAGTAGTTTTTCTCGCTATCGCTAAACTCTTTTGAGTAGTTACTAAGATAACGCCGATGACTTTTCGACATCCAATCTTTGCGCCAGCCATCAATTGCTTGAGTTATTTCTGCGCGACTTTGTGCTATGTCTTCGCTGTTTTTCCATTCAACTTTTGGCACTGATACAACTTTGGTGTAACCAACATCCAAATATTTTTGAACCTTAAAAATATCTTCATTGGACAACACGATACAGCCGTCGCTATCTCGCAAAGGCCTTGTCTTTTTATCGGTTGGCTCACCATGCAACCATATGCCTGACCCGGTATAGCCATTCAGACGATCCCAAGCATTTGGATAATTCAGCGGGAAAGCAGCTCTACCATAAAAATCATCCAGCTGAGCATCGGTTAAATGACTGGTTACACGATAAACCCCAATAGGAGTTTTAGCATCGCCCTCTATGCGCTTGTCATAGCCTTGTTTGCCAATACTGATTGGATACTCAGCCACCTTATTCAGTCGCATGCCGCTGCCTTTTTCAAAGGCATACAATCGCCCCGTCTCCATTTCAGCCACCAGCAAATATTTATCCTTCGCTGGCAAATCTAAAATGGAGGCAGGCTGAAGATTAGCCTTCACATGCCAAGAGAAGGAGGCTAGAAAAAAGCTCAGTGTCAGAGCAAAAGTTTTAGATACCACAAACTTCATTGTTATTTTTCACTATAGTTTGAACACAAAAAAGCCTCCATAACAGAGGCTTTTTCGCAGACTAATAAATCCGGGCGAAGTCTTTAGCTTGCGCTGGATTTAAGAGCTTCAGTCAACGCTGCTTCGACATCTTCAGCACTCACACTATCAACCGCGCTAGTTTCAGCTTGACGCTTACGCTGGCGATCCAAGTGGTAGGCTAAACCAGTACCGGCAGGAATCAAACGACCCACAACAACGTTTTCCTTCAAGCCGCGCAAATCATCACGCTTGCCGGTAACTGCCGCTTCGGTAAGAACGCGAGTAGTTTCCTGGAACGACGCCGCCGAAATGAAGGATTCGGTTGCCAAGGAAGCCTTGGTAATACCCAACAACAAACGCTCGAACTGTGCAGGCTGTTTGCCTTCAGCACGCAAACGCTCATTCTCTTCCAGCACACGGTTATATTCGGCTTGCTCACCCTTAACGAAAGTAGAGTCGCCCATCGAGGTAATTTCAACTTTACGCAACATCTGGCGAACAATCACCTCGATGTGCTTATCGTTAATTTTTACACCCTGTAGACGGTATACGTCCTGGATTTCGTTAGTAATGTAGTTGGCCAGTGCCTCAACACCCTGTAGACGTAGAATGTCATGGGGATTACTTGGGCCATCAGCTACAACTTCACCCTTAGTTACCTGCTCACCCTCAAACACGCCAAGCTGGCGATGCTTAGGAATCAAGGCCTCATAGTGAGTGCTGCCATCTGGCAAAGGCTGACCATCGTTAGGCGTAATTACCAAACGACGCTTACCTTTAGTTTCTTTACCGAAGGAAACCGTACCGGTAATTTCTGCCAAGATTGAAGGCTCTTTAGGCTTACGAGCTTCAAACAAATCGGCTACGCGAGGTAGACCACCGGTAATATCACGAGTCTTTGAACCTTCCTGAGGAATACGTGCAATAACATCACCGATACCGATGCTATCACCATTGTTCAAACTCAAGATCGCCTTAGCAGGTAGTGCATAGTGTGCTGGAACGTTGGTGCCAGCCAAGCACAACTCATTACCTTCTTCATCAACCAAGGTAATGGCAGGCTTAAGATCTTTACCCGCTGAAGGACGCTCAGCAGGATCCAAAATTTCAATCGAGGTCAAACCGGTTAGATCATCAGTTTGGCGACGTACGGATAGACCATCTTCAAAGCCGGAGAAAGATACTTTACCCGCTACTTCGGTTACGATTGGGTGCGTGTGCGGATCCCATTTAGCAACGATAGCGCCGCCATCTACTTCAGAACCGTCCTGTACGCTAATTACCGCACCGTAAGGAATCTTATAGCGCTCACGCTCACGACCAGATTCTTTTTCTGCAACAGCCAGCTCACCGGAACGAGATACTGCAACCAAGTTACCGTTTTCCTGAACAACAGTTTTAATGTTGTGCAGACGAACCAGACCTTCTTGCTTAACTTGTACGCTATCAACCGCAGACGCTCGCGATGCCGCACCACCAATGTGGAAGGTACGCATGGTTAGCTGGGTACCCGGCTCACCAATCGACTGCGCAGCGATAACACCGATGGACTCACCCTGGTTGGCGCGATGGCCACGAGCCAAGTCACGACCGTAACACTGGGAACAAATACCATAGCGAGTTTCACAAGTAATTGCAGAGCGAACGATTACTTCATCGATACCCATTTCTTCAATGCGCTCGATCCAGCTCTCGTCGATCATGGTGCCAGCAGGAACCAAAATCTCGTCGCTTTCAGGGCGCACAACATCCTGGGCTACAACACGACCAAGAATACGATCACCCAATGATTCGATGATGTCACCACCTTCAATAACTGGCGCCATGGTCAAACCGAAATCGGTACCACAATCTTGCTCAGTTACTACCAAATCTTGCGCAACGTCTACTAGACGACGAGTCAGGTAACCTGAGTTCGCGGTCTTCAATGCGGTATCGGCCAAACCTTTACGAGCACCGTGAGTAGAAATAAAGTACTGCAGTACGTTTAGACCTTCACGGAAGTTCGCCGTAATTGGAGTCTCAATAATCGAGCCATCCGGACGCGCCATCAGACCACGCATACCCGCCAACTGACGAATCTGCGCTGGGGAACCACGAGCACCAGAGTCAGCGTACATATAAACCGAGTTGAAAGAGTCTTGCTTCTCTTCCTCACCATCGCGGTTAATGACGGTTTCCTGAGAAATACCTTCCATCATCGATTTTGCTACTAGATCGTTTGCACGAGACCAAATATCGATAACTTTGTTGTATTTCTCACCCGCAGTCACCAAACCAGAGGCGTACTGGGTTTCAATTTCTTTTACTTCAGCTTCAGCGCGCTCAATCAACTCTGCTTTCTCATCAGGAATTGCAAAGTCGTTAACACCAATTGAAGAACCAGACTTGGTTGAGAAGTCATAACCCATATACATCAATTGGTCAGCAAAGATTACTGTCGGCTTCAAACCAACAATACGGTAGCTGTCATTGATGATACGAGAAATCGCTTTCTTAACCATTGGCTTGTTAACCATTTCAAATGGCAGGCCTACTGGTACGATTTCCCACAGCAGAACACGACCTACTGTGGTATCAATAATAGAAGTGCGCTCAGTGGTTTCACCGTCTTCGCCAATAATAGACTCGTTGATACGAACCTTGATACGAGACTGCAAATCTACTTGCTTGGCATAGTAAGCACGAGAAACTTCTTGTACATCCGCGAAAGCCATGCCTTCGCCTTTGCCATTTACACGCTCACGAGTCATCCAGTACAAGCCCAATACAACGTCCTGAGAAGGTACGATGATTGGCTCACCAGATGCTGGCGATAGAATGTTGTTGGTGGACATCATCAAAGCACGAGCTTCTAGCTGCGCTTCCAATGTTAGCGGTACGTGTACCGCCATCTGGTCACCATCGAAGTCAGCGTTATAGGCCGCACAAACAAGTGGGTGCAGCTGGATTGCCTTACCTTCAATCAACACCGGCTCAAAGGCCTGGATACCCAAACGGTGAAGAGTCGGAGCACGGTTTAGTAACACTGGGTGCTCGCGAATGACTTCGTCAAGAATATCCCATACTACAGGCTCTTCGCGCTCTACCATTTTCTTAGCGGCTTTAATTGTTGTCGCAAGACCGCGCAACTCAAGCTTAGAGAAAATGAAAGGCTTAAACAGCTCAAGTGCCATTTTCTTAGGCAGACCACACTGATGCAAACGCAACTGAGGACCTACGGTAATTACCGAACGGCCTGAGTAGTCAACACGCTTACCCAACAAGTTCTGACGGAAACGACCCTGCTTACCTTTGATCATGTCGGCCAAAGATTTTAGTGGGCGCTTATTAGAACCGGTAATCGCACGGCCGCGACGACCGTTATCCAACAATGCATCAACAGACTCTTGCAACATACGCTTTTCGTTACGCACGATGATGTCTGGAGCATTAAGGTCTAGAAGACGCTTCAAACGGTTGTTACGGTTAATCACACGGCGATATAGATCATTCAGATCTGAAGTCGCAAAACGACCACCGTCTAGAGGAACCAATGGACGTAGATCTGGCGGCAGAACCGGCAGAGCTTCCATTACCATCCACTCTGGCTTGTTGCCAGAATTGTAGAAGGCTTCTAATAGCTTCAAACGCTTAGAAAGCTTCTTGATCTTAGTTTCAGAATTGGTCGCTGGAATCTCTTCACGCAAGTGCTGTACTTCAGCTTCTAGGTCGATGTCTTTCATCAACTCTTGAATAGCTTCTGCACCCATCTTGGCTTCGAATTCGTCACCAAATTCTTCCATCGATTCAAAGTACTGTTCATCTGTCAACAAGGCACCTTTTTCCAAGGTGGTCATGCCAGGATCAGTTACCACGTAAGATTCGAAATACAACACGCGCTCAATGTTACGCAGCGTCATATCCAACAACAAACCAATACGACTAGGTAGTGATTTCAAGAACCAAATATGAGCAACCGGGCTCGCTAGCTCGATGTGCCCCATACGCTCACGACGAACCTTTGCCAAGGTTACTTCAACACCACACTTCTCACAGATAATACCGCGGTGCTTCATGCGCTTGTATTTACCACACAAGCACTCATAGTCTTTTACTGGGCCAAAAATCTTGGCACAGAACAAACCTTCGCGCTCAGGCTTAAAGGTTCGGTAGTTAATTGTCTCTGGCTTTTTTACTTCACCAAACGACCAAGAGCGAATCATCTCAGGCGAGGCCAGACCAATACGGACGGCGTCAAACTCTTCGCTCTGTCCTTGGGACTTCAGTAAGTTAAGTAAGTCTTTCAAGGCGCTATCTCCAGTTAGTTGGTTTGCCCTTAGCGAGGACAAACCCTGTTGCAGCAAATTTTTAACTTAGGTGCCGGGCGGAGCCCGGCGAGCTGGGACAATTACTTGTCTTCTTCCAGCTCCATGTTGATACCCAAGGAACGGATTTCTTTAACCAGTACGTTAAACGACTCTGGCATACCTGGCTCCATACGATGGTCGCCATCAACGATGTTCTTATACATCTTAGTACGGCCAGCCACGTCATCGGACTTAACGGTTAGCATTTCCTGTAGGGTGTAAGCAGCACCATATGCTTCTAGTGCCCATACCTCCATCTCACCGAAACGCTGACCGCCGAACTGAGCTTTACCACCCAGCGGCTGCTGAGTAACCAAGCTGTAAGAACCGGTCGAACGGGCGTGCATCTTATCGTCTACCAAGTGGTTCAACTTCAGCATGTACATGTAACCAACAGTGGTGTGACGCTGGAAGGCATCACCTGTACGGCCATCGTACAACTGAGTCTGACCGGTGTCGGACAGATCAGCCAAGGTCAACAAGGACTTAATTTCAGATTCTTTAGCACCATCAAAAGCTGGGGTAGCCATTGGTACACCTTCACGCAGATTCTGCGCCAGCTCGATAACCTGTTGGTCATCGAAGGAATCCAAATCTTCCTTACCTTTGATATCGCCAGTCTTGTTGTACACATCTTCTAAGAAGCTGCGTACTTCAGCGACTTTACGCTGCTCTTCAAGCATCACGTTAATCTTGTCACCAAGACCGCGAGCCGCCATACCCAAGTGCATTTCTAGCACCTGACCAACGTTCATTCGAGAAGGAACACCCAGCGGGTTCAATACGATATCAACTGGCTGACCATGCTCATCGTAAGGCATATCTTCAACTGGCATGATCACAGAGATCACACCCTTGTTACCGTGACGACCAGCCATCTTGTCACCAGGCTGGATGCGACGCTTAATCGCTAGGTAAACCTTAACAATCTTCAACACGCCAGGCGCTAGGTCATCGCCAGTTTCTAGCTTGCGCTTCTTATCTTCGAAACGCTCATCTAGATAAGCACGACGCTCTTTCAATTGCTCTTCAGCGCGATCTAACTGCTCGTTAAGCGCATCGTCTGCCATGCGGATCTTGAACCACTGGCTAAGCTCTAATTCATCGAGCAGCTCGTCAGTAATTTCCTGGCCTTTCTTAACGCCTTTACCACCGGAAGCTTTTTGGCCCAACAATACAGCGCGCAAACGCTCCATAGTGGCTGCTTCAACGATGCGATACTCTTCGTTCAAGTCTTTACGGACGCCATCCAATTGAGACTTTTCGATCTCAAGTGAACGCTGATCTTTTTCTAGACCGTCGCGTGTAAATACCTGCACGTCGATTACGGTACCTTTAGTAGAGGTAGGCACACGTAGTGAAGTATCTTTAACATCAGAAGCTTTTTCACCGAAGATCGCACGCAATAGCTTTTCTTCTGGTGTTAGCTGGGTTTCACCTTTCGGAGTAACCTTACCCACCAAGATGTCACCAGGGCCAACCTCTGCACCGATGTAAACAATACCGGACTCATCCAACTTGCTTAGCGCACCTTCACCAACGTTTGGAATATCCGCAGTAATTTCTTCGCTGCCCAACTTGGTGTCACGAGCAATACAAGTTAGCTCTTGAATGTGGATGGTGGTGAAGCGGTCTTCTTTAACAACACGCTCACTTACAAGGATTGAATCCTCAAAGTTATAACCATTCCAAGGCATAAAAGCGATACGCATGTTCTGACCAAGCGCAAGCTCACCCAAATCAACCGATGGACCATCAGCCAATATATCGCCACGGACAATTGGATCACCAACGCTTACAATTGGGCGCTGGTTGATACAGGTGTTCTGGTTAGAGCGGGTGTATTTGGTGAGATTATAAATATCTACACCAGCATCGCCTGCTTCGGTTTCTTCGTTGTTAGCTTTAACAACAATACGAGCCGCATCAACACGCTCAATAACACCACCACGCTTGGCAACCACACATACACCAGAGTCGCGCGCTACCGTGCGCTCCATACCAGTACCAACGAGAGGCTTGTCAGCCTTCAAGGTTGGAACCGCCTGACGCTGCATGTTCGATCCCATCAATGCACGGTTTGCATCATCGTGCTCTAGGAATGGAATCAATGAGGCCGCCACAGATACTACCTGGCGTGGAGACACGTCCATGTAGTTAACATCTTCTGGGGCCTTTAAGGTAAATTCACCTTGGTGACGAACAGAAACCAGCTCTTCAGTAAGCTGACCCTTATCGTTCATCTCTGCAGAAACCTGGGCAATACATTGCTCAGCTTCGTTGATTGCAGATAGGTATTCAATCTCGTCAGTAACGGCGCCATCAACCACTTTACGATACGGGCTCTCTAAGAAACCGTAGCTGTTAGTGCGGGCATAAGTTGCCAAAGAGTTAATCAAACCAATGTTTGGACCTTCAGGTGTTTCAATCGGACATACACGACCATAGTGGGTCGGGTGTACATCTCGCACCTCAAAGCCAGCACGCTCACGGGTAAGACCACCAGGACCAAGAGCAGAAACACGACGCTTGTGAGTTACCTCAGATAGCGGGTTGTTCTGATCCATAAATTGAGACAGCTGAGAAGAGCCAAAGAACTCTTTAACAGCGGCTGCAACAGGCTTGGCGTTGATCAAATCCTGGGGCATTAGGCCTTCAGCTTCGGCCATGGATAAACGCTCTTTTACAGCACGTTCTACACGAACCAAACCTACACGGAATTGGTTTTCGGCCATTTCACCAACAGAACGAACACGACGGTTGCCCAAGTGATCGATATCATCGACTACGCCCTGACCGTTACGAATAGAAATCAGGGTCTTCAATACGTCTACGATATCTTCGTTAGACAGAGTACCCTCGCCGGTCTCTTCTTCACGCGACAGACGACGATTGAACTTCATGCGGCCAACCGCAGAAAGATCGTAACGCTCCTGGCTGAAGAACAGGTTCTGGAACAAGGCTTCGGCTGATTCTTTTGTCGGCGGCTCACCTGGGCGCATCATGCGGTAGATTTCTACTAGAGCTTCTAACTCAGTGCGAGTCGGATCTATGCGCATGGTGTCAGACATGAACGGACCGCAGTCCAGCTCATTGGTGTAGAGGGTCAATAGATCCTGAATACCAGCCTCTACCAACCCATCCAATACTTCTTCGGTAATTTCGGTGTTACATTCAAACAGTAACTCGCCGGTATTTGGATCAGCAATATCGCGCGCTAGTGCGCGACCCAACATATAAGAGCGCGGTACTTCTAGCTCAGTTACACCAGCCTTCTCCAGCTGGCGAATATGACGAGCCGTGATACGGCGCCCTTCTTCAACGACTAAATTGCCATCGTCATCTTTAATATCGAAAGTAGCCACATCACCACGCAAACGAGATGGCACCAATTCTAGGCGAGCACTTTCAGCTTCTAGGTGGCTAAAGCTACTAGTATCGAAGAACATTTCCAGCATCTGCTCAGTGGTGTAACCAAGAGCGCGCAATAGAATACTAGCTGGCAATTTACGACGACGATCGATACGTACGTAAACTAGATCTTTTGGATCAAATTCGAAGTCCAACCATGAACCACGGTAAGGAATAACTCGCGCGGAGTACAACAACTTACCAGAGCTATGAGTCTTACCTTTATCGTGATCGAAGAATACACCTGGAGAACGGTGCAGCTGAGATACGATCACTCGCTCGGTACCATTAATTACAAAAGTACCGTTATCAGTCATCAATGGGATTTCACCCATATAGACTTCTTGTTCTTTGATGTCCTTAATGGTCTTATTTGAAGACTCTTTATCATAAATAATTAGGCGAACTTTTACGCGCAAAGGCACAGCGTAAGTAACGCCACGAAGGACACACTCACCCACATCAAAGGCAGGCTTACCTAGTACGTAGCTAACATATTCCAGCGCAGCATTGCCGGAGTAGCTAACGATAGGAAATACGGACTTAAAGGCCGCATGCAAACCATAATCCAGGCGTGCTTCAGGAGAAACACCAGCCTGAGTGAACTTTCTATAGGAATCCAATTGGATCGCCAGGAGGAAAGGGACGTCCATGACGGGCGGCAACTTGCCGAAATCCTTACGGATACGTTTTTTCTCAGTATATGAGTAAGCCATCTATATTCCCCAGCTTGTAGTCGACTTTACAGTCTCAGGAGCATTCAGCTCCTTTTGTTTGCGTGGTTATTGCCCGCAGCTACTTAGAGCTGCTCGGTACTACATATTGCAAATATCATTTGCAATCTGGACTGCTGTTTGCACAATCAATTGCACAAGTTATTTGCACTTACTAACGCTTCATTCCTTTGCAAGCCATTTACGCATTCGTCGTAGAAAGCTTGTTCTGAAACTCAAATACAAATAATTTGTCCAACTGATGCCGCTTCCTCTGCGAACTGGCACACAGCCCATTTTTAATTTGCCGAACTTACCTTCAACTCAAGAAGAAAGTGACGACAAAAATTCCGCTTTTTGAAAACGGAAAAAGGCCGGCAAGTTAAATCACTCGCCAGCCTTAAGTTCTAATACGAAATTAGAACTTTTCCCATGGATGCTGAATTACTTAAGTTCAGCAGAAGCGCCAGCTTCTTCCAGGGCTTTAACAGCTTCTTCAGCGTCTTCTTTAGATACGCCTTCCTTGATAGGAGCAGGAGCACCTTCAACAAGAGCTTTAGCTTCTTTCAAGCCTAGACCAGTCAAGCCGCGAACAGCTTTAATGGCGTTAACTTTCTTGTCGCCAGCAGAAGTTAGAATTACGTCGAATTCAGTCTTCTCTTCAGCAGCGCCACCAGCGTCGCCACCAGCAACAGCAACAGCAGCAGCGGCAGCAGTTACGCCAAACTTTTCTTCCATTGCTTCGATCAGTTCAACAACGTCTTTTACAGACATCTCAGCAATGGCATTGATGATATCGTCTTTAGATAGAGACATTTTTCAATTCCTATATATTCAGTAGTGAGCAAGTGCTCAAAATAACGGTTTAAGCAACACAGCCAATTAAGCTGCTTCTTGCTCTTCTTTCTGGTCGCGAACGGCCGCAATAGTGCGAACCAATTTGCCAGCAGCTGCTTCTTTCATAACACTCATCAACTGAGAGATTGCCTCGTCGTAAGTTGGCAACTTAGCCAACAACGCGACGTCAGTAATCGCTCCTTCGAATGCCGCAGTTTTCAGCTCTAACTTATCATTGTCTTTTGCGAAATCACTAAGGATTCGCGCACCAGCACCTGGGTGCTCGTTAGAAAATGCAATAATACTAGGGCCTACAAAACTGTCGTTAAGACATTCGTAGTCAGTGCCTTCCAGAGCGCGCTTTGCTAGTGTGTTACGAACGACTTTTAACCAAACGCCGTTCTCACGTGCTAGCTTACGCAATGCAGTCATGTCGGTTACAGTTACGCCGCGTGAATCGGCGACGACTGCAGACTGAGCAGACTTAGCAGCTTCCTGGACTTCAGCGACAATCGCTTTTTTGTCTTCGAGTCCTAATGCCACAAGATTTCTCCTGGATTTGATTAAGCTCATCAAACCTTCACATTAACTGCTTAGGCTTTAACAACTTAATCGTTACTTCACCCTCACTTATGTGAGGAGTTTCCGGTGATCAAATCCAGCTTATACTGAATGGGTCACACCGTCTGCGCGGGGCGAATTTCTTCGATTAAGCCGAATTGCACTATGTACAATCAGGCCCCTGCGGTCTTTGACGGCCTGCTTTTATTAACAATAAAGAGCAGACCCCAAAGTTCTGTTTAGCTGCCTAAATTAAAGATCTAGGCTAGCTTGGTCGATGGTAATACCTGGGCCCATAGTGGTGCTCAGAGATACCTTCTTCAAATATACGCCTTTAGCAGAAGCTGGCTTAGCCTTCTTCAGGTCAGCCATAAGAGCTTCCAAGTTTTCCTTCAAAGCACCAACTTCGAAAGAAACTTTACCGATACCACCATGGATGATACCGCCCTTGTCAGCGCGATAACGCACCTGACCGGCTTTAGCATTTTTAACAGCAGTTGCTACATCTGGAGTTACAGTGCCAGTCTTAGGGTTAGGCATTAGACCACGAGGACCTAAGATCTGACCTAGCTGACCAACTACACGCATGGCGGCTGGATCGGCGATAACCACGTCGAAATCCATTTTGCCAGCTTTAACTTCAGCAGCCAGCTCATCCATACCAACGATGTCAGCACCTGCTTCTTTAGCAGCATCTGCATTTGCGCCTTGGGTAAATACAGCTACACGTACATCTTTACCAGTACCGTGTGGCAATGAAGTTGCGCCACGAACCGCCTGGTCAGATTTACGAGGATCGATACCCAAGTTGATGGCAGCATCTACAGTTTCAGAAAACTTAACGGTAGAAAGTTCTTTTAGCAGAGCTACAGCTTCATCGATGCTGTACTGCTTAACTGGATCAACTTTTTCTTTGATCAACTTTTGACGCTTAGATAACTTAGCCATTACACAACACCCTCAGTTTCAAGACCCATAGCGCGTGCAGAACCAGCGATGGTTCGTACAGCCGCGTCCATATCAGCAGCAGTCAAATCTGGCTCTTTAGCAGTAGCGATCTCTTCCAGCTGAGCGCGGGTAACTTTACCAACTTTCTCAGTGTTAGGACGGCCAGAACCACTCTTGATGCCAGCAGCTTTCTTAAGCAAGTAAGAAGCTGGTGGGGTTTTCATAGTGAAGGTAAAGCTGCGATCGTTATATACGCTGATCACAACAGGAACTGGTGCACCATTTTCCAAATTCTGAGTTTGTGCGTTAAACGCCTTACAGAATTCCATGATGTTCACACCGTGCTGACCCAAAGCTGGACCAACTGGTGGACTTGGGTTGGCGCCGCCTGCAGGCACCTGTAGCTTAATATAAGCTTCTACTTTCTTAGCCATAATAGACTCCTTTAAAGTGGGTTAAACGCCTCGACCATTACCAGATCGCAATCTCGATAATAGTGTCTCTGGCTCCCCGAAACCCTACGTTAGCTACGCTAAAACCGTAGAGACGCGAAAACCCCTTTCGTTTTTCAACGAAAGGGGCTCATTGCCTAGCCACGCTAGACTAAACTCAGTTTGGATTAGGTCTTTTCTACCTGGCCAAACTCTAGTTCTACCGGAGTAGAACGTCCGAAGATCAGTACCGCCACTTGCAGCCTGTTCTTCTCATAATTAACTTCTTCAACAACACCATTAAAGTCGTTGAACGGACCGTCAATAACTCGAACCATTTCACCTGGCTCAAAGACAGTCTTAGGCTTAGGCTTATCAACCGAGTCATCAACTCGCTGCAAAATAGCCTCAGCTTCTTTCTCTGTAATAGGCGCTGGACGGTCAGCTTTACCGCCAATAAAACCCATTACTCGAGGAGTATCTTTCACCAAATGCCATGAATCGTCAGACAACTCCATCTGAACCAATACATAACCCGGGAAAAATTTGCGCTCGGACTTACGCTTCTGCCCGCCGCGCATCTCTACAACTTCTTCTGTAGGGACCAGAATGTCGCCAAACTGATCTTGCATACCGTGAAGTTCTACGCGCTCTTTAAGCGCATTAGCTACTTTCTTTTCGTAGCCTGAATACGCGTGAACCACATACCAACGTTTTGCCATGGGTCACCTTTATCCTATGATCAGCGATGCCAACCAGCCCAAGAAAGTGTCTAGCAGCCAGAGCAATATGCCCATAATGATAACTACTGCCACCACAATTAACGTGGTCTGATTAGTTTCCTGTCGCGATGGCCAAACAACTTTACGAACTTCAACCAGCGACTCTTGCAACAAGGTGTAAAACGCGTTGCCCTTTGCCGTATTCACAGCAACAAACAGAGCAGCAGCCGCCAAGACCACAAGGCCCAAGACGCGATACAGCAAAGCTTGCTCTGCAAAATAAGAATTCCCCACTACACCAGCAGCAACTAAAGCTACAACGACTAGCCACTTCAGCGCGTCAAAACGAAACTCTACCGGTTCTGCTTTAGCATTAGCATTCATAACTTCGGGAAACCCTTCCAAGCTGACGATCAGCTTAAATAATGGCAGGCCACGAGGGACTCGAACCCCCAACTTTCGGTTTTGGAGACCGACGCTCTACCAATTGAACTAGTGGCCTAAAACTTTAACAGCGGGACCGAAGCCCCGCAAAGATCTTAGATTAGTCTAGGATCTTAGATACAACGCCAGCACCAACGGTACGGCCGCCTTCACGAATCGCGAAGCGTAGACCTTCGTCCATGGCGATTGGGCAGATCAAGGTAACAGACATCTGAATGTTGTC
>NZ_CANMYE010000019.1 GCF_947502065.1 uncultured Pseudoteredinibacter sp.
GCGCCGATGGTAGTGTGGGGATTCCCCATGTGAGAGTAGGTCATCGTCAAGCTTTTATTCCAAAAAACCCCTGTCGGATATCCGGCAGGGGTTTTTTATTGTCTGTGCTTTTTAGGGTATTGTTTGTACGCATTCTTTTTATTGGGCAATAAAAAGGCGCCTGCGGCGCCCTAAGTTGTGTTTTATATAAGCCGCTTAATCGTCTTTAAGTTCGGGCTGAGTGCAAGTCGCTTTATTGGTTTGCAACGCTTCTGCGGCAAACTGCTGTGCCTAGCAAGTAGTAAGTACGCTGATCCTTTGTTTATCGCTACCCGATCGTCAATGACGATAAAAATCTGACAGCCCCATCTCGCCATTGCTATATATCAAGTAGTGTATTTATTGCAAAAGCTGGAAACCTTTATGTGAAAAGGGTCGTGAAGTTGCGCTTAAGTATTAAGCATTTGCTCGCAGAAAATGGCGTAACTATATGCATTTTTTGGCTTTCGACTTGCCTTATTATTGCATCGATAAAATGAGCCAGAAACTTCATGAGGGAAATCTAATAGGCGCCTTTGATGCTGGTTGTAAGAGCTGCTGAAAACCATAATGAAATGGCTGAAAGAGTTGAAGCTCGAATGGGGTTTTGGCGTTGGAGCTTTAAGGTGCTGCGTGGCAATAGCGTTGGGGCGTGGGGGCGTTTAGGCTGTATTGTGCCTTTGATTCACGCGGTATTGTTTCTCTGGGAGTCATTTAGTAAGTGTTGGTATAGCCATTTGTGAACTCCCTGCTCATTCGACCTTGCATATTGTTTGGCTTGGTTTGATACTTCTTGCATAAGTGAGAGTGGGTAACTATATGAATGTGGTAGATATATTAGGTGTCCTTGCCGATGGTGAGTTTCACTCAGGAGAAGAGTTGGGGCAGGCTATGGGAGTCAGTCGGACAGCAGTCTGGAAACACCTACGCAAGCTCGATGAATTGGGCTTGGAATTGGAATCTGTAAAAGGAAAGGGTTATCGATTACACGGCGGGCTGGATTTGTTGAGCCAGGAGGCCATCCTAAAATACCTGCCAGACGCCTCTGCTGATTTGATCAGCCGCTTTGAAATATTTGACTCAATAGAATCTACAAATAGTTATTTACTTGAGCGTGGTGCTCATGGGCATGTTTGCATGGCAGAGCGTCAGATGTCTGGAAGGGGGCGTCGAGGGCGTGCATGGGTTAGCCCATTTGCAAAAAATGTTTACCTGTCTGTTTGTTGGATGTTTCAAGGAGGGGCGCAGTCTCTGGAGGGGCTTAGTTTAGCAGTCGGCGTGGCTGTGGCCGAAGCTATAGAGTCTTTGGGTATTGACGGTGTCCAGCTAAAATGGCCAAACGATGTTTTGCACAATGGGCGAAAGCTTGGTGGCATTCTTCTGGAGATGTCCGGTGATGTAAGTGGTGAGTGTAAGTTGGTATTGGGTATTGGATTAAATGTCAAAATGCCTGACGCTGGCAGTCGCGATATTGATCAGGCTTGGGTGGATTTATCGCAGCTTGGCCTTAAGGCTGACAGGAACCATTTGGCGGCGGCAATCCTTCAACGATTGATGCCGATGCTGGCCTCCTATGATAAGGACGGCTTTGCACAATACCGCGAGCGCTGGCAGTCGCTAGATGCGTTTTATGGCAAAGAAGTCTATGTGAGCTCGGCTCAACAAAGGACCGAGGGCGTGGCTAACGGCGTTGCTGAATCTGGCGCTTTGCGTTTATTGGTTGGTGATGTTGAGAGGGAGTTCAGTGGCGGCGAAGTTTCTTTAAGGTTGCTGTCGTGATTCTGGAGCTAGACGCAGGTAATACTAGGGTAAAGTGGCGCATTATAGATGAGCTAGGACAGCGGCGTGGTGGAGGTTTCCTCAATAGTGATGCAACTGCAGGGGATATGCTGCAGCCCTTGTTGGCGGCTAGGAATTTACATGCGGCCAGGATGGTTTCGGTTGCATCCCCTGTGGTATCGCAGTCAATAGCATTTATGTTGCAGGCGGCTTTTGGTCTCGATTTGCAATTGGCAAAGGTTAAAGCGGAATGTAGTGGGGTACGAAACCCTTACAAGGTCGTATCAAAGCTTGGGGCGGATCGCTGGTTGGCGGTGTTGGCGGCCAATAAACGGTATGGTCCTAATTGTTTGGTTGTAGACTGCGGTAGCGCTACAACAGTTGAGTTAATGGCAGCTGGTGAGTATCTCGGTGGTGTGATATTGCCAGGAGCAAGTTTAATGTATAAGGCTTTGTACTCGGATACTCATCAGGTCAAGGTTGAGCATAATGTGCCATCGGATTTGGTGGTCGGAAATGATACTGAGTCGGCTGTTGATAATGGTGTTTGGGGGGCTCAGGTTGGTTTAATAAGCCTCTATCGTAATAAGTTGCTAGAAAAGCTAGGTCAGGGTACGGGTGTAGAAGTTGTGTTATGTGGTGGCGATGCTAAGAAAGTAGCCCCGCTACTGCCGTTTGCATATCGGCTTGATGAGGAATTGGTTTTGGATGGGCTTGAAGTGGCGTGCCCGATTGTTCGGGTGCTCAGTAACTAACAGGAATTAAAATGAAGGCTGTTTTCTTATGCCTATTGGCTGTCAATGCGATTCTATTTGCCTTGGCTTATTTGAAGGATGATAACCCTCGGGCTGTGGCTGTCAAAAAGCTTGATCCAGCGGTGTCGAAAATCAGCCTGTTAT
The DNA here is from genome assembly GCF_947502065.1 of uncultured Pseudoteredinibacter sp. Classification (GTDB taxonomy): domain Bacteria; phylum Pseudomonadota; class Gammaproteobacteria; order Pseudomonadales; family Cellvibrionaceae; genus Pseudoteredinibacter. The sequence continues at coordinate 2,697 of NZ_CANMYE010000019.1, forward strand.
CAGAGCGAGCCGCAGAGGATCCGATAGAATCAGGTGCGCAGCCCCCTAAATCACGGGTAACGGTCGAAAGTGTCGAAGACTTGGCGGCTGTAGACGCTGCTAGTGATCAACTTGATACGCCAAAAGAAGATTTGTGTACATTGCTGGGCCCTTTCGACAAGTTATTACAGGCTGAGTATGCGGTGGAGCATCTAGCGTCTTTGGAGGTGGCCGCCGAAATTAAAAACCTAGAAATTCCGGGTGATCCTGGTTTTTGGGTGTACCTTAAGCCGCTCCCTAGTCGTAAGGAGGCACTTCGTAAGCTTCATGAGCTGCAGGCTAAGGGTATTGATTCCTATGTGATACCGAAGGGGGATATTGTCAATGGCATTTCCTTTGGGATGTATAGTCGCGACAGTTCTGCGAAGGTCCGTCAGGCTGAGGTAGCTAAGTTTGGCTACAAGGCTGAAATCAAAGAAGTTGTACGTTCTTATGAAGAGACTTGGGTGGTCGTAAATCCATCAGAAGCTGAAAAAATGAACAATGAGGCGTGGCAGGGCTTCATGAATAAAAGAAAAGACGTAGAAAGACGAGAAAATTACTGTCCAGGTGTTGCGTCTTTGTAAAAGTTTCTCTAGAATCCGCGCTCCACTGTTCGAGGTAACAGTGTTTAGGGCTGGCGTAGCTCAGTTGGTAGAGCAGCTGACTTGTAATCAGCAGGTCGTAGGTTCGACTCCTATCGCCAGCTCCATTTTCTTAACTTGTTAATGTAAATGGCTGTTTTTTAAGAAAAAACGGTTGACAAGTTAGGCGGAGAAGCGGAAAATTCCCGCCTCTTTCGCAGGGGTTCCCGAGTGGCCAAAGGGATCAGACTGTAAATCTGACGCGCAAGCTTCGGTGGTTCGAATCCACCCCCCTGCACCATTATTTCTGCTATTCACCATAATGACGGCTCTGCTTGAGTTGTGGTGGTAGTTTGGCGGAACTGTTTGGCGGGTATAGTTTAGTGGTAGAACCTCAGCCTTCCAAGCTGATGATGCGGGTTCGATTCCCGCTACCCGCTCCAGTTTAACTGTGTTGCTCAATGTTGAGTGGCAGGTGAAATGCTCAAGTAGCTCAGTTGGTAGAGCACACCCTTGGTAAGGGTGAGGTCGGCAGTTCAAATCTGCTCTTGAGCTCCATATTTTCCGCGTTAGCTTAGTGCTGGCGCGGTTTTCGTTGTCTGAAATAATGTTCAGTCAGCTTTATTTGATAGGAGATGCCCACAATGGCTAAAGAAACATTTGAACGCTCCAAGCCCCATGTGAACGTGGGCACAATTGGTCACGTTGACCACGGTAAAACAACTCTAACTGCGGCTCTAACTCGCGTTTGTGCGGAAGTATGGGGCGGCGACGC
>NZ_CANMYE010000020.1 GCF_947502065.1 uncultured Pseudoteredinibacter sp.
TGGTTGAGAAGCTTCCGTCCGCATCTTTTAAGGTGTAGCTAAACGTGTCTGTTGCCGTTGCACCTTCAGCAAGAGCGGCCGCACCAGCACCAGGGATGTAGGTGTAAGAACCATCAGCTTGAAGGGTTAATGAACCGAGCGAACCTGCAATTGAAGTGTTAACGCCGCCAGAAATATCACCGGTTTGTGTACCCGCAACTACACCGGTAATGGCTGCTACATCGGCGCCATCCACATCAGCACCACCAACATCGGTTCTAACATTGCCGGTTGCGTTGGTAACAGCGTCAGTTGAATCGGTATCAGCATTCGCAACCGGAGCCGTGTCAGTAATTAGAATATCCAACGTGCCGTTAGCGCTGGTTCCATCACTATCGGTCACAACGACTGCGAGACTATCAACAACTTCCCCACCGCTGTGATCTTTAGCCGTACCACTTGGGTCGTAGTTGTAAGTAACCTCACCTGTTGCGGAGTTGTAACCGGTAATGGTTAACACACCTTCTGGGGTGTTAACGGTGATGTTACTTGTTGAAGCGTTATTTAGAGCGGCCGCTGTAATATTTTGGCCGGCAATGCTCAATGAACCTAAACCGTCTGGAGTGTTTACGGTGAAGGTATTGCCAGTTGTGCTGCCATCTTCGGCGACACTTTCATCGCCGGTTGCGCCAGCGTTATTGTCATCGATGGTGACAGTTGGTGCGCCATCGGTGGTGCCAGTTACCGTGATAACAACTGTTGTGGTTGAGAAGCTTCCGTCCGCATCTTTTAAGGTGTAGCTAAACGTGTCTGTTGCCGTAGCTCCTTCAGCAAGAGCGGCCGCACCAGCACCAGGGATGTAGGTGTAAGAACCATCAGCTTGAAGGGTTAATGAACCGAGCGAACCTGCAATTGAAGTGTTAACGCCGCCAGAAATATCACCGGTTTGTGTACCCGCAACTACACCGGTAATGGCTGCCACATCGGCGCCATCCACATCAGCACCACCAACATCGGTTCTAACATTACCGGTTGCGTTGGTAACAGCATCGGTTGCATCTGTATCCGCATTCGCAACCGGAGCCGTGTCATTAATTAAAATATCCAACGTGCCGTTAGCGGTAGTCCCATCGCTATCGGTCACAACGACTGCCAAGCTATCAACAACCTCACCACCACTGTGATCTTTAGCCGTCCCACTTGGGTCGTAGTTGTAAGTAACTTCACCCGTGGCTGAGTTGAAGTCGGTAATGGTTAGTACACCTTCTGGGGTGTTAACTGTGATGTTGCTAGCTGAAGCATTGTTTAATGCGGCAGCTGTAATTGCCTGCCCTGCAATGCTCAATGAACCTAAGCCATCTGGCGTACTAATGGTGAAGCTGTTGCCCGAAACATCCCCGTCTTCAACAACACTTTCATCGCCTGTTGCGCCAGCGTTATTGTCATCGATGGTGACAGTTGGTGCGCCATCACTTGTGCCAGTAACAGTAATCGTTACGGTGGTAGTCGAGAAACTTCCGTCGCTATCTTTTAAGGTGTAGCTAAATGTATCTGTTGCCGTTGCACCTTCAGCAAGAGCGGCCGCACCAGCACCTGGAGCGTAAGTATATGAGCCGTCAGCTTGAAGGGTTAACGAACCGAGCGAACCTGCAATAGCCGTATTAACACCGCCGGAGATATCACCGGTTTGTGTACCCGCAACTACACCGGTAATGGCTGCTACATCGGCGCCATCCACATCAGCACCACCAACATCGGTTCTAACATTACCTGTTGCGTTGGTAACAGCATCGGTTGCATCCGTATCCGCATTCGCAACCGGAGCCGTGTCAGTAATTAAAATATCCAACGTGCCGTTAGCGGTAGTCCCATCGCTATCGGTCACAACGACTGCGAGACTATCAACAACTTCCCCACCGCTGTGATCTTTAGCTGTACCGCTTGGATCGTAGTTGTAAGTAACTTCACCCGTGGCTGAGTTGAAGTCGGTAATGGTTAGTACACCTTCTGGGGTGTTAACTGTGATGTTACTTGTTGAAGCGTTATTTAGAGCGGCCGCTGTAATATTTTGACCGGCAATGCTCAACGAACCTAACCCATCTGGAGTGCTTATGTTGAAGCTATTGCCTGCGACATTACCATCTTCAACGACACTTTCGTCACCGGTTGCACCAGCATTATTGTCATCAATGGTGACAGTTGGCGAGCCATCACTTGTGCCAGTAACAGTTATGGTTACGGTGGTAGTTGAGAAACTGCCATCACTGTCTTTTAAGGTGTAGCTAAACGTGTCGGTGGCTGTTACACCTTCAGCAAGAGCGACCGCACCTGCGCCAGGAGTGTAAGTGTAAGAACCATCAGCTTGTAGGGTTAGAGAACCCAGCGAACCTGCAATAGCCGTATTAACACCGCCGGAGATGTCACCGGTTTGTGTGCCAGCAACTACACCGGTAATGGCGGCCGCATCAGCGCCATCTACATCGGCGCCACCAACATCAGTTCTAACATTACCGGTTGCGTTGGTAACAGCGTCAGTTGAATCGGTATCCGCATTCGCAACCGGAGCCGTGTCATTAATTAAAATATCCAACGTGCCGTTAGCGGTAGTCCCATCGCTATCGGTCACAACGACTGCCAAGCTATCAACAACCTCACCACCACTGTGATCTTTAGCCGTCCCACTTGGGTCGTAGTTGTAAGTAACTTCACCCGTGGCTGAGTTGAAGTCGGTAATGGTTAGTACACCTTCTGGGGTGTTAACTGTGATGTTGCTAGCTGAAGCATTGTTTAATGCGGCAGCTGTAATTGCCTGCCCTGCAATGCTCAATGAACCTAAGCCATCTGGCGTACTAATGGTGAAGCTGTTGCCCGAAACATTCCCGTCTTCAACAACACTTTCATCGCCTGTTGCGCTGGCATTGTTATCCACTATCGTGACTGTAGGTAGCCCGTCAGTGGTGCCTGTCACGGTAATCGTTACGGTAGTAGTTGAGAAACTGCCATCACTGTCTTTTAGGGTATAGCTAAATGTATCTGTTGCCGTAGCGCCTTCAGCCAATGCTGCCGCACCAGCACCAGGGGTGTAAGTGTACGAACCGTCGGCTTGAAGGGTTAGCGAACCAAGTGAACCTGCAATTGAAGTATTAACGCCACCGGAGATATCACCGGTTTGCGTGCCGGCAACTACACCAGTAATAGCCGCCACATCAGCGCCATCTACATCAGCGCCGCCAGCATCGGTGCGAACATTACCGGTTGCGTTATTGTCAGCATCAGTTGAATCGGTATCGGCGTTGGCAACCGGAGCCGTATCAGTAATTAAAATATCCAACGTGCCGTTAGCTGTCGTACCATCGCTATCGGTCACAACGACTGCGAGACTATCAACAACTTCCCCACCACTGTGATCTTTTGCTGTGCCGCTTGGATCGTAGTTGTAAGTAACCTCACCTGTTGCGGAGTTGAAACCGGTAATGGTTAACACACCTTCTGGGGTGTTAACGGTGATGTTGCTGCTCGATGCATTATTTAACGCAGCGGCGGCAATATTTTGACCTGCAATACTCAACGAGCCTAAACCATCAGGCGTACTGATCGTAAATGTATTGCCAGTTGTGCTGCCATCTTCGGCGACACTTTCATCGCCGGTTGCGCCAGCGTTATTGTCATCGATGGTGACAGTCGGTGCACCGTCACTTGTGCCAGTAACAGTTATGGTGACGGTGGTAGTCGAGAAACTTCCGTCGCTATCTTTTAAGGTGTAGCTAAACGTATCTGTTGCCGTTGCACCTTCAGCCAATGCAGCGGCACCAGCACCTGGGGTATAAGTGTAAGAACCATCAGCTTGAAG
>NZ_CANMYE010000021.1 GCF_947502065.1 uncultured Pseudoteredinibacter sp.
CTTCTGATTTTTACAATCAGACGTTCTTTAACAAGGTGGAAAGTAAAGTTGTAATACTGCAAATTAATTGACGAGTATGTAACAAAAGTCTATCTGACTAACTAACATACCTGTCCGGCGAATTTATTGTTTTTACAAATCATGAGATCCAGTGTTATGGAGTCCGGTCTGGGCTTTGTAACATTAATCGAAATTTTGTAAGTCGTGCACATTCAGTTGCTTGAGTTATATGGTCAAGCGACTAAGCGCATACGGTGGATGCCTTGGCAGACAGAGGCGATGAAGGACGTAGGAGCCTGCGATAAGGTTAGGGGAGCTGGCAAACACGCTTTGATCCTAACATTTCCGAATGGGGAAACCCACCCGCTTGCGGGTATCCATAGCTGAATACATAGGCTATGGAGGCGAACCCGGGGAACTGAAACATCTAAGTACCCGGAGGAAAAGAAATCAACCGAGATTCCCTTAGTAGCGGCGAGCGAACGGGGATTAGCCCTTAAGCAACTTGTGTTTTAGTGGAACCTTCTGGAAAGTTGGGCGATACAGGGTGATAGCCCCGTACACGAAAAGGCACTTGTTGTGAAATCGAGTAGGTCGGGACACGTGATATCCTGACTGAATATGGGGGGACCATCCTCCAAGGCTAAATACTCCTGTCTGACCGATAGTGAACCAGTACCGTGAGGGAAAGGCGAAAAGAACCCCTGTGAGGGGAGTGAAATAGAACCTGAAACCGTATGCGTACAAGCAGTAGGAGCAGACTTGTTCTGTGACTGCGTACCTTTTGTATAATGGGTCAGCGACTTATTGTCAGTGGCAAGGTTAACCGTTTAGGGGAGCCGTAGGGAAACCGAGTCTTAATAGGGCGTCGAGTCGCTGGCAATAGACCCGAAACCGAGCGATCTATCCATGGCCAGGGTGAAGGTTAGGTAACACTGACTGGAGGCCCGAACCCACGTATGTTGAAAAATGCGGGGATGAGCTGTGGATCGGAGTGAAAGGCTAATCAAGCTCGGAGATAGCTGGTTCTCCCCGAAATCTATTTAGGTAGAGCCTCATGTATCACCACTGGGGGTAGAGCACTGTTAAGGCTAGGGGGTCATCCCGACTTACCAACCCTTTGCAAACTCCGAATACCAGTGAGTGCAATCATGGGAGACACACTACGGGTGCTAACGTCCGTAGTGGAAAGGGAAACAACCCAGACCGCCAGCTAAGGTCCCTAATACCAATTAAGTGGGAAACGATGTGGGAAGGCCCAGACAGCTAGGAGGTTGGCTTAGAAGCAGCCATCCTTTAAAGAAAGCGTAATAGCTCACTAGTCGAGTCGGCCTGCGCGGAAGATGTAACGGGGCTAAATTGGTAACCGAAGCTGCGGCTGCTATTTATAGCAGGGTAGGGGAGCGTTCTGTAAGCGGCTGAAGGTGTGCTGTGAGGCATGCTGGACGTATCAGAAGTGCGAATGCTGACATGAGTAACGATAAGGGGAGTGAAAAACTCCCCCGCCGGAAGACCAAGGGTTCCTGTCCAACGCTAATCGGGACAGGGTTAGTCGACCCCTAAGGCGAGGCCGAAAGGCGTAGTCGATGGGAAACAGGTTAATATTCCTGTACCTCTTATAACTGCGATGGAGGGACGGAGAAGGCTAAACTAGCACGGCGTTGGTTGTCCGTGTTTAAGGCTGTAGGCTGAGATCTTAGGCAAATCCGGGATCTTAAGGCTGAGAGCTGATGACGAGACTCTTTTAGAGTTGAAGTAGTTGATGCCATGCTTCCAAGAAAAGCTTCTAAGCTTCAGGTTATAAGGGATCGTACCCCAAACCGACACAGGTGGTCAGGTAGAGAATACTAAGGCGCTTGAGAGAACTCGGGTGAAGGAACTAGGCAAAATGGTACCGTAACTTCGGGAGAAGGTACGCCGCTGACGGTGATCGGACTTGCTCCGTAAGCTGTTGGTGGCCGAAGTGACCAGGTGGCTGCAACTGTTTATTAAAAACATAGCACTCTGCAAACACGTAAGTGGACGTATAGGGTGTGACGCCTGCCCGGTGCCGGAAGGTTAATTGATGGGGTTAGCACTTGTGCGAAGCTCTTGATCGAAGCCCCGGTAAACGGCGGCCGTAACTATAACGGTCCTAAGGTAGCGAAATTCCTTGTCGGGTAAGTTCCGACCTGCACGAATGGCGTAATGATGGCCACGCTGTCTCCACCCGAGACTCAGTGAAATTGAACTCGCAGTTAAGATGCTGTGTTCCCGCGGCTAGACGGAAAGACCCCGTGAACCTTTACTACAGCTTGACACTGAACTTTGAGCCTACTTGTGTAGGATAGCTGGGAGGCTTTGAAACTTAGTCGCTAGATTAAGTGGAGCCAATCTTGAAATACCAGCCTGGTATGTTTGAGGTTCTAACGTAGGTCCCTTATCGGGATTGCAGACAGTGTCTGGTGGGTAGTTTGACTGGGGCGGTCTCCTCCCAAAGAGTAACGGAGGAGCACGAAGGTACCCTAATCATGGTCGGAAATCATGAGTTTAGTGCAATGGCATAAGGGTGCTTGACTGAGAGACTGACACGTCGATCAGGTACGAAAGTAGGTCATAGTGATCCGGTGGTTCTGTATGGAAGGGCCATCGCTCAACGGATAAAAGGTACTCCGGGGATAACAGGCTGATACCGCCCAAGAGTTCACATCGACGGCGGTGTTTGGCACCTCGATGTCGGCTCATCACATCCTGGGGCTGAAGCCGGTCCCAAGGGTATGGCTGTTCGCCATTTAAAGTGGTACGCGAGCTGGGTTTAGAACGTCGTGAGACAGTTCGGTCCCTATCTGCCGTGGGCGTTGGAAAATTGAGAAGAGCTGCTCCTAGTACGAGAGGACCGGAGTGGACGAACCTCTGGTGTTCGGGTTGTCATGCCAATGGCATTGCCCGGTAGCTACGTTCGGACGGGATAACCGCTGAAAGCATCTAAGCGGGAAGCCTCCTTCAAGATAAGTTTTCCCTGGGAATTTAATTCCCCTAAAGGGCCGTTGAAGACTACGACGTTGATAGGCTGGGTGTGGAAGCGTTGTAAGGCGTTGAGCTAACCAGTACTAATTGCCCGTGAGGCTTGACCATATAACTGAGGCTACTGAGTGTGTTTATGCCCTATGGGTAGCTGAGGATGGGTATGGTAAGAGAGTCTAGATAGACTGAACACATACACAATTAATTTGTTTATATACAACTTTACGAATGACTGCGCAGTGTAACTGCTAGTGATTCGGACTTCGTAAGAAGTACTTCCACCACCCTATTTGGTTAGGTACGAGCCCTCATATGAAATGAGATAAGACTTAAGCCGGCCATCCAAGTTTGCTTGACGACCATAGCGAGTTGGAACCACCTGATCCCATCCCGAACTCAGAAGTGAAACGACTCAGCGCCGATGGTAGTGTGGGGATTCCCCATGTGAGAGTAGGTCATCGTCAAGCTTTTATTCCAAAAAACCCCTGTCGG
>NZ_CANMYE010000022.1 GCF_947502065.1 uncultured Pseudoteredinibacter sp.
GGTAATGTCCGCACCGATGCTAGCGGTGCTGATGTAGATGGCGCTGATGCGGCCGCCATTACCGGTGTAGTTGCGGGCACACAAACCGGTGATATCTCTGGTGGTGTGAATACTCCAATTGCTGGTTCACTCGGTTCGCTAACCCTTCAGGCTGATGGTTCGTACACCTACACACCAAGTGTTGCGGCTGAATCTTTGGCGCTGGGTGTGAGTGCGACAGATACATTCAGCTACACCTTAAAAGATGCGGATGGCAGTTTCTCAACAACGACCATTACGATTACTGTAACCGGTACAAATCAAGGGCCGCAAGCTGTTGCCAGTTCCAAGTCGGGTAATGAGGATGTGGCAATTCAACTTGGCGTTTCCGATTTTGGCTTTACGGATGTTGATACTGGCGATCAATTGTCCTCGGTACGAATTGATTCCTTGCCTGCTGATGGAACATTGATGCTCAACGGTGTTGCCGTTGCAGCTGGGCAGGTTATTACCGCCGCAGAATTAAATAATACGACGGCGCCAAATACAGGCCTTCAATTTGTTCCTGATCAGCATGAATCTGGATCGGATGCTTATGGTGGCAGTGGCACGGGTGATCAACAAGCAGACTACGCATCGTTTACTTTCAGTGTAAATGATGGCAACGCGTGGAGTGCTGCACCTGCGAGCTTCACCGTAGATGTTACTCCAGATGCAGATCCCGCATTGATCGATACGTCCCTGGTGAATTACAACAGCGGCAATAACCAGCATATCGATCTGGTCGAAATTCCTAGCTCTGATCGATTTACTCGAGAGGTTTACAATAACGCGGCCACAGGCCCGCAAGCAGGTAATCAGCTGGAAAACATTAGTGCTGGTTTAAACGGAACTGTAAGTACACCAGCTCAGCCTTATAATGCCTCCGGAAATAACGGCGCAACCGATATTGGTGCGAGACAGCTGCAGAAAGTTACTTCATTAATTTACCTAGAGGCAGGGCAAACCGTTTCTTTCTCTGGATATATGGATGATGCAGTTAAAATAGAACTCGGTGGGAATGTGTTGCTCCATACTAGTGGTAATACATGGGGGCCTTACAATACAGCGACGGCTCAAACTGTCTCACAGGGTGCTGGTTCTTATACAGCTGCTGGTACTTACACCGTCTCAGCTACGGGCTACTACACCTTGGAAACTTACGTTTACAACCATTCAGGGCCGGGTGATTTTTCAATTCGTATTCACCTTGATGGTGGCGGGCCGCAAGCTTTAAGTAACAGCAATGTAGTTGTATTCAGGGATGTCGATACCCTGGAGGCAACCGGCGCACAATACTCAGAGTTTGTACCAGGGCCTACAGCAGGCAACGCCAATCACAATACTAATGTTGGCGGCTACTATCCGATTGAGTTGAACAAAGGCGGAGAGGGCGCAAAGATTAAGCTCTCGGGGATCTCTGTTCAGTTGCAGGATACCGATGGTTCAGAATCAATTGCTTCCATCACGCTGGGGAATATTCCAGATGGTTGGGAAGTGTATGACGGCAATACCTTGCTATTCACCGCAGGTGGTGGGAACAACAGCGTAGATATCAGCAGTGCCGATCTAAATAACCTATTTGTGCGCAGCACCAATAGTGCAGCCAATGGCGCAACAGTTGATTACGATCTGGAAGTGACTGCGGTGGTAAACGAAACTGCAAATGGCACAGTGGTGGATACGCAAAGCAGCACTGGCACTTTAACGGTTTCCATTTTTGATACACAAAATGTATCTGCTTCACCGTTGAAAAAAGCGCCGGAGCAAGCGCAGCAAGATGCCATTGATGATGTTCAAGAGAGCTCTCAAAGTACCGGCAAGAGTAAAACCACAGCAGGGGGCTTATTGGCCGAGCAAGATGATCTTCTGTTAAGTGAATCGCCAGCTGCGGATTCAGCCGCAGAGTTTAATTTCGCCTCTAGCGACGAGCCTTCTTATGCCGTTGAGCTACAAGATGTACTGGCGCTCGATAAGTCAGAGCAAAGCCTAGATGCCTTATTACCAAAAGCCTTAGAAACTAAATCAGTAAATGTTAAGTCTCTAGAAGCAGATTCCCAAACCAGCAGCGATGCACCTGATGTTCTAGTTTGGAATGATGCAATAAGCGAACTACCTGAGATTAAAACTGAAAGTGATCTTGTAGATATTATCTAAGTTTAGTATGCAGAGTGGCTGGCTATTGGTGAGCCACTTTGACGTTAAAATGACAATGCGTTTTCGCATTTGTCTAACTTTCATTTACGCTGTATTCGTGAGTTGGCCCCTTTTTCAGTTGCTGGCCTTTTATTAGCAAGCGGATGTGTCTTCGTGGTCCTTCTTGGGGAATGACAGGTTGATAATAACGCTCAACATTAATCCAATAGAAAACCACACCCATTCTCTGAATGATATGAAGCCGCTGTATTTTGTGCTTTCGGACCGAAATGGGTTTTCTTCGATTCTTGTTTCACCTATCCCTCCATCGTGCCTCAAAATCACTTCGTCTTCATTTGTCCAGTTGGTTTCTCTTCCTGCCCAGATCCATACGCTCTTACTGGTTAACCCTTTTATATCGCCAAGCTCGATAGTTTTTTCTAGTCTACCTGTTTCCACAATCCCGTCTTCATCCATGATTGAGTAAAGGCCATATATTTTCTTTGTAAATGATACTTCCACGCCCTTCTTCTTTATGTCGCCCTCATTGTTGACACTTATTTCTATTAGTCTGTCAGGGTTAAACAATAAAGATTGATCTACGCTGCCTACTGCCTTTATAGCTGCGCGGCTCGCTGTTAATAGGTTTTGGTCGCTGGTTTCGCTCACAACCCACTTTCTCAGCAGATCGTTTTCGAACTTTGAGTTTTCTGAGTTTTCATTCTTTTTTCGAAAGTAATCTAGCTTTTCTTTGGTGGCAGGGTCAATTGCATAAAATGATTGGCTAATTATTGCTTTTATCTCCTTGGCAGAAAGAGATCGATACTTCTCTATCAATATGTCACTGAAAACAATGATTGCAATTGCCCCTGCAAATGCCATCAGTCTCTTTGCGGTGTTAGCCATTTATGCATCCTGCTGGTGGTTTATCCATAGGTGTTATTTAAGTGTGATTTTACAGGTGGGCATAAAAAAAGCCAGGTCATCGCCTAGCTTCTTAAGTCTCTGATCTAGCAGAGTATATGTATGGTGCCCGGAGGCGGACAAAACGACAGGAGTCGTTTTGGATCGCGGTAGCGACCCGCAGGGTGAGCCCCATGGATGGGGCGAATCAATCGAACAAGGTTCGATGCCGCTCAGCTGACCCTGATAAAAACAAAAAAGGCCCATCCAAAGATGAGCCTTTTCAATGTATGGTGCCCGGAGGCGGACAAAACGACAGGAGTCGTTTTGGATCGCGATAGCGACCCAGAGGGTGAAGCCCATGGATGGGCTGAATCAATCGAACAAGGATCGATGCCGCACAAATGAACCCAATAAAAACAAAAA
>NZ_CANMYE010000024.1 GCF_947502065.1 uncultured Pseudoteredinibacter sp.
TGAACCGTCATAAAAACGCTTGCGGTAAACACATATTGAGGCTCTCTTATAGGGTCTCACCCAAGCCCAGTCTTTCATCGATCCATAATGATGCCGGGGGCACTAGACATTTATCGATTAACCTTCGCTAGCTCTATTCAAGGGGCTGGTTCTTTCATCCAGTTAGTTTCAGGCTTAGCAAGGTGCAAACGTGTTAATTCAAAACAATAATGCGCAAACTGCTTGCGTCTAATCAAGGCGACGAACCTTTGCGTATTGCAATAGATACTGCGGTGCTTGGTATCAAGTACCATAAAGTATTTAGTTACACCGTATCGTCATTTGTCGCTGTATGGTTAGTTAGACGTAGAGCTCGCAAGCAGCTGCGACTTAAGCCCTCATGAATTTCGCTTCATCAAACACCGCTTGATTTTTGAGCATATAATAAATAGATCGCCCTAGTTTGTGGGCGAGAGCGGATAACGCTTTGCTTTTGGGCATGCGTTTTTCGAGTGTTTTTATATATTCCTTAGCACAATCATTATTGCGTAAATACAGAATGGCGGCTTCTGAGAAAGCCCACTTAAGATGTGCGTTACCAATTTTATTACCCTGTGTGCCGTAGGTCTTACCCGCTGATTCAGCCTTGCACTTTATAAGCCGGCTGTAAGACGCGAACCGTTGAACACTTTCAAAGCGTTTTATATCGCCAATCTCATAAAGAATGGTTAGGGCTAAAATATCACCAACACCAGAGATGCTTTTGAGTATATGAAAATCAGTTGCTTTATGCTGCTTGGCGTGCTTTTTAATATGCCATTCTACCCTGGCGAGCTCTTTATTGAATGTATCGATTAAGTTTAGGTCTAAATCAATGCTGGCCTGCACGGAAGCATCGGTAAAACGATTTCTCATTTTTTCGCGAGCACCAAGGTAGCGTAAGTTTAGAGCGTTGGGCGGATGGTTATACTGACTGCCGGTGTTTTTAATATGAGCCTTTAATTGTGCGCCATGGCGAACAATGTGCATACGGCGGCGCATCAAATCTCGAGTGGCTCGCATAGCTCTGGGGTAATGGTAGGCGACGGGGAAATTTCCACCTTTGAGCAATTTAGCTATTTTAAATGAGTCGATTTTATCGTTCTTGGCTTTACCCCCATGTATGGCTTTCATGTAGAGAGCATGGCCAAGTACAAAATCTATGTGATTATCCTCGCACCAGTCAGCAACCCAATACCAACAATGCATACACTCTACGCCAACAATGATGTTACCAATATAAGGTTCAAGAAGCTGAAGCAAGGCTTTTGGTTTGGCGGAAATGTTTTTATGTAAAACAGTGTCGCCTTGATCATCTAAAATACAGACATATAATGATCTGGCGTGTAAATCGATACCGCAGTAATATGGGTGAGAATTGTTGTAGAATTGCATAAGTCTTCTCCAAGTTGGTTCGCGCCTCAAGCTTACCGCTTTGGTGGTAAGCTGGAGAAGGCTCAATAAGTATCAAG
>NZ_CANMYE010000025.1 GCF_947502065.1 uncultured Pseudoteredinibacter sp.
GTCGCCGTATCAATATCAAACTCTAAAGGATCGGTCTCGTTCGATTCGTTGCCCGCTTTATCAACCACCTTCGCCGAGACTTTATAGCTACCGTTGCCCAAGGCCGGGCTCGGGTCCGTACTCCACGTAGCTGGATCACCCGGATTCGCACCCGCAACCAACACCACGCCTTCGATGGTCTGCACCACATTGTCATTGGCATCTCGGATGATCACCGTCACCGTCGAACCCATCGCCACTTCCGCACCGTTCACTTCACCACTGAACGTCGGCGTCGCATCATCAATGGTGTCCCCATCGTTGATTTCGCTTTGCACCAAACCTACATCGTCATAACCCATGAAGCCGGTAATATCGTCTGGCGATGTGCGATCAACCGTAATCGAGAACGGCGGTGTTTGCGCCGACTCATTACCCACATCATCCACACTGCTCGCCGTATACACATGCTCACCTTCTGGCAAAGCATCTGTTGGCGTATACGTCCAACTGTTGTCCGGCTGCACTGTCACTTCAGCAATAAAACTTCCGTCTTTGTAAATCCGGATCGTCTCACCCGCTGTGCCTGTACCATTAATTTGTGGAGTGTTGTCATCGGTATGATCACCGTGATTCAACTTAGCCTGAACCTCACCCACATTGTCATCGGCATCGTTAATCACAGGCACGGCATTAGCCGTTGTGTCGATCTCAATCGTAAACTCAACGTCGACATCATTGCCCGCTGCATCTTTGGCCGTCGCCTTAAACTTAACCTCACCTTCTGGCAATGCATCAGTATCTGGAATTTGAATCTGCCACAAACCGCTGCCATCAGCGGTAACCGGTCCATAGGTTTGGCCATTGACCTCCAACGTCACCTCAGCACCCACTTTGGCACTGCCCACAATTAACGGCGTGGTGTCATTGGTTTTACCACCTTCGTTAATGTCTTCGGTGGTACCTGG
>NZ_CANMYE010000026.1 GCF_947502065.1 uncultured Pseudoteredinibacter sp.
CCCGCAACTACACCGGTAATGGCGGCCGCATCAGCGCCATCTACATCAGCACCGCTAGCATCGGTGCGGACATTACCCGTTGCGTTATTGTCTGCATCGGTTGAATCCGTATCCGCATTGGCAACGGGCGCTGTATCGGTAATTAGTATATCTAAAGTACCGTTAGCAGTGGTGCCATCGCTATCGGTTACGACGACAGCTAAGCTATCAACCACCTCCCCGCCGCTGTGATCTTTGGCCGTGCCACTTGGATCGTAGTTGTAGGTGACCTCACCTGTCGCCGAGTTGTAATCGGTAATGGTTAGTACACCTTCTGGCGTATTAACGGTGATGTTACTAGTTGAAGCGTTGTTCAGCGCGGCCGCTGTAATATTTTGACCGGCAATGCTTAGGGAACCCAAACCATCAGGCGTACTAATGGTGAAGCTGTTGCCCGAAACATTCCCATCTTCAACGACACTTTCATCGCCAGTTGCACCAGCATTATTGTCATCAATGGTGACAGTAGGTGCACCATCACTTGTGCCAGTAACAGTAATCGTTACGGTAGTGGTAGAAAAACTTCCGTCTGAATCTTTTAAGGTATAACTGAACGTGTCTGTCGCTGTTGCACCTTCTGCTAGTGCGGCCGCACCAACACCTGGAGCGTAAGTGTAAGAACCATCAGCTTGAAGGGTTAGCGAGCCGAGCGAACCTGCAATTGAAGTGTTAACGCCGCCGGAGATATCGCCGGTTTGCGTACCAGCAACTACACCGGTAATCGCAGCAGCGTCTGCACCATCTACATCGGCGCCGCCAACATCGGTGCGAACATTACCCGTCGCATTAGTAACAGCATCGGTTGCATCTGTATCAGCATTCGCAACTGGTGCCGTATCGGTAATTAAAATATCCAACGTGCCGTT
>NZ_CANMYE010000027.1 GCF_947502065.1 uncultured Pseudoteredinibacter sp.
AAATATAAAAACTTCCACCCAGAGCACTGGCGGGTACCTTATTGCCTATTGACTGGTTAATGGCTCATATGTGTTAGGCACAGTCAAACTCCTCGCTAGAAACTAAATTTTCCATGAATGCATTAAAGTTGTCAGCGAGTTTTACAACATTGAATTCATGATGCCTGCGCTTTAGATCAACAAAAACCACTGAAGGCTCTCCAGTATCATCCTTTGATGTGTAATCAAGCATGACAACTGTATGACCGGCGGTAGGTGTATCACAAATCACTAACCCTATATTGGGATACCCCCAGCTTTCACAATATTCTTTTGTGTTTTGTTCTTCTAAGCCGAGTCCATTGTACTCACCGATTCCCAATATACTCTGAACACATACATGATCCTCAGCCCATGAGGTTTCTTCAGTAACTCGAATACAATCGTTTTCTAAAATTACACCATTTTGGTTCAAAAGCATTTTTTTATATGAGTTTGGCAGTATGTAGCCTAACTTTTTCTCGGCTGCATCAATTCTCTCTAGCGTTAATGGCGCACCTAATGAGTAATTTTCGGCTAGTGTCTTCTTGAAGTCTGCTTGGCCTTGCATGTGAAATCTTTGAATTATCTCAATAGCATCATCAGCGCTACCATTCATTACATCAAGAATGAGCCGTATATTTGAGATCGTCTCTCCTGTCTCTTTTTTTACCAAAGCAACGGATTTCAAATTCGGGTCAACCATTTCTTGTATGCCTAACGCCTCAAACACCGGCTTGGTAAAGATGGCGGATTTTTTGGAACAAAAAAAGTGACAGCTTTTCCAAGTCCTTGTGCTTTGACTTGATACTTATTGAGCCTTCTCCAGCTTACCACCAAAGCGGTAAGCTTGAGGCGCGAACCAACTTGG
>NZ_CANMYE010000028.1 GCF_947502065.1 uncultured Pseudoteredinibacter sp.
TACTCGTCAATTAATTTGCAGTATTACAACTTTACTTTCCACCTTGTTAAAGAACGTCTGATTGTAAAAATCAGAAGTAAATCATTTCCCATTGAATCGTTTATTCAATCGAGAAAGAACTTAGTTCTGAACTCTACTTTGCAGTGATTATTTCAACTTTAAGATGCTTGTTTACCACCTTCTTCAAGAAGAGAAGAAATGGTGGAGCTATGCGGGATCGAACCGCAGACCTCTTGGATGCAAACCAAGCGCTCTCCCAGCTGAGCTATAGCCCCCTTTAACTTGATCTTTTTCCGCTTGGCCGCGTTGCTGCAACTCAATCGAAAAAATCTCGGCGTTAAATTTTCTTCTATTGATTTCGTTTCTTTTCAAGATTGGAAAGATAAGAAGTAATAAAGAGAAAATTCTAAATTTCGTTAGGCGAGGCGAATCAGCGCGTAGTGTGCGTCTAGCACATGAGCGGTGATTCAACGAAGCATAACGGAAATTTGGTAGGCCTGGGCAGACTTGAACTGCCGACCTCACCCTTATCAGGGGTGCGCTCTAACCAGCTGAGCTACAGGCCTATAAAACTTGCGTCTTATGCCGGCCCAAGGTCACCTGGACCATCACTGCAATCAGTCTAATCAAGCAATGCGTGTGAGCACTTACGAAGCGGGACAATATCGTTTAAGGAGGTGATCCAGCCCCAGGTTCCCCTAGGGCTACCTTGTTACGACTTCACCCCAGTCAT
>NZ_CANMYE010000029.1 GCF_947502065.1 uncultured Pseudoteredinibacter sp.
ACCACCAGTGATGGTCAGGGTAATTGGAGCTACACCCCAACGGCCGCTGAAGCCTTAGCGGACGGTGATTACAATTTTTATGCGGATGCCAAAGCGGCGAACGGTCAAGAGAGTCCGTTAACTGGACCGTACAGTATTGAGGTGGATACGAGCATACCGAATCCACCGGATACGGCGGCGGGCACCTTAAAAGCTGAAGATGATCAAGGCCAGCAGAAAGGGCCGATCAACGAAGGCGATACGACCGATGATGCGAAGCCATTGTTGCACGGTACGGTAGATGTACCGAACGGTAAAGTGGTAGTGATCATTGATCAGGGCACGCCAGAGGAGCGTCGAGAGACGGTCGATGTTGATGATCAGGGTAACTGGAATTACACCCCAGATCCGGCCTTGCCTGATGGTGAGCACAGCGTTGAAATTGCCTTGATAGATGAGGCAGGTAATGGGCCAAGCGCGCCGGGTAATCCATTGAGCTTTATTGTGGATACCAGTGCGGTCACGGTCACGATTGATAAAGCGGTGGACAATGTTCCGCGTCCAGGTGAAGCGCCAGGTACCACCGAAGACATTAACGAAGGTGGTAAAACCAATGACACCACGCCGTTAATTGTGGGCAGTGCCAAAGT
>NZ_CANMYE010000030.1 GCF_947502065.1 uncultured Pseudoteredinibacter sp.
CGGTATTAGCGATAGTGATGTTGTAATTGTCTTTATCGTCACCACTGATGACGAGATTGCCGAAGGTGACGGTTTTACCCTGGCCTACGTTCTTATCACTGAAGTTAGCATCGCTGCCCGCAATGGTGACGTCATCGCTGCTAATAATGGTGCCGCTGCTGTCGATATCAAAATCGGCTACAGTACTGCCGTCATAAACTTTGTTTTCAACAGATGCGGTAACCGTGACGTCTTTTCTAAAGATGTCGGCTGTATCGGTGAGCGTGGTTTCGGCTAAGGCATAGTTGCCGCCATCGATGCCACCTAAGGTCACACCAGCAGAGGTGACTGTTTTGTTATTACCCGCATTCTTATCATCAAAGGTATCGCTGGCGGAGCTTACGGTAACCGTGTCGCCGGCGAACACCCCGCTTAAAGCGAGCTCCACATTAGCGCTGTCGTTACCGTCATAGGTTTTATCGTCGGCTGTGCTGCTGGCGGAGATTTCAAAGGGTGTGATATCCGCTTGAACCACCACCGTGTTGTTGGCGATCTCATAGTTGCCGGC
>NZ_CANMYE010000031.1 GCF_947502065.1 uncultured Pseudoteredinibacter sp.
ATGATTGGAGTGTCGTCGCCTGGGAACTCATAAGTTTCCAATAGCTCACGCAATTCCATCTCAACCAACTCTAGCATCTCAGCGTATTCTTCAGAATCAACGCCGCCACAGTCTTCAGCCAACAAGTCAGCTTTGTTTAGGAATACTACGATGTAAGGTACACCTACCTGACGAGACAATAGGATGTGCTCACGAGTCTGAGGCATAGGACCGTCAGTCGCACCACATACCAAGATAGCGCCGTCCATCTGAGCAGCACCAGTAATCATGTTCTTAACGTAGTCGGCGTGACCTGGGCAGTCTACGTGTGCGTAGTGACGGCTTGGAGAGTCATACTCAACGTGTGAAGTAGCGATGGTAATACCGCGCTCACGCTCTTCTGGTGCATTGTCGATACCGTCAAATGCAACAGCGTCGCCGCCCCATACTTCCGCACAAACGCGAGTTAGAGCCGCAGTTAGAGTTGTTTTACCGTGGTCAACGTGACC
>NZ_CANMYE010000032.1 GCF_947502065.1 uncultured Pseudoteredinibacter sp.
AAAGATCACAGTGGTGGCGAAGTTGTTGATAGCTTGGCGGTCGTCGTAACTGATAGCGATGGTACGACAGCTAACGGTACTTTAGATATTTTAATTACTGACACGGCTCCGGTTGCGAATGCTGATACCGATTCAACTGACGCTGTTACCAACGCAACCGGTAATGTTAGAACCGATGTTGGTGGTGCGGATGTAGATGGCGCCGATGCAGCAGCCATTACTGGCGTAGTTGCTGGAATACAAACCGGTGATATCTCCGGCGGTGTTAATACGGCTATTGCAGGTTCGCTCGGTTCATTAACCCTTCAAGCTGATGGTTCTTACACTTACACTCCTGGCGCAGGTGCGGTCGCTCTTGCTGAAGGTGCAACGGCAACAGACACGTTTAGCTACACCTTAAAAGATGCGGACGGAAGCTTCTCAACCA
>NZ_CANMYE010000033.1 GCF_947502065.1 uncultured Pseudoteredinibacter sp.
GCAGCGAGAACGATTCCAACGAAGGCGGTGCGGCTTACTACAAAGTGATCGCTTTGGATCCAGCCGGTAATGAAATTGCCAGCCCAGCGGCGGGCACTGTTGATGTTACCTTTGGCGGTGGCACTGCCAGCGCTGCGGATTACGACAACGCTACTCAGAACGTGACCATTGGCCAAGTGTTCCAGGTGGACGCGACCGACGATCTGATCTCGGACGATGAAGAAACCTACAACGTGAGTTTGGGTGCAAACAGCACCATTGCTGGCGCGATTACCACGGCTTATGAAGCGGTCACCAACAGCACGGACAATGTGGAAACCACCATCCACGATGAAACCAGCCCAGGTACACCTCCAGGCCCAGGTCCACACCCAGATCCAACACCGAACCCTGGTCCTGAAGATACCGTGTT
>NZ_CANMYE010000034.1 GCF_947502065.1 uncultured Pseudoteredinibacter sp.
TCGGCGAAGGTGGTTGATAAAGCGGGCAACGAATCGAACGAGACCGATCCTTTAGAGTTTGATATTGATACGGCGACACCGGGTGCGCCGAGCATTGTGAGTGTGATTGATGATGTTCCAGCGGTAGCCGGTGGTGCAGACGAAACCATTGCCCACAATGGCATCACCAATGATGACCGTCCGACCATTACCGGTACCGGTCCTAAAAATGCGACCATCCGCATTTACGATGGTGACCCAGCCAATGGTGGTACGAAGTTGTTTGAAACCACCAGTGATGGTCAGGGTAATTGGAGCTACACCCCAACGGCCGCTGAAGCCTTAGCGGACGGTGATTACAATTT
>NZ_CANMYE010000035.1 GCF_947502065.1 uncultured Pseudoteredinibacter sp.
CTGCCATCACTGTCTTTTAAGGTGTAGCTAAACGTGTCGGTGGCTGTTACACCTTCAGCAAGAGCGACCGCACCTGCACCAGGAGTGTAAGTGTAAGAACCATCAGCTTGAAGGGTTAGCGAACCGAGCGAACCTTCAATTGAAGTGTTAACGCCGCCGGAGATATCACCGGTTTGTGTGCCAGCAACTACACCGGTAATGGCTGCTGCATCAGCGCCATCTACATCGGCACCGCCAACATCAGTTCTAACATTACCTGTTGCGTTGGTAACAGCATCGGTTGCATCTGTATCAGCATTCGCAACTGGTGCCGTATCGGTAATTAAAATATCCAA
>NZ_CANMYE010000036.1 GCF_947502065.1 uncultured Pseudoteredinibacter sp.
GAGATGTTCCGTAAGTTGCTAGACGAAGGTCGTGCTGGTGAGAACGTTGGTGTACTACTACGTGGTACTAAGCGTGACGAAGTTGAGCGTGGTCAGGTATTGGCAGCTCCGGGTTCTATCAACCCACACACCAAGTTTGAAGGTGAGGTTTACGTACTGTCTAAAGATGAAGGCGGTCGTCACACTCCATTCTTTAAAGGCTACCGTCCACAGTTTTACTTCCGTACTACTGACGTAACGGGTGCATGTGAATTGCCAGAAGGCGTTGAGATGGTAATGCCAGGTGACAACATTCAGATGTCTGTTACCTTGATCTGCCCAATCGCCAT
>NZ_CANMYE010000037.1 GCF_947502065.1 uncultured Pseudoteredinibacter sp.
GTGTAAGAACCATCAGCTTGAAGGGTTAGGGAACCCAGCGAACCTGCAATTGAAGTGTTAACGCCGCCGGAGATATCACCGGTTTGTGTACCCGCAACTACACCGGTAATGGCTGCTGCATCGGCGCCATCCACATCGGCACCACCAACATCGGTTCTAACATTACCGGTTGCGCTGGTAACAGCATCGGTTGCATCTGTATCAGCATTCGCAACTGGTGCCGTATCGGTAATTAAAATATCCAACGTGCCGTTAGCTGTCGTACCATCGCTATCAGTTACGACGACCGCCAAGCTATCAACAACTTC
>NZ_CANMYE010000038.1 GCF_947502065.1 uncultured Pseudoteredinibacter sp.
GGTAATGTCCGCACCGATGCTAGCGGTGCTGATGTAGATGGCGCTGATGCGGCCGCCATTACCGGTGTAGTTGCGGGTACACAAACCGGTGATATTTCCGGTGGTGTAAATACAGCAATCTCGGGCTCGCTCGGTTCGCTAACCCTACAAGCGGGTGGTTCTTACACTTACACTCCTGGCGCTGGTGCGGCAGCATTGGCTGAAGGAGCTACGGCAACAGACACGTTTAGTTACACCTTAAAAGACAGTGATGGCAGTTTCTCAACTACCACCGTAACCATAACTGTTACTGGCACAAGTGACGGTGC
>NZ_CANMYE010000039.1 GCF_947502065.1 uncultured Pseudoteredinibacter sp.
TCAAAGTCAGCGTCTTGCGCGGTTGGAACCGTTACTGTGGTCTGGCTGTTGCCATTGGTGATGGTCACGGTCTGTGCAGTTGCAGTGTAGTCACCGTCTTCCGCGGTACCGTTTGCGAACACTACGTTCACTTCCATATCGGAGGTAACAGTCACAGGGTTACCGTTTACATCAAACAGCGATACGGTAAAGACAGAATCTGCACCTTCCGTTACCGGACCATTGCTGTCGATCACCGCAAACACGGTATCTTCAGGACCAGGGTTCGGTGTTGGATCTGG
>NZ_CANMYE010000040.1 GCF_947502065.1 uncultured Pseudoteredinibacter sp.
GGCTGAGTTGAAGTCGGTAATGGTTAGTACACCTTCTGGGGTGTTAACTGTGATGTTACTTGTTGAAGCGTTATTTAAAGCGGCCGCTGTAATACTTTGGCCTGCAATACTCAACGAACCTAAACCATCAGGCGTACTGATCGTAAATGTATTACCAGCTGTATTGGCATCTTCGGCAACACTTTCGTCACCGGTTGCACCAGCGTTATTGTCATCGATGGTGACAGTTGGTGCGCCATCACTTGTGCCAGTAACAGTAATCGTTACGGTGGTAGT
>NZ_CANMYE010000041.1 GCF_947502065.1 uncultured Pseudoteredinibacter sp.
CTGCTGGCGGAGATTTCAAAGGGTGTGATATCCGCTTGAACCACCACCGTGTTGTTGGCGATCTCATAGTTGCCGGCGTCGGTGCCGCTTAAGCTATAACCTCCGATGGTGACATCTTTGTTGTAATCGACGTTTTTATCCGAGAAGCTGCCGCTAGCGCCAGTGAGGCTAATATTATCAGTGGCGATAAAGTCGGTAGTACTTGCGGTAATGTCGGCATCGCGGGTGCTGTCGTAGACTTTATCGGCCGCTGTGCCAGTCACGGTGATCTGCT
>NZ_CANMYE010000042.1 GCF_947502065.1 uncultured Pseudoteredinibacter sp.
TTAGCTGTCGTACCATCGCTATCAGTTACGACGACCGCCAAGCTATCAACAACTTCGCCACCACTGTGATCTTTAGCTGTACCGCTTGGATCGTAGTTGTATGTGACCTCACCTGTTGCGGAGTTGTAATCGGTAATGGTTAGCACACCTTCAGGTGTATTAACGGTGATGTTACTTGTTGAAGCGTTATTAAGAGCAGCCGCTGTAATATTTTGGCCGGCAATGCTTAGGGAACCCAAACCATCAGGCGTACTAATGGTGAAGCTGTTGCC
>NZ_CANMYE010000043.1 GCF_947502065.1 uncultured Pseudoteredinibacter sp.
GATATGGAAGTGAACGTGGTGTTTGCGAACGGTACTGCGGAAGACGGTGACTACACCGCAACCGCACAAACCGTGACTGTATCGGCGGGTGATAGCACCACAACCGTGACCGTTCCAACGGCACAAGATGCGGACTTCGATGATGAGACCTTTACGGCCACCATCGCGGGCGTAGGCGCCGGTGCTTCTCAGTTTGAAAATGTGGACACCACCACCGGTGTCACTGTGGGCGGTACGCCTCGCACGCCAAGTGCCGAAGCGACC
>NZ_CANMYE010000044.1 GCF_947502065.1 uncultured Pseudoteredinibacter sp.
AATGCGGCAGCTGTAATTGCCTGCCCTGCAATGCTCAATGAACCTAAACCATCCGGCGCACTGATCGTAAATGTATTACCAGTTGTATTGCCATCTTCGGCAACGCTTTCATCTCCAGTTGCACCAGCGTTATTGTCATCAATCGTAACGCTTGGCGCACCATCGGTAGTGCCAGTTACCGTGATCACAACTGTTGTGGTTGAGAAGCTTCCGTCCGCATCTTTTAAGGTGTAGCTAAACGTGTCTGTTGCCGTTGCACCTTC
>NZ_CANMYE010000045.1 GCF_947502065.1 uncultured Pseudoteredinibacter sp.
CTGCTGGCGGAGATTTCAAAGGGTGTGATATCCGCTTGAACCACCACCGTGTTGTTGGCGATCTCATAGTTGCCGGCATCGCTACCGCTTAAGCCATAGCCCGCAATGGTGACATCTTTATCTTGGTCGACATTCTTATCCGAGAAGCTGCCGCTTGCGCCAGTGAGGCTGATATTATCGCTGGCGATAAAGTCTGTGGTGCTGGCGGTGATGTCGGCATCACGAGTGCTGTCGTAGATTTTATCGGCGGCTGTACCGGT
>NZ_CANMYE010000046.1 GCF_947502065.1 uncultured Pseudoteredinibacter sp.
TCTGTTGCCGTTGCACCTTCAGCCAATGCAGCGGCACCAGCACCTGGGGTATAAGTGTAAGAACCATCAGCTTGAAGGGTTAGAGAACCCAGCGAACCTGCAATAGCCGTATTAACACCACCGGAGATATCACCGGTTTGTGTGCCAGCAACTACACCGGTAATGGCTGCTACATCGGCGCCATCCACATCAGCACCACCAACATCGGTTCTAACATTACCGGTTGCGTTGGTAACAGCATCGGTTGC
>NZ_CANMYE010000047.1 GCF_947502065.1 uncultured Pseudoteredinibacter sp.
ACAGTAATCGTTACGGTGGTAGTCGAGAAACTTCCGTCGCTATCTTTTAAGGTGTAGCTAAACGTGTCTGTTGCCGTCGCACCTTCAGCAAGAGCGGCCGCACCTGCGCCAGGAGTGTAAGTGTAAGAACCATCAGCTTGTAGGGTTAGGGAACCCAGCGAACCTGCAATTGAAGTGTTAACGCCGCCGGAGATATCACCGGTTTGTGTGCCAGCAACTACACCGGTAATGGCTGCTGCATCA
>NZ_CANMYE010000048.1 GCF_947502065.1 uncultured Pseudoteredinibacter sp.
TACTCGTCAATTAATTTGCAGTATTACAACTTTACTTTCCACCTTGTTAAAGAACGTCTGATTGTAAAAATCAGAAGAAAAATATCTCAAAGAAATATTTTTCTTCTGAATTCCAAATCAAAGTCTAATCAAGCAATGCGTGTGAGCACTTACAAAGTGGGACAATATCGTTTAAGGAGGTGATCCAGCCCCAGGTTCCCCTAGGGCTACCTTGTTACGACTTCACCCCAGTCAT
>NZ_CANMYE010000049.1 GCF_947502065.1 uncultured Pseudoteredinibacter sp.
GGTTGTTGATAGCTTGGCAGTCGTTGTGACCGATAGCGATGGGACTACCGCTAACGGCACGTTGGATATTTTAATTACTGATACGGCGCCAGTTGCGAATGCGGATACCGATTCAACTGATGCTGACAATAACGCAACCGGTAATGTTCGCACCGATGTTGGTGGCGCCGATGTAGATGGCGCTGATGCAGCAGCCATTACCGGTGTAGTTGCTGGTACGCAAACCGGCGA
>NZ_CANMYE010000050.1 GCF_947502065.1 uncultured Pseudoteredinibacter sp.
GTTTCAGCTAGGACATAGTTGCCGCCGTCGGTGCCGCCTAAGGTGACACCAGAAGAGGTAACCGTTTTATTTTCACCCGCATCCTTGTTATCAAAGGTATCGCTGGCCGAGCTTACGGTTACCGTATCGCCGGCGAATACCCCGCTTAAAGCAAGCTCCACATTAGCGCTGTCGTTACCGTCATAGGTTTTATCGTCGGCTGTGCTGCTGGCGGAGATTTCAAAGGGTGT
>NZ_CANMYE010000051.1 GCF_947502065.1 uncultured Pseudoteredinibacter sp.
GTCTTATCATCAGCGGTGCTGCTGGCGGTGATTTCAAACGGAGTAATATCGGCTTGAACCACCACAGTGCTGTTGGCGATCTCATAGTTCCCGGCATCGCTACCGCTTAAGCCATAGCCCGCAATGGTGACATCTTTATCTTGGTCGACATTTTTATCCGAGAAGCTGCCGCTTGCGCCAGTGAGGCTGATATTATCGCTGGCGATAAAGTCTGTGGTGCTGGCGGTGAT
>NZ_CANMYE010000052.1 GCF_947502065.1 uncultured Pseudoteredinibacter sp.
GTTGTTGATAGCTTGGCGGTCGTCGTAACTGATAGCGATGGTACGACAGCTAACGGCACGTTGGATATTTTAATTACTGATACGGCGCCAGTTGCGAATGCGGATACCGATTCAACTGACGCTGTTACTAATGCGACGGGTAATGTTAGAGCTGATGTTGGTGGCGCCGATGTAGATGGCGCTGATGCAGCAGCCATTACCGGTGTAGTTGCTGGTACGCAAACCGGCGA
>NZ_CANMYE010000053.1 GCF_947502065.1 uncultured Pseudoteredinibacter sp.
ATTCCCCATGTGAGAGTAGGTCATCGTCAAGCTTTTATTCCAAAAAACCCCTGTCGGTAATCCGGCAGGGGTTTTTTACTATTAGTGTAAGCTGTTGATTTTTATCCAGCTTCCGGCAAAAAAGTTTGAAAAAACTACTTGCCAAACAAAATGGGATGTGTAGAATACGCCTCCCTGATCAAGACGAGGTCTTGGTCGCAACGACAAGCTCCAGCAGCTGTCGGTTGTT
>NZ_CANMYE010000054.1 GCF_947502065.1 uncultured Pseudoteredinibacter sp.
GCCGCAGTAATATTTTGGCCGGCAATGCTCAACGAACCTAAACCGTCTGGAGTGTTTACGGTGAAGGTATTGCCAGTAACAAAGCCATCTTCTTGGACGCTTTCGTCACCGGTTGCACCAGCGTTATTGTCATCGATGGTGACAGTCGGTGCACCGTCACTTGTGCCAGTAACAGTTATGGTTACGGTGGTAGTTGAGAAACTGCCATCACTGTCTTTTAAGGTGTA
>NZ_CANMYE010000055.1 GCF_947502065.1 uncultured Pseudoteredinibacter sp.
TTAGCGGTAGTCCCATCGCTATCGGTCACAACGACTGCGAGACTATCAACAACTTCCCCACCGCTGTGATCTTTAGCCGTGCCACTTGGGTCGTAGTTGTAAGTGACTTCGCCCGTGGCTGAGTTGTAGCCGGTAATGGTTAGCACACCTTCTGGGGTGTTAACTGTGATGTTGCTAGCTGAAGCATTGTTTAATGCGGCAGCTGTAATTGCCTGCCCTGC
>NZ_CANMYE010000056.1 GCF_947502065.1 uncultured Pseudoteredinibacter sp.
AGAATGAAAGCACCGTCAATAGCACGCTCTGGCTCAGGGATGTACTCGTCTAGAGTCTCAACCAACTTCTTAACAGCTGAAGTACCCAACTCGTTGTCGTCTTCGCCATTTAGAGCCATCAACGCAGAACCTGCAATGATTGGAGTGTCGTCGCCTGGGAACTCATAAGTTTCCAATAGCTCACGCAATTCCATCTCAACCAACTCTAGCAT
>NZ_CANMYE010000057.1 GCF_947502065.1 uncultured Pseudoteredinibacter sp.
ACTTTGTAGTAAGCCGCACCGCCTTCGTTGGAATCGTTCTCGCTGCCATCGCCAATGATGTTACCGGCGCTGTCCGTCGCAACCACTTTGAGGGTGACCGTATCTGGAGCACCTGGAACTTCTTCTGGTACGCCCGGAGGGATGGTGCCGGTCGGTGAGCCCGCATCCACGATGGTACCCAAACCTTGTAGATCGTGGCCGCTAGTGGCGGT